>NZ_AP027912.1:0-3670000 GCF_055378485.1 Phyllobacterium sp. T2-21 | reverse complement strand
TATGAAATCGTGAAGAGAAGATAAATTCGGATTGTTCCGGATGTTCAAGGGTTTGCACCTTCTGGTGCGGGTCCGCCGGCCTTCGGGCCATGAACGCCGGAAAATGTCGCAAGGGATGCTCATCAAAAGCCCTTGCAGAAGATTGGCCGCTTAACCGCAGAGCCATCGGATTTATCTCGAGAAGCTGGTCTTTTTTGTCAAATCGATTGTTGCTGAATGTTTGGTTGTCCATTGGTATCCCCCATGGAGACGAAATGTTCGTGAAGGCAAGGATGGATATTGGCAATGAGAATGATCAAGTGTCTTAAGGGCATTTGGTGGATGCCTTGGCATGCACAGGCGATGAAGGACGTGATACGCTGCGATAAGCGTCGGGGAGGTGCGAATACCCTTTGATCCGACGATTTCCGAATGGGGAAACCCACCTTAGATATCTAGAAAATTATTTTGGTTGGAAGATTGATCACAACCATTGGACGGGCTGCCTTCCCAGAAGGACGCGCCCATACAGACCGCTCGGTCGTCGGCCACTTTTGGCCGCCCCAGCGGAGCGCCAGTCCGAAGGACGTACGGCGCGTGAGCGATCGGTAGAACCAAAATAATTTCTAGATATCAAAATAAGGTATCTAACTTTCGAATACATAGGGGTTAGAAGCGAACCCGGGGAACTGAAACATCTAAGTACCCGGAGGAAAGGACATCAAACGAGACTCCGTAAGTAGTGGCGAGCGAACGCGGACCAGGCCAGTGGCTTTTATGAGACAAGTGGAACACCTTGGAAAGGGTGACCGAAGTGGGTGATAGTCCCGTACACGTAATGCGAATAAAAGTCCTTGAGTAGGGCGGGACACGTGAAATCCTGTCTGAACATGGGGAGACCACTCTCCAAGCCTAAGTACTCGTGCATGACCGATAGCGAACCAGTACCGTGAGGGAAAGGTGAAAAGCACCCCGACAAGGGGAGTGAAAGAGATCCTGAAACCGAATGCCTACAAACAGTTGGAGCCCAAGATTTGTTCTGGGTGACAGCGTACCTTTTGTATAATGGGTCAGCGACTTAGTCTGACGAGCAAGCTTAAACCGGTAGGTGTAGGCGCAGCGAAAGCGAGTCTGAACAGGGCGTTCAGTTCGTCGGATTAGACCCGAAACCAAGTGATCTAGCCATGAGCAGGTTGAAGGTAAGGTAACACTTACTGGAGGACCGAACCCGCATCTGTTGCAATAGATTGGGATGACTTGTGGCTAGGGGTGAAAGGCCAATCAAACTTGGAGATAGCTGGTTCTCCGCGAAATCTATTTAGGTAGAGCGTCGATCGAATACCTTCGGGGGTAGAGCACTGGATGGGCTAGGGGATCTCACCGATTTACCAAACCTAACCAAACTCCGAATACCGAAGAGTACTAATCGGCAGACACACGGCGGGTGCTAACGTCCGTCGTGAAGAGGGCAACAACCCTGACCACCATCTAAGGTCCCTAAGTTATGGCTAAGTGGGAAAGGATGTGAGGATCCCAAAACAACCAGGATGTTGGCTTAGAAGCAGCCATCATTTAAAGAAAGCGTAACAGCTCACTGGTCTAAATAAGGGTCTTTGCGCCGAAAATGTACCGGGGCTAAAGCCATACACCGAAGCTGTGGATTCTTTGGAACCTTCGGGTTCCCGGGAGTGGTAGCGGAGCGTTCTGTAAGCCGTTGAAGAGAGACCCGTGAGGGCTCTTGGAGGTATCAGAAGTGAGAATGCTGACATGAGTAACGATAAAGGGAGTGAGAGACTCCCTCGCCGAAAGTCCAAGGGTTCCTGCTTAAAGTTAATCTGAGCAGGGTTAGCCGGCCCCTAAGGCGAGGCCGAAAGGCGTAGTCGATGGGAACCACGTTAATATTCGTGGGCCTGCGGGTAGTGACGGATCGCGTATGTTGTTCTTCCTTATTGGATTGGAAGGGCTTCGAAGCGGTTCCAGGAAATAGCTCCCGCGTATAGACCGTACCCTAAACCGACACTGGTGGACTGGTAGAGAATACCAAGGCGCTTGAGAGAACTGCGTTGAAGGAACTCGGCAAATTGCACGCGTAACTTCGGAAGAAGCGTGACCCTTATGTACGCAAGTATGTGAGGGTGGCACAGACCAGGGGGTAGCGACTGTTTACCAAAAACACAGGGCTCTGCGAAGTCGCAAGACGACGTATAGGGTCTGACGCCTGCCCGGTGCTGGAAGGTTAAGAGGAGAGGTGCAAGCTTTGAATCGAAGCCCCAGTAAACGGCGGCCGTAACTATAACGGTCCTAAGGTAGCGAAATTCCTTGTCGGGTAAGTTCCGACCTGCACGAATGGCGTAACGACTTCCCCGCTGTCTCCAACGCAGACTCAGTGAAATTGAATTCCCCGTGAAGATGCGGGGTTCCTGCGGTTAGACGGAAAGACCCCGTGCACCTTTACTATAGCTTTACACTGGCATTCGTGTCGGCATGTGTAGGATAGGTGGTAGACTTTGAAGCGGGGGCGCCAGCCTTCGTGGAGTCATCCTTGAAATACCACCCTTACCTATATGGATGTCTAACCGCGGTCCGTTATCCGGATCCGGGACAGTGTATGGTGGGTAGTTTGACTGGGGCGGTCGCCTCCTAAAGAGTAACGGAGGCGCGCGATGGTGGGCTCAGACCGGTCGGAAATCGGTCGTCGAGTGCAATGGCATAAGCCCGCCTGACTGCGAGACTGACAAGTCGAGCAGAGACGAAAGTCGGTCATAGTGATCCGGTGGTCCCGCGTGGAAGGGCCATCGCTCAACGGATAAAAGGTACGCCGGGGATAACAGGCTGATGACCCCCAAGAGTCCATATCGACGGGGTTGTTTGGCACCTCGATGTCGACTCATCGCATCCTGGGGCTGGAGCAGGTCCCAAGGGTATGGCTGTTCGCCATTTAAAGCGGTACGTGAGTTGGGTTCAGAACGTCGTGAGACAGTTCGGTCCCTATCTGCCGTGGGTGTAGGAATATTGACAGGATCTGTCCCTAGTACGAGAGGACCGGGATGGACGTATCTCTGGTGGACCTGTTGTGGCGCCAGCCGCATAGCAGGGTAGCTATATACGGACGGGATAACCGCTGAAGGCATCTAAGCGGGAAACCCACCTGAAAACGAGTATTCCCTTGAGAGCCGTGGAAGACCACCACGTTGATAGGCCGGGTGTGGAAGTGCGGCAACGCATGAAGCTTACCGGTACTAATAGCTCGATTGGCTTGATCATTCTCATTACTTATATCCATCGCGAAGCGATGAATTGACTGTCTCACGCGCCGTATCGCCCCTTTGGGGCGGGCGCTGCGACGGCGCGCCGGACGTCCGGCGACGACCTAGCGGTCTGTATAGGTACTTTCTGGAACTTCGGTTCTAGGAAAAGCTCCAAATACAGCACGATAGTGCGTCGCGGCTCGTGCCGCGCCCCCGCGGAGCACAGCCCGATAGGGCTGATATGCGTGAGCGACATTCAACACAAACAAAACCAGCTTCTCTTTCATCGTTGCTTTTTGCTGACCTGGTGGTTACAGCGGAGCGGCTGCACCCGATCCCATTCCGAACTCGGCCGTGAAACGCTCCAGCGCCAATGGTACTTCGTCTCAAGACGCGGGAGAGTAGGTCGCTGCCAGGTCTGCCAAACGCAACATGAAATCATAATCTCTCCACATCCCATACGTTCCAATCAACAGGCCGCATCAAGCGGCCTTTTGCTTTTGCAAAACAGCAGGCACAAGTGCATAATTACACGCCGCTTCAAACGCGGTAGCCGGAAATACCGGCATGGTGGCAAGGGGTGCAGCAGCCCCGTCCGACCGCAGAAGCCTCAAAGCTTCCAGGACGGACAAACGGAGATATCCGGGCTGTACCGTCTGACCGCAGGGCAACGCCCGAGGACAGGCACACGAAAACGGCAATCGCCGGATATGGTGGCGCGGGGTGGAGCAGCCCGGTAGCTCGTCAGGCTCATAACCTGAAGGTCACAGGTTCAAATCCTGTCCCCGCAACCAAATCCCTCACAACACAATCTCAAAACAAGCTTCTCACAAAACACAAACACTAACCCCGCTCCCGCGGGGTTTTGTCGTTTAAGGAAGGCAGAAAATACCAGCGCCCGAAGTTCCTTGTGCAGCAATATATTCGTCGGCTTATAACGCTCCAAAAAGTTTGAAACGTTTATTCCGCTCAACCCGAATAACCATTGCACGGGTTCGATGCCGAGGTAATCTGGCGATGTCATTGTCCATGCTTGCAGCCAAAGGAATTTTCGGCAGATGAACGACGATGTAATCGAGATGCACGGTCTGCGCGTTCTTCTGTTCGCCGGGGAGGGTGACAAACTTGCCGCCGCGCGAGATGCCAATACGTTCCTCAGCGAGACCTGGGCGCAGGACGCAACGCTGGCCGTCATTCCGGTTTCACGGCTTGGCGATGATTTTCTCGACCTCAACACCCGAATCGCCGGAGAAGTCATCCAGAAATTCGTCAACTATCAGATTCGCCTGGCCATTCTCGGAGATATTTCCGCATGGGCGGACACAAGCAAGCCATTGCGCGATTTTATTTATGAGACGAATCGCGGCCGCAGCCTGTGGTTCATCCGCGATCTGGCAGAACTAGAGCAACGGCTGGCAATTCACGCAGCCGGCTAACGCGGTTTTCCCGCGGGTGCCGTGGTGCCGCGCGTCACCAGTTCGAACCCGACATTGACCGCCGCCGCCGGTGCATATTCCCGTGCGGTGCTGCGATCGAGAACCTGCAGCAGAAGTTCGCCGGTCCTGCGGCCGATCTGTTCGGCATCGATGCGAATCGTTGTGATCGCTGGAACACATTGCCGGGCAATATCGAAATCGCCAAAGCCCATCAGCGAGAGATCGCCGGGCACCTTGATGCCGCGCCGGTGACATTCCATCAGTGCGCCGACGGCGGAAATGTCGGAAACGGCGAAGACCGCTTCCACGTCCGGGGCCTGTTCCAGCAATATGCCGAGCGTAAGGGCGCCATGATCGTAGGAAACCGGGGCTTGGCCGGCCCGAATCACCAGTTCATCACTCAGGCCAGCCTCGCGCAGCACCGAGGTGAAGCCTGCGAGCCGTGATTCGCCGCGCAGATCCTTCGCATCGCTGTCCATCCTGGATCCAAGCGCGCCGATTCGCCGGTGCCCCAATGCCAGGAGATGCAATGCCGCTGCCCGTCCGACTTCATAATTGGAAAAGCCGACCGCATGGTCGATCGGATGTTCCGGCGTATCCCAGATTTCGACGATCGGAATACCCGCCCGCAGCATCATTTCATTGGCCGCCTTGGTGTGGGTGGTACCCGCAACCACGATAGCATCGGGCCGCCGGGCGAGCATGGCGCGGATGATTCGCTCTTCCTCCTCCAGCCGGTACATGGTGTAACCGATGAGGAGCTGATAGTCGGCCGGCCGCATGGCCTCGGCAAGACCCTGCGCGGTATCGGCGAAATTGGAATTGGTCAGGGTCGGCAGAATCGCCGTGATAAAGTTGGTGCGCCGGGAGGAAAGACTGCCCGCCACCCGGTCTGGCACGTAGCTCAGCTGCTCGATGGCCTTCATCACCCGGTTGCGGGTTGATTCGGAAACGAGATCAGGGTCCGCCAGCACCCGCGAGACAGTCATCTTCGACACGCCGGCGAGGCGGGAGACGTCGTGCATGGTGGCTTTGGGCGAAGATGGCGGCACGGTTCGGTCCTGTCTGTTCCGAATCAGTTACTTCGGGGCGATCCTGTTGTAAACCACGTGGTAGAAACGGCCATCGAACATGCGCATCATTTCATCGGTGATGGCCCGGCCTTCGAGGCGCACCGGCGAGGCAAGGGCTTCCTTCACGGCGTCCATCGAGGGATAGTCGACTTCCTGGACCATGGCGATGGGGGGCGAATCAGGGTCCGAATCAACCGTGCGCATGATGCGCACCGCCTGGGCGTTCGGCATGCGCTTCCAGACAGGCAGCAATCGTTCCTCCACCATCTGAAAGAAGGCGTCTTCCTGGCCCTTATGAATCGTTCCCTCGAAAATGGCCGACCGGGTGAACATGGATCCTCCTTGCGCGTTGATAGCGTGGCATTTTCGCCTTGCCACTTGTAATGATACCGATAACATGCTTGATTGGAAAAACAAGCAGCAAAATTGACAAGCCGTCAGGGAATGCTGCCGAATGGTTTGAATAGGCTGCGGCTTGATGCTCCTGGACGGAATACTGTCGAAGACTCGTAGCGCAGTATCGCGGAATCAACAGGCTGAATGGAAATGTTATCGAGAACAATTGATACACACTGAGACTGGCGGGTGATGCTCGGGAGGCATCGCCGGAATCATGGACAACACGACAAGTGGAGGAGACAAGAATGGGTATTTCAAAATCATTGCGTGTGATGGTCGCGGCCGTCGGCCTTGCCGCTGCAGGGCTGTTTTCGGCAGTCGATGCCAATGCGGTCACGCTGAACGACATCACCTCGCGCGGCACCGTCCGAATCGGCGTGCTCACCGGCGCACCGCCGATGGGCATGGTCGACGAGAAGGGCAATCCGACGGGTTATGACGTCGATGTTGCCAACCTGATAGCCGGTTATCTCGGCGTGAAGGCAGAACTTGTGCCGCTGACGCCGCCATCGCGTATCCCGGCGCTGCAGACCGGCAAGGTCGATTTCCTCATTGCGACGCTTGCGCCAACGGGCGAACGCGCCAAGACGGTGATGTTCACCCAGCCCTACAGCGCTTTCAACATGGTGATCGTTTCCGGCAAGGACCAGAAATTCGCGGCCCTCTCTGAACTCGGCGGCAAGCGCGTCGCGGTCAATCGCGGTTCGTCACAGGAAGCGGCCTTGCGCAAAGTTGCCGTGCCGGGGCTCGAGCTCGTGGTCTACGAGGATGATTCGACCACGGCCCAGGCACTGATCGCCGGACAGGTCGATGCCGTCGCGCTGCCGTCGACGGTTGCCGACGCCGTGTTGAAGCAGCTGCCCGATGCCGGTCTGCAGGTTGGTTTCACCTTCTTCCGTCAGGGCAATTCCATGGCAACGGCGCTGCAGGATTTCGAGATGCGCCAGTGGCTCAATACGGCGATTTATCTGATGAAGAACTCCGGCGAGCTCGATGCCATTTCGGTCAAGTGGACCGGCCAGCCCATGCCGCAGCTGCCATCCTTCTGATCTGCCGCTCAATCGGTTCACCGGGCAAAGCCTGCCCGGTGCCATTTTCCAATGGAGACCGGAGATGTCCTACACCTTCCAGTTTGGCGTCATCGCCCAGTACCAGAATGAAATTCTGGCCGGCATATGGATGACGATCAAGCTTTCCGTGGCGTCGATCATCCTTGGTTGTGCCGCCGGTATTATCCTTGCGTCGATCCGCTCGATGAAAACAGGCATCGGCCGCATTCTCGTCGATGCCTATGTCGAGATCATCCGCAACACGCCGTTTCTCGTGCAGCTCTTCATTGTCTATTTCGGCCTGCCGGGGCTTGGATTGCGCGTCAGCGCGGTGACGGCTGCCCTGATCGGCATGACGATCAATCTCGCCGCCTATTCCACCGAGATCATCCGCGCCGGCATCGAATCCATTCACAAATCGCAGATCGAGGCGGGCGAGGCACTGGGCTTCACGCGGCTGCAGATTTACCGCCATGTCATCATCATGCCGGCCATTGCCAAGGTCTATCCGGCGCTGTGCAGCCAGTTTGTTCTGATGATGCTGGCGTCGTCAGTGTGCTCGGCGATCTCGACGAAGGAACTTGCGGCATCGGCCGCCTTCATCGAATCGCAGAGTTTCCGTTCCTTCGAAGTCTATATCGTCGTCACGCTCATCTATCTGGCGCTGGCGCTCGCCCTGCGCGGTGTGCTTGCCGTTATCGGACTGTGGTTGTTCGGCCGCCGCGTGGCGCGGCGAACCGCGGTCGCTCTTCCGGAGGTGCAGGCATGATTCTCCGTACCTTCGGTTTCAGCGAATTCGGCTTCCTTGTCTCGGCGCTGCTGTGGACGGTTGTCCTGACCATCATCGCGCTCAGCGGCGGCGGTCTTGTCGGCTTCGTCATCGCGCTTGCCCGCACCTCCCCGCACAAATGGCTGAGGATCGTGGCCGCAACCTATATCCAGATCATCCAGGGCATCCCGGTGCTGATGATCCTGTTCCTGTCCTATTACGGGCTGAGCCTCGCCGGGCTGCAGCTGCCGCCTCTCGTGGCAGCGGGCGCTTCGATGACGATTTACGCATCGGGCTATCTCGCCGAGATCTGGCGCGGCTGCATCCAGTCTGTGCCCAAGCCGCAATGGGAGGCGTCCGAATCGCTCGCCATGACGCGCGTGCAGCAATATCGCTATGTGATCCTGCCGCAGGCGCTGCGCATCTCCTTGCCGTCAACCGTCGGCTTTGCCGTGCAGGTGGTCAAGAATACGTCGATCACCTCGATCATCGGTTTTGTCGAACTCGCCCGTGCAGGCCAACTCATCAACAATGCGACGTTCCAGCCCTTCCGCGTGTTTCTTGCGGTCGCGGCGCTGTACTTCGTCGTCTGTTATCCGCTGTCCCAGCTGTCGCGTTGGCTGGAAAGGAGACTCCATGCCAGAAGTCATCGTTGAAAATGTCCATAAAAGCTTCGGCTCGGTCGAGGTGCTCAAAGGTGTCTCGCTGACCGTCGAGCGCGGCGAGGTGATCGCGCTGATCGGCCGGTCGGGTTCCGGCAAGAGCACGCTTTTGCGGTGCATCAACGGCCTGGAAAAGATCAATTCCGGTCGCATCGAGATTGCCGGCCACACGGTGAGCAGCGATCCCAGGCAGCTGCGGGAACTGCGCCGGGATGTCGGCATCGTCTTCCAGAGCTACAATCTTTTCCCGCATCTGAGCGTCGGCGACAACATCATGCTGGCGCCGAAGATCGTCAAGAATGTCGCCAGGGCACAGAGCCGCGAAACCGCGGAAAAGGTGCTGAAGCTCGTTGGTCTCTCGGAAAAATTCGATGCCTATCCGGATGAGCTGTCCGGCGGCCAGCAGCAGCGCGTCGCCATTGCCCGCTCCCTCGCCATGCAGCCGAAAGTGATGCTGTTCGACGAGGTGACATCTGCGCTCGATCCGGAACTGACCGAGGAAGTACTCAACGTCATGGAACAGCTGGCACGGGACGGCATGACGATGATTCTGGTGACGCATGAAATGGCTTTTGCCCGCCGGGTCGCGACCAGAACCATTTTCATGCACCAGGGCAAGATCTGGGAGGAGGGGCCGTCGAAACAACTCTTCAGCGATCCCAAGACGCCGGAGCTGCGCCAGTTCGTCAAAGCCGATGTCAAGTAAATCCATCCATTAGGGAATCCCATGATCATGCCGATCGATATTCTGCAGCTATGCCCGCTGATGCCCGCACTCGAAGCGGATCTTGCCAGGCACTATACCGTGCATCGTTGGTTTGAGACGACGGACCAGCCGGGCTTCCTGAAATCCCACGCGGATCGAATCCGCGGCGTGGTGACAGGCGGGCATATCGGCATTCCGACCGAGCTTGCGGCTCAATTGCCCAGGCTGGAAATCGTTTCGATCAATGGTGTCGGTTACGACAAGATCGACCTGAACGCGGCGCGCCAGCGCGGTTATCGCGTTGCCAATACACCGGATGTTCTGACCGCCGACGTAGCCGACCTAGCGCTTGGGCTGATCATCAATCTGGCGCGGCAGCTTGTTCTGGCCGACAATCATGTTCGTGCAGGCAACTGGCCAAAGGGTGAGCTCGGCCTCGGGCACCGGGTGACGGGCCGGCGCTACGGCATTTTCGGACTTGGCCGCATCGGCCAGGCCATCGCCAAACGCCTTGTCGCCTTTGACGGGCAGATTTCCTATTCGGGGCGCCGCAAGCTCGATGTTCCCTATACATTTTACCCGACGCTCGCGGAGCTTGCAGCCAATTGCGATGTGCTGATCATTGCGGCGGCCGCTTCGGCAGAGACCAGGCATGTGGTCGATGCCGATGTGCTGAAAGCCCTCGGGCCCAAAGGCAGCCTGATCAACATCGCCCGCGGTTCGCTTGTCGATGAAACCGCTCTCGTTACAGCCTTGCGGCATGGTACCATTGCGGGAGCCGGGCTCGATGTGTTCGCGGACGAGCCGCGTGTGCCGGAGGCGCTGTTCGCCATGAAGAATGTCGTGCTTTCGCCGCATGTGGCCAGTGCCACCCACGAGACACGCCGGGCGATGGCCGATCTTGTGCTTGCCAATCTGGAAGCGCAATTTGCCGGCAAGCCGCTGCCGGCAGCGGTTGTTTGACAGATATCGCGATAGACGGGGGAAGAGCCGCCATGGCCGATGCATCCACGATTGCCGTTATTGGCGCAGGGCTCATGGGCGCCGCGATTGCCACACGGCTCATCGAGACCGGCCATCCGGTCACAGTGTTTGACGTCGATGCGCAGAAGGTGGCGGCACTTGTGGCCAAAGGCGCCGCGGCAGCACTTTCGGTTGCCGCGGCCACGGCGCAAAGCCGGTTCGTCATTCTGAGTCTCAACCATGCCGATATTGTCCGGGCGGTCGTGTTCGGCGCGGATGGCGTGGCTGCTGCCGCCGGAGCGGGCAGACTGCTGATCGATATGTCGTCGATTGATCCGAAGGAAACCGCTGACATGGCGGCAGTGCTGGCGGAATCAACAGGAATGAAATGGCTGGATTGCCCTTTGTCCGGCGGTGTTCCCGGTGCGCTTGCTGGGCGATTGACCGTGATGGCTGGCGGCGATGCCGCCGATTTCGAGCGCGGCCGAATCGTCATGCAGCATCTCTGCGCCAACTATACGCTGATGGGGCCGAGCGGGGCGGGGCAGACGACGAAGCTGATCAACCAGCTGTTTTGCGCCGTGGCGTTCCAGGCGGTTGCCGAGGCGGTAAAGCTGGCGGAAGCGGGCGGCGTTGATCCGGCGCTGATACCGCAGGCGCTGGCGGGCGGGCGGGCCGACAACCGGATCATGCAGGAATTCATGGCGAAGTTTGCCGCGCGCGACTACACGCCGACCGGGCGCATCGACAACATGCTCAAGGATCTCGATTCGCTGCAGGCCTTTGCGCTGAAGACGAAGACGCCGTTGCCGATGACCGGTCAGGTCGTTGAAATTCACCGGCTGCTGTGCGCAGCCGGTCTAGGGGCGCGCGATTCAGCCGAGATGATGCGGTTGCTCGATGGGTTTTCCAGCTAGAATCACAGTTCCTGCGCTCTCAGCCATGCCACACTGGCCTCGACGATCTGCGTGATCGGATGCGCGACATCCTGCGTGAACACGAGTGGTTCACCCGTTGGCGATTCCAGCGTCGCCAATTGGCTGTCGAGCATGGACAGCGGCATGAAATGGCCGGTGCGCTTGCCCATGTGATCGCGCAAGACCGCCAGGCTGCCGTCGAGAAAGACAAAGGCGAGGGGCCCGCCCGCTTCCCGGCGCAGCCGTTCGCGATACATCGTCTTCAATGCGGAGCAGGACACGACCACGCCCTTTTCGGCCTTGGCAAGTTCGGCGCCGATCTTGTCGAGCCACGGCCAGCGGTCCTCGTCGGTCAGCGGGATACCCGCCGACATTTTCTTCACATTGCTTTCCGGATGCAGCATGTCGCCTTCAATGAACGGCAGGGACAGTGCCGCCGCGATGCCCTCTCCAACTGAAGATTTGCCGGAGCCGCTCACGCCCATGACGATCAGCCTGATCATAGGGACGCCGTGATGCCGCCATCGACATGGATGACCTGGCCGTTGACGAAGGATGATGCATCGCTGGCCAGAAACACCGCCGCACCGACCAGTTCCTCGACATTGCCCCATCGTCCCGCCGGGGTGCGCTTTTCCAGCCAGCCGGAGAATTCCGGATTGTCGATCAGCGCCTGATTGAGCGGCGTCTTGAAATAGCCGGGTGCGATGGCGTTGACCTGCAGGCCGTATTTGGCCCAGTCCGTGCACATGCCGCGCGTCAGGTTGCGGACGGCACCCTTGGTTGCGGTGTACGGCGCGATGGAAGGCCGCGCCAGTTCGCTTTGCACGGAGGCGATATTGATGATTTTTCCGCGTCCACGCTTGATCATGTGCTTTGCCACGCTCTGTCCGGCATAAAAGACACTGGAAATATTGGTCTGCAGCAGCAGCTGCCACTTGTCTTCGGGAAAGTCCTCAAGCGGCGTGCGGAACTGCATGCCGGCATTGTTGAACAGAATGTCGATCGCGCCAATATTTGTCTCGATCGTGTCGACGCCGGCCTTGACGCTTTCCAGGCTGGTCACGTCGAACGCGGCCGCATGGGCTTTATGGCTCGCTGCCCTGAGTTCGGCAACGGCGGCATCGACCTTTGCCGCATCGCGGCCATTGATGATGATTTCCGCGCCGTGTTCAGCCAATCCCTTGGCCAGGGCAAAGCCGATTCCCTGGCTTGATCCCGTAACGAGGGCGCGTTTTCCCTCCAGGCTGAACAATGGATAGGCCATTCTTTGTTTCCTCCGGTTCTGCGGAATTCCGATTGCGGGATGTCATCGCTTCCTTCTCCGCTTGACATAAATGTTATCGATAACATATGCAAGTATTCCGGTGTTATGGCGCTGAAATTGATCCCGGCCGTTGCGGCTGGAGGCTTGAAGCGCAAGGGGAGGAACGTATGAAGGCTGTTGTCATCCACGCGGCAAAGGACTTGCGCATCGAGGAACGCGATCCCGGCATTCCCGAAGCCGGGCAGGTGGATATTGCCGTTGAGGCCGGCGGTATATGCGGCTCGGACCTGCACTATTATAATCATGGCGGGTTCGGCACGATCCGGCTGCGCGAGCCGATGATCCTCGGCCACGAGATTGCCGGGACCATCAGGGCATTGGGGGCGGGGGTCAGTGGTCTTGCCGTCGGTGACCGGGTGGCGGTATCCCCCAGCCGTCCCTGCAACCATTGCGATTATTGCCTGCAAGGGCTGCAGAATCATTGTCTCAACATGCGCTTCTACGGCAGCGCCATGCCCATGCCGCATATCCAGGGCGCATTCCGCCAGCGGCTGATTGCCGAGGCCTGGCAATGCCACCGGGTGGCGGATGGCGTTTCGATCAACGAGGCGGCCTTTGCCGAACCCTTCGCCGTGACGCTGCATGCGGTCAAGCGCGCCGGTTCATTGCTTGGCAAGCGTGTTCTTGTTACCGGCTGTGGTCCGATTGGAGCGCTGACCATTCTGGCGGCGCGCGCGCATGGCGCCCGGGAGATTGTCGCGACCGACGTCATGGATGCGGTGCTGGTCAAGGCCCGGGAGATCGGGGCGGACCGGACCATCAATGTCGCCGACCATCCGGAGCAACTGGCAGCCTATTCCGCCAACAAGGGCTCGTTCGATGTAATGTTCGAGGCATCGGGCAATGAACGGGCGCTGCGTGCCGGGCTTGACGTCCTGCGTCCGCGCGGCATTCTCATGCAGCTCGGCCTTGGTGGGGACATCGCCATTCCGCAGAACCTGATCGTCTCCAAGGAAATCGATCTGCGCGGCTCCTTCCGCTTCCACGAGGAGTTCGGTCTGGCGGTTGATCTGATCGGCCGGAAAATTGTCGATGTGAAGCCGCTGCTCACCGGCATCTTCAGTCTTGACGAGGCGGTGCAGGCTTTTGAGACCGCGGGTGATCGCAGCCGTTCGATGAAGGTGCAGCTCGCCTTTGCCTGACATTCGTGCCGGGAATGCGTCAAATGTCCATTGAAACCGCTTTTCCCTATGTTAAGGTCCGGCGCCGCTTCCCCTTTGACAGAGCGTTGATGCTTTCGGGTCTATCGCCGGGGGATTGGTCGGCATAAGCGTTTCGGGAGAAGGCCGGTCGACGGCTGCAGCGTGACGGCCCTTGTGCCGTCATCAGGAAGGACAGAACATACCATGACAGTGCACCAGAACCTGATCGACGGCGCGTGGATCGGCGGCGATGCGATCGCCAACATCAACCCCTCCAACACCAATGACGTCGTTGGTCAATATGCGCGGGCGACAGCCGAAGACACGCTGAACGCCATTGCCGCGGCAAAGGCGGCATTCCCGGCCTGGTCGCGCTCCGGCATTCTTGAGCGTCACGCCATCCTGCGCAAGACCGCCGATGAGATCACCGCCCGCAAGGACGAGATCGGCCGGCTGTTGTCACGCGAGGAAGGCAAGACCCTGGCCGAAGGCATCGGCGAGACCGTGCGCGCCGCCCAGATTTTTGATTTCTTCGCCGGGGAAGTCCTGCGCCTGGCCGGCGAGGTTGTCCCCAGCGCCCGCCCGAACATCGGCGTGGAAGTTACCCGGGAAGCCGTGGGCGTGGTCGGCATTATCACACCGTGGAATTTCCCCATCGCCATCCCCGCCTGGAAGATTGCGCCGGCATTGGCCTATGGCAATACGGTGGTTTTCAAGCCTGCGGATCTGGTTCCCGGCTGTTCCTGGGCGATTGTCGATATACTGCACCGCGCCGGCCTGCCGAAGGGCGTGCTCAACCTCGTCATGGGCAAGGGTTCGGTTGTCGGCCAGACCATTCTCGACAGCGCCGATGTCAATGCCATCACCTTCACCGGTTCGGTGGGGACGGGCAAGCGCGTTGCTGCCGCCTCCATCGAACATATGCGCAAGTTCCAGCTGGAGATGGGCGGCAAGAACCCGTTTGTCGTGCTCGACGATGCGGATCTGACCGTGGCCGTCGAAGCCGCCGTCAACAGCGCCTTCTTCTCCACCGGCCAGCGCTGCACCGCGTCCTCGCGCATCATTGTCACCGAGGGCATCCACGACCGGTTCGTTGCGGCGGCAACCGAGCGCCTGAAGGGTGTCGTTGTCGATGACGCCCTGAAAGCCGGAACCCATATCGGGCCGGTGGTCGATCAGAGCCAGCTGAAGCAGGACGAGGACTATATCGCCATCGGCAAGTCCGAGGGCGCCAGGCTGGCCTTCGGCGGCGAACGGCTGGCCCGCGATAATCCCGGTTTCTACCTGCAGCCGGCACTGTTTACCGAGGCGACCAACCAGATGCGGATTTCCCGCGAGGAAATTTTCGGCCCTGTCGCCAGCGTGATCCGCGTCAAGGATTATGAGGAAGCGCTGCATACCGCGAACGATACGCCGTTCGGCCTGTCCTCGGGCATTGCGACAACCAGCCTGAAACACGCCACGCATTTCAAGCGCAATGCCGAAGCCGGCATGGTCATGGTCAACCTGCCGACGGCGGGCGTGGATTTCCACGTGCCGTTCGGCGGCCGCAAGGGCTCGAGCTATGGCCCGCGCGAGCAGGGCAAATACGCTGCTGAGTTCTATACGACCGTGAAGACGGCCTATACGCTGGCCTGACGGGCGCTTTCTCTATTTTCATGACAGACCGGTTTTTGACGGGCGGTGCGGTTGCACCGCCCGTTTTCATTGGCTTCTTGGTGTGGTGTCGGTTGAGTTATCCCCAGGGGTTGCTTGGTTGATTTGAGAAAGTTTTGTTTTGTGCGTTTTTTTGGAAAAGGCGTGTTGACAGTTTTGGTTGGTGGGGTCTATATACCGACACAACGAGGGCGGGGCGCCGCTGGCGGTTGCTGAATGCGCCCTAAAGGAAGCTCTCTGGTGGTTTTCGGATTGTTGCGCGAGTGACGATCCTTCGAGTAGGGTCTCGAAGGGATTGACGGTGTGGCCTTGTGGTCGTGCGGTTGGTTTTCGGGGTTGGACTTGGTGCCGGCTGGTTCCGGTTGACGGTGGTTTTTGCCATGGTCTGTTCTTTGACAATTTTATACAGAAGAAAGAGAAACGTGGGCGGCAGGGTCCTGCGGAACATCGGAAGATGTTCAACAGATACTTTGGCGGACACGTTTCGAGAGAAGATGTTACATGCGTCTGAGCAATCAGATGTAAGGTGTATATATGTTCTCGTCGATTCAACGGATTGAGGCTTCGGCTTTGATCCAAGCGTGACCAATATAGCCAATATCAAATTTTCAACTTGAGAGTTTGATCCTGGCTCAGAACGAACGCTGGCGGCAGGCTTAACACATGCAAGTCGAGCGCCCCGCAAGGGGAGCGGCAGACGGGTGAGTAACGCGTGGGAATCTACCCATCTCTACGGAATAACGCATGGAAACGTGTGCTAATACCGTATACGTCCTTCGGGAGAAAGATTTATCGGAGATGGATGAGCCCGCGTTGGATTAGCTAGTTGGTGGGGTAAAGGCCTACCAAGGCGACGATCCATAGCTGGTCTGAGAGGATGATCAGCCACACTGGGACTGAGACACGGCCCAGACTCCTACGGGAGGCAGCAGTGGGGAATATTGGACAATGGGCGCAAGCCTGATCCAGCCATGCCGCGTGAGTGATGAAGGCCCTAGGGTTGTAAAGCTCTTTCACCGGTGAAGATAATGACGGTAACCGGAGAAGAAGCCCCGGCTAACTTCGTGCCAGCAGCCGCGGTAATACGAAGGGGGCTAGCGTTGTTCGGATTTACTGGGCGTAAAGCGCACGTAGGCGGACTATTAAGTCAGGGGTGAAATCCCGGGGCTCAACCCCGGAACTGCCTTTGATACTGGTAGTCTTGAGTTCGAGAGAGGTGAGTGGAATTCCGAGTGTAGAGGTGAAATTCGTAGATATTCGGAGGAACACCAGTGGCGAAGGCGGCTCACTGGCTCGATACTGACGCTGAGGTGCGAAAGCGTGGGGAGCAAACAGGATTAGATACCCTGGTAGTCCACGCCGTAAACTATGAGAGCTAGCCGTCGGGCAGTATACTGTTCGGTGGCGCAGCAAACGCATTAAGCTCTCCGCCTGGGGAGTACGGTCGCAAGATTAAAACTCAAAGGAATTGACGGGGGCCCGCACAAGCGGTGGAGCATGTGGTTTAATTCGAAGCAACGCGCAGAACCTTACCAGCCCTTGACATCCCGATCGCGGTTACCAGAGATGGTTTCCTTCAGTTAGGCTGGATCGGTGACAGGTGCTGCATGGCTGTCGTCAGCTCGTGTCGTGAGATGTTGGGTTAAGTCCCGCAACGAGCGCAACCCTCGCCCTTAGTTGCCATCATTCAGTTGGGCACTCTAAGGGGACTGCCGGTGATAAGCCGAGAGGAAGGTGGGGATGACGTCAAGTCCTCATGGCCCTTACGGGCTGGGCTACACACGTGCTACAATGGTGGTGACAGTGGGCAGCGAGACCGCGAGGTCGAGCTAATCTCCAAAAGCCATCTCAGTTCGGATTGCACTCTGCAACTCGAGTGCATGAAGTTGGAATCGCTAGTAATCGTGGATCAGAATGCCACGGTGAATACGTTCCCGGGCCTTGTACACACCGCCCGTCACACCATGGGAGTTGGTTTTACCCGAAGGTGCTGTGCTAACCGCAAGGAGGCAGGCAACCACGGTAGGGTCAGCGACTGGGGTGAAGTCGTAACAAGGTAGCCGTAGGGGAACCTGCGGCTGGATCACCTCCTTTCTAAGGAGACGCGTGAACAGGTAACAGTTAGGCTGGTCTTTCACATGTCTATTAGAACAAAGGTTGCAAGCCAGTCAGCTTGACAACCGTGCATACAATGCAGGGACTGCCGCCTACGTTTCTCTTTCTTTGATGTTTTTGTAAGCGCTCACGCACGTGCGGTCCTTTGGACCTGTGCTCCGCGAGGGCGCGGCACGAGCCGCGACGGCCGGTCGGCCTCCTTTGGTGACCTACCGTCTAAGGACGGGCGCACGGCACGAGCTGCGACGCGTAAGCGCGCTGCATTTGACGGTTGATCCGCCAAATCAGGGCTTGTAGCTCAGTTGGTTAGAGCGCGCGCTTGATAAGCGTGAGGTCGGAGGTTCAAGTCCTCCCAGGCCCACCATATTCCTATACCTTTACGGGGGCGTAGCTCAGCTGGGAGAGCACCTGCTTTGCAAGCAGGGGGTCGTCGGTTCGATCCCGTCCGCCTCCACCAAGGTTCTTGGCAAGGTTCTTGGCAGATGGACGGAGCAAAAACATCATCTAAAGAAGCAAGTTTGCAGCTTGTGAGGCTTTGAGCCTTTCGGTTGCCTGTTCTGTATGAAATCGTGAAGAGAAGATAAATTCGGATTGTTCCGGATGTTCAAGGGTTTGCACCTTCTGGTGCGGGTCCGCCGGCCTTCGGGCCATGAACGCCGGAAAATGTCGCAAGGGATGCTCATCAAAAGCCCTTGCAGAAGATTGGCCGCTTAACCGCAGAGCCATCGGATTTATCTCGAGAAGCTGGTCTTTTTTGTCAAATCGATTGTTGCTGAATGTTTGGTTGTCCATTGGTATCCCCCATGGAGACGAAATGTTCGTGAAGGCAAGGATGGATATTGGCAATGAGAATGATCAAGTGTCTTAAGGGCATTTGGTGGATGCCTTGGCATGCACAGGCGATGAAGGACGTGATACGCTGCGATAAGCGTCGGGGAGGTGCGAATACCCTTTGATCCGACGATTTCCGAATGGGGAAACCCACCTTAGATATCTAGAAAATTATTTTGGTTGGAAGATTGATCACAACCATTGGACGGGCTGCCTTCCCAGAAGGACGCGCCCATACAGACCGCTCGGTCGTCGGCCACTTTTGGCCGCCCCAGCGGAGCGCCAGTCCGAAGGACGTACGGCGCGTGAGCGATCGGTAGAACCAAAATAATTTCTAGATATCAAAATAAGGTATCTAACTTTCGAATACATAGGGGTTAGAAGCGAACCCGGGGAACTGAAACATCTAAGTACCCGGAGGAAAGGACATCAAACGAGACTCCGTAAGTAGTGGCGAGCGAACGCGGACCAGGCCAGTGGCTTTTATGAGACAAGTGGAACACCTTGGAAAGGGTGACCGAAGTGGGTGATAGTCCCGTACACGTAATGCGAATAAAAGTCCTTGAGTAGGGCGGGACACGTGAAATCCTGTCTGAACATGGGGAGACCACTCTCCAAGCCTAAGTACTCGTGCATGACCGATAGCGAACCAGTACCGTGAGGGAAAGGTGAAAAGCACCCCGACAAGGGGAGTGAAAGAGATCCTGAAACCGAATGCCTACAAACAGTTGGAGCCCAAGATTTGTTCTGGGTGACAGCGTACCTTTTGTATAATGGGTCAGCGACTTAGTCTGACGAGCAAGCTTAAACCGGTAGGTGTAGGCGCAGCGAAAGCGAGTCTGAACAGGGCGTTCAGTTCGTCGGATTAGACCCGAAACCAAGTGATCTAGCCATGAGCAGGTTGAAGGTAAGGTAACACTTACTGGAGGACCGAACCCGCATCTGTTGCAATAGATTGGGATGACTTGTGGCTAGGGGTGAAAGGCCAATCAAACTTGGAGATAGCTGGTTCTCCGCGAAATCTATTTAGGTAGAGCGTCGATCGAATACCTTCGGGGGTAGAGCACTGGATGGGCTAGGGGATCTCACCGATTTACCAAACCTAACCAAACTCCGAATACCGAAGAGTACTAATCGGCAGACACACGGCGGGTGCTAACGTCCGTCGTGAAGAGGGCAACAACCCTGACCACCATCTAAGGTCCCTAAGTTATGGCTAAGTGGGAAAGGATGTGAGGATCCCAAAACAACCAGGATGTTGGCTTAGAAGCAGCCATCATTTAAAGAAAGCGTAACAGCTCACTGGTCTAAATAAGGGTCTTTGCGCCGAAAATGTACCGGGGCTAAAGCCATACACCGAAGCTGTGGATTCTTTGGAACCTTCGGGTTCCCGGGAGTGGTAGCGGAGCGTTCTGTAAGCCGTTGAAGAGAGACCCGTGAGGGCTCTTGGAGGTATCAGAAGTGAGAATGCTGACATGAGTAACGATAAAGGGAGTGAGAGACTCCCTCGCCGAAAGTCCAAGGGTTCCTGCTTAAAGTTAATCTGAGCAGGGTTAGCCGGCCCCTAAGGCGAGGCCGAAAGGCGTAGTCGATGGGAACCACGTTAATATTCGTGGGCCTGCGGGTAGTGACGGATCGCGTATGTTGTTCTTCCTTATTGGATTGGAAGGGCTTCGAAGCGGTTCCAGGAAATAGCTCCCGCGTATAGACCGTACCCTAAACCGACACTGGTGGACTGGTAGAGAATACCAAGGCGCTTGAGAGAACTGCGTTGAAGGAACTCGGCAAATTGCACGCGTAACTTCGGAAGAAGCGTGACCCTTATGTACGCAAGTATGTGAGGGTGGCACAGACCAGGGGGTAGCGACTGTTTACCAAAAACACAGGGCTCTGCGAAGTCGCAAGACGACGTATAGGGTCTGACGCCTGCCCGGTGCTGGAAGGTTAAGAGGAGAGGTGCAAGCTTTGAATCGAAGCCCCAGTAAACGGCGGCCGTAACTATAACGGTCCTAAGGTAGCGAAATTCCTTGTCGGGTAAGTTCCGACCTGCACGAATGGCGTAACGACTTCCCCGCTGTCTCCAACGCAGACTCAGTGAAATTGAATTCCCCGTGAAGATGCGGGGTTCCTGCGGTTAGACGGAAAGACCCCGTGCACCTTTACTATAGCTTTACACTGGCATTCGTGTCGGCATGTGTAGGATAGGTGGTAGACTTTGAAGCGGGGGCGCCAGCCTTCGTGGAGTCATCCTTGAAATACCACCCTTACCTATATGGATGTCTAACCGCGGTCCGTTATCCGGATCCGGGACAGTGTATGGTGGGTAGTTTGACTGGGGCGGTCGCCTCCTAAAGAGTAACGGAGGCGCGCGATGGTGGGCTCAGACCGGTCGGAAATCGGTCGTCGAGTGCAATGGCATAAGCCCGCCTGACTGCGAGACTGACAAGTCGAGCAGAGACGAAAGTCGGTCATAGTGATCCGGTGGTCCCGCGTGGAAGGGCCATCGCTCAACGGATAAAAGGTACGCCGGGGATAACAGGCTGATGACCCCCAAGAGTCCATATCGACGGGGTTGTTTGGCACCTCGATGTCGACTCATCGCATCCTGGGGCTGGAGCAGGTCCCAAGGGTATGGCTGTTCGCCATTTAAAGCGGTACGTGAGTTGGGTTCAGAACGTCGTGAGACAGTTCGGTCCCTATCTGCCGTGGGTGTAGGAATATTGACAGGATCTGTCCCTAGTACGAGAGGACCGGGATGGACGTATCTCTGGTGGACCTGTTGTGGCGCCAGCCGCATAGCAGGGTAGCTATATACGGACGGGATAACCGCTGAAGGCATCTAAGCGGGAAACCCACCTGAAAACGAGTATTCCCTTGAGAGCCGTGGAAGACCACCACGTTGATAGGCCGGGTGTGGAAGTGCGGCAACGCATGAAGCTTACCGGTACTAATAGCTCGATTGGCTTGATCATTCTCATTACTTATATCCATCGCGAAGCGATGAATTGACTGTCTCACGCGCCGTATCGCCCCTTTGGGGCGGGCGCTGCGACGGCGCGCCGGACGTCCGGCGACGACCTAGCGGTCTGTATAGGTACTTTCTGGAACTTCGGTTCTAGGAAAAGCTCCAAATACAGCACGATAGTGCGTCGCGGCTCGTGCCGCGCCCCCGCGGAGCACAGCCCGATAGGGCTGATATGCGTGAGCGACATTCAACACAAACAAAACCAGCTTCTCTTTCATCGTTGCTTTTTGCTGACCTGGTGGTTACAGCGGAGCGGCTGCACCCGATCCCATTCCGAACTCGGCCGTGAAACGCTCCAGCGCCAATGGTACTTCGTCTCAAGACGCGGGAGAGTAGGTCGCTGCCAGGTCTGCCAAACGCAACATGAAATCATAATCTCTCCACATCCCATACGTTCCAATCAACAGGCCGCATCAAGCGGCCTTTTGCTTTTGCAATAACACCAATGTAAGAGCATAATTACTCTCATCGCCAAGCGGCGATATGGTGGCGCGGGGTGGAGCAGCCCGGTAGCTCGTCAGGCTCATAACCTGAAGGTCACAGGTTCAAATCCTGTCCCCGCAACCAACCAAAGCCCTCACAACACAATCTCAAAACACCCAGTCTCACGTCAGGCGAAGAACCTGAAGCCTGAGCGCGGCCGCCCAAAGCCAGGGAAAACACTCAACCAGACCGTTTTAAGGCCGAACGGACAAAGCCGCGCACCGCAACCAACAAACAAAAACAAACTTCTCGCATAGCGCACACCGTCAGGCTTAGAACCCGAATCGACGGCTTCAATGCTTGATGTCAGCTATTGAGCACAGGTTTTAAACGGCAATTTTGAGGGCGCTCTTTCGATAATTTGAAGATCAAGCGGAGAGAGCCTGCGAGCGAGATTGAAGCCAGCGCAAGGATGTTGGCGCTCGCGCTCTCAAAACGGGAAGCAGGGCGAAAGTGGGACGAACTGCAGACTCTGATCGCCGGAAAGTAGGCAAGCGACACGGAATATGACGTGTTGCAGTTCAAGCGGCTGGCCGGAACCATCAATGTCACTTCCGGAACAGATCGTAGCGTTTTTAGGTTCACTCCGGCGTCGCAGCTATTCAAGAAAAGTATAAAGCAATTGCAGCGCCTGCGGTCTGATTGCTGTCTAAAGGTCGGTCATATCCAATGTTACATTGATTTTGCTTTTGTGTTTGGCCCGCTGCAGTTGTGCGTTCTCCTTCGTGAAACATAACCCCTGTAGCTTGTAGCGTCGTGCGCATAGGGCCGCGACTTTTCAGGAGAACGATCATGGCACAACTGCAGCAAATGCCGCTGGCCGGAGGCATTCGTACATGGCTCAACGACGGTTCCAAGATGCCGCCGTGGGTTTGTGATCGAATAACGGACGACAAGTCGCCCAACGGATCCTTCCTGATCCCGACACCTCTCGGTACAACTCGTGTCCATGCTGGACATGTTGTCATCGAGCATTGTGGCAAGTTATGGTGCCGCGAACCGAAAGAGGTTCCTGAACTTCTGGCAGGCTTCACCACCGAAGTCGTTCCGGAAATCACTGCCATCGGCCCTGGAAAATCTGCTCAGTTCGGTATAAAAAGCAAAGCTGGTTCTGGCCGAAAGCCTGGAAGCGAGCGGAAGATAGCCTTTGGCGCACCACGTGGCACTATGCCAAGTATCGAATGGGTGCATATTACTTCTCTGGCAGTCGACAGTTCCTATCAGCGGTCAATCGACAACGACGGGTCGCGCCGCCTTATCGCTAGCATCGCTGCTAACTTCGATTGGCGGCTTTGTGCGCCTTTGATGGTTTCGCGACGGCCTGACGGTTCGAAGGTGATCATCGATGGACAGCATCGATGGGCTGCAGCAACGCGTCGGGGAGATTTGCCGCAGTTGCCTTGTTGCCTCTTCACCTACGATAGCCCCGAAGACGAAGCTCGGATGTTTATTGTTGCAAACAGGGCGCGCAAGGCGATGAACCGTATGGATGACTTCCACGCGGCCCTTGCTGCGGGCGACGAAGATGCTTTGGATATTCAACGGCTTGTGTCCGAAGCAGGATTGACTATTGCCCGAAGCACTTCGTCAACAGCGTGGAAGCCGAGAGATGTCACTTTTACGTCTTCGATTGCCGTCGCGCTTCGTAGGCATGGTGACGCAGTCGTTTCGGCTGCCCTGACTTGCATGGCTGAAGCTTACAAGGATGAACCACTTACACACGGTGCTTCGATTTTCGGTGCGCTCGTGCGCATTTTTGCCAATCCACCCGAGGGCTTTGACGCCGATGAACTCGTACCGACATTGAGGCGATTTCCCATGGCAGAACTCAGCAAGATGGTTCGAGATCATAAGGGAGGTGATGCCCGTGTGTCCGCATTATCGAAAGTTGTCATTAAGGCGCTGAACGGGGCAGATGAATGACTATTTGATAATTGTCTGTCGCGCTTCATGGGGGGCGCGGCAGGCTGTACTTCATGCGTTCAGGTGATAGTGTTTTCTCGGAGTCAGCATGGTGGCCGAGCTCATCTGTCGTGCTGTAGCAAAGGCGAACGGCGTGATCGTAATCGGGCACATACTTTGGAAAAGGAAACGGCATTACAAATGTTACGGCTCTCGCAAGCGGATAATGTGGCCAGCGCCTAGGGCAAGAGGAAGTACTACCAGTAAGTGTCCGGCCTCTAATTGCAACGTATCCTTCGTCTCAGAGATGCTCTAAGTTTTTGCCTGGTGCGATCGGTTTGCTTATAGCGCCAAGTTAACAACGCAACTTGCGAAAATGCGCTAGCGCGATGCTCCTATAGGCTCCGTTGCGCAATGGGCCGCTACGGTCTCGCCGGTAAGAAGAATTTTTAGTAGAGCACGGGACGGTTGCGATGATCGCAAGTAAAGATGGTTGCACATTCCAGCAACCAACAAAATCCTGCCCACACAAGCTGAAAACACGTAATCTCACATCAGGCTCAAAATCTGAAGGCTGAGCGCGGCCGCCCAAAGCCCGGGAAAACAGTCCAGTGGACTGTTTTAAGTCCGAACGCCAAAAGCCACTCCACAAAACTAAAACTCAAAAGCCAGATTCTAACAAAACACAAACATTAACCCCGCTCCCGCGGGGCTTTGTCGTTTAAAGAATGCGCAAAAATACTAGCGCAGCCTATGCCGTGATATCGACAACCCCGCAGTCGCCGCTCTCGCTGCCGAACACCAGGCGGTGTCCGGTTCTGTCCCAGTCCATGGACGAAACCGCGCCCTTGCCGGGGCGGCGCAGCAGCACTTCCTTCTGATCGCCAAAGCGTCCGACGAGGATCATGCCGTCGGCATAGCCGATGGCGACGATATCCTCGACGGGATGACAGGCCACTGCCGTCACCGCGCTGTCGCCGCGGGTTCCCAGCTCCAGCGGCGCCTTGCCCATCGGGCCGTCTTTGCCGGAAAACGGCCAGACGACCGTTGCCGGGGCGCCCGATGTCGCCAGCCATTTGCCCTTCGGGCTCCACGACCAGCTTTTGACCTTGTTGGGATACCCAGTCATGCGCATGTGGCGGTTGTCTTCCAGGCGCCAGCCATGCAGGGCATTTTCCTGCATGGAGGTAACGAGAAAACGGTTGTCGGGTGAAAAGATCACCGAGACATGGGCACCCTTCCATTCAAGCTCGGTCGGCGTGCCGTTGGTCGCCGGCCAATGCAGCGTCACGCCATTGTAGCGCGCGACCGCCAGCCGCATGCCCTTGGGCGCAAAGGCAAGCCCTTCGACGCTGCGTTCATGGGTGAATTCACGCACCGATCCGTCGGTTGCACGCACCCAGGCAGTCTTTCCCGATGCATAGGCCACGGCGCCATTCGGTGCCGCCGCCAGCGCCGTCATCCACTTGCGCGGTATCCTGCTGAGTTCGGTGACTTCACCATTCAGGCCGATCGAACAGACCCGGCCATCCTCGCCGCTTGTAAGCAATGACTTACCATCGACGGATGGTACGGCGCAAAGCAGGCCGTCATGGGCCTCCACGGTCTTGTGGCCATTGTCGAGCCGATGCACGCTGCCGTCGGCAAGCGCGAAGAACGGGACATCCTGGATAAAGCGCGCGTCAACGCAATGGCCGGCGAGGTCTAGCGGGGCAATGGTCGGCATCAGGCAAGGCAGCTTTCAAGTCCGGATTTCAGCGCATCATGGTCGAGTTCACGGCCGATGAAGACAAGGCGGCTTTCGCGCTTTTCGTTGTCTTTCCACGCGCGCTGATGATCGCCCTCGATGATCATATGGACGCCCTGGATGACATAGCGCTCGTGATCGTTCCGGAAGGCGAGAATGCCCTTGAGGCGCAGGATGTTCGGGCCCTGTTCCTGGGTGATCTTCTGCACCCACGGGAAGAACTTGTCGGGATTGAGCTCGCCGACGCGCAAGGAGACCGAGACGACCGTTGTGTCATGAATCGGCGATGCATGATCATGGTGGTGATGGTGGTCATGCCCATGGTCATGATCGTGATGATGATGCGCATGATCGTGATCATGATCGCAATCGGGCCCGCAGGCATGATCGGGGTGATCGTGGTCGAGGAAATGCGGATCGTTCTCCAAGGCGCGCGTCAGGTCGAAAGCGCCGCGGTCAAGCACCCGCGTCAGGTCAATGTCGGCGCGCTCGGTCCGGTGGATGACGGCATAGGGGTTGATGGCGCGCACCGTGGCTTCGACGGCGGCGAGTTCCTCCGGCGTGACCAGGTCGGTCTTGTTGAGCAGAACGACGTCGGCAAAGGCAATCTGGTCTTCCGCCTCGCGGCTGTCCTTCAGGCGCAGCGGCAGGTGCTTGGCGTCGACGAGCGCCACAACGGCATCCAGCATGGTCTTGCTGCGCACATCGTCATCCATGAAGAAGGTCTGGGCGACAGGGACGGGATCGGCAAGGCCGGTTGTTTCGACGATGATGGCATCGAAACGGCCGGGACGGCGCATCAGGCCCTCGACCACGCGGATCAGGTCGCCGCGCACGGTGCAGCAGATGCAGCCATTGTTCATTTCGTAGATTTCTTCGTCGGATTCGACGATGAGATCATTGTCGATGCCGATCTCACCGAACTCATTGACGATGACCGCATAGCGTTTGCCGTGATCTTCGCTGAGAATGCGGTTGAGCAGCGTCGTCTTGCCGGAGCCGAGATAGCCGGTGAGCACGGTGACGGGGATCTGGGGGATGCGCGCCGCATCCGGCGCAGCACTGGTGGTCGTTTGAGCTTCACTCATCGTGTGCCTCTTTGAATGGATGAACACAGGATATAGGTGATCGCCGCCGCTTTTGCTACATCAACTGTATTCAATTGCATGAATGGTTTGTTCAACCGGATTGAGCCTGTCAAGGCCGCAAAGCCGAAACGTCGAAGCGGTCGACATCCTCAAGCAGTTCAATGATGCCTTGCACACTGTGCGCAATGATCTGTTCGCCCGCTTCTGCGGTGGCGCGGGCGGCGTTGCCGGCAACGCCCAGCCGGTTGAGATCCGACATCTTCCAGCCAAAGGCATGCGGGCCGTAGGCGCGCAGGTGCTTGTAGTCCCGGATATAGGCGCGTTGGTTCGAATCAAAGTCCCGCGCCTTTGTCATATCAACTGTTTCCGGGTAGAGCGCCAGCATCACCGATGTTTCGATAAAGCCGCCATGAATGTCGAGCGCCTTGTCTTCCGGCGAAATCAAGCCATCCGGCAAACCAAACCGCGTCCAGCTTGTTGCCACGGCAAGCATATTGCAATGCACGCGCAGTTCCGTCGCGACGATGGTCATCAGCGGCGCGTTGCCGCCATGGGCGTTGAGGATCACCAGTTTGGACTGGCCGCGACCGGCAACCTGCCTGCCGATGTCGATCCAGCGGCGGACAGCCGCATCGAAGGCGAGGGTCTTCGTGCCGTCGACATCTATATGCTCGATGGAGTAGCCGACGGGTTCAACCGGCAGGATGTCGACGGCAAGTGTGGGGGGAAGTGCCCGTTTCAGCCGTTCCGTCAACCCTTGCGCGATCAGCGTGTCGGTGTCGAAGGGCAGATGCGGACCGTGCTGCTCGTGGGCACCAAGCGGAAGAAGGGCAATGGTTCTGGCGGAAGAAGCGGGCATGGGTCACTCACGCGGTTTGACGGACCCTGTTAGCATAATTGTCGCGATGCCACGAGGATAGGCGCCGGAGGCCGGATTTTTACAGGCTTATTTCAAGCGCAACAGCAATTCGTCGGCAAATTTCATCAGAATGTCATATAAGAATTGTAACGCGGATTCATCGGGGGGATTGGACTTATGGTGCGGAGCTGAATGTTGGGGCGCCAAGATCTGTTTTCCATACAATTCCGGACTGCGCAGCGCCGATATTCTTCGCCTGATAATTGCCATTTACCAAAAAGAGCTAGCCGCCTTATCATCAACCGGACAATGGGTTCATAGCGAGCAGGAATTTGAATGGTCAAGGAACGCAAGCCTCTCATCCTTCATCGTCTGCAATCAACCGCTCGCTTGACGCGAACGGCACTGGCAACCCGGCTGCTGGCCCACGGTTTCTACGCCGGGCAGGATGCCGTCATGTTGCAACTGGCCCATGAAGACGGCCTTTCGCCGAGCGTTCTGGCAAAACGCCTGGGTGTCCGGCCGCCGACGATCACCAAAACCATCTCCCGGCTGCAAACGCAGGGTTTCGTCAAGAAGGAAGGGTCGGCGACCGATCAGCGCCAGGCCCATATCTTTTTGACCGATACCGGCAATGAGGCGATCCGGGCGATCGAAAAATCCATCCGCAAGACCGAGAAGGATGCGATGAAGGGCTTCGACAAAAAAGAGCGCAAAGCCCTGATCAAAATGCTGCAGCGGCTGGAGATCAATTTGTCGGCTGCCGAACTGCTGCGCCAGACCGGCTCGGAGGACGATCACGAGGAGGACGAGGGGGAAGAAGAGTAATTTTCTCGTCGCTCGTGGTGATTTACCGTTACAAATCATGTGAAATTGCTAACATGACGGCACGTCCCGCCGTCTGATTGGTTAGCTCCTTGCCTGTACCCGCTCCTTCCTCCCAGGAAGCCGTTCCTGCTGCCGCAATTCTTTATATCTTTGCGGCGGGCATCCTGTTTTCCTGCCTGGATTCGAGCGCCAAATATCTGGTTCTCCAAGGTATTCCGCCCGCATTCATTTCGTGGATGCGGTTTGCCGAGCATACGGTGCTGGTTTTCATCTTCTTTCGCGGCTGGACCAATCCGGCGCTGTTCAGGGTCAAGAGCATCCGCTTTCAGCTGCTGCGCGGCCTGTGCCTGTTCGGTTCCACCTATTTCAATTTCTATGCGCTGCAGACCATGCAGCTGGGCGAGACGATCACGATCACCTTCGCCGCGCCCATGGTCATTGCCGCCCTGGCAGGGCCACTGCTGGGGGAGTGGGCCGGCTGGCGCCGCTGGGCGGCGATCATCGTGGCATTCATCGGCGTGCTGATCATTGCGCGGCCCGGCTTCGGAACGCTCAATCCCGGCTTGCCCTATTCGATACTGGCCATGCTCAGCTATTCGCTCTACGTGCTGCTGACCCGCCGCATGGCTGCCACCGAATCACCGGAAAGCCTGATCTTTTTTTCCGCGCTCGCGCCTGCCGTGCTGATTTCGCCGGCCATCACCCAAGCCGTGATGCCGCAGACATGGTTCCAGATTGCGCTTCTGCTCATGCTCGGTTTCTTCGGCGGGTTAGGGCACTATCTGATCATTCTGGCCTACCGGCGCGCGACCACGGCCGCGCTTGCGCCCTATCCGTTTCTGCAGATCGTCTGGATGCTCGCGTTCGGATATGTGTTTTTCGGCCAGTTTCCCGATGTTTACACGCTTGTTGGCGCGGTTATCGTCATTGGCAGCGGGCTTTACGTCGTGCATCGCGAACACCGGTTGCGGCGGCGGTCCTGATCGCTGTCCACATCCGCCCGTCACCGGTTCAATTGCTGCTTTGCGGGGCACGGGCGGCGAAAGGGCTTTGATTTATCCGGTTGCAGTGGCATAACGCCAGAGAATGACACTATACTTGTCTGGCTAGACGGCGGGGAGGCGGTTTTTGGCGCAAAAGATCAAACTATCGACAATTGCCGACGCGCTGAAAGTGTCCACTGCAACCGTATCGCTTGCGTTGCGCGACAGTCCGCTTGTCGCCGATCAGACCCGCGAAAAGATCAAGGAACACGCGCGCGCCATCGGTTATATCTACAACCGCCGGGCGGCCAGCCTGCGCACGTCGCGCTCGGGCATTGTCGGTGTGGTGGTTCACGACATCATGAACCCGTTCTTTGCCGAAATCTTGCGCGCAATCGAAGGAGAACTTGATCGCTCCGGCCAGACCTTCATCCTGTCGAACCATTACGATCAGCTCGACAAGCAGCGCACATTCATCGAGACCGTTCTGCAATTGGGCGGCGACGGCGTCATCATGTCGCCGGCCATCGGCACCCCGGCTGAAGATATCCGCATGGCGGAAGACAATGGTCTGCCGGTCGTCCTGATTGCGCGTACGGTCAAGGATGCCAACGTGCCGGTGTTCCGGGGCGATGATTCCTACGGTATCAGCCTGGCCACGAATCATCTGATTTCACTCGGGCACACGCGAATTGCCATGGTCGGCGGCACCGACCAGACGTCGACGGGCCGTGACCGCTACGAAGGTTACCTCCTGGCGATGCAGAAGGCCGGTCTTGAGGTCAAGCCGGAATGGCGCATTCCCGGGCCGCGCACCAAACAGGCCGGTTTTGATGCCGCGCCGCAGTTCCTGGCGCTGAAGGATCATCCGACGGCGGCCGTCTGCTGGAATGATCTGGCCGCCATCGGCATGATGAACGGCATTGCCCGTGCCGGGCTGGTGCCCGGCGTGGATATTTCCGTGACCGGTTATGACGACCTGGAAGAAGCGGCGATTGCCACGCCGGCGCTGACGACCGTGTGGAACGGCCAGCGCGAGGTCGGCCAGCGCGCCGCGCGCGCCTTGCTCGACCAGCTCAATGGGGCGGATACCCACGCACGGCAGGAGCTGATCAAGCCGGAACTGCGCATCCGGCAGTCCACATCCAAACCCAAGGAACGGTAGTCCGGTTCACAGCCGCGTTTTCAACAGGCGGCTTAAAGCTTGATTAAGGCTGTTTGCCTAAGGTCGCTCCAGGCCAGTAATCCCCGGGGAGATCGTCGTGAAGCTGAGTTTGCCTGCCGGGATTGGCGTTGCCGCCTTTTTCGCCGCCGTTGCGGTGCTTGGGGATTTTTTGTCGTCCGCCAGCGCGCCGCCCGTGCAGGTTGATCCGACGACGACCGCTTCCATCGGACTGACAGATTTCGACCGGCCCGCCTTTCTCATCAGCAGCCCGGGAGGAGCGGCAAAGTGCAAGATATTCCCGCAAGGCAACGGTATTGCAGGGCATGATGCGCTGCGTGTCGCCAGGGAATGTGCGGCGCTGTATGCGCCTTTGGCCGACGCGACGGAGTGGCGCAACAATCAGGACGGAACCATCGCTCTTGCGGATCAGTCCGGGAAAACCATCGTTGAATTCAGCCCCGGCGACGGACGGGCCTATGTCAGCGTTGCGCCGCGCTCCGTCCTGCTCTCGCTGTCGGCGAGCGGGCTGAATCTGTTCTAGCCGGGGTTATTCTGCCGCCTGAAGCCTTTCACGGGTGGCCTTGTGCGCCCGGGCGGCGTCACCGAAAGCGGCAAAAATCTTGCGCGACGGGCTGTCGCTTTTCACCCAATATTCCGGATGCCATTGCACGCCGACAGCAAAACCGCGGGCGTTTTTGACCGACACGGCCTCGATGGTGCCATCCTCCGCCACCGCTTCGATGTCCAACTGGGCTGCCGGCTTGTCGATGGCCTGCCGGTGCACGGAATTGACCTGAACCGTATCCGCCTGCATGACATTGGCGAGGCACGAGCCCGGCTTGATGCGCACGGGATGGCGGATGGCAAAACGCTCCGCCTGCTGCTCGGATTGCGGTGCCCGGTGATCCATGCGGCCATCCAGTTCCTGTATCTCGGTGGCGAGCGTGCCGCCGAGCGCGACGTTCAGCTCCTGAATGCCGCGGCAAATGGCAAGCAGCGGCACACCGCGCTCGATGGCGCGCCGGATCAGAGGCAATGAGGTCGCATCACGGGCGGGGTCGTAGGGCTCGTGCGCTTCGGTGGGCTCGACGCCGTAGAGCGCGGGATGGACATTGGATTTGGAGCCTGTGATCAGAACTCCGTCCACGCCGTCAAGAATGGCATCGATATCGAGGCCTTCGCCGAAAGACGGGACAATCAGGGGGATGACGCCCGCTGCCTCGTAGGCCGCCTTCAGATACTGATCGGGCGCTGCGTGCCACGTGTAATTTTCAAAGGCACGAACGTCTGATGTGATGGCGACGAGTGGCTGCCGCATGGGGATGCTCCATAAACAAATCTTGATAGAATGTAGTGCAGTTCGGGGGTGTTTCCAATGGGTCCGGCCCTGAGAGCCTTTCGGCCGCAAAGACGGCTTTTCTGTGAGGTTTTCCCGGATTTTCGTCGGCTTTGCACCGCGCCCCGTTTGTGTTTTCAGCGGCTGGACTTGAAGAGTCGAGTGTGTATGGTGGTCGGCGGACCGGGAGAAATGGACTGTTTGTCCGGGGGGTCTGAACCGAAATACTGGAGGAGAGTATATGGATCGTCGTTCATTCATCAGGAATGCCGGATATGCCAGCGCGGGGGTGGCTGCGGCTACCACATTGGCCGCGCCGGCAATCGCGCAGTCGATGCCGAAGATCACGTGGCGCTGTGCGTCGTCATTTCCAAAATCACTCGATACGATCTATGGCGGCGCCGAGGTTCTGTCGAAATATCTGAAGGAAGCCACGGACGGCAATTTCGTCATCCAGCCCTTCGCGGCCGGTGAAGTCGTTCCGGGATTGCAGGCTGCCGATGCGACGGCCGCAGGTACGGTCGAACTGTGCCACACCGTTGCCTATTATTACTGGGGCAAGGACCCCACCTGGGCTCTGGGTGCAGCCGTACCCTTCGCGCTCAATGCCCGCGGCATGAATGCCTGGCAGTACCAGGGCGGCGGCATTGACCTGATGAACGAGTTCTTCAACAAGCAGGGCCTGCAAGCCTATCCTGGCGGCAATACCGGCGTGCAGATGGGCGGCTGGTTCCGCAAGGAAATCAAGACCGTCGAGGATTTGAAGGGCCTCAAGATGCGCGTCGGCGGTTTTGCCGGCAAGGTGCTGGAAAAGCTGGGTGTCGTGCCGCAGCAGATCGCCGGCGGTGACATCTATCCGTCGCTCGAAAAGGGCACGATCGATGCGGCCGAATGGGTTGGCCCCTATGACGATGAAAAGCTCGGCTTCCACAAGGTGGCGCCATATTATTATTATCCCGGCTGGTGGGAAGGCGGTCCGACGGTCAGCTTCATGGTCAACAAGCAGAAATGGGATTCGCTGCCGCCGAGCTATCAGTCACTGTTCCGCACGGCGGCCCAGGCAACCGATGCGAACATGCTGCAGAAGTATGACTATGTGAACCCTCCGGCCATCAAGCGGCTGGTTGCCGGCGGGGCGCAGCTGCGTCCGTTCACCCCGGAGGTCCTCAACGCCTGTTTCGAGGCGGCCAATACGGTCTATGCCGAAATCGAAGCGACCAATGCGCCGTTCAAGAAGATCTGGGACTCCATCAAGGCTTTCCGCAACGAGCATTTCCTTTACGCTCAGGTGGCCGAATACACCTTCGACACGTTCATGATGGTCCAGCAGCGCAACGGCAAGCTCTAAGCCAGCCGTTTTGAGCAAACAAAAGCCCGGCAGCGATGCCGGGCTTTCTCATGTCCTGCCGTCACATTTTCGGCGGCTGGCTCAAATCCGGTGCCGCCGGTTGTGCGGGCGGCGCCGGATGGGGCGCGGGACCGCCAAGCGGCGGTGCACTGAGGTCGGTGCCCAGTCCGCCGCCAAGGCCACCACCCAAACCGCCGCCAAGCCCGCCGCCGAGATCGGAATTCGGAATCTGGATCGTCGCCGGATTGATCGTGCTGGCAGGGCCGGTGTAGTGCATGACCATCTGCGGGAACATGATCGTCAGGGCCACCATGAGGATCTGGATGCCGACGAAGGGCACGGCGCCCCAATAGATCTGCCCGGTGGTGATCGGCTGGATTTTCTTGCCCGTGATCTTGTCCATATAGGGCACCTTGGCCGCCACGGAACGCAGATAGAACAGGGCAAAACCGAACGGCGGATGCATGAAGCTGGTCTGCATGTTGATGCCGAGCAGCACGCCGAACCAGATCAGGTCGATGCCGAGCTTGTCCGCGACAGGCGCAAGCAGCGGCACAATGATGAAGGCCAGCTCGAAGAAATCGAGAAAGAACGCCAGGAAAAACACGAGGATGTTGACGACGATCAGGAATCCGACCTGTCCGCCCGGCAGGGATACCAGCAGGTGCTCGACCCAGACCTGACCGTTGACGCCGTAGAAGGTGAGTGAGAACACACGGGCTCCGAGCAGGATGAAGAGCACGAAGGATGACAGTTTTGTCGTTGACGCCAGCGCCTGATTGATCACGCTGAAACGGAGGCGCCCCTTCGAGGCGGCCATGAGCAGGGCCCCGACGGCCCCCATGGCGCCGCCTTCCGTCGGCGTGGCGATGCCGAGGAAGATCGTGCCGAGCACGAGGAAGATCAGGGCGAGCGGCGGAATGAGAACGATGATCACCTGCTGCGCCAGCCGTGACATCAGGTTGAGGTGGAATGAGCGGTCTGCCAGCGCGAAAGCGTAGACGGCGATGGTGCCGATGGTCGCGCCCCAGATGTCGGCGTTGGTTCCCGCCACGGGTGTCAGCCAGACAATCGCGGCGTAGGCGATCGCACCGGCAACGGCCAGGGCAACGATGAGCGATGTGACGCCAGATCCCAATGTGCGCGCCTCGACGGGAAGAGCCGGCATGGATTTCGGTTTGAAGATGGACAGGATCAGGACATAGGCCATGTAGAGACCGGTCAGCACCAGGCCCGGGATCAGCGCGCCATGATACATGTCGCCAACGGAACGTCCGAGCTGGTCGGCGAGAACGATCAGGACGAGGGATGGCGGGATGATCTGTGCCAACGTGCCGGATGCGGCGATCACACCGGATGCGACACGGCGGTCATAGCCGTAGCGCAGCATGATCGGCAGCGAGATCAGGCCCATGGAGATGACCGATGCCGCGACGACGCCGGTGGTGGCCGCGAGCAGGGCGCCGACGAAGATGACGGCATAGGCGAGGCCGCCGCGAATCGGACCGAACAGCTGGCCGATCGTATCGAGCAGGTCCTCGGCCATGCCGGAGCGCTCGAGGATGATGCCCATGAAGGTGAAGAACGGAATGGCAAGCAGGGTGTCATTCGACATCACCCCCCAGAACCGTTCGGGCAGGGCGTAAAGAAACGGCCAGTCGAGGGTGATCGTGCCGTTGGAATAGGGGGCAAGCTCGACGCCAATGAAGAAGAACAGCAGCCCGTTTGCAGCAAGGGCAAAGGCGACGGGGTAGCCGATCAGCATGAAGACGATCAGCGAAACGAACATGATCGGCGCCATGTTCTGCGCAATAAATTCAATCATTGCGCGCCTCCGCCATGGCGACTTCCTGTTCCGCAATCTCTTCGAGGCTGAGGGGCGGATTGGGATCGGGGATATCGCCGCGCATCACCGCAATCTTCTTGATGATTTCCGAAATGCCCTGAATGGCCAGAAGCAGGAAGCCGACCAGCAGGATCAGCTTGCCGGGCCATTGCACCAGCCCGCCGGCGCTGGGCGAGCCTTCGCCGCTGCGATAGGACAAGCTGACATAGGGGACGAAGTAAAAGCACATGAGCAGGACGAAGGGCATCAGGAAAAACAGGTGCCCGAGCAGATCGATCCAGTGCTGCACCCGGCGCGAAAAGGCGCCGTAGACGATGTCGATGCGGATGTGCTCGTTCTGCTGCAGCGTATAGGCCGCGGCCAGCATGAACGCGCCGCCAAACAGGAACCACTGCAATTCCAGCCATGCATTGGATGACTGGTTGAACACCTTGCGCACAATGGCGTTGCCGGCGCTCACCACCACGGCCAGGAAAATCAGCCAGGCGACGTTGCGGCCAATAAATTCGTTGAAGCGGTCAATGGCTCTCGATACGGCAAGCAAAGCCGACATGCAGTTCCTCCCCCTCAGTCCGGCAACCCTCCGTTGCCGGGAAAAGCACCCGGACAGCCCTTGGCCGCTCGTCAAAACGGCGGCAATGCCTTCGTTTCGGCTGTCCCTCCCGATATTCCATCTGAACTGTTACCAGCCTCATACCGGTGCAGCAACCCGGGATGTTGCGGCCCGGCCTTCGTTTTCACGAAGGTGCTCGTTCGGTGGTTGTCATCGTTGCACGGGCAGTCTAACAGTGAATAAAACAATCCGGGGTTGGTATTTATTGTAATGACAAGTGCCTCTTCTCTTTCCGTTGCAGGAAAGACCATTGCGGTAACAGGCGGGTCCTCAGGTCTGGGACTCAGGATGGTTCATGTGCTTGCCGCGCATGGCGCGAATGTTGTCTCCATTTCGCGCACACCCGCGCCGGACAATGAGCACAGCCCCAATATTCTCAATATTATTGCCGATGTGACGGTTGCCGACGATATCGAGCGCGCGTTCGACGAGGCCGAGCAGAAGCTTGGAACGGTCACGGTGGTTTTCAACAACGCCGGTGTCGCCACGATGGAACGGGCGCTCACCACGACGCGCGAACAGCTGCGGCATATTTTTGAAGTGAATGTGGAGGGCGCGTTTTTCATCGCGCAGGAAGCGGCCAAACGGATGATTGCCGCCGGGGTCGGCGGATCGATCGTCAATTCCTCCAGCATCCTTGCCGATGCGCCGGTCAAGGGGTCGGCGGGCTATGCCATGTCGAAGGCGGCGATCAGCCAGATGACCCGCTCCCTGGCGCTGGAATGGGCGTCGCATGCGATTCGGGTGAACGCCATTGCGCCGGGATGGTTTCCGACGCGCCTCAACGAATCCATCATGAGCGGCCCGGCGCACGGATTCCTCAAGGGCAAGAACCCGATGCGCCGCCTCGGCGAGCCTGAGGATATCGATGGTACCGTTCTGCTGCTCGCCTCCGATGCCAGCAGCTATATCACCGGCACCGTCATCACCATCGATGGCGGCCACAGCCTGCAGGGTTAAATTCGCTCCGCTTCATTGTTGTTGGTGCGCACCGCGAGAACAAAGACCAGCAGCGCGAAGACGGCGGCATCGCGCCACAGGACCGGAAAATATCCGCCCCACAGGGATTCGACGACACCGACAGCCGCCGCGCCCAATGCCGCGTGCAGCGGTCTCGACAGGCCTCCGGCGGCGGTGATGAACAGGATTTTCAGACCGAAGATCATGCCGGTATTGAAGCTGACATTGCCGTAGTACAGTGCTGCGAGAAAGCCGGCGAGGGCGCAGACCGCACAGGCGGCAAGGATTGCCCGCGTCCGTACACGGCGCGGATCAATCCCGCACATGGATGACGCAAACGGCTCGTCGCTCACCGCACGCCATATCCGCCCCGCGGATGTGCGCTGCATGATCAGTTCACCGGAGGCGATGACGATCAGGGCCACGCCGATGTTGACGAGTTGAATCTGTGTCAGGCTGATATCGACAGCCGCGCCCAGCACATGCACCGGCTCGGCCAGCATGGGCGGAAGCCAGTAATCCCTGGTATCAGCGGCAAGGCGCGACAGTTCCATCAGGAAAATGCTGAGGCCGAGCGTCGCCACGAGAATAGTGTTCCTGTTCCCTGCCTCGAGCGGCGTGTAGATCAGTCTGGCGATGGCATAGCCGCCGAGCCCGACATACACCGCGGCAACGGCCAGCCCGAACCCGAGCGCCAGCGGCAAGGTCATCCACAGGACCGTCCAGCCGAACGCCGTGGCCAGGATGAATGTCTGGCCTGAAAAGGCAAACAGGGCGCCGAGCGACAAATCCGTTCGATGGGTCAGCCCGTGGATCAGGACATAGCCATAGGCCAGCAGCGCATAAAGCGCGGCGTTGTGGATGCCATTGATCAGCAATTGAAGGAAATAGGCCATCGGTCACCCGCAGATTTCCTATATACTAACTTGCAAAATCGATTTTACCAGTTAGAATTTCACCATGACCTTTGACTGGAATGCGCATCGATTCAGTGGCGGCGTGCTGGCTCTCGACCTGGCCAATACGGTGGTTTTTCGTGATGCGCCCGACCGCGCGCTGGACCGGTTTTCAGACCGTTCGGAACTGCGGGGATTTGCCGAAGCGGCGGCGCAATTCCGGCAGGCGGAGTGGGGCGATGCCCGCTTCCACCCGCCGGTGCAGCCAGCACAGATCAACCGGCTTATCGATGTGCGTGAAGCCATCAATGCGCTTTTTCGCACGGCCGTGCGGGGTGGAGGGCTCCCGCCTGCAAACATGGCGGCATTTCTGCAGCTTGGCTCGGCGCTGGCGTGCGATGAACCGGGCAGGCAGGATCTGGCGTTGCCGGGCGCAGGCAAGGGCGAACGCAACCTGTCGCTCGGCACCGCTGCTTTCCTGTCCGCCATGCGCCTTCTGGAGCCGGCGCGGCTGGAGCGGATCAAGATCTGCCCGAACTGCCATTGGCTTTATCTCGATGAAAGCCGCAACCGCAGCCGCCGCTGGTGTGACATGACCGTATGCGGAAACCGGGCCAAGGCGCAACGACACTATCGCCGCAATCGCGAACCATCGGAATCCGGTCATGGATAAGAGCATGAATCACTGGCGCCGGCTTGTCCTGTTGCCCGTATTGGCGGGTGTATTGGCCTTGGGAGCCTGCCGCGATTCGGGCGAGGGGGATTACCTCGCCGTTGCCGGAAAGCTGTTTGTCTTCAACTACCGGATTGCCCAGGCAACCTATCATCTGACACTGACAAAGGTCCGCAAGGTGCCGGGTGATGCCGTGCTCGAGACCACCTTTGAAAACCCGGCCGGAGGAGAGCCTTTCATTGTCCGGCAGAATGTCTGGCCCGCAGCCGAAAAGATTTCGGTCGACAGTCCGCCGGTCAAGTGCGTGAAGGCCGATCGTGGCTACAAGGTGACGATCCGTCTCAGGGATGCCGGAGGCAAGCTGCTGCAGACAATCGACCGGACGATGATATCGGACACGGATGAATCGGTGCTGCCCAACAGGCCGCTGGTCATCGGTCCGTTCTACGATCCCAACCCGGACAAGGACAAGCCCGACAGCGATGCTGTCGCCTGTCCGGCGTGATCCCTGGTGCCAGGGGGCAGCCATACACGGGATGGCGGTTTCATGCCGTTCGCTCAGTCGCTTTAGGAATTGGTAATTGTGTTTCCCATTTGATAAATATCAGTTTGACATGGGGGGCAAATAAATATTCTAAATGCATGCCTCATACATAATCTGAGTATCGTTGGCGTTTGTTCGAAAGTATTCGTTAACGTATCCAATTATGGGTACAGTTATTCACGGACATTTTGATGAAAATTGAACGCAACGAGAGTATTTTTCTCGAAATTTTGTTCCTTCGCACGCTTTATGCGAACAAGAAGGCTGTCTGGTGGACCTCGGTCATCCAGATTCTTGCGACATTGGTTATTTATGTCAAAACCGATCATCCCATTTATGCGGCCTTTGCCCTCGCATTCTTCTTGATTGTCCTTGGGCGTACTGCAAACGCCAGCGCATTCGAACGAAAAGATCTTTCGTCCGCCACCATGGCCGATCTGCGGACATGGGAGTGGCGCTATCTCCTCGGGGCCATCAGCACGTGCATCCTGCTCGGCCTGCTTTGTCTGGTCAGTATCTACGTTCTCGCGGACCCCTCGGCTGCCATCACCAGTGTCGCAATCGTTGTCGCGTCGATGGTGGCGCTGGTGACGCGCAACTACGTTTCGCCGACGGTCGTCATCGGCATGTCCATTGGCATTCTGGCGCCGCTGTTCCTGACATTCGTGCTCCTGGGCGGCATTTACAACTGGCTGCTGGCGCTGCTGATCCTTCCCTATTTCTGGAGCAATATCCGGATCGCATCCAAGCTGCGGCAATCGCTCTGGGATGCACTGCTGGGCAAACAGCAACTGAGCGTCGTTGTCAGCCACTTCGACGCCGCGCTGAACGGCATGCCGCAAGGGTTGCTGATGTTCGACCGCAACCAGACAATCACCGTCGCCAATATGAAGGCGGCGAAAATGATGGGCTTTGACGAGCCGGAGCAGGTTCACGGCCATTCCCTGCAGAGCCTTCTGCGGCTTGCCCGGGTCAAAGCCTATTTTCCCGAGGAGACGCAGGCTTCGTTGTCCGGCAAGATGCAGGACCTGCTCAGCGGGCGCAAGGAGCGCGACATGTTCATGTCTCCTGCCAAGCGCCATTATGAATTCACGGCAACGCCGGACCCGCAGCACGGCACGGTACTCATTTTCCAGGATGTGACCCGGAGGGCGGAAGCGGAGGCGCAGATCAGCCGCATGGCGCGCTATGACAGCCTGACGGGCCTGCCCAATCGCAGCCAGTTCGCCGAGATTGCCAGGACCTATACTGATGGTATCGAGCCGGGCACGCAGATCGCGCTGATGGTTGTCGATGTCGACGGCCTGAAGCGGACCAATGACACGTTCGGCCATCGCATTGGCGATGAATTGCTGCGCGCCTTTGCCGACCGGCTTGCCTCGATCGACGTGACGCATCCGGTCATTTCGCGCTTCGGCAGCGATGAATTCGTGCTGCTGTTTTCGGCCGCCACGCGCGATGACGTGCTGCAGAGTGTCGAGCGCATCATGGCGGCCATATCGGGGCAGTACACAATTTCCGGTCATGACATCCTGACGGGCGCGCATGCCGGTGTGGTGATCGTCTGCGCGGCGGAGTTTGATCTTGCGGTCATGCACATGAATGCCGATCTGGCGCTCGATGTCGCCAAGAAGGACAGCCAGAAACAGTGGGTGGTTTTCGTCGAGACGATGGACCATTCCTTCCGCAGCAAACAACGGCTCAAGTCGGATTTGCGCAAGGCCATTGCCGAGGGCACCCTGTCGGTCGCCTATCAGCCCATCATCAACGTCCGTACCCTGCGCATGGTCGGGTGCGAAGCGCTTTCGCGTTGGAACCACCCGGAATACGGGCCGATTTCCCCGGCGGAGTTCATTCCCATGGCGGAAGAGATGGGGCTGATCTCGGATTTGACCCAAAACGTTGTGGAACAGGCGATCAAGGATTGCAGCCTCTGGGGGTCGCGGATTGCGGTCTCCATCAACCTGTCGTCGCACGACCTGCAGAACATGGACATGGCCGACATCATCCGTTCTGCCCTGCATCGTCACAATGTGGAGCCGGAACTGATTGAAGTCGAGGTGACGGAAGGCGCGATCATTACGGACCGCGAGGCGACGGGAGGCGTTCTCCAGAGCCTCAAGGCCATGGGGCTGCAGGTTGCCATCGACGACTTCGGCACCGGCTATTCCAGCCTGAGCTATCTGAAGGATCTGCCGGTCACCAAGGTGAAGATCGACCGCTCCTTCATCACCGATATCACCGAGGAAGGCCGTTCCCTGAAGCTTCTGCGCGGCATCGTGCAGATGACGCATGAGCTGGGCCTGTCCGTGACGATCGAGGGCCTGGAGACGCGGGAACAGTTTGCCTTGATCAACCGCTGGATCGGCGCCGAATATGTGCAGGGGTTTCTCTATGGCGCGGCCACCACGGCGGAGAATATCGCCAAGAACTTCGATATCGAGATGGTGCAGTTGCCGGTGAAGCCGCGAAACAGCGAGATCGCGGCGGCCAGCTGACCGGGCGGCAGCGGCAACTGCCGCGCCCTGTTCTGCGTGCTTGTGCTTGACCTGCTCCCGATCTTGTCGAAAACTCCCGCCGCTGACAAAGCCAGACTCAACAGGAAAGTATCGCTGTCATGATTGCACAAATTGCCATTGCGCCGCTCGTCGCGCTGATTGCCGGGATCATCATCCTGATCGCGCCGCGCCTGCTCAATTACGTGGTTGCGCTCTATCTCATCATCATCGGTGTGACCGGACTTTTCCCGCATCTGCTCAGCTGAGTGCAGCGGGAAGAAAGGCCCGGCCGGTAAAATCAGCGCAGTTGCCATTTTTATCGATTGAGAGGCTTTTCAGCGACCATCTGCGCATTGCGCTGCTGCAGGCTTTTCGCTATTGCCAATAGGACTAAGACTTTATGAGGTTTGAAGATGGCTGAACATCACGACACGGCGCCCGCAGAACTGGGTGCACCCATGGACTACAACGAGCATGAAAAGACGTATGATCTGTTCATTGCTCTTTCAAAATGGGGTGCGGTTGTCTGCATCGCTTTGGTAGCTGCGATGGCGTTCGGCTTTTTCGCTGGCGGGTTCTTCTCCGCAACTATTCTGTTTATTCTTATTTGCGTTGCTGCCTGGTTCGTTCTGTAAACACGCTCCATCAGCGTTGTTCATGAGCCGGGCGGATAATCCTGTTGACATCCGCTTGCATGAGCGGGCCCATCACCAGGATTGCCAATCGTCATAGCGGGGCAGGCGCGCTGGTCTTCGGGCCACTGCCTGTATAGTGGCAACATGCTTGGGGGTGAGGGCTTGGCTCAGACACTGTTCATACCGAAAGAGACCGACGTAAATGAACCGCGGGTTGGCGGTTCGGCGGAAACGGTCAAGAAACTGATCGGTCTTGGTTTTTCAGTCATTGTGGAAGGCGGCGCGGGTGTCCTGTCCCGCATTCCGGACCGCGAATTCGAAGCGGCGGGCGCGACCATCGGCAAAACCGCCGACATCCGCAATGCCGATGTCGTTCTGAAAGTCCGGCGGCCATCCACGGCTGAGCTCAAATCCTACAAAAAGGGCGCTGTCGTCATCGCCATGCTCGACCCTTACGGCAATGATGCTGCCGTCAAGGAACTGGCCGATGCGGGTGTCACCGCCTTCACCATGGAATTCATGCCGCGCATCACGCGGGCGCAGGTCATGGACGTGCTGTCGAGCCAGGCCAACCTTGCAGGCTATCAGGCGGTGGTCGATGCGGCCGGGGAATATGACCGGGCCCTGCCGATGATGATGACGGCGGCCGGTACCGTTCCTGCAGCCAAGATCTTCATCATGGGCGTCGGCGTTGCCGGTCTGCAGGCGATTGCCACGGCGCGCCGCATGGGCGCCGTCGTCACCGCGACGGACGTGCGCCCCGCCGTGAAGGAACAGGTCGCTTCGCTCGGTGCGAAATTCCTTGCTGTCGAGGACGACGAGTTCAAGGCGGCCGAAACCGCCGGCGGCTACGCCAAGGAAATGTCGAAGGAATATCAGGCAAAGCAGGCGGCGCTGGTTGCCGACCATATTGCCAAGCAGGATATCATCATCACCACGGCGCTCATTCCCGGACGGCCCGCACCGCGGCTCGTCACCCGGGAAATGTATGCGCGCATGCGTCCCGGCTCGGTCATTGTCGATCTCGCGGTCGAGCGCGGCGGCAATGTCGAAGGGGCTGTGGCGGGCAAGACCGTCGATGTCGACGGTGTGAAGATCGTCGGTCATCTCAATGTCGCCGGCCGTATCGCAGCGACCGCCTCGCAGCTCTACGCCAAGAACCTCTTGGCTTTCGTCGAGACGCTGGTCGACAAGGATGCCAAGGCCATCAAGATCAATTTCGATGACGAGCTGGTCAAGGCAACCGTGCTGACCCATGACGGCAAGGTGGTTCATCCGAACTTTGCCGCAGCGGCTGCAACGGCTGCCGCACCGGCGGAGGCAAAGGCGGAACCCAAGAAGGTTGCGGCCAAGGCTGCGCCGAAAAAGGCCGCCGCACCCAGGAAAACCGCGCCCAAGACGGCGGCCCCCAAAAAGACTGAAGGAGAGGCGTGATGGCTGATACCGCACTTGAAAAAGCGCTTGATAGTCTCAATCAGGCGGCCGAAACGGTTCGCCAGGTAGCTGAAAACATGCCGGAAGCAGCCGGTGCCGCGGCCCATGCGGTGACCGGCGGTGCCGTTGATCCCTTCGTCTTCCGCCTCGCGATCTTCGTGCTGGCGATCTTTGTCGGCTATTACGTGGTCTGGTCGGTAACACCGGCCCTGCACACGCCGCTCATGGCCGTCACCAACGCCATCTCGTCGGTTATCGTCGTCGGTGCGCTGCTTGCGGTCGGCCTGTCGGCCAGCGGCTTTGCCACCGGCTTCGGCTTCATCGCTTTGGTGCTTGCCAGCGTCAATATCTTTGGCGGCTTCCTTGTGACCCATCGCATGCTCGCCATGTACAAGAAAAAAGAAAAGTGAGACCTGGGCAATGAGCGTAAATCTCGCAGCTTTTCTTTATCTTGTCTCCGGCGTCCTGTTCATTCTGGCGCTGCGCGGCCTGTCGCATCCCACCACAAGCCGTCAGGGTAATTTCTACGGCATGATCGGTATGGGCATATCGATCCTCACCACACTCACCCTTGCCGAGCCGAGCTTCAGAGGTCTTGGCCTCATCGTCATCGGTCTTGCCATCGGCGGCGGCGTCGGTGCCTATACGGCCAAGCGCATCGCCATGACGGCCATGCCGCAGCTGGTTGCCGCCTTCCACTCGCTGGTCGGTCTGGCCGCCGTCATGGTGGCTGCGGCCGCCATCTACTCGCCCAACTCCTTCGGGATCGGCGAAGTCGGCTCCATTCACGGGCAGGCTCTGGTGGAAATGTCGCTGGGTGTCGCCATCGGTGCGATCACCTTTACCGGCTCCATCATCGCCTTCCTCAAGCTTGACGGCCGCATGTCGGGCAAACCGATCATGCTGCCGGGCCGCCATGTGCTCAATGCGGGCCTGGCGATTGCCATCGTCGTGCTGGTCGTGGCGCTGGTGATGAGCGAAAGCCATTTCGTGTTCTGGCTGATCGTCCTGCTCTCACTGGTTCTGGGTGTGCTGATCATCGTGCCGATCGGCGGCGCCGACATGCCCGTCGTGGTGTCGATGCTCAACTCCTATTCAGGCTGGGCTGCGGCCGGTATCGGCTTCACTCTTGGCAACCTGGCGCTGATCATCACCGGCGCGCTGGTGGGCTCTTCCGGTGCCATCCTGTCCTACATCATGTGCAAGGGCATGAACCGCTCGTTCATCTCGGTCATCCTCGGCGGCTTCGGCGGCGAGACCGGTGGTGCTGCGGCCGGTGAAGTCGAACAGCGCCCGGTCAAGCAGGGCTCGGCCGACGATGCCGCCTTCATCATGAAGAACGCCTCCAAGGTCATCATCGTGCCGGGTTATGGCATGGCGGTAGCGCAGGCCCAGCACGCCCTGCGTGAAATGGCCGACAAGCTGAAGGCCGAGGGTGTGGAAGTCAAATATGCCATCCATCCGGTCGCGGGCCGTATGCCCGGTCATATGAACGTGCTTTTGGCCGAAGCCAATGTTCCCTATGACGAAGTGTTCGAGCTGGAAGACATCAACTCCGAGTTTGCGCAGGCCGATGTGGCTTTCGTCATCGGTGCCAATGACGTCACCAACCCGGCAGCGAAGACCGACCCGAAATCACCGATCTTCGGCATGCCGATCCTCGATGTGGACAAGGCTGGCACGGTTCTGTTCATCAAGCGCGGCATGGGCTCCGGCTATGCCGGCGTCGAGAACGAACTGTTCTTCCGCGACAACACGATGATGCTGTTTGCCGACGCCAAGAAGATGGTCGAAAACATCGTCAAGGCGCTGGATCACTGATCCGGTTGCCTCCGACATATCAGCTGAAAGCCCGCCGCATCGGCGGGCTTTTTCATTTCAAGGTCTGTTGGATTGTCCGCTGAATCTTTTGCTCAAACGCCGCCAGCCGGGCAGGGGCCAGTTTCTCGCAGTTGTAGAGCGACAGCATGGAGAAGCGCGCCTTGGGTGCGCAGGTGCCGATGATGGCCGTGCCGAGAATACGGCGCACCGGACGGAACATGATCAACCGGTCGATCCACCAGGGCGATCCGAGCGTGGTGATGGCGATACACGCGGTCATGGCGTTGAGACGGGGGATCATCCGGCCGAAGTCCGGCGCATGGTCGTAGGCGGTGCCGGGCACGAAGACCCGGTCGATCCAGCCCTTCAGGATGGCAGGCAGTCCGAACCACCAGGTGGGAAAAACCAGGATGAGCACATCCGCATTCTGCAAGGCGGCGGAGTCGTCCGTGACTTCGGAGGCATCGTATTGCGTGGTGTAGTAGCTTTGCCTTTCCTTCTGCGAAAGCCTGGGATCAAAACCACGCTGATAAAGATCGAACAGCTGCAATTCATGCGGTGACGCGGCAATCTCAGCCGTCACCAATGCGGTCAGGTGCCCGCACAGGCTTTCTTTCAGGGGGTGAGCGGAAACAACGACGAACCGCTTCATGGGATGGGATCAGGAGCGCGTGCGCGCCAGGCCATCAAGGGCGGGCTTGTACTTGGGATCGAGCTGCGCTGCCTTGGCATAGGATTTCGCCGCCCGGGCCTTGTCGCCGCGATGCTCGTAGATCAGCGCCTGATTGGCCCAGCCCTCGGCAATCGTGCCGTCCAGCTTGATCGCATTGTTGAAATCGTCAAAGGCGTTGTCGTCATCGCCCATGGCCACATAGGAAATGCCGCGGCCGTTATAGGGCTCGGCGGCATCGGGCTGCAGCGAGATCGCCGTGGAGAAATCTTCGATCGCCTGCTTGTGCTGGCCGCGCGCCTGATAGATCAGGCCGCGATTGTGATAGGCGCGGGGATCGGTGGTGTTGAGCTGGATAGCCTGCTGGAAATCGCTGAAGGCGCGGTCGAGCTGTCCCGACAGGCGGTAGAGATTGCCGCGGCCGATATAGGCAGCGTCATATTGCGGATTGATCTGGATGGACTTGCTGTAGTCCGCTGCTGCCTGGGCCGTATTGCCCATGTTGCGGTAGACCAGCGCGCGGTTCGCATAGGCCTGGTAGAAATTCGGGTTCAACTGCAGCGCAGTGTTGAAATCCTTGATCGCGTCGCTGTTGCGGCCGGCCCGGCCGAAAGCGGAGCCGCGCACATTGTAGGCTTCGGGATCACGCGGATTGCTGCGGATGACGCTGTCGAGCGAACTGATGTTCTCGGAAGACCCTTGCGCCTTGTCGATCCCGGTCATGTCGCTGGTCGAGGTCTGGCACCCGGCAACAGCCAGGGTGAGAACCGAAGCGATCACCAGTCCGGTGGTGCGCAACGCCTTGAATGCCGATTGCGGGTCGCGATACGAAACCATTTCAAGTGAATGTGTCATACTCTTGGTATCCCGTTCAATCGAAAACGCAAAAAGGGCGGTGTGACGCAAGCCACTCCACCCCGTTATTGTGTCAAGGCGTTAATAAATGCTGATCAACGAGCCGCAGAAGCGCGGACCGGTGCCTTGCGTGCTGGCATTGGCAGAAGACCTTCGCGCTGTGCCTGCTTGCGGGCAAGCTTGCGGGCGCGGCTGATGGCTTCTGCCTTCTGGCGGGCGCGCTTGATCGAGGGCTTCTCGTAATGATCATGCATCTTCATTTCGCGGAACATGCCTTCGCGCTGCATCTTCTTCTTGAGAACGCGGAGAGCCTGATCAACATTGTTTTCGCGTACGAGTACCTGCACGTTTTATCCTGTATCTCTTAGAATTTCGTTGAGCTTGAATCCGAACCCATATCCTTGGTCAGTGGGTCAGCAATCCAAACTTCGCGACGGTCATCCATCGCAAACTGACGAGGCCATTATCAGAATGGCAATGGAATGTCCATGGTGAAGCTGTTTAAAATGGCGGATATTCTTCCCCGCCGCCGGTTCACGCGCCCGTGCAATTTTAGAATAACCGGCACGGAACGCCAATCTCCGTCGCAAAATGGCAAAAGACCTTTGAGCGGATGCGTTACTGATGCATAAAAGTGCGATCCTGCGCTTGAAAATCGATGTCGATTTCAGGACAGGATACGGCTCTCGCAAATCGTGGAACAAAACGCTCTGCCAAGGTCACCGGTACGGCCGAAAGCTCTGCAAAGGATTGAATGATGCGGAAATATTCAGTGTTTGCTTTGGCCCGCGAGGCATTGCGTGCCCACAAGGGGTGGGAGCAGCAATGGACGTCGCCCGAACCCAAGTCGGAATATGACGTCATCATTGTTGGCGCTGGCGGACATGGTCTTGCCACCGCCTACTACCTGGCGAAGGAACATGGCATCACCAATGTCGCAGTTCTGGAAAAGGGCTGGCTGGGCGGCGGCAACACCGGCCGCAACACCACGATCATCCGGTCCAACTATCTCTATGACGAATCGGCCGGCATTTACGAACATGCGGTGAAATTGTGGGAGGGCCTGAGCCAGGACCTCAACTACAACGTCATGTATTCGGCGCGCGGCGTGATGATGCTGGCGCACAATATCCACGACGTCCAGGTGTTCAAGCGCCATATCCATGCCAACCGGCTGAACGGCATCGACAATGAATGGCTGACGCCGGAACAGGTCAAGGAATTCTGCCCGCCGATCAACCTGTCCGCCGATGCGCGCTATCCCATCATCGGCGCGGCCCTGCAGCGGCGCGGCGGCACCGCCCGTCATGATGCCGTCGCCTGGGGCTATGCCCGCGCGGCTGCCGATCGCGGCGTGCATATCATCCAGAACTGCGAAGTCACCGGCATTCGCCGGGCGGCCAATGGCGCGGTTGTCGGCGTCGATACCAATCGCGGCCCGATCAATGCCAAGAAGGTCGGTGTGGTGGCCGCCGGTCATACCTCGGTGATCATGAACATGGCTGGTGTGCGCATGCCGCTGGAAAGCTATCCGCTGCAGGCGCTGGTGTCCGAGCCGGTCAAGCCGCTGATCCCCTGCGTGATCATGTCGAACACCGTGCACGCCTATATCTCGCAGTCGGACAAGGGCGAAATGGTCATTGGCGCGGGGACGGACCAGTATACGTCCTATTCCCAGACCGGCGGGCTGCACATCATCAATCACACGTTGGACGCGATCTGCGAAATGTTCCCGGTGCTGACGCGGCTGAAAATGCTGCGGTCCTGGGGTGGTATCGTCGACGTGACGCCGGACCGTTCGCCGATCCTCGCCAAGACGCCTGTCCCCGGTCTCTACGTCAATTGCGGCTGGGGAACCGGCGGGTTCAAGGCAACGCCCGGCTCCGGCAATGTGTTCGCCCATACGATCGCCCGGGACGAGCCGCACCGGATCAATGCGCCGTTCACGCTCGAGCGCTTCACCACCGGGCGCCTGATCGACGAAGCCGCCGCCGCCGCCGTGGCGCACTGACAGATTCAAGAAACGAGACGACGACAATGCTTCTCATCAAATGCCCCTATTGCGAAGAAGAGCGCCCGGAGCTGGAATTCCGCAACGCGGGTGAAGCGCATCTCGTGCGTTCCCCGGCCATATCGGAACAATCGGACGAAGACTTTGCCGCCTTCCTGTATTTCCGCCAGAATCCCAAGGGGCTGCAGTTCGAGCGCTGGCGGCATATCCATGGCTGCGGACGTTTCTTCAATGCCGTGCGCGATTCCGTCTCCGACAAGTTCCTGACCGTCTACAAGGCGGGCGAACCGCGCCCGGATGTCGAAACGCTTCTCAATCCGGAAACCGTTTCCGATGCTGAACCTGCAAAGAAACGCGCCCCCCGCGCCAAGAAAGGGGAGCTGTAAGTCATGAGCATTCCATCCCACTCCGGAAGCAACCGTATTGCCGGTGCCGGCCGCCTGGTTCCGGCGAAAACCGTCCGCTTCACCTTTGACGGGCAGAGCCTGACGGGTCTTGAAGGCGACACGCTGGCCTCGGCGCTGCTGGCCAACGGCATTCATCTGGTCGGCCGTTCGTTCAAATATCACCGTCCGCGCGGCATCCTCTCCGCAGGCAGCGAAGAGCCGAATGCGCTTGTCGATGTCGAGCGGGACAAATCCCGCAAGCAGCCGAACGTGCGGGCGACCGTGCAGGAGATCTATGACGGGTTGAAGGTCAAGTCGCAGAACCGCTGGCCGTCGCTGACCTTCGATGTCGGTGCGATCAACGATGTGTTCTCGCCCATGCTGCCCGCAGGCTTCTACTACAAGACATTCATGTGGCCGAAGTTCGCATGGAAAACCATCTACGAGCCAAAGATCCGTGCGGCGGCCGGTCTTGGTGTTGTTCCGGGTGAAGCCGATACGGACCGCTATTCCAACCGTTTCGCCCATTGCGATGTGCTGGTGGTCGGCGGCGGCGCTGCCGGTCTTGCCGCTGCGCTCAGCGCCGCGCAAACCGGTGCCCGGGTCATCATCTGCGATGAGCAGGCGGAAGCAGGCGGCGCGCTGCGCTATGAGACCGACGTGACCATCGACGGCAAGCCGGGCTATGACTGGGCGACGGAAACGCTGGCATCCCTGCGCGCCATGGACAACGTCACCGTTCTCACCCGCACCACGGCGTTCGGTTACTACGCCCAGAATTTTGTCGGCCTTGTCGAGCGGATCAGCGACCATCTGAGCAATCCCGGCTCCGACATGCCGAGGGAGCGCCTGTGGCAGGTGCGTGCCAGGAAGGTCATCCTGGCGACCGGCGCCATCGAACGGCACATGGTTTTCGCCAACAATGACCGTCCCGGCATTCTGCTGGCTTCGGCGGCGCGCGCTTATCTCAACCAGTATGGTGTCGCGGTCGGCCGCAAGGTCGGCGTCTACACCGCCAATGATTCCGCCTATGCGGCAGCCATCGATCTGAAGCGCGCCGGTGTCGATATCCCTGTCATCGTCGACACGCGCGACAATCCATCCTCACCGGTGATCGAGGAAGCCCGTTCGCTTGGCATCGACGTCGTGACCGGTCATGCGGTGTTCAGCGCCGGCGGCAAGCGTCGCGTCTCCTCCATCAGCATCCGCCCCAACCGGGGCGGCAGCGAGCGCAAGGTCGTGGTCGATGCGCTGATCATGTCGGCGGGTTGGACGCCGTCCGTACACCTGTTCTCGCAGTCGCGCGGCAAGGTGGCATGGGATGCCGCCAATGAGCGGTTCCTGCCCGGCACCTATGCGCAGAATTGCGTCTCGGTCGGTGCCTGCAATGGCAGCGACGGGTTGCAGCAGGCGCTGGACGAAGCCGTTGCCGCAGGCGGCAAGCTTGCCGGCGAGACCGGTTTCAAGGGCAAGACCGCAGCGCTCAAGGCGACAGGCGGAACCGACTGGGTTCTCGGCATGATCGGCTCGGCGCCGGGCGCCGGTGCCGATACGACGGTCAAGGCTTTCGTCGATTTCCAGAACGATGTGACCGCCAAGGACGTGCGCCTTGCGGTGCGTGAAGGCATGCATTCCATCGAGCATGTCAAGCGTTTCACCACCAACGGCATGGCCACCGATCAGGGCAAGACCTCCAACCTGCACGGGCTGGCCATTGCCGCCGAAGCGCTCAACCGGCCGATCCCGGCCGTCGGCCTGACAACCTTCCGGGCGCCGTTCACGCCGGTGACTTTCGGTGCGATCGTCAACCATGCCCGCCATGACCTGTTCGATCCGACCCGCCGCACGCCGATGCATGCGTGGCACGCGGCACAGGGCGCGGCCTTCGAGGATGTCGGGCAGTGGAAGCGCGCCTGGTATTATCCGCAGGCAGGCGAAGACATGCATGCGGCGGTGAACCGCGAATGCGTCGCTGTGCGCAACCAGGCCGGTATCTTCGACGCCTCGACGCTCGGCAAGATCGAGGTGGTCGGGCCCGATGCGGCAAAATTCCTCGAACTGCTCTACACCAATCCATGGGAAAAACTCGGTGTCGGCCGCCTGCGCTATGGCATCATGCTGCGCGAAGACGGTTTCATCTACGATGACGGCGTCGTTGGCCGATTGGCCGAGGATCGCTTCCACGTGACGACGACGACCGGCGGTGCACCGCGGGTCATGAACCACATGGAAGACTATCTGCAGACGGAATTCCCGCACCTCAACGTCTGGTTGACCTCGACGACCGAGCAATGGGCGGTCATCGCGGTGCAGGGGCCGAAAGCCCGCGAGATCATCGCGCCGCTGGTGGAAGGCATCGACCTTTCCAATGAGGCCATGCCGCATATGAGCGTGCGGGAAGGCAGGATCTGCGGTGTGCCGACACGGCTGTTCCGCATGTCCTTCACCGGTGAAGCGGGCTACGAAATCAACGTGCCTGCCGATTATGGCCGGGCCGTCTGGGACGCCGTCTACGAGCGCGGCAAGCCGCTGGGCCTGACGCCCTACGGCACCGAGGCCATGCACGTGCTGCGGGCCGAGAAGGGCTATATCATCGTCGGCCAGGACACGGACGGCACGGTGACGCCGCAGGATGCGGGCCTCACCTGGGCCATCGGCAAGAACAAGACGGACTATGTCGGCATTCGCGGCCTGTTGCGCCGCGACCTGGTGGCGGATGGCCGCAAGCAACTGGTTGGCCTGAAGACCAAAGATGCCCATGTGGTGCTGGAGGAGGGCGCGCAGATCGTCGCCAATCCGAACCAGCCCGTGCCGATGACGATGATCGGCCATGTGACATCCTCCTACTGGTCGCAGAATTGCGGCCGGTCGATTGCCATGGCCCTGGTGATCGACGGAACAAGGCGGCTCGGCGAAACGCTCTATGTGCCGATGCCCGATGGTGTGATCGAAGTGGAAGTGACCGGAACGGTGTTCTTCGACGAAAAGGGAGAACGGTTGAATGGCTGACCTTGCTCAAACAGCGCAGCGTGCGCATCCATTGCAGACCGGCCATGCCGGGGTCGGGTCCGTATCGGTAACCCTTGCTGACAACGCCACCCGCGTTTCGCTGCGGGCGCGGCCCGATGCGGTGGCGGCGCTGTCGAAGGCGCTGGGCCTGTCCCTGCCGCTGAAGCCGAAGACAACCACCAGTCAGGGCAACCGTGCGGCCCTGTGGATCGGTCCGGATGAATGGCTTCTCATCGATGCGGACGGCAGCTCGCTGGTGGCCGATCTTGCCAAGGTGAAGGTGCTGCATTCCGCCGTCGACGTCTCCCATCGCAATGTCGGGATCATTGTCTCCGGCCGGGGTGCCGATGCTGTTGTCAATGGCGGTTGCCCGCAGGACCTGTCGCTCGGTGCCTTTCCGGTCGGCGCGGCCTCGCGCACGGTGCTCGGCAAGATCGAGATCGTGCTGTGGCGGACGGCCGAGGACACGTTCCGGGTTGAATGCTGGCGCTCCTTCTCCGGCTATGCCTACAGCTTTCTGCAGGAGTCAGCGCGGGATGTGGCTGTCTGATCATACGACTTGAGCCGGCCCACCCATTTGTGCGTGGTTCGACAAGCTCATCATGAGGGAGACGAAGGATTGCAGGGAGCCATATTCTGCAACGGTCCCGATTAGCTTTGCAGCCAATCCATCTCCCTCATGGTGAGCTTGTCGAACCACGCACATTGCGTAATGCAACGATGATCTTTTTGCCGAATGCGCGGGTATTTGACAGCCCCGTGTAATAATAGTGTGCAGATTGATCGCTGGTGAAGTTATCGATCACAATTGCGCCGTGCTTTGCCATAATGAGAATGCCGATGGCTGCCGATTCGCGCGGTCGCGTCGCGAGAGTGGTTTATGGCTGTCAAAAAGCGCCTTGTTATCAATTTTACAGGCTATGAAGGTCTGCATCCCGATGCGGTGCGCGGGCGCTATCTCAATGCCTCGGCCGATTTCAACACGCTCTGGCACACGAAAACCAAAGCGGGGCCCATGCAGCCGGAGGGGCCGAACATCGCCTCGATGCAGCTTGATACAACCGGGGCGAACTGGACGGTCGAAACCGAGTTCTGCCAGTACGGCACGGCCGATATCTTCGATGCCTATTCCGCGCGCAATGTCGTAACGCGCTTTGCCACCGGCCTGATGGCGTTTCTCGATATTCTCATCACTGGCACGTTCTGGCGGTATCTGCGCACAAGCTGGCGGTTCTGCATCTTTTTCATGTGGCCGTTTGCGTTGACCTGTTTCATTTCGCTGGTCGCGCTGCTGATCGGGCTTGGACCATTGTTTGGCGGTTTCAGCGCCTACCACATGTTTTGGACCATTCCCCTTGCGCTTGCCATCGCCCGCCTCCTGATCCGCTGGCCGGGGGAAAAGGTGTTCCTTTCCTACCTCTTGGATGACTGGGCGGCGGCGTCAGACCGGATTTACCGCCGCAGTCCGGCTTTGCTGGAGCGGCGCAAGGCTTTTTCCGACCACCTGACCGAGAAGCTGCGGGAGAGCGGCGCGGACGAGGTGGTCATCATCGGACACAGCCTGGGTACCGTGCCGGCTGTCGAGGCCATTGCCGATGTCTGGCGCAATGCACCGCAGCTCATCAGGCAGCAGCCGGTTTCGCTGGTGGCAACCGGCTCGTGCCTGTTGATGATCGCCTTTCATCCGCGTGCAACGGATTTGCGGGAAGATGTGCGGGTTGTCCTGCAGGATGCGCCGGTTCTGTGGGCGGAATATCAGACCATCGCGGATATCGTGCATTTCTACCGGTCGAACCCGGCGGCGGCGCTGGGGATAACCCCGCGCACCGAACCGCTGATCCGGCGTATCCGGTTCAAGCACATTCACAGTGCCAAGCGCTATGCGCGTGCCAAGAAGAATTTTTTCAAGATGCACCTTCTGTTCCTGAAGGGCGCGCAGATCCGCAATGCCTACGATATGGGCATGTTCGTGCAGGGGCCGTTTGCCTTCCAGGACCTGGCCGTGCGTGACAGTGCACCGCCGCTGGACGATGCCGGGCGGCTTGTCGAGGCGGTCCGCGCCTGATCAGTCCATTTCCGGCGGATGCTCGAGCACGGCAATCGTCAGCCAGTTGGCGACGAGCGCCGGTTTGATCGAGCCTTCGATTTCCAGGGTGACTTCGTAGTTGTTGAGCACGCGGCCGGACGGGCGGATATCCGCATCCACCAGCTTGAAGCGGGCGCGCACTTGCTTGCCGGATTTGACCGGCGCCATGAAGCGCACCTTGTCGAAACCGTAATTGATGCCCATCGTCGCGCCTTCGATCATCGGCAATGCCTCATAGGCGAGCGTCGACAGCAGCGAGATGGTCAGGAAGCCATGGGCTATGGTGCCGCCGAACGGCGTTTCCTTGGCCGCGCGCTCCGGATCGGTGTGGATGAACTGGTGATCATCGGTCGCATCGGCAAACTTGTCGATCATGTCCTGGCTGACCACGCGCCATTCCGAACAGCCGATTTCTGTGCCGACACCGGCCTTCAACTGCTTGAGCGTGATAGCGTTCTTCATGGTTCCAAGGCTTTCCGAAAATTGGATCAGATCATCGATGGGGCTGTCGATAGACTTTTATGAGCCAAATGTCATCCCTTGCGCGCTGCCGTATTGTTTCAAAGCCGGTACTCACCGTTTTGATCAGCACGTCAGAACGCCGGGGGGCCTTGCACCTTCCTGCTTGACGCCAGTTCAATATGGGCAAGCATGCCTCTGATCAGCGTATCGAAGATCAGCCGAAAGCGGTGTGAAGACCGCAGGTTTTCGTGCATGGCGATCCAGGTGGGAAGTATGATCGAAAACGCGTCGGGCAGCAGGCATACGAGGTCAGGATTTGCCTGGCCGAGACTGTCCTGGCATATGCCGATGCCAATTCCTGACCGGATAGCGGCGAGTTGGGCCAGATTGTTGTCCGTGCGATAGCTGAACTTAAGCTCATGCGGCATCGGAAAACGTTTCTCGATGCTGCGTATGAAGGCGGTCTGCCTGTCGAACCCGATGAGCCGGTGATTTTTCAATTCTGCCAGCGTACGGGGCACGCCGTATCTGGCGAGATAGGCACGGTGCGCGTAAAGCCCGAGCGAAATGCCCCCGACATTGCGCACAAGCAGCGCCTCCTGTGTGGGCTCTGCCATTCTGACAGCAATATCAACCTCGCGGTTCAAGAGATTTTCGACCGTATCGGAGGCGGATAGCTCGATGTGCAAGTCGGGATATGTCTCAAGCAGCGGCGCAAGTATCTGTGGAAGAACCTCGGTGCCGATAACCTCGCTTGCGCCAATGCGGACCGTGCCTTCCACCGCGTCACGCTGTGCTGTCGCCAGACGGACAAGTGCTGCGGCATTGGCAGCCATGGCGGCAGCGTAGGGTTGCAGTTCCAGCGCGGCATCGGTTGCAAGCAGGCCGTTCGGCGAGCGGGTGAAGAGCTGGGCGCCAATAAGGTCTTCCAGCGTGTCGATATGCCGTCCCACTGTAGGCTGTGTCAAACCGAGCTCACGCGCCGCTGCCGACAGTGAGCCGTGCCGTATGACATGAAGAAAAGTCCAGTAAAGATCCCAGTTCGGCATCTGTTGCATTATTTATGTATAGCTAGTCAAGGAATTTTGTCAATTTTGTTTATGGTATTGCTGGTGCATTGTTGCCGAGACAACGGAGAAAATGCACATGCAATCAACAGAACAGAAGATGGCGCTTGTATTGGGTGCAACAGGTGGCATCGGTGGTGCGGTAGCACGCAACCTCCTGAAGCGAGGCTGGCATATCAAGGCCCTGACGCGCGACATCGGCAAGGCCGGGAAAACCGCGGGTGATTTCGAATGGATTGCGGGTGACGCCCTCAATCCGGTGGATGTCAGCAAGGCAGCAGAGGGCGTGTCCCTGATCGTCCATGCCGTCAACCCGCCCGGATACCGGGACTGGGAGAAGCTTGTTGTGCCCATGCTCGATAACACCATCGCGGCGGCAAAGCAGGCGGGCGCCCGCGTGCTTCTGCCCGGCACTGTCTATAATTTCGGACCCGATGCCTTTCCGGTTCTGGGTGAAGACAGTCCGCAACATCCCGTCACGCGAAAAGGCAGGCTGCGTGTCATGATGGAGCAGCGTCTGAAGGATGCTTCCGCATCCGGTCTCGACGTCCTGATCGTCCGCGCTGGTGATTTCTTTGGCCCGAAGGCCGCAAACAACTGGTTCTCGCAAGGGCTTGTCACGCCGGGAAAGCCGGTATCGCTCGTCAGCAACCCTTCAAGGCGCGGCATCGGACATCAATGGGCGTTTCTTCCCGATGTCGCTGAAACAATGGCTCAACTGGTCGACCGGGCCGAAACCCTTCCCCGTTTCGCGGTCTATCACATGGAGGGCTTCTGGGATGCGGACGGCATGCAGATGGCAGCCGCCATCAGGCGTGTGGTTGGCCGCCCGGTGAAGATCAGATCGTTTCCGTGGTGGATCGTGCCGATCATGGCACCCTTCAATGCGTTCATGCATGAGTTGAAGGAGATGCGGTATCTGTGGAAGCAGCCGCTGCGCATGACGAACACGCGGCTGGTTGGCGTACTCGCGGCCGAGCCCCGGACGCCGATCGACGAGGCAGTACGGCAGACACTGGCTGACCTCGGCTGTCTCTGACAGCCCGGGTTGCCTTTGGCCGGTTTCGCCGTCACGCGGCAAAGCTGCCACGAACCGCAGATGCAAAACAGAATATGGTTCAGGGAAGTTCGGATGGTGGGCGTGACAGGGATTGAACCTGTGACCCCTACGATGTCAACGTAGTGCTCTCCCGCTGAGCTACACGCCCATCCGACAGGGGCGCATACACCATATTGATTCCGGTCCGTCAATAGGGTTGGAAGAAGTTATCAGGCTTTCTTCACCGGAGCAGGCAGATAGGGCCTTTGATCAGGCCGCTACCAGCATTTTTTCGATCTCATTGACGAGATCGCGCAGGTGGAAAGGCTTGGAAAGCACTTTCGCATCCTTCGGCGCTTTCGAATCGGAATTCAGCGCCACGGCAGCAAAGCCGGTGATGAACATGATTTTCAGATCCGGGTCGATTTCCGACGCACGGCGTGCCAGCTCGATGCCGTCCATCTCCGGCATGACAATGTCGGTGAGCAGCAGTGAAAACGGCTCTTCGCGCAACCGGTCGTAGGCGCTTGCGCCGTTGTCGAAAGGCGTGACGTGATATCCTGCCTTCTCCAGCGCCTTCACCAGGAAGCGCCGCATGTCATTGTCATCTTCTGCTAGCAGGATTCTCTTCATCAGTCCGTCCGAATTGTCTGTCGCCTGATCATCCCCAGACAGGCGCCCCATCATGCTTAACAAGACGCTTTTTTGGTAAAGATCGCGTGAATGATTTGCTGAAAATAAGGGGGAACCCCGGAAAAGTCGAGCAAGATCGCAGCCGGGCGATCGAAGAATGCACCTGGTCCGGTCAGCCCGGAAAAGTTCCGCTGCCTTTGGCGGCTGATCAATTCCCTCCGGGGCGAAGTTGCTCTAAAGTAACGGCATATTCAAGCAAACCGTCGAAGTGAATGATGACCCTCGAGCGCGATTTCCCTGACAAGCTGCCCTATGAACTGCGCCGGCCGGCTGACCAGCGTATTCCGTTTGTGTTCAATTCGCCGCACAGCGGTCAGGTTTATCCGCCGGCCTTCCTGCAGCAGTCGCAGCTCGATGCGCAAACGATTCGCCGCTCGGAAGACTGTTTCGTCGATCAGCTCTTTGCCGCCAGCGTCATGCTCGGTGCGCCGATGCTGGTGGCGCATTTCCCTCGCGCCTATCTCGACGTCAACCGCGAACCCTACGAACTCGACGCGAAGATGTTCAGCGATTCGCTTCCCTCCTATGCCAATGCAAATTCGGCCCGGGTTGCCGGCGGTCTTGGCACCGTTCCGCGCCTTGTCGGCGAAGGGCAGGAAATCTACGCGCAGAAACTGCCTGTCGAGGAAGCGCTCGGCCGCATCACCACGATCTACAAGCCCTATCATGCGCTGCTTGCCGGGATGCTGATGGAAACGCGCAGCCGTTTTGGCTATGGCGTTCTCGTCGATTGCCATTCCATGCCCACCGGCATCCGGTTTCCGGAGAGCGGCCTGCGCCCGGATTTCATCATCGGGGACCGGTTCGGCACCAGCTGTTCGCCGGAATTGACGCACACTGCCATCCACCTCCTGCGCGAGATGGGCTATGCGGTGGCGCACAACAAGCCCTATGCGGGCGGTTACATCACCGAGCATTACGGGCGTCCGCTCAAGCGTTTCCATGCATTGCAGATCGAGGTCAATCGCGGCCTTTATCTCAATGAGCACAATTACGAGCGCAAATCGGGCTTCGGGCAACTGCAGCGCGATATCAGCCAGTTCCTGGCCGATCTCGTTTCGCTGCCGGACTTCCACTTCCTCGATGTGCCGCTCGCGGCGGAATAAGGTCTTGTTGCTGTTGCCCGTCTGCAAACAAAAAAAGACCGCGCAAGTGCGCGGTCCAAGTCTAGGGAGGAAACGCCCAAGGAGGGCATAGACAGGTCACCCCGTCTGTTAACCAATCTATGCTGCATCGCACAAATGTCAAGTGATTTGTGCGTTTTTTTAAGCACGATAATTATGTGCCTAAAAAAAATGCAATAATTTAGCCGACAATGCAGGTAAATGAGAAAATTTTGATCGCGAGGAACCATTTTGGCCATTGAACTTTCGTTTTTACGGCGGATTGCCGAGGTTGCGGCTGCGCAGACATTGCCCCGCTTTCGCACCGTTTCGTCCATCGACAACAAATATCAGGTGGGATTCGACCCGGTCACCGAGGCCGACAGGGAAGCCGAACGGGCGATTCGCGCGCTGATCAACAGCACCTTTCCCGCTCACGGCATCATGGGCGAGGAGTTCGGTTCGGAAAATCTCGACGCCTCGCATGTCTGGGTGATCGATCCCATCGACGGCACGCGCGCCTTCATTTCAGGCCTGCCGGTGTGGGGCACGCTTGCGGGCTTGACCATCGATGGCGATGCGGTGGCCGGCGTCATGGCGCAGCCCTTCACCGGTGAGCTGTTCATGTGCGACGGCACGGCATCCTATTACGAGGGGCCGGGTGGCGCGCGCCAGCTGAAAACCCGGCAGAATCCGGACATCGCCCAGGCCACGCTGTTCACCACGACACCAGCCCTGTTCAAGGACAAGAAGCGCGAGGCCTATGACCGTGTGGAGCGCAGCGTGCGCATGCCGCGTTACGGCGCCGACTGCTACGGCTATGCCATGATTGCCGCCGGTTTCGTCGATCTGGTGGTGGAGACCGCCTTGCATCCCTACGATATCGTTGCGCTGGTGCCGATCATCGAAAAGGCGGGCGGTGTCATCACCAATTGGGATGGCGGCCCGGCGGAAAAGGCCGGCGATATCGTGGCGGCGGGCTCAAAGGAACTGCACGCGCAGGCGCTGGAGCTTCTCAACCGCTGAAAGTTCACATCTCCGTGGCCTGCTCGTTCTCGATTCCGGCCATGTCGCCGCCGGTTCCGGGAATGAAGGCATCGAATGCCGCGAAAAACTGTTCGCGGTAAAAATCCTTCTCCTGCAGGATTTCATGCTTGGCGCCGTCGATGGTGATCAGTGTCGCATTGCGCAATTGCAGGGCGAACCGTTCGATTGCCGGGGTGGACACAACGCTGTCGGCCCCGGCGGCGACGACAAGGCTGGGGATGCGGATCGCCTCGATATAATCGGGATTCGTCACGCGCTTGATCGCCTTGGCCGCCGAGGCGATCCATCCGGCCGTCGGGCCGCCAATGGCGAGCTCCGGCGCGGTTTTCACTATTTCGCTGTTGCGCAGGTAGCGCGCGGCATCCGATGTGACCTCGTTGAGGGCGAAGGGTTTGATCACCGGCTTGCCGCCGCGGATATACATCCCGCCGAGACCGGTCAACCGCAGGCTATTGGCGACGGCGCTGAGCAGGATCTTGCCGAGCCGGCTGCCGTTGACGTCGAGTAGCGGCACCATCAGCACCATGCGGCGGATGCGGTTTGCCAGGGCGGGCGCTGCGAGAAGCGCCGCCAGCCCGCCGGTGGAATGGGCCAGCACGTAAAACGGTCCGCGGCAGTCGGGCAGGAGCACGCTTTCGAACAGCAGTTCCAGGTCGGCCGCATAATGGTCGAAACTGCGGACATGGCCGCGCAGCGGGTCCTTCAGCAGGCGGCTTGATCCGCCCTGGCCGCGCCAGTCGAAGGTGGCCACGGCAAAACCCCGCTTGGCAATGTCACGGATGGTCTCGAAGTATTTTTCAATGCATTCGTTGCGGCCCTGCAGGATAATCACGGTGCCCTGGACGGGATGGGTGGTGGCAGGGAAAATCGCGTAGCGCAGCTGCCTGCCGCCCTTGAGCGGCAATGCGGCAACGCGGGCATCCTGCGGTGTCGGATTGGCGGCTGTTTCGACAAGCGGATGGGTCATGAATACCGGTCAGTCCTCGTCCCGCCCATGGGGGGATCACACGGGTGCATTTGCATCTTTTGATAAAATGCATGGCAATAAAGGTCAAACCGGGTTCTCGTAAAAACAAAAAAATGACCGGAAACCCTTGGGAGGGCTTCCGGTCAGTACATTCCAGGCGGAAGGGACGTTACACCTGGAACGATCTCAGGAAATCAGTAGCCGTTCGCCGGGCGGATCTCGATGCTGAACCCGTTGTCGCTGCGCCGGTCGCGGTAGCCGCGCCGATCGCCCATCACACGGGTATCGAGGATGTCGCCATCGCGGGATACGGTGACCAGAACCGGCGCGCCGCGGCGCCATGCCTGGACAAAATAACGGCCGCGTTCGAAGTTCACATCGCGGACGCGGTAGCCGCGGCGCTCCAGCATGCGGGTTACTTCGCGCGGACCGATCTGGTCGCGGAAGCGCTCATCGCGGCGCCATTCTCCACGCCGATCACCATAGAAGCGGCGGTCCTGAACCAGCAGGCCATCCATGTCACCGCGGTCATCCATGTAGATTGCCCGGTCACCGCGATAGGTGAAGTCGTCGGCCATGGCCGAGGCAGAAAAGCCTGTGACCAGCAGGGCGGCGGCGGTCAGTGCCAGAACAGTCTTTTTCATCATCTTGTCCTCGTCTCTTGCCGGTCAAATCCCGGCGTTGGATGTGTTTATAGGGGAGGGCGTGTGAACGTATCCCGAAGGGCGCGTTCATCTGGCGTTCATCGCTGCGGGATGTGTTGGGATGTGTAAAAACCGGAACATTCGGCAGCAAAAGGGGGCTTGAAATGGCTTTGACCGTTTCCCAAATACCTGATGTGACCGCCATAACGGGGTCACTGGTTCAGCGGGACTTGCCGATTGAGGGAGTCTCTTGACGAGCCAGAACACGCAACATTGTCGCTCTAAAGGAGGGCTTACTATGCGTCACGTGGATTTTTCCCCACTCTATCGTTCGACTGTCGGTTTTGACCGGCTTTTCACCATCCTCGACTCGCTGGCTCAGCCAGACGGTGCCCAGTCCTATCCGCCCTACAATATCGAGCGGACAGGCGAGAACACCTACCGCATCACCATGGCCGTTGCCGGCTTCTCGGAAGACGAAATCCAGATCGAAGCCCATCGCAACCAGCTCAAGGTGACCGGCGAAAAGGGTGCTGAAACATCGGATGACGGTGCCGAAACCTTGTATCGCGGCATTGCTTCCCGCGCGTTCGAGCGCCGCTTCCACCTTGCCGATTTCGTTGAAGTCAGTGGTGCCAGCCTGAAAAACGGCTTGCTGCACATTGATCTCAAGCGCGAAATTCCCGAGGAAATGAAGCCGCGCAAGATCGCTGTCACTGCCCTGTCGGAAAAGACAGCCAAGCAGATCGAAGCCAAGACTGCGCACTAAGCTCTGAAAGCCGGAGTGAAAGAAGCGGCGCGATTGCGCCGCTTTTTTTATGCGATGAGCGCGCCGAAGCGGCTGATGTCTTCGGAGGTCGTGGCAAAGCTCGTGACAAAACGGGTGATCGTCTCGTCTTCGGCAACATGGCCCTTTTCGGCATGGGGCGTGTGCCAGTCATAGAAAACGGCGCCTGCCGCCTGCAGTTTTGCCGATGTCTGCTTTTTCATGATCGCGAACACTTCATTGGCGCGCGGCTGCCAGGCGAGACGCAGATCGTTCGAATTGCTGATCAGCTTTGCCAGTTCCGCCGCCATGGCATTGGCATGCGTTGCCGTTTCCAGCCACAGCCCGTCGGCAAAATAAGCCTCGAACTGGGCCGCGATGAAGCGGGATTTTGAAAAATTCTGCGCCGACCGCATGCGGATATAGGGCATCTGCCTTGCCTGTTCGGGATTCATGAAGACCAGTGCTTCGGCACACCAGCAGCCGTTCTTGGTGCCGCCGAACGACAGGATATCGACGCCCTGTTTCCAGGTCATTTCCGCGGGGGAACAGCCAAGCGAGACAAGCGCATTGGCGAAACGCGCGCCATCCATGTGCAGCGGCAGGCCGTTTTCCTTGCAGATGGCCGAGATGGCGGCGATCTCGGCCAATTCATACAGTGTGCCGCTTTCGGTCGACTGCGTAATGGAAACGCTCATCGGCTGGCCCGCATGGACGTGGCCCTTGGGGAAACCGTTCAGGGCGGCTTGCAGATTGTCGATGGCGATGCGGCCTGTCGGCCCGTCGATGGCCTGGACCCGTGCTCCGCTCGCGAAAAATCCCGGCGCGCCGGCCTCATCGGCAATCATGTGCGCTTCGCGGTGGGCAAAGGTGATGCCGCCCGGGCGGGCGATGCTGGCCTGCGCCAGGGAATTGGCCGCTGTTCCGGTCCCGACAAAGAAGACGGCGACGTCGCGCTCGAAAATTGCGCTGAATGTCTGCTGGACGGCGCGGTCGAGATCGCCCGTGCCATAGGCCGCGGCGAAACCGCTGGCATGTCTGGTCAGATTTTCGGCAATTTTCGGATGGGCTCCGGCCCAATTATCGGATGCGAAAAGCATGAAACAACCTCGGATGTGAAACTGACGCCGCCACGCTTACGCTTTTCCCCGCGGGCTGGAAAGCAGAAGATGATGTCTTTCCCGCAAGGGATTTTCGGGGTGCGTGGCGGAACCATCTGTTTTTCCTTGCTTATTTAGGGGAAAACGCCTGCCTCGAAATGAAATGCATGAAACACCCGATGTTTGCGCAATGATATTTCGTCCAATGCTGTTATTTTTTGCTTTTCCATCTTGTTTGTTTGGAATTATTCTGGCATACGAGGATATGACAGCAATGCTGTCCTAATTTGCACGATCCAAGCGCGGGATGGCAAGCAAGGGTGCTTCCGTCCTCAAAATGGTGACCGCAGTTTGCAACCGGAAGATATGCCGCACCAGAAGGGGCAGGAATATATGCTATTCCGTCCCGCGAGGAATTGACCGCCCCAAGGGGCCCATTTGGAGGGATTGACGATGTCGGATTTGACGCCATCTGTAACGACTGAACTTGCTCAGGCCGTACAGAACCGTGCGGTCAAAACCAATAAATCGTCCGGCATTCCCACCCGACAAGGCTTGTACGACCCGCGCAATGAACATGACGCCTGCGGCGTCGGCTTCGTCGCGCATATGAAGGGCGTCAAGTCGCACAAGATCATTGAAGACGGGCTGTTCATGCTCGAAAACCTGACGCATCGCGGTGCCGTCGGCGCCGATCCGCTGATGGGCGATGGCGCAGGCATGCTCGTGCAGATTCCCGATGCGTTTTTCCGCGCGGAATGGGCCGAAAAGGGTGTCGAGCTGCCGCCGGTCAATCATTACGCCGTCGGTTATCTGTTCATGCCGCAGGATGCCGAAGAGCGTGCCCATATCGAAACCGTCATCACGGAAGTGATCGCCTCGGAAGGTCAGACCCTGATCGGCTTCCGCGATGTTCCCGTCGACAATTCGTCCCTGTCCAAGGCGCCGCATATCGCGGCGACGGAACCCTTCCACCGCCAGGTGTTCATCGGGCGCAACCCGAACATCGAATCCAATGAGGATTTCGAAGGCCGGCTGTTTATCCTGCGCAAGGTTATTTCCAACCGCATCTATCAGGAGAACGGCGGCAAGGAGAGCGACTTCTACGTCGTGTCCATGTCGGCGCGCACCATCGTCTACAAGGGCATGTTCCTCGCCTATCAGGTCGGCGCCTATTACAAGGACCTGAAGGATCCGCGTTTCGTCAGCGCGGTGGCGCTGGTGCATCAGCGCTTCTCGACCAACACCTTCCCGTCGTGGAAGCTGGCGCATCCCTACCGCATGGTTGCGCACAATGGTGAAATCAACACCCTGCGCGGCAACGTCAACTGGATGGCGGCGCGTCAGGCCTCGGTCGACAGCGAATTCTTCGGCAATGACATCTCGAAGCTCTGGCCGATTTCCTATGAAGGCCAGTCCGATACGGCCTGTTTCGACAACGCGCTGGAATTCCTGTTCCAGGGCGGCTACTCGCTCGCCCATTCGATGATGATGCTCATTCCCGAGGCATGGTCGGGCAACAAGCTGATGTCGGACGACCGCAAGGCGTTCTACGAATATCATGCTGCCCTGATGGAACCATGGGATGGCCCGGCAGCGGTTGCCTTCACCGATGGCCGTCAGATCGGCGCGACGCTCGACCGCAACGGTCTGCGTCCGGCCCGCTATATCGTCACCGACGATGATTTCGTCATCATGGCGTCGGAAGCCGGCGTGCTGCCGGTACCGGAAGAAAAGATCGTCAAGAAGTGGCGGCTTCAGCCCGGCCGTATGCTGCTGATCGACATGGAAAAGGGCGAAATCGTCTCCGACGACACGATCAAGTCCGAGATCGCCAACCGGCATCCCTACAAGACATGGCTGAAGAACACCCAGCTCATTCTTGAAGAGCTGAGCCCGGTCGAGCCGCGCGCGCTGCGCAAGGATGTCAGCCTGCTCGACCGCCAGCAGTCCTTTGGCTATACGCAGGAAGACACCAAGCTGCTGATGTCGCCGATGGCGACGACAGGCCAGGAAGCCATCGGCTCGATGGGTACGGATACGCCGATCTCGGCCATGTCCGACAAGTCGAAGATGCTCTACACCTATTTCAAGCAGAATTTTGCGCAGGTCACCAATCCGCCGATCGATCCGATCCGCGAGGAACTGGTGATGAGCCTTGTTTCGTTCATCGGTCCGCGTCCGAACATTTTCGATCTGGTCGGCACGTCCCGCCGCAAGCGTCTGGAAGTGCGCCAGCCGATCTTGACCAATGGCGATCTGGAAAAGATCCGCTCCATCGGCCACACTGAAGACCGCTTCGATACGAAGACGCTGGATATCGCCTACAATGTCGAGGAAGGCGCGGCCGGCATGGCCGGTGCGCTGGAGCGCCTGTGCGAACGCGCCGAGGCGGCCGTGCATGGCGGCTACAACATCATCATCCTGTCCGACCGTCAGGTCGGGCCGGACCGCATTCCGATCCCGGCACTGCTGGCGACGGCCGCCGTCCACCATCACCTCATCCGCAAGGGTCAGCGCACCTCCGTCGGTCTGGTCGTGGAATCGGGCGAGCCGCGCGAAGTGCACCATTTCTGCTGCCTCGCCGGCTATGGCGCGGAAGCGATCAACCCCTATCTTGCCTTCGATACGCTGCTCGACATGCACAAGCGCGGCGAGTTTCCGCCGGAGGTGGACTCCAAGGAAGTCGTATCGCGCTACATCAAGTCGATCGGCAAGGGCATTCTCAAGGTCATGTCCAAGATGGGCATCTCCACCTACCAGTCCTATTGCGGCGCGCAGATTTTCGATGCGGTCGGCCTCAAGTCGGAATTCGTCGACCGCTTCTTCTTCGGAACGGCGACGACCATCGAAGGTGTCGGCCTGGAGGAAGTGGCCGAGGAGACGGTGCGCCGCCACCGCGATGCATTCGGCAATGATCCGGTCCTGCTCAGCACGCTGGATGTCGGCGGTGAATATGCCTACCGCATGCGCGGCGAGGCACATCTCTGGTCGCCGGATGCGGTAGCCAAGCTGCAGCATGCGGTGCGCACGGAGTCGGCCACCACGTTCAAGGAATATTCCGATCTGGTGAACAGCGAGTCCGCCCGCGCGCAGACCATCCGCGGCCTGTTCAAGATCAGGATGGCTGGAGATGCCGGGCGCAAGCCCGTCTCCATCGACGATGTCGAACCGGCCAAGGATATCGTCAAGCGGTTCTCGACCGGCGCCATGTCCTTTGGTTCGATCAGCCGCGAGGCGCACACGACCCTTGCCATTGCCATGAACCGGATCGGCGGCAAGTCGAACACGGGTGAGGGCGGCGAGGAGCCGGACCGCTTCTATCCGCTGCCGGACGGCAAGCCGAACCCCGAACGCTCGGCCATCAAGCAGGTCGCATCGGGACGCTTTGGCGTGACGACCGAATATCTCGTCAACTCCGACATGATGCAGATCAAGGTGGCGCAGGGTGCCAAGCCCGGCGAAGGCGGCCAGTTGCCCGGCCACAAGGTCGACGCAACGGTTGCCAAGACCCGCCACTCCACGCCGGGTGTCGGCCTGATTTCGCCGCCGCCGCACCATGACATCTATTCCATCGAGGATCTGGCGCAGCTCATCTACGATCTGAAGAACGTCAACCCTGAAGCCGATGTTTCGGTCAAGCTGGTGTCGGAAGTCGGCGTCGGCACGGTTGCGGCCGGCGTTGCCAAGGCGCGCGCTGACCACATCACCATATCGGGCTATGACGGCGGCACGGGTGCATCGCCGCTCACATCGCTCAAGCATGCCGGTTCTCCGTGGGAAATGGGCCTTGCCGAGACCCAGCAGACGCTGGTGCTCAACGGCCTGCGCTCGCGCATTGCCCTGCAGGTCGATGGCGGTCTGCGCACCGGCCGCGACGTGATCATCGGTGCCCTGCTGGGCGCCGACGAATTCGGCTTCTCCACGGCGCCGCTGATTTCCGCCGGCTGCATCATGATGCGCAAGTGCCATCTCAACACCTGCCCGGTCGGCGTGGCAACGCAGGATCCGGTCCTGCGCAAGCGCTTCAAGGGCACGCCCGAACACGTCATCAACTTCTTCTTCTTCATGGCGGAAGAGGTGCGGCAGTTCCTGGCCGACATGGGTTATACAAGGCTGGAAGAGATCGTCGGCAAGGCCGAACTGCTCGAAAAGCGCGAGATGATCGATCACTGGAAAGCCAAGGGTCTCGATTTCACCCGCATCTTCCACAAGCCGGAAGCGGCGGAGGAAAAGACGCGCTGGACCGAGCGGCAGAACCATCCGATCGTCGATATCCTGGATCGCAAGCTGATCGAGCAGGCCATGCCTGCGCTGGAAAGCAAGATCCCGGTCAAGATCGAAATGCCGATCAAGAATGTCGACCGGTCGGCTGGGGCGATGCTGTCGGGTGAGGTGGCCAAGCGCTACCGGCACAAGGGTCTGAAGGAAGACACGATCTCGGTCGCGTTCACCGGGACGGCCGGCCAGTCCTTTGCGGCATTCCTCGCACGCGGCATCTCGTTCGAGCTGATCGGTGATGGCAATGACTATGTCGGCAAGGGCCTGTGCGGCGGCCGCATCGTCGTCCGTCCGCCGCACGATACGAAAATCGTGCCGGAGAACTCCATCATCGTCGGCAATACCGTGCTGTACGGTGCCATCGAAGGCGAAGCCTATTTCCGCGGCGTCGCGGGCGAACGCTTTGCCGTCCGCAACTCCGGCGCCATCGCGGTGGTCGAAGGCACGGGCGATCATGGCTGCGAATACATGACCGGCGGTGTCGTCGTGGTCATCGGCCAGACCGGGCGCAACTTCGCGGCCGGCATGTCCGGCGGCGTGGCTTATGTGCTCGATGAAGCCGGTGATTTTGCCCAGCGCTGCAACATGGCGATGGTCGAGCTGGAGCCGGTGCCGGAAGAGGACGATATTCTCGAAAAACTGCACCATCATGGCGGCGATCTGGCCCATAAGGGCCGCGTCGATGTCTCGGCCAATATGACCAGGCATGACGAGGAACGCCTCGTGCAGCTCATCTCGAACCACATGCATTACACGGGTTCGGGCCGGGCGAAGGAAATTCTCGACAATTGGGAAGCCTTCCGGCCGAAATTCGTGAAAGTCATGCCGGTCGAATACCGCCGGGCGCTCGAAGACATGGAGCGCATGCGGATGGGTGTCGCAGCGGAATAAAATCAACGCACTCCTGCTTCGAGCGTCATCACAATGATGCTCGGCATGGGGTCCAATGCTGCCCAGACCCAACACGGGAACGGGTGGTCCTCCAAGGGTGAGGGGAGCAGTTTTATGGGTAAGGTTACAGGTTTTCTCGAGATCGACCGGCAGGTCGGAAAGTATCAGCCCGCGTCTGACCGCATTCGCCATTTCCGGGAATTCACCATTCCCATGACCGATGGCGAGGTGAAGAAGCAGGCGGCCCGCTGCATGGATTGCGGCATCCCGTTCTGCCACGGGCCGACCGGCTGCCCGATCCACAACCAGATTCCGGACTGGAACGATCTCGTCTACAACGACAATTGGGACGAGGCGATCCGCAACCTGCATTCCACCAACAATTTCCCGGAATTCACCGGCCGCATCTGCCCGGCCCCGTGCGAGGAAGCCTGCACGCTGAATCTGGAAGACGTGCCGGTGTCCATCAAGACGGTGGAACAGGCGATTGCCGACAAGGCCTATGAAAAGGGCTTTATCATCCCGCAGCCTGCGGCATCGAAGACCGGCAGGAAAGTGGCCGTCATCGGCTCCGGCCCGGCCGGTCTGGCGGCGGCACAGCAGCTTGCCCGCGTGGGCCATGAAGTGCATGTGTATGAGCGCGAAAGCCGTGCAGGCGGCCTGCTGCGCTACGGCATTCCCGATTTCAAGATGGAAAAGCATTTCATCGACCGCCGCGTGGCACAGATGGAAGGCGAAGGCGTCACCTTCTTCTACGGCGTCAATGTCGGCATCGACAAGCCGGTGCAGGAACTGCTCGATACCTATGATGCGGTACTTTATTGCGGTGGCGCCGAAACGCCGCGTCCGGCGGGCATTCCGGGTGCCGATTTCGACGGCGTCCACGATGCGATGAACTATCTCGTGCAGCAGAACCGCCGCGTCGGCCGCGAAAACATCGAATCCGTGGCCTGGCCGAGCGATCCGATCGTGGCGTCAGGCCGCCATGTGGTTGTCGTCGGCGGCGGCGATACCGCCTCCGACTGTGTCGGCACGGCATTCCGCCAGGGCGCGGTGAAGGTCACCCAGCTCGATATCCGCCCGCAGCCGCCGGAAAAGGAAGACAAGCTCAGCGTCTGGCCCTATTGGGCGACGAAGATGCGCACGTCCTCCTCGCAGGCGGAAGGCGCGGACCGCGAGTTCCAGGTGGCAACGCTTGAATTCATCGGTGAAAACGGTGCATTGACCCATGTCAAATGCTGTGAGGTCGACGAGGCGCGCAAGCCGGTTCCCGGCACCGAATTCTACATCAAGGCGGATCTCGCCTTCATCGCCATCGGTTTCTCCGGTCCGTTCGAAACCAGTGTCGTCAGGGAACTCGGCGATACGCTGGAGATGCGGGCGGATCGCCGCGGCAACCGTTCGATTGCCGCCGATGACAAGGATTACCGCACCAGCGTCGACAAGCTGTTCACGGCCGGTGATATCCGCCGCGGCCAGTCGCTGGTCGTCTGGGCAATCCGTGAAGGACGCCAGGCGGCGCAGGCCATCGATGTCGCGCTGATGGGATCGTCGGTTCTGCCGCGATAGTCAGGCCGTTATTTCGGTGCCGCGTCCGACTTTGCCGGCCACGCATAGTCGTTGATGCGGCCCGGCTGGGCGTCCGGCGCCTTGCCTTCGAGAAGCAGTTTGTCCTGCGCCGACTTGTCGGCGGCCGCGGCTTTCGGTGCGGCGCCGAGGAGATCGGTGCCGCCATCCAGTTCCGGGTCGCTCAGGCTGATCGGTGCTATGCGGTCGACCTTGACCGGTGCCTGCGGCGTTTCCGGCAGTGCCTGCACGGGCGAGCCCGGCTTGACGGCGGCGATGGCCGGTGATGTGGCGTTGCCCAGCATCTGGCGCAATGGTTTTTCCGCATAGAAAGCCAGTTTGCGCTTGCCTGCGGTGGTCAGGCCGACCCCATCATTGTTGCGCAGACGGGCGGTCTGGCCGGAGATGTCAAAGCCCGACAGCGTAAAGCTGCCGCCCTGGTCGACAAAGCCTTCCCAGACATCGACGAATTTGCCGTCCGCCTTCTCCGTCGCATTGCGATAGAGCTCGTTGAACGCCAGGAGATCGGTGCTCATGTTCTTGAACTTGAACGAGGGCTGGCCGACCCACACCACGGGGTGCCCGGTCTTCTTGACCGCTTCAAGGAATGCGTTGATGCGGCCCTGATATTCCTTTGTCCAGGCTTCGCTCTGCGGCGCGGGGCCGTTGGCGAATTGCTGGCGGTCATTGGCACCGATCATCACGACGACAACGGCCGGTTTTTCCGCGTCGATCAGACTGCCGATGGTGGCGGGCCAGTTGCGGTGGTCGCTGCGCACGAAACCGGATGAGCCGTCGCTCTTGTCGACCACGCGCACGCCGGGCGAATCCATGAAGGCCGCATTGAGGCCTTCGGCAAGGCCGCTGGCCATGAAGTCACCGACAACCAGGATGGTTTTGGCATCGGCCAGTTTCGACGGAATGACCGGTTCATCCGCCGGCGCGGAGGGCTGGCTGGCAGGCGCTGCCGGTTGCGGCCGCGGCCGCTCGGCCCGCTTGGTCGTGCGGTTCTTGGAGGGGCGGACGGGCCGGTTGTTTTCGTCGAAGATCATCCGGTCGGTATTTTCGCGGTAGACTTCGCGGCGCGAGCCGAAGAGCATGTCGAGCAGTGTGCGCTGCTGGGCGGCGGCGATGTCGGTAAAGACAAGGCCGCCGGCCGCACCGAGGGATACGGACACAACGATGCAACGGATGAGGCGAGCCGGCCGTTTCATTGTATCCATCGTATTTCCAAACCTTATCGCTTGCGGATAATGGTCAGCACTTCCTTGCTGGGATGACCATCGGGATCGAGCCCCATTTTCTTCTGGAACGCCTGGATGGCATCCCGTGAGCCGGAGCCGATTTTCCCGTCCACTTCGCCGTCATAATAACCCAATGCGCGCAGATGTGTCTGCAATTCTTCACGCTCCTTCATCGAGATGGGTGTGAATGGGCGATTCCAGTCGCGGCGCAGCGGCGGCGCACCGCCGATCTGATCCGCAAGAAGACCAACGCCAAGCGCATATTTGTCGGCATTGTTGTAGTTCTTCAAAACGGAGAAATTCCGGGTCATCAGGAAGGCGGGCCCCTCGCGCCCGTCGAGCACTTTCAGCTGGGCCTTTTCATTGCCACGCGGGAATGGTTTGCCGTTGGCGCGCACCACGCCGAGGCTCTGCCATTCCGCCATGGTCTTTGAGCCAGCGGGGAATTTACGGCCAGCCGGGAGGGTCACTTCGTAACCCCAGGTCCGGCCCGATTCCCAGCCGTTCTTGGCCAGGAGATTGGCGGCTGTCGCCAGCGCATCGGGTACGGATGTCCAGATATCGCGCTTGCCATTGCCGTCCATGTCGACGGCATAGGCGAGATAGCTCGTGGGAATGAACTGTGTATGGCCAAGGGCGCCCGCCCATGACCCGGTGAGGTGGCTGCGGTCGATGTCTCCGGTCTGCAGGATCTTCATCGCCGCAATCAGCTGCGTGCGGGCATATTTTGCCCGGCGCTGGTCGGCATAGGCGAGGGTTGCGAGCGAACGCACGGCGTCGCGCATGATGTCGGGCCGCTGCATGGCTTCGCCGTAATTGGTCTCCATCGACCAGATCGCCAAAAGGATATTGCGGTCGACACCGAATGATTTTTCGATGGCGGCGAGCCAGCGGCTGTATTTGCGCGCCATTTCCCGCCCGGTGGTGATGGAATGCTCATTGACGCGGTTATCGATGTAATCCCAGACCGGTGCCGTGAATTCCGGCTGATAGGCGGCCTTCTGCAGCACTTCGGGATCGATATCCTTGACGCCGGCAAAGGCGCGCTGGAACGTCGAGGCGGAAATTCCGCTCTGCAGCGCCGTGGTGCGGAAATTGGCAATCCATGTCTGGAACTTTGCATCGGCGGAGGCACTCGTCGCCGTGACTGCAAAAGCCAGGCTCGCGGTTGCGGCCAAAATCATGATTCGCTTTGCAAAACTCGACGGGCTCTTGAACATGTTGTCTCCTTGAACTGGGTTTCCACCTATTCCGGCAAACAATAAATTATGCACATCAAAGTTAGGAATTGGTTTACCATGCATATTTGACGGGCGGTTCCTGCGGGAACATTACCGGTCGAAAAAAATGTTTATTATGCAGCTCAAACTATTTTCATTCTTTGCAGGGCAAATGTCCATTACCAATGTTAACTGAGTTTTTGTGTGAGATGGGGAATATATTGTGACGACAGCGAAGAGAATCCGCAAAGCCGTTTTTCCAGTCGCAGGTTTTGGCACCCGCGTTCTTCCGGCAACCAAGTCTATCCCGAAGGAAATGCTGACCGTTGTCGACAAGCCGGTCATCCAGTACGTGGTGGACGAAGCCCGCGAAGCCGGTATCGAGCACTTTATTTTCGTGACCGGCCGCAACAAGGCGGTCATCGAAGATTATTTCGACGCCCAGTACGAGCTCTATTCAACCCTGGCCGAGCGCGGCAAGACGGCGCTGCTCGACGAGTTGCAGAGCATCCAGCCGGGACCCGGCACGACCAGTTTCACCCGCCAGCAGGTGCCGATGGGGCTGGGCCACGCCGTGTGGTGTGCCCGCGATATCGTCGGCGATGAGCCTTTCGCGCTGCTTCTGCCGGACATGATCATGCAGCCGGAGAAAAACGGCTGCCTTGCCGACATGGTCGAGCTGTATAATCAGGCGGGCGGCGGCAACATCGTTGCCGTGCAGGAATGCGATCCGGAAGAAGCCCACAAATACGGCATCGTCGGCAAGGGCAAGGATGTCGGCAACGGTTTCGAGCTCACCGAAATGGTCGAGAAGCCGGCCAAGGGCACCGCGCCGTCCAATCTCTACATCAACGGCCGCTATATTCTGCAGCCGGAGATTTTCGACATTCTCGAGCATCAGGAGCGCGGTGCCGGCAATGAAATCCAGCTGACCGACGGCATGCTGAAACTGGCCAAGGAGCAGGATTTCTTCGGCTATCACTTCCAGGGCCGCACCTATGATACGGGCTCGAAGGAAGGCTTTGTCGAAGCCAATGTGGCGTTTGCCCTGTGGCGCAATGATATTCGCAACGGTGTGATCGACAATATCGGCAACATGCTGAAGACCATCCAGCCGCGCAAGGTTTGAGATGCGTTGAGGGGGGGATATCACCCCCCTCTGTCCTACCGCTGCAGCGTCAGGCCCATATAGACGCTGCTTTCGCTGGTCTGGCGGGTATCGACCTCACTGCGTGTGACGCGGTGCCGGGCGCTGACATCCAGCCCGAGGAAGCGGTTGAACCAGTAGGTGGCGCCGACTTCCGCGCCAAAGCCCTTGTCGAGGCCGCTGCCATCCTTGTTGTCGCGCAGCGACGCGCTCAACTCGGCATTGACGCTGAGGTTTGAGCGTATCTGGCGCTTTACGCCAATCCGTCCCTCATAGAAGATAGAACCACTGTCATTGGGCGTTGTCCCGCCTTCGACACGGGTGAGCAAACCAAGATTGACATCGGTGCCGCGCTGCGGCGACCATTTGATTGCCCCGTCGACGCTCAGGCCATCGACATTGGACAGCCGCTCATCGTCGATACTCTGACGCAGATAGCCCAGCGCCAGCTCGCCCGAAAGTTTCTCGCCGAAATCGGCCTCGATACCGCCGCGCAGCGCGGTGCGCATACCGGAGCGGCGAAAGCCGTTGGAATCTTCCGTTTCATCGTAGATCAGCTTGCCGATCTCCACTTCGGCGAAGGGTTTGATCGCCGGAGACATTTCGAAGCCGCCGCGCAGGGCGATGCTGGCAAAGGTGTTGTTGCGATCCTTCTGGCTGAGCGTTGTTCCGTCGGGGAACTGGGCCTGACCATAGGTTGTCCGGTCGACCTTGCCCTTCACCTGGCCAAAGAACCGGTCAAATTCGTGCCTTATGCCCAATGTGCCATCCAGTTCCTGCACGCCGGGCCTGTTGGATGCGCCGACAACCGCCGTCGGGGCGCTGGCATCCTCCTGCCGGTAGCGGTAGCCGCCTTCGCCGGTCAGGGTCGTGCGGTCGCCGAGATCAAGCTTGAAACCGCCGCGCAGCCCGACATTGGGCGCGGAATACTCCTGGCCAGACAGCGTCTTGTCGTAGAGACCGTCGAAATCGAGAAAGGCCGAATGGCGCGACCAGTCCGTCGTCGCCCGCAGGCGCAGCCGTGTTTCCGAGAGAATCGCGCTCTTGCCGGTTGAACTGCCGTCGGCGTTGGTCGTGGCGCGCAGGCCCTGCGAAATGGATGGCCGCAGCGTGACCGTACCGGCCCTGATGCCGAAGGGTGCAAACGGGTCGGGATCCGGCCGCACGGTCCGCCGCTCGATGGCCGGTTCAGACACGCTGTCCCTGCTTTCACGCTGCACGCGCGGATTGCCGTCCGTATCGTCGGCAATGCTGCCGGTGGTTGGTGTGGCCGGTGTCTGTCCGTTGCGCAGCGCGCGCGGGGCAGGCCGCGTCCGCTGCGTTGCCGCGGTTGTGCGATCCGCCGGAAGCGGAACTGTGCCTGGCGTGGCGGTGGGACGCGGATTGAGCGTGCGGCTGTTGTTCACCGGTCCGGACGACAGCGATGTGTCATTCGCCGTCCCGGTCGCCGTCGACGGAGCGCCTGCATCGTCATTAGGCAGGGCGCCCGGACTGACGGGTTCGTAGGGATCCGACGGAATGCCGCCCGCGGTGGCGGGTGATGGCGCCGGCGCAGCGGCAACCACAGGCGCGCGCCGCACCGGGGCGGGCGGCGCATTCTGCTGGGTTTGCAGGACATTCTCGTCCACCGCGCCGCGCAGGGGCACGGCCTGCTGGGCCAGGGCCGTTCCACCGGTAGAAAACGCAACGCTGCTCATCAACCCCGTCCACAGACACAGGTTAATCGCAGAGGTGAAGCTGCCGCGATAGGCCGGTGCTCCGATGCGGGATTGCCGATGATACATAAATAGCATTGCCAATGAGTTCGAACGTTTATGGAGCGTAAACTGTCATGGTTAATGACTGGTTTCCGCTTGGGCCGCCGGACGGGTTTGAAGGGGGCGGCGCAACAAAAAATGGACAGCGGCGCGGCAAAGCGCTAACGGTTCTCGCCATGCAGGCAATAAACGACAGCGAACTGGACAAGACCGCGGCGGTGGATTCCGCCAAGCGGACGATTTCAACCGAAAGAGACGGGCTGAGCGCGCTGCGCGATGCGCTGGATGGCAGCCTTGCGGATGCCTTCGGCAAGGCCATCGAACGCATAGCCGCGGTCCGGGGCAGAATCATCGTCACCGGGGTCGGCAAGAGCGGTCACATCGCCTCCAAGATCGCTGCGACCTTTGCCTCGACCGGGACGCCGGCCTTTTTCGTGCATCCGGCCGAAGCCAATCATGGCGATCTCGGCATGATCGGCAGCGACGATGCCATTCTGGCGCTGTCATGGTCGGGCGAAACGGCGGAGCTGAAGGGGATCGTCAGCTATTCCAGGCGGTTCCGCATTCCGCTTATCGCGGTTACATCAGGGGAAAACTCGGCACTGGCACTGGCTGCCGATGTCGTCCTGCTGCTGCCCAGGGTCACCGAGGCCTGCCCGCACGGGCTGGCGCCGACCACCTCGCCGCTGCTGCAACTGGCCATGGGCGATGCGATCGCCATTGCCCTCCTGGAAGCGCGGGGCTTCACCGCCGTCGACTTCAAGACATTCCACCCCGGCGGGTCGCTCGGCGCGAGCCTGACCCATGTGCGCGAGATCATGCATCGCGGTGACGAGATTCCGCTGGTTCCGCTTGGCACGCTCATTCCCGATGCGATGAAAGTGCTGTCCGGAAAGCGTTTTGGCTGTGTTGCGGTTCACAATGATGACGGCTCGCTGGCCGGGATCATCACGGATGGCGACCTCTCGCGCAACCTTCACCGCAATCTGGTGACGGTGCGGGTCGAGGAAATCATGACCCGCAATCCAAAAACCGTGCCGACGAGCATGCTGGCGAGCGCCGCGCTCGCCCTGCTCAACGAGCACAATATCGGGGCGCTGATCGTGACGGAAGACCGCTTCCCCGTCGGTATCGTGCACTTCCACGACCTGTTACGGATCGGCGCCGCCTGATTTCAATGTCTGCAGGCTCGTGGTGCGTGGTTCGACAAGCTCACCATGAGGGAAGTGGATTGGTGCAACGCTCATCATAAACGTTGCAGAACTTGGCTCCCTACAGCCCACTCCATTCCTCATGGTGAGCTTGTCGAACCACGCACCTCACAATTAACGTCCCTGGATCAAGCCGCTTCGACCGTCAGCGTTCCCTGATCGGTGCCGGTGATCCTGACCCGGCTGCCGGCGGGCAGATCGGGGCCCTTGACACGCCACAGGCTGTCGCCGATGCGGGCGCGCCCGTGCCCGTTCACTGTTGCCTCCTCCAGCACGACGATCTGGCCGATCATCTGTTCGTTGCGCCGGTTGAGCAGCGGCTCATCGGTCGGCACGTCAACCGCGCCCATCAGCCTGCGGCCGATGAAGACGGTGATGACAGACAGAATGAGGAACAGGATGATCTGCACCTGCCAGCCGAGGGCGAGCATCGGTCCGAGCACGAGGATCGTCAGGAAGCCGACGATGATGCCGGCGATGCCGAACCACAGTAGGAAGATGCCGGGCACCGCCACTTCGAAAATCAGGAGGATGAAACCCAGCACCACCCAGTTCCACGGGCCAAGTTCATAGAAGAGATGTTCCAACATCAGTGCAACTCCTCCATCGATGCGTCAGGTCGCCGAGCCGGTCCCGCCGCCCGTGCCGGGAACGGTGCGCCCGCGCCCCGGCTGTGCCGGAGGCGATGTCCGTTCCGTCTGCGCCGCATCGCCGAATACTTCCCTGGCGATTGCACCGATGCCGCCGAGCGTGCCCACCAGTGACGAGGCCTCCATCGGCATCAGGATCAGCTTCTGGTTGTTGCTGGTCGCAAACTTGCCGAAAGCCTCGGTGTATTTCTGCGCGACGAAGTAGTTGATGGCCTGCACGCTGCCCGCATTGATCGCGGCGGACACGAGTTCGGTCGCCTTGGCTTCGGCCTGGGCGAGGCGTTCGCGGCCTTCGGCCTCGCGGTAGGCGGCTTCACGCTTGCCCTCCGCTTCGAGAATCTGCGCCTGTTTCAGGCCTTCGGCGCGCAGGATCTGCGCGGCGCGATTGCCTTCGGCCTCCAGGACCAGCGCACGCTTGTCGCGTTCCGCCTTCATCTGGCGTGCCATGGAATCGATCAGGTCCTTCGGCGGATTGATGTCCTTGATTTCGACACGGGTCATCTTGATGCCCCAGGAATGGGCGGCCTCATCCACCACCCGCAGCAGGCGGTCGTTGATCGCGTCGCGATTGGACAGGAGCTCGTCGAGATCCATCGAGCCCATGACCGTGCGGATATTGGTCATGGTGAGGTTGAGAATGGCGTTCTTCAACCCGCTGACCTGATAGGCGGCCTGCGGTGCATTCAGGATCTGGTAGAAGGCGATACCGTCGACGGCGATATTGGCGTTGTCCTTGGTGATGACCTCCTGCGTCGGCACGTCAAGCACCTGTTCCATCATGTTCAGCTTGGCGCCGATACGGTCGAAGAACGGAACGATGAGGTTAAGGCCGGGTGCAAGGGTACGGGTATACTTGCCGAAGCGCTCGATGGTGTAATTGTAGCCCTGCGGCACGGTCTTGACGCCCGCAAACAGCACGACCAGAACCAGAAGAACCAGTACTGGAATGGTAAAATCGAAACCGCTGAACGGCATTGTACTCCCCCTTGCCTGACATCAGGACCAATGTCATCTCGCATCATCATCCTCTGTACGGATGATGCCAAGATAGACCAAAGTCTTGATCTCAGAAAGGCTTAAGCCGGGAATTATACAGGCGTTCCGTCCGCTTAGATCCAGCCCTGCAATTCGCGCCGGACCAGCTCTTCGATCACCCGCATGCCTTCATCGGAATCATTCAGGCAGGGGATTTGGGTGAAGTTGACGCCGCCATGCTCGCGGAAGGTATTGCCGGCTTCAACAGCAATTTCCTCCAGCGTTTCCAGGCAGTCGGCGACGAAACCCGGATTGAACACGGCAACGGATTTCACGCCGTCCGCGGCGAGTTTTTCCATCGTCTTGTCCGTATAGGGCTGCATCCACTCTTCCGGGCCGAAGCGGGACTGGAAACAGGTGATCAGCTTCTTCTCGTCCCAGCCAAGCCGCTCGCGCAGCAGGCGCGTGGTCTTCCAGCAATGGCAGGGGTAGGGATCGCCGCGCCTGAAATAGCTTTGCGGGATGCCGTGATAGGAGGCAACCACCACCTCCGGCTCGAAATCCAATGTCGCAAAATGCTTCTCGATGGAGACGGCAAGCGCCTCGATATAGACAGCCTCGTCCTGATAGGAGGGGACGGTGCGGGTGGCGGGCATGAAGCGCATCTTGGTGAGCGCCTCGAAGAATTTGTCGTTGACCGTCGCCGTGGTCGTTGCCGAATATTGCGGATAGAGCGGGAACATGACGATGCGCTTGCAGCCCTGCCTGTCGAGCCGTTCCAGCGCCTCTTCGATGGAGGGTTGTCCGTAGCGCATGCCCCAGTCGACGATCACATCGGGATGGGCGGCGAGGCTTGCAGCCAGCTTTTCGCTTTGCGCGCGGGTATAGGTGCGCAGCGGCGATTCATTGCGCTCGCGGTTCCAGATCTTGTCGTAAAGCGCGCCGGATTTTTTCGGGCGGGTGTTGAGCACGATGCCGTACAGCACCGGCAGCCAGATGGCGCGCGGCCATTCGATCACGCGCTTGTCCGACAGGAATTCCTTGAGGTAGCGGCGCATGGAGGTGACATCCGTGCCGTCAGGCGTGCCCAGATTGACCAGAAGCACGCCGACTTTCGAGGTTTCGATGCGCGGATGGTCGCCGGGCTTGCTTATTGCCACACCAACCTCGCCAGACATCACCATCTCTTTCAACTCCTGCTTTGCGGTTGGAACCTAGTTGTGAGGGCCGGGATTGCAAGGGCGCGAAAAGACGCAGCAGAATGGGGTAAATCGCAATCCGGCGGGTAAAACCCAGGCTGATATGAAAGAACCCGGCACAACATTCAAGTTGCGCCGGGTCGAAATAACAGTCCTGGGACCGTTTGTCCTAGGCGTTATTATTGCGGCGGGATTTTCATCTCGCTGCCGATGGGCAGTTTCTCGACGATCATCCGCGGATTGGCTGCCGCCAGCTTTTTCCAGTCCGAACCCTTGCCGTAGACCTGTTTGGCAATATTCCAGAAATTGTCGCCGCGCTTGATCGTATAGGCCGATGGCGCGGCAGCGGCAGCGGGTGCCGGCGCAGCTGTTTGCGCCGCAGGCTTGGCGGGCGGTGCCGGGTCCGCTGCGGCTGGTGCGGCCGCTGCGGCCAGAACGGTTATGCGCCCGTCGGTGTAGGGCTTGTAGGGCGTGTTCTTGGCGAGATAGTCCGATACCACGGCCTCAAGGCCGGGGCCGTAATCATAGGCGTTCTGGGCATTGCTGGCGAAAATCTTGTAGCCGTCGCCGCCCGCGCGCATGTAGTTGTTGGAGACGACGCCGTAGGTGGCGGCCGTGTCAATCGGTTTCCAGCCGCTGCCGTCGCGCACTTCCACGGCGGAAACGCGCTGGCCGACGGGTTTCGACACATCGAATGCGTATTTGAGGCCGGAAACCTGCGCGAAACGGCCTGCACCCTGATCGATCTGGCTGACGCCGTTTTCCAGCGCGGCCACGACGTCGGCCCCCTTGAGCTGGAAGGTCGACAGCGTGTTCTGGAACGGCAGCACCGTCAGGACTTCGCCCATGGTCACATCCCCGGCATCGATGGATGCCCGCAGGCCGCCGCCATTGATGATGGCGATGGTCATGCCCTGATCCTTGACCCGGTCGAGCATGGCGTCGGCGACGAGATTGCCCATGGAGCATTCGACCACCCGGCAAACCTCGCGGGCCGCTTCGATGACGCCGCTGGATTCGGCCACCTTTTTGGCTTTCAAGGCTTCGATGGGCTTGGCCAGTTCCTTGACCCGCGCGAGATAGGTGGGATCAGGCACCACGGAGGAATCGAGCAGGATCGGCGCGCCCTCGCTCCTGATGACATTGCCGTCATCGTCGAAGGTCACCTTCAGCTCGCCCAGATATTTGGAATAGGATTTCGCCTGGACGATCGGCACATCGCGGCCGGATGGCCCCTTGACGAGGGTCGGGTAGGGTCCAAGCGCCTGCGGATCGGTGTTCGACAGCAGCGTATGGCTGTGCCCGCCGACTATCACGCTGATCCCGGCAACGCTGGCGGCGATCTGCTTGTCCTTGACATAGCCGTCATGGTTGAGCGCGATGATCTTGTTGACGCCCTCGGTCTTCAGCGCCTCGACCTGCTTTTTCAGGGTCTCGATCTCATCGGCGAACTTGACCGTCGGTCCGGGCGTTGAAATATCCGCCGTGTCGGTGGTGATGGCCGACACGATGCCGATCTTCTGGCCGCCGATTTCCTTGATGACATAGGGCTTGTACTTGCCGGCGATGGGCGAGCCGTCAGCGGCAATGGTGTTGGCAGAGATGACAGGGAATTTCACCTTGCCGAGGAATTTTGCCAGCGTGTCGACGCCATCATCGAATTCATGGTTGCCGAGGGCCATGACATCATAGCCGATGCCGTTCATGAATTCGGCGGTGTCGTCGCCCTTGTAGGTCGTGTAGAACAGCGAGCCCTGGAATTCGTCGCCCGCATTGAGCACGATGACATTGCCGCCATCCTTGGAGAGGGCGGCGCGGCGCTCGTCGATCTTGGCTTTTACCCGGGCGATGCCGCCAAAGCACTCGTTCTTGCTCTCCTCCTCGGCGGAACAGGTCGAATCATATTTGTTGATCGATTCCTGGCGCGAGTGGAAATCGTTGATGTGCAGAATGTTGAGCGTGTAGTCGGCCATGGCCGCACCGGCGGTCATGACGAGAGCCGAGGTGCCGAGCAGAATTCTGGCGAGGATTTTTGACATGAACTGTTCCCCTGTTGCGATCGCCTGATGCTGTCACCGGTCGTTGGCATCCGTGTGACAGAGCGCCGATGCTTTCATTCCTTGGCGTGGCATGCAAGGGAAGGGCGGCGGTTTTTGCCGCTCAAGGTAAAGGCAGAACCGGCCGGCGCAGCTGCCCGCGCGGGCCGGCGATGTGTCAGCCTGTCTGGCCGCCGCGGCGTGTCAGCGAGAACTGTTGGCCGCTGGACGAGGTGCAGTTCAACTGGCCGGGATTGACGAGGGCGCAATTGACCTTGGACTGCGTGCCGCGGGCAAGCGAACGCAGGTTGATCTCGATGAGGCTGGCGGAGGCAAAGCGGTAGCTGCCTTCGGCCAGTTTTTCCTTGGTGTCATTGGCGCGGGTCTCGAAAACGCCGCCGTTGAAATTCGAGAAGGCAACGCCCGATGTATCAAACCATTGGCCCTGCACGGCGTCGGTCGGGCGGGAAGCCTGCACCGCTCCGCTGTCGTGAATGGGGCCGCTGGTCTGGCAAGCAGCAAGTGCCACTGCCATGGTCGCTGCGCTGAAGGCCAGTGAAATACGTTTCATCCGATCAATCTCCTGATGGGTTGCCCTTTTAAATGCCGTGAAAACCAAGCAAAAACAAGACATAAGTTTGATAAGCCGCAGAGTTTCGCCGCGTGTGGCTTCCGCAAAACTGCCCTGTTGCCCATTGGCGGGCGCCCATGTCAGATCGTTGTTCACGCCCCCCTCCCAAAAAATAACGCCAACTTATCCAACACTTCCCAACCCAAGCTATTCTCATCCCTGTCCTTTCCGGCGGGAATGCTTCCGGAAACTTTCGAAAGTCGGGAAAGGATCGGCGCTTCGGCCTGTGGGAGAACCCCTAGGCCGGGGAGGTTCAGTCCAATCATGCCATGTTGGGCAAGGCCGTTTGCCGGGGCGGGTGGTCCAAGGGATCGCAACAACCGCAACACCAACCAAAGACCTCAGCGCTCCCGATGGACCGCCCGTCTTTCCCACCTTTCAACAGCCAGACGCGAAAGCGGGCGTGGCAACGGGGAGAGCGTTGCAGAACAATCATGCGTGGTTCGACAAGCTCACCATGAGGGAAGTGGAGGATTGCAGGGTACATTCTGCGGCTTTTGCGATTAGCATTACAGCGCCAACCTCCCTCATGGTGAGCTTGTCGAACCACGCACCACAACCACGCAGCTGATATGAAAACGGCAACCCTTGGGTTGCCGTTTTTGATCAATGCACGAGAATGTTGCGGAACTGCCAGGGGTCGCTGGTGTCGATGTCTTCCTTGAAGAAGCCAGGACGGTTTTCCAGCGGCGTCCAGTCGGTATAGTGCCCCTTGAGCGGCCCGAGATAGGGCTTCTGGATTTCAAGGCAGCGGCGAAAATCGATCTCGTCGGTTTCGACAATTCCGGCTTCCGGATTTTCCAGCGCCCAGACCATGCCCGAGAGAACAGCCGAGCTGACCTGAAGACCGGTTGCATTCTGGTAAGGCGCCAGTTTGCGGGCTTCCTCGATGGTCAGCTGCGAGCCGTACCAGTAGGCGTTCTTGTCGTGGCCATAGAGCAGGACACCGAGCTCATCCGCACCATCGACGATCTCGGATTCCTCCAGAACGTGGTGGATGGCCTGCGGCTGGCCGGCGGCACCGAACATTTCGTCGAGCGACAGCGTTGCCACATTGGACGGGTGGTAGGCGTAGTGGCAGGTCGGCCGGTAGGCAGCCTTGCCCTTCTTGTCGAACACGGTGAAGAAGTCGGCAATCGAGATCGCCTCATTGTGCGTCACCAGCAGGCCGAACTGCGGTCCCTCGGTCGGACACCAGGTGCGGATACGGGTATCGGCGCCGGGCTGTTCGAGGAAGATCGCGGCCTTGTTGCCCTTCTTCTGCTTGCGGGCGTTCTTGGGCAGCCACTTTTCATGCGTGCCCCAGCCCAGTTCCGCCGGCTGCAGGCCTTCGGAAATGAAGCCGTCCACCGACCAGGTGTTCCAGAACACGCCGAACGGCTTCGGCTCGCCCGCGCGCTGCGTGTCGCGTTCGGCAATGTGAATGCCCTTGATGCCGGTCTGGCGCATCAGGCGCGCCCAACCGTCGCGGTCATTGCGCGCCGGTTCGGTGTGCTCGATACCCAGATCCTTGGCGAGATTGACAACCGCCTGTTTGACGAACCACGACACCATGCCGGGATTGGCACCGCTGCAGGAGACGGCCGTGGTGCCGCCGGGCTTGCGGCGCTTTTCCGCCAGCAGCGTTTCGCGCAGCGCATAATTGGTGCGTTTCGCGTTGTCGCCGCCCGCATTGTAAAATCCGGCCCATGGCTCGATGACCGTGTCGATGTAGAGCGAGCCGAGCTTGCGGCACAGGCGCATGATATCGACCGACGATGTATCGACGGACAGATTGACGCAAAAACCCTGGCCATCGCCGGCAGTCAGCAACGGCTTCAGCAGCGTCTTGTAATTTTCCTTGGTAACGGCTTCCTGAATGAAGCGGATGCCACGCTCGTCGAGCAGTTTCTTGTTGGCATCACTCGGGTCGATGACGACCAGGCGGGACTTATCGAATTTGAAGTGGCGCTCTATGAGGGGCAGGGTACCCCGTCCGATGGACCCGAAACCGATCATCACGATCGGACCAGTAATTTCTCCATGTACAGGCCAATTCGCCTTCGCCATTTTTTTGCTACTCCTAATTTTTTAATCTCCATCAATGAGGGCAGCGGTTATTTCACCGCTTCAAAGAAACCATAGAGCATAGTGATGACAAAGAGCAAACAACCGTTCACCGGAAAGGGGTGAAAACTGCAACTACTGTTAATTGAAATGCTTCAAAGCGACTTTAAAGCCGCGACAAGCCGGTCGCGGACAGCCATGATGCCTTTGTAATGCGCCTGCGCCTCGCTCAGCGACTGGAGCTGATGGGCAAAGGCTTCGGCAATGCCGCGGCATTCCGGGTGTTTTTTCAAGGCACCCACCGGATCAAGATGAATGCGGATGGTGAAGAGAATGTCGCCGGATTCAGGTAGCTTGCGCAGGGTCTGGCGTTCGACGCGGACAAAGCTCTGGGCAACGATGTCCGCGTCCGTGTAGCGGGCGCCCTTCTGCTGGCTCGATAGCGGATGGTAGAGGTCGCCGTCCGGCTGCAACGACCAGTTCATGCGATAGACCGAACGGTCCGGCCGCAGATTGTCGAACATGCGGCTGATCAGGCCCGCATTGCGCGTGCCCGCGCCGAAATCCGGCACCGGCGCATGGATGTCCTCCATCGAGCGGCCGAACTTTTCCAGAAGGGTCCAGGAGGAGGGGAAGGACAGCGATGCCGCCGCCAGATGCCAGCCGCGCCGTTCATCCTTGCGCATCAGGACGAGGTCTTCCTGCACGAGATTGGCGGCGCGATGCAGAAAGGGCGAACCGGCATCGCCGAGCGGAACCTGTTCGTCCCAGCCGGTAACCGCAATAGTGCTGCCGTTCCGGCGGTAAAGCGCGGGATAGTGCCCGGCGAGATGCGCGCTCAAGAGGTCGAGCACTTCCTTTTGCGCGTTGCCGGTTCCCGGCTCCTCGACGAAAATCTTCCCCGCATGCAGCCCGAACAGCCGCTGCTTTTCCCTGAGGTAAGGAAGGAGATTGCCGTCAATCTCGATCCAGTCCTTCAGGTCGAGCTGGTGCAGCCCGATGGTGAAGGGCTGCGCCGAACCGTCATAGGGCGTGTGGGCGGGGGGCGTGTGGGCAGGCGCACTCATTCGGCGTTGTCCATCGCCTCCAGCTCGTCGATGATGCCTTCGATGACGGAAAGACCCTTCTGCCAGAACGCCGGATCGGTGGCATCGAGGCCGAACGGTGCCAGCAGCTCCGAATGGTGTTTTGTGCCGCCGGCCTTCAGCATGTCGAAATATTTTTGCTGAAAGCCCGCATCGGCATTCTGGTAGACCGCATACAGCGAATTCACCAGGCAATCGCCGAAGGCATAGGCGTAGACGTAGAACGGCGAATGGATGAAATGCGGAATATAGGTCCAGAATGTTTCGTAGCCGGGGCCGAAACGGATCGCCGGTCCGAGGCTTTCCTTCTGCACGTCCAGCCAGATCTCGCCGATGCGGTCGGAGGTCAGTTCGCCATTGGCGCGCTCGGTGTGCACCCGGCGTTCGAACAGGTAGAAGGCGATCTGGCGCACGACCGTGTTGATCATGTCCTCGGCCTTCTGCGCCAGCATGGCCTTGCGTTCGCGCTTGTCTCTGGTTTTTTCCAGCAGCGAGCGGAAGGTCAGCATTTCGCCGAAGACGGAGGCGGTTTCGGCGAGCGTCAGCGGTGTTGAGGCCATCAGCGCACCCTGATCACCGGCCAGAACCTGATGCACGCCATGCCCGAGTTCATGGGCAAGGGTCATCACGTCACGCGGCTTGCCCATGTAGTTGAGCAGCACATAGGGATGGACCGAAGGCACGGTCGGATGGGCGAAGGCGCCCGGCGATTTGCCGGGGCGCGTGGGCGCATCGATCCAGTTCTTATCGAAGAAGGCGCGGGCGATATCGGCCATTTCCGGGGCAAAGCCGTTATAGGCCGACAGCACGGTGTCCCTGGCTTCCGTCCACGGGATCACCGCCTGCGGCGTCTCCGGCAAGGGCGCGTTGCGGTCCCAGTTGTTGAGGTAATCGAGGCCGAGCCACTTGGCCTTCAGCGCGTAATAGCGGTGCGACAGGCGCGGATAGGCCGCCTGCACGGCCTCGGCCAGCGCATCCACCACCTCCCGCTCGACGCGGTTGGCCAGGTGGCGGCTGTCGGCAATATCCTGGAAACCGCGCCAGCGATCGGAGATTTCCTTGTCCTTGGCCAGGGTATTGGTGATCAGCGTGAAGGTGCGCAGATTGTCCTTGAATGTCTTTGCCAGGGCGTCGGATGCCTTCTTGCGCACGGTTCCGTCGGCGTCCTGCAGCATGTTGAGCGTCGGTTCGAGCGCAAGGTCCTCGCCGCCGACATCAAAGCGCAGTGCCGTCATGGTTTCGTCGAACAGGCGGTTCCAGGCGCCGCGCCCGGTGATCGACTTCTCATGGAACAGCTGCTCGATCTTGTCATCGAGCTGGTAGGGCTTGTCCTTGCGCAGGTCGACCAGCCAGGGCCGGTAATGGCCGATGGCGGGATTGCCGTCCATCGCCTTTTCGATCACCGCATCGTCGATGCGGTTGAGTTCGAGGCTGAAGAAGATCAGGTGCGCGCTGGCATTGGTCATCTTTTCCTGGATGTCGCCATAGAGCTTGGCGCGCTTCGGATCGGATGTATCGCCCGCATAGACCAGCCCGGCATAGGAGACGATCTTGCCGATCAGTTCTTCCAGCGCTTCGAATTCGCGGATCGCTTCGGCAAAGGTGCCGCCCATCGGCTTGGCGGCTTCGGCGGCCAGATTGCCCTTCCAGCGATTGGCGAAGAGCACCGCCAACTCATCGGCCTTTTGCAGGTCCGTCTTGAGTTCGGTGCTGTCCGCCGAGGGATAGAGATCGGCAAGGTTCCACTCGGGCAGGACGCCGAGAGCGGTCTGTTCCGCCCTGGCGGCGGCAGCGCCGGACTTTCCGGAGGGCATGTGGTTCGTGATTTCGAATTTCATTTTGGCACCGTTTTTTGGCAATCAAGCGCTTGTTCAAACGCGAATCATGAGGGATAGTTTCGGCGAGCGAAAGCTTAAAAGTCCATTGGCGATTGTTCCAGTTGCGTATTCCGCGTTTACAAAACGTGCGTGTGTAAGACCTAAGAAGGGTGGATTCTCACGCCAAAAGGTCTTAATGGTGCTGTTAACCACCCGTTGACCATGTCTTGAATCAGCTTTTCGCGTCTGGGTTTTTGCCATGCTCTCAACGTATTTGTTCTTCAATAAGTGACCATTAACCATTAAATCGGATAATCCAGATATTCGGGGACTGGAAAAAACGGTCAAGGTTGGGACGACATTGTCAAACATGATTCATGCACAGAACGGCAAATCGACGGCAGGTTCTTTTGTACGCGCCAGCTGGTTTGTGTTCCTCATGGTCTTCGGCTCGATGCTGTTTGCATCGGCACAGGCTTCCGCTGAGACACGCACGCTCAAGCTCTATTTCATCCATACGAAGGAACGTGCGGAAATCACGTTCAAGAAGAATGGACGCTATCAGCAGGACGGCCTGAACAAGCTCAACCGCTTCCTGCGCGACTGGCGCCGCAACGAACCGACGAACATGGACCCCCGCCTGTTCGATCTGGTCTGGCAGGTCTATCAGTCTGTCGGCGGCTCCGATTATATCCACGTGGTTTCCGCCTACCGCTCTCCGGCCACCAATTCCATGCTGCGCTCGCGCAGCCGCGGCGTCGCCCAGAAAAGCCAGCACATGCTCGGCAAGGCGATGGACTGGTATCTTCCCGGCGTGAAACTCTCGACCCTGCGCGTGACCGCGCTGAAATTCCAGGCTGGCGGCGTCGGCTATTACCCGACATCCGGCTCGCCTTTCGTCCACACGGACGTGGGCAATGTCCGCATGTGGCCGCGCATGAGCCGCCGCGAACTGCTGGCCGTGTTCCCCGATGGCAAGACGATGCACATCCCCGCGGATGGCAAGCCGCTGCCCGGCTATGAACAGGCCGTTGCCGCCTATGAATCGCGCAAGCGCAGCGGCGGTTCCGTTCAGGTTGCCAGCAATTCCTCCAGCTCCGGCCGTCGCGGCAAGACCCTGTTCGGCATGCTCTTTGGCGGCGGCGGTGCCGACGACGAGGAAGATTCCAGCGAAGGCAGTGTCGCCGTGGCCTCCGCGCCGACCCCGTCGCGCAGCGTAGCCCGTGTCGCACGGCCGGCTGCATCGGATGATGACGAGGGCGGCGGTGCAACATCGTTGCCGGGCGTGGCGGTCGGACAGTCCGCCCCTGCAGCAGCACCGGCGGCGGCCGCTGCACCGGCTCTGCCGACCCGCAATGCGCCTGCGCCTTTGACAGCGCCGCGGCCTGAAACACCGGTCGAAGCCTCGCCGGAAGATAATGCCGCGCTCGCCTTTGCCGTTCCCGTGCCGCTGCGCCGTCCGGATTATGCGCCGACGCCTGAAGCGGGCGCACCGGCCACACTGAATGCGCTCGCCGAGGATCAGTCGACCGTTGTCGCAGCCCTGCCGACGCCGCGTCCGACCGACAGCGCCGGTGCGATCCGTGACATGATCGCCGCCAATGTGAATACCCCGGCCAATGAGCCCGCACCGGCCCAGCCGGAAATGGTCAACGCGCTGGTTCCCGTTCCCTTCGACAAGCCGCAGTCCGGTCCCAAGCGCACCGACATGATGGTGGCCTCGGTCGTGCCGAACCCGCGCCCGGCCATGCCGCCTGCGCAGGCACAGGTCGCCGCTGCGTCGGAACATGATGTCATTCCGGTTCCGAACGAAGATCTGGAAACGATCATCAAGCAGTCCGATGCCGCCCATGCCAAGGCACCGGCCGTTGCCGTGGCCCAGCCAGCCCAGGCCATGCCGACAGTGCCGGCAACCACGGGCGGCCGCGTCGTCCGCAACAAGCCGGCGCCGACACAGAACACGCAGCTGGCATCGGCTGAGCCTCAGCCGTCGCTGCGCCGCACCATGCTGGATGCGGGCGGTTCGGCCGATCCGGTTGCCATGCTCGACAGCGGTGTGATCACCACGGGCAAGACCTCGAAGCCACGCCGCCAGACGGCCAAGAACCAGGGCGCCAAGGCCATTCAGGTTGCCTCGGAAGTGCCGGACCGGGCGCTGTCCAGCCAGCAGGTCGCCGAGACATCGCCGAACGTCGAACCGGCTGTCCTGCGCAACGAAGCCATGCGCACTGCGCCGACGACGGTGTATACGGCAGGCTTCCAGCAGGCGCTGCCGGTGGCCGACACCAACAAGTTCACGGGCAAGGCTGTGACCTTCCTGTCGATCGCGAAGTTCACCGCAACCAACTGATCGCCCGTTCGCGGGTCAAACAAAAGGGCGGCTCCGAAACGGGCCGCCCTTTTTCATGAATTCCAGTATCTGCTGCATCTTGCCAGTGCGTGGTTCGACAAGCTCACCATGAGGGGTGTGGTTTGATTACAATGCCAATCGGCAACGTTGACGAATGTGGCCCCTGCAATCCTCACCCTCCCTCATGGTGAGCTTGTCGAACCACGCACCACAAGTCATGCTTAAAAATACCGCTTTATGCCTTCGCCAGTTTGGCGGCCTCGGCGGCGAGCTTGGTGATGTCGTCCCACTTCCCGGCCTGAACCAGATTTTCCGGGGCAACCCAGGAGCCGCCGATGCAGACGACGTTCGGCAGATCGAGATAGGTCTTGGCGTTGCCAGCACCGATGCCGCCGGTCGGGCAGAACTGGATACCGGCAAAGGGTGACGACAGGGATTTGAGGAAGGACGCCCCGCCTGCCTGCTCGGCCGGGAAGAATTTCAGCATGGTATAGCCTTCTTCGCGCAGGGCCATGATTTCCGCCGGTGTGATCGCACCGGGAAGCAGAGGCACCTTGCCGGCGCTGGCAGCCTTCAGCAGCTGCGGCGTGGCGCCGGGGCTGACGATGAAACGCGATCCCGCGGCGCTGGCCTCTTCATACTGGCGCGCATTGAGAATGGTGCCGGCGCCGACGATGGCTTCGGGCACCTCATTGGCGACGGCGCGGATGGCGTCGAGCGCGGCGGGCGTGCGCAGGGTGATCTCGATCGCCGGAAGGCCACCGGCGGCCAGCGCACGGGCCAGAGGCACCGCATGGGCGACATCATGGACGAGAATGACCGGGATAACCGGTTGGCCCTTCAGAACAGGTAATAGCAAATCGGTCTTCTGGGCCATGTCAAACTCTCCGCTGTTGATGGGTTCAATCGATTTAGTCATACCGGGCCGCTTTGTCCACCGGTTGCTGTGGTGCCGCGAGATTCCGCCGCGGCAAAACGGCGCCAGGCGAGGGCCAGTTTGGCATCATAGCGGTTCTGTGTGAACTTTGGACCGTTATAGGCGCGGGCAAAACTCTTCCAGTCATGCCGTACCAGGGCGGGCATGAGGTTGTTGTACGCGATGAAGCGGATCATCAGGCGAAGCTGCCCCTTGAGGGAAGCGCGCGCCTCGGCGGTGAGCGCCTCGACGCTGTCATGGCCAAGGCATTTCCAGTGGGCACCCATGACCTGGCCTATTCCCCAGGATACGGATTCAAGCGCCGCCTGCCGGTCGATGGCGATGGCTGCCTCCAGCAGCTGCCAGCGCGCCGCCTGCGATACCGGATTGCGGACCGCACCGGCGGCAGGGTTGGCAAGACCCCTGCTGCGGGCGACCTGCCGCTGCGCGCCAGAGAGACGCTGGTCGAAATAGTGCCCCTCGAAGCGGATGGGCGGTTCGCTGCGCCCGCCGATCCGGTAAAGGCAGACGCCGCCGCTTTCCACTTCGGCGACGGCCAGCAGCACCGCCGGTTCGATCCCGGCCTGCTGCGCCTCGTCGCGGATGTCACGTATATCCTGTTGTGAAAACATATTCTCAGTCCCTCGGGAATTGTACCTGTTCACCAGGGATTATCCGAGGCCTTGGGGCGCGATGGATAAGTAAACGCTGCAAATCTCTTGAAATCGTCGCTTAGGAGCAGTAGTTGCAGGGGATCATGACCGATCACACCGCAAACTTGCCCTTCAAAGTGGCAGCACTCTACCGTTTTGCCCGGCTGGAACATTACCAGGCGTTGCAGGAGCCGCTGGCGCAACTGTGCTGCGGGTCGGGCATCAAGGGCACGCTGCTGCTGGCGGCCGAAGGCATCAACGGCACCGTGGCCGGCACGCCCGACGCCATTGACAGGCTGGTCGCGTTCCTTGAAGCGGAGCCGGCCATCACAGGCATGGAACTGAAATTTTCCCACGCGAGCGAAATGCCGTTCAAGCGCATGAAGGTGCGGCTGAAAAAGGAAATCGTCACCATGGGCGTCGAGGATATCGACCCGCTCCAGAGCGTCGGCACCTATGTCCCGGCGCAGGAGTGGAACGCGCTGATTTCCGACCCCGATACGATCGTCATCGATACGCGCAATGATTATGAAACGGCGATCGGCACCTTTGCCAATGCGGTCGATCCGCAGACAAAGACGTTCCGCGAGTTCCCGCAATGGGTGGAAAACCACCGGGACGAGCTGGAAGGCAAGAAGATCGCCATGTTCTGCACCGGCGGCATCCGCTGCGAGAAGGCGACGGCCTTTGTCAAGGGACTTGGCTTCGACGATGTGTTCCACCTGAAGGGCGGCATCCTCAAATATCTCGAGGACGTGCCCGCCGCCGAAAGCCGCTGGGAAGGCGAATGTTTTGTCTTCGACGAGCGCGTCTCGGTCGGTCATGGCCTGGTGGAAGGGGCGGCGGAGCTGTGCCACGCCTGCCGCAATCCGATTGCGCCGGAGGACAAATTGTCCCCGCTGTTCGCGGAAGGCATTTCCTGCCCGAAATGCTATCACGAGCGGACGGACGCCGACCGCGCCCGCTTTGCCGAACGGCAAAAACAGGTGAAACTCGCCAAATTGCGCGGCGAAAAGCATCATATCGGCTCCTGATCACAAAAAATCCATCTGTCATTGCAATGACGTGATGCCGACCCTAACTAGGTCGGGACGCATCCGTGCAGCCATGAGGAGATTTGCATGTTCGACCCGAAGAAGATTCTTGATGATTTTCTGGGAAGCAGTATTCCCGGAACTGGAACCTCCGTTCGAGATACGGCCGGCAAGGCAACACAGATGGCCAAGGACAATCCGCTGGCTGCCGGCGCTCTGGCCGCTGTGCTGCTGGGCACAGGCACGGGCCGCGACATCGCCGGCGGTGCGCTGAAGCTCGGCGGCCTCGCTGCCGTGGCCGGGCTCGCCTACAAGGCCTATCAGAATTACCAGTCGGGCAATGCACCGGCCGAAACGGCAAAGGCCGGTGAGCCGGACCTGCTGCCGCCGCCCGACGATTCAAGCTTCCATCCGGCAACGGCGCCGCAGGGCGAGCATGAGTTCGCGCTTGTGCTGGTGCGCGCCATGATTGCCGCTGCCCGCGCCGATGGTCATGTGGATGAGGCGGAACGGGCACGCATCGTCGAAAAGCTTTCGCTTTCCGGCATGAACAGCGACACGCAGGAATTCCTCGCCACGGAGCTGAACGCCCCCGTCAATATCGACGCGCTGGTTGCCGCCGCCGCCACCGATGCGCAGAAGGTCGAACTCTACACGGCATCGCGCCTGGCCATCGAGGCCAAGACCCGCGCGGAACGCGGCTATCTCGATCTCCTGGCCGGACGGCTGAAACTGCCTGATAATCTCATCGATCATATCGAGGCCACTGTGGCCAATGTGAAAACGCCCGCGCCGCAGGCTTAACGGCGAGCGAACCGGCATGGAAGACACCCGCCCCGACAGGCGGGTGTTTTGCTCTCGACAAGACAAACGACTCCAGTCTAGTTTGACGCGTTCTGACTCGGGGCCGAGGGTTCGTCAGGACATAAGGGCAGTGTCGATGGCTGCCATTGCGTCAAGGGTTTTGAGAGCGTCCGGGTCGCGCGCGCTTTGTTCGGACCCACCATCATGTCTCTATGTATGCAACTGGATGCATGGCCGGTGTGAGACCGCCATGGATTCGTGGACAGGGGTGGACCTCATGAAAAAAATTCTCATTCTGGGCTTTATGGTTCTGGCGGCGATGGCGGGTGCCAACGGTGCCTCTGCCGCCGAAAAGGTAACGGTGTTTGCCGCGGCGAGCATGAAGGAAGTGGTCGAAACGGCGGCTGCGAAGTTCGAAGCAAAGACCGGCACGAAAGTGACCTCCTCCTTTGCCGCATCGTCGGTGCTGGCCAAGCAGATCGAGCAGGGCGCGCCCGCGAACATCTTCATTTCCGCAGATCTTGACTGGATGGACTATCTCGAGCAGCGCAATCTCATCGACAAGCCGTCGCGCAAGATCGTTGCGGGCAATGCATTGGTGATCCTCACCAAGGCCGACAAGGGCGATGCGGCGGCTATCCTGAAGGCCGGACGCTTTGCCATGGGCGATCCGAGCAACGTGCCCGCCGGCAAGTATGGCAAGAGCGCACTGGAAACATTGAAAGTCTGGGACGACGTCGCCAAGAACGCCGTTTTCACCGAGAACGTGCGCGCGGCGCTGGAATTCGTGCGCCGCGGCGAGGCGAATTCCGCTATCGTCTACGCCTCGGACCATACGGCTGCGCCAGAACTGATCGAAGCCTATCGTTTCGCCGGCTCGACCCATAAGCCAATCCTCTATCCGGCCGCGCTGGTCGGCAAGGAGCCTTCGGCCGAAGGCAAGGCGTTCCTCGATTTCCTCGCCAGCGATGAGGGCCAGGACATCATCAAGTCGAAAGGCTTTGTCGGCGCATCTGACAAGGCAGGCTGACAGTGCTAGGTGAGACAGAATGGGCCATCGTTCTTCTGTCGCTGAGGGTCGCGCTGGTCGCGATCCTCGTCGCTCTGCCCTTTGCCTTCGTTTTCGCCTGGATTCTGGCGCGCTTTTCCTTCTGGGGTAAAAGCCTGTTGCAGGCGCTGATCACCATGCCGCTGGTCATTCCGCCCGTCGTCACCGGCTATCTCCTGCTGGTGTGGTTCGGCGCGCGCGGCATGCTGGGCGGCTTCTTCAATGACGTGTTCGGGCTGACCTTTTCCTTCCGCTGGACCGGTGCGGCGCTGGCGGCGGGCGTCATGGCCTTCCCCCTGCTGGTGCGGCCGATGCGCCTTTCCATTGAAAGTCTCGATCGCGGCCTCGAGGAGGCGGCGCGCTCGCTCGGTGCCGGGCGCATCGTGGTGTTCCTGACGGTGACGCTGCCGCTTCTGCTGCCGGGTATTCTGGCCGGTGCGGTGCTGGGCTTTGCCAAGGCGCTGGGCGAATTCGGCGCGACAATCACTTTTGTGTCCAATATTCCCGGCGAGACGCAGACCTTGTCGCTTGCCATCTATTCGCTGCTGCAGAGCCCGAATGGCGATGTGGCCGCGCTGCGGCTGATCCTGGTTTCCGTGGTGATTTCAATTGTCGCGGTGGTTGCGTCCGAATGGCTGCAGCGGCGCCTCAGCGGAGGCCGTGCATGAGCGAGACGCTGATTGTTTCCGTTGAAGGGCAGGTGGGGACATTCCCCGTCGCTGCCGCATTTACGGCAGGCGGCGGCGTCACCGCGCTGTTCGGCGAATCCGGTGCCGGCAAGACGACGCTGCTGAAAATGATCGCCGGGGTCACGCGCCCGGCCAAGGGCCGGATCGCCATCCGCGATCACGTGCTGTTCGATAGCGCCAGGGGTATCCATCTGCCGCCGGAACAGCGCCGGATCGGCTATGTCTTCCAGGATGCGCGGCTGTTTCCGCATCTCTCGGTCAAGAACAACCTGACCTATGCGCGCTGGGCCGGGCGGCGTAGCGAAGGCTTGTCCTATGACCGGGTGGTGGCGCTTCTCGGCCTTGAACATCTGCAGCAGCGCGCACCGGCACTGCTGTCCGGCGGCGAGCGCCAGCGCGTGGCGATCGGGCGTGCGCTGTTGTCCAATCCGGCGCTGCTGTTGATGGATGAGCCGCTGTCGTCTCTCGATCATTCCCGCCGCCAGGAAATCCTGCCATTCCTTGAAACCCTGCGCGACGAAACCGGATTGCCGATCCTCTATGTCAGCCACGAGATCGACGAGGTGGCGCGGCTCGCCGACGAGATCGTGCTGCTGCAGGGCGGCCGGGTCACGGCGAGCGGACCCGCGGAGGCGATCTTTTCGCGGCTCGGCAGCCATGACGATGCCGGTGCTCTGGTGACGGGCGTGGTCACGGCAAGCGACGAGGCTTTCGGGCTGACATCCCTCGACATCGGCGGCCAGCCGTTCCAGATCGCCAGGCTCGGCTTTGCCGCCGGAACAAAGCTGCGGCTGCGGATAAGGGCGCGGGATGTGTCGATTGCGCGGGCATTGCCCGATGCCATCAGCGTGCGTAATATCCTGCCCGCGCGCATTACCGGCATGGAGACCAATGACGGTCCGGACTGCGACCTGACTCTCGACATCGGCGGCCAGACCATCGTTGCGCGGCTGACGCGCAAGTCGGCGAGCGAACTAGCGCTCAAACAGGGCGAGGCGGTGTTCGCCCTGGTCAAAGCCGCATCGGTGGATCGCGGCGTGCTGCGCGGCTGAAGCCTATCTGGCGAGGAACCGTTCGATGCGTTCGATGGCGCGCAGGATGTTTTCCTCCGAATTGGCGTAGGAGAGGCGGATATAGCCCTCGCCGAGAATGCCGAAATCGGGGCCGCCGATCAGCGCCACACCGGCTTCATCCAGCAAGGCCGCCGCCAACTGCTTGGCCGGCCATCCCGTCTGTTTGATGTTGGGAAACGCATAGAACGCGCCCTTCGGCGTGGCGCAACTGATGCCGGGCAGGCTGTTGAGGCCGTCGACCACGATCCTGCGACGGCTGTCGAAGGCGCGGCACATCTTTTCGACATCGTCCTGCGGGCCGTCGATGGCGGCGATGCCGGCATATTGGCTGGGGGCGTTGACGCAGGACCAGCAATTGACGGCGAGCTTGCGCACCTTGTCATAAAGGCTGTCCGGCCAGATCGACCAGCCCATGCGCCAGCCGGTCATTGCCCATGTCTTGGACCAGCCGTTGAGCACGATCAGCCGGTCGCGGATCGACGGGAAGGTCAGGAGCGAGCAATGTTCCTCGCCGTCATAGGTCATCACGTCGTAGATCTCGTCGGACATGATGGCGACATGCGGATGCGCCTCCAGCCCCTTGACCAGTTTTTCAATCTCGGCCTTCGGGGTGACACCGCCTGTCGGATTGGCGGGTGAATTGAGGATCAGCAGCCGCGTCTTGGGCGTGATCAGCGCAAGCGTCTCTTCCGCCGAGAAGGCAAAGCCGTTCTCCTCGCGGATCGGCACGGGAACCGGGGTGGCGCCGGTGAATTCGATCATCGAGCGATAGATCGGGAAGCCGGGATCGGGGTAGAGGATTTCCGCGCCGGGTTCACCGAAAATCAGGATGGCGGCGAACATGGTCACCTTGCCGCCGGGGACAATCATGACATTCTCCGGCGAGACCTGGACACCCGTGGTGGTCAGCGTGCGGCGCACCACGGCCTCGCGCGTAGCGAGCAGTCCGGTTGCCGGCGTATAGCCGTGATGGCCGTCTCTGAGCGCCTTGATGGCGGCTTCGACGATATGGGCGGGTGTTTTGAAATCCGGCTGGCCGATGCCGAGATTGATGATGTCCTTGCCCTGGGCGGCGAGGGCGGTGGCGCGGGCGAGAACAGCGAAGGCATTTTCTTCACCGATACGGTCGAAACCGGAGATGGTACGCAGCATTATCTTGTCTCACATACAATTTATGTCTTCTGCTTTGTGCGGTTCCGATTGTATGGAGTCAAATACTCATATGCAAAACAGGTCCGCTAGCATGACTGATCTCAAAGACTGGACACCGCGCCCTCTGCCCGCCCGCGAAGCCATCGAGGGGCGATACGTCACTCTGGAGCCGCTGGATGCCGCCAGGCATGGCGACGGGCTTTACGCGGCATCGAGCGTTGCGGATGCGGCCGACCGTTTCCGCTATCTGTTCGAAACGCCGGCGGGCGACCGCCCGGCATTCGACGCGTGGCTGGAAAAGGTTTCGGCCAGCAAGGATCCGCTGTTCTTTGCGGTCATCGACAAGAAGTCCGGCAAGGTTGCAGGGCGGCAAACCCTGATGCGCATCGATCCAACGTTCGGCGTCATCGAGATCGGCAACATCTACTGGGGACCGCTGATCTCGCGCAAACCGGCGGCCACCGAGGCGCAGTATCTCTTCGCCTCCTATATCTTCGATACGCTCGGCTATCGCCGCTACGAATGGAAATGCAACAATGCCAATGAGCCGTCCAAGCGGGCGGCCGAGCGGTTCGGCTTCACCTTCGAGGGCGTTTTCCGCCAGCACATGGTGCAGAAGGGTGAGAATCGTGACACTGCATGGTATTCGATCATCGACAGCGAATGGCCGGCGCTGAAAGCCGCCTATCAGGCATGGCTGTCGCCGGACAATTTCGATGCGGACGGGTTGCAGATCAGGCGGCTTGAGGATTTGCGCGCGGGTTAGAGCTTGCGTTCGGGCGCAACGGGGCTAAAAAGGCTGCGACAGTTGTGCCCCAGGAAAGACAATGACCGTGAGTGATCCCAAAAGCCGCAATGCTGCCATCGCCGCAGCCTGTATCATGCTTGGTTTCGGGTTTGCCGCGTTCTACATGCCCAACATGATGATCGCGCTGGGTACCCGCTCGCCGGTGCTTGCAGGCATTTTCGCCGCTGTCTTTGTGGTCGGTTTTTTTCTGGTGTTCTGGTTGCGTGGCAGGAGCCAGCGCCGCAAGGACTAGAGAGTCTTTCCTTTAAAAACGCAGCGCCGCCGTTAGTAGCAGCACGCCGACCAGCACGATGAACAGCGCACCGCCGACTTCGATGGTGTTCTGAACGCGGGTTGAAAGCGCGCCGCCGCCGGAAATTCTTAAGGCAACATTCTTGGCCGTCACCGCCAGCGTCGCCAGCACCGCCACGGTGATGAAGGTGCCGAAGGCCATGGCGAAGACCGAGAGCACGCCGCCGAGCATCAGCCCGTTCAGCAGCGAGAATGTCAGCACGATCAGCGCGCCGGAACAGGGGCGCAGGCCCACCGCAACGATGGCCGACCATGCGGTCTTCCAGTTGAACTCGCCGCCGAGCATCGCCGGATCGGGCGCATGGGAATGCCCGCAGGTGGCGCAGACTTCCCCCGCTGCGTGATGGTGATCGTGATGATCGTGCGTGTGGTGGGTGTGACCATGCGCATGCGCAGCGTGGCTGTGATCGTGGTGGCCATGATCGTGATGGTCATGCCCGCAGCCGCAGTCATCGTCATGGCTGTGATGATGATCGTGGTGGTGGTCGGTCAGGACGGAACCGTGATCGTGCTTTTCCGGCATGAGATGGGCAACGCGCGGGCCGAACAGGAGCGGCAGCTTGCGCCAGAGCAGGGACAGGCCGAAGGCGATGATCAGGACGAAACTGGCGATCTCCATATAGCGCGCCGCGTCGTTCATCGACACGGTGGTGCCGCGCAGTACGAGCCAGGCCAGGCCGACGATGAACAGCGCGGTGATGGCCTGCAGCATGGACGAGGCGAAGGACAACAGGATGCCGCGCTTCAGCGTGGTCTCGTTGGCGAGCATGTAGGAGGAAATCACCGCCTTGCCATGTCCGGGGCCGACCGCATGCAGGATGCCGTAGAGGAAGGAGAGGCCAACAAGCACCGAGGCCTGCCAGGGGTCCTCGCGCATGGCTTTGAGCGCATGGGTCATGGCGAGGTAGAAATTGCGCTGCTGGATGTTGATCCAGAGGATGATTTCAGCGAAAGGCCCGGTCGGCTGCATCGCCACCTCGTTCGAACCGATACCGAGCGACGAGGTCTGCGCCCATGCGTGGCCGCCAAACAGCGCTGCGAGAATAAGGGCACAAACAAGGGGTGTTTTCCGCATCATCTTATCCTTTTGCCGGGCAGTCGATTTCCAGCTTGGTCGCGAAGATTTTCGACATGTTGGTCCCGGATGGGTCGTTGAAGAAAGAATCGGTCAGCGTCGCCTGGTTGGCGGCAAGCGCTTCATCCGGATTGGGCCGCACCACCTTGGATTTGCAGTTGGCGGGCAGGCCGGTGACATGAATATCGCTGTCATTGACGTAGTCGATGGCGGTGTAGAATGTCGGATCATAGACGCCGAAACTGGTGACCTTGCCGAGCTTCAGCGGCTGCTTCGGCTTGCTCTCGAAGATGATCAGCAGCTGGTTGTTCTGGAAATCCGCGATCAGGTGCTCAGGCGGCGCCATGACGACCTTCTTGTTGTCGAGCGTCACGGTCTGGAAATAGTCGAACTCGGAAATCGACGCGTTGATCGTGTTTGCCAGGTCGGTCAGTTCCTTCTCGTCCAGCTTCAGGTCGCCGTTCTTGTCGAATTCGACGAGGACGGTGCTGGAAAAGAGATCGTCGAAACGCCAGACATGGCCGAGTTTCTGCACGGTTCCGTCGGGATTGATGGTGACGTCAAGACGCGCTTCGGCAAAGACATGCGGGTGCACATACGCCGGTGAGGCGATCATCATGCCTGCTGCGAGGGTTGCGATGAAAATCGCGAATCTTTGGTGCATTATTCCGCCTGTAACATGAGCGCAAAGGACATTCCGAACGTGTCGAAATTGGGACGATATAACATATTCACGCCCTGCGGTTGTCCTTGAACCATTTTGCCAGATAGTCAACAAGCACGCGCACCTTGGCCGGAAGATAGCGGCGGTGCGGGTAAACCGCATAAATTCCGCCATCGCGCAGCGAAAATTCCTCGAGCACACTGACCAGCCTGCCGCTCTCGATATCCGGCCTGGCGATGAAATCCGGCATGGAGCCGAATCCCAGCCCGGCCAGCACGGCGCGGCGGGTGGACAGCGGGCTGTTGATTTCCATCTGGCCGGATACCTGAACCGAAATCGTCGGGCCGCTGTCGTTGAGAAACTGCCAGTTGTTGCGCGAGCGGTTGTTGGTATCGATGATGCAGGGCAGGGACGCCAGCTGTTCGGGGCGGGTCGGACGCCCGACCCGCTCGATCAGATCGGGAGAGGCGCACAGCAGCGTGCCGAAGGGGGCGATGCGCTTGGCGATAAGCGAGGAATCCTGCAGCCGGGTGATGCGGATGGCAAGATCGAAACCCTCCTCGACCAGGTCGACGAACCGGTCATCCAGGCGCACGTCGAGAATGATATCCGGCTGCGCGACGCAGAAGTCGATCAGGCATTGGCCGATATCCGCATCGGCGAAGGTGCGCGGCGCCGATATCTTGATGCGGCCCTTGATGTCGCTGCTCGATTCACGCACCGTTTCCTGCAGGCTTTCCACCTCACGCAGGATTTCGCTGGCGCGCTGGTAATAGGTGTGCCCGGCTTCGGTCAGCGAGAATTGCCGGGTGGTGCGGTTGAGCAGCAGCGCGCCGAGCTCGTCTTCCAGCTCCCGCACATATTTGGACAACAGCGCCTTGGAGCGGCCGATCTTCCGGGCTGCGGCGGAAAAGCCTTCTGCCTCCACCACATCGATATAGGCCCGCATCCGGGTGAGTGTGTCCATGTCAGTGGTTTCCTTCCGCGGCGGACAGGATGGCGCTGCCAAGCCGGATGAGGGCGCTGTCGCTGCCCTTGGGGCCAAGCAAGGAAATGCCGAAAGGTGCGCCGTGCACCGCGCCGAGCGGCAAGGTGATCTGCGGAAAGCCCGAAAGGACGGACAGACAGAGCAGGTGCAGGGCGCGTTCCCGGTAAGTCTGCAGTTCGTCGAAGGACGAGTTGACCAGGGGCGCGGCACCCGGAACGGTCGGCAGGACCATGACGCCGTCATCCCCGAGCACATCGGCAAGTTCGCGGCGGAAGAGATCGCGGCGCCGGGTCTGTGCCTCATAGGTCTGCGTATCGATGGCCGCGCCATAGTCGAAGCGGTCCTTGACGCCGGGGCCAAGCTGGCGATCCCCTGCCGATATCCAGGCGCCATGGCTGGCCCAGGCCTCGAAGCCCTGGATCTGCCGGAAGCACAGATAGAGATCGTCCATGGAGGCTGTGGACTGGCGGGCGGATCTGGCGTGGCCGAGATGGGCGGCGACGTGCCGGTACATGGCGCGGAAGGCCGCATCCTCCGCTTCGCCGAGCAGGTAGTGTTCGAGCAGCGGGATGAACAGCGGGCGGCTGAGCTTGAAATCGACCGCGTCCGGTCCGAGCAGGACCGCGCCGACTTTGCCGTAGAGGTCCCTGTCGCGGGCGAACCAGCCGAACGTATCGAGCGAGGGGGCAAGCGGCATGGTGCCGGCAAGCGATATGCGGCCGTGGGTCGTGCGCAGACCGATCAGTCCGCAGAAGCTCGCCGGGGCGCGGATCGAGCCGCCGGTGTCCGATCCGGTGGCGATGTCGGCCCGCCCGCCGGCCACGGCCGAGGCGGAACCGGACGACGATCCGCCGGTTACCCGGTCCGGTGCCCTCGGGTTGACCGGAAAGGGGTAGTGGCTGTTCTGCCCCATCAGCGAAAACGCCAGCTCGTCCGTCTGCGTCTTGCCGATGAAACGGGCGCCGGAATCCAGCAGTTTCTGCACCGACGGCGCGGTAATACTTGCGGCTGATTCGTGATTTTTCGCCGGATTGCCGCATTGCGTCGGCAAACCGGCCACGTCGAAGATATCCTTGACAGCGAGCGTATAGCCGCTCAGCGGGCCCTCCACGGATGGAAAGGCCTGAAAAGGCAGATTCAGCAGGGCATTCAGGGGCGAAATCGTGCTCATCGTTCAATGATTCTATGTGATTTGACCCCCTTTGTTCAATGAATAAAAAAAATTCGCGGATGCGAGATTTGTCATTGATTGGACACAAGTTTGGACTTATATCGCCCTTGCCCAAAGTCGCACGTGCCCCATGGGTGTCCGCCGATCTTCATTATGGTGAAGAAACGGTATGGTACCTGGAACTAACCCCTCCAGTCAGTTTGACGGCCTACTGCCAGACTGAGGACATCTTGAAGCAACGACGGTGCGGGCCTTTCTGGTGTCTTTCGGCTGTCCACAAGCCGGAATTACTGAAGAGGCACACCTTCATTGCCGGTAGTGCGGATGGCATCATCCAAACCAAGGCAGACAAAGCGGATCAACGCTGGCTTAGCGTAGATCCATCGCCGCATGAACTTGTCCGTGTTTCCAGCATCTCCAAAGGCTGGCTTCGCGCGAGATGGATTCACGCACTTTGTCCTGGCGGTCATACGGGGGAGAAACCCCTGCGATCGCGACTTGTTGAGGCGGCCGGAAGTGCCGTCACGATTGGAGACCCAAGATGGCTACACAGCGCATTCTCGATTTCATCAATACCCGACGCCCGAATGGCCCTTGCATGGTGCTCGACCTCGAAGTCGTGCGCGAAAATTTCCATAATTTCGAGATGGCCCTGCCGGACTCGAAGATTTTCTATGCCGTGAAGGCCAACCCTGCGCCGGAAATCCTGCGCCTGCTGGCTTCGCTCGGCTCGAACTTCGACACCGCGTCGGTTGCGGAAGTCGAAATGGCGCTCGATGCCGGTGCATCGGCTGACCGTATTTCCTTCGGCAACACCATCAAGAAGGAACGGGACATTGCCCGCGCCTTCGAACTCGGCATCCGCCTGTTCGCCGTCGACTGCGTCGAAGAAGTCGAAAAGGTCGCCCGTGCGGCTCCCGGCGCCCGCGTGTTCTGCCGTGTCCTGACCGATGGTGCCGGCGCCGAATGGCCGCTGTCGCGCAAGTTCGGCTGCGTGCCGGCCATGGCTGTCGACGTGCTGCGCGCGGCGCAGAAGCTCGGCCTCGAATCCTACGGTGTGTCGTTCCATGTCGGTTCGCAGCAGACGGACCTGGCTGCCTGGGACCGTGCCCTGGGCGATGCCAAGCAGGTTTTCGATGCGCTGGCCAAGGAAGGCATCACGCTCAAGATGGTCAACATGGGCGGCGGTTTCCCGACCCGTTACCTCAAGGACGTGCCAACCGCACAGGCCTATGGCCAGGCGATCTTCCAGTCGCTGAGCAAGCATTTCGGCAACCGCCTGCCCGAGACCATCATCGAGCCCGGCCGCGGCATGGTCGGCAATGCCGGTGTCATCAAGGCGGAAGTCGTGCTGGTTTCGAAGAAGGCCGACAACGACAATGTCCGCTGGGTCTATCTCGACATCGGCAAGTTCGGCGGCCTGGCAGAGACCATGGACGAAGCCATTCGCTACCAGATCACCACCCCGCGGGATGGCGATCGCAGCGAACCCTGCGTGCTGGCCGGTCCGACCTGCGATTCCGCCGACGTGATGTACGAAAAGAACCCCTATCCACTCCCCATTTCGCTGACCATCGGCGATGAGGTGCTGATCGAGGGAACAGGCGCCTACACCACGACCTATTCCGCTGTGGCCTTCAACGGCTTCGAACCACTCCGATCATACGTCATCTAAACCGGCTTCAAGCCCGGTTGAAACATTCTGCCCGGCAACGCGCCGGGCAGCGGTGACACGCACATGACACGATTGGTCGAGACAATGGACGCAGCAGAAAACATCGAACAGAACCTGGTACCCGACGGCCTGTATTTCGCCGGCGCGGGTGCCTATGCCATCATCAACGAACTGCCGCAGGACGAGAAGGCGCGCGAAGATTTGCTCGACCGCGCCATGGGCGAGGGCCGCCGCCGCAAGTCGTCGGAAAAGCTGCGCCGCGGCCGCCTGCCGTCGGAAGGTCTTGCCTTCTCGGCGCGCGGCGCGGGCGGTGCGCTGCTCGGCACCGTGCGCCTCTGGGACATCCAGGCCGGCCATGACGCGGCGGGCAAGGGCGTGCGCGCGCTGCTGCTCGGACCGCTTGCCGTCGATCCCGCATCGAAGGATCTCGGCATCGGTTCGGCGCTGATGCGCCATGCGATCAAGGAAGCCGCCCGGCTCGGCCACGGCGCCGTCATCCTGGTCGGCGACCCTGAATATTACGAACGCTTCGGCTTCACCGGCGCGAAGACGGCAGGGCTTGCCATGCCGGGTCCGGTCGAACGCCGCCGCTTCCTCGCGCTTGAATTGAAGCCGGGGCATCTGGATGGCGCCAAGGGCCTGCTGACATCGAAAGGCCGCCGCTCGTCGCGGGCGATGCGGATCATTCCAGTGTCGCTGCGGTTCTCCGCCTGAATGGAAAAGCCGGCCCTTTGGCCGGCTTTTTGTTTAGCGGGTCAGAAATTCCTGGATCGCGCCGATCTCGCTCTGCTGGATTTCATGCCCGCCGGGATGCCAGGCAATACGCACATCCGCTCCCTGAGCCGCAAGATAATCCGCCAGCGCCTGTGTGCGGTCAGGCGGGCAGATCGGGTCACGCTGCCCGGCGGTGATGAGCACGCGCTTTCCCGCCAATTTTGGCTGGGGCGCCGGTGTCCACGGAATCAGCGGATGCATCAGGATGGCCGTGTCAAACAGCTCCGGTTGCTCCAGCATGACCGAGGCAAGAATGTTGGCGCCGTTCGAATAGCCAAGACCGACAACGTCGGACGGATTGGCAGCGTTCTTATGGGCTTTGACAAAATCCGCCATGGCCCGTGTCCGCACGGCGAGATCGTCCATGTCGTAGACGCCCTCGGCAGTGCGGCGGAAAAAGCGCGCGGCACCATGTTCCGAGACATCGCCGCGCGGCGAGACGATACCTGCTGACGGGATCAGGCGGCGGGCGAAATCGAAGAACTGGTTCTCGTCGCCGCCCGTTCCGTGAAAGACGAAGAACAGGGGGCTGTTCGGGGTTTGCGCCGCATGGACGCGATGCTGATAGGAATGCGTCGACATATCCGTCCCTTCCGCCCGGTGCCTTTGCATCTGGGCCATGGATTGCACTGTGTTGCCTCACATATGGAACGCCGGATGCCATCGCGGAAGCTGCCCGCCGCTTGATGGATTGTCTCCGTGGCGGAGACAGTGAGCGTGCATGGTTCTTTAATCTTTGACAACGCTTGCAATAGAGTTGGTGCGTGGTTCGACAAGCTCACCATGAGGGAGGTGAGTTGGCTGCGAGGCCAATTCTGCAATGTTGCAGAATACGGCTCCCTGCAATCCTCCACTTCCCTCATGGTGAGCTTGTCGAACCACGCACCAGATGGAAGTGCAAAGGAATGCAATCGATGTCCTTTTTTGTCCGCTTCTCGTCCGCTGCATGCGTATCTGCCGATTGCATCGCGTTGTACTGTTGGGATATCAACACACAGGAGATGCCAGAAATGTCCGCAGATACCGCTCTTATCGTCATCGACGTGCAGGAATCCTTCCGCCAGCGCGCCTACTGGAACGAGGCCGAAGCACAGGCTTTCATTGCCAATATCCAGCGGCTGATCGATGGCGCCAAGGCTGCCGGCCTGCCGGTCATCCAGATTTTCCATGTCGACGGCGATGGCCCGTTTGCACTGGACTCCGGCTTCATCAAGCCGCTGGCACCGGTTTCGCTCGAAGCCGATGTCGTGTTCCACAAGGCCCGGCACAGTGCGCTTGTCGGCAGCGGGCTCGATGTCTGGCTGACCGAGAACGGCATCCGCAAGCTGCTGGTGTCGGGTATCCGCACCGAACAGTGCTGCGAGACCACCACGCGCCATGCCTCGGATCTCGGCTATACCGTCGATTACGTCTCCGAGGCGACGCTGACCTTCGCCATGACCAATGCCGCCGGGCGCACCTTCAGCGCCGACGAGATCCGTGCCCGTACCGAGCTGGTGCTGGCCGGGCGCTTTGCCCGGATCGTGACGGTCGACGAGGCGTTGAACGGGGCGGGGCAGGCGCTGGCCGCATGAAGCCCGAGCAATCCCTGCATATCGATGTTCTGGTGGTGGTGCCCGCAAGGGCGCTGCTGCTGGATATTGCCGGACCGGTGGAGGTGCTGCGCAAGGCCAATCTGGAACAGGACGCGGTGCATTTCGACGTGCGCTATGTCGGCCCGCTCGCCAGTGTCACCACGTCCATCGGCTTGACCATCAGCGGCATCGGGCCGTTGCCCGACCATGTGCCGGATGATGCGATGATCATGCTGGCAGGCGATACCACGACGCTGCTGGACACGGCGGCGAGCCGCGGGGCGGAGGCGCATGGACACCGCGATGCGGACATTGTCGCCTGGCTGAAAGCGCATCTGGGGGAAACCCAGACACTGGTGACGATCTGCTCCGGCGCCTTGCTGGCGGCGCGTGCCGGCCTGTTCGACGACCGCGTCTGTACCACGCACTTTGCTTCGGTTGACGAGCTGCGCGCACTGGTGCCGACGGCGCGGGTGCTGGACAACCGGCTCTATGTCGAGGATGGCAACCGTTACTCGAGTGCGGGGATCACGGCGGGTATCGACCTGATGCTGCATCTGGTCAGCGAGATGGCCGGTCCGGCCTGCGCGGTGGCCGTCGCGCGCTATCTGGTGGTCTATCTCCGGCGCAGCGGCACCGATCCGCAATGGTCGCCATGGCTGGACGGACGCAATCACATCCACCCGGCGATCCACCGGGTGCAGGACCGGCTCGCCGCCGACCCGGCGCAACACTGGACGCTGGAAAGCCTGGCGGATATCGCCGCAACCAGCCCGCGGCACCTGTCGCGGCTGTTCAACGAACATGCCGGAATGAGCATTCCCGATTATCTCAACCGCCTGCGGGTGGCGCTGGCGCAGGAAATCCTCAGCCATACGCGGCTGGATATGGAGGGTGTGGCGGAGCGCACGGGTTTTGCCTCGGCGCGGCAGCTGCGCCGGGCGTGGGGCCGCATCCACGCCACGCCGCCGAGCGGGGCGCGGGGAACGCCGTGATCAACCCAAAAAGAAACCGCCCCGTTGGCGGAGGCGGTTTCAGGCAATCATTTTAGCGCTTGATATTGTCAGCCGACATCCGACCATGGGCCGTGGAAATCGCCTTCCTTATCCACGCGCTTGAAGCCGTGCGCGCCGAAGAAGTCCCGCTGCGCCTGGATGAGATTGGCCGTGCCGCGCGCCTGCCGGTAGCCATCGAAATAGCCGAGAGCTGCAGCGAGCGCCGGGGTCGGCAGACCGGCCACGGCCGCCTTGGCAACCACATCGCGCAACGCCGTCGAAGCTGTCTTCATGCGTTCGACGAAGGATGGCGCCAGCAGCAGATTGTCCTGGCCGCCACCGGCGAAAGCCGAGGCGATCTCGTCGAGGAACTGCGAACGGATGATGCAGCCGGCGCGCCAGATTTTCGCCGTGGTGTCGAGCGGGATGTTCCAGCCATGCTCGGCCGAAGCACCTGACATGACGGCAAAGCCTTGCGCATAGGCGGCAATCTTGCCGGCCAGCAGGCCCTGTTCCAGCGCATCGATGAAGGACTGGTCGGTGCCCGCAAGCTTGGGCGTGCCGAGCGAGGCATAGGCTTTTGCGGCTTTGGCGCGTTCGTCGCGCAGCGCGGAAATCGAGCGCGCGGCAACCGCCGCTTCAATGCCGGTTGCGGGGATGCCGAGCATCTGCGCCTCGATGGCGGCCCAGCGGCCGGTGCCCTTCTGGCCGGCGCTGTCGACGATGATCTCGACGGCCGGCTTGCCGGTTTCCGTGTCGGTGGCGGCGAGCACCTTGGCGGTGATTTCGATCAGGTAGGAATTGAGCGGGCCCTTGTTCCAGGTGTCGAAAATTTTGCCGATTTCAACCGGCGACAGCCCGAGACCATCGCGCAGGATGCCGTAGATTTCGGCGATCATCTGCATGTCGGCATATTCGATGCCGTTGTGGATCGTCTTGACGAAGTGACCGGCGCCATCGGGGCCGAGCAGCGCGGCGCAGGATTCGCCCTCATACTTCGCCGAAATGGCTGTCAGGACCGGCTCGATCCGCGCATAGGATTCGGGCGTGCCGCCGACCATGATCGATGGGCCATGCCGTGCGCCTTCCTCACCGCCGGAAACGCCCATGCCGACGAAGGTCGGATCGTTGGCGCCGAGTTCCTTCAGGCGGCGGACCGTATCGTGGAAGTTGGCATTGCCCGCATCGATGATGATGTCTTCCTTGGCAAGGAAGGGCTTCAGCGCTGCAATCTGTTCATCGACGGCCTCGCCTGCCTTCACCATCAGGATGATCGGGCGGGGTGCGCGGATGTTCTTGGCCAGGTCTTCCAGCGTTTCGCAGGGAATGATCTTGTCTTTGAGGGCGCCCGCTTCCTGATGAAAGGCGTGGGTCTTTTCCACCGTCCTGTTGTAAACCGCGACGCGATAACCGTTTTCGGCAATATTGAGCGCGAGATTGGCACCCATGACGCCAAGGCCGATCAATCCAATGTCAGCTTGCTGCATGATTATGTCCTTGCTTTATTCGATTCGAACGCAGGCCCAGAGCCCGGGTGAGCATTTGTATATCAATGTGCCTGCCGGGCAATGACAATCTCAGCCATCACGCAACTGTTCCATGTCGCGGATGCGTTCGGCGCTGCTGTTCTGCAGCTTGTGCGTCACCCCGGCGATCAGGGTTTCCGCCATCAGGAAGAGCGTGGTGGAGGAGTCCCAGGGCGAGGGGACGGCCGTGCGCCCGGCGATGACATGGCGGGCGAAGCGGGCGATGGGGGACAGCCACTGGTCGGTGATCAGCACGATCTCGACACCGCGCGCCTGCGCCTTCTCGGCGAAGCGGATGAGGCTTTCCTGATAGCGGCGGATATCGAAGATGACGAGGACATCCTTCCTGCCCATGTCGATCAGCTGGTCGCGCCAGTTGCTTTCCTGGCCGGTGAGATGGGTGACGCCGGAACGGATGATCTTCAGATGTGCCGCCATGTAGATGGCGATCGGATCGGTGAAGCGGCCGCCGAGCAGATAGACATGGGTGCGGGTGCGGCTGAGCGCCTCCGTCGCGTCGTCCAGCTGCTGCGTCGAGAGATGGTGAAATGTTTCACGAATGTTCTCGATGGCCGCTTCCATCAGGGGGTAAGCGGCGCTGCCCTTGGATGACTGAATGATTGTCGCGCGGTTGAGCGGCGACTGGATCTGCGCTGCCAGCTCCTGCTGCAGGGCCTGCTGGAATTCCGGATAGCCCTGAAAGCCGAGACGCGAGACGAAACGCAGGATCGTCGGTGAACTGACCCCCGCTTGCGCCGAAAACTCCGCCACCGTGCGCAGGCCGATCAGCGGGTAGTTGGCGATGAGGGTCTGCGCGGCCTTGCGTTCGGACGTCGACATCGCATCGATTTTTTCGCTGATCAGTTCGGAAATGCTTGTTCCCATCAAACTTCTTTCGGTCAAAGTCAAGAAACGCAATTTTCGCATTTGACAATTTTGTGACTTGTGTATCAAATCATACGTGAGTGGAAATAAAAATACAAAATGTAATACAAAGTACAAATTGCCGAAGAGGGCAAAATGGGATTATCGCAGGCCACGCACAGTGTCTGGGAGCCGGTCCGGGTATCCAACCCCGATGGTGGCTCGCCGTTTGTCATTCTCTGCGATCACGCTTCCAACCACATTCCCGCGCCCTATGGCCGTCTCGGCCTTGAGCCGGACGATCTGCAAAAGCATATCGCCTGGGACCCCGGCGCGCTGGGGGTCAGCCAGGGGATGGCCGCGCTGCTGGATGCGCCGCTGGTTGAATCCTGCGTCTCGCGGCTGATCATCGATTGCAACCGGCCGCTCGAGGCGCCTGATCTCATCCCGGCCACGAGCGAATTGACCACGGTGCCTGCCAATACGGGGCTCGATGCGGCGGAAAGGCAGCGGCGCATCGCGCTGTCGCATCAGCCCTATCACGCGGCTATCGAAGAACTGGCACGGGACCGTGCGCGCAAGGGCTTTCCGGCGCCGGTCTATGTGGCGGTGCATTCGTTCACGCCGGTCTATCGCGGGGTCGAGCGGCCCTGGCACATCGGCATCATCCATGACGAATACGATCAGGTTGCCGCACCGCTGATTGCGGGCCTGCAGGCGCTCGATCAATACTGCGTCGGCATCAATGAGCCCTATTCGCCCGCCGACCGGGTCTATTACACGCTTGAACGCCATGCGTCGGCGCAAGGGCTTGCCGCGGTGATGATCGAGATCCGCAACGATCTCATCACCACACCCAAAGAAGAAAAAGCATGGGCCGGGACCCTCTCGGCCATTTTGAAGGAAATTGCCCAGGGGCCGCTTTCCACAACCAGGAAGGCTGCAAACAGGATCGCATAAGGATTGGTATCTGACGTTAGAAATTTCTCAAGAATAACGGGGAACGTGAGTACGATGACACACCAAGATTATACCGACGTGGATAAATCGGAGGACATCAAAGTTCTCCACGGCATGGGCTATGCCCAGGAACTGGAACGGCGCATGAGCCGTTTCTCCAACTTCGCCATCTCGTTTTCGATCATCTGCATTCTGTCCGGCGGCATCAATTCGCTGGGACAGGCGACGGCGGGTGCCGGCGGTGCCGCCATCGGCATCGGCTGGCCGCTCGGCTGCCTGGTCTCGGCGGTCTTCGCCATTGCCATGGCGCAGATCAGCTCGGCTTACCCGACCGCAGGCGGTCTCTATCACTGGGGTTCGATCCTCGGCAATCGCGGCACCGGCTGGCTGACAGCCTGGTTCAACCTGCTCGGCCTGATCACCGTGCTCGGCGCCATCAATGTCGGCACCTATTATTTCTTCATCGGCGCTTTCGGCACCTATCTCGGGATCACGGATTCCATCACGGTGCAGATCATCTTCCTGATCATCCTGACCGGCGTCCAGGCCCTGGTCAACCATATGGGCATCGGCCTCACCGCCAAGCTGACCGACTTTTCCGGCTATCTGATTTTCGCCACGGCGATTGCCCTGTCGCTGGTCTGCCTCGCTTCGGCCAAGTCGTTCGAATTCAGCCGCCTGTTCACATTCGCCAACTATTCCGGCATGCCGACGCCGGCGGCGGACGGATCGATGACCGGCAGCCCCGTCTGGCCCACGAGCTCGAGCCCGTGGGTGTTCCTGCTCGGTCTGCTGCTGCCGATCTACACGATCACCGGTTATGACGCATCCGCCCATACATCCGAAGAAACCGTCAAGGCGGCGCATTCCGTGCCGCGCGGCATGGTTTCGTCGGTGCTGTGGTCGGCCGTCTTCGGCTATATCATGCTGTGCTCGTTCGTGCTGATGCTGCCAAGCATGGATGCGGCGGCGGCACAGGGCTGGAACGTGTTCTTCTGGGCGATGGGCGAACAGGTCAATCCTGTCGTCAAGAACATTCTCTACTTCCTGATCTTCATCAGCCAGTTCCTCTGCGGCCTGGCGACGGTAACCTCGGTCTCGCGCATGATTTTTGCCTTCGCCCGCGACAAGGGCCTGCCGGGATCGAGCCTGTTGTCGAAGGTCAGCCCGCAATACCGCACGCCCGTCGCCGCCATCTGGACCGGCGCCACCCTGGCGGTGCTGTTCGTCTGGGGTTCGAACATGGTGTCCATCGGTGACACGCCGGTCTATTCGGTGGTTGTTTCCTGCACGGTCATCTTCCTGTTCTTCTCCTTCGCCATTCCGATCGCGCTGGGCTTTTTCGCCTGGGGTACGCCGAAATGGAACAAGATGGGACCATGGAACCTGGGTGAAGGCATGTTCAAGCTGTTCGCCATCCTGTCGATCCTTGCCATGGCGCTGATCTTCATCATCGGCATCCAGCCGCCGAATGAATGGGCTCTCTACATCACCGTCGGCTTCCTGGTGGTGACGGCTGCTGTCTGGTTCGGCTTCGAACGCCGCCGTTTCCAGGGCCCGCCCATCGGCGATGCCGTGGCCAAGCGTGCCGCCGAAATCGCTGCCGCTGAAAAGGCCGTCGGCGAACGCGGCTGATTGCAAAACGGGGGCGGCGGGCTCGGGCCGGCCGCCCTGTCTTTTGACCCAATCCAAATTCTGTTTGAGGATAGACAAGAAATGCCCGGACATTGGAGTTTCGACGAATTAAAGCGCCATGTAACCAATGGCGAAATTGACACGGTGCTGGCCTGCTTCGTCGACATGCAGGGCCGCCTGATCGGCAAGCGCTTTCATGCCAGCTTCTTCGTCGACTCCGCCCATGACGAGACGCATGGCTGCAACTATCTCTTGGCCAACGACATCGACATGGAGCCGGTGCCCGGCTACAAGGCGGCCAGCTGGAAACAGGGCTATGGCGATTTCGTCATCAAGCCCGACCTTTCCACCATCCGCCATATTCCGTGGCTGGAAAAATGCGCGCTGGTCCTGTGCGATATTCTCGACCATCACCATCACGAGGATCTCGCCCATTCGCCGCGCGCCATCCTGAAGCGCCAGCTGGCACGGCTGAAGGAGCGGGGCTATCTCGCCTACTTCGCCTCGGAGCTGGAATTCTACCTGTTCGACGAGACCTATGAGAGTGCGCGTGCCAAGCACTGGAAGGGCATGACCACCGCATCGCCCTATATCCAGGACTACGTGATCCAGATGACCACCAAGGAAGACGCCGTCATGCGCGCCATCCGCAATGGTCTGTTCGATGCGGGCATTCCCGTCGAAAACTCCAAGGGCGAATGGGGCCCGGGCCAGGAAGAAATCAATGTGCGCTATGCCGAAGCGCTTGAAATGGCCGACCGGCACGTGATCATGAAGAACGGCTGCAAGGAAATCGCCACCCAGATGGGCAAGGCGATCACCTTCATGGCGAAATATGATTATGCGCTGGCCGGCAGTTCCAGCCACGTGCACAACTCGCTGTGGAGCGCCGATGGCAAGACGCCCCTGTTCTATGACAAGAACGCCGAACACACCATGTCGCCGCTGATGCGGCAATGGGTGGCCGGGCAGCTGAAATATGCCGACGACTTCACCTTCTTCCTCGCGCCCTACATCAACTCCTACAAGCGCTTCCAGGCCGGCACCTTTGCGCCGACGAAGAACGTCTGGAGCCTCGACAACCGGACGGCGGGCTTCCGCCTGTGCGGCGAAGGCACCAAGGGCATCCGCATCGAATGCCGCATCGGCGGGGCTGATCTCAATCCCTATCTCGCCTTTGCCGGTCTGATCGCGTCGGGCCTGGCAGGCATCGACGAGAAGCTTGAACTCGACAAGCCGTTCCAGGGCGATGCCTATGGCGGGGCGCGGTTGCGGGAAATCCCCAAGACCCTGCGCGAGGCGACCGAAACGCTGGCGAAGTCGAAGATGCTGAAGACGGCGCTCGGCGACGAGGTGGTCGAGCATTACGTGCACACCGCCAAGTGGGAGCAGTTCGAATATGACCGCCGCGTCACCGATTGGGAGTTGCATCGCGGTTTCGAACGGTATTGAAGATCACGGCAAAGGCCTGTCCCGCGGCATGCGTTCGCGGGGCGGGGCCAGCTTTTGGAAAACACAGGCTAGAGGTTTACCCATGACCGAGACGGTCAAACTGATCACCCCCATCGACGGCTCCGTGTATGCGGAGCGTCCCGTTGCAACGGACAAGGCCATCGACGCGGCCGTGGAAGCGGCAAGGCAGGCGCAGGCCGGCTGGTCGCAGACCAGCATCGCCGAACGCGGCCGGCTTTGCCTTGCGGCGCTGGATGCCTTGCTCGGCATGAATGACGCGATCGTGCCCGAGATCGCCTGGCAGATGGGCCGCCCGGTGCGCTATGGCGGCGAAAAGGGCGGCGTGGAGGAACGCACGCGCTACATGGTCGCGATTGCCGAACGGGCGCTTGCGCCGGTCATTGAAAACGACAAGCCGGGCTTCCGCCGCTACATCAAGCACGTGCCGCTCGGCGTCGTCATGGTCATTGCGCCGTGGAACTATCCGTATCTGACCGCCGTCAACACGATCATCCCGGCGCTTATGGCGGGCAATACCGTCATCCTCAAACATGCGGCACAGACGCTGCTGGTCGGCGAGCGCTTTGCCCAGGCTTTTGCTGCGGCCGGACTGCCGAAGGGCGTTTTCCAGAACATCGTGCTGAACCATGCCCAGACCGAAAAACTGCTGGGGTCGGGCCGGATCGACCATGTCAATTTCACCGGCTCGGTCGGTGGCGGCCGCGCCATCGAAAAGGCGGCAGCGGGCACCTTCATGTCGCTCGGGCTTGAGCTGGGCGGCAAGGACCCGGCCTATGTGCTGCCGGACGTCAATCTCGACCATGCGGTGGCCAATCTGGTCGACGGCGCGTTCTTCAACTCCGGCCAGTGCTGCTGCGGCATCGAGCGCATCTATGTGCATGCGGATGTCTATGACCGCTTCGTCGACGGCTTTGTCGACCTGACCAAGCAGTATGTGGTCGGCAATCCGCTCGATGCGACAACGACCATGGGGCCGATGGCGCAGACACGTTTTGCCGAACTCATCCGTGAACAGAAGGCGGAAGCCCTGCGCAAGGGTGCCAAGGCGCATGTCAATATGCGCGTTGCCAATGACGCGGCCGGATCGCCCTATCTTGCGCCCGAAGTGCTGACCGGCGTCGACCACCAGATGAGCGTCATGCGCGAGGAAAGCTTTGGCCCCATCGTCGGCATCATGAAGGTGCGCAATGACGAGGAAGCGCTGGCGCTGATGAATGACAGCCAGTACGGCCTGACGGCGTCGCTATGGACCACCGATACGGACCGCGCCGCCGCCATCGGCGAGCGGATCGAAACCGGTACGGTGTTCATGAACCGCTGCGATTATATCGATCCGGCGCTGGTGTGGACCGGCGTCAAGGAAACCGGCAGGGGTGCCGCCATGTCGGCCATCGGCTACGGCAACCTGACCCGTCCCAAATCCTTCCACCTGCGTGAAGCGATCTGATTTTCTGAAAGAGACACACCATGAGCAAGCTGATCTCCAAATGGAATTACCCGACCACCGTTCGCTTCGGTGCGGGCCGTATCAAGGAACTGCCAGAGGTTCTCGAGGCGACCGGCATCAAGAAGCCGCTGTTCGTCACCGATCCCGGCCTGGCCAAGCTGCCGGTGGTGGCGAGCACGCTGAAAATCCTCGACGATGCCAAGGTTCCCTACGGCGTTTTCTCCGAGGTGAAACCCAACCCGGTCGAATCCAACCTCACCGCCGGCATTGCCGTGTTCAAGAAGGGCAAGCATGATGGCGTCATCGCCTTCGGCGGCGGTTCGGCGCTCGACCTTGGCAAGCTCATCGCCTTCCAGGCGGGCCAGACCCGGCCGGTCTGGGATTTCGAGGATGTGGGCGACTGGTGGACGCGCGCCAACAGCGATGTCATCGCGCCGATCATTGCCGTGCCGACCACGGCGGGAACGGGTTCGGAAGTGGGCCGCGCCGGTGTCATCACCAATGAAGAGACCCACACCAAGAAGGTGATCTTCCATCCGAAACTTCTCCCGGCAATCGTCATCGCCGATCCTGAGCTTTCGGTGGGGATGCCCGCCTTCATCACCGCCGGTACCGGCATGGACGCGCTGGCGCATTGCCTCGAGGCCTATTGCGCACCGGGCTATCACCCGATGGCCGACGGCATCGCGGTCGAAGGCATCCGCCTCGTGTTCGAAAACCTGCCCAAGGCCTATGCCAACGGCAAGGACCTGACGGCGCGTGCCCATATGATGAGCGCGGCGGCCATGGGCGCCACCGCCTTCCAGAAGGGGCTCGGCGCGATCCACTCGCTGTCGCATCCCATCGGCGCGCTGTATGACACCCATCACGGCATGACCAATGCGGTGTTCATGCCCTACGTGCTGGCGTTCAACCGCGATGCGGTGGAAGAGCGCATTGCGCGGCTGGCCAGCTATATCGGCATCAAGGGCGGGTTCGACGGCTTTGCCAAGGCGATCATCAAGCTGCGCAAGGAGCTGAAGGTGCCGCATGCGCTGCCCGGTCTGATCAAGGATCTCAACATGAGCAAGAAGCAGAAGGAACTGATCGCCGATATGGCGATTGTCGATCCGACCGCCGGCGGCAATCCGGTCAAACTGACAAAGAAAGCAGCGCTTAAGCTGCTGGATGAAGCGATTGAAGGATAGGCTCTGAGCCTGCCTCAATCGTCAAATTGAAACGGGGTGCTGGCAGCAGCACCCCGTTTTGTTTTGCCGACATGATGCGGATCAGTGCTCCAGAACCAGCAGGTCCTTGGCGGCGAGGCTGACCTTGACGTCTTCGCCGGGCACCGGCGGCGGCGCGCTCGGATCATTGAATGTATCGAAGGATACGGTGTTCTGGCCAAGCGAGGCGCGGATGCGGATGACCGAACCGAGGAAGTGCACGCTGTTGATCTTGCCGTCCAGCGTCGTCTCGCGATTGCCTGTGGCGCCGCCGAGGCTCACCGCCTCCGGGCGCACGGCAAGGGAAATCTTGTCACCGGTCTTGTGGCCGTTGAGACGCTTCAGGCCGATCGACACGTCCTTGCCGTCGACGGTGATGGTGCCGGTGGCCGCATCGCGCACAACCGCATCCAGCGTGTTGAGCGTGCCGACGAAGGATGCGACAAAACGCGATGAGGGCTGGTTGTAAATCTCGAACGGCGCGCCGACCTGCTCTGCCTTGCCTTCATACATGACGACGATACGGTCGGAGATCGACAGGGCCTCTTCCTGGTCGTGGGTGACGAAAATCGTGGTGATGCCAAGCTTGCGCTGGATCGCCCGGATTTCCTCGCGCAGCGACACGCGGATCTTGGCGTCGAGCGCCGACAGCGGTTCGTCGAGCAGGAGAACCTGCGGCTTGGTGGCAAGGGCGCGGGCGAGCGCGACGCGCTGCTGCTGGCCGCCGGAGAGCTGATAGGGGAAACGTTCGGCCAGATGGTCGAGCTTGATCAGCGACAGCATCTCGTGCACCGTCGCGTTGATCTCCGCCTGTGGCTTCTTGGCAACCTTCAGGCCGAAGGCGACATTCTGCGCCACGGTCATGTTGGGGAAAAGCGCATAGGCCTGGAACACCATGCCGATATTGCGCTGGTTGGGCTTGAGGTTGACGACGTCCTTGCCGCCGATGCTGATCGTGCCGGATGTCGGGGTTTCGAAACCGGCGACCATGCGCAGCACCGTTGTCTTGCCGCAACCGCTGGGGCCGAGGAAGGAAATGAATTCACCCTTCTCGATGCTCAGGTTGAAATCATGAACAACCGTCGTGGCTCCAAAACTCTTTTTCAAATGGCTGATGGTGAGAAATGACATTGGCAAGGTTCCCGATTATCGCTTGGTTGCAGCGAGGGATTTGTTGAAGCGGGTGACGACCTGGATAAGCCCCATACAAACCCAGGTTATGGCAAAGGCGATGACGGAGAGCGCCGCCGGTTCATAGGCGCGATTTGCGCCGAGCAGCTGCAGGAATGGTCCGAAAGCCGGACGGTTCAACAGGGCTGCCATGGTGAATTCGCCGATGACGATGGCGAAGGTCAGGAACGCACCCGACAGCACCGCAATGAGCACATTGGGCAGGATGATGCGTGCCATGATGGTTATCCGGCTTGCGCCAAGGCTTTCGGCGGCTTCGGTCATGGTGCGGATATCGATGGCGCCAAGGCCGGTATCGACGGCGCGGTACATGTAGGGCAGCGCCAGTGTCGTATAACCGAAGCACAAAAGGATGTTGGTGCCCACGGCCGAACCGGTCAGCGGCAGCATCGAGGAGGTGTTGTACAGCCTGATATAGCCGAACACGATGACAATCGCCGGGATGACCAACGGCAGCAGCGTGATGAACTCGATGAACGGCCGCCAGCCCGGCAGGCGCAGGCGCACCCAATAGGCCGTCGGAACGATGAGCAGCACGCCGACGAAAATGGTGGCGATGGCCATGACGACCGAATAGGCGAACGTCGCCTGGAAGCCGGGATCGCTCAGCACGACCCAATAGGCATCGAGCGAATAGACCCCGCGCCGCATGCGCAGCGAAAACTCAAACAGGCCGATCAGCGGCAGGGCAAAATAGAGAATGCCGAAGGCGAGAGCGAGCCAGGACCAGAAACGGTTTTTCTTCATTTGAGCCACCGTTCACTGCGGGCGCGCATCCAGATGTAAATGCCGTTGGAAATGCCTGTTATGACGATCATGCCGAAGGCCAGGGCATAGCCGAGCTGCGGGTCCTGCAGGACGTCGCCGCGGATCTGCGCGTAGAGGACGATCGGGACGATGCTGAGGGACGAGCCGGTCAGCGCATAGGCCGTGGCGATGGCACCGAAGGAATTGGCGAAAAGCAGGAGAATGGTGCCAAGCAGGGCAGGCCACAGGATCGGGAAGGCGACCATGCGCCAGTATTGCGGTCCGGTTGCGCCGAGAATGAGGGCGGCTTCCTTCCATTCACGCTTCAGCCCGTCCAGCGCCGGCGTGATGATCAGCACCATCAGCGGAATCTGGAAGTAGAGATAGGTGATGGTCAGGCCCCAGAAACTGAGAAGATTGAAGCCGTGCGCGTAGAGATTGAACCCGAAGACGTTGACCAGGAGATAGGTGACGAGGCCGGTCCGTCCGAGCGTGAACAGAAAGGCATAGGCCAGCGGAACGCCGGCGAAATTCGAGGCGACACCGGAAAACGTCATCATCGGCGCGCGGATCCAGCTCGGCAGGCCGCCCAGGGTGATGGCCGCGGCGATGCTGAAACCGATGAACGCGCCAAGCAGCGCCGATGTCAGCGATATCTTGATCGAGATCACGTATGCATCGATGATCGATGGCTGGAACAGGTTGACGAGATTGGCGAAGGTCAGATTGCCCTGCGCATCCTGGAACGCCCCGGCGACGAGATAGATCGTCGGCAAAACCAGGAACATCACGGCAAACAGGAAGAACGGCATGACACCGAGCCAATCAAGCGACAAGCGCTTGCGCTCCTGGGTGGCGGCAGGTGGAATAGAGGAGGTGCTTGCTTCTGAAATCACACTCATGGATTTTGAAGACCGCTTTCTGAGCTGCATTATAGACGCTACCGCATCAATTGCGAAGCGAACAAACTGACCGACGGTTCAAGCAGGGCGCGCCTTGTCTCTGAAAAAGGGAATCCCCGCGGATGTTTCCACGGGGATCCGATGGTCAGAGATTACTTGACGTTGGCGCCGACAACCTTGTCCCAGCCCTTGGTGATGGCTTCCTTGGCGGCAGCCTGTTCATCAAGCGTCGGGAAGAAGGCCTTTTCGTAGGCCGCTGCCGGTGGCAGCTTGTCGAGGACTTCCTTCGGTACCTTGTTGTTCTTCACCAGATCCTTGAAGCGGGTCGGATGGCAATAGCCCTTGAGGTAGCCGATCTGGCCTTCGTCGGAATAGAGATATTCCATCCACAGCTTGGCGGCATTGGGATGCGGTGCATAGGCGCTGATGGCCTGGACATAGACACCGGCCAGAACGCCCGATGCGGGAACGACGACTTCAACCGGCGGGTTGCCCTTGAGCGTGTCGCGGCCCGAAAGCGCATTGTAGTCCCAGTTGATGATGATCGGGGTTGCACCCTGTGCCAGCGTGCCCGACTTGCCGATGACCGGAACGAAATTGCCTGCCTTGTTGAGGTCGGCAAAATACTTCAGGCCGGCTTCGGCAGCAGCGGCACCGGGCTTGGCACCGGTCGATGCGCCGGCGGCCTGTACGGCGAGAATGGCCTGGTTGGACGCACGCGGATCACCGGCAAGCGCTACGGTGTTGGCATATTCCGGCTTGAGCAGGTCAGCCCAATCCTTCGGGACATTCTTGACGATGTCGGTGTTCACTTCGAACGACATGACGCCATAATAGTCGCCATACCAATGGCCGTCGGCATCCTTCAGTTCGGCCGGGATCGAATCCCAGGTGGAAACCTTGTAAGGCAGTGTCAGGCCGTCTTTCTTGGCATCGGGGCCAAAGGAAAGACCGACGTCGATGACGTCAGGCGCCTGCGGGCCCTTGTTGTCCTTGTTGGCCTTGATCGCTTCGACTTCGTCCTTCGATCCGGCATCCGGATTGAGTTCGTTGACGGTCAGGCCGTACTTTGCCTTGAAACCGGCAATGATATCGCCATAACCACACCAGTCGTGCGGCAACGCGATGGTCGTCAGCGATCCTTCCTTTTTCGCGGCGGCAACCAGATCAGCTGGCGCATCCGCGAACGAAAGCGTGGTGCTTGCGAACAGCAGCGCTGTCGATAGAGAGAGCAAGCGTTTTGAAGAAACAACCATTTTAACACCCCTGTTTAAGCGACAAACGTCATTGGCTCTGTTTTCGACGTTCCTGCCTCCCGATATAGGGCTCTCATGTCAGTTAGATGACAGGCCTGCGAACGTCTTTTGCTGAGCAGTGGAAAGAAGTGAAACATTTTTTTGGTGGCTTAGCAATTCGCACGTGAGAGAATTATGACAGTGTCCGGACAGTCGGCTGAATTGCTCCCATAACGACAAAAAGATTGGCATGAGCGGCAGTTAGCCGAATAATGAATGTCGCATTTGATTTCCTGCGACATGCTCATCCACAAGGATCGGCCGGGGCAAGAAAAATCCGGTTAGCGGACTAACATTATTTTGCAAAAATTTGGGGAATGACCGCCCTTGGCGGGGTGCTCTCGCGCTGCTTTTTCCGGCTGGATTGCCGTGCCGGATTCGGGCGGCAATTCCACCCAAATCCCGTGGGGGAAACCGGGCATTATGACGATGTGGCGGAAAGCTGCGGTGCGTGGTTCGACAAGCTCACCATGAGGGGGGATGAGGATTGCAGGGAGCCATACTCTGCAACCTTTGCAATTTGTATTGAAATCAGCCCAGCTCCCTCATGGTGAGCTTGTCGAACCACGCACCACAACCGCGAGGAATATTAGTGTCCGCCACCTCCGCCGCCCGAGGCAGCGGGTGCCGGTTTGCGCATGAGCACGGCAAAAAGCGCCAGCGAGGCGAACAGCATCGTCAGGATATAGAAGACGTCCATGAACGACATCAGCGAGGCCTGCTGGTGCACCATGCCGGAAATCCGGCTGAGTGCCGCGGACGAGCCGTCAATGCCGTGCGACTGGAAATTCTTGGCCATGCTGGCCATCAGATTCTCGGCTTCCGGATTGCCCCAGCGCACCTTTTCGGACAGCTGGGCGTAATGCTTGACACCGCGATCCGTCAAGATCGTGTTGATGACGGCAAGGCCCACGGCACCGCCGAGGTTACGTGTCAGGTTGAACAGGCCCGAAGCGTTCTTGAGCCGGGACAGCGGCAGGGTGCCGAGCGCCAGATTGTTGATCGGCACCATGCACAGCATCAGCGAGCAGCCGCGCAGGATCTGCGGCAGCAGCAATTCATAGAAATCCCAGTCGGCGGTGAGGCCGGTCATGGTCCAGGTGCCCGCGGCAAAACCGATGAAGCCGATCATCATCATCAGGCGCGGATCCATCCGGTTGGACAGGAAGCCGGCGACGGGTGCGGTCATGAACATGGCCAGGCCGCTGACGAACAGGGCTTCGCCGATCATCAGCGCGTCATATCCCCGGATGCGGCCGAGATAGAGCGGATAGAGATAGGTCAGGCCATAGAGGCCGACGCCCATGATGAAGGAGAACACCGAGCCGAAGGCGAAATTGAGATTCTTGAAGGCGCGCAGGTCGACGATCGGCTCCTCGGCGGTGAAGGCGCGATAGAAGAAGAGCAGCGCACCGAGTACGAGAACGATGGCGAAGAAGAAGATCGTGCTGTCCTGCAACCAGTCATTGCGCGGACCTTCCTCGAGCACGTATTCGAGCGAGCCGAGGAACGCGCCCATGCCGGCCAGGCCCCACCAGTCGAACTTGCTGAACAGCGACTTGTCGCCCTTGTCGAAGTCGATGAGGTTCCAGGCGGCAAAGGCAACGATGATGCCGGGAATGACGTTGACGAGGAACAGCCAGTGCCAGGAAAAGGCGTGGCTGAGATAGCCGCCGACGGTCGGCCCGATGGTCGGCGCCAGCGTGGCGACGAGGCCGATGATGGGCGAGACGACCGAGCGCTTGGAAGGCGGGAAGATGGTGAAGGCTGCCGCGAACACGCTGGGGATCATGCCGCCGCCGATGAAACCCTGGATGGCGCGGTAGACGATCATCTGATCGATGTTGGTGGCCGTGGCACACAGGACGCTGGCTGCGGTGAAGCCCGCCGCCGAAATGGTGAAGAGAACGCGCGTCGACAGGAGCCGGCCGAGGAAGCCGGACAGCGGGATCATGATGACTTCGGCGATGAGATAGGAGGTCTGGACCCAGGAAATCTCGTCGGAACTTGCGCTCAAACCCGCCTGAATTTCGGCAAGCGATGCCGAAACGATCTGGATGTCGAGAATGGCCATGAACATGCCGAAGACCATCGCCACAAAGGCGATGGCTTTCTTCGGATCGATGTGATCGGACGGCACGGCCGGTGCCGCTGGCTTTCCGCTGATGGTCGTGCTCGACATGATCTCGGGTCCGGTGCTGGTTGCGCTTACTTGGCCGGTGCCGTGCGGGTATCGACGTCAACGATGACGCTCAAGCCCGCCTGAAGCCTGCCGGATGCCAGAATGTCGGCGGGCAGGGCGATGCGAACCGGGACGCGCTGGACAACCTTGGTGAAATTGCCGGTGGCATTCTCGGCCGGAAGCAGCGAGAAGACGGCGCCGGATGCCGGCGCAATCGAGGCGACGGTGCCTTCAAACGTGTCACCGGAGAGCGCGTCGACCCGTACCCGTACCTTTTCGCCCGGCACGATGTCCCGCAGCTGCGTTTCCTTGTAATTCGCGTCGATATAGAGCGAATTGACGGGAACGAGGGCGGCAAGCCGCTGGCCGGGGGTGACGAGATCGCCCTTCTTTGCCGAGAGATTGCCGACAACGCCATCGAGAGGCGCACGGATGACGGTGAAGGAGAGATCGCGGGCGGCCTTGTCCTTGCTCAGCTGCAGCGAGGCAATCGATCCCTCGGCTTCCTTGTACTGGGCTTCCAGCACACCGACATTGGCGACTGCCGCAGCGATCTGGGCATCGGCGGAAACGAGATTGGCCTTGGCCTGATCCAGCGCCGCGGTGGCGTCGTCGAGCTGGGACTGGGAGGCAAAACGCGTCGCATGCAGCTGGCCGGCGCGGGTTGCGGCGGCTTCTGCATTGGTCAGGACCGCCTGTGCGGCGACCTTGCTGGCTTCGACCTGTTTGACGGATGCCTTGGCGGCTTCCGTCTGGGCCTGAATGCGCAGAAGCGTCAGGCGCTGTGTCGCGATCTGCGCCTCGGCCTGTTCTTCCGCGATGGTATAGTCGCCATTGTCGAGCGTGATCAGTGGATCGCCCGCCTTGACGCGCTGGTTGGCGACGACATTGATCGTATCGATATAGCCGGTGATCTTGGGCGCAATGGCGGTGATGTCGCCCTGGATGTAGGCGTCGTCGGTCGAGACCATGAAACGGCCTGTTGTCCACCATTCGTGGCCATACCAGGCACCGGCGCCGACAGCGGCGACAATGATGACGGGCAATATGAAGCGCTTCACCGAGCGTTTTGGCGGTGCCGGGGTCGCAGTGACCACGTCGTGCTGCGGGGCTTCACTTTTCACCGGTGCTTCGACCTTGGAAGCAGGGGCGGGTGCAGGGAACTGACGAATCTCAGCCTCGTTGGTGGATTTCGGCGCGGACATAGAGAGCTCTTTCTACAGATGTTCAATCCGGTAACTGATTGAACCAATCGGTTCGATCGTTGACATAGCGCAAATGAGAGCGCATATCAAGGGGATCGAACCGCTTGGTTCGAAAAAGAATCGAAAATGAGGAAACTTGACTACTATGTCGTCTACCAAGGCACCCGTTATGGACCCAGGCATGACCGCTTCCGAACGTCCCGGCCGTCTGGCCGCAGGGCAGGATCCCGTCAAACGGCAGCAGATACTGGATGGGGCCAATCGCGTCTTTTCGCAGATGGGTTTTGATGCGGCCAGCATGAATGACATTACCCGCGAAGCGGGCGTGTCGAAGGGCACGATCTATGTCTATTTCAACAACAAGGAAGAGCTGTTCATCGATCTGTGCCAGCAATACAAGGCGGCGCTGTTCGACGGCATCTACCATGCGCTGGAGAGCAACAACAGCGACCTGCGCGAAGCCTTGATCCAGTTCGGCATCTCACTGTCGACGCTGATTACATCGAATGCCGGTATCCGGGCGCAGCGTGTCATCATCGGGGTGGCGGAGCGCATGCCCTCCATGAGTTCCAGCTTTTACGAAAAGGGGCCGAAAAAGGGTCTTGCCCTGATGCGCGCGCTTTTGGACAAACATGTCGCTGCTGGATCTCTCGCGATCGAGGATACGGAGCTGGCGGCCTATCAGCTTTCAGACCTTTTCCATTCGGGCCTGCTGCGCCGCCGCCTGTTCGGCCAGATGGAGCAGGAACCGGAGCCGGAGCAGATCCGCAAGACCGTGACTGCGGGTGTCGACCTGTTTCTCAAGGCCTACAAGGCCTGATCAGGCGGTGCCGCAGGCGGCGCAGACGCCACGGATTTCGATGGTGGTCTTGGTCTGTTTGAAGCCGTTCTGCGTGGTCCATTCGCGCACCCGCTGGGTGATGATATCGTCGGAAAATTCCGAGACCTGCCCGCATTTCTCGCAGATGGCGAAGGCGATCATGCCGTGATTGTGGCTGTGATTGTGGGGATGCGCGCAGGCGACAAAGGCATTGATGCTTTCGAGGCGGTGGACCATGCCGTAGTCGAGCAGCTTTTCCAGGGCGCGGTAAACCTGCAGCGGCGCACGGAAACCGTCACCGCGCAGCTGGTCGAGGATGGTGTAGGCGCTCAAGGGCCCTTCGGCGCGCGACAACGTATTGAACACCAGGGTCTGGTTCTTCGTCAGCTCATGGGCGGTTGTCATTGCCTTCGGGTCTCCTGAACGTACACGTTTAAGTCGCTAGCGCGTGATATTGCCGTAAACAAGTCCGTTTCCGTAAAAATCTGCTGTCTCTAAGATAAGCAGCGGCGTCATCGGCTGCCAGTGGATAAATTAATTTCGTCTGTTCTCAAATTTGCCATTGTTGACTAATGTAATAACATCACATATCGAGACGTCAAGAAGATGCCGGATGGACGTGACCGACCGAACGCCGCCGTCCGGAGCATGCGGATAGACCATGACTGACCAATGCCTGACCTTTCGTGACCTTACCCTGGGGTATCGCAGCCACCCTGCCGTTCATCATCTGAGCGGTGTGGTCGAGCGCGGTTCGCTGACGGCCGTCGTGGGTGCGAACGGTTCAGGCAAGTCGACGCTGATGAAGGGTATTGTCGGTGTTCTCCAGCCGATGTCCGGTTCCGTCGTGGTCGAGAAGGACGTTCGCGTCGCCTATCTGCCGCAGCAATCGGAACTGGACCGCTCGTTTCCGGCGCGGGTCATCGATCTTGTTTCGCTGGGGCTCTGGCCCCGGCGCGGCCTGCTTGGCCGCTTTACCGCCGGTGACCGTGAACAGGTTTCGCGGGCCCTGATGGGCGTCGGGCTGGGCGGCTTTGAAAAGCGCCCCATCGACAGCCTGTCGGGCGGGCAATTGCAGCGCGCCCTGTTTGCCCGGGTGCTGGTGCAGGATGCCGATCTGATCCTTCTCGACGAGCCGTTCAATGCCATCGATGCCAAGACGGTGGGTGATCTCATTGCGCTGATCAAGCGCTGGCACGGCGAAAAGCGCACCATCATGGTGGTGGTCCACGATCTCGACCTGGTGCGGGAGCATTTCCCCGAAACGCTGCTTTTGGCGCGCAAGCCCATTGCCTGGGGCGCCTCGCGGGAGACGCTTCGTCCGGAAAACCTGCTGCATGCGCGGCAGTTCCACGAGGCCTGGGCCGAGAGTGCGCCCTGGTGCGAGGATGATGCCCAAATGTCCGCGACCGGCGGTCATGGCCACGATCACGCGCATGATCACACGCATCATGCGCATCATGATGGTCACAGCCGGGCGGGGGCCTGATCCGGATGTATGATTTCCTCATCGCCCCCTTCATCGAATACAGCTTCATGCAGCGCGCCTTGCTCGGCTCGCTGGCGCTCTCGCTCAGTTCCTGCCCTGTCGGCGTGTTCCTGATGCTGCGGCGGATGAGCCTGACCGGCGATGCCATGTCGCACGCCATCCTGCCGGGAGCCGCCGCCGGTTTCCTGCTCTACGGCCTGCAGATCGTGCCGATGACCATCGGCGGGCTGATCGCCGGGGTGATCGTGGCGCTCGGCGCCGGGGCGGTGTCGCGCTTCACGATCCAGAAGGAAGATGCCTCGATGGCGGCCTTCTACCTGATATCCCTTGCGCTGGGGGTAATGATCGTTTCGCTGCGCGGTTCGAATGTCGACCTGATGCATGTGCTGTTCGGCACGGTCCTTGCGCTCAACAACGAGGCGCTGAGCCTGATCGGCCTGATCTGCGGCGTCAGCATCGTGACTCTCGCCATTTTCTGGCGCGGCCTGGTGGCCGAGTGCCTTGATCCCCTGTTCCTGCGTTCGGTCAGCCGCATCGGCACGCCCGTGCATTTCATCTTCCTGGCGCTGGTGGTGCTCAATCTCGTCGGCGGCTTCCAGGCGCTCGGGACACTGCTGTCGGTCGGCCTGATGATGCTGCCTGCCGCCGGCGCGCGCTTCTGGACGACCCGTGTCGGCCCGATGTGCGCGGTTGCAATCCTGATCGGGATGATATCCTGCGTTGCGGGCCTGCTGATCTCCTATCATTTCGCCCTGCCGTCCGGCCCGGCGATCATCCTTTCCGCCGGTGCGATGTATATCGCTTCCATTCTCATCGGCTCACGCGGCGTTCTCAGCAGCCGCATGCGTTCCCACCGCCACAGAACCGCCTAAACCTCGATAAAGGAGACTACCAATGCGCAAAGCTCTTAAACTTGCTACGGCTCTGAATGTTATATTGTTACTATCTGCGGCTTCATCCACCGCTTTTGCGGCTGACCTGAAGGTTGTTTCCAGCTTTTCCATCATCGAGGATTTTGCCAAGAACGTCGGCGGCGACAAGATTTCGCTGACCAATCTGGTCGGCCCGAACGGCGACAGCCATGTCTATGAGCCCAAGCCATCGGATGCGGCGGCGCTGGCAAAGGCGGATGTGGTTCTGGTCAATGGTCTGGGATTTGAAGGTTTCCTGCCGCGGCTGGTCGAGGCGAGCGGCACCAAGGCGCCCATTGTCGAGCTGACCAAGGGTATCGAGCCCCTCAAGGCGCAGGAAGAGGAAGAAGGCCATGCGGAGGCAGGCGCTGAGCATCACCACGATCACGGTGCCTTCGACCCGCATGCGTTCCAGTCGATTGCCAATGCCAAGATCTATGTGAAGAACATCGTCGATGCCTTCTGCAATGCCGACAAGGTGAATTGCGATACCTACAAGAAGAATGGCGCGGACTATACCAAGAAGCTGGATCAGACCGAGATCGATGTGAAGGCCGGCATCGCCGCCATTCCGGAGGCCAAGCGTCTGATCATCACCTCCCACGATGCATTCGGCTATTTCGAGCATGCCTACGGGCTGAAGTTCCTGGCGCCCGAAGGTCTTTCAACGGATGCGGAGCCGTCCGCTGCCGATGTCGTCGCGCTGATCAAGCAGGTCAAGGAAGACAAGGCCTCGGCGATCTTCGTCGAGAACATCACCAATCCGCGCCTGATCGAGCAGATCGCCAGCGAGACCAAGCTGAATGTCGGCGGCACACTGTTTTCCGATGCCCTGTCGGAACCGGGCGAAGGCGCCAGCACCTATATCGACATGATGCACCACAATATCAGTGCCTTCAAAAAGGCCATTCTCGGCAGCTGATCGGCTGCGCCGGAAAAAGCGGGGGATGACTCCGCTTTTTTCATTGGCATCAATGTAATGTTATTACATTATATCTGCAGGACTCCCACGATGCATGAAGGAACAAGCATGTCACGACATCTGAAAAATGTGTTGCCGCTCGCCATGGTCTTCGGCTTTGCCGCCTTGCCCGCTCTGGCCAATGAGCAGACCGCCTGGCGCGTTTTCGTCTCGGATCACGCCGAGCCGACCATCCGCGTGTTCGACCCGCGAACCGGCGGGATTGTCGATACGTTCAAGGTGAAGGCACCGGCCGGCCTGTCGCTGTCCGACAGCGGGAAAACAATTTTTGCCGTGCAGCGGGACGGCGGCGAGGTGGCGGTCCTGTCGACCGGCATTGCCGTGGAGGACCACGGCGCCCATGGCGATCTCAAGGTCGAGGCGCCGAAACTGCTCGATCTGAAGCTGGAAGGCCAGCGGCCTTCGCACTTCGTCGATCACAACGGCAATATCGCCCAGTTCTTTGACGGCGATGGTCTGGTGAAGGTCGTCAGGGAAAGGGATGTGCTTGCCGGAAAAGCCGATGTGCGCAGCATCAAGCTGGCTTCGCCGCATCACGGCGTTGCCGTCTCCTATGGCGGTATGGTGCTGGTGACGGAGCCGCACCCGGAAAAGCCGGTGGATGAGCTCCCCATCGGCATCAAGGTTCTCGGCAGCGACGGCTATCCCGTCGGCGCGCTGCATGCATGCCCTGACCTGCATGGGGAAGCGTCGTCCGGCAATATTCTGGCCATCGCCTGTAAGACCGGGCTGCTTCTGGTCAAATCCGGCGCGGATGCGCCCGAGATCAACCATCTCGCCTATGCGTCATCGCTGCCTGACGGCAAGATCACCACGCTTCTCGGCGGCAAGGGCCTGCAGTATTTCCTCGGCAATTACGGTCCGCAGGCGGTGGTGCTGGTCGAGCCGGGCAATGCCGAACCGTTCCGCCGGATCGAACTGCCCGCCCGCCGCGTGCATTTTGCCGTCGATTCGGCGCGCCCGCGGTTCGCCTACATCTTCACCGAGGACGGGCAGTTGCATCAGCTGAATGTCATTACCGCCAAAATCGAAAAATCGCTGAAGCTGACCGAGCCCTACAGCATGGACGGCCACTGGAGCCTGCCGCGGCCGCGCATCGCCGTCGCCGGTGACGAGATCATCGTCAGCGATCCGCTGAAGAGCCGCCTGCATGTGATCAAGGCGGCCGCCTTCGCGAAAGACCGCGAGATCGCGCTCGAAGGCAAGCCTTTCAATGTCGTGGCCGTCGGCGGCTCCGGCGAAGTTCACGACTGACGTTATCCGGCCTGCTGCGGCCCTCGCGGCAGGCCATTGCAAGAGGGCAATAGCCATGCACAACACAGCCATACCCAACCGCCTTCCGGTCACGGTGCTCTCGGGCTTTCTCGGAGCCGGCAAGACCACTTTGCTCAACCATATTCTCAATAATCGCGAGGGGCGGCGCGTTGCCGTCATCGTCAACGATATGAGCGAGGTGAACATCGATGCCGCGCTCGTACGCGACGGCGGCGCCAATCTTTCGCGCACCGATGAACAATTGGTCGAAATGACCAATGGCTGCATCTGCTGCACCTTGCGCGATGACCTGCTGCAGGAGGTGGAAGCCCTGGCCAAGCAGGGACGTTTTGATTATCTCCTCATCGAGTCGACCGGCATTTCCGAACCGTTGCCGGTGGCCTCGACCTTCGATTTCCGTGATGAGAACGGCCGCAGCCTGTCCGATGTGGCAAGACTCGACACCATGGTGACCGTGGTCGACGCGGCTAATCTGCTGAAGGATTACGCCTCGGCGGATTTTCTGAAGGACCGGGGGGAATGGCTCGGCGATGCCGATAACCGGACGCTGGTCGATCTGCTGGTCGACCAGATCGAGTTTGCCGACGTCATCATCCTCAACAAGATTTCCGACTCGTCCCTGTATGACCGCGATCTGGCGCGCAAGATCATCCGCGCGCTCAACCCGGATGCAAAACTCATCGAGACGGATTTTGCCGACGTGCCGCTGGATGAGGTGCTCAATACCGGCCTGTTCGACTTCGACAAGGCGCAGGAGCATCCGCTCTGGTTCAAGGAACTGAACGGCTTTGCCGACCATGTGCCGGAGACCGAGGAATATGGCGTCCGCTCCTTCGTCTACCGGGAGAGGCGTCCGTTCGATCCGCAGAAGCTCCATGCCTTTCTCGACAGGAACTGGCCCGGTGTCATCCGCTCCAAGGGGTTTTTCTGGCTGGCGACACGGCCGGATTATGTCGGCGAACTCAGCCAGGCCGGTGCGCTGGTGCGGGCGGAAAAACGCGGCCTGTGGTGGTCGTCGATCCCGCGCAACCGCTGGCCGGAGCATCCGGAATGGCTGAAATCCATGAAGCCCTACCTGCACAAGGTCTGGGGCGACCGGCGGCAGGAGATTGTCTTCATCGGCGTCGATCCGATGAATGAAGTGCATCTGCGGGCACAGCTCGACGCCTGTCTGGTGGACGCGGACGAGTTCACGCCGGGCAAGTGGGAAGACCTGTTCGACCCATTCCCGAGCTGGGTCCGGCAGGCCGCCTGATTTCGGCCGGATTGATAGGGTTATCGCTTGGGCACCGCACGACAGACACGACAATCATACCGCTGGGACCATAGGCCAAATCCAGCGGGTCGTGTTGCCGGACGATGCTCCATTCCCGTCCCGGGGTCAGCCGGGGCGGGAATATTTTTGGTGGGATCAGATATAGGCGGCGGTTTCGGTGGGCGAAATCCGCACCTTGCCGATGTTGCGGCCGTCCATTTCGACGATTTCATACGCGTAATCATCGACTTTCAGCTTTTCGCCCTGAGCGGGGATGTGGCCGAGATTCCACAGGATGTAACCGGCCAGCGTCGTGTAGCGGTCGCCGTCATCGACGAGGTCGCGTTCGATCAGGCCGCCGAGGCGGCGGATGTCGATATAGGCGTCCACCACCATGCTGCCGTCTTCCGACCGCTCAAGGATCGGGCTCTCCTCGCCTTCATCCGGGAAGTCGCCGGCAATGGCCTCGAGGATATCCGTTGGCGTGACCACGCCCTCGAATGAGCCGTGTTCGTCGAGAACAATCGCCATCTGCACCGTCGTGCCGCGCAATTGCTCCATCACGCGCAATACGTTGGCATTCTCGTGCAGGATCAAGGGCTGGCGGGTCACCTTGTCCCAATCGATCTTGCCGCCGTCGAGAATGGCGAACAGCAGGTCCTTGGTCAGGGCCACGCCGACGAATTCGTCGACCCGCCCGCGGGCGAGAACCACGCGGCTGTGAGAGAGCGTGCGGATTTCCGCCAGCAGTTCCTCGTTGGTCTCGTTGAGGTCGAGCCATTCGACCTCGTTGCGCGGCGACATGATGGAACGCACCGGCCGCTCGACCAGGTCGAGAACGCCGCGGATCATTTCCTTTTCTTCCGGGTGGAAGACTTCGCCCGCGGCCGTCTGCTCGGCGATCACATCCAGCGCATCCGAGTGATGGCTGGCATCGCCGGAACGGCCGCCGCCCAAAAGGCGCAGCACCGCGCCTGCCGTGCGGTCACGCAGGTCCATCGAGGTGACGCGCTTGTCGCGGTTATGCCGTCCGACCTGATTGGCCGCTTCGATGAGGACGGAGAAGCCGATGGCGGCGTAGAGGTAGCCCTTCGGAATATGGAAGCCGAAGCCTTCGACGATCAGGCTGAAACCGATCATCATGAGGAAGCCAAGGCAGAGGATGACGACGGTCGGATGGCGGCTGACGAAGGCCATGAGCGGTCTGGATGCAAGCATCATGACGCCTACCGCCACGACAACGGCGATCATCATGACTTCCAGAGATTTGACCATGCCGACGGCGGTGATCACGCTGTCGAGCGAGAAGACGGCATCGAGCACGACGATCTGGGCGATGACCTGCCAGAAAACCGCATGGGCGACGTTGGATTCCTTGGCGGACATATGGCCTTCAAGACGCTCGTGCAGTTCCATCGTGCCCTTGAACAGCAGGAACAGACCGCCGATGATCAGGATGAGGTCGCGCCCCGAGAAGCCGAAACCCGCCACGCTGAACAGCGGTGTCGTCAGTGTCACCACCCAGGAGATGGAGGCGAGCAGCGCGAGGCGCATGATCAGGGCGAGGGACAGGCCGACGATGCGCGCGCGGTTGCGCTGGCTCGGCGGCAGCTTGTCCGCAAGGATGGCGATAAACACGAGGTTGTCGATCCCGAGTACGATCTCAAGCACGATCAGCGTGGCGAGACCAATCCAGGCATTGGGGTCGGCAATCCATTCCATTGGGAAGTCGGTTCCTTCTAAGAGATGCGGGTCAGGGCGCGACATGGCGTGCGGATGCGGCTGGAAAAGCCAGCGCAAATCCGCCCGCGATGCAGGCCAAATCGGATGTTGGGGAGAAAAACGGGAATTGTTGCTGACGCTGCGCGGGCAGAGTCAGCTTGCTTCGCAAGTCCGGACTTGGAGGCTCTTCAGATTGTTCGTCCGGCATCGAGGCGCGGTCAGTCCCTGTTTGACTGGCGTCATGGGTGAAACTTACGGGTGCCAGATGCGCTTATAATGGCAGTCTGCACGGCCGCGTTCAAGAGGATGTGGCGAAAATTCGGCAGCGAGGCCGCAAATCCGCCTATCCGGCAAAGCCGCCCGCATCGAGGAATGCCTGTTCGTCCGCCGTGGATTTCCGCCCGAGAATGGTGTTGCGATGGGGAAAGCGGCCAAACCGGTGGATGATGTTGTAATGATCTTCAGCCCATTCGAGCTGGCTCGGGGCCGATGCGGTGTAAAGCTTCACGCAGCGCAATTGCTCGTCGATGTCTTCCGAATGCATGAAGGGCAGATAGAGAAAGCCGCGCACGGACGGCTCGAGGGCAAGATCATGGCCTCTTTCCAGCGCCTCTCCGGCGTAATGGCGCGCCAGCGAGTCCGTCGCATACATGTGGCCCGTGCCGCGAAAGCAGTTGCGCGGGAACTGGTCGAGCAGGATCATCAGCGCCAGCGCACCGTCGGCGGTTTCGATCCAGTGGTCATAGTCGCGCCGGGCGGCGGCGAAATGCCTGTTGAGAAAGGTCTGGTGGAACGTTTCGTCGAACGCCGCATCCTTCTTGAACCAGGCGTCGGGTCCGGCCTTGCGCCAGAAGCCGACAATACCGTCGATGATGGCCTGATCGGTTTCAACCATTGCTTGTCCTTCCATGGTGGTTGCAATCAGTTTGCACTGTCGGCGGTTTGCGCCGCCGGCAGCACGCGGGCGGTTTCTTCGCTCAGAGCCCGGCCGGTTTGCCGTGGTTTGACCAGGGGGCCTGGCACCGGTGCGTTGCCCCTCATCAGATCGTTGCCGGCGCGGATGCCGCCGGCGAGCTGCAGGTCGAGGCGTTCCGCATCACGCTGGCGCACGTCGCCGATGATCTCCGCCGCTTCCTCGGGCGCGACGCCGAGGCCGATCAGCGTGTTCTCGCCAAATGACAGGGCCGATTCGAAGGTTTCGCGGATCTGGTACTCGACGCCGGCCTTGATCAGCGCCAGCGTGTTGCCGCGGTCGAAGGAGCGGGCATAGACCTGCACCAGCGGATATTCCGCCTTGATATGCTCGGCGATGGCGAGAATGGTGTCGGGCTTGTCGACGCAGATGAGCACGGCCTGTGCACGGCCGGCGCCTGCCGCATGCAGGATGTCGAGACGCGTGCCATCGCCGTAATAGACCTTGAAGCCGAATTCGGCTGCGGCCTGGATCATCTCGATATCATTGTCGATGATCGAGACATCGACGCCGCGCATAAGCAGCGGCTGGCTGGCGATCTGCCCGAACCGGCCGAAACCGATGACGAGGACGCTGCCGGACAGGCCTTCCGCGACGTCGACACCATCCAGCGACTGCTTTTCGCGCGGCAGGATATAGCGCAGGCCGATGATGGCGATCGGGGTGAGCACCATGGAGATGATGATGATGGCCGTCAGCATGGCATTGGCGCGGCCATCGAGAATGCCGACCGACGTGGCGGTGGAATAGAGCACGAAGGCAAATTCGCCGCCCTGCGCCATCACGACGGCACGCTCCAGCGCTTCCGTGTGGGACGAGCGCATCAGGCGGGCGACGATATAGATCGCGATGCCCTTCACCACCATGAAGGCGGCGACGTAGAACAGCACGCTGCGCCAGTTGGCGGTCACGACGCTCAGGTCCAGCGACATGCCGACGGCGAGAAAGAACAGCCCGAGCAGGATGCCGCGGAAGGGTTCGACATCGGCTTCGAGCTGATGCCGGAAGGTGGATTCGGACAGGAGTACACCGGCAAGGAAGGCGCCCATCGCCATGGAGAGGCCGCTGACCTGCATGACGAGCGCGGCACCGAGCACGACGAGGAGGGCGGCGGCAGTCATGACCTCGCGCGCCCGGGACTGGGCAAGGAAACGGAAGAGGGGGTTGAGCAGATAACGGCCGGCGACGATGAGACCGACCACGGCGCCGACGCCGATGCCGATATCCATCCAGCGCAGGCCCGACGGCGGCGCATCGGTGGCGGCGATGGGCGCAAGGAAGGCGACGAGCGCGAGAAGCGGCACGATGGCCAGGTCCTCCAGCAGCAGGATCGAGACCATGCGCTGGCCCTTGGTGCTTGATATCTCGCCGCGTTCTTCCAGCAGCTGCATGACGATGGCCGTCGATGTCAGGACGAAACCGGCCCCGGCCACGAAGGATATGGCGACGGGAAAGCCGGTGGCGATGCCGACACCCGTCAGCAGCAGCGCACAGACACCCACCTGCAGAGCGCCAAGGCCGAAGATCTCCTTGCGCAGGCCCCAGAGGCGGGAAGGCTGCATTTCAAGGCCGATGATGAACAGGAACATGACGACGCCAAGTTCAGCGACGTGCAGGATCGTCTGCGGATCGGAGAAGAATTTGAGGCCGAATGGCCCGATCACCAGACCGGCGGCGAGATAGCCGAGGACGGAGCCAAGCCCGAGCCGCTTGAAGACGGGCACGGCGACAACGCCTGCGCCCAAAAGCACGACGGCACTGAGAAGGTCCGGTCCATGAAGCTCCGCTGCCATTGTATCTCCCGCCATTGGTTATGCTGCTGGTTACCAGAGGTAAAGCGCCGGGGGCTGGCAGGCAAGAGATTTGAGGTTGTGGATGGTTTATCACCCCCCTCTGTCCTGCCGGACATCTCCCCCACAAGGGGGGAGATCACATCGGCATCTGCACTTGTGCTTACTTTGCAATGTTTCAGAACGGATCGAAACAGCTGTGAAAGCTGATCTCCCCCCTTGTGGGGGAGATGGCTGGCAAGCCAGAGGGGGGTTAAAGGTGAACCAACGCCTACAACCCCCACAGCCGCTTGGCGTTGCCGGAAAACAGTTTGGTCTTTTCGCTTTCACTGCATCCTGAAACCAGCGCGTGCGTGGCGGCGATCCACGTGGCAAGGCCGCCGCCCAGCGTGCAGACCGGCCAGTCGCTGCCCCAGACAATCCGGTCCCAGCCGAAACTGCCGATGACATGCTGCACATAGGGTTTGAGCGTCTCCGCGCGCCATGCCCCGTCGGCATAGGCGACGATGCCGGAAATCTTGGCGATGACGTTGGCGCGTCCGGCGATTTCGGTGATCTTGCCGCGCCAGATGGCGAAATCATCGCCCTTGATGTCAGGCACGCCGCAATGATCGAGAATGAAGGTCACGTCGGGGGCAAGGTCGACCAGGGCGATGGCCCTGTCCATCTGGCGCGGCAGCACGCACAGATCAAAGGTCAGGCCCGAGCCGCCCATACGCCGGATGTTCTCGCGGAAAAGGGGTTTCTCCGACAGATCGTCCGGCATGGTGTGCAGGATGCGGCGAAAACCCTTGACGAACGGGTTGGCCTGCTGGCGTTCAAGATAATCGGCAAAACCGGCCTCTTCCGGGCGGCATGCGGCAATCGCCCCGGCAATCAGGCTGTCCTCCTGCTCCGCCAGGCTGGCGACGTAATCGATTTCGGTCTGGATTTCGGATGGGGTCACATCCACTTCCATGTGCAGTGCCCGGACTATTCCGGCCCGCTGCGCCTGCAGTGCATATTCGCCGTAGAGAAAATCCCGGTTGAGCGCCTCGACGCCGGCAAGCCACGGATAATGCAGGGCCGACTGGTCGATGAGATGAAGGTGTGTGTCGATGAACATGCCTGATCTGCTCCCGTTCACGCGTGGCGCACAACGCTGGAATGGATGACATCCGCGCCCGCAAGCTCGGAGAGTTTGTGTGGCTGTCGTCACCAGCATTTCGCGCGCCTGATCGACGTCCGGGGCATCTGGGATGTTCAGGAGCTTGATATAGGGACAGGTCAGGGCCGCGATGGACCGGCCATCAGGGCCGAGAATCGGCGCGGATATATTGTAGACGCCCGCGGTCTGGGCGCTGGGCATGATTTCATAGCCGCGCGCGCGGATATGATCGAGCCGCTCGCGAAAATCCGCCGGCTGGGCAATGTCATCGGCATGTTTTTCATATTCGGCAATCATCATGGCGCGTTCCTCATCCGAGCGGAACGCCAGCAGCACGTGACCGGAGCCGGTATTGAAGAGACTGATATGCGAGCCGACGCGGATGGAAATGCCCCAATAGTCCGGCGCCTCCTGCTGGGCGATGACGACTGCGGCGCCGCGGTCAAAGACGCTGAGCTGGTTGGCCTGTTTGGTCAGGACCGCAAGATCGCGCATCAGCGGCGTTGCATAGGAAGCGAGCCGGCGAACCGGCGCATGCAGCTGGGCGAGGCCGAACAGTTTCAGCGTCAGGGAGTAGCGGTCGCCTTCGAGCCGGGTGACATAGCCGCGCCGGACCAGCCGGTCGAGCATGCGGTAGAACTCATTGGGGCTGCGGCCGAGATGCTTGGCAATTTCCGCCTGGGTAAGGCCGCCGTCAATGCCCGAAAGCAGTTCGAGAATGTCCAGTCCCTTGTCGAGTGCCGGGGCGCGATACCGGTCGCTGTCGTCTTCTTCCAACATGGTTGTCCCCCTCATTTCACTCAATGCATATACGAAGATTATCTTCATAGGAAAGCGTTTCCGCGCTTGACGGTCAAGCCTGTAAATGTTTGTATATGAATGACACGCCCATATATGGGTGAAGAAAAGTGCCGGGAGGCGGCACTCTGGATGTTGGGAGGAACTGCATGAAAAACCTGCTAGCCAGTGTTTCGGCCGGCGCTATCGCGCTGTTGAGCACAAGTTTTGCCTTTGGCGCCGAACTGCCGGGCAAATTCGCGGGCGTCACCATTGACGCCAAACTGATCGGCGGCCAGCAATATGAGCCGCTGTACGAGCGCATCGGTGAGTGGGAGAAGCTGACCGGCGCCAAGGTCAACATCCTGTCCAAGAAGAATCACTTCGAGCTCGACAAGGAGATCAAATCGGATATCGCCTCGGGCAGTCTGAAATGGTGCGTCGGTTCGAACCATTCATCCTTCGCGCCGCAATACCCGAAGATCTATACGGATCTGACGGCGCTGATACCGGCGGCGGAAGTCGCGGCGTTCGTTCCAGCCAACATCAAGGCCTCGACGCTCGACGGCAAGCTGGTGATGCTGCCGCGCGCGCAGTTCGACGTTTCCGCGCTGTACTACCAGAAGAGCATCTATGCCGACGAAGCCAACAAGAAGGCGTTCAAGGCCAAGTATGGCTATGACCTGACGCCGCCCGATACCTGGCAGCAGGTGACGGACCAGGCGCTGTTCTTCACCAAGGCGCCGGATTTCTACGGCACGCAGTTTGCCGGCAAGGAAGAAGCGATCAATGGCCGCTTCTATGAAATGCTGGTCGCCGAAGGCGGCGAATACATCGGCAAGGATGGCAAGCCCGCCTTCAACTCGGCCGCGGGCATCAAGGCGCTCGACTGGTTCGTCAATCTCTACAAGGCCAAGGCGGTTCCAGCGGGAACGACCAACTATCTGTGGGATGATCTCGGTCAGGGTTTTGCCTCCGGTTCCATCGCCATCAATCTGGACTGGCCGGGCTGGGCAAGCTTCTTCAATGATCCGAAGTCCTCGAAGGTTGCGGGCAATGTCGGTGTCAAGGTTCAGCCGGCGGGATCATCGGGCAAGCGGACCGGCTGGTCCGGCAGCCATGGCTTCTCGGTCACGGAAGCCTGCGCCAACAAGGAAGCCGCCGCTTCGCTCGTCTGGTGGCTGACCAACGAAGACAGCCAGAAGCTGGAAGCGAAGGCCGGGCCGTTGCCGACGCGCACAGCGGTCTGGGCCTGGGATATCGAGCAGGCCAAGAGCGATCCGTACAAGACGGAAGTTCTGGCGGCTTTCCAGGAAGCGGCGAAGAATGCCTTCCCGGTTCCGCCGCTCGCCGAATGGATCGAGATTTCCAACGCGGTCTATCCGGAGCTGCAGGCTGCCATCCTCGGAGACAAGACCTCCAAGGAAGCGCTCGACACTGCTGCCCAGAAGGCAACCGATATCCTCAAGGATGCCGGCAAGCTTTGATGCGGTTGGGAGGCGGGGTGATGAATGTCACCCCCCTCTATCCTGCCGGACAGGGGGGTAACGCATGCGACCTACCCGAGAGCAGAGATTAAAAGGCCAATATCTCCGATGAAATTTCCCAAACTATCAGCGCCGACGCTCCTGCTGCTGCCTGCCATTATCGTTCTGGCTGCGGTCATCGTCCTGCCCTTGCTGTTTTCGCTCTACTCCAGCTTCACGCCGTTCCGGCTGACGAAACCCGAGACGATCTGGGTTCTCATCGGGTTCCGCAATTATATGAGCGCGCTGACGAGCCTGGAGTTCTGGACCGCGTTCGGACGGACCGTTCTCCTCCTGACCATCGCGCTCAACGCCGAAATGTTTCTTGGCCTTGGCCTTGCCATGCTGGTCAACAAGGCCACGCGCGGCCAGCGCCTGTTGCGCACGCTGATGATGTTCCCGATGATGTTCTCGCCGGTGCTCGTCGGCTTCCAGTTCAAGTTCCTGTTCAATGACAATATCGGCTTCGTCAACAATGTGCTGCAGTCGCTGGGGATAACCACATCGGCCATCCCGTGGCTGATCGACGGCAATCTGGCGCTGTTCTCGATCATTGTCGCGGAAATCTGGTCCTCGACCTCGGTCTTCGCCATCCTGATTCTGGCCGGCCTGCTCGCCATGCCGCAGGAGCCCGTGGAAGCCGCGCGGGTCGACGGCTGCACGCCGTGGCAGACCTTCCGCTATGTCACCTGGCCTTACCTCATGCCCTTCGCCATGATCGCCATGACCATCCGCTCGCTCGACGTGGCGCGCGCCTATGACATCGTCAAGATCATGACCGATGGCGGCCCGGCCAAGCGCACGGAGCTGTTGTGGACGCTGGTCGGCCGCACGGCCTACAGCGATGCGCGCATGGGCATGGCCAACGCCATGGCCTATATCTCGATCCTGCTTTCCATCCTGTTCACCGTGTATTTCTTCAGAAAGCTCGCCGCGGCGCGCCAGCAGATCGGAGCGGAGTGGTAAGATGGATCAGAACAACGCACATCGTCTCAAGCGTCGCGGCCTGAAAATCCTGCATCTGGTCGGCCTGTTCCTGGCCATGCTGGTCATCTGCCTGCCGGGGCTGTGGATCGTTCTCAATTCGCTCCGCCCCACGGTGGAGATCATGGCCAAGCCGCCCGTGTGGATTCCGCAGGACATTTCGCTCGATGCCTACCGCTCCATGTTCGGCGGCGCCGGGCAGGGCGGCATTCCGGTCTGGGAGTATTTCCGCAATTCGCTGATCATCTCCATTACCTCCACCGTGATCGCGCTCATCATCGGCATGGCCGGCGGCTACGCCTTTGCCCGCTACAAGTTCAAGGGCAAGTCGGCGGTGTTCCTCGGCTTCATGCTGACGCGTGCGGTTCCCGGCATCGCGCTGTCGCTGCCGCTGTTCATGATTTTTGCCCGGCTCGGCATCATCGACACCCATTTTTCCATGATCCTGATCTATGTGGCGCTGAACGTGCCCTTCACCATCTGGCTGATCGACGGGTTCTTCCGCCAGGTGCCGAAGGATCTGGCCGAGGCCGCACAGATCGACGGCTGCACGCGCTGGCAGGCATTCTGGCAGGTGGAGTTTCCGCTGGCGGGTCCGGGTATCGCCTCGGCAGGCATTTTCGCCTTCCTGACCTCGTGGAACGAATATGCGCTGGCATCGCAGATCACCCGCTCGGTCAATTCGAAGACGCTTCCCGTGGGGCTGCTCGATTACACGTCGGAATTCACCATTGACTGGCGCGGCATGTGCGCGCTCGCCGTGGTCATGATCGTTCCGGCGCTGACCCTCACATTCATCATTCAAAAGCATCTGGTGTCCGGACTGACGTTCGGCGCGGTGAAAGGTTAAAGGCTCTACCCATGGCACCCGTAACCCTGAAAAAGCTGGTCAAGCGCTACGGCAATGTGGATGTCGTCCACGGCATTGATCTTGAGGTGAAGGACCGCGAATTCATCGCGCTGGTCGGGCCGTCCGGCTGCGGCAAGTCGACGACGCTGCGCATGATTGCCGGTCTGGAAGACATCAGCGACGGCGTCATCGAAATTGGCGGCAAGCCGGTCAACGATCTGCCGCCGCGCGCCCGCAACATCTCGATGGTCTTCCAGTCCTATGCGCTCTATCCGCATATGACCGTGCGCGAGAACATGGGTTTTTCGCTGAAGATCGGCAAGGTGCAGCAGGCGGAGATCGACCAGCGCGTCAATGAAGCGGCTGCCATTCTCGATCTCGAAAAATACATGGATCGCCGTCCGTCGCAGCTCTCCGGCGGCCAGCGCCAGCGCGTGGCCATGGGCCGCGCCATCGTGCGCAAGCCGGAAGTGTTCCTGTTCGACGAGCCGCTGTCCAACCTCGATGCCAAGCTGCGCACGCAGGTGCGCACCGAGATCAAGCGTCTGCACGCCAAGGTGCAGGCGACAATGATCTACGTGACCCACGATCAGGTGGAGGCCATGACGCTGTCCGACCGTATCGTCATCATGCGGGACGGCTATATCGAGCAGGTCGGCACGCCGGAGGAAGTGTTCAAGCGTCCCGCCACGCGCTTTGTCGCCGGGTTCATCGGCTCGCCGCCGATGAACCTCAACGAAGCCACGGTCGATGGCGGCAGGCTGGTATTGAAAGGCGGCCAGAGCCTGCCTTTGCCGCTCGAATTCCGCAACAAGGTGGTTGCGGGCGAAAAGGTCATCTTCGGCCTGCGCCCCGACGATATCTATCCGACCGGCCATGGCCTGAGTTCCGGCGAAGCAACCGACGTTCATGAACTGTCGCTGCCGGTCTCGATCACCGAACCGCTCGGCAACGAGACGCTGGTGTTCATCACGCTGGGCGAAAAGGAATGGGTATCGCGCATGCTTAACCCGCGCCCGCTCGCGGCGGGCGAAACGATCAAGCTGAGTTTCGACCTGTCGCAGGCGCATCTCTTCTCGGCTGAAACCGGCAAAACCCTGCGGAGCTGACCATGGCCAGAATCGAACGCGTCGAATTGCGGATGGTCGACCTGCCGCCGAAAGTGCTGCGGACCGATGCCATCCAGAGCTTTGTTTCGCAGGAAACGCCGATAGTCACGATCACCGACAGCGATGGCGCTGTCGGTACGGGGTACAGCTATACGATCGGCACAGGCGGTTCCTCGGTGATGCGCCTGCTCTCGGACCATCTGGTGCCGCGCCTGCTCGGCAGGGATGCCGACCAGATCGAGGCGATCTGGCGCGAGCTCGAGTTCGCCACCCACGCGACAACCATCGGTGCGATCACCGCGATTGCGCTCGCCGCCATCGATATCGCCCTGTGGGACCTGCGGGCGAAGAAACAGAACCTGCCGCTGTGGAAGCTGGCAGGCGGGGCGAAAGACCGCTGCCCGCTCTACACCACCGAAGGCGGCTGGCTGCATATCGAAAAACAGGCGCTGGTGGATGATGCGCTGCAGGCGAAAGCCAAGGGTTTCAAGGGCGCCAAGGTGAAGATCGGCCGCCCGCACGGGTCGGAAGATCTCGACCGGCTGTCGGCGGTGCGCGCTGCGGTGGGTGCCGGTTTCGAGATCATGACCGACGCCAATCAGGGTTTTACGCTGGATGAGGCCATCAGGCGCTCGCAGGTGCTGCGCGATATTGACCTCGCCTGGCTGGAAGAGCCGCTGCCCGCCGACGACATCGACGGACATGTGCGCCTGTCCGCGGCGACGCAGACGCCGGTGGCCGTCGGCGAGTCGCTCTATTCGATCCGGCATTTCCGCGAATACATGCAGAAGCGCGCCTGTACCATCGTGCAGGTGGATGTGGGCCGCATCGGCGGGATCACGCCATGGCTGAAAGTGGCGCATACCGCTGAAAGCTTCGACATGCCGGTTTGCCCGCACTTCCTGATGGAGCTGCATGTCAGCCTCACCTGCGCGGTGCAGAACGGCAGGTATGTCGAATATATCCCGCAGCTGGACGACCTGACACGCACGCAGATGCGCATCGAGGATGGCTATGCCATCGCGCCATCGGAACCCGGCATCGGCATCGATTGGGACTGGGATGCGGTGAAGGCACGCAGCATCGATGAATTCACCACGGAAATCCGGAGTTAGGCTGATGCAGCGCATGGGCATGATGATCGGGCTGAACGGTGACAAGGTGGCGGAATACAAGCGCCTGCACGCGGCTGTCTGGCCGGAAATCCTGGCGCTCATTTCAAGCTGCAACATCCGCAATTACACGATCTTCCTGCGTGAGCCGGAGAATATCCTGTTCGGCACGTGGGAATATCACGGCACGGATTTTGATGCGGATATGGCCCGCATGGCCGCCGATCCGAAAAACAAGGAATGGTGGGCTGTCTGCATGCCGTGCCAGGTGCCGCTGGCAACGCGGGCGCCGGGCGAATGGTGGGCGATGATGGATGAAGTCTTCCATTTGGATTGATGAGGAATTTGATGCATTTTGATCCATCCACCCTGCAGCAAAGCTGGCCGCTTCCGGCGCCGCCGCGCCCTATCGTGACCTTCGGGGCGGGCAGCATTGTCGGCGATGCGCATTATCCGGCCTACCGGAAAGGTGGCTTTCCCATCGCCGGTCTGTTCGATCCCGATCAGGCGAAGGCCGCGAAAATTGCGGCTGAATGGAATGTGACTGCCTATGCGTCGGTGGTGGAAGCCGCAGCCGTGGAAAACGCCATCTTCGATCTGGCCACGCCGCCCGCGCGCCATGCGGACGTGCTGAAAGCCTTGCCGGAAGGCTCCTTTGCCCTGATCCAGAAACCGATGGGCAGCGACCTTGCGCAGGCCTCGGAAATTCTTGCGATCTGCCGGGAGCGCAACATCACCGCCGCCGTCAATTTCCAGCTGCGGTTCGCCCCGATGATGCTGGCGCTGAAGGACGCGATCGCGCAGGGCTGGCTGGGCGAGGTGATCGATTTCGATGCCTGGCTGGCGCTCGACACGCCGTGGTCGCTGTGGCCGTTTCTCAACGGCCTGCCGCGCGTCGAGATCGCCATGCATTCGATCCACTACATCGATGTGATCCGTGAGATTCTCGGCAATCCGCTGGGCGTGCACGCGAAGACACTGGGGCATCCCGGCCACACGGTGGCGCAGACGCGGACGAGCGCGATCCTCGACTATGGCGATCGGGTACGCTGCTCGCTGTCGATCAATCACGACCACAAATTCGGCCGCACATTCCAGGCCTGCGAGTTCCGCATCAGCGGCACCGAAGGCGCCGCATACGTGAAGCTCGGGGTCAATCTCGACTATCCGCGCGGTGAACCGGACGCGCTGATGATCTACCCGAAGGGCGGCTCCGATTGGATCGATGTTCCGCTGCAAGGCGCATGGTTCCCCGATGCCTTTGTCGGGCGCATGGCCAATCTGCAGCGCTTTGCCAGCGGCGAGGACGAGGCGCTGGTGAGTTCGGTTGAAGACGCCTGGCACACCATGGCGCTGGTCGAGGCCGCCTATCAATCAAGTGCGGCGCCGGCAACACCGCCGGCGCGAAAGCCGGAGGCGTGAATGTCTGAACAGGCCATCTATTTCGAGGATTATGCCATCGGCCATGTGCGCACCACGACGGGCCGCACAATCACCGAAACCGATTTCGTCGTGCATGCGGGCCATACCGGGGATTTCTTCCCGCACCATATGGATGCCGAATTTGCCAAGACCACGCCGTTCGGCCAGCGGGTTGCGCATGGCACGATGATCTTTTCCATCGGTGTCGGCCTCACCGCCAGCCTGATCAATCCGGTGGCGTTCTCCTACGGTTATGACCGTCTGCGATTCGTGCGGCCGGTCTTCATCGGCGACACGATCCGCACGCGCGTGACCATCAGCGCCAAGGAAGACGATCCGAAACGCCCGGGAAGCGGGCGCGTGGTCGAGCGCTGCGAAGTTCTCAATCAACGTGATGAAGTCGTGCTTGCGGCGGACCATATCCTGATCGCCGAGCGCAGAACAACTTGATATGACGGGCACCTCAATGTGCCAAATGGAGGTTTGAAATGACGGGTAAGCTTGCAGGCAAGCGGGTTTTGATCACAGCGGCAGGGCAGGGCATCGGCCGGGCTTCAGTGCTGGCTTTTGCGCGCGAAGGCGCGATCGTCCATGCCACTGACATCAACCAGCAATTGCTCGATGCGCTGCCGAAAGAGGCAGGGATCAAGCCGCGCAAGCTGGATGTATTGAAAACCGAAGAGGTCAATCAGGTTGCGGGCGAGATCGGTCCGATTGATGTGCTCTTCAACTGCGCCGGGTTCGTCCATGGCGGTTCCATCCTGGAAATGCCCGATGCGGATCTGGATTTCGCCCTCGATCTGAATGTCCGGGCGATGATCCGCACGATCCGCGCCGTTCTGCCCGGCATGATCGAACGCGGCGATGGTGCGATCATCAACATGTCGTCGGTGGCCAGCAGCGTGAAGGGCGTACCAAACCGTTTCGCCTATGGCGTTACCAAGGCGGCGGTGCTCGGCCTGACCAAGTCGGTGGCGGCCGAATACATAACGCAGGGCATCCGCTGCAACGCGATCTGCCCCGGCACGGTGGAAAGCCCGTCGCTGGAACAGCGCATGCGCGCTGGCGGCGACTACGAAGCCGCGCGCGCGGCTTTCATTGCGCGCCAGCCGATGGGCCGTCTCGGCCTGCCGGAGGAAATTGCCGACCTTGCCGTCTATCTCGCCGGTGCGACCTACACGACGGGGCAGGCTTACAACATCGATGGCGGCTGGACCGTCTAGGAGACTTTGCCAATCCACCCTGATGGGCATCTGATGCGATTTTCTGCGCTTCCGGTGCTCATGGACGAAAATGTCCACTGCGCTCCGGTTCTCGACAACCGCACCAGCTCCCTCATCAGGATGAATTGTCAGAAGCCTCCTCCCATGCAATCGGAAGGAACAGACGATGAAATTTCTACGTTATGGCGAACCGGGACAGGAAAAGCCCGGCGTGCTGGATGCCAAGGGGCACATCCGCGATCTCTCCGGCAAGGTGAACGATCTTGCCGGGACCGTGCTCGACCCGGAAGCGCTGGCGAAATTGTCTGCGCTCGATATCGAAAACCTGCCTGCCGTTGAGGGCAATCCGCGCCTTGGCCCCTGCGTTGCCGGAACCGGAAAATTCATCTGCATCGGCCTCAACTATGCCGACCATGCGGCGGAATCCGGCATGGCCGTGCCGCCGGAGCCGGTGATTTTCATGAAGGCCACATCGGCGATATCAGGGCCGAATGACGATCTGGTCATTCCGCGCGGTTCGGAAAAGACCGACTGGGAAGTCGAGCTCGGCATCGTCATCGGCCGCACGGCAAAATATGTCAGTGAAGCCGAGGCGCTGGATTATGTCGCGGGGTACTGCACCGTGCACGATGTCAGCGAGCGCGCCTTCCAGACGGAGCGGGCAGGGCAATGGACCAAGGGCAAATCCTGCGACACGTTCGGTCCGACCGGTCCGTGGCTGGTGACGAAAGATGAAGTGGCCGACCCGCAGAACCTCGGCATGTGGCTGAAGGTGAATGGCGAGACCATGCAGAACGGCTCGACCCGGACCATGGTCTACGGCGTTGCCTTTCTCGTCTCCTATCTCAGCCAGTTCATGTCGCTGCATCCCGGCGACATCATCTCGACCGGGACGCCGCCCGGCGTCGGCATGGGCATGAAGCCGCCGCGCTACCTCAAGGCAGGTGACGTGATCGAGCTGGGCATTGACGGCCTTGGAACCCAGAAACAGGTGGCACGCGCCGACGTCTAACGCGTGCTGACCCGCAACCTTATTCAAGAGGCATATTGTGACCCGCATTACCGATCTTCGCGTCTTCGACGTCCGCTTCCCCACCTCGCAGAGCCTGGATGGATCGGACGCCATGAACCCGGACCCGGATTATTCCGCCGCCTACGTCATCCTCGATACGGACAACAAGGCTTTGTCCGGCCATGGGCTGACTTTCACCATCGGTCGCGGCAATGAAATCTGCTGCCTGGCGATTGAAGCGATGAAGCATCTCGTCGTCGGGCTGGAACTGGACTGGGTGAAGGAAAATCCCGGCCGTTTCTGGCACTTCATCACCGGCGACAGCCAGTTGCGCTGGATCGGGCCCGACAAGGGCGCGATGCATCTGGCGACGGGCGCGGTGGTCAATGCGGTCTGGGACTTGCTTGCCAAGGAAGCGGGCAAGCCGGTCTGGCAGCTGGTCGGCGAGATGACGCCGGAAGAAATCGTCGATATCATCGACTTCCGCTACCTCACCGACGTGCTGACGCGCGAGGAAGCGCTCGCCATCCTGCGCAAGGCGGAGAACGGCAAGAAGGAGCGGATCGCGACGCTGCAGGCGGAAGGCTATCCCTGCTACACCACATCGGCGGGCTGGCTCGGCTATTCCGATGAAAAGCTGCGCCGCCTCTGCCAGGAAGCGGTCGACGCCGGTTTCAACCACATCAAGATGAAGGTCGGCCGCGATCTTGAAGACGATATCCGCCGCCTGACCATTGCCCGCGAGGTGATCGGGCCGGACCGTATCCTGATGATCGATGCCAACCAGGTTTGGGAAGTGGGCGAGGCCATCGACTGGGTCAACAAGCTTGCCTTCGTCAAGCCGTTCTTCATCGAGGAGCCGACCAGCCCGGATGACGTGGCGGGCCACCGCAAGATCCGGCAGGCAATCAAGCCTGTGAAGGTCGCGACCGGCGAGATGTGCCAGAACCGCATTATGTTCAAGCAGTTCATCGCCGAAGGCGCCATCGATGTGGTGCAGATCGATTCGTGCCGGATGGGCGGCCTCAATGAAGTGCTGGCCGTGCTGCTGATTGCCGCCAAATATGAACTACCCGTCTGGCCGCATGCGGGCGGTGTCGGCCTGTGCGAATATGTGCAGCATCTGTCGATGATCGACTACATCGCCGTGTCGGGGACGAAAGAGGGGCGGGTGATCGAATATGTCGACCATCTGCACGAACATTTTGTCGATCCCTGCAACATCCGGGATGCCGCCTATATGCCGCCGTCGCTGCCGGGTTTCTCGATTGAAATGAAACAGGCGTCGATCGAGGAATATCTCCACCGGCCATAGGAAAAGGGGCGGGGCTTCATCAGTCTGACAAAGAGCTGTCCTATGGCGGTTGCATCGTCTTCTCTCGTCACGGGGTTCCCATGCTCGACCTGATCAAGCCTTCGCTTGCCCGCTTTGCCGCCAGCCTGCACCCGGAACCGCCGGTGCATCTCGGCCGACGCTACAACGGCGCGGGCGTCTTTCAGCCGGAACCCGGCAATACGGTGGTCTGCCATCTGGTGAAGGGCTCCGAGTCGGAAGCCTCGGTCATTGCCGTGCGCGACCGGATGCTGGCGATGCCCGATGCCGGCCAACTGGCCTTTACCCCCGTCTCCAGCCTGCACATGACGCTGTTTCAGGGCATTATCGAATATCGCCGCCGCCCGTCCTATTGGCCAGATGATGTTCCACTGGAGACAAGCATCGACGACATGACGCGGCTTTACGTGGATCGCCTGCAGGATTTCGAGGGATGCGGACCATTCAACGTCGAGGTGATCGATGTCACGCCCGCAGGCCTGACCGTGGCCGGTGCGAGCGAATATGACGAGCGCATCATGCGCGCCTGGCGCGACGAACTGGCCGTGCCGTTCGGTTACCGGCATCCTGATCACGACACCTATGTCTTCCACATCACGCTGGCCTATCCGATCGCGCGGTTCCCGGATGAAAGGCTCGGGGCCTGGCAGGAACTTCTGGATGATTGCCTAGCATTCATCCGGCGTGAATCGCCGGTCATTGCGTTGAATCCGCCCGCATTCTGCAGTTTTGCCGATATGAATCATTTCGAGGAACTGGTGGTTCTGGATTGAACCAGAGGCCGTTTGATCGCCAATCTGCGACATAGTGTACACGCGCCCGGCGTGTCGTCTTACGTAAATGCGATGTCGTTTCCGCACCTATTCTTTTTGGGTGCCTGATGCTTTTATCGGGGCACTTGAGGTGCCGCTTTTCTAGGGAAGCGGAGAATTGGGAAGCCGGTCGGAAACCCGGCGCTGCCCCCGCAACGGTAGTGGAGTGAAACACGGCATAACAGCCACTGGGTCACAACCCCGGGAAGGCGTCGTGACAGCCGATACGGCAACTCCAGAGCCCGGAAACCAGCCTCGGTACCAAAAACCGACTGATCGCGGTGGGCGATCAAGGAGCATGATTCTGTGCGGGCACCAGCCGGTGGCTGGCCGTGCAGGCGTTCTTCCTCCGTCACCACCAGTCAGTTCTTTCGCAACATCGAGGCGAGGACACGACATGGATATACGCAACGAACTGCTCCGGAACCTGAGAAACCGGAAACCCGGCTACGGCCTTGAACAGTCTTTCTATTCCGATCCGGATTATTTCCGGCTGGATATGGAGAACATCTTTTATCGCGACTGGCTGTTCATCGGCCATGATTGCGAAGTCGCCAAGCCCGGCAACTTCTTCACGGTGCAGGTCGGCGACTATCCCGTGGTCATCGTGCGCGACCGCCAGGGCCAGATCCGGGCTTTTCACAATTCCTGCCGCCATCGCGGCTCGCGCGTCTGCTCGGCCGAGCGCGGCACGTCGGCCAAGCTCGTCTGCCCCTATCACCAGTGGACCTACGAGCTTGACGGGCGCCTGCTGTTCGCCCGCCAGATGGGCGATGATTTCGACGCCAGCCAGCACAGCCTGAAGCCGGTGCAGTGCGAAAGCGTCGGCGGTTACATCTTCATCTGCCTGGCGCAGAATCCTGTCGATTTCAGCGCGACGCGCGCGCTGATCGAACCCTATCTCGCGCCGCACCACCTCACCGAAACCAAGGTCGCCTATCAGAGCACCATCGTCGAAAAGGGCAACTGGAAGCTGGTCTGGGAAAACAACCGCGAGTGCTATCACTGCGTGGCCAATCATCCCGAGCTGTGCAAGACCTTCCCGGAAGCGCCGAGCGTGAGCGGTGTCCAGGGCGCCGCAGACGATCCGGAAATTGCCGCGCATTGGCAGCGTTGCGAAGCGGCAGGCCTGCCCAGCATTTTCCGCATGTCCGATGACGGCCAGTACCGCGCCACCCGTGTGCCGCTGCTGCGCGATGCGGAAAGCTATACGATGAGCGGGCGCCGCGCCGTCGGCCGGCAGCTCAGCGACAGTGTCAACGAGAAGCAGATCGGCTCGCTGCTGCTGTTCCATTACCCGACCACCTGGAACCATATCCTCGGCGACCATGCCATTTCCTTCCGCGTGCTGCCGCTCGGCCCGGATGAAACGCAGGTCACCACCAAATGGCTGGTGCACAAGGATGCGGTCGAGGGCGTGGATTACACCATCGAGGAACTGACGCATGTCTGGCTCGAGACCAATGACCAGGACCGCCGGATCGTCGAGGAAAACGCATTCGGCATCCGTTCGCCCGCCTACGAGCCCGGACCCTATTCGCCCGAGCATGAAGGCGGCGTGCTGCAATTCCTCGAATGGTACTGCAGGTTCATGGAAGAGCGTCTCTCCGGCGGCGATACGCGGCTCAGCAAGGTAGCATAGGTACACAATGAACATGGGCGTTCCTCAGTCTTACCCGCACCTCGACCAGATGCAGCCATGGAATGACCGGCTGCATCTGCTGGAGTGTCTGTCGATCATCGAGGAAGCGCCGAATGTGAAGACTTTCACATTCCGTTCCGACAACCAGAACTGGTTCCGCTATGAGCCGGGCCAGTTCATGACCTTCGAGCTGCCGGTGCAGCCCGAAGCCGTCCTGCGCACCTATACGCTCTCCTCCAGCCCGTCACGGCCCTTCACCATCGCCGTGACGGTCAAGGCCCAGGAGAACAGCATCGGCACCCGCTGGATGCTGGATCACCTGACCCCGGGCATGCGGCTGAAGGCCTTCGGTCCGCTCGGCGATTTCTCCATGCGCAGGCATCCGGGGGAAAAGTACCTGTTCATCTCGGCCGGGTCCGGCATCACGCCGATGATGTCGATGACCCGCTGGATGCATGATTGCGCCCCGCAGAGCGATATCAGCTTCGTCACCTGCGCCCGCCGGCCCAGCGACATCATTTTCCGCAGGGAATTGGAATATCTGACAAACTGCATGCCCAACCTGAAACTGTCGTTCCTGATCAAGGAACACGAGATGGGGCAGGTGTGGACCGGTATCCGCGGGCGGCTGGAAGCGCCCAAGCTGCCGCTGCTGTCGCCGGATTTCAAGGACAGGACGATCTTCTGCTGCGGTCCGGAAGGTTTCATGCGCGATGTACGCGGTATGCTCGAAGCCAGCGGTTTCGACATGGCGCACTATCATCAGGAAAGCTTCGGTCCGGCTGCCGAACCCGTTCTGCCCGCCTTCGATGTGATGTCCACCGACGCCGTGGAAGCGTCGGCGACGATCACCTTTTCCATGTCGGGCATGGACGTGCCCTGCATGCCGGGGGATACGATCCTCAAGGCGGCGCGCGGCGCCGGTATCCGCATTGCGGCGGCCTGCGAATCCGGCCTGTGCGGCACGTGCAAGGTGATGAAACTCTCGGGCAAGTCCGAGATGGATCACAATGGCGGTATTCTCGACGAGGAAATCGACGAGGGATTTGTCCTCGCCTGCTGCACCAAGCCGCTCGGCAATGTGGAGATCGAAGCCTGAGCGCCGCCTTTTTGAGCTATTCTTCGTTCTCAAGTGCAGGCAATAACTGGCGGTGAAGGCTCGCATTGCGATCGTGCGTGGTTCGACAAGCTCACCATGAGGGAGAGGGTTGGGCTGCAATGCTTAATCACAAGCATTGCAGGATATGACTCCCTGAAGTCCTCATCCTCCCTCATGGTGAGCTTGTCGAACCACGCACCACGCACCGCAAAAAAATGCCTGTGCTTAGAACACCACGGTCTTGTGGCCATTGAGCATGACGCGGGATTCGAGGTGCTTCTTGACGGCACGGGCGAGCACCCGGCTCTCGATATCGCGGCCGGTGGCGACAAAGTCCTCGGCGCTCATGGCATGGCTGACCCGCTCGGTCTCCTGCTCGATGATCGGACCCTCGTCGAGGTCGGGCGTGACATAATGCGCCGTCGCGCCGATCAGCTTCACCCCGCGCTCGAACGCCTGATGATAGGGCTTTGCCCCCTTGAAGCTCGGCAGGAATGAATGGTGGATGTTGATCACCTTGCCGAACAGCCGCTTCGACAGAGTGTCCGACAGCACCTGCATGTAGCGGGCAAGGATGACGAGATCGGCGCCGGTGTCCTTGACGATCTTCAGCAGCGCCTCCTCCTGCGCCGTCTTGTTGTCCTTGGAGACGGGCAGCACATGGTAGGGGATGCCCTCATGCTCGGCAAAGCGGCGGCTGTCCTCGTGGTTGGAGACGATGGCGGCGACTTCCGCATCGAGCCAGCCGACCTTGATCTGGTAGAACAGGTGCAACAGCGCATGGTCGAACTTCGACACCATGATGACGATCTTCGGCTTCTTGGCCTGGTCGATCAGCGTGGTCTTCATGCCGAAGCGCTCGATGGCTGGCTTCAGCGCCCGCTCGACATCGTCCTTGGAGGTTTCTTCCGAGGCGGCAAAGGCGATGCGCATGAAGAAGCGGTTGGTCTGGCGGTCCCAGAACTGGTTGCTCTCGGCGATATTGGCATCCAGCGCCGCCAGCTCCGTCGTCACCGATGCCACGATCCCCGGCTTGTCTTCGCACGACAGGGTGAGGACGAAACCGTGCGTATAATCAGACGGCTGACGGGTTACGGGCGAGGTGGGGGACTGATGATCCATCGGTTCAAACTCCAGGAAGCTCTTTGAGAAAACGGTCCAGTTCGTCATGCGGAATTCCAACCACATGTTCGGCTGCCGGATAGTTTTTTGCGTGCACGTCTGCGACAAACTCGGAAAAGGCTGCGACCCTTTCCTGCTGCAGGCGATCATATTCGGCGGAAAAGTTGCGGTAGGTCTTGGCATGGCGCGGATAATGGCCGCGGTTCGATCCAAGAATATCCTCGGCGAAGAGATATTGCGCATCGCAGCCGGCACCTGCGCCCATGGAAATCATGAACAGCGAGGTGCGCTCGGAAATGGCGGTTGCAACCGCCACAGGCACCACCTCGATTTCGGCGGCAAAGGCCCCGGCTTCTTCCAGTGCCTTGGTCTGGCGCCAGATATCGAGCGCGCTTTGCGCCGTCTTGCCGACAGCTTTGAAGCCGCCGGTCCAGGTCGCCTTTGACGGGATCAGGCCGACATGGCCGCAGATGGGAATGCCTTCATCGCGCATGCGCCGGATCGTCGACAAGCTGGCCGCGCAATAGACCGCATCGCCGCCCGCACGCAAGGCGGAAAAGGCAGCGCGCACATAATCCTCCGCCGTGGCGAAATCGCCGTATTCAAGCCCGGGAATGGTGAAACAGGATGGCGCCGCATCGCGGAACGCGGGAGAGAGCAGCGCAGGCGGGACGGACAGGATATCGACCCGCGCGCGCTCGGCGGCTTCCGCCTCCTCAAGCGTTTCGACCCGCAGCATGGTCAGCTGGCGACGGCCTTTCATTGCGAGAATGTCCGCCACCGTGGGGCGTTTGCTGGTCATGGTGTCTCCGTCCGTTTCAGGCTGCGAGCAGCGATTTGAGTTTGATGTCCGGGGCGGCAAGATGAGCCTGATCGGGACAGGCGCTGCGGGCAATCAGCATTTCCGCCAGCCTTATATCCCGGGCGACGCTGCCGCCGGGACCAATGCCGCTGGCAGCGACGAGGCGTCCATCCGCCGCGAGATGGAACAGGATGAACGCGCCGTCGCCGAGATCCCTGCGGATTGTCCGGGCACCTTCGTCGGCAAGCCCGGCCACCTGCAGCCCCAACTCGTACTGATCGGACCAGAACCACGGAACGGCGAGATGCGGCTCGCAAAGCCCAAGCATGTTGCGGGCCGCCAGCGTGCCCTGTTCCTGCGCATTGCGCCACGCTTCCAGCCGCACCTGGCGACCGCCATACAGGGCAAGCGGAAACGCACAGCAATCGCCGGCGGCAAAAATATCGGGGTCGCTCGTCTGCAGATGCGCATTGACGAGGATGCCGTTGGCGGTTTCAAGACCGGCTGCCTCGGCGAGCGCCGTTACCGGCAGAGCGCCGATGCCGATGATGGCGAGGTCCGCCTCAAGCTTTTCACCATCGGCAAGCGTCATGGTGACGCCGGTTTCCCGGTCGGTGATCGCTGCAATGGCAACGCCGCAGCGGATGAGAACGCCTTCCCGCCGGTGACGTGCCGCGATGACTGCGGCGATTTCCTCCGGTACGCCGCGCATCAGAATGCGCGCCTGGGTTTCGAGCACGGTCACCACGGCGCCGCGCTGGCGCGCACTGGCCGCAAGTTCAAGGCCGATGAAGCCGCCGCCGACAATGACAATGCGCGCGCCTGGCTGAAGCTGCGCCCGGATGGCCAACGCGTCGTCATAGCTGCGCAGACAGGTGCAATGCCTGCTTGCCGCCGCCAGCGGCAGCGGGCGGGGGATGGCACCCGTCGCGAGCAGCAGCCGGTCATAGGCAAGACGTTCGCCACCGGCGAAGATGACGTCCTTCGCTTCCCGGTCTATTCCAATCGCGGTCGTGCCGGCAACGAAGCGGATATCCCGTTCGGCGAACCGGTCCTCTCCCGCGATGGTTCTGGCGACGGGATGCTCCGGTGAAATCATGGCGTCCTTGGACAAAGGCGGCCGTTCATAGGGAAGGTGTTTTTCCGCGCCGATCAGCGTGACCGGCCCGGCATATCCGTTCTCCCGCAGCGCGAAGGCGGCGCGGGCGCCGCATTCGCCGCCGCCGATGATGACCATACCGGCGGTCATCGTCAGGAAGCCAGCTGGATGAGGACCTTGCCGGCCTCGACTTTCACCGGATAGGTCTTCAGATTGACGCAGACCGGCGCACCCTTGGCCTGGCCGGTCTTGTAGTTGAAGCGGCCATTATGCTTGGGGCACTCGATGATATCATCCATGACGAGCCCGTCGGCCAGATGGATATGCTCATGGGTGCAAAGCCCGTCGGTGGCGAAGAATTCGTCATCGGGGCTGCGATAGATCGCAAAGGTCCGGCCCGCGTGGTCGAAACGCATGACGTCTTCCTCGTCGATATCGTCCGCCGTGCAGGCCTCAATCCAGTCGCTCATGGTCTTTCCTCCCTTTGGCAGGAGCCGCACAGGCCCTGCTCATTGGTCTTGTTTGTAAGCAGTTTCTTACCAATTCTATTCCGCTGCAGCGCGGGCATCCTCGCCGTGGAATTCCTCGCGGTAGGGTTTTGCCGTCAGCGGCAATTCACGCCTGAGGTAATAGTCTTCATTGCGCAGCTGGCGCAGGAAGGCGGGGATCATCTCGCGGTAGCCGTCAAGGATGGACGGATTGGGGGCGGGCAGGTCGTGCCTGATCATGGCATGCAGGCGTGGCAGCGCATGATAGGGCACCATGGGAAACATGTGATGCTCGACGTGATAATTCATGTTCCAGTAGATGAAGCGGCTGACCGGGTTCATCAGTACTGTGCGGCTGTTGAGGCGGTGATCGATGACATTGTCGGCAAGCCCGCCATGCTGGAGCAGGCCGGTCAGGACATGGTGCCACGCGCCATACAGGCGGGGCAGGCCGACCAGCATCAGCGGCAGGATCGAGCCTGTGTACACGGCCAGCGCAATGGTGGCGGCATAGATCGCCAGCCAGATGCGGGCGAAGCGCACGACCTTGTGCTGCTCCTGCGCGGGGATGAAGCTCTTTTCCTCGGCGCTGACAAACCCGGCGGCGTTGCGCAACATGTCGGTCATCGCATGCCAGACATCGAGAATGCCGAAGACATTCAGGAGGAGGCGGACGAGATCGGGCGGACGCATGACGGCAATCTCCGGGTCGCGGCCGACGATGACCGTGTCGGTGTGGTGACGCGCATGGCTCCAGCGCCAGGTCACCGGATTGCGCATGATCATGAAGCAGGCGATCTGATAGACCGCATCGTTCATCCAGCGGGTCTTGAAGGCGGTGCCGTGGCCGCATTCGTGCCAGCGCGAATCCGAAGCGGAGCCGTAGAGCACGCCATAGGCGAGAAAGACGGGGATGCACCAGATCGTGCCCCAGAGAACAATGCCCAGCCCGGCAAGGACAACCATGCTGCCGAGCCAGATCGCCGTGTCGCGCATGGCCGGCCCGTCCTCGCGCTTCATCAGCTCCTTCATGGCCTTGCGCGGCACATCGGTGTGATACCACTCGGCGGCAGCCAGCCCGGTCTCGATGGCGCGCTGTGAATCGCGGCCAACGAGGCTGTAATCGCGTGATGCCGGTAATGCTGCGTCCATGGCAGGACCTCCCAATCCTTCGGCACACACTTCAAACACTGCGGCCCGATGGGAGAAGTGTAGCGATGGCAGGGGGCATGCTCAATTCGTGATGATAAAATCCTATCAATCTCCATCATCGGATGATACGGTTTCATGATAGAATCTATCATTCGAGGCGATATGGCCAACAGACCGACAATTGCCGATCTTGCCCGGGTTTCCGGGGTCAGCGTGGCGACGGTGGACCGCGTGCTCAACAACCGCCTGCCCGTGCGCGAGGAAACGGCGCGGCGCGTCTATGACGCTGCCAACAGCATCGGCTATCACGCGGCGGGACTGATCCACCAGCGTATGCGGCAGGAACTGCCGGAATACAGGCTCGGTTTTCTCCTGCAGAAATCCGGCCAGCATTTTTATCAGGATTTTGCCCGGGAAATCGATCAGGCGGTGCATGCGGCGCCGCATTTCCGCGGCGTGCCGGTGGTCGACTTCTGCCCGTCGCTGGCGCCAGAGGATATCATCGTCAAGCTGCGGTCTCTCGCCGGGCGCACGCAGTCGGTCGCGCTCGTCGCGCCGGACCATCCGTCGATCACCGCCGTGATCGAAGAACTGAAGGCGAGGGGCATTGCCGTTTTCTCCCTGCTGTCCGATTTTGCCGCTGGCGTGCGCGAGGGCTATGTCGGCCTGAACAACCGGAAGGCGGGGCGCACGGCGGCCTGGATGATCGCCAAAACGGCGCGCCGTCCGGGCAAGGTGGCGATCTTTGTCGGCAGTCACCGGTTTCAGGGGCATGAGCTGCGGGAAATCGGCTTCCGCTCGTTCTTTCGCGAAGAAGCGCCCGAGTTTACCGTGCTCGATACGCTGATCAATCTGGAGACACGGCAGATCACGCATGAAGCGATGCTCAATCTTTTGGAACACCATCCGGATCTGGCGGGGTGTTATGTCGCCGGCGGCGGCATGGAAGGGGCGATCGCAGCCCTGCGCGAGAGCATTCTGCCGGAGCCACCGGTGATGATCTGCAATGAAATCACGCCGGAATCGCGCGCGGCGCTGGCTGACAATGTCGTCACGATGGCCATTGCCACCCCGCTGCCGCGTCTCTGCCGTGAACTGGTGGAACTGATGGGCCATGTCATCGAAACCGGCGCAGCCAACACGCCAGGACAAACCTTTCTGCCGTTCGATATTTATCTGCCTGAAAACATCTGAAACAGCCGAATCTATCAGAGATGATAGTTTCTGCGGCGTCGGGGCGATTGACTGACCGCTGAATGGAACAGATGTTTCGCGCGGCGCCGGCATTGTGCTGGCATTTCATTCCTGGGAGGTTTTCCGATGAGCGCGACGCGTTCCGCACCGGTTTTTGCAATCAATCACATGGTCACGCCGGCGTTGCGGCCGCAGGCTTTCTTCCAGCTGGCGCGCGGCATCGGCGTGCAGGACGTGGAAATCCGTAACGATCTCACCGGCAATGCCATCATCGACGGAACGCCGGCGGGCGATATTCGGGCGCAGGCGGCGGAGGCCGGGGTGAAGATCGCGACGATCAATGCGCTGCAGCGCTTCAATGAATGGACGCCCGAGCGCGAGAAGGAAGCCATTGAACTCGCCGATTATGCCAGGGATGCAGGCGCGGCGGCTCTCGTTCTGGTGCCGGTCAATGACGGGACCGGTCAGGAGGACGGCGCGCGGCAGAAGAGTCTGCGTGCGGCGCTGACAGCGCTCAAGCCGATCCTGGAGGCGCGGGGGCTGCTCGGGTTCGTCGAACCGCTCGGCTTTGAAATCTGTTCGCTGCGCTCAAAACGCGAGGCTGTCGAGGCCATCGAGGACATTGGCGGGCAGGACACGTTCCGGATCGTCCACGACACCTTCCACCACCATCTCGCCGGGGAACCGGCGCTTTTCCCGCAATGGACTGGGCTCGTTCATATTTCAGGCGTGACCGATGCCGCCGTCTCCATCAGCGACATGCGCGACTCGCACCGCGTTCTCGTCGATGTGCAGGACCGTCTCGGCAACATCGCGCAGATCCGGGCACTTCTGGCCGGGGGCTATGCGGGGCTGTTCTCGTTCGAGCCGTTCGCCGAGGAGGTGCAGCAGCTGGACGATCCGGCTGGCGCGATCAGGGCAAGCATGACCGCGGTAAGGAATGGTCTTGCTCAATCCTGATCGTTGACGGCTGCCAAAAAGTGGGCGCCGGGGTGAGCCGGCGCCGGTTTTCAAGGTCAGAAATTTCATCACTCTACGGGATGATTTGCGCACCCGCGGGCGGTTTGGCTGTGGACTTGCTGTAATCGGCGTTTGGTCCTGAGGGTGGGACAAGACTGTCATCTTCACCCCATGCCGTTGGTGTCGCTGACAGCTTGAAGTTCAATTTGCCACCGTCCCTGATCTTGTCGAGGGGCAGCCACAGGCCTTGATAGGGTGTGTGATTGAGCGCCATTTCATTGATGTACCGGACATTGTCGAGCATTGCGTCCCTATCCGTTTTGATAAACAGCTTCTTGCCGTTGCCGAGCCAGACAGTTATGTCCGGGAATTGCGGTGTAGATACAGCCAGCCCGGGCGCAGAGGGAATGACCGGGTAGAGCCCAAGTGCCGCCCAGACGTACCACGCCGATGTCGCGCCCATGTCGTCATTGCCGGGCAATCCGCTAGGGTTAATGGAGAAGTTTTTGTTCATGATCACCGGGATGATGTACTGGGCATATTTTGGTGCAGCCGCCCAGTTGTAGGCCCATGGTGTCTGAAAGGCCGGTTCATTGCCGATGTAGTAACCAGCCGATGCTTCACCTCCGTTCAGGCTCTTTCCAGAAGGCTCTTGCTTTATGTTGCCGAATGCTGAGAGCGCGGGGATTGAAAACAGCGTATTCAACCTTGCAATGGCCGCATCCTTGCCGCCAAGCTTGCCGATGAGCGCGGTCCAGTCATGGGCAAACGCCCAGATGTAATTTTCCTCCGTCGATTCATGAAAACTGCCATTCTGCCATTTGTCTGCACTGTTTTTAGCGCGCAGCTTCTTCAGGCCCGTGTCAAAAATGTTCAGCCAGTTTGAGGCGCGTTTGAACAGCGCCTGAATGGTGTCCGGCTTGACACCTGCCGACGCGGGCAGACTGGCAAGGAAAGCAGCGGCGGACCGGTCGCTGGTTGTCATTTCAATAGTGGCAGAGGATGCGTGCCATTTTGCGGTTGCATCGGTAGCGATGTAGCCGAGTTTGAGATAGTCCGGCAAGGCAGGCAGATTGGCATTGCGCCCGACGCTGAGCTTGTCGTTGCAGGCGCTTGTGGCCTCGAATGTGGATTGCTCCGTGTATTTGCGCGCCTTGGCCAGGTCGAAATTCCGCGCCCCAAACAAGTAGGATCCGGCGATAACGTTGAGGGCGTGGTCGCCCTGCATGGGGATGGTGTCCTCGCTGCCATTCACCCAATGCGGAAATGCACCGCATTGCTGCGCGTCAGCAACAAGCGATTGCATCATCTCGCTGGCCTCGTCAGGAGCGACAAGAGCCACCAGTTGCGCGGCGGAACGGTAGGTGTCCCACATGGAGAAGCCGGAGTAGTGCGTCTTGTAGCCGCTTTCCTTGCCGTCCAGCGTGAATTTGTAATTGGCCACGTTCTCGGTTGTGCGGTCAGGCAGAGTGTCGCTTTCCGGAAAAGGTGCCGTCTGTTTCATGCTGCGGTAGTCGCCGTTGACATCGCTGAAAACGGTGGGGCCGCTGTAAACGCGATAGAACGCCGTATAGAATTTCGTCAGATTGGTCTTGATAGCCGGCTGTTTGTCCGATGGAAGCTTCGCTTGTTCCTCCGCTTTCGCCAGACTGATCTGGATGGTATTGAGGCGCTTGTTCCAGATAGCGTCTGATTGCTGCCTGACAGTATCGAATAACCAGCCATTGTTTTCCGTTTCAAGATTCTTCCTGGCATTGTCAGCACTGACTGATGAAATGCCGATCTTGACCTGAACGGTTTTATCCGTATCGGTCAGATCGAATTGCAGAGTGGCTGCACCGTCTTTGACCGAAGATGTGTCCTTCAAAGGTTTGTCAAAAGCGGCATGGAAATAGACGGGCTGATCCCATGTTCCGCCACAGAAGCTCCCGGCGAACGCCTTGCCGGAAATCGTTCTCCTATCCTCGCCCAAGGTGATTGTGGCAAGATTGGCAACGATGTTTTTGGCTTTCGGTTTTGCCCGGTTGTTGAGCGTGGCGTCAATGACGAGGAAAGCCTTGTCCTTGTCGGCGTAGGAGAAACGCGCCATGCCGGTTCTCGTCGTCGCGGTCAGTTCGCTGAGGATGTTGTTGAATTTGACCCGGTAGTAGCCGGGTTGCGCCGATTCATCGGCGTGGCTGTATCTTGCGCCGTTGCTCGATATCAGGCTGTTAATTTCCTGTGGCAGAATGGCCACCGCACCCTGACCGCGGCAGCCGGGGCCGTTGAGATGGGTCATGCTGAAATACTGAATTGCTCCATCGTCGTAATAATAGCCGCCTGATCCTCTGCCGAAGTCAGTTCCGCTTCCCTCTGTATCCGGCCCGAAGCTGACCATGCCGAAGGGTGTCTGTGCGCCGGGGTTGACGTTGCCGGAATGATTGCTGCCTGATGGGGCCCCGCCACTGTCTGTAATGGTTGTGCCGATGAACGGATTGACAAACTGGGTCAGGGGCATATCCGTTCGTGGCTGCAAAAAATCAAGCGAGTCTTCAAACGCGATCAGGCGTGAATTGAAAGCTCTGATTTCACCGTTGCTGTTTCTCGTCAGCGCTTCAATCGCGATCGACAGACTGACGATTTGGTCTGTCAGCGCTGTTATCGATGCGGCATCGGCTTTGGTTTTCACCGTTTCCAGCAATTGCCGGATAGCATCATTCGTTGATGTTAGAGTGGCGCGGTCTGCGTCGAATTTGGTGCTGGCGGCAACCAGATCAGTCCTTGCTTTTTCAAGGTCACTGGCCAAATTCTGCAGGCGGGCCCGGTCCGCCGCCACCAGCGGGAAATTGGTCTGCAGCAGATCGATGCGCTGCCGCAGATTGTCTGCAAATTCTATCAGCGGGCTGAATCTGGACGAGCTGATGTCACCCAGTTTCAGTGCAAGCGCGGCTGCATCGTCTTCTGCCTGCGGCAGATTGAATCGCCGCAATTTGGTAAGGTCGTTTTCTGTCTTCGTTGCGGTTATGCCGGCTTCCAGAGTCTTCAGGGTTTGCTGGACCTCGCCAAGCGTGACTCGCAAAGCCGCAATGTCGGCATCGCCCTGAGCTTGTTTGACCTGTACTGCTTGGCTGATTGTGTCCGATGGTTGAGATACCTGTGTGTTCAGGTCCTTGGCTGCTCCATCGAATGTTCCCTGGGATGCCGCAGCGTCCTTGTCATCCGAGCCGGTACAACCCACCAATGCGACGCAGCTGAACAAGCCCGCAATAAGCGGTGCCTTTAGTCTCATAATGTCCTCCCAAAAATTTTTTGTCGTTGAAAATGGAATGCAGCTGCAAATGTCGCCGCCGCTGGCAAGCCTCGCCCAAATCGGTCCCTCCAAAGTCGATTTAAAACGATTGAAAGCGATGATTTTATCAATTCAGGATGCGGGTCAATTATCAATAAGTCTGAAGAATACCTGATGTGAAGGTAAAAACCGGCGTTGAAGACAGACAATCCGGTTGCGCAGCTGTGCAAAATTTACCCCTCAATTATTACCCGGTTTTCACGAACCCCGCTTGACGCCTTCTTGAGAAAATGGAATAAATATTTCAGAAACTGGATGCGACGGTTTTTATATTCCGTATGACAAGTCCAGAAAAGTTTGCGCGACGTTTCGCGCACTCTAGGGGCAGAGGCATCGCTGGCAGCAGGGGTTGCGTGGCTACGATGCCGACGTTCGCGGAGCTTCCGGATCAGGACGGTGTGGCCGGGCACCATGTGGAGGAGACGAAATGAAAAAACTGATATTGAGCGTGGCTGTTGCAGCCTTGATGAGCACGTCGGCATTGGCCGCCAATATTGGCGTGTCGATGGCGCAGTTCGACGACAACTTCCTGACGGTCCTGCGCAATGGCATGCAGGATTATGCCAAGACGCTGGATGGCGTGAAGCTGCAGGTGGAAGACGCGCAGAACGACGTTGCCAAGCAGCAAAGCCAGATCCAGAACTTTATCGCCTCGAAGGTCGATGCCATCATCGTCAACGCGGTGGATACGGACGCGACGGCCGCCATGTCGAAGCTGGCGACCGCAGCGGGCATTCCGCTGGTCTACGTCAACCGCGAGCCGGTCAACGTCAACGAACTGCCGGCAAAGCAGGCCTTTGTTGCATCCAACGAAGTCGAGTCCGGCACGCTGGAAACCAAGGAAGTCTGCAAGCTCCTGAAGGGCAAGGGCAAAGTCGTTGTCATGATGGGCGAGCTGTCCAACCAGGCGGCGCGCCAGCGCACGAAGGACATTCACGACGTGATCGCCACGGATGAATGCAAGGGCCTTACCATCGTCGAGGAGCAGACCGCCAACTGGTCGCGCACCCAGGGTGCCGACCTCATGACCAACTGGCTTTCCGCCGGTCTGGAATTCGATGCCGTCATTTCCAACAATGACGAAATGGCCATCGGCGCGATCCAGGCCCTCAAGGCCGCCGGACGCAAGATGGACACGGTTGTCGTGGCCGGTGTCGACGCGACGCAGGATGCGCTCGCTGCCATGGCTGCCGGTGATCTCCGCGTGACCGTGTTCCAGAATGCCGCCGGTCAGGGCAAGGGTGCGGTCGACGCCGCATTGAAGCTGTCGAAGGGCGAAAAGGTTGAGACCAAGGTCTATATTCCTTTCGAGCTGGTGACGCCGGACAATCTGTCGAAGTACCAGTCCAAGAACTAAGGCACCGCGCCTTGCACAGGAACGCGCCTCCGGGCGCGTTCCAGCCTTTGCTCAATGTCTCGGGAGGAGACGACTATGGCAGTCAGCCCAACAACGATGGCTGCGGTTCGCGCCAGTGGTGCGGTGCCGAACGCCGAATATCTGTTGAATGTTGAGAATATCCGCAAGGAATTTCCCGGTGTCCTGGCGCTGGACGATGTGTCGTTCCGCCTGAAGCGCGGGACAGTGCACGCGCTGATGGGCGAAAACGGCGCCGGCAAATCCACGCTGATGAAGATCCTGGCTGGAATATATGTTCCAGATCAGGGCGAAGTTTTCCTGAAGGGGCTGCCGATCCGGCTGAAATCGCCGCTCGATGCGCTGGAGAACGGCATTGCCATGATCCATCAGGAACTGAACCTGATGCCTTTCATGACGGTGGCCGAAAATATCTGGATCCGGCGCGAGCCGAAGAACATGTTCGGCTTTGTCGATCACGGCAAGATGTTCGCGATGACCGCCGAGCTGTTCAAGCGGCTGAACATCGCGCTTGACCCGGAAGCGCAGGTGCGGGACCTGAGCGTCGCCAACCGGCAGATGGTCGAGATCGCCAAGGCGGTCTCCTACGAATCCGATGTGCTGATCATGGATGAGCCGACCTCGGCGCTGACCGAGCGCGAGGTGGCGCATCTGTTCGAGATCATCCGCAGCCTGCGCAGCCAGGGCATCGGCATTGTCTACATCACCCACAAGATGAACGAGCTGTTCGAGATCGCCGATGAATTCTCGGTGTTCCGCGATGGCCGTTATATCGGCACGCATGCGTCCACCGACGTGACGCGCGACGACATCATCAAGATGATGGTCGGGCGCGAGATCACCCAGATGTTTCCGAAAGAGACCGTGCCGATCGGCGATGTCGTCCTCTCGGTGAAAGACCTCGCGCTGAAGAATGTGTTCAGCGGCGTTTCCTTCGATGTGCGGGCCGGTGAAATTCTCGGCATTGCCGGGCTGGTCGGGTCGGGCCGCTCCAATGTCGCCGAAACCATATTCGGCGTGACGCCCGCCACGACGGGCTCAATGGCCATCAATGGCAAGCCGGTTGCCATCGCCTCGCCGAACCAGGCGATCCAGCATGGCATGGCCTTCATCACCGAAGACCGCAAGGAAACCGGCTGCCTGCTCATTCTCGATGTGCTGGAGAACATGCAGATCGCCGTGCTGCAGGACCGGTTCGTCAAATTCGGCTTTGTTTCGGAAAAGGGCATTGCCGCGGCCTGCAAGGTGATGAGCGACAAGCTGCGGGTCAAGACGCCCAATCTGCAGGAGCGGGTCGAAAATCTTTCCGGCGGCAATCAGCAGAAGGTGCTGATCGGCCGCTGGCTGCTGACCAATCCGAAAATTCTCATTCTCGATGAACCGACGCGCGGCATCGATGTCGGCGCCAAGGCGGAAATCCACCGCCTTGTCTCCGAACTCGCCAAGCAGGGTGTCGCCGTCATCATGATCTCGTCGGAAATGCCTGAGGTTCTCGGCATGAGCGACCGCATCATGGTGATGCACGAGGGCCGCGTCACCGGTTTCCTGGATCGGGAAGAGGCAACCCAGGTAAAAGTCATGGAGCTGGCTTCCAAGTGAAGCCGCTGCCGGACGGGGAGGAACAACAATGACAAGCGAACAAGCAACCGCAAAGGCAGCCGCACCGGCGGTCTCGAAGCAGGGGCGCCGGCTGCCGCCGGAGGTCAGCATCCTCCTGGTCCTGATCGGCATTGCCCTGATCTATGAAGTGCTCGGCTGGATTTTCGTCGGGCAGAGCTTTCTGATGAACCAGCAGCGCCTGACCATCATCATCCTGCAGGTGTCCGTCATCGGCATTATCGCTGTTGGCGTGACGCAGGTCATCATCACCGGCGGCATCGATCTGTCATCGGGCTCCGTTGTCGGTATGACGGCGATGATTGCCGCGAGTTTCGCGCAGGCCTCGACCTGGGCAAGGCCTGTTTATCCCAGCCTGACGGACCTGCCTTTCATCATTCCGCTGGCCATCGGTCTCGGTATCGGCCTGATCGCCGGTATCATCAATGGCGCGCTGATCGCACAGACCAAGATTCCGCCGTTCATCGCGACGCTTGGCATGATGGTGTCGGCACGTGGCGTCGCCAAGTGGTACACCAAGGGCTCGCCGGTTTCAGGGCTGACCGACCAGTTCAATTTCATCGGCACGGGCATCTGGCCGGTGGTGGTGTTCCTGGTCGTGGCGTTCATTTTCCATATCGCGCTGCGTTATACGCGCTACGGTAAATTCACCTATGCCATCGGCGCCAATGTTCAGGCGGCGCGCGTCTCCGGCATCAATGTCGAGCGGCACCTGATCAAGGTCTATGCCATCGCCGGCGTGCTGGCCGGTCTTGCGGGTATCGTCACCGCGGCTCGCGCCCAGACGGCGCAGTCGGGCATGGGCGTAACCTATGAGCTGGATGCGATTGCGGCTGCCGTCATCGGCGGTACCTCGCTGACCGGCGGCGTCGGGCGCATCACCGGCACGGTTATCGGCGCCATCATTCTCGGCGTGATGATTTCCGGGTTCACCTTCCTGCGGGTCGATGCCTATTACCAGGAAATCATCAAGGGCGTGATTATCGTTGCGGCTGTCGTCGTGGACGTCTATCGCCAGAAGAAGAGAAAAGTCTGAAACCAATCTGTAATGCCCGGAACCCATCCGGGCATCTTTCCAAGAGGTAATGAAATGACTGTACGCTTTGGCCTGCTCGGTGCGGGCCGTATCGGCAAGGTTCACGCAAAGGCCGTGATGTCCAACCCGCAGGCGAAACTTGTTGCGGTGGCGGATGCGTTCGAACAGGCCGCGAAGGACCTCTCCAGCTCCTATGGCTGTGAAATCCGCACCATCGATGAGATCGAAAAGGCCGGTGATATCGATGCGGTCATCATCTGCACGCCGACCGATACGCATGCGGACCTGATCGAGCGCTTTGCCCGCGCCGGCAAGGCGATCTTCTGCGAAAAGCCGATTGATCTCAATGTGAAGCGCGTCGAGGAATGCCTTGCCGTCGTCGATGAAACCAAGGCCACCCTGATGGTCGGTTTCAACCGCCGCTTCGATCCGCATTTTGCCGCCGTGCGCAAAGCGATCGACGATGGTGCCATCGGTGCGGTCGAAATGGTGACGATCACCTCACGTGATCCGGGTGCACCCCCAGCCGAATACATCACCCGTTCCGGCGGCATTTTCCGCGACATGACGATCCATGATTTCGACATGGCGCGCTTCCTGCTGGGCGAAGACCCGGTGGCGGTGACCGCCCATGCTTCGGTTCTGGTGGACAAGAAGATCGGTGAGCTCGGCGATTACGACAGCGTCAGCGTCATTCTCTCCACCGCCTCCGGCAAGCAGTGCGTCATCTCCAATTCGCGCCGCGCGACTTATGGCTATGACCAGCGCATCGAAGTGCATGGCTCCAAGGGCATGGTGGCGGCGGAGAACCAGCGTCCGGTGTCGATCGAAGTCGCCAATGGCAACGGTTATACCCGTCCGCCGCTGCATGATTTCTTCATGACCCGCTACACGGAAGCCTATGCCAACGAGATAGCCGCTTTCATTGACGCGATTGCAACGGGCGCCAAGGCCGCTCCCAGCGGCAAGGATGGCTTGATCGCGCTGGCGCTGGCCGATGCCGCCTTGCGGTCGGTCAAGGAAGGCAAGACGATCAGCCTTTGAGTTTTCAATGAAAAACGCCCTGCCGGTGCGTCACCGGCAGGGCGGTTATATGCAGGGTGGTCGTGCGTGGTTCGACAAGCTCACCATGAGGGAGAGCGAGGATTGCAGGGCGCACTATTCTGCAACCTATCAGGTTGGCATTGCAGCCAAACCACCTCCCTCATGGTGAGCTTGTCGAACCACGCACCGCAAACCCGCAATCCACAGGGTGAAGAGGGAAATCCCCCTTACCGCACATCCACCCAGCGCTGTTCACTGAATGACCGGGCCATGGCGTGCACGGTGCGCTCGATCTCCAAACCGTCCTCAAATCCGATCAGATGCGCTGCCTCACCATCGATGCGCTTGATCAGTTCATGGCACTCGATGATCTTGAGGTCGTTGAAGCCGAGACCGTGGCCGGGAGCCGGGATGAAGCGGCCATAGGGATCGTGATGCGGCGCGGTCAGGATCGTCCGGTAGCCCTGTTCCGTCGGCCGGTCTGCGGTGAGGTAGAGCTGGAATTCATTGGCGCGTTCCTGATCGAACAGGATCGAGCCTTTCGAGCCGAAAATCTGCAGGGCAATACGTCCCTTGCGGCCCCAGGCGGAACGGTTGACCTGCAGCGTGCCGGCCACGCCGTTTTCCATATGCAGGAGCACACTGGCGCTGTCATAGGTTTCAACCGCCTTCATGCCGCCGTCCTGCGTCTTGCGTTCGGCATAGGGTTTTGACATGTCGCACATGACCCGGGTGACCCGGCCAAACAGCGCCCAGAGCAGCGACAGGGGATGCACGGCAAAGTCGTCGAGCGCGCCATAACCTGACGTTGCAGCATGCTTCCAGTAGAACAGCGCGTCGGGATCGGCCATGAAATCCTCGTCCATCTCGATGCGCAGATGATTGACGTCGCCGATGATCTTTTCCGCCAGCAGCTGGCGGATATGGCGGATGGCCGGACCCTGGATGTAATTATAACCGAGCGCCGCAACCTTGCCGGACTGTTTTGCCGCAGCGGTCATGGCCTTGGCGTCGTCGAATGCCGGGGCCATGGGCTTTTCGCACCAGACGTGTTTGCCGGCCTGAAGCGCGGCCAGCGCCATTTCCGGATGAAACTGGTTGGGCGTGGTGATGGAGACGACGTCGACATCGGGATCGTTGATCACGGCGCGCCAGTCGCCCGACGCCTTGGCAAAGCCGAATTCGGCGGCGCGCTGGCTGGCAAGCTCGGCATTGGCTTCGCCGAGATGCACGAGACGGACCGGAGGGACATCACCGAAAACCGCACGGACGGAATTCCAGGCCAGGGCATGGCATTTGCCCATGAACCCGGTTCCGATCAGCCCTACACCCAGTGTGCGCGCATTCCCACGACCCGACATGTCTTCACTCCCACGACATTTGAGGATGTCTGCATCTCTTGCAGATGTTGATTGAAGTAATCTATAACGGATGAAAATGGAATAACTGATCCGTTTTGCGGAATGGATTATTTTGGTAGTCTCGCCATCCGTATCGCAAAACCAAGGGGAACGATTCGCAATGGGCAGCACGGCCACAGAAGCAACTCTGCCGCAGGACTTCGATGCCTTGCGCACGCTGATCCTGGATCGCCGCCAGCTCCTGCCCAAGCGGCTGGCACAGATCGCGGCCTATGCCCTCGGCAATCCCGATGAAATCGCCTTCGGCACGGCGGCAAGCATTGCCCAGTCGGCCGGCGTGCAGCCCTCCACGCTTATCCGCTTTGCCCAGCATCTGGGTTTTGACGGGTTTACCAGCCTGCAATCGGTGTTCCGCGAACGCCTGCGGGAACGGCAGGGCTCGTATGAAGAACGGCTGTCGGGCCTGCGCGGCGATACGCCGGGCCTTTCGAAGAACCGCGTCATTCTCAATGGGTTCCTGTCGGCGGCCAGCCAATCCATCCAGACCATTTCCCGCAGTGCCGAGGAGGATGTGCTGGAGCGCGCGGTGGAAATTCTGGCGCATGCGGACACGATCTATCTCATCGCCCGCCGCCGGTCCTATCCGATCTCCGCCTATATGGCCTATGCCTTCGGCAAACTGAAAATCCGCAATCAGCTGATTGAATCGACGGCCGGTATCGACCCGGAAATCCTTTCCTTTGCCCGGCCGCAGGATGCGGCGATTGCCATCAGCTTTTCGCCCTATGCCTCGGCAACGGTCGAGCATGCGGCAGCGCTGGCAGCGCGCGGCGTGCCTGTCGTTGCGATCACCGACAGCGCGTTTTCCCCGCTGGCGCAATCCGCCAGCGTGTGGTTCGAGGCGGCGGAAGGCGACTTTTCCGGATTCCGGTCTCTCTCCGGGACAATGGCGCTCGCCATGGCGTTGACTGTGAGCGTGGCGGAACGACGCCGCAGCCTGTAACAGCGCCAAATGAAATGCGGGAAATCTAAAAAGAATATACATTCCATATTGACGATTTGATAGAATTATTATTTCATATGCAAAAATTCCCGGCCTGTTTTCAGCGGGATGGATCAGCATATCGGGAGGATCGTCATGGGCAGCGCTGCAACAGGCAAAAAGCTTGATGTCATCACAATTGGCCGCTCGTCGGTGGATCTCTACGGCCAGCAGATCGGCTCCCGCCTCGAGGATATCGCGTCCTTCGCCAAATCCGTCGGCGGCTGCCCGGCCAATATCGCCATCGGCACGGCTCGTCTCGGATTGCGCTCGGCACTTCTGAGCCGCGTCGGCGACGAGCAGATGGGCCGTTTCATCCGCGAGCAGATGCTGCGCGAAGGCGTGGCCGTCGATGGTGTCATCACCGATGCGGAACGGCTGTCGGCGCTGGTCATCCTGTCGGTCGAGAACGACAAGAGCTTTCCGCTGATTTTCTACCGCGAGAACTGCGCCGACATGGCGCTGCATGAGGACGACGTCGATCCGGAGTTCATCCGCTCGGCCCGCGCCGTGGTGGTGACGGGCACGCATTTTTCCAAGCCCAACACCGATGCCGCCCAGCGCAAGGCGATCCGCCTGATCAAGGAGGCGGGCGGCAAGGTCGTGTTCGACATCGACTACCGGCCGAACCTTTGGGGACTTGCCGGTCACGGGGCGGGCGACAGCCGCTATATCGCCTCCGATGCCGTATCGAGCCATTTGAAGACGGTGCTGGCCGACTGCGACCTGATCGTCGGTACGGAAGAGGAAGTGCTGATCGCCTCCGGCGAGGCTGATCTGCTTGCGGCATTGAAGACCATCCGCGCGCTTTCCGCCCATGCCACCATCGTGCTCAAGCGCGGCCCGATGGGCTGCATCGTCTATGAAGGCGCCATTTCGGATGATCTTGAGGACGGGATTGTCGGCAAGGGATTTCCCATCGAGGTGTTCAACGTGCTGGGCGCGGGCGACGCCTTCATGTCCGGTTTCCTGCGCGGCTGGCTCGGCGGCGAAAGCCTCGCCACGGCGGCGACCTGGGCCAATGCCTGCGGCGCCTTTGCGGTGTCACGTCTCCTGTGCTCGCCGGAAATCCCGACATTCGAAGAGCTGCAGTTCTTCCTTGAACACGGCAGCCCGCAGCATGCCCTGCGCAAGGACGAGGCGATCAATCATGTGCACTGGGCAACCACGCGCCGCCATGACATCCCTTCGATGATGGCCTTTGCCATTGACCATCGCGTGCAGCTCGAGGACCTTTCCCAGAGGCTTGGCGCGGATATCGGCCGGGTGCAGGCATTCAAGGAACTGGCCGTCAAGGCCGCCGCACGGGTTGCGGATGGCCGCAGCGGTTATGGTATGCTGCTCGATGAAAAGTTCGGGCGCGAGGCGATGTTCGAATTTGCCCGGCACAATTTCGACTGGCTTGGCCGCCCGGTCGAACTGCCGGGCTCGCGCCCGCTGCGGTTTGAATTCTCGCAGGATATCGGGTCGCAGCTGGCGGAATGGCCGGTGGATCATTGCATCAAATGCCTGTGCTTCTATCATCCGGACGATCCGGCTGAACTGAAGGCGGAACAGCAGGCCAAGCTGCGCGCCCTGTTCGAGGCGGCGCGCAAGGTCGGACGCGAACTGCTGATCGAGATCATTGCCGGAAAGCACGGGGTGCTCGACGACATGACCATTCCGCGGGCGCTGGAAGAACTCTACGCGCTTGGCATCAAGCCGGACTGGTGGAAGCTGGAACCGCAGGCTTCGGCCGCCGCATGGAAGAAGATCGAGGCGGTGATCGAAAAGAACGATCCGTGGTGCCGAGGTGTCGTCCTCCTCGGGCTGGAAGCGCCGCAGGATGAGCTGGAAGCAGCCTTCGCTGCCACCGCCAATGCGCCTGTCGTCAAAGGCTTTGCCGTCGGGCGGACGATTTTCATGGACGCCGCCGAACAATGGCTGGCGGGAAAGATATCCGATGAGGCTGCCATTGCCGATATGGCCGACCGTTTCGAAAAATTGACCAGGGCATGGCTTGCCAGCCGCAAGCAACAAGCGGCATAGCATCAGGCCGGGAGGAGATTGACATGACCAAGACGATACGCCTGACGATGGCGCAGGCATTGACGCGTTTCCTTGCCAGCCAGATGACCGTGATCGATGGCCGGAAGGTGCCGGTGTTTGCCGGTGTCTGGGCGATTTTCGGCCACGGCAACGTGGCCGGTCTCGGCGAGGCGCTGTATCAGGTGCGCGACGAACTGCCGACCTACCGCGCCCACAATGAGCAGGCCATGGCGCATGCGGCCATCGCCTTCGCCAAGGCCAGCTTCCGCCAGCGCATGATGGCGGTGACGAGTTCCGTCGGACCGGGCGCGACCAATATGGTGACCGCGGCAGCGCTTGCCCATGTCAACCGCCTGCCGCTGCTGCTTTTGCCCGGCGATGTGTTTGCCAACCGTATTCCCGATCCGGTTCTGCAGCAGGTGGAAAGTTTTGGTGACGGCACGGTTTCGGCCAATGATTGCTTCCGTCCCGTCTCGCGCTATTTCGACCGGATCACCCGGCCCGAACAGATCATCCCGGCACTCGCCCGCACCATGGCGGTGCTGACCGATCCGGCAGAGTGCGGTCCGGTGACGCTGGCGCTGTGCCAGGATGTGCAGGCGGAAGCCTATGACTATCCGGAAAGTTTTTTCGACGAGCGCGTGTGGACGACGCGCCGCCCGCGCCCGGACCGCGAGGAATTGGCTGCCGCCGTCGCATTGCTCAAATCCGCGAAAAAGCCGCTGGTCATTGCCGGCGGCGGCGTCATCTATTCGCAGGCATCGAACGAACTGACAGCCTTCGTGGAAGCGGCGGGTATTCCCGTCTGCGAAACGCAGGGCGGCAAGTCCTCCCTGCCTGACAATCATCCCCTGAACATGGCGGCCATCGGCGTGACCGGTACATCGGCTGCCAACCGTCTGGCGGAAGAGGCGGATGTCATTCTGGCCGTCGGCACGCGCCTGCAGGATTTCACCACCGGTTCCTGGGCGCTGTTTCGCAATGGCGGCAAGAAATTCATCGGCCTCAACGTGCAGGCTTTCGATGCGGGCAAGCACCGCGCAGCGGCTCTCGTTGCCGATGCGCGGGAAGGGCTGCTGGAACTGGCTGCCGCGACCGCCGGTTACAAGGCGCCCGTGAGCTGGACCGAAAATGCCAAACAGGGCAAGGCCGAGTGGCAGAAGGCCGCCGCCGAAGTTACCGGACCGACCAATGCGGTCCTGCCGTCGGATGCGCAGGTGATCGGCGCCGTGCAGCGGACCATGGGCAGCGCGGCGACCGTCCTGCATGCGGCGGGCGGGTTGCCGGGTGAAATGCACAAGCTGTGGCAGGCGGGCGCACCGGGCTCCTATCACGCCGAATACGGCTTCTCCTGCATGGGCTACGAGATCGCGGGCGGCCTCGGGGCAAAGATGGCCAAGCCGGATGACGAGGTGGTCGTGATGATCGGCGACGGCTCCTATCTGATGCTGAATTCGGAGATCGCCACCTCGGTAATGCTGGGTCAGAGGATCACTATTGTCCTGCTCGACAATCGCGGATTCGGCTGCATCAACCGGCTGCAGATGGGCACGGGCGGGGCGAACTTCAACAACCTCTTGAAAGACTCGCGCCACGAGGTTCTGCCTGACGTCGATTTTGCCGGCCATGCAAAAAGCCTTGGTGCCATTTCTGAGAAGGTTGCATCGATTGCGGAACTGGAATCTGCACTTGCACGCGCCAAACACAACGACCGGACCACGGTTGTCGTCATCGACACGGACCCGCTTGTTTCCACCGATGCCGGCGGCACCTGGTGGGATGTGGCTGTGCCCGAGGTCAGCCAGCGCCCGCAGGTCAATGCCGCGCGCAAATCCTATGAAGAGAAGCTGAAACTGCAGCGCGTCGGCGATTAACCCGGTTTGTAGATAAATAGTGCGTGGTTCGACAAGCTCACCATGAGGGACGTAGATGATGACAGGAAGTCATATTCTGCAATCTTTGCGATTGGTGCTGCAGTCAACCCACTTTCCTCATGGTGAGCTTGTCGAACCACGCACCCCGCACACAACAACTGAAGGAAGACAAGAATGATCCGTATCGGGGCGAACCCAATCGGCTGGTCCAATGACGACATGCTCGAAATCGGCGGCAATATCCCTCTGGAAACCTGTCTGGAACAGGCGAAGGCCGCCGGGTTCACCGGCATGGAGCTGGGCAACAAGTTTCCGCGCACGGCGGACAAGCTGCGCCCGATCCTCGATGCGTTCGGACATAGTCTTGTCAGCGGCTGGTACTCGACCGAGCTGCTGGTGCGTGACGTGGATGCCGAACTGAAGGCTGTTGTCGGCCATGCCACGCTGCTGAAGGACATGGGCTGCAAAGTCCTCATCGCGGCCGAGACGTCGAACGCCATTCACTCCAACAAGGATCTGCCGCTGTCGGCCCGTCGGGTTCTGGAAAAGTCGGCATGGGCTGAATTCGGCAAGCGTTACACCGCCTTTGCCGAAGCGGTGAAGCAGACCTATGGCCTGCAGGTGGTCTATCATCACCACATGGGCACCGTGGTGCAGACCGAATCCGAGATCGACCGGTTCATGCAGGTAACGGGCGACGCGGTGCATCTGCTGCTCGACACCGGCCATGCCACCTGGGGTGGCGGCGATCCGGCACGTCTCGCCCGCCACCATAAGGCGCGTATCAGCCATGTGCATTGCAAGGATATCCGCGAAGCCGTGATGTGGCAGTCCAACCGCGAAGACTGGTCCTTCCTCGATTCCGTCCTTGCCGGCGTTTACACGGTTCCCGGCGACGGCATGATCGACTATGTTCGTGTTCTCAAGGAACTCCAGGGCTATAGCGGCTGGGTGGTTGTCGAGGCAGAGCAGGACCCTGTGAAGGCTGATCCAGCCGTCTATTCCAAGCTTGGCCATGCCAATCTCAGCCGCTTCATCAAAGAGGCAGGATTGGTTTGACCAGCGATTCCAAGCATCCGTTCTTTCGTCCCCTGTGGCGGCGTATCGCCGTCGTGGCCTTCTGCGTGGCATGGGCCATTTTCGAGTTCGTCACGGGCACACCGTTCTGGGGGACGATAGCGCTTGGTTTCGCCGGTTATGGCGTCTGGCAGTTTTTCATCGCTTTTGACCCATCCGAACCGGTCAAGCCGGCGGATGCGGACGGGAAAGAGGAATAGAACCATGTCGAAATTGTTGCTCAAGGCGAAAACCGGCACCGGCCGCGTGGCGCATGTCACACCGGAAACCGCCGGCTGGACCTATGTCGGCTTCGACCTCAATCGCGCCACGCCGGGCCAGACCATTGCCGGCCGCAGCGGCGACACGGAAGTATGTCTTGTCTTCGTGACGGGCAAGGGATTTGCCCAAGTCAACGGCCACGATCTCGGTTTGCTGGGCGAGCGCATGTCGCCGTTCGAGGGCAAGCCGTGGTCGGTCTACATGCCCGCCAATTGCGACTGGTCGGTGGTGGCCGATACGGCTGTCGAACTTGCCGTCTGCTCGGCGCCAAGCCGTGGCGGCGATCTTCCGGTGCGCGTGATCGCGCCTGACGACCTTGGTCAGGAAACACGCGGCAAGGGCACCAACACGCGCTATGTCACCAACATCCTGCCGGAAAGCGAACCGGCGGATTCACTGCTCGTGGTCGAGGTGATCACGCCGGGCGGACACACGTCGAGCTATCCGCCGCACAAGCACGATCAGGACAACCTGCCGGCGGAATCCTATCTGGAGGAAACCTATTACCACCGGCTCAATCCGCGCCAAGGTTTTGCCTTCCAGCGGGTCTATACGGATGACCGGTCACTGGATGAGGCGATGGCGATCGAGGATGGTGATGTAGTCATGGTGCCCAAGGGCTATCATCCCTGCGCTGCCTGTCATGGCTATGACCTCTATTATCTCAATGTCATGGCTGGTCCCAAGCGCACGTGGAAATTCCACAACGCGCCCGAGCATGAATGGCTGATGAAGTAGGCTGGGATTGCAATATTATGGTGCGTGGTTCGACAAGCTCACCATGAGGGAGGTATGCGGGCTGCAAAGCTAAAGTGATAGGCAGTAGAATATGGCGTCCTGCAATCCTCAACACCCCTCATGGTGAGCTTGTCGAACCACGCACTGTCAGTCCTGCAGCGGCTACAATCTACCACCGCAGAATGAAGCGGCCGGCAATCGCGCCGATCAGGCCGGAGGAAATCACACCGAGCGTGTACCAGATGGCGATGAACGGCATGGCGCTTTCATCGCAGTGGAACGAGTAGATAAGCGCTGCAATCGATCCCGCCGCAAGGCCCGCCGCGATCCCGGCAACCGTGGGCCGCGTCGGCGCGAGGCCGCGCAGCACCCAGAAGGCGCCGAACAGCAGCGGCAGCGACAGCACCACGATGTTGAAGGTACAGACCGTAATCGTGTGCCCCTTCATCATGTTGGCGTAGTGATCGCGCGGCGACATGGCGAGCTGGGCGAAGGCAAGCATGCAGATGAGGGCGATGGCGACCGCCATCACGGCAAGGCTGATGCGGATGCTGCCAAGCGGGTAGGCAATGCGCTTGACCGCCCAGGCGCCGCCGACGGCAAGCGCGAGCGTATAGGTGAACTTGACCCAGAAGGCCATGGTCCCCGCCGCGGTCATCAGGTCCGGGCGCATGCCCAGCCACGACCACATGAGAACGGCGGAGGCGACCGAGCTGATGCCAAGGCCGATGCCGATCCGCCGCAGCACGGCTTTGCGCGATACCGGCTTCAATTCGCTGGCGAGACGCTCGATCAGATCATTTGTCGTCATCGGCTGCCTGTCCTCTCAACTTCGCGGCTATGGCTTTCAATCCCCTGTGAATGCTGACCTTCACGAGCGATTCGGAAAGGCCGGTGCTTCGGGCCGCTTCCGCGATCGACTGCCCTTCTATCTTGGTCCGGTAAATCAGATCCCGTGATTTTTCCGGTATGGTCTGCAACAGCCTGTCCACATCCATGCGGTCTGCGGCGGCGTCTGAATTGTCCTGCAGAAACAGGTCTTCCACATCGTCCAGCGGCACGGTTGCCCGGATGCGGTTGCGCCGGAAATGATCGATCAGCTTGTAGCGCGCAATCGCATGCAGCCACGCGGTGAAGGGCCGATCCGGCTCATAGGTCTGCCGCCGCGTGTGCAGGGCGAGCAGTGTTTCCTGCACCAGATCGTCCGCGTCGCCCCGGTGGGCATCGGCCAGACGGCGCAGAAAGTACCGGCGCAAAAGCTTGGCCACCTCATCGAGCAGCACACGATAGCTCTGCGCGTCGCCCGCAAGGCTTGCGAGCATCAGTTCCTTCAAACGCGCTTCGACCGAATGCACCCTGGTTCATTCCTTTATTCGCAGCAGCGGCGAAAAGGTTACAGATGCGCCGATCATATCGACAGCGGTTACCGCATGCCAGTGGCCGCTGGCCGAACTTTTCGATCACCAATCCGTGATCGGTGTAACCAAATTCCAGCTTCCGGCGAATTGCCTGATGTGACCGGCCGACAGGTCCGGATCACGCCACGGAAATCAGGAGGCCGTTATGGGGTCGCGCAAAAATATCGGATATGTGTCTGCAGTGTCTGTGATTGCAGGATTGCTGAGCCTTGGCGCCAGCACCGCCTTTGCCGGCAATGGCAAGCCGTTGACTGTCGTTGAACTCTTCACCAGTCAGGGCTGCTCGTCCTGCCCGCCTGCCAATGCCAATCTGATCGAGATCAGCAAGCGGCCGGATGTTCTGGCCCTCAGCTTCGGCGTAACCTATTGGGACCGGCTCGGCTGGAAGGATATCTTCGCCGCGCCTGAATATACGGACCGGCAGGTTACCTATGAAACCCCGCTTGGCCGCGACGGGCCGTTTACCCCGCAGATGGTCGTCAATGGCCGCGCGGATGTCGTCGGCAACCGTATCGGCGAGATCGACCACCTGATCGCCACGGCGCCAAAGCCCGATCCCTTGTCCGTGACGATTACCGGCAATTCCCTCGCCATCGCTGCAGGGAAGGCACCGGCGAGCGGTGCCGATATCTGGCTGGTGACCTATGATGACAAGACCGTCAACGTTCCCGTCAGCCGGGGCGAAAATACCGGCCACACGCTGCCGCACAAGAACGTGGTTCACAGCCTTTCCAATCTTGGAAGCTGGGACGGCAAGGCGGTCAACCTACGCATTTCTCCGGCCAAGCCCGGCCTGCGCACGGCGGTCCTGATCCAGGCGCCGCATGGCGGGCCGATCCTGGCCGCCGCCACCAACTGAATTCCGCGGCTGCGGACAAAGAATTCCTGGCATGAACAGCTGTGAGACACGCAGCGCGATGCCCAGGAAGTGTGGATGACCGCATGGCATCCGAAACTCAACGGCACGCAGATACGTGTCTTATTCAAATCGAGGAGACCACCATGAACATTCTAGCACGCCACATTGCTCTGTCGGCTTTCGTTCTCGCTTCCGGACTGGCCGGCATCAACAGCGCCCTTGCGGAAGATGCCATGAAGGCAGACCCTATGAAGATGAGCAGCATGAAGGCTGACTGCATGAAAAAGGCCGGCATGGAGAAAGACTCCATGAAGAAGGATGCCATGACCAAGGAATGCGACAAGCAGGCCATGGCCAAGGATGCGATGAAGCCCGATGCCATGAAGAAAGACGCGATGAAGCCGGACGCCATGGCACCGAAAAAGAACTAAAATCCCTCCGGTGCCGTCTCCCTGACGGGACGGCACCGGATCCATTGCCCGACAGCCAAGGATAGCATCATGACGAGCGTAACTGATCATGAAACGGCACGGCCCAGGAAAATCCTGTTCTACCGGCATTCGATTGCCGTGCGGCTGACCCACTGGCTCAATGTCCTGTGCCTCAGCTTCCTCCTGATGAGCGGTTTGCAAATCTTCAACGCCCATCCCGATCTCTATTGGGGACAGTACGGCGCCGATGCCGACCATTCCTTCATCTCGATCGGTGCCGTCAGCGATGGCGACACGATCAAGGGCATCACCCGCGTCGGTTCGATTTCCATCCCGACGACAGGGGTTCTCGGCGCATCGACGGTCGAGGGCGAGCTGACGCCGCGCGCCTTTCCAAGCTGGATCACCATTCCGGGTTATCAGGATCTTGCATCCGGGCGGCGCTGGCATTTCTTTTTTGCCTGGTTCTTTGTCATCAACGGCTTCGTCTACCTGCTGTACGGCCTGATCGCCGGACATTTCCGCAGGGATATCGTGCCGACGAAGGACCAGTTGACGCCGCAGCATCTGGCGCATGAGATTGGCGAACATGCCCGCCTGCGCTTTCCCAAGGGCGAAGAGGCGCGGCGCTACAACAGCCTGCAGAAACTGACCTATATGGCGGTCATTTTCATCCTTCTGCCGCTGATGGTGCTGACCGGCCTTACCATGTCGCCGGGCTTCGATTCCATCTTCCCGTGGCTGCTCGATGTTTTCGGCGGACGCCAGTCGGCGCGCACCATTCACTTCATCACCGCATCGCTGCTCGTCGCCTTTGTCATCGTGCATCTGGTGATGGTGCTGGTATCCGGCGTCTGGAACAATCTGCGCTCGATGATCACCGGCTATTACGGCCTGACGGTCGAGACCGACAAGGAAACAGTGAAATGAAGTTCGAACTCTCACGCCGCCGTTTTCTCATCGGCTCCAGCGTTGCCGCGACCGGGCTTTTGACCGGGTGCGACGCTCTGGTGGAAAATGCCAGCGTCAACAATATTCTGCAGAAGGCCGAAGCCTTGACCATGGGCTCCCAGCGTCTCCTGCAGGCGCACGAACCATTGGCGCGCGAATTCACCGAGGCGGACCTGTCACCCACATTCAAGGCCAACGGCACGCAGATGCCGGACAGCGAAGACTATGCGAGGCTGATGGAGGGCAATTTCGCCGACTGGCGGCTGGTGGTCAACGGCATGGTCCGCACCCCGCTCAGCCTGTCGCTAACTGATCTGAAGGCGATGCCGTCACGCACGCAGATCACCCGGCATGATTGCGTTGAAGGCTGGAGCGCCATCGGCAAGTGGACCGGCGTTCCCCTCGGCCTTGTCCTGCAGAAGGCGGGCCTTGCCCCCGGCGCGCGCTATGCGGTGTTCTATTGTGCCGATGAGTACGAGAAATCACTGGATGGCAGCGGCCAGTATTACGAGAGCGTCGATCTCATCGATGCCTTCCATCCGCAGACCATCCTGTCCTACAGCATGAACGGCAAAGACCTTGAGGTGGCGCACGGTGCGCCCCTGCGGCTGCGTGTTGAACGGCAACTGGGTTACAAGCATGCCAAATATCTCATGCGGATTGAACTGGTTGACAATTTCAGGGGCCTGTGGGGCGGGAAGGGCGGTTTCTGGGAAGATCGCGGCTATGAATGGTATGCGGGTATCTGAGCGGTCTGACCGAGTTCAGGCAGCGGCGATGACCTCGATTTCGACGAGCCAGGCTTCGGACAATGTCTGGGCGGCAATGGTTGTCGTGGGGATGGTGCGGCCACCCAGCGCCGCCACCCGCGCATTCTGGTTGGCTTCGGCAAAGGCGGGATCGCGCAGGTAGCTCGTCGTCCTGACGATATTGTCGACCGTCATCCCGGCGCTCGCAAGGATGGCCCGGATGTTGTTCCAGACAAGATCGAGCTGTTCGGCCAGGGTCGTGCCGGCTACACCGTTCTGGTCGAGGCCCATGGTGCCGCTGATGTAGAGGAAGCGTTCCGGCTGCTGCACTTCCAATGCATGGAGATAGTCGGGTGTTGCCGGATAAACGCCGTTGCGGGGATTGCGCGGGATCAGTTTCATGATCTCAGTTCCTTTCGTGGCACGTTGCGGGATGTCTTGGGCCGATGAGCCCCGGATTGCCGGTCGCTGTCGCTGGGGATGCGCAGCACGCCGGGAGGCAAGGCGGGTTCCTCGCTCTTCGACGGACCGGGGAAAAACTATCATGGCCGCACCTCTTCGGAAATGGGCTGTTCCATTGAAAGTGCTGACGGGTACCCTCACATCCGTGGTAGAACACAAGGCGGAGAAGACCGGAGGAAAACACCATGGACATGAACGCCACATCTGCCGATGCCTTGGTGCCGACCCTCCATCGTCTGCGAACCGCATGGCTGGCGCACCGGCCCGATTACGCCCAGCGCCAGGACGATCTGAAACGCTTGCGTGCAGGGCTGAAGGACCGGCTCGAACCGATGGTCAAGGCGATCAGTGCGGATTTCGGCCATCGTTCACGTCATGAAAGCATGCTGGGCGAAGGCATGACCGTCTTTGGCGAGATCGACCACATGCTTGCGCATCTGAAATCCTGGATGAAGCCGCAGCGCCGTTCGGCCGGCTGGCACATGTGGCCGGCCCGGGCGGAAGTGCGCTATGTGCCGCTTGGGGTTGTGGGTGTCATCGCCCCGTGGAACTATCCGGTCAACCTGGCGCTGACGCCGCTTGCCACCGCCATCGCTGCCGGCAACCATGTTTACCTCAAACCGTCCGAACACACGCCGCGCACCAGCGAGTTCTTGCGGGAACTGCTCGCCGATGTCTTTCCGCCGGACCGCGTTGCCGTGGCGCTGGGCGGCGCCGATGTTGGCGGGGCATTTGCCGGTCTGCCCTTCGATCACCTGCTGTTCACCGGCTCCACCGCCGTCGGCCGCAAGGTCATGGCATCGGCCGCCCCGAACCTGACGCCCGTCACCCTGGAACTCGGCGGAAAATCACCCGTATTCATTGGCGCGGACGCGCCCTTGGCCAAGGCGGTGACGCGCATTGTCACCGGCAAGCTCTACAATGCCGGCCAGACCTGCATCGCGCCGGACTACGCGCTGGTGCCGGAGGCGCGGCGCGATGAATTTGTCGAGGCCGTGCGGGCGGAGGTCAAGTCCCGCTATGCGCAGCTCGATGCCAATCCCGACTACACCCATATCGTCAATGACGGGCAGTATCGCCGCCTGCGCGGCCTGCTTGACGATGCGCGGGCACGCGGGCTTGACGTGATGACGCTGGTGGAGCCGAAAGATGCGGCACGGGCAGAAACCGAGCGCCTGCTGCCGCCGACGCTGGTGCTCGATCCGGGCGATGACAGCAAGATCATGCAGGAGGAAATCTTCGGGCCGATCCTGCCGGTCAAGACCTATCGCAGCGCCGATGAGGCCATTGGTTACATCAACGGGCATGACCGGCCGCTGGCATTCTACTGTTTCAGCAATGACAAGGCGGAAACGGAAAAAATGCTGGCGAACATTGTGGCCGGCGGCGTCTGCGTGAACGAAACGCTGTTCCACAATGTCTGCAACGATCTGCCGTTCGGCGGCGTCGGGGCCAGCGGCATGGGCCATTATCACGGCCGCGAAGGCTTTCTGACCTTCGGCAAGATCATGCCGGTCCTGCATCAGGCCAGGATGCCGCTGACCGACCGGATCAAGCCGCCTTACAGGGGATTGGCAAACATAGTGGTCAGGCTCTTCGCACGCTGAAACTCACGGGAATGGCAGTGTCGATGTCTTTCAGTACCGGTGCTGGCTTCAAGGGTTCGCGGCGGTCGCTTCGCTCAGGCGTTTCCTCGGCCCGAAGATCAGGAAGCTGATCACTGCCAGAACCCAGACGCCGGCACCGCCATAGAGCATGATCAGGCCAAAACCGTGGATCAGGGCATCATGGACGAGCATTCCGGCCGGGTCCAGAGCCGTGAGTTCCGGAAAGGTCTGCGGGAGGCTCGCAAAGTTTCCGGCGGCGATTTTTTCCGCCAGCAGGCGCAACCGGGATGGGTCGAACGACCCGGCAAAGGCGCTTCTCAGATAAGACAGCGTGCCCTCCAGCAGGATAAAGCCCATCAGCGCGATATTGATGGCGAGCGTGATCAGCCGGGCGCTCATATCGATGCCTGAGGCCATACCGGCGCGGGTGCTCGAGACCGAACCGGTGGTCGTGTTGGTGACGGGCGTATTGGTCAAACCCAGCCCGATTCCCGCCAGCAGGCAGCCCGGCAGCATGGTCAGCCAGCTTGCGTGGTCAACGCTGCTGCCAACGCGCATCAGCATGAAGCCGAGGCCGATGGTGAACAGCCCAAGCGGAATGACGATGCCGGGCCGGTAGCGCAGCGAAAGGCGCTCCGCCAATGGCGGGGTGACCAAAGTAGGCAGCGTATAGGCCAGCAGCGACAGTCCCGCCGCGACAATATCGTAGCCGAGGCCGCTCTGAAAATAGATCGGCAGGTAGATCATCAGCGGCCAGAAGCTGAAATTCATGCCGATGGAGCCGAGGATAGCCCCAGAAAAGTTGCGGATGCGGAAGACGGAAAAGTCGAACATGGGATGGGGGCTGCGGTTTTCCGCGACGATGAAGGCGATGAAACTCGCCGCCGATGCGCCGATGATGGCCAAAGCGGTGATGCTGGTAAAGCCGAGATCGGGGCCCTGCGTGATGAAATAGGTGAGCCCGAAAACCGCCAGCGACAGGGTGGTGATGCCGAGGACATCCAGTTTTTTCGCTTCGGGATCACTGGATTCCTCGATGCTGCCGAAGACGAGAATCAATGTGAGGATGGTGAGGGGGACGTGGACCAGGAACACCCATTCCCAGCTCGTCAGCGCAACGATGATGCCGCCGATGATCGGCCCGAAACCGAGGCCGATGCCGAAGACAATCCCCCATATGCCGAAGGCCTTGCTGCGCTCGCGCCCCGCCTGAAACTGATGTGACAGAATGGCAATCTGGCAGATCAGCATCGCGCCGGCGGCAATGCCCTGGAGAAAGCGGCTGACGATCAGAATGGCGGCATCCTGCGCCAGCCCGCACACGAAGGACGTGATGGCAAACAGCACGAGGCTGATGACGAAGATGCGCTTGCGGCCATAGCGGTCAGCCAGGGTGCCGACCGCCATCAGCACGGTGGTGCAGGCAATGGTATAGGCGTTCATGATCCACTGCATGTCCTTCAGGGTGCCATGCAGGACCTTTTCCAGGGTTGGCAGAATCACCGGCACGCTCGAAATTTCGAGGCCGAACATGAGGGACGACAAACATATGGCAGCCAGCGCCACCATATTCTTGCGGGACGAGGAGAGCGACATGGATGGTTCTTTCCAAGGTTGCATCTGGCAATGGAACGCACCTTCGCCGGCACGCGTGCGGTGTCGGTGAGTTCCGGGCCAAGTCGGGACGAAAAAGCACCGGACCGGCGGAATGACCGGTCCGATGTTCGCCGAAGCGGGTAATGCATGCACCTTAGGTCAGTTCGTATCATGACAAAAATGATTTAATTTACTGGAATAAATTAGCAATTGTCATTAATCTGCTGGCATGGATTTCGACCCCACACTGTTACGCGCCTTCGTGGCTGTCAAAGAGGCGGGAAGCTTTACCCGGGCGGCCCGACGGCTGAACCTGACGCAATCGGCCGTCAGCCATCAGATCCGGCGGCTGGAGGAGCAGGTTGGCCGGTCGCTGCTCTACCGCACGACGCGCAGTGTCAGGCTGACGGAAGATGGCGACGATTTCCTGCGCTATGCCTGCCAGATCCTGCATTCGCTCGATGCCTTGACCCGCCGCTTTCAAGCATCGCCGGTGTCCGGCATCGTCCGCTTCGGCGTTCCGGAGAATTTCATCGGGGACCGGCTGCCGACATTGCTGTGCCAGTTTGCCCGCACCAATCCGGAGGTTCAGCTGGACGTGAATGTCAGCATGAGTCTCGATCTCCATGCGATGGTCAGGGCCTGCGAACTCGATCTGGCAGTCGTGCTGACATTGCCGGAAGCGGCCAACGGCAAAGTTCTCAAGCAGACGCAGTTCGTCTGGGTGGCGGCCGAAACGTTCAAAGTGCCGCCGGGCACGTCATTGCCTTTCGCCTTCATCCCGGCTCCATGCCTCAACCGCAAGGTCGGCGTCGAAGCGCTGGACCGGACGTCGATCGATTGGCACGTCGTCTTCACGTCGGCGAGCATGCAGGGCATTCGCGCGGCCGTGCTGTCGGGGCTGGCAATGACCGTGATGACCCGGGATGACCTTGAACCGGGAATGAAGATCCTTGACGGCCAGTATGGCTTGCCGCCGCTGCCGACGGCGGTTTTCAGCCTGATCTGGAGCGAAGAGGGGCAGACGCCCGCCACCCGGGAATTCGGTCAGCTCGTCGTCGACATGCCGGAACAGGCGGCCGCGGCAAAACTGGTCAGGATCGGCTAAGGCCGTACACGCCTGCGTTTATTTTGCTGCCATCAGACCGGCGGCAATGATAAGCAGCCCGCCAGCGCCGCCTTCGACGATTCTCCGGCGCCGGTCGCTGAAACCGCCGCGTCCGGTCAATCGCCCGATGACCAGACTGAGAATCACATAGACGATGGCGCACCAGAGGACAAAGACAGCCGACAGGGCCGCCGCCTGCAGCGCAATGTCGTTGCTCGGCCGGATGAACTGCGGCAGGATCGCAAAATAGATCATCATACCCTTGGGATTGAGAAAGGCCGTGAGGAAGCCGCGCTGGAGCTGCCGCCTCGCCGGTCTGGCGGCGACGGTCACCCGTCCGGCCTGCAATGCCGATGCGATGAGCTTGCAGGCGAGATACAGGAGATAGGCGATGCCGATCCAGCGCAGCGCTTCAAACAGCAGCGGCGACGCCGCCACGATGGCTGCGAGGCCGAGGGCGACGAGGGTAGAGTGGACGAGATAGCCAAGGCACACGCCGGCTGTCGCGCGCAGGCCCGCGGCGCGTCCGCCGGCAATCGCCTGCGATGCAACGAACAGCATGTCCGGTCCCGGTGTACAGATCAGCGGCAGTACGGTCGCTGTAAACAGCAATAGCGTGTGTATTTCCATGATTGGAACAGTACTGCACACGGCGCGCAATCGGATTGCAAAGATATCAGGATATGGTGTTTTACTGGCATAATTGCTGTATTCTATCGGAAATATTAGCAGGAAATTTCAATGATGCTGGATGAGATCGACAAGCGTATCCTTCGCGCGCTTCAGAAGGACGGGCGCATGCAGAATGTGGAACTTGCCAGGGAGGCCGGCCTGTCGCCGTCGCCCTGCCTGCGCCGCGTGCGGCTGCTGGAGGAGGCCGGTGTCATTGACCGCTATGTCGCCGTGCTCAATCCGGCCAAGGTCAATTTATCGCTTTCGCTGTTCGCGCGGGTGTGGCTGACGGCGCAGGATGCCGAAACGATCGATCATTTCATGGATGCGATGAAGAGACTGCCCCAGGTGGTGGAATGCTACATCATGCTGGGAGAGAGCGACGCGCTGCTGCGGGTTGTGGTCGCTGATCTTGACGATTACCGGCACTTTCAGGCCTCCCATCTGACGCGGATCAACGGCATCCAGAATGTCAAAACCGATGTGCCGAGCCAGATTGTGAAGCAGACCTATGCTCTGCCGCTCGATTGACCGGTAAAAAGCGGAAAACATGCGGCAAACCGCAATTCGCGCCGCGCCGATCTGAAAACCGCCTTCTTTGGAAAGACAATGGTAGCGAAGGACTGTTTGCAGTCCGATAGCCGACATCAAGTTATTGATCTTATTGATCTCGGAACTTGGCGCGCCGCGATGATCAAGGCACTCCAAGAATATAGCCCCTCCACACAGGAAACATAATGAGAATCCTATCAATCCGACCCTTGGATGGGCCGGGCGCTTTGGCGCGCGTTGACGTTGAACTCTCGGAGTACGTCAGACTTTACAGCCTCCTTCTCAAGAAGAACCAGGATGGCAAAGTCAGAATTCACGCCCCACATTCGTGCGGCAAACACGTTGCAACTTTCCATCCCGTTATCGCAAAGGAAATCACAGACGCGGCGATAGCCGCCCTGCGGGAGGCGACAGCCTATGACATCGGAAGATAAAAGACCCAAACCTGAATCGCTGGAGGCAAAGTTCAAGCTGCTGCAACTGCTTCCCTATGATGCTCGTGCGAAGCGTAAGCACTGCCTCGTGTTCGGCTTCATTCTCGACTGGTACCACTCAAAATACGGTGATGCGCTTGCCAGTGTGCGCCATATCGTAAGTACAACCAAAGATCGGGATCCGTCCGGCAAGGGCCTCTATGCGGGTGACGTTCACCAGGCACTGACTGACCTTGTTTCATGGGGCTACCTAAATCAAGAAAAAGGCATCGGTAGCCGTGCCAGCCGCTATGTCCCAATTTGGGAAAAACTCTCTAGCGTTCATAAAATTCCGAACACTACGGATTACGAAATTAGCGTTCGGGAAAACACTAACACATGCGTTCGGGAAAATACGAACACTACGGCGGTTAGCGTTCGGGATTCTATGAACAAAGACCCATCTACCTCGACCCGGGTACCAGACCCGGAGACGAGAGTAGATGGCAATGTGCATGTTCCGCCTGTGGCTGCCCTCACGGGCGCCCCGGCGAACACGCAGATAAAGAGTCCATTCGACGAACTATGGTTTGCATATGGCGTGAAGAAAAACCGCGTCGAGGCAGAATCTGAATATGCAAAGCTGGAACTGGACGATGAACGGCAGGCTGTACTGGTTTCTTCGGCAACAGCTTGGCGCGAGGCCTGGGAAGCCCAAGGCAAGCCTGACGCTCCCCGGAGACATCTGCACGTGTGGATTCGCGATCGGCGTTATATGGAAGACCCGCCCACCGGATATGCGAAAAAGGAACGCATCCCCAAGCCAGCCAATAGCAACAGGCCTTCCACGACAGTACAAGCTGCCGAACCAAGGGAAGAAGAGATCACAGCCACGCTTGAGGTTGTCACTACAGCGTCCGATGAGGGTGTCGACTATATGGATATGTACTTTGATGATGAGTCAGGACTCGAATGCCATGAGATTGTTTTGCAATCCCCAAATGAGGCAGAACAGTTGCGAGGGCAGCAGGAGCTTCAAAAGCTTATTTTGAGCCTTGGGATTATCGTGGATGATGACACCGACCCAGGAGATTGGGACGGAATGAAAGTCCGTGTTCTCCGAAAGGGAAAGCGCGTTATCGAGTGGCTGCCCAAGATGGGGCTGGCCGCGTGAACAACGCCCCACCGAAAAACCACCACTTCCAGTGGATGGATCAACAAACGGTTGTTAACAGGAAAAATGTCGGTCGTTGTCCGTAATCAGATCGACAGACACCCAACCATGTTGCGAAAAGCGCACCGAAGTGTAAGGTGAGCTTAAGTTTCAGTCATACTGAAATTGCAAAAGGGGACCGGCGCCAACCGATCCCCCCAGTCCCCGCAGTGGGAGCCAACTGGAATGATGAGGCCTGCGGTTTAAGTCAGTTGTTAGCGGACGCCGTAGGTCTCTTCCAGTGCGAATCAGGTTCGGTGATTCATGGTAGAATCGCAAGGCTGCAATCGGGGTAATACCCAGCTCATCCCAGTTATCCAGTGCTCTCCGCGTTTACTTTATCATAAAACCACCGCTTGGCTCTGTCCGACGCCACTATCCTGCAAATGCCCGGTGGCATGCGCGATCCTCGCACAGTCACGCTTGACACCCTGCGCTGAGTCCCTTGTTCGTTAGATGGTCGCCCCATCACCACCAAAACATTCCTCGCACCCGTTTGCACAATTTTGCGCGAGCACCCGCATACTGACCATCAATCGCTTACCAGCCCGACCGTGATCGGCGGCGGGATATTTCATGATGACCAGGAGCCGACCAAGCCCATGCCCAAATTAGTCTCGCCGCACAGCGCGGACAATGACAATGTCCCGTTCAACCGCGTTGAGCATTTGCTCTATTGCCAGAAGCTTTATTCCAATCACGAAGACGCCGGCCTTCTCGCTGGGGTGACCACAAAGCCTCAGCGTAAGAAGTTCGATGAAGCAGAAGAAAAGTATGTTCCTGTATCGGGTGCAGAACCCCTGAAAATCACTGTCCCCTATGACGAGTTCCGCGCAATCCTTCGAAAGGAACGCAACCAACTTGCAAAAGGTTCGGCAAAGGTTGGCTGCATCACAACCGACCCTCTCAACTTCCGATTGCCCGAAGAACGCTCACTGAGCCGCGCGCGCATTGAGATAAAATCTAAGGTTGAAAGGCTGCTGATGGACCGGGAACGAGCGCGGATCGTCATGCGTCAATCAATTGGACGGCTCAGGTACCGGGAGGCGAACGACAACATCGACCTTCCCATCGTCAAGCTTCTGAAGACGGAAGGCGAGGCCGATTTTCTGAAGTTGGTTCTTTCCTATCGCAAGCTTGTTCGGGACTGTGCATATGAGTTGCGGGGCCAAGATATACCGGCTGGTACATCACAGCTTGTTCACAAGGGCAAACTCGATGAAACAACAGGGAAAATTGATTACAAGGGTGTAAAACTCATCACCGGCAAACGTGCTCTGGTCGCAACGTCAGCGACGACCGCAACACCGACTACAGCCGAAACAAGCAACCCAGCGAAGAAAAAAGCCAAGCCTGTAGCGAAACCGTGGAATGGCGACGACGCCATGAATGCCGCCATTGATGGTCGGAAAACTCTGGAACGTTTGCACGCAGCACTTGGCCCGCTAGTTGAGCCATTCGAAGAGGCCGTACTGGATAGCGCAACACTCAGAGACATCGGAGAGCGCTATGGGTGCGGCAACGATAAGGCGGCCAAGGGTGGCGGGCGCGCCATGCTATGGTTGGCCCTGGTGACGCTGCAAGAAGCATGGGGCGGGACGAACCTGACGGCACGCGCTGCTTAGGGGTACCCCATTTCTGCGTCCCAATAGGTATATATGAATAGTGAATTTGGGGGCTCGCTTCGGCGGCCCTTTTTCGTTTCAGGGCTTGTCCCTGACGGAGGGAGTGCCTGCGGGTTGCGCCCTTCGACATATTGCGCGGCTGCTTTGGTCGGCTCGTCGCGTAATTCATTCGGGCTGCGGCGCCTCGAAAGCATCAGCATCCACGCTGCCAATAGGGTGCTGATGCGCCTTTTTTCACACTGAAACATTACCGATAAACGAAAGGAGCCACGCAATGGCAACTGCACGTCAAGCTACTGAGTACATCGCCGATGCGCTGCGCATTCCCATCGGCATCGTCACGGATTGCCAAGAGGTCGTTCGCGCCGCTGGTCTGATTCCAGCAACACCCGGCATCCCGGCACAGATCGAAACCAAGCATATCGCAACAATCCTGCTTTCCGCATTGCTCGGCAACCAGTGGGCAGACGGCCACGCCGAACGTGTTGCCGATTATTGCTCCATGCGCCCGATCGCGGGCAGCGCCACATTTGGCCAGACATTGGCCGCGTATATCGACAATCCGCACGATCTCTTCGAAATCAGGATCGACGCGCACGTCCCTGGCGCGACGATGACATATCGCCAGACAAACGGCGGAATGGCCGTTACCTCGTTCGTCATCGACACCCCGCAGCCAAGACCAGCCTTTGGTCGGGAGGTCATCATCGGACCTGAGCCGCTTATTAGTCTGGCCGCAGCAATCGAAACCGCACCGGCAGTCAAGGCTGGCCGCCCGCGCGAGCGGGACCGCTATCGCCGCACAGAACGTGCCGTCCTCTATAATTGAAAGGAACACAATGTCTCTACTAAGCAAAAACAAACCCACACCATCCACGCCCCGCGTCCGCAGTCTCGCTGAGGCTGATCAGACCTACGCCGCAGCGTTGGCGTTGGTGCACACTCTGCAGGACAAAATGGCAGTCCTATACAGTGAAGAAACCGATCTTCTATATCGCATTGGCAACGAGAAGCAGGACGGACAGAAGGCGCAATCGGCCAAGGTCGCAGCCCTGCTTGGCGAGGAGCCGGACGATCTGCCCGTATCTGGACCGCGTGCGCGTTTGACGGAAATCATGGTTGAGCGCCGCGATCTAACAACTGCTATCGATATCGCGCAATCCCGCGTCCAAAAGGCACGACACGCAGCCTCAGTAATCATTTGCGAGGAAGTCCGCAGCGAATACACAGCCCGCGTCCAAGCTATGGCTGAAGCCATTAAGGCCTTCATAGGTGCGCACGCCGGATTGGCAGCGCTGACCAACGATCTCGAATCTCACGACGTGGCATGGGTAGGCCATCTCCGCCCGCTCGGCGCGGACCGCATCGTTAGCCGTGCTGAAGGGTGGCTTGCCGAGGCAAGGGAGTATGGATTCATCGAAAAGGATAAAAAATGACCATCCGCACGGTACCAACCGCAGCCCGCGGCATCGAGCATGCTACGAAAGGCGCCAAGCCCGAAGGCCTGCGCCGCGTCACCGTTAAAACCGCAACCGGCAGTCGCAGTGAGTTGTTGCCATCCGATCCGCAAGAGGTTGCTCGCATCCTCACCGCGCGTAGGGCAAAGAAAACACCTGCGCAACGAGCTATCGATGACATGGTTGCCAACATGAGGCGGCGCGGCATTGTCTGACGAAGGGCTTTCCGTAACAGGAAGGCGGATGGTGGGCTATGCTCTGAAATGGGGCCAGCCTGCCTGGGTGACGGTTGATGGCAAGGTCGTTGAGGAACGGTTCGCAAAGGGAGCGTTTCTATCGTCTATTGCAGGCGGCAAAGTCCGGCTATGCGTTGATCACTGTTGGGATGACATCGTTGCCCGGCAAGACGACGGTTCCCTTCACTTGGTTGAAGACAGCGTCGGTCTGCGCATCACCGCCACTGCCAATCACACTGATGCTGGCGATGTTGCAATGGAAGCAGTGCGCACGCGGTATCGTGCTGGGTTATCCGTGTCGTTTAATCGCCCGTTGGTTGAATGGCAGAATGGTGAAGATGGCAGGGTTCGAATGATCACCTCAGCGCGCTTGTTAGAGGTGTCTGTGTGCCGCAATCCGGCATATCGGTCCAGCGAAATTCATGCAGGCAAGATGCGGATTGAACGGTTCACGGCAAGCCTGCCTGATCCACGGCTTGAGAGGTTGGAAGCTGCCGAGGCTGCAATGGCAAAGTACAGGTCGGCACCCTGACATCATTGTCACCAACCGCCCTGGCAGACGGGTGGCCGACCTAGGGAGGGGTACCCAAAAGGTTGGCGCGACCGATTCCCTAGGACCTGTGCCCCCGCTTTTCACGCGCATCCACAATTCAGAATATGACCCTAGTCAACGAGTTTTGAGGAGTCTCCTTGAGATCGTCGATTGATTAACTGCCTCAAACCCTGGAATTGTTCGCCAAGTAACAACATCCCAACCATTGCGCTCTCAACGTCTTGCCAACTAATGTCAATTGGAATGGACGATGTTTCGCGACGAGCATAATCAAATATTGATTCAGCGCGTTTATGTATGACCATCGCATTGAGCATGTACTCTTCCACGTTCGCACGAAGTTCGCTTCGCCGACTATGGGGGGATCCTTCAATGCTGGAGAACATGGATCGTACCCGAGCCTCACAGACTTGAATATTTGATAACAAGCGGGCAAAGATTTCGACCTCTACTGACGTTGAGAATTCTATTGTTTCCTTAAGTGAAGATATCACATCGTATGGGAAGTCGGGTAGAGAGGGCACTATCGCGTCAGGCTTAAGTCGCTGCCCGTTGTACTGCTGATGGAGCATTCTCAACGAACCAATTAGTTCTCTTTCGTAGCCTGTAATGGATGATAACGTTAGTGGTAGAACGGCTCTCGCTGCTTCTTTCTTGCTTGATATACGTCGCCTCTCCAGATCTTCGGTTTGGTGGATTTGCTTCCGTATTGCGGAAACACCCCACCACGCTCCAGCAAGTGCCAGTAGAGCGCCTATTAGAGTCTGAAAGTCATAGATAAAGCTCCCAATGGCTTTGATAATATACGGGTACTTAGTACTCCAAGCCCCAAGCATGATCAAAAAAACACAACCAATAAGTACGAGAGGCACAACTCGATGCCTCATATCTAATTCCGTTGCCATAGGTGCCACTGCCCTCTCCATCTCGCCCGCCATCTCGTAGCAGGCCTTGAGACAAGTCGCCAAGCCCTCACACCTCACCTTTTCGCCCGCCTTTGAGCGGGTTTTTTCATATCAACGGAGGCCAAAATGGCCAACAACAACAACGATGATCTAATTATCGGTGTAAGCACCGACACTTCCACAATTAGTCGCGCACTCAACAAACTCGTAAGCGATGTCGGTGTGTCGGCGGCTCAAATCCAGAGCCGATTTGAAAGTGTAGGTAAGGGCGTCGACAAGTCGATGACCACGGCCCTGCAGAACCAAATCAACGGTATCGTTGGTGTCGGCGTCAAGGCCACCAAAGAGTGGTCTGGCGCCTTGGCTGATCAAGGCAAGCAATTCGATGACTTGCGCGCCAAGATCAATCCTGTCTTTTCTACCATCAGCAATTACAAGGCTGCCATCGCTGAGATTAAGACAGCCAACGCCCTCGGCGCAGTTTCTGCCGATGAAATGGCGGCTGCGATGAGTCGTGAACGTCAGGCCGCGTTGGCCAGCATTGCGGCGATCAAGGGGCGCAATTCCGCTGGTGGACACGGCTCCAGCCAACTGGGTCCAACGCAGATGATGGCCCTGCAGCACTCCGTGCGCAGTATCACGGAACAGTTAGCGCTCGGTATTTCGCCGGTACAGGCGCTTACAGGACAGTTGAGCCATTTGTCATATGTTGCTAGCGGGCCTGGCGGGGCGATGGGCGCCGTTCGGGCTGTTGGCGATATGGCCATGGGTATCGTCACAAAGTTTCCGTTGGCAACTGCTGCCGTAGCGGCTGGTGGCGCTGCATTTCTGGCCTATAAGCTGATGGCCGCGAAGGAGCTTCCAACCGTCGATGAGGTGCTCAAAAGGCATGGCGAGTATATCAAAGAACTAAAAGACTACTATGACGGCGCTAAATCCAGCGCCGAAAAATATGGCGCCACGGCATCCATCGTTTTAGACGCAATCACACGCAGGCAGGCAGAAGAGGCCAAAAAGGTCGCGGAGCAGAGTAACCGTGAATTCTTCGGAAAAGTCGCATTGTCGGGCTTCATCACCGGCTCTGACGATTTCGTTGTCGACAAGAAATTCAAAGCGGCTGAGCCGGCGATTCTGAAATTCAGGGAGCAGTTGGCGAAAGGTAAGGGCGACTTTGACGCTTTCAACGAAGCAATACAGAGTTCAGCGCTTAGTCAAAAGCTTAAGGGTGAGCTTCTAGAGGGTGCGCAGGGACTCCGCGAACTGAATGCCGCAGCCAATATTCAACCACCGAATGATTATCAAAAGGCTCTGGCCGATTTAAGCTCGACTGCCAACGGACTGAAGAATAGTGAGGCAAAGACTGCTCTTCAGGATATGATTGAAAAGTTCAAGAATGGCGAAGTATCGGCAAAAGACTTGATCCATGAGATTGACCTTTTGTCCGGGAAGTCTCTCGACCTGTCGAGCATGACCAGTGAGCTTGATAAGCTCATCAAAAAAGCGGAAGACGCCAAATTCTCTATTGGCACAATTTACGGCATGCCGTCGTCTTCCGTCGCCGATATTGCTGCAGGCCTTCGGGGGCCAAATGTTGCCGGTCTTACGGGCGATCGCGTTGGCAAGCCAAGTACAAAAGATGCGCTCGACCAAGCTCAGGCATTGTTTAAGACGCGCTTCAACTTTGAGCAAAGGTTTGGTGGTCCAGAGCTTCAGAAACTCGAGTCTTCCAACAAATCGCTCAATCACGTCGACAAGCCGAAGGTCGACAAGGACGCCAACGCCGAGCGCGACAATCTAAAGCGCGGGCAAGATCGTATCGACCGCATGAACGAAGAGATCAAGACAATTGGTCTCAACGGTACTGCACAGGATACGCTGCGATTTAAGTTGGATCTTCTGCAAAAGGCGACTGACAAGGGCCGCAAGCTCACGCCTGAATATCGCGCTGAAATCGATAAGCTGACAGAGTCGTACGGAAAGGCCGCGGAGAAGGTAGCTGGACTAAAACTGCAGCAGGATTTGACGTTTGAACGCGAACAGATGTTCAGGTCGCCCACAGAGCAGCGCGTCTATTCTCAGCTTAAGAGTGCCGGGCTGGACCCGAATTCCCCACAGGGTGAGCTGAATGCGAGCCTCATTCGTATGAACGAGTCGCTCGCCCAAAGCAGAGACCTGGCTTTGGATTTCGCAAGCGGATTCGTTTCTGATCTTCGCAACGGCGTGAAGGCCACCGAGGCACTTGGCAATGCACTGGGCCGGCTTGGCGACAAGCTCATCGATATGGCTCTGAATCAGGCAATCAACAGCTTGTTCAGCAATATCGCAGGCGCCACTGGCGGCGGCTCGTCAGGTGGTAGCATTCTAGGCGGCATCGGTAAGATTTTAGGCTTTGCTGATGGCACGGACAATGCGCCTGGTGGTCTTTCATGGGTCGGTGAGCGTGGCCCGGAATTGATGAACGTCCCGAAAGGCGCACAAATCATTCCCAACCACAAGCTACGTGGCCCGAGCATGCCCAGTCTTTCTTATGGCGGTGGTGGAAGTTCGCCCGTTTCAGTGACTTACGCACCGACCATTGATGCCCGCGGCGCCGACGTTGGCGCGGTTGCACGGATTGAACAAGCCATGGCGCGTGACCGTGCCGAATTGCCTGCGCACATCGTGACCACCGTGAGGAAAGCGCAGAAGTCGCGGGTGTTGTAGCTATGTTAAAATCCTGCCCACCTTTTATATTTGAGTATGAGGTGGGCAGAGTTTTCTCTAATTTGGGATTGCGATGCGATATTGTCACGAGTTAAGTGGCACAATTATGCGGCAATGCCATTACCTAAGGAGATAAATACTTGCACGCTCGTTGCCTTAAAGAATAACGTGGGAGAATAATATTTACGGGCGGAGAGAAAAGTGCCGAGAATTAAAAAGTTTGCGATCAAGAATTTTAAAGGCATTGAATCTGCTGAGTTTGATTTTCACAACCGTATAGAAAACAAGATTCTTACATTCATCGGGTTAAATGAAAGTGGGAAAACAACGGTGCTAGAAGCACTCTCACACTTCATCACATCCGATCGTACCAACAATCAACTTTTTGATGGACCGTATGCGCAACAGCACATTGCAAGTTTAATTCCCATCCACGAGAGCGCAGCATTCAACGGAAAAGTATCTATCTCATCAACTGTTGAATTAACAGAAAAAGATAAGGACGATATTGTTTCTATTTTTTCCGACGAAAAGCTTTCTCTTGATCGGAAAAGCATTCCCGACATGATGACAGCGGAACGTGCTTACTTGTTCAAAGATAGCACGTACAAAGAGTTTATGAATTACTGGAACGGTTTTGAACCAATAATTCTTCACGGGAAAAGCAAAAAACCTAAAAATTATGTACGACCGGATAAGGGTTCGTCCGAAAAAGATCTATGGATTGCCTCTGTAAATTCGATCAAGAATAAGCTTCCGAACATGGCATATTTTCCGACATTCTTGGTGGATTTGCCTCAAAAGATATACCTGTCCGAACATGAAAATGAAAAGCCGGTAAACCGATATTACCGATCAGTGTTGCAGGACGTTCTTGATTCTATCGATGGCGGCCTCAATCTCGAAACCCATGTTGTTAAGAGAATTTCTGATTTCAAAGCGCGAGACGCTACGCCTTCTTGGTTTCCCAAGTTTTTCGAAGACACTGACAAGCGCAGCGTTGAAGCAGTTTTTCATAAACTGTCTGCCGCCATTACAAAAGAAGTACTCGGCAACTGGCAACGGGTGTTCAATCGCCCAGTTTCCGCAAAACAGATTAAGGTTGATTGGAATATCGATCCTGGTTTCAATGACCTGCCGTATGCGACATTTAGCGTATCGGACGGAGAGTCTTTGTATCAAATTAATCAGCGATCATTGGGCTTTCGCTGGTTCTTTTCGTTCTTGCTTTTTACTAGATTCAAGTCAAGCGGAGGTAAAGTAACGTTATTTCTTTTTGACGAACCTGCTGCCAATTTGCATGCGAGGGCTCAGGCACAACTTTTGGAAAGTTTTGAAAGGATAGCCAAAGACGGAAATATAGTCTTCTACTCGACACACAGTCACCATATGATTGAGCCCAAATGGCTCTCAGGTGCATATATAGTGGAGAATGAGTCAGTCGACTATGATTCTGACGATTTTGCTACATCGTTTTCTTCGACACCAACGAATATTAAGGTGACGTCTTACCGCGATTTTGTAAGCCAACAACCGGACCGTGTATCCTATTTTCAACCAGTTTTGGAAAGACTTCAGTACCAAGAGCCAGCTCTTGTTGGTTCTGGGCCTCAAGTCTTCGTTGAAGGGATAAGCGATTTCAACGCATTCGAGTATGTATTGAGGCAGATGAAGAGACCAGGGGGTATGCGAATAGTCCCAGGCTTCGGTGCCGGATCATTGGGACCCGCAATTTCTCGCGCTCTGTCAGAGGGTCGCCAATTTCGCATACTTTTAGACGATGATGTTGCCGGGAAGAGGGCAAGAGAAAAGTACATAGCAGACTGGATATTATCCGACGGTATAGCATTAACACTTGCGGATATGGACAGCAGTCTCGCTGGTAAAAAATTAGAAGACCTCATTGCAGAGGAGACGAAGGAAAAAGTTCGCCAACGGTTTGATGGTAAATCTGGTAAAAAACAGCTGAATTTTTATCTGGCAGAAATTCTCGCGACGTCGGAGATAGACGGCATCGACCCTAAAACCGTGGCCAATATCTCCAACCTATTGTTGAAATTGAAAGATGGGATGGCAAAGTAGCTATTCCTCATTTGCTTCCAGTAGGAACCATCACACCCTCACACTTCAGTTGATCGCTGTCGGCCAGATATCGCTTGCGATTGCCGTGGCGCATGTCCTTATGCCGAGGGCAGGCGCCATTTGTCTTATGGGATTTACAAAGACCACATGCCGCAATCCGCGGGCGCTTCCGTTTGAAGTTCACGACCATCTCCGCAATCAAGCGGTGCGCCCTCATGGCGCCCGCACGTGTGGAGGTGATTTGAAATGGTGTTCATGGATGGACTTTACAGTTGGTGTCCCAGTTTGGGAAGGTGGTTGCCAATACACTAGGAGCTTTGATGAAACACCCCAACGCCGACAACGCAAAGCTAAATACTAGCTTCCTCTTGCTTGCTCAATACGGCCCAATGACAATCATTCCAGTGGAAATCTTATGTCGAGACTTCTTCACCCATTTAACCGTTGAGAAGTTCCTGAGAAAGGTCAGCCTTGGCGAAATTGTCCTGCCTCTTCTGCGGCTAGAATCCAGCCAACGAAGTGCGAGAGGTGTTCACTTACAAGATTTCGCAGATTACCTGGATGCTCGGCGTGCAGAGGCGTTGAGGGAGTACAAGCAACTGCACGGATAGGTGTCTTATATGCGTCGTATCATAGTTCGCAAAATTTCAGATTTTTGCAAAATCCGAGTTTCGGCATATTTCCCACCAAATGACGTTCAATCGCTTCAACAGTTTCTTAGCGAGAGCTATCTGGAAGCGCGATATCCGCCAAGGTTGGGGCACGGTTTCAACTGGTATCTCATTGGTAAGGCGTGCGACATCGATCCAGAAGGATTGATTCAAGCGTCAAAGGATATCAGCGCAATCTTTGAACTAGTTGTTCGTGAGATCAAGAAGCTACCGACGAAGCCTACCACGTCTAATAAAAGGCAGACGCTGGATGGCTCGGCAGCCGTGCCGATCGTCGTCAGCACAAAAAGAATTCGAATAAAGCCTCAGCATATTGTTCAGGAGGATCCTCTCGATCAGCTTTTCCCCGCCCGAATCAAACCGGGTACAAAGCCCAAATCAGTGGTCGAATTTCCGGAAGCTCTATGGGCTACGTGGGAAGATCCTGAAACATTTCATGGCGCCCTAAGGCTCCATATGGACAGACATGGCGACACGACTTGGTCATTGACCAGAGCCATAATTAAACCAAGTGAAAAATTTGACCGAAAAACTTTTTGGAGCTGGATGGCTGCTACCCGAGCGCCCAGAAATATAGAAAGCTTTGAGGTCCTTGAGCGTATCGAGCGTCGATATCAATTGCCTGCAGGCTATTTCAAAGCGAAGCTACCGCATAAATCACGTGCTGCTTATGGATTTAAGCCCGTAGAGATAGCAGATTCCGAACGTCGCCGTTTGGCATGGCATTTGCCCGATGATTTTGAATCGCGTCCTATAAATGAACAGGAAAAAATACTGGCTTGGGTTAGGGGGGTCATCGTAAGTGGCGCCACTGACTACAGGCGTTTTCAAGCTATCGCTATGAAGCAGCGATACGCAATTAGCTTTCGAAATCCCATAGATAGAGAGCGTCTTATTCTGGGCAAGGATGCAGACCCAGAGCTCGATGGAGCAAGCGTTGAAGCGCCTATCCATCTTAGGAATCAGATGAATGATCTGTTGCGATTCAAGACAGCCACATTAGTTGCGTATGGATACCAGCGAAATGGTATTTGGGGTGAGGAGACGGCATCTCAAAAAGTTGAACATCTTGGATTATTGTTTGGAGCGCTGGTCGCAAGCGAGAGTGGCCCCGTCCGTGGTCTAGGCGTTGCACATGCCAAATTAACTTTTGGCTTGCTTGCATTTCCCTCAGTCTGGGACTGGTATCTCCGATGGAGAGAGCAGCGAAGAGGATTCTACACGTCTTGGGAAATCGACATGTTACGGTTGGCGATTGCTCTGACACGCCCCGAAACAGGGTGGCTCCGTCAAACACCGTCTTTGGCGAAAACTCTTTCGGCTATTGATGGCCTGATAAGTGCAACTGACATAGAGAGTGCATCTAGCAATTGGCACTCAGTTTGCGATGCTTGCCACAAACACTGTTTAACCAGGGCAAAAGAAATACAGAAGGTAGCGCGCGTACATCGTGATGCATTTGAACCAATTTTACCAATCCTAGAGTCTGACAGTCCCGTCGCCGAATATCGAAAGATTACAGATGAGATAGTTAGATTGATGCCAGACGAGAAGCGGTATCCCAAATCTGCCGCCGAGTCTGTTCGCTCAATATTGATGTTACGGCTTGGCCTCCATCTGGGCCTCCGTCAAAAAAACCTGAGGCAACTGTTGTTGTGTCGGCGGCACGAATTACCTCGCAGCGAACGCCAGCTTGTCGAATTAAAGCGGGGAGAATTGCGCTGGAACAATAAGGAAATGGGCTGGGAGGTCTTCATTCCCGCAATTGCATTCAAGAATGCTGACTCGTCATATTTCGCGAACAAACCGTTTAGGCTCATATTGCCAAATCTTGCTGGGCTTTATGAATGCCTAGAACAATACATTGAACGCCATCGCGCATGTCTCTTATCCGAAGCGGCGGATCCAGGTACACTGTTCATCAAGACGGTCAAGTCTAGTTCTGAAGATGCTTCCTACGATAGAACCACTTTCTACGAAGCATGGCGTCTCATCATCCAGCGGTACGGCATTTACAACCCATTCACGAAACGTGGCGCCATCAAGGGTCTGTTGCCACACGGCCCCCACAATGTGCGCGATGTGCTCGCGACGCACATTCTTAAAAAGACCGGATCATACGAACAGGCCAGCTATGCTATCCAGGACACCCCAGACACCGTAGCCAAACATTATGGGCGATTCTTGCCTTTCGACAAGGCGGCGCTTGCCGCCAAAGTACTGAACGAAGTTTGGGAAGCGGGGTGACTAACGTCCCACCGATCCATTCGAGGCGACGCGATCCAGGACTGGCCAAAGCCGAGTAATGAGCGTGGTATAATGCGTCGCGCATTTTTTCTCGTCCCATGTTGACCGATAATTCCAGTGTTGTCCGTATGTATACAGGCTCCCGCATGCTAATCTCACTGGATGCTCTTCTGGCAATTTTTCCACAAGTTCAATCATAAAGACGAGCCAACTGTCGTATTGCTCTCCTCCCATCTGCAACTCGTTGGGCACCTGCAAAGTGCTATTGTGAATCACTTCCAACACTTGATCGATGGAAATATCTCCCGTCCGGTACGCTACACCAAATCGTCTCATCATCGATCCCTCAGCCTCACACCAGGACCATTGCCGTTCGGATCGATAAACAACACGCCTGCATCGACGAGGGCGCGTTCGATTGCCGCGAGATTATTCGCAATAGGTATCCGTCGAGAAGCTTCAAAATCTCGAATCGTTGACGCAGAGACGCCGGCCTCCTTCGCTAATTCAGGTTGCGTCCATTCCAACATTGCTCGTGCAGCTCGACATTGAGCAGGGTTCATCGCGCTATCCTCAATAAAAAACACCAACATCAATAAATAATGTTGACTTTGCACCAAGGTTGGTGTTTTTTACTGATATAGAAGTTTATTGCTGAACGCAACGAGGAGCCGCACTATGTATCTTGAAGAGTTTGCAGACAGACCCCGGATTTCATCTCGCATGCCAATTGCCGGCGTTGACTATGCGCACGGCACGCCTCTCGATTCTTTCATCCTTCCAGACACGCAGATCTCCTGGCAGGATTTCCACGAACTTGCTCGCGACACCATCAAGAATGCGAAGAGCCAGCAAGAACTCAAACTGGCTATCATGCTCAGTAATGCGATTGCCAACCGGATGGGCAATCCATGGGCTGGCGATACGAGCAGAATCCGCCGGCAAGCACAGGCTCGCATGGCGCTGCTGGAGCGCACCAAGAGCAAACATCGGGATGTGATTGTGGCGATGCTGCGCGCCGGATACGAGATCAACGTTATCGCTGATGTGACCGGCCTTCACGCGTCTTCTATACGCCGCTGGCGCCGGCAGGTGGCAGCGTACAACAGCAGGTTCCACTAATCACGACCATCAACGCAGTCACCACCTGCGCGAGGAGAACCACAACCGCCGCAACCTCCCCAGTGCGGCGAACCCGAGGAGCCCGGAATGAGACCATCGAAAAGAAGATAAGACGCGGGTGGCCACCCATCGACGCGGGTAAGTTTCAGCTTGCCCGCGTTTTTTATTGAAAACGGTCCGAAAAACTTTTGTTGGGGCCGTTTGCACAATTTTGCGTTTGGATCGAGATAATTCCGACCAGCAACCATAACCAGAAGGAAGGTGAGTCAAAGATGATATTGATTAAAGCCAAACCGCCTTTGCTAGCATCAGAGCCGCTCTTGAGCATGATCCGCACGATGGCCCGCCGACAGGCCCGCATCGACGCGCGCGCACCGGAGGCCGCAAACGATAATAGGCGAATGGCACCATGACTATGTGTTTCCATGCGACGTACGACATTCTCTTGGAAACACTTATATGAGCCGCGGACCCGGAAAAATCGAAAGGGCGGTTGAGAAAGTGTTTCTGGAGAATCCAGACAGCTCATTCACTGTGGAGGATTTAGCTGACCGCGTATTCTTCGGCGCAAATCGGATAGAGAAAAAGCACCGAGTGTCGCTGATCCGAGCCACGCGGAAGGTCTGCGCTCGATTGGATTGGGACTACTTTTTGGCGGGAAGCAGGGGCGGCACGATCGTCTATTTCAACCCATACGATGTAATCTCTTATGGATCGGCTCAAATTAAGAGCGGCGATTGCTTCAATCATTACCGCTCAAAGGATAATCGCATACCTGACCATTGGCGCACAACGGATGATGATGTTCGTAAGATGCTACAGCCGGGAGGCCGCAAACACGACTATGTAGCCGAGGGAGGGACATGGTGGAAGTTTGTAAAAATGAATGTCATTGTGCGGGACAAGGATTCATCTCCCGAAGCCAAAAAAATCTTTGAGGGCCACAACCGGTTCCGCGTGAGGTATGGCGCAAAGCCCTGGAATCTGCCTGAGCATTTTAACGAGGTCACAATATGAAGCGTGCTGCCATCTATGCGCGGTTCTCTACTGACCTTCAGAACGATAAATCAGTAGATGACCAGATCATGCTATGCTCGGAATACGCGGTGCGTATCGGGTGCAGCTTAGTTGCGTGTTACTCAGACAAAGCGCGCTCTGGCGCCTCGATGTTCGGTCGTCCCGGATTGGCTGATTTAATGGAATCCGCTCATGAGGGTGGTTTTGACGTTTTGATATCAGAGGCACCTGATCGCATCAGCCGCGATATGGAAGATCTAGCAGGCATACACAAGAAACTGAATTTCCGTGGCATTGAGATAAATTGCGTCAACGGCGGCAGGCAGGATTCTCTTCAGATCGGCATGCACAGCATTGTTGGCCAAATGCAGCGCGAGGAGGGGGCTCGCAAAGTAAAGCGTGGCCTCATGGGCGTCATTGACGATAAACGCAACGCAGGTGGCAAGGCGTACGGATATAGCCCTATCCTGGGGGAGGCTGGCGAGCTAAGCATTGTTCCTGCTGAGGCTGAAACGGTACTTCGGATATTTAAAGCTTACGCTGCTGGTCAAAGTCCGCGCGATATCGCGGGTACGTTGAACAACGATGGCATTCCTGCGCCACGCGGTCCGCGCTGGTCCGCTCCTACGATCAATGGCAATGGCAAGCGTGGTAATGGCATTCTACGCAATCCTATTTATTCGGGCCGCATCATCTGGAATCGTGTGCGCATGGTGAAAGACCCCGCGACCGGCAAGCGGGTATCACGGCCAAACGATCCCTCCGAGTTTCGATATGCCGATGTGCCGCACCTTCGAATTATCGACCAGACGCTTTTTGATGCTGTGCAGGCACGCAAGGAAGCTGTCGGCGGGGTGCATGCTAACCATGCACCAAGGAACAAGCGCGTACTTAGCGGGCTGCTGAAATGCGGTGGATGTGGAGGCGGTCTGGTTATGATTGGCCATGACAGGAGCGGCCCGCGTATTCAGTGCAGCACATACCGGGAGTCTCGTTCCTGCAGCAATTCCGCGCGATACTATATCGAGAAGGTGGAAACCCATGTGATCGATGCGTTACGGCTCCAATTCGCAGATCCGATAATCATCGCGGAATACGTCAAAGCCTATCGTGATGAGCGCCGGCGAATAGAGTCGGAGGCTCGCAGAAGTCGCGGTACAACCTCGCAGAAGTTGGCAGAGACGCAATCCAAACTAGACAGATTGATTGGTAAGATAGCTGCCGATCTAATATCCGATGATGAAGCCAAGCCGCTACTTGCCTCATTGAGGGCGGAGAAAGATAGGCTTAACGCCGATCTGGCAACTGCCGGTGAAGACACCAATGTCATTGAGCTTCATCCGCAGGCCGTAGAGCGCTTTCGGGAGAACATAGAGAATCTGGCCTCCATCCTTTCACAGGGGGATGTTGCGCCCGATAGTGAGCTCATAGGTTCGTTCCGTGAGCTGGTTGCAGAAGTAATCGTCATGCCTCGCCACAAAGGTGACGAATACGTAGTTCAAATAAAGGGGTATCTATCCAGTCTTCTGGGAGCCGGCTTGTCGGCTGTGACAATGGTAGCGAAGGAGGGATTCGAACCCCCGACACAAGGATTATGATTCCTCTGCTCTAACCTACTGAGCTACTTCGCCCCATATGTCATGCGACCCGTGAACGGCTAGCCTGCAAGTGAGGACCGGGGGACGCGCTGTCAATTGACAGGGACGGGGCGGATATATGTGGGGAGCAACGGCCTGTCAAGCAATCTTCTCCGTATCGAAGACTTGTGTTCGTTTCTTCCTGCGGATAATGGATGCCGATATGAAAAAGGCTGAAAAGATGGCTCCACGGATTGCAGTGCTGGGTTGCGGCTATTGGGGCAGCAATCATATCCGGACATTGAAGAGTCTCGGGGCGCTGTTTGCAGTCTCCGACCAGAACACCGATCGCGCCGCCGGCTTCGCCGCGGAGCAGAATGTTCTGCACATTGAAGTCGACGATCTTTTCACCCATCCGGAGGTCGATGCCATCGTCATGGCCCTGCCGCCGCAATTTCATGCGGCTGCGGCGATTCGCGCCGTCACCAATGGCAAGGATGTCCTCGTCGAAAAGCCGATTGCCCTGACCGTTCCCGATGCGGAAGCCGCCGTGAAGGCTGCGCGCGACAACGGGCGCATCTTCATGGTCGGACACGTCCTGCGTTTTCATCCGGCATTCGAACGGCTTCTGGAGCTGATCAAGGCGGGCGATCTCGGCGATGTGCGCTATATCCATTCGCATCGGCTCGGTCTTGGAAAATTCCACACGGAAAACGATGCCCTCTGGGATCTGGCACCGCATGACCTGTCGATGATCCTGGCCATCACCGGCACCGAACCTTTGGAAGTGCGCGGCGAGGGCGCGGCGGTGCTCGATCACCTCAGCGATTTCGCCCACCTGCACATGCGCTTTCCCAACAATATTCGCGGGCACCTTTTTGCCTCGCGTCTTAATCCCTATCGCGAGCGCCGGCTTACGGTCGTCGGCACCAAGGCCATGGCCGTCTTCGACGACATGGAGCAGTGGGACAAGAAGCTTGCCGTCTACAAGCATTCGATCTGGCAGGATAACGGCCAGTGGGCGTCGACGACGGAAGAGCCGACCTATGTCAAGATTGCGCAGGGCATGCCGCTGACCCGGGAATGCCAGAATTTCATCGACAGCATCAACACGCGCAGCGAGCCGGTCACCGACGGCGAGGAAGCGATTCGCGTCCTGCGGATTCTGACCGCCGGCACGGTTGCGCACGACAAGGCGAGCTGATCCGTTCGGCGGCCCCAAAAGTGCTGCAAGATTGCGCTCGGTGTAAAGCGTTGTTACAAGACCGGACAAACTTTGAACGACAACGTCTGGCAGACCTCCCACGGCCCTTCTAAAGAGTTGTCTTGACCGTTTTCCGCGACGGATTCGCGGAACAATTGATATTGGAGCAATGATGCAGTTCATCGATCTCGGCGCACAGCGTGAACGGATTAGCAGCAAGCTTGATGCGGCAATCGCCAAAGTGGTGCGTGAAGGCAAATATATTCTCGGACCGGAAGTTGCCGAGTTCGAAAAGCGTCTTGGCGCATATCTCGGTGTCGAGCATGTGGTTGCCTGTGCCAACGGTACGGATGCCCTGCAGATTCCGCTGATGGCACGCGGCATCGGCCCGGGTGATGCGGTGTTCTGCCCGAGCTTTACCTTCGCCGCCACCGCTGAAGTCGTGGCGCTTGTCGGAGCGGAGCCGGTTTTCATCGATGTCGACGCCGATACCTACAACATCAATGTCGAGCAGCTGGAAGCGGCGATCAAGGCCGTCCTGGCGGAAGGCCGGTTGCAGCCAAAGGCGATCATCCCGGTCGATCTGTTCGGCCTCGCCGCCAATTACACCTCGGTATCGGCAATTGCCGACAAATACGGCCTGTTCGTCATCGAAGATGCGGCGCAGTCGATCGGCGGCAAGCGCGACAATGCGATGTGCGGTGCGTTCGGCCATGTCGGCGCGACCAGTTTCTACCCGGCAAAACCTCTGGGCTGCTATGGCGACGGCGGTGCCATGTTCACCAATGACGCGGCGCTGGCCGACCTGTTGCGCTCCATCCTGTTCCACGGCAAGGGCGAGACGCAGTATGACAATGTGCGCGTCGGCATGAATTCGCGCCTCGATACGATCCAGGCGGCAGTCCTTATTGAAAAGCTCGCCATTCTCGAAGACGAGATGGAAGCGCGCCAGATCGTGGCCAAGCGCTATGCCAACGGCCTCAAGGACGTGGTCAAGGTCGCCCTTATGCCGGAAGGCTCACGCTCGGCCTGGGCGCAATATGCCATCGAGACTGAGAACCGCGACGCGCTCAAGGCGCATCTGCAGGCCAACGGCATTCCTTCGGTGATCTATTATGTCAAGCCGCTGCATCTGCAGGAAGCCTATGCGCACTATATGCGCGCGCCGGGCGGCCTCGCCGTGTCGGAAACGCTGCCGAAGAACATCCTGTGCCTGCCGATGCATGCCTATTTGAGTGAGGCTGATCAGGACCGCATCATTGGAACCATTCGCGAGTTCAAGACCAAAAGCGCTGCCTAAGCGCTTTTGGGGCCACATCGCTGACAGAGGTTCGTGCGATCAGGCGACGGCCTGGCCCTGTTGTGCCAGGCGCTTGAGCATGGCTTCCGCCTGCGGAGCCCGTTCGGAGCGGCCGATGAAGCCGCCGCCATAGACACGGGCGGTGTTGCTGTCATCGGAATAGAGGACGCAGGCCTGACCGGGGGCGATGCCGCTTTCGCCATCGACCAGCTCGACCCACGTCTCGCCGTCGCGGTGGTGCAGGACAGCCGGGCGCGGCGGACGGGTCGAACGGACCTTGGCATAAACTTCAACGCCGCCTTCCGGAATGCTCTCGAGCGTATCATCCCCGAGCCAGTTGACGTTGCGCAGGAAAACCTTGCGGGTTTCCAGCGCTTCGCGCGGGCCGACGACCACACGTGCATTGGCTGCGTCGAGATGGACAACGTAGAGCGGGTCGCCCGTCGCCACGCCGATGCCGCGGCGCTGGCCGATGGTGTAGTGCACGATGCCTTCATGGCGGCCAAGCACGCGTCCGTCGATGTGGACGATGTCGCCTGGATTGGCAGCCTCGGGCTTCAGCTTGGAAATAATGTCGGAATACTTGCCCTGCGGAACAAAGCAGATGTCCTGGCTGTCCTGCTTGTTGGCAACGGACAGGCCGAGTTCTTCGGCAATGGCGCGGGTTTCCGGCTTGGTCAGTGATCCCAGCGGGAAGCGCAGGTAGTCGATCTGTTCCTGCGTGGTTGCAAACAGGAAATAGCTCTGGTCCTTGTCCGTATCGACCGGGCGGTAGAGCGCGCGGTGCGCGCCATTGGCATGGCTGCGGATATAATGTCCGGTGGCGAGCGCATCGGCGCCGAGATCCCTGGCGGTCTGCAGGAGATCGGCAAACTTCACCGTCTGGTTGCAGGATACGCAAGGGATAGGCGTTTCGCCGCTGACATAGCTGTTGGCAAAGGGATCGATCACGGCCTCGCGGAAGCGCGCTTCGTAGTCCAGCACATAATGCGGAATGCCAAGGCGTTCGGAGACGCGGCGCGCATCTTCGATATCCTGGCCGGCGCAGCAGGAGCCCGTGCGGTGGGTCGATGCACCGTGATCATAGAGCTGCAAGGTAACGCCGACGACATCATAACCCTGACGTTTGAGAATGCCCGCCACAACAGAAGAATCCACGCCGCCAGACATGGCGACGACGATACGTGTGTCTTCCGGCTTGCCCGGCAGATCGAGATTATTCAGTGTCATAAGCGGATCCGGTTCTTGCAGCGACATAACGGCGCAGGGATATTCAAGGCCCCTATATAGGTCAATTGACTCGATCTTGCCAACAGGAAGTGTCAGGCGGCGTATTTTTCTCACGCAAAGGTGAGCGATGCGCCGCCGTGGCCACGGCCGATAATACCGGTCAAAGCCGGCAAAATGGTCATTTTCAACAATCTCCTGGAATTTGCAGAAGTTACCAGAGAATGACTCGCTGTTTAGGCAATTATTAAAGCCCTGCCTGTAATGTCGGCTGCGATAGGTCTTGAAGTTTAGTGTAGAGAGTACAATGACCGATCTTGTTCGACCGAGAGTAAAATATGTAATCGGCCCGGATGGCAGCCCGCTGACCATCGCCGATCTTCCGCCCGCCAATACGCGGCGTTGGGTTATTCGCCGCAAGGCTGAGGTGGTTGCCGCTGTGCGCGGTGGTCTTCTTAGTCTTGAGGAGGCTTGCCATCGCTATACATTGACGGTGGAAGAGTTCCTGTCCTGGCAGTCCTCGATCTCCGATCATGGCCTGGCTGGACTAAGAACAACCCGGATACAGCAATATCGTCATTAGATGATGTCGCCTTTGAGTTTGGCTGAGGCTGGTCGTTGAGACCAGCCTTTTCCTTTTCATGGGGATCAGAATGGTCGTCGCTGTCATATTGTTCCGCTGAGCCACAAAACCTGATCTAAGAGATCATGGATGACGGCAAGGAGACGTTGAATGGCAGACGATATCAAAATTACCAAGGAAGAAACCGCAAAGGGCGGACGCTATGTGACCGTCGTCTCGGGGCACGAGGCGGAGATGACGTTTTCCCGGGTGAATCCCGAACTGATCATCGTTGATCACACGGGTGTGCCGGATGCGCTGCGCGGCCAGGGCGTGGGGCAGGCGCTGGCGCTGCATGCGGTGGAAGATGCGAGGGCGGGGGGATGGAAAATCATTCCCCTATGCCCGTTCATGCGCGCCCAATCCCTGCGGCACAAGGATTGGGCCGATGTGGTGCGGCAGAGCTGAAACAGACCCGGCTGCCGTCCCCGGTCAGCCGATCATGGCGCGTTTGTCGGCGACCGGCATGTCGTCGATATCGCGGACCTTGCCGTCGCGCTGTTCCAGCGCCTCGGCTTTCGCCAGTTCGGCTTCTGATTCGGCCAGTGCCGCCTCGGCATCGTCCTTCTGAGCCTTCAGATCACGGATCGAATCAAACAGATTGTCGCGACGCTGGCGCGCAGCCTTGGCGAATGTCGGGTAGGCAAAATGCGACGTGTCGGTAATGCCCGCCTTCTTTTCCTCGGACATAATCTGCGCGTCCAACTCAGCAGCCATGCGTTCGAATTCACCCATCATGAGATCAAGCTGGCCGAGCTGGCGGCGCTTTTCCTTGACCTGAAACAGTTTCAATCGAACCAAACCTTCATGCGACTTCATACTCACTACCCCCACAAAGCCGGTACGCAGACCCTTCAACAGGAGTCATCCGGCTGGCGTTTCACCCGAATCACTTCGGGAAAATGAAACAAAAACTTAAAGGTTGCCGCGTCTGGTAACCTTTCCTTTACGTTCAGCATTAATCATACGCCTTAAGACTTAAAGCTCGGTAAATCGAAGTCGGCCGTGTCCGGCTAAAAATTTATTGAGTCGAATGAATCGCTTAGGCGCAGAACCTGAAGCTTTGGCTGATGGTTTTTAGCCGGGTGACTCACCTTATGAATCAATGCGGTGCCTGTGATTTTTAACTTATGAGTCAAAGACACTTGCAAAGCGGAATTAGATTTTGTTAACCATTCGGTGGCAATCTTAACGTTATGGAAACGGCTTGTTTCGCGACCTGACTTCGGGATTGCACGGCAACCCATTTCAGCGGCGGGAAAAGGGGAATGATATGCGGGTTCTTTTAATCGAAGACGATAGTGCGACGGCCCAGAGCATCGAGTTGATGCTCAAGTCGGAAAGCTTCAATGTTTATACGACGGATCTGGGCGAAGAGGGTGTCGATCTCGGCAAACTCTACGACTACGATATCATCCTCCTCGACCTCAACCTGCCGGATATGTCCGGTTATGAAGTCCTGAGGACCCTGCGTCTGTCCAAGGTCAAGACGCCCATCCTCATCCTCTCCGGCATGGCCGGCATCGAGGACAAGGTGCGCGGCCTCGGTTTCGGCGCCGACGACTACATGACCAAGCCTTTCCACAAGGACGAACTGGTTGCCCGCATCCACGCGATCGTTCGCCGCTCGAAGGGCCATGCCCAGTCGGTCATCACCACGGGCGACCTGATCGTGAACCTCGATGCCAAGACGGTTGAAGTCACCGGCCAGCGCGTTCACCTCACCGGCAAGGAATACCAGATGCTGGAGCTGCTTTCGCTCCGCAAGGGGACGACGCTCACCAAGGAAATGTTCCTCAACCACCTCTATGGCGGTATGGATGAGCCTGAACTGAAGATCATCGACGTTTTCATCTGCAAGCTGCGCAAGAAGCTCGACAGTGCTTCCGGTGGTATCAACTACATCGAGACCGTCTGGGGCCGCGGCTACGTGCTGCGTGAGCCGGATGCGTCGGACATGCGCGAAATCGCCTGAGCCTTCGTCTCGGGTCATTCAAGCAAAAGGCTCCGTCACTGACGGAGCCTTTTGCTTTTTGCATGTTTGATGCGGGTCAAACGGCCATGTCCAGCTCGCGGCTGCGGCCGATGCGCGTCATCCATTCGAGATAATTCGGCTCGCGCTTGATCTGCCAGCCATAGTGGCGGCGCAGTTCATCGACCAGCTTGCCGTTCCGGCCCAGGAGATCATCCGCATACTGGATCATCAGGGAATTCGGCCAGGCCTGCGGGCGTATCTGGCGCAGGCGCTCGAACAGCCGGGCCTCGGATTCATCGGGATAGGTCTGGGCGAGGAGGGAGAGCATGGCTGCCGTCGAGCGGGATATGCCCATGTGGCAATGGATCAGCAGGTGGCCTTCGGCGCCATCCGCCTTTGATTCAGCCAGCGCCTTGCCGAAGTTCAGGATTTCCGCAACGTGTTGCGGCTGCGGCAGGATCTTGCCTTCATCGGCGTCGATGATGTCGTGAAAGTTCAGTGTCGTGCGGTGATGGCTGCCATAGGCCTGGAATGCCTCGAGTTCCGGCCAGTTCGGGTCGAGAATGGACAGGACATGGGTGACGGTGCGTCCGCTCTGGGCGGGCAGTTCGTCAATGCCGCAGATGGTCAGCGTGGAGATGGACAAAGGTTTCATGGGGAATCGGTAATCCTGATGCTTGTGTGGCGCCAACCGCATTGTGGAAGCGTTCCGCGGCGATGGCAAAGATTATCCGAGGTTTTCCGGCATATTTACGACGCGGACTGGCAGGGTCAATTCATCTGGGCTGCATCAGTTCGATGCGGTTGCCGAAGGGATCGTGGACGAAGCGCCGGTCGTATTTTTCCAGTGGCTTGTCTTCGGTAATGGCATAGCCTGCCGCTTCCAATGCGTGGACCAGCGCAGCAAGATTGTCCGTCAACAGAGCGGGATGCGCTTTTTTCGCGGGAGAAAAGTTCTGCTCGACGCCAAGATGAAGGCGGACGCTGCCGGTTTCAAACCAGCATCCGCCGCGCCCGGCGAGCGATGCGGGCTTGGGCACTTCGGGGATGCCGAGAAGGCCATCATAGAATTCGCGTGCCGCCTGTTCTTCGCCCGCGGGCATGGCCAGCTGGATGTGTTCAATTCCGGTTATCGCCATCGTCTTCTGCCTTCGGGCTGCTTGCTCTTGAGATAACAACCTAGCGAGCACGCGGCGGAGCGGCAACAGGCACGGTCAGGTGGTCAGAATGACACTGCCCGTTGTTTTGCCCGCTTCCAGATCCGCCTGTGCCCTGGCTGCATCGCGCAGGGCATATTCCGCACCTATCGGGCTGCTCAAGCCGTCCTGCAGGGCGGCGATGAGGGCTTCTGACCCGCGCTGGTAGAACACCGGATCGTTGACGGCAGCAATGACGCTTGGGCGCATGACCGCGATGTTGCCCAGGTCTTCGAGCCGGACCGGCGGCACCGGGCCTGCCGGCTGGCCGATGGAGCCCAGGATGCCGAAGGGCCGGATTGTCTTCAACGTTTCCATGAAGATCGATCCGCCGATACCGTCGACGGCGAGGTGGACACCCTTGTTGCCGGAGATGCGGCGGACGTCACTGGTCCAGTCCTCTGATTTGTACAGCAGCACCTCATCGGCGCCCGCCGCCTTTGCGGCTGCTATTTTGCCTTCCGACCCGACTGTGCCGATGACATTGGCTCCCAAACGCTTCGCCCAGCGCGAGACCAGCTGGCCAACGCCGCCTGCCGCCGCGTGAACCAGCACCCATTCGCCCGGCCTGACAGAGCGAACCTCGTGCAGAAGCATATAGGCCGTCAGGCCGCGCAACAATGTGCTTGCGGCGACGCGATCCGAAACCGCATCCGGCAGCTTGATCAGGCGTGATTGCGGGATCAGCCGCATTTCAGCGTAGCCGCCGAGCGGCATGCCGGCATAGGCAACCCGGTCACCGGGTTGGAGATGGGTGACGTTTTCCCCGATGGCGTCGACAATGCCCGCCCCCTCGAGGCCAAGCACGGCGGGTAGGCTTGGCGTTGAATAGAGACCGCTGCGGAAATAGATATCGACAAAATTGACGCCGATAACCGTTTGCCGGATGCGCACCTCATCCCGCCCCGGATCGCCAACACCGACGTCTCTTGCCCGCAATACTTCTGGGCCGCCGGGGCCGGTCATTTCGATCGTCAGTGCCATGATGTTCTCCTTTGGAATGAGGCATTCGAACACATCATGGGATGTGAGAAAATTCTGTGTTTTGTCTCCATACATGTGCAATAATTCACCAATGATCGATTGGCAGGATTTGCACTACTTTTCCGTTCTGACCCGGACAGGGTCGCTGTCCGCCGCCGCCCGCGCGCTTGGCGTTGACCATGCGACGATCGGGCGGCGCGTCGCATCGCTCGAACAGGCGCTTGCGCTGCGTCTTGTCGACCGCTTGCCGCGCCGTTCGCCTTTGACGGCGGAGGGAAAGGCGCTTGCCGAACTTGTCGAAGACATGGCGCGGCTGACACAATCCATTGAACGGCGTGCCCGAGGCTTGTCACTCTCGCCGGTCACAACGGTACGCATCAGCGCACCGCCGGCGGTTGCGGCAAGGCTGATTGCACCGCGCGTGGTCGAGTTTCACCGCGAACACCCGGACATCACCCTGGCACTTGCGGGGGCGACGCAGAACGCCGCGCTTGATCGCAGCGAGGCCGATCTTGCCGTCCGCATGGCGCGGCCTGTGGAGAAGGATCTGCTCATCCGGCGGATCGGGGCCATGCGCTTCGGGCTCTATGCCACGCGCGAGCAGGCTGCCCAGCCGCCGGAAGCGCTGGCGTTCATCGCCTATGACGCAACGCTGGATCACGTGGCCCAGCAGGTCTGGCTGCGCTCGATCCTCGCGGGGCGCCCGATCATCTTTCAGGCCAGCGACCTCTTCGGCCAGCAGGAAGCGGCGCGCGCCGGTCTGGGGGCGGCTGTCCTTCCCTGCTTCATGGGGGACAATGATGCGATGCTGGTCAAACTGCCGGTCAAGGAGCTGCCACCAATCCGCGATCTCTGGCTGACGGCCTATCCGGATATCGGCCGCTCGCCCGTCATGCGGACGGTGATGACCTTCCTCGCCGATATCATCGGCAGGGAGTGTCCGGTCAGAATACCATGACTATTGGATTTTACCCGACGGACGTCGACGGCAGGATTTCCGAGATGGACTCCCGGTTGAAGGGTTTCAGCAGATAACCATATGCCCCGGCCCGTTTGGCCCGCATGATCTTGGTCACGTCGATTTCGGCAAGGCAGAGGTAAATCCGGCTTTCCTTGCCGCCGGGCAGGGCGCGAATCTGGCTGATGATGTCGACGGACGGCATATCCGGCAGTGCGCAGTCCAGAATGATGATGTCTGGCATTTCAACGCTGCAGGCCGAAACCGTCTGAAAGCCCGTGTCGGCTGTGGTCACGACAACGCTGTCGCTTGCGAGCAGACGCGTCGCAACTTTCCTGACCACCGGCGCTCCATCAACGACCATACAACGTAACACGTGCCAACTCCCCCCGGAATCACTGCGACATTGCAGCTGCTTCAACGGAGAGTATCAGGCCGATTGTGAAGAAATGGCCAAAGCGGATGGTAAATTTTTACCGCCTCAGACCGCCGAGAACACGATCTCTTCCGGTGTGGCGTGGATGGAGATCGTCATTCCGGCCTCCTGCGCCAGCAGCAGCGTGTAGTAAGGCTGCACCGCATGGGCGTCGATCGGCTCTTCCGGCGTCTTGCCGCTGTGCAGTTCAAGGAATTTCGGCGGAACCCGCAGCATCGGGCCGCGCGATGTCAGAACGAAGCGCGGTTCGGTTTCCGGCGTCTCCAAGGCAACATTCAGCGTGCCGCCGCGCGGCAGGGCCGCATTGGCGATCAGCACGAGATTGAGCAGCAGCTTGACCTTGTTCTTGGGCAGCAGGACGCGATTGCCGGTCCAGGTGAACTCGGCTTTCTCGCCCTTCATATATTCGTTGGCCACGTTCTGGGCATCGCCGGTATCGATCTGGACGCCGGCTGACCCGGCGGCACCGAAGGCAATGCGCGCAAACTGCAGACGGGCCGAGGCGCTGCGCGCGCTCGATTTGATGAGGTTCATCGCATCTTCGTCAGCGCCGCCTTCTTCCAGAAGTTCCAGCCCGTTGTTGATCGCGCCCACCGGCGAAATGATGTCGTGGCAGATGCGGCTGCTCAGGAGGGCTCCGAGGTCCGTTGCCGAGAGAATTACGGGCAATGTCATGAGAGAAACTCCTAAGGATTTGGCTGACGGTTGGAATCTGCGTATTGGGGTTATGCCGAATCAGATGTTCATGCCGAATCACTCTGATGGCTGCTGCATTTGGATACATAGCTCGGTCCGGATCGGCAAGAACGACGTCAACGATACCGGTAGATGCTGAATTCCTTATCTTTTTCCCGTCCCCGGCAAGCCATTGAAATGCCAAGATCGATTCATAAACTTTTATACAAGGTTTAGACCTTTAAATGGTGCTTCAATTACAAGGCGAACACAAGATTCGCATCTGGCGTCGGACAAAGAAGCGAACAGCCAAAAGGAATTATGATGGCGTCTCTATTCTTGTCTATGAACCGTTTTTTTCTCCTGATCCTGACAATGGTGTCACTGGTTGTCGCACAGCCGCATGCGGCCAATGCAGCGCAGGACCAGTTCTCCATGGACGAGATCGTCAATTCGGGGCAGAGATTCTTCGGATCGACGTCCGGTGGTTTGGCATCGGCGGTCGAGAAGATTTTCCAGAGCTACGGTCTGCCGAACGGCTATATCCTGGGTGAAGAGGGATCGGGCGCCATCATCGGGGGCCTCACCTATGGCGAGGGCACGCTTTATACAAAAAATGCCGGGGATCACAAAAGTTTCTGGCAGGGTCCATCGATCGGATGGGACTTCGGCGGCCAGGGTTCCCGTGTCATGATGCTCGTCTATAATCTCGATGATATACAAAATCTCTATGGCCGCTTTGTCGGCGTCGCAGGTTCAGCCTATCTCTTCGCAGGTGTCGGCTTCAATGTGCTCAAACGCAATCAGGTCTTGCTGGTCCCGATACGCACCGGCGTTGGCGCGCGGCTCGGCGTGAATGTCGGTTATCTCAAGATCACCCAGTCTCCGACCTGGAACCCGTTTTGATCTTTCTCCTTTGCTGACGTTTGGGCAAGACGCGGAAGCCGTTCCGCGTCTTTGCCATTTGATGCCGGACCGGCATTGTGCCAGATTTGAAGCAGAGGACGTTCCGCTCTATCCTCTGCGCGATCTTCCAACAGGACCCTTATCGTGATCCAGACCGCACTTTATCTCGCCCTCGGATTTTTGAGTGCCGTCCTGCTGGTGCTGATCTTCGCGCCTCCGGTCTGGCGCCGCGCCATGCTGCTGACACGCAGGCGCGTCGAAGCGGAAACACCGCTGACGCTCAACGAAATCCAGGCGCAGCGCGACGGTCTGCGGGCAGAGCACGCCGTGAGTGAGCGCAAGCTGGAAATGACCCTTGCGGGCATCAAGGAGAAATCGGCGCAGCAACTGCTGACGTTCAGCGAGAAGGAGCGGCAGGTCCGCCTGCTCTCGGCCGATCTCGCCGCACGGGATGCAACCATCGCTGAATTGCAGGCATCCCTTGCGCAACGCGACCAGGCACTGGAAAAATCGGCGGGGGAACTTGGCGGTACCGTGCAAACCCTCGAGCAGCGTTCGGCAGAGCTTGAACTTCTGCATCGCCGCCTGAACAGCACGGAGACGAAAGCCGACAGCCTGCAGATCGATGTGGCGGCACAGACCACCCGTATCGAGAACCTTTCGGACGAGCTGAAGGACGCACGCCGGGCCAAGCGGGACAGCGAAGAACAGAAACACAAGCTGGAAACCGAGCTCAAGGCATTGCAGCATTCGCTCGAACAGGAAACAAAGCGCGGCAATAGCGCGGAAACACGGGCAAGCGAACTGGTGACGAAATTATCGGACAACGAGGCCAAGCTTTTGCGGCGGGAAAAGGAAGTCGAGCGCCTCAACGAGCGGCTGCGCAGCATCATCGCCGAGGGCCGCAAGCAGGGCGTTGCTGCTGACCAAGCGCCGCGCGGCAAGCAGGCGCTTGTGCAGGCGGAGGAAAGCAAACGGTTGCGCGAGGAGATGAATGCGCTGGCGTCCCAGGTGGTCGCCATGGTTGCCCGGCTCGAAGGGCCGTCCTCCCAGGTGAACAAGCTCCTGGCAACCGCGGGCGGTGACGTATCGGCGGCCTATGACGAGAACGGCGAGGCAATCGTCAGCCTGGCTGATCGCATCCGCGCGCTGCAAAAGGCAGCTTCTCCGGTGGAATCAAATACCGGAGAACCGGCTAAACCGTGACAGCGCTATGCCTGAGGCCGTGGCCACGTTCAGGCTGTCAAATGTTTCGGACATCGGGATTCTGATCGTCTTCAGCGTCTGCATCAGGGCTTTCGGCAGGCCCTCGCCCTCGGTTCCCAGCAGCAGCGCCGTGCGCGATCCCGGTTGTGCGGCATAGAGACTTTCCGTGCCGGATGGGCTGAGCGCGTAAATGTCGAATCTGGCCCGCTGCAATTTGGCGACGAGATCGTCGATCGAGCCCTCCCGCGCGAACGGAACCTTCAGCGCGGCACCCACCGAGACGCGGATCGCCTTGCGGTAGAGCGGATCGCAGCTGGTTTCGTCCATCAGGATGCAATCGGCTTCGAATGCCGCGGCATTGCGAAAGATCGATCCCATATTGTCATGGTTGGATATGCCGCACAGCACCACGGCAAGCGAGGCGGCCGGCAGGGCATCGATCAGCCGGTCGGCTGAACGGGGGGCGCTACGCCGGCCGACGGCAAGTATGCCGCGATGCATGGGAAAACCGGCAATCGCATCCATGACGGCGCGCGATACGCAATAGACCGGCACGTCGTCCGGGCAGAGGGCTATCTGCTGCGCGAGGCCGGCAAGCCGGTTTTCCAGGACCAGAAGCGACTCGACCGCGAACGCCGCATTGGCAAGCAGCACGTTGAGCACAACCTTGCCCTCGGCAATGAAACGGCCTTCCCGCCCAACCAGATCGCGCTCGCGGACGTTGCGATAGGGGCCGAGCCGCCCGTCGTCGGCGTCATCGATGCGCGTGATGCGGTGTTCCAGCCAGGCTTCATCCTGTCGCGGCATCGTGTCAGACCGTTTCGCCTGCGGAGGCCAGGCCTGTCCGCGCTTCACCGGCCATGCGCACCAGGCTCATATGCATGTCCCTGGCCGAGGTCAGCGGTGCCGGAAACCAGATGCGCTGGACATCGTCGCCATCGGCGATATCGAAACCATCGGCGTCAATTCCGGTCATGCGCCAGTTGCCTGCGGGAGCTTTGGCAAAGAAGCGGGCGTAGAGCGATATGGCGTTGGCATGATCGGCGTTCATGTGCTCGACCGCGGATTTTTCCGCCGCCGCCAGCTCGGCGTTGGCGGGATTGCTGGTGAGCAAATCCTCGGCGGTCAAGTGATAAGCCTTGCCGAAGCCGCCATTGAGGCTGGCACCCGTGGGCTCCAGCCGGAAGAAACGGAAATCACCCAATCCGGCATAGAGCTTTGCCTTGGGCTGGTGCGAGAGGTAGCGCCATTCAATACGGGCGTGTTCCGCCGCGTCGCGGGCAATTTCCCTTGCCAGGGCAAACACGGTCAGGCGCGGATGGGCAAGAGGATCGCCCTTGCCGGTCTCGCCGGCAAGCAGGGAGCAGCGCGGATCGGCGAGCAGGGCGGGGGTGTGGGCGGAGAGGGCGGAGACCAGAATGACCGGCGTTCCATCATGGTCGGTGGAGAGGCCGACGCGGGTGGCGATCGGACCGCCTGTCGCGGGATCGAGCGTCGCGATGACGGCATGGCGCGCCTTGCGAATCAATGTCTGCGCCAGCCTGACGGCTTCGGCATCGGTCTCGCGCAGTACCTCTTTCTTCTGGGTCACAGCTCATCCCTCGCATTGCTGGTCTCGTGGTGCTGGGCGAGAGATAAGGACTTGGCGGGTGCCCGGCAAGCCATTTTCACGGGGGAGGAACTAAGCGGCGATGGACCGGTTATCGTTGAGGCCTACATCGTTCATGCAATCGGCAAGCAGGTCGAGATCGACCGGTCCGATCGTGCACAGCACGGGCGCAAACTCCTCGGCCGGTACCTCAAGCGCCATCAACTCGACGAGCGCTTCCATCAGTGCTTCACGCGTGTCATACCTTGCGGAATAGTGGGGCATGATTCTGTCTTTCGAGCCGGATCAGTTGCGTAAACCTTACTTCAAATACGGTAAACAAATTCTTAATTTTGCCATTTTTAGAAATTTTTTGCTTCTTTTGTGAATAAAATAACGTCATGATTTCAAACAGATGGTAGATTGTGATCACCCATTAGCTATATCTGCCATTGTTTGGCCCCAAATGACCTCAATCTGTGGGCAACTTCACCAGCAGGAAAAACAGCGATGAGAATTGCTTCGTGATCGGCGCAAGGAAGTGGAAAACCCCCTCGATTGTGGGTGTCATTGCCGCCATTGGCCTCGTCAGTGGGTGTACCACACAGAATGCCCAGCATGCCGGTAAGGTGAAGGCAAATCTGACAAGCAGCAACACGACCGTCTCCAAGACGTCGACCTATGCCTATACGCCGAAGGACAAGGAATGCCTGGAACGGGCAATGTTCTTCGAGTCCAACCGCTCGAGCAAGGATGGCCTGCTCGCGGTGGGTACCGTGGTGATGAACCGTCTCGATTCCGGTAAATATGCCAATACGATTTGCGGCGTGGTGGGCGAGAAGGGGCAGTTTGCTCCCGGCGTTCTTTCGCGGCCCATGCAGTCGGCGGCGCTTCCGGACGTACAGCAGGCGGCGGATGCCGTGCTCAAGGGCCAGCGCCATCCCAAGGTCAAGGAAGCGATGTTCTTCCACACGGCCGGTCTGCGTTTCCCCTATCGCAACATGCACTATACGGTTGTTGCCGGTGGTAACGCTTTCTACGAGAAGCGCGACAGGTACAATTCGCCGGATCTGGGCAACAAGGTTGCCAGTGTTGCCATTGCGAATGCCTATATCGCCAGCATGAAAAATACCAACCCGGCGTCGGTCAACAACATCATGGTTGCCAGCGCGCAGCCGACGATGACAACCGCGACATCCGGGCGTGTGACCAACCAGCCTTTCGCCGTGGCGCAGGCACAGCCAGCGCATGCGGCGGCTCCGCAGCAGCTTGCTTTTGCCAATGTCGCCGTGCCGGTTGATCCGCCCGCACCGGCCATGGTTTTCACGGCGCCCGCACAGGCACCGGCAAAGACGGCAGCCATCCCGCAGAATGCGGAGCAGGCGGTGCTTGCTTTTGAAGCGCCGAAGAGCAAGTCCGTCGATGCCATCGGGCAGATGCTGCTCGCGCAGGACCGTCCGGGCTTCACAAACTAGACAGGCATGGAATTTGGCTCCGGCGTCGCCCAGGCGGCGCCGGTCCCGATTCGTCTACGGCACGAGATAGTGCTGTGCCCACTCGCTGTGGGGAACCATCTGTCCAATCGCATATTGAAACGTCAGCACGGTCATGTGATCGGGCGAGGTCGTGCACGTATAGGAGAGGTGGTACCATTCACCCTTGCTGCGGAAGGCTGCACCGGTGGACTGGATCTTGTCGCCGGTCACCAGGGGCTCCTTGAAGGCATAGGCGACGAGTTCGTCGGGCACCAGCTTGACCGGATCGTGGTGGATACGCTCCATGGCTTCGAGATCGCAGCGCTGTTCCAGCCGGGTCTCGGGACTCAATCCTTCCAGCTCTTCGGCCTCGGTTGAATCCATGGCTCTGGCTGAGCCCATAATGGCTGCCGTCGCCAAAAGCATGGCCAGAACTGATTTCATCGATGCCGGGCTCTCCGAAAATGGGCAGAAGGACAATGGTCCGTGTCCGGATGCATGGCCGGTTCCGACCCTAATGTCTCCCGGATTGGGACCAAATTATGAAAGACTCTACGTCCGCTTCCGGGCGGCGGGCTTCTTGTCGCCATTGGCTTCGATATAGGCATAGATATAGGCAAATGACGGCAGGGCGGTGTTGGACGGCTCGACAAGACCGGCCACGCTGCCCAGCGAGGCGGCATAATTGTTGCAGTTGTAACCGAACATCGTCCACTTCGGCGGGTTGGCCAGATTGGTGCGTACCTTGCCGAGAAGGCTCTGATACTGCGCTTCCGTCAGTGAAACGCGATAGGCCGCGCCCGTGGCGAAATGGCAGTCGGCATAACTGGGCTTCAGTTCCGCGGGCATCGGAATGAGGGCGCCGCCATAAAGGCCCAGCAGGCTGCCCTTGGGAAAGAGGCCGTTATACTGGCGCGTGACGGGATTGCCATTGGCATCGAGCCTGCCGAAAACCACATACATGTGGCCGCTTGGAATGCCGGGCGACAGGCGCTGGCGGAATTCGATATAGGCCGGATCACCGGGCCTGGTCCGGTTGGCGGTCAGCTTCACCGCTGATCCGCTGACGCTGCCATGGGCGGCGCAGGTCAGTTCCGGCATCTCCGCCGCATAGGCCGATGGGGTAACGGACACGCTGGCTGGCAGGGTCGACTGGCAGGCCGCGAGGGAGAGGGCAAAGGCCGGCGCGAGGAACATCTTGAACGAGGTTGATGCGTTTGAAACGGTGTTCAGCAAGATAATTCTCTTTTCAATCCTGTGATGGCTTTGCCGCGGAAAACGGCACAGCTTTCAATAGACCAATGGCAATACGCGCCATGTTCTGGCGCGATATTGGCGATACTCTTCCCCGAAGGCCTCTTCCATCATCTGTTCCTCCGCCCCAATTCTGGAGAAGAACAGGAAACCGAACCCCGCCAGACCCGATAGACCGGCGATATAATTGGGCAAAAGCAAGGCCTGGGTCAATGCCATGAGCCAGAAGGCCGTGTACATGGGATGCCGCAGGCGTTTGTAGATGCCCGTGGTAATAAGTTTGTGATCCTGCTTCAGTTGCAGGGAGACCGACCACATCTGCCCCAAGGCCTTGTGCGTGAGCCGGAACAGCAGCAGCGCGGCAATGCCGGTCAGGATACCAAGGGTGAAAAGGACGGGGCTTGGCGTATAGGATGCGAATCCCGGCTGGCCGGTGGCGGCATAGACGGCCGGAATGATGCCAAGACCGGCCAGCGATATGGCAAGCCGCAGCGTGTCGGCGCCCTTGCGGCGGTCGACGGTCAGTTTCGCGCGGCGCGCGCGCCTGTCGAACGGGCGGCGCAAGAGATACCAGGCGACGATAAGAACGACCCACAGGGCCTTTCCGGCAACGGCAAGTGACATCATATGGTGGCAGTTTCGGCTATTTTCATGGGTGAGGAGGACTGGGCAGCGCATTCGCATGGCAGCCCGCCGCGTGCGGCGACATCGGCAAAGCTTTCCGGTCCGCAGAGTATCGCGTGCCAGGAATAGGCCGAGCGCTTTTCGACGCCATAGACAAATTGCCGGTGCACGCGGAAGAAATTCCGCCGAATGGACTTGTAGGTTTCATCGCATAACTGGCTGCGGAAGCGGACCTTGACCAGAACGGGCGATTCCGCGTTCGCGATGTTCAGATCACGGACGGGATTGGATTTGTAGAAATTCATCGGGTCTGTCAGCGATTGCGCGTCGACCCAGATGGCGCGGCTGCGCGCGACGGTTTCAACGCTTGCCCGCAGGGCTTTGGCGGCCGGATGCAATGCCAGTTTGAGCAGGCTTGAACCCACGGTAAGCAGGCCATAGCGCCGGGAATCATTCTGCTGCAGGGCAGCATCGAGAATATGCAGGGCGCAGATCGCACCCATGCTGTGGGCGGCAACGACAACCTCGGTCGCTGGTGCCGCCTGACTGATCCGGGCTGCGGCATCGCTGATGACCTGATGCAGTTTTGCCGTGATGTCGGGGCGGCGGTTGCGTGCCATGTCACGCGCGAATGTCCAGTCATCCATGATCAGCAGGAAGTGCATCTTTTGTGCCGCCACGACCAGCAGAACCAGGGCCGTCGCCAGGCCGACGGCAACGGCAACCGCCGCCTGCTGCGTCAACCCCAGGGCAATGCGACCGGTGCCGTAGGACAGCGCCACAATGGCACCCATGATGACGAGCGGATAAAGGAAGAAAAGCGCATAGCGCCAACTTGTCGACAGGAAGCGAAAGAACGTGCCGCTGACAATGAAATCGATCAATGCGGCGATGCCGCTGAGAACGCGAATGGCAGGGTTGCGCGCGGCGTAGAAATGGTTGATGTCACCGAGGCCGTAGAGGACAAAATCAGTTCTTGCGGACCAGTTCGCACCGGCGGTTGCAAGCGTGAACTCTCCCACGCTGACGCCGCCTTCCGCGGACGATACCTTCAACGCGCCGTCCTCCTGCAACGACATGTCATAAACAGGCGCTGTCTTGGCTGCCTCCCGCAGGAAGCGCCGATGATGGGCCTCGACCGGCATATGTTCAAAGCCTGGCAAGAGAACGACCAGGCGATTGATAACGGACATCTGCCACCTTTCCAGGTTCCGATTGCGACGGTGTCAGCGCTCTCAACTCAATCGAGCCAAGAAGGAATTTAGATGACCGACGTTAACAGAACGTCGTCAAAGGCAAAGAGTTGCAATGGTTGGTACCATGGCAGCTTTTTGGCGTATTCGCCTTCAACCTGAACCTGTCCAATCGCTGTTATTTAGGGGCCATGCGTATCGCGCCGTCAAGGCGAATCGTTTCACCGTTCAGCATGGGGTTGTCGATGATATGCAGGGCCAGGGCCGCATATTCCTCGGGTTTGCCGAGGCGGGAAGGGAAGGGAATGGAGGCTGCCAGCGAATCCTGGACCTCCTGCGGCATGGCCAAAAGCATGGGCGTGCCGAATATGCCGGGTGCAATGGCCATGACCCTGATGCCGAAACGCGCCAGTTCGCGGGCAGCGGGCAATGTCAGGCCGGCGATGCCTGCCTTCGAGGAAGCATAGGCCGCCTGGCCGATCTGGCCATCGAAGGCGGCAACCGAGGCGGTTGAAATGATCACGCCGCGCTCACCCGTATCCAGCGGCTCGAGCTTGGCGGCCGCGTCGCTGACCAGCCGCAGCATATTGAACGAACCGATGAGATTGACCTCGATGACCCGGCGGTACAATTCCAGATCATGCGGACCGTCGCGGCCGACAATCCGCCCGGCATTGGCAATGCCTGCGCAGTTTACCAGAATCCGTGCGGTGCCAAGCTTGTTTGCGACATGGGCAACGGCACGCTGGGCATCGTCCGCACTGGATACGTTGCAGGCCACGGCCAGGCCGCCAATGTCATCGGCGACTTTTTGCGCTGCATCAATATTGATGTCGAAAAGGGCAACTTTAGCGCCTTTCTCTGCCAGCGCGCGCGCTGTCGCGGCACCCAGACCCGATCCGCCACCCGTAACAATCGCTGTTTGGCCCTGAACGTTCACAATGCATCTCCTCACTGATTTTCATGCGTTCTGGCACGAGTTTGGGTCCTGATCCAGTCGTTATTTATGATCGGAGCTGGGGGGAAACATGTTCTGGCCGGGATTGTGCAGATATAAAAACGCTGCTTCGCAAAAGTCCCATGCGTCACATTTAGTGAATTTCGCTATTTTTGTGACTTTGTTAAAAAATTTCCCCAGAATCTTCGTTTCTTCATGAGATGGCAGGTTGACTGCGAATAAATCTGCTTGCATTGCGACATTGCAAAGGCTTCCATGCAATCTCGGTTGCGGGCATGGGGGCCGGCAACACAAAAAACCTCTGAAGGTGGAAAAATGAAGACCTACAAGAAACTCCTTGCGGCGACAGCGCTTGCAATGTTGACGGGTGGGCTGATGGCAGGTGGAGCCTCGGCTAAATCTCTCGTGTACTGCTCTGAAGCTGCTCCCGGCGGTTTCGACCCTGCACTTTATACCGGCGGTGAAACGCTTGATGCGACTGGCCAGGCTGTTTTCAATCCATTGGTTGAATTCACGCCCGGTACATCGACGGTTCGCCCGGCGCTCGCAGAAAGCTGGAAGATCTCGGATGACGGCCTTGAATACACGTTCAAGATCCGCAAGGGCGTCAAGTTCCAGACCACGAGCTATTTCACACCAAGCCGTGAGCTGAATGCCGACGACGTGGTTTTCTCCTTCGAACGTCAGAAGGAAGGCAGCAAGTGGGCCAAATATGTCGAAGGCGCGACCTACGAATATTTTGAAAGCATGGACTTCCCCAAGCTGATCAAGGAAGTCAAGAAAGTGGACGATCTGACAGTCAAGATCGTGCTGAACAAGCCAAGCGCCCCGATGCTCGCAGGCCTTGCGATGGACTTCTCGTCGATCGTTTCGAAGGAATATGCCGACAAGCTCATGGCTGACGGCACACCGCAGAAATTCAACGAACAGCCGGTCGGTACCGGTCCTTTCCAGTTCGTTGACTATCAGCTCAACACGGCGATCCGCTACCAAGCCAACCCGACCTATTGGAAGGGCAAGGTCAACGTCGACAACCTGATCTTCGCGGTTACACCTGATGCGGCCGTTCGCGTGCAGAAGCTGAAGGCCGGCGAATGCAACCTGACGATCTATCCGGATCCGGCCGATGTTGATGGCCTGAAGGCCGACAAGAACCTGACCGTTATCCAGGAAAGCGGCCTGAACGTTGCTTATCTGGGTTACAACACCACCCAGGCACCTTTCGACAAGCCGGAAGTGCGCAAGGCGCTCAACATGGCCATCGACAAGAAGGCAATCGTTGATGCCGTCTACCTCGGCCAGGCCAAGCCGGCGATCAACCCGATCCCGCCGACAATGTGGTCCTACAACAAGTCGATCAAGGATGACGAATACAATCCTGAAGCGGCAAAGAAGGCCTTGGAAAAGGCTGGCGTGAAGGATCTTTCCATGAAGATCTGGGCGATGCCGGTTGTGCGTCCCTACATGCCGAACGGCCGCCGTACGGCTGAACTGCTGCAGTCCGACTTTGCCAAGGTCGGCGTAAAGGTCGAGATCGTCAGCTATGACTGGCAGGAATACCTGAAGCGCGCTTCCGATCCGAAGCATGACGGTGCGGTCATTCTCGGCTGGACCGGTGACAATGGCGATCCGGACAACTTCCTTGCCGTGCTGCTGTCGTGCCAGGCCGTCGGTCAGGCCAACCGTACCGCATGGTGCAACAAGGAGTTCACTGCACTGATCGACAAGGCTGCTGTGACTGCCGATCAGGCCGAACGCACCAAGCTGTATGAAGAAGCCCAGGTTATCTTCAAGCGCGAAGCTCCATGGGGCACGCTTGCTCACTCGCTCGTAACGACAGCCATGACCAAGAACGTGACCGGCTATGTAGCCAGCCCGTTCGGCGTTCATAACTTCGCTTACGTCGACGTCACCGAGTAATTTACTCCTCGCGGTACCGGCTTCGGCCGGTACCGCCTTTTATTGGGTTACCATGTTCCGATACATCGCTTCACGAGTGCTGCTGCTGATTCCGACCTTTATCGGCATCAGCTTTGTGGCTTTTATGTTCATCCGCCTGCTGCCTGGCGATCCTGTCATTGCGCTCGCAGGCGAGCGCGGCATGACGCCGGAGCGTCACCAGATGCTGCTTGAGCAGTTTGGCTTCAACAGACCGATCTGGGAGCAGTATTTTTCGTTCCTGTGGAATATTTTCCATGGAGATTTCGGCACGTCGATCGCCAGCAAACGCGCGGTCCTTGCCGATTTCCTGACCCTGTTCCCGGCGACGCTTGAGCTCAGCATCTGTGCGATGCTGTTTGCTGTCATCATTGGCATTCCCGCCGGTATTTTCGCCGCCGTCAAGCGCGGTTCGATCTTCGATCAGTTGAGTATGGGGATCGCATTGGTTGGCTATTCCATGCCGATTTTCTGGTGGGGCATCCTGCTGATCATCCTGTTCGCCGGTATTCTGCACTGGACGCCGGTGTCGGGCCGCATGGATCTGATCTATTTCTTCAAGTCCACAACCGGCTTCATGCTGATTGACAGTCTCATTTCGGGGCCGAAGGGTGCGTTCAAATCCGCATTCTCGCATCTGATCCTGCCGACGATCGTGCTTGGAACCATCCCGCTCGCGGTCATCGCCCGCCAGACACGTTCCGCGATGCTGGAAGTGCTGGGCGAGGATTATGTGCGCACGGCACGGGCCAAGGGTCTCGCGCCGAAGCGGGTCATCGGCATCCATGCCCTGCGCAATGCCATGATCCCCGTCATCACGACGATCGGCCTGCAGATGGGCCTGCTGATGGCCGGCGCCATCCTGACGGAGACGATCTTCTCCTGGCCAGGCATCGGCAAGTGGATGATCGACGCCATCGCGAAACGCGATTACGTCGTCGTTCAAGGCGGCCTGATGCTGGTCGCGCTGATCGTCATGACCGTCAATTTGATTGTCGATCTGCTCTATGCGGTCGTCAACCCGCGTATCCGCGTAAAGTGAGGAACTGTGACTAACGAAGTTTCCCCTCCCGCACCGCTTGCTGCCGCCCCGAAAGAGGGCCGCATGGGCAGGTTTGCAGAATTCTGGTTCTATTTCAGCGTCAACAAAGGCGCTGTCATAGGGCTTGCCACCCTGATTTTTCTGGTCCTCGTTGCCATTCTCGGACCGTTCATTGCGCCGCATGCGCCCTATGAGCAATATCGCGAAGCACTGCTGACGCCACCGGCCTGGCAGGAGGGCGGCAATCCGTCATTCCTCCTGGGAACCGATGCTGTTGGCCGCGATCTGCTGTCCCGCCTGATCTATGGCGCGCGCTTCTCGCTGTTCATCGGTTTGATTGTCGTGGCCATTTCCATGGTCACCGGCGTCATCCTCGGTGTTCTCGCCGGCTATTTCCGCGGCTGGGTCGATGCGCTGATCATGCGCATCATGGATATCATTCTTGCCTTTCCGCCACTGTTGCTGGCGCTGGTGCTCGTTGCCATCCTGGGACCGGGCCTGTTCAACGCGATGATCGCCATTGCGCTGGTTCTGCAGCCGCACTTTGCGCGTCTGACGCGCGCGGCGGTGATGAGTGAAAAGAACCGCGAATATGTGATTGCCGCCAAGCTTGCCGGTGCGGGCCACATACGGTTGATGTTCAAGACGATTCTGCCGAACTGTCTGGCGCCGCTGATCGTGCAGGGCACGCTGTCCTTCTCGAATGCCATCCTTGAAGCGGCGGCTCTGGGCTTCCTCGGCATGGGTGCGCAGCCGCCCACACCGGAATGGGGCACCATGCTGGCAGAGGCACGCGAATTCATCCTGCGCGCCTGGTGGGTGGTCACATTCCCCGGTCTTGCCATCCTGATCACCGTGCTTGCGATCAATCTCGTTGGCGACGGTCTGCGCGATGCCCTCGATCCCAAACTGAAGAGGAGCTGAGATCATGGCGCTGCTTGAAATCAAGAATCTCTCAGTTGGATTCGACACGAGCTCGGGTCAGTTCATGGCCGTGCAGGGGATCGACCTGCACGTCGATGCCCGCGAAGTGCTGGCCATTGTCGGCGAGTCCGGCTCCGGCAAGTCGGTTGCCATGCTTGCTGTCATGGGGCTGCTGCCGAACACGGCTACTGTCACGGCGGACAAGATGGTCTTCAACGGCCACGACATGCTGACGATGACGACCAAACAGCGGCGGCAGATCGTCGGCCGCGATGTGGCGATGATCTTTCAGGAACCCATGGCAAGCCTCAATCCGTGCTTCACAGTTGGCTTCCAGCTGGAAGAAGTTCTGCGTTTCCATATGAAAATGGATGCCAGGACCCGGCGCACGCGGGCGATCGAACTGCTGAAGCAGGTCGGTATTCCGACGCCAGAGGAACGGCTGAACTCGTTCCCGCACCAGATGTCCGGCGGTCAGTGCCAGCGCGTCATGATTGCCATCGCCATCGCCTGCAATCCGAAGCTGCTGATTGCCGACGAACCGACGACGGCGCTCGACGTGACCATCCAGAAGCAGATTCTCGATCTGCTGGTCAGCCTGCAGGCCAAGCATGGCATGGGGCTGATCATGATCACCCATGACATGGGCGTTGTCGCGGAAACGGCCGACCGGGTGATCGTCCAGTACAAGGGCCGCAAGATGGAGGAAGCCGACGTGCTGTCTCTGTTTGAAACACCCAAGAGCCCCTATACGCGCGCCCTTCTTTCCGCCTTGCCGGAAAACGCGACGGGTGACCGTCTGTCCACGGTCGCAGACTTCATGAAGAACGAAGCCGCCAACGCAGGAGCAGCAACATGAGCGAGATCGTTCTTGAAGGGCGCAACATTGTCCGCGATTACCACGTCAGCGGCGGCCTGTTCGGCAAGCCGAAGACGGTGCGCGCGGTCAAGGGTGTCAGCTTCACGCTGGAAAAGGGCAAGACCCTTGCCATCGTCGGGGAAAGCGGCTGCGGAAAGTCGACGCTCGGCCGCATCCTGACCCTGATTGATCCGCAGTCGGAGGGAGAACTGCTGATCGATGGCAAGCCCATCAACATTGCCAAGGACAGGGTAACGCCGGAAATGCGCCGCAAGGTGCAGATCATTTTCCAGAACCCCTATGGCTCGCTCAACCCGCGCCAGAAGATCGGCGAGGTTCTGGGCGAACCGCTGCTGCTCAACACCAACAAGACGGCGGCGGAGCGGCGGGAACTCGCCATGCAGATGCTGGTGAAAGTCGGCCTGGGTCCGGAGCATTACAACCGCTATCCGCACATGTTCTCCGGCGGCCAGCGCCAGCGTATCGCCATTGCCCGTGCATTGATGCTGAGCCCGAGCCTGCTTGTGCTCGATGAGCCGGTCTCCGCGCTTGACCTTTCGGTGCAGGCGCAGGTGCTCAACCTGCTGGCTGATCTTCAGGACGAATTCAACCTGACCTATGTGTTCATCAGCCATGACCTCTCGGTCGTGCGCTACATCGCCGACGAGGTGATGGTGATGTATTACGGTGAAGTGGTTGAGTACGGCACGCGCGACGAGGTGTTTTCGAACCCGCAGCACAGCTATACCAAGACGCTGTTTGCGGCGACGCCGAAATCCGATGTCGCCAGCATCCGCGCCCGTCTGGAGAAGAAAAAAGCCGCCGCTTGATTTTAGCGCGCGGTTCGTCCGTTAATGGCGCAGATGCTGTGCGTGCCGAACCACGCACAGCAGCAATGGCAGGGAGAAATGCTATGAGCGGACGTCAGCCGATTGCAACTGCCCCGAAGGACGGCAGCAAGGTCCAGGTTTTCTGGAAAGACGAGGACGGGCAGGAAAACGAATCCCTGGCGCAGTACCGGTCGCTGGACCGCCTGAAGGCGACCGGCGGCCAGTGGGATGAAACCGATGCGGGCTGGTGGATCTTCACCGATTCAAACACGCAGAAGAAAGTCACGCCGCATGCATGGCAACCGGCCGGCAAAAGCGGCGATGACGATGAGGACGGCGACGACAAGTAGACTTGTCGAAGCTTCAAGCTGCCGCTGAAATCTCGAAATCGACGTGGATTTTGTCGTAAGGGAAGATCACCTTGCCATTTCCGGTCTTGGTGATGACCCCAGCGTTCAGAAGCAGCGTCACATCAGCATGAACGCCCTTGAAATCGCGCTCAACCCGGCGCGCGATTTCGCGGATGCTCAAAGGGCCTGCTCCAGCCATCACCTTTACAATCTCCAATCGCTTCGGTGACAGAATTTTGTGCATGACCTCCCAGGTGACAAAACTGAACTGGGGTGTCGTCTCGGCCTCACCTGTTTTCCAGGCGATCTCAACGTCATCGAGGACGGACGCCAGCGTCTGAACCTTAAAGGTGATTGTTTTCATGGAGCCATCTTTCGACATCGTCTTTAAAATCCGCCAGAAGCGCTTCTATCGTCGAAAACGCGTAGGGAAGTTCCGTTTCTCCAATATGCCTGTGATTGCCTTCACCGGCCTCGTTGTCATACCGTAGCACGCAGATATTATTGGCAACCAAAGCGAAACGGTATTTGTAGCGGTGTGTGCTGCCTCTCAGAGGCTTTGGTACGAGCCAGACAACAAGGTCGGCAAATATGCCTTGATGAATGAAGACTCGCCGCGAGACGAGACTTTTCGCTCGTTCCATAAGTGTACCATCATCAAAAATCGATGTAAATCACACCATCGACAGGATGCATTTCATCGAATTCTAGTGATGTTTACACCTAATTTCTCTGATGCTTTAGTAGCCCCCGCACGATGTCGTCGGCGGAGATCATGCCGAGAATGGCGCCGTTCTCGACAATGCCGACATCGCCGCCATTTTTCGACACCGCCTGCATGATCTGACGCACGGGGGTGGCCAGACGTGCCGTTGCGGCGAAGGGGCGGTTGGCGGGCCGGCTGCGGTCCAGCGGCACCATGATGTCGCCGGCGGTCAGCACACCCAGCGGATTCATGTTGGCGACGAAGTCGGCGACATAGTCATCGGCCGGGTTGAGCAGGATGTCCTGCGCCGTGCCGCACTGAATGATGCGGCCGCCTTCCATGATGGCGATGCGGTTGCCGATCTTCATCGCTTCGTCGAGATCGTGGCTGACGAAAACGATGGTCTTCTTCAGCCGTTCCTGCAGGCTGAGCAGTTCATCCTGCAGACGGGTGCGAATGAGCGGATCGAGCGCCGAAAACGGCTCGTCCATCAGCAGGATCGGTGCGCCGGTGGCGAAGGCGCGGGCAAGACCGACACGCTGCTGCATGCCGCCGGAAAGCTCGCTGACCTTGCGCTTGGCCCAGTCCTTGAGATTGACCAGCGCCAATTGCTGTTCCACGGCTTCGGCGCGCTCTTCCTTGGATACGCCCGACAGTTCGAGGCCGAAGCCGACATTTTCCTCGACCGTGCGCCAGGGCAAAAGGCCGAACTGCTGGAAAACCATGGAGACGAGATGCTTGCGCAGATCGCGCAGCGTATTCTTGTCCGCTTTGCCGACATCGACGGATCGGCCGCCGTGATGCACGACGACGGACCCGCGCGAAATCGGGTTGAGGCGGTTGATGGCGCGCAGAAGCGTGGATTTGCCTGAGCCGGACAGGCCCATGAGCACCAGGATTTCGCCTTCGGCAATGGTGATCGAGCAATTGTGGACGCCGAGCACATGGCCGGTTTCCGCCTGGATGTCCGACCGGCTCTTGCCCTGGTCGGCAAGCGCCAATGCGCTGTCCGTCTTCTTGCCGAAAATGATGCAGACGTTTTCGAGGGTGATCGCGGTCATTCACCAGGCTCCTTGCCGGGACGGAAGATACGGTCAAGCACGATGGCGACGACCACGATGACAAGCCCGGCTTCGAAACCCAGCGCCGTGTTGACGGAATTGAGCGCACGAACAACCGGAACGCCGAGCCCGTCGGCACCGACCAGGGCGGCAATGACCACCATGGACAGGGACAGCATGATGGTCTGGGTCAGGCCCGCCAGAATTTGCGGCATGGCGTAGGGCAGCTCGATTTTCCACAGAAGCTGGCGCGACGACGCGCCGAAGGCTTCGCCCGCCTCGACCAGATGCTGCGGGGTGGAGGACACGCCGAGATGCGTCAGCCGGATCGGGGCAGGGAGAACGAAGATCGCCGTTGCGATCAGGCCGGGAACCATGCCGATACCGAAGAACACGATGGCCGGGATGAGATAGACGAAGGTCGGCAATGTCTGCATCAGATCGAGGACAGGCCGGATCGCCGCGTAGAACCGGGGGCGATGGGCTGCGATGATGCCGACGGGGACACCGATGCCCATGCACAGGATGCAGGAGGAGAGCACCAGCGTCAGCGTCTCCATTGTTTCCTTCCAGTAGCCCTGATTGAGGATGAACAGGAAGCCGAACAGGGTGAGCAGGGTCACGGCAATCGAGCGGCGGAGTGCATAGGCAACCGCGGAAAAGATGGCGACCATGATCAGCGGGTGCGGGTATTTCAGGACGAACATGAGGCCGTCGATGAACGACTGCATGACGAAGGCGAGCCCATCGAAAAACCCGGCGAAATTGTTCGTGAGCCAGTCGACGACGGCCTTTGCCGTCTTGCCTACCGGAATCTTGTCTTGTGTCAGCCAGTCCAAGCGAAAATTCCTCTGTCGGTTGCAGTATCAGGCGAAAGAATCGCCCGGTGCGTGCACCGGGCGACAATATCGGCAGGCCTTAAAGACCGAGCGACTTCTTGACGGCTGGCAGACCGTCCTTGCCATCAACCGTCGTCACGCCGGCAAGCCAGGTGTCGAGAATGGCAGGATTGGCCTTCAGCCATTCGGAGGCTGCCTTCGGGCCGTCTTCACCATCGTCGAGAATCTTGCCCATGATCTCATTCTCCATTTTCAGGTCGAACTTGAGATTGGCCAGAAGTTTGCCAACATTCGGGCATTCGGTCGTATAGCCGGCGCGAACATTGGTATGAACGGTTGCACCGCCGAAGTCGGGGCCGAAGAAATCATCGCCGCCGGAAAGGTACTGAATCTTGAAGTTGGTGTTCATCGGATGCGGCGCCCAGCCGAGGAAGACGATGGGCCCTTTGGTCTTTGTCTGCTTGGCAACCTGCGCCAGCATTCCCTGCTCGGATGATTCGGCAACCTCGAAGCCCTTCAGGCCGAAGGCGTTCTTGGCGATCATGTCGAGGATCAGGCGGTTGCCGTCATTGCCCGGCTCGATACCATAGATCTTGCCGCCGAGATCGTCCTTGAACGTGATGATATCCTTGAAGTCTTTCAGGCCCTTGTCATAGAGGTACTGCGGCACGGCCAGTGTATATTTTGCGCCGGTGAGGTTCACGCCGAGATCTTCAACCGTCTTGTTGTCGAGATAGGGCTTGAGGTCGGCGGCCATGCTGGGTGTCCAGTTGCCGAGGAATACGTCGATGTCCTTCTTGCCAAGGGACGCATAGGTCACGGGAACCGACAGGACCTTCGTATCGGTGGAATAACCCAGTCCCTTGAGCACGGCGCTGGCCGCTGCCGTGGTCGAGGTAATGTCGGTCCAGCCGACATCGGCGAATCGAACGGCCTTGCAACTCGCGGGTTCCGCGGCGAAGGCGGTGCCGGCGGTCAGCGTGAGAGCCAGTGAAATGGTCAGTTTGGTCAACATTTTCATCGATTGTTCTCCCTCTCCGGTTTTCTACCGGCTGTTAAGGGCATGAACCAAGCACCAATTTCGCAGGGGTTCAAGCATAGCCGCGCATAAATCCGGTCAATTCGCGACAGTTGTTGATATTCCGGCAAAAGTTGCACCCTCTGCACGGGAGAGGCTTCAAGCCTGGCCTCAACTCTGATTAAACGCCCTTATGGCAAAACTCTATTTCAGCTACTCCACGATGAACGCCGGCAAGTCCACCATGCTGCTGCAGGCATCCTACAATTACCAGGAACGCGGCATGCGGACGATGATGTTCACGGCTGCGCATTATGCGGAAAACGGCGTCGGCGTCATATCTTCACGCCTCGGCGTGACGGCGGCCGCCGAGCTTTACCGTGACGAGGACAATCTTTTCGACCGGATTGCATCGGCGCATGGCGCGAATGCACTAAGCTGTGTTTTCGTGGATGAGGCGCAGTTCCTCACCCGGGACCAGGTCTGGCAACTGGCACGCGTTGCCGACCGGCTGCATCTGCCCGTGATGTGTTTCGGGCTTCGCACGGACTTTCAGGGCAAGCTCTTTCCCGGTTCGGCCGAATTGCTGGCTATCGCCGATACGCTGCGGGAGATCAGGACCATCTGTCATTGCGGCTCGAAGGCGACCATGGTGGTCCGGCACGATTCGACGGGCAAGGCGATCACTGAAGGAGACCAGGTATCCATCGAAAAATCCGTGTATGTCTCGCTTTGCCGCAAGCATTGGGAAGAAGAAACCGGGCGGATTGTTTCGGACCAATAGAGCTTGTTCCGGCCTAATACAGCCTGTCATTTTTCTATAGGCTTTTTTTCGTTAAATGCCGTGTCTATATTCGAACGGCAGATATATTTATGATTTTATCTTGGGCATCTAGGGGAGACACCAATGGCGAGCTTGCAGAGCTTTGATACCGAGATCGAAAAGACCCGGAACATGGTCAATGAGATGCGGACGAAAATTGACCAGTCCAGCGTCGTTCTCGACAAGTTCGCCAAGGCGGATGCTGCGATCGGAAATCCTGACTTCGATATCGAAAATGCCCGCATCGACGATGTCCTGCGTCAGCAGAAAGTCATGGAAGGCAATATTGCCGACCTGATCATCGGTCTGGAAGACGCGACCAATGTGTTCGGTTCCGAATTTGAAAGCATGAAAAGCTATTCCGGCTGGGAAAAGCTGGTCGGCGTTTTCTCCAAGGACAAGATGCAGCGCCTGCGGACGGATCGCGTGCGCAACATGTCTCTGGCCGGCAATCTGCAGGAACTGCTGTCGAAGTCCGACCGGATCGTTGGCATTCTCAAAGAGCAGAAGACCATCCTCGATGCGCGCTACAAGACGTCGGAAGCCAGCCTTTCCAACGTGATCGAGCGTCGCAAGACGGCAGTGGCGACACTCGAAGCCACGCAGAAGCGCATCGAAGAGCTGAACCCGCTGCTGCTCGACATTGAAAACCGGATTGCCGCCTCCACCGATCAGGGCACCCGTGCCACGCTGGAAGGCGACCGCTCGAAACTGGCGACGGAATACAATGAGCGCCAGGCGAAGGAGCAGGAGCTCCTGGCGGAAAGCCAGACGCTGGAACGCTATACCTCGATGTTCCAGACATTCGTCGATTCGCTCAACAACCAGATCGCTGCGCAGAGCACGCTGATCAACAAGCTGTCGATCGATACGGAACAGCGCATCGTTCTCTACAAGGCGCTGGAAGATTCCTTGAAGACGGCGGCCCAGCAGGACGTGGCCCACAAGATCAATACCCTTGGCAGCCGGGTCGATACGGCGGCGGAAGAGACGATGGCCGGTGTCGGGGCCGCGGCGCAGAAACACATTGGCGACCTGCTCGAGATGCACGAGAAGAACATGGTCAGTACCCAGGATATCCAGCGCCGCAAGAAGCTCGCCGACGATGCATTCTCGCGCCGTTTCTCGGAAGTCCTGAAGAAACACAATTCCGCTGACTACGTGCAGAATTAATGGCCGGGAATGCTGATCTGACCGCCGCCGAACGCTATTTCGGTGCGATCCGTGCTGCACTGGACGGGCTGGATATCTTTCTCAACAACCAGCAGTCGCCGCTCTACAAGCACGATCTGGTTGCGCAGACCGTATCGGAATATCTGCGGCGGCTGGAAGCCTCCTTCGAATGCTGGCGCAACCGGATCGGTTTCACCGACCGGTTCCAGATTTCGCGTGCCGAAAGCGGCTTTCCGGTTTTCCAGAATGTGCTGGAACTGGAAAACGACAAGCGGGACACCAGGGCCCGGCTGGCAGCCATTCCGCCAGCGGCCGCGCTGCGCAATGAAATGGCCGATTTCATCCTGCGGCACCGCGCATTTCCGCGCGATCTGCAGAAATCGATGGCGGAGCGGATTTATCTGGAAAGGGTCGAGCAGGGAGAGGTTTTCTCGCCTTTCATCCTGCCGGTGACCATCCGCGTTTCGGTCAATCCGAAGACCATGCGTCCGCTCTACGTGGTGCACTGGGGCGCCTTTGACGGCGCTTCCAACCTGCCGCTGATCTATATGGCGATCATCGAGGATTCGTCGCAAGGCCTCGTGGAAACCCTTGTGGGCAAGGATGGCAAGCTTAATCCCGGCGTGCGGATACCGCTGCCCGTCGGCGGCCTGCTCAATCCGGAGCTGGCACGGCGCTTTGACGATTTCGCTGCCAAGAATTCGGCCTATTCGCTGTCGCCGATCACGATTGCGACAAGCCTCGACACGGATTTTCCGGAACTCCACCCCAAGCAGTTGCGGCGCGTGGTTCTCGGGCCGTTCTACACGACGGGTATCACCGAACATAACCAGAAGGTTGCCGATGTCCTGGAACGCGTGCGCAAGCCGGAAGATGCCTGGCTTCTGACATGGACCATGCAGGAGGTTTTCTCCAAGGCGGAACGGCCGGGCAAGCGCGGGCTCTGGTCTTCGGAGCCGTCGCGCGAGGAGTTCTACATCAATACGGATGATCTGGAGGCGGCCCGGCAAGGCGTCAGCAGCTACGAACAGCATGCGCTGGTGCCGCACGAGGCCTATCAGGCGCTCTATGCTTCGGGTGAGGCCAGCCGCATTTTCAGCGGGTTCAAAACCCATATCCTGTCCAACGGCCAGGTCATCAGCGACATTTAGGGGAGCACGATCATGGATGTCGGTTTGACCACCATCGACGAGAAGGACATCGCCAAGCATCTGCCGGTGGCGCAGGCCATGGTGACGCGTTTTGTCGTGCTGGAATCGGGCGATGCGAAATCCGGGACCGAGCTTGCCGGTACCGGGCGGCGGTTCGTCTCGACAGTTTCGACCGGCGGTCTGCGCTCAACGCGTGAAGTGGACCTGACCAGGACGATCCAGGCCGTGCGTCCCGATGACCAGATGCTGTCCATTGCCCAGCACACCCTGTTGTTCCGGGTGCGCCGTGGCGTGGCAGTGGCATTGGCCGTTGCCGATGTTTTTGGCCGCCAGAGCGATCTGGAGAACCTTCTGGCGCGCAACGCCTCGGCGCCTCTGCAGGGGGAGGATGCCAGCCATTTCAAGAAGCTTTTGTCCGCCGCCGCCTATGTCTCGGCTTTTGCGCTCGCTGCCTACCTCTCGCAGCTGATCGAAGCGGATAGCCAGGCCGCCAATGACGTGACGGTTCCGGAATTCAATTTCGATACGGCGCAGGATGCACTGAAATCGATCGTCGGCGGTCTGGACAGGGCCATTGCCGGTGCTGCCGATGAACAGACCATGCTGGCGCGGGCGAAAGCCTATGCTGCTGCGGCCATTGAAGGCCTGCTGCAGCGCAAGGGGCGTTTTGACGGGCTTGGCAGCTTTGAAGACACGCATCTGCGTCTTGATAGCGACGATTTCACGCTTGACGGCTTCGATGTGGCGCCGGGCAAGAAACGCACGCCCTTGGTGATGACCTTCAAAAAGCCTGGTGAAGTCATCGGCAATCACATTGCCAAATATCAGGCGCTGAAGCTGTCAAAGATGCTGATGGCCTATGATTTCGACCGGCAGCTCAACCCGTTTGTTGAACTTGGCGGCTTTCTGTTCACATTCATCGGCGACGGCGCGCCGGGGACGGGGAAGACGACGCTGATCCAGATGATTGCCGGTCTCGTCAACGATTACTGCCAGGTGGCGGGCTATGCCTTCCATTACGAGAATTTCGGCGTCGACCAGATTTCCTCCTATCAGGGAAAATCCGGACAGAACTGCCGGCAATTCGTCAACAACGTGCTCAATCCGCGCGTGATCGGCTTCGGCACCATCGATGATATCGATCAGGTTGCCGCGCGGCGTTCCGATGACCGGGCGTCTGCCGGCCAGCAGGAAATCACCGGCGTGCTGATGGAAGCGTTTGCGGGCGCATCCACCGTGGTGCGCGGCAACTGCGCGTTCGGCATGTTCTCCAACTATCCGGAGAATGTCGACGATGCGCTGCGCCAGCGCGCCGGAGCGCGCTGGCTGGTGGACGGGCCGCAGACCCGCAACGATTACATCGATATCTTTGCGCTGCTCGCCGGCAAGAACCACAGGATTCCGCTCGGCGAACACAAGCTGTTCGAAGACCAGCAGATCGAACGCGCCGTGGATGCCGCCTATGAACAATTGTCGAAGCCGCAGGAAGACGGGCTGAAAGCGGTGTATGAGCGCTTCATTTCCGAGAACGGCGAGCCGGAAACGCTTGCCGATATCGGTACCTATCTGCACATGATCAAGGAACGCGAGCCGCGTTTCACCGGCCGCGCCATCAAGAACGTGACGGATGCGATCAAGATGCGCGCCATGGACATCGAACTGCCGGATGCATGGTTCGAAAAACCCGAGACCTTCATGCACAAGCCCTATGATGAGAAAAAGGCGATGGTGGAGGAACTGCGCAAGCCCTTCACCATGGAGATGGTGCTGCAGGAAACCAACCGGTATGCGGATTCGGAATTCCGCTATGCCGACAAGTCGGACGATGCCGCCGTGGAAAAGATCGTCCGTGATGCGCGCCTGCGCGAACGGGCGATCCGGGAAGTGGAAGCCCTGAAAGCGCGGGGGCAGTGGGACGCCTGATGGACCTTCTCTACGAAAACGAACTGATCTACGGGCGTTTGCTGACGATCGACCAGCCGCATCTGATCGAACGCTATAACCGGGCACTGACGGCTTTTGGCTTCAAGGCAACCGAACTCACGCGGTTCAATATTGACCGGACGGGATTCTCGCCGGAAATCGCCGCTGAGCTGAAGGACCCGTCCTATCTCGATCCCAATGGCGTCAACCGCCGCTTCATCATTCTGACGCCGGATCAGGCGACGCTGCCGGTGGTTCACACGCAGTTCTCCAACACGTCTCAGCTGATGTACGAGTTCTTCAGCAGCAATGCGCGGGCGATCAACGCGCTGACCATCAAGGATGTGATCTTCGGCGAGATCGAGGACAGTGTTTCCATCGTCAACGACATCGAGGATCTGCTGTCGATCAATCAGGTCGAGTTCCGCGTCCTTTCCGCTGAAAACGTCATGGGGCAGGCGGCGGAACTGCGTCTGCTGGTGGACCGGCTGCAGAACGAGCCGAACACCTGGCGCGACGACGATCTCATCAACCGGATGGTCGAACTTGCCAAGGTCACCGGCGATATCCGCGAGAATTCACTGGTGCCCGACAAGGTGGTGTTCCGCCACAGCGCCTTCTGGACCAGTCATTTCGGCGGCATCTATATCTTTGTCGATGACAATACGACAACGGTCATCGGCGATCCCGCCGCTCCCGGTTTCCGGCGCTCGCGCCCCTGGCAGGTCAATTACATCTCGATCAAGGACGCCGATCAGGTGTTCCAGTTTCTTGCCGCGACGGGGCGTATCGAGTTGCCGCGCGGCTCGTGGATCGAGCAGTCGGGCTATCTGGAAAACCGCGGCGAGATGATCATCCGCCATCTCATCCGGACGCTTGAACCGGAACGCAATCTGAGCGGTATCGATCGCATCTGGCTGCAGACCTGGATTCACGCCAATGCCAGTCTGATCAATCATGACGGGACGTGGCCGTTCCTGAACGCCGTGAAACGTGAAATTGCCCAGACAGGGCAGATCAACCTCTCCGAGATCGACCCGACGCGCCGTTTTCTGGTGGTGCGGGCGCTCCCAAGCCATTCCGATGCGTGGCTGGTCAATCAGCTGATCAGTGATTTTGTCCCGTGGGATTTCCTGTCGCGGTACATCTTCAACAAGCAGGGCTTCTACGCCGATTACGGCCGCTGGAACCCCGCCTTTCAGGAACACGTTGTCGATATACTCAAAACAACCTATTTGAAGGACAAGGAAGGGCTGCGGAAGCGGTTGTATGGGTTGGGGTAGGGAGCGCCAGGACGCTACTGGTCATGAATTGGTTGATGCATTGTCACTTGATCAATAAACATCAGTAGTACGTCTCTATGTAGCCTACATTCTCTCTACGTCCTGCAGGCGCAGCACAAGTGCCTGCTCCAATTACTCTTATTCTTATTTTTGCATTTGCTGCGACAAGCACTGTTGCAAGATAAGCTTTCCCGGAATCTGTACCTACATCGAACTCGAATTGGTTGGTGTATTTATCGCAAACTGGCTTATCCACGTGCGTATCGACAGTGATGACGACGGCAGTATTTACGACAGCGATTCCGTGAACCAACCCCTCTCCCGTGCCAGCGGGTGCCGGAAATGTTGAAGCTGCAAGCGTCGAAACAACCGCGCAATTAACAATTATATTCCTCAAATATCTCATTGGTATTCTCCAAAACTTGTAAGGAAAAAATGATGGCCTTAAGTTTAAAACAAATATGGGAGAGACAAGGAAGGGCTGCGCAGGCGGTTGTATGGTCTTGAGGTGAACGGTTAATCTACTCCTTGTTGCAAGTGTAATCTGAATAAACAATTAAAAATCTATTACGAACCATAAGGCAGTCTCTCGATCGCCCCACACTCTGCAAGTAGAATCTCCAGTAACTGTAATGCGTTTCTTACTATTAGCAGCGATGAGCAATAGGGCGTATTTGTTTTTTCCTTCTTGGGTAGTACTATCAAAGGCAAAATCCCTGCTGAACGCACCAGACCCGCAGGGAGGGGCATCGTTATGGGTGTCTACAGTAAATATTATGATACCGTTGATAAAAGCGTAAACGTTGTGAACCAGCCCTGAACCTGATCCCGCGTGCGCAGAGATGGGTAGTATGGATAGTATTGAAATAGTGATATACCTTAGGGCTCCCATTAATATTCTCCTTTTTATATTATGAACCAATCGAGAAGATCTAATTCAGCAATAGATATATGCTTGGCCCAATGTCGGTATTGGCGTTCGGCTCTTCATAAAAGCGCTGCACCATTTCGATATCTGTTGCGCTGAGCCTGCCATCGCCGATCCATTTCGGATTGCAGTAATTCATCACAGAAACCAAATCCCACGCGCCAACCAGCAGATCGCCATTGGTACCTTGCGCTCCTTGGTCGTGGTCGCACGCGCCTGGTGGGGTATCCGGTCTGTTTTGTTCGTGGGCGAACCCGAGGGCATGTCCGAATTCATGGACGGCGATTTTTCTGATGCAGTCAGCCTTTGTCCTCTGACAACCAGGGCTCCATTGTGTGAACTCGAAATTCAGTTGAATGCCGGGATTTAAATTTTTCAATCGGGTCCCCAAGCCGTAAGTTGCCGGACCCTCTTCGTTGACAATGATTGTAATTCCACCGTTTGGGACCTCACCCACGCATCGATCCCATCCGGTGAAGCGGATCGACGAGGCAGCCTCCCATGTGTCAGCCACCGCTTGTCTTACGATGTCCCGCTGCACTGCATATTGATTAAATGTTTGGGGCTGCATATTCCAGCAAGTCGGTATGGGAGCTATCGGCCATAGAACCGCGGTGAGGGGATATCCTTTTTCCTGGTTGGGGCTGCGAGCGCTCACCAGTGAAAAAGTCCAGCCACTATCCCCGTTAGCGCCGCTTGCGATCAGCAGGTTGCAGGCAGCGAAGGCTGCGATAAAAAGATGGAAACGAGACATGCGGACTCCATTCGATCTTTCGCAAATGATGCTCATGAAGAGGTCAACCGGATGCGGCCGTCAATATTACTTTGGTAGGGGATCTCTTGCCTCATCCCCTACCAATATGCAGGGGGAATTAGTGCTGGATATTTGAGATCGAAGCCTTGCCTATCAGGAACACGTTGTCGATATACTCAAAACAACCTATTTGAAGGACAAGGAAGGGTTGCGCAGGCGGCTCTACGGTCTCACCTCCTAGCAAGGATGCACAATGCTCGATCCCGTCATCAACTTCTTCAGCCGGATTTTCTATCTGATCGGACGTGGCATCGGCTATGCGGTCGGTATCATCCTGTGGCCGTTCCTGTGGGCAGGGCGCTGGTACACCCAGCGCGGCTGGATCCTGAAGACAGTCGTGGGTGCGATACTCATTCTCTGGGTCGGGCTTTACGGATATTTCTTCTGGGTCACGCAGGTCTGGACGAATTTCAATCCGGACTACGTCGCCGTCTATAATTTCGACAAGCGTGATGTAGCCGCCGGCGAACCGGTTGCTGCGCAAGCCGTCGGAACGGCACCCAAGAGCTGCGCCCGTTCGGCCATTGTCGAAGTTACGGCTGACCTCACCGATTTCAACGTGAACCAGAATGCTTGGATTTCCTCCATGCTGCTGTTCAAGCTCGGCTTCTTCGGCATGTCGTGGGACGATACGCCTTTCCTCGACAACAAGGCGGCGTTCCAGCGCGGCATCAACTCAGCCGTACGCCGTACGGCAGTCGAGCTTGTCGACACGCTTGGCCGTATCCGCGGCACATCGCAGATCGACAATGATCTGCAGAAGGCCCGCGGCAATCTGCAGTTCACCGAGGATGCATGGTATTTTGGCCTGAACCCCTTTGGCCCCAAGACGCCGACCCCGAGCTATTACCGTTCGGCGGTCAAAGACCTCAGGACTTTCAATTCGAAGTTGGAAGCCTGCAATGCCGTATTCGATGCGCGTGCCGACAATCTCATGCAGTTCATCGACCGTATTGCCAATGATATCGGCTCCACCTCCGCCATCCTGAAGGATCGCTCGGAGAAGAACAATTATGGCTGGTTCGATACCCGTGCGGATGACCGGTTCTGGTTCGCCTATGGCCAGCTCTACGCCTATTACGGCCTGATGAATGCGGCAAAGGTCGACTTCAAGCAGGTCGTGCAGCAGAAGAATCTGGCACCCCTGTGGGATGGCATGGATGGACAGCTCCGTTCGGCACTCAACATAACGCCATGGATCATCGCCAATGGCAGCGAGGGCGGTTGGTTGTTGCCCAACCATCTGACAACCATGGGTTTTTATATCCTGCGCGTGCGCTCCAACCTGATCGATATCAAGCAGGTTCTGCAGCAATAAGTGGACTTGGGCGGGTAAAATGCTATATTTAGCCTTGGAGTGAGGGCGAGCTTTCGCCCACCCTCTTTCCTGGTTACATGAAACGGATCCGGATGGTCAATTGCCAGTGACGCCGGATCCTTTTCATTTCCAGGGTGATGCTGAAGGGTTTAAACCACATCGCTCCACCTCCAAGTTTGAGAGCATGGCTGATGCCGCAGCCGGAGCAGCCCATCTCCTCCGATACACCGCTGGCCCGGTGCTGTTGCTTTTGCCCTCAACACGTCCATTGATGATGAAGTGCGACCGGTTCGGCAACGAACGGGGAGTTGTGTCGCGATAGGTACCCGGTTGCAGGTCGATCAAACCGGCAGGTATGCGGTTTCCTTGACTTTTTTGGCAACGAGGGCGGATGGTTGTTGCCCAACCATCTGACAACCATGGGTTTTTATATCCTGCGCGTGCGTTCCAACCTGATCGATATCAAGCAGGTGCTGCAGCAATAAGTGGACTTGGGCGGGTAAAATGCTATATTTGACCTTGGAGTGAGGGCGAGCTTTCGCCCACCCTCTTTCCTGGTTACATGAAACGGATCCGGATGGTCACCTGCCAGTGAGTCCGGATCCTTTTCATTTCCAGGGTGATGCTGAAGGGTTTAAACCACATCGTATCACCTCCAAGTTTGAGAGCATGGCTGATGCCGCAGCCGGAGCAGCCCATCTCCTCCGATACACCGCTGGCCCGGTGCTGTTGCTTTGCCCTCAACATGTCCATTGATGATGAAGTGCGACCGGTTCGGCAACGAACGGGGAGTTGTGTCGCAATAGGTATCCGGTTGCAGGTCGATCAAACCGGCAGGTGTGTGGTTTCCTTGACTTCCTCCATGACGGCATAGGTATGCGTTTCGCGCACGCCCGGCAGCGACAGCAGGGCATCGGAGAGAAAGCGGCGGTAGTGCTCCATGTCCGCGACACGCGCCTTGATCAGGTAATCGAAACCGCCGGCGACCATGTGGCATTCCATCACGTCGGGGTTGCGCCGTGTCGCAGCCGCAAAAGTGGCAAAAACATCCGGGGTAGTGCGGTCCAGCTTGATTTCCACGAAGACCAGCATTGCGCGGTCGAGCTTTTTCGGCGACAGTCTGGCGGTGTAGCCAAGGATATAGCCGTCCCTTGTCAGACGCTTGACCCGTTCCGTGGTCGCCGTTTGCGAGAGGCTGATACGCTCGGATAACTCGGTGTTGGAGAGCCGCCCGTCCTTCTGCAGCTCGCGCAAGATGCGCCGGTCAAGGCTGTCCAGGTTTTTCATCTCTAAAATACCCCATATTTTTAGTTTTTTGCGCTGCTTTGTGAGCGTTCATTGGTGAGAAGAACCAAGTGGAATAGATTATATGGGAAAAATCAATAAGGGGAAGCCTGATGACCAGACCATTGCCGTCTTCAAACGATTTTACTGCGCCATATGCTGTCGATGATCAGCAACTGGTGGCATCTTTGCTGAAAACCATCGCCCTGCCGGAAGACGTCAACCGCCGTATCGATGCACGTGCCAGCAAATACATCGCCACGATTCGCAAGGAAGCGAGTGGCATCGGCGGTGTCGAGGATTTCCTGCGCGAGTATGGCTTGTCCACCCGTGAAGGGCTGGCGCTGATGGTTCTCGCCGAAGCCCTGCTGCGCGTGCCGGATGCGGCAACGCAGGACAAGCTGATCGAGGACAAGCTGAAGCAGGGCAAGTGGTCGGAGCACGAGCCGAGCGGCGATACGTGGTTTGTATCGGCATCGGCCTGGGCGCTTGGCCTTTCCGCCAAGGTGATCAAGCCGGGCGAGACGCCGGAAGGGGTGATTTCCTCGCTGGTCAAGCGTATCGGCCTTCCCACGGTCCGCACCGCCACCAAGCAGGCCATGCGTTATCTCGGCCACCATTTCGTTCTCGGCGAAACCATCAAGGATGCTCTGAAGCGCGCTGCCTCGAATGAAGCCAAGGGTTATCGCCATTCCTTCGATATGCTGGGTGAGGGCGCCCGCACGCGCAAGGACGCGCGCGGCTATTTCAAATCCTATTCCGATGCCATCGACGCGATCGGCCGGGCCACGGGCAACAAGAAGCTGCCGGATCGCATGGGCATTTCCGTCAAGCTCTCCGCCCTGCATCCGCGTTATCTCGCCACGCATCATGATCAGGTCATGGCCGAACTGGTGCCGGACCTCTTGGCATTGGCGCAGAAGGCCAAGTCCTACGATCTCAATTTTACCGTCGATGCCGAAGAAGCCGACCGGCTTGAGCTGTCGCTGGATGTGATCGACCGCGTCTTTGCCGATCCGTCACTGGACGGCTGGGACGGATTCGGCCTCGCCATTCAGGCCTATCAGAAGCGGGCGCTTGAGGTGATCGACCACATCGACCGGCTGGCTGCGCGCCACAACCGCAAGATGATGGTGCGGCTGGTCAAGGGAGCCTATTGGGATACGGAAGTGAAGCGGACGCAGGAGCGCGGTCTGCCCGATTACCCGGTGTTCACCCGCAAGCCTGCAACCGATGCGTCCTACATGGCTTGCGCCAAGCGCATGCTTGACGCCCGGCCCCGCATATTCCCGCAGTTTGCTACCCACAATGCGCTGACGGTCGCCATGATCCTGGAAATGGCCGGCGGCGACAAGACCGGTTTTGAGTTCCAGCGGCTGCATGGCATGGGTGAAAGCCTCTACAAGCAGATCACGGAAAAGGACGAGAAAATCGCCTGCCGCATCTATGCGCCGGTTGGCGGCTATCGCGATCTCCTGGCCTATCTGGTTCGCCGCCTGCTCGAAAACGGCGCCAACTCGTCTTTCGTGTCGGTGGTCGGTGACAGCAATGTACCGATAGCGGACCTGCTGGTACGCCCGGCGGAAAAGCTCAATGACGGCAAAGGCTATCGTCACCCGCATATCCCGCTGCCTGCCAAAATCTATGGCAAGCGTACCAATTCGGCCGGCGTGGAACTGGGTGACCGCAAGGAACTGGCCGCCCTTTTGAGCGGGATCGCCAAGGCATCCCGCACGGTCAACGCTGTTCCGCTGATCGACGGCGTGAAAGCTGCGGGCAAGGCCCAGAATGTGATTTCGCCGGTCAATGGCGCGACCGTCGGAACGGTTGTGTTTGCGACGGCGGACGAAGCGGCAAAGGCCGTCGGCATTGCCAAAAGGGCTTTCGTCTCGTGGTCGCGTGTTCCGGTGGAAACCCGCGCCAAGGCCCTGGAAAAGGCGGGTGACCTTCTGGAGAACAATCGTGATCTGCTGATGGACCTTCTCTCCCGTGAAGCGGGCAAGACGCTCGATGATGGTATTGCCGAAATTCGCGAGGCGGTGGATTTCTGCCGCTACTACGCTGCCGAGGCGCGCCGTCAGTTTGCAACCGACAAGGCCATGCCCGGCCCGACAGGCGAAGACAACAAGCTGCGTCATCGCGGTCGCGGTGCCTTCGTCTGCATCAGCCCGTGGAATTTCCCGCTGGCGATTTTCCTGGGTCAGGTCACGGCGGCCCTTGCTGCGGGGAACACCGTGGTGGCGAAGCCGGCGGAACAGACGCCGCTGATCGCCTATGAAGCCATCCGGCTTCTCCACGAAGCGGGCGTGCCGAAAGATGCCGTGCTTTATGTCCCGGGTGACGGCTCGGTCGGTGCGGCGTTGACATCCCATGCGGATATTGCCGGCGTTGCCTTTACCGGCTCGACCGACACGGCCTGGGCCATCAACCGCACGCTGGCGGTGAAGAAAGGCCCGATTGTTCCGCTGATCGCCGAAACAGGCGGCCTCAACGGGATGATCGTCGATGCCACCGCCTTGTCGGAACAGGTTGCCGACGATGTTGTCATGTCCGCCTTCCGTTCTGCTGGCCAGCGCTGTTCTGCGTTGCGAATCCTCTACCTGCAGGAGGATATCGCCGATAACATGCTCGAGATGATCGAAGGCGCGGCACGTGAGTTGACGCTTGGCGATCCCTCGCTGGCCTCCACCGATATCGGCCCGATCATCGATCAGACGCAGCGCGACATGCTCGCAGCCCACATTGCCGCGATGCGCAAGAGCCAGAAGGTTCGCTATGCCGGTACTGCACCGGACGAAGGCCTGTTCTTTGCGCCGCATATCGTTGAACTCAATCATGCGGAAGCGTTGGAGAAGGAGGTGTTCGGGCCGGTTCTGCACGTGGTGCGCTGGAAAGCCAAGGATCTGGACAAGGTGCTCGACCAGATCGCCTCGACCGGTTACGGCCTGACCTTCGGTCTGCACACGCGCATTGAGGCGACGGTCGCCAAAGTCATCGACCGGCTCGACATCGGCAATGTCTATGTCAACCGCAACACGATCGGCGCGGTTGTCGGGACGCAGCCCTTCGGCGGTTCGGGTCTTTCCGGCACAGGTCCCAAGGCGGGCGGTCCGTCGTACCTGACGCGGTTTGCGCTGGAACAGGTGGTCTCGGTCAACACGGCTGCGGCCGGGGGCAATGCCAGCCTCATCGCCATGGGCGAATAAGCGGGAAAACGGCTGAAATCAGATGCGCGATTGGGGATAGTGGGGCACTCACTATCCCCAATTCGCTTCTACGATGCTATTTGGCGTATTCAGAATGGTAACCGATAAATAGGGCGCAACCCTAAAATGGGGAGGATATGCCGATGGCTGTCGTGAAGTCCGATATTGAGATCGCCCGCGCTGCAACCAAGAAACCGGTTTTCGAGATAGGTGCAAAGATTGGCATTGCGCCGGAACACCTCGTTCCCTACGGGCACGACAAGGCAAAACTCTCGGCGGAATTCATCCGCTCGAAGCGCGGTGCTCCGGATGGCAAGCTGATCCTCGTGACGGCGGTCAGCCCGACACCGGCCGGTGAAGGCAAGACGACGACGACCGTCGGTCTCGGCGATGGTCTCAACCGCATCGGCAAGAGCGCGATTGTCTGCATCCGCGAGGCGTCGCTTGGACCCTGCTTCGGTGTGAAAGGCGGCGCTGCCGGCGGCGGCTATGCGCAGGTCATCCCGATGGAAGACATCAACCTGCATTTCACCGGCGATTTTCACGCCATCACCGCGGCGCACAATCTGCTGGCAGCCCTGATCGACAATCACGTCTATTGGGGCAATGAACTCAATCTCGACACGCGCCGCGTAACCTGGCGGCGGGTCATGGACATGAACGACCGCGCGCTGCGCGACATCGCGTCTTCCCTGGGCGGCGTGGCCAACGGCTTTCCGCGTGAATCGGGTTTTGACATCACGGTTGCGTCGGAAGTCATGGCCATTCTCTGCCTTGCAACCGATCTCGAAGATCTCGAGCGGCGGCTGGGCGATATCATCATCGGCTATCGTTTCGACAAGACCGCCGTCTATGCCCGGGACCTCAAGGCCGACAAGGCGATGGCCGTCCTCCTGAAGGATGCCATGCAGCCCAATCTGGTGCAGACGCTGGAAAACAATCCGGCCTTTGTGCATGGCGGCCCCTTCGCCAATATTGCCCACGGCTGCAACTCCGTCGTTGCCACCACGACCGCGCTCAAGCTTGCGGATTACGTGGTGACGGAAGCCGGTTTCGGTGCCGATCTCGGCGCAGAGAAATTCTTCAACATCAAATGCCGCAAGGCGGGATTGAAACCGGCCGCCGCCGTCATCGTTGCCACGGTCCGCGCCATGAAGATGCATGGCGGCGTTGCCAGGGACGATCTCGGTCTTGAGAATGTTGCTGCGGTGAAGGCGGGCTGTGCCAATCTTGGCCGCCACATGGAAAATGTGCGGCAGTTCGGTGTGCCTGTTGTCGTGGCGATCAATCATTTCAGCGCCGATACGGATGCCGAGATCGAAACCGTGAAGAACTTCGTCGCGGCCCATGGCGCGCAAGCCATCCTGTGCAAACACTGGGCGCTGGGATCGGCCGGGATCGAAGAGCTGGCGCACAAGGTGGTGTCTCTCGCCGAGAGCGGTTCGGCCCAGTTCTCGCCGCTCTACGAGGATGAGCTCTCCCTGTTCGACAAGATCGAGACGGTGGTCAAGCGCATCTATCGCGGTGCGGAGGCGGATGCCGATGCCAGCGTGCGGGAGCAGTTGCGGCAATGGGAGGCCGCCGGATACGGCCATCTTCCTGTCTGTATGGCCAAGACGCAATATTCGTTCTCGACGGATTCGCACCTGCGCGGCGCACCGGTCAATCACGTGGTGCATGTGCGGGAGGTGCGCCTTTCGGCTGGCGCCGGTTTCGTCGTCGCGATCTGCGGTGAGATCATGACCATGCCGGGTCTGCCGAAATCGCCTTCGGCCGAACGCATTCATCTCAACGGGCAAGGTTTGATCGAAGGGCTGTTCTGAGCGATTTTCAGGCCGGCGATTTTTGCTGTTGCAAGCGCCGCCGCGTAACGCTAACAATCACCGCCATGAACACGTGCGTTATTATGTCAAATGGCTGGTGGTGGGCTCGCTGATCGCGGCCACGCAGCCTTTTGCACGCATGTAAAGGGATCAGGGCCGCAACGGGTTTTCCGGGCGGCCTTTTTGTTTGACCGCCAGAAGCCCGCAAAGCCAAATGCAACGGAGTGGAAATGATGATGCATAGAATTGAGGGCGACGTGGAAATTTTCGACACGGCAGGCGGTGTTACCATCTCCCGGTCACGCATTGCGACTGCCTATGCCAGCGCCATCGACAGCTATGTCGACGGGCTGGATGAACGGCGCGGGGCAGTTTTCTCGTCCAACTATGAATATCCCGGCCGCTACACGCGCTGGGATACGGCCATTATCGATCCTCCGGTTGTCATCACCTCCAACGGCCGGCATATGACGATCGAGGCGCTGAACAAGCGCGGTGAAATCCTGTTGCGCCCGATCCACAAGGCGGTTTCGGCCCTTGCCGAAGTGTCGATTTCTGCCGCAGGCGCAACGAAGCTCGATCTTGAAATCGCCCTGCCGAGCCGTCCGTTCACCGAAGAAGAACGCTCGCGCATTCCTTCGGTTTTCACGGTGTTGCGCGGCATCGTCGCCCTGTTCTTCAGCGAGGAGGATGCCAATCTCGGCCTGTATGGCGCGTTCGGCTATGATCTCGCGTTCCAGTTCGATCCGATCCAGTACAAGCTGAAGCGGCCGGACGACCAGCGCGACATCGTGCTCTATCTGCCGGATGAAATTCTGGTTGTCGATCACCACGCCGCCAAGGCATGGCTCGACCGTTATGAATACGCGTTCGAGGGCGCTTCCACGGAAGGCCTGTCGCGCGAAACCGAAGCCAGGGCATTCAAGCCGACGAGCACGATTCCGGGTCGCGGCGACCACAATCCCGGCGACTATGCGGAACTCGTCAAGAAAGCCAAGGAAAGCTTCAAGCGCGGCGATCTCTTCGAAGTGGTGCCGGGCCAGACATTCTACGAGCGCTGCGAGACCAAGCCTTCGGTCATTTCGCGCCGTCTGAAAGCCATCAACCCGTCGCCCTATTCCTTCTACATCAATCTGGGCGACAATGAATATCTCGTCGGCGCTTCGCCGGAGATGTTCGTGCGCGTCGTTGGCCGCCGTATCGAGACCTGCCCGATTTCGGGAACGATCAAGCGTGGCGAAGACGCGATTGCCGATGCCGAGCAGATCATCAAGCTGCTCAATTCCAAGAAGGATGAGTCCGAACTCACCATGTGCTCGGACGTGGACCGCAATGACAAGAGCCGGGTGTGCGAGCCGGGTTCCGTGCGCGTCATCGGCCGCCGCCAGATCGAAATGTATTCCCGGCTTATTCACACCGTGGACCATATCGAGGGCCGTCTGCGCGAGGATATGGACGCCTTTGACGGTTTCCTGTCGCACGCGTGGGCTGTGACGGTGACGGGAGCGCCAAAGCTCTGGGCCATGCGCTTCATCGAAGAAAACGAGCGCAGCCCGCGCGCCTGGTACGGCGGTGCCATTGGCATGGTCAATTTCAATGGCGACATGAACACCGGCCTGACCCTGCGCACCATCCGCATCAAGGATGGTATCGCGCAGGTGCGGGCGGGAGCGACACTGCTGTTCGATTCCATTCCGGAAGAGGAAGAGGCGGAAACCGAACTCAAGGCTTCCGCGATGATTGCGGCGGTGCGCGAGGCGCACAAGAGCAATATCCCTGTGGAAGAACGCGCCGTTGCGCGGGTCGGCGAGGGGCTGTCGATCCTGCTTGTCGACCACGAGGATTCGTTCGTCCACACGCTCGCCAACTATTTCCGGCAGACGGGCGCCACCGTGACCACTGTTCGCACGCCGGTACCCGATGAAATCTTCGACCGGTTGAAACCTGATCTGGTGGTGCTTTCGCCGGGGCCGGGCACGCCGGAGGATTTCGATTGCAAGGCAACGATCAAGAACGCACGCAAGCGCGACCTGCCGATCTTCGGTGTCTGCCTCGGCCTGCAGGCACTGGCGGAAGCCTATGGCGGCACGCTGCGGCAGCTGCACGTTCCGATGCACGGAAAACCGTCACGTATCCGGATTACAAAGCAGGGCAGGATTTTTTCGGGCCTGCCGAAGGAGGTCACGGTTGGCCGCTATCACTCGATCTTTGCCGATCCGGTGCGGCTGCCGGATGAGTTCATCGTGACGGCGGAGACGGAAGACGGGGTCATCATGGCGTTCGAACACAAGAGCGAACCGATTGCGGCGGTGCAATTCCATCCGGAATCGATTATGACCCTCGGGCATAATGCGGGCATGCGCATGATTGAAAACATCGTGGCGCACCTGCCGCGCAAGGCCAAGGAGCGAGCTGCCTGATGGAAGGTGAAAACGTCGTCCAGCGACTGGCATTCTGGTCGATTTTCGTCGGCATGGGCGTGCTGGCACTGAAATATGCCGCCTATCACGTCACCGGTTCGGTTGCGCTCTACTCCGACGCACTGGAATCGATCGTGAATGTCGTGGCGGCGCTTGCCGCCTGGTGGGCGATCCGTGTCAGCCACAAGCCCGCCGACCAGAATCACCCGTTCGGGCACCACAAGGCCGAGTATTTTTCGGCGGTGCTCGAGGGCGTGCTGATCGTCGTGGCGGCGCTCTTAATCCTGCGGGAAGTCTGGTCCGCCTGGGAGATGCCCAAGGTCATGGAGGAACCATGGCTGGGTCTGGCGATCAATGGCGGTGCCTCGCTTGTGAACGCCCTGTGGGCCACGCTGCTGATCAGCCGTGCCCGCCGGCACAAATCACCAGCCTTGCTGGCGGACGGCAAGCACATTATGACCGATGTGGTGACCTCCATCGGTGTGTTCATCGGTCTCGTCGGTGCCGTGATTACCGGCTGGACGTTCCTCGATCCGCTGCTTGCGGTGATCGTTGCGCTCAACATTCTCTGGCAAGGCTGGGGTGTGATCGGGTCGTCCGTACAAGGTCTGATGGATGTGGGTGTTCCCTCCGATGAAACCATGCGCATCCGCGACATCATCTCGGCCAATGCCGGCGGTGCGCTGGAGGTGCATGACCTGAAGACGCGCGTCGCCGGGCGGGTGACGTTCATCGAGTTTCATCTGGTCGTTCATGCCAGCATGAGCGTCGGCGACGCGCATGTCATCTGCGACCGCATGGAAAATGCGCTGATGCAGCAGATTCCCGATTCGAGTGTCGTCATTCATGTCGAACCGGAAGAAGAGGCCAAGCTGCCGATCGGCACAGCTGCCGTTCCCTTTGCCTGAGCGACCCAACCTTGTGGGCGAAGCGGGCAAGGCTCCTGGTTGGGGCGGCAATCTGGTGTTTTAAATCCCTTTTTGCGCCACTTCTATTCCCATTCTGTGCTGGGTGAAATCCTGTTTTGTGTATTGTGAAATCCCGTTTTGTATCTTAGGGTCAATTTGCAGGTCGTTCAAGCAGTTGGAAAATGTATCCGAGATTTTCTGCACAAGATGTAAAATCTGCTCTGACGGACAGTCGAGTGGTGCTGATTGCAGGACCGCGTCAGGCGGGAAAATCGACCTTGGCAAAGTCTGTGTCCGACACCTCGAGGAGCTATTTTACGCTCGACGACGCAACGATACTGAATGCTGCCAAAGCTGATCCCAAAGGTTTCATAAGAGGCCTGGATCGCGTGACGATTGACGAGATTCAACGAGCGCCTGGTTTATTGCTCGCTATCAAGGAAAGTGTTGATGACGATCCGCGCCCGGGACGCTTCTTGCTGACCGGTTCGGCCAACATCATGACGCTGCCAACAGTCGCCGATTCCCTCGCGGGACGGATGGAAGGGATTACATTGATGCCGCTGGCGCGGGGCGAAATAAGCGGGCAGAAGCCAACTTTCCTTGAACTGGCTTTTCAAGGCCAGGTGGCGCCGGTTAAGGGAATATCTGTTTCGGGCCCGGAATTAATCGAGATTGTGCTGGCGGGTGGTTATCCCGAAGCAATTGCACGCTCCACGCCAGAGCGACGCACCAAATGGTATCTCGATTATATAAACGCTATCATTCAGCGGGACGTGCGCGACATCGCTGATATCACCCGTATTGGTGACATGCCGCGGCTGATCCGTCTCTTTGCAAACTATTCGGCAAAACTCATCAATTTCAGCGAAATCGGTGCCGCTCTGGCGATGGATCGCAAGACCGTCCAACGCTATCTCGATATTTTCACGGCCTTGTATATCACTCGCACAGTGGAACCATGGCATAACAATCAGATATCGCGGCTGACCAAGTCGCCAAAACTTCACTTTCTTGATAGTGGGCTGCTTGCGTCCGTACTCGGCGTCACAATGGATGGAATCAGGTCAGATCGGAATGTGTTTGGCCACTTGCTGGAAAGCTTTGTTTTTGGCGAGCTTCTTAAACAGGTCGGATGGATGCAGGCGCGAGGAATATCTATTCATCATTTCAGAACGACAACCAGGACCCAGGAAGAGGTTGATTTTGTTCTTGAAGACAATCGGGGCGGGATAGTGGGGATTGAAGTCAAAGCATCTGCTACCGTGCTATCTGAGGATTTTCGTGGAATGCGTAAGCTTTCAGAGGTAACGAAAGGCCGGTTCGTCGCGGGCATACTCATCTATGATGGCGATAAGGTCGTTCCATTCGGTTCCAACATGTTTGCCGTGCCGGTCTCGCATCTCTGGAACTGATGGATATGGTTTGGAGAACTACAAAAACCGGTGCACGGCAGCAACATTTGTCACGCAATGTTTCGAGCTGTCATGATTTTGTTACAATTATATTGACATAGCAGAGCCGCTGAATGACACCATCATCAAGCAAAGCAATTTCTCCATCAATGATGCAGCGCCGGGGGCGTCAGTCAGGGGACACAGGATTTGGCGGCAAGCATCCATTCTCCAGGGAATCGAGCGCCGAAAACGCAGGCAGCGCCGGGCGGACAACCGCGGCTGTTTACAAAATTAGTTAACCTTCAACTGTCAGGATTAACTTATGGGTAAACCGACCCTCTACGCACTTCTCACCGGACTTTCATTGATGGCTGCGGCCTATCCCGCCAGCGCACGGATCATCATCGACTGTGAGAAGCCGGCGGCAGCGAAGGTGGCGGCCCCGGCGAACCCGGTTGATCCGCTTGCGGTTACCGGTAAAACTAACACGGCCGCCTGCGGGCAGAAGCTGCAGGCAGTGGTGCCCGCGCCAGAGAAGGCGCAGCCCATCAATATCGTTGCAACAGGCGGTGCAGGCATGTTGAAAAAGGCAGTGAAGGGCGAGATTCTTCCACAGGGCGAGAACGCGCTGCGGGACGATCTTGCGTTCAAATACCGGCTCTACCGGCCGGATGAGCCCAATGGCGATGCGATGGTTCTCCTGCACGGTTCGGGCCAGGACGAAACCAGCCTTGTTTCCCTCGCCACCAAGATCGCGCCGCATGCGCTTCTGCTCGCCGTTCGCGGCCGGATCATGCAGGATGGCACCAGCCGGTGGTACCGCCGCCTGACGGCGGTCAGCTTCGACCAGAAGGACATTCACGTCGAGGCCAAGGCCTTCGCCGGTTTCCTGAAGCAGGCGACGGAGAAGTACAAGATCGATCTCAACCGCACGACATTCCTCGGCTATTCGAACGGCGCCAACCTGGTTGGCGCGGTGATGATGCTCTATCCGGACATGGTCAAGCAGGCGGTGCTGCTGCGCTCCATGCCGGTGCTGACGGAAAATACCGATGCCAATCTCGCGGGTGCACGGGTCCTGACGGTTTCCGGCGTTGCCGACCAGACCTACGCGCCGTTCGCGCCGGCGCTTGCGACCCTGCTGCGTTCGCACGGGGCAACGGTCGAGGCGAAGTCGATCAAATCCGATCATGGCCTCGGCAATGACGACGTGCGGGTTGTCAGCGAGTGGCTTTCGGGAACGAGCGCTGAGTTGAAGAAGAACTGAGTTCCCTGCGAACACCTCTTGCATCCGGCCGGACAGTCGTTTAATTGTCTGGCCCATGGAAACGCGCCAGACACATTTGTCGTCTTTTGCCAAATCCGCTTTTGCGGGTTTGACCAGCCGCGCCTATCTCCTTCCGCTTCTTCTCGACCTTATCGGCGATCGCCGGGCTCGTTGAGAGGAGCGTCCGGCGGTCGAAAGTGCCGCCAGGCTTTTTGCTCCTTACCCCTTTACAAGACCATTCCAACGCTTGAAAAAGTGCCGCACGAGCGCCAGAGATGCGCAGACGGCCGGAAACGAGAAGCAAATGACCGATATGACCGCTCCCCGCACCATGGGTATGCCCGATGCCCGCAAGAAATATGAACCGTATCCGCTGGTTGATCTGAAGGACCGCCAATGGCCGTCCAAGCGCATCGAAAAGGCACCGATCTGGTGTTCCGTCGATTTGCGCGATGGCAACCAGGCATTGATCGACCCGATGGGCCACGACCGCAAGGTGCGGATGTTCGCCCTGTTGCTCGACATGGGTTTCAAGGAAATCGAGATCGGCTTTCCCTCGGCATCGCAGACGGATTTCGACTTTGCCCGCTGGTGTGTCGAGGAGGGCAATATTTCCGATGATGTATCCCTGCAGGTCCTGGTGCAGTGCCGTCCCGAATTGATCACCCGTACCTTTGAATCGCTGCAGGGCGCGACCAAGCCGATCATCCATTTCTACAACTCGACCAGCGAATTGCAGCGCCGGGTTGTGTTCAACAAGGATGTCGGCGGCATCAAAACCATTGCCACCGATGCGGCCAAGATGATCACCGACATGGCGGCAAAGGCCGGCGGCGGCTTCCGCTTCGAATATTCGCCGGAAAGCTTTACCGGAACGGAGCTCGACGTGGCGCTGGAGATCTGCAATGCGGTCACGGAAATCGTCAAGCCGACCCCTGACAATAAGCTGATCATCAATCTGCCGTCGACGGTCGAGATGTCGACGCCGAATGTCTATGCGGACCGCATCGAGTGGATGTGCCGCCAGCTCGACAACCGTGAAAACCTGATCATTTCATTGCATCCGCACAACGACCGCGGAACGGGCATCGCCACGACGGAACTCGGCCTGATGGCCGGTGCCGACCGCGTGGAAGGCACCCTGTTCGGCAATGGCGAGCGGACGGGCAATGTCGACATCGTCACCCTGGCGCTGAACATGTTCACGCAGGGCGTCGATCCGGAAATCGACTGCTCCGATATCAACCGGATGAAGGAAGTCTACGAATATTCCAATCAGCTGGTGATTCCGGAACGTCACCCCTATGTGGGCGAGTTGGTCTATACGGCGTTCTCCGGCTCGCATCAGGACGCCATCAACAAGGGCATGAAGGCGATCAAGCAGGCCAACAAGACCCTGTGGGAAGTGCCTTATCTGCCCATCGATCCGCAGGACGTTGGCCGCAGCTACGAGGCGATCATCCGCATCAATTCCCAGTCCGGCAAGGGCGGCATCGCCTATATTCTTCAGGCTGACTACGGTTTGAATCTGCCGCGCGGCATGCAGGTGGAGTTCCGCGAGGACATCCAGCAGATCACCGATGAAGAGGGCAAGGAAATGCCGTCCAAGCGGATCTATGAACGGTTCATCGAGCTTTATGTCGATCAGCCGGATGCCCGCCTGAAATTCGTGGATCACCACACCTATCCCGATACGGAGCACAAGGGCATGCGCATCCTCTCGGCCGAGATCACCGATCGCGGTGAGACAAAGCGGATCGAGGGAAGGGGGACGGGCCCGGTCGACGGCTTCATCGATGCCCTGTCGCACTATCTCGGTTTCAAGCTCTCGGTCGTCAATTATTCCGAACATTCACTCCAGCACGGTTCCGACGCGGCGGCTATCAGCTACATGGAAATCGAGCATCCGAACGGCAAGATTTTCGGTGCCGGCATCAACAAGAGCATTGTTGCCGCCTCGCTTGAGGGCATTGTCTCGGCGGCCAACCGCATCATCGGCAAATAAGCCGGATACCTCAAAAAGGCCGCTGCGAAGCGGCCTTTTTCTGTTGGGAGCGTTTCATGCACCAGTTGCACGCAATCGAGATGGGTGAGGGGAAGGGAACACCCGTCGTCTTCCTGCATGGGTTTGGCGGAACCGCCGCCGGCTGGCATGCCGTGCAAACGACGATTTCCGCTGATCATCCGACCCTTGCATTCGATCTGCCCGGCCATGGCGCGTCGCTGGATTACCCCGATGCGGTGACCGCCCGCCATTTTGCGCAGGCGGTTGTTGAGGACCTCAACAGACGCGATATTCCAAGGCTTCATCTGGTCGGCCACTCCATGGGCGGTGCAACCGCCGCGCTGGTTGCCGCCTTTGCCGCTGAAAAAGTGGCCTCGCTGACTTTGCTGGCCCCGGGCGGCTTCGGTCCCGATATCAATGGCCGGTTGCTTCGGCATTATGCGGCGGCCCGAACACATGGCGCGCTTCAGCTGGCGTTGGAGGGCATGTTCGGCTGGCGCAATCCTGTTCCCGAAGAGATGATCCGGCGCGACGTGGACCTGCGCCGCAAGCCGGGACAGATCGAACGGCTCGATGCCATTCTCGCGCGCATGATGAAAGACGGTTTGCAGGGGACTATTCCAAGAGATTTCCTGCAGGCTTTCGCCATGCCGGTCACCGTCGCATGGGGGCGGCTGGACAATGTCTTGCCGGTGTATCAATCGGAAGAGCTGCCGCCGCGTTTCTCAATACATCGTTTTGACGGGGCCGGACATATGCTGGTCGAGGAGATTCCGGACGAGGTCATTCGTCTCATTTCGACAACTGTGCGCACAGGCTGAATTCGGACAAGTTTGTGATGCAACGACGGACGCATATTGTTAATGATGCCTTAACCCCACTTGCCGGAAACGCCTATGAGTGAGATGCACGACAAGATCAGCCCGATGGATGCCAGGCGCAGGCTCGGCGACGCCATTCGCGGTGCGCAGGTGGCAGCGGCGGACCGCGGCGATGTCGTCATCGACATGAAGGAAGCGGATCTCGCCCGGATCGAAATCCTGGCGCAGGATCTGCAGCCGGTTTTCGATGAAGTTCCTGCCGATGACGAGCAGTGGGATTTTGCCATTTCCACCGGCTTGCAGCCGCGCCTGTGGATCGATGCCACCGCGCATGTGATGATGGGCCGGGACAGGCGCACCTATCGCTTTGTCAGGGATACAAGGCTTGGGCGGAGCGTTCTGGCAGAGTCGCCCGAGGTGAAGCCGATCTCCGACGCGGTCACCACCTACATTGCAGAGCGGATCGTCGAACGGCAGCGCATGATGGAGGGCGAACGGGTCAGCCTGCGCTCCGCGGCTGTTGCTGCGCCATCCGGCCCGGCCGAGCCCACCCCGCAATCGGCGGCGGTACCGGCGGTCCCGCTTCGGCAGCACCGCTCGATAGCGAATGATTTCGTCAATGCGGTCATCTGGCTGCTGATCGGTGCTTTCGCCGGTGCTGGCGCACTGCTCGCCTTTTTCTGGGACCGGCTTTCACCCTATTTCTGACGCTCAGGCGGGCGCGGAAACAGCGCCGACGTGAAGCTCGTGCTCGGCTATCGTCCCGATGGTCATGGCGGCGTCGACGATGCCGCGCTCCATCATGCAGCATGACCAGCCGGACGCCGTCTTCGCGATGGCAAAGATGTTGAAACGGGCCGCCGGCTTGTGGCCGCCGAAGCTTTGGCTGGCGGAAGGCACGCAAACAACGGGTATCTTCCAGCCAGGGCCGTCGATTGCGTAGCGTGTCGCCAGATGCGTATGGCCATGCAGCACAAGTTCCGCGCCGTGCCGCCGCACGGTCCGCTGGAACAGGCCGATGCCAAGCAGGCGCTTGTGCGACGGCGCTGCGCCGCGCACCGGCGGGTGATGGATCATGATCACCCGGAACAGGCCGCGCTCGCCGGTTTCATCGAGAATTTCGCCGAGGCGGCGTGCCTGCCGGTCGCGCAGATCGCCGGTCGCCATGAACGGTGCGGTGGCGCGGGCCGATGACACCCCGATCAGGGCGACATCGCCGCGAACCCGCAGGTAAGGGAATTCAACCGGGCGGTGTTCGGCTGCCTCGCGGTCGCCCAGCATCCATGGTGCCCAGTAGCGCCGGGTTTTTTTCAAAGCGCCAGGCACATAGGCATCGTGATTACCGGGGACAACGGATACGTCATGCGGATTGCCCAGGGTTTTCAGCCAGCGTTCGGCGGTCTCCAGTTCCTCATCCAGCGCCAGGTTGACGAGATCACCCGTCACCGCCAGATGGTCCGGCGCCTGCGCCTTCAGATCGGCAACCAGGGTATCGAGCGTACCGCCGGTCATCGAGCCCTTGCGGTTGGACCGCCAGTTGATATAGCCGGTGATGCGTTTTGACACGAGCTCGCGCAGGCTCGGCGCGGGCAGGGGCGACAGGTGAATGTCGGAGATATGTGCAAGACGGAACATTATTTCAGCTTTAAGAGAGTGTAGCGTAGGAATCCAGTGTTAGAACCTTTGTATCGTTACTGGGTTCCCATTTAGAGCCTTTCCTGTTTAAATAGAACCAGTTCTGTTTCCGGGATGGCGAGACAATCCACGCGGAAGGTAGCGAGGCCGATGTTGACCCATCGGACGAAGCTGCCTGACAAAGTGGGTGTCCGCCAGCCGGAAACCCGAAGGGCCGGGTGAATTTGGCCCAATGCCATCGGGCTTCGGCTTCGCCCGATGGAAAGGCATCGGTCTCGCCAAATCCCTCGCCCTTGAACCAAATTCCCTCCGGCAGAACGATTCTATTTAAGCAGGAAAGGCTCTAGGACCGGTGAAATGGCTGACAAAAGCGTGAAATGGCGGCATCGCCTGTTTCACACCTATTTTCTCCTGCGGCGCCCGATGACGTTGGGCGCGCGTGGCGTGATCCTCGACGAAGCGGCGCGGTCGGTTTTTCTCATCAGGCATACCTATGTGCCCGGCTGGCAGTTTCCCGGCGGCGGCGTGGAAACCGGCCATACGATCGAGCACACGCTGGCGAAAGAGTTGATTGAAGAAGGCAATATCGAATTGACGGCCAGGCCGCAGCTTTTTGCCATCTATCACAATGCGCATGCCTCAAAGCGCGACCACGTTGCGCTCTATGTCTGCCGTTCGTTCCGGCAGACCGCACCGCGCCTGCCGGACCGTGAAATCGCCGAGGCCGGATTTTTCCGGCTCGATGCCCTGCCGGAAGGCACCACCGCCGCGACGCGGCGGCGGCTTGCCGAAATTCTCGACGGTGCCGAGATATCGCTCACCTGGTGAGTTCAGAACCGGTCGCGGTCATGGGGCGCGGCAAAATCCAGCTGCGGCCCCTTGGGGATGATGCCCGTCGGGTTGATGGTTTTGTGGCTGCCGTAATAATGCGCCTTGATGTGCAGCATGTTCACGGTCCCGGCCACATCAGGCACCTGATAGAGATCGCGGGTATAGTTGGACAGGTTCGGATAGTCGGCAATGCGCTGCCGGTTGCATTTGAAATGCCCGACATAAACCGGATCGAAGCGCAGCAGGGTGGTGAACAGCCGCCAGTCCGCCTCGGTAACCCGATTGCCCGCGAGATAGCGCTGCCTGCCGAGCCGCTCTTCCAGCTGGTCGAGCGTGGCAAACAGCTGGTCGAACGCTTCCCCGTAGGCTTCCTGCGTGGTGGCAAAGCCTGCGCGGTACACGCCATTGTTGATATTGGGATAGACCAGCGCATTGACGGCGTCGATCTCGCCACGCAGGGCTTCGGGGTAGAAATCCTGTGAGGCATCGCCAAAAGCATCGAACGCCGTGTTGAGCATGCGGATGATTTCGGAGGACTCGTTCGAAACAATGGTATTCTGCTGCTTGTCCCACAGAACAGGCACGGTCACGCGGCCGGAATAGGACGGGTCGGCGCGCGTGTAGATTTCGTGAAGCCGTTTCGAACCGAACAGATGATCCGGTGTGGCTCCATCCACGGCATGGAAGGTCCAGCCTTCGGCGCCCATGAAGTGATCGACCACCGATACGGAAATGACATCCTCGAGCTTCTTCAATGCGCGAAAGATCAGCGTGCGGTGCGCCCAGGGGCAGGCATAGGAAACATAGAGGTGATAGCGCCCGGCCTCGGCCTTGAAGCCGCTCTTGCCGGAAGGGCCGGCAGAGCCATCCGCTGTCACCCAGTTGCGGAACTGCGACTCCGAACGGATGAAGCGCCCGCCGCTGTCCTTGGTGTCATACCACTGGTCGTGCCACTTGCCGTCAATCAGAAGACCCATTTCATACTCCTTGGCTCGCAAACCTGCGTGCAACGGTAACTGCGTTTATTGCCGATTGCCTATACCTAGGGTCAGGACCCATTAATATGATCGAAATGGCGCCTGAAACGGCAAGAAGATGCGAGGAGAGATGCGAAGGGCGGGGTCTTCCCCCGGCCGAGCAGCTCGACACTGCAGCTTGCAGCCGTTTCGGCGTCCGTAGGATACGGTCCATTTGCCCGTCTACATCGTCGCAAAGGACTTGAGAATGGATAAACATTCCCATCGCCTTCGCTCCTTGTATCCAAACAAATGGCCGCGTACCATTTCGACCAGATTAATGGGTCCTGACCCTAGACACAAATGCCGTCCAAACCACCCCGTTCCAGGTGAACAGAGTGTCACTTTTTGCCATGGGCGCACGAAAATTGGTTTACGGCGGGCGGCTGAGATGCTACGCGGAAAAAAAGGAGACATTTTGTGACAGGATTCCTCTTCATCCGACGATGAAACCCGAACCGGCGCTTGAACAGCGCGGCGGACTTTCCTGTGTTGGCCAAAGGCCATTGTCTACTCCTTTATGAAGATACCCAGCATGCTGACCCATGTCGTGACCTACGCGCCGGAAGAACCGGTGCATGACGCTGCCATCGAAGACATCAACAAGGAAGCATTCGGCCCTGGCCGTTTCACCCGTGCCGCTTATCGCATCCGCGAAGGCGGTCCGCATGACCGCACCCTGTCCTTTGTCGCGCTGAACGGCGAGCATGTCGTGGGGTCGGTGCGGTTGACGCCCATCCTGATCGGCAAGACACCGGCGATGCTGCTCGGTCCGCTGGCGGTCCGGCCCGCCTGGAAAAAGCAGGGCATTGGCGCGGCGCTCATGCGCATGTCCATGGAAGCTGCCCGGCTTGCCGGACACAAGCTGGTCATTCTGGTGGGCGACGAGCCCTATTATGCGCCATTCGGTTTCCGCCCCATTGTCGGGCATCAGATCGAGATGCCCGCGCCGGTCGAACCATCGCGGTTCCTTGCCTGCGAACTCACGCCGCGCGCCCTGAAAGACGTGCAGGGCCGGGTGCGGCATGCGGGGATTGACGGTCAGTAGGCCGGTATTCACCGGCCTTCGCGGTACCACATGCTGCCAAGGACAAGGATCATTGCGGCAAGGCCGAGGAAGCCGGAGAACAGCGGCAGGCGGTTGACGCTTTTCAGCACCGTTTCACTGGTTGGGCGCAAACCGATCCAGTTGTCACCGCTGGCACTGGCAAAGCTGCGCGAGGCGACGATGCTGGGCACTTCAATCGATGTCTGGTCTGCGGTTGCCCGCAGGCGGCGGGCACCGCCGCCGGTTTCGCGGGCGAAGCCGTCGAGCTTGGCTGTCGTCGATATGTAATCGGCAAACTCCGGCGCATCGACCGGCCCGACATGGGCCAGCGTCGTCAGATCGCCATTGGCAACCTGAAACAGGCCGATTTCCGTTGTCGGCACCGAGGCGGTGAACACGCCGGGTTCGGTCTCGGTGAGCGGGATGTCCTGTTTCTTGCCGGATGGCGTGATGATGCTGGCCTGCTGGGCGGTCTTCTTCATCGTCTGGCGGCGGATTTCGAGATTGCGGCCACTGCCCGTTGCGGTCAGAGCTTCCTCTTCCAGTTCAGGTTCCTTCATCAGCCAATGGGCAATCCGGCGGTAGAGCGCGGCATGCGGGCCGCCGCCTTCAAAGCCGCGCGCCCACAGCCAGCCCTGATCGGACAGGAACATGCCGACCCGGCCTTCGCCGATACGGTTGAGCACGAGCAACGGCTTGTCGCCGGCATTCATCACGACCGTGCCATCCGGCTTGTTGACATCGATGACACGGAACCAGCGGCTCCACTGCGGCGGTTCCTGCGTGCTGCCTTCAAGGCCACGTGTCACGGGATGGCGTTTGCCGTCGTCGCTCAGACGTGGGTAGAAAGCTTTCTCGGTGACATCGCCTGTCGGCGTTGCCGGCAGGATGGTCAGGAGCGGCGTGTTGGCGATGGAGACATTGCCCGCATATTCGGGGCCGGCGGCAATCAGCAACGCGCCGCCCTTCTGCACATAGTCGTTGATGTAGTCGTAATAGAGCAGCGGCAGCACGTCCCGATGCTGATAGCGATCAAAGATGATGAGATCGAACTGGTCGATCTTCTCAACGAACAGTTCCCGCGTCGGGAAGGCGATCAGCGACAGTTCATTGATCGGCGTGCTGTCCTGTTTTTCCGGCGGGCGCAGAATGGTGAAGTGGACGAGATCCACCGAAGCATCGGATTTCAGCAGGTTGCGCCATGTGCGCTCGCCATTGTGCGGCTCGCCGGAAACCAGCAGTACCTTCAGGTTCTCGCGGATGCCATCGACCATGGCGACGGCGCGGTTGTTGATTTCGGTCAGCTCGTTGGGAACGGCATCGACTGCCAGCTCGACAATATTGACGCCGGCGCGCGGCAGCGTCACCTCAAGCCGCATTTCCTGGCCGATGATGGCATCCTGCGACAACACCTCGTTGCCGTTTACCCGCACGGTGACGCGCGCCCGGCCGCCCTGGGGCTCACCGGCGGCCGTGACCTTGTAGGTCATCTGCTGCGGTTTGCCGGTGATGCCGAAGCGCGGTGCCCGGACAAACTGGATGCGCCGGTCGATCTCGCCCGGACGGCCGGTGATCAGGCCATGGATCGGTGCGTTGAAACCAAGCGCCGCAACATTGTTCGGGATATCGTGGATCTGCCCGTCGGTGATCATGATGGCGCCGCCGATGCGCGAGGGCGGAACATCGCGGAATGCGCCGTTCATGGCCTGGAACAGCCGCGTGGCAGTGGCATCGTCGGTTTCGCTGGCGCGGTTGGTCTCGACGGTCCGCACCTCGAACTGCGGCAGGCGCGCCAGCGCGGCCTGGACCTGCTTGAGCGCCTCGGTCGTATCGGTGGTACGGTCGCCGATATCCTGGCTTTGGCTGCGGTCGGCGATCAGGGCGACGACGCTTTTGAGCGGCTCGCGTTCCTCGTTGATGACAACGGGATTGAACAGCGCCATGGCGAGCGCGGCCACGGCCAGCAGGCGGATCACGCTGCCGCGCTGCCGCAGGTACAGGCCTGCCAGTGCAAGCGCCAGCAAAGGCAGGAGCAGCAATGCCAGAAGTGGGGTCGAGAGCAGGGGCTGGAAATCGAGGGAGAGATACATGTCAGTTCGCCAGCCGCTTCAGGAGATCGGGCACGTGCACCTGATCGGATTTGTAGTTGCCGGTCAGCATGTACATGACGATGTTGATGCCCGCGCGATAGGCGAGAACCCGCTGATCCGGATCATTGGGGATGGTCGGAAGCAGGGGAGCGCCGCTGGCGTTGACGGCCCAGGCGCCCGCGAGATCATTGCCGGTTATCATGATGGGCGAAACGCCGTCGCCGACCCGCACCGGGCGGTCCTTGTTGGCTTCGGGTGCCTGCGAAGCCTGCACCCACAGCTGGCTGCCGCGGAACCGGCCGGGAAAATCCTGCAGGATATAGAAGGCCTTGGTCAGCACATGGTCATTGGGCACCGGTTCCAGCGCCGGTATGTTCATGCCGGAAAGAATGTCGCGCAGGCGTGCATTGGCCGGTGTCGAGCTGTTGTCGAAGCTGATAGCGGCGGCATCCTGATCGCGCGTGTCGAACAGAACGGTTCCGCCCTGCTGCATATAGGCGTCGATCTTGGCAATCGCGGCCTGCGACGGCATTTTGGCCGCCGGGTCGACGGGCCAGTAGATCAGCGGAAAGAAGGCGAGCTCATCGGTTTCGGGGTTGACGCCTATGGGCTCGCCGGGCTCCAGCGCCGTGCTGTCGGCAAGTGCCCTGGAAAGCCCGAAAAGGCCCGCCTTGCTGATGTCGTCAACGGCACGATCCCCGGTGATGATATAGGCGAGGTGCGTGGCATTGACCGCGTCCAGGATCGTCTGGTCGCCCGGTTTGCTGTCGTTCTGCTGGGCATGGGCCGGAGAGGGACCGAATGCCAGGATGGCGGGAATGATGAGGATCGCCAGGGAGGCGGCTGCGGCCGTCTTGAAGCGGCGGCGCAAATGCCCGCCAAGCCAGAGAATGGCAAGCGCGTCGAGCGCCAGCAGCAGGGCGGCGAGCCCGAAGAGCGGGCCGCGCAGCGGCACCGATTCATCGACGGCATAGCGTGCCGTGGTTACGGGAATGGCAAGCTCGGGGCGTACCAGAGGCTTGATGCCGCTGTCCGGCTTGAAGAGGTTGAGGGCACTCATGGAATCCTCGACGCCGTAAAAGCCGGGCGGATTGTCAAAGCTCACGGTGCCGGTTTCGCCCGGCTTGAGGATAAGCGGCTTGGCATCCGCACCCGGAGGGGTCAAAGCCCCCTCGGCGTTCAACGTCAGATAGGGCGGAAAGGCGCGGGAAGCCCCGGCGCCATTGTCCTGCGGCGACGGTCCGGTGTTGCGCGACAAGGTGACGATGCGGTGCAGCATGTCGACAAAACTGCCGCTGATCGGCAGGTTCGACCATGTGGCTTCGGGCGTGACGTGGAAGAGGACGAGCTGCCCGCGCCCGCGGGTCTCGCCCGTCACCAGCGGTGTGCCGTCGGCAAGATTGGCCCAGCTCTTCTCGAAGAGGTCGATGGCGGGCTCTGCCAGAACCTGGCGGTTGACGGTGACATCGTGCGGCGTCGGCAGCCCGGCAAACGGACCCGTATCCGGGAACGCGGCAACCGGCTGGGATTCCTTCCACGACAGGGCACCGCCCAAAGAACGTTCGCCCTTGCGCAGGTTGACCGGCAGAAGCGGGTCGTGCTCGCTGTTGCCCGCAAGGCGTGGCCCGGCAAAGCGGATCAGTGTCCCGCCCTTGGCAACCCAGTCCACCATGGCCTGTTCGGTCTCGCCGGGCAGTTTGCCGATATCGGCCATGATGATGACGGACGGCTTCTGCTCCAGAAGTTCGGGAATGGCTTTGATCAGCTCCGCATTGCGTGGCCGCAGGAGATCGGCGAAGGGCTCAAGCGCGCGTGAAATGTAGTAGAGCGGCGACAGCAGGGGCTGCGACAGATCCGCTTCGGAACCGGACAGCAGGGCGACGCGCCGCCGCTTGTTGTTGTCGTCGACAAGGAACGTGGCGCCCGCGTGCGGGGCGTTGTCGATGCGCAGGCTGTGAAAGTCGTTGCGCAGTTCGTAGGGCGCCGCGATGACGGCTTCGCCGGTCGCTTCATTGGCCCGGAAAACCAGTCCGGTTTCGGCGATGCGGCGGCCTTTTTCATCATAGGCGCCGATGGTGATGCCGCCCGAGGCACGGCTGTCATCGGAACGCACGGCGTGGACGGTGAGCCCGTTCGCATTGTTCTCCACCTGCCGGATGGCAGAAAGGGCCGCGATCGACGGCTGATACCAGATCACCGAGGCGATCCCGCTCCCCTCCATGGATTTGATGGCCGTCGCCGCCTGCGGGGTGTCGACACCGTCGTTGAGGTAGGCGACGCGCACGCCTTTGACATTGGCAAGGACGGCCTTCAACCGGTCGAAGGCAGCGCTGCGGTTGACGGGAATCGGCCGGACATTCAGCGCACGCAGCCGCTCAAGCGCGGTTGCGGCATCGAACGGACCGACATCGGCATTCAGTTTCTCGGCCGTACCCAGAATATAGATCAGCGCGCCGGAGGCATTGGCATCGGCGATGAGCCGTTCTGCCGTTTCCTTGCGCGCGGTCCATTCCTCATTGGAGGACCAGCCATTGTCGAGCACGATGGCGACCGGCTCCTTGCCGCTCAAAGTCTCGGCGCGCGGATTCCATACGGGTTCGGCGAGCGCCAGAATGACGAGCGCTGCCAGCACAAGCCGCAGCAGCGTCAGCCACCACGGGCTGCGGTCCGGCGTTTCCTCCTTCTTGAGGATCTGGGCCAGAATTTTCAGCGGCGGGAAGGATTCCCGGACCGGCCGCGGCGGTGTCGCCCGCAGCAGCCACCAGATGACGGGCAGGGCCAGAAGTCCCAGCAGAATTGCCGGTGCGCCGAGGGCAAGGGGAAAGGCACCCATCATAGGCCCGTCCTCTGATACCCGGCGTCGGCGGTCATGTTCAGGTGCACGGAAACCAGCGCTTCGGAGGCAAGGCGGTCGGTGCGGTTGGCGGTGTAGCTCCAGCCGATCCGGCGGCAATAGGCGCTGAGTGTTTCCCTGCGGGCAAGGAACAGGCGCTTGTATTCCTCGGCATAGTCCTGCGCCCGGCCGACGGTCAGCATCGCGCCGGATTCCGGATCGACGAATTCCGTGCGCCGCTTGTAGGGGAAATCCGCTTCGGCCGGATCGTAGATTTCAACCAGATGCGCGCGGGCGCCGCGCTGGGCAATCTGCTCAAGCAGGGCAAGCGTCTCGCTGACCGGTTCGAGAAAATCGCTGACCAGCACCACATCGGAAAAGCGCCGGACCTTGCTGAAATCCGGCTGCTTCGGCAGATCGGCCACATGCGACAGCGCAACCGCCAATCGCTCCGCGCCATTGGCGGCGGAGGTCGGATCGGTCACGTCCGGGAAGGCGATGCGCTCGCCGCTGCGCGACAAAAGTTCGGCCAATGCGAGGATGAGTACGAGCGCGCGCGATTCCTTCGATACCTGCGCCATATCCGATTTGTAGAGCATGGAGGCAGAGGAATCGGCCCACAGCCAGACCGTATGGGCGGCTTCCCATTCCTGATCCCTGACATAGGTGCGGTCATCGCGCGCCGAACGGCGCCAGTCGATGCGCGCGATGGCTTCGCCGTCGGTGTAGGGCCGGAACTGCCAGAACGTCTCGCCGACGCCGCTCTTGCGGCGGCCATGCCAGCCGGTATTCGTGGTGTTGGCAATGCGGCGGGCTTCGACCAGAAGATCGGGCAACAGCGCGGCGCGCTGGCGTGCACGCGCCAGCGCCTCACGTGTCGCGGTCTTCTGGACCTGCGCGCCGATGGCTGCCATCAGAGTGCGGCCTTGGTCAGATTGGCGATGACCTCGCGCACGTTCATGCCGTCGGCGCGGGCGGCGAAGGTCAGTGCCATGCGGTGCTGCAGAACGGGCTCGGCCAGCGCCCGGACATCGTCAATCGACGGCGCGAGACGCCCGTCATAGAGCGCGCGGGCGCGGGCGCACAGCATCAGCGCCTGGCTCGCACGGGGGCCGGGACCCCAGGCGATGAATCTTTGCGCGATATCGTTGTCCGCACCGGGGCGGGCCGAACGCACGAGCTTGAGGATGGCTTCGACAACGCCTTCCGCCACGGGAATCCGGCGGATCAGCTGCTGCATTTCGCGCAGGCGCTCGGCAGTGATGGTCTTGGCCGCTCGGGCTTCGGAGGTGCCCGTGGTTTCGAGAAGGACGCGGCGCTCCGCGTCGAGTTCCGGATAAAGGATATCGATCTGCATGAGAAAGCGGTCAAGCTGTGCCTCGGGCAGGGGATAGGTGCCTTCCTGCTCCAGCGGATTTTGTGTCGCCAGCACGTGGAACGGCGACGGCAGGTCGTGCCGTTCACCGGCAACGGTCACATGATATTCCTGCATCGACTGCAGCAGGGCCGACTGGGTGCGCGGCGAGGCGCGGTTGATTTCGTCGGCCATCAGCAGCTGCGCGAAGATCGGGCCTTTGACATAGCGGAACGAGCGCTTGCCATGGTCATCCTGTTCCATGACTTCCGAGCCGATAATATCCGATGGCATGAGGTCGGGCGTGAACTGCACGCGGCGCTCGTCGAGGCCGAGCACGGTACCGAGGGTTTCGACCAGCTTGGTCTTGGCAAGGCCGGGAACGCCGACGAGAAGGGCATGGCCGCCGGCAAGCAGCGCGACGAGCGTGCGCTCGATCACGCTTTCCTGGCCGAAGATGACAGTGCCGACGGCAGCGCGTACCCTGGAGATATCGGCCAGAGCCTTTTCGGCCTCTGCTATCATGGCCTTCGGATCGGACGGTTCCCCGGTTTTGATGATTGTCATGGTTTACCTCGTCTCTGGCCTGCGGAGCTGGTTTATGGTCAGCTTCTCACTTAAATGAGTCTAGATCACTATGACATGCAGACAAGCGGTTTAACGGTGACTATTTCGTGACGAATGAACAAAAAGGTCTTGGTATGGCACAGTCAGAGGGCACGTTGCGCGATGCGGCAGGGCTTGAAGCGCTGATTTCGCGCGCCGCGGCGCAAGGCAAGGGCCTGCCGCCGGTGGAAAAGTGGAACCCCGACTTCTGCGGCGATCTCGACATGGAGATCAAGGCTGATGGCACCTGGTTCTACATGGGAACACCCATCGGCCGCGCACCGCTGGTCCGGCTGTTCTCCACGGTCCTGCGCCGGGATGCCGATGGCAAGACCTATCTGGTCACGCCCGTCGAGAAAGTCGGTATCCGCGTCGAGGATGCGCCCTTCCTTGGCGTCGAGCTCAATGTATCCGGCGAGGGCGCCGATCAGGTCATGACCTTCCGCACCAATGTGGGTGATATCGTCGAGGCAAATGCCGCCAATCCCTTGCGCTTTGTCATCGATCCGGCCAATGGCGGGCTTAAGCCCTACGTGCTGGTGCGCGGACGGCTGGAAGCGCTGCTGGCCCGCCCGGTCATGTACGAACTGGTCGGCCATGGCGAAGATATCGTCGTCGGCGGCAAATCCATGTTTGCCGTGCGTTCCGGCGGTACGGTCTTTCCGATCATGCCGTCGGGCGAGCTGGAAGAGCAAAGCCTATGAACCAGACAGTATTGAGGGATGACGGCTTTTCCGCCCGGGCCTTTGCGCAGCGCGTCGCGGCGAAGGGCCATGAGACGCTGAGCGTCGATCATGGCGACCACCTGCTCAATCCCGACCTCGATGCCCTGATCGCGGCGACCAAACTGCGCGAGGCGGCGGTGCTGATCCCCATCGTCGATCATGGAGATGAAGCGGGCGTCATTCTCACCCTGCGCAATGCCAACATGCGCAAGCATTCGGGCCAGGTGGCGTTTCCCGGCGGCGCCATCGATCCGGAAGACGATTTCCAGCCGGAAAAGGCGGCGCTGCGGGAAGCGCATGAGGAGATCGGCCTGGAAGGGCGGCATGTCGAGCTGCTCGGCCGTCTGCCGCGCTATCTCACCACGACGGGCTATTCCATCACCCCGGTGCTCGGGCTCGTTCATCCGCCATTCGACCTGACGCCCAATCCGGATGAGGTGGCCGATGTGTTCGAAGTGCCATTGTCCTTTCTGATGAATCCTGCCAACCACCGCAGGGAAAGCCGGATATGGCAGGACAAGGAACGTTTCTATTATACGATGCCGTTCGGCGACCGCTTCATCTGGGGCGTTACGGCGGGCATCATCCGCACACTTTATGAAAGGCTCTATTCTTGAGCATGACAGTATCGATTGCCGGCAAGGCCCCATGGCTGAAGAACGAGGCTTTGCAAAGGCTGCTCGCCGCCCTTTCCGCCGATGGCGAGGGCGCGCGCATCGTCGGCGGCGCGGTGCGCAATGCGCTTCTCGGGCAAGAGGTGTCCGATCTCGATATCGCAACCACCTGTGTGCCGGATGAAACGATTCACCGGGCGCAGGCGGCGGGGTTCAAGACCGTGCCGACCGGTATCAGCCATGGCACGGTGACCGTTGTCGCCGACAAGCGGCCGTTCGAGGTGACCACGCTGCGCGCCGATGTCGAGACCGACGGGCGCCATGCAGCCGTTGCCTTCGGCCGCGATTGGCAGGTGGATGCGGACCGGCGCGATTTCACCATCAACGCGCTCTACGTCGAAGCGGATGGCACGATCGTCGATCTGGTCGGCGGTCTTGCCGATATTGAAAGCCGGACCCTGCGCTTCATCGGCGATGCTGAACAGCGCATCCGCGAGGATTACCTGCGCATCCTGCGCTTCTTCCGGTTTTTTGCCTGGTATGGCCATGGCCGTCCCGAGAGCGAAGGTTTGAAGGCCTGTGCCCGCCTGAAGGACGGGCTGGCACAGCTGTCGGCGGAGCGTATCTGGTCGGAGCTGAAGAAGATGCTGGCGGCGCCGGATCCTTCGCGCGCCCTGCTGTGGATGCGTCAGGCGGGCGTGCTGACGGCGGTTCTGCCGGAGAGCGAGAAATGGGGCATCGATGCGATCCATGGTCTCGTCAAAACGGAAAAGGAACTTGGCTGGCCGGCTGATCCGCTGCTGCGCCTTGCCAGCATGATCCCGCCCGATGCGGCGCGCATCCATGCCATGGCGGTGCGCCTGAAGCTTTCCAATCAGGAGCGCGAGCGGCTGGAAGCCTGGGCTGGTGCCGTCCTGCCCAATGCCGAAATTTCCGAGGCGGGTTTTGCCAAGCGGCTGTATCGCAGCGACCGGCAGGGCATGATGGACCGCCTGCGCCTTGCGCTGGTTTCAGCGCGCATGGAGGCGCTCAACGACAATGCCGCCATGATGCGTGCCGGTTATCTGTCAAAACTGCTGGAATTTGCCGGGCGATACGAGAAGCCCAAATTCCCCGTTTCCGGCGGCGACCTCATCGCTGCCGGTCTGGAAAAGGGCCCCGATGTGGGCAAGCTGCAACGCGCGCTCGAGGATGCCTGGATTGACTCGGGCTTTACGCTGGACCGTGATGCGCTGCTTGCCAGAATTCCCGACCTGACAGGAAAGCCCGTCTAGGCAGCCTTGCCCTTTTCAGGCTGGATATTGGCCTTGATCGTTTCGAGCATGGCTTCGCGGATGGCCGTTTCGCCGTGGGTTTCGCGAAGGTGCTCGGTGGCGCGGCGGATGATCTCGGCTTCGGTGTCGTGACGGGTATGCCACTGGCAACCGGGAACGATGCAATGAAGTTCTTTCATGGCCTTTTCTCCCTGTTGTGGGCCCGGTGTGACACGAGCCCTCTCCATCGAGATACGGCTTCAGATACCGTACCGGCAGCACCATAACGCATGAAAGCCGGTATTGATCCCTGAAAAAATCACATCACGGCCATTTGACCGTTGGCGGCATGGACGAAAGGATCGAATCCACGTTGCCGCCGGTCTTCAGGCCGAAGATCGTGCCGCGGTCGTAGAGCAGGTTGAATTCAACGTAGCGTCCGCGCCGGACCAGCTGTTCCTGCCGGTCTTCGGAACTCCAGTCCCGGTTGAAATTCTGCCGGACGAGATAGGGGTAGACCACCGAAAAGGCCCGGCCGACGTCGCGGGTGAAGGCAAAGTCGGCATCCCAGCCGCCATTTTCGTCAGAAGAATGCAGCCAGTCATAGAAAATGCCGCCCGTGCCGCGCGGCTCCTTGCGGTGCGGCAGATAAAAATACTCGTCGCACCAGTCCTTGAATTTCTCGTGGCTGGCAACCGCCGCATGCTTGTCACAGACGAATTTCATCGCCTTGTGGAAGGCGGCGGTATCCGGGTCTTCCTGTGTCCGCTTGCGGTCGAGAACGGGTGTCAGGTCAGCGCCGCCGCCGAACCACTGGCGGGTGGTGACAACCATGCGCGTGTTCATGTGCACCGCCGGGACGAACGGGTTCTGCGGATGGGCAATCAGCGAAATGCCCGATGCCCAGAAGCGCGGATCTTCATCCGCACCGGGTATCTGCTTGCGGAATTCCTGGGAAAATTCGCCATGGACGGTGGAGGTGTGAACCCCGACCTTCTCGAAGACCCGGCCATGCATGATGGACATGATCCCGCCGCCGCCATTGCCTTCGTCGCGCTGCCATGGCGTCTGCACAAAACGGCCCGCCGGCCGGTCGGAGAGTGGCCCTTCCAGATCATCCTCGAGCTGCTCGAAACTGGCGCAGATCTTGTCGCGCAATTCGGCAAACCACGCGGTGGCGGCTGTCTTCTTGTCTTCAAGTGCTTCGGGCAGGATGGCGGGAATATCCGGGCGGTCCATATTAGCGATTCCTTCTTGCTGTGTACTTTATCACATCCGGGGCGCGGCAAAGGAAGGTGGTGTTTGGGCTATCCCAAAAAAATGACTCGTTTTCAGGGCGGGGTTTGATCTACTCTCTGCCGTACAGGGTTCAGGAAGGGATGCAAAATGGTCTCCAAAGTACCCAGGACACACTTTCCCAAGCCGCCGCTCGACGGCTTGCGCAAGCAGCTGAAGGAAAGCCGGGGCGAAGCCCCCCGGCAGCGTGGTGCATTCATCCGCGAGAGCTTCCGCCTGCCGCGTCTTGCCGCCCGGGAGAAGGCGAAGGAGTGGTTCGACCAATACCCGAAAGCGGCCTACTGGACCGAAATCGAAAGCTGGTACGAACGGCCTGGCGACATCATCGAATTCACCATGCGCCGTTTGCCCAATGCCGACTAAAATCGGCTGAAAAGACCGATGCGTGTGCGGAAATCTCGAATTTCCAGGAAAAACCGGCGTGAATTGTCAACAACCGAACACTTTTCTTCATAAATGGCATCAAATTATTTCAATGATGGATTCAGGATTGTCATGAATCGTGGCTGACAGCCTGCCATAAAGACAGTAGAACTTTTTGCAGCGCCGGAGAATCTTCCGGCCGCGCAATCCGCGCAATAAAAAATTCAAGGAGGACACTATGCGCTTATCGTTGATCTCTGGCGTGGCGTTGACGGCTGTCATGGCGATGACTTCATTCGCCCGTGCTGACATCGTCATCGGCAACATCGCGCCTGTAACCGGCCCTGTGGCTGCCTATGGCATGCAGGTGAAGAACGGTGTTGCTGCGGCTGCGGAAGCCATCAATGCCGAAGGCGGCATCAAGGGCGAGAAGATCGTCATCAAGCTTTTCGATGACGCCGGCGAGCCGAAGCAGGGTGTGTCGGTTGCCAACCAGGTGGTCGGCGAAGGCATCAAGTTCGTGGTCGGTCCGGTCACATCAGGCGTTTCGATGCCGGTTTCCGACGTGCTGGCTGAAAACGGCATCCTGATGATCACCCCGACCTCCACCACGCCGGATCTGACGACGCGTGGCCTGGACACCGTGTTCCGCACCTGCGGCCGCGATGACCAGCAGGCCGAAGTCGCTGCCCAGTACATTCTCAAGCACTACAAGGACAAGCGCGTCGCGGTTGTCTATGACAAGAACACCTATGGCACGGGTCTGGCCAACAATCTGAAGGCAACGCTCAACAAGGGCGGCGTCAAGGAAGTTGTCGATCAGGGCATCAATGCCGGTGAAAAGGACTACAGCGCGCTCATTACCCGCCTGAAGTCGGAAAAAGCCGACGTGATCTATTTCGGCGGTTACCATCCGGAAGGCGGCCTGATTGCCCGCCAGCTGGCTGATCAGGGCATCAAGGCTCAGATCATCGGTGCCGAAGGCCTGTCGAACACGGAATATTGGGCCATTGGCGGCGCTGCCGCTGCCGGTACGCTGTTCACCAACAGTGCCGATCCGACAAAGAACCCGTCCGCTGCAAAGATCATGGAAGCTTTGAAGGCCAAGAACATTCCGGCTGAAGCCTTCACGCTCAATGCCTATGCGGCGCTGCAGGTCATCAAGGCCGGCATTGAAAAGGCTGGCTCCGCCGATCCGGCAGCGGTTGCTGCGGCACTGCATTCCGGCGCACCCGTTTCAACCGTCGTCGGCGACCTGACCTATGCAAAGACCGGCGATCTGACGACGCCGACCTTCGTTCTCTACAAGTGGGAAGACGGCAAGGCAGCTGAAGTCAAGTAAGCTTCCTGTCAGATGAATGAGGACGCCGGTCAGAAATGGCCGGCGTTTTTCATGCGGGCAGCGAGAACTGCCGCAAGGCTTCACCGGTGGCGATGGCCGCGGACAGCGCCAGATTGAGCGACCGCGCCCCCGGCACCATCGGGATGATCAATCTGGCATCGGCCGACTGGTGCACCTCATCCGGCACGCCGGCCGATTCGCGTCCAAGCAGCAGGATGTCGCCCTGCCGAAAGGTGAATTGCGTGTAGGGCACGGCCGCCTTGGTGGAAAACAGCAGCAGGCGGCGCTGTTCGCCCTGGCGCCAGTTCTGGAAGTGCTGCCAGTCGGCATGGCGCGTGAGCGCGGCCTGTTCGAGGTAATCCATACCGGCGCGTTTGAGCGACCGGTCGGATACATCAAAGCCCGCGGGCTCGATGAGATCGACCCCGATCCCGAAACAGGCGGCCATGCGCAGGATCGTGCCAGTATTGCCCGGAATATCCGGCTGGTAGAGCGCGATGCGCAGGTCGGGTTTGTTTTCAATCACAACCGGTGGGCTCCGTTGGCAATATTTCGCTCAGGCGCATGTATTTCCTGAGAATAGGCTCTCGCTTTTTCCGTTCATAATAGGTATAGGGTTTCGACCGCAACGCTAACTTTGCCAACACAAACTTTGGAGGTGTCGATGACTGAATTTTTCCGACTTCTTCCAAACCGGATGGCTTCTCCCGATGAAGCCGTGCCCGGTGTCGTTGGCGGTCTTGTGTCTGTTCTTTCCGCGTAGTTTTCTTCCCTGACACAAGTCGCAATCGTCCCATGGTTGGCGTTTGCATGTTTGTCTTTCTCTGTTTCCATCATGCTCCGGCAACCCAAGCGCAGTAACCGCCACGCTGCGTCGGAATCATTTTCGTCTCGCATGTCATGCCGAGACCGTCGCCCGAAAGAGGTTTGATAATGTTTCGCTGGTTTGAAAAAAGGCTTGACGCGTTTCCATCCGCCGAGCCCAGTGAGCCACCCAAGACACTGGTTGCATTCTGTTTGCACTACACGCGCGGCGTCTGGCCATGGCTCGCCGTCATGGCGGTATGCACGGCGTCGATCGCCGTCCTTGAAGTGTCGATGTATGCCTTCATGGGCAATGTCGTCGACTGGCTGTCCAACCAGTCCCGTGAAACCTTCATTGCGCAGGAAGGCTGGAAGCTCGCCTTGCTTGCCGGTGTCGTGCTGATCGTCATGCCCGGCATCGTGCTGCTCGACTCGCTGGTCATTCACCAGACCCTGCTGAGCAACTACCCCATGCGCATCCGCTGGATGGTGCATCGCTATGTCGTCCGTCAGTCCATGACGTTCTTCCAGGACGAGTTTGCCGGGCGGATTTCCACCAAGCTGATGCAGACATCGCTCGCCGTGCGCGAGGCGGTGATGAAGCTGCTCGACGTCCTGAACTATGTGATCGTCTATTTCAGCGGCACGCTCATCATCGCCGCCGCTGCCGATCTGCGTCTCATGGTGCCGTTCCTGATGTGGCTGGCCGCCTATGTCGGGCTGATGTGGTATTTCATCCCGAAGCTGCAGGTGGCGTCCAAGGCGCAGGCGGATTCGCGCTCGTCGATGACGGGCCGTATCGTCGACAGCTACACGAACATCGCCACGGTCAAGCTCTTCTCCCATTCCAAGCGGGAAGAGAACTATGCCCGCGAGGGAATGGAGGAGTTCCTGTCCACCGCCTATACGCAGATGCGCATGGTGACGGGATTCCATGTCACGCTCTATGCGATGAACTGCCTCCTGCTTTTCTCGGTAAGCAGCATTGCGATCTGGCTGTGGCTCGGTTCGGCCATTTCCGTTGGCGCCGTGGCAGTGGGTATCGGCCTTGTGCTGCGTCTCAACGGCATGTCGCAGTGGATCATGTGGGAAATGTCGGCGCTGTTCGAGAATATCGGAACGGTGGAAGACGGCATTACCTCCATCTCGCTGCCGCGCCTTGTCACGGATGTTCCCAATGCGCCGGAACTGGCTGTCAGCGCCGGTGCGATCCGCTTCGAGGCTATCGGTTTCCACTACGGCAAGGGTGCGGGCGTCATCGACAGGCTGTCCCTCGACATCCGTCCCGGCGAAAAGATCGGGCTGGTCGGACGGTCGGGTGCGGGCAAGTCGACGCTCGTCAACCTGCTCCTGCGGTTCTACGATCTGGAGAGCGGCCGTATCACCATCGATGGCCAGGATATCGCCAAGGTGAAGCAGGACTCGCTGCGCGAGCATATCGGCATGATCACGCAGGATACCTCGCTGCTGCACCGCTCCATCCGCGACAACGTGCTGTATGGCAGGCCCGATGCTTCGGAAGAGCTGATGCGCCAGGCCGTGCAGAATGCGCAGGCGGAGGCGTTCATCGAGGCGGCGTCCGATCCCAAGGGACGGCGCGGGTTCGATGCGCATGTGGGCGAGCGGGGCGTCAAGCTCTCGGGCGGCCAGCGCCAGCGTATCGCCATTGCCCGGGTCATGCTCAAGGACGCGCCGATTCTCATCATGGACGAGGCGACCTCCGCGCTTGATTCGGAAGTGGAAGCGGCCATCCAGGACAATCTTTACCGGCTGATGCAGGGAAAGACGGTCATTGCCATCGCGCACCGCCTGTCCACCATTGCGGCGCTTGACCGTCTCGTGGTGATGGACAAGGGCCGGATCGTGGAAAGCGGCAGCCATGAGGAATTGATTGCCGCCGATGGCATCTACGCCAACCTCTGGGCCCGGCAGTCCGGTGGCTTCCTCGGGCTGGATGACGAGCAGGAAGCGGCGGAATAGCTGCCTTCAACAGTCCTGCTGCACCAATGCTTCCCGGTTCCGCCGGGGAGCATTTTTCTTTGCCGGGAAATATCTGAATGAACTTTAATTTGACCGGCGAGGGGACTCGCTCAAGAGTATTCTTTCAGTCGCGCGCTGCACGTCTGACCCTGAAAGGCTCCTGATCCGATGTGCACCGCATGAGAAATATCTTCCGTCTGTTCGAAAGCTGGATCGATCCTTACGCCGCACCGCCGGCGGATCATGTCCCGTCGCGGCCGTTCCCGTTCATCTGGTTCTATGTCCGGCAGGCCAAGGCCGCGTTCTTCGCGGTGCTGGTACTGGGCGGGCTCGTCGCGCTGACGGAAGCGGGCCTGTTCTGGTTTCTCGGCGGGCTCGTCGATATTCTGGCATCGGTCAACCCGGCAAAGGGCTGGCAAGGCCTGATGCAGGATCACGGCACGCCGCTCGTTCTGATGCTGGCGGGTGTCCTGATCGCCCGGACGATCATCCTGACGTTGTCGGCGCTGGTGGAGGAGCAGACCGTCGTGCCGGGTTTCTTCAATCTGGTGCGCTGGCAGGCGCATCTGCACACCTATCGCCAGAGCCTCGCCTTCTTCCAGAACGACTTTTCCGGCCGCATCGTCACCAAGGTCTGGGCGACCGGGCAGGCGGTCGGCGATTTCATGATGACGCTTCTGCAGGCCATCTGGATCTGCATCGTCTACAGCGTCACCACCATCGCGCTGATCGGCGACCTAGACTGGCGGCTGGCGACGATCGTCATCGTCTGGCTCGCTGCGTTCAGCCTGATCGCCCGCTATTTCCTGCCGCGCGTGCGCCGGGCCGCGGCGGAAACAGCCGAAGCAAGCTCCGTCGTCACCGGGCGGCTGGTCGATGGTTACAGCAATATCCAGACGCTCAAGCTGTTCGGCAGTGCGGAACGCGACGACGCCTATATGCGGCAGGGCATGCAGCGCTGGCTCGATGCCATCATTCCGCTGACGCGCGGCCTGAGCGGCATCCGCATTGCGCTCGGCGCAACCAGCGGTGTGATGATCTGCGCCGTGGCGATTGTTTCCATCGATCTGTGGTTGAAGTCGGAAATATCGCCCGGTGCCATCGCCTTCACCCTCGGCCTTGTCCTGCGGTTGAGCATGCTTTTGGGGCGGACCATGGCCAACCTCAACGGTCTCCTGCGCAATTACGGTACCATCCAGAATTCGATGGAACTGCTGGCGCGGCCGGTCACCGTTGTCGACAAACCCGGTGCGGCACAGCTTGCGGTACCCGCAGGCGCCATCCGTTTCGACAATGTGCAGTTTCACTATGACCGCTCGAAGCCGGTCTTCGACAATCTGTCGCTGAACATTCTTCCCGGCGAAAAGGTCGGGCTTGTCGGACGTTCCGGTGCGGGCAAGTCCACCCTGGTCAACCTGCTCCTGCGCTTCTACGACGTGCAGGCCGGGCGCATTCTGATCGACGGGCAGGATATTGCGGAGGTAACGCAGGACTCGCTGCGCGCGCATATCGGCATGGTAACGCAAGACACCTCGCTGCTGCATCGCTCCGTGCGCGACAACATCCTGTATGGCCGTCCCGAGGCATCCGATGAACTGATGCAGCAGGCCGTGGAGAATGCGCAGGCCGACACCTTCATTGCCGCCTTGACCGATCCCAAGGGCAGGCGGGGCTTCGATGCCCATGTGGGCGAGCGCGGCGTCAAGCTGTCCGGCGGCCAGCGGCAGCGCATCGCCATCGCGCGGGTCATGCTGAAGGACGCACCGATTCTCATTCTCGACGAGGCGACATCCGCACTCGATTCGGAAGTGGAAGCGGCGATACAGGACAATCTCTACCGGCTGATGCGCGGCAAAACCGTCATCGCCATCGCGCACCGCCTGTCGACCATCGCTGCGCTCGACCGGCTTGTGGTCATGGATGGCGGACGCATTGTCGAGAGCGGCAGCCACGACGCGCTGATCGCCGCCAATGGGCTCTACGCCGGACTTTGGGCGCGCCAATCCGGCGGCTTTATCGGGCGCCTGTAAGGCCGCTGCGAAAATGCAAACAGATTCATGGCCAAAGAGTGGAAAAGGTGTGGCGACTTATCCCTGCGACATCCTGCCCTTGTGGCTCTGTCAGGCTGGACAAGCTCATGCGACATGCTTAGAAACCACGCAATATGCTGGGGAATCCGCGAGGCTCATTCTATGGGCCAGTCGTGTATTGTGGTGACAAAGTGGACTCTCCTGCTGCGTTGTTATTCGGAAAGGAACAGGCCCCGTGAGCGCACACGATACGACCGAGCCGACACGGCGTGACTTCCTCTATATTGCGACAGGTATGGCCGGTGTGGTCGGAGCGGGAGCCTTTGCATGGCCCTTCATCGACCAGATGAGACCGGACGCATCCACGCTGGCAGTCTCGTCCATCGAAGTTGATGTTTCAGCGCTGACACCGGGCATGTCCCTGACGGTCAAGTGGCGCGGTAAACCCGTTTTCATTCGCAATCGTACGCCGAAGGAAATCGAGGATGCCAAAAACGTCCAGCTGAGCCAGCTCAAGGATCCGATTGCGCGCAACGCCAATCTGCCGAGCGATGCCCAGGCGACCGATGCGGATCGCGGTGCAGGCAAAGGCAAGGAAAACTGGCTGGTCATGATCGGCGTGTGCACCCATCTGGGTTGCATTCCGCTCGGGCAGCAGGGTGATTTCGGCGGCTGGTTCTGCCCATGCCACGGCTCGCAATACGATACTGCCGGGCGCATCCGTTCCGGTCCCGCACCGGAAAACCTGCCCGTCCCGCCACTTTCATTCATTTCCGACACCGTCATCAAGATCGGCTAAGGTTCCAGGGGGAGACACGACATGAGCGGTGGACATTCATCCTATACGCCGAACACAGGTATCGAAAAATGGGTCGATGCGCGACTTCCGTTGCCGCGTCTGATCTATGATTCATTCGTTGCCTATCCTGTTCCGCGCAATCTCAACTACGCCTATGCCTTCGGTGGCATTCTGGCGATCATGCTGGTGGCGCAGATCATCACCGGTGTCGTTCTGGCCATGCATTATGCGGCTGAGACGGGACTGGCATTCAACTCCGTTGAAAAGATCATGCGCGACGTGAATTCGGGCTGGCTGCTGCGCTACCTGCATTCCAACGGCGCATCGATGTTCTTCCTTGCGGTCTGGGTGCATATTTTCCGCGGGCTCTACTACGGTTCCTACAAGGCGCCGCGCGAGCTGTTGTGGATCCTCGGCGTGATCATCCTTCTCCTGATGATGGCGACCGCCTTCATGGGCTACGTCCTGCCCTGGGGCCAGATGTCCTTCTGGGGTGCAACCGTCATCACCGGCTTCTTCACGGCGTTTCCGATCATCGGCGACCCGATCCAGCAGCTGCTGCTCGGCGGTTTTGCCGTGGATAATCCGACCCTCAACCGCTTCTTCTCGCTGCATTACCTGCTGCCCTTCATGATTGCCGGTGTTGTTATCCTGCACGTCTGGGCTCTGCACGTGACCGGCCAGACCAACCCGACCGGTATTGAAGTCAAGTCGAAGACGGACACGGTGGCGTTCACACCCTATGCAACCATCAAGGATGCATTTGCGCTGTCGCTCTTCCTGATCCTCTTTGCCTACTTCGTCTTCTACATGCCGAACTACATGGGCCATCCGGACAACTACATTCCGGCTGACTCGCTGAAGACGCCAGCTCACATCGTTCCTGAATGGTACTTCCTGCCGTTCTACGCGATGCTGCGCGCCATCACCTTCAACATCGGACCGATCAACTCGAAGCTCGGCGGCGTTCTGACCATGTTCGGCTCGATCGCGATCCTGTTCATCGTGCCATGGCTCGATACATCGAAGGTGCGTTCGGCCGTCTATCGTCCCTGGTACAAGCTGTTCTTCTGGATTTTCGTTGCCAATGCCATCATGCTCGGCTGGCTCGGTTCGCGTCCTGCCGAAGGCATCTACACGATCCTTTCGCAGCTCGGCACAGCCTTCTACTTCGGCTTCTTCATCATCATCATGCCGTTGCTCGGCCTGATCGAAACGCCGCGCCGCATTCCAAACTCGATTACCGAAGCTGTGCTTGCCAAGACCAAGAGCGGCGGTCAGCCCGCGGGTGTTGCGGCGGCTCCGGAAACTAAAGGCTGAGAAACGTGAAGGACTCTCCGATGAAAAAAATCCTCCTCGGTCTCGCAGCTGCCGGTCTCGGGACCATGCTGGCTTTCGGCGGCGGTGCGTTTGCGGAAGAAGCAGCCCACAATGCTGCTGAGCCGACGCACTTCCCGATCAAGCATCCGGAACAGATGAAGTGGTCCTTCGCCGGCCCCTTCGGCACCTATGACAAGCAGCAGCTTCAGCGCGGTCTGAAGATCTACAAGGAAGTCTGCTCCGCCTGCCATTCGATGAAGCTGGTAGCTTTCCGTTCGCTTTCGGAACTCGGTTACAGCGAAGCGCAGGTCAAGGCATTCGCCGCGGAATATGAAGTGAAGGACGGCCCCAATGCGGAAGGTGAGATGTTCACCCGCAAGGCTATTCCGGCTGATCATTTCCCGGCGCCGTTCGCCAATGAACAGGCAGCGGCTGCCGCCAACAATGGTGCCGCTCCGCCCGACTTCTCGCTGATCGCCAAGGCCCGTGCCGTCGAGCGCGGCTTCCCGCAGTTCCTGATCGACATCTTCTGGGGACAGTATCAGGAAGGCGGACCGGACTATATTCACGCGCTGCTGACCGGCTTCGGCGAAACACCGCCGGAAGGCATGAAGATCCCCGAGGGCACGCACTACAACCCTTACTTCATCGCCGCCAAGTCATTGGCCATGGCCCAGCCGTTGCAGGATGGCCAGGTGACCTATGATGACGGTTCGCCGCAGACACTGGCGCAGTATTCTAAGGACGTATCGGCATTCCTGATGTGGGCCGCTGAACCGCACCTGGAAGACCGCAAGAAGACCGGCTTCCGCGTCATGATCTTCCTTGTTCTGTTTGCGGGTCTCCTCTACGTCGCCAAGCGCCGTATCTGGGCCGACATCGAACATTGATCGGCTCTGACTATATCTGATCCGGAAAGGGCGCCTTGCGCCCTTTTCTTTTGCGGTGGTGGTCTATTAAACTGCACCGCTGTGCGCCTTGCAGGCACAAAGGAGTGACGACATGGATTCAACGCTGAAGCAGACGCTGGTGAATGCCATTCGGAATATCCCCGATTATCCCAAACCCGGCGTCATGTTTCGTGACATCACGACCCTGCTTGGCGATGCACGCGCCTTTCGCCGGGCCGTCGATGAACTGGTCCATCCCTATGCGGGCGGCAAGGTCGACAAGGTTGCCGGTGTGGAAGCGCGCGGCTTCATCATCGGCGGCGCCATGGCGCACCAGCTGTCCTCCGGTTTCGTGCCGATCCGCAAGAAGGGCAAGCTGCCGCATGACACGGTGCGCATTGCCTACAGTCTGGAATATGGCGTCGATGAAATGGAGATGCACCGGGATGCCATCGTGCCGGGCGAGAAGGTCATTCTCGTCGATGACCTGATCGCAACGGGTGGCACGGCCGAAGCTGCGGTGAAACTGTTGCAGCAGATGGGCGCCGATATTGTCAGCGCCTGCTTCATCATCGATCTGCCTGATCTGGGCGGGCGCAGGAAGCTCGAAGCGCTCGGCGTCAACGTGCGCACGCTCGTTGCCTATGAAGGCCACTGAGGGCCTTCTGCGGCCCTGTACTAGGCCAATCCAATCAACGCGGCGCTGTTGAACTCCAGGACCTTCTGCTCGTCCTGGTTATAGGCCGCGGACGACATCTGCATCATCGCCCAGCCGGGGCGGGATTTCAGCGCGCGAAAACCGTTCAGCGTCCGGGTGAAGCGGATCGTGTCCCCGGCATAAACAGGCTTCAGCCATTTCAGGTTTTCAAAGCCGGGCGAGGGGCCGAATTGCGGCGGCGTTTCGCCCCGCTCCATGGCCGCCTTGATCTGGCGTTTCATGTCCTCGACATTCAGCCGCATCCAAATGGCCGTCGTATGCCAGCCGGAGGCGCACAGTGCCCCGAAATTGCTGTGTTTGGCCGCTTCCGGATCGACGTGGAAACGCTGCGGATCGTACTTCCTGGCAAAGGTTACGATCTCTTCCGCGGTGAATGTGTGCGTGCCGAGATCGCGTTCGATCCCGATAAGGGCGGTGAGGGCTGCGCTCATGCTGCGGCGGGCTCCCGCAATGTGAACATGCCCGTGTTCTGCAGTTCGCAGACCACTTCGCCATGCTGGTTGGAGATGGCGTGGTGCAGCACGATGAAGCCGAGGTCCGGCTTGGATTTGGATACGCGCCGTTCGATGACCGTGCTCTTGCCGGTCAGCGTGTCCCCGGCAAGAACCGGCTTTTTCCACTTGGCGTAGTCGATGCCCGGCGCACCCTGCGATGTGGAATCGAGGAGATAGGCATCGCACATCATGCGCATAAACATGGAAACCGTGTGCCAGCCGGAGGCGGCAAGGCCGCCAAGGATGCTGGCTTTTCCGGCAGCCTCGTCCAGATGGAAGGGCTGGGGATCGAACTGGGTGGCGAAATCGATGATTTCACCGGCTTCGACGGATTTCGCGGGGAGCAGCCATTCGCTGCCGACCGTGAAATCCTCATAGGCATATCGGGGGGTGTAGTCGCTCATGCCGCCATAATAGGCATGAGCGCTTTTGGTTCAAGAGGCCGATTGCATCTGCATCGTGCGTGGTTCGACAAGCTCACCATGAGGGATGTGGTTTGGCTGCAAACTCATGGGAGGCATTGCAGGATACAGCTCCCTGCAATCCTCACCCTCCCGCATGGTGAGCTTGTCGAACCACGCACCACAGTGGTGTCAGACTAACGAGTCTCGATTCTAGGTATTGAAACGGAACAGCATGATATCGCCGTCCTGCACCACATATTCCTTGCCTTCGTCGCGCGCCTTGCCGGCTTCCTTGGCGGCGACTTCGCCGCCGAGGGTGACATAGTCATTGTAGGCGATGGTCTGCGCGCGGATGAAGCCGCGCTCAAAATCCGTGTGGATGACGCCGGCGGCCTGTGGTGCCTTGGAACCGCGTTCAACGGTCCAGGCGCGGGCTTCCTTCGGTCCGACGGTGAAATAGGTGATCAGGTGCAGCAGCTTGTAGCCGGCGCGGATCAGGCGATCGAGACCGGGCTCGTCCAGGTTCATCGCGTCCAGATATTCCTTGGCCTCTTCATCGGGCAACTGTGCAACCTCGGCTTCGATGGCAGCGGAGATCGTCACCGTCTCGGCGCCCTGGGCGGTTGCCATTTCCTCGACGGCTTCCGTGTGTTCATTGCCGGTTGCCGCATCGCTTTCGGCGACGTTGCAGACGTAGAGCACGGGCTTTGATGTCAGGAGATTGAGGCCCTGCAGAATGAGGAGGTCGTCAGGCGCAATGCCGTTCAGCATGAAGCGGACCGGCTTGCCGCCCTGCAGCAGGGAGAGCGCCTGCTCCATGACGGGAAGAACGGTGAGGGCTTCCTTGTCCTTGACGCTGGCGCGCTTGCGGAACTGCACGATGCGGCGCTCGAGACTGTCAAGGTCGGAAAGCATCAGTTCCGTCTCGACGGTTTCCGCGTCGGAGACGGGATCGATCCGGCCTTCGACGTGGGTGATGTCATCATCTTCAAAGCAGCGCAGCACGTGCACCACGGCGTCGACTTCGCGGATGTTGGCAAGGAACTGGTTGCCGAGGCCTTCACCCTTGGATGCGCCGCGCACGAGGCCGGCGATGTCGACAAAGCTGATACGGGTCGGAACGATGTTGGCCGATTTGCCGATCTTGGCGATGGCCTGCAGGCGCGGATCAGGCACGGCAACTTCGCCGGTGTTCGGCTCGATGGTGCAGAACGGATAGTTCGCAGCCTGCGCGGCAGCTGTCTTGGTCAAGGCGTTGAAAAGCGTCGATTTGCCAACATTGGGCAAGCCAACGATGCCGCATTTGAAACCCATAATCTGCGATCCTTATTCTTTCTTGCCGAAGAGCTTGTTCAGCATGTCGGCCATCGGGCCGGTTTTTGGAATGTTGACGTTCGGCTTGGCCGGACGTGCCTGCCGGATATGGCTTTGACCCGCCGGTTTTGCAACCGGATTCGGCTCGCTCCTGTGGCGGCTGCCGGTGGCGAGCGCCACGCGGTTCATGAACCCGGCATCGTCCTGCTTGACGAGCAAACCCGTATTGTCGGCGATTGCCCCGAGAATGGGTTCGACCCATTCCCCGTCCGCCTTGGAAAAATTGCCGAGGACATGGTGTGTCACCATCTCCTTGACGCCGGGATGACCGATCCCGACGCGAATGCGCCGGTAGTCCTTGCCGCAATGGGCATCGATGGACTTGATGCCGTTGTGCCCGCCCGAACCTCCGCCCGTCTTCACGCGCAGCTTGCCCGGCGGCAGATCCAGTTCGTCATAGATGACGACGAGATCGCCCAGCGCCAGCTTGTAGAAGCGCATGGCCTCGCCAACGGACTGGCCGGACAGATTCATGAACGTCTGGGGTTTGATCAGAATGACCTTTTCGCCGTCAATCGTGCCGTCGGCGATCAGGGCCTGGAACTTCTTGGTCCAGGGAGAAAAACGATGGCGACGGTGTATTTCATCCGCCGCCATGAAACCGATATTATGCCGGTTTGCAGCATATTGGGAGCCGGGATTGCCAAGACCTGCGATGAGCAGCACGGTGCCATAGCTCCCAATAGAGACGATTACTCGCCGTCTTTTTCTGCCGTTTCAGTGGTCTCGGCTGCTGCCTCAACGGTCTCGTCTTCTGCAGCGAGAACAGCCGGAGCGGCAATCGTGGCAATGGTGAAGTCACGATCGTGGATAACCGATGTTACGCCCTTCGGCAGTGTAACAGCGGAAATGTGGATCGAGTCTCCGATCTGCAGGCCGGTCAGATCGATTTCGATCGCATCCGGAATTGCATTTGCCGGGGCATGCAGTTCGACATCGTGACGAACGATGTTGAGAACGCCGCCGCGCTTGATGCCTGGGGACAGTTCTTCGTTGAGGAAGTGAACAGGGACGTTCACGTTCACAACCGACTTTGCCGACACACGCAGGAAGTCAACATGCACTGGCTTGTCGCTGACCGGATCGAGCTGGAAGTCCTTGGGAAGGACCTGAATGGTCTTGCCATCCAGCTGGATGTTCGCGATCGTCGTCTTGAAGCCGCCGCCGTGAATCTTGTAGTAGAGTGTCTTGTAGTCGAGGGTAATCGAGATTGGTGCCTGCTTGTCACCATAGATGACTGCTGGCACTTTACCGTTGCGGCGAATTTCCCGGGAGGACCCCTTACCAACCCGTTCGCGCGCCTCGGCCTTGAGCTCGTATGCTTCGCTCATGGCATTTCCTTTCGAGGTTCAAATCTGGAGTGTTTTCCGGGTTGTCTGCAAAGAAAGCCCAAAAAACATGAAGCGGTCGCATGGCCATCCGGAACCGGATGAAATGACCGCCCCATTCCGCGTTGCCTCCAAGGGTGTCTACGCGGATGGCGGCTCTATAACGGAAAGAGACGCCATGTGCAAGTTTGTTGCTTGACCGGTATGCCGGGAAAGTCTGTCATTCCACCGTCATGGGCGCTGTTTAGGGCGGGACAACGGAACAGGGACGGGCAATGGCCGGGACGATAGCGCTGGAACAGCAAAAAATCGAGGCGCGCGACGCGTTTTATACCTTCGGCAAGATCGGCCTTCTGTCCTTCGGCGGTCCGGCCGGACAGATCGCGATGATGCACCGCGTGCTGGTCGACGAAAAGCAGTGGATCAGTGAGGAACGCTTCCTGCATGCGCTGAATTTCTGCATGCTGCTGCCCGGTCCCGAAGCGATGCAGCTTGCCACCTATCTCGGCTGGCTGTTTCACGGTGTGAGGGGCGGTGTTGTCGCCGGGCTTCTGTTTATCTTGCCGGGCGCGTGCGTGATGCTGGCGCTGTCGGCGCTCTATGTCAGTTTCGGGCAGGTTCCCGTCGTCGAAGGGCTGCTGTTCGGTCTGAAAGCGGCCGTGCTGGCGATTGTGCTCGAGGCCCTGATCAAGGTCGGCAAGCGCGCTCTGACCGACTATCCCGCCTATGGCATCGCCATTTGCGCGTTTATCGCCATTGCCCTCATCAAGATGCCGTTCCCGCTGGTCATCCTGATCGCCGGGCTTTTCGGCTTTGCGCGCTATCGCCTGACCAACAGAGTGTCCCCGTCATTGCCGGACAGAACCATTGCCGAACCCGCGGCGCGCGGCGCTTTCCAGTCCGCCCTGGTGTGGACCATGCTCTGGCTGGGACCGCTTGCGCTCTTGCTGGCCGGGCTGGGGCAAAGCAATGTCTTTGCCGCCGAAGCAGCCTTCTTCTCCAAGATGGCCGTCGTCACCTTCGGCGGCGCCTATGCGGTACTGGCTTATGTGGCGCAGCAGGCGGTGGACTATTATGGCTGGCTCAAACCGGACGAAATGCTCACCGGGCTGGGGCTGGCTGAAACCACGCCCGGACCGCTCATCCTAGTGCTGGCCTTTGTCGGTTTCGTCGGCGGCGCGCGCCTGTCCGGCTTCGATCCGCTCACCGGCGGGCTGCTTGGCGGGCTGACGGCGCTGTGGTTCACCTTCGCACCATGTTTTCTCTGGATTTTTGCCGGTGCGCCGTTTGTCGAGCGGCTGCGCCATGTCGGCTGGCTGAAAGCCTCGCTGGCGGCGATCACCGCCGCCGTTGTCGGTGTCATCGCCAATCTTGCCGTATGGTTCGGCCTGCACGTGCTGTTTGGTGCGTTTCAGGAGAGGCTGGTTGGCCCGCTGCATCTGCCGGTGCTGGACCTCGCCGCCTTTGACTGGGCGGCGGCAGCCATAGCGTCGGGAGCGGCAGTCGCACTGATTGCGCTGCGCTTCAACATGCTTGTTGTGCTGGGACTGGCAGCGCTGGCCGGAATTGCGCTCCGGCTCTAGTCGAACAGGCTGGAAACCGATTCTTCCGAGGCTGTGCGCGAAACCGCTTCACCGATCAGATCGGAAATCGACAGGACGCGGATATTGTGCGCCGCTTCGATGGCCGGTGTCGGCTGGATGGAGTCGGTGATCACCAGTTCCTTCAGCTTCGAGCCGGCAATACGGGCGACCGCACCGCCGGAAAGCACGCCGTGGGTGATATAGGCGGTGACGCTGGTGGCACCCTTGGCAAGAAGTGCTTCGGCCGCGTTGCACAATGTGCCGCCGGAATCGACGATATCGTCGAACAGCAGGCAATCCTTGCCGGTGACTTCACCGATAACGTTCATGACTTCCGATTCACCGGGACGGTCGCGGCGCTTGTCGACGATGGCAAGCTGCGCGTCGATGCGCTTGGCCAGCGAACGGGCACGGACCACACCGCCGACGTCGGGCGAGACGACCATGACATTCGATGTGCCGTAATGGGCGCGGACATCGCGGGCGATGACCGGAACGGCATAGAGGTTGTCGGTCGGGATATCGAAGAAGCCCTGGATCTGGCCGGCGTGCAGATCGAGCGTCAGCACGCGGTTTGCACCGGCTTCGGTGATCAGATTGGCAACCAGCTTGGCGGAGATCGGGGTGCGCGGACCGGGCTTGCGGTCCTGGCGGGCATAGCCGAAATAGGGAAGGACTGCGGTGATGCGCTTTGCCGAGGACCGGCGGAAGGCATCGATCATGATGAGCAGTTCCATCAGGTGATCATTGGCCGGGAAGGAGGTCGACTGCATGACGAAGACATCTTCGCCGCGCACGTTTTCCTGGATCTCGACAAATATCTCCTCGTCGGCGAAGCGCCGGACGCTGGCCTTTCCAAGCGGTATATTGAGATATTTGGCGACAGATTCAGCGAGAACGCGATTGGAATTGCCCGCGAATAGTTTCATGCCCGTATTTTCCCCGGTGCCAACCAAGTGAAGGATATGCCGGGCCTTTTACTGTGCCTGACGCACATTGCAAGCGGGCAGGGCAGATTCATGCACAGTTCCTCGCTAATATCGCGTCAAACGCGTAAATATGTCACGTCTTGGCGCCGGATACCCATTTCAGATAGCCGTCGATTGCCTTGTCGGCGATTGATTCCATCACCTTCGGAGGCACGGTGCTCCAAGGGTCTGTTCCGTTGCCGGGGACGATTTCCTGTCCCTGGATACGGTGAAGCCGGGTTCCCGCAGGGTCGAGCACGTCCCAGACATAGATGATCGTCGTCTGGTTGCCGTCGGGCAGGGCGGAGAAGTAGCCCTTCATGATATGCGTGTTGTCGGTATCGGCGGCCGTACCCAGAACGATGCCCTTGGCCTTGGCCAGCGCCGAGAGCCGTTGTGACAAGGGTGTGGCGGCGGCAATCGGCGCGCCGACGATCGGGGCGAAACGCAATTTTGCCGTGCGGGACACACCCGGCTGCGCGGCGCCCGATGCAACGGCGGTGCCTGCGGGCGTGGCAGTTCCCGGTTGCGGCGTTGCTGCCGGTGTCCCCTGCGCCGTGGCCGTCGGCGTCGCGGTCGTCACCGTTGCCGGCGTTGTGCCCGGCGTGACCGTTCCCGGCGCTGCAGCTGTGCCTTGCGCTGCCGGAAGGTCTTTCTTTGTCACGCCCATCGGCGATTCGGCGCTGTTGCAGGCGCTGAGGCCAAGAGCCGCCAGCGCCGCACAGGTATAGGTCAGTGATTTGCGAGACATCATCTTTGGTCTAACCCCATCATGAGCCATAGTTGTGCCATCTCGAAAAAACGAAAGCTGACAAAAGTTTTATTTTACGATCAAGTCAAGAGGTTGGCGCGAAAGTGGCTCGGCAGCGCCATTGGTCGTGAGGTAGGTCCGTCCCAATGTCATGGCCGTACCGCTGTCGGAATCCATGATGATCATATGGGCAAAAAGCGTCATGTCGGGCTGTATCCGCTCCGGATTGCCGGCATAGAACATCGGCATATCCATCCATGAGGGTGTGAAGCGCGCGCCTTGCGAATAGCCACAGGCATTGAGCCGGTGCCGCGTCAGGTCATGGGCCTCCATCACCCGGGAATGCGCGTCAAAGACATCACCGAAAGTTGATGCCGGAGTCATCGCCTCTTCAACCGCCTCGAGCGCCTCGCGGGCCGCGTCATAGAGCTCCAGATGGCGTTTTGATGCCTTGCCGGTCAGCACGGTGCGCATCATTGCCGCGTGGTAATGGCGATAGACACCGGCCCATTCCAGCGTGAGCTGGTCGTTTTTCGTGAGCTTGCGCCGCCCGGCCTTGTACCGGCACAGCAGGGCATCTTCGCCCGAACCGATGATGAATTCGTTGGCCGGGTAATCGCCGCCGCCGGCAAAGATGGCGCCCTGCATGGCCGCGAGGATGTCGCCTTCGTCGGCACCGGCCTTGATAAGCTTCAACGCTGCATCCAGCGCCTCGTCGCCAAGTTCGGCCGCCTTGCGGCTATAGGCGATTTCAGCGGGGCTTTTCAGCACGCGCAGCCTGTCGACAAGACCGGATGCGTCGACGATCTGGCCAAAGGCGGCGAGTTGTTCATCGAGCTTGCGGCCATTGGCGGCGGTCAGGCCGTGGGTCTGGTATTCGACGCCGATGCGTTTGCCGAGCAGGTCGAGATCGTTGAGGAGTTCGCGCAAATCCGCTGCCGGATTGGCATTGTCGCGGTCGGCCCAGATCACGATGTTTTCGATGTTCGAGGTCTGGCGCGCCTGGCGCAAATCGGCCGAGCGGGTCATCAGCACCTGGCTGCCATCGGACTTGACGACGAGACACTGGAAGAAGCAGAAGCCGAACGTGTCATAGCCGGTCAGCCAGTACATGCTCTCCTGCGCGAAGAGCAGAATGGCATCCAGCTTCTGCTCGGCCATCACCATCATCAGGCGGTCGCGGCGTGCCGCAAATTCCTCGGGCTCGAAATGAAGGGCCATCATTGTTCCTCTAGAATGGTGATCGCCGAGATCTGGCGACCATAGTCCGGTTCCTTGCGATGGGTGGTGCGCCGGTAGGAGAAAAACTGGTCTTCCTCGGCATAGGTGCATTTCTCCAGTGCGGCGGCGTTCACCCCGGCATTGCGCAGCCGCATGGTGATGAAAGCCCAGAGATCGAACATCTTGTGGTTTTCTTTGGCGGAGACGCGGAAAAAACGGGTGTAGGACGGGTCGGTTCCGGTGAACTGATCATAGAATTCCGCGCCGACTTCGTAATTGTCGGGGCCGATCGTTGGTCCCAGCACCGCCTGGATGTTGTCGCGTTTCGCGCCGAGCGCAATCATCGCGTCGATGGTGTTCTCCAATACGCCGCCAAGGGCGCCGCGCCAGCCCGCATGGGCCGCGCCGATGACTTTCGCATCGCGGTCGGCAAATAGGATCGGGCCGCAATCGGCCGACAGCGCGCCGATGACAAGGCCGGGTGTCGCCGTCACCATGGCGTCGGCCTTGGGCCGCTCGCCGGTGAGCGGCGCCGTAACCGTGATGACATCCGGCGAATGCACCTGATGCACGGTGACGAGATGGGAGAGGTCGGCTCCCAGCGCGCTGGCCACGCGCCTGCGGTTTTCCCGGACATGGTCCTGATTGTCGTTGGAGCCGCTGCCGACGTTCAATCCGGCGTAGATACCTGTGGAAACGCCGCCGATACGGGTGAAGAACCCGTGAGCGATTCGATCTTTCTCGGGAGACCCCAGCAGGGAAGCGTGCAGCGCTACTGGTTTTTCAGACGTGATCATGCCGGATTGCTCTTTCTCAAGGCTGCGGATGGTGGTGGAGCATCGACGCGAAGTCAATTGCTTCCGTCATATGGATTCGAATGGAAACAAATGTGTGGCGGAGTCCGCGACGCAAAGCACCTTGAACAGCGTGCCCATCTGATCAGGGCCTGCCAGCCGCTCGACATCGGCGCGGATCTGCTCCTGGAACGCTGCCGGCTTGCCGCGGCCGAGGGCGCCGGCGCGGTCGAGCAAGCCCATGGCGATGAGAAAATCTCCCTGCGTCATGGCATTTGCCGTGCAGCCTTCAGAACGCGCGGCCTTTGCCAGCATGGCAAAATCCACATGGCTGGTCAGGTCGGCTTCACCCGGCGTGTCCAGCACGTCAACAGGCTTATGGCTGCGCAGCGCCTGCAGCGTATCGCCGAAACCCTGGTGCAGATGGCCATAATCGAAGAGCAGCGCCGCGCCGCGCGCGCGGCGCAGGCGTTCGGCGATATCCTGCATCAGCGCACTGCGTGCCGGGGCAATTTCGACAATGCTGCCATCGGGCGCCGTGCTGTGTCCGGCGGGCAAGAGCGCCGTATCGATCGATCCGCTTCCCGCCGCAAATGCCAGGTTGCCGCCGTCGTCGACGGTGACGATGCGGTCGACGAAACGCCCGCCCGATTTGACGTACTGGCGGACCGGAATGGCATCGAACAGCTCGTTGGCCAAGAGAACCAGCGGACCGGATGGCAAATCGCCGAACTGCGCATGCCACCGGATTTCAAGACCGGAGGTGGCGAGTGTCTCTTTCTGGATCTGCGCGAGGCGCGGGCTGATCTCGACCATGCGGATCTGTGCCGCCGCGATGAAATCCGGGGCAAGCTTTAACGCCGTCCGCAGCACGTCCTGCATCAGCGTGCCGCGTCCGGGGCCCATCTCGCACAGGATGAATGCGGCGGGCGATCCCATCGCCTGCCAGGCGCTGACACACCAGACGCCGGCAAGCTCGCCGAACATCTGGCTGACTTCCGGGGCGGTGATGAAATCACCCTCGCGGCCGAATGGTTCGCGCGTCGTGTAATAGCCAGCATCCGGATCGAACAGGCACATCGCCATGTAGTCGGCAACGCTGACCGGGCCTGTCAGCCCGATCTGCCGGATGATGCGTTGTTTCAGTGTCATCGTCCGGTGGAAACTTCCGGGTTGCGTGCGGTCAGCAGTGCCCACAGGCCGACGAGCACCATGGGAACGGACAGGATCATGCCCATCGTCAGCCAGCCGTTATAGAGGTAACCGAGCTGGGCATCCGGCTCGCGGAAGAACTCGACAAAGATGCGCGACAGGCCATAGCCGGTGATGAAGGCGCCGCCGATAAAGCGCGGGCTCTTCAGCTTGCGGCCGTAAAAGATCAGCAGCGCCAGGGTGGCGAACAGGACGATGCCTTCCAGCGCTGCCTCGTACAGCTGGCTCGGATGGCGGACGAACGGGCCTCCCGTCGGGAAGATCATGCCCCAGGGCACGTCGGTGATGCGGCCCCAGAGTTCGCCATTGATGAAATTGGCGACACGGACCAGCCCGAGGCCGACGGGAACGCCCGCGGCGATGGTGTCGATCATGCTGAATACCTTGATCTTGCGCGAGCGGGCAAACAGAATCATCGCCAGCGTGGTGCCGATCAATCCGCCATGGAAGGACATGCCGCCTTCCCACACCTTGAAGATGTCGAAGGGGTGGCTGATGTAGCGGGCCAGATCGTAGAACAGGATGTAGCCGATGCGTCCGCCCAGAACCACGCCGAGCGCGGCCCACAGGACGAAGTCATCGAGATCGTTGGGCTTCATCGGCGGCGTGTTGTTGGCCCACAGGCGCGGCTTGCTGATAAGTCTCTTGCCATACCACCAGGCGAAGAGAATGCCGACGACGTAGCCGAGGCCATACCAGTGAACGGAGAACGGCCCGATGGAAAAGATCACCGGATCGATATTGGGAAATGCGATCGCGGCCATCGTCGGGACAAGTATTTCGCTCACAATAGGCACTCCGTCATCACCAGGTTCATCGGCGCGGACCATGCGCGAGGGCAGGAACAGCGTCAAGCCGCCTGTCCGGTAACATTTGCGCAATTATGACCTTCGCTTGCAATCGCCTGCCGCGGCGATTATTTGATGGGGAAAGCAACAGAGGTATCTGCCATGACCAATGGATCAAACCGCGTTCTTGATGAACTGGCCAAGCTCGTGACCGACGCTGCCGGTGCAGCGCAGGGCGTCCGCCGCGAAGTCGAAACCGCTTTCCGTGGGCAGGCTGAACGGCTGCTCAACACCATGGATGTGGTGCAGCGCGAGGACTTCGAAGCGGTGCGCGAAATGGCCATCCGTGCCCGTGCCGAAAACACGGCGCTGCTCGCCCGTATCGAAGCGCTGGAAGCGCTCGTCGGCCACAAGGAAAAGCCTGCCGCCGATGCGGCCAAACCGGCAAAGGCAGCAGCGTCCGGCACGCGCGCCAAGAAGGACTGACCGTCAAAAGAATCGCATTTTTGCAGGCCCATTGCCCGTGTCCGGGCAGTGGGCCTTTTGCATTATTGACCGCTCCGGAATCACGGACACTCTCTGCGGGGCGCCCGGGCGCCGTTTCGCGGTGATTTATCCGGCATATTCGGTCTGTCCCCAAAATAAATCTTAAGAAATTATCAACAGGTGGAAATCGCCGAAAATCGTTTTCTTAGAGTCAGTTAAAGGCTGGTCGTGAATCATTTTCATAACATCTGTCCACACCCATTCGCGCCATTTGGCCAAAAGGGGACTGGCGCTCGGACTCAGCATCAATACACTGAAATTACAGCATGATTCGTTTCAATGGTCATGCAGCGGGTAACAAGTTCATATCCGTGGTCCGGCTGGTGCGTACTGCCTGCCGGTGAGTTTTCAAGCGTTAGGTGTCCTTTGGGTGGGTGCGCTGTGCTCCCGCAGCGTCAGATGAGATTCGATTGAGCAGGTAATGGCGATGAGCCTTCTGGAAATAGAGATTGCGCGTGATTTGCATCCGGTCGATGTGATTGAACATGTGGCCCATGCCAATGAATGGGCTTTCGAGCGCACCGGGGACGACGAGATTGCCATTACGGTCGAGGGCAACTGGACCGATTACCAGATTTCCTTCTCGTGGATGGAAGATTTCGAGGCGCTGCATCTGGCCTGCGCCTTTGATATCGCGGTCAGCGAACCGCGCGTCAATGAAGTGATGCGCTTGCTGTCGCTGATCAACGAACAGCTGCTGATGGGGCATTTCGATCTGTGGCGCCAGGAAGGTGCGGTGATGTACCGCCAGTCGCTGCTTCTGTCCGGCGGTGCGGAACCGACGAGCAAACAGGTGGAAGTGCTCCTGTCCAGTGCGCTGGATGCCTGCGAGACCTATTTCCAGGCATTCCAGTTTGTTGTCTGGTCGGGCTCGACAGCACGGGAATCGCTCGATAGCATTCTGTTCGAGACGGTCGGTTCTGCCTGACCTGCAGCATGGCGGTTTGTTTGAGTTGAATGTGATGACCATCAGTTTTGATGATTTTGAGAAAGTGGATATCCGCGTCGGCACGATCGTCGAGGCGGAAACCTTCCCGGAAGCGCGCAAGCCGGCCTTCAAGCTCAAGATCGATTTCGGCCCGGAAATCGGGGTGAAGAAGTCCTCCGCGCAGATCACCAAGCACCATACGCTGGATGAGCTGAAAGGCCGCCAGGTGATGGCGGTGGTCAACTTCCCGCCGCGCCAGATCGGCCCGTTCATGTCGGAAGTGCTGACACTGGGTTTTCCGGACGAGGAGGGCGGCGTTGTTCTGGCCGCCATCAGCAAGCCGGTGCCGAACGGCGGCAAGCTGTTTTAAATACGAGCTCTTGATGAGATTCATGGGCGCAAAAGTCGGCTTTTGCGCCCAGAGCTTTTTCAGTTCTTAAATCTAGATCGTCTTCGCCGCCATCTCCTTGGCGATGTAGTCCGCCTGCCGGATGGCAAGCGTGACAATCGTCAATGTCGGGTTTTCCGCCCCGCCCGAGGTGAACTGGCTGCCGTCGGAGACGAAGAGATTCTTGATGTCGTGGCTCTGGCCGAACTTGTTGACCACGCCATCCTTCGGCTTCTCGCTCATGCGGTTGGTGCCGAGATTATGGGTTGACGGGTAGGGCGGTGTCGGCAGGGTGCGGGTTGCGCCGACGGCCTTGTAGAGGGCCTGGCCCTGTTTGTAGGCATGGTTGCGCATCGCGGTGTCGTTGGGGTGGTCGCTGAAGTTCACATTGGCGATGGGCAGGCCGTACTGGTCCTTCTCCTCCTTGTGCAGGGTGATGCGGTTGTTCTCCTGCGGCATGTCCTCGCCGACGATCCACAGGCCGGCCATGTTGGCATATTCATCGAGCGCCGAGGTGAAGGAACGGCCCCAGCCGCCCGGATCGAGAAACGCCGCCATGAAGGGCAGGCCGAGCGACAGCGTCTCCATTTCATAGCCGCCGACAAAGCCGCGCGCCGGATCATGCCGTGCCTCGTCGCGGATGATACCGGCCATGGTGGTGCCGCGATACATGTGCACGGGCTTTTCGAAGATGCCATAGACCGAGCCGGTGGTGTGGCGCATGTAGTTGCGCCCGACCTGGCCGGAGGAGTTCGCCAGTCCATCCGGGAACATCGTCGAGGCGGAATTCAGCAGCAGGCGCGGGCTTTCGATCGAATTGCCGGCAACGGCAACGATGCGGGCCTTCTGCACATGCTGCTTGCCATCCTTGTCGACATAGAGCACGCCGGTCACCTTGCCGCTCTTGTCGTGCTCAATCTTCTGCACCATCGCATTGGGGCGCACTTCCAGCCTGCCGGTGGCTTCCCCCTTGGGGATTTCCGTATAGAGCGTCGACCATTTGGCGCCCCATTTGCATCCCTGGAAACAGAACCCTGTCTGCTGGCATGCCATGCGGTCATCCCGCTCGGCGGAGTTGATCGCCATGTTGCCGGTGTGGCATTCCTTGTAGCCGAGCTTGTCGGCTCCGGCCTTCAGCACCTTGAAGTTGTTGTTGCCCGGCAGGCCGGCAATGCCGTTGGTGCGGGTCACGCCCATCTTGTCCTCGGCCTTGGCGTAGTAGGGCTCGAGTTCCTTCAGGGTGAGAGGCCAGTCGAGCAAATTGGCGCCCTCAAGCTTGCCGTAATGGCTCAGGGTGCGGAACTCGTGCTCCTGCAAACGCAGCGAGGCACCGGCCCAATGGGTGGTGGTGCCGCCAACCGATTTGACGATCCACGCGGGAAGGTTGGGAAAATCCTTGGCGACCCGCCAGTCGCCGGATGTGCTGCGTTTGTCGACCCAGGCAAGCTGGCCGAAACTGTCCCATTCGTCATTGATGAAGTCTTCATATTCATGCCGGGCGCCGGCTTCGAGTATGACGACGTCGATGCCCTTCTGCGCGAGTTCGTTGCCAAGCGTACCGCCGCCGGCGCCGGAACCGATGATGACGACAACGTGGTCGTCCTTGAGATCATAAGGTGCAGCCATGGTTTCCTCCCGATAGGCTGAAGAACAATGTGCGATGGCCGAGACGGCTCAAAGCCACTCGATGTCGCTGAAGCCGCGGGCGATATAGCCGCCCTTCGAGTAGGATTCGCCTTCATAGCCAAAGAGCGGCCACAGCTCCTTCTGGTTGTAGAGCCCGGTGACAAGACCACCTCGAATTGTCTGGAAGAACGGCGTGTCCTCGATCTGGCGCAGCAGTTTCAACCGGTGCTCTTCCCAGTCGAGACCGAGATAGCCGCCTTTGCCGGCCCGCCTGTCGAGGTCGGCGATGCCGGTTTCTATCAGCTCCTTCTGCTTGGGATCGGACCCTGCCTTGGCGTCGTAGGGTTTGACGGCAATGGCGTAGAAGCGGTCCGGAATGTTGTCATGCGGGTAGATATCGCGCGCCAGCTGGATCAGCGTCGCCATGGTCTCGGGCTTGAGATTGGATGTCTCGAGGCCCCAGGCCTGCTGCGGATGGATGATGGAATTGCCGCTGATGACCAACAGAGCGCCGAGGCTGGCCATGCCGCCCCGTTTGAGCAGTTCACGCCGCGACAGGCCCGCCTGCGTGGCGGAGCCGGATTTGCCCGGCTCCGCGGCCTTGCGGTTGAATATCGTTACCATGGATTTCCTCCCTTGCTTGCTATCGGCGCTCTCCCCCGAGCGCGCCCTTGCTGGCTGATGGCGTCCTCCAACGCCGTTCAGCCGGTTTCAGACAAACCGGCCCTGTCGTTGCAGGACTTCAATCTTGTAGCCGTCCGGGTCTTCGACGAAAAAGAACCGGGCCAGCAGCGCGCCCTCACGCTTGAATTCGACAATGTCACGGATTTTGAAATCGAGACCTTTCAGCCTGACATGCTGGGCATCGAGATCAGCGACGCTGACCGCGAGATGGCCGTAGCCGTCACCGAGATTGTAGGGTTCGGTGCGGCCCTTGTTGATTGTCAGTTCGAGCTCGAATGCCGTTTCGCTGTTCCGCAGATAGACGAGCGTGAAACTGTCGAAATCCAGCCGGTCGGCGACTTCGAGGCCGAATGCCTGTTGATAGAATGATACGGACCTGTCCTCATCGAGCACGCGGATCATGGAATGGATGGCTTTTGCCAAAAAGACCTCCTTTGACGTTGCGCCCCGCGGCAAAACTTCGGTTGCAGTTGCAGGGCATGTCGGCGATTATGGACCCGGGAAAACAGAATGGGTGGCAATCGGCTACCACACCGCCGGAAGAGCGGAATAATTTTCGCCGGCAACCGATCCGGTGCGCAAAATTTCACCTGCCGGGATGAAGCGCATCAAGGGGATGGCCGAGGGCGAAGCAGAAAAGGGAGGTTCGTTGGATGTGTAAGGTATTTGCAGAACAGGATCCGGAAGGCTACCGGCAGATCAACCGTTCTGTGCGCATTGCCGGGCATTCCACCAGCATCCAGCTGGAAGTCACGTTCTGGAAGCTGCTGGACGAGATCGCCGTCAGCCAGAACATGACGACGCCGCGCTTCATCTCGACGCTTTACGATGAGGCCCTGCAGGCCAATGGTGAGATTCCGAATTTCGCCTCGATGCTGCGCACCACCTGTGCGCTGTATTTGCGCGGTGTCCAGGCAACCGCCGAAACCTCCTGCGTGACGCCGATCGGCAACCGGGCCGCCTGACGATCAGGCGGGAATACGCACGACGGCGCGCAGGCCGCCCATGGGGCTTTCGTCCAGGGTGATATCGCCGCCATGGCTGCGGGCAATGTCAAGCGCGATCGCAAGCCCGAGCCCGGTGCCGCTGGCATCCTGATTGCGCGCCTCATCCAGCCGGAAGAATGGCTTGAACACCTCGTCGCGCATCTCCTTGGGGATGCCGGAGCCGTCATCGTCGATGGTGATGCTCAGCCAGCCGTCGCGGTGATCGGCGGTGACGACGACATTCTTGGCATAGCGGAACGAGTTCGATACCAGGTTGGAGATCAGCCGCGAGAAGGCATTGGGCCGGACCTGAATCTCCGGTTCGCCGCGAATGCTGGACTTGAAGCCGCGCTCCAGCAGGGTGCCTTCCTCTTTCAGTTTGGTGAAGAGGCGTTCCAGGTTGAAGGTGCCGGTTTCTTCCTCCGCCTCGCTACGGGCAAAGGCGAGATAGCCTTCGAGCATGGACTGCATGTCCTCGATATCCTGCTCCATCGCTTCCGTATCGACCTTGTGGCCGACCAGCGCAAGCTGCAGCTTGAAGCGGGTGAGGATTGTCCGCAGGTCGTGGCTGACGCCGCTCAGCATGGTGGTGCGCTGCTCGATCTGGCGTTCGATGCGCTCGCGCATGACGATGAAGGCCGCGCCTGCCCGCCGGACTTCCTCCGCGCCGCGCGGCTTGAAATCGGGCGGTGTCGCCCGGCCCTTGCCGAAACTGTCAGCGGCCGCGGCCAGCTGCTGGATCGGCTTGATCTGGTTGCGCAGGAACAGGATGGCGATGGCCAGCAGCACCAGCGCCGAGCCGGACATCCAGACCAGGAGAATCAGCGTGTTCGAGGCATAGGCCTGGCTGCGGCGGGCAAAGACCCGCAGGACCTTGCCTTCCAGCTGGATGCGGATTTCGACGAGATCGGAATCGCCTATTGTGTCGATCCAGAACGGCCGGTTGATCTGCTTGGTGATCTCGGCGCTCAGTGGTTCGTCAAGAATGGAAAAGAACGGCTTCGGACCAGGTGCAGGCAAGGGGTCGGGCGGCAGGATGGAGATGTTGAGCGACAACCTCTCGCGCGCAATGCGGATGAGGTTTTCATAGCCGGGGTCCTGCGGATAGGTGTCCATCAGATCGATGATGCCGGAGATGTCGCGCACCACGGCCGTCGACAGGCGCTGGGTGACCGTCTGCCAGTAGCGCTCCATGAACACGAAGGCGATGACCGACTGCAGCAGCACCATGGGTGCGATGATGATGATCAGCGAGCGGGCATAGAGCCGTTTCGGCATCCACTGCGCCAGCCAGCGGGAAAACTTCCGCCAGGGGCCGAGCAGCGTGCTGCGGCGGCGGCGCCAATGCCGCTGCCTGACTGCCCATGCGCGTTTTGCACTGTCCGTTTGTGCCATATGATCGGTGCCCACTCGCGCATTGGTTATTGCGTCCTGATCCCGCGGATCGGGACGTTTATTCCACGCTCAATTTATAGCCGACGCCGCGCACCGTCTGCAACCAAACCGGATTGGCCGGGTCATTTTCTATCTTGCGGCGCAGCCGGTTGATCTGTACGTCGATCGTCCGTTCGCCGACATCGCCTTCCTGGCCGGTCAGCTCATGCCGGGGCACGGTTTCACCGGCGCGGGCCGCGAATATCGCCATGATATCCTGCTCGCGGTCAGTCAGCCGGATCAGTTCGCCCGAACGCTTCAACTCGCGCTTGGCGATGACGAAGGTATAGGGCCCGAAAACGATCTGCTCGATCTTCGCCTGCGATGCCGGGGCGCCGCGGCGCAGGATATTGTTGATGCGCAGGATCAGTTCGCGCGGATCGAAGGGTTTGGGCAGATAATCATCCGCACCGGCTTCGAGACCGCTGATGCGGCTGTCGGTTTCCGACAGGGCCGTGAGCATCAGGATGGGAACGCTCTTTTCCTGGCGCAGGGACTGGGTGAGGGCCACGCCGCTTTCACCCGGCATCATCACATCGAGGATCAGCAGATCGTAGTCAATGCCGGCAAGCTTGCGCCTGGCCTCGTCCGCATTGGCAGCCACCGTAATGCGAAAGCCGCTGCCGGTCAGATATTGCGACAGCAAGTTTCGAATCCGGGTGTCGTCGTCGACAATGAGCAGGTGCGGCGCATCGTCTGAAAGCGGAAGTTCTTCACTCACCAAAATCATTCCTTCTCTCTCCGGGCATTGGCGCCCGCCCTTGGTCCCCGGACGTCCCTATCCGGCATAAACTAACCTGCCTGTGGCAGACTGTCGATCTGTTGCCTTTGGCCCGGATTGACCATCGCTTTGAGGAAATGTTCGATCACGGCCCGGTCAGCCAGACCGATTTGCTCCAATGCACTGCCAATGCGGCGTGATTGCGGTGCGGCGAGCTCAAGCGCGAGTTCTCTGCCCTTCATGGTGGGATAGAGTTCGCGCTGCCGCCGGTCGCGCGGGCCGGGTATCTGCACGACATGGCCCGTGTCGATCAACTGCTTGAGAACACGGGCGAGACTCTGCTTGGTGATTTGCAGCACATCCAGCAGTTCCGCAACGGTCATGCCCGGCTTACGGTTGATGAAGTAGAGAACCCGGTGATGGGCGCGGCCGAAGGTCAGCTTTTCCAGAATCAGATCCGGGTCGGCGGTGAAGTCACGGTAGGCAAAGAAAAACAGCTCGATGAGGTCGAGTTCGCGCGCATCCGCCTTGGTCAGGGCTGTCTCAATATGCCGATCCGGTGTATAAGGTTTCATGCAGGGCTCCCGCTCTCATTCATGTGTCGCCGAATAATATGTCAGTCTTGTTGACTTAATTTTAGACTGCTGATAATTTTTGGCAAGCTGTTGGCCGCATTTTGAATGAAACGAAAAGCCAATAAGTGTTTCCGGGACATTTTTCCTCATCGAAACGCCTATTGCTGCCACGCATGGTCCCGAAAATCGGCACGATTTTCATCGGGGATCAGGCGTGAATTCGAAATGGACAGCGTCCTTTGCGCGTTCAAGAAGAACGCGCGGCGCTGTCGGGAGCCAAGGTTCACCAATTGTGAAACGGGAACAATTGGCGTCGTCTCAAACCCGTCAAACGATCAGGAATCAAACGCCTGGAGGAAAACATGGCATCCGTACCATTTGATCAGCTTGAAGGTTACATCTGGATGAATGGCGAATTCGTTCGCTGGGCAGATGCTAAGGTTCACGTGCTGACTCATGGCCTGCACTATGCAAGCTCGGTCTTTGAAGGTGAGCGCGCCTATGGCGGCGAAATCTTCAAGCTCAACGAACACACGGAGCGTCTGCACGAATCGGCGCGTATTCTTGGCTTCACCATTCCCTATTCGGTCGAAGAACTGAACGATGCCTGCCGCAAGCTTCTTGCCAAGCAGGGCTTTCAGGATGCCTATGTGCGCCCGATCGCCTGGCGCGGCAGCGAGTCGATGGGCGTTTCGGCCCAGAACAACAGGATCAACGTGGCCATCGCCATCTGGCAGTGGCCAAGCTATTTCGACCCGGCGCAGAAGCTCAAGGGGATCCGCCTGGATATGGCGGAATATCGCCGCCCGGATCCGAAGACGGCCCCGTCCAAGTCCAAGGCCGCCGGCCTGTACATGATCTGCACGATCTCCAAGCATGCTGCCGAAGCCAAGGGCTATGCGGACGCGCTGATGCTCGACTGGCGCGGCCAGGTGGCCGAAGCCACCGGCGCCAACGTGTTCTTCGTCAAGGACGGCGTCATTCACACGCCGAAGCCGGATTGCTTCCTCGACGGCATCACCCGACGCACGGTCATCGAGCTGGCCAAGCGCCGCGGCTATGAGGTTGTCGAACGGGCGATCATGCCGGAAGAACTGGAAGGTTTCGAACAGTGCTTCCTGACCGGGACGGCCGCGGAAGTGACGCCGGTTTCGGAGGTCGGGCCATACCGCTTCACCGTTGGCGAGATCGCGATCAACCTGATGAACGATTACGCCGCCGAAGTAACACCGAAGAAAGCAGCAGCGGAATAACTCGCGGTATCAGAGCGCAAATAAGGCGCGCTCAGCCCGATACTGCAAGCTTGCTAACGAAAACAACCGGTTGATACCTCTTTATTGAGGCATCAACCGGTTTGACATTGCCCAAAACTTAGTCAACATGCCAGTGTCAGGCATGAGTCTGGCGCGAAACGTTGACGGGGTGTCAATTATGGGTGCACTTCTTCCTCTCATCATCCAACTGATCTCAGGGGCTGTCGGCGGCAATATTGTCGGCGGTATTCTCAAGAACCTGACTCTTGGCCCGACTGGCAACACGATTGCCGGCGGCGTTGGTGGACTAGTGGGTGGCTACTTGACGCAATACCTTGGCGCCGGTGGTGCCCAGCTCGTGGCAAACGCAGCATCATCGTCGGGATTGGATCTCGGCTCAATCATCGGCAATGTTGCCGGTGGCGGTGTTGGCGGTCTTATCCTCACTGCAATCGTTGGTGCGATCAAGAACGCGCTGGCCAAATCCTGATCATCACAGGATGCAAGCGATTTTCAAGGGCGGTCCCATTGGCCGCCCTTTTTATTTGGGCTAAAGCCTGATGTACGAGATTTCCGAAAGCATAGGGTTGGAACAAAATGGGACAATTGCAGGCCGGTATCATCCCCGTGACGGCCTTTCAGCAGAACTGCACGATCCTCTTCGACAGCGATGACAAGCATGGCGTCCTGATCGATCCGGGCGGTGACAATGATCAGGTGCTCCATGCCATCCGCTCCAACGGCATCACCATCGACGCCATCTGGATCACCCATGGCCATATTGATCATGCGGCAGGGGCCATGGATATGAAGGAGGCGCTCGGCGTCGATATCATCGGTCCGCACGAGGCGGATAAATTCCTTCTGGATTCAATGGAGGAGAAGGCGGTCCAGTACGGCATCCAGGGCAGCGGCGTGCGCAACTGCACGCCGGACCGCTGGCTTGCGGATGGCGATACGGTGTCCTTCGGGTCGCATGTGTTCGAGGTGCTGCATTGTCCAGGCCATGCGCCGGGCCATGTGGTTTACTACAACCGGGCCGCCAAGTTCGCCCATGTCGGCGATGTCCTGTTCAACGGCTCGGTCGGCCGCACGGATTTGCCGGGTGGCGACCACGAGACCCTGATCAACTCGATCAAGAACAAGCTGTTTCCGCTTGGCGACGATATCGGCTTCATCTGCGGGCATGGCCCCGGCGGCCGTTTCGGCGAAGAGCGCCGCACCAATCCGTTCCTGACCTGACAAAAAGGCCGCCGGAGCGATCCGGCGGCCTTTTTTCAATCCGGCTGATCAGCGATCAGTTGGCGTTGCAGAAATATGCACGTCCGTCATAGCCGCGGAACGTACCGGTTTCTGGATTGAAGGAGCGGTAGCGGTCGGCGCAATAGCGATACCAGGCGCGTGACCACGGCTGGGCGCTGCCATAATAGACCGGGCGTACTTCGCGATAGACGCGAACCGGCGCGGCGCGATAGATGGGACGATCATCGTAGTCGCGATAGATCACGTCGGGTTCGCGCGGCTGGGCGAGCGCGCCGCCGATGAGCGCACCTGCGGCAAGGCCAATGGCGCCGGCTGCGAGTGCATCGCCGCCGCCGCGATGATGATGACGGCGCCAGCCCCAATCATCAGCCGATGCCGACGAAGCAAGCGGAACGGCGATCGTTGCAAAAGCTGCCGTCGCAAGAATGGCAATCTTCATACCTTTAAACATCTGTGCCTCCTTTGAAGCATCCTTGGCGGAACTTTTGGAACCGCCTGATCGTGTTGGGCTGGACTTTCAGTGGGGGCGCCAGCCGTGATGTGTGTTTTAAACGTTCCAGAATGAATGCAAGCTGAACGGAAAGCGGGCACTTTCGTTCCCTGCATCCCATGCGGGAAAGGCACATCGACATCATAATATCAGCAAATCCATGGCAAGGAACGTGCGAAGGGTGCCGAAACTGGATAATTGGGGGGATTTCCACGCAAAGCATCCACTTTGCGGACGCGCAGCCATCGCCGCGACCGGGGAGGTGGACTTTCAGGGAAAACCCCCGGGCGTGTCCGGGGGTCCCGAAGCGGCTTGCGCCGCCTGATTTATTCCGTAACCGTGATGTTGACGGCCTTGGGGCCCTTGCCACGACGGTCAGGCTCGGTATCGAAGGAAACCTTCTGATTGTCTGCGAGACCTGTGAGGCCGGATGCCTGAACGGCGGAGATATGGACAAAAATGTCCGCTGCGCCGTCATCCGGTTTGATAAAGCCAAAGCCTTTTTCACTGTTGAAGAATTTGACCGTACCGGTCTGTGCCATGCTCCGTTCCTTTTCCTTACTTACCGCGTTCCCCTCCGGGCTTGCGGGATTGGTAGTGCCGCCTTTTGTAAGATACATCCGGCGTAAATCATGCAGGCAGTTCTCGAATTCAGGAAAGGAGCCGATCATTGCCGGGATTTCCCCCGACCCGGTATTCTTGCGGTTCCGGCGCGCCGTTCTTCCAGTCTTCCAGTGTTCGCAGATGCCCGAACGCTTTGAGACTGCTAGAATAAGTGTTTTTTGGCAAGCAAAAGTTTTTCCATCGTTTAGGCGACTATATCGAACAGCTGTGCAGCCGACATACTTCGCCGCGCAAAATCGTTGCCTGCAACCCATGTATTAACCGCGCCGGCCACCGCAATTCGAGGTTGTACGTGGTAGTGATGCCGCATAAAACTGTCCAAATGGTCAAATTTTGGCTTCTAACCCTAGCGGTTGCGCAGAACAATACATGCGCCGCCCGCGCCATGCAGCTTGGCGCAGATGGTATTGGCCTCGCCGCGCGTATCGGCGCCGATGCGCACGGCATAGATGCCGCGCCGGCCCATCGGCGTGCGATAGCGGCTGATGACCGGCTCGTGCTGGTTCAGGATGGCCGGAAAGGCGCGGCGCAGCCGTTCCATCTGGTTCACAGCGGCCGAGCGGCGGAAGTTTCCGGCAATCTGGATGCCCCAGGGTTTCGGCTTGATCTGCGCCATGGAGATCGTCGCCGAGCGGACAACCGGCAATTGGCGGCAGGCGGCATCGAAGCCCAGTTTGACATTGAGCGGCGCGGCGCCGATCTCCGCGCCCGCCGCAAAGTCATCAGCCGGACGCCCCGTGATATCAAGCACATAGTCCTCGGTTTCGAGCGGCAGAAAGCCGCCGCTCGACAGCCATTTCGCCACGCGTGTCGGTCCGGCATTGTAGGCGGCCGCTGCCAGTCCCCAATTGCCGAAGGTGGCGCGCAGGTCCTTGAGCAGCGCCGCCGATGCCGGAAGCGCCTGGGCGAAATCGAAGGGATTGGCCAGCTGCCGCTCCCGGGCGGTGCCCGGCATGAACTGAGCGATGCCTTGCGCGCCGACCGGGCTTTCCGCCTGGTCGTCGAAGCGGCTTTCCTTCCAGATCAGGCGGGCAAAGAAGTCGCGCGGCACGCCGTGGCCGTCGGCCTGGGTGGCGATGGCGGCGCATATCTGGCTGACGGTCGGGGCGGGCGGCTGCGGCGGTGCCGGTACGGACGGGTTATCGGCCGCAAGCACGATCGATGCAGTCAGCATGGCGAGAGATGCACCCAGAGCGATCTTACAAAGCGCGTTCACCCAGCCCCCATTCGTCACGCATTCCACTGATGAGCATAAAGCACAGAGCAATTCCGGATGAAAGACTGGGATGGCTGCGCGTCTACATTTGGTGTGTTTGCGGCGCAAAGACCCGGATTGCCTTCTCCCGGATGCGGAAATGCGCCGGGGTCCAGGTGGTGAGGTCGCCGTCGGTGTTCACGGGGCGCGGTTTACTTGTCTTGATGGTGACTTGCGTGGTCTGGAAGGCCCGCACATCGTCCCAGCGGCCGTGGGTTCCCTTGCGCAGGCTGGGTAGGAGGCCGAGCAGCCGCCACCAGTGATCCACCTCCAGGCTGTAGAAATCCAGCCGTCCGTCGTCGGCGGTCGCGGTTTCCTCCACGGTCATGCCGCCGCCATAGTGGCGGCCATTGCCGACGGAAACCTGCATCGTCCGGATTGTTTCGACCGAGCCGTCATGCTCGACAGAGGCGGTGAACAGCCGGGAGCGGGCGAGGAGGCGGGCGGCAACAATGGCATAGCCGAGCTTGCCCCAGCGCTTCTTGGCCTTTTCCGTCAATTCCGCGGCCAGTTCGGCGCTGAAGCCGATGCTGGCGACATTGAAGAACAGGTTGCCGTTGACTTCGCCGAGATCAATGGGGCGCGGTTCGCTGGAAAGGATCAGTTCCGCCGCCTTGAGCGGGACGGGCGGCAGGCCGATCGTCCGGGCGAAATCATTGGCCGTGCCCAATGGCAGCACACCCAGTGGCAGGCCGGTCTCGACAAGACCGGCAGCGGCGGCGTTCAGAGTGCCGTCACCGCCGCCGATGATCACCAGATCGCAGGCATCCTGCATGCGCCTGATCACGCCGGAGATGGATTCGTCCTTGTCCGGTGCCGCATCGACAAGCGTCAGTCCACCGGTTTCCAATGCCTTGCGGATGGGATCGATCGGCTTCCGGCCGCTGCGCGCATTGGGGTTGACGATGAACAGGGCGCGTCGTCGCGGTTTGGTTTGGGTCAACAGGCTGGTGCTCCGGTTTGCAGTCCGCCGCAGGTGGGGTTTGATTTGTGGCGAAACAAGGCAATACCATGCCGCAGGCCGGTGGATTTTGCCGGTGGCTGGCGCTACACAGTTGGCACCACCATTGAGACATGTATGAGAGTTCGAGAATGTCCTCCCTCACTACCATCGGTTTTGACGCAGACGATACGCTCTGGGAAAACGAACAGTTCTTCCGGCTGTCGGAAAAGCATTTCGAGACGCTGCTTGCTCCCCACACGGATGTGCCTGACCTGTCGGACCGGCTTCTTGAGGTGGAGCGGCGCAATCTCGATCTCTATGGCTTCGGCATCAAGGGTTTCACCCTGTCGCTGGTCGAGACGGCGCTGGAGGTGACGGATGGCAAGATACCGTCATCGGTTCTCGGCGAAATCCTGGCGGTGGGGCGGGACATGCTGCGTCATCCCATCGAAACTCTGCCGCATGTGCAGGACACGCTGGAACAGCTGGCCGGGCGCTACCGGCTGGTCCTGATCACCAAGGGTGACCTCTTCGATCAGGAGCGCAAGCTGGCGCAATCGGGCCTTGGCGATTTTTTCGATGCGGTTGAGATCGTCAGCAGCAAGGACCGGGCCACCTATGAGCGGATTTTCAGCCGCCATGGCGATGGCCCGCAGCACAGCATGATGATCGGCAATTCGCTGAAATCGGATGTGGTTCCGGCCATTCAGGCCGGCGGCTGGGGCATCTATGTCCCGCATGCGCTCACCTGGGTGCTCGAACATGTGGATGCGCCGGTGGCGGAGCCGCGCTTCCGCCAGATCGACCATCTCGGCGATCTGGCTTCTTTGCTTGCCGATATCGGATAACTATTCGGCGGCGTGCTGCTCCTGCGCGCCGTCATCGGGACCGTTGGGATCGCCCGCCATTGTCTCGCAGCCGAGATCGGGGAAGGCGACGACGCGGTTTCCGGCAAAATCGGTGCGGACCACCACCAGTCCCTGTTCCTCGAAATAGGTCAGGAGCCGCCGGGCGCGCCGGGCGGAATGGGTGCCGTAGGCGCGGGCGAGCGTCGCGTCAGACGGGCAGGGATTGCCGGTGACTGCCGCCTGCGCAACAATGAAGAACACACCCTGCACATCGTCGGGCAGGCTCTTGGACAGTTCCAGCGCCTGCTGCCACGGCTCGCTTTGCGCTGTCTCGCCGTCAATACCGGCGCGGGCGACAGCCAGCTTGCGACGGAAGGCGGGCAGCGACAGCGCGTCGCCGGGGGCGCGGCGGATGCGGCAGCGCACCAGAAAATCCTGATAGAGCACCGCGTCGGTGCGGAAACCGGCATCCGGATCGCCCAGCATTTCCTGCATGACCGCATCGATGAGCGCGCTGCGTTCGGCTTCGTCGATTTCCGGGAACAGCGTCAGGGCGGGTGCTTCCGCTTCGGCCATTGCCTTGGCTTGGGTCAACTGTGCCAGGATGTCGGCCGTTGGGGTGGGTGGCGGCGGCGTGGGCGCGCGCCGCACGACCGGGCGCCGCTCCTCAGGCGCCGGCGTGAAGATCAGTTCATGCGCATCGTCGGCCTGCTGCGGCAGCGGGGTCAGCTTCGGGCTGGATGAGCGGGCGGAGGTTTCAACCGGGCCGATGGTGACGGGCAGCGGGCGGCGCGACAGCGCGGGGCCAAGGGCAACGAAGTGTCCGCGCGCCAGATCGCGGAACTGTTCGGCCTGCCGCCGCTCCATGCCGAGCAGGTCGGACGCGCGGGCCATGTCGATATCGAGGAAGGTGCGGCCCATCAGGAAGTTGGAGGCTTCGGCGGCAACGTTCTTGGCCAGCTTGGCCAGCCGCTGCGTGGCGATGACCCCGGCAAGTCCGCGTTTGCGGCCGCGGCACATCAGGTTGGTCATGGCCCCGAGCGACAGTTTGCGCGCTTCGTCGGAGACTTCGCCGGCAACCGCCGGGGCAAACAGCTGCGCCTCGTCGACCACGACAAGCATGGGATACCAGTAGTCGCGCTCGGCATCGAACAGGCCACCGAGAAACGCCGCGGCGCAGCGCATCTGCTGTTCGACATCAAGGCCTTCGAGATCGAGCACCACGGACACCCGGTGCTGGCGGATACGCGCGGCAATGCGGGTCAGTTCATTCTCGGTGCGGGCGCCGTCGACGACCACGTGGCCGTATTTGTCGGCAAGGGTGACGAAGTCGCCTTCCGGATCGATGACGCATTGCTGCACCCATTGGGCGCTCTGTTCGAGCAGGCGGCGCAGCAGATGGGATTTGCCCGAACCGGAATTGCCCTGCACCAACAGGCGCGTGGCCAGAAGCTCTTCCAGGTCGAGCATGGCTTTTGCGCCTGCGGGCGCCGCTCCCATGTCGATGTCGACCTTCATTGCTTCTCCAGACCGGTGGTGATTCCGCGCACGGTCAAACGCGCGCGGACCTCCTTAGCATTCCTTTTCCGCTCATGCGCGAGCGATATGCCGCTTCTCCCCGGAAACCCACAGATGGTTTTCCGCATCGGTGCGGCGGAACACCGCGCCGAACTCCCGCATCCGCGCCACCACATAATCCGGCTCCATCAGCCCGTCGGGGAAATACAGCCCCGGTGCCACCTTTTCCCCGCCGGAAAGACCGAGCAGGCGTTCCACCGCCAGGGCGACATGCAGGGCGGTGAGGGGCGCTTGGCCCTGCGGATGGACGATATCCAGGCGGGCTGTTGTCTGCTCGCCGGTGTTCAATTCGCCACTGATTTCAATGACGATCTCGGTGGAAAAGGGCTCGCCCCGGCGGCGGCTGGCCGATTCGCCATACGCCATATCGAAGCGGATGGAGTGCGCACCGGTGGCAACGCCGAGGCTGAGGACATCGAGGGGCGCGTAGGCACTTGCTTCGATCTCCTTCCCGTCAATATCCGTGAAACGGCGCGTGGCTTCCGCGCCCGTCACCCAGCGCCATTTGCCGTTCTTGAGCGCCAGCGGATTGAGGGCGGACTGGGTCAGCCGTTCGAAATCGGCAAAGGCGGCCGGCCCGCCCATGTCCTGCTCGTCCAGCACCACCGCAATGGTAATTTCGTCTATCCGGCGGAAGTCTCCGGCTGCCTGAAGCACGGGGAAGGTGGCCGACCCTGCCAGCCATGTACTGGCCATGAGAATCGCCGAACTGTTGGGTTTATGGATGTAATGCGCCATCTCGGGACCGACTTCGAACACCCCGCTGGAAACGCTGAGATAGGGCAGTCCGTGCGCCTGCGCGAATTTCAGGCTGTTGAGCGTCTCGTCTTTCACGAACAGCACGACGGCGCTGAAGGCCCTGCCGGCGGGCTGGCCGAGATCGGCCCGGTCAAGATCGACTGAAACGGCTTCGGCATTGCCGAGAGACTTGGCAACTGATTCCGCCTTGGCCAGATCGCGTCCGCCAATGGCAATCGGCAGATCCGGATGGAGCTTGCGCAGGGTTCGTGCCGCTTGCGAACCGACGATGCCGGATCCGCCGATGATGAGGACAGGGGCTGCAATGGTCGTGGACATGGGAATTCCCTTCATGTTACTATAAGTAAGTTACGTTTAGTAATATGTGGGCGCGCGATTGCAAGTCAAGGGGCGGGATTGCTATTCTGATGAAAAAGGGAATCCGCATGAGCAAGACCGCAGCCGCCAAGAAAATGCCGAGAGCCCAGCGGCGGGAGCAGCTCATGGAAACGGCGCTGGGGATCATCCGCACACAGGGAACCGATGCGCTGACCCTCGGCTATCTGGCGGAGCGCGCGGGGGTGAGCAAGCCGATTGCCTATGAGCATTTCGGCACACGCTCCGGCCTGCTGATCGCGCTGTACCAGCAATTGGACCAGCAGCAGGTCGATGATTTACTGGCGGCGCTGGAACAGGCACCGAAGCAGCTGGCGAGCGTCGCCCGGCTGATGAGCGAGGCCTACATGGCCTGCTACCGCTCCATAGGCCCGGAATGGCACGCCATCTCCGCCGCGCTCAAGGGCGATGAGGAGATGGAAACATTTCAGAAGGCGCTGATCGACGGCTATGTCGATCTCTACCGTGCCGCGCTGGCACCCTATTCGGCGCTTTCTGCGGGTGATCTGCGCCTGCGCTGTGTGGGCATCATCGGCGCTGCCGAGGCCATTTCACGGGAAATGACCTGCGGCTGCGTCGACGAGGCCACCGCATCCGCCGCCCTGGGATCGCTGATCCTGCAATGGGTGGCCAACTGATACCGGATTTGCATCGCGGTGTTGCGTGGTTCGCCCTTCGACAAGCTCAGGAAGCTCACCATGAGGGAGGTGGTTTGGTGCAAGGCAAATCACAATCGCTGCAGACTTATAACTCCCTGCAATCCTCAACATCCCTCATGGTGAGCTTGTCGAACCACGCACTACAGTTTTTGCTTTAGATACTTACCGTCCGCCCAAGAAACTCCCGCATCAGCACGGCGACTTCTTCGGCATGGTCTTCCAGAAGAAAATGCCCGCCGTCGAAAATATGCAGCTCAGCATTGGGCAGTTGTCCGGCATAGGCTCTGGCCCCGGCAAGCGCGAAGAACGGGTCATGCTTGCCCCAGGTGATCAGCATGGGCGGCTGGTGCTCGCGGAAATAGGCGTGAAAATGCGGGTACTGCTTGAGGTTTGACTGATAGTCATGGAGCAGGTCGAGCTGGGCCTCGGCAATGCCGGGACGGTCAAGGCCGTTCTGCGCGTGGGTCCAGGCATCGGGGCTGATGCGGGCCGGATCTTTCGCCCCGAACAGGTATTGGCCCCTTGTGTCCTCGATCGAGAGGTGACGGCGCATGGCGGCCTCCGTCTCCGCATTGCGGTCGGCCCACAGGCGGCGCGCGGCGGCAAAGCCGTCTGACAGGCCCTCTTCATGCGCTACGGCGTTCTGCACGACAATCGCCGTCACCCGTTCGGGGTGGCGGGAGGCGAGGCGGAAACCGACGGGGCCGCCGAAATCCTGCGCGTAAAGGGCGTAGCGCTTGAGGCCGAGCTTGCGGGTGAATGCGTCGATGATGTCGGCGAGATGGTCGAACGTATAGCGGAACGTCGTGTGGGACGGGGCGTCGCTATAGCCCGAGCCGGGATAATCCGGCGCGACAACGTGGTAGCGGTCGGCCAGCAACGGAATGAGATCGCGGAACATGTGCGACGAGGTGGGAAAGCCGTGCAGCAGGAGCAGCGTCGGCGCGTCCTTCGGCCCTGCTTCGCGGTAGAAAATCTTGAGACCGTCGATCTCCTCGGTCCGGTAGCTGATCACCGGACGTGCGTGTTCGTTCGATTGTGACATCGTTCCTGCTCCTGTTGGATGGGTGGTTTCACCGTCTAAATTGCATTTTGATGGTTACTCAAATAGAGTAACTTGTCAAATTGAATTTTGATGGTTACTTCTAAGAGCGAAAGGAGATGCGATGCCGTTCATTTTTCTGGGCAATGCCCTCTGGCTGGATTTCGTCAACACGCAGATCGTCGATGGCGCGCTCATCGATCTCATCGGCAATGACGGTGCGTTTCTGCAGTGGGCGAAGACGGCCGATCTTCAGGCTGACGAGGATGATGTGGCCACATTCGATGCGGCCCTGACCGAGGCGCAGGCGTTCCGTGCGCACTTGCGCGCGGCGGCCGACAGTCTCGCGGCCGGGACGGCGCTCAATCCTGCCTTTGTCGCCGATATCAACCGGCGCATGGCTGAGCATCCCGTCGCGACGGTTCTGGAGCATTCAGGCAGCGGGTGGGCGATCAGCGCAAAGCCTGTCACCAGCGGGCCGCAAAGCGTATTGGCTGCAATCGCCACTGACTTTGCCCGGTTTGTTTCCACCGAAGCGACGAATGTCCGTCACTGCAGCAATGAACGCTGCTGCATCGTGTTCTACGACACCAGCAAGAATCACACGCGCCGCTGGTGCAGCATGGAAACGTGCGGCAACCGGGCCAAAGCTGCCGGTCGCCGCGCGCGTGTTCACTGACGTCTATTGCTCGAGTCGTAGAAGCTTTGCGGCTTCGACCATGTTGACGAGGGCTGGCTTCACCTCTTCCCATTTGCGGGTTTTCAGGCCGCAATCGGGATTGACCCAAATCTGGTCGGGATCAAGATTCTTCCGGGCCTTGCGCAGCAGGCCAGCCATTTCATCCACCGGCGGGATGCGCGGCGAATGGATGTCATAGACACCCGGACCGATCTCGTTGGGATAATGGTAGGTCACGAACGCATCGAGCAGTTCCATTTTCGACCGCGATGTCTCGATGGAGATTACATCCGCATCCATGGCCGCAATGGAGTCGATGATGTCGTTGAACTCCGAATAGCACATATGCGTGTGGATTTGCGTTTCGTCCTGAACGCCTGAAGCGGACAGGCGGAAACACTCGGTAGCCCAGTCGAGATAAGCAGCCCAATCGGCCCGGCGGATGGGCAGGCCTTCGCGGATGGCCGGTTCGTCGATCTGGATGATGCGGATTCCGGCTTTTTCCAGATCGCTTACCTCATCGCGCAATGCCAGTCCGATCTGGCGGCAGACCTGATCGCGCGGAAGATCGTCGCGCACGAACGACCATTGCATCATGGTCACCGGCCCCGTCAGCATTCCCTTCATGGGCTTGTTCGTCAGCGACTGGGCGTAGGCTGCCCATTCGACCGTCATCGCCTGCGGGCGGCTGACATCGCCGAAAATGACCGGCGGGCGGACGCAGCGCGAGCCGTAGCTCTGCACCCAACCATGCCGGGTGAAGGCAAAGCCCGACAGTTGCTCGCCGAAATACTGCACCATGTCATTGCGCTCGAATTCCCCGTGCACCAGCACATCGATGCCGATTTCCTCCTGCCAGCGGATGGAATTTTCCGTTTCCTTGCGCAGCAGCGCCGCATAGGCATTGGCGGTCAGCGCCCCCTTGCCATGTTCCGCCCGCGCCTTGCGCACCCCTTCCGTCTGCGGAAAGGAACCGATGGTGGTGGTCGGAAAATCCGGCAGCCCCAGCGATTTCTGCTTTTCCCGGCGGGCGGGATAGGGGCTTTGACGCCGCGACAGTTCCGCCGTCACCGCCTGCAGGCGCCGCTTGACCGCCGCATCATGAATTTTGCTCGACGTCCTGCGGGTTTCCACTGCCGTCGCGGCCGCTGCCAGTTCATCCCGGACGCTGTCCCGGCCGGTGTTGATCGCCCTGCCAAGGATCGACAGTTCCTCAAGCTTCTGCGTGGCAAAGGCCAGCCAGCTTTTGAAGTCAGGGTCGATGTCCGTTTCAAGTTCGAGATCGACAGGCGTGTGCAGCAGCGAACAGGACGGGGCGAGAATCAGGTGATCTGTTCCCCGCTGGCTGATCACCGGTTCGATACGCCGCAGGATCGCCTCGAGATCGGCCCGCCAGACATTGCGGCCGTCGATGACGCCGAGCGACAGGACAAGTCCGGCAGGCGCTTGGGTTACGATCGTCTGGAGCTGCTGCGGTGCACGGCAGAGGTCGAGATGCACGCCGGCAACGGGCAGCCCGAGCGCCAGGTCGAGATTGTCGCCAAGCGCGCCGAAATAGGGCGTCAGCAACAGTTTCAGGCGGGGAAGGGCGCGCGCGAAGAATTCATATGCCACGCGGAATGCCGTCTGCGTGCTTTCATCGAGATCGAGCACCAGTGCGGGCTCGTCGATCTGCACCCATTCGGCGCCGTTGGCGGAAAGGCGGCGCAGAATTTCCGTATAGACCGGCAGGAGACCCGGAAGGAGTGATAGCGGGTCGAGCTGTGCGTCCTTGCTCTTGGCCAGTTTGAGGAATGTAACCGGCCCGAGAACCACCGGGCGCGTGTCAAAGCCCTGCTCCTTCGCTTCGCGGTATTCGTCGACCGGCTTGTTGGAACCGAGGGTGAATTCCTGCCCCTTTGTCAGTTCCGGCACCATGAAATGATAGTTGGTATCGAACCACTTCGTCATTTCCTGTGCCGCCACCCCGTGGTGGGTGCAGGCGCCGTGATCATGGCCGCCCTGGCTGCCGCGCGCCATGGCGAAATAGGTTTCGGGCGAAACCGGTCCGCCTTTCCATTCGTAGCTCTGGGGCACTGCGCCCAGCATGACACTGGTATCCAGCACGTGGTCATAGAGCGAGAAATCATTGCTGGGTATGTGGCCGAGGCCGAGCTTCTGCTGCAAGGCCCAGTTCTCCTCACGCAACCCGGCGGCGATATCCTGCAGGGTGACGATATGGGACTGGCCCGACCAGAATTTTTCTAGCGCGAATTTCAGTTCGCGCCGTTTGCCGATCCGCGGAAAACCCAGATTGCTTGTGGTGATAGACATAGTTCTTTACCCCGATGGTTGAGGGCAAAGGCCAGGCGCACGCGTGCAGGACATACGGGCGCCCAAGACGTCCGCTTGCAAGCGACACACCGGACACCCCGCCCGTGGACGTTATCTATCGAGGCAGGTCTCCTGGCTTGCGGGTCGGTGCTCTCGTCAGGCCTTCCCGATCCGTCCTGGGATCAGTGACACGAAATTGACGAGAACTCGCCGCTTACAGTTGCGGGGGCAGCTCCGGATTGGACCGCTGGCAGCGATCGCACCGTATTCCCTCTTAGCTCTGCGCCCGAAGGCGCAGAGAACCACGATGCGGGGTATGGTAGGCGCGTGCCCGTAGACTGTCAATAACACATAAAGACATATTTATATGGTTACATCCTAAGTTCAGTGGGCGATGGCGGGTTCGCCGACGCGGTCGTCCTTGCTGCTCTTGCGGATGGTCAGCGCCAGCAGCGCGGCGATCAGGCACAGGATGCCGGCGGTGAAGAAGGCCGGGAGGTAGCTCGCATATTCCGTACGGGCAAAACCGCCGCCATAGGCCGCCGATGCTGCGCCGAGCTGGTGACCGGCAAAGACCCAGCCGAACACCATGCCGGCCTTTTCCCGGCCGAAACGGTCCGTTGCCAGCTTGACCGTCGGCGGCACGGTGGCGATCCAGTCGAGGCCGTAGAACATGGCGAACAGCGACAGGCCGTAGATCGAAAAATTGCTGTAGGGCAGGAACAGCAGCGAAGCGCCGCGCAGGCCGTAATACCAGAACAGCAGCCAGCGATTGTCGACCCGGTCGGACAACCAGCCGGAGCCGATCGTGCCGAAGAAATCGAAGAAACCCATCATGGCAAGCACGCTGGCGGCGGTGACGGCCGCAAGCCCGTAATCACCGCAGAGCGCGACGAAGTGGGTCTGGATGAGGCCGTTGGTGCTGGCGCCGCAGATGTAGAAGGTGGCAAATAGCACCCAGAACGTGCTGGTGCGGGATATTTCCTTGAGGGTGGCCAGCGGCAGGATGATGAGCGACAGCAGGCCGCCGTTAATCGGTGCGGTCTTGGCCACGTCCTTCTCGCCATAGGCGGGTAGGCCGACATCGGACGGGCGGTCCCGCATCAGCAGGAAGACGGCGGCTGCTGCGACGGCGAGCAGGGCGCAGACCATCATGGTCGCCGCGCGCCAGCCGTAGTTTTCACTGATGGAGGCCATGAGCGGCATGAAAGCCAGCTGCCCGGTGGCCGAGCTTGCGGTCAGCATGCCCAGCACCAGCCCGCGCCGGTCGGTGAACCAGCGGGTGGCAACTGTCGCACCGAGCACCATGGCGGTCAGGCCGGTGCCGAAACCGATCACCACGCCCCACAGCAGGATGAGCTGCCAGATCTGCGTCATGCCGAGGGACAGGAAGGAGCCGCCGGCGATCAGCGCAAGCGCCACGCACACGACCTTCCGTACGCCGAAATAGTTCATGAACGCCGCGGCGAACGGGCCCATCAGCCCGAACAGCAACAGCCGGATGGAAAAGGCGGTGGCGATCTGTTCCGTCGTCCAGCCGAATTCCTTTTCCAGCGGCACGATGAGCACGCCGGGGGCGCCGACGGCCGCTGCCGTCACAAGCATGGTGAGGAAGGTGACGGATACGACGACCCAGCCATAGTGGACATTGCGCCGGGCGAGCGCGGCAGCGAGAGGCGATGAAATCATGTTCGTGTTCCCTGGAGGGTAATCGGCTTTTAGATGACGATCATCATATTGACTATTGATGACGGTCATCATATAAATTGTCAATGCAGTTTTTTTGAAGGAATGTTTCATGCGCGTCAGCAGGGACCAGGCAGCACAGAACCGCGCCCGCATCATCGAGATCGCCGGACAGCAGTTCCGCGAAAAGGGTTTTGACGGCATCGGCGTCGCCGATGTGATGAAAAGCGCGGGGCTCACCCATGGCGGTTTCTATGGTCATTTCAATTCGAAGGATGACCTGATCGCCGAGGCCTGCGCGGCGGCCATGGCTTTGTCGGTCCGGCGGTGGACTAGCCTGTCCGAGGCGTCGCCTGACGATGCGCTCGGCGCGATCACCCAATCCTATCTGGCGGGTGACGCCCATGGCGAGGGACAGATGAGCGGCTGCATGATGGCCGCATTGGCGCCGGATATCGCGCGGCGCGGCGGTCCCGTCCGTTCGCGCTTCACCGAGGGCACCAAGGCGCTTCTCGATATTCTCGTTAACGCCGTGACCGGCCGCAGCAAAGCCCGGCAGCGCGAAAAGGCCATTGCCATCATGGCGGGGCTGGTGGGCACCGTGGTGCTGGCGCGCGCCGTGGACGATCCTGATTTTGCCAAGGAGATCAAACGGGTCGGTGCGGAGGTGTTCGGCAGGGATGGGGAGTAACAAGAGCCATTGGCAATCCTATGGTGCGTGGTTCGACAAGCTCACCATGAGGGAGGTTAGGGATTGCAAGGAGTCATTTTCTGCAACGTTTGTGACTAACCTTGCACCAAACCGCTTCCCTCATGGTGAGCTTGTCGAACCACCCACCATGCACAATGACACCTGCGGCCAATCTGCAATGAATACGCCGTATTACCGCCCCGGACGTCCCGTTTTGCCCGGCCGGCGTTTCTTGCGCGCATCGTTTGCGTCCTCATAGGAGCCGATGCCGCTGCGCTCGCGGCGAATGATGGTATCGTCATTCCGGTTGGTAGCCCCGGGAAGCGCCGGTTTTTCCGGCACGGCGCCGCGCACGGGCTTTTCGGTCCGGCCGACAGTCATCTCGTCCAGCGTGTTCTTGCGGAATTGTCCACCGCCGAACGGCCGGGTGGAATCGCCGCCCATCTCATCGAGATGCGGCTTGCGGAACAGCGGCGAGTTCGGATCGCTGTTCTCGTCGGTGACCACGCGGTGCATGGCGCGGCCGGCATTGTGCCGGCCCTTGGTGCGGCCGCTGACCGGGCTTTCCAGTTCCACTTCGCGCGCCATCGGGTCGTCCGATATCGCCAGCTCCGTCTCGCGCAGCCGCTTGATTTCGTCGCGCAGCCGTGCCGCCACTTCGAAGTCGAGATCGTCGGCGGCTTCGCGCATCTGCTTTTCCAGATGTTCGAGGTGCGATTTGAGGTTGTTGCCCATCATCGCGCCGGACTCGGCAAAGCCGGAAATATCGGCCCGGACGTGATCGCGCTCGTACACGCTGTTGAGGATATCGCCGATGTTCTTCTTGATGCTGGCGGGCGTGATCCCGTTGGCCGTATTGTAGGCTTCCTGCTTTTCACGGCGGCGGCTGGTTTCCGCCATGGCCCGTTCCATCGAACCGGTCACGTGATCGGCATAAAGAACAACCTTGCCGTCGACGTTGCGGGCGGCGCGGCCGATGGTCTGGATCAGCGATGTTTCCGAGCGCAGGAATCCTTCCTTGTCCGCATCGAGAATGGCGACGAACCCGCATTCGGGAATGTCCAGGCCCTCGCGCAGCAGGTTGATGCCGACGAGCACGTCGAAGGCGCCGAGCCGCAGGTCACGCAGGATTTCGATGCGCTCGAGCGTATCGATGTCCGAGTGCATGTAACGCACGCGGATGCCCTGTTCGTGCAGATATTCCGTCAGATCTTCCGCCATGCGCTTGGTCAGCACCGTGACCAGCGTGCGGTAGCCCTTTGCCGATGTCTCGCGGATTTCGCCGAGAACGTCGTCGACCTGCGATTTGGCCGGACGCACCTCGACCGGCGGATCGATCAGGCCGGTCGGCCGGATGACCTGCTCGGCAAACACGCCGCCGGCTTCTTCCATTTCCCAATTGCTCGGGGTCGCCGAAACCGCAACGGTCTGCGGGCGCATGGCGTCCCATTCCTCGAAACGCAGCGGACGGTTGTCCATGCACGAGGGCAGGCGGAAGCCGTACTCGGCCAGCGTTGCCTTGCGCCTGAAGTCGCCCTTGTACATCGCGCCGATCTGCGGAACGGTCACATGGCTTTCGTCGATGAAAACAAGCGCATTGTCGGGGATATATTCGAACAGCGTGGGCGGCGGTTCGCCCGGCTTGCGGCCGGTGAGATAACGCGAATAGTTCTCGATGCCGGCGCAGGAACCGGTGGCCTCAAGCATTTCCAGGTCGAAGGTGCAGCGCTGCTCCAGCCGCTGCGCTTCGAGCAGGCGTCCGGCCTGGTTGAGTTCCACCAGCCGGTGCTTCAGCTCTTCCTTGATCGACTTGATCGCTTGGTTCAGCGTCGGGCGCGGCGTCACATAGTGCGAGTTCGCATAAATCTTCACCTGGCTGAGATCGCCGGTCTTCTGGCCCGTCAGCGGGTCGAATTCCGTGATCGTCTCGATCTCGTCGCCGAACATGGAAATGCGCCAGGCCCGATCCTCAAGGTGGGCCGGGAACAGTTCGATCGTGTCGCCGCGCACCCGGAACGAGCCGCGGGTGAAATCCATCTCGCGCCGCTTGTACTGCTGCGCCACCAGATCGGCGAGCAGCGCCCGCTGGTCCAGCCGGTCGCCGATCTTCATCTCGAAGGTCATGGCCGTATAGGTTTCGACCGATCCGATACCGTAGATGCAGGAGACGGAGGCGACGATGATCACGTCATCGCGTTCCAGGAGCGAACGGGTGGCCGAATGGCGCATCCGGTCGATCTGCTCGTTGATCGACGATTCCTTCTCGATGAACGTATCCGAGCGCGGCACATAGGCTTCCGGCTGGTAGTAATCGTAATAGGAAACGAAATACTCGACCGCATTGTTGGGGAAGAAGGATTTGAACTCGCCGTAGAGCTGCGCCGCCAGTGTTTTGTTGGGCGCGAGGATCAGCGCCGGGCGCTGGGTCTCCTCGATGACCTTGGCCATGGTGAAGGTCTTGCCCGACCCGGTGACACCCAAAAGCACCTGCGTCTTGTCATCGTCGGCAATGCCGGAGACGAGATCGCGGATGGCCGTCGGCTGGTCGCCGGAGGGCTGGAAATCCGTTTCCATGCGGATGGCGATGCCGCCTTCGGATTTCGAAGGGCGGGCGGGGCGGTGCGGCTGCCAGGCTGTGCCGTTCTTGAACAGCGGATTGCCGCTTTCGATCAGGGCGGAGAGCGCGGCAACGGTGGCGGTGGCGCCGCCTGCGGGCAGGTTGGCGGTGTCTTCCAGCGCGATATCCAGGCCGGCGACCGGGTTCAACCCGGCCGCGGCGCGCGTCTTCGGATCGCTCGATCCGCCGATGGAGGTGCCGCGCGAGGTCCTGGAACTGCTGGTTGGCTTGGCGGCTGCCTTCTTCGGCTTCGTCACCTTGGGCTGCGGCTTGGCCGTTTCCTCGGAAATCTGCTTGGCCCAATCGCTGATCGAGCCGGAGAGCGGTGTGCCTTCCAGTTCCGATTGCGGCGCTTCGCCGAAACCATCCGCGTTATATTTGTCAGGAGATTTAACCATGGGTTGAATATGGTGGGAGTCCGGCAAAATGGAAAGAGCCAAGTCCGCAAAAGTCAGCGGAAGCGGCAGGCTCCTGACATAAGGTTGTCAGGAGGATTGTCAGGGTGCGTCGTGTTTCGGGGTATCAGCCATAGCGCAGCTTGAGGCCGAGAATGGTCAGGATCAGCAGCAGCGTCGTGGCGTTTGCCGCGATGACCGGCCAGGAACTGATCATGATACCGTAGAACAGCCAGAGCAGCACGCCAAGTGCCAGCGAAGCATTGCTGATGAGCGAAATGCTGCCGGTTTCCCGGTGCCGAACGATCTTGATGATCTGCGGAACCCAGCACAGGGTGGTGATCAAGGCAGCAAGACTGCCAACGAGCTCGATATGGAGAGGCACGGACCGATCTTTCAGAAAAAGAGAGAATTGATATATGAGCGAATTCTTCAAAAAAATACAGCGGAATCATGACTTAACCAACAATCCGCGATAAAAATTTATGTCGCGGATTGTTGGTCTCGTGTCTCCTGCCGCCGGTCTATTGAACGGCGCCGAGAAGCCGGGCCGGAAGATAGATCACAAGCGACGCTGCGCCTGTTATGACGGAGGTGCCATCGGCGAGAACGGACTGCCCGGCGGGTGTCTCATCACCGGACAGCACTTTCTGCGACAATTGCCCGCTGCGCACCATGTTCATCAGCGTCGGCGAGCTTGCAAATACCCCATGCGACCCGCCGTCGAGGTCGGACGCATCGAGGACGACGATGCCGAGTTTCTGCAGCACGGCGATGCTGGAGCCGTCGCCGACGCGCGGGTGGCCGCCGGTAATCCGTCCTGACACGCTCAGGGCACTGTCGGCGCGGGAAACCAGCACCGTAAAGGGTTTTGGCAGTTCGCCGATATCCCGGACCTGTCCCTGGAACACGTCGATATCGATGTCCGGCGCCGCCAGCATGACGCCCGACAGGCGGCGGAACACGTCGCGATGGCCGGTCTGCGCCAGTTGGCTCAGGGCTTCCATGACCACGAACGAGCCCATGGAATGGCCGACCAGCAGGATTTTCGTCGCCTTGGTCGCCGCGGCCAGTTGCAGAAGTTCGGCAAGACCGTCGCGGCCATAGGTGGCGCTGTCGCGGTCATAGACGTAAAGGCCGAGCGAACCCGCCGACGGCCAGGAATAGTGGACGGAAACGGCGGGAAGGCCGTAATCATAGGCGAACTGCGCCTGCCGGAAGACGCTGTCGGCAAAATTGTTGTTGTAGCCATGGACGAAAACAAACAGCTCGCGCTGGTTGGCGGGACGTTTGGCCAGTTCCGCGTTGATCTTCTCGACGAAGACCTGCTTGCTGCCATAGGGCTGGAACGCCGTTGCGGCAAAATCCCGGGCCGGGTTGGGTTTGGTGCTGCTCTTCTCCACTTCGCCGCGCTTGTGGTTCGGCGGGATACCTACGTCGACGCGGGCAAAATTGAGGGTTGGGGAGCGCTTGGCCGAATAGGGCAGGGAGAGATTGTCCGACCGCTCGCGGCTGGTCGCGACGAAGATCGGAATGACGGCCTTGGGTCCGGTCTTGTCGTTCAGCACCGGCGCGGGCACCGCCGCATTGGCCTTGACGACGTGTTGGGACGTGAGACCCAGCACAGCACGGCCACCGCACCCTGTCAGCACAAGCATGACGAGCAGAAAGGCCGACAAGCGGGATACGGTCATGAACACACTCCGGACAGCACTCCGGAAGTTAGAACCAGTATTTCGGCCGCACTGCAACTTAAAAGCACTGCCCGGCGGGCGGCAGGCACGCCGAACTGCCGCCGGCGTGACAATTTTTCAACAACCGGGTACTGCGGCCGATCAGACGATCAGCGGGTCGCGGCCCATGTTCAGATGCAGCTCGTGGCCATCATAGGCATGAGCTTCGGCCACCGCTTCGTCGAGTTCGACGCCGAGGCCCGGCGCCGTCGGCGGGATGACATAGCCGTTTTCCCATTGAAGCGGCGTCTTGAGCAGCTCGGCATGGAACCCGCCAAAGGCCTGGATGCATTCGAGAATGAGGAAATTCGGGCTGCAGGTGGAAAGCTGGATATTGGCCGCGCCGACGATCGGTCCGCAATAGAGATGCGGGGCGATCTGCGCATGAAACGTTTCAGCCATGCCGGCGATCTTCTTGGCCTCCAGAATGCCGCCGACACGCCCCAGATCCATCTGCAGGATATTGGCGGCGCGGTTCACCAGCACCCGCTGAAACTCATATTTCGTGGTGAGACGTTCACCCGTCGCCACGGGGATCGTGGTGTGCTGCTGCACATAGGCCATATTCTCCGGCATATCTGGCGGGACCGGTTCTTCGAACCACAAGGGATCGTAGGGCTCGAGCCGTCTGGCCAGCCGCACGGCGCTGGTCGGTGTCATCTGGCCATGGGTGCCGAACAGGATATCCGCCTTGGAGCCGACAGCCTCGCGCACCAGACGCACAAATTTTTCGCCGAGATCGAGTTCTTCGAGCGAGAGCTGGCGCGGGTCGAAGGAGGTGTAGGGCGCAACGGGATCGAATTTCACGGCGGTGTAGCCCTGCGCCACATACTCCGCGGCGCGCTCCGCCGAGGCTTCGGCATTCCAGTAGATCGCCGAGGTCTCGCCCAGTTCGGGTTTGGGATAGAGATAGGTGTAGCTGCGCAGCCGCTCGTGCACCCGCCCGCCCAGCAATTCGTAGACGGGCTTGTCGGCTTCCTTGCCGATGATATCCCAGCAGGCCATTTCCAGCGCTGATACGGCGCCCATGATGGTCACGTCAGGACGCTGGGTGAAGCCGCCGGAATAGGCGCGGCGGAAAAACCGCTCGATGTGGTGCGGGTCCTGGCCGATCAGCCAGCGCTCGGCGACATCCTCGATCACGGTGCGCATGACCTGCGGGCTGACCGTCGAATTGTAGGCCTCGCCATAGCCGACGACACCGGAATCGGTGGTGAGCTTGACGAAGATGAACCACGTGCCTCCAAACGATGGCGGCGGGTTGCCGACGACGAAGGTTTTTACATCGGTGATTTTCATGGCCTGCTCCGGTGGTTCACTGTCCGCCCGACCCTAAGGGAGAGGGCGCGCATGTCAAAAACCGTGCAACGACCCCGCATGTCGGCTTTCTGACAGTTCTTGCACAGAAGGTCTTTCCATTGCCTCTATTGCACTGCATCATAAGCCCATATGCACATGCCTATGGAGACCGGACGTGAGTGAAGAAACCAAGCCGATCGGCGAACTGACCCTGCGCACGCTTGCCATGCCTGCGGATGCCAACGCGGCCGGCGATATTTTCGGCGGCTGGGTCATGGCACAGATGGACTTGTCCTGCGGTATCCGCGCGGCGGAACGGGCACGCGGCCGGGTGGTGACGGCGGCGGTGAAGGAAATGGCCTTCGCCAAGCCGGTCAAGATCGGCGATACGCTGTGCGTCTACACGCATATCGAACATGTCGGGCGCACCTCCATCACGCTGAAGGTGGAAGCATGGGCGCAACGCTATCTCTCCGACCTGATGGAGCGGGTCACCCATGCGGATTTCGTCATGGTGGCGCTTGATACATCGGGCAAGCCGACGCCGGTGCCGCCGGAAACCAAGGCCTGAGGTCCAGACCCTAGCCTCCGATCATATACTTGTCCCAGAAACCGGCCTGCGGTTCGATCTGCTCGACAATGTCGATCCACAGGCCCGACGGATCGTGAAAACCGAAACGGCGCTGGCCGAAAGGCTCGTCGGTCAGTGGATATTCCACCTGCAATCCGCTCGCGGTGACCTTTTCGAAAGCTGCCGCGGCGTCATCCACCTGCAGCTCAAAGCACATGCCCTTGCCGCCAAAGCTTTCCGGGCCGGGCGGCGCCGACGGGTGGTCCGGCGTCATGAAGGCGATGGAGGCCGTATGGTCCTCGCCCGCGAGCCAGCAAAACCATGTGCTGTCAAAACCGCTGGTGAAGCCGAGATGCCGTATCCAGAAATCGCGGCAAGCCTCTTTTTTCTCGGTGACGATGATCGGATAGCGGTCCGTGAAGCGCATGGTAGGCCTTTCCCAGGGGTGGTGATTTGCGGCATTAGAGGCAGTCGGCATGGCGATGACAAGGGTGTTTTGTCAGTAGTCTTCACACGCCCGCTTGCCGGATACGTGCACCATCCTGTGGTTAAGATCGCAAAAGGCTTGGATTGGCGGCATTAATCAGGCAGCGTTTTTTCAGGGTCTGATGTTGGAGGGCGATGCATGGCACTGTCTGGGGCAATCCGGAATTACGCGCGTATACGGGGCGGGAGCGACAGCGCGAAAGTCGATTTCGTCGAATTGTTCTTCGATCTCGTCTTCGTCTTTGCCGTCACCCAGATTTCGCACTTCCTGCTGCACGACCTCAGCCTCAAGGGGCTTGGCGAAAGCGCGCTGCTGCTCGCGGCGGTCTGGTGGGTGTGGGTCTACACGGCGTGGGTGACCAACTGGCTCGATCCGACGACGCCGCCGGTCCGGGTGATGCTGTTCGTGCTGATGCTGGCGGGGCTGGTGCTGTCAACGTCCATACCCACGGCCTTTGCCGGCCGCGGGCTGGTTTTTGCCCTGGCTTTCGTCACCATGCAGCTGGGCCGCTCGCTCTTCGTCATGTGGGCGATGCGCCACCACAACCGCTCCAACTACCTGAACTTCGTGCGCATCTCGATCTGGCTTGGCGTCTCCGCCGTGTTCTGGATCAGCGGCGGGCTGGCCGATCCGGAAAACCGGGTGTTTTTCTGGCTGGTTGCGCTGCTGATCGAGCTGGCGGGTCCGGCGTTGGGCTTCCGCACCCCCGGCCTTGGCGCCTCGACGACGGCGGACTGGGACGTGGACGGCGACCATATGGCCGAGCGCGCCGCATTGTTCATCATCATTGCGCTCGGCGAATCCATCCTTGTATCCGGCGCGACATTCGCCGAGCAGGAATGGACCTTCATTTCATTCTCGGCGTTTCTGACCACCTTCGTGGCTTCGGTGGCCATGTGGCTGATCTATTTCAATGTCGGGCAGCTGCGCGCGCACCACAAGATCGCCTCGACCGATGATCCCGGCCGCATCGCCCGCGTCGCCTATACCTATATCCATGTGCTGCTGGTGGCCGGCATCATCGTGGTGGCCGTTTCCGATGAACTGGTGCTGGCGCATCCGCTCGGTCATTCAGCGCCCTCGGTTCTCTGGACATCCATCGGCGGAACGGCGCTCTATCTCATCGGCAACCTGCTGTTCAAGGGCTATGTGGAGGGCAGGCCGCCGCTGTCGCATATGGCGGGACTGGTCCTGTGCGCCGTTCTGGCCTTTGCGGGCGGTGCGCTCTCGCCGCTCGTGCTCGGTGCTGCAACCAGCCTGATCCTGATCGTGGTGACGATCTGGGAATATGTCGGCCGGATCAGGGAACCCGGCCACCATTAGGACGCGCTAGCGGCAGGCGCGATGGCCGTTGCGCCGCTGCATCAGATCGAAGTGGAAATGGTCGCGGTGGAAAATATCGTAGCCGGGGCCGAGCACCGTGGTGAAGTAGTCGCAGGCATCGGAGCGGACATTGTTGAGCAGGCCGCGCTGCCGGAAGGCGAAGAACCCCGGCTTCTGCACCTTGATGTCGGTGCCGTTGTTCAGGGTGATCTTGGCGATGTCCAGCGCATTGCCCTTGGAATGTTCGGACATGTTGGCGCCCGGCCGGTTGCTCATGGTGCGGCAGGAATAGCTCGAGGCCTGATGAATGGTGTTGACGCCGGAGAGATAGCGCAGCCGCGTCGACGGCTGCAGGTCGCCCTTGACCCAGCGGGCAAAGGCCAGGGTCATCTGGCAGTTCAGCGTCGCACTTGGTTTCAGCCGGATCTGGCCGCTGGCGAAGCCGCTGACCGTCAGCGGGTTGTCGATACGGCACACGCCGCCATCATTGATCGGCGCGTGCTCCTGAAAGACGACGCCAAGCTGCTTGAGCTGGGTCCGGCAGGCGATCTCACCGGCGGGTATGGCGTAGCGGCTTTCGCTGCGCGCCATGGGGTCGCGCAGACCGCCGCCGGCATAGCCGTAATTCTGTTCGCGGCTGGTCAGCGCGTGGTTTTCTTCCGTCATCACGGGCTCTGCCGCCGCCAGGTTCTGTTCCTGCGCCACCGGCTGGTCGGCTTCATTGTTGGCAATGCGGTTTTCTTCACCGGCCAGGGAATTGTCAGCCATTGAATTGTCGGGGGCAGCTGTATCGGGTGTCATGTCCGCGGCGGGCGCCACCGCTATATAGTCGCCGGACTCCGCAGGGCTCGCGCCATGGCCGACATTGGCCTGCGGGCGGCGCACATCGCCCATGCCGCAGGCGCTGAGCGCGGTTGCCGTGCACAGGACAAAGATGGTCGCAAGGCGCCGCAAGGGCACGGCGGACGACAACGCAAAACTCATGTCACCACATCCTTTTCGCCTGAAACCAAGCGCAGACATGGATAAAATAAGACCAAAGTGTAAAGGAAAGGTCAGCGGCGGCGGTAATGCCTGTGACGGCAACAAGGCAGGAATTGCACCCTAGGCGGCATCCGTCCGGTTGCGCAGGGCCGGGACGATTTCAACCGTGATCATGGCGATGAAGATCAGCGCACAGCCGATCATGCCGTGGACCGTCATGCGCTCGCCGAGGAGGATGGCGCCGAAGAGTGCCGCGAACAGGGCTTCGGAGGAAAGCATGATGGCCGCCTGCGGCGCGCTGGTATAGCGCTGGCCGACCGCCTGCAGGGTGAAGGCAATGCCGCAGGAGAACACGCCGCCAAAGAGGATGGCCGGCCAGGACAGCATGACCGATGGCCAGTTGAACGGTTCCATGAATGCGGCGAGGGTAAAGCCGAACACGGCGCAGGTCAGGAACTGCACGAAGGAAAGCATGAAGGGCCGGCCGTTTTCATGCGCGAGACGGTTGATGAAGATGATCTGCAGCGCCCAGAAGACGGCGCACAGAATGGTCAGCCAGTCGCCGGTCGTCAGGTTGTTGAGCTGCCCGCCCGACAGGAGATAGATGCCGCCCAGCGCCGTCAGCGCACAGGGCCAGACGATCGGGCTCGGCCAGCTCCAGAACAGCATGACGCCGAGGATCGGCACCATCACCACATAGAGGCCGGTGAGAAAGCCGGAATTGGTGACCGTTGTCGTGGCAAGGCCCATCTGCTGCAGAACCGAGCCGACGGACAGGAACAGGCCGATGAAGATGAAGCTGCCGTAATCCCGGCGGGTGAGGCGGTGTTTCGCCAGCCGTGCTTCGCGCCATGCCAGCGGCGCAACGGTCAGGCTTGCCAGGGCAAAGCGCAGTCCGATGAACAGAAAGGCGCCGACATTGCCGACGGCACTCGCCTGCGCGACAAAACCGAGGCCCCAGATGGCGCCTGCGACAAGCAGCAACAGATTGGCACGGCCTTGCGTCATGATGAATCCACAGAATATCCGCGGTCATCCCTTGCCCGCAACCTGCTCTATCGATTGCCGTGATGGACTGCAAGAGCCCCGAAGGGAGCATTGCTCCCCGGCGGCACAGGGAAAACCGGCCGATCCGCGACATTTTCTACTTTCTTCGTGAAATCGCCGGAAAGAGTGCTATATTAAACGACGAATGACTGAACGGTTCCGAAGTCTTGAGCTTCGGTGACCGTTTTCTTTTTGTGTCGCGCGGCCCTGGCGGGGCGCATTTGACACTTGACTGCGAAAGGAGAGGGCATGGAAAAGGTCCCGATGACTCAAGGCGGATTTGACAAGCTCAAGGAAGAATTGCGCTGGCGCCAGCAGGAAGAGCGGCCCCGCATCATCCTGGCAATTTCGGAAGCGCGCGCCCATGGCGACCTCTCGGAAAATGCCGAGTATCATGCCGCCAAGGAAGCCCAGAGCCACAATGAAGGCCGCGTCAGCGAGCTTGAAGGCTATATCGGGCATGCCGAAATCATCGATATCTCGAAATTGTCCGGCGACAAGATCAAGTTTGGCGCCACCGTCCAGCTGATCGACGAAGATACGGAAGACAAGAAGATCTACCAGATCGTCGGCGATCAGGAAGCTGATCCGAAAGCCGGCCGCATTTCCATTTCCTCACCCATCGCCCGTGCCCTGATCGGCAAGAGCGAAGGCGACACGATCGAAGTCAATGCACCGGGCGGCGCCCGTTCGTATGAAATCGTCGGGTTCAAGTTCGCCTGATATCGTGCCGGAACCGGTAAGCAACGTCGAGGTGATCGCTCCGAATTTCAAGCGCAAGCTTTCCGGGGTCACCTCGACTATCGTGCAGCTCATTCCGCTGCAGCGGGCCAACGGCCTCAAAATCGTGGCCATGGGACCGGGTCTTCCCGACAACCTGCCGAAAATCGGGTGGCGTTCGCTGCCCGGTTTCTGGTTCAGGCCAAAGACCAGACCCTTCCGAATCTGGCATGCCCGCCGCAACAACGAGATGCTCGCGGGCATTCTGATGCGCCATGTCCTGCGCATGAAGCTGTCGCTGCTCTTTACCTCGGCAGCGCAGCGTGACCACAAGCCCTTCACCAAATGGCTGATCCGGCGGATGAACGCCGTGATTGCCACCAGCGCCAAATCCGGCAGCTATCTGCAGGTGCCGCACACCGTGATCATGCACGGGGTGGATACGGACACGTTCCATCCGCCGGCAACGCCCGAGGATGCCTTTGCTGCCTCCGGACTGCCGGGCACATATCTTGTCGGCTGTTCCGGGCGTATCCGCCATTCAAAGGGCACGGATCTTTTTGTCGATGCCATGATCAATCTCCTGCCGCGCTATCCCGAATGGACGGCCGTCATGACGGGCCGGACAACCGCCGAACACAAGGGGTTCGAGCAGGCGCTGCGCGAGAAGATTGCCACGGCGGGATTGCAGGATCGCCTGCTCTTTCTGGGCGAAGTGCCTGACGTGAAACTCTGGTACCGCCGCATGACCCTTTATGTCGCGCCGTCGCGCAATGAGGGTTTCGGCCTGACGCCGCTGGAAGCCATGGCCTCGCAAACCGCCGTTGTGACCAGCGATGCCGGTGCCTATGCGGAGATGGTCGAGCGCGCCACGGGCACCGTTGTTCCGGCGGGTGACCGGCCGGCACTGGAAGAGGCCATCGAACGCTATCTCGCCGATCCGGCAAAATGCGAGGAAGCCGGAAAGGCCGGGCTCGAACATGTGCGGGAAAATTTCCCGCTGCAGAACGAAGCGGCGAAAATCCTCACCGTCTACGAGCGCCTGTTCGCGGGCAGCATCCGGGCCGGATCATGAAGGTTGCCGCATTCATCATTCACCTCAAGCGTGCTGAAAAACGCGGCGCGCATGTCAGGGAATTGATGCAACGGCTGCCGGTCGCAGCGGAGATTATCGATGCCGTCGACGCGCAGCAGCTCAGCGAGGGTGAAATCACGGCGGTCTACAGCCGGACATCCCGGCATTTCCCGCCTTATCCCTTCCAGTTGCGCACCACCGAGATCGCCTGCTTTCTCTCGCATCGCAAGGCGTGGCAGGCGATTGTCGACGGCAATCTCGATGCGGGCCTGGTCATCGAGGACGATGTCGATATCGATCCGGGCTTTGCCGATCAGCTGAAACTGGCGATGGAGACTGTGCGGCCCGGCGATTACATCCGCTTTCCGCGCTGGACGCGCGGCGAAAAGGGCGGCGATATTGCCCGCCAGGGTGGTAACGCCGTCATGCAGCCCGCATTGCCCGGCCTCGGCATGCAGATGCAGCTGATCGGCCGCGATGCCGCGATTGCGCTGCTTGCAGCGACGAAGCGGTTCGACCGGCCGGTGGACACAACGCTGCAGATGCGCTGGCTGCACCCGGTGCGCATGCTGTCCGCCCGGCCCATCACCATTCGCGAGATCGATTTCAATCTCGGCGGCACGGTCGTCCAGGGCAAAAAGACTCTTTCGGACAAGCTGAAGCGCGAGGTGCTCCGGCCGTACTACCGTGTCTTGCTGTTCTTCTATTCGAAAATTCGCGGTTAGAGCACCATCAGCGGTTCGTTCTTGACCGCACGGATGGTCAGCGACGTGCGGACGGAATCGACATTCGGCGTCGATGTCAGGTCTTCGATGACGAAATTCTGGAAAATGCTGATGTCGCTCGCCACGCAATGCAGGAGGAAGTCGGATTCGCCCGAGACCATCCATGCGCGGCGCACGATGGTCCAGCTGTTGGTCTTTTCGGCAAAGCTCTTCAGGTCGGCGTCCGATTGCCGGTGCAGCCTGATCATGCAGAAGGCGACGATATCCTGGCCGAGGATCGAACCGTTCAGGATGGCCCTGTAGCCCTGGATGATGCCGCCTTCCTCGAGCTTGCGCACCCGGCGCAGGCAGGGCGGTGCCGATATGCCGACACGTTCGGCAAGCTCCACATTGGTGATGCGGCCATTGTCCTGAAGCTGTTTCAGGATTTTCCAGTCGATCTCGTCCAAGTCCGCCTTCAAAGGCATGGTCTGATTATATCCCTGTCAAAAAGGCGCTTACAGCGAGCACCATAGGCGATTCCTGCCGCTGTGTAATGCATTCGCATCCGGTTACAAACAGGTTCATAGCAGGAAAGCCTCTACCGGCTCCAGAAGCTGCGCGTAAACAGAATGACGACCGTGATGATTTCCAGCCGGCCCGCCAGCATGAGATAGCTCAGGAGCAGAAGCGAGGGGTCGCTGAGCGTCGAAAAGTTGCCGACCGGCCCGATCGTATCACCGAAACCCGGCCCGACATTGGAAAGCGCCGTCAGCGCCCCGGTGATCGACGTGCCGAGATCGTTGCCGAGGATCGTCAGCGCCGTGGCTCCAACGATCAGGGATGACATGTAGAGGAAGATGAAAAGCAGCGCGGATTGCGCGACCTGCGGGCTGATTTCCGCGCGGCCATAGCGCATTTTGATGACGGCATTCGGCATGATCAGCCGTGTCAGGCTGGCGGATGCCAGCTGCCAGAGGATGATCAGGCGATTGAGCTTGATGCCGCCCGACGTCGACCCGGCACAGCCGCCGATGAATGTCACGATGAAGAAAATGCCGAGGGCTTCCGGGCCCCAGCGCGTATAGTCTTCGGTTGCAAAACCTGTGGTTGAGATAATCGATACGAGGTTGAACGCTGCGGCAATCAGGGCATCGCCAAACCCGATGCCGGTTTCCAGCGTAAGCCCCACCGCCAGAAAAAAGCTGAGGCCGATGATGATGATGAAGAACAGGGTCACCTGCGGGTCGGCGAGCGAGGTCAGGCGCTGCGGCATGACGGCCTTGATGTAGAGCACGAAGGGCAGGGCGCCGAGCACCATGAAGATGGTGGCGATGACGAGAATGGCCCGGTTGTGGGCATAGAAGCCCAGGGATGAATCATGCGTGGAAAAGCCGGCGGTGGCGACGGTCGTCATGCCGTGATTGACCGCATCGAACATGCCCATGCCGGCGGCGAAGTAAGACAGGGTGCACAGCACCGTCAGGCTGACATAGGCGATGATGATGCCTGTGGCGATCTGGTGGATGCGCGGCAGGATTTTCTCCGACTTGTCGGAGGATTCCATGTGCAGGAGCTGGATGCCACCCACGCGCAGCGACGGCAGCAGCAACAGGCCGAGGCCGACGAAACCGAAACCGCCGAACCAGCACAGAAGCGAGCGCCAGAGCAGGATGCCGCGCGGCATGGCATCGAGCCCTGTCAGCACGGTGGCGCCCGTCGAGGTGATGCCGGACATGGATTCGAACAGCGCCTTGGCGAAACTGATCGGCAGCGTCGAGAAATAGAGGGGCAGGGACCCGAGCAGCGCCGCCGTGAGCCAGACGGAAACGATCAGGAGAAAGCCGAGGCGCGGGGTAAACCGGATATCGGGATTGTGGGTGGCGAGGGCGACAAGCCCGCAGAGCACACCGGTGAAAATCGCCGATTCCACGAAGGTGATCCAGTCCCGGTTGCCGATATGCAGATCAACAGCGGCGGGAATCAGCATGGCTGCCGCCATGACCAGACCAAATCGCGCGCAAATATTGATGATGGTGCGAAAAATGAGCGGACCTCAGAACGGGAAGAGAGACATGGGAATGTTTCATAACCGGTTCCGTCAGGCGCCACAATGCGCGCCAAACGGCAAAACACCGCGTACAAGCTGTGGCTAACCGGCCTATATCACGCGCAGACCTTGCAACGGAGGGGGCTGACCCACTACCTTATGGCATTGGAAATGATCATAAGTCTGCTCCCAACCCGTTCTGGCTGAACATCTGTTTATAGGTCTTGATATGTCACAGCGCCACGTGCCCGTCCTCATTATCGGTTCCGGTCCTGCCGGCTATACCGCAGCCATCTATGCGGCCCGCGCCAACCTGAAACCTGTGATCGTTGCCGGTCTGCAGCAGGGCGGCCAGCTGATGATCACCACGGATGTCGAGAACTATCCGGGCTATGCCGATCCGGTGCAGGGGCCATGGATGATGGACCAGATGCGCATTCAGGCCGAACATGTCGGCGCCGAGATCATTCACGATATCATCACTGAAGTGGACATTTCCGTCCGGCCGTTCCGCCTCGTCGGCGATGGCGGCACGCAGTACACCTGCGATGCGCTGATCATTGCGACGGGTGCGCAGGCGAAATGGCTTGGAATCCCGACCGAACAGGCCTTCATGGGCTTCGGCGTTTCCGCCTGTGCCACATGCGACGGTTTCTTCTACCGCAACAAGGACGTCGTCGTTGTCGGCGGCGGCAATACGGCCGTCGAGGAAGCGCTCTATCTTGCCAATCTGGCAAAGTCCGTCACGGTCGTGCATCGCCGCGATCATTTTCGTGCGGAAAAAATTCTGCAGGACCGCCTGTTTGCCCGCGAAAATGTCAAAGTCGTCTGGGACAACGTCATCGACGAAATCACGGGTACGGAGGCAAAGCCGCCTATGGCAGCATCGGTTTCCGGCGTGCGCCTGAAGAATGTCAAGACAGGCGAGACGACGGACCTTGCAACGCACGGTGTTTTTGTCGCCATCGGTCATGCGCCGGCAGTTGAACTGTTCAAGGGGAAACTCAAGCACAAGCCGAATGGCTATCTGTGGACCGCTGCGGATTCGACGGCGACCGATGTTCCCGGTGTTTTCGCCGCCGGCGATGTCACCGACGATATCTATCGTCAGGCCGTGACAGCGGCCGGAATGGGCTGCATGGCAGCCCTTGAGGCCGAACGCTGGCTGGCGGCACAGGAACCGGTGCGCCAGGCTGCCGAATAAGGGCGTTTGAGATAAGGCCGGTTGCGATATGCGGAACCGGAATGGGGGAGAGACTGCGCCATGTCGCTTGACTGGGACAAATTGCGAATATTTCATGCTGCGGCGGAGGCTGGGTCATTCACCCATGCCGCCGAGACGCTGCATCTGTCGCAATCGGCCATCTCCCGCCAGGTGAGCGCATTGGAGCAGGATGTTGGCGTTCCCCTGTTTCACCGGCATGCGCGCGGCCTGATCCTGACCGAGCAGGGCGAGGTGCTGTACCGCACGGCGCATGAAGTGCTGATGAAGCTGGAAAACGTCCGCTCGCGCCTCACCGAAAGCAAGGATCGCCCGTCGGGCAAGCTGCGCGTCACCACCACTGTCGGTCTCGGTTCCGGCTGGCTGATCGAGCGCGTGCAGGAATTCATCGAACTCTATCCGGAAGTGCAGCTGCAGCTGCTGCTCGACAACGAGGAGCTGGATCTGACGATGCGCCATGCGGATTGTGCGATCCGCCTGCGCCAGCCGCAGCAGCCTGACCTGATCCAGCGGCGGCTGTTCACGGTGCATATGCACGTCTACGCCTCGCCGGGCTACATCGCCAAATACGGCAAGATCGAAAACATCGATGAGATCGATTCCCATCGCATCGTCAGCTTCGGCGAGCCGGCACCGTCGTACCTCACCAACCTCAACTGGCTGGAAGGGATCGGCCGGTCCGACGGCAATCTGCGGCCTGCCGTTCTGCAGATCAACAACCTCCTGTCGATCAAGCGCGCCATCCAGAAGGGCGTCGGCCTTGGCGTGCTCCCCGATTACATGGTCGAGAAGGATTCGACCCTCGTGCGCCTGCTGCCGGAGATGGAGCTGCCATCCTTCGATACGTTCTTCTGCTATCCCGAGGGAATCAAGAACGCAGCGAAATTGCACGTGTTTCGGGATTTCCTTTTCTCGAAGGCGCGCACCTGGTCCTATTGACCGGTTGTTTTCGCATTTTTTCGAAAAAATTTTCTTTCGCGAGCGGGCCGGTTCGGAGCATGATCTTGCCGGATTGCACCGCAAACACGCGCTCTCATTTCAAAAATGCCGATAAATTGTCGGTATGCATTTGGTGCATGGGTGCATTGCACAATTGGGGGATTGCAAGAAACGGTTAAAGGGCCCATATCCACATCACTAGCCGATGCGTCTCCTCCTCCCATTGCGCATCCGCTAGTGTTCCCCTCTGGAGGTTTTGCCAGAAATGGCATCCTTCAAAACTTAAGGCCGGGCAATTGTCCGGCCTCTTTTCTTTTCTGGGGTATGTTTCCCAAAAATCAGCGATAGAGCGTTTCGTTTTCGAGCCCCGTGTAGAGGGACGCGACCTGATCGCCATAGCCATTGAACAACAGCGTCGGCACGGTTTCACCCGTGTGCAGCACGCGCTCCTGCGCCTGGCTCCAGCGCGGGTGCGCCACCGCCGGATTGACGTTGGCCCAGAAACCGTACTCGTTCGACGCCAGCTCCTCCCAGAAACTTACCGGCCGCTTGTCGGTGAAGGTGATCCTGCGGATCGACTTGATCGACTTGAACCCGTATTTCCACGGCAAAGCGAGGCGGATCGGCGCGCCGAACTGGTTGAGCAGAGGCTTGCCATAGGCGCCCGTCACCAGGAAGGCGAGCTCATTGGCCGCTTCCGCCATGGTGACGCCCTCCACATAGGGCCAGCTATAGAGAAAGCCGTTCTGGCCGCTGGCCATCGACGGATCGTTGAACGTCTCGAAGCGGATGTATGTGGCCGAGGCGAGCGGCTTTGCCATCTCAACCAGTCTGGCCAGCGAAAAGCCGGTCCATGGAATGGTCATCGACCATGCCTCGACACAGCGATGGCGATAGAGGCGCTCTTCCAGCGGGATTTTTGCCTCAAGATCGGCAAATTCGATGGTGAAAGGTTTGTCCACCATGCCATCGATGTCGATCGCCCAGGGGTTGGTGATGAGGCTCTGCGCTTCCGCATAAATCCCCTTGTCCGATCCGAATTCGTAGAAATTGTTGTATGTCGCGTTGATTTCTTCCGGTGTCAGGCTGCGGTCGAGCGTATAGGCGTCATTGCGTCTGGCCGGATAGAAAGCCGGGTTGCCGGCGGGTTTATGCTCCGCCGCGGCGCGCGCTGCCTTTGGCAGTGCCGTGAGCGCAGCGGTTGCCAGCGCACCAAGGCCCCAGGCCTGCAGGATCGACCGCCGGTTGAGGAATGCCGCCTCCGGGGTTGCCAGGGCTTCGGCTATCGCCCAGGCGGGCTTGCGGTGAATGGCGGCCATAACTGTTCTTTCATCTCTGCGGCGTTGCGGTGGAAATATGCCATTTCCGTGCAAGAACGATCAACACAAAGCCGTGAAGCCCTTGCCGCAAAGAAAAAGGGGCCGATGGGCCCCTTTTTGTCTTCAATCCGGTTGTGCGATCAGCGCAGGCTGGCGCAGAAGCGCTGGATGCGCTTGCCGGCTTCCTCAAGCTTGGCATCCGACGTCGCATAGGAAATGCGCAGGTTCGGTCCAAGGCCGAAGGCCGAGCCATGCACGGCGGCAACGGCTTCGCTCGACAGCAGTTCGCTGACAAAATCCTCGTCGGTTTCGATCACCTTGCCCGACGGCGCTGTCTTGCCGATGGCGGCTGCGCAGGACGGGTAGACGTAGAAGGCGCCTTCCGGCTTGGGGCACTGCAGCAGCGGCGCCTGGTTCAGCATGGAAACGATGAGATCGCGGCGGCCTTCGAATGCCTTCTTGAACACCGGCAGGTGTTCCTGCGTGCCGTCCAGTGCCTCGACGGCGGCCCATTGCGAAATCGCGCTGGTGCCGGATGTCTGCTGGCCCTGCACCATGTCCATGGCGTTGATCAGCGCCTGCGGTCCGGCGGCGTAGCCGATGCGCCAGCCGGTCATGGCATAGGCTTTCGATACGCCGTTCATGGTCAGCGTGCGGTCGTAGAGGCTCGGCTCGACTTGTGCCGGGGTGACGAACTTGAAGTCGCCATAGGTCAGGTGTTCGTACATGTCGTCGGTGAGAACCCAGACATGCGGATGACGGACGAGAACGTCGGTGATCTTCTTCAGCTCATCCCAGCTGTAGGCGGCGCCCGAAGGATTGGACGGCGAATTGAGAATGACCCACTTGGTCTTCGGCGTGATGGCGCGTTCCAGATCTTCCGGCTGCAGCTTGAATTCATGCTGCTGCGTGGCCGAGACGATAACCGGCGTGCCGCCGCACAGCGCCACCATTTCCGGGTAGCTCACCCAGTACGGTGCAACGCAGATGACTTCGTCGCCGGGGTTCAGCGTGGCGAGCAGCGCGTTGTAGATGACGTGCTTGCCGCCGGTGGAGACGATGGTCTGGCTCGGCTTGTATTCGAGTTCATTTTCGCGCTTGAACTTGCGGGTGATCGCCTCGCGCAACGGCACGATGCCGGAAACCGGGGTATACTTGGTTTCGCCGCGGCGGATGGCGGCAATGGCGGCTTCCTTGATGTTGTCGGGCGTATCAAAATCCGGTTCGCCAACGGAGAGCGAGATCACATCCCGGCCCTCGGCTTTCAGATCGCGTGCTTTCTGGGTGATCGCAATCGTTGCGGAAACCTTCACGCGGGAAAGGGCGTCGGCGAGGAATGCCATGGTATCGTTCTCCTGAAGCGGGTGTTTGACAAGGGGTAGCCGGTGTGCGGGTCTGCTATGTCGCAACAGGCGCGGAATCGCAAGCAAAAGCGTGCGCAAAAGGCTTCACATCGCGCTGTTTCTATGCAGGGTGTGACATGAAACATTCAAAGCATCACCGCCGTTCATGCGATGTTTCACGCAAACCGATGAGACCGGACACCAGCGGCGATATTCGCCCGCCACAGGAGACCAGCCATGCCGATACTTTACTCGCAGCTCAGCTCCGGAAATTGCTACAAGCCGCGCCTGCTGATGGCGAAGCTCGGCCTGCCGTTCGAACATGTGGCCATTTCATCGACGGACGGTTCGACGCGAAAACCGGAATTCACCGCCAAGAACCCCAATGGCAAGGTGCCGCTGCTGGAGCTTGACGATGGCAGGTTCCTGGCGGAGTCCAACGCCATCCTGCTCTATCTGGCCGAGGGAACCCGGTTCATCCCCGATGACGCCTATGCGCGCGGCCTGATGTATCAATGGCTGTTCTTCGAGCAGTATACGCACGAACCCAATATCGCGGTGCGCCGCGCCTTGCTTGTCTATCCCGAACGGGCGAAGGATGCGACGCCGGAACGGCTGGCGGCCACGCTGGAAGGCGGCAACAAGGCGCTGCTCGTCATGGAACAGCAGCTGCAGAAGACGCCCTATTTCGCCGGTGACGCCATCAGCATCGCCGACATCGCGCTCTATGCCTATACCCACGAGGCCAACCAGGGCGGCTATGATCTCTCGGCCTATCCGTCCGTGGCGAAATGGCTGAGCCGGGTTGCCGGTGACGAGGGCCACGTGCCGATCACCTGGTTGCCGGAGGCGTCAGGCGGCTGATTTGATTTCGCCGTCCGTGCCGGTCATGCCGGGCAGGCGGGAGGCCAGGGCATCGATGAGCACGCGCATGCGCGCCGGCATGAAGGGCGCCCGCGGCCAGACGGCATAGGTGTCGAAAACCAGCGGTTCGATGTCGGGCAGAACCCGGACAAGGCTGCCGCTGTGCACCCGTTCGCGAATGAGCCAGCAGGGCAGCCAGGCGAGCCCCATGCCCGCGACCGCCATATCGGCGGCGGTATCCAGATCATCGAGGATCAGCCGGGTGCGGGCCGGGGCTGCATAGGTACCGCCCTTGCCGTCAGGGAAAAGCCAGGGCCGGGTGTTGCCGTCGCGGCCATAGACGATGGAGTCGTGCTCGGCGATATCCCCGATGGTGCGCGGGGTTCCGCGTGCGGCGAGATAGGACGGCGCTGCACAGATGGTCATGCGCTGGCGTGCGATGCGGCGGGCGGTGAGGACGGCGCTGTCGGGCAGGACCGCGTTGCGGACGACGAGGTCATAGCCTTCCTCGATCAGGTCCACCGGCCGGTCGGTGAAAGACACGTCGAAGCGCAACGCCGCGTATTGGCGGGAGAGGTCGGCGATGACGGGCGCCACGCAGTAACGGCCGAATATCACGGGAACGCTGATGCGCAGGCGGCCAGCCGGTTGTTCCCTGTCGGAGGCCAGGGCACCTTCCGCCATGTCGAGTTCGGCCAGGATGCGCACGCAATGCGCGTAGAAGGCGTTGCCGTCGCTCGTCAGCGTGAACGCCCGCGTGGTGCGATGGCAGAGACGCACGCCAAGCCGCTCCTCCAGCCGGGCGACCGCCTTGCCGACGGCCGAGCGCGACAGGTGCAGTTTTTGCGCGGCGGCGGAAAAGCCGCCGGCATCCACCACCGTGACAAACTCCTGAATACCTGCAAGCCGGTCCATTCTTCGCTCCATTGTAGAATAGAACGATACAATAATGGGTGGAATGGGCGCAACTGCATCGTGCCGCGATCATATAAAACGCTGTTCTCTCCCCGGCTGGCGGGGCATGCGAGGACAGAGATGATGACGAAGACGATGAAACGCTGGACGCTGAATGGGGCCGGACGCGACAATCTCAAACTGGCCGAGGCCGAAGTGCCAACGCCCGGGCCCGGTGAAATTCTGGTCAAGGCCGTGGCGGCTTCCCTCAATTACCGCGACAAGCTGCTGGTCGATCTCGGCTTTGGATTGCCGGCGCCCCAGATGGAACCGCTCACGCCGCTGTCGGATCTGTCCGGCACGGTTTCGGCGGTCGGCGCCGGTGTGACGCGCTTTGCCGCGGGTGACCGCATCATCTCGACCTTCCTGCCCGACTGGATCGATGGCAATGGTCCCGGCACGGCGCGCGATCCCAATGGCCGCACCCTTGGCGGGCCGATGCAGGGGGTTCTGGCCGAATATGTCGTGCTGCACGAGGACTGGGCGGTTCGGGCGCCCGACACGCTGACCGGTCTCCAGTCCAGCACGCTGCCCTGCGCCGGCCTCACCGCATGGACCGCCCTGGTCGAACGCGGCAGGCTCAGGGCCGGGCAGACCGTGGTCGTCATCGGAACCGGCGGCGTGTCGATCTTCGGCATGCAGATTGCGCTGATGCACGGGGCGAATGTTATCGTTGTCTCCGGCGACGACAAGAAACTCGCCTGGGCCAGGGAACTCGGTGCCCATCATGGGATCAACCGCCAGAAGGAGGATTGGGTCGAAGCCGTCTACCGGCTGACCGGCGATCGCGGCGCCGACCACATCCTTGAGACGATCGGCGGCGCCCATCTCGACAAGTCCCTGCGCGCGGCGGCGGTCGGCGGACGCATTTCGCTGATCGGGGTGATCGACGGCTTTGAGATATCCGGCGGCTTTGGCCCGTTTGCCCGCAAGCGCGTGGTTGTCGAGGGCATTCAGGTCGGGCACCGGCGGGCATTGGAGGATCTGGTTGCCGCGTTCGAACTGTCGGGTGTTACCCCCGTCGTCGATGCCGTTTACTCCATGGCGGATTTTACCGACGCGCTCGATCATCTGGACCGCGGACCGTTCGGCAAGGTGGTCGTCGAGATCGGCTGAGGACGCCGAGATTCACAATCGGCGGGCTCGATCCGAGCGTGCCGATTGTGTGCGGTGAACATCCTGAACGAACGGTTGCAGGGGGAACGGTTTCATTCTGCCAATGGCCGGGCCCCGTTCTTGACAGCGCCGCGGGTTGGGGTACCATCGTGTTTTATTGCATTTGAAATGAATTTTTATTGCCTCTCATTTTCAGCACGAAGGTCGATTGCCATGAAATTGTTCACGCCCGCAAAGTCTTCTTCACCCCAGCGATTTGTAGCCGAAGCCATTGATGACGTGCTTGAGCGCCGTCAGTTCCTCAAGACCCTATGTGCCTGTTGCGGATTGTTCGCGCTGGGCGTCTCGCCACTTCACGCCGCATTGAACATTGAGCCCGCCCCGGCTCGAAAGATCCATGGCGTCTTCGATATGCAGGCGCATGACATCGAAGAGCGGATGATTGCCTGGCGGCGCGATATCCATGAAAATCCGGAACTGGGCAACCAGGAGGTCCGCACCTCGGCGCTCGTGGCGCAGCACCTGAAGGCGCTTGGCTATGACGTCCGGGAGAAGGTCGCCACCACCGGCATTGTTGCGGTTTTGAAAGGTGAGGCGGGGGCGGGTCCGGTCATTGCCCTGCGTGCCGATATGGACGCCCTGCCCGTCGAAGAAAAGACCGATGTGCCGTTTGCATCCAAGGCGCGGGCAATCTGGGATGGTGATGACGTGCCTGTCATGCATGCCTGCGGTCATGATTGCCACGTGGCCATTCTGATGGCCGCCGCTGAAATCCTCGCGCGGAACAAGGCACATCTCAAGGGAGCGGTGAAGCTGCTGTTCCAGCCTGCCGAAGAGAAACTGCCCAGGGGTGAGATCGGCGGCGCTCGAAAGATGCTGGAAGAGGGCGCCTTCGCTGATCCGAAACCCGATGTTGTGTTTGGCCTGCATGTGGGCAGCAATCTTGCTGCCGGAATGGTTGGTTATTGTTCCGGTCCTGTCTCTGCAGGGTCCGATGCTTTTCGGCTGACGGTAAAGGGCAAGCAGACGCATGCCGGGTCTCCCTGGAGTGGCGTTGATCCCATCGTCATCGCATCGGAAATCGTGTCGTCCATGCAGACGCTTGTCAGCCGTGAAACCGATGTCGTGCGCGAGCCGGCGGTTCTCAGCGTTGGCGTGTTCAAAGGCGGGACACGCTACAACATCATCCCTGCCAAGGTGGAGCTGGCAGGCACGCTGCGCACCTCGGTCGAGCGGCAACGCCAACATATGATGAAGCGCGTCACCGAACTGGCGACGCTGGTCGCCAAGGGAATGGGGGGTGAGGCAGAGGTTGTCTGGGAGGCGAACGGCTATCCGCCCGTCATCAACAACCCGGAACTGACAACCAGGATGGCCCCGACGCTTGCCCGTGTTGCCGGGATAGACAACACGAAGTTGATAGAGCGCGGCATGGGCGGCGAGGACTTCTCCTATTTCGCGCAGGCCGTTCCCGGCTTTTTCTTCAGGGTCGGGATCACGGGCAAGGGGCGGGACCCGCGGGAAGCGCCGGCCAACCACTCCGATCTCTTCCTGGTCGATGAAAGCGGCCTCATCGTCGGTTTGCGCGCCATGCTGCAACTGGTGGCTGACTACTCCGAAAGCGATATCGTCTGAGCCGGCCCGGAAATGCAAAAAGGCGGGATCAAAATCCCGCCTTTCCAAATTTGTATATTCGAAAACCTGTCGATTTTCGCGTGCGGCGATTAGCCGGCAACGCTGAGGTTGTCAGCGGACGACTTGCCCGAACGACGATCCTGTACGATTTCGTAGTTGACCTTCTGGCCGTCATTGAGGCCGCGCAGTCCTGCGCGCTCAACAGCGGAGATGTGTACGAATACGTCTGCACCGCCGGTGTCAGGCTGGATGAAACCATAGCCCTTAGTGCTGTTGAACCATTTCACTGTTCCCGTAGCCATGGGAAATTCCTTTCAGAGATATAAGACAGGCAACATACAGCTATGCTGCCCAGGGAATCGAACCTATGCAATGGAGTTCATCAGGAAGCGCAACGGGTTACGCAGGTCGCAAAGTCACTCGACCGATAAATCGATGCGGGATACATAAGACAGAATCGGAGCCGAAACAAGCGGGATTCAAATCGGCCACATGTGCCCGTCACGCGCGCGCTCTTGACCGGGCGGAATTCAGCCTTACTTCCCTTGGGTAAATCCGGCGCTTTATCCGGTGCAATCCAACCAACAATGATAAAGTGGAGAGGCCGAATCACGGTCGTCCACGGGGGCTAGCTCATGGCGGAAGACAAACAGAGCAAGACGTCCGCCATCGCCGTTGCCGGCGAAGTACAGGCGGGCCTGCTTTCTCAGCTCCGCGTTATCTTGCATGTCTACTGGATATCACCCGTCCGCAACCGGCTCGTCCTGCTGCTGCTCAGCATGTTTGCCATCATCATCATCACCTCCGCCGGCCAGGTTCGTCTGGTGCAATGGAACGGGCGCTTTCTCGATGCGCTTTCCCATCGCGATTTCACCGCGTTTCTCAACGAATTGCTGGTTTTTCTGGGCATCGCCATCTGCCTGTTGATTCTGGCCGTCGGGCAGACCTGGTTCAATCAGATGACCCGCATGAAACTGCGCGAAGGTCTGACCCGCGACCTCATCGGCGAGTGGCTGGTTCCCCGGCGGGCCTTCAAGCTGTCGAATTCCGGGCCGATCGGCGTCAATCCCGATCAGCGTCTGCACGAGGATGCACGCCATCTCGCCGAAATGTCGACCGACCTCGGTTTCGGCCTGTTGCAGGCCTCCATTTTGATGATGAGCTTCATCGGCGTGCTCTGGGGCCTGTCCAGCGGCTTCATCTTCAACGTCTACGGCCACAGCTTTTCCATTCCGGGCTACATGGTGTGGGCGGCCATCCTCTATGCCGGTTCCGCTTCGTCCATCAGCTGGTTTGTCGGGCGCAAGCTGATCAAGCTCAATGCAGACCGCTACCAGCGTGAATCCGACCTGCGCTTTTCGCTGATGCGCGTCAACGAGCATATCGATGCGATTGCGCTCTACCGGGGCGAACAGGATGAAAAGGTCCGGCTTGGCCTGGATGTGGATTCGCTGCTCGCCGCGATCCGCCAGCTGGTAACGGCCTGGACGCAGCTCGTATGGGTGACCTCCGGCTATGGCTGGTTCACGCAGGTCGCCCCCTATCTGGTGGCCGCGCCGGTGTATTTTGCCGGTAACCTGTCATTCGGCGGTCTGATCATCGCCGTTGGCGCCTTCAATCAGGTCCAGGCATCGCTCAAATGGTTCGTCGACAATTTCAGCGCCATTGCCGACTGGCGCGCCACGCTCTTGCGCGTGACGTCATTCCGGCAGGCGGTCCAGTCGATGGACACGCTGAACAGCGTCGAGCAGCGCATCAAGTTTTCCCAGTCGGAAGGCAACCAGCTTGTTTTCGATACGCTCAAGATCACAGCACCGCTGGCAACCGTGCGCCTGAAGGAGAAAAAGGCGGTCGTCAATGCGGGCGAACGGGTGCTGATCACCAGCGAACCCGGCATCGACAGGACGCTGCTTTTCCGTGCGATTGCCGGTCTGTGGCCATGGGGTGCCGGCAATATTGCCCTGCCGAAAGACACGGCGATCCTCTATATGCCGCGCTCGCCCTATTTTCCGCCGGGCAGCCTGCGGGAGGTCATGTCCTATCCGCTTGGGAAGGGGGCCTTTCCCGACAGCGAGCTCATTTCAGCGCTGCATGAGCTCGGTCTGGACCGTCTCAAGACCATGCTCGACTTCCGCTCGCGCTGGGACCGCGACCTGAGCGACGATGAGCAGCAATCCCTGGCCTTTGCCCGCCTGATGCTGCACAAGCCGGACTGGGTGGTTATCGACGAGGCGCTGGATGCCATGGAAGCGGGCGCGCATGACCGGGTGATGGCCGTGCTGCGCGACAAGCTCGCCAAGTCCACCGTGGTGCATATCGGGCGCGAGGACATGAGCAATCACGTCTTTTCCAAGGTGCTGCACTTTGTCAGCGATCCCAGTGGCCATGGCATGGAAGCGGAAGGGCTGAGCGGCGTCTAGGCGCTTTACCGCTGCGCGATTTATGGCGCGTGGTTCGACAAGCTCACCATGAGGGACGTGGGCGGGCTGCAGGGAGCACCGTTCCGCAACGTTTGTGATTGATCTTGCACCAAACCACCTTCCTCATGGTGAGCTTGTCGAACCACGCACCAGACACGCACCAAATAACATGCCGTCTTGCCATTCCCTCACATGAACAGCGGGGCATGCTCCTTGACCCAGTGGCTGAAGCGGCGGGGCGGGCGGCCGATGACCTGCTGGACGCTTCCGGTGACGGCACGCCCTTCCGGCGGCGGATTGCTGTTCCACGCCACCACATAGTCGATGACGTCTTCGCCAATGCCGAGTTCACGCATGGATTGCCGCGTGTGCTCCTCGCTCACCTCGACATAACGGATCGGCTTGCCCGTCACCGCGCTGATCGCCTTGATCTTGTCCGGTATGGTCAGGACTTCGCAGCCCGTCAGCTTGAGGGTCTTGCGGGCGTGGCCGCCATGGCTGAGAATCCGGGCGGCGACCGCTGCCACATCCGCCTCGTGGATGAGGGTTCTTGCCGTGCTGCCATAGGGCTCGCGCACGATATTGGCCGATTTGATGCTCTTGATCCAGCCAAGCGTGTTGGACATGAGGTCGACGGGCTGCAGGATGGTCCATTCCAGATCGCTTGCCCGGACGGCCTCCTCGACGCTTCCGGCCCGCCCGTCGCTGAGCACGCTGATGCGCTGCACGCCCTCCCAGCGCGCCAGCTGGACAATCTCGGCGCCGTTGTCGAGAGGGGTGTAATCGTCGCCGCCGATGGTGATGAGATGCATGCCGGCCACGCCGGCAAGCGCCCGTTCGAATGTTTCCGGCCGCGTCAGGTCGCCCTCGACCACCTCGACGCCGGCAGGCAGATTGGCGCGCTGCGCATCGCGGGTGAGCGCCCGCACGAGATAGCCGTTTTCCAGCAGTTCATTGACGACGTGCCGGCCGACATTGCCCGTCGCGCCTGTCACAAGAAACCGCTTTGCCTGAAACAGTCGGAGAAACTGTGCGTCTGTAAGTCGTTCGATATCGGTCAACATGCGTGCTCCTGAGTGGATGGATTCCGGGCGGAGTGAAGCTTATAAAACCTCAACTTAAGTTGAGGTCAATCGCGGATGCAGGTCATTTTGTCCAAGCTCCGGCGGGTCTGGTTTCCGCTCTTTGCTGCCGTTACCATCGGCGTGCCGAATCTTGACAAGGCCCGGGCTTTGCAGTATTAAACTATTTAGTTATTTAACCAATAGGTAATGTAAAAAATATGACGCCTGACCGTCTTAGTGGCATTCTGGCCGCGCTCGCCGATCCGACGCGGCGCGCCATTCTGGCGCGGCTAGCCGAAGGTGAAACCTCCGTCACCGAACTGGCGGCACCGTTCGATATGAGCATGCCTGCGGTTTCAAAGCATCTGAAGGTGCTGGAGCGGGCCGGGCTGATTGCCCGCGGCCGCGCGGCGCAGTGGCGCCCCTGCCGCCTGGAAGCCGGGCCGTTGCGCGAAGTGTCGGACTGGCTCGACCATTACCGGCGTTTCTGGGACGAGAGCCTCGACCGGCTCGAGGATTATCTGCAGGCGCTGCAGAAGGGCGATCCTGAGGGAACGCCCAACTGAGTGAGGAAAATCCGGTCACGGCATGGGCCGCGACCGGAGCAATTGTCAGAAATAGTCCTGCAGCGGGCGCACTTCGAGCGAGCCTGCCTTGAGCGCTGCAATGGCTTCGGCCACCGCATCGGCACCCGACAGGGTGGTGTAGTAGGGCACCTTCTGCATCAGCGTGGCGCGGCGCAGCGATTTTGAGTCCGAGATCGCCTTGGCGCTGTCGGTGGTGTTGAACACCAGCTGCACCTGCCGGTTGCGGATGGCGTCCTCGACATGCGGACGGCCTTCCTGGACCTTGTTGATCTTCTGTGCGGCAACGCCGTTCTCCGCGAGGAAACGCGCCGTGCCGCCAGTCGCCAGGACCTTGAAGCCAAGATCCGCCAGCCGCTTGACCGGCGCAAGAATGCGCTGCTTGTCCTCGTCGCGCACCGAGACGAACAGGGTACCGTCACGCGGCAGGTCGACACCGGCGCCGAGCTGCGCCTTGGCGAAAGCCAGCGCGTAGTCGTAGTCGAGGCCCATCACTTCGCCGGTCGAGCGCATTTCCGGTCCGAGCAGGATGTCGACGCCGGGAAAACGGGCGAAGGGGAAGACGGCTTCCTTGACGGCGATGTGCTTGCGCGCGGTGCCGGACGGCTTGCCGCCATAATTGGCCAGCGCCTCGTCCAGCGTTTCACCGGCCATGATGCGCGCGGCGATCTTGGCGATCGGCTTGCCGATGGTCTTGGCAACGAAGGGTACCGTGCGCGAGGCGCGCGGGTTGACTTCAAGCACATAGATCGTGCCGTCCTTGATGGCGTACTGCACGTTCATCAGGCCGACGACGTTGAGGGATTTTGCCAGCGCGGCGGTTTCTGCCTCGAGCTGGGCGACGATCTCAGCCGAAAGCGAATGCACCGGCAGCGAGCAGGCGCTGTCGCCCGAGTGAATGCCGGCTTCCTCGATATGTTCCATGATACCGGAAACCCAGGTGTTCTTGCCGTCGCACAGGCAATCCACATCGACTTCGATGGCTTCGCTGAGATAACGGTCGAACAGCAGCGGGTTCTTGCCGAGCAGGGTGTTGATCTGGCCGGTCTTGTCGTTCGGATATTTCTGCTTGATGTCTTCCGGCACGAGTTCGGGAACCGTGTCGAGCAGATAGCTCTGCAGGGCGCGCTCGTCATGGATGATCTGCATGGCGCGGCCGCCGAGAACATAGGACGGGCGCACCACCAAGGGGAAACCGAGTTCACCGGCAATGGTGCGGGCCTGTTCCACGGAATAGGCGATGCCGTTCTTCGGCTGGGTCAGGTCGAGCTTGATCAGCAGCTTCTGGAAGCGGTCGCGATCCTCAGCCAGATCGATGGCATCCGGCGAGGTGCCGAGGATCGGGATACCGGCTTTCTCCAGCGCATCGGCGAGCTTGAGCGGTGTCTGGCCGCCGAACTGGACGATGACGCCGTGCAGTGTGCCGGCGGTCTGTTCGGCGCGCAGGATTTCCAGCACGTCTTCGGCGGTCAGCGGTTCGAAGTACAACCGGTCCGAGGTGTCATAGTCTGTTGATACCGTCTCGGGGTTGCAGTTGATCATGATGGCTTCGTAGCCGGCATCGCGCAGGGCGAAGGCGGCATGGCAGCAGCAATAATCGAACTCGATGCCCTGGCCGATACGGTTGGGGCCGCCGCCGAGGATGACGACTTTCTTGCGGTCGGAAACCTGGGCTTCCGAGGCGAGGGCACCGGCGAAGGGCACTTCATAGGTCGAGTACATATAGGCGGTCGGCGAGGCGAACTCGGCCGCGCAGGTATCGATGCGCTTGAAAACGGGATGCACGTCAAGCTTCTTGCGCAGCTTGACCACCTCGTTGGGGTCGACCTTGGCCAGGCTGGCGAGACGGGCATCGGAGAAGCCCATGCCCTTCAGCATGCGCAGGTTCTGTGCGTCCTGCGGCAGGCCGTGCTCGCGCACGCGCTCTTCCGTAGCGATGATTTCCGCCATCTGCTGCAGGAACCACGGGTCGATCTTGCAGCCCTCGTGCACTTCCTCGACGGAAAGGCCGAGGCGCAGCGCCTGGGCCACCATGCGCAGGCGGTCCGGCGTCGGCGTGCCGATGGCGGCGCGGATGGCATTGTTGTCGCTGCCTTCACCAAGGCCGGGAATGGCGATTTCATCGAGACCGGTGAGACCGGTTTCAAGGCCGCGCAGGGCTTTCTGCAGCGATTCCTTGAAGGTGCGGCCGATGGCCATGACTTCGCCGACGGACTTCATCGCCGTTGTCAGCGTCGGTTCGGCGCCGGGGAATTTCTCGAAGGCAAAGCGCGGGATCTTGGTGACGACATAGTCGATGGACGGTTCGAACGAGGCCGGGGTGGCGCCGCCGGTGATGTCGTTTTCCAGTTCGTCCAGCGTGTAGCCGACGGCGAGCTTGGCCGCGATCTTGGCGATGGGAAAGCCGGTTGCCTTGGACGCCAGCGCCGAGGAGCGCGACACGCGCGGGTTCATTTCAATGACGATCAGGCGGCCGTTTTCCGGATTGACGGCGAACTGCACGTTCGAACCGCCGGTCTCGACGCCGATCTCGCGCAGCACCGCAATCGAGGCGTTGCGCATGATCTGGTATTCCTTGTCCGTCAGGGTCAAGGCCGGGGCAACGGTGATGGAGTCTCCGGTATGGACGCCCATCGGATCGATGTTCTCGATGGAGCAGATGATGATGCAGTTGTCCGCCTTGTCGCGGACGACCTCCATTTCATATTCCTTCCAGCCTAGAACCGATTCCTCGATCAGCACTTCGGTGGTCGGCGAGGCATCGAGACCGCTGCCGATGATTTCGTAGAATTCTGTGCGGTTATAGGCAATGCCGCCCCCGGTGCCGCCCATGGTGAAGGAGGGGCGGATGATGGCGGGCAGGCCGACATGGTCGAGCGCCGCACCGGCCATGCCGAGCGCGTGCGAGACGTAGCGCTGCTTGCGGTCGCCTTCGCCCAGCTGCCATTCGGTTTCCAGCTTGTCGAGCGCCGCATCAAGTTCGGCGCCGGAATATTTGGCCTTGACGATTTCGCGCTGCTCCTTGTGCAGGCGGCGGTCGAGGTTTTTCACGTCGGTCGCATTGGCCAGCATGGATTTGGGTGTTTCCAGGCCGATCTTGGCCATGGCCTCGCGGAACAGCGCGCGGTCCTCCGCCTTGTCGATGGCTTCGGCATTGGCGCCGATCATTTCGACATTGTAGCGTTCGAGCACGCCCATGCGGCGCAGCGACAGGGCGGTGTTCAGCGCGGTCTGCCCGCCCATGGTCGGCAGCAGGGCGTCCGGACGCTCCTTGGCGATGATCTTGGCGACGACCTCAGGGGTGATCGGCTCGATGTAGGTGGCATCGGCCAGTTCCGGATCGGTCATGATGGTGGCCGGATTGGAATTGACGAGGATGACGCGGTAGCCTTCCTCCTTCAGGGCCTTGCAGGCCTGCGTGCCGGAATAATCGAACTCACATGCCTGACCGATGATGATCGGTCCTGCGCCGATGATCAGAATAGATTTGATGTCGGTGCGTTTTGGCATGGCTTCTTCCTATCAACAGCGTGCTGCACAAAAAACCGCACGGACTTGACCGTACGGGCAGACACAAAATTCCTAATGCGAGGCTAAGGCTGCCTTATAGGCAAAGCGATCGGATTACGTAACCCCAAAAACGCGCAAATCCATGCTTTTTCGCCGCAGTTTCGGATGGAAAAGGAATGCGGCGACGCTTTGTGCTCATCCTGCTCCGAAACAACGGGCGGACTCTGCATTATTCGGTCATGAAAATTGATCGTGAACTGATTGCAGCCAACAGTTGAAAATAGCATCGTGCATGGAACAAATAAGGAGCTATACTGTTGATGTGCAACATATCAGCGGCATGGCCGAGGGTTCATCTGGAGGTGGGTAATGCGCTGGCAGGGCGGTAGGCAAAGTGACAATGTTGAGGACCGCCGCACCGATGGCGACGATGGCGGCACTCCCGGCGGCATGGGCAATGGCGGCGGCTTCCGCTTTCCCAGCGGCGGCGGCATACAGTCCGTGCGCGGCGGCGGCATATCCGGTATCCTTGTCCTTGCGGCCATTTTCCTGTTCCTGAAATTCTGCACCAATATCGATCCGATGCAGATTCTGGTGGATGGCGGCATGATGGATCAATCATCGCCGGGACAAAGCCAGAGCCAGTCGCCCGCCTCACGCCCGACGGCGCAGGCCAATGACCAGATGACGCAGTTCGTCAAGACCGTCCTGGCCGAGACCGAGGATGTCTGGACCGGCATCTTCCAGGCGGAGGGCAAGCAGTATCCGCCGCCCACCCTGGTGCTGTTCAGTGGACAGACCCGTTCGGCCTGCGGTTCCGCCAGCGCGGCGACAGGACCGTTCTATTGTCCGGGCGACCGCAAGGTCTATATCGATCTGAACTTCTACAACGAGCTGGACAAGAAGTTCGGCGCATCGGGCGACTTTGCCCAGGCCTATGTGCTTGCCCATGAAGTGGGCCACCACGTGCAGAACCTGATCGGTGTCCTGCCGAAGTTCAACCAGATGCGCCAGAACATGAGCGAGGCCGACGCCAATGCCATGTCCGTGCGGGTCGAATTGCAGGCGGATTGCTTTGCCGGTATCTGGGGGCATTTCACCCAGCAGAAGGGTATTCTGGAAGCGGGCGACCTGGAGGAAGCGCTGAATGCCGCCAAGCAGATCGGCGACGACACCTTGCAGCGCAAGATGCAGGGCTATGTGGTTCCCGAAAGCTTCAACCACGGCACGTCTGCCCAGCGCAGTTCGTGGTTCAAGCGCGGCTTCGACAGCGGCAAGCTCGATAGCTGCGATACGTTCAGCGGCGCGATCTGATAAGACGCTCGCGCTGCATGATGAGTGGTGCGTGGTTCGACAAGCTCACCATGAGGGAGGTTGAGAGTTGCAGGGAGCCTTATTCCGCGACGTTCGCGATTGGCATGCAGCTAACCCACCTCCCTCATGGTGAGCTTGTCGAACCACGCACCACGCACCTGCAAGCCTGAAATCACAAGAGGCTAAACGGCGGTCTGCTGATCCGTGAAATCCCGTCCCAGCGCCAGCGATACGGCGGCCTCGGAGTGGATCGTGGTCGAATCGAACATCGGCAGGGCGACATTGTCACCGGTGAGGGAGAGGCAGATTTCGGTGCAGCCGAGAATGACGCAGTCGGCTCCGGCTTCCCTGCCGCGTACGATGATCTTTTCCAGCGCCTGACGGGACTCTTCCTTCACGATGCCGCAGCAGAGTTCGTCGAAGATCACCGCGTGGACTTTTGCCCGGTCGATTTCATTGGGAACCATAACCTCGATGCCGAATGCATCGCGCATGTAGTCGGCGTAAAACCCGTGTTCCATGGTGTAGCGCGTCGCCAGTAGCAGCGGACGTTGCATGCCGGCGGCGGCAAGCACCCGGCCGGTTTCCTGCCGGATGTCGATCAGCGGAATGCTGACGGAACCTGCCACCTCGCTGGCAACGAGATGCATGGTGTTGGTGCAGATGAGAACGCAGTCGGCGCCGGCCGCTTCAAGCCGCCTGGCCGCGTCCGATAACAGTGCCGCGGCATCGTCCCAGCGGTTGCTTTTCTGCAGGGCGACGACTTCGGAGAAATCCAGCGATTGCAAGGCCACCTTGGCGGAGGCAAGGCCGCCCAGCCGGGCGCGGACGGCTTCGTTGATCTGCCGGTAATAGACGGCCGTGCTTTCCCAGCTCATACCGCCAATCAGCCCAATCGTGCGCATTCTCATTCTCCCTTTGAAGTCATTGCGGGAATGATAATTCAGATGCCGCGCGAACGGTTCGCAAAGTTTGCGGATTAAATCTGTCGTCACGCAAAAGATTGGCGTATATTCCGGCCGCAACGCCGAAATATTGCGCGGGAATGGATATGCTCGACCATCGTGACCGTAAAATCCTGGATTTGCTGCAAGCGGATTCGTCCATCGCCGTGTCGGATCTGGCCGACCGGGTCAGCCTGTCCGTCTCCGCCTGTTCCCGCCGCATCCAGCGTCTGGAGGAAGAGGGCTATATCGCCCGCCGCGTCGTTCTGCTCGACCGGCCGGTGATGGGGCTGCCGACGACGATGTTCGTCATTGTCCGCACCGCGCGCCATTCCGCCGACTGGCTGGAGCAGTTCCGCGCCGCGATCATCGATATCCCGGAAATCGTCGAAGTGCACCGGATGACCGGCACCTTCGACTATATCCTCAAGCTCGTTCTCCCGCGCGTCGAAGCCTATGACGGTATCTACAAGACGCTGGTGGAAAAGGTCGAGTTTTTCGACATATCCGCTTCGGTTTCGATGGAGACGCTGAAGGCAACCACCGCCCTGCCAACCCGTTATGCCAGGTAGGGATGTGGCAGCATATGTCAGGAGATATTGATTCCTGAGCATAATCGGCAAGCATTTTCTCAGATTTTCTGATCATGTTCACGTATTGTTTCACTCGTGGAAATCGATTATGAGCATTTTCCGGATCAATTTCGTTCCGGAACGCCAAAAGTGAGTTTCGATGATTGATCCTGTCCTTGCCAAGCGCGGGCTGACTCTTGTCTTTGTCATGCTCCTTATGGATGTCATCGGCATCGCGATCATCGTGCCGGTCATGCCGGCCTATCTCGAACAGCTGACGGGATCGGATGTCAGTCACGCGGCGATAGACGGCGGCTGGCTGCTGTTCGTCTACGCCGCGATGCAGTTCGTTTTTGCTCCACTGATCGGCAATCTGAGCGACCGTTTCGGCCGCCGTCCGGTGCTGCTTGCCTCGGTGTTCACCTTTGCCATCGACAATCTGATCTGCGCGCTCGCAACGAGTTTCGGCATGCTGTTCATCGGCCGCGTGCTGGCGGGCATCAGTGGCGCGAGCTTTTCCACCGCCTCCGCCTACATCGCCGATGTCAGCACCGACGAGAACCGCGCCAAGAATTTCGGCCTTCTCGGCATTGCCTTCGGCGTCGGCTTTATCCTCGGTCCGATCATCGGCGGCCTGCTCGGCGAGTTCGGTCCGCGCGTGCCGTTCTTCGGTGCGGCGCTGATCGCCTTCCTGAATTTTCTCGTGGCCTATTTCTTCCTGCCGGAAACGCTTGCAACGAAGAACCGCCGGACGTTCGACTGGAAGCGCGCCAATCCGCTCGGCGCTCTCAAACAGATGCGCGGCCACCGGGGAATCCTGTGGATCGGTCTCGTCTTCTTCATGCTCACCCTTGGCCACATGGCCTATCCCTCGGTGTGGTCGTTCGTCAGCGCCTATCGCTATGACTGGAACCAGCGGGACATCGGCCTGTCGCTCGGCGTGTTCGGCATGGGCGGCGCGCTGGTCATGGGTTTCATCCTGCCGCGCGTCGTCGCCCGCTTCGGCGAGTGGCGGACGGCGGTGATCGGGCTGGTTTTCACGGCGCTCGGTTTCTTCGGCTATGCCGCGGCGTGGCAGGGCTGGATGGTCTATGCGGTCATCGTCGCGACCTGCCTGGAAAGCCTGGCGGATCCAGCCATGCGCAGCATCGCCGCCGCCAAGGTTCCGCCGTCGGAGCAGGGCGAATTGCAGGGCGCGATGACCAGTCTGTTCAGCATCACCAATGTGATCGGTCCGCTGATTTTTACCCAGATTTTTGCGATGTTCACCGCGCCGGCGGCATCGGTGGCCTTCGGCGGCGCCCCCTATGTGCTCGGCGGGCTCTTCGTGGTGATCGCCGTCGCCGTCTTTGTCCTGCGGGTGGAAAAACCTGCTATTACCGCGCATGAGCCGCTGGAACAGGCGGCGCTGGTCTCAAGCGAAGCCTCATAACAAGCGTTTTTCGATCCGCTGCATGGCCCGTTCGAACACGGCAGGATCATCCAGCGCGCGGGCAAGAACCAGTGCGCCCTGAATGTTGGCCACCGCTTCTTCCGCGAGGTCGATTGCCTGATCAGGGGCGTGGCCGGTCTTCTGCAGGGCTATCGCAAGCGCATTCCGCCATTCTGCGAAGTAGTCGAGGATAGCGCCGGCAAAGCGATCCCGAACATTATCGAGGGCAAAAGCACCCACGACACAGATGCGGCATCCCGAATGAAAATAATCCGACACGGCCCGGCACATGGCACTGATGGCTGCGGCCGGATCGTCCGACTCGCGCAGAGGGTGATAGATCCGGTCTTCAAACCACGTATCGATATGGTGCAGGACCGCTGTTGCCATCTCTTCCTTGCCGCCGGGAAAGAAGTGGTAAAGGCTGCCGCGGCCGAGGCCGGTCTTGTCGCCGATGACTGCGAGGCTCGCCCCCTCAAAACCATATTCGCGAAAGATCTCGGCGAGAACGGGTACGATGTCGGCGCGCTCGGCGATGGTTTTGACCATGCTCAGAGGCCGAGTTCCGACAGGCCCGGATGGTCAGCCGGGCGGGAGGCGGCGCGGTCCCAGAAAAACTTCCGCTCGGACTCCGCGATCGGCAGATCATTGATACAGGCAAAGCGCGTGCGCATCAGGCCATTCTCGTCAAACTCCCAGTTTTCGTTGCCATAGGCCCGGAACCAGTTGCCGGAATCATCATGGTATTCATAGGCAAATCGCACGGCGATGCGGTTGCCGGTGAAGGCCCACAGCTCCTTGATCAGGCGATAATCGAGCTCGCGGTTCCATTTGCGCGTGAGAAATGCGGCGATGGCATCACGGCCCTGGATGAACTCTGCGCGGTTGCGCCAGTAACTGTCCACGCAATAGGCGAGCGCCACCCGTTCGGGATTGCGGCTGTTCCAGCCATCCTCGGCGGCCCTGACCTTCTGGATCGCAGTCTCGCGGGTGAAGGGAGGAAGTGGCGGGCGTTGTTCCGGCATGGTCATCTCCATGGATTGTACTGATTGGTAAAGTCTGTATCGATAGGTACAATCGCCGTGCATTGTTGTCAACGAGAATCGCAGATTCGCATGCGCACCTTTGACTGGCCGCCCCTTTGCGCTATGCAACGGGTCCACCCGCCGAAACGAGGTTTTCCATGTCCGCCCAAAACCGTATCCCGCTCAATTCCGAAGGTCTGTCGCTGTCCCGGCTGGTGCTGGGCGCGTGGCGGCTGCTCGATCAGGGCGCAAAGCCGTCCGCGGCCGAGGTGGCGCGCCTGATCGACGAGGCAATCGCGCTTGGCCTGACCAGTTTCGACCACGCCGATATCTACGGCAATTATGGTGTCGAGGCGGCTTTCGGCGCGGGCCTTGCCGGCCGGAGCGGCAAGCGCCAGTCCATCGAGCTGATCACCAAATGCGATATCATGCTGACATCGGACCAGCGCCCGGAGAACCGGGTGAAGCACTACGATACCAGCGCGGCGCATATCAAGGCGTCCGTCGACCGTTCGCTGCAGAACCTCAGGACCGATTATATCGACGTGCTGCTGCTGCACCGCCCCGATCCGCTGATGGAAGCGGATGACACGGCGGCGGGATTGCAGGATGTGGTGAAGGCAGGAAAGGTGCGCGCCGTGGGCGTGTCGAATTTCACGCCGCCGCAGATCGACCTGCTGGCATCGCGCCTGCCATTTCCTGTGGTAACGAACCAGATCGAAATGTCGGTCACCTCAACGGCGCCGCTCACCGATGGCAGCCTCGATCACGCCCAGCGCCTGCGCTACGCGCCGATGATCTGGTCACCGCTTGGCGGCGGCAGCCTGTTTACCGGCACGGGCGAGCAGGAGCAGCGCGTGCGCGCGGCGTTGCAGGCGGTGGGGGCTGAACTCGATGTCGATGATATCTCGGCGATTGCCATTGCCTGGCTGCTGCGTCATCCGGCGCGGCTGGTTCCCGTGCTCGGCAGTCTGAAGCGGGAGCGCCTGGCGAAAATGGTGGCGGCGCTCGATATCATGCTCGAGCGCCAGCAGTGGTTTGCCATCCTGAAAGCCAGTACCGGCCGGGATGTTGCTTAAGTTATAAGCTGCATTCCCGCTGTGCGTGGTTCGACAAGCTCACCATGAGGGAGGTGGGCTGATTTCAATGCAAATTGCAAAGGTTGCAGAATATACCCCCTGCAATCCTCGTCCTCCCTCATGGTGAGCTTGTCGAACCACGCACAGCGGGAATGCAATATTTATCTTAAGCGGCCTGATCGCGCTCGGGCAGGGGCGCAAGACCCTGACGGGCGCGGATCAGATTGGCGAAACGGCGGAACAGGTAGTGCGAGTCCTGCGGGCCGGGCGAGGCTTCCGGATGGTGCTGCACCGAGAAGATGGCCTTGCCGGTGACGCGCAGGCCGCAATTGCTGCCATCGAACAGCGAGACGTGGGTTTCTTCCACGCCGTCGGGCAGGGAATCCGCATCGACGGCAAAGCCGTGGTTCATCGAGACGATCTCGACCTTGCCGGTGGTGTCGTCGCGCACCGGATGATTGGCGCCATGGTGGCCCTGGTGCATCTTCTTGGTGTCGCCGCCGAGCGCCAGCGCCAGCATCTGGTGACCGAGGCAGATGCCGAACACGGGAATGTCGGTCTTGATCAGGTCCTGAATCGCCGGAACCGCATATTTGCCTGTGGCAGCGGGATCGCCGGGGCCGTTCGACAGGAAAATGCCGTCGGGCTTGTGGGCAAGCACGTCGTCTGCCGTCGCCGTGGCCGGAACGATGGTGACCTTGGCGCCAAGGCCGGCGATGAGGCGCAGGATGTTGCGCTTGATGCCGTAATCGATGGCAACCACGTGGAATTCCGGTGCGGCCTGCTGGTCGAAGCCTTCATTCCAGACCCATGGCTTCTCGGTCCAGACCGAGCTTTGGCCTGACGTGACGTCCTTGGCCAGATCGAGGTCGAGCAGGCCGTGCCAGGCGGCAGCGCGTTTGGTCAGGGCAGGAATGTCGAAATTGCCGGCGGGATCGTGGGCGATGACGCCATTGGGCATGCCCTTTTCGCGGATGAGAGCGGTGAGCGCACGGGTATCGACGCCGGCAAGCGCGATCACGCCGCGCGCCTTCAGCCAATCGTCGAGATGCTCGGCGGCGCGGTAGCTCGACGGCGCCGTGATGTCAGCCTTGAAGATGGCGCCGACGGCACCGGCGCGGTTGGCCGGGGTCAGGTCTTCAATGTCTTCCCGGTTGGTGCCGACATTGCCGATATGGGGGAAGGTGAAGGTGACGATCTGGCCGGCATAGGAAGGATCGGTGAGGATTTCCTCGTAGCCGGTCAGCGCGGTGTTGAAGCAGACTTCCGCCTCGCAGGCGCCGGTTGCGCCCAGTCCCTTGCCCTCGATCACCGTTCCATCGGCCAGAACCAGCACCGCTGTCGGCTTGAATTCTGTCCAGGCTGCGGTCTTTGCACCTGCGTCTGTCGTTATCGGGGCGGTCATGCGGCACTCCTGCGTGGGCTTGCGTCGTCGTTCTTCATTGGGCATTGAAAAATGCCGTTCGGTATTCCATATGACATGGCTGAACGCGGTGGTCGATTGACCTTACCACCGCTGCAACAACCCAAAATGTCTGGCTAGGTCACGGACCTTAGAGAAAACCGCGCTTCCGGTCAATTGCGACACGACAACTCTTCGTGGAAATCGGTGCCGAACCGGTCCGCCGCGATGATTGATTTCGTTCGGACCCGCCGGTAGGCTGCGCGGACAACAGGAGAGTAAAGCCATGCGCGATACCATCGCCGGGGCACTGACAACCGCCATCAAGGCACAGGACAAGCGCCGCGTTTCCACGCTGCGCCTGATCATGGCCGCCATTCAGGATCGGGATATTCTCAATCGCGGATCGGGCAAGGACCCGGTCACGGGCGACGAAATCAGCGCGATTCTGGCCAAGATGATCAAGCAGCGCGAGGAATCCGCCAAGCTGTACGAGGACGGCAACCGGCTTGAGCTTGCCGAGCAGGAGCGCAGCGAGATCGAGATCATCCGGGGCTTCCTGCCCAAGCAGCTGGGCGACGAGGATATCCGTCAGGCCTGCTCGCAGGTTATCGAGGAAATCGGCGCGGGTGGCCTGCGCGACATGGGCAAGTGCATGAATGCGCTGAAGGAAAAATACGCCGGCCAGATGGATTTCACCAAGGCCAGCGGCATCGTCAAGGAAATCCTGCAGTAAGCTGCTGACACGGCATGTGCGGCGGATGGGATGCGCCGGGCGCGGCATTGCCTTGCCACGCCCGCGATCGCATCTGGCCATTGCAAAAGAGGAAAGACGGGCGGTCCCTGGAACGCGGGTCTTGGGGTATGCGGTATGCGATGCTTGCGATCCTGGGGACCACCCGCCCCGGCGATTTCAGGCCTTGCCTGTTCTGCCTTGTTTCCTCATCGGAAACGCGCACAGCCTCAGCGCAACCTCCTCATCCTGCAGGTTTTCCCTGCGGGACGAAGTGCCGGTCCTTTCCTGACTTTCGAAGGTTTCCGGAAGCATTCCCGCCGGAAAGGACAGGGATGAGAATATCTCGGCTTGGGATGTGGTGGATAAGTTGGCGTGATTTTTGTTTGATGGGTGGATGGCAGAGCCATTGTGCGTGGTTCGACAAGCTCACCATGAGGGAGGTGGAGGGCTGCGGAGCGTTACATCCTGCAACGTTTGTGATTGGCATTGCAACCAAATCACTTCCCTCATGGTGAGCTTGTCGAACCACGCACCGTGCTTCTGTCATCTCTGCAAACCAACAGCGCCCTATCGCCAATAAATCAGTTGTTCAGCGCGCGCAGGCGGGTGGTGTTGAGCAGGCCCTGTTCCTCCAGCACCGGATAGGCCATGGCGGCAAGCAGCGAGTTGATCTGCTTGAGGTCGCGGATGGTGTCGAGGTGGATCGAGCTGGTCTCCAGGCTGCGCAGCGTCCCCTCGCGCAGGCGACTGAAGTGGCGCTGGCTGCTCTGCTTTTCCAGATCGCGCAGAAGATCCTTTTCCAGCACCAGCTGGTGCGCCATTTCGCTGTCGCGCGACACCAGAACGTTGAACGCCATGCGCGCATTGGTCAGAACCTTTGCGTGGAAGTTGCTGAGTTCCAGCCAGCCCTCATCGGTGAATTTCAGCTTGCGGTCCATCTTCTTCTGCACGAGCGCGAGCATGTTGCGCACGATGATGTCGCCGACCTGTTCGAGCTTGACGCAGGCGCCCAGCAGTTCCTGGGCGCGGCTGACTTCCTGCGGCGACAGGGCGCGCGTGGTCAGCTTGGCCAGGTAAAGCTTGATCGCGGCATGCTTGCGGTCGACCTTGTCATCGAGGCCCGACAATTCGTCGATGCGCGCCTGCTCGGGATTCTCGTAGAGCCCGATGATCCGCTGCAGCATGATTTCCACGGTTTCGCAGACGCGTACGGTCTCGCGGGTGGCATTGGCAAGGGCAAGGCTCGGTGCATCGAGCACGCTTTCATCCAGCGCACTGAGCTCGGCCTGTTCCAGTGACGGGGCCTGCGGCGCCGGGGCATTGAGCGCGACGATGGCCTTGGTGGCCTTCAGGACGAGGCCCGACAGCGGCACGCCGGCAAGCAGGATGATGATGTTGAAAAGGATATGTGCATGGATGATCTGGTCGGCCGGCGCCGCACCGAGGAAGGCCACCGACGGCTTGAAGGTGAGGTAGGCGATGAGGATGACAAGGGAACCGGCGCCGCGCATCAGCAGGTTGCCCATCGGCACGATCCGCGCCTGCGGCGCGGCATTGCGGGTCAGCAGCGGCGCGATGAAGGACGAGCCGAGATTGACGCCGAACACCATGACGACGCCGAGTTCCGGATCGATCAGCCCGCGCGAGGCAAAGGTGACCAGCAGCAGGATGGCCGCGATGCTGGAATGGAACAGCCAGGTCATCAGCGCCGCCAGCATGAAGGCGGTGACCGGGTCGGTGCTCAGATAGCTGACGATGACGGGCAGGAGGTCGCTGTTGCGCAGCGGCTCGGTGGCCTGGCCGGTCATCTCGAGCGACAGCACGAGAAGGCCGATGCCGACGAGAATGCGGCCGATCTGGCGCCAGTCGCCGCGCTCGGTCGACATGAAGATGACGGTGCCGGCGAGCAGGCACAGAGGCACCAGCAGGGTCAGGTCGAAACTCAGGATCAGCACGACGAGCGCCGAGCCGACCTCGGCGCCGCGCACTGCCATCAGCCCGGAAATGCCGCTGACAATGCCGGAACCGACGAAGGAGCCGACGAGCAGGCTGACGGCCGTCGAGCTTTGCAGGGCGATGGAAAGCATCGTACCCCAGAGGACGGCAAGGACGGGATTGTGCAGCACGCCGCGCAGGCTCTGGCGCATGCGCTCGCCATAGGCGCGCTCGACACCGGTGCGAACCATGCGCGTGGCCCACAAGAGAAGGGCCACCGCACCTGCGAGATGCAATAAAACTGTCGAACCGTTCACTTGAGCCAATCCTAACGAGGTGGAAAAATGCGGTATACAACCAGACCAATTCTAGTTGCCAATTATTAAGATAACATATCAATCCAAAAGGGGAAAAAATATGTTCCGGCTAAGAAAAATTATGTCGTTTTTGACAAAGTGTAACAGTTTTATGACAGTCTTTGGCCGTGCCGGTAATGATGAGCCGGCTTTTCAATATGCGATCTGATAATTAAATCAAAAAGATAGGATGAGCGGGGGATGACCGGCTTGCAGACCTTTCACCGCCCCCCGATATGATGCAATATGGAACCGGTTCTGCAGACAGCTGTTGAAACCGTGGAAAATGGAGGCATTCAGGGCGTGAGCCCCCGAATCGCCGGATGAAGTGAACGAAGAGCAGCATGCGATTTCCGCCATCCTTTCTCGATGAGATCAGGGAGCGTGTACCGATTTCCAGTGTGATCGGCACGCGGGTGTCGTTCGACCGGAAAAAAACCAACGCGCCGAAGGGTGATTTCTGGGCGTGCTGCCCGTTCCATGGCGAGAAATCGCCGAGTTTCCATTGCGAGGACCGCAAGGGCCGCTACCACTGCTTCGGCTGCGGGGTGACGGGCGATCATTTCAAGTTTCTCACCGAACTCGAGGGCCTGAGTTTTCCCGAGGCGGTGCAGCGCGTGGCTGATATGGCCGGTATTCCCATGCCGGCGCGCGATGCCGAGATGGAAATGCGCGAGGCCAAGCGCGCCACGCTTTATGACGTCATGGATATGGCGACGAAATTCTTCGAAGAGCAGCTGCAGTCGGCGGCAGGTGCCAAGGCGCGGGCCTATCTGCGCGATCGCGGCCTGTCGGCGGCGACTCAGCATGCCTACCGGCTGGGTTATTCGCCGGAGAGCCGCAATGCGCTGAAGGAGCATCTGGCGCTGAAAGGCGCGACACGCGAACAGATCGAAGCCTGCGGCCTCGTGGTCTATGGCGACGACAAGCCGGTGTCCTATGACCGCTTCCGCGACCGCATCATGTTCCCGATCGAGGATCTGCGCGGGCGGGTCATCGCTTTCGGCGGCCGGGCGCTGACGCCCAACGCCCCGGCCAAATATCTCAATTCCAACGAAACCGAGCTGTTTCACAAGGGCAAGGTGCTGTTCAACGCCCTGCGCGCCCGGCGGGCCGCGCAGCCGCAGGCGGGGCAGGCCGCCAAGGCGGTCATCGCGGTCGAAGGCTATATGGATGTGATTGCGCTGGCGCAGGCGGGCTTTGGCCAGGCGGTCGCGCCGCTCGGCACGGCGCTGACGGAAGATCAGCTCGATCTGCTCTGGCGCATGTCGCCGGAGCCGGTCCTGTGTTTCGATGGCGATCAGGCCGGGATCAAGGCGGCCTACCGCGCCATTGATCTCGCCATGCCGGCGCTGAAGCCGGGGCGGTCGCTGCGCTTTGCCGTGCTGCCGGAAGGCAAGGACCCGGACGACCTGGTCAAGGCATCGGGCCCGCAGGCGTTTCAGGCCGTGTTGGACGATGCCCGGCCACTCGCCGACATGCTGTGGACGCGCGAGACCAGCGGCGGGGTTTTCGACACGCCGGAGCGGCGCGCCGAACTGGAATCCCGGCTCAAGCAGATGACGGCGCTGATTGCCGACGAGAATGTGCGCCGCCATTATGCGCAGGATGTGCGCGACCGCATCCAGCAGTTCTTCGGCTCGAGTCAGCGCAGCAACAACAACCGGCGCGACGGCGACCAGCGCGGCAATGGCCAGAATGGCTATGGCAACCAGAACGGCTATGGACAGCGGGGCAGGGGCGCGGCCTCGGGGCGGCTCGCCGTTTCCGACAGTCTTGCCCGCTCGGTGCTGGTCAAGACCACCTCGGCAGCGCCGCCCCTGCGCGAGACCGCCATCCTGATGACCCTGTTCAACCATCCCCGGCTGATCGAAGAGGATTTCGAAACGGTGGTGCGGCTGGAATTCAGCCACCCGGACCTGAAGCGGTTTCATTCCGCCATGCTCAATGCCCTGGCCGAGCACCACGTGGTGGACGGGCTGGAAATGCGCAAGGCCATGGCCGAGGCCGGACACGGCACGCTGATCGAGGCGCTCGAGGCCCTCGTGCGGCGCGCCCGCATGTGGACGGCGACGGCGGAAGCGGCGGAAGAGGATGCGCTCGAAGCATTGCGGCAGGCCGTTCACTTGCATCAGCGCGCAAGCACACTACATAAAGAGCTGAAAGTAGCTGAAACCGCGTTGGCGACGGAAACGACCGACGAAAACCTCAACCGGCTGCTCGATATTCAGAACGACATCCGCAACGCCCAGGCGACGGAAGCACTGATCGAGGGCTTTGGAATCCCTTCCGGACGGTCCGGAAAGGGTTTTTGACGAAATTGATTCGCTTTTTTGCCGCGAATCAGTTGAGTCGGGGTTGACGTGGGTCAATAATGACGGAATCAGATTGCGCGGAATTGAAAATATTGGGTTGATGTTTGTAGGTTTGGCTGAAAAACCGGCAAATACGGCAAATATACAATGTGCTCGCCATCGGAATAACAAGGTTAATCCGGCATTAACGGGATTTCGGCTAGTCGATCATTTATTACCTTGACGCTGCAGGGGAACCGGTGCGCCACCGCACTCGTTAGTTCCCATGCATGAACAAAGCGAAACGTCGCTTGGAGACATAGAATATGGCAACGAAAGCAAAGGAAAACGAAGAAGTAGAAGTCGAGCGCGAAGGCGCGCCGGACGGACCGCTTCTCGACCTTTCCGATGACGCTGTCAAGAAGATGATCAAGCTCGCCAAAAAGCGCGGCTATGTGACGATGGACGAGCTCAATGCCGTTCTGCCGTCCGAAGAGGTCACTTCCGAACAGATCGAAGACACGATGGCCATGCTCAGTGACATGGGTATCAACGTTGTCGAAGACGACGAGCAGGATGCGGACGCCGAAGAAGCTGACAACAGCGACGACGAGAGCGATGCCCGCGAGCTTGCCGACGCAACCGGCACCGCCGTTGCACCGACCACGACCAAGAAAGAGCCGACCGACCGCACCGACGACCCCGTGCGCATGTATCTGCGCGAGATGGGCACTGTCGAGCTTCTGTCGCGCGAAGGCGAAATTGCCATCGCCAAGCGCATCGAGGCCGGGCGCGAGACGATGATTTCCGGGCTGTGCGAAAGCCCGCTGACCTTCCAGGCTATCATCATCTGGCGCGATGCCTTGAACGACTCGCAGATTCTGCTGCGCGAAATCATCGATCTTGAAACCACCTATGCAGGCCCCGAGGCCAAGCAGGCTCCGGTGATCGAGCGCGTCGAGGAAGAAAAGCCGGCCGCCGGCAATGACCGTTCGCGCAGCCGCCGCGACGACGACGACATCACCAATGTCGGCGGCGATACGCCCGTTGAAGATGATGACGACGAGGATGATGAAGCCAATCTGTCGCTCGCCGCGATGGAAGCCGAGCTGCGTCCGCAGGTCATGGAAACGCTCGACGTCATCGCCGACACCTACAAGAAGCTGCGCAAGCTGCAGGACCAGCAGGTGGAAAACCGCCTCGCTGCCTCCGGTTCGCTGTCGCCAAGCCAGGAACGCCGCTACAAGGAACTGAAGGATCAGCTGATCAAGGCGGTGAAGTCGCTGTCGCTGAACCAGAACCGTATCGAAGCGCTGGTTGCCCAGCTCTACGACATCAACAAGCGTCTGGTGCAGAACGAAGGCCGTCTGCTGCGTCTTGCCGAATCCTATGGCGTGCGCCGCGAGGACTTCCTCAAGGAATATCAGGGCAACGAGCTTGACCCGAACTGGCTGAAGGCCGTTTCCAACCTCACCACGCGCGGCTGGAAAGAGTTCACCAAGAACGAAAAAGACACGATCAAGAACCTGCGCACGGAAATCCAGAACATGGCGCAGGAAACTGCGATCTCGATTTCGGAATTCCGCCGCATCGTCAACCAGGTGCAGAAGGGCGAGCGCGAAGCGGCTCTTGCCAAGAAGGAAATGGTCGAGGCAAACCTGCGTCTCGTGATTTCCATCGCCAAGAAGTACACCAATCGCGGTCTGCAGTTCCTCGATCTCATTCAGGAAGGCAATATCGGCCTGATGAAGGCGGTCGACAAGTTTGAGTACCGCCGCGGCTACAAGTTCTCGACCTACGCGACATGGTGGATCCGTCAGGCGATCACCCGTTCGATCGCCGATCAGGCGCGCACCATCCGTATTCCGGTGCACATGATCGAAACGATCAACAAGATCGTCCGGACATCGCGCCAGATGCTGCATGAAATCGGCCGTGAACCGACGCCGGAAGAACTGGCGGAAAAGCTGGCCATGCCGCTGGAAAAAGTGCGCAAGGTGCTGAAGATCGCCAAAGAACCGATTTCGCTGGAAACGCCGGTTGGCGACGAAGAGGATTCACATCTCGGCGATTTCATCGAGGACAAGAATGCGCTCCTGCCGATCGATGCGGCCATCCAGGCCAATCTGCGCGACACGACGACCCGCGTTCTCGCGTCGCTGACCCCGCGCGAGGAACGCGTGCTGCGCATGCGCTTCGGCATCGGCATGAACACCGACCACACGCTGGAAGAAGTCGGCCAGCAGTTCTCGGTGACGCGCGAGCGTATCCGCCAGATCGAAGCCAAGGCGCTGCGCAAGCTCAAGCATCCGAGCCGCTCGCGCAAGCTGCGCAGCTTCCTCGACAGCTAAACCGCAGACAATACGTTGGAAATGCAGACGGGATGGGTGAAAACCCATCCCGTTTTGCTTGATCGGGTGAGTGGTACAATCAGCCAACAGTTGCATCGACATAGTGCGTGGTTCGACAAGCTCACCATGAGGGAGAGTGGTGCTGCAAGGCTAAAGGGAAACATTGCAGTCTGAACAGTCTCGCAGAATACGGCTCCCTGCAATCCTCCGTCTCCCTCATGGTGAGCTTGTCGAACCACGCACTATGTCGATGCAACTATTTGAAACTCAGGCAAAAAGCGGTGCAGGAGCCACCACTGTTACCCTCCTTCTTGGGGGGGGGCGTGCACTCATTGCGCATCACGTGCTGCGCCGTCCATCGCGCGTGACTTGGTGGCCTTTTCAATATGATCGAGCCTGTGATTTTATGCGGGCAGACAAGAAAAAGCCCGGAAAATCCGGGCTCTTTGTTTCATTCGTTCAGATGGACGGCTCGTTCGATTTCTTCGCACCTTTGTCCTTGGCCATGATCTTGTCGATATAGGCGAGGAACAGCGCGGAGAAGACGAAGGCGAGGTGGATCACCGTGAACCACGTCAGCTGTTCCGTCGTGTATTTCGTCAGGTTGAGGAACACCTGCAGAAGATGGATCGACGAGATGGCGACGATGGTCGATGCCACCTTGATCTTGAGCGAACCGGCATCGATCGTGCCGAGCCAGTGCACGTCATCGGCCTGGTCAAAGCGGCTGACGAAGTTTTCATAGCCGGAGATGATGACCATCACCACGAGGCTGGCGACCAGCGCCGCGTCGATCAATCCCAGCATTTTCAGGATCGTTTCGGTTTCGTCGAGGCTCGTCACCTTCATGACGAAATCGAGCAGCTTTCCGGCAAAGGAAAAGGCATAGATGGCAAGCGCAACGGCAAGCCCAAGGTAGAAAACAACAAGCAGCCAGCGCGACGCCAGGATGATGTTTTCGATGAATATTTCGATACGTTTCATAAACAGCAGGGTCCGATTGATCTCATGCATCAGATAGCGATGCGGACGGCGAACTCAAGCCAAAACCACCGGCCGTCACAAAAAACCCGGACCGAAGTCCGGGTTTTCGCATGACGGCCTGCGGATCAGGCTATTTGCTGGCCAGCGGCTGCACCAGCGGGGTGATGCGGCGGATGGCGACGCGGCGGTTCTGCTGTTCGGGACCGTCGGTCTTGATCTTCAGGTAGCGTTCGCCGTAGCCCTGCGTCGCCATGTTTTCCGGCGGGATGCCGAAGACATTGGTCAGCGCCTGGGCAACCGATTCCGCCCGCTTGTCCGACAGCACGAGGTTGGCCTGATCGGAACCGACGGCGTCCGTATGGCCTTCGATGAGGAAGGTTTCCGCCGGGTTCTTCTTCAGGATCTCGGCCATCGCCTTGGCAACGCTGTCGAGACGCGGGATCTGGTCCTCGGTGATATCGGCCGAACCGAACTTGAAGGTGATGGTGTCCAGATCGATGCGGCGGACCTTGTCGCGGATACGGGCCGAGCGCTTGACCTCGTCGACCGAGTAGATGCGTTCGACGCGTTCCACCGGCGGGCGGGAGAAGAAGTCATAGACGTCGGCTTCCGGCACCTGATCGGCATCGAGGATGTAGTCGGCAATCGGGATATCAAGCACCAGCGGCGGCAGGTCAAGGCCGGGATCGCGCCACTGATAGCGTTCCTCGCGGTCGTAATCCGGCGTGTAGCTCAGCAGAACCTCACGCCCGTCGGGCATGACGCGCGACCGCTGGATCACATCGCCATAGCGGTTGCGGATCGTGACGACCTGGACGCCATTGTCACGCACGATGGTTTCACGGGTGCGGTTGCGCGGCAGGTTCTCGTAATAGACATCCTGCGCATCGCGCGACATGCGCGGACGGTCGGAGCTTTCCACGAAGATGTTGTTGTTGACTTCGACGATCGTGCGGTTGTCGATCTGCTTGATCACCTGCACGTCGGCCGGACGTTCCTCGCGCGGCGCCTGCTTGATGCGAGTGCCTTCCTCAGTGCGGATGGGCTCGATCCTGACCGGGACAAGTGCCTTCTGCACGTCCGCATCATTCTTCGGCGGCGGTGCGGGCGGCGTGGCTGGGGCCTGAACGGCGGGCTGCTGGACAACCGGCGTTGCAGCGGCCGGCTTGCCGGCGGCCTGGCCGCCCGTGCCCTTGGCCGGCGGCGCGGGTTTCTGGCTGTCAAGCACCGGCGCGGCATTTTCCGGCAGCGGCGATGGTTCCTTCGGTGCAGGTTTTCCAGCCTCGACAGGGGTTGCGGGCTTTTCGCCTGCTGCGGGTTCGGTGACCGGCGCGGGTTTTTCTGCAGCGGGTTTTGCCGTGGCAGGCTGTTCGGCAGCCGGCTTCTGGGCTTCGACAGGTTTGGCCGGCTTTTCGCCCGCTGCGGGTTCGGTGACCGGCGCGGGTTTTTCAACGGCAGGTTTTGCCGTGGCAGGCTGTTCGGCAGCTGGCTTCTGGGCTTCGACGGGTTTGGCCGGTTTTTCGCCCGCTGCGGGTTCGGTGACCGGCGCGGGTTTTTCAGCGGCGGGCTTTGCCGCGGCAGGCTGTTCGGCAGCCGGCTTCTGGGCTTCGACGGGTTTGGCTGGCTTTTCGGCCGCTGCCGGTTCAGTGACCGGCGCCGGCTTTTCAACGGCGGGTTGTTCGGGTGCAGGCTTCTGCGGCTTGGGCTGTGCCGGTTTTTCGGCAGGCTGTTCGGCGGCCGGGGCTTCCTTGGCGGCCTTGTCGGCTGCCTTCTGGGCGGCGTCGGCCTTCTTGCGCGTCTCGTCTTCTGCAGCCTTCTTGGCCTGTTCAGTTTCTTGCGCAGCAGCCGCCTTGGCAGCCTGCGCGTCCGCAGCGGCCTTTTGCTTGGCCTCCGCTTCCACGGCTTTCTGCTGTTCGGCGGCTTTCTGTGCCTCGGCCTGGGTGGCGCGCTTGGCCTGTTCGGCTTCCTGGGCGGCGGCCTTTTCGGCGGCCTTGGCAGCCTGTGCCTCCTCAGCCGCTTTCTGCTTGGCCTGGGCTTCTACGGCCTTCTGCTGCTCGGCCGCCTTTTGCGCTTCTTCCTGGGCGGCACGCTTGGCCTCCTGGGCGCGTTCGGCTGCCTGCGCTTCGGCGGCGTGCGCTGCCTCGTCGGCGCGCTTCTTGGCCTGTTCTTCCGCCTGCTGCTGGGCGTGGGCGGCGGCGGCAGCCTCCTTTTCAGCGCGTTGCTTTGCCTCTTCGGCGCGGGCGGCGGCTTCGTGCTCCGCTGCCTTTTGCGCTTCTTCCTGCTGCTTCTTCGCCAGCTCTGCAGCCGGATCGGCTGCGGCCTGGGCCATCAGCAGCGGTGCTTCATTGGTGTTGGAGGAGATGTAGGGGCGAGGGAGAGGCGACTGTTCCGCCATCGCCGAGGGCGAGGAGAACAGGATTGCTGTCGAAGCAAAAAAGAGCGCTGTACGTTTCATTGTCATCCCTGTCTTGCGTTTCCTTCCTTGGAAACACGTCAAATGTTTGTGACCGGAGGTTGTGCCAGCTTTGTGGCAGCCGATTGTCCATCGCGGTCTTCTCACCAGATTCCTTGAGCCTCACACCGGTACATGTGTGATCCTGCCTGAATCCGATTACAGCAAGATTGCACGGGCGCGCCTGTATCCGATGTGAAGGCGCCGTTCATCTTGCGTTCATGCAAAACTCTGGACGCGGCGGTGCGGCCGATGTATTGCAACGCATGCCCAAAGAACCATTCTGGAAAACCAAGACGCTCGACGAGCTGAACCGCTCGGAGTGGGAGAGCCTGTGTGACGGCTGCGGCCGCTGCTGCCTGCACAAGCTCGAAGACGAAGACACGGAAGAAATCTATTTCACCACGGTGGCCTGCACCCTGCTCGATGCGGGGACCTGCCAGTGCTCGGACTATGTGCACCGCAAGAAGAAAGTTCCCGATTGCGTCTTCCTGACCCCGGAGATCGTGCGCGAGGTGGATTGGCTGCCCGATACCTGCGGCTATCGTCTGATCGACGAGGGAAAAGACCTGTACTGGTGGCATCCGCTGGTTTCGGGCAGCGCGGACACCGTGCACGAGGCGGGCATTTCGGTGCGCGGCAAGATCACCGCCTATGATCATGACCTGAAAACGGACGAAGATTATTTCGACCATATGATGATGGCGCCATCGTCTTCTTCGGAAAATTAATCCTACTGAACGGGAGATGAACGGCGCGTTGAAGCTTTGTTCAGGTGAATAGTGGAACAAACGATCACCTTCCGGACTTTCCCGTCCGGAGCAACAACCAACAAAGGAGAAACGCCCATGTCCCGCATGTCCATCAAGATGCTCGCTGTGACCGCCGCTCTCGGGCTCGGTTCGGTGCTCGGCGTGAGTGCCGCCTCGGCAGCGCCGGTGGCATCGTCCATGGCTGATGCCGCCGGTCCGGTGTCCAATGTCGTCAAGGTCGATCATCGCTACGGTCACCGCTATCATGGCGGCTATCGTCCCGTCCGCGCCTGCAGCGTCAACCAGGCCCTGAACAAGGCAAGCCGCATGGGTATCCGCAACCCGCGCGCGGTTGTGAACCGCAATGCGGTCCGCGTCACCGGCTGGCGCTATGGCCATCGCTCGGCGGTTGTCTTTGCCCGCGCACCGGGCTGCCCGATCATCCGCTGATTTCATCCGTACACGTAATGCACGCTTAGGGCGAAAGTTGTATCTTTCGCCCTATTGCGCCCATAATCGGCTGCGACGCAGCTGTGTCACTTCATCTTGGGGAGATCATCCATGACACCAAAATTTCTAGCCGTGGCTTTTGCCGCAACCGCAATGATGGCCGTTCCGTTCGCTGCCATGGCAGAGGAAGCTCCGCGCCCGCGCATTACGGTGACCGGGGAAGGCGAAGCCACTGCCGCGCCTGACATGGCTATCGTTTCACTCGTCGTGCTGCAGGAAAAGCCGACCGCACGGGAAGCTTTGACCGCCAACAACGAGACCATGGCCAAGGTTCTCGACGCGATGAAGAAGGCCGGAATCGCCGAGCGCGACCTGCAGACGTCGGGTTTCAATATCGATCCGCGCTATGTCTATCCGGATAACAAGCAGGGCCAGCCGCCGCAGGCACCGAAGATTGTCGGCTATGCCGTCTCCAATTCGCTGTCCGTGCGGGTGCGTGACCTGAAGAAGGTCGGCGAGATTCTCGATCAGTCCGTCACATTGGGCGTCAACCAGGGCGGCAACCTGACATTCACCAATGACAAGCCGGAGGCAATCGTCGAGGAAGCGCGCAAGAAGGCCGTGGCCAATGCCATTGCCAAGGCGAAAACCCTGACGGCGGCGGCCGGCGTTGAAGTCGGCAAGGTTATCGAGATCAGCGAACAGACGTTCCAGCCGCGCCCCTATGGCGGCGCACCGCGCGCCAAGATGATGGCGGCCGAAGCATCTGATTCGGTCCCGGTGGCTGCCGGCGAGAACAGCTACAATGTCACGGTCAATGTGACGTTCGAGCTGAAGAACTAGAATTGGTCTAAGACCAAGCGAAAAGGGTGCCGCAAGGCACCCTTTTTTGTTTGTGCGCGCACGCTGCTGATCAGTCGTTGGCGGCGCGCATCCAGTAGGAAATATCCTTCCACTCGGCGAAGACGGCGCTGGCGCCCTTGTCGAGCAGGGTCTGGGCGTGGGCCGTGTAGGTGTGGCCGCCGCCGGTATAGCCGATGGCCGTCATGCCTGCCGCCACGGCGCCTTCGACACCATAGGGCGAATCCTCGATGACAACGCAGGCCGCCGGTTCGTGGCCCATCTCCTTGGCTGCATGCAGGAACAGGTCCGGGGCGGGCTTGCCGCGCTTGACCATGGACGAGCTGTAGATCGCTTCGCCGAAATATCCGGCAAGGTCTGTGGTTTTCAGGCTGAAGTGAATGCGCTCCAGCGACGATGACGAGGCAACGCAGCGGGGCGTTTCCAAGTCCGCGAGCAGGGCGGCAATGCCGGCGGTCGGCTGCAGAAACTGGCTGAAGACCTGTTTTGTCTCGGGCCACAGCCCGGCTTCGCCCGCGTCGGACAGGTGAAAGCCGGTCAGCTCGCCGATTCGCCGGATGATATCGGCCTGCTTCATGCCGACGCACTGGGCAATGGTGCCTGCTGGCAGATCCATTCCATAGCTGGCATAGACGTTGTGATAGGCCAGTTCCGCCAGCGGCTCGCTGTCCACGAGCACGCCATCGCAATCAAAAACTATCAGACCGAACCTGTTTTGCGGCATTTCCATCTCTCTTCAAAGCCTGCGTTCCATGGGTCGACGCAGTAGTTACGGGATCATCGTTATCATCCTTATAATGCACATAGGTCTTGACTAAAATACAAATGTTCAATATTCGATTGGCAGGATGAGAACGGTTTCCGGCATCGCATCGGAAGTCTTTTGAGGAGCGTTTTGGTATGGCGAGCAATGTGGCATTGACGGGATTGGCGCGGGACATGCAGGCGCGGGCGGATGCGGGCCGTCCGATCCGCATCGGGCTGATCGGCTCGGGCGAGATGGGCACGGACATCGTCACGCGGGTGGCGCATATGCCCGGCGTCGAGATCGGCGCGATTTCCGAACTGAACCTGCCCAATGCACTGAAAGCCGTCGATATCGCCTATCAGGAGCCGGGCCATGCGCAGGAAGTGACCACCGCCTCGGCCCTGACCGCGGCGATGGAGGGCGGCCGGATCGCCGTCACCGACAATGCCGACCTCATCCTCGAAAATGACCTGATCGACGTGGTGATCGATGCGACGGGCGTTCCGGCGGTCGGGGCCGAGATCGGCCTCAGAGCCATGGAGCACGGCAAGCACCTCGTCATGATGAATGTCGAGGCGGATGTGACCATCGGGGCGTATCTGAAAAGCGAGGCGGACCGCCTCGGCGTCACCTATTCGCTGGGGGCGGGCGACGAGCCGTCCTCCTGCATGGAACTGATCGAGTTCGTCTCGGCCATGGGCCATCCGATCGTGGCCGCCGGCAAGGGCAAGAACAATCCGCTCAACATCGACGCCATTCCCGACGATTACGCGGAAGAGGCGGCACGGCGCCACATGAATGTGCGCATGCTGGTGGAATTCGTCGACGGCTCGAAGACCATGGTGGAAATGGCGGCGATCGCCAATGCGACGGGGCTGGTGCCCGACAAGGCGGGCATGCACGGCCCCGCCGCCACGCTGGACCAGCTCAACAAGACGCTGATCCCGCAAAGGGATGGCGGGCTGTTGTCGCGCGTCGGTGTGGTCGACTATTCCATCGGCAAGGGCGTGGCGCCGGGCGTGTTCGTGGTCGCCGACATGTCGCATCCGCGCATTTCGGAGCGGATGGAGGATCTGAAGATGGGCAAGGGCCCGTATTTCACCTTCCACCGGCCCTATCACCTGACCTCGCTGGAAGTGCCGCTGACCTGCGCGCGCGTCGTGCTCTACGGCAAGGCGGACATGGTGCCTTTGGCCAAGCCGGTGGCGGAAGTCTGCGCGGTGGCGAAGAAGGACCTGAAGGTCGGCGACACGCTCGATGCGATCGGCGAATACTGCTACCGCGCCTGGATCATGACGGCGCCGGAGGCACGCGCCGCCGGAGCCATTCCCTGCGGCCTGTTGCAGGGCGGCACGGTGACGGCGCCCATCGCCAAGGGTGCACTCATCACCAGCGCCAATGCCGCCCCCATCCCCGGCTCGAAGATCGTCGAGCTCAGACAGCGGCAGGACAAGCTCGTCTATGGCGCGTGACGTCCGGCAACCAGAATTCAGGGCAAACAGCTAAGGAGTGCCAAGCATGGCTCCCGCCACAAACGCCAAATTCAAGGACGATGGCAGCAATCTTCCTTTCGCGTTCCGGCACTATTCTCCGGAGCAGCTGAAGGAAGCCCTGCGCAAGATGTATCTCATCCGCCGCTTCGAAGAGGGCGCGGAAGAATCCTACACGCGCGGGCTCATCCACGGCACGATGCACCTGTCCATCGGGCAGGAAGCCAGCGCCGTTGGCATATCCATGCCGCTGCACGACAATGACATGATCACCTCGACTCATCGCGGTCACGGCCATTGCATCGCCAAGGGCGCGGAAGTGTCAAAAATGTTTGCCGAGTTCTTCGGCAAGGAAACCGGCTATTGCAAGGGCCGCGGCGGCTCCATGCACATCGCCGATGTGTCCAAGGGCAATCTCGGTGCGAACGGCATTGTCGGCGGCGGCATTCCGATTGCCGTGGGCGCCGCGCTTTCCGCCAAGAAGCAGAAGAACGGCAAGGTCGTCATTTCCTATTTCGGTGACGGCGCCAACAATGAAGGCGCCTTTCACGAGGCGCTGAATATTGCCGCGATCTGGAAACTGCCGGTGGTTTTCGTCTGCGAGAACAATGGCTACGGCATGTCCACCTCGACCAAGCGGTCGACGGCGGTGCCGAACGTGGCGGATCGCGCCGCCGGCTACAACATGCCGGGCGTGATCGTCGACGGCAACAACCTGTCGGATGTCGCCGAGGCTTCCAACGAGGCTGTCGAGCGGGCGCGGCGCGGCGAGGGCCCGACGCTGATCGAGTGCAAGACCTATCGCCATCGCGGCCATTCCAAGAGCGACCGCAACCGCTACCGCACCAAGGAAGAGATCGAGGACTGGATTGCCAACCGCGATCCCATCGACCTGTTCGAGACCCAGCTGAAGGAATTCGGCTTCGTCACCGATGGGGATATCGAAGCCATCCGCGCGGATGTGGAGAAGGAGATCGCCGAGGCGATCGAATTTGCCAGGAACAGCCCATCTCCCGATCTGAACAATCTCACGCGCGACGTGTATACGGACTGAAAGACTTTCCAGATGAATGAGACAATCCGCGAGCTGAGCTATTCGCAGGCTATCCAGGAAGCCATGGCGCTTGCCATGGAGGCCGATGACCGGGTGTTCCTGATGGGCGAGGATATCGGCGTCTATGGCGGCGCCTTCCAGGTCACGGGCGATCTCGTGCACCGCTTCGGCGAGGACCGGGTGATGGACACGCCGATTTCCGAGCTTGGCGGTGCGGGCGTTGCCGTCGGCGCGGCGCTGACCGGCATGCGGCCGATCTTCGAGTTCCAGTTCTCCGACTTTGCGGCGCTGGCCATGGAGCAGATCGTCAACCAGGCGGCCAAAATCCGCTACATGCTGGGCGGTGCCGTTTCGGTGCCGCTGGTCATGCGTTTTCCCGCCGGTTCCGGCACGGGCGCGGCGGCACAGCACAGCCAGAGCCTCGAAGCGTGGCTCGGCCACGTTCCCGGCCTGAAGGTCATCCAGCCGTCCACGCCCTACGATGCCAAGGGTATGCTGCTGGCGGCCATCGAAGATCCGGACCCGGTGATGATCTTCGAGCACAAGCTGCTCTACAAGATGAAGGGGCCGGTGCCCGAAGGCTATTACACCGTGCCGATCGGCAAGGCGGCTGTCGTGCGCGAGGGCACGGACCTGACCATCGTTGCTTCGGCCATCATGGTGCACAAGGCGCTGGAAGCGGCCAGGGAGCTGGAAAAGGAAGGGATCAACGTCGAAGTCGTCGACCTGAGAACCGTCCGGCCGATGGACAAGGACACGATCATTGCCAGCGTCAAGAAGACGTCGAAGCTGATGTGCGTCTATGAGGGTGTGAAAACCCTCGGTGTCGGCGCGGAAGTCAGCGCCATGATCGCCGAAAGCGAGGCCTTCGATTATCTCGACGCGCCGATTGTGCGGCTGGGCGGGGCGGAAACACCGATCCCCTATAATCCGGAGCTGGAAAAGGCCACCGTGCCGCAGGTGCCGGGCATTCTCGCCAGCGCCCGCGATCTCGTGAAAGGGGTGCGATAGCTCATGCCTACCGAAGTCATCCTGCCCAAGGTCGACATGGATATGGAGACCGGCCAGATCTCGCGCTGGTACGCCAAGGAAGGCGACAGCGTTTCCAGGGGCCAGCTGCTGTTCGAAATCGAGACCGACAAGGCCGCCATGGAAGTGGATGCACCGGCCTCCGGCATCCTGCGTGACGTCAAGGCCGCGGAAGGCGCCGTCGTGCCCGTTGGCCAGTGCGTCGCGTGGATTTATGCGGAAGGCGAAACCTATGCCGCGCCGGCAAGCCAGCCGGATGTCGTGGAGACCGCCATCCCCAGCGCGCCGCTGGATGCTGCCATTGCCTCGCCGGTTGCCGCGGTTGCGGAAACCCCGCCCGTTGCAGCGGCTGCCGTAGCGGATGGTGTCCGCGCGACGCCATTGGCGCGGCGGATCGCAAGGGAAAGCGGGATCGACCTCACGTCCGTTGCGGGCTCCGGTCCCAAGGGCCGGATTCAGCGCAGGGACGTCGAAGCCAATGTTCCGCAGGCGCGGCCGGCGGCGGCTCAACCGGCTGTTGCTGTTCCCGTGCAGGCCAGGACCGGTGACGCGCCGCTGCATGCGGTCTGGCTGCGGCAGGGCAATGATGCGGCGCTCGCGCCGCTGGTGCTGATCCACGGCTTCGGTTCCGATCTCAACAGCTGGCGGCCGATGCTGGCCGGCACAACACTGGATAGCCCGATCCTGGCCATTGATCTGCCGGGGCATGGCGAATCACCGCGCGACATTCCGGCTGACATTGATTCCATTGCCGCGCTGGTGGAGCGGACGATTGCCGCCCATCATGCGGGGCCGGTCGTGGTGGCGGCGCATTCCTTCGGCGCGGCGATAGCGGCCAAGGTCGCAGCGCGCGGCAACCTCGATATCCGCGCCCTGACGCTGATCGCGCCAGCCGGGCTCGGTCCTGAGATCAACGGGGCGTTCCTGCAGGGCTTCGTCCGCGCAAGGGCGGAAGCCAGTCTCGTCGCCTGGATGAAACTGCTGGTGCAGGACGAGAGCCTCCTCACCAAATCCTTCGTCAAGGCAACGCTTGCCCAGTCGCAGGACGAAGGGTTGCGCGCGGCGCAAACGCTGGTGGCCGACCGCTTCTTTGCCGATGGCACGCAGGTCTTCGATATCCGCAGAAACCTTGCCGGGTTGGCCATGCCGGTCCGGGTGATTGTCGGCGCGGCAGACCGGATAATTCCGGCAACCCATGCCGCAGGCCTGCCCGGCGAGATCGCCGTCCATGTCTTTGCCGGGACGGGGCACATGCCGCAGCTGGAGCAACGGGAAAAGGTCGTGCGGATCCTGCGGGAAATCAGCCGGTCGGCGGGGTAGTCGCGGTCAGGCGGCTGCCGCCCTTCGACGCGACGAGGGCGCGCTGGATGGCGCTGCGGGCGGATGCCAGGTTGGGCATGACCCAGTTTGGCTCCGCACCGAGGAACTTGTCGAGAAAGGCCACGGCGTAGCCCGGCATTTCCGTGACATTTTCCTTGTAGGACCACCAGGTCCGCAGGTCGTTGGCGCAGCTGGCGATTTGCGGCGCCGTGCCGAATTCCTGTTCGTAGATGGCGGCAATCGTGCCGACGCAGAAGTTGGTGTAGAGAAACCCTTCCGGCCAGAAGGCGATGATATCGGCCATTTCGGTCGCGTCGGCATTGGTCTGCGGCGTATGCCCCTGGACCTTGGCGGGCGCCTCGGTGATGAGTTCCTTCAGCACCAGACCGGCGGCGAAGATGATGAAGTCCTTGCGGTCGATGCGGGCGAAGGATTTCTGCTGCTCGACGGTTTCGATCCAGTTGAGGAAAGCGGCGGTCAGCTTCGTTTCGTCAATGACAAAGCGATAGCCATAATGCTCGGCAATCAGCGCGACATTCTTGCGAAAGGCCATGCGGAACCAGCGCAGCCGCCGCAGGCGGTGGCGCAGGTCGGGCGTATTCACCAGCTCATCGCGAAACAGAAAATCCATGCCGTATCTCTCTGATCAGTTCCATCAATGTCTTACGCTTCAATGCAGAGGAAGCCAAGTTTTCAATGATACAGGAAATCATACATATTGACATTGCAAAAAACAAATGTTCTATATTTTTCCGTTCCGGCATAGCATATGTTTATGACTGGACAATGGGAGGTTGAAGACATGGCGATGTGGCAATGGGGATTGCTTGCCCTTGGAGTTCTCTGGGCTTTGCAGTCGCTGGGCGTCTGGTACCAGATGCGCCATTATGGCGATGTGATGAAGGGTATTACGTCGAAATACAACGACGGATATGTCGGTGCAGGCAATGTGCGCGGACGTTTCGGCAAAGGCGTCATCGCTCTCGTGGTGGTGACGCCGGATCTCGTGGTGCAGCGCTTCCTGGTGATGCGCGGACGTTCGGTTTTCGCGAAGTTTGCGCGGCGGACCGAATTCGAGGGAATCACGCTGAACGCCCTGCGCGCCGATCCGCTCCTATCCGGCGTGGAAGACCCGGCCCTGGCCAAGGCGGCGGAGCGCGCCATCGAGCAGATCGATCGTGCGCGTGCCGAGCCGAAGCGGCCGGGCCTGGCAGGAATCAAGACAGTCAACGCATAGGGGCAAGCCCGGGGGTGGCCGTACCCAAGCAAATGGCCGATAAGGAGGAGGGAACATGTCAATTCTAACAATGTTGGCACAGCACGCCGACGTCACCATGCACCATCTGTCGGTGGCAGGGTCGATGGTCTCGGATGCTGCGCTGCACGGCAAACAGGCTATCCACCACGCGGGCAATGACCTCGTGGTTCTGGCGCAATCCAGCGGCGATATTTCCGTCGAGGAATTCAAGAACAAGCTGCAGAACGTGCAGAAGGAAGAGCAGCTCGGCTGGCTCACCAGCGCCGGTAAATATTTTATCGGTATTTTCCAGAAGGGCGGCGAAGTCTTTGCCGGTTTCGTCACCGGTATCATCCCGACGCTCGTCGTGCTGATGACCGCCTTCTACGCGCTGACCGAACTGGTCGGCGAAGAGCGTGTCCATGGCATCGCGCGCGGCGCGGGCCGTATTGCCCTGACCCGTTACACGGTGCTGCCATTGCTCTCCGTGTTCTTCCTGACCAATCCGATGGCCTATACGTTCGGCTCGTTCCTCGAGGAAAAGCACAAGCCGGCGTTTTATGACGCTGCCGTGTCCTATGTGCATCCGCCGCTCGGCCTGTTCCCGCATATCAATCCCGGCGAGTATTTCGTCTGGGGCGGCATTCTGGTGGCCCTGCTCGAACTGGAAAAGAAGGGTCTTGTTCCCGCCGGTTATCACATCCGGGTGGCGATCTGGTACGCCATTGTCGGTCTCGTGGTCATCCTCCTCAAAGGCATGCTGACCGAGCGCATCACCGCCATCATGGCGCGGCGCCAGGGCATCGAGCTTTAAGTCAGGGGTGGGGAGAAAAACAATGTCGAAGACCTATAAACCAGTCAAAATATCCAAGGGCTCCAACGGTTGGGGCGGCCCGCTGACCATCCAGCTGACACCGCAGCGCAACAAGGTTGTGTCCGTCACGGGCGGCGGGATTCATCCCGTGGCGCGCCGGATCGCCGAACTCACCGGCGGTGAAGCCGTCGATGGCTTCAAGTCGCCGCCGGTCGAAGGCGAAATGGGCGTTGTCGTCGTCGATTGCGGCGGTACCGCACGCTGCGGCGTCTATCCGCGCAAGCGCATTCCAACCGTCAATCTGACGCCTGTCGGCCAGTCCGGCCCGCTGGCCCAGTTCATCACCGAGGACATCTATGTCTCGGGCGTCAAGGAAGCCAATATCGAGCTTGCCGACGGATCGCAGGAAGCCACGGTGGCGGGGGCCGCTGCCACGCCGACACCGGCCGAAATGGCCGCTGCCATGTCCAGCCGCACGGATACGGCATCGGACAACGGCGAAGGCGGCCTGATTGGGCTGATCAGTTCGGTTGGCCGGGTCATGGGCCGCGTCGTCGGCATTTTCTTCAATGCCGGCCGCCGCACGATCGATCAGGTCATCCGCAACGTCCTGCCGTTCATGGCCTTCGTGACCATGCTCATCGGCTTCATCCTCTATACGGGGATCGGCGATGTGCTGGCCCAGCCGATGGGTCCGCTTGCCAACAACATCGTCGGCCTTCTGATCATCTCGGCCATTTGCGGCCTGCCGTTCCTGTCCCCCATCCTGGGACCGGGCGCGGTGATTGCCCAGGTCATCGGCGTGGCCATCATCGGTCCGCAGATCGCCAATGGCACGATTTCGCCGGCAATGGCCCTGCCTGCGCTGTTTGCCTACAACACGCAGGTTGGTTGTGATTTCGTGCCGGTCGGACTGGCGCTGGGTGAAGCCAAGCCCAAGACGATCGAGATCGGTGTCCCGGCGGTTCTGATCAGCCGCCAGATCATGGGTCCCGTCTCGGTGCTGATCGCCTGGGTTGTCAGCCTGATCGTATTCTAAACCCGATTAACAAGAAGAGGTTCGCCATCATGTCAGTTCTTTTGAAAACACGGGTAACAGCCGTGGGTCCCGAGGTGGCGGACCTCGCAGAGGGAGGCGTTGTCATCCTGTTTGCCGATGGCGCGCCGCCGGAACTTGCCGAGGTTTCGATCCTGCATCTGGTCGACGGCACGCCGTCGGAAGCAACGCCGCCGGTCGGTTCGGTGATCCGCATCGGCGATCTCTCCGCCAAGATAACCGGCATCGGCGACTATGCCTGGCAGAAAGTCCGGGACATCGGCCATGTTGTCATCACATTCAACGGGTCCGATCATGTTGACCGTCCCGGTGAAATCTGTGCATCGGAAGTGGATACCGGCGAACTGGTTTCAACCCTCAAGGTGGGTGCGACCATCACCATCGGATAGGGTTCAGGACTGACAGGCCGAAACAGAACGAAATACCAAAGAGAGTAAAGCATGGAACGCTCGACGATTGTGCGGGTGCATGACGGATTGCATGCGCGGCCAGCCACCCGGTTTGTCAAACTCGCCAAGAGTTTCGAATCGGATATCGAGCTGGTCAAGGATGACAGGTCGGTCAGCGCCAAGAGTTCAGTCAAACTCATGCTGCTTGGCGTCAAGGAAAACGAGGAAATCACCGTCCGCGCAACCGGTGCCGATGCCATCGAAGCCATCGAGGCGCTGATCGGCTACCTGGAAAACCCGCATGCGGGGATCGAAGATGACGGCGCGGTCCAGCCGCCGAAGCCGGATGCCGGGAAGCCCGCCGCGAACAGGCCTGCGCATGGTCCTGCCGCCGATGGTGCCCTGCGCGGTGTCGCTGCAAGCGAAGGCGTGGCCGTCGGCCCCGTCTACGGGTTTTTTCCCGCAGAGATCAAGCATGAGAACCGCCCGCTGGCAGCCAACGCCATCGCCGACGAGGTTTTGCGGCTGAAGCAGGCCATTGCCACCGTGCAGAAGCGCATGGACGCCTCGCTCTCGGAAGCCGGATTGGCGGACAGTGACCGCGGTATTGTCGCGGCGCTGAAGGATATCGCCAATGACGACGAACTGACCGGCGGGGCGATTGCCATTGTCGAAGGCGGTATTGACGCGGTTTCGGCGGTGATCGGCGCGACATCGAAGATTGCCTCCGATTTCGCCACCATGGACGATCCCTATCTCAACGCCCGCGCCGACGATGTGAATGCGGTCGGGCGGCAGATATGCCTGGCCCTTTTGGGGCAGGAAGACGTTAACCTTGATACCATCGCCGAGGGTTCAATCCTGGTTGCCGAGGATATCGGCGCCTGGGATCTTGCCCGCGCGCCGTTGAAGCGCATCGCCGGGGTGATCTGCGGCCATGGCGGTGCCACCTCGCATGTCGCCATCATCGCCCGTGCCCATGGCATTCCCGCCGTGCTTGGCCTTGGCCGCGCCGTGCTCGATTTGAAGGATGCCAGGACCGTTGCGCTCGACGGCGACAGCGGCGCGGTTTTCGCCGATCCGGATACGGCCGTTGCCGATCGTTTTCAGGCGGCCATTGCCAAGGCGGAAGCGGAAAAGCGCGCGCTGACCGCCTATAAGGACGTTACGCCCCGGCGCGCCGACGGCACGGTCATCGACATTGCCGCCAATATCGGTTCGCTCGAGGAAATCGATGCGGCGAAGGAAGCGGGCGCCATGGGCGTCGGCCTGTTCCGCACCGAACTCCTGTTCATGCGGCATATCCACCTGCCGTCGGAAGATCTGCAGGCGGAAACCTATTCCAGCCTCGCCAAGGCCTTTGCGCCGCACACGGTGATCGTGCGGACGCTCGACATCGGCGGCGACAAGCCGATCGCCGGGGTTGACTTTCCAGATGAGGAAAACCCGTTCCTCGGCTGGCGCGGCATCCGCATGTGCCTGGACCGGCCGGATATCTTCAAGCCGCAATTGCGGGCGCTGCTGCGCGCCGCCGTCCACGGCAACATCAAGGTGATGCTGCCGATGATCTCGGGTGTCGGCGAGGTGCAGGCAACGAAGGCGCTGATCGAGGAGTGCGCCGGGGAACTGGCGGCCGCTGGCATGCCATTTGCGCATTTCGATCTCGGTGTGATGATCGAGACACCGGCCGCCGTGCTGATTGCCCCGGCACTGGCCAGGGAAGTCGCGTTCTTTTCCATCGGCACCAACGACCTGACGCAGTACATCATGGCCGCCGACCGGCTCAACCCGACGGTGGCCAAGCTCAATGACGTAACTCATCCCGCCGTCATGGCCGCCATTGAACTGACGGCAAAGGCCGGGGTCGATGCGGGCATCATGGTCGGGATGTGCGGTGAAGCCGCCGGACGCCCGGACCTGATCCCGGCTTTCATCGCCATGGGGCTGACCGAGCTGAGCATGAGCCCGTCATCGATCCAGCGCGCCAAGAAGTGCGTTCTGGACGGCTCTAAAAACGCTTAAGGTAGGACCGGAATCAGGAAAGCGAAAAGACCGGACAGCTCATCCGTCCGGGTTTTGCCCTGCGTGGCCTCGATGAGGCTTGTGTGGCGGGCTTTCAGTGCCAGCAGCGCACTTTCCACCAGTTTTTCGTCGCCCGGCTCTTCATTGTCGCTGTAGCTGGCAAGGCCGATGGCAAGCGCAATGGCGGAGAAGCACAGGAACCGGGTCGCCATGTCCGGGCCGTTGTCACCAGGCATATGCGGCGGCAGCGGCTGGGCCTGGTGGCTGGACTGCAGTTCAAAGGTCAGGACCGCGCAGGCGTCCGATATCTCGGTCAAGCCGTTCGTGCGGGTTGCCGCCTTGATGCGGTCGGCATGCCGGCGAATCATGATCGCATGGACGGAGGCAAAGGTCGCCTCGTGAACCACCGGGTTTTCACTGCCGAGAACGGTAAAGATACGTTTCGCCAGATAATAGACATCGCGGCGGAACAAGGCTTCGCCCTTGGCGCTGTCGGCGGGAAAATAGGCATGCAGGCTGCGCGCCTCGATGGTGGCCGAATGGGCCTTCGGGTCCTGCGACACCAGCGAAATCGAGATTTTTTCGGCCACGGTCAGCGCCTTGTCGACGACGCGGGCGGCATGACCCAGCAAAGCTTCCGGACCTTCAGGGGCGGCCGTCCTGATCTTGTCGCTGCGGCTGGCCCGGATCATGTGCCGGACATCGCGCAACCGGTCCTTGAGGCCGACGACGATCTCGTTTGAAATATCCCTGATCATGTGGCAGACCTCGACTTGCAAAGTGGATAATGCTTTGTATCTGCTTTTGGTGACTTGCTAAACAATATTCTGCCGGAGTGTACTGTGCACGGCGTTGTTTTGTCAGCACACAAATCTGGCACCGGCAGGAAACGGATACGAGCAATAGGGGGTGTAAAGTGACCGATCGACGCAAGCGGGCGACTAGCGCGCCGAACACTCCGAAAAAGGCACCCCTGGATATCGGGCAGCCCGATACGAAAATCAGCCGCATGCGCATGCGCGCCGCCTGGATGTATTACATCGAGCAGATGACCCAGAACGAGATTGCCGAAGTGCTCGGCGTCGGCCGCGTGACCATCGTGCGCATGCTGGCCGAGGCGCGCGCCCGCAACGAGGTCAAGATCGGCATCCAGGGCTATCTGTCGGACCTGATTGCGCTGGAACGGCAGGTCGAACAGCGGTTCGGGCTGGAGAAGGTGATCATCGCCCCGTTGTCGCAGGCCGACAACGATCCGATACCGGCCATCAGTGCCGCCACCGGCGATTATCTCTCGGGCGTGGTGGCCAACGGCATGCGCATCGGCGTCGGCTGGGGGCGTACCCTGCTCAGCACGCTGTCCTATCTGGAAGCGCGCGCGCTTGACGATTTTACCGTGATTTCGCTGCTTGGCGGCATCAGCCAGCCGCGCCGCTTCAACCCGGCGGAATTCGCCTGGCAGTTCGCCCAGCTGTTTCAGGGCAACGGCTATCTCATTCCGGCCCCGGCGCTGGTGGACAGCGTCGAGACCCGAACGGCGCTGATCGAGCGCTGCGGCCTGAAGAGCGTGTTCGAGATGGCCGAGGATCTCGACCTCGTGCTGCTCAGCGTCGGCGCCATCGAAACGGCATCCAGCACGCCTTACCGCATCGGCTTCCTCAATGAGGAACACCAGTCATCCCTGGCCGAACGCGGCGCGGTCGGCGATATCCTGTTCCACTTCTACGACCAGCAGGGGCGCCTCGTCGATCACCCGATTCATGATCTCGTCATGTCGGTGGGCATCGAGACCCTGCAGAAGGTTCCGGTGCGCGTTTTGACATCCGGCGGCAAGGAAAAGATCAACGCCCTGCTTGGCGCGATGAAACTGATCCGCCCGACGGTTTTCATCACCGACGAGGAAAGCGCGCGCCAGCTGCTGGTGCTGGCCGGGCAGGAACAGCGCTGACCCGTCCGCGCCGTGCCGATGTGCCCGCGCAAGCGCATGAAAATCCACAGGAGTTGTGGATTTTCAGCCCGAAATTGCCCTATCGGGCGATGAGATCAAATCGGGCATTGCATTCGTGATTTTTCCCGCTATTGATCGCGGGGAAGACGGGCGGCAGCCATAGGGTTTGCCGCTTTCAGGTGGGGCCTGTAGCTCAATTGGTTAGAGCCGGCGGCTCATAACCGCTTGGTTGGGGGTTCGAGTCCCTCCGGGCCCACCATTCTTTTTAAAATCAAAGGCTTAGGAAGCGGAATTTCTTGGTGAGACATCCAAGGGAGACATCGCTTGTTCAATCCGGCCTATCTCGTGAAGTCACTACACGGTATCTTTTATTTGCGTTGGCCGATACCGAAGCAGCTACATCCGCAGAAAAAAGCTTCGACACTCAAACTTTCTCTACAGACCCGCGATCCACGAAAAGCATTGCGCTTGTCCCGTTCGTTGAGCCAGATAGGCGCAAGGTTGAATGAACACGGAATTGAATACAGAATGCGGTACGACGAACTACGGGCGTTGCTTACAAACCATTTTCGAGAGTTTCTAGACCAAGCTAAAACCGAGATGGACGCTACGGGCCCACTGAGTGAATTTGAACGACAGGTTCACCAGGCAAGCAAACGGATTGCCAAACAGGCGAGGAAAACAGATACGCCGCTGTCCTTCGTGAAATCAGACGACGACTTGCTAGCCCGCTTTATCGACAAGTACGCTCTTAAGATCGAGGAGGGCAGCCTCGAATACGGCTGGTTGGACCGGGAGTTAAAACATTCCTACCATGACTATCTGAAGGCGGTTCTGGCGTATGACAAGTCACTACAGAGCTACGACTTCGAAGATAAAGCGACACCTCTTATGGGTGAGCCTGCCAAGGTTGCGAAGCTAGCGGGAATGTCGATTGCCGAAGTCGCCGCTGCCTACACAAAGGAAAGGCAAGTCGGGAAAGCTTGGGCGGCAAAGACCACCATTGAAAAGGCTGACCATATTAGGCTCTTGGAAGAAATACTTGGAAGCGACACCGACGTTCGGAGGCTTACGGCGACAGAAGCAAAGCAGGTTAAGGACACATTGCTTACTTATCCACGCAATCGGGCCAAGAACCCGCTCACCCGAGGCAAGCCACTTGCTACGGTACTGGGCGTCCCGAACGTTGAGAGGATACAGGTTCCGACCATCAATAAGTACCTTCAGACATACAGCGATTTGTTCGGGTGGGCAAAACAGAACAATCACATGGATGCGAACCTGTTTTCTGGTCTGACAGTCCGTCAGGGAAAGAAGGACAAAGATAACGAACGTGACCCTTATTCAGATGACCAAATCAGATTGATCTTACGGACCGTTCTACACAACGAAACGGGATTGGTGACCAAAGATTACCAGAAGTGGGCTTCCCTCATCGGCATTTATACGGGTGCAAGACTTGGCGAAATCTCACAATTGCACTTAAAGGATATTCGCCAGCAGGATGGCATCTGGTGTTTCGACATGAATGACGAAGGCGACCGCAAAAGTCTGAAAACATCTGCTGCGCGCCGTTTGGTGCCAATCCACAGCCAGTTGATGCACTTCGGCCTGTTGGGGTACGTGCAGCAAATGCGGGACAAGCGAGCGGTAAAACTATTCCCGAGCTTTACCTATGACCCGAAAAATGGATGGGGTCGCCAGCAAGGCCGATGGTTCAATAATACCTTGCTCGTGAAACTCGGCATCAAGTCGAAGACCCGTGTTTTTCACAGCCTGAGACACACGATCAATACTCGCCTGCTGCAAGTTGGAGTGCAGGACCCCATGGTGAAAGCCATCCTTGGTCACGAGCAGGAAGGCATGACCCAGAAGCAGTATTTCAAGCAGGGTTACACACTCCAGCAGTTGGACGACGCCTTGCAGAAGCTTGATTACGGGTGGCCTGCCGAGGAAACTTGACAGGTGCATACGAACGCGAGAAACAGAGGCTGGAGCCGTACGTGCGGCTCCGGGGCGTAGTAACCCCTCAAGACTAGGACTGCGTGCCACTGAATTGGCACCACTCTTCGACCTATGGTCGGGGAGCCTGCGGCGTATGCAACAGGTTCTCCGAACTAAAGGCCGTAGGGCCGTGTCTTGCGGTTACTAACTCCCCGATCACCAGAGGATCGAAGGGCCATTTGCGGGGACGTACCGCGTCTACCGCCCTTCTGCAGGGGGCTGCATCTTGGAAATCGTCATCATTGGGCTGCTGGCGTTCGCAGGCTACAAATTCTTTCGCCATACCACTCGTACAGGCAAGGAAGCCGTGCGGGCCTACGTCTATCTGGAAACGCTCAAAAAGGGCGTCTCTCCGCACGAGGCCAATATCGTGACCGATGCGCTGTTGCGTGACATCGGCTCGGACATGGCAGTAAGCGCAATGAACATGTCCAAGCTGGAATACGTTACAGTCCATCAGGGCAAGCAACTTCCGATGATCGGTTATGCCTACCGGCAAGGACTGCGAACGACCATGCCCTTTTGGTACAGGAAGTTGGCCATTGCAGTGCCGGAAACATTGGAGATTGACGTTTCATACGGTCACCTTCGGCCCGAACTAGCGCCGGAAAGCCTTCAGCGGTTAACAAAAATGGTGGCAGACGAAGGCTACAAATCGTTCTGCCAGACTTTTTGCGACGAGGTCAATCGGCTTACCGGTGAACAACATTACAAGCAGCGCGAGGGAAGCGTTTTAGATGACGAAGACCTCTACCAGCTCTACAAGCAAGGTGACGATCCGTTGATTACAGCTGTAATCTACTGCCACGAAAACGACTTGAACAAAGAGTTCCATCCCACCTACGAAAGCTATCGTTCAGCCTTTGCGACCGAGTTGTTAAGGTTCGCGTCCAGCACCACCCAGTTGACCGACTGGTTGTCCAAGGTGGATAGCGCAAGGCTGCATACGAATTTCAAGGACGGTACCCATCCTCGTCTTGCCGCTTTCGGCTACTACGAGCTTGTCAGTCAGCACTAGCGATATGGCAAGCCAATAGTTTATCGCTATGGGCTTTGCCGCGCCTTCATTCATGCCGACATCAGCGTCATATTGCCTGCCGCATACCCCCCCCCCCCCCCATTTACTGCGACCGCGGTCCAAGCCACCTACGAGCGATGCCGGAGCGACATACGGGAACAATGGATCGTGGACGGTGCCACGCTTTGGAGCAATGGCGTCAAAGTCCGCGTTGTCGACGTCAACATGCCCCGGAAATCAGTCAGCCCCATTGTGCATGGCCGGGACGTGATGAAGACCGGTACGGACGCAAGTTACAAATGCTGCTCCGGAATGGTCGCTCTCTTGGTGACATTCTTGTAACTGAAGAATTGGCACGGACGTGGACCGGTCGCCGTCAGCCTCGGTGCTAAACAACCGGTACTCCATCATTCATACAGACCTCCAACACAGGCCTTCTACAAAGGAAGTGTACAGAATATCAAATCATATCAATATCTTATCAATTTTTTGCTGAGATAGAAATCCCCCATATTTAACCGCTGACTGGCGTTTGGTCGCTCAGGCGCTCATTGCCCATCCAATCCTGATTTTCTCGCCAGTGGCTTTCTGTGATCGAATGCGGACATGTTGCAAGTAAGTTCGGAGGGCATTTTAATAGTCCGGAAGACAAAGCATCCTAATTTGAATGGATATCGCCTTCATGTGGCCGGACAAATAGTCAGTTTGACAATCATATGGTGTCGCGTCTGTACGTAATCTGCATATGGCTCCTGCGTAACTGTATGGCATGTCTCCAAAACGGAACAGATACCGGAAACCGGCATACTAAACGTTGTTCGTTGTCTGATTTTGGTAATCGTATAAACAACCGCTAGGTTTCATGTATCTCTAATCATTGTACCGGATGCTGGTAAACCGCAGCCGAAGCCTTCCCATGAGATACGTATTGGTATCTGTAGCAATCCTCATTCAAATCCGCTTATTTGGAATGGTATGGAATACCGCATGCTGCTCGGTATGAAACAATCTGCATCATACTCTTTTATTAATCTGTACTAATATAATGGTTTCTATGATTTTTTATGGTATCTATTATTTATATTCCATATGTTTATATATTATATATGTATTACTATCTGTATCTAGTATCTGCATTATATTATCATATCTATATATAAATCGTATTCGTATACAGCATCAGTATTTAATACTGGTATTTACTATCTGTATCGTATTTTTGTATCGATATCGTTATGGTAGCTTGATTATTATCTTATAACAGATACGGCAGGGTTTCATATTTCCTAATACGGTCCGAAAGACCCAATCATCGGCTCAAAGGTACGCTGCTACGAATAGCACCCGGTTAGCTATCGGAACATATCCGTAACTATTCGGGTGGACGATCAGTTTTTCGGTCGAGAAGCTTTTGAACCGTAGCTTTAGAAAAGCCGATGGCTTCGGCAGTTTTGCGGATACTCACGCCCTCACTATGCAATTTAAGCACCTGCTGGCGCACTTCTTCGGTAACAAGACGCGGCCTACCGCCTGTACGGCCTTCCGCCCTTGCTCTTGCTATCCCTTCCATCTGTCGCTCTCGGCGTATCTCGGTCTCAAACTCGGCAATCAAAGCCAGTATACCCATGACAAGCTTGCCGGTCCGGGTGCCTGTATCAACGGCTGTATCGTCCAATACCTTAAAGGCAATGCCTTGCTTCTCCAATCCACTAACGATCTTATAGAGGTCTGCCGTCGAACGAGCCAAGCGGTCCAGCTTGGTAACAAGCAGGGTATCACCTTCCCGTAGGTAGTTCAGACATTCGGCTAGCGCCGGTCTGTCCCCGTCAAGGCCGGATCGTTTCTCCGTAAATACTTTCGTTGCCCCTGCCTGAGCCAATCGGTCTACCTGCCCCGCATGATCCTGTTGCCCGGTTGAAACTCGCGCATAGCCTACTACTGCACCCACCATCGTACTCCTACCTCTATGGATATGTGTACGCATAGTTACTGTACGCTATGTGTACAGTCAAGAGATGTGTGCTAAAAAGGTATACCTTTATGTACCCCCCCCCCCTTTGGAGGCCCTTATATCGCCAAGTGTCAGGAGGTCGAAAACGCGGCATACGATACTAGTTTCGAACCGATATCTATTAGCTCAGTAACTGCCGCTTGGCATGGGGGAAAGCTGCGTACTTTTGCGTTTGAATACCCCAGCGCAAAAATTTCTGGTTTTGGTGGGTCGAAACACCTGAAGCGTAGCACTAAATTGGATCCACCATTGACGGGTGGCAACTCCTAATGCGTACCACCCATTACAATTCGCCTTCCGGATCAAGCATTCGGATTTCGAATATGGGGCTATCGGCCCACTCAACTCGCTGTTGGAAGCGAAAAGCTAAGCTACCTTTCTGATCATCGTCTGCTTCAAATGAGGCTTCTACAAAATGCGGGAGCTGGTCGAGTTCAGAGTAGACAACTCGTTGCAATGCTTCTGATGAGAAGAGCCAAGCCACACCGGGATCAAAGTCTGCCGCGTAAACGTCAACTCCCTCGACAGTAGCGATGTAGCGTCCTTGCACCTTTCTTCCAGTACGCCGCTCTATACGAAGTCCCGAGTGGGCTTTGGGTTCACTGTAGCTGTACATGAACCTCCGGAAAGATCGGGCTTCAGCACCGATGGAGACAACCAACAAAGGGCTAGCCCCGGCCTTCGCAATGTAAGGCGCGGCCTTCCGCCAGAACGCCTCCTCCTCAAGCTTTTCCGCAATCTCTATTAGCACTCTTGGGCGCAATGTGAATTGTGCCCAAATACGATTGGCTGCTATAGAGCACACGCTGGAGCTCACAACTTCCGCAAGGTTCACACTCTCTTGGTCCATTGGAGGCGTGACAAATTGGCCTTTTCCAAAGCCGTCTAACCTGGCCGTGAAAACATTATCCTGACTAGTGCTCTGTTCGGTCTCAATTTTGAATTTCGAAAAGAAAGGTATCTCTGCTGGATTTTCCAACATCTTCTCTTCTACTTCATTTCGTAATTCATCAATTTTAGTTTGATCAATGGGCTTTGTGCTCAATCTCGTTAAGCGTACTCCGTTGATTAGATTTTCTATCGTTCCGAGGATATCGCGCAATCTAGCGCCCGCTTTCTGGACGTCTCTTTCTGGATCAAGGAGCCCAACTGCATTGTTGAGGGTGTCCGAGGGGCTTTCGAGAATGGACTTGTAAGTCTGTAGTTCGCGGATAATATCTCGCAGCGACCCATCTTCGTTCGGTAGTAAAGCTACCTTCTCGGCAAGATCAACGACACTTTGCTCTAGGTGGGGGTCTGATCGGTCAGGTAACCAAGCTGCCAGTATCGCTAGCATTGCTACCCTCAGATCGTCTCTCCCGTGTATTGTCGAGGGCGTAAATACCCTACCCGTCACGACGGTTCGCTCCGTCATGCTATCTAGTCTAGAGACCAGGCTGTCTAGGTCCGCGCCGTAAACACCCTGTTGAAAACGGTAGCCTGCCATCTCGATCCGCAATATATCCATAAGAAGACGGCGAAAGCTTAATTGGCGGTGCGCCGGACGGAGAGTACCTTCATCGAGAACCTGTCGTTCAAGGATGAGGTGAGCCGTTTTTGCGCCTAAGCTCGATTTCTGTTTCCCAGTAAGCGACCAGAAGAGCAACGTTGCAGCAGTCAAGTTTAATACATCATCATGAGCCTGATGAACTACACTAGTGAAGACTTCGTTCGGATCAGGGGCGGGATCGTAATCATAGCCCAAAGCGGCCGCTTTGATCTGCGCATCCGCCCAATCGAGCCTCATGATATCCGGCATAATGAGACGATGCCACCGCAGCTCGGCACGACGATCTAGTTTATAGCTGAGTATTTGGCGCCACCTTACGAGCGCATCACGGAAATAGTCCGTCCCTAGTGCGTCCTCGTTCCAGACCGCCGCCGCTAAGCAATAGGCCGTGTTTTGAAGATGCTGCCAAATTGCAGGCCAACTATCTCTGTAAGTTACCCAAATCGCCCCGTTATCGGCACCCGCCTTTTCTTCCCATCCAAATAGCCAGGGTATGTGTTGAAGCCAGCTTTCGTTGGCTCCGACCATTACTGGTAAGACCCTCGCATATGCTATCGCGTCTGACCCAACGAGACCTGAGTGCTGCGTTGACTTTACCATATTGGTGGTCTGCAACACCGTTCGTTGAGTAACCCAAGCTTCCAAACGATGCATCATCGCTGGGAAGAGATCATTGATTGCTGTGAGAGTGTTCTGTGATTGCTTCGGGTCTTCCCGACGCGGCAACAGTCTCGAGGGGACATGCGCTAGCGCACGTGCATAGTGGTCGCTATAAATTAATCGACCGACTGCGCGTTCGAACAGTCGTATATATTGCTTGTTCCATTCCTGATGTGGCGCGGTCCAAGCATCCCCAGCGATCTCGGCCAGATTAATAGGCGTTCCATCTGCAGTCTGCGATGCATTAAGGCCAAGCAGAAAACGATGATATCGCGTCAACTCCCTAAGTGCACCGTCGAAAGCTGCGGGCGCATCGCGATCAATCTGCAATCTAACCTTATCGGTCAGTTCCTCCATAATTTGCTCTGGACTGGGAAGATCAAACATCGTCTTTCACATTCCCAAATTTGAATGCCCTCCTCAAAACAAATCGCTCGATTGCGGTCAGTGGCACTCCGCCCCGCCTCACGCACCAGTTGAAATTGCCATGCTTCGGAGCATCTAACGTAGGCGCGAACCATAGAATGGGCGCTTGGTGCGCGGACCAGCCGTCGAAATCTGCCTCACGACTTGCATCTCTAGCGCAACGCTTCGTCCAGCGTAGGGCCACCCAGCGAACCCAGATCATTCGAACATCCCTTAAGGCCACTGTCTTCTTAAAATTGGCGCTAATCTCTACTGTATGCGGTTTCCCAAAGTCAAAACCAAATGAAACACTGGGCTTGGTATCGCTCACGTCTCTCCCAATTAACGAGGAGGACGCACTATTGTAGAGAAAGTGGCGTACGCGCTTGCACATATCTATCGGCATTACCACATTCGCCGTATATAATTCTCTCAAACGCTCGCGCCTGGACTGTTGCACGAACCCGAATGTCACACCAATAAAGTGAGCGAGAGCGGCGAGATTTATTAGCAACCAAGATAGATGCACACTCAGCAGCCCAAGCTTGAAAATAGGCAATCCATTGCCGTATCCGAGTGAATGAAGTATAAATTGACCAGGCCATAGTAATTGTACACAAAGAACACCGATTAGCGCCAGGCAACTCGCAACGAGTTCGAATGAAAATGCTTCGTGATAGTATACTTTTACGTCAGTTTCGGCGTTCTCTCGTTGGGCAATTAGTGTTACTAGAGCAAGAGCAAGAGAAAGTACCCCTAACGCGCCCACTTGTGCTCCGATGAGATAGCTTCCTACGTTGAGTAGCAGCGATCTCACATAGCTGGGAGGAGCAATAACGAGCCAAGGAGGCGGGCTACAGGAGGTCAACCAATCCACAACCTCGCGGATACGAGAGAAGATGTGAAGGTCAAACCACTCTGGTCTTGTACAAGTTACGTACGGAGCCGCAATGGCTTCGGCAGCCAAGAACAAAATTTCAGCACACAGGTAAAAGCCTATAAATCGCCAGAAGGTGCGGATCGAAAAGAAGCATCTTAGCACCCTCGTATAGGCGCTATACCTCGCTTTTCGAGCTACCGCATTTGTTCGCCGATGCGCAGCAATCTCTCTTCGAACAATCTTGTTTATGCTTCCAGTCCATCCGCCGCTTCTCCAATCAGTCATAGCTCTCTCTTCATGGAAAATGGCACTACACCAAGTTTCGGCCTGAGCCGTTGGCTGTGCGGCGAGGTGAATGCAGGTATTCGGATAAGCGACTATGCCGGTCCTTAACCCAGCATTGGGATATGATATAGATAAAATCGCTCACACCGGAAATACTGGGGGGAGAGTTATCCAGAACTAACGAAGTGGTGGAAAGGCGTGAATACGCAATAGACCAGGAAGCGAAACGCGATGCCTTCGTTTATAGATGTTTTCAATGAAGAACGGTTACATGATTGAGTAACTTAAGGCAGGGAAATGCCACATCCAATACTTACGGTCAAAACAGCAGACATCCAGTGCCTGAACGATGAACAGGCCCGTGAATTGGTAGCTCGCTTAGTTCGTGCCGAAGCGGAGAAGCTCGGCGCGATAAATCCTACGGTAACATGGGGTGGCGACCAAAGAGCCAAAGACGGGGGGATTGACGTACGAATAGGCGCTGCAGCTCTTGATGCAGTAAGCGTGTACTTGCCGAAGATGAATGTTGGCTATCAGGTGAAAGCGGAGAAGTTCCCGCCATCGAAGATACCCGACGAGATGATACCCAATGGAGAGCTCAGTGGCTCTATTGCTGACTTATTGCGAGCTACCGGGGCGTACATAATCGTCTCCAGCCGAGACAACGTGTCGGACACATCGTTGTCAGCTCGACAGGCCAAGATGGCTGAGTGCGTTGAGCATGCAGGATTGGGCGGGAGAGGCTTGGTTGATTTCTTGGATGCTCGGCGCCTTGCAGATTGGGCAGAACAATTCCCCTCCATCGTTGCATGGGTAAAGCATACTAACGGCAGGGCACTTGAGGGTTGGCAGCCATATGGACCATGGGCCTACCGAGAGAACGACGCAAACGCTGAGTACCTCATTGATGACAAGGTGAAGGTCTTCGCACCAGATGCCGACGAAGGCTGTGGAGTGCTTGAGGCGATCGATGCAATAAGGCACGATTTGCGTGCTGGGCGCATTGTGCGCTTGGTCGGGCTCTCGGGAGTTGGTAAGACACGGTTAGTTCAAGCTCTCTTCGATCCCCGTATTTCTACTAGCATGACCACCTTATCTCAGGACGAGGTAATCTATGCCGACCTATCAGATCACTTGGAGCCGCAGCCGACCTCTATGGCCGAGACATTGGTCGACAGTAGGGCCCCTACATGTCTTGTGATCGACAACTGTGGACAGGAGCTGCACAAGCGCTTGGCAGAGATAGTTGCGCGGGCATCGCCAAATATTTCATTGCTGACTGTGGAGTACGACATTCGGGATGATTTGCCTGAGGGGACAAGTTGCTATCGATTGGAGGGGTCCTCAGACACAGTCATCAAGGAACTACTCGCGCGTCGTTACGGACACCTTTCTAAGAATGATATTGATAGGGTTACGGAGTTTTCGGATGGCAACGCCCGTGTGGCATTTGCATTGGCAAGCGCGCCTGAGAGGAGCAATGAACTCGCCCAACTAACAGACGACGCCCTGTTCAGGAGATTATTCCACCAGAAGCAGGCCGAAAGCGACGAACTCCTCAGGTGTGCCGAAGCTGCTAGCCTTCTTTATTCATTCGATTGTGATGATATCAGTCAGACATCAGAACTAGCGCTACTTGCGTCGACAGTGGGTCTGTCTGTCACGGTTCTTTATCGTGGCGTTGCTGAGCTACAGCGGAGAGGACTGGTTCAGCAACGAGGGAAATGGCGAGCGGTACTACCTCACGCCATTGCAAATAAGCTAGCTGCTCGGGCTCTTGAGAGTAGTCCACCTTCCTTGGTGTTCGATGCGTTGCTGGACAAAGCCAGTGAGAGGATTGCGAAGTCATGCTCACGCAGGCTTGGTTATCTACACAATTCGCCCAATGCCCGGCGTGTTGTTACAGAGTTTCTGAAGCCAGGTGGGCGCTTTGAACGCATTGACGCCTTGGACGATGTCGGACGGCAGGTGCTTAAGAATGTTCTACCCGTTAATCCAAGCGCTGGTCTATCTGCTCTCATAAGGATGGTAGAACGCATCCCTACCTCGACATTAGAGGATCAGGCAGCATCTGATCTGGTCGGGATGGCAAAGTCGCTCGCGTACGATGCAGACATGTTTGATGACGGCCTCAGAGTAATGATGGCCTTTGCCGAGGGGGATGCCGTCCGCGAACGTAACAGTTCGTCGCACGAAGCGATTGTTTCACTTTTCAGCTGTCATTTGTCGGGAACACACGCCTCACCGGAAAAGCGGATAGCATCCGTTCGCGAGTTGCTGCAAAGCAACCAGCCATTGACGAGGAAACTGGGGCTGAATGCTCTGAGGCAGGCATTGGAGACAGGTCACTTCTCTAGTCAGTTTGAGGCAGACTTTGGTGCCCGTCGGCGTGACTACGGGTGGTCCCCGAAAAGCAGGGAAGACATAGTTCGATGGTACGGCGGGTTTACTAAGCTCGCCTTGGAGATTGCGCTAGAGGCGGACAATCTCGGCACCGAAGCGCGATATCTTTTGGGTAGAGCTGTGCGTGGCCTCTGCAATGATGCAGGTATAATCAGCGAAGTTGAGCATGCAGGAAGGGTACTTGCAGCCTCAGGTGGTTGGCCAGATGGTTGGATTGGTGTCCGGGAAACAATACATTGGGGAAAATCGTCATTTCCTTTGGAGATTTTGGAAAGGTTGAGCGCTGTCGAACGCCTTCTCGCGCCAACCGATCTGTTAGGAACGATCCGCAGTGTTGTTATTCCTCGTGAAGCGGCAACGCTTGTCCTAATTGACGGCGACGATGGTGATTATGTCGGTCACCACAATCAGATGCTGGAACGCGCCCGGAAGCTCGGCTGTTTAGCTGCGAATACCCCAACCGTATTATCACAGGTCTTGCCCGATCTCCTACGCGACCGCTCGAGCGAGACAAGTATGTCCTTTGGAAATGGTCTGGGCTCAACTCTCAAAGACCCTGCTGAAGTGATGTCTGAGGTAAAGGGCATCATTGCCAAAATGAACGCATCGGATGTTAGTCTGCTGGCGATCCGTGGATTTTTGCGGGGATGGCAGGAAATTGACCCTGTTAAGGTTGGTATTTTCCTCGATAATGCAGTGTCTGATCCAATCTGGGGGCAGTGGTTTCCAGAGTTACAATGGGTTATTGGCTTGGAAGGTGACGGCATTCAACGTATATTCAGAGCGTTGGGCGCTGGCATCGCGCCGATTTGGCGGTATCGGTTTTTGTCCGGGGGGCAAACGGTAGACATCCTCGATCCGGAAACCATAGAAGGTCTTGCTCGTTCTATATCAGATCAGCCAGACGGAGGTACCGTAGCAATAGACCTATTGGGGATGGTGGTACATTCGGCCCATGAAAGAGGCGAAAGCTTTGTACAAGACATCGCGGAGCGGATTAGAAGCTTTCTCGCTTGGGCTGATTTGTCCAACTGCAACATTAACGACACCATGGTCGATCATCACCTCGACAGGTTATTGAACTTCACGCTCATCAATGTCGTGCCCTCATCGGTCGACAACGATGTGCTGAACAATCTGCTGTCATGGGATCGCTCAGAGGGTCGGAGATATGCCTACAGATGGGGCAGGTATCTGCAACCCTTCTTTAAGCTCAGACCTAAATTGGTGTTGGACGCAATATACCAGTCTGATCCGGATGGCAGTTACAGAACAGCGCGTCGGTTGGCTTCACATTATGACTATGAACACAGTAGGCGTCCAATGGAAGCAATGCCTGTCGATGTGGCGCTGGAATGGTGCGGAGTATCACCTGGTGACCGCTACCTGTTTTTGGCACAGACCTGTTCTCTATATGCTTCTAAGAGTTCAGATGGCGAGCAGATCAACGAACGCCTATCTGAAATTGCGGCAGAGATATTCAAAGCGGCTCCAGATAAGAAACAGATACTGAAGGCTTACCTAAACCGGCTTATGCCTATGAGTTGGTCCGGCTCGCGGGCGGCAAAGTTGCAACGACGATTGGGTATCCTCGACGATCTTATCGCATGCGCAGATGTGGACGAGACACAAATGCTGAGCGAAGAGGGTTCGCGTATGCTTCAAATTGTAGCCGACTTGAAACAGCAAGAGGATGCAGAGGAGAGAACCGGGAACGAAACCTTTGAATAGGGGCTGGCCTTTGGGGTGACTGAGCTTTTCGAGCGATGATGGGTGGCTTCGCCGGGGCATCCGTCTGTGCCGACCTCCGCCGTTCTTTTGTTGCTCGCCCGGTAAACAATCTGACGCTGTATACCGTCTTGATCCTTCCCCCGTTCTGAGTTAGTGCAGAACATCAAAGTGGGACATCGTGTCCTATCTCTCTCCCTGAAACGCCCTGTTTCTAAGGCTTTTAAGCGATGGTGGACGCTCCCTCCGGGCCCACCATTCTTCCAAATCATGCAACAAAATCAATATATTCATGCCGCCGCGCTTCGATTGGCCTGGCGGTTGGCCATCACTCTTTGTTGCAGTCATGATTTTGGCCGGCATCGCTGCTATCATGGCTCGGGCCGGGCTTTGACGGCAACGAGGAGGCGCTGGCGGAATGGTGCAAATATTGGAAGAAAGCTGGATTCTGATTATTGTCATTCTGGCCGCCGTTCTGACGACGGGTCTGGTCTTGACGGTGAAGAAACTGGAACGCGACGATAAGCGCTGGCCGCGCAAAGGCCCGGATAAATAGGCAGCAATCGCCGCCCGGATCGCAAGAGCTTCTCTGCCCTTCGGGTGGAGGCGCTTCGATAGGCTGGCCGGGCGATGGCGCAATCAGCTTCCGGTCTGGGCCCGAAAATGTGCAACCAGGGCGTTGGCGTGCCCGTGCCCCATATTGTGCTGGGTTTTCAGGGCGGCGACCATCGCCATATGTTTCTGATCCGGCACGCCTGCCAAAACCGTCAACCAGTGGTCGATGGGTTTGCCATAGGTCTTTTCGATGGATGGAAAGTAGGAAGCGGGCCCTTTTACCGTGTTGTCTCCAGTCATCGCGTGATCTCCCTGTTCGCCTGTCATGGATATAGCCACAGGACGAACGGCATGGCCCCGTTCCGACACTGTTGCAAACTTTTTGTGCCATTCCGGCCGCGTTCAATCAATGGCGCGTGCCTTGAACAACGGCAAATGTGCGTTAGAACTGAAGCCGTCGGGAGAAACGCCGGCTATTGCGTTCGGATCAAATCCGGAATGGACTGAATTGAACCCGCTATCCACCCGTTCCCGCATGTGAAAGGCAGAAGAATCCGCCATGAGCACAGCCAGTGATGCCCGCTTCTGGGACCGGACGTCGCGCAAATATGCCAGGGGTGCGATTGCTGACCCGGCCGGCTATGCGCGCACGCTGGAGCAGACCCGCGCGCTGTTGGCACCGCACGGCCGGGTGCTCGAACTCGGCTGCGGAACGGGAACAACGGCGCTCCGGCTGGCGGGCGATGTGCAAAGCTATCTCGCCGTGGATATTTCCGCGGGCATGATCGCCATTGCCGGGGAGAAACAGACCGCAGGCCCCGCCATCCCGGCGCTTGCTTTCCGCACGGCGACCGCCGAGGATTTGGCGCCCGGCGTGGAAGAATTCGACGCGATCCTCGGATTCAACTATCTGCATCTGGTCCGCGACCTGCCCGGTACGCTGCGCCGCATCCATGCCCTGCTTGCAGCGGAGGGCCTGTTCATTTCCAAGACACCCTGCGTCGGTGAGATGAATCCGCTCATCCGGCTCGCCTTGTTGCCCGCAATGCGTGCATTGCGGCTGGCACCCTATGCGGGTGTGTTCCGCGCGGCGGAGCTGGCTGAGCTCATATCTGCCGCAGGCTTCGACATTCTCGCCGCCGAAAACCACGCAACGGGAGGCAATGACAACCGGCCCTATATCGTAGCGTGCAAGCGATGACGGCAATCAGCGATAAACGCCAAAAAACGGCGGGCTTGCGGCCCACCGTTCCAAGGTAATGACGTGACTGGAGATCTCATCATCGAGACCCGGACATGCAGTCCTTCTACATGGCCAGGTACAATTGATAAATGCTTTTTGGGCCGTGGCCGTATAACCCGGGGGCGAGCCCCCGGGGATCTCTCCAAATCGCAGCGGATTAGAAGTTGCGCTGGAAGCGGATCATGCCGCCGAACGCATCGTCGTTGCCGCCATTGGCGATCGAGGCAGCTTTACGCAGGCCATCGAACTTGGTGTACGTGACTTCCGGAGTGATCGTGAAGCCAGGAACCAGTTCGTAAGCAAGGTTCAAAGTACCCGAGTATGTGCCTTCGGATTCGTAAGCGAGCTGTGCGTTGACGGTTGCCTTGTCGGAAACCTTGGCGGACAGGCCACCCCAAACAGCCCAGTCACCGGTCCATGTACCGAACCAGTTCTGGTTCCTGCCGGAGTCATCAAAGTTCGACTGATAGCCGCCCATGACGAATGCCTTGACAGTGTCGGTGAACTTCACGTCCAAACGGAGCTTGCCAGCCCATTCTTCGATAACGGAGTCATAACCGACGACGCCCGAAATACCGCCCCAAGCCTGTTCGTACTTCGCACCGGCGAGAACATGCGGCATGTAATCGTCGATCTGGTAGGACCGGACGGTTCCTGCAATCGGAAGACCCGTTACAGGATCAATGGCGGCATAGCCGCCCGAACCCTGTTCAGCAGCGATGATCGCCGAGAAACCGTTGCCAGCTGTGAAAGTGTAGCTGACCTGGTTGGACTGACCGGACTGGTAGTTGATCACGTCGTCGTTCAGCACGTCGCCGGCATAACCGGTCCACGAACCGAAGACTTCATCCGTCGTACCGATGCGGAAGCCGCCGAGTTCGATATAGGCGTGAGGAATCGACGCGCCCTTGTTGACGCCGTTGTCGTAGTTGAACTGTGTTTCAATGTACGAACGCAGCGTGCCGAGTTCGGTTTCCGAACGGGCATCGAAACGCACGACAGCGCGCGAGCGCTTGAAATAGGTGCCATCGCCATTGGGATCGCTACCATTATTCACGTGACCGCCGGAGTACACGTCATCGCCGCCCTTGGCGTCGTAACGGACATAGCCGCCGATCTTCAGGCAGGTCTCGGTGCCTGGAATGTAGAAGAAGCCTTTGCCGTATGCATCGCAAACGCGAACATATTCGACAGCTTCCGGCTCGGCGACAACAACTGCGTCAGCAGCGCGGGCGCCGGATACTGCAACGAGAGCTGCAGCTGAGCCCAGTAGAATACTTCTGATAGTCATATTGGTCCCCCAAAAGGTCTTGATTGACCTATACTGCTTAGTGCAGTTTTACCGAGGACAGCAACTGCCAACTCCAAGTTGTATAACGGTTGGACTCGCGTCGTTGCAATTATGTCACAAATTTGACGTCAATTCATAGGTTGCAACATTAAACCATTGTAAAATAAATGGAAATAATTGGTTATATTTGGTGATTCCGTCAAAACTATCGCTTATCACCGATATATCTGACCGAATCACAATGTGTACGGTTTCATATTACAACTTATAATGGCGTATAAAACTAAGAATATACTTTGTCATGGTATTTTACCCGGTATAAATTCCGGAAATGCTTGAGGAGTGAGGCTTTGCGGTTTGGCTTGTGGCCTTTCCGGACAATTCTGGTTTCTTCTTGCTACTCAGTCCTCGCCGCACTGCCATCCCTGCAAGAGATCGAATGGTTCCAGGCCGTCCCAGCCTTGCGGCATCCTCGTCTCTGGCTTGCGCCCGCCAAGGCTGCGCAGGGCGGAATAACCGCTGAGATCAAGCAATCGTTGCCACAACCGGGGAGCAGGAGAAGGTGTGAAGGCCGCTTCGCACCCTGTCAAATGGCGTTCGTGCTGGTCAGACATCGGCATTCTCCGGATTGTGCCATACCTTCTATGGCAATCGCCATAGAACGTAGCACTAGACCGATCGCCATACAACATGCATAATACGGCCCATGCCACGTCCATCAGATGCAAAGACCCGCTTTATCGATACTGCCGTCGTCCTGTTCCAGGCGCACGGCTATCACGGTGTGGGATTGACCGCGATCATCGCCAAGGCAAAGGCTCCGAAGGGATCCTTCTATTTTCACTTTCCCGGCGGCAAGGAAGAACTGGCCGAGCACGCGGTGCGCAGTGCCGGCGGCTACATCATTCACGTTCTGAACAAGAGTTTTCGCGATGCGCCGACGTTCCGGGCCGGGGCGGAACTGATGATCGCGCGTCTCTACGATTCATTCGAGGCCTCCGGCTGGACCCTCGGCTGTCCCATCACAAGCGTGCTTCTGGATACCACGCCAAAATCCGAGCGGCTGTCGCTGGCGATCAAGGACGTCATGGAAGGCTGGATCAGCAGTTTCGCCGAACAGATCGCGCGGTTTCACCCTGACAAGGACGCGCGGGCATTCGCCATGAAAATTCTGGTGTCGCTGGAAGGTGCCTGGATATTGGCGCGGATGCTGCGCTCGCGCGAGCCGTTTGACCAGGTGATGAACGTCATTGCCTTGGACGAGGAATAGCGTCCGGTTGGCCGTTCTAGGCCACCGTCACGCTCACCCCGGCCGCACGATAGGCCGCCATGGTTTCGTCCCGTGTGCCGCGTTCGACGATCAATCCCTGAACGCCGTTCAGCGGCACCACCACGTAAGGCGATGCGGCGCCCAGTTTTTCGGAGGAGGCGAGAACGATGGTTTCCGCCGCATGGCGGGATAGTGCCCGCTTGATGACAGCTTCTTCGGAATCGCCTGTCGTCAGGCCGATTTCCGGGTGAATGCCGGTGACGCCCATGAAATAGATGTCGGCGCGGTATCGGGCGATGGATTCGATGGCCGATGCACCCACGGCGACGACAGAATGCTTGAACAGCCGCCCGCCGATCATCTCCACCGTCATGCCGGGATGCGCAACGAGCTCGACAGCGATGCTGGGGCTGTGGGTGACGATGGTTGCCTTGAGCCCCGGCGGCAAATGGCGGACGAGCTGCACGGCCGTCGTGCCGCCGTCGACAAACACCACCTGTCCGGGCCGGATCATGGCTGCCGCCGCGCGGCCGATGGCTTTCTTTCCATCGGTGGCAATGGCCTGGCGTCCCGAAAAGTCGGCAAGGGCAGGCGAGGCGGGCAGAGCGCCGCCATGCACCCGCTGCAGCAGTCCCTCCGCCGCCAGCTCGCGCAGATCCCGGCGGATCGTATCTTCCGACAGGTTGAGTTGCTCGCTCAGGGTCTTGGCGACGACCTGTCCTGTATCCTTCAGAACCGCGAGAATATGCGCCTTGCGCTGTTGCGTCAGCATGTGGTCCTCAAAATATTGCACGATATTTCTTGACTCTGCACGAAGTTGCACGTTTTATCAAGCCAATCCTATCCCATGGTGGTGCCCAATGACCAAGCTTGCCGACCGTGTCCGTGTCCGGACCGTGAAAATTCTTGCCGATGACTGGTTCGTGCTGAAAAAGACGACATTCGATTATCTGCGCCGCGACGGCACGTGGCAGACGCAGAACCGGGAAACCTATGATCGCGGCAATGGCGCGGTGATCCTGCTCTATGACAGGGCGCGGCGCACGGTCATCCTGACGCGCCAGTTCCGCTACCCCGCCTTCGTCAACGGCTGCAGCGAGCTGTTGATCGAGGCACCTGCCGGGCTGCTCGACAATATCTCGCCGGAGGAGCGCATCCGCAAGGAAGCGGAGGAGGAGACCGGCTATCGCGTGCAGCATGTGCGCAAAGTCTTCGAAGCCTTCATGAGTCCGGGGTCGGTGACCGAAAAGCTCTACTTCTTTGTCGGGGAATACGCTTCGTCGGACCAGGTTTCGGATGGCGGCGGCGAAGCAGCCGAGGGCGAGGATATCGATGTCCTCGAACTGCCCTTTGCCCAGGCACTGGCCATGATCGGCAGCGGCGCCATTCAGGACGGCAAGACAATCATGCTGCTGCAGCACGCCGCCCTGCACATTTTCGCTTGATCCTCACAACACATACGGAGAAGAACATGCTTATTCTGATCGCCGGGCCATACCGGTCCGGAACCAATGACGATGCCGGCAAGATGGCTGACAATCTCAAGCGGCTGGAGGAGGTGTCCTGGCCACTGTTTCAGGCCGGACATCTGCCGATGATCGGCGAATGGGTGGCCTTGCCCGTATGGCATGCGGCGGGCGGTAAGACGATCGGCGATGCGCTCTACGACCAGATATTCCATCCGGCGGCCGGGCGGCTGATCGCGCTGTGCGATGCGATCCTGCGCCTGCCCGGTGATTCAAAGGGGGCGGACAATGATGTCCGCCTTGCCAATGAGCGGGGTATCCCGGTCTATTACCGGCTGGAGGACGTGCCGGGCTGCGGGGCTTTGGCGGCCCCGCATTGAGTTTCATGTGGCGGGCACCAGCACGGCGCGCTTTTCCGTGGTGAAATAGAGAAGCGCCAGCACCGGAAGGGCAAAGCCGATCCAGGAGGTCAGCCACCAGCCGCCATGGGCAAAGGCCCAGCCGCCGACGGCCGAACCGATGGCGCCGCCGGCAAAGAATGTCGCCATGTAAAGCCCGTTCAGGCGGTTGCGGTATTCCGGTCCGAGCGAGAAGATCGCCCGCTGTCCCAGCACGAGATTGGTGGTGACGCCAAAGTCGAGCAGGATGGCGGCTGCCGTGAGCAGGCCGAGCGCCAGTGTCGAGCCATGCGGCGCCAGATGCGTCATCAGAAACGATGCCGATACCAGCAGCAGGGCAAAGATCGTTGCCGGGCGCGTCAGGCCGCGATCGGCCCAGCGTCCGGCAATGGGGGCCGCAATGGCGCCGGCAACCCCGGCGAGCGCAAACAGGGCAATGCCACCCTGCGACAGGCCGAATTCCGGTCCGGCCAGCAGCAGCGGTGTCGTGGTCCAGAACACACTGAAGGCTCCGAACATGCAGGCCTGATACAGCGCGCGGCGCTGCAGGATCGGCGTTGTCACCGCCAGACGGCCCATGGATGACAGCAAATGGCGGTAGGCGAGTTTCGAGGCGGGAACCCGCTTCGGCAGGGCCAATGCCAGCACGATCATCAGGACGATCATCGCGGCGGAGGAGAGGTAGAACACCACGTGCCACGAGGAAAACTGCGCGATGAAGCTGGAGGCGGGGCGCGCCAGCATGATGCCCAGCATCAGGCCGCTGACGACATTGCCGACAACCTTGCCGCGTGCGGCTTCCGGAGCCATGTGGGCGGCATAGGGGACGAGGATCTGTACGGCGACCGAGCCAAGCCCGATGAAGAGGGCGGCGGCGAGGAACGGCAGGGGATGGGTGACCAGTCCGGCAGCGAGCAGCGCGGCTGCACCGGCGAAAATGACGGTCAGGATCAGGCGGCGGTTTTCGAAGAGATCGCCCAGCGGCACGATCAGCAACAGGCCGAGGCCATAGCCAATCTGCGTCAGCGTGACGATGAGGCCGGCGGCTGCCGGCGACATGCCAAGTTCCGCGCTGATGGGCCCGGCCAGCGGCTGGCCGTAATAGAGATTGGCGGCAATCAGCCCGCAGGCTGTCGCCAGCAGCAGTGTCAGCCACGGGGAAATGGCCGGATGATCAGACGGGGTGTCTGAATGGGGGGACGACATGGGTAACTCCTTGGGAGGGAATTGAGCGTTTATTGATGGATGCGATCAGGTCAGGGTCTTCATGGCCACGGTCACGGCGGCCAGCATTTCTTCGCGTGTACGGCCGGTTTTTCCGACAACGCGCATGCCCTGCACCAAACAGAGCAGCAGCCGCGCCGTCGCCTTGCCATCGACATGGGCAGGCACCGAGCCGTCGTTCCGGCCCAGCTCGATCAGGTCCCGCAGCACGGCTTCATTGCTATCCATAGCAGCCGCGACTTTTTTCGCGACTTCCGGATCGAACGTTGCCAGCTCGCTGGCGCAACTGACGACAAGGCAGCCCAATTTCCCTGTCTGGCCATGCGAGACATCGGCATAAAGGGTCAAGGCGTCGCGGATGCGTTCATAGCCCGTCTTGTCCGTATCAATGACGGCGCGCAGCTTGCCGCTGCGCACGGTCCGGTACCGGTCAAAGGCGGCCAGAAACACGCCGCGCTTGTCCTTGAACGCCTTGTAGACGCTGCCTGAAGCCAATTGCATGGCGTCGGTCAGATTGCCGATCGAGGTGGCGTGGTAGCCGCGTTCGCTGAAGACGCGCAAAGCCTTATCGAGCGCTTCGTTCATATCGAATTCGCGGGGGCGGCCACGGCCGCGCATGGTGTCAGATGCGGTGGTTTCGGTCATGCCCTAATATAGGGAAAGATCATTCCCTAAATCAAGTGATATCTCGACCATCCTGCCCTACCGTCTATTGTGTGCGCGCCTTGGCCACATCCGCGGGCGTAATGGCTGATTGCTTGCCGCCGAAATGCCCCAGCACGTAGTTGCTGAGCGCCGCGATCTCGACATCCGAATAGGCATTGGCGAAGGCCGGCATGGACTGCCTTCCTTGCGGCGTGGTCATGTGGGCGCCTTTGAGGATGACCTGGATGAGATTGGTGCCATCGGGGTCGTTGACGGTCCGGCTGCCTTTCAGCGCGGCATAGGGCGTTTGCAGTCCTTCGCCGTTCCAGCCGTGACAGCTGGCGCAGGCGCCCTGGAAAAGCTTGAGACCAAGCCCGTCCTGCGTTGCCGCGTCCACAGCAGGGGCATAGGCGGTGGATGCCGTGAGCGCAGCGGGTTCCGCTTCGACCACAGCCTTGTCGGTGGACGTCTGCGGCGGCACCGATTTGACATAGGTGACGATGGCCTTGATGTCTTCCGGCGTCAGATGGCGCAGGCTGAAGTCGACGGCTTCCCCCATGCTGCCGGTGGCGGCGCCGCGCCCCTCCGCATGGCCTTTCGAGAGGTAGTCGAAGAGCTGCTGGTCGCTCCAGCCGCCGATGCCGGTGCGCTTGTCGGAGCTGATATTGTAGGCTTTCCAGCCCTGCAGTTCGGCCCCGGCGAATTTCCTGCCATTGTCGACGGCGTAGAACACGTTGCGCGGGGTGTGGCACTCGCCGCAATGGGCCATGGCTTCGACCAGATAGGCGCCGCGATTCCATTCAGCCGTCTGTGCCGGGTCAGGCTGCAGCGGGCCGCTCGGCACGAAAAGCAGGTTCCAGAAGCGCATGACATAGCGCTGGTTGAAGGGGAAACCCAGTTCGTTCTTCGGCGCGTCGGCCTTGATCGGCGGCAGGCTGAAGAGATAGGCCTTGATCGCCAGTGCATCTTCCGTCGTCATCTGGGCATAGGCGGCATAGGAAAAGGCGGGGTAGAGATTCTGCCCGTCCTTGTCGATGCCCTGATGCAGCGCGCGCACGAATTCCGCATCGCTCCAATTGCCGATGCCGGTATCCTTGTCCGCCGTGATGTTGGGCGAATAGATCGTGCCGAACGGCAGTTTGAAGGCGAGCCCTCCGGCGTAGGGCTTGCCGCCGGCGGTGGTGTGGCAGGCAACGCAGTCGGCCGCACGGGTGAGATATTCACCGCGATCGATCAGCGCCTGTCCTGTCGGCAGCTTCGCCTGTGCTTCAGAAACATCCGGCAAGGAGGCCGGCTTGAACAGGAAGATCGCGACGCCTGCCGCAATGACAACCACGGCGGCGAGCAGGAGGAGGCCGAGTCTTTTCATGATTCAGGGTCTCACAGCTTTTCGAGTTCGGTATCGGCCGGCTTTGCGCTCGCCAATGCTGCCGCCAGAGGGGCCGCGAGCGGAGGAATCATCGACACGCTTTTCTTGTCGGTGCCGTCTGTTTTCAACGCGTCGCGGTTGAAGGGAAGCGTGCGCAGGCGCTTGCCCGTGGCCGCGAAGATGGCATTGGCAAGGGCGGGCGCTGCCGAAACCGTTGCGGTCTCGCCGATACCGCCAGGGGATTCGCTGCTCTTGACGTGGTGGATTTCGATCTTCGGCGCTTCATTGTTGCGCAGGATGCGGTAGTCGTGGAAATTGCTCTGGTCGACGCGGCCATCGGTGAAGGTGATGCCGCTGTAGAGCGCGGCGGAAAGACCGAAGATCAGCCCGCCTTCGATCTGGGCTTCCACCGTGTTGGGGTTGATGGTGATGCCGCAATCGACGGCCACAACGGCGCGGTGCAGCGTGATTTCGCCCGCCGGAGAAACCGAGATTTCCAGCACCGCGGCCATGTAGCTGCCAAAGGCATCGTGCAGGGAGATGCCCCGGCCCATGCCGGCGGCAAGCGGCGTTCCCCAGCCGGATTTCTCGGCGACAAGTTCGAGAACGCCCGCCGCACGCGGCTGGTTCCTAGTCAGGGCGCGGCGGTATTCCACCGGGTCCTTGCCCGCCGCATGGGCGAGTTCATCCATGAAGCTTTCAACCACGAAGACATTGTGCGTGGGGCCGACCCCGCGCCACCAGGTGATGGGAACGGGCGGGTCCTCGCGCACCCAGTCGACCTGAATGACCGGCAGGTCGTAGGGCGGCTTGGCCGCGCCTTCGACCGCGTCATCGTCAAGCTTGTCCTCGGGCCAGCCGCCCGGGATGTAGTTTCCGAGCACCGAACCGCCGGCCACGTGGTCGACCCAGACGGTCGGCAATCCGTCGGCACCCAGCCCGGCGGCTATGCGGTCGTAATAGGCGGGGCGGTAAAGATCGTGCTGGATGTCCTCTTCCCGGGTCCAGATGATTTTGACGGGATAGCTCACCTGCCTGGCGATGGCGACAGCCTGCGCCACGGATTCCGCCACGAGACGCCGGCCAAAGCCGCCGCCGATGAGCTGATTGTGCAGGATGACTTTCTCCAGGGGAAAGCCGGTTACTTTTGCAGCAAGCCCTTGTGCGATAGCCGGGACCTGCGTGCCGACCCAGATTTCGCACTCATCGGGCCGCACATGCACGACACAGTTGATCGGCTCCATCGGGGCATGGGCGAGGAATGGCAGCTCGTAGGTCGCCTCGACCTTCGTGGCGGCGGCTTTCATCCTGCCGTCCACATCGCCTTCCTGGCGCGCCATGATCGGCTTCTTGCGCTCGGATGCGGCTTTCAGCGCCGCCATGATGTTGGCACTGGCAAGGTTGGCGTTCGCCCCTTCGACCCAGGTGATATCGAGGGCTTCCAGGCCCTTTTTCGCCGCCCAGAAATGATCGCCGATCACGGCAACGGCGTTGTCCAGCCGGACGACATCGCGCACGCCGGGAATGGCGCGCGCGGCCTTGTCGTCGACATCCCCGAGCTTGCCGCCGAGGACAGGGCAGGCCGCGACGGTTGCCACCTTCATGTCAGGCACGCGGATATCGATCCCGTATTTCACGGCGCCGTTGACCTTGCCCGGCGTGTCCAGCCTGCGGCTCGACTTGCCGATCAGCTGGAAATCCTTCTGGTCCTTCAGTTTTACCTCGGCCGGCACGGGTTGCCTGGCTGCCGCGTCGGCAAGCGCGCCATAGGCAAGCTGGCGTCCGGTTGGCTGGTGGGTCACCACGCCAAGCCTGGCTACGCATTCGCTCACGGGCACCGACCATTCCGCGGCGGCTGCGGCAACCAGCATCATCCGCGCGGTTGCGCCGGCCTTGCGCAGGGGTTCCCACGTGGCACGCATGGAGGTGGAGCCGCCGGTCGCCTGTCCGCCCAAGGCTGCCGTGGCGTAGAGCTTGTCGTTCGGCGGCGCATCGACGGCCTTCACCTGATCGAGGCTGACTTCCAGTTCCTCGGCAATCAGCGTCGCTTCGCCGGTATGGGTGCCCTGGCCCATTTCGATATTGGGAAGGATGAGGGTGATCAGCCCGTCCGTGCCGATGCGGATGAAGGCATCGGGCGCAAAGGCGGCGGTGACATCGCCGTCAACCGGCTGTGCGGTGCTCGCCGCAAGCACCGGTTTGATGCCTGCGCCGAACAATGCAAATCCCAGAAGCAGTCCGCCGCCCTGCAGGAAGGCGCGGCGCGAGGTGGCTGTTTTCGGGGAGGGGGAGGAGGATGGCTTGCTCATGCTGGCTATCTCCATTTCCTCAGGCCTTCGCGGCCTGTTTTATCGCCGCTCGTATCCGGGTATAGGTGCCGCACCGGCAGATATTGCCGGACATGGCCGCATCGATATCCCGGTCGCTGGGGTCAGGATTGCGATCGAGCAGGGCCGAGGCAGACATGATCTGCCCGGACTGGCAGTAGCCGCACTGGATGACCTCCAGATCAAGCCAGGCGTCCTGTATCTTCTTGCCCGCCGGCGTGGCGCCGATGGCCTCGATCGTCGTGACCTTGCGGGCGCCGACGGAGGCGACAGGCAGGACGCAGGAGCGCACGGGCCGCCCGTCCAGCTGCACGGTGCAGGCGCCGCACTGGGCAATGCCGCAGCCGAACTTGGTGCCGGTCAGGCCGATCACGTCACGCAGCACCCAGAGCAGAGGCATATCCTCCGGCACATCCACATTGCGCTCTTCGCCGTTTATATTCAGGGCTATCATTCGGCCGCTCCTCGGTTATCCGCATCCCGTGGGACAGGTGTCAAAGTCAACGCAGCATAGGCGATTGTTGGCACAGAAAAGCGGTGCTTACCAGAGGTAGTAACGGGAAGGTGATCGCACCGGCCGCAAGTGCGAAGTCACGGAGTGGAAGGGTGCGCCGGCAAAACAGCAAGCAAAGGCGATACGCTCGCTCGCGTATCGCCGGAGATTGATCTGCGATGTTTATCGGATGATCAGATTGCAAGGATAACCGCAGCCACCATCAGTGCGCCGAACAAAATGACCGAGCACGTCATCCAATTGGATAAATCGCCATTTTCCTTAACGTGTCGCATCGCCTGCCTCCTGTTGAGCGTAGCCGGATAATCCGGCGCGTTCTCAAGGATCACGAACACCCGCCGCTGACTCTGATGGCCAACGATCGTTTTTGCTCGGAGTGATTCATGTCCTGCTGCCGGAGCGTGCGGAACGGGTGTTCAGCCATCCGGATAACAGCAAGCCGACAATAGCACTTTTGGATGTGCCGCTCAATTTGTTGTCCGCCACAGAATCATCACATTTGATATCGGAGTCGTGAAATTGCGTTAACTTTTCGTTAAACGACCACTCTTGGAAAGACCATTCGGACAAGGGCACCGCGCCCCGCATGGAAACTGGCCGGTGCGTCGTGCATTTCCAGTTGCCCGCCGTGATCCTCGACAATCTTCTTGACGATGGCCAGGCCAAGTCCCGTTCCCTTTTCGCGGGTGGTCACGTAGGGCTCCAGCAGCTGGTGGCGGTTCTCAGCCGGCAGGCCCTTGCCGTTGTCCAGCACCTCGGCAACGATGGAAGGACCGGCTGCCATGGCCCGCACCAATATATGGCCTTCGCTGATGACGCCCGACTGCAGCACCGCATCGATGGATTCCGACGCGTTCTTGATGATGTTGCCGAATGCCTGCCCCAAAAGGCGGCTGTCGAAATTGCCGATCAGCGGTTCGTCGGCGAATTCGTGGGCAAACTTGATCTGGCTGTTGCTGATTTCGACAAGGAACGATGCATCGCGCAGCACATCGCGGATGTCGGTCGCCGCCAGTTGCGGCTTGGGCATGCGCGCAAATTCGGAAAACTCGTCCACCATGCGGCCGATATCCCCGACCTGCCGGATGATGGTCTCGGTGCACTGGTCGAAAACCTCGCGGTCCTCGGTGATCACCTTGCCATAGCGGCGGCGCAGCCGTTCGGCGGAAAGCTGAATGGGGGTCAGCGGATTCTTGATCTCGTGGGCGATGCGCCGGGCCACGTCAGCCCAGGCTGAGGAGCGGTGCGCGGCCACCAGATCGGTGATGTCGTCGACGGTCACCACGTAGGATGTGTTGTGCGTGTCCGCGTCTTCCCGGGTGATCTGGACGTTGAAGGAGCGGGCGACGCCGTTGCGGGTCATGGCGATCTGCTTGCGGCTCGAGGAGCGGCCGCTGTCACGCGCCGTGGTGAACACTTCGCCGAATTCCGGCAGGAGCTCCGTCAGGTTGCTGCCGATGGTGGAGACGTGATCACCCAGCAGCATGGTTTCCGCCGGCCGGTTGATGACGGCGATGTCGCCTTCCGTGTTGACGCTGATCACCCCGGCGGTCACCCCCGAAAGCACGGCTTCGGTAAAGCGCCGGCGCTCGTCGATCTGCTCCTTGGCGGAAATCAGGTCGGTGTGCTGGGTCTTCAGCTGCTGCACCATATTGTTGAAGGTGAGGGACAGCGACCCGATGTCGCCATCGGAACCGCGCACGGGAACCGAGACGTCGAAATCGCCGGTTGCCACTTCTTCCGCCGCGCCGATCAGCAGGCGGATCGGCTGGACGACGCGGTTGGCTACCGCGATGCCCGTCCAGACGGCGGTGAGCAGCAGCAGCAGCGTCAGTTCGATGTAAAGCAGCGCATAGGCGATCTGTGTGTTCTTGCGGTTGCTGGCCAGCGATTGGTACTCGCTGTTGTTGTCGGTCATGATCCGCATGTTGTTGAGGGCCGAGGGATCGATCGTGCGCACGGTGTAGAGATAGAGATCGGGCAGGGCCTGCGTCTTGATCACCGCGCCCACGAGATTGGTGGCGCCCGGCGGGATCAGCACCGGCCGGTCGCCGGCGGCGCCGCGCAGGGCCGACAGGGGCACCGGCGGCAAGGTATGGTCGTTGATGAGACTGGCGCTGACGACGGGCGTGCCGCTCGAATCGACCAGGGATGCGCCCAAAAGGTTGTTGCGGCCGGCATCATAGGTCAGCCAGTCGGAAAAGGCGCCGCGATCCAGGCTGAAAAGCATGCGCCGCTGGTCGAGTTCGATGACCATGGACAGGGTCGTGGTCAAAAGGTTCTGCGCATTGTCCTCGGTATAGGACTGCGCGGCCTTGATGGACATGTCGATGATCTTGTTGTTGTCGACGTTGATCCATGAGTTCAGCCGGTTGTCGAGGATGATCAGGGAAAAACAGGCCACGATGATCGACGGAATCGATGCGATCAGTGCAAAGATGAAGGCAATGTTGGTGTGCAGGTCATTGTGCTTTTCCTTGTTCTTGAACAGGAAGAGTTTGCGCACCGTGGCATAGGACAGATAGACCAGCAGCAGGATCGAAACGGTGTTGGCCGCGATGATGAGCTGGGTTATCTCTTTCGTCGGCGAGATGCTGGTGATGCCCATCATGACGATGAACGAGGCAATCGTCGTGGCCAAAGCCAGCAGCGTCATATACAGCGCGCCCTTGGGCAGAACCTGTTGCTTGATCTCGGTTTCGCTGGAGGACATGCATCAGCCTCGTTGGGTCAGTCCGTCGGATAACGAAGACCGCAGTATTCTCCTGTGGATTATCGGGCGGGGTGCCGCTTGTAAAGCAAGCTTGCATTCAGGCACCTGTTTGAGGCAACTGGAAGCCGGTGCGTTGCTGATCTGCCACGCGGCCCGGCTGGAGTATCGATATGACGATCCGCAGGATTCTGAAATTCCCCCATCCCGATCTGCGGGCGAGGGCAGACATTGTCACCGTATTCGATGACGGTTTGCAGCACCTCGTTGCCGATCTTCTCGACACGATGCGCGATGCGCCGGGCATCGGCATAACCGCGCCGCATATCGGTGTCCTCAAACGTGTCGTTGTCATCGAGCTTGCGGATGGCCAGGGCGTGCGGTCCTACATCAATCCGACGATCGAATGGTCATCGGATGTGCTGGTCAGGAACATGGAGGGCAGCGTGTCGATGCCCGGCATGAATGACGAGGTCGAACGCCCGGCGGCAATCCGCATCCGCTATCAGGATATATCCGGCACGGCGCAGACGCAGGAAGCGGACGGGCTGCTTGCGGTTTGCCTGCAGCACGAGATCGATCAGCTCGACGGCATTTTCTGGCTGTACCGGCTGTCGAGGCTCAAGCGCGACCGGTTGATCAAGCGGTTCGAGAAGCAGCAGCGCATCCAGATCGCTTAAGCCCAGTGCTTTATCGGCCTATCACTGGGTTGAACAGGTGAATGATAATTAACCTTAGATTGCAGTATTTAACTTGACGCTCCGGCTCTCCCGTCGCCAAAGTAGACATAATGCGGTGGGTGACTGCAGAGGAGCGAAGATTGCGTAATGCCATCGAGTAAGTCGCGAAACTCACCGTTCGACACCCAGAATGAGCGTGGTGGCGACCGCTTGCTCCAGATTGAAGCCGTCTATGACAAGGTCCCGGTCGGGCTTTGCTATCTCAATCGCGACGGCATCTTTGTCACGGTCAACGATCAGCTTTCCCGGATGCTTGACGTCAGCAGCGATCTTGCGGTTGGCCGGTCGGTGGAGGATGTGGTGCCCGACCATGCCGCCTTGCTGCGCGCCAGCCTGATCGCTGCCCTGAAGGAAAAGCCCATTCCCGATCACACGATGCAGCGGGGGGCGGAAACACTGATGATTTCCGCCGCTCCGGTGACCAATGATCTTGGGGAAGTGGCGGGAATTTCGGTGGCCTACACCAATATCACCACCATGACCAAGATTTCCGAGCGATTGGCCGAAATCGAGCAGCGCACGACCTATGCGCTCGAGAGTGCCGGGCAATGGATATGGGATATGAATATTGCGACGAACCGGGTCTGGCGTTCGCCGCAATACCGGACCCTGCTCGGGCTGGACCCGGCCAGCCCGGCGGCGGAGAACGTGGCCTGGGACATCGTGCATCCCGATGACAAGGCCCGCACGATCCAGGCATTCGAAGATGTTGTCAGCGGCCGGAAACCGCATTTCGAAGCGGTCTACCGGGTGCCGCGCGGCAATGGCGGTGAAGCGTGGATACTCAGCCGCGGCAAGATCGTCGAATATGGTCCCGACGGATCGCCGCTGCGGCTGCTGGCAACCAGCGTCGACATCAGCAGCCAGAAACAGATTGAAGAAGAGCTGTCCTCAACCGTGCGGTTGCGGACGGAGCTGGAGCAGAAACTGCTCGAAGCCAACCGGAAACTGAAAAAGCTGTCGGAAAGCGATCATCTGACCAGCCTGCCGAACCGGCGCAAATTCAGCCGCCTGCTCAAGCGGGAATATGAACGGGCGAGTGATCACGGGCAGCCGCTGGCCTTGCTGATGATCGATATCGACTACTTCAAGGCCTATAATGATGTGTATGGCCATCTGGCCGGGGACCGGTGCCTCGTGCAGGTGGGGCGTGTCCTCAGCAAGGTGATCGGGAAGGGCACCGGCGTTGTCGCGCGTTTCGGCGGCGAAGAGTTTGCGGCGCTACTGCCGGGCGCCAGCATCGATGAGGCGGCGGACATTGCCACGACCCTGCTGGAGGCCGTCGCCGGCCTGCATCTGGATCAAGAGGATGTTCCGGCTGGCCGGACATCGGTCAGTATCGGCATCAGCGCGCTGGCACAGTTGCCCGCCGCCACGCAGGACGGCGCCGATGCATTGGTGAACCTGGCAGACCGGGCTCTCTACGAAGCAAAGCGCGCCGGACGCGGCAGGGTGCGTGTCTGGGGCAGTTTTTCCACGGATTAGGCCGGTTCTATCGGCCCGGCGTGCGGATGGTTTTGCGCCAGACCATCGATGCGTGCAGGCTGACGGAGCGGTTGTCCAATCCGGACTCGTCGGCGTCATTGGTCAGCCACTCCACACTGGTTCTGACGATGTCCTCGACCGGCTGGGCAAATGTTGTCAGCGCGTAGGACGACCAGTCGGCCTGGGGGATGTCGTCGAAACCGGTGACGCAAAGCTCGTCCGGAATGCGCAGGCCGAAATCGTGGCGTGCGCTGTCCATCAGCCCGAACGCCATGAGATCGTTGACGCAGAACACCGCATCGGGCCGGGTCGGCTGGGTGAACAGCATCCGGGCAATGTGCTGCCCGCTCTCATAGACCGTGTTGCCATGGCGGATCACCGTCACCTCCAGCCCGAATTCGGCGGCGGCGGCAATGAAACCATGTTCGCGCGCCATCAGGCTTGGCGTGCCGACGGCCGAATTGGCAAAGGCCAGACGGCGGCAGCCGGCACGCAGGAAGGCATTGACGGCCGCCCGCGCGGCGCGCCTGTCATCGAGATTGATGCGGAACGGCCCTTCGATCTCGTCATCCCGGTTGATCAGGACAATGCGCTGCCCGCTGTCGAGGCAGAGTTTGGTGATCGCCTTGTCGGGGAGGCCGGAGAGCAGGATCGACGCATCCGCCCGGTAATTGAGCGTCTGCCGCAGGGCGGCATCGACGCTGCCGTCCGAACGGTCGGTGTTGATGATCATGCACACCTTGCCGGCCTTCTGCAGCGCATGGGACAGTTCCCGCACCAGCCGGGCGCGATAGGGCGTGTCCATTTCCGAGGCAACGAGACAGACGATGCCGCTTTCGCTGCGCATCAGGCCGCGGGCAAGCTGGTTGACGTGATAGCCGAGCGCATCCGCCGCTTCGATGACGCGCCGGCGCGTCTCGTCGGACACGCTGGCGCCGGGGGTGAACGTGCGTGAAACCGCCGAGCGCGACACACCGGCTCTTTTTGCAACGTCTTCGGCGCTGATGAATGACTTGTTCAACGAGATTTCCACCCGGGCAACATTCGGTTTTTCTATAAATTGCACACGATTGCTCTTCTTCGCAAGGCAAGGATATTCAAATTTAATCGGACAAAATCAATAAGCCGGCTTGACATGAACTGTTCGCATGTGAAACTTTTGCACACGCTTGCAAAACAAGCAGCGGCATGGAGGTGCCGTTTTTTCAGGGAGGAGAAATTCATGCGTTCAGTCTTTGCCATTGCTGCTGCTTTTGCCGCCGGTATCCAGATGATGCCGATGGAGGCGCGTGCGGCGGACAATCTCAATCTGATCTGCTCGGCCGATGTCGTCATCTGCGAGCTGATGAAGGGCATGTTTGAGAAGGATACGGGCATTCAGGTCAACATGGTGCGTCTGTCGTCGGGCGAAACCTATGCAAAAATCCGCGCCGAGGCGCGCAACCCCAAGACCGATATCTGGTGGGCGGGCACGGGCGATCCGCATCTGCAGGCGGCATCCGAGGGCCTGACACAGGAATACAAATCGCCGCTGCTCGACCAATTGCAGGATTGGGCCAAGAAGCAGGCAGAAAGTTCCGGCTACAAGACCGTCGGCGTCTATGCCGGGGCGCTGGGATGGGGTTACAACACCGATATCGTCAAGAAAAAGGGCATGAAGGAAGCCAAGTGCTGGGCCGATCTGCTCGATCCGTCCTTCAAGGGCGAGATCCAGATGGCCAACCCGAACTCGTCGGGAACAGCCTATACGGCGCTCGCATCGCTGGTGCAGATCATGGGCGAGGACAAGGCCTATGACTATCTGAAGAAGCTCAATGCCAATGTCTCGCAGTATACGAAATCCGGTTCCGCTCCGGTGAAGGCCGCGGCGCGCGGTGAAACGGCGCTCGGTATCGTCTTCATGCATGACTCGGTGGCCCAGACCGTTGAAGGCTTCCCGGTGAAAACCGTCGCGCCATGCGAAGGCACGGGCTATGAAATCGGCTCCATGTCGATCGTCAAGGGCGCGCGCAATCTTGATGCGGCGAAGAAATGGTATGACTGGGCGCTGTCTGCCGACGTGCAGTCGCACATGAAGGAAGCGAAATCCTTCCAGCTGCCATCGAACAAGGCGGCGGTCGTTCCGCCGGAAGCGCCGAAGTTCGAAGACATCAAGCTCATCGATTATGACTTCAAGACCTATGGCGATCCGGCCAAGCGCAAGGAACTGCTTGACCGCTGGGACAAGGAAATCGGCGCAAGCGCCAATTGACCTGAGTTCCGCAGTTTCGCGTGCCCGCTATTTCCATGCGGGCACGCCAGCCATTTCCATCATTGAAGACAGTATTGGGTAGCACAATGGAACGTAGCGACCGGAGATTGAACATTGCTCTCGGTATAGGCCTTGCCGGGTTCGCCCTTGTGCCGTGGTACAGGATCGAAAGCGGATTCTACGGCCTTGGCTGGCTGGGCAAATTCCCGTCCGGTGCGGCGGAAGCGCCCGGCCTTGTGCAGATCGCCAGCCATGGCCGCTGGTCGCTGGCCATCATCGCGCTGTTGTTCGCGCTGGGACTGGCTGCATGGGCGTTCAAGGTATCGCCGCTGCGGGCCAATCTGCTCATCGGGGCAGGGGCTGCCGGCATTGTCTTTCTGGTTCTGCAGGGGCTTGCCATCGGTTTCACCGGCTGGAGCTGGGCGATCAGCGAAAGCCTGTTCGGGCCGCTTGCCGACGGGCAGCCGTCCATGGGGGCGGGCGCCGGGCTGGTTGCGCTGTCCTTCGTCCTGATGTTTTCCTTCGGGCTGGCCGAACGCGGCGTGCTGCGCGGCGACGCCTTTGTCGTCGCGTCGATTGCGCTCCTCATCTTCCTCGTTGCCATCTTCGTGTTCTATCCCGTCGGCAGCATGCTGATCGGCTCGGTCCAGAGCGTTGACGGTTCGTTCGACCCTTCCGGGTTCGTGCGCAATATCCAGGACCCGTCGATCTGGAGTCTCGATTGCGTGGTCGGCGGCAACCGCTGCGGCATTGCCTGGCGCACGCTGTTCCTCGCCATTCTCGCCGCGTCGGGTTCCACCCTCCTTGGCCTGTGCTTTGCGCTGGTCGCCACCCGCACCCGGTTCCCGTTCAAGAAGGGCCTGCGTCTTCTGACGATCCTGCCGATCATCACGCCGCCCTTCGTCATCGGTCTGGCGCTGATCCTTTTGTTCGGCCGCGCCGGCGTGGTGACGCAGCAATTGTCCGAGCTTTTCGGCATTGAGCCCGGCCGCTGGCTCTACGGCCTGACCGGCATATGGATCGCGCAGGTCCTGTCATTCACGCCAATCTCGTTCCTCGTCCTGATCGGCGTCGTCGAGGGCGTCAGCCCGTCGATGGAAGAGGCATCGCAGACTTTGCGCGCCGACCGCTGGCGCACATTCTGGCGGGTTTCCCTGCCTTTGATGAAACCCGGTCTCGCCAATGCGTTTCTCATCGGCTTCATCGAAAGCATGGCGGATTTCGGCAACCCGCTGGTGCTCGGCGGCAGCCACGGCGTTTTGTCGACGGAAATCTTCTTCGCCGTCGTCGGTTCGCAGAATGATCCGTCGCGGGCAGCGGTGCTTGCGATCATCCTGCTGTTCTTCACGCTCTCGGCGTTTCTCGCCCAGCGCGTCTGGCTGGCAGGCAAAAGCTTTGCCACAGTCACCGGCAAGGGCGATTCCGGCGCGCATATCGCCCTGCCACGCTCCCTGTCCATCGGCGTCCACGCGATCGTCATTCCGTGGATCCTGTTCACGCTCGTCATCTACGGCATGATCCTGTTCGGCGGCTTCGTGCGCACCTGGGGTCTCGACAACACGCTGACGCTGGAACATTACCAGCGGGCATTCTCCTTCAGCTTCAGCAATGGCGCCATTGCCTGGACCGGCGTTGCCTGGAACTCGTTCTGGACAACAATCAAGATCGCGCTGATTTCAGCGCCGCTGACCGCGGCCGTCGGCCTGCTCACGGCTTATCTCATCGTGCGCCAGCGCTTTGTCGGCCGCAATGTCTTCGAGTTTGCCCTGATGATGAGTTTTGCCATTCCCGGCACGGTCATCGGCATAAGCTACATCATGGCCTTCAACCTGCCGCCGCTGGAGATGACCGGGACGGCGCTGATCCTGATCGCCTGTTTCGTCTTCCGCAACATGCCCGTGGGCGTGCGCGGCGGGGTGGCGGCGATGAGCCAGCTCGACAAGAGTCTCGACGAAGCCTCGCTGACGCTGCGGGCGACGAGTTTCCGCACCATCCGCAAGGTGATTCTGCCGCTGCTGCGCCCGGCCATCGTGGCCGCGCTGGTCTATTCCTTCGTGCGCGCCATCACCTCGATCAGCGCTGTCATATTCCTTGTAAGTGCCGAATATAATATGGCGACTTCCTATATTGTCGGGCTCGTTGAAAACGGCGAGTACGGCGTGGCGGTGGCCTACTCCTCGATGCTGATCGTTGTCATGATCGTCATCATCACCTGTTTCCAGCTTCTGGTGGGCGAACGAAAACTGCGCCGCGAAAACCGCGTTGCGACAGCTTTCGTTCCCTCCGCCGCTCCACAAGAAAAGGCCGCATCATGACCACCCATCGCACCGGCTCCGTCGTTTTCTCCAATGTCAAAAAGCAGTTCGGCAATTTCACGGCCATTCACGATCTCTCGCTGACGATCGAGCCCGGTACGCTGGTCACGCTGCTCGGCCCGTCCGGCTGCGGCAAGACCACGACCCTGCGCATGCTGGCCGGGCTGGAGCATCCGTCCGCCGGCCGTATCCTGATCGGCGGCAAGGATGTCACCATGCTGCCCGCCAATGAGCGCGATGTCTCGATGGTGTTCCAGTCCTATGCGCTGTTTCCGCATATGTCGGTGGCGGAAAATGTCGCCTATGGCCTTGAATCCTCGGGCATGAAGAAATCCGACGCGCGGGAAAAGGCGGAAGAAGGGCTCAAGCAGGTTGGCCTTTCCGGCTACGGCCAGCGCCTTCCGGCGGAATTGTCCGGCGGCCAGCAGCAGCGTGTTGCCGTCGCGCGGGCGCTGGTTCTGGAGCCGCAAGTGCTGCTGCTGGACGAACCCCTGTCCAATCTCGACGCGCGGCTGCGCCGCCGCGTGCGCACCGAAATCCGCGAACTGCAGCAGCGGCTGGGATTCACTGCGGTCTATGTCACGCATGATCAGGAAGAGGCGCTTGCGGTATCCGACCAGATCATCGTCATGCAGGACGGGGTCATCGCCCAGCAGGGCTCGCCGCGCGAGCTTTACGAAGCACCGGCTTCATCCTTCATTGCGGATTTCATCGGCGAGGCCAATGTGGTGCCGTGTGAAGTGCTGCGCAGCGACGGCGGCAACGCCATCATCCGCGTCGGCACGCTGGAACACGCCGTGCCGGGCCGCAACGCCCGGCTGGGACCGGCGAAGCTCGCCGTGCGGCCCAATGCGATCACGCTGGAAGCGGGTGGGAACGGCGCCTTCGCCGGTAGCATCCGGCACGCCGCCTATCTCGGCGATCACGTCGAATACGAAGTGGAAACCGCGTCCGGAACGCTCTTCGTGGTCGATCCGGCCGTTGACCGCAATCTTCCTCCCGCAACCAGTGTCAGCATCGGCTTCCACCATCGCGGCATCGCCATCATCAACAACTGAAACTGCATTTTCAAAGGACTATCATGACATCGCATGCCGAAGCCGAGTTGCAGGGCCGTTTCGCTCTTGCCCAGAAAATGGCTGTCGAAGCCGGCGCCGTGGCGCTGGCGCATTTCAATGCGCGCGAGCGGCTGGTCATCGAGACCAAGGCCGATCCGCAGGATGTGGTCTCGATTGCCGACCGGGAAGTGGAAGAACTGATCCGCGCCCGCATCGCGGCGGCCTTTCCCGGCGATGCGGTGCTTGGCGAAGAATATGGCGTCAGCGCGGGAACCTCCGAGTTCACCTGGGTGATCGATCCGATCGACGGCACGAGCCCGTTCGTCAACGGCATGCCGACCTGGTGCATCTCCATTGCAGCACTGCGCGGCGAGGAGATCGTCGTGGGGGTCATCTACGTCCCGTGCAATGAGGAGCTTTATGCGTCGGCGCTCGGAATGGGCGCGACCCTGAACGGCAAGGCGCTCTCCATCGATCCGAGCAAGACCATTCGCAATGCGGTGACGGGTATCGGCGCCAATCACCACGTTACCCCGGCAGTGGTCGCATCGCTGGTGGAAAAGCTGCTGGAAGCCGGCGGCAATTTCATCCGCAACGGATCGGGCGCGCTCATGCTGGCCTATGTCGCGGCTGGCCGTCTTGTCGGTTATTACGAGCCCTACATGCATGCGTGGGACTGCATGGCCGGTTACTGCCTCGTCAAGGAAGCAGGCGGCTGGCACCATCCATTCCCGGCAAAGGGCGAGGCGTTGACCCGGGGTGCACCGGTTCTTGCCGCCGGTACGGGCGCAGTGGACGACCTGAGAAAGATCGCGGGCCTCTGATCCCGCCAGCGCACCGCCGGCGCATCTGCGCTGGCGGTCTTGATACCATTTCAACCAGATTTTATGAGTGTACGACCTCGTTCCCGCAGTATTTCGCGTGCTTCGCTGGGTAAAAATCCCGATAATGGCTGCTTGCAATCGCAACGGGAAAGAAAGCAAAAATCTTGAAACTTTCCGCAACTGCTAAGAGCAGATCATTGACTTATTACAGCGAATAACGTGGATTAAAGTTGGTGTTGTCGATCACCGACTCTCGTAAAGCTGGATAGACATGACGTTCGTGCGAAATCTTATGTGGGCGCCTACAATTGGCCTATCCTGGCTGTGGGGTCTGGGTTTTTTCTATTCCATCCACGTCACCCTGACCTATGGCTGGCTTGGTTTCTTCGGTTTCGCGATCTCGAACGTTGGCGGCCTCTGGTTGTTCGGCTTCATTCTCGGCCGCAGCAAGCGGACGCCGGACCAGATCATGAAGGACATCGAAAACCGCTATGTCGGCGTCTTTCTGCTGTTCCAGATGGCGGCGCTCGTGGTGACTGTTTTCGGCTTCGTTGCCTATTTGTGGCAGCCGATTGTGGGCGAGGGCGCAACAATAGGCGTTGCTTTCCTGCTTCTGGCTTCCTGTGCCATCGGCCATGCGCTTTCACTGGAGCAGATCAAGAAGCTGCATATCCTCTATACGGTGATCGGCGTTGCCGCAGGGCTCGTGCTGCTTTCCGGCCTGCGGCAGACGTCGGACTATCCCGGTGTCCCGCTCCAGCAGTTCGATGCACGCTTTTACGGCCTTGTCATGCCGACCGTGATCGGCTTCCTGCTCGGCCCGTGGCTCGATATCCAGCATTGGCAGCGGGCGGTCTATATCAAGCGCGAGGGCGGGTCGGTCGGGATCGCCTATGGCGCCGGTGCCTTGCTGTTCTTCGGTTTTCTCCTGCTCAATGCTTCCATCGCGTCGACGGTCGGCCCCATCGGCAGCATCATTTCCATTGACGGCCTGCCGAGCGCGCAAGGGTCGGTTTCCGCAGCGGTTGTCCTGGCCGCGGAAAATGGTGCGCCCTACCTGGCGATTGCCTTTGCGATCTGGACGATTGCGGCGCTCACATCGACGGTCGACAGTTTTTATTGCGCGACGAACTGGTATCTGCGCGGCAAGAACATGCGCAGCAACAGTCCGCTGCTGGCGCTTATTCCCGATGGCATTGCCTCGTCGCCGCTGTGGCTGCTGATCGGCGCGACCTGGGTTGCCTATGCCGCCGTGCCGGCAAACTTTTCGCTCATGTATTTCATGATGCCTTTCGCCACGCTGTTCGTCAGTGCGTCCGCCAATCTGGTTTGCGAGGCATTGGGCGCGAAACCGAAATTCGATCCGGTGCTGAGCTTCCTGATCGGCTGCGGATCGTCGCTGATCTTCGTTCTCGGCTACATCCAGCCGGTACCCGGCTTCCTGTTCCTGTCGCCGTTCATCGGCTTGATCGGCGCTTTGCCGGTCATCATCGAACTGGTGGGACCCCGCTCGAAGGCGATCCCGGTTGAAATCGTCGACCAGCCCATTCGGATGATGAGCACTGCCCCGCTGACAAACACGTCTGGCGGCGAGGAAATATCGCAGTCGCATGGTTTCGATGGCGAGTGGTTCGTCATGCATCTCACTCCGACCTATGACGACACCAATTCGGTCGGGAACGTCTACTTCGCCAATTACGTGCGCTGGGTCGGCAAGGCGCGCGAATTGTTCTTCAATGTCTGCATGCCGGATTTCGATCTGGCGACCACGCGGTTCTACATCCTCACACGTTCCTTCACCCATGATTACCGGCGGGAATCGAAAGAGTTCGAGCAGATCAGCGTTCGCATCAAGATCGCCCGGCACAACCGCAAATTCGTCACGCTGCAGCACGAAATCCACAGCGCAGCGCAAGGCCTGCTCGGCCATGGCGAACAGTCCCTGATGTTCGTGGACAGGGATCAGTACAATCCGCTCGATATTCCCGGCGAAGTCATCAAGGGCTTCCTGGCCTACTGGCCAAAGGATTCGCGGCTGTCACCCAGCTATCGTCCAACTGTTCAGGACAAGACGAAGCGGCAGGCGTGAGCCGCTTGGCTGCTTCCTCTCTTCATCGGGTTTGAGAACGCGTCTCAGCTAGCGACTTCGTAGCGGTCGCGGTCGAAGGACATGAGGTCGGCTGTCTTGTCAAACGGTTCCGCCGGGCTGAACAGGAAGCCCTGCACCTGATCACAGCCTTCCTTTTGCAGGCAGGCCAGCTGTTCACGGGTTTCAACGCCTTCCGCGGTGATCTTCATGCCCATGCTCGCGCCGAGGCCCATCACCGCACGGATAATGGCAAGGCTTCCCCTGTTGTGCGGGAGGTCGCGCACAAAGGACTGATCGATCTTGATCTTGTCGAACGGCATCTTGCGCAGATAGCTCAGGCTGGAATAGCCGGTGCCGAAATCGTCAAGTGCTATGCTTACACCCATTGCCCGGAACTGCCGCAGCAGGGAAATCGCCGCGACATTGGCTTCGAGGAACACGGATTCGGTGATTTCGAGTTCCAGGCGGTTGGGCTTCAGTTTGTTGGTTGTCAGCGCATCGCGAACGATGGAGGCGAGATCCGAATGACGGAACTGGATCGCGGAAATATTGATCGCCACATGGATGTCGTCGGGCCAGGACACCGCCGTCTTGCAAGCCTCCTGGATGATCCATTCGCCGAGGGGGATGATATTGCCGGTCTCTTCCGCAATCGGAATGAAGATGGCCGGAGAAATATACCCGTGCACCGGATGCTTCCAGCGCAGGAGCGTTTCAAACCCGACGGTCTTGAGCGTGATGGCCGACACGATCGGCTGGAAATGCAGGATGAACTCCTGCCGTGCCAAAGCGCCGCGCAAATCCATCGCCAGGGCGCGCTTGGCCTCGATCCGCGCATCCATTTCGACTTCGTAGAAGCGATAGCTGTTCCGGCCCTCGTTCTTGGTGCGGTACAGCGCAAGGTCGGCGCAGCGCATGATGTCGCTGACGCTGTCCATGGGGGCAAGCGCGATGCCGATGCTGATATGGATGTTGATCTGGATGCCATCGATCCAGAATGGCTGTGAGATGCGCCGCACGAGATCTTCCGCCAGTGCCGTCGCTTCGGGCTGGCCGGCGCCAGGGGCCAGGATGGCAAACTCGTCGCCGGACAGACGCGCCACGATGTAGCGGGCAGGGGATGTGCCGCGCAAACGCTCGGCGACCTGCTTCAGCAACTGGTCGCCGATGCCGTGGCCGAAGCTGTCATTGACGGTCTTGAATTCGTCGAGGTCGATGCAGAACACGGCAAAGCCGGCAAGGCCGGTTTCCAGTTCCTTGGTTGCTTCGGCGAGTTGATCGGTGAACAGGGTTCTGTTCGGCAGATCGGTGAGCACGTCGTAGCGGGCGAGATAGGACAGCTTGTCTTCCGACTGCTTTGCCGCTGTCACGTCGGAACCAACCCCGCGATAACCGCAGAACTGCCCGGCATTGTCAAAGATGGCCTTGCCGGTCAGTGACCACCAGCGGGTTTCGCCCTTTATATTGATCGGCAATATATGGTTGCGGAAGGTCGTGCGGTTTTCGATGGCCTGCCAGATCGACCCCACTTTCACCGCCTCTTCGGCATGTGACTGGTCGACCTTGAACAGTTGCGCGAAGGGCATGCCCTGCAATTGCTTGGTGGTTTTCTCGGCGATCTGTGCCAGGCGCGGCGAGGTGTGCTGGAGTTTCAGGTCGGCGTCGGTTTCCCAGATCCAGTCGCTGGCATTCTCTTCGAAATCATAGAGAAGCAGGCTGATAACCTCCTTCTGCTGTTCGACCTTGATCTGGTCGAGCGTGCGCATGACGATCAGGTTGCTCATGTGCACGATGGTGAACAGAATGAACAGCGCATAGATGGCCAGCAAGATCGCAATGAAAAGAAAGAAATCCTCGCCGGTTGAGGCGAGGGCAAAGAACGAGCCGGTGATGATCGCGCCTGAAAAGGCAATGGCGGCCAACGGAACCACGGCCACGCCGATGCCGGTCGCCATGAGACCGGCCGCCGTGCAGGCGATCAGCAGCCTGTGGTAGGCGTCGGCTTCCAGAAAAAGCATGAGCGGGATGCTGGCCAGGCACAGGCCGTAACATGCGGATATGATGATCAGGTATTTGATGCCGGCGAAGCCAAGTTCCTTGACCTTTGGCACCTTGTACCATTGCCAGCAGGCAAACAGCGACGCGGCGGTCATGACGGTGACGATGGTGGCCAGACTGCCCAGATACAGGCTATGTCCCTGATCCCAGAAGACAAACGCCACCACGAACACGACGCTCATGGCCACGATGACGGTAAAGGGCGCCAGTCGCAGCGCCACATCCATCTGTTCAGCGTAGACCCGCCGCTTGACGGCAGGATTTATCGTTCCCCGCATGCCGAACATGGAACGGATAGCGTCAGGCGTATGGAAATTCGACAGTTGCACTCACGGACCTCAGAAAGGCGAGTTCATATTTCCCTATGCTATTTTTATTACGTTCGGCATTGGTTAATTTGCTTACCATTTTTTATAATAGTTACCAATGTCTTTATGGTTGTATGGTTTATGCCTGAGTAATATGAGATTATTTGTAAGAAGTTTTATAATTTCTCCGCTGGCAATGCGAATTGAATATGAATATTCAAATATAAAAGAGAATATCGATGTCTTGTAGTATTAAATTCATGTAAAAATCAAAGTCGTGTCCATGTATAAGGCGGGCGCTTTCACCGCCTGCGCGGCGGATCATTCAAGCGGTCCGCCTTGCCGCGTTGTTCTAGGGTCCGGACCCTAGCCCCGGACAGCGAGAATTGCCGGCAGCAGGCCTGGAAAAATCTCGGCCAGTTCATTGTCGCGCAATTCGTTGATCCGCGAGGTGCCGTCGTTGCGGGTCTTGATGATCCCGGCCTCCCGCAGCACGCGGAAATGATGTGACACGCTGGATTTCGGGCGTCCGTTCTCAAGCGCGGCGCAGGTTGCCTCACCTTCGCGGGCCAACTGCCGGACAATCGACAGGCGGATGGGGTCGCTCAGCGCATAAAGCACGGATTCGAGCTGCACTTCGGTGATCTGGGGATGGCGATATTCTCTCATGCACATATCCTAGCACAAAATTTTGTGTATTGCTATTGTTCGAATAATATCGAACTATGGAAATATAAGCGGACCCGAATGTCTGCAGCACCCCACCTTGGAGTAAACATATGGCTTCTCTTTTCGACCCCTTCACCTTGAAGGATGTGACATTGCGCAACCGAATCGCCGTTTCCCCCATGTGCCAGTATTCGGCAAATGACGGCGTGATCAATGACTGGCATCACGTTCATCTCGGCGGATTGGCGCGTGGCGGTTCCGGATTGGTGATTGTCGAGGCAACCGCCGTGTCGCCGGAAGGCCGGATCACGCCGGGTTGCGCGGGGTTGTGGAATGATGAACAGGCGAAGGCATTCGCACCGGCGGTTCAGACCATCAAGGATGCGGGCGCCGTTCCCGGCATCCAGATTGGCCATGCGGGGCGCAAGGCCAGCGCGAACCGGCCGTGGGAAGGCGATGACCATATTGCGGACGACGATCCGCGCGGCTGGGAAACGATTGCCCCTTCGGCCATTGCCTATGGCGGCGGGCTGTCGAAGGTTCCGCGCGCAATGACCAAGGCCGATATCCAGCAGGTGAAGCAGGCATTCGTCGACAGCGCCAAACGGGCGCTTTCCGTCGGCTTCGAATGGCTCGAACTGCATTTTGCCCATGGCTATCTCGCGCAGAGTTTTCTGTCCGAGCATTCCAACACGCGTACCGACGACTATGGCGGCAGTTTTGAGAACCGCAGCCGCTTCCTCATCGAAACGGTGCAGGCCGTGCGGGCCGTCTGGCCGGAAAACCTGCCGCTGACAGCGCGTCTCGGCGTCATCGAGTATGACGGGCAGGACGAGAAAACCCTCAGCGAAGCCATAGAACTTGTCAAACAGCTGAAGGCCAATGGCCTCGACTTCATCGATGTCAGCATGGGCTTCTCGCTGGGCAAGACCAATATTCCGTGGGGCCCGGCATTCCTTGGGTCCGTTGCGGAGCGTGTCCGCCGCGAAACCGGCCTGCCAGCCTCGACATCCTGGTACATCAGCACGCCGCAGGAAGCCGACGGTCTTATCCGTGATGAAAAGGTCGATCTTGTCATGCTGGCACGTCCGCTGCTGACTGATCCGCACTGGCCGTTCCGCGCCGCCAAGGAACTGGGCGTCGAGAAGGCGGCCTGGGTTCTGCCTTCACCCTACGCCCATTGGCTGGAACGTTATCGGGCTGCTTGAGCCCTACGGGTAGATAGCATGGAGCCGGGAATGGAATTCTCCATACCCGGTTTCGCGGATGCGCGATTGGCATAAAGTGGGGCGTTGCGCCCCGCTTTTAGTATGGGATTTCCCGAACGCGCCCAAATAAGCAACGGCCTGCGTGTTCCCCCATTGCAACTTCTCCTAGTGTTTCGGGTGATCATTCCGCACCAACACGAGGACGAAAACCATGGCAGTCCATTTGCATCCCGAGACCATCGCCCTGCATGCCGGCTGGCGGGCGGATCCCGCAACCGGCGCCGTGGCCGTACCGATCTACCAGACGACCTCGTACCAGTTCCGTGACACGGAGCACGCAGCCAATCTCTTCGCGTTGAAGGAACTCGGCAATATTTATACGCGTATCGGCAACCCGACCACCGATGTCCTGGAGAAGCGTGTTGCCGCGCTCGACGGCGGTATTGCTGCGCTCGCGGTTTCTTCGGGGCAGGCGGCGTCAGCCCTTGCCATCCAGAACCTTGCGCGGGCCGGTGACAATATCGTCAGTTCCACCGATCTCTATGGCGGCACATGGAACCTGTTTGCCAATACGCTGAAGGATCAGGGTATCGAGGTGCGCTTTGTCGATCCCCGCGACCCCGAAGCGTTTCGCCGGGCTACGGATGAGCGAACCCGTGCTTATTACGCAGAAACACTGCCCAATCCGAAACTCACTGTATTTCCGATTGCCGAAGTCGCCGCCATCGGGCGCGAATATGGCATTCCGCTGATCGTCGACAATACGGCAGCGCCGTTGATCGCGCGGCCCCTGCAGCACGGCGCCGCCATTGTCGTCTACTCCACCACCAAATATCTTGGCGGGCACGGCACTTCCATTGGCGGCATCATTGTCGATGGCGGCCAGTTCGACTGGGAGAAATTCCCGGAGCGGCAGCCAGCGCTGAACACACCCGATCCAAGCTATCACGGCGCAGTCTGGACGGAGGCGGTCAAACCCATCGGACCCGTCGCCTATATCATCAAGGCGCGGGTCACGCTTTTGCGCGACCTTGGCGCGGCGCTGTCCCCCTTCAATGCGTTCCAGACCATCCAAGGCATCGAGACGCTGTCGCTGCGTCTGCAACGCCACGTCGAGAATGCACAGAAGGTCGCCGAGTTCCTGGCCAAGCGGCCGGAGATCGCCAAGGTCATCCATCCATCGCAGCAGAGCGGTCTCGATCGCGAGCGGGCGGAGAAGTATCTCTCTGGCAGTTTTGGGGGGCTGGTCGGCTTCGAGCTCAAGGGTGGCCTGCAGGCAGGGCGCAAATTTATCGAAGCGCTCGAACTCTTCTATCACGTGGCCAACATCGGCGATGTCCGCAGCCTCGCCATCCATCCGGCAACGACCACGCATTCCCAGCTCTCGCCGGAAGAACAGCGGGCGAGCGGCGTTTCGGAAGGGTATATCCGGCTCTCGGTCGGCATCGAACATATTGATGATATTCTTGGCGATTTGGAACGCGGCCTGAACGCATCGAAACTTGCACTCGCCGCTTGAAACCCAGGGTTGGTTGGAATCGTGGGACGGATGTTGTAGAGTTCTGGAGTGAGGAACGGGTTTTCACCCGTCCCTCGTTTCTAGTGTGTAAATCGAACCCGGATCACCAGCTGCCAGCCGGTCCGGGTTCTTTTCACCTCTAGCGTGATGCTAAACGGCAAATTCCGCATAGATCACCTCCAGTTTTGAGAGCAAGGCCATTGCTGTGGTCGGGAGGCCCGTCTTCCCGATGCACCGGCTGGCTCGGTGTGTCTGCTTCGCCCTCAAATGGATCGCATGTAAAACGCCTGTTCAATCCATTGCCCGTTTTCACTGAGCGCCGCTAGAAATTCACAGTTGAATCATTTGAGGTAAGCGGTTGTTTTTGATGGATATTTAGAACTATTGTTGAATGATCCTCGCGTTCTCTCCGAAAAATGGTTCTGGCCATTGGTCCGTAGATCGGAATTTCCCAATGATCTGGAGTGCGGCCTGAACGCATCGAAACTTGCACTCGCCGCTTGAAACCTCTGGTTGGTTGGAAACATCGATCAAATGTTGTAAGGTTCTGGAGTGAGAGGCGGGCTTTCACCCGCCTCTCATGGTCTAGTTCGAGAATTGAATCCGGACTATCAGCGTCCAGCCGGTCCGGGTTCGTTTCACGACTAGTGTGATACTAAACGGCAATGTCCGCATAGATCACCTCCAGTTTTGAGAGCAAGGCCATTGCCGTGGTCGGGGAGGCCCATCTCCCCGATACACCGGCTGGATCGGTGCTTGCTGCTTCGCCGTCAAATGGATCGCGTGTAAAACGCCTGTTCAATCCATTGCCCGTTTTCACAAAGCATCGCTAGAAATGCAGAGTTGAATCATCTGAGGTAAGCGGTTGTTTTGAATGGAAATTTTCAACTATGGTCGAATGCGCCTGGCGTGATCTTGACGCATAGTTCCGGCCGCCGGCCGATGAACCCACGATTTCCAGCATCGAAAATGTTCATGCTTGCCCGTAAGCCCTATCGAAAAGTCGACCGGATCGGTATAGACGGTCGCAAACAGACAACAGGGCGGCTGCACAGGCAGCGCAAATGATGATGACGGTTGTAACACGGAAGACGGGAGAAGCGGCGGGAACGGCTGCGGGTGATGGATTGACCGCGGCGGCTGATCCGATGGTGGCGTTTGAAGACGTTTCCAAGCGCTTTGCGGCAGGACGTACCAGTGCGGAAGTGACGGCGCTCGACGGTGTCGATCTGATTGTCCCGCGCGGCTCCGTCACCGGCATTATCGGCCGTTCCGGCGCGGGCAAGTCCACCCTGATCCGCCTGGTCAACGGGCTGGAAAAGCCGACAAGCGGCCGCGTCGTTGTCGACGGGGTGAATATTGCCGAGCTTGATGAAAAGAGGCTGCGCGACCTGCGCCGCTCCATCGGCATGATCTTCCAGCATTTCAATCTGCTTTCGTCGCGCACGGCTTTCGACAATATCGCCCTGCCGCTCGAAATCGCCGGTGTCGACAGACAGACCATCGAAAAGCGGGTGACACCACTGCTCGATCTGGTGGGGCTGTCGGACAAGCGCAATCGCTATCCCTCCGAACTGTCCGGCGGGCAGAAGCAGCGCATCGGCATCGCGCGGGCTCTGGCAACGGAACCAAAACTGCTCCTCTCGGACGAAGCGACATCGGCACTTGATCCTGAAACAACCCGGTCGATTCTTGCCCTGCTCAAGACCATCAACAAGGAGCTTGGCCTCACGGTGCTGCTGATCACCCACGAGATGGAAGTGATCAAGACCATTGCCGATCACGTGGCGGTTATCGATGGCGGACGCATCGTCGAACAGGGCCCGACTTTCGATGTGTTCACCGGTCATACCCATGCGACGACCCGGTCGCTGCTGGGTGGATTGGCAGGGCTGCATCTGCCGGAGTTTTTGACGCGGCAGATGGTCGAGAAGCCGGAGCCGGGCTTGCGGACGATCCTGCGCATCATCTTCAAGGGCGAGAATGCGACGGAGCCCATGCTGGCGCGGCTCGGCAGCGATCTCGGTATCGAGGTCAATATCATGGCCGGTGCGGTCGACGAGATTGCCGGGCGCCCCTTCGGCATGCTGGTTGTTTCCCTGCTCGCCGATGAGGCAAAGATAGTCCAAGCCCGAAGCTTTCTTGCCGATCACGGCCTGTCATCGGAGGTTGTCGGCTATGTCCGCTGATATTTTTGCACTGCTGGTGAAATCCACGGGCCAGACGCTGTACATGGTCGCCGTGGCGGGCCTGATCGGCTCCTTGTTCGGCATTCCGCTCGGCGTTTTTCTGGCGACCAGCGGCCGCGGCGAGCTTTTTGCCGCGCCTTCGGTCAACAAGGTGCTCGGGCTTGTCGTCAATGCGGCTCGTTCGACGCCCTTCATCATTCTGGTTGTCGCCATCATTCCCTTCACCCGCATGATTGCCGGAACCTCCATCGGAACCACCGCCGCGATCGTGCCGCTGACCATCGCCACCATTCCCTTCATCGCGCGGCTGGTTGAATCGGCAATCCGCGAGGTCGATCCGGGGCTGACCGAGGCTGCCCGTGCGATGGGTGCCAGTCCCGCCCAGATCGTGTTCAAGGTTCTGCTGGCCGAAGCGCGTCCCGGCATCACATCGGCCCTGACACTCACCATCGTCAGCCTGATCGGTTATTCCGCCATGGTCGGTGCCGTCGGCGGCGGCGGGCTCGGCGATCTCGGCATTCGCTACGGCTATCAGCGCTTCATGCCGGATGTGATGGCCATCGTGGTTCTGGTGCTGATCGTGCTGGTTCAGCTTGTGCAGAGTGCCGGTGACCGGCTGGCACGGCGGTTCGACAAGCGCATCCGCCCCCGCTGAAAACGCGTTTACGTTAAAACAGGAGAGTACAATGTTGAAGAAAATCCTCGTCACCGCTGCGGTGGCGGCAATGCTCAGCGCGACGGGCGCTCTGGCCGAAACGATCAAGATCGGCGTGACGCCGGGCGAACACGCGCAGATCATGGAGAAGGTCAAGGAAATCGCCAAGCCGAAGGGCCTCGACATCGAGATCTTCGAATTTTCCGACTATGTCGTGCCGAACCAGGCGCTGAACGACGGCGAGCTTGATGCCAACTCGTTCCAGCACAAGCCTTATCTCGACAACCAGATTGCCGACCGCAAGTTCGATCTCGTTGATGTCGCCAACACAGTGAATTTCCCGATGGGCGTCTATTCGAAGAAGGTGAAGAGCTTCGATGCACTGGCCGATGGCGCGACGATTGCCATTCCGAACGATCCGACCAATGGCGGCCGCGCGCTGCTGATCCTTGCCGACAAGGGCGTGATCAAGCTGAAGGAGGGTTCAGGCCTCAAGGTGACGCTCGCCGATATCACCGAGAACAAGAAGAACTTCAAGTTCGTCGAACTGGATGCTGCCCAGCTGCCGCGTTCCATCGACGATGTGGATGCCGCTGCCATCAACACCAATTACGCGCTTGAAGCCGGTCTTGATCCGATGAAGGACCCGATCCTGAAGGAAGGTGAAAAGGCGCCCTACGTCAACCTGATCGCCGTGCGCAAGGCCGACAAGGACAAGCCCTGGGTCAAGACGCTGATCGAATCCTACCATTCCGATCCGGTCAAGCAGTTCATCCTCGACAAGTACAAGGGTGCGGCTGTTCCAGCCTGGTAATCGACACTTTCACTCCCCTTCGCCGATGGGTGGAGGGGAGTGGTTTGCTTTAATGTCTTCAGATGCGCTTGCCGTTGCCGCCGAAAAGATGCAGCTTTTCCTTGGGGATGATCACCCTGAGATGATCGTCAGGCTGTGACACGGAGCGGCCGGCAACCCGCACGACAACCCGCTCACCCCCAATGATGCCATAGACATAGCTTTCCGCGCCGACCGGCTCGACACCGAGCACTTTCAGGTCGAGCAGCAGGCCGCCAATGTGGTTTTCCGTGCCGGTGGCAACCTCCAGATCTTCCGGACGGAACCCGATCACCGCATCCTTGTCGGATACGGCAAGCCCCTCGGCGCCGATCCGCGTGCCGTCCCTCAGGATCAGGCCGGATTCGCCGGCGGTCACCGGAATGAGGTTCATCGGCGGTGCGCCGATGAAGCTGGCGACGAATGTGCTGGCGGGCTTTTCGTAGATATCCAGCGGCGCGCCGATCTGTTCAACCGCACCGGCATTCATCACCACGAGAATATCGGCGAGCGTCATGGCCTCCAGCTGGTCGTGGGTGACATAAACGCTGGTCACGCCGAGCTGGCGCTGCAGGTTCTTGATTTCCACCCGCATCTGGCCGCGCAGCTTGGCGTCAAGGTTGGACAGCGGCTCGTCGAAGAGGAACACTTTCGGGTTGCGCACAATGGCGCGGCCCATGGCGACGCGCTGCCGCTGACCGCCTGAAAGCTCGCGCGGGCGGCGTTCGAGCAGATGCGCCAGCTCCAGCGTTGCCGCTGCTTCACGCACACGCTTGTCGATCTGGTCCTTCGGCATGCCGCGGTTGCGCAGGCCGTAGGCCATGTTGTCGTAGACCTTCATGTGCGGATAGAGCGCATAGTTCTGGAAGACCATGGCGATGTCGCGTTCGGCGGGACCGAGATCGTTGACAACCTTGTCGTCGATCTTGACCGTGCCGTCGGTAATGGATTCCAGCCCCGCGATCATGCGCAGGAGGGTCGATTTTCCGCAGCCCGACGGGCCGACAAGCACGCACAAGGCGCCGTCCTTGATGTCTATGTCGACGCCTTTGACCGCCTCGACGCCGCCGGCATAGACCTTGCGGACATTGGTGAGTTCAACACTTGCCATATGGGATCATTTCTCCGTTTCGACCAGACCGCGCACGAACCAGCGTTGCATCAGCACAACAACGAGGATCGGGGGGAGGATGGCCAGAATGCAGGTCACCATCACCAGATGCCATTCGGTGTCGGCATCGGCGAAGGAAATCATTTTGCGCAGACCGATGACGATGGTCGTCATGTCATTGCGGTTCGTCATCAGCAGCGGCCAGAGATACTGGGTCCAGCCGTAGATAAAGAGGATGACGAACAGCGCTGCGATGTTGGTTTTGGACAGGGGCAGCAGGATGTCCTTGAAGAAGCGCCATGGGCCTGCGCCGTCGACGCGTGCCGCTTCCACCAGCTCGCCCGGTATGGTCATGAAGAACTGCCGGAACAGGAGGGTTGCCGTTGCCGATGCCATGAGGGGAACCGTCAGGCCCGTATAGGTATCGATGAGGCCGAGATCGACCATGACCTTGTAGGTCGGCAGGATGCGGACTTCGACCGGCAGCATCAGGGTGATGAAGATCAGCCAGAAGAAGACCATGCGGCCGGGAAAGCGGAAGAAGACGATGGCATAGGCCGACAGGATCGAAATGATGATTTTGCCGACGGCAATCGCCAGCGCCATGATTGTGCTGTTGATGAGCAGGCGGCCGACGCTCACGCCGCCGATGCGGCCGATGCCGCCGAAAAGCGCCGTCGTGTAGTTTTCCCAGAAATGTCCGCCGGGCAGCAGGGATAGCGGCGGCCGCATGATATCCTGCAGCGACTGGGTTGACGCGATGAAAGCGTAGTAGATCGGGAACGCCACGATCAGGATGCCGACAATCAGGATGATGTGGGCGACGAGACGGCCGATGGGATTGTTCTGGATCATCTCTGCGTTCCTCAGCCGTAATGCACTTTGCGCTCGACATAACGGAACTGGATCGCCGTCAGGCCGATGACGATGACCATCAGGATCACCGATTGTGCCGCGGAGTCGCCAAGGATCAGGTTGACGAAGCCGTCATTGTAAACCTTGTAGACCAATGTTTCCGTGGCCTTGCCGGGGCCGCCGCCGGTGACGGCATGAATGATGCCGAACGTGTCGAAGAAGGCGTAGACGGTGTTGACGACCAGCAGGAAGAACGTCGTCGGGGCAAGCAGCGGGAAAACGATGGTCCAGAAGCGCTTGGTTTCGCCGGCGCCGTCAATGGCAGCGGCTTCGATCAGCGATTTGGGAATGGACTGCAGCCCGGCAACGAAGAACAGGAAATTGTAGCTGATCTGCTTCCACGCGGCGGCGGCAACCACCAGCAGCATGGCCTGGTTGCTGTTGAGCAGCGGGTCCCAATTGTAGCCGGCGGAGCGGATCATATAGGCGAATGTGCCCATCGAGGGGTTAAACAGGAACAGCCAGAGCATGCCGGCAATGGCCGGGGCCACGGCGTAGGGCCAGATCATCAGGGTGCGGTAGACACCTTTGCCGCGGATGACCTTGTCGGCCATGACGGCGAACAGCAGCGCGAAGCCCATGGCAATGACTGCCGTGGCGATGGAGAAGATGACCGTGACCTGCAGCGAGTTCAGGTAGTTGGGGTCACTCAGGATGCGCTTGAAATTGCCTAGGCCGACGAACTGGGTCGACAGGCCGAACGGATCCTCGCGCAGCACCGACTGGCGGATGGCCTGGGACGCGGGCCAGTAGAAAAAGACAATCGTGATGGCAAGCTGCGGCGCCAGCAGCAGATATGGCAGGACCTTGTTCGGAAAAGTGACACGCGTTGACGATGCCATGATTGCCCCTCTTGAAAAGAGCCCCGTCCGCAAGACATGCGGACGGGGCGTTCATGAACCGGCTCTTACTGGCCGTTCGCCTGTTTGATGGCTGCATTGCCGCGCTTGACGGCATTGTCGAGCGCCTGCTGGGCGGTCTGCTTGCCGGAGAGCATGTTCTCGAACTCTTCGTTCTCGATATCACGCACCTGCGGCAGGTTCGGCAGGCGGACGCCCTTGGAGTTTTCCGTCGGCGCCTTGCCCATCATCTGCTTGATCGGAATTTCGCGGGCAGGGTTCTTGTCGTAGAAACCGGACTTCTTGGTGTCCTCATAGGCGGCAAGGGTCACCGGCAGATAGCCGGATACCTGGTGCAGGCGGGCCTGGATGTCGGTGCGCGACAGGAAAGTGAAGAAGGCGGCAACGCCCTTGTATTCCGCGTCGGACTTGCCGGCGAACACCCAGAGGCTGGCGCCGCCCGGTGTCGTGTTCTGCGGTGCACCCTTGGCATCGGGGTCATAGGGAAGCTGGCCGGTGCCGTAGTTCATGCCCGATTTGACCACATCGCCCAGGCCGCCGGAGGATTCGGTGAAGATGCCGCATTCGCCCGACAGGAACAGCGGCTTGGCTTCGGATGTGCGCCCGCCGTAACGGAAGGTGCCATCCTTGGCGAGGTCAGCCAGTTCCTGGAAGTGTTTGACATAGATCGGCGCGTTGATCTTCAGTTCGACATCGGTTCCGGCAATGCCGTTTTCATTGGTGCCGTAGGAGACATTGTTCCAGGCGGCAAAGTTTTCCGTGTGGATCCATGTCAGCCATGTCGAGGTATAGCCGCATTTGGCTGCGCCGCTGGTCTTGATCTTCTTGGCGGCTTCCCAGACTTCCGGCCAGGTTTTTGGCGGGTTGTTTTCATCCAGCCCGGCCTTCTTGAAGATATCCTTGTTGTAGTAAAGGATTGGCGAGGAGCTGTTGTAGGGGAAGGACAGCATCGTGCCGTCCGGCTTGGAATAATAGGCAACGATGCCCGGCAGATAGAGGCTCTTGTCGAACTTTGCGCCGCCCATCGAGAGAATGTCGGCCACCGGCTTGATGGCGCCCTCGGCGCCCATCATGACGCCGGTTCCGGCGTCGAATACCTGCATGATATGCGGGGCCTGCTTGGCACGGAACGCGGCAATGCCGGCGTTCAACGTTTCCGGATAGGTGCCTTTGAACACTGGAACGACCTTGTAGTCGCTCTGGCTTTCGTTGAATTCCTTCGACAGGGTTTCAACAACCTCGTTGTTGGCACCGGTCATGGCGTGCCACCAGCTGATTTCGGTGACGGCAAAGGATGAAGTGGACGATGCGAGGATAAGTCCGAGCGCAAGGCTGAGCGAAGTGCCGCGAAATGTCATGTATGTCTCCCATAATGAGGCGTCGTTAGGAACACGCTTATTGGATGCGCTTATGGGCACTATCCTCATTATGTGACAGAGAAACAACAGTTTTATGACTTTGGTCGAATGTCTGGGTTAACGCCTGTGGAAAAAATGCTCAGCTGTTCACTTTTGCGCCGGTCAGATGAGGGTGACGCCGGCCTTGCGCATATTCGCGACCATGGCGGCCAGTGACCCGCCCATGTCGATGGCGCGGCAGGCATCGAGCAGCACATCGGCGGTAAAACCGTGCGCCACCGCATCCAGCGCGGAGTAGGCGACGCAATAGTCTGTCGCCAGCCCGACAAAGGTCACATTGGTGATGCCGCGCTCGCGCAGGTAGCCGGCAAGGCCGGTCGGGGTCTTGCGGTCGTTCTCGAAAAACGCCGAGTAGCTGTCGATGTGGGGACGGAAGCCCTTGCGGATGATCAGTTCGGCCTTGGTCCACTGCAGATCCGCATGGAAATCGGCGCCCGGTGTGCCCTGAATGCAATGGTCCGGCCACAGCGTCTGGTCGCCGTAGGGCATTTTCACCGTGTCGAAGGGCGCCTTGCCGGGATGGGAGAAAGCGAAGCTCGAATGGCCGGCCGGGTGCCAGTCCTGCGTCAGGATGACGTGATCGAACCGGATGATCAGTTTGTTGATGATCGGGACGATTTCGCTTCCGCCATCCACGGCCAGTGTACCGCCCGGGCAAAAATCGTTCTGCACATCGATGACGACAAGCGCATCCCCAGCCATTTTATTTCTCCGATTGTCCGGTGGTCCGAATGTCAAATTCGTTCCACTAGGGATGGCAGTATGGACAATCGGAGAAAGTCGTCAACTCGGGTTTCGGGCGTAATGCAGATCGCCGTCGATCCAGACGTGATCGACGTCAAGCGCATCATCGAGGTGCACGATATTGGCGACATATCCGGTGCCGATGCGCCCGTAGCGATGATCGACCCGGATGCTCTCGGCGGGATAGAGCGAGGCCATCCGCAGGGCTTCCTCCAGGTCCAGCCCAAGCTCGCGATGGACGAAGCGGACTGCCGAAATCATGTCGAGATCGGCTCCCGCCAGCGTGCCGTCTTCGAGCGTCAGGCGGCCGTCATGCCGGCGGATCGTCCGTCCGTTCAGCGTGAAGGTGGTGATATCCGTGCCGATGGTCGACATGGCGTCGGTCACGAGAAAAATCCTGGCCGGACCCTGCTTGGCACGCAGGGCAATCGCCATCGAGGCCTTGCTGACGTGGAAACCGTCGGCAATCAGCCCCGCCGACAGTTCGCCGGTTTCAAGGATGGCGCCGACAACGCCGGGGCTGCGGTTCCCGAGCTGGCTCATGGCATTGAAAAGATGGGTTGCCATGGACGCGCCGGCATCCTTGGCCGCGACCGCCGTTTCATAAGTTGCGCCGCTGTGGCCGATGCTGACGATGACGCCCGCATCGACCATGGCCTTGATCTTGTCGACGGGAACGGTCTCCGGGGCGACGGTGGTGAGCAGTACCGGCAGTGCCTGCACGGCTTCCACGATCGCCACGAGATCGCTGTCCTCCATCGGGCGGATGAGCGCGGGATCGTGCGTGCCCTTGTGCGAGACGGAAAGGTGCGGCCCTTCGAGATGCAGGCCGATAAATCCGGTGACTTTTTCCAGCGCCGCCGCCTTGCCGGCGGCAATCGCCGCATTGGTGATGGCGGGGGTGTCGGTGATCAGGGTTGGCAGGAGGGCCGTCGTGCCGAAGGCGAAATGCGCCTGGCAGATGGTCCTGATCGCCTCGACGCTCGGGCCGTCGTTCAGAAGAACGCCGCCGCCGCCATTCACCTGCACGTCGATGAAACCGGGCACAAGCTTGCCGCCGTTGAGCGCGACCCGGCGAACATCCGCAGGGATGTCCGCCTGGGCAACGATACCGGTGATGGTGCCCGCATCGACGAGAATTGCCGAACCGGCATGCCAGGTTTCGCCGTCAAAAATGTCGGCGCCGGTCAGTGCATAGACAGTGCTCATATTGTTTCAGTCACTTTTCTCAAATGCGGTGGCTCGTCCGGATTCAATCCGCGGCTGCGGGCGAAATCTTCCACGAAAGCATAGAATGATACCAGCAGAGTGAGCGGGTCCGTCAATGGGTGCGACGTCGCGATGAACGGCAATGCGGTGGCTTTCGACGGCTTCGCCGAGGTCAGGAAGACGGCGGCTTCCTGTTCGGCAAGGCGATCGGCAGCCTGCACGATTGAATCCTCGGCCGCATCGCGCGCTGCAAGCACCAATACGGGGAAATCCTTGCCGACGATGGCCTTTGGTCCGTGCATGACTTCGGCGGCGCTGTAGGATTCCGCGTGCATGGCGCTGGTTTCCTTGAATTTCAGTGCCACTTCGTTGGCAATGGCAAGGGATGGTCCGCGTCCAAGCACGAAAAGCGAGTTTTCGCCCTTCATGGCGGCGCCGAACGGCGACCAGTCGCAGCGGATGGCGGCGGCAAGGGCCTTGGGCAGTTCATCGATGGCGGCAAGCAGTTCCTTGTTCTGCGTCCAATGGCCGATCATGGCGAGCCCGGCGACCGCCGAGCTGACAAAGGTCTTGGTGGCGGCGACGCTGCGTTCCTGTCCCGCCAGGATATCGATGGCGAGATCGCTGGCATAGGCGAGATCGGAATTGATTTCATTGGTGATGGCGAGCGTTAGCGCGCCGCTCTCGCGTGCCGCCTTGGTCATGCTGACAATGTCGGGGCTCTTGCCGGACTGGGAAATGGAGAGCGTTGCGGCGCTCTCGAGTTTCAGGGTGATGCCATAGATCGAGGCGACGGACGGTCCGAGCGAGGCGACGGGAATGCCTGCGGTCAGTTCCGTCGCGTATTTCAGATAGGCGGTCACATGGTCCGATGAACCGCGGGCAATGGAGGCCAGGAAGGGCGGGTTCTTCTCGCGCAGTCTTGCTCCGGCATTGGCCAGCGTATCGCGGGAAGCATCGAGAAAACGCGCGGTTACATCGGGGATGGAGCGAATTTCTTCGCGCATGAGAGTTCCGTTGGTGGTCAAAGTACTGCTCCTGAAATTTCCGAGGAGTCGCCGAGCTTCAGCTCCGCGACAAATTCATAGGCATCCGCCCGATAGATCGACCGGGTAAATTCGATCACTTTTCCCGATTCGAGATAGGATATGCGCTCGATGTTGAGGCTGGCGGAACCCGCGGGCACCTCGAGCAATTTGGCATCGGCCTCCTTGAGGATTGCCGCCGAAATGCGCTGAATGGCGCGGGCCGGGCGATTGCCGCCCTCCGCCAGTACCGCATAGAGCGACAGCGTGACCAGTTCCGGATTGGGCAGCACCTGAATGGACAGGGCGGCGCGTTCAATCGCCATGGGCGTGTCATTGGCAACGCGCAAACGGCTGATGCGGGCAACCTTCTCGCCCGAGGACAGGCCGAGCGTGACCATTTCTTCCGGCGAGGGCGGGTAGATGCCGCGATCGAGCCATGTGGAACGCACGATCATGCCGCGCCGCGCCATGTCCTCGGTGAACGAGGTCAGATGCGACAGCGATTGCTCGACCCGTTCCGAACGGGGCGCGACAAAGGTGCCGGAGCCATGCCGCTGCACGAGCAGGCCGGTGTTGACCAGTCCCTGAACCGCCTTGCGCACGGTGACACGCGAAATATCGGCAATGGTGGCAAGTTCCCGTTCGGGCGGCAAGGCATCGCCCGGCTGCAGCATGCCGTCGCGGACAGCCGTTTCAATCAGCCGCTGCAGCTTGACGTAGAGCGGGCCGCCGCTGGCGGAACCGTCGTTCAGGGAAGGCAGGATATCGATCAACCCGTCAGCCATGCACGGCCTCCTTGCGCGCCGGCGCGAAGTTTTTCACCGCCAGTTGCACCGCGCCCGTCAGCGCGTCATGCAGCGGCTTTTGCAGCTTTGCCCGATACGGGGGCGAAAGACGCTGTTCGAACAATGGCCCCAGTCCGCCGATCAATGACAGGCGTTCCTGCGCGGATGGCATGATGGCATCGAGCCCCTCTTCGATCTGTGCCGCCGCCCTGTTCACAATCGCCAGCGCCACGGCATCGTTGCGGGCAGCATACTCAAAAACCAGCGGCGTAAGCGTACCGAAATCGCTGGGGCGTGCCGCGTGGGCAAACTCGACGATCCGGTGAGGATTGTTTTCAAAGCGTTGGAGGACGGCCTCAGTCAGGGGGGACGAAGGGTGAAACCGGTCATGGGCCAGCAGGGCCTCTTCCAGGAGATCGCGGCCGATTCGCGCACCGCCGCCAAGATCACCCACCTTGAAGCCCCAGCCGCCGGCAAACCGGATGTCATCGCCTTCGCGTGTGACGAACAGGGTGCCTGTGCCGATGATGACCACGGTTCCGTCATTGTCGCCGAGCGCACCCTGCAGGGCGATCGTGCCATCGGATGTCACCAGGGAATGCTGAAAGGGCAGGGTCGTCCGCAGCTTCTCGCCATTGCCGCCGACCATGGCGCCAGCGAGCCCAAGAACCGCCGCGGTCGCGGGAATCATTGCGGCGTCGATCCCGGCTTCGGCAAAGGCTGCTTTTGTCGCGCCGAGAATATTCAGGCGCGCGTTTTCCATGTCGGTCATGATGTTGGCCGAACCGCTTTTGCCGATGCCCAGAACATGGCCTGTCATATCGGCCACGGCTGCCCTGCAGCCTGTTCCACCACCATCAATTCCCAGGAGATATGTCACACTCATTGCCCTCCGAAAATAGAATACCAATAAAATACCAATAGCCAAGCGTTAATTCCAGGTTTTTTCCACTTTTATTCATCATTCTGATTTTATTGAATAATTTAACTTGTATGAAAAACAGTGCATGATTTTTTTAAGAACCTCTGGACAAGTGGTATTTTTTTGGCATTAATTATCGCAACGAGGAGAGGCGAGTGGTGGTAACCCGTACCGAGCAACGCAACGACAAGGCATCCGGATTGGACGAGCGATCGCCAGCCGATGTTTTGCGTTTGCTGCACGAGGCGCAGATCGAGGCAGCGGCTTCGGTGGCGCGGGCGACGGATTCCATTGCCGAGGCCGCGCTGCTTGCCGCCGAAACCCTGGCCGCGGGCGGGCGTATCGCCTATGCCGCCGCCGGCAGCTCCGGCCTGATGGCACTTGCCGATGCACTCGAACTGCCCGGCACCTATGGCATCGCGCCGGACCGCGTGGTGATCCTTCTGGCGGGTGGTGTCGAAAGTCTTGTCCGCCTTGCCGGCGGGTATGAAGATGATGTCGAGCAGGCCGCCCGCGATATCGCCGGCGCCGGCCTTGGGCAGGGCGATTGCCTGATTGCCATTTCCGCCAGCGGCACGACGCCCTATGCGGTGGCGGCCATCGATGAAGCCAGGCGGCGCGGGCTGAAGATCATCGCCATTGCCAACAATCCGGCTGTGCCGTTGTTCAGGCATGCCGACGTGGCGATCACGCTGGAAACACCGCCGGAAATCGTCGCCGGTTCGACACGCATGGGGGCAGGGACCGCGCAGAAAATTGCGCTTAATCTTCTCTCCACGCTCATGGCCGTGCATCTGGGGCACGTGCATGACGGCTACATGGTCAATCTTGTTGCCGACAATGAAAAGCTGCGCGAACGCGCCGCTCTGATCGTTTCGGCCATCGCCGCCTGCGACATCGCCGATGCGAAACAGCATCTGGCTTCAACCGATGGCTCAGTAAAGCGCGCAATCCTGCTGGCAGCGGGTGCAGCCGACGCAAAACAGGCATCACACATTCTCGAAAGCAATCAACAGAGGCTACGCCCGTCGCTTTCGACACTGAAAGGGAGCCTCGGCTCTCGTTAACGGCACTGCTCAAAGGGTGCAACAGGAGACTAAAATGGGAAGCACGACTTTAAAATCACTGCTCATGGCAACGAGCATCCTGGCTTCGGCCGGCTTTGCTCATGCCGCCGATACAACGCTGACAATCGAAAGCTGGCGTACGGACGATCTTGCCATCTGGCAGGAAAAGCTCATTCCGGCCTTTGAAGCGAAGAATCCCGGGATCAAGGTCAAGTTCGCTCCGACACCGCCGACCGAATATGATGCCGCTCTTGGCGCCCGCTTCGATGCCGGCAGCGCCGGTGACATCATCACCTGCCGTCCGTTCGACAAGTCGCTGGAACAGTTCAAGCGCGGCAACCTGTCGAGCCTGAAGAGCCTTCCGGGCATGGAAAACTTCACGCCTGTAGCCAAGGCAGCATGGAGCACCGATGACGGTTCCGACACGTTCTGCGTGCCGATGGCATCGGTCATTCACGGCTTCATCTACAACAAGGATGCCTTCGACAAGCTGGGCATTGCAGTTCCAACGACCGAAGCCGAGTTCTTCGCCGCTCTCGACAAGATCAAGAAGGACGGCACCTACATTCCGCTCGCCATGGGCACGAAGGATCTCTGGGAAGCCGCAACCATGGGCTACCAGAACATCGGACCGAACTACTGGAAGGGTGAAGAAGGCCGTACCGCGCTGATCAAAGGTACGCAGAAGCTTACCGATGCCGATTGGGTTGCGCCTTACAAGACGCTTGCCAAATGGAAGGATTATCTCGGCGACGGTTTCGAAGCCCAGACCTATCCGGACAGCCAGAACCTGTTCACGCTAGGCCGCGCTGCGATCTATCCCGCCGGTTCGTGGGAAATCTCGCTGTTCAACACGCAGGCACAGTTCAAGATGGGCGCGTTCCTGCCGCCGGTGCAGAAGGCCGGCGACACCTGCTACATCTCCGACCATGCCGATCTTGGCGCTGCGATGAATGCCAAGAGCAAGAATCCGGAAGCGGCCAAGAAGTTCCTCAGCTGGGTTGCTTCGCCAGAATTCGCCGACATCTATGCCAATGCGCTGCCGGGCTTCTTCAGCCTGTCGTCGACACCGGTCAAGATGAAGGACCCGCTGGCGCAGGAATTCGTGTCCTGGCGCGAAAAGTGCAAGCCGACGATCCGTTCGACCTATCAGATCCTGTCGCGCGGCAAGCCGAACCTGGAAAACGAAACCTGGGTTGAATCGGCCAATGTGATCAACGGCACCGATACGCCCGAAGTTGCAGCCAAGAAGCTTCAGGACGGTCTCGACAGCTGGTACAAGCCTGCGAAGTAAGCAATCAAATGCCGGGGCGGTTCGCGCCGCTCCGGCATTTCGCTTATTCCGAGCAAATTTTGTTTATACGAAACCAAGGCCGATGCATTTGGGCCCAAACAAAACGTGCTCAGAAGTGGCAATCATTGCCGCTGTATTCGTTTGACGAACGGCAGTCGTGGACCGACTTTCCATGACCAACAAATCAATAAGCAGGGGTTTGCGAATTAATGAGCACGGCCGACTATTCCCAGTCTGACAGCGGTCAGGACAAACGCGCACGGCGCTGGCACATCCTTGTGTTCCTGCTGCCGGCGGTGATCGTCTATACGGCGATCATGATCCTGCCCTTGATCGAAACCCTGCGCCTGTCGCTGTTCAACGTGGTTGACGGGCAGAGCGTGTTTGTCGGTTTCGGCAATTTCCAGACCCTGTTCGGCGAACCGCGCTGGTCGGCGAGTTTCTGGAACGCGCTGCGCAACAATTTCGTGTTCTTCCTGATCCACATGCTGGTGCAGAACCCGATCGGCGTCGCCCTGGCTGCGCTCTTGTCGGTGCCGAAGCTGCGCTTTGGTGCCTTTTACCGCACGGCGCTGTTCCTGCCGACCCTGTTGTCCTTCGTGATCGTCGGTTTCATCTGGAAGCTGATCCTCTCGCCGATCTGGGGCGTATCGCCCTACCTGCTTGATCTCGTCGGCCTGAAATCGCTGTTCGCACCCTGGCTCGGCCGGCCGGACACGGCGCTGATCACCGTATCGCTTATCTCGGTCTGGCAGAATGTCGGCATTCCGACGATGCTGATCTACGCATCGATGCTGAGCATTCCCGAAGAAGTTCTCGAAGCGGCGGAATGCGACGGCATTACCGGCTGGAGCCAGTTCTGGAAGATCAAGCTGCCGCTGATCCTGCCCTCCATTGGCATCATTTCCATCCTGACCTTTGTCGGCAATTTCAACGCCTTCGACCTTGTCTATACGGTGCAGGGCGCGCTTGCCGGCCCCGACGGGTCGACCGATATTCTGGGAACGCTGCTGTATCGCACCTTCTTCGGTTTCCAGCTGCAGATCGGCGACAAATCCATGGGTGCGACCATTGCCACGGTGATGTTCCTGATCATCCTCACGGGTGTGTGCATCTATCTCTTTGCCATCCAGCGGCGCATGCGCCGGTACCAGTTCTAGGAAGGTCCCGTCATGGCAAAAGCCCGTACATCACCCCTCCGCTCCGGCTTCGTTCACGTCGCCTTGATCATCTACACGCTGATCGCGCTGTTTCCGGTGTTCCTGATCATCATCAACTCGTTCAAGGACCGGGCGTCGATCTTCCGCAACCCGCTTGGCCTGCCGAATGCATCCAGCTTCAGTCTGGTCGGTTACAACTCGGTGCTGACACAGGGTGATTTCACCCTGTATTTCCAGAACAGCCTGATCGTCACCTCCGTGTCGATCTTCTTCGTGCTGCTGTTCGGCGCCATGGCCGCTTTCGCGCTGTCGGAATACCGCTTCCGCGGCAATTCGCTGATGGGGCTCTATCTCGCCCTCGGCATCATGATCCCGATCCGCCTTGGAACGGTCGCGATTCTGCAGGGCATGGTTGCGACGGGGCTCGTCAACACCCTGACCGCGCTGATCCTCGTCTACACCGCGCAGGGCCTGCCGCTCGCCGTGTTCATTCTCACCGAATTCATGCGCACCGTGTCGGATGACCTGAAGAATGCCGGCCGCATCGACGGTCTGACGGAATATTCGATCTTTTTCCGGCTGGTGTTGCCGCTGGTCAAGCCTGCCATGGCAACGGTTGCTGTGTTCACGATGATCCCGATCTGGAACGATCTGTGGTTCCCGCTGATCCTGGCGCCAAGCGATGCCACCAAAACTGTCACGCTCGGCTCGCAGGTGTTCATCGGCCAGTTCGTCACCAACTGGAATGCCGTTCTGGCGGCGCTGACCCTCGCCATCCTGCCGGTACTCGTCCTTTACTTCTTGTTCTCGCGGCAACTGATCCGCGGCATTACATCGGGAGCAGTCAAATGACCGCCAATACGCAAAAGCCCGTGCGGGTACTGGTTGCCGGGCTTGGCAATATGGGCCGGAGCCACGCGCTCGCCTATCACAACAATCCCGGCTTCGAGATTGTCGGGCTGGTCAACCGCTCCGTCGTGCCGCTGGCCAAGGAATTGCGGGGCTACACGATCCATCCTTCGTTCGAACAGGCGCTGGCCGACCTCAAGCCGGAGCTGGTTTCGATCAACACCTATTCCGACAGCCATGCGGACTATGCCGTTGCCGCCATGGCGGCGGGTGCCGACGTCTTTGTCGAGAAGCCGCTGGCCACCACCGTCGCCGATGCGCAGCGCGTGGTTGCCGCAGCCAAGCAGTATGGCCGCAAGCTGGTGATCGGCTATATCCTGCGCCACCATCCGTCATGGGTGCGGCTGATCGAGGAAGCCCGCAAGCTTGGCGGCCCCTATGTCTTCCGCATGAACCTCAATCAGCAGTCGAGCGGCGCGACATGGGAAACCCACAAGGCGCTGATGCAGACCACGTCGCCCATCGTCGACTGCGGCGTGCATTATCTCGATGTGATGCTGCAGATCACCGATGCCACGCCGGTTCAGGTGCGCGGCATGGGCGTGCGGCTTTCCGACGAGATCGATGCGAAGATGTACAATTACGGTCATCTGCAGGTTCTCTTCGACGACAATTCCGTTGGCTGGTACGAGGCGGGCTGGGGGCCGATGATTTCGGAAACGGCTTTCTTCGTGAAGGACGTGATCTCGCCCAATGGCTGTGTGTCCATCGTCATGGACCAGAACGCCAAGTCGGATGACATTGACTCGCACACCAAGACATCGACCATCCGGCTGCATTCGGCCAGGACAGGTGCGGACGGGCGTTTTGCCAAGCCGGACGAACTGCTCAATATGGCGGGCGAACCCGGCCATCAGGAGCTTTGCGACCTGGAGCAGGCCTTTGTTCTCAAAGCCATCCGCGAGGATCTCGACCTGGGCCGCCACATGCAGGATGCCGTGCGGTCGCTCAGTGTCTGCCTTGCGGCGGATGAAAGCGTGCGCACCGGCAAGCCGGTAGACCTGTAATTAAAAGTTTGAAGACGGGAACAAGACATTGGGTTCTTTGAAGATAGAAAATATTCGCAAGTCTTTCGGCCAGGTGGACGTGCTGAAAGGCATCGATCTCGAGGTGCGGGATGGCGAGTTCGTGATTTTTGTCGGGCCGTCCGGTTGCGGCAAGTCGACCTTGTTGCGCGTGATCGCCGGTCTTGAGGATGCGACCTCGGGCGAGATCCTGATCGACGGCAAAAAGGTCAACAACACACCGCCGGCAAAACGCGGCATCGCCATGGTGTTCCAGACCTACGCGCTTTATCCGCACCTGTCGGTGCGCGACAATATGGGCCTTGGCCTGAAGCAGGCCGGCAAGCCCGCCGAGGAAATCAAGGAGCGCACGAAGATCGCTTCGGCCATGCTCTCGCTCGATGATTATCTGGAGCGACGCCCGGCCGAATTGTCCGGCGGCCAGCGCCAGCGCGTGGCCATCGGCCGTGCGATCGTGCGTGAGCCGCAGCTTTTCCTGTTCGACGAACCCTTGTCGAATCTCGATGCGGCGCTGCGCGTCAACACGCGGCTGGAGATTGCCCGCCTGCACCGGCAGTTGAAGGCGACGATGATCTACGTGACGCACGATCAGGTGGAAGCCATGACGCTTGCCGACAAGATCGTCGTCATGAACAAGGGCAGGATCGAGCAGGTCGGTTCGCCGATGGAACTCTATAATTCACCGCAGACGCTGTTCGTTGCCGGCTTCATCGGCTCGCCGCAGATGAACCTCGTCGAGGGCGCAAAGCTCGGCGACCCCGCGGCAAAGACCGTCGGGATTCGCCCGGAGCACATCCAGGTCAGCAATACATCAGGCACCTGGAAGGGGTCGGTCATCCACGTGGAGCATCTGGGAGCCGATACGATCATCTATCTGCAGACGGATTTCGGTCCGCTGACGGTCCGCCTCTTCGGCGAACACCAGTACGAGGTCGATCAGGTGCTCTATGCGACGCCGGATGCCGGACGCACCTACCGTTTCGATGCCAACGACCAGATCATTAAGGCGTGATGTTCACGTCCGCAGGACAGCCCGCACGCGGCGTTCTGCGGATGCCTGTTTTATGAGAATGGCGATTTTTCGAAGGAAGGCTTCGCTGAAGGCACCCAACGGGGTTGTCGAGACAAAGTCGTAGGCTTTATCGGCATCGACATAATTGTATTCGTCCAGAATAAGCCACGATGGAAAATCGAGCCCGGCGCGGCGGCATTCAATTTCGCTGACGGCGGTGGAGGCACGCGATCTCAAGGGTTTTTGTGAGGTGAGCGGAAACAGAAACAGATTGGCCGGATTTGTGGCTGTTTTGACGACTAGGCAGACTGGCCGTGCTTTTCGGCCGGATTCTTCACCCACATCGGCCTGACGTGCCCAAAGATAATGGTATTCGAGCACGTCACCGGGGTTAAGCATCGTCCTCGCCGGTTAGTATCGTGTCGAGACCTTCCAAAAGCGAGGTGTGTATGTCATCCGGCGCATCCTCAAGTGTATATGCGACCGCACTCGACTGGCCCATGAGGTGGTGATATTTTTCCGCCGTGATGATGATGAGCTTTTCCTTGCCGTGCTTGGTCAGAGCGACAGGCTCGATCAGAGCCGTATCGAGAATTTCACCCGACTGGCGGTTAACCTCCGAAAATGTGAACTGCTTCATGACGGACTCCTTGGTCTGAATTACGTATTATACGTATTATACGTATTATGGCAATGCGACTTACGCATTTCCCGTCATGACATCCCCATGACTTTCGTTCATAGTCCGGCGCGCTGAAACGGGAATCGTCCGGCTCGGCGCCGAGGCAAGACGACAGGGAAGAGATCGATCATGAAATGGACTGCGGACTCCAAACGCTACGACACGATGAAGTACAATCGCTGCGGCAAGAGCGGCCTCAAGCTGCCGGCGATTTCCCTGGGGTTGTGGCACAATTTCGGACACGACACGCCGCACCAGACCAAGCAGGCCATCTGCTGGCAGGCCTTTGATCTCGGCATCACCCATTTCGATCTCGCCAACAATTACGGCCCGCCGCCCGGTTCCGCCGAAGAAGCATTCGGCGAAATCCTGCGCACGGATTTCCAGGGCTATCGCGACGAACTGATCATTTCCTCCAAGGCGGGTTACGGCATGTGGCCCGGCCCTTACGGGGAGTGGGGCAGCCGCAAATACGTCATCGCCAGCTGCGACCAGAGCCTGAAGCGGCTCGGTCTCGATTATGTCGACATCTTCTATTCGCACCGCTTCGATCCGGATACGCCTCTCGAAGAGACCATGATGGCGCTCGACCACATCGTCCGTTCCGGGCGCGCGCAATATGTCGGCATCTCGTCCTACAATTCGCATCGCACCCGCGAAGCGGCGGCCATACTGGAAGAACTCGGCACGCCGTGCCTCATTCATCAGCCGAGCTATTCCATGATCAATCGCTGGATCGAGGATGACGGTCTCGTCGACACGCTGGAAGAGCTCGGCATCGGCTCCATCGTGTTCTCGCCGCTGTCGCAGGGCATGCTGACCGACAAGTACCTCAAGGGTGTACCCGAGGAGAGCCGCGCGGCTCAGGGCAAGTCGCTCAATCCGGCCTTCCTCAGCGAACAGAACCTTGCCAATATCCGGGCATTGAACGCGATTGCGGCAAAGCGCGGCCAGACTCTGGCGCAGATGGCGCTTGCCTGGGTGCTGCGGCGCGGCCGGATCACCACCGCGCTCATCGGCGCGAGCAAGCCGCAGCAGGTCATCGATTGCGTCAAGTCTCTGGAAAATCTCGATTTTACCGATGCGGAGCTTGCCGAAATCGACGTTTATGCCAATGATGCGAACATCAATCTCTGGGCCGCGTCGGCTGAGCGCCGGGGACCGGAGCGCACCCCGCCAAAACCGGCTTGAACCCGCGTTGAAACGCTCTAGATAAAAGACATCGAAAACGCTGGCTGCGATCTCGCGGCTGGCGTTTTTTGAATGGGATGCAACCCGCAATTGGCAGCGCCGCGCGAATATGCGACATGTCTGCGCGAAATTGACGTCACGAATGGGATAGTGCGATGAAGATTGCGATGATCGGGACTGGCTATGTCGGTCTGGTTTCTGGTGTGTGCTTTGCCGAATTCGGTTTTCAGGTCACCTGCGTCGACAAGAACCCGGCCATTATCGAGCGCCTGCAGGCCGGGGAAGTGACGATCTACGAACCCGGTCTGGACGAACTCCTGACCCGCAATGCCCGTGACGGGCGCCTGGTCTTTACGACGGAGCTGGCATCGACGGTCGCTGACGCGGATGTGATTTTCATCGCCGTCGGCACGCCGTCGCGTCGCGGCGACGGGGAAGCCGACCTGCAATATATCTATGCCGCCGCGGACGAGATCGCCGCCGCCATGAAGCCGGGCGCGGTGATCGTGATCAAGTCGACGGTCGTGGTCGGCACCAATGCCGATGTGCGTGCGCATATTGCCAAGGCGCGGCCGGATGTGCCGTTCTCGATGGTGTCCAATCCGGAATTCCTGCGCGAGGGCTCGGCCGTCGAGGATTTCCTGCGGCCTGACCGCGTTGTGGTCGGCGTGCATGACGAGCCCGGTTCCAATGCCATGAAGCGCGTCTACCGGCCGCTTTACCTGCGCGAAACGCCGATGATCGTGACGACGCTGGAAAATGCCGAGATCATCAAATATGCCGCCAATGCCTTTCTGGCGATGAAGGTCACGTTCATCAACGAGGTGGCTGACCTGTGCGAAAAGACCGGCGGCAATGTGCAGGACGTGGCGCGCGCCATCGGCATGGACAACCGCATCGGCTCGAAATTCCTGCATGCAGGGCCCGGTTTCGGCGGCTCCTGCTTTCCCAAGGATACCCGCGCCTATGCGGCGACCGGGCGCAAGATGAATGCGCCGCAGACCCTGATCGAGCAGGTCGTCACGGTCAACGAGCAGCGCAAGCACTCCATGGCCGCACGGGTCATCGCGGCGGCTGCCAGGAGCGGCGCAAAAACCGTTGCGGCGCTTGGCATCGCCTTCAAGCCGAACACCGACGATATTCGCGAGTCACCAGCGCTCGATATCATCCCGGCCCTGCAGAAGGCCGGCCTGACGGTGCGCGCGCATGATCCGGAAGCGCGCTCGGCTGCCGAACCGGTGCTGCCGGGCGTCGTCTGGTGCAAGTCGGCCTACGAGGCCGTCGAAGGTGCCGAAATCACCGTGCTCCTGACCGAATGGAACGCCTATCGCGCGCTCGATCTGAAGAAGGTTGCCAGCCTGATGAAGGGCAATCTCCTGTTCGATCTGCGCAACGTCTATGGCGAGCAGGACATCGACGGCACGGGGCTGGAATACCACTCCATCGGCCGCCCGGGCCTGGGGCAGGGCGTTTAAAACAACATTTGCATCGTGGTGGTGCGTGGTTCGACAAGCTCACCATGAGGGCGGTGGTTTATCACCATGAGGACCGTGGTTTGATTGCAGCCCGCAAGCTTTCCTCATGGTGAGCTTGTCGAACCACGCACGGCAGATATGCCATCGGATGGATTACTGCGCAGCCCTGTACAGCGTTATGGTTGTCTTGCGGCCCTTGCTGTAGTTGATGCCTGAAACACTGCCGGCCACGACGACGGATTTTTCGCCCTGCGGCAGGTTTTGCAGAAATTCCGCCCGGCTGCCCTCGTCGACGGCGGAAATCGCGCAGGCGGGATTGTCGAGCAGATATTTTGCCGCGCCCGCACCACTGGTCAGGATGGTCTTTGTGCCCGCCAGAAAAACCAGGCTCGGCTCGGCATAGCCCGCCGATGCCAACACGCTGTTGGCGCAGGGTTTTGCCGCGTTGAAGGCATTGTTGATGGCCGGGCTCATCCAGATCGGCGTGATGGCCGGAGCCACGCCCCATGTGAGCAGAGCCAGCGTGGCAATGGCAAGGGCTGTCGTCACCTGTATGGCACGCGTCAGATTATCCCTCAGCACGAGGCCGCTGGCAAATATGCCCGCCGCCGCTGCGGTGAAGAAAGCGATGATCCCTGGAACGGGAAGCGTGTGGGCCATGACAAAGGGCAGGACGGTGCCTGCGCCCATCAGCGCCAGCGTGGCGATGGCCAGACCCAGCAGCGTCAGCCGTTCAAGCCATATCTGCCAGCGCCCGCGATAGGGCTGGCTGGCAATGCCGCTGTCCACCGCCCAGGCCATCATCAGCAGAAGCGCGGGATAGGCGGGCAGGATATAGTGCGGCAGCTTGGTCGGGATCATCTCCGTCACCAGCCAGTAGGGAATGTACCAGGCGGTCAGGAAGGCGAGACGCGGATCGGTGCGGAAACGGCCGAGCGCCTGCAGGCCGCCGCGTATGGCCATGACGCCGAAGGGCCAGAGAAACAGCACGAAAATCAGGGCGAAATAGCCGGGCGGTGCGCCATGGCTTTCCTGCCCGTCGCCCACTTTGGACAAGAGGTCATTGCCGACGGATTCATTGAAGAAGGCGCCGCCGCTCTTCAGCGTGATCAGGACGAGCCAGGGCAGGACAATGACCAGCAGAATGGCGATGCCGCTCAGGGGTTTCAGCCGCTTCAGCCATTGCCATTCACGGTAGAAGAGACAGAGCGTGGCGGCGGTGAGCACGCTGACGAAGGGCGTGATCGGCCCTTTGATCAAAACGCCTATGGCCGTTGCGATCCAGAAGACAAGGGCGGGCGCCCATTTTGCCGGGGTATTGTTGCGGCTGGCCATCCATATCCACGCCAGGGCGCCCTGAGCAAACACCACGGTGGCGAGCAGGGTGGCATCGGTTTTCGCCACGCGGGCTTCGAAGCCGAGCATGACAATGGCCGCAAGCGCCATGCCTGCCAGCAGCCCGGCGCTCTGGCCGAACAGAAATGCACCGAGCATCGCCGTGGCGAGCACCGCCAGCGTTGCGCCGCCGACCGAGACGAGCCGGTAGACCCAGACCGGTGCCGTCTGATCATAGCCGGTGACCTTCAGCACGGCGCTCTGGAGCCAGTAGATGCCGACTGGTTTCTTGTAGCGCGAGGCATCCTGAAAGCGGATGTCGACGTAATCGCCGGTTTCCGCCATCTGGTGCGTGGCCTGGATGTAACGCGCTTCATCCCGGTCGAGCGGCGGAATCGCGGCGATTCCGGGCACGAACGACACAAGGCAGATGAAAATGAGCAGCAGGTAATGGCTGAAGCGGAGTTTTGCGGTGCCCGCAGACGCAGGGTCAGAATGGGTCATGATCGTGCCTTGCGGTGCCTTCGGCTCAGCTGTCCTGCGTCATTGCCTTTTTCTCATTGGCGATCAGCCACAGATTGCGGATGTAGACGACGAGGCCCAAACCCTGTCCGGCGATGAACACCGGGTCCTTGCGCACGATCGCGTAGATGAAGAGCAAAACGCCGCCAAACAGCGAGAAGAACCAGAACGTCACCGGAACAACGCTGCGCTTGGCCTTTTCCGAAGCGATCCACTGTACGACGAAGCGCATGGTGAAGCAGCCCTGTGCGAAAAAGCCGAGAAGGATCCAAGCGTCAAACTGGGCGACAAAGACCGAGTGCAGCCAATTGCTAAATGCGTCAGCCATGGCTGATCTCCGTGATGGTTGGAACGGTCTTGCGGCGCTTTCTCAGCCACCACACGCCGTAAAGATCGAGAATACCGCGCAGACCGCGGTCGAGAATACCGTAATTGGATTTGCCGTGGCGGCGTTCGCGGTCCACCACGTCCACATGCACGACGCCGTAACCCTCGCGGATCACCAGCGCGGGGAGGTAGCGGTGCCAGCCGTCGAAGAACGGCAGTTCGCGGAAAAGCTGGGTGTGCACCGCCTTCAACCCGCAGCCGGAATCGCGCGTGTTGTCCTTCAGGATGGCGCCGCGCAGCTTGTTGGCGAGTTTTGACGAGATCTGCTTCAGCTTGGTGTCGGTGCGCTTCAGCCGCTGGCCGGCGGCAATGCCCACGGCGGGGCCCGCCTGGATCAGCGCATCGGCGAGCTTGGGCAGATAGGCCGGATCGTTCTGGCCATCGCCATCCATCGTCACGACGACTTTGCCCCTCGCGGCGAAAACGCCGGAACGGACCGCAGCGCTCTGGCCGGCGGATTTATCATGCCGGACATGGCGCAGCGGCTTGCCGGCGCGGATGCGTTCGGCCAGGGCGTCGCCCGTCCCATCGGTCGAACCGTCATCGACCACCACCACTTCGTAGCTGCGGCCTTCCATGGCTGCATCCACTTCATCGAGAAGGAAGGCCAGGTTTGCGGCCTCGTTTCGGCATGGAATTACGATTGTGATTGCCGGATTGCTCAATGTGCAGGCTTTCATATTGTCTGGTCAGGCGCGCTCCTTAACACTGAAAGAGCCGCCTTTCCATCCTCAAATCATTCAACAGGGAATGATCAACGCTTATTGCGGATGTCCGTCAAGGTTTTCGCCGGCGTGATTGCTTCGGGGTCGAGCCGGATTTCGATGATCGACGGTTTGCCGCTTTGCACCGCGCGTTGCCATGCACCTTCGAAATCAGCCGTCTTCTCGACCGTCTCTCCATGTCCGCCATAGGCGCGGGCCAGCATGGCAAAATCAGGGTTGGTCAGGTCCGTTGCCGACACACGGCCCGGATATTCCCGCTCCTGGTGCATGCGGATGGTACCGTAGATATTGTTGTTGATGACGAGCACGATGATCGGCAACCCGTATTTCACCGCCGTTGCAAAATCCTGACCATTCATCAGGAAGCAGCCGTCACCGGCAAAGCAGACCACGGTCCGCTCGGGATAAAGCCGTTTCGCCGCGACAGCGGCGGGAAGGCCGTAACCCATCGAGCCCGACGTCGGCGCGGCCTGCGTACCGAACCGGCGAAAGCGATGGAAACGGTGCAGCCAGGTGGCGTAATTGCCCGCGCCATTGGTCATGATGGCATCTTCCGGCAGCACGCTTTCCAGATAGGTCATGATCGGGCCCATGGCGACATTGCCGGGTCCGGTCTGCGGCGGGGTCGACCACTTGAGGTAGGCGGCGTGCGCAACCTCCGCCTCGCCGGGCCAGTTGATGTGCGAGGGCGGCGCCAGATGGTCGACTGCCGCGGCGAAGGCATCCGGTGCGGCGTTGATGGCAAGGGCGGGGCGATAGACGCGGCCGAGTTCATCGGCATCGGGATGCACGTGGATCAGTGTCTGCCTGGGGTAGGGGCTGTCCATCAGCGTATAGCCCGAGGACGGCATTTCACCGAAACGCCCGCCGACGAGCAGCAGCACGTCAGCCTCCTTGACGCGCGTGGCAAGTGCCGGGTTGATGCCGATGCCGACATCGCCTGCATAATTCGGATGCAGGTGATCGAACAGCATCTGGCGGCGGAAGGAACAGCCGACCGGCAGGTGCCACTTCTCGGCAAAGCGGGTGATGGAGCGCACGGCCGCTTCGTCCCAGCGCGAGCCGCCGAGGATCATGAACGGTTTTTTGGCGCCCTGTAAAAGGTCGGCGAGTTTCTCGATGCTGGCGGGCGACGGGCCTGTCTCGACCGGCTGCCAGCCCTGTGCGGCCACCGCTTCAACCTTGTCGGTCAGCATGTCTTCCGGCAGGGCGAGCACGACGGGACCGGGGCGGCCCGAGGTGGCGACGGAGAAGGCGCGGGTGACGAACTCCGGGATACGGCGGGCATCGTCGATTTCGGCTACCCATTTGGCGGTGTCGGCAAAGAAGCGGCGGTATTCCACTTCCTGGAAGGCTTCGCGCTCGCGCGCGTCGCGCTGGACCTGGCCGATGAACAGGATCAGCGGGGTCGAATCCTGCATGGCGATGTGGATGCCGGGCGAGGCGTTGGTTGCACCGGGGCCGCGGGTGACGAAGCAGATGCCGGGCTTGCCGGTCAGTTTGCCCCAGGCTTCGGCCATCATCGCCGCGCCGCCTTCGGCCCGGCAGACGGTGACGCCCACATCGGCATCCACCAGCGCGTCCAGCACGGCGAGGTAGCTTTCGCCGGGAACGCAGAACAGCTGTTCCGCGCCATTGGCTTTCAGGGCTTCTACGATCAATTCACCGCCGGTTTTCATCGGATGCGTCCTTCAATTCCTGGAGAATGTCTGCACTGTGTTCGCCAAGGCGTGGCGAGGGTCTGTTGTAGGTCAGAGGTGTCTTCGACATGACGATCGGCGTGCGCACCGAGGGGATGCTGCTGCCATGGGCATCGTCAAGGTCGAGACGCAACTGCCGGGAGACGATCTGCGGATCGTCGAACATCTCGCCGATGCGGTTGATCGGCCCGGCAGGCACGGCATTCTGCGCGCAGGCGGCGAGCAGGTCGGCGCGTGTGCGCTTCTGTGTTTCGGCCCGGATGATTGCGGTCAGTGCGGCCCGGTTTTCCAACCGCGCCCGGTTGGTGAGAAAGCGCGGATCGGCGCTGAGACCGTCCAGCCCCATGATCGCGCAGAAACGGGCGAACTGCCCGTCATTGCCGACGGCAAGAATGAGATGGCCGTCGGAGGTGGGCACGACCTCGTAGGGCGAAATGTTGGGATGGGCATTGCCCATGCGGTTCGGACTGTTGCCGGTGGCGAGATAGTTCATCGCCTGATTGGCCATGACGGCAGACTGCACGTCGAACAATGCCATATCCACCAGCTGGCCTTCGCCGGTCTTCGCCGCATGGGCCAGTGCCGCCTGAATGGCAATGACCGAGTAAAGCCCGGTGAACACATCGGCGACGGCAAGGCCGACTTTCTGCGGCTCGCGGTCCGGCTCGCCGGTGACCGACATCAGCCCGGACATGCCCTGAATGATGAAGTCATAGCCGGCCTGGCTGGCATAGGGGCCGGTCTGGCCGAAACCGGTGATGGAGCAGTAGACGAGGCGCGGATTGTCGGCACTCAATGTTTCATAGTCGAGACCATATTTCTTCAGGCCGCCGACCTTGAAGTTTTCCAGCACGACATCCGCCGTGCGGCAGAGCGCCCGCACCGTCTCCTGGCCTTCGGGCGAGGTGAAATCGACGGTGATCGAGCGCTTGCCGCGGTTGCAGGAATGAAAATAGGCGGCAGAGAGGTTTTCGCCTTCCTTGCTGGTGATGAAGGGCGGGCCCCACCCACGGGTTTCGTCGCCGCCGGCGGGATTCTCCACCTTGATCACATCGGCACCAAGATCGGCCAGAATCTGTCCGGCCCATGGTCCGGCGAGGACGCGGGCGAGTTCGATGACACGCACGCCTTTGAGGGGAGCTTCAGTCATGGTTGTTAAAGTGGCTCCAAATTCAGTGTTTGTTTCGGGGCTTGTTGCTGAACGACTCGAACCGCCCAATCGGTGAAGTCACGCATGATTACGTCGCGGTTGATTTCGTTCAAGCCTTCGTGGCGGGTGTCGGCATAAACTTTGGCCGTGACATCGCTGAAGCCGAGCCGTTGCATCCGCCTGCCGAGATGCGTCACGGCGCTGCCCCCGGCCGTGGCGGGATCTTCCGCCCCGCCGGCGAAATTGAAGGGCAGGGTGCGCCGTACCTTGGCAAGGCGCCTGTTGTCGGCTCCGGCAAAGGTGAAGCCGAACACGTCGCGCCACATGCCGACCGAGGCATCCCAGCCGCACAGGGGATCGGCGATATAGGCGTCCACTTCGTCAGGGTCGCGTGACAGCCAGTCAAACGGGGTGCGGGCATCCCTGATACCGCGCGCCCAGGTCTGAAAGGTCAGTTTCGGCAGAAGCATGCTCGGCACGTCAGAGCCAAGCAGCATGCGTTCGGCCCGCAGGATGCCCTGCGCCAGCCGTCCGGCGAGGCCGGCCGAGAAATTGGCGTTCCAGATGGCGGCGGCATCGACCTTCTGCTGATAGTCCAGCACATAATTGAGGCCGATCAGACCGCCCATGGAGTGGCCGAAGAGAAGCAGCGGCAGACCCGGATGGCGGGCGCGGGCCGCGGCGTTGACCGCGTCCATGTCTTCGAGCACCAGGCGCATGCCGTCCCGCTCGGCGAAACGGCCGGGTGGGGCACCATCGGCTTTGGTGTAGCCGTGGCCGCGGTGGTCGTGGGCATAGACATGAAAACCGTGCCTGTTGAGATGCTCGGCAAAACGGCCATAGCGCAGGCAGTGTTCGGCAAGGCCGTGGCTGATCTGGACAATGGCTGTGCCGCTGCCTGCGGCGGGTGAAAAGCGCATGGCAAGCGCCGCACCCGTCGGCGACCGGACCGTTTCGATGTCTGCAAAACCCATTCATGCCTCCCGCGATCAATTGAAAGGGTGGCGCGTGATTAGTCAATCCACAATAAATTCTGCGTAAATTCGGGTATCTCCATGGGTTTTTGCACAATAAATAATCACGCATTGTGCACTGCAATTTTATTTTGCAAAACCTCTTGCAAACGACAAAAACTTGCCGCAAAACTTCTTTCCGAAAGAGATTGGATCCTGTGTCTTCTCTCGATCGTCCCCGGCTTTCACGGCTGACAGAACGCTGATTTGCGGCGTCGGGGGATGATTGTCCGGACCGGGATATCCAGGCACTTGCCAGTTACATGGCCGTTCCGGGGGGAAGAGGACGCTCCCCAAATGCGGCACCAGAGGGGAAACCGGGTGACGGAAATATCCGCACCCGGTTTCGCTCGTTTTAGAGGACGGTTTTCATTTCCGTTGTGCGTGGTTCGACAAGCTCACCATGAGGGAAGTGGTAGCTGCAACGCTAATTGGAAACATTGCAGAATATGACTCCCTGCAATTCTCACTCGCCCTCATGGTGAGCTTGTCGAACCACGCACGATAAGAATGCAAAACGCCCGGTCATCCCGAAATAAACAGCGCGTGCATTGCCACCCGCGCCCCTTTCGCCTACATACGGCGCAAATTCATGTCCCAAAAATCCCGAACATCGGAGTGACGCGCGTTATGGCACGCCAATTCATTTACCATATGGCCGGCCTGAACAAGGCATACGGAACCAAGAAGGTTCTCGAAAACATCCATCTTTCCTTCTACCCTGATGCCAAGATCGGTATTCTCGGACCGAACGGTGCGGGTAAGTCGACGATCCTCAAGATCATGGCCGGCATGGACAAGGAATATACCGGCGAAGCCTGGCTGGCTGACGGTGCCACGGTCGGCTATCTCGCGCAGGAGCCTTACCTCGATCCCACCAAGGACGTGATGGGCAACGTCATGGATGGCGTCGCGGACAAGAAGGCCGTCCTCGACCGCTACAACGAACTGATGATGAACTATTCCGACGAAACCGCCGATGAAGGCGCCAAACTGCAGGACATCATCGACGCCAAGAACCTCTGGGATCTGGAATCCCAGGTGGAAATGGCCATGGAAGCGCTGCGCTGCCCGCCCGGTGATTCCGGCGTGGAAAAGCTGTCCGGTGGTGAGCGCCGCCGTGTGGCACTGTGCCGCCTGCTCCTCTCGCAGCCCGATCTTCTGCTCCTCGACGAGCCGACCAACCACCTTGACGCCGAAACCACCGCCTGGCTGGAAAAGCACCTGCGCGAATATGCCGGCTCCGTCCTGCTGATCACGCACGATCGCTACTTCCTCGACAATGTGACCGGCTGGATTCTCGAGCTCGACCGCGGCCGCGGCATCCCCTACGAAGGCAATTACTCCGCCTATCTCGGTGCGAAGGCCAAGCGCATGCAGCAGGAAGGCCGCGAGGACGACTCGCGCCAGAAGGCTCTGGAGCGCGAGCGCGAGTGGATTTCCGCCAGCCCCAAGGCACGTCAGGCCAAGTCGAAAGCCCGTATCAAGGCCTATGACGCGCTGGTCGATGCCGCCAATGAGCAGCGTCCCGGCGATGCGCAGATCATCATCCCGGCAGGCGAACGGCTGGGGCAGGTGGTTATCGAAGCCGAGAACCTCACCAAGTCCTTCGGCGACCGCGTTCTCATCGAAAACCTGACCTTCAAGCTGCCCCCCGGCGGCATTGTCGGCATCATCGGTCCGAACGGTGCGGGTAAGACCACGCTGTTCAAGATGATCACCGGACAGGAAAAGCCGGATTCCGGCTCGATCCGCGTCGGTGAAACGGTTCATCTCGGTTATGTCGACCAGAGCCGCGATCACCTCGCGGCGGAGAAGAATGTCTGGGAAGAAATCTCCGGCGGCAATGAAATCATCAAGATCGGCAAGAACGAGATGAATTCGCGCGCCTATGTCTCGGCGTTCAACTTCAAGGGCGGCGACCAGCAGCAGAAGGTCGGCAATCTCTCCGGTGGTCAGCGTAACCGCGTGCATCTTGCCAAGATGCTGCAGTCCGGCGGCAATGTCCTGCTGCTCGACGAACCGACCAACGATCTTGACACCGAAACGCTGGCGGCTCTGGAAGACGCGCTGGAAAAATACGCCGGCTGCGCCGTTATCATCAGCCACGACCGCATGTTCCTTGACCGGCTGGCGACGCACATCCTGGCCTTCGAAGGCGACAGCCACGTCGAATGGTTCGAAGGCAACTTCCAGGACTATGAGAACGACAAGATCCGTCGTCTCGGACCGGACAGCGTCAATCCGAAGCGTCCGAGCTACAAGCCTCTGACACGCTGATGCGACCGGGAGGGCGGCAACGCCCTCCCATCACCAATTTTGACGTTTCCATCAGTGATATTGGCTGGTTTTAACAAGCAATTTTCCTAAGATGCGGCTGATTTCACCGGAGTGCCGTCATGACAGATCTTTTCGCAACCAGAACGGACATCCTTCCGGCCCGCAAGATTGTCGGGCGGGTGAGCAGCCTGTTCCAGGCGCCGAAAGACAGTTTTGTCACCGCTGCCACGGACACGCTCGATCTCACCTTTGAAGGCATCCGCGGCGATTATCATGCCGGCCTGACGCGCCGGTCCGGCGGACGAGAGCCCTGGTATCCGCGCGGCACGGAGATGCGCAACGAACGGCATATTTCCGTTCTGGCGGCCGACGAGCTTGCAATGATTGCCAGCGCCATGGGCCTTGCGGAAGTCAAACCCGAATGGATCGGTGCCAACATGGTTGTCGATGGCATTCCCTCGCTTTCCATGCTGCCGCCGCGCACGCTGCTGTTCTTCGAAGGCGGCGTGACGCTGAAGGTCGACGGGCAGAACGCGCCGTGCAAGGTCGCCGGACGCTCCATCGCCGAGCGGGCGCAAACCTCCGATCACACCGCGACGGCGCTCGACTTCGTCAAGGCGTCGAAGCGGCTGCGTGGCATCGTCGTCTGGGTTGAAGTGCCGGGAATCATCCGTTCCGGTGAAAAAATCGATGCGCGCCTGCCGGAGCAATGGATTTATCCGGGCTGACGCTTGCGTCCTTCGCCGATCTGTGGCGAATGGAATGCAGGTCCGGTGCCTGCATGCAGGAGAATCGGGAAGCCGGTGCAAATCCGGCACGTGCCCAACGCTGTATAGGGGATGGGCCGCGCAGTTTGCCACGGGGAAACCCGGAAGGCGCGCGGTTCAGGTGAACCTCAGTCAGAAGACCGGCCGGACCGGATAGCCGAAACCGCACGGACAGCGGGGAGGTGTCAGGGCTCAGGGCAATCTGGCCCTCGCATTGTTGGGAGCAAACGATGCACGACTCTGCCTATGGTCCCGTGGCCGCCGCCGATTTTTCCGCGGACGAGCGCGCCGCCGTCTACAAAGCCATCCATACCCGCCGCGATGTGCGCGACCAGTTCCTGCCAAGGCCCGTCGACGACGATGTGCTGCTGCGGCTGCTCGATGCCGCCCATCACGCGCCGTCGGTGGGGTTCATGCAGCCGTGGAATTTCATTCTCATCCGCGATGCGGCGCGCAAGGCCGAGGTGCATCAGGCCTTTACCCGCGCCAATGCCGAAGCAAAGGCCATGTTCACCGACGAGCGCCAGGCGCTCTACGCGTCGCTGAAGCTTGAGGGCATCGTGAAGGCGCCGGTCAATCTGTGCATCACCTGCGACCGGACACGCGGCGGCGATGTCGTTCTGGGGCGCACCCATAACCGGCAGATGGACGTCTACAGCACCGTCTGCGCCGTGCAGAACCTGTGGCTGGCGGCGCGGGCGGAAGGCATCGGCGTCGGCTGGGTCAGCATCTACCACGACCGGGACATGCGCTGCATTCTGGCCATCCCCGATCATGTCGAGATCATCGCCTATCTCTGCATCGGCTATGTCGACCAGCTCTACGATCAGCCGGAGCTGCAAAAGCGCGGCTGGCGCGAACGGCTGCCGCTGGACCAGCTCATCTATGAAGATCAGTGGAATGCCGGCGCCGAAGTCAGCTCGGATCGTCTTCGTCCGGATCCAGCAGCCGCGTCGCCCGCCATTCCGTCAATTTCCGGTTGATGGCCTCGAGCACGAAGAAGCGGGCCGACTCCTTGTCATAGCCCTCGTCGCGCAGCGCATCGTAGTCCGTGTGCTGATGGCGGACATGGGCGACCGTGGCCAGCCACACCGCAATGGGTGGCGGCAGGCTTTTCATGTGCGGTGCCGTGGCGGCAGCGCGTATGGGCTCGGAATCCGAATAGGGTACGGCCGGCAAAAGCAGCGTCAGCGCCTTGCCGATGGCCCTTTGGCGGTTGGTTCCTGAACTCATTGCACTGTCTTCCCGCCGATTCGCTGATCGATATACCAGCCTATTTCAGACGCGACAAAATTTGCCGTCAACGGAAAAACAAAACTTGCCAAATCTGTATTTCTCACATAAACATATCTTTATATCTTTTGAGGATACCTTGATGGACAAACGTGATCTCAATCTTGACCTGATGGTCGATACGCTGAAGGCAGCGGCGGAACCCAGCCGCCTGCGCATTCTGGCGCTGTTGTCCCGGGGGGATCTGACGGTTTCCGATCTGACCTCCATCCTCGGGCAGTCGCAGCCGCGCGTCTCCCGCCATCTCAAGCTGCTGTTCGAAGCCAATCTGATTAACCGTTATCAGGAGGGGTCCTGGGCCTATTTCCGCCTCGCTGAATCCCTGGTTGTTGGCGATATCGCCCGAATCCTGCTCGATCGTCTTGATGTGTCCGATCCATTGCTGGAGCGCGATATCGAGCGGCTCGGCTCGGTGAAGCTGCAGCGCCGCGAGCGGGCCGCCGCCTATTTCAGTGCCAATGCCACCAGCTGGGACGCTATCCGTTCGCTGCATGTGCCGGATGGCGCGGTGGAAGCCGCGCTGACGAAGATCATCGGGCGCACGCCGTTCCAGGCGATGCTTGACGTGGGCACCGGCACCGGCCGTCTTCTCGAACTGTTTGCCCCGCTTTACGTGCGCGGTGTCGGCATCGATATCAATCGCGACATGCTGACCATTGCCCGCTCCAATCTTGACCGGTCGGGCATCACCAATGCGCAGGTCCGCCAGGGCGATGTCTATTCGCTGCCGGTTGACCGGGAGTCCTTCGATCTGGTGACCGTTCATCAGGTGCTGCACTTCCTCGACAATCCTGCCGAGGCCATCCGCGAGGCCGCACGCGCCTTGCGTGCGGGCGGGCGCATGCTGATCGTCGATTTCGCCCCGCACGATCTTGAATTCCTGCGGGACAGCCATGCGCATATACGGCTTGGCTTCAACGACAACCAGATGCGTGACTGGCTGACCGAGGCCGGGCTGGCGCTGGAAAACAGCATCGAACTCGAACCAAAAGACAAAGACAAACTGACCGTCAAACTGTGGTTGGCACGCGACCCACGCCTGCTGATCGCTGATCCCGCTTTAACCTCCCGCGTAACGGAGAGTGTCTGATGAGCTTTTTCCGCCAATCCCGCCGTGCCGACCTTGGAACCAATATCAAGGTTTCCTTTGAATTCTTCCCGCCGAAGACCGAGGTGATGGAAGAGCGCCTGTGGGAAACCGTGACGCGTCTTGCGCCGCTCAATCCCGAATTCGTGTCGGTAACCTACGGCGCCGGCGGTTCCACCCGCGAGCGCACGGCCCGCACGATCAAGCGCATCCTGACCGAAACGGACGTCAACGCTGCCGCGCACCTGACCTGCGTCGATGCGACGAAGGAAGAGGTCGATACCGTGGTGCGCGAATTTGCGGCCATGGGCGTGAAGCGCTTCGTTGCCCTGCGCGGCGATCCGGCCGGCGGCGTCGGCGCCCATTACAAGCCGACACCCGGCGGTTATGAAAACGGTGCCGATCTCGTTGCCGGGCTGAAGGCCTTTGCCGATTTCGATATTTCCGTTTCCGCCTATCCGGAAAAGCATCCGGAAAGCCCGGATTTCGCCACCGATATCGACATGCTCAAGCGCAAGGTCGACAACGGCGCGACGCGGGCGATCACGCAGTTCTTCTTCGAGAACGATCTCTATGAGCGTTATGTCGAAAAGGTCCGCCGCGCCGGTATCTATATTCCGATCCTGCCGGGCATCCTGCCGATCCATAATTTCACGCAGGTCACCAATTTCTGCTCGAAGGCCGGGACTCACATCCCAGCATGGCTGGCCGAGCGGTTCGAGGGGCTGGAAAACGATGCGCAGACCCATGCGCTGGTTTCATCGGCTGTGGCTGCCGAGCAGGTTCTCGATCTGGTCGAGCGCGGCATTCAGGATTTCCATTTCTATACGATGAACCGGGCCGACCTTGCCTTCGCCATCTGCCATCTCATCGGCATCCGCCCTGTCAGCGCGCCGCTCGAACCGGCATTGGCCGGCGCCGCCTGATATCGGGCAGGGCCGCTGAATTGGAAATGGCCCGGTTGCTGCAACCGGGCCATCCAAATTTGTCTGTCACCTTCTTAACGGTCAGAGACCATCTCCACGGCGCTCTTTTTTTCAATCAGGGTATGAGTCCTACGACCATTGCACCGATAAATGCGAACGCTGCACAGATCATGAGGACGTTCATCGAACGCGTAAGTCCCATTGTTTGTCTCCTGCAGTTAACCGTCTTAGCATAGCGGAAAATTGCCACAGAAAAAGCGGAAATGTTACCGCGGTGTGACATGATCTGTAGAAATTTTTTGCTCTGCAATGGTAAGTTTCTGAAATGAAACACATTTACGGGAATGAAAAATCGTCAATTCACGATAAAATGACCGGGAATTTGGTTTATTTTTGCATTGCACCAAAACGCGACGCGCGTGTTCTCCCGCCGATTTATGACACAGTTACGCCGCAATCCAGGCCGGGAAATACCAAGCCGTACCCGTTAGGATTTGTTGAAAACTCTATCTTTTTCGCGGTTTTTGCAACGCTGCGAGCAGCCGGCCGTCAATGGTCAGAAGGCCAAGGGCGATGAGCGCCATGCCGGCAAAATCCTTCAAACCCAGTTCCTCCCCGAGAAAAACTGTTCCAAGCAGGATCGCGCTGACGGGAACCACCAGCGTGACCAGCGAGGCATTGGTGGCGCCGCCGGCGCGGACGATGGAAAAGAACAGGATGTAGGCGAAGGCGGTGGAGAGCAGGCCGAGGCTGAGCACGGCCGCCCAGACGCCCTGATCGGGTGCGGCAAAATCCGGCATGCCGCCAGAGAGAAGCACGACGGGGATCATGATCAGCGTCGAGGCCGTCATCTGGCCGGTTGCCGTCACTGTTGGTGGAATGCCCTTGAACCGCTTGGCGAGAATGCTGGCGAAGGCATAGGAGAGGGTGGCGGTGAGCACGGCGATTTCCGCCCACAGCGGTCCGCCCAACCCGGAGAGCACGCCGGGCCCGATCATCACGACCGTGCCGAAGACGCCGAGAAGGATGCCGGCGATCTTGTTGGCGCTGATCTTCTCATCGACGGTAAGGAATGTGGCGATGATCACCGTCCAGATCGGTGTCGTGGCGTTGAGGATCGATTCCAGCCCGGCACCGAGCGCCGTCTGCCCGATGAACAGCAGCGAAAAGGGAATGACGTTGTTCAGGAGTCCCAGTCCGGCAAAGCCGAGGGCGTGCCGGCGATAGTCCCAGAACCGGATGCCGCGGCTCAGAAGATAGATGTGCAGGGCAACGGCGGCGATAGCGACGCGAAACAGGACGAGCGTCAGCGGCGGGATGACGTGCACCGCGATTTTGGCGAAGAAGAACGAACCGCCCCATATGGCCCCCAGCAGCAGCAGTTGCAGCCAGACAAAACCGGTCATGGCAAGCGGATTGGCGGATGTTGTCTGGTTTACGGCCACGGATAATCCCCCGATTCGGATCTGCACCAGATATTTCTAGGCGCGCGCCGGTAAATTGCCACCCGTTTCTTGCATGGAGAAAGCGACTTTCGTCCGTCATCTGCTCTTGCTAAGAGTTATGCATGGAGCAGAAGATCAAGATGCAACGATTCGCCACGGCCCGCGATGCAGCACTTACCCTGCGGCCCGATCAACCCGTCTATTGCTTTCGGCCGGATGTGCTGGTCGAAGACGCGCACCAGTTCATGCAGATGTTTCCCGGCGAGACTGCCTATGCGGTCAAGACCAATGGCGAAAATCTGGTCCTGGAAACGCTGGCGCGCAACGGCATCAACACATTCGATGTGGCATCGCCGGGCGAGTTCGCCGCGGTACGCAAGGTCGCTCCGAATGCGCATATGCTCTATATGCATCCCATCAAGGCCCAGTCGGATATCCGCCTTGCGCTTGAAACCTATGGCATCCGCATCCTGGCCGTCGACCATGAGGACGAGATCGCCAAGATAACCCGCATCGTGCGTGCGCTCGATATCGATCCGGGCAGCATCACCCTTTACGTGCGGCTGCAGACCAAGGGCCATGCGGCCTACGAGCTGTCCAAGAAATTCGGTACAACGCCTGCCCACGCGGTCGAGCTTCTGCAGCGGCTGCACAAGATCGGCTACAAGGTCGGCATCTGCTTCCATGTCGGCAGCCAGATCGAAGATCCCGACACCTATGAACGCGCCCTGCGGTCAGCCGACTGGGTGCGCAACCGTGCGGGCGTACCGCTGGCCGGGCTCGATGTCGGCGGCGGTTTCCCGGCCGAATACGGCCATGATCCCAAGCGCAAGCATGTGGAGATGCCGTCGCTCGGGCAATTGATGTCGCGCCTGCGCGGCGACATCAAGGAATGGGGGTTTGACGATCTGCCGCTGGTGGCGGAGCCGGGCCGGGTGATCGTGGCGCGCGCCTTCTCGCTGATCGTGCGCGTGCTTCTGCGCAAGGGCAGGCGGCTTTACATCAATGACGGTATCTGGGCGTCGCTGTCGGATTCGTGGACCGGCAAGATCACCCTGCCGGCGCGGTTCATACCCGACCCCGCGCACAAGCATCGCAGCGGCAATGTCCGGGAGATCGTGCCGTTCCGCGTCTGCGGCGCGACCTGCGATTCCGTCGATATCCTGTCACGGCCGTTCTGGCTGCCGGAGACGGTCGCTACCGGCGACTGGATCGAAATCGGCAATATCGGCGCCTATTCCCTGTCGCTGCGCACCCGTTTCAACGGTTTCTACCCCGATACATTCGTCGAGGTGGAAACGCCGTTCGACGAGGGCGAGCGGCCGGAGGGTTTTGCTTCGCTGGAAACAATGGCTCCCACCGAACACCGGGGGGACTAGGGTCAGGACCCATTAATATGATCGAAATGGCGCCTGAAACGGCAAGAAGATGCGAGGAGAGATGCGAAGGGCGGGGTCTTCCCCCCGACCGAGCAGCTCGACGCTGCAGCTTGCAGCCGTTTCGGCGTCCGTAGGATACGGTCCATTTGCCCGGCTACATCGTCGCAAAGGACTTGAGAATGGATAAACATTCCCATCGCCTTTGCTCCTTGTATCCAAACAAATGGCCGCGTACCATTTCGACCAGATTAATAGGTCCTGACCCTAGCTCTCTCAGAGCTTGCTGAGCAATTCCGGGGTGGGCCAGGCGTCAGCAGGCAGGCCGAGGCGCATCTGTTCGTCGCGCACGGCATCGCGGGTCAGGATGCCGAACACGCCGTCAATCTTCGGGCCCATATCGTGGCCGCGGGCGGCGAGCTTGGTCTGCAGTTCCTTCATCTGTTCCTGCGTGAGGCCCGTCTCCGGTGTGGTCGGCTCAAGCGGACCGGCACCGGCGAGGCGCGCGGCGAAATAGGCGGCGGTTGTCGCGTAGATGATGGACTTGTTCCATTCGACGAAAACGTCGAAATTGGCGTAGGACAGGAATGCCGGTCCCTTGCGGCCCATCGGCAGCAGGAGGGATGCATCGCCATTGTCGGGACCGAGCGGTCCCTTCATGCCCATCACACCCCATTCGGCCCATTTGGAATGGGGGAGGCGGTTTGTCCGCAATGCGTTTTCCCAGGGCAGATCCCGGGTCAGCTTGACTTCCTCCAGCCATGGCTCGCCCTTGCGCCAGCCGAGATCGTGCAGGACGCGGGCCGCCGTCATGATGGCGTCCGGCGCGCTGTTCTTGAGGTCGACCTTGCCGTCCCCGTCGCCATCGACGCCACGCTCCAGATAATCGGTCGGCAGCATCTGCATCTGGCCGATCTCGCCCGCCCATGCGCCAGTGGTCTTGGAATCGACCACGCCCTTGTCGAACAGCTTGAGCAGGGCGATCAGCTGCGGCCGGAACAACTCCGGACGGCGGCAATCGAAGGAGAGGGTGAGCAGCGCGTTCAGCGTGTCAAAATCGCCCTGCACCGCGCCGAAATCGGTTTCCAGTCCCCAGAAGGCGGCAATCACCGGGCCCGGCACGCCATATTCGGACTCTGCCCTGGCAAAGGTATCGGCATATTTCTTCAGGTTGGCTGCGCCCTGCTTGAGGCGGTAATCCGACACCATGCGGGTCGAGAATGTCAGGAAGGTCTGGCTGAACACGCCCTGGGCGCGGTCGCGCTGCAGAACCTTGTCATCAAGCGATGCCTTGAGAAGTTCGCCGAGGCCCTTGTCGGTCACGCCTGCCGCTTTTGCTTCGGCGATAAGGCCGTTGAACCAGGGTTCCATCTCGCCGCCGCAGGCAGGCTTTACAGCTGCCGGTTGCTGGTGGTTGATCTGGTCCAGTGCATAAGCTGAACTTGTCGCAGAAAAGAGTGCGGCGGCAAGAGCAATCGATAGTTTGTTCATCAGGGAAATCTCGTTGGTAACAGGGGGCGCCAGCAGGCGCGCGAGCTTGTCCTGCTAATGCACGATTATGTCCCCCTCGTGAAGTCACAGAATTGCGAGAAGAGGTCCGGTGTGACTTTATCGCACCTTGTTGCGCACAAGCCACTGCTTCCAGGCGGTTTCGTCACCGGCAAACACATTGATATCCGCATCGCCGCGAATGCCGGGGATGGAGCCGGTTCCGGTATACTGCCAGAACGTCCAGGGATGCGGCCCGTATTTTTCATCGGGATGACCTGCAACCGAGCGCAACCAGAACGGATAGCCGGCCAGTTGCCGCAGGTCATTGTCGTCGAAGAAGTCGACGGTGGTGTAGATGATCGGCCGCTTGCCGTAATGGCGTTCGAGAATGTCGATGAAGACACGCATTTCGCTGCGCACCACCGCCGCATTGGGGCGCAGCTTGCAGGTCGGCGATGCGGCGTTCCATTCCATGTCGAGCACCGGCGGCAGGGCTCCGGGATCGTTCGGCACGTTGCGGATGAACCACTGCGCCTGTTCCTTGGCGGTACGGCAGAAATAATAGAAGTGGTAGGCGCCGCGCGGAATGCCTGCGGCGCGTGCGGCCTGCCAGTTGTCGGAGAGGCGGTCATCGACCCGGTCCGCCCCTTCCGTGGCTTTGATGAAGACAAACGAGATGCGATTGCCGCGCACGGCCGCCCAATCGATGGTCGATTGGTATTTGGAGACATCCGTTCCATGCACTGGATAGTGCCAGGGCGTTCTGCCTTTCCAGTCGTGCGGATTGCTGTCGTTGAAACGCGGCGCATTGATTTTGCCCGAGGGCGCTGCGATCTGTTGCAGCGCGGCAGGCGCGGTTCGCTTCTTTGCATCGGAAAAATCGTAGTCGACCGTCGTGCAACCGGCGAGAAGAAGGGTCAATAATCCAGCAGCAAGTCGCTTCATCAATGGCGGTCCGTACTCGAATCGTGAAGGGGCATTCCTTATTTTTCCACTCATGCGGCATTATGCTTAACAGATCATGACCGGCGGAGATTATGGTTGATGGTAGTATGCCTTTCCTTTGTCATGATTTTTCAATGTGATATCTGTATGAGAGTTGCGGGGTATGATGGGTCACATCTTCGTGTTTGATATAACAGGCGGCAAACGTTCTGGCAGCACGGCCATTTGACCGGTCCGGGGAAGCGTATGATCAGGAAAATTGGCTGGGCTGTACTTATTATCTGCGTCATTGGCCTTGCCAATGCGACGATGGCTGCATGGGTGACGATCGACCGGCCCGAGCTGGGGATCGGCAACAGCCATGCGGAACACTGCGTTCGTCCCACCGTGCCGAGCTTCTGGAGAAACTATCGCGGTTATCCCGGCTACAACAACGAGCTGATTTCGGATTATTTCGGTGTCTACGCCGCCTATGCGTCGAACGTTTACAAGCCGATCGCACGGCATCATTTCGACCTGAAGACCGAATATTTCGGCTGGGAGCCGTTTGGCGACCCCATCGCCAGGGCAGGCGGGTTTTACGCGGAAGTCTATCGCCGCCGCAGTTCGGACCGGATGTCCTACATGATCGTGTTCCGCGGTGCCGACGGTCTGGCTGGCGTTCCGGGGTTCATCAGCGAGCTGAGCTATTTCACCCAGATCATCAATCCATGGGATCAGTATCGCACCGCACGCAAGGAGTTCGCCAAGATCAGGGCCGAGGCGCAGAAGAATTCGGACGGCTTGCCCATCGATTATATCGCCGTTGGACATGAGCTGGGCGGCGGCCTGGCCCGGCACATGGCCGCGGCGTTTCCGTGCACGGCGGCAATTACCTTCAACTCGACGTTCGTGTCGAATAATTTCCGGCTGACCGAGCCCTACGATGGCCAGGTTGTCGATCTTTTCGCCGATAACGACCTGTTGTCGCGGCTCGCCATCCTGTCGAACCCGCGTTCATTCTACCGCATTTCCCGCACGCACCAGTGGTACCGCGTGCACAATACTGGTGCCATGGACGGCAGGCGCGGCATGTTCAAGACAGCGACGGCGATGGCACGTATCCCGGTCATGTGCCTGCTGCGCAGCGATTGCGAGCTGCTGCAATCGCAAAGCGGCGATGAACTGGACCCTAATCCGCTCGGCGAGCGCACGGCCTCCAATATCACCAAGCTCTACTGCCTCGCCGCGCCAAGCTCGGTTGTCGCCAAGGGCGATCTCTGCAAATAGGGGGACAATCCTGTTGTGCGTGGTTCGACAAGCTCACCATGAGGGATGTGGTTTGGCGGCAATGCCAATCTGATAGGTTGCAGAATATGGCTCCCTGAAATCCTCAATCTCCCTCATGGTGAGCTTGTCGAACCACGCACGGCGGGATGATGGCCTCAGCCCGGGCGGCTGATGATCGAAATCCAGGCAAAGCCGCGATAGAGCCGTTGTGCTTCGGCGTGCGCGCCCGTGGCGGCTGCGATGTCCTGCGCAACCTCGAACAGGTTGTTGCGCGGCGTGACGTGATACCATTCGAGCCATTTGTAGAGGGCGGTTTTCGCGGCTCCGGGCAAATCCGTGAGATCGCCGAAATCGACAATGTGCAGCTGGCCGCCAGGAGCCAGATGGTTGACCGCTTCGCGCATGACGCTTTCCCACTGCGGGATCATCGACACCGCATAGGAGATGAAAATCCGGTCAAACTGGGCGCGGCCGAACAGGGCGGACGGATCGAATTTCGCCGCATCGGCATAGGCAAGTTCGGTGCGCTCGCCGATGCCGGCAGCCATCACCTTCTTGCGGGCTGTCGTCAGCATTTCGTTGGAAATGTCGATGCCATAGAGCTTTGTCGTGGGATAGGCGGCTCCGGCCATGACCAGATTGCGCCCGGTGCCGCAGCCGATCTCCAGGATGCTGCCATTGGCCGGCGGCATCAGGCCTGCGATCATCGGATCGCGTCCGAGCAGATAGTACTTGCGCGTGGCGTCATAGAAGTGGCGCTGGTGCCGGTAGACGCGATCCATCAGCGGTCCATGTTCGATCTTGGCAAACATCGGTATCAATCCTTGAGCAGATAGAGATGGAAGCCGCCATAGATGGACGACCGGTCGCGGGCATGCAGGTCGAGAGACTGTTCCTCCCGGTAATCCCAGCGCGCAAGCAGGGCGTCGTCGATGCGGCCCGGCAGGATGGTGGGCTCGGCCGCGGTGCGGAAAATGACGCGCGCGCCGGCAGCGGCCGTGCGGGTGATTTCGTGCCAGAGTTCATTCAGCTGCTTGTCGTTCATCCAGTCCTGCGCGTCGAGCAGGATGAAGCGGTCGACGGAACCTGCGGGCTTGGCCGCGAGGAACTCCGTCAACGATGCGTTGACGACGCTCATGCGCTCGGCGCGGTCGCGCACATTCTCGAAATTGTTGCGCGAGAGATAGGGCGGCAGCGGGCCGGTTTCGGCATTGTCGCTGTACCCGCGCCCGAAGGCCTGCCAGGCGAAATAGTTTTCCGACAGCGGGAAGCCGCAGGCGAGTTTTTCCAGGCGGCGGCGCAGCACCAGCGCCATGTTGCCGTCGCCTGCCGTTGCCAGTGCATCATATTGCTGTGGCGGGATACCGAGGCCGAACAGCGAGGATTTGCGCTTCGTCGCCCAGCGCACCATCCGCTTGTCGAAAAGCGGGGCGAGGGCGCGGTCGAAATAGGCGCGCTGCTCTTCGATCGTCGCGGCCTTGAGGATATCGCGCGGGTCGATGCCGTAGAGCCTGGCGACGCGGTGACCCATGCCGATGAACAGCCCGAGCAGGCCATGCCGGTAGAGGTCACGCGAAAAGATGGTGATGCGCCGGCGGCCGGACAGCATCCGCTTTTCCCAATAGGCGCGGCTGGTGCCGTCGAGATGCGGCTGGATGAAGCGTTCATAGGCGGCAAGGTTCGCCTTGTCGTCCGCCGTGCCGTAGAAACGGTAGAAGGCATCGTAGTTGGGCAGGCGGGTGACGGCGGCGAGCTTCAGGCGATTGAACGCCACGTGCGCCGTGTTCAGATCGACCGCCTCGACGCTGGCGGGATCGGCGGTAAGGTACGACATGGCATTGCAGCCGCCCGACGCGATGGTAACGATCCGATGGCCGGAATGGATCTGCAGCGCCTGCATGTCGACCTCCGGGTCTTCCCATATCTGGGGATAGACGAGGCCCTTGAAGACATGGGCAAACAGCCGTTCGGAAAGTCCGGCTTTTGACAGGAGCCTGTTCTGGCGTACGGCGTTCTGAACTTTTTCATGCCGCGGCGCCGTGGCGCTGTCGGGCTGTTTCGCAAACGGCATCGGATCGAATCCCCTTTGTTGGAAATTCCTCTCCGCCTAACATTCCGATGTAACAAAGCCGTGACGGTTTTGAATCACGTGCCTGCCGGATTGATTCAGCTTATGCGGCTAAACCCCCGTGGCATCGGAAAAAAACATGGCACAAATCTATTTTTCCAGCTCGGTTCGCACCACGACCGACATGCCGGGCGCCAGATACTGCGCCAGGTCCTGGCCGGGATCGACGGAGATGCGCACGGAAATGCGCTGGGCAACCTTGGTGAAATTGCCGGTCGCATTGTCAGGCTTGAGCACGCTGAATTCCGAGCCGGTGGCCGGCGCGAAGCGCTCGACATGGCCGTTCAGGCGCTTGCGGTTCAGTGCGTCCACCGTGAACGTCACGGGCTGGCCGATCCTGATGTCGCTGAGCTGGGTTTCCTTGAAGTTGGCGATGATCCAGACATCCGGCGGCACCACGGCCATCAGCTGCGTTCCTGCGGTCACGTACTGCCCGAGTTTCGCACCCACTTCGCCAACCGTACCGTCGCGCGGCGCGAGGACTTTTGTGTTGGTCATGTCGATCTCGGCGAGATTGACGGCTGCCACGGCCCCGCCGACGGCGGCTTCCAGCGAGCCGCGGCTCACCTTGATGGTCTCCAGGTCCTGCTTGGAAACTTCCAGCGCTGCCTGCGCCTGGGTGACCGCCGACTGCGCCTGTTCCAGCGCGGTTTCGGCCTGATCGGCATCGCTCTTCGTCATGACGCCCTTGATGGCAAGCGGTTCGATGCGGGCCCAGTTGGCCTGCGTGCGCCGCAGGCCCGAATTGGCACTGTCGAGCTGTGCCTGGCTGGAACCGATACGCGCTTCCGCCGCCCTTTCCAGCTGGGTCGAATTGCTGAGGGCTGCCTGCTGGCTTGCCAGTGTCGCCTTGGCCTGTTCGAGCTTCTGCGCATAGATGCGGTCATCGATCCGTACCAGCAGCTGTCCTTCCTTGACCTGCTGATAGTCCTGCACCGGCACGTCGATGATGTATCCGCTGAGCTGCGGGCTGATGAGGGTTACGTAGCCTTTGACATAGGCATTCTCGGTGATCTCAACATTGCTGTTGAAGGGCGGCAGCCGCCACGCATAGAGAACCAGCACAAGGCCGAGCAGGCCGAGAAGAATGGCGGTGAGGGTGGCGGTGTTGCGGAGCAATCGGGACATGATCTTATGAACTTGGTTGGGCGATTTCGCCGGTCACGCGCGGAGCCATGAATTTTCCGGCGGCATAGCGAAAGCCGACATGGGTGAGAAGGGCGACGAGGGCAAAGAACGAGATCGCCGCAATGAGGAAGAATGCGTCATTATAGGCAAGGATATTGGCTTCACGCGTCGTCTGCAGTGACAGGAGCGCGATCCCTTCGGCATTGAGCAGTGCCTTGTCGGTGATGACCCTGCCATAGCCGTTCGCCAGTTGCGTGACACGCTGGGCGACGAGCGGGTCGGACAGGACGATATGTTCCGCCAGCACGTTGGAGTGGAATTTCTCGCGGATCGTGACGAAGCTGCCGAAGACGGCGGTTCCGAGCAGCCCGCCGAGGCTTTGCGTCGCCAGGAACACAATGATGAAATTGAGGATATAGCTCGGGCCCCGTTTCAGGGCAGAGGTGAGGCCGGCCGACATGGCGGGCGGCAGGAAGATGGCCGTGGCCGCCGCGATCAGCGCCTGGCTCAGATACATGTTGTCGGGGCGGGTCAGGTTTGTCGCCTGACTGTCCATGTAGGAACCGACGATCAGGAAGACCAGCGCCACCGCATGGATGGCAGGGCCGCGTTCCGGCTTCATCACCGCAGCGCAGCACAGGCCTGCCACGATCATCGACACCATCATCACCCCATAGAGCGCGGCGATCTGCTCGTTCAGCAACCCCAGGTTCTGGAAGAAATTGGTGGCAACGGTGGATTGCTCGGAAACGATCAGCCGGAACAGCAGGATCGTCCCCGCCAGATGCAGCATTTCCCGGCTGGCGATCCAGCGGATGTCGAGCAGGGGCTTTTCCCGGTTGAGTTCGATGACGACCGCCATGGTGACCGTGATGACGGCAATGGCGAGAAGAATGCCGAGCCATGGCGCTTCCGCCCACCAGTAGAGCCGCCCGGTCACGAGCACGACGGCGGTACAGCCAAAGCCGATGGCAATCAGCAGATAGCTCACGATGTCGAGCTTTTCGATAACCTTGGCGCGCGGCACGGGCGTGAGCGGCAGCAGGTAGATCGTGGCGAAGGCGATGAAGGCAAGCGATATCTCGAACATGTAGAGACCCTGCCATTGGCCGAATTCCAAAAGGGTGGGCGACAGCAGGCGGGCGAGCGGCGAGGCGAGCGAGATGTTGGTGAGGACGAGGCACACGGCGACGGTGAGTTTGCGCGCCGGCGGAAAGGCCTCCAGCATGTAGAGGAAAGCGAGACTCGACATGGGCGATGCGGCAACGCCACTGAAAAAGCGGATGATGATGGCCGATTGCAGGTCGGTGACGAACAGGTGCATCAGCGAGACGAGAACGAAACCGGCAATGCTCAGTTCGGCAAAGTTGCGCAAGCCATACTGGTTGCGGATTTTGATCAGTGCGACGGAAAGGCTGACATTCGGCGCCATATAGGCGGCGATCAGCCATGTGGTTTCGGTATTGGTTGCGCCGAGATAGCCCTGAATCTGCGCCACATTGGTGGCGATGAGGTTCATGCCCAGCCCCTGCGTGAGGGAGAGCAGCGTCGAGGCGGCGATATAGATGGCGGAGCGGTAGGGGCTGATGGCGGGTGGTGGAGCTGGCGGCGTTGCAGCGGGCAGCACCGCTTCCTCCGGTGGTTCCGGTTGCAGCTTCAGCGGGTCATACCCGACGAATTCTGCCTCGCGGATCATCCGTTCTGATCCTTGTCCATGTCGCCGATGTTGCGGTTGATGGCACGCATGACCTCAAGTCCGGCAACAAGCGCCGTCTCGTCCACGCCATTCAGAAACTCTGCGCGCAGTTCCTGCGCCAGCTGGCTGACCTCGCTGGCCAGTTCCGCACCCAGCGGTGTCATGACGATCTGCTTGGCACGGCGGTCGCCGTCCACGGAGCGCCGTTCGATAAAGCCCTGCTTTTCCAGGCCGTCGAGCAGCCGCACCATGGTGGGCGTTTCGATTTCCAATTCCTCCGCCAGATCCTTCTGGCTGAGAATTTCCATGCGGTCGAGCAGCATCATGGTCCGGGCGCGTGCAAAGGTAAGACCGCGCTGCTTGACCCGCGCATCGAACAATGTGCGGATCTTGCGGCTGACTTTCGAAAGCTCGTCAATGTAGGTATCGCGGGGCGTCATCGGGGTCATATCATAGCCAGACAATAAGTAGTGTGCTAATTATTATCTAGCGACATAAACCAAATCCGTTTCATTTTCAAGATGGCGTGACGATTTTTGCCGGCGGTGTCAGCGCAAATCGAGCCGCAGCAATTCATCATCGTAGGATTGGCCGTCGATGCGCAGGGCATCCTTTTCCAAGCCGAAAACCGTGAAGCCCAATCCGAGATAGAGCGTGCGGGCAGGCAGGTTGGCTGCCATGACCGTTGCGTGCAGCGTGTCGACGTGATCCCGGGCATGGCCGATGACCGCCAGGGTCAGCTTCCTGCCAAGATCGTGGCCGCGCCAGTCCGCATGAACGAAAACGCCCCACAAGAGACCCTTGTGCTTCTGTTTGACCTTGGCCGTCGTCGCGAAACCGGCCATGCCGACCAGTTCGCTCCCGGCAAAGGCACCGAACACGGCATTGGGCCTGCCGTCGAGCATGCGCTCAATCTCGGCGGGCGTGCGGCCAACCTCATCCTCGTAGCTCGAGCCGAAACTTTCCGGTGTGCTCTGAAGGCCATGCAGGCGCAGGGCCTGGAAGGCGGCGGCATCGTGCGCCGTCAGGACACGAATCAAAGGGGAAGGGGACATGCGGGGCACTCTGCTGGCGTGGGATCGGATAGGGCAAGTTTTGCAAAAGAACAGGCTTGGCACAACCCGCCGGAAACGCCGGGTTTCCTGCCCGTTTTGCTGCTCTCCGATGAAAAGTTAACCGAACTTTAAAACAAGACCCAACTTTGCCTCAATTGAGGTAAGATAACTGCGTGAGGGACGTATTTGGTTGAAACGGAGAGGGTATACCCATGAACAGCAAATTACTTATTTCACTTGGTATGGTTTCGCTTCTTGCACTGACCGCTTGCGGCAAGAAGGAAGAGGAAAAGAAGGCTCCGGCAGCGACCGAACAGCCTGCTGCAACACCGGCCAAGCCTGCCGCTCCGGCAACGCCGTCCACAACGCAGGCTCCGGCAACACCCGCAGCGCCAGCAGCGCCGATGAATGCGGCGGATACTCTGAAGAAGCTGAAAGAGCAGGCTGCGACCATGACGGCTGAGCAGAAACAGGCTGCTGTCGCCACCGCCCGCAAGGCTGCCGAAGATGCGGCCAAGGCTGCCGGCCAGACGGCCGACCAGATCAAGGCCGCTGCGGATGCTGCAGAAAAAGTCATGAAGGATACGCTCGGCGTTCAGTAAGAGCCGCTATCCCCGATGAGAATGGCCGGCTTCGCGCCGGCCATTCTATTTTGACAGGTGCGGCAACCAGTCTGCCCGGCTTGTTCCAGATGGCTCTCGCAATTGCGAAAGAATTTGAATAAAACAATACCATGTCAATCTGGCGCCGTATCAGCGACTTCATTACCAGCACTGCCATCGATGCTTTCTCCAGCATCATCGAAGCCGTGCGCACGGCCTTCGAGGGAGACCCCGAAACCCGCAGGCGCGTCGCGTTCTCCATCGCCATGATTGCGCTCTCGGCCAAAATGGCCAAGGCTGACGGTGTCGTCACCGAAGTCGAGGTCAAGGCATTTCACGAGATCTTCCATGTTCCGCCGCGCTACCAGGATCAGGTGACCCGGCTCTACAATCTCGCCAAGCAGGATGTGGCGGGTTACGAGACCTATGCGGCGCAACTGGCCTCCCTGTGCGGCACCGGCAAGCCGAACTGCAAGATGCTGGAAGATATTCTCGACGGCCTTTTCCACATCGCCAAGGCTGACGGCTCGCTGCATGACAAGGAACTGATCTTCCTGGGCACGGTCGCCGAGATTTTCGCGCTCGATGAAGAGCAGTTCGACAGCATTCTGGCGCGGCATGTCGGGCGGGGACAGGCGGACCCGTTTGTGGTTCTCGGTCTGGCGCGGGATGTCAGTTTCGAAGACGCCCGCAAGCGCTACAGGGCGCTGGTGCGGGAAAATCATCCGGACATGCTGATCGCCCGCGGCGTGCCGGAGGAATTCGTCGCTATTGCCAATCAGCGCATTGCCGCTATCAATGCGGCCTGGGAAAAAGTCGAAAAAGATTTGAAGGCATATGAACGCGTTTAAACCGGACCATTTACGCGCGGAAGTGCATCCCTCACCGAATTTTGGCCCGCGCAAGGACGGCAAGCATCCGTCCTATCTCGTCCTGCATTATACCGGCATGGAAACCGGGGAGGCGGCCGAGGGCTGGCTGACCAATCCGCAAAGCGAAGTTTCCGCCCACTACGTCGTGCACGAGGACGGGCGCATCGTTCAGCTCGTGCCGGAAAGCCAGCGCGCCTGGCATGCCGGACAAAGCTCCTGGAAGGGCGAGACGGATATCAATTCCCGCTCCATCGGCATCGAGATCGTCAATGGCGGACCGCTGCTGAATTTCCCCGATTTCGGCGATGCGCAGATCGATGCGGTGATCGACCTGTGCAAGGGGATCGTGTCGCGCCACAAGATGCGCCCGGAAAACGTGCTTGCCCACTCCGATATCGCGCCCGCGCGCAAGATTGATCCCGGTGAAAAATTCCCGTGGCCCGTTCTCTACAATTCCGGCGTGGGGCACTGGGTACAGCCATCACCGATCCGCGGCGGACGCTTCTTTTCCCTCGGCGATCAGGGCCAGCCGGTGGAGGCATTGCAGAGCATGCTGGCGCTCTACGGCTATGATGTGCCTATCGACAGTGTGTTCGGACGGTCGACAGAATTAGGCATTTTAGCGTTCCAGCGCCATTTTCGCCCGGAAAAAGTCGACGGAGTCGCCGACATGTCAACCATTGAAACCCTGCATCGTGTACTTTCCGCACTTCCCGCGCTTCATGCTTAACTCTCTGTAAAAAAATGCTTTCCCGGCGTTTATTTGTGCACTGCAACCTATATATTTCAATGTGTTACACTTTGTTATTTGGCCGACCCATATTCGGCTGCATTGGACCGTCACATCCTTGGACATTGTTCCGGTAATGCCCTTTTAGATTTTTGGCGCGGAACGGGGTCCGGCAGTGCGCTCGTATTGCCCAAGCGATTTAGACGGAAAACGATGACAAAAAAATTTGGTATGATTCTCGCCCTTGTTGGGGCGACGGCCTTCTTTGGCGCAAATTCAGCATACAGCAGTCCTGCAGAGCCGACAAACCTGATGGACTACCTCAAGGCCAAGCGGGCCGCAGCGGAAAAGGATAAAGAAGGCGGGAAATCCGCCAAGACTGCCCAGACAGCAAGCAAGGGTAAAAAGAGCGTCGTAAAGACCCATGCCAGCAAGAAGACCCTGGCGTCATCCAAGCGTCCGGTTGTCGAAACCAAGGTCCGGCTCAGAACCAAGGTGCGCCACAGGAATCTCGCCAATGTCGACACGATGACGACGGGCAGCATCCCCTCCGCCGCCGGATCAATGAAGTATACGACGATCATCAATTCCTACGCCGCGTCCTACGGCGTGCCGGCTTCCCTCGCCAATGCCGTGGTCCGGGTGGAAAGCAACTACCGCGCCGACATGACCGGCAGCGCTGGTGAAATCGGCCTGATGCAGATCAAGCTCGAAACGGCGCGCGGCCTTGGCTATACCGGCACCCGCCAGGCGCTCTACAATCCCGAAACCAATATCCGCTGGGGCATGAAATATCTGGCCGGGGCACACAAGCTCGGCAACGGCACGACCTGCGGTACCATCCTGCGCTACAATGCCGGTCATGGCGCAACGCGCATGAACCCGGTCTCGGCCAACTATTGCGCCAAGGTGAAGATGGAAATGGCTTCCAACTAAAACCGTTGGAGATCGTTACAAAGATGAGGGCCGGATAACCAATCCGGCCTTTTTCATTTGCGTTTTTGCTGCGAAACCCTTTTATACGCTTCGTCAGCTGGCCGGGCAGCCGCGCATGTCAGAAGCCGAAAGGCGGCATGTGAGGAAAGTCCGGGCTCCAGGGAAACACGGTGCCGGATAACGTCCGGCGGGGGCGACCCCAGGGAAAGTGCCACAGAAAGGAAACCGCCCCGTCTTTCGTTGCGCCGGATCATTGCCGGTTGGGCGCAAGGAATGACGGGGTAAGGGTGAAAGGGTGGGGTAAGAGCCCACCGCGTTGCTGGTAACAGGAACGGCAAGGTAAACCCCACCGGGAGCAAAACCGAATAGGGACGGCGTGTCAGGCGAAAGCCTGGCGATCAGTTTCCGGTCAGTCGTCCGGGTAGGTTGCAGGAGGCGGATGGCAACATCCGTCCAAGATGAATGGCTGCCGCGCCGGATGCAAGTCCGGCCATACAGAACCCGGCTTACAGGCCAGCTGACACTTCATCCTTCTTACGGTTGCACGCGACTGCAGATGCATCGTGCGTGGTTCGACAAGCTCACCATGAGGAAAGATGAGGATTGCAGGAAGCCAAGTTCTGCGATCTTTCCGATTGGGCTTGTCACCAAATCACCTCCCTCATGGTGAGCTTGTCGAACCACGCACTACGCCTCCGCAAAGGCTTCAATCATACCGCCCAACCGGTTTCCTAACCGTTCATTAAGCTTAATGAGCCATAAATTCAGAATCGCCGGAAGTGCGTCTGATTGCAGGCTTGCTCCCACCATGTGTTCTCTAATCCCATTGACGCCCATAGTGCCCCATGATATCGATTGGTTTCATCAGTAGCGTTCAGTCGACACGGTGTTTCCCGACATTGGATTTGGCATGCCAGGGCTTGCATTCGGCCCGTTCGGCCAATGCTTCCGCGGCTATTGATGGGGCTCCCAGGGGTGGAGCAGGGGTAGAAATGAAACAGGCCTTCGTGGCGGAAACGGCGGTGTTGCGTTTTGAACCGGTTCCTCGGACATGTAACGAACAGGATCGATGCGAAGGGACGGGTTTCCGTACCGGCGCATTTCCGTTCGATCATCCAGCAGGCCGGCCACACGGAACTGTACGCCCTGCGCTCCCTGCATCTTCCTGCCCTCGATGCGGGCGGACCGGATCTGCTGACGCGCTTCGACAAGCGGCTGGAGAGCGAGGATCCCTTCGCCGAAATGGCAGACGATATGTCTTTCTACCTGCATGCGGATGGCGGCTTTCTCAAGCTGGACGCGGATGGACGGATCACGGTGACGGATTTCCTGCGCGAGCATACGGGCATCACGACCGATGTGACCTTTGCGGGGGCGAACACGCATTTTCAGATGTGGCAGCCGGAGCAGTTCGAAACGCATCGGGCAAAGGTACGTCAACGCCTGATGGAGCGGCGGCGGCTGGAAAATCTGGACAATCAGACAGGAAACAGGTGATGGCGGGTGCCGGCGGTCAGGATGAAGCGCGCCACATACCCGTCCTGCTCGATGAAGTCATCGCCGCACTGAAACCCGGTCCCGGTCAATTGATCATCGACGGCACGTTCGGTGCAGGCGGTTATACCCGCCGTATTCTCGATACCGGCGCATCGGTGACGGCCATCGACCGCGATCCCTCGGCCATCGAAGCCGGGCGGGCGCTGGAAAAGGCCCATGCGGGCCGCCTCACGCTCGTGCAGGGCACTTTCTCGACACTGGATCAGGTTGCATTGCTGGGTGCTCCCGACGGCATCGTGCTGGACATCGGCGTGTCCTCCATGCAGATCGACGAGGCCGAGCGCGGCTTTTCCTTCCAGAAGGACGGGCCGCTCGACATGCGCATGTCAAGTTCAGGGCCAAGCGCCGCCGACGTGGTCAACCGCCTCAAGACGGGCGATCTTGCCCGCATCTTCAATTTCCTCGGCGAGGAGCGCCATGCGGGCCGCATCGCACGCATGATCGAAAAGCGCCGCACCACCGAGCCGTTTCACCGCACCCGCGATCTGGCCAATGCCATCGAAGCGCTGGTCGGGCGCAATCCGAAGATTCCGATCCATCCGGCAACGCGCGTGTTTCAGGCGCTGCGCATTTTCGTCAATGACGAACTGGGCGAACTCGTCCGCGCGCTGCATGCGGCCGAGCGGGCACTCAAGCCGGGCGGCCGCCTGGTTGTCGTGACCTTCCATTCGCTCGAGGACCGCATCGTCAAGCGCTTCTTCAACGACCGCGCCGGTTCGAGCGGCGGTTCGCGCCATCTGCCGCAGGTGCAGGTGCGCCTGGCAAGCTTCACCCCCATCGGCAAGGGCGTAGTTGCGCCGACCGAGGCGGAGACGGAAAGCAATCCGCGTGCGCGCTCGGCCAAGCTGCGTGCTGCCATCCGCACCGAAAACCCGCCGCTGGCTGAAGATCATTCGATCTACGGCCTGCCCAATCTTCCGCATTTTCATGAAACGGCGAGGAGCTGATCCATGCTGCGCACCTTCGACATCATATTGATCGGGCTGATGATCGCAGCGGCCGGCATCACCTATAAAATCAAGCACGATGCTGAAAAGCAGATGACGGAAGTGCACAAGATCCAGCGGATGATCGCCGACGAGAAGGATACGATTGATCTCCTGAAGGCCGACTGGAGCCTGCTGACGCAGCCCAACCGCCTGCAGAAGCTGGTTGCCTCCTTCCAGGGCCAGCTCAACCTGCAGCCGGTCGAGGCGCAGCAGATCGCCAACATCAACGAGATTCCGAAAGCCAAACCCGCCGCCGAAAAGATCGATGACGTCGCCAACCTCATCACTGAAGCCGATGCGGGGCCTGCCGTGAAAAAGACCGATACGATCAAGACCGGCAGCGTGCGCAGGGCAACCGTTGCGGCCGTCCCCGGCGCGAAACCGAAGGGGGCTGCGCATTAAGATGGGCATCTGGATCAAGCGGAAAACAGCGCAGCTGGAAAACGGAACGGCACCGGCATTCGAAATGGATGCGCGCAAGAAGAAGACGGGCAATCGCGCGCGCAACCGCGTGATGATGGCCATGATCTGCTTTATCGGCATTTATGGCGTTATCAGCGGACGCCTGATTTTCTACGGGATGCAGGAAGATACCACCGGCTACAACGGTCCGACCGGCACCGTTCTGGCCTCGCGGCCGGATATTCTCGACCGCAACGGCGAAGTGCTGGCAACCGATATCAAGACCGCATCGCTCTATGCCGAGCCGCGCAAGATCATCGATCCCGATGAAGCCTATGAGCTGCTGTCGACCGTCCTGCCGGATCTCAACTTCGAACAGACCTACAGCCGCCTGAAGAGCGGCGCAGGCTTTGCCTGGCTGAAGCGCGGCCTGACACCGCAGCAGAAGAGCCAGATCATGGCGCTGGGCATTCCCGGCATCGGCTTCCGCACGGAAAAATCACGCTTCTATCCCGGCGGCCCGACGGCGTCGCATATCCTTGGTCTCGTCAATATCGACAATCAGGGCATTGCCGGCATGGAGAAGTACATCGACTCGCAGGGGCTGTCCGACCTGCGCGATGTCGGCCTTGCGGACGGGCGTTCGCTGGCGCCGGTGCGCCTGTCGATCGACCTGCGCGTCCAGCATGTGGTGCGCGACGTCGTGGTCAATGCGATGCAGAAATACCGCGCCATTGCGGCGGGTGCCGTTGTTCTCAACGTCAATACCGGCGAAGTGATGGCCATGGCCTCGGCGCCGGATTTTGATCCGAACAACCCGTTCAATGCGCTCGACAAGGACCACCTCAACCGCATGTCGGCCGGTCTCTACGAGATGGGCTCGACGATCAAGAGTTTCACCACCGCCATGTCGCTCGACCACGGGGCGACGCTGAACACGACCTATGATGCGACACGCCCGATCACCATCGGTCGCCAGACGATCCACGATTTCCATGGCAAGGCGCGTGTGCTGACCCTGCCGGAAGTTTTCGTCTTCTCCTCCAACATCGGCTCGGCGCGGGAAGCCGATGCGGTGGGCATCGAAAATCACCGGGCGTTCCTGACGCGTCTCGGCCTGCTCGATCCGATGAAGACGGAACTGCCGGAGGTCGCCAAGCCCTATTCGCCGAAAGTGTGGAAGAAGGTGAATTCGATCACGATCTCCTTCGGCCACGGCATGGCCACGACACCGCTGCAGACGGCGGTCGGCGCCGCGGCGCTGGTCAATGGCGGCCGGCTGATCGAACCGACTTTCCTGCCGCGTACGCTGGAACAGGCACAGACCATGGCCGAACAGGTCATCAAGCCGAAAACCAGCGATGACATGCGCTATCTCTACAAGCTCAACGGCGATACCGGCTCGGGCCGCAACGCCAACGTCAAGGGCTACCGCGTCGGCGGCAAGACCGGAACGGCGGACAAGGTTGTCAATGGCCGCTATGCCAAGGATCTGCGGTTCAACGCCTTCGTGGCGGCCTTTCCGATCGAAAAACCGGAATATGTCGTTTTGACCATTATCGACGAACCAAAGCCTGCCGAAGGGCAGAGCAGCGGTATCGCAGCCTTCAACGCGGCACCCATGGTGGCGGAAATTATCCGCAGATCCGCATCGTTTCTCGGGGTAAAGCCCGATTTCGGCCAACAAGTCGCGCCATTGCAGGTTTCCTACGACAGTGATGAGTAAAGCAGATTCGGTCATGAAACTGAAAGAATTGAACGGCATACCTGCCCTGGCAATCTCCGAATTCGGGGAAACGACGATCAATGGCCTGACTTCCGATTCGCGTGAGGTCATGCCCGGCTTCCTCTTCGCGGCCCTGAAAGGCTCGAAGGCGGACGGCAGCGTTTATGCTGCGGACGCGGCAAAACGCGGCGCTGCGATCATCGTTGCCGCCAGCGATTCCAAGCTGAGCAACGTCTCCGCCCCGATCATCTATGTGGACGATCCGCGCCGTGCGCTCGCGCTTGCGGCTGCCAGCTTCTACCGGGTGCAGCCGGATGTGATGGTCGCCATCACCGGCACCAGCGGCAAGACATCGGTGGCATCCTTCACCCGCCAGATCTGGGCCAATGCCGGTTTCGCCTCGGCCAGCATCGGCACGACAGGCGTGGTTTCGCCGACGCGCAATGATTACGGTTCATTGACCACGCCTGATCCCGTCGAACTGCACAAGCTGCTGAGCGAACTGGTCGAAGAGGGTGTTACCCATGCGGCCATGGAAGCCTCGTCGCATGGCCTTGACCAGCGCCGCCTCGACGGTGTGAAGCTGTCGGCCGGTGCTTTCACCAATCTTGGCCGGGACCACATGGATTATCATCCGACGGTCGAGGAATATCACGCCGCCAAACTGCGTCTGTTCAGGGAACTGCTGCCGAAGGGCGCGCCTGCCGTCATTTTCGCCGACGATCCCTTTTCCAAGCCGACCATAGCGGCAGCCATCGAAGCCGGTTGCAAGGTGCTGACGGTCGGCCGCAAGGGCGAATTCATCACGCTGAAGCGTGTCGAGCATGAGCGGTTCCGCCAGCATGTGGAAGTGCAGATTGCCGGCGAGATCTTTGAGATCACCCTGCCGCTGGCAGGAGATTTCCAGGTGGCCAATGGTCTTGTGGCCGCAGGGCTTGCGATTGCAACAGGCGTTCCCGCCGCTGCGGCCATGCGCGGCCTCGAGCGGCTGAAGGGCGCGCCTGGACGGCTCGATCTTGTCGGCGCGACGGAAGAGGGGGCGCCCGCCTATGTCGATTACGCCCACAAGCCCGATGCGCTGGAGAATGTGCTCACCTCGGTCCGTCCCTTCACGACAGGGCGCGTCATCGTGGTGTTCGGCTGCGGCGGCGACCGCGACAAGGGCAAGCGCCCGATGATGGGTGAAATTGCCACGCGCCTCGCCGATGTCGTCATCGTGACCGATGACAACCCGCGCTCGGAAGTTCCCGCCACCATCCGCGCTGAAATTCTCGCCGCCGCTCCCGGCGCGAAGGAGATCGGCGACCGGCATGAGGCGATCCGCGTGGCGGTTGCCATGATGAAATCCGGCGATACGCTGATTGTCGCGGGCAAGGGCCACGAAGAAGGTCAGACCGTTGGGACCGTCGTGCTGCCGTTCTCCGATCACACGGAAGTTGCCCAGGCCCTGAAGGACCGTCTGGCCCGGGAGCGCAATCCATGAGTTTGCTCTGGACCTCCGAAGCCATGATTGAGGCCATGAACGGCCGTCCGGTTGGCGCGCTGCCCGAAGGCATTACCGGGATTTCCATCGATACGCGCACCCTGCGCAAGGGTGAAGCGTTTTTCGCCATCAAGGGCGATGCACTCGACGGGCATGATTTTGCCACGGCGGCGGTGGCTGCCGGTGCGGCACTGCTCGTGGTTGCGGAAGTGAAGCTCCCCGCACTCGGCAAGCTGAAGACCCCGATGATCGTGGTCGATGACGTGCTCGCGGCCATGACGCGGCTCGGCCTTGCGGCGCGCGAACGCTCCCATGCCCAGATCATCGCCGTGACCGGTTCCGTCGGCAAGACGACCACCAAGGAAGCGCTGCGGCACGTCCTGGCGGATTCCGGCAAGGTTCATGCATCGGTTGCCTCGTTCAACAATCACTGGGGTGTGCCGCTGACGCTCGCCCGCATGCCCGAGGACACGGATTACGGCGTTTTTGAAATCGGCATGAACCATGCGGACGAAATCCGTCCGCTGGTGAAAATGGTTCGCCCGCATGTGGCAATCGTCACGCTGATCGCTCCGGCGCATCTTGGCCATTTCAAGAACCTGCAGGAAATCGCGACGGCAAAAGCCGAGATTTTTGAAGGGCTTGTGCCCGGCGGCTATGCCTTGCTCAATCGCGACGACAAGCACTACAAGCTCCTGGAAACGCTGGCGCGCAATGCCGGCGTCGAGCACATCAAGAGTTTTGGTGAGAATGCCCGGGCGGATTATCGCCTGCGCGCGCTCAAGCTGCACGATGCCTGCTCCTGCATGACCGTACGGCTTGCCGGTTCCGAAGCCGTCGTCAAGGTTGGCGCGCCGGGCAGGCACATCGTGCAGAACGTGCTGGCGGTGCTCGGCGCGGCGCATCTGACCGGCGCCGACATGACCAAGGTCACGCTGGCGCTGGCATCGCTGCGGCCGGAAAGCGGGCGCGGTGCGCGCCACCTGCTCGAAATCGGCAATGGCACGTTCACGCTGATCGATGAGAGCTACAACGCCAATCCGGCTTCGGTGCGCGCGTCGATAGAGCTTCTTGCTGCCGCCGTGCCCACGGGCAAGGGGCGCCGCATTGCCGTGCTCGGCGACATGCTGGAACTCGGCAAGCAGGCGCCGAAGCTGCATGCGGACCTGGCACCAGTCATCACGGCCAATCATATCAACATGGTTTTTCTCGGCGGACCTGAAATGGCGGCGCTTAAAGCGGCCTTGCCGGTTGAATTTCACGCCGAATACAGGCAGAGCGTCGACGAATTGCAGTCAAATCTGCTGAACACGATCAGGGCCGGTGATGTGATCATGATCAAATCATCGAAAGGAATCGGTTTTGTCCGGATCGTCAAGGCAATCCTACAGAAGTACAACGCCGTGGAGCCCGCCGGTCCTGCCGAGTGAGCTTACGGGGATGGGGACATAGTCTATGCTTTATTATCTGGCCGGTCTGGCGGAACATATCCAATTTCTGAACGTGTTCCGCTACATCACGTTCAGGACCGGCGGCGCGCTGATCACCTCGGCGCTGATCGTGTTTCTGTTCGGTCCCCGCATCATCGACTCCCTGCGCGTCCGGCAGGGCCGCGGCCAGCCGATCCGCGCGGACGGCCCGCAGACCCACTTCAAGAAGGCCGGGACGCCGACCATGGGCGGCCTGATGATCATGACCGGTATCCTGATCTCGTCGCTGCTCTGGGCCAACTGGTCCAACATCTATGTCTGGGTCGTGCTTCTGGTTGCCGTGAGCTTCGGGGCCATCGGCTTCTACGATGATTATCTCAAGGTCAGCAAACAGTCGTTCAAGGGCTTTTCCGCCCGCGCGCGCCTCGGCATCGAGTTCCTGGTCGCCGCGCTGGCCGGTCTTGCCATCATGTGGGCGGGGCAGGAACCGTTCTCTTCGTCCTTGACCTTCCCCTTTGCCAAGCAGCTGATCCTCAATCTCGGCATTTTCTTCGTTCCCTTTGCCGCTTTCGTCATGGTCGGCGCGGGCAATGCCGTCAATTTCACCGACGGTCTCGATGGTCTTGCCACCGTTCCGGTGATGATCGCCGCCGCCTCGTTCGGGGTGATTGCCTATCTCGCGGGTAATGCGATCTTTGCCGATTACCTGCAGATCCATTTCACACCCGGCACGGGTGAACTCGCCGTGGTTCTCGGCGCTGTCATCGGCGCGGGTCTCGGTTTTCTCTGGTTCAACGCGCCGCCCGCCGCCATTTTCATGGGCGACACCGGGTCGCTGGCGCTGGGTGGTCTCATCGGTGCCGTCGCCGTTGCCACCAAGCACGAAATCGTTCTGGCCATCATCGGCGGCGTCTTCGTCATGGAAGCCATGTCGGTGATCATCCAGGTCACCTCGTTCAAACTGACGGGAAAACGCGTGTTCCTGATGGCGCCGATCCACCATCATTTCGAAAAGAAGGGCTGGACCGAGAGCCAGGTCGTGATCCGCTTCTGGATCATCGCCGTCATTCTCGCGCTGATCGGTCTTTCCACACTCAAGCTCAGATAAGGCCAGTTGCATGATCGCTGCCCACTCCATGCTGGACAAGACCGTCGCGCTCTTCGGGCTCGGCGGTTCGGGTATTGCGACGGCAAAGGCGATTGCCGCTGGCGCGGCGCGGGTCATTGCCTGGGACGACAATCCCGAGAGCGTTGCACGCGCGCAGGGTGCCGGCATCGACACCAGTGACCTGCGTCTCGTCGACTGGAAGCAGTTTTCCTCCTTCGTCCTGTCGCCCGGCGTGCCGCTGACCCATCCGCGTCCGCACTGGACGGTGGATCTGGCCCGCGCCGCAGGCGTTGAAATCATCGGCGATGTCGAACTCTTCGTGCGCGAGCGCAATCTGGCGGGAAAGAACAGCCCGTTCATCGCCATCACCGGCACCAACGGCAAGTCGACGACGACGGCGCTGATCGCCCATATCATCAGGGCGTCGGGCCGTGACATGCAGCTGGGCGGCAATATCGGCACCGCCGTCATGACGCTGGAGCCACCGGCGGATGGCCGCCACTATGTCGTGGAATGCTCGTCCTACCAGATCGATCTGGCACCGTCGATCAATCCGACCGCCGGTATCCTTCTGAACCTGACGCCGGATCATCTCGACCGGCATGGCACCATGCAGCACTATGCCGAGATCAAGGAACGGCTGGTGGCGGGCAGCGAGACGGCGATTGTCGGTGTCGACGACAGTTTCTGCGCGGCGATTGCCGACCGGCTGGAGCGTGCGGGCAAACCGGTGATCCGCATCTCCAAGCGCCTGCCTATCCCGAACGGCTATTTCGCCGACGGGGCGACGCTGTATCTCGCCGAAAACGGCGCGAAAACTGCCGTCGCCTCGTTGCAGGGCATCGGGTCGCTGCGCGGCGAACACAATGCGCAGAACGCGTTGGCAGCCTTTGCCGCCTGCCGCTCCGTCGGCCTCTCGGCGGATGAGATCAATGCGGGCCTCAAAACCTTTCCCGGCCTTGCGCACCGCATGGAGCAGGTGGCGCGGCAGGGCAGGACGCTGTTCGTCAACGATTCCAAGGCGACCAATGCGGATGCGGCCGCGCCCGCGCTGTCGTCCTTCCCGCGCATCTACTGGATTGCCGGCGGCCTGCCCAAGGAAGGCGGCATTGCCTCGCTATCCGGCTTTTTCCCGCGTATCGCCAAGGCCTATCTGATCGGCGAGGCGGCGCCGCAGTTTGCGGCAACGCTGGGCGAGGCGGCGCCGTATGAAATTTCAGGCACGATCGCCGCCGCGGTGGAACACGCCGCGCGCGATGCGGCCGGCGACGGATCGCAGGAGGCTGTGGTCCTGCTGTCGCCTGCCTGTGCCAGTTTCGACCAGTTTCAGAATTTTGAAAAACGCGGCGAGGCCTTCCGCTCCGCCGTCTTGGCGCTTGCGGGCGCATCACCTATCCAGGGAGCGAATTGATGGTAAGCCGCATTGACCGTGGACCCGTCGCCGACTGGTGGTGGACAATTGACCGTTTCCTTTTGGCCGCCTGCCTCAGCCTGATGGGCCTCGGCATCCTGCTTTCCTTCGCCGCGAGCCCCGCCGTCGCCGAGCGCATCGGTCTTGAGAGTTTTTACTTCGTCAAGCACCAGTCGATGTTCATGGTGCCTGCGGTGTTCGTCATGTTCGCCGTGTCGTTCATGGCACCGCGCACCATCCGGCGCTTTGCCATCATCCTGCTCGGTCTTTCCATGCTGGCGATGGTTGGCGCCCTGTTCTTCGGCATCGAAGTCAAGGGCGCACGCCGCTGGGTGTCGCTGGCGGGCATCTCCATCCAGCCATCCGAATTCATGAAACCGGCTTTCGTCATAGTCTGCGCCTGGCTGTTTTCCGAGAATGAGCGGCGCAAGGATATTCCCGGCAACTTCTTCTCCATGGTGCTGTTCGGCGTTGTCGCGGCACTGCTGGTGGCACAGCCCGACCTTGGCCAGACCATTCTGACCGCCATCACCTGGGGCGCAATGTTCTTCATGGCCGGTGTGCCGTGGCTGTGGATCATCAGTCTTGGCGTTCTCGGCGTTGCCGGTTTCTTCGGCGCTTACACGATTTTTCCGCACGTGGCGGGCCGTATCGACCGTTTCATGACCGGCGAAGGCGATACGTTCCAGGTGGATGCCGGGCGCGAGGCGATCATCCGCGGCGGCTGGCTCGGGCAGGGTCCGGGCGAAGGCACCATCAAGCGCATCATCCCTGACAGCCACACGGACTTCATCTTCTCGGTGACAGCCGAGGAGTATGGCATCGCGCTCTGCCTGCTGATCGTGCTGATCTTCGCCTTCATCGTCATTCGCGGCCTGTCGATCGCGCTGAAGGAGCGGGACGATTTCACCCGCCTTGCCGTCTCCGGCCTCGTCATCCTGTTCGGCTTCCAGTCGATCATCAACATTTCGGTGAACCTGCACCTGATGCCCGCAAAGGGCATGACGCTGCCGTTCATCTCCTATGGCGGCTCGTCGCTCATCTCGGTGGCAATTTCGACGGGACTGCTGCTGGCGCTGACAAGGCGCAGACCCGAGGGCAGGCGGTCGGCGACGCTGGCAAACACGAAAACGCCGTCACTGGCCAACGCTATCTGAGGGACTGATGTCGAAGGGGATTATTGTTCTTTGTGCCGGGGGCACGGGCGGGCACCTGTTTCCGGCGGAAGCGCTGGCGCATGCGCTGATCGAACGCGGCTGGGATATCCATCTGGCGACCGATGACCGCGCCGAACGGTTCGCCGGGAGCTTTCCGGCCAAGGAAATCCACGTGGTGCGCTCGGCCACCATCGGCGGGCGCAACCCGATTTCTCTCGTCCGCACCTTCTGGACGCTCTGGCAGGGCAATCTCGATTCCCGCAAACTGTTCCGGCGCCTGAAGCCGAAGCTGGTGGCGGGCTTCGGCGGCTATCCGACCCTGCCGCCGCTTTATGCGGCGACGGCGCTGAAAATCCCGACGCTCATCCACGAACAGAATGCCGTGATGGGACGTGCCAACAAGGCGCTTGCTGCCCGCGTCAATGCCATTGCCGGCGGGTTCCTGCCGCAGGGCGAGGGTCCCTATGCCGGCAAGATCGTGGTGACGGGCAATCCGGTCCGCCCGGCCGTGCTGGCGGAAGTCGGCAAGGCCTACAAGGCGTCGCAGGCGCACCAGCCCTTTTATTTTCTGGTGTTCGGCGGCAGTCAGGGCGCCTCTTACTTTTCAACTGCCATCCCCGCTGCCATCCAGCTTCTGTCGCCGGAGGACCGGGCCCGTCTGGTGCTGACGCAGCAGGCCCGCGCCGAGGACGAGGCGCAGGTGCGCGCCGCCTATCAGGCCATGGGTGTGAAGGCCGAGGTCGCGCCGTTCTTCAAGGATATGCCGCGGCGCATTTCCGATGCGCATTTCGTCATGTCGCGTTCCGGCGCCTCGACCGTGTCGGAAATTGCGGCCATCGGCCGCCCGGCCATTCTGGTTCCCTTCCCGCATGCGCTTGACCATGATCAGGCCGCCAATGCCGCTGCCTTGCAGGCCGCGGGCGGAGCCGATGTCATCAAGCAGTCGGAACTGTCGCCGGAGCGGATCGCCCATATCCTGACCAGCGCCATGCACGAACCGACGCGGCTGGCGTTTATTGCGGAAAAAGCCCGCTCGACGGGCAAGCCGGACGCTGCAAGGTTGCTTGCCGACCTCACAGAGGCTATTGCATCCGGCCAATCCCTTACGGTGAGATGAGTTCGCTATGACCTCGTCTCCTTCTGAAGTTTTCAAAAAAGGAGTGCGTCCATGAAGATGCCGCTCAACATCGGCCTTGTTCATTTCATCGGTATCGGCGGTATCGGCATGAGCGGCATTGCCGAAGTCCTGCACAATCTCGGCTACAAGGTCCAGGGTTCCGATCAGGCGGACAGCGCCAATGTGCAGCGTTTGCGTGACAAGGGGATCGAGGTCTTTGTCGGACACGATGCGGACAATCTCGGCGATGCCGAGGTTATCGTGGTGTCGACAGCGATCAAGAAGAGCAATCCGGAACTCGTTGCCGCGCGCGAAAAACTTTTGCCCATCGTGCGCCGGGCGGAAATGCTGGCGGAACTCATGCGCTTTCGCCAGGCGGTCGCCATTGGCGGCACGCACGGCAAGACCACGACCACCTCGATGGTGGCAACGCTGCTCGATGCGGGCAATCTCGATCCGACCGTCATCAATGGCGGCATCATCAATGCCTATGGCACCAATGCCCGCATGGGCGCGGGCGAATGGATGGTGGTGGAAGCCGACGAGAGCGACGGAACCTTCCTGAAGCTGCCTGCCGATATCGCCGTAGTGACCAATATCGATCCGGAGCATCTCGATCACTACGGCACGTTCGACCGGGTGCGCGAAGCCTTCCGGCAGTTCGTCGAGAACGTGCCGTTCTACGGCTTCGGCGTCATGTGCCTCGACCATCCGGAAGTGCAGTCGCTGGTGTCGCGTATCGAGGACCGCCGCGTCATCACCTATGGTGAAAACCCGCAGGCGGATGTGCGTTTCGTCAATCTCGTGGTCGATGGTCCGACCTCGCAGTTCGACGTGCAGATTGCCAAGCGCAAGACCGGCGAGACCACCGAGATCAAGGGCCTGCGGCTGCCGATGCCCGGCAGGCACAACGTGTCGAACGCGACAGCGGCGATTGCCGTGGCGCATGAACTCGGCATTTCCGCCGAGGATATCAAGAAGGGCCTGTCATCTTTCGGCGGCGTGAAGCGGCGCTTTACCCATACCGGTTCGTGGAAGGGCGTCGACGTATTCGACGATTACGGCCATCATCCGGTCGAGATCAAGGCCGTGCTGAAGGCGGCGCGCGATTCCGCCAAGGGCCGGGTGATCGCCATCGTCCAGCCGCATCGCTTTACCCGTCTGGCGAGCCTCTTTGACGAGTTTGCGGCGTGCTTCAACGATGCCGATACCGTGATCGTCGCGCCGGTCTATACCGCTGGCGAAGACCCGATCGAGGGCGTCACATCGGAAGCGCTGGTGTCCCGCATCAGGACGGCGGCGCACCGCGACGCGCGCTATATCCAGGGTCCGCAGGACATCGCGCCCTTGATCGCCACCATCGCCAAGCCCGACGATTTCGTGGTTTTCCTGGGTGCGGGCAACATCACCCAATGGGCCTATGCCTTGCCAAAGGAGCTGGCTGCGCTTTAGATTTTGCGGTTGCGTGAGGCCGTGGCGCGTCACGATCGAACTGCTGGAAGGATATCATGTCTTCAAGGATTGACGGCGAGGCCCTGCTTGGCAAGCTGGGGGATCGTTTCTCGGGGCTGCGCGGGCGGCTGACGCCCAATATGGGCATGGAAAAGGTGACATGGTTCCGCGCCGGCGGCCCGGCGGAAGTCATGTTCCAGCCTGCCGACGAGGAAGACCTCGCAGCCTTCCTGCAGGCCGTTCCTGAAGAATATCCCATCCTTGTCGTCGGCATCGGTTCCAACCTTCTGGTGCGCGACGGCGGCGTCCCCGGTTTTGTCGTGCGCCTCTCCGCCAAGGGCTTCGGCGAGGTCGAGCGCGTCGGCGATACGCAGTTGCGGGCGGGTGCCGCGACCCCGGACAAGCGGCTTGCCGCAGCGGCGCTTGAGGCGAAGATCGCCGGTTTCCATTTCTACCACGGCATTCCCGGCGGGCTGGGCGGCGCGCTGCGCATGAACGCCGGTGCCAACGGAGTCGAGACGCGCGAGCGGGTGGTCGAGGTGCGGGCACTCGACCGCAGGGGCAATGTGCATATCCTGTCCAATGCCGACATGGGCTATGCCTATCGCCATTGCAGCGCGGCCGGCGACCTGATCTTCACCTCCGCATTGCTGGAAGGAACACCCGGCGAAACCCATGCCATTCAGGCGGCGATGCATGCGGTGCAGCAGCATCGCGAAACCGTGCAGCCGATCCGCGAGAAGACCGGCGGCTCGACCTTCAAGAACCCGGAAGGCACATCCGCCTGGAAGGAAATCGACGCAGCGGGCGGTCGCGGCCTGATGATCGGCGGTGCACAGATGTCGCCGATGCACTGCAATTTCATGATCAATACCGGCACGGCCAGCGGTCATGACCTTGAAACGCTCGGCGAGACAATCCGCTCACTCGTGCTGCAAAACTCCGGCATCCATCTGCACTGGGAAATCAAGCGTCTGGGGCTTTTCCGTCCCGGCCAGGAAGTGCAGGAGTATATGGGGCAGCTTTTGTAGCAAAAACCGAAATTTTTTTACGTTGAATCAGAGGCGCGTTTGCCTCTGATTTTGTTTCCGAAATCGAATCGCAAACACTTTTTTTTACGCCAAATTTCATTGTTGAATCAAAGGGGACTTGTCACGGAATCAACTCTCTGATTCTTTAGGGGCAAGCGTTAACTGATTTGAGTCGGCTGATTTGGTCAGCCTCGGGTGCCTGCGGTCTCGATCGCCGGGCGTGCGGAGACTCATGTCGTTTTTCGGCTTTGATGGGGATGTGTACAAGGGGTTGCCTTCATGGCGAAAAAGCATGTTGCGGTGCTGATGGGCGGATTTTCATCGGAGCGTCCGGTGAGTCTCTCCTCGGGCAATGCCTGCGCCGATGCTTTGGAGGCCGAGGGCTATCCGGTCACTCGCGTCGATGTGACCCGGGACATCGCCAGCGTGCTGGCTGAGCTGCGCCCCGACGTGGTGTTCAATGCGCTGCATGGTCCTTTCGGCGAGGACGGTACGATCCAGGGCATCCTCGAATATCTGGAAATTCCCTATACCCATTCCGGCGTGCTTGCGTCGGCGCTGGCCATGGACAAGGAGCAGGCGAAGACCATCGCCAGGGCTGCCGGTGTTCCCGTGGCCGAAGCCAAGGTGATGAACCGTTTCGATTTCACCGCGAAACATCCGATGAAGCCGCCCTATGTGGTCAAGCCCGTCAATGAGGGGTCGAGCTTCGGTGTCGTCATCGTCAAGGAGGAACAGTCGCATCCGCCGCAGGTGATCACCTCGGCGGAATGGAAATATGGCAACACCGTCATGGTCGAGCGCTACATCCATGGGCGCGAACTGACATGCGCCGTGATGGGCGATGTGGCCATCGGGGTGTGTGAAATCATTCCCGTGGGTCATCAGTTCTACGATTATGATTCAAAATATGTTGCAGGCGGATCAAATCATGTGTGTCCGGCTAAAATTTCACTAAAAATTTACCAAAAAATACAAACACTAGCACTCAAGGCGCATCAGGCAATTGGATGTAAAGGGATTAGCCGGTCGGACTTCCGTTACGACGACCGTTTTTCCGAAGATGGCGAACTGATTTGGCTGGAGATAAACACCCAGCCGGGCATGACTCCAACATCTCTTGTACCTGATATCGCCAAAGCCGCGGGGCATACCTTCGGTGAATTGTTGAGTTGGATGGTGGAGGACGCATCGTGTTTGCGTTGAAGGGCAAAAAGGTTCACCCGCGGGGTGTGGCGCCAGTGTCTTCGGACAGGATGGCGGCTTTTGGCCGTTTCCGCTTCGTCCTGCCGAAATTCCTGCGCAAGCCTGTGCGCGTCTTCACCCGCATGGTCGAAGGGGAGGTTCATATCCCCAACCATACGGGAACCCTCGGCGCTGTCGTCTTTCTTGCGCTGACCGGCGCTTACGGTGCCATTCTTGGCGGCCATGCTCCCGAGGTGGTCAAGGTAACGACGTCGACCTTCGGTTTTGCCATCGAAGACGTGAAGGTGGTCGGCAACAAGGAAACCTCCGAGATCGACGTGCTCGGCGCGCTGGGCCTCGATGGCGAAACCTCGCTGGTCGGCCTGAGTGCCGCCGATGCGCAGAAGGCCGTGGCAACGCTGCCGTGGGTTGAATCCGTCGATGTGTTCAAGGTCTATCCGAACACGATCCAGATTTCGATTCACGAGCGCTCCGCCCTGGCTGTCTGGCAGAACGGCGATGATCTCTCGATCATCGACGAGGATGGCCGCGTGATCGTTCCCTATTCGTCCGGCCGCCATTCGGCGCTGCCGCTGATCATGGGCGTAGGCGCCGACAAGCAGGCGAAAATGCTGTTCGCGCAGATTGCAGCGTTTCCGGATGTCGTATCGCAGGTCCGGGCCTATGCCCGCATCGGCGACCGGCGCTGGGATCTGATCCTGAAGAACGGCGTGACGGTGATGCTGCCGGAATTCCGTATCGATCAGGCACTGGCCGATATCGTGAAGATGGACCGGAAGGACGGGCTGTTGTCCCGGGCGATCGCGTCGGTCGACATGCGGCTTGCCGACCGGGTTGTTTTGAAGCTGACGCCAGATGCGATGGTGCAGCGCGTAGAGTTTTTGAAGGCGCGAGACAAGGCGCCTAAGCGTTCGGAGAAGCGTATATGAGTATTCTGAACGGAAAGAGCACGTCGACTGGAGCTGCTTCCGCAAAACGGACGCGGTCTTTGACGGTTCTTGATATCGGTTCAAGCAAGGTGTGCTGCATCATCGCCCGGCTGCGTCCGCGCGAGGAAAGCGCGCATCTGCCCGGCCGCACCCATCGCATCGAGGTGCTCGGCATCGGTCACCAGAAATCGCGCGGCATCAAATCAGGCGTCATCGTCAATCTCGACGCGGCCGAGCAGGCCATCCGCCTGGCGGTCGATGCGGCCGAACGCATGGCTGGCCTGACCGTCGATTCGATGATCGTCAACATTTCCGCCGGACGCCTGAAGAGCGAAAGCTTTTCCGCCAGCATCAATCTGGGCGGCCATGAAGTCGACCAGTCCGATATCCGCCGCGTGCTGGCCGCCGGCGCCAAGCAGGCACTGGCAACGGAGCGTCACCTCGTGCATTCGCTGCCCATCGGTTATGCGCTTGATGGCGAGAAGGGTATCCGCGACCCGCTTGGGATGATCGGCGATACGCTTGGGGTCGAGATGCATGTGCTGACCGCCGATGCGGCGCCGCTGCGCAACCTCGAACTCTGCGTCAACCGCTGCCACCTCTCGGTCGAGGCGATGATTGCAACCCCTTACGCCAGCGGCCTTTCGGCGCTCGTCGACGACGAAGCGGAAATGGGCGCGGCCTGCATCGACATGGGCGGCGGCACCACCACCATTTCCGTGTTCTCCGAAGGCAAGTTCATCCATGCGGATGCCATCGCCATCGGCGGCAATCACGTGACGATGGATGTGGCACGCGGTCTTTCCGCCCATATGGACGATGCGGAACGGCTGAAGGTCATGCACGGATCGGCCCTGCCGAGTGCTGCCGATGACCGCGATCTCATCAGTGTCTCGCCGCTCGGCAATGACGGCCGCGACGTTCCCAACCAATATCCGCGCGCGGTGCTGACACGCATCATCCGGGCGCGCGTTGAAGAAACACTGGAATTGGCACGCGACCGCCTCAACCAGTCCGGCTACGGCCAGATTGTCGGCAAGCGTGTTGTCCTGACAGGCGGGGCCAGCCAGTTGGCGGGTTTGCCTGAAGTGGCGCGCCGTATTCTGGCCCGCAACGTACGTATTGGCCGTCCTCTGGGTGTGACGGGGCTTCCCGAAGCAGCCAAGGGGCCAGCTTTCTCCGCAGCGGTGGGTCTGTTGATCTATCCGCAGGTGGCAGGAATTGAGGAGCGTTCTGTAAAGGCCGGTTCATCATCGCTGATGACGGGTACGGGTGGGCGTTTTCAGCGTATCGGCCAGTGGCTGAAAGAGAGTTTTTGATCAATCCGGGGAAACCCAAAAGAGATACCGCGGCGGCGAAGCGGTAAAGGAAAAAGGAACAAACAAATGAGCATCAATCTGCAAAAGCCGGACATTACCGAGCTTAAGCCCCGGATCACCGTATTTGGTGTTGGCGGTGGCGGTGGCAACGCGGTCAATAACATGATCAATGCCGGTTTGCGCGGTGTTGAGTTTGTTGTGGCCAATACGGATGCGCAGGCCCTGTCGCAGTCGAAGGCTGAACGTCTCATTCAGCTCGGTGCTGCAGTGACCGAAGGTCTGGGCGCCGGTTCGCAGCCGGAAGTCGGCCGCGCCGCCGCTGAAGAATGCATCGATGAAATCAACGATCACCTGCAGGGCACGCACATGTGCTTCGTGACGGCCGGCATGGGTGGCGGTACCGGTACTGGCGCTGCGCCCGTTGTTGCCCGCGCCGCCCGTGAAAAAGGCATCCTGACCGTGGGTGTCGTCACCAAGCCTTTCCATTTCGAAGGCCAGCGCCGCATGCGCACCGCCGATATGGGCATCGAGGACCTGCAGAAGAATGTCGACACACTGATCGTCATTCCGAACCAGAACCTCTTCCGCATCGCCAATGACAAGACGACCTTTGCCGATGCCTTCGCCATGGCCGACCAGGTTCTCTACTCCGGTGTTGCCTGCATCACCGACCTGATGGTCAAGGAAGGCCTGATCAACCTCGACTTCGCCGACGTGCGTTCGGTGATGCGCGAGATGGGCAAGGCGATGATGGGCACGGGCGAAGCATCCGGCGATGGCCGCGCCATGGCCGCTGCCGAAGCTGCCATTGCCAACCCGCTGCTCGACGAAACCTCGATGCGCGGCGCCAAGGGCCTGCTGATCTCGATCACCGGCGGTCGTGACATGACGCTGTTCGAAGTCGACGAAGCGGCAACGCGCATTCGCGAAGAAGTCGATCAGGATGCCAACATCATCCTCGGCGCGACCTTCGACGAAAGCCTCGAAGGCATCATCCGCGTTTCGGTCGTGGCAACGGGTATCGACAAGCAGCTGGGAGAGTCGGCCCCTGCGCCGATCGAATTTCGCCAGCCGATGAAGCCGATTGCCAAGCCGGTCCAGCAGCCGGCCGCACGGGTCGAGACTGTTGCGCCGCGCCCTGTCGTGCAGCAGCCGGCAGCCCGCCTTGCCGATCCGGTCGCCGATGCCATCCGCGCCGCCGAAATGGAAATGCCGCAGCGCGCACCGCAGCCGGCCGAACAGGAATTCCGTCCGCAGAGCCGCATTTTCCAGGCACCTGCGCCGGAAGTGTTCGATGCACCGGTTGCCGCAGCACCGCAGCAGCCTGTCCATCAGCCGGCGCCGCAGCCGCAGGTTCAGATGCAGGCAGCGCCCGTCGCGCAGCCCGCACCGGCACCGCGCATGCCAAACGTGTCCGACTTCCCGCCGGTTGTTCAGGCGGAACTCAATGCGCGTGATCACGGCCGTGACCAGGCATCCTATGACAGCCACGAAGACCGTGGCCCGATGGGTCTGCTGAAGCGCCTGACCGCCGGCCTGACCCGCCGCGAAGACGACACTGCACGGCTTGAACCGGCACAGCCGCGCGAACCGGCCATGCGTCCGGCAGAGCCGCGCCGCCCGCTGTCGCAGGATGCATCGATCTATGCACCGCGCCGCGGACAGCTGGACGAACAGGGCCGTGTTCAGCCCCAGTCGCGCCAGTCGTCGGAAGATGATCAGCTGGAAATCCCGGCATTCCTGCGCCGCCAGGCCAACTGATCCGATCACGTATTGTTAAGAAATATGAAACCCGCCATTGTCTCAATGGCGGGTTTTTTCGTTCAAACTATTGAAAAACCTAGAAAACGACCTAGTTCTTGTCCGTGCAGGACCTTTGCGGGACTGCCGAAACCGTGATTTTGCCTGACGCCGCGTCAATTGTATCGTCCCGCGCAAAATAGCTGCGGTTCACCTTGATTCTGGCAGAACGGCACAGATTGATTTTACGATGATATGGGCAGAGCAGGGCATGGGGTCTCAGTTGCGCGACTATCAAACGACCATTGCAGAGCGGGTTTCGCTGTCCGGCGTTGGCGTCCACAGCGGCGCACCCGTCACGATGACCTTCGTGCCGTCTGCCGCCAATACGGGCATCGTCTTTCACCGGCGGGATGGCGAAGGGCGCAGCCATGCCATCAAGGCGCTGGTCTCGGAAGTCGGCACGACGGATCTCAGCACCACGCTGGGCAAGCGGAGCGGCGCGACCGTCAGCACCGTTGAACATGTGATGGCCGCGATATCCGGGGCAGGGATCGACAATCTGATCATCGAGATCGACGCGCCGGAAGTGCCGATCGTCGACGGCACATCGGCTGCCTTCCTCGTGGCCTTCGACGAGGCGGGGCTGGTCCAGCAGACAGCCCGGCGGCGCTATATCCGCGTGCTCAAGCCGTCGCGCATCGAAGCCGGTGCCTCCTGGGCGGAGTTCGTCCCCCATGACGGCACGCGCTACGAGGTGGAGATCGATTTCGACACGCCCGTCATCGGCAGGCAGATCTTTGCCGCAGATATGAGCGAGGCGGTGTTCCGCGACGAGATTGCATCCGCCCGCACCTTCGGGTTCATGCGCGATGTGGAAAAGCTCTGGGCTGCCGGGTTGGCGCTCGGTTCGTCATTGGATAATTCGCTTGTCATCGGCGATGACCATACGGTGATCAATCCCGGCGGCCTGCGCTTTCCCGATGAGTTCGTGCGCCACAAGACATTGGATGCCGTTGGCGATCTTGCCCTGGCAGGGGCGCCGTTCATCGGCTGCTTCCGCTCCTATCGCGGCGGCCACCGCCTGAACGCCATGGCGCTGCGGGCACTGCTGTCCGATCACTCTGCGTTCGAGATTGTCGAAACGGCGGGCATCCCCGGGCGCGGGGCGTCCCTCGTCGCTGTCCATGCACCGGTGTTTGCACCCTGGGCCGTCTAGCCAATCTTGCAATTGATATCATGCGTGGTTCGACAAGCTCACCATGAGGGATTTGGGTGGGCTGCAATGCCAATCGCCGAGGTTGCAGAGTTATAGCTCCCTGCAATCCCCATCCTCCCTCATGGTGAGCTTGTCGAACCACGCACCACCCGTTCAACCCCTCTAAGCGGCCTTTGCTCCCACACGCACTGACTCGTGCAATGCCTGCAGGATGATCGATGCCAGCCGGGCCGTGACCGGCGACGGTTCCGCATCGGCCCGGTAAAGGTCCAATCCCAGATTTGGCAGCAGGGGCAGCCCGTTTTCCCCAGGCGGTATCGCCTGCACCGTTCCCGGCAAGCCGATCGGCGTGCGGATGGTGAGGCCGAGTCCCGCGGCCGTTGCGGCCCACAGGCCGCCCAGGCTTGGACTGATGAACGCCAGGCGCCAGGCGATGCCGGCTCGATCCAGCGCATTGATGGCGGCGGTACGCAACAGGCAGGGCGCCTCGAGAGCGGCCAGCGGCAGGGGTTCGTTGCCGGACTTCTGCCACGCCATGTCGGGATTGATGGAGCCGACCCAGCACATGGGAACCTCCATCACGCGTTCGCTGTTGGACAGCGGTGCGCTGTTGTTCCAGGCCAGCGCGAGATCGAGGCGGCCGGATGCGACGCGCTCAAGCAGCTCCGCATTGCGGGCCACGCGCGCTTCGATGCGCACCTTGGGATGGGCCCGCGCAAACTGCCCGAGAATATTGGGCAGCAGGGTTTCGCCGAAATCCTCCTGCAGGCCGAGCCGTACCCAGCCTTCCAGTTCGATGCCGTGAATGGCGCTCGCCGCTTCGTCGTTGAGGTCGAGCAGGCGCCTTGCATAGGCGAGCATCGTCTCGCCCGCGTCGGTCAGGGCAAGGCCGCGCCCGGATTTCTGGAAGATCGGCGTTCCCGCCTGCTGCTCCAGCTTTTTCAGCTGGGCGCTAACCGCAGAGGTCGACCGGCCGAGCCTGTCGGCTGCCTTGGCAAAACTGCCAAGGTCGACGCCCGTCGTGAAGGTTCGCAGAACATCCATGTCGAATATGGTCCGGCGCATATTTATCGTCCAATTTTTCAGGATCATTGATCCATATATTTCTGATTATCAGGATGATTGTGCGGTGCTAGAACCGTTCCGTCAAGTTCAATTGCGCTTCACACCATGTGCCGGGGCGCCAGACAAAGAGGATCGTTCCATGCCGTTCGCCCGTATTTCCCTCATGCAGGGCAAGTCTGATGATTATCTGAAAGCCGTGTCGGACAGCCTGTATCAGGCGATGATCGAGACGTTCAATGTTCCGCAGAACGATCTTTTCCAGGTCATCCACCAGCACCGCCCGAATGAGTTCATTTTCGACCGCCATTATCTCGGCGGCCCGCGCTCTAACGACTTCATCATCTTTGCCATTACCATCGGCAAACCGCGCGATACGGCGACGAAGAAGGCGTTCTACGAGCGGCTTGTCGAGAAGCTCGCGGTCTCTCCTGGCGTGCGCCCCGAGGATGTCATGATTATCATCAGCACGTCCTCGCGCGATGAATGGTCCTTCAGCAATGGCGGCATGCAGATGCTCGACGTCGCCTGACCCGGCTTTCTCTCAGTACAGGAAATCAGTCCATGAACGACATAACCACGAAACCAAAGGCCTGTCCGGCGGAAATGACGATACGGCGGGCAGGGACGGCAATCGGACGCGCGCCGGAGGGCATATCCTCCGCGCCGTTCTGGGCGGAAATGCTTTTGGAAAGCGAAAGCGAAGGTGAGAACACCGTGATGCGTGCCACCGTCGACCCTTCGGTCATCACCCATTGGCACACCCATCCGCGCGGACAGTTTCTCTATGTCCTGTCCGGCGTCGGCCTTGCCCAGAGGGACGGCGGACCGGTTGAAGAACTGCGGGCCGGGGATTGCGTCTGGTTCGCTCCGGATGAACGCCATTGGCACGGCGCCAGCGCTGACAGCGCGTTCTCCTATGTCAGTATTCAGGCCGTGCAAGACGGCAAGTCGGTGCATTGGCTTGAACCCGTCATACGACAAGGAGAATGATCATGATTGCGATGCAATACAGTTTCACCCTGCCTGCCGATTATGACATGGGGATCATCGACCGGCGGATCGCCGAGAAGGGGCATCTGCTCGACAACTATCCGCATCTGCGCTTCAAGGCCTATCTGTCGGCCCGCCGCACGGATGCAACCCGTAGCCGTGACAACCTCTATGCGCCGTTTTATCTGTGGGACGATGTGGAGGGTTTGAACAATTTTCTCGGCGGGGACGGGTTTGCCGGCGTGTCGGGCGCATTCGGCCGGCCGCAGGTAAAGTCCTGGTTTGTCTGGCAGGCCTTCGTGTCGCCCGACGTGTCGCAGGCGGCGTTTGCGACGCGGGAGATTGTGCCGGTCGACGCCTCCGTGCCCCTGGGCGAAAGACGCAAACAGGAAAGCGGGCGGGTGTTACGGGATGGCGAAGACAACGCTATTCTTGCATCCGTGACGGGTTTCGAGCCGACCACATGGACGGTGGTGCGTTTCCGGCTGTGGGCTGTCGAGCAGCCGGAACAGGCCGATGAGGCGACCCGGATTTACCGGGTAGGGCATATGTCGCTGCCGAAATAAGGGAATATGTTCTTTTCTCAACTCATTTCTGCCTCCGCCACAAATTTGGACGAATAGATGGCAATAAGATTGCTGATTCTGTTGGCTTGTGGTTTAAGAACGCGCAACTGACAGTGAGTTTGACAGTATCTAGAGCATGATGCGCAAACGTGATATCGGATTTGCGCAGAATGCTCTAATTTCTTGAATGGGGCCTAAGACAGAATGGCGAGTTGCAGAATGTCGATGAGTGCAGGGTTTGGCAGCAAGGCCCGGTTGGCCCTTCTTATGGCGTCCGTTGCCGGTGCAACAGCCATTTCCGGTTGTGCTTCGAATGACAAGGATCTCGACCTGTCGGCCTATGTCGACACAATCGAGCCCGCCGATGTGCTCTACAACCAGGCCCTCGCCAATCTGAATGCCGGGCGCCTCGACGAGGCCGCCAAGAAGTTCGATGCCGTCGACCGCCAGCATCCCTATTCCGAATTCGCCCGCAAGGCGCTGGTGATGGGGGCTTTTGCCAATTACCGTGCCGGCAAGTATGACGACTCGCTCGCCATGACCAAGCGCTACATCGCGCTGTATCCGACGCAGCCGGAAGCCGCCTACGCCTATTACATCACCGGCCTGTGCTATTACCGCCAGATCCCGGACGTGACGCGCGAACAGACCATGACACGCCGCTCCATCACGGCGTTCAATGAAGTCGTCGAGCGTTTCCCGCAGTCGGAATATGTCGACGATTCCAAGGAAAAGATCCGTTTCGGCCGCGACCAGCTCGCCGGCAAGGAAATGCAGGTCGGCCGCTATTATCTGGAACGCAAGGAATATCTGGCGTCGATCAAGCGCTTCCGCGGCGTTGTCGAACAGTATTCCAATACCCGCCATGTCGAAGAAGCACTGGCACGCCTGACCGAAGCCTATTATGCGCTGGGTCTGACCAGCGAGGCGCAGTCGGCCGCAGCGGTGCTCGGACAGAACTACCCGGACAGCCAGTGGTACAAGGACAGCTACAAGCTGCTGCAGAGCGGTGGTCTGGAGCCGCGCCAGAATGCCGGTTCCTGGCTGTCACAGGCTGCCCAGACGATCGTGGGCAGCAAGAAAAATGGCGCCTGATCCACTATTAACCTGAGCGATTCATGCTTTCGCACCTGTCGATCCGCGATATTGTTCTGATTGAACGGCTCGACATTGAGTTTCGCGATGGCTTGTCGGTACTCACCGGCGAGACCGGCGCCGGAAAATCCATCCTTCTCGATGCCTTGTCGCTCGCCCTCGGCGCGCGCGGCGATGCCTCGCTGGTGCGCCACGGCGCGGAGCAGGGGCAGGTAACGGCCGTGTTCGACGTGGCGGGTGCCCATCCTGCCCGCGAACTCCTGCGCGACAACGACATCAGCGATGACGGCGACATCATCCTGCGCCGCGTGCAGACATCGGATGGCCGCAGCCGCGTCTTCATCAACGATCAGGCGGCAAGCGTTACGCTGTTGAAGGAGCTCGGCCGGAGACTGGTCGAAATCCACGGCCAGCACGATGACCGCGCACTGATCGATATCGATATTCACCGTACACTGCTCGACGCTTTCGGTTCGCTGGAAACCAAGGCGGCAACGGTCCGCTCATTGCACAAGACCTGGCGGGATGCGGAAAACACGCTGGTGCGGCATCGCGCCAAGGTCGAGGCGGCGACGCGCGAGGCGGATTATCTGCGCGCCTCCGTCGACGAGCTGACAAAGCTCGACCCGGAACCGCTGGAAGAAGAGGCGCTGGCCACCAGGCGCACCGAAATGATGCGCTCGGAAAAGATCGCGGGCGATGTCAACGATGCCAGCGAGGTGCTGTCGGGCTCCGGTTCGCCGGTGCCGTCGCTGGCGAGCCTCGTGCGGCGGCTGGAGCGCAAGGTGCCGGAAGCGCCGCAGCTCTTGGAACCGGTGGTCAAGGCCATCGATGAGGCGCTCAACGCCCTGACGGAAGCGCAGAACGGCATTGAACAGGCCATCCGTGCCATTGATTTCGATCCGCGTGTTCTCGAACAGACGGAAGAGCGGCTTTTCGCCCTGCGCGGTGCGGCGCGCAAATATTCCGTACCGGTGGATGATCTCGCCGGCCTGCGCGACAGGATGGACGCGGATCTCGCGGATATCGATGCGGGCGCCGAGCGGCTTGGCGCGCTGGAAAAGGAAGCTGTCGCGGCGCGGGCCGCCTATGACGAAGCGGCGGCGATCCTGTCACGGGAGCGGCACGAAACCGCCGGTCACCTCAAGGCAGCCGTCATGGCCGAGCTTCCCGCTTTGAAGCTGGAGCGGGCCGAATTCATCGTCGAGATGGCGGCGGACCCGGAAAACCGCCTGCCCGAGGGCATCGATACGGTCGAATACTGGGTGCGGACCAATCCCGGCACCCGGGCGGGGCCCATGATGAAAGTGGCGTCGGGCGGCGAGCTGTCGCGTTTCCTGCTGGCGTTGAAGGTGGCGCTGGCGGACCGCGGTTCGGCGCCGACACTGGTGTTTGACGAAATCGACACGGGGGTTGGCGGTGCCGTGGCCGATGCCATCGGCCAGCGGCTGCGCCGCCTGTCGGACCGGGTGCAGGTGCTGTCGGTCACCCATGCGCCGCAGGTGGCGGCACGGGCGCAGACGCATTTTCTCATCGCCAAATCCGCCAGGGGCGATGACCGTGTTGCCACGTCCATCCATGCGATGGAAACGGGCGACCGCCAGGAAGAAATTGCCCGGATGCTGGCCGGTGCCAGCGTCACGGATGAAGCACGTGCCGCCGCGGTGCGGCTTCTGCGTGAGAACAGCGCCGCTGCCTCCTGAGCGGGTTGCACGCCTGCGCTGTGTGGTTCGACAAGCTCACCATGAGGGAACTTGGCGTCCTGCAGAATACAAACCTCCCTCATGGTGAGCTTGTCGAACCACGCACCATCTTCATGCAGAGCGGGTTGTGGCAGGAGCTGACTGCAACCTGCGGATCCCGCCGATTTTGAACGGTGCATTTGCGCGCCGCTTCAGTTAATCTCCCGCCGAATCCGTATTTTCAGCGTCGGACAGGCCCATGGCAGACATTCCCGTAGAAGAATTGAGCGAAGCAGAAGCGGCAGAGGAACTCGGCCGTCTGGCGGCGGAGATTGCCCAGCACGACTACCGCTACAACACGGAAGATGCGCCGACGATATCCGATGGCGAATATGACGCCCTGCGACGGCGCAACCTTGCCATCGAGCAGCGTTTCCCGCACCTGAAGCGCGAGGATTCACCCTCGAACAAGGTAGGCGCGACGGTCTCGGAAAAATTCGGCAAGGTCACGCACTCCATCCCGATGCTGTCGCTGGACAATGCCTTTTCCGATCAGGACGTGCAGGATTTTGTCGACCGCATCCGCCGCTTCCTCAAGCTGGGCGCCAGCGCGCCGGTTGAAATCACCGCCGAACCGAAGATCGACGGGCTGTCCCTGTCGCTGCGCTACGAGATGGGCCGTCTGGTCACCGCCGCCACCCGCGGCGACGGCACGACGGGTGAAAACGTCACGCTCAACGCGCGTACTGTCGCGAGCATTCCGAATGTGCTGGCAGGCAATCCGCCTGAAGTGCTTGAGGTGCGCGGCGAGGTCTATATGAGCCATGCGGATTTTGCCGCGCTGAACGAGCGCCAGACGCAGGATGGCAAGCCGGTCTTCGCCAATCCGCGCAATGCTGCAGCCGGGTCGCTGCGCCAGCTCGATGCCACGATCACCGCATCGCGGCCGCTGCAGTTTTTCGCCTATGCCTGGGGCGAGGTCAGCGCCATGCCTGCGGCAACGCAGATGGGCATGGTGGAGGCCTTCAAGTCCTACGGTTTTCGCGTCAATCCGCTGATGCAGAAGTTCGAGACGGTGGATGGCCTGGTCAGGCATTATCACCAGATCGAGGAACAGCGCGCGACGCTGGGCTATGATATCGATGGCGTTGTCTACAAGGTTGACGATCTCGCTCTGCAGCAGCGGCTGGGATTTGTCTCCCGCAGCCCGCGCTGGGCCATTGCCCACAAATTCCCGGCGGAACAGGCGATCACCATCCTGCGGGGCATCGACATTCAGGTCGGGCGGACCGGCGCGCTGACCCCTGTCGCCCGGCTTGAACCGGTGACGGTCGGCGGTGTCGTCGTCACCAATGTGACCCTGCACAACGAGGACTACATCAAAGGCATCGGCCAGAACGGCCAGCCGGTCCGTGAGGGGCGGGACCTGCGCGTCGGCGATACCGTCGTGGTGCAGCGGGCGGGCGACGTCATCCCGCAGATCGTCGATATCGTCGCGGACAAGCCGCGCGGCCCGTCCGCCTATGTCTTCCCGGATACCTGCCCGGCCTGCGGCTCGCATGCGGTGCGCGAAGAGGGGGAAGTGGTCCGGCGCTGCACCGGCGGGCTGATCTGCCCGGCGCAGGCGGTGGAGCGCATCCGGCACTTCGTCTCGCGCAATGCCTTCGACATTGAGGGGCTTGGCGAAAAGCAGGTCGAGTTCTTTTTCAAATCCGACGATCCGGCCCTGCATATCGGCACGCCTGCGGATATTTTCACCCTGAAGAAAAGACAGGCGGCATCGCTGGCCAAGCTGGAAAACATCGACGGTTTCGGCGCTGTCTCCGTCAAGAAACTCTACGATGCGATCGATGACCGGCGGCAGGTGGCGCTGAGCCGCTTCATCTATGGTCTGGGCATTCGCCATGTCGGCGAGGTCAATGCCAAGCGGCTGGCCAAGGCCTATCGCTCCTACGCGGCGCTGGTAGCCGTTGCGCAGGCGGCGGCCCTGCCGGCGGACAAGTCCGACAAGGGCAACGACGCCTGGCGCGAGCTCAATGAGGTGGATGGGATCGGCAGCATCGTGGCCGAGGCACTCGTCGATTTCTACGCGGAAGAGCACAACCGGACGGCGCTGGCTGCCCTGCTTGATGAAGTTACGCCGCTGGATGAAGAGGTGCGCACCGTCAGCAATTCGCCGGTTGTCGGCAAGACCATCGTCTTTACCGGTTCGCTGGAGCGCATGTCGCGCGACGAGGCGAAAGCCATGGCCGAACGCTATGGCGCCAAGACAGCCGGGTCCGTCTCGAAAAAGACCGATCTGGTGGTGGCCGGGCCGGGGGCCGGTTCCAAGCTGACGCAGGCACAGTCCCTTGGCATCGAAGTCATCGATGAAGATGCCTGGTTTACCCTGGTGGGCGCATGAGCGAGACGGTTTTCAAGGGGTTTGGCGACAAGGCGCTGCCCTTCCTCAAGGCGCTGGATTTTCACCAGAACCGGGAGTGGTTCGTTGAGAACAAGGATCTGTTCGAAGCCCATCTGCACGAGCCGCTGGGCGACCTTATCGATGATCTGGTCGCCCGGTTTGAAAAGGCCGGATTGCCGTTCAAGGGTGACCGCAAGAAATCGCAGTTCCGCATCAAGCGGGATACGCGCTTTGCCAAGGACAAGAGCCCCTACAACCGGCATCTCTCCGCACTGCTTTCGCCCGATGGCAGCAAATGGGCCGAATCGGGCTGTTTCTACGTCTGCGTCGGTCTGGAGGACTACAAGGGCTGCTACGCCGCCGTCGCGTGGTGGCAGCAGAAGCCGGAGCTTCTCGCAGCGATGCGCAAGGCCATCGTCGACAAGCCGGAGAACTACCGCGCCATGGTGGCCGCATTGAAAAAGGGCGGACTGACCTTAAGCGATTATGACCGCCTGAAGCGCACGCCGCGCGGCTTCGAAACGGTGACCGATCCCGACCTCGTCGAAGCCCTGCGCAACCGGCATTTCGTCGTGCGCCATCCCATTGATCCGGATGGCATTACCTCGCCGGCACTTGCCGATGAACTCTTCGCCTTTGCATTGAAGGCCAAGCCGCTCATCGACTGGGGAAAAAAGATCGAGGGAACGCTGGTTTCCTGATGTGCCGACGGGACAAATGTGGTGCCGCGGCAACACCGTTCCGGCCAATAAATCGGCCTGAAATAATCGGTGTATTTAATATTGACTTTTATAGTCATGTTTTTGTACTGAACAAATGTACAGCGTGAATACACGCAGATAATTTCCGCTCAGCAAGCCATGAACACGGCGCGGTCTTCGCGCTCAACGTTAAGCCAGCCAAGCATTCTCTCGGGGGTTTGGATATGGTTTTGACACGGAACATGCTTGCGCGCCTGATGTGCGGTAGCGCGGGTACCCTGCTGGTTGTGGGGTTGGGCACGGGCGCAGCATTTGCCCAAAGCGCACCGGCAACGGGCGAAACAATCGAGCTGGCGCCGATTGTGCTCAAGCGCAATCAGAGCGGTACGGAGGCGACGCCGCTGACGGCGACGACCGAGCGGGAAACCATCCAGCAACGGATGGTCGATAATTTCCAGGATCTGGGGCGCCGGGTCGATGCGGGCGTCAATTTCAACTCCACCTCGAAGAGCATCAATCTGCGCGGTCTCGACCAGGACCGGGTGCTGACCACGATCGATGGCATCCGCGTGCCGTGGATTTCCGATCCGCGCGGAACGCAGGGCGGTCTCGACGGCTTTGATTTCGACGGGCTCTCCAAGATTGACATCACCAAGGGCGCCGACTCAAGCCGTTACGGTTCGGGCGCGCTGGGCGGGGTTGTCCAGATGCGCACGCTCGACCCGTCCGATGTCATCAGCGATGGGCGCAACTGGGGCGTTCTGACCAAAGGCACCTATGACAGCGGCGATCGCAGCTGGCGCACCAATGCGGCGGTGGCAGCCCGTGCGGGCAACACGGAATTCCTCGTGCAGGGCGGGTATCGCCAGGGCCACGAGAAGGATACCCCCGGTGATATCGGCGGTTATGGCACCGGACGGACCGAGGCCAATCCGCTCGATTACGATCAGGGCAATGTGCTGGTAAAACTCTACCAGAATGTCGAGGGCGGCCATCGTTTCGGCCTGACTGGCGAAATCTTCAAGAAGGATTCCGATTCGGACAATTTCATCGGCACGACATCCGCCTATGTGCCCGGCAGCTTCAAGTCCGGCGAGAACTATGAACGCAAGCGCATTTCCGGCAGCTACGACTACATAGCCCCGGACAAGGGCGGCTGGGTGGATGAGGCGCACGCCGTTGCCTACTGGACGCAGCAGACCCTGACGAATACGACCGATGCCATCCGCTTGCCGGATGCCAGGGCGCGGATCATTCGCGGCGACCCGTTCCGCTATGGCTTCCCCTCGGGCGTGTACAAGCGCGACAACGAGCTGAACCTCGATGCCTATGGCTTTACCGGCTACGTGGTCAAGGAAGCCGAGATCGGCGACATCCGGCACAAGTTCCGCATCGGTACGGAAATCTACCGGCAGAACATGCATCAGTACGCGGCGGGCGTCGACAATTGCCCGAGTGTCGACTGGAGCAAGCTGCCCCAGCCTTTCGGCCCGCAGACCTGCCGCATGCTGCACGCCAACAGTTCCGACATGCCCGACGTGCAGTCGACCGGATTCGGCATCTATGCCGAGGATGATATCGAGCTTCTGAACGGCCGTCTGACCCTGACGCCGGGCGGACGTTTCGACTGGTACGAGCACAATCCGCAGTCGACCGCAGCCTATGAGCATGGCCCCAACTTCAACGGGACATTGCCTGCATCCAACAGCGACTCGCGCTTTACGCCGAAGCTGCGGGCGACCTATCACGCCACCAGCGAGCTGGATTTCTATGTGCAGTGGGCCCAGGGCTTCCGCGCGCCGTCCGCGCAGGAACTGTTCCAGAACTACGGCGCGCCCGGTTCCTATGCCCGTGTCGGCAATCCCGGCCTGAAGGCTGAGACCAGCAATGGTTTCGAGGTTGGCGCCAAGTATGAGAGCGACAGATATGCGCTGTCGGCCAGCGTCTTCAACAATTACTACCGCAACTTCATCGACAACGTGACCATTGCTCCGCCCGGCGGCGAGTATCCGGTTGGCGGCATCACCGGTTATGCCAATCTCAATCGCGTGCAGATCTACGGTGCCGAACTCAATGGCCGCGTCAATTTCGCCGAGAACTGGGTGACATGGGCATCGGTTGCCGTCTCGCAGGGCAAGAACACCGAAACCCAGGAATATCTGAACTCCATCCCGCCGATCCGCGCGATTGTCGGCCTCGGCTATAACGCCGATAGCTGGGGTGCCGACGTGTCGCTGACGATGGCCGCAGCGCGCGACAAGGTCAGTGGCGGCGGTTTCGTTGCTCCAGGCTATGGCATCGTCGATACGACAGCCTATTGGGAGCCGAAGTTTGCCAAGGGCATGAAGCTCCAGGCCGGTGTCTTCAACGTCTTCGACAAGAAATACTGGAATGCCACGGATGTCCCGAACGATATCAATCTCGCGGTGGCCGACCGCTACGCCGAAGTGGGCCGCAGCTTCCGCATTTCGCTGACCCAGAAGTTCTGAGTTCAGCCGATTGCCGGGTCTGGTGTGCGTGTCGAACCACGCACACTATCGACGCAGTTGGCCAGGCTGTTCGACGCTGCAGCAACATTGATGATAGCGATCAACAATTCTCACGTGACAGGCTGGCCAACCTGCCTTAGACCACGCTCATCATGAGCGAACAAACATATCAAGATGAAACCACCGTTGCGCGGCGGGCAGGCTTTGGCGTGGAATTCTGGCAGGGGTTCCGTCGCGGGCTTCCCGTGATGATTGCCTCGGCGCCTTTCGGCCTGCTGTTCGGCGCGCTTGCCATCGACAACGGCTTTACCGTATTTGAAGCGGTGCTGATGAGCGCGGCGATTTTTGGCGGTGCGAGCCAGATGGTCGGCATCGAGCTGTTCGGCCACAATATTCCGGCCTGGCTGATCGTCTTTTCCATCTTCGCGGTCAACTTCCGCCACGTGCTGTATTCGGCTGCCGTCGGCCGCCGCATCGGCCATTTCACCATTCCCGAAAGCCTGTTGAGCTATTTCCTGCTGACCGATCCGCAATATGCCGAGACCGAAAAGCGGGCGGAATCAGGCGTACGCGTCACCTTTGCCTGGTATCTCGGCGTGGCGACGCCGATCTATGTGATGTGGGTGGTGGAAGCGTGGATCGGCGGGCTCTTCGGCAATCTGATCAAGGATCCGCATGCGCTGGGGATCGACATGCTGCTGCCGATCTATTTCCTCGGCCTGGTCATGGGTTTCCGCAAACGCTCCAACTGGGCGCCCATCGTCATTGCCAGCGGCATCGCATCGATTGTCGCGGCCAAGACCATCGGCTCGCCCTGGCATGTCAGCATCGGCGCGCTCGCCGGTATCCTGACCGCCGTGATCGTGGCAAAGCCGGATAAAACTGCGGGAGAGAACTGAGATGTCGACGATCTTCTGGATTATTCTCGCCGGTGCCGTGCTGACGTTCCTGACCCGCATTGGCGGTCATCTCGTCCTGTCGCGCTTCGACCGCGTGCATCCGCGCGTCGAAGTGGCGCTCAATGCCGTGCCCGCCGCGGTTCTGACGACGCTGGTCGCGCCCGCCATCGCCACGGCGGACTGGCGCGGCGTCGTCGCGCTGGTGTTCGCCGGGCTGGTTTCCCTGCGGTTCAACGCGCTGACGATGTTTCTCGCCGGCGCAGCCATGATCATCCTGCTGCGCCAGCTTCACGTATAAGTTACCCGAGCGGTTCGGTTGCCTTGATCAGCCAGTCGCGGTCAGCAGCAACGGTGTGCGGCAGCAGAGCCTCGCGCACCTGTGCGTGATAGGAATCGAGCCATACCAGTTCTTCCCGGATCAGCAGGCTGGTATCGATCAGGCGCTTGTCGATCGGGCAGAACGTGATCGTTTCGAAACCCATCATCGGGATATCGCCGCCCTCGGGTACGACAGGTTCCGTGACAATGAGCAGGTTTTCCGTGCGGATGCCGTAGCCGCCGGGCTTGTAGTAGCCGGGTTCGTTGGACAGGATCATGCCGGGCAGCAGTTCGTGCGTGCCGCGCTTGGAAATGCTCTGCGGACCCTCATGCACCGACAGGAACGAGCCGACCCCATGGCCGGTGCCGTGGCCGTAATCATAGCCCTGCTTCCACAGGGCGATACGGGCGAGCACGTCGATGTCCATGCCGCGCGTGCCCTTGGGGAAGCGCGCGGTGGTGATGGCGATGACGCCCTTGAGCACCAGCGTGAACTTGCGCTTCATGTCATCCGTCGGTTTGCCGACCGGCAGGGTGCGGGTGATGTCGGTCGTGCCGTCGCGGTACTGGCCGCCGCTGTCGATCAGATAGAGCTCGCCCTCCTGCAACTTGCGGTTTGACTGGGTGTTGACGCGGTAATGGGCAAAGGCGCCATTCGGCCCCGCACCAGAAATGCTGTCGAACGAAAGGTTTTCCAGCGGCATCTGGAACCCCTCGGCCACGCTGCGGCGGGTTTCCTCCAGCTTCTTCGCCGCATCGATCTCGTCGATGGTGCCGGGTGCCTGCGCGTCGACCCAGGCCAGGAACGACACCATGGCAATGCCGTCGCGCTCATGCGCTTTGCGCGCGCCAGCCAGTTCAGCGGCGTTTTTCAGGGCGCGGGGCAGGCGGGCGGGATCCGTACCTTCGACAATCCTGCCGCCGGCATGGTCGACCACGAGCCGCAGTTTTTCCGCCGCGAGCGCCGGGTCGAGCATCACGGCCTTGCCCTGTGCGCCGAGGCTGGCGACATCCGCTTCAAGGGCCGATGGCGGGCGCAGCGTTGAGAGCTGGGTCAGATAGGCCTCCGTCTCGATGGGCAGCTTGCGCTTGTCGATGAAGAGCAGCGGTTCGCCGGACACCGGGATGATGGCGAAGGACAGGGGCAGCGGCGTGTTGCTGACGTCATTGCCGCGAATGTTGAAGGCCCAGGCGATGGAGGAGGGATCGGTCAGGACGGTTGCGTCAGCCTTGGCCTTTTCCACCGCTTCGGCCAGTTCCTTCAGCTTGTCGCTGGCGAGTTTCCCGGCATATTTTTCCGGCTGGATGGTCACGGCTTCGAGCGGCGGGGCAGGCTGGTTTTCCCAAACCAGATCGACCAGATTGTGCCCGACCGCCACCAGCGTGCCGCCATTGGCTTCCAGCGCTTCGCGCAGCGCCTTGGTTTCGGCAATGGTGTGCAGCCACGGGTCGAAGCCGATGGTCAGTTTGCGGCCGCTGTTGCGCAACCAGACCGGCGGCGGGGTTTCCACCAGGCTTTCCACGCTGAAAACAGCCGGGTCGGTCTGCTCGGCGGCCTGCAGGGTGTAGCGGCCGTCGACAAAGAGATGCGCCTGTTTCCTGAGGACAAGCACGACACCGGCAGAGCCGGTGAAGCCGGTCAGCCAGGCCAGGCGCTGGGCGCGCGGCGGTACATATTCGCCCTGGTGTTCGTCGGCACGGGGAACCAGAAAACCGTCAAGACCGAGGGATTCGAGTTCGGCGCGCAGCTTGGCAACGCGCGGGGCGCCGGTGGCCGGATTGCTGACGACCTCAAACGACTGGAACATGGTGATGCAAACCTCTGCTGTTGGGTGATGGAACCTATCTTTCGATCACGGCGGAGGCAATGGAGGCACGCGGTTTGCACCGGGTTTTTCAAGACGGCATGCGCCAAAGAACCGGGCACATGCCTACGCCGTCTCAAACAAAGGGCAGCGAAAGCTGCCCTTTTCATTCAGTAGGTGGATTTCGCCTTGAGGTGCAGGGTGACCCAGCCCTCGCGCCGCAGCGTTTTCTGGTGGAAAAGACCCTGTACGCGATAGGCCGCCAGCACCTTGTCACGCTGGGTTTCCAGAATGCCCGAGAGAATGAGCGATCCGCCCCAGGCCAGATGCCTGCGCATCTCCGGCGCGAGCTGCATCAGCGGGCGGGCGAGGATATTGGCGACGATCAGGTCGAACGGCGCGGCAAAGCGCATGGCCGGGTGATGGAAGCCCGTGGCCGTCTCCGTCTGGACGCGCGCAGCGACGCCGTTCTTCACCACATTGTCCTGTGCCACCGCGACGGCCACCGGATCGATATCCGTCGCCAGAACCGGAATGGGGGCAAGCTTGGCAATGCCGATGGCCAGCACGGCGCTGCCGGTGCCCAGATCCAGCGCATTGCGCGGATGTTCGCGGCGGATTACCTCGCCGATCATGTCGAGGCAGCCGGAGGTGGTGCCGTGGTGGCCCGTGCCGAAGGCAAGACCGGCGTCGATCTCGATGCCGAGATCGTTGATGCGGCGCTTGTCGCGGTCGTGCGAGCCGTGCACGAAGAACCGTCCGGCACGCACCGGCGAGAGGCCTTCGAGCGAATGGGCGACCCAATCGATATCGGGGACCTGTTCGCGCTGCACGTCGAGCTTGACGGCATGGCTGCCCAGGACATCGCGGATGCGCGGCTCGATCTCGTCGGGCTCGAACGTATAGACCGAGACGTCGAAGATTTCCGCATCCTCGTCCACTTCGAAAGTGGAAATCGGCAGGCCATCCTCTTCGAAGGCGAGCTGCAGCAGGTCGAACACGCGGTCGGCTTCGATCTTGCCAGCGGTGAGGAACAGGCGGGTCTGGGTCATCGGGTCGGATACTTTCGAAATGGCAGGCGGCTCTGCTTGGTCCTGAGTGCGTGGTTCGACAAGCTCACCATGAGGGAAGCCGAGGGTTGCAGGGAGTTCTATTCTGCAATGTTTCAGTTTGGCCTTGCAGCCAACACCCTCCCTCATGGTGAGCTTGTCGAACCACGCACCATTAGGTAGTCCATTAGCTCTTGGCCAGACGTTTTAGCTTTGCCACAGCCGTATCAGGATTTTCGCCATAGGCAATGGTGCCGAAGAAACCGCCCTTGCTATCCAGAAGAAAGACCGAGGCGGTGTGGTCCATGGTGTAGTCGCTGCCTTGCGTGGGAACCTTGCGCGCATAGACGCTGTAGCCCTTGAGCATGGCCGCCATCTTGTCCGGATCGCCTGTTATGCCGGTGATGCGGTCCGAGACATTGCCGACATAGGTTTTCATGACACCGGCGGTATCGCGCTCGGGATCAACGGTGACGAAATAGGCGTTGATATTCTGGCCTTCGGGCCCGAGCTGCTTCAGCCAGGCATCGAGTTCGAACAGGGTGGTCGGGCAGATTTCCGGGCAATGGGTGAAGCCGAAGAACACCGCTGACGGTTTTTGCCGGAACGCCGCCTCGGTGACCGGCTCGCCGTTCATGGTCACAAGCTGAAACGGTACGCCGAAGGGGCCGGCATTGGCGGAGCCCGGCTGATGGCGGTAGGACTGGAACGTGATCCATCCGGCCGCGGCGGCCAGCAGCATGATCGCCACGACAAGAAACGGCATCAGACGTCTGTTCATAAGTACATTTCCTCTGGGGGCTGTGTTGGTGCTTCTATATGCACCAGGAAAGACCAGCCTGGATCAGCGACAGGAAGATCGTATCGCCATGGTTGAACCATGCGGCAAAGGTTGCGCCCGTCGCCATGGCTGCAAAGAGTGCCAGTGTCGTGTAGAGCGTCAATCGCGATGGGCTGATGGAATAGGATGATTTCATGCGGGGATTATAGGATTTCACCGGCTTTTATGCAAAAGAATTGCCGCAACCTTATTTGAGAAAGCACGATGGCTGATCCCGACGACCTCCGCTTCCAGAATCCCGAACCGCGCATCCACCCGACGGCACAGCTCAAGGGCGTCAAGCTCGGCCGTTTCGCCGAGGTCAGCGAGCGGGTGATCCTGCGCGACGTGACGATGGGGGACTTTTCCTACATCGAACGCCACAGCGAAGGCATCTATGCGGATATCGGCCGCTTCTGCTCCATCGCGTCCAATGTGCGCATCAACGCGCTGGAACATCCGATGGAACGGCTGACCACCCACAAGGTGAGCTATCGGCCCAATGAGTTTTTCCGGTATCAGGGGGTCGATTTCGGTTTCCGTGCCCGGCGGCAGGCCAAGCGCGTCAGCATCGGCCACGATGTGTGGATCGGCCATGGCGCCGTTATCATGCCCGGCATCAGCATCGGCCACGGCGCGGTGATCGGCGCCAATGCGGTGGTGACCAAAAACGTGGCGCCCTACACCATCGTCGCGGGCAATCCGGCGCGCCCGATCCGTCCGCGTTTTCCCGCCGCCATTGCCGAGCGCCTGATGGCGCTGGCCTGGTGGGACTGGCCCGCGACGACGATTTTCGAGGCCATCCCCGATATCCAGTCGCTTGGCATCGAGGATTTTCTGGCGAAGTGGGAACGATAGGAGCGGCGGGCCGTTCTGCTTGCAATTCCGTAACGCCGTATCCAACTGTGTCTGGCAAGCCCAACCATTTCAGGAGATTCTCGATGAAGCATATGCTCGCTGCTCTGGCCCTACTGGGCGCCGCCATCCTGCCGGCTCAGGCGGAGGAGGTCGGCAAGGTCGGCGTCGACTGGCTGGGCAATGACATCGTCATCGATGCGGTTGCCGACCCGAAGATCCAGGGGGTGACCTGCCATCTTGCCTCGTTCTCGCGCGGCGTGATCGACCGGCTGCAGAAGGGCAATTGGTTCGAGGATCCGTCCAATGCGTCGATCTCCTGCCAGCAGACCGGCCCGATCGTCATCGGCGACATCAAGCTGGGCGAGGGCGGCGAGCGGGTGTTTTCCGAACGCACCAGCCTGATCTGGAAGAAGCTGAACATCACCCGCATCTACGACAAGCAGAACAATGCGCTGATCTATCTCGCCCATGCCAGCCAGGTGCAGGACGGGTCCGCCAAAACCTCCATTGCCACGATTCCGCTGTTTGCCGGAAATGTCACCTGGACCAAGGGCAAGCCGGAATAGGTTTGGGGTGTTTCCGTTGGGTTTACACCCCCCTCTGTCCTGCCGGACATCTCCCCCACAAGGGGGGAGATCAGCTTTCACAGCTGTTTCAGCTAATCTTCAACATTGAAAATTACGTAAAATCACTGATGTCGATGTGATCTCCCCCCTTGTGGGGGAGATGGGCGGCAGCCCAGAGGGGGGTGAATGAACCCAGTCCGCTCAGATCTGCTTCACAAAACTGTCGAGCACGCGTTTTTGCCCGGCCTTGTCGAAATCGATGGTCAGCTTGTTGCCTTCGATGGATGAGACATTGCCGTTGCCGAACTTGATGTGGAACACCCGGTCGCCGACGTCGAAATTCGACGGGGTTTCGCTGACGGATTTGGCCACCAGCTCGCCATCGATCATGCGGCCCTTGACCGAGCCGCGTCCGGCACCGTGGCCGGAATCCGTCTCGCCATAGCCGATGCGCTCGACCTTTGCGCCGGAGCGCGAGCCCCAATTGTTGCGCGTGGCGTCAGAACGGTTCTGCTGGGCGCGCTGCCAGCCGGGCGTTGAATAGGTGTTCTCAAACGGATCGGCGCGGTCGAAGCGTGACTGGCCATAGCCGCCGCCGGAGCCGTATCCGCCATAGGAATTGCCTGTCGCAACAACTTCCACGTGCGCTTCCGGCAGTTCCTCGAGGAAACGGGAGGGGATGGTCGACTGCCAGAGGCCGTGGATGCGCCGGTTGGAGACGAACCAGATATGCAGGTTCTTCTTGGCGCGGGTCAGCCCGACATAGGCGAGGCGCCGCTCTTCCTCAAGGCCGGAGCGGCCGCCCTCATCCAGCGCACGCTGATGCGGGAACAGGCCTTCCTCCCAGCCGGGCAGGAAGACGGTCTCGAATTCCAGCCCCTTGGCCGAATGCAGCGTCATGATGTTGACCGCATCGAGATTTTCATTCTGCTCGGCGTCCATGACCAGTGCCACGTGTTCGAGGAACGACCGCAGGGACTCGTACTCCTCCATGGAGCGGATGAGTTCCTTCAGGTTTTCCAGCCGGCCCGGCGCTTCCGCCGAGCGGTCGGCCTGCCACATGGCGGTATAGCCGGATTCGTCGAGGATCATTTCGGCGAGCTGGGTGTGCGGCGTTGAATCAATCAAAGATTGCCAGCGGTGGAAGTTTTCAACCACTTCGCGCAGGGCGGAACGGGGTTTGGGCTTCAGCTCTTCCGTCTGCACCAGATCGGCGGCGGCATCGAGCATGCCGATATCGCGGGCGCGGGCATAGTCATGCACCTGCCGCACGGCGGCTTCACCCAGGCCGCGCTTGGGCGTGTTGATGATGCGCTCCAGCGCAAGGTCATCGGACCCTTGAGCCACGACGCGGAAATAGGCGAGGGCATCGCGGATTTCGAGGCGCTCGTAGAACCGCGGGCCGCCAACGACGCGGTAATTCAGGCCGAGGGTGACGAAACGGTCTTCGAACTCGCGCATCTGGAAGGAGGCGCGCACGAGGATCGACATATCATTGAGGTTGTGGCCCCGGCGCTGCGCCTGTTCGATTTCCTCGCCGACCGCGCGGGCTTCCTCTTCGGAATCCCAGGCGGCATGCACATTGACCTTGGCGTCTTCGGCATTCGGCGCATCGGTGAACAGGGTTTTGCCGAGACGGCCCTCATTGTGGGAAATGAGGAACGACGCCGCGCCGAGAATATGCGCCGTCGAGCGGTAATTGCGCTCCAGGCGGATCACCACCGCGCCGGGAAAATCCTTCTCGAAGCGCAGGATATTGTCGACTTCCGCACCGCGCCAGCCATAGATCGACTGGTCGTCATCGCCGACGCAGCAGACATTCTTTGAGCCCTGCGCGATCAGGCGCAGCCACATGTACTGGGCTGTGTTGGTGTCCTGATACTCGTCGACGAGGATGTAGCGGAATTTGGCGTGATATTCCTTCAGCACATCCGGATAGGCGCGGAACATGCGGATGGGATGGCAGAGCAGGTCGCCGAAATCGCAGGCATTGAGCGTCTTCAGGCGGTTCTGATAGGCGGTATAGAGTTCGCGGCCCTTGCCATTGGCAAAGGCGCGGGCATCGCCCTCGGGGATTTCCGTAGGGCCGAGGCCCTTGTTCTTCCAGCCGTCGATCATCAGCGCGAACTGCTTGGCAGGCCAGCGTTTGTCGTCGAGCCCTTCGGCCTGAATGATCTGCTTGATCAGGCGGATGACATCATCCGTGTCGAGAATGGTGAAATCCGAGCGCAGGCCGACCAGTTCCGCATGGCGGCGCAGCAGCTTGACGCCGATGGAGTGGAACGTGCCGAGCCAGGGCATGCCTTCCACGGCACCGCCGACGAGAACGCCGATGCGCTCCTTCATCTCGCGCGCCGCCTTGTTGGTGAACGTCACCGCAAGAATCTGGCTGGGATAGGCCTTGCCGAGGGAGAGGATGTGGGCGATGCGCGAGGTCAGCACCCGTGTCTTGCCGGTTCCGGCACCGGCGAGAACCAGCACCGGCCCTTCGGTGGTTTCAACCGCAAGTCGCTGTTCCGGGTTGAGACCATTGAGATAGGGCGGCGCGCCGCGCGCCTGCATGGCGCGTGCGGCTATGCCCTGCGGCTGGCGAGGCGCATCAGGTTCATCGAAGAATGGTATATCGTCAGGCAATCCGGACATTTCACTCCAATGTAGTGATTCGGCATCGAAAAACCAGACCGATCCGATACAAAGCAAGAACATACAGCATTTAGCGCAGAGTTTCCCCTGAAACTTGCGATTGAAATTTGCAATCGTTGATATTGCGCCGTTCTGAATTAGGGCATACGCCTAGGTCAGAGAGGAATCTGGCAGCCGATGGCCCGTTCGCAGCCTCATGTCAGGACCATTCGATCTTGATTGAGCTTGGAAAGGATCCCTGCCATGGCAATCACTCTGACGGCTCTCCTTTTTCTGATCATCGCGGCTGCCCTGGGTGCGGGCGGCGTCTGGCTCGCCGTTCTCGGCGGCAGCTGGTACTACGTCATCGCTGCGCTCGCCTTTCTCGTCACATCCATTCTCCTCTTCCGGCGGCGCTCGGCCGCATTGCCGGTCTATGCGCTGCTGGTGATCGGCACGCTGGGCTGGGCCATCTGGGAAATCCGCTTCGACTGGTGGCAGCTGGCGCCGCGCGGCGGCGTGATCATCCTGCTCGGGCTCTGGCTCCTGACACCGTGGGTGCGCGGCCGGCTGACCCGTGCCGATGCCGGCTCTGCCTCTCTGGGGGCGGCGCCGCTCTGGCTGGCCGTTCTGGTGGCGCTCGGCGTTGCCGGCTATTCCATGACCCGGGACCCGCTCGATCTTCCCGGCCAGCTGAGCCGGGAGGCGGTGACCGCCACGCCCGATATCGGCGGCGTGGCCAATGACGACTGGCACTTCTATGGCCGCAGCCTCTACGGCCAGCGCTATTCGCCGCTGAAGCAGATCACGCCCGACAACGTCGCCAAGCTGCAGGTGGCCTGGACCTACCAGACCGGCGATGTGCGCCGCTCCACCGATATTCCGGAAACGACCTATCAGGTGACACCGCTCAAGGTGCGCGACACGCTCTATATCTGCACGCCGCACAACTTCGTCATTGCGCTCGATGCCGCCAGCGGCAAGGAAAAATGGCGCTTTGATCCGCAGGTGAAGGACAATGACGACCGGCAGCACCAGACCTGCCGCGGCGTGTCCTATTATGCCGATGCCACCGTCGCGGCCGGACAACCCTGCGCCGAGCGGGTCTATATGCCGACCGCCGATGCAAGGCTGATCGCGCTCGATGCGGCCAATGGCCAGGTCTGCCCGGCTTTTGGCGACAAGGGCACCATCCATCTGGAAACCGGCATGCCCTATAACCCCGCCGGGTACTACTATTCGACCTCGCCGCCGGTCATTGCCGCGGGCAAGATCATCGTCGGCGGCGCAGTCAATGACAATTATTCGATCCACGAACAGTCCGGCGTCATCCGCGCTTTCGATATCAATACCGGCGCGCTGGTGTGGAACTGGGATTCCGGCAATCCCGATGTGACGACGCCGCTGCCGGAGGGACAGAAATACACCGCCAATTCCCCCAACAGCTGGTCAATTTCCAGCGCCGATGAAAAACTCGGGCTGCTCTATGTGCCGCTCGGCAACCAGACGCCGGACCAGCTTGGCGCCGGGCGGTCCGCCAATGTGGAGAAATTCTCGTCCTCCATCGTGGCGCTCGATCTCAACACCGGGCAGATGCGCTGGGTGCGCCAGACGGTGCATCACGATCTCTGGGACATGGACGTGCCCTCGCAGCCAAGCCTTGTCGACATCAACACCGCAAGCGGAGCGGTTCCGGCACTGGTCGGCCCGACAAAGCAGGGCGATATCTACGTGCTCGACCGGCGTTCGGGCGAGCCGATCATTCCGGTCGAGGAGGTGCCTGCCCCCGGCGGTGCCATCGAGGGCGACCACACCTCGCCGACACAGCCGGTTTCCGGCCTGACATTCATACCGCGACCGCTGCAGGGCAAGGACATGTGGGGCGTGACGCTGTTCGACCAGCTCGCCTGCCGCATCCAATTCCTCAAGCTGCGCTATGAGGGGCGCTATACGCCGCCGTCGCTGCAGGGCTCGCTGATCTACCCCGGCAATTTCGGCGTGTTCAACTGGGGCGGCGTGGCGGTCGATCCGGAGCGGCAGGTGATGTTCGGCATGCCGACCTATCTGGCCTTCACTTCACGGCTCGTGCCGCGCGCCGATGTGCCGGCACCGGGCGCGGGCACCAAGGGCAGCGAACAGGGGCTCAACCGCAATGAAGGCGCACCCTATGCGGTGGTGATGGGACCGTTCGTCTCGCCGCTCGGCCTGCCATGCCAGACCCCGCCCTGGGGCTATGTGGCGGGGGCGGACCTGCGCACAGGCAAGATCGCCTGGAAGCACCGCAACGGCACGGTGTACGATTCCTCGCCGCTGCCCCTGCCGCTCAAGGTCGGGGTGCCGGGGCTGGGCGGCCCGATCATCACGGCGGGCGGCGTCGCATTCCTTGGTGCAACGGTTGACAATTATCTGCGTGCCTATGACGTGACCACCGGCAAGCAGCTGTGGGAAGGGCGTCTTCCCGCGGGCGGACAGTCCACACCCATGTCCTATGCGCTGCCCGACGGGCGGCAGTTCGTCGTCATGGTCGCCGGCGGCCACGGCTCGATCAACACCAAGGCCGGTGACTACGTCATCGCCTATACCCTGCCGAAATAGGCGGGGCGCACCATCGCACCCTCCCGGGTCGGCAGCCGGGAGGGTTTTGTTGACTGTTTTAATCCAGTTGACGCGGCGCAAAACTGCTCATATCAATTCACCAGGCAGATACGGCCAGCCGCTCGCGGGGGTTCAACCCATGGTGAATGTATCGAACGATGCTGCGTTTCATCCTTTGCATGGTGAACGGGTCGGCAATGCGGGCACTGACTTTCCGCGTTCACCCCTATGAAGGATAGACGATGCGAACGTTTCATGACGCCAAGGCGATGGCCAAATCGCTGCGACAGGCGCTTGCCGCCAAAAATATCGAGATTTCCCACAGTGACGGTCTGGAGCTTGTTGCGGCCGGCTTCGGTCTCGACAACTGGAACGTGCTGGCGGCAAAGATCGCGGAGGACGGGCCCGCGCCGAAGGGAGCCATCTCCTTTGGACCGGCCAACCCGATCCTGCGGATTTTCGACGTTGACAAGGCCAAGGAATTCTACCTGGACTATCTCGGTTTTACCCTCGACTGGGAGCACCGGTTCGAGGATAACACGCCGCTTTACTGTCAGGTGACGCGCTCCGGCCTGACGCTGCATCTGAGCGAACATTCCGGCGATGCCAGCCCCGGCGCCCGGGTTTTCGTGCGCATGACGGGCATCGAAGCGTTTCACAAGGAGCTTCATTCCAGGAACTACCGCTTCATGAACCCGGGGCTCGAAGAAGCGCCCTGGGGCCGCGAGGTGCATGTGATCGATCCGTTCAGCAACCGGATCAGCTTTTGCGAGGACAAGTAGGTTTTGCGTGCGGGCAGTGCCGGGGCAATCCGGTGCTGCCCGCCTTGACGAGGCGGTCGGCGTCTGGGAAATTGGCGCCACAGTGATGACTGGACTCGGCGTTGCGCTCTCCACCGGTGTCCTTTCGCATTGCCTGCAAGGGTGATGGGAAACGGCGGGGGTTTGATGGCCCGGCAGTCCTTTTCGATGGAAAGAGCCACAATGGACAAGCCGAAGAAAACTCCGACGATCAGTCAGGCCATGGTCGATGCCTATGACGAATACACGCATCTGACCCTCGACCGCCGGTCCTTCATGGACAAGCTCGCCAAACTGGCGGGCTCCGGCGCCGCTGCCGCGGTCATTGCGCCGATGCTGGCTGCAAATTCGGCACAGGCCGCAGTCGTCGCATCCGACGATCCGCGGCTGCTCACCAAGGACGTCATTCATTCCGGCCCGGCGGGAGACATGAAAGGCTACAGCGTACGCCCGACCGACACGACGGCGAAACTGCCGGTGGTCGTGGTCATTCATGAGAATCGCGGTCTCAACAGGCATATCCGCGATATTGCCCGGCGCATGGCGCTGGAAGGCTTTACAGTTTTTGCGCCGGACTTCCTGTCGTCGGCCGGCGGCACGCCTTCGGACGAAGACAAGGCGCGCGACCTGATTGCCAATCTCGACCCCGAAAAGACCATTGCCGAAGGCGTCGAGACGATCGCCTATCTCAAATCGGTCAAGTATGCCAACGGCAAGGTCGGCGTCATGGGCTTTTGCTGGGGCGGCGGACTGGTCAATGATCTGGCCGTCAATTCGCCGGACCTCGACGCCGGGGTGGCCTATTACGGCCGCCAGCCCAAGGCCGAGGACGTTGCAAAAATCAAGGCGCCGCTGCTGCTCCACTATGCGGGGCTCGACACGCGGATCAATGCGGGCATCGACGGTTACAGGAAAGCGCTTGAGGACAATGGCAAGACCTTCGACATCGAGGTCTATGAGGGCGTGAACCACGCCTTCAACAACGATACGTCCACCGCCCGCTACAGCAAGGAAGCCGCCGATCTCGCCTGGGGCCGCACGGTGGCGTTCTTCAAGAAATATCTGAGCTGACAAATTTCACGGTGCGTGGTTCGACAGGCTCACCATGAGGGATGTGGAGGATTGCAGGAAGCACTATTCTGCGACGTCTAAGATTGGCTTTGCAGTCAAACCACCTCCCTCATGGTGAGCCTGTCGAACCACGCACTATAAGTCATGCACCGCGCATTTCCCGTCCCCGTGAAACCAATGGCTTGCCAGACCGTTCCGGGCACTGCTAGTCACAACAATGCAACGCGACGGGAAATGCCTTCATGCGCTACATAACTGCCTTTCTGGTCTTCATGATGATGTCGCTTGCGCATGTGCAGGCGGGCTTTGCGCAGGAGGCTGTTTTCCCGGAAGGCTCCAGCGTCGGCCTGGTCATCCCCCGGAACATGCAGCCTTCGTCGACGTTCAGCGGCTTTGAAGACCCGGCGATGGGCGCGACCATTGTGCTGACCGAGCTGCCGGTGGATGCCTATGCGCAAATCTCCGCCAAGTTCAATGCGGAAGGTCTGGCGCCGACGGGCATCGTTGTCAGCGGTGCCGCGCAGGACTGGCAGGTCAAGGGCGCGTCGGCGGCCAAATATATTCACGGCAGCCAGATTGCCTCCGGCATCAAGTACCGCAAATGGATTGTCCTGTCGCAGGCACCGACAACCACGACGATGGTCACCATGCAAATTCCCGACGGGGTTGCCGGTGCGCCATCGGATGCGGATGTCGAGGACACATTGCGCTCGATCGCGGTGCGCACGCCGCCAACCCTTGAGGAACAGATCGCCGCCCTGCCGTTCAAGGTGGGCGATCTCGCCGGATTTCGCCCGATCCGTGCCATTGCCGGGGCAACCTACCTCCTGACTGACGGACCGCAGGATGTACCCGCCAGCGCGGCGCAGCCGGTGATCATCATCGCGTCCAATCTCGGCAATGCGCCCGAGGCTGCCGCCCGCATGGACTTTGCCAGGAAGGCCTTTGCGTCGCTGACCGGGATCAAGGATGTCCGCTCGGACAATGAAAGCAGCGCGCCGGCCGATGGCGGCGAATGGGTGGATATTGACGGCAGCGCCAAGGACGCGACCAGCGGAGATGCGCTTTACGTTGCCCAGGTCGCCCGGTTTGCCGGTGACCGCTACGTTCGCGCCATCCTGATCGTGCGGGGCAGCGAAAAGGATAAATTTGCCGACCGTTTCCGCAGACTCGCCAAGTCGCTGACGATCAATTAAAATCGGGCATGGATAAAACCTATCGACTCAGCAAAGACGAGATACGGCCATTGGTCCGCAATTACGGCGGCTGTATCGCAACCGATACGATCACAATTGACGGCTATCCCGTGCGCTTCATGTACCGCGAGGATCCCGACAACGCACTGGACAGCGGCTGGCGTTTTCTCTCGGGCTTCGAAAGCGACGACTACATGGAAGACCCGGACAACAGCGGGATCTTCGACGTCAACACCATCGCCAACTACGATCCCAGCATCATCCCTTTGCTCGACTCGCCGGTCGGCAGCGTGTTTGAACGGACCGGCGAGCAGGAGCGCTTTGTCCGGGTCACCGACTGGGAACCCAGCGACGACGATGAGGAGTGAAGGGTGCGTGGTTCGACAAGCTCACCATGAGGGAGGTTGTGGGCTTCCGGTTATTGCGTTCTGCAAGGTCTTCGATTGATGCTGCAACCAAACCACGTCCCTCATGGTGAGCTTGTCGAACCACGCACCACCACCAGCATCATCCCGCTGTGCTGATTGAGATTATCTCACGGACTTTCTTCCCCAACCCTTGCGGTTCTCTCACACAGAGTTACAACTGGACAAGTCGCGTGCAGTGACTGAAAATGCACGCGAATTGGACGAATCCTCGATTGGAATTCTGGAGACCGGAATGGCATTGGCTGATGCAGGAGCAATGGTGCGCAATGAAAATGGTATTGCGACCGTTGTTTCGATTCTTAGGAAAAGGTTTGGTGACAACGCGCAGACGGGCAAATCCATCCGCGAGCAGCATGGCCACACCACCAGTTATGTCCCGAACCAGGCCCCCGATCTCGTGGTTTTCGCCGAAACGACCGAAGACGTTCAGGAAGTCGTGCGCCTCTGCGGCGAGTGGCAGGTGCCGGTCATTCCGTTCGGCACCGGCACATCGCTGGAAGGCCATGTGAATGCGCCGGCGGGCGGTGTGTCCATCGACCTGTCGCGGATGAACCGCATTCTCAAGGTCTATACCGAAGACCTCAATGTCGTGGTCGAGCCGGGCATCACCCGCAAGGAACTCAACGAATATCTGCGCGATACCGGCCTGTTCTTCCCGATCGATCCCGGCGCCAATGCCAGCCTTGGCGGCATGGCTGCCACGCGTGCCTCGGGCACCAATGCCGTGCGCTACGGCACCATGCGCGAAAACGTGCTGGCGCTGAAGGCCGTCATGCCGGATGGCCGTCTGATCAGCACGGCAAAGCGGGTGAAGAAAACGTCTGCCGGTTATGACCTGACCCGGCTGCTCGTCGGCTCCGAAGGCACGCTCGGCATCATCACCGAACTGACGCTGAAGCTCTACGGCATTCCGCAGGCGATCTCCGGCGGCATCTGCGCGTTTCCGGATCTTGAAAGCGCCTGCAACGCGGTGATTGAGACCATCCAGATGGGCATTCCCGTGGCGCGTATCGAGCTGGTCAACAGCCTGCAGATGCAGGCGATGATCAATTATTCCAAGCTTGATTATCCGGTTGCCCCCTATCTCTTTGTCGAATTCCATGGCAGCGATGCGGGTGTGGCCGAACAGGCGGAACTCTTCGGCGAGATTGCCGCGGCCAATGGCGGTGGCCCGTTCAAATGGACGGCCAATCTGGAAGAACGCGAAAAGCTGTGGTCGGCGCGGCACAATTCCTACTTCGCCTGCATGACGCTGGCGCCCGGGAAGCAGTCGCTGTCGACGGATGTGTGCGTGCCGATTTCGCGCCTGGCCGAATGCATTGTCGCAACGGAGAAGGATATTGCGGCGAGCGGGCTGATCGCGCCGATTGTCGGTCATGCGGGCGACGGCAATTTCCATGTGCTGATCCTGTTCGACGACAAGAATCCGGAGGAAATCCAGAACGTGGAAGCCTTTGTCGAGCGCCTCAATCTCAGGGCGATTGCCATGGACGGGACCTGCACAGGCGAGCACGGCATCGGCCAGGGCAAGATAAAATTCCTCCGGCTCGAGCTTGGCGGTGCGGTCGACGTGATGGAAACGATCAAGCGGGCTATCGATCCGGGCAATATCATGAATCCCGGCAAGATCTTACGTCTGTAACTTTGCACGTTGATTCCGCATCTTCGCCCAATTTGTGAACGGTGCGGTGTATACGGTGCCCAACGCGTAAGAATGGAGTTGAAACACTGGCGCGCCTTTTTGTTCTGATCGGCGGACTACTGGTACTGGTGCTCACCGCGGCACTGGTGGTGCCGTATTTTGTCGACTGGGCCGGCTACCGCTCCTCGTTCGAACGGGAGGCATCGGCGCTTCTCGGGCGGCCCGTCACGGTGGCCGGGACGGCCAGCGCCAGGCTTCTGCCGTTTCCATCGGTGACCTTCTCCGACGTCAGGGTGGGCGACCCCGGATCGGCGCCGGTCATGACCATCGACAAGTTTTCGATGGACGCGGAACTTGCGCCGTTCCTGCGCGGCGAGATTCTCATTTTCGACATGCGGCTGGAGAAGCCGACCGCGTCGGTCAATATCGACCGCAACGGCGTGGTCGACTGGGCCATCCGGCCGCAGACATCATTCGGCTCGACGCAGGTCAAGCTGGAAAACGTGCGGATCACCAACGGCTCCGTGCTGGTGCGCGACGCCTCGACCGCGACGGTCCGCACGGTGAACGATCTCAATGCGACGGTGTCCGCGACCAAGCTGAGCGGTCCGTGGAAATTCGATGGCACATTGCTTTTCAACGGGGAGCGGACCAGCGTTTCCGCTTCCACCGGCCAGTTGAAGCCGGACGGCTCGCTCAACGTGCATGCACGCATTATCCCTGACGGCATTCCGGCGGTGCTCGAGACCGACGGCGGGGTGACGCTTGACAAGAGCGCGCTGAAATATGCCGGCAGCATCAACATCCGGTCGGCTGACGAGACAGCGCCCAAGGCGGCGGGCAAGGGGACGCCGGCCGAGGACAAGCCGCTTCTTTCCAGCGTGCGCGTGACAGGGCGCTTCGAGGCCGATCATGCCAGCGTGACCATTCCGGAGTTCCGGATGGAGCAGGGGACGGTTGACGATCCCTATATCGTCAATGGCAACGCGCTTTTCGACTATGGCAAGAACCCGCGGTTTGAAGTCAAGGCGGATGGCCAGCAGGTCACGTTCGACAACCAGAACGAGGACAGCAAGGGCAGCAAGCCAACGCCGCACACGGCCGCGCAGCGGCTGGGCGTGTTCCGCCGCCTGATGGACCAGTTGCCCATTCCGACGGTTCCCGGCAGCATCGATCTGAAACTTCCGGCCATCGTGGCGGGCGATACCACCATCCGCTCGGTGCGGATCGACGCGGAGCCCTCGGGCGGTGCCTGGAAGATCAACCAGCTGCGGGCGGAACTGCCGGGACGAACCCAGTTCGAGGCCAGCGGCATGCTGCAGATCGGCAAGGATTTCGGCTTTGACGGCAAACTGCTTGTCGCATCGCGCCAGCCCTCGGGTCTGGCGGCATGGCTGACCGATACGGTGGATGAATCGATCCGGCGGCTGGCGGGCGCGGGTTTTTCCGGTGATGTGAAACTGCACGACGACCTGCAGCGCATTGACAATCTGGAAGTGGCCCTTGGCGGCGCCTCGCTGAAGGGATCGCTGATCCGCAGCGCCAAGGGCGAATCCGTGCCGCTGACCCAGCTGACGCTGGATGGCGGTGCGCTGGATGGCGATGCGCTGGAAGCCTTTGCCGCCATCTTCGGCCGCAACACGCCGTCGGAAGCGGGCAAGGGCGCGCCGCAACTGGCAGGTGAAGATCTCGATGTGCGGGTGAAAGTCGGGCCGGTCAGTCATGGCGGGCTGGTGGCGGAATCGCTCGATACCGGCTTTCGCCTGCGCGACGGCGTCTTCGACATCGACCGCCTGACCGTGGGCAATGTGTCCGGGGCGACCATTACCGCAACCGGCAAAATCGCGCCGTTCAAGGCCGAGCCTTCCGGTTCGCTGGATGCAACGGTTCTCTCGGATGACATGGCGCCGTTCGTTGCGGCGCTGGCGGCGCAGTTTCCCGACTTCCCGTTCCTTGCGGCGCTCAACGAGCATGCGGCCCGGTTTCCCGGACTGTTTGACGGAACGGAGCTGAGCATCATCGCCAATGCGCTGCATGGCAAGGATGCCGCCGACGAATTCTCGCTGAGCGCGGCGGGGAAAACCGGCGGCATGGATATCACGCTTTCCGGCACGACCAGCCAGGGCACCGACAAGTTCCGCGTGCTGGAACTGACGATGAATGCGCGCACGGATCACGGCGAGAACCTGATGGCCCTGATGGGACTTCCCGCGCTGCCGCTCGGCTTTGCCGGTGAGTTGGAGGCGGACCTTGCCTTGAAAGGCAATGGCAAGGACGGCATCCAGACACAGCTTGCGCTGAAAGCGCCGGATGGCCAGGCGCTCCTCGACGGCAGTCTGCGCAGCAGCAACGGCCTGTTGAACGGCGAAGGGCGGGCGTCGATCAAGGCCAGCGATCTGGAGCCCTATCTTGCGACAGCCGGCTATTCGCTGCCGGGATTTGGCAACGGCATGCCGGTCGACATGGCCAGCAGCTTCCAGCTTGCCAAGGGCCGGCTGGTGCTGCCGGATTTGAACGGCAAGGTGCATGACACCAAGATTGCCGGCCGTCTCGATCTCGGCGTGAACAACGGCACACCCGATATACAGGGCAATCTGGCGCTGGGCAGGATCGACCTTCCCGCCGTGGTGCAGTTCATGCTCGGCACCGGCGCCGTCGACGCGGGCGGGCAAACGCACTGGCCGAAAGAAACCTTTGCCAAGGCGCCGCTGTTCCCGGCCGATTTCAATCTCAAGATCAAGGCTGACGAGGCGGACGCCGGTGTTCTCGGACGGGTGGGCAAACTGCAGTCCACCGCATCGCTGAAGGACGGCTATCTGCGGCTCGATGAAACGCAGGGCGAGATTCTCGGCGGCACCGTCAAGGGCACGTTCGAGCTGCGCAACACGAGCGGTACCGGTCTGGCGGCCGGTCAGTTCACGCTGGAGCAGGCCTCCCTCGATGATCTCTACACGCCTGAAGACCATGAGCCGCTGATGGGCACAGCGAAGATCGTCGCTTCGGTCAATGCAACAGGCACAACCATCGCCGATATGATGGCGTCGGTCGCCGGTTCGGGCGTTGTTTCCGTGGATGATCTGGCCATCGATACCATCAATCCCGGCGCGCTCAAGCCTATCCTGGACGATGCCGACGGGCTGTCGGGCCCGATCACCGCTGCAAGCGTGAATGGCGTGATCGGCAAATATCTGCATGCCGGGCCGTTCAATGCGGGTGCGGCGGAGTTTGCCTTTACCATTGCCGGCGGCACGGCGCGGACATCGACATTCCAGCTGAAAAGCCCCGGTGCGTCGCTGAATGCCGATCTGCGGCTGAATTTCCCCGACATGACCATGGCCTCGCAGGGGCGCTATGCGTTCGATCCGGGCAAGCTGGTGGTTGCCGGTGCCGAGCCGGTTGTCGAGTTCAAGGGAGAGGGGCCGTGGCGCGCGCCGAAATGGACGCTGAACCGTCAGCCGCTGGAACAGTTCCTGACGCAACGCACGCTGGAGCGCGAGCAGCAGCGCGTCGAAACCATGCAGGCGTCGCTGGTTGAAAAGCAGCGGCTGCGCCGCGAGGCCCTGCTGTTCCAGAGCAAGGCCACGGAACGGCAGAGGCTTGCGGAAGAGGCCAGGTTGAAGGCGGAACAGGAAGCGGCGGCAAAGGCCGAGGCGGAGCGGCAGGCAGCTGAAAGGGCCGCGGCCGAGAAAGCCGCCGCTGAAAGGGCTGCTGCCGAAAAGGTAGCTGCCGAGAAGCAGGCCGCGGAAGATGCGGCCCGGAAGGCCCGCGAGCAGCCGTCGCCCCCCAGTGGCGGGGCGCAGGTGCCGCCCCAGCAGGGCAGCGGCGCCCTCAACAAACAGTCCGTGGATGATTTTCTGAAGACGCTCGGGCCAACGGTTCAGTAGAGCGAACGGCTGGCAAAACCATTGTGCGTGGTTCGACAAGCTCACCATGAGGGAATCCAGCGCTCTGCAGATTGCAACTTTCCCCATGGTGAGCTTGTCGAACCACGCATGACGGCGATGCAGAATACGGGGTGACTATAACACCACGAATCAAATCAGAATCTTAAGAAGCGGTTTTCATCCCTTTCATCACCCAGTCGAGCACGTAGATGCGCAGGGCCGAAGACAGGTTGGAGTCGCGGTCGCGGCCCTCGTCGATCTCGGCAATCAGGCGGGCGAGCGTGATCTTGCGGTCGTCCGCGATGGACGCGATGATCGCGTAGAAAGGGTCTTCAAGAGAAAAACTGGTGCGGTGCCCGCGGATTGTCACGGACCGTTTGCGGACAAGGCTCAAGGCTTGTCCTTGCCGGCTGGTGGTATGCGACCCTCAAGCCGGTTGCTGTCGAGAAACAGCTCGGTCTTGCGGCTGGCGTTCTTTTCAAACTGTTTCTCGGTTCCGGTGCGGCCAAACACAATCCGGTTCTCGGCCGCACTCTGCTCCTTCGCGTCCTTCGCCTTGCGCTTTTTGAACTGTCGCAGGTTGACGATGTCGGCCATGGGCGCGCGTTACTTCTTCTTCCGGAATGAATCCAGGGAAACGACCGATGCGGATGCCTTCTCGCCCGTTTCTTCGCGCGGAGCATCGGCTTTTTCGCCGCCTGCCTTGGCCGGCTTCTTGGCCGGTTTGGCTGCGGGTTTCGGCTTGGCGCCGGACGTTGCCGTCTTCGGCTTTTCGGCAGGCTGCACCGGTGCAATGCTGGTAACGCCCTGATCGTTGTCGCCGACGGTTTCTTCCACCTCGACGTCGAACTCCAGTTCGAAGTTGACGGAGGGATCGTAGAAGCCGCGAATGGCGGAGAACGGCACGACCAGACGTTCCGGCACATCGCCGAAGGACAGGCCGACTTCAAACAGCGTATCCGTGACCTGCAGATCCCAGAACTGGTGTTGCAGGACGATGGTCATCTGCTCGGGATATTTTTCGTGCAGACGCGTCGAAATGCGCACGCCCGCCGCACCGGTCAGGAACGTGACGAAAAAATGATGGTTGCCAGGAAGACCAGCCTTGGCAACTTCACCAAGGACTTTGCGGATAACGCCGCGCAGCGCTTCCTGGGCCAGTATATCGTAACGGATCATATCTTGTGGCATGCACTCTTATCCCATGGATTCGCCCCTCTCTGTCAAGCAGAGATGACAAACAGGTTTGAGCCATTATGGCGCATGGATAAAGGAATTGCGACTGGTTGTAAGCTCCAGGCTTAAATTAAGCTTGCCGTGCCCGTTGGGGCCCGCTGTCCGCACCCATTGCCGGATTGCCTGCGGGGGCCGAATAGGCCCGCAGGAAGGTGCGCACGGCATTGCGCGCGGCATTGTCCAGCTGTTCCCCGGTCGGCGATTCGCCGAAGAGCGTAATCATCTGCAGATCGGCATTGACCAGGGCCAGAAACTGCCGGGCGGCGAGATCGAAATCATCCATCTGCAGGCCGCCGCCATGGGAGAGGCGGGCAAACAGCGCGGCGAGGGCGGTTCCGATCTTTCCGGGGCCGTGCCTGCGCCAGCCCTCGAACAGCTGCGGATAGCGCTCACCCTCGGACTGCACCAGTTTGCGCAGGAACTTTCCGTCCTGGTTGCACAGGCAATTCTGGGCGAGCCGCACCGCAAATGCGCTCAGATCGTCTTCCAGATTGCCGGGCTTGTCGGGAAATGTCGCCAGTATCGAGAAGAGGCTGGCATTGGTGCGGTTCATCACATCTTCAACCACGGCGGTGAAGAGTGTTTCCTTTTCCCGGTAGTGGTTGTATATAGTCTGGCGCGAAACGCCCGCCTCTACAGCGATTTCGTCAATACTCGCTCCGGCAAAGCCTTCCCGGCAAAATACCTCAGCCGCTGCATCCAATATCGATAGACGTTTTGAACATTGACCACGTTGGGTATGGCCGGTCGCCTTGTGCGCTGCTTCTTTTGGATTTGTCATGAACCGAAGATAATGCGCATTGACGTTTTAGACAATAGTGTCTAATTTGACAGTTGTGTCTAAAAACATTGACACACTGTTTTGTGATGGAGCGAGCGTCCTCCCAAGCCGCGCCGCTCCATCGCAGGTGAAAAATTCTGAACCTCTCCTGAGAGCAATGCGGCGCAGAAGCCGATGAGCTTCGCGCTGCCGTTTTCTGAAAGATGAACACCATGACGACCTCTTTCTTTCGTACGGCCCTCATTCTTGGTCTCCTGTCGGCCATCGGGCCATTTGCGATCGACATGTATCTCCCGGCGCTGCCGTCCATCGGCAAGGATCTCAGCGCTGAAAACAATGTCGTGCAGATGAGCCTCCTGGCGTTCTTCATTTCCTTCGCGATCTTCCAGCTGATCTATGGGCCGCTTTCCGACATGTGGGGCCGCAAGGCGCCGCTCTATATGGGCATCGGCCTGTTTGCCGTGGCCAGCGTCGGCTGCGCGCTGTCCAATGACATCGAAACGCTGATTGCCTTCCGCTTCCTGCAGGGCATCGGCGGTGCGGCCGGCATGGTCATTCCGCGCGCCATCGTTCGCGACATGCACACGGGTGTCCAGGCGGCGCGGCTGATGTCGCTGCTGATGCTGGTCTTCAGCATTTCGCCGATCCTTGCGCCGCTGACGGGCAGTGCCGTCATCAGCTTCTACGGCTGGCGCGGCGTGTTCTGGGCGGTGACGATTGCCGCCTTCATCGGGCTGATCCTCCTGTCGACGCAGCTGAAGGAAACCCGGCCGAAGGCCGCACGCGTGGAAAGCAGCCTTGGCAGCGCCATGGCCGCTTATCGCCTGCTGCTCAGCGACCGTAACTTCCTGACGCTGACCTTCATCGGCGGGCTGGGTATTTCAAGCTTTCTCGTTTACCTCGCCAACTCGCCCTTCGTGCTCATCGACCATTACGGCCTGACGCCGACACAGTACAGCATCGCCTTCTCGATCAATGCGGTGTCGTTCTTCACGGTATCGCAGCTGACCGGCTGGCTCGGCGACCGTTTCGGTCTGGTGCGGGTGATGCGCATGGCCTTGACGGCCTTCTCGTTCACCATGGCGGCCATGGTTGTCGTCATGGCGCTGGGCTTCAACCAGCTGCCGGTCTTGGCGACATTCCTGTTCATCGGTTACGGCTTCCTCGGTCTGGTCATTCCGACGACCGCGGTGCTTGCCCTTGAAGATCATGGCGAGATTGCCGGTACGGCGTCAGCCCTGATGGGAACATTGCACTTCGTGACGGCAGCCGTTGCGATGGTAATCGCCGGTCTGTTCTTCAACGGCACGGCACTGCCGATGGCGGCGGGCATCGGCCTGTGCGCCGTGGCTGCCTTCATTCTGACGCAGCTGACAATCGCGCGCCGCCGCGTTGTCGAAGCAGAAGCCGCTGCGGAGTAGGCAGCCTCGCTCAACCACTTAGACGAAGGCCCGGAACCACGGTTCCGGGCCTTCTGCATTTCTGCAGAGGACTAGGATTGACGCAACAGGGTGCGCAAAGCCTGAAGACGGCTTGCGGCATGGCGGATTTTCACAAAGGGGGGAAGGTGGAGGTTTCTGTTGCCAGGTACCTCCGAACCCCGCCTAGAAGTGCGAACCCCTAGGACTTAATTTGAAGCGATCACACCGCAATTAAGCAGCGAGACGTGCTTCCGCATAGTTGTCGTTTGCAACTACTGAGTTAGCCCGATAACGGTGGTACTATGCCGGGCAAAAGAGCGATTTTTACACCCTTGTCGATCCTATTTCGCCCCCGCCACAATGCAGTCTCGCAACTGCACTCTGGTGGAGGCGCCGGGTACCGCCCCCGGGTCCAATAGGCTTATTGTATCGTCCGTTTATCACCATAGCTGGCCGAAGCCAGCAAGACCTATATAGGTGGTGTCGCGGCGAAATGAAAGAGCGGCATTGACAGGTTCCTGCAGCTGGGGAATGTTTCCTGTGTCTAACGAGTCATCGCGTTATGCAGCTGCCGGTTGTGCGGTGTCTTTTGTGTCAGGGAGGGTTTTGGTGCCTGGGCATTGAAACCAACAATCAGGGGATTTTTTCATGAGTGACTATCTAGCAGATGTACGTCATTACGATGCGGGTGCGGACGAGGCGATTGTCACAAAAATCGTCAAACATCTCGGAATTGCCCTGCGCAACCGGGATTCTTCGCTGGTTTCCTGCTCGGATCCGGAAGAATTGGCCCGTGTTCGTACCAGTTGGGTTGGCAAGAAGCTCGGCGTCACCGATGCTGCCAAGGCCGATGCTGCCATTCACGCCGTCTGCGAAAAGATGAAAGATCACCGTGCCAAGGGCCGGGTCACCTTCTATTATCTGACGGCAAAAGAACTCGGACTGCTCGGCAGCCTCTGAGCGTTTGCCGGGCTGAACAGGGTCCCCGGTGATTCGCCGGGGATTTTTGCCGCCTGTGCTTGTGGATCACACAGAAGTTTTACTGCTTCGTGAAACGAATCTGCTAAAGAGAAGCCATGCGCGCTTATCTTGATCTTCTTCAGCATGTGCTCGATACCGGCGTCGACCGCGGCGACCGTACCGGGACAGGCACACGTTCCGTTTTCGGCTACCAGATGCGATTCGATCTGTCGGCGGGTTTTCCTGCCCTGACGACCAAGAAACTGCATCTCAAATCCATCATCCACGAGCTGCTGTGGTTCCTGAAAGGCGAAACGAACATCGCCTATCTCAAGGAAAACGGCGTGACAATCTGGGATGAATGGGCCGACGAGAACGGCGATCTCGGGCCGGTCTATGGCTATCAGTGGCGCTCCTGGCCTGCGCCCGACGGCCAGCATATCGACCAGATTGCGAATCTTGTCAGTGCGATAAAGCAAAATCCCTATTCGCGGCGTCTGATCGTTTCCGCATGGAATCCGGCGCTCGTCGATGAAATGGCGCTGCCGCCCTGCCACTGCCTGTTTCAGTTCTACGTGGCCGACGGAAAACTTTCCTGCCAGCTCTACCAGCGCTCCGCCGATATTTTCCTCGGCGTGCCGTTCAATATCGCATCCTATGCCCTGCTGACCCTCATGGTGGCGCAGGTCACGGGTCTGCAGCCGGGTGATTTCGTCCACACGCTGGGCGATGCGCATCTCTATGCCAACCATTTCGAGCAGGCGCGGCTGCAATTGAGCCGCACGCCGGGTCCTTTGCCGGTCATGCGCCTTAATCCCGACGTGAAAGACCTCTTTGCTTTCACATTCGACGATTTCAGTCTTGAGAACTATGTGGCCGAAGCGAGCATCAAGGCGCCGATCGCCGTCTAGAGTCAGGACCCGTTGATCTGGTCGAATTGCTCGCGCTCTTCGGTTTACGCTGTCTGCTTTCCCGGAAGGAATAGGTCCAATGATCAGTTTTGTTGTTGCCGTCGCGCAGAACGGGGTTATCGGCCGTGACAATGGCCTGCCGTGGCGCCTGTCTTCTGATCTCAAGCGGTTCAAGGCGGTCACCATGGGCAAGCCCATCATCATGGGGCGCAAGACCTGGGATACGCTCGGCAAGCCGCTGCCGGGACGCACCAACATCGTCATCACCCGCGATCCCGCCTTTGCCGTGGACGGTGTCATTGCCGTCCGTTCCGTGGATGAGGCGCTGATGATTGCCGGCAGCCATGCGGCGGCGGACAAGGTGGATGAAATCTGCGTTATCGGCGGCGGCGAGATTTATCGCCAGCTCCTGGATCGGGCGCACCGTCTTCACATCACCTGGGTTCTGGCCAATATCGAGGGCGACGCGTTTTTCCCTCCCATCGATCCGAAGAACTGGAACGAAGTGTTTCAGGAAGAATTCCCGGCGGGTGAAAAAGACAATTATCCGACCCGCTACACGATTTACGAACGGCGCTAGAATTTGCCGCTTATCCGGCAATCAATATGAAAATTTCGTGATAAGCGGTCATAATCGTTCGACTTTTTACCAAATTAGCATGAAAAACCGCGCTGCGCGTTGAAAGCGCGCCTTGCGATCCCTATAAACGGGATATCGGGTTAGCGGGACGTTGCCATGGGGTGGCGAATCTCGTTCCAAAACATGAGGTAGGAATGCCCTGGAGTAATCAGAACGGTGGCGGCGGCCCTTGGGGTGGCGGCGGTAACAACAATGGCGGCGGCGGTGGTCCATGGGGCCAGAAGCCGCAAGGCGGAGGTCCCGGAGGCAATCCGCCCGACCTTGAAGATATTATCCGCCGTGGCCAGGACCGTCTGCGCCAGGCACTTCCCGGCGGCACCGGCAGCAGCTCGACGATCTTCGGATTGGCGGCGCTTGCCCTGGTTGCCTTCTGGCTTTTCCAGTCGATCTACACGGTCCAGCCGGATGAACGCGCTGTCGAACTGCGCTTCGGCAAGCCGAAGGCGGATATTTCCGAACCCGGCCTGCACTTCCATCTCTGGCCCATCGAGACCTATGAAAAGGTCCAGATCGTCGAGAAGCAGAAGAACATCGGCGGACAGGGTGTATCGGGCGCCAAGGAAGGCCTGATGCTGACCGGCGACCAGAACATCGTGAATGTTCAGTTCTCCATTCTTTACCGCGTTTCCGACCCGGTTGCTTACCTCTTCCATGTGCAGAGTCCGGAAAACATGGTTCAGCAGGTCTCCGAGAGCGCCATGCGTGAAATCGTTGGCCGCAGCCCCGCACAGGACATTTTCCGCGACAATCGCGCGGGTATCGCCAATGACGTGCGCGGCATCATCCAGAAGACACTGGATGATTACGGCGCCGGTGTTCAGGTCAATGCCGTCTCCATCGAGGATGCGTCGCCGCCGCGTGAAGTGGCCGATGCCTTCGATGAAGTGCAGCGTGCCGAACAGGACGAAGACCGCTTCGTCGAGGAGTCGAACCAGTATTCCAACCAGAAACTCGGTCAGGCCCGCGGTGAAGGCGCGCAGATCCGCGAGGATGCGGCCGCCTACAAGAACCGCATCGTGCAGGAAGCACAGGGTGAGGCCCAGCGCTTCACATCGGTCTATGACCAGTATGTGAAGGCGCCGGAAGTGACCCGCAAACGTCTTTTCCTCGAAACGATGGAACGTGTGCTGAAGGACTCGAACAAGGTGATTGTCGACCAGAAGAACGGTCAGGGGGTCGTGCCCTATCTGCCCTTGTCGGAGATCACAAAGCAGCAGCGCCCGACTGAGGGGACAAAGTAATGAGCCAGAACCGTCTTCCTCTTATTGCGGGTCTCATCGCATTCATCGCCCTTTTGGTTTATTCCTCGGTTTTCGTCGTCAATGAACGTCAGCAGGCCATTGTCCTGCGCTTCGGCCAGATCGTCGATGTGAAGACCCAGCCCGGCATCTATTTCAAGCTGCCGTTCGGCTTTCTTGAAGCCGACAATGTCCAGATGATCGAAGATCGTCTGCTGAGCTTTGAGCTGGACAATATCCGTGTTCAGGTTTCGGGCGGCAAGTTCTACGAAGTCGATGCCTTCCTGGTCTACCGGATCACCGATCCGCGCAAGTTCCGCCAGACGGTGTCGGGCGATGTGGAATTCGCACAGGCCCGTTTGCGCACGCGTCTCGATGCATCCTTGCGTAGCGTTTACGGTCTGCGTGGATTTGAAGCCGCGCTTTCCGACGAGCGCGCCGGCATGATGCGTGAAGTGCGCGAACAGCTGCGTCCGGATGCGGAATCACTGGGTCTCGAGATTGCGGACGTACGCGTTCGCCGGACCGACCTGACCCAGGAAGTGTCGCAGCAGACGTTCGAGCGCATGAAGGCCGAGCGTCTTGCCCAGGCTGAATTCCTGCGCGCCCGCGGCCGTGAAGCTGCCCAGCGCATCAAGGCGATTGCCGATCGCCAGGTGGTCGAGATCATTGCGGAAGCCCGCAAGGAATCGGAAATCGCCCGCGGTGAGGGTGAAGGCGAGCGCAGCCGGATCTTTGCCGATGCCTTCTCCAAGGATCCGGATTTCTTCGCGTTCTACCGGTCCATGGCTGCCTATGGCACAGCCCTCGACAATGCCGGAACAACGATGGTGCTTTCGCCCAATTCCGAGTTCTTCCGGTATTTCCAGGATGCCAATGGTGGCGCTGTTCCGCCAGCGCCGGCCGCTGCAAAACCTGCCCCGCAATAGGGGCAGGCCAAGCATGATCGACTTTCTGGATGCCGTAGGGCTGTTCCTCGTCTTCGAGGGGCTGCTCTACGGCTGTTTCCCGCTGATCGCAAAGCGCGTCGCGCGGGATGTCAGCGGACAGCCGGATGGCTTTCTGCGTATGGCCGGTGTCGCGTCGGTTGCCATCGGCGTGGGTATCGTCTGGCTCGCACGGGGGTAATGGCGGGCCCCGCCATTACCAAACTTGATCAGACTTGCAGTCTGACGGCCATATTTTCGTCTACTCTCGCGGCTCTGTTGTAATTCATCGCTATTTATTTTTTAATCCGAGTACACTGACAAAGGCCCGAACGCATGGTTTTCACTCCTGGTCGCCCGATTTTCCGTTCTGCCACTGCGGCAATCGCGCTGATTGCCCTGTCCGCCACGAGCGTGACGCCCGCCTTTGTGACCATCGCGGCAGCACAATCGGCGCAGCCGAAAGCCCAGGGCCCGGCCTCCGTCGCCGATCTCGCCGAGGGTCTGCTGGATGCGGTGGTCAATATTTCGACATCGCAGACCGTCAAGGGGCAGGATGGCGATTCCGGACCGGTTCCCATGCCGAAAGTCCCGGAGGGATCGCCGTTCCAGGAGTTCTTCGACGAGTATTTCGGCAAGCAGAAGCCGGGTGAGAACAATCCGTCCCGCAAGGTTCAGTCATTGGGCTCCGGCTTTGTCATCGATGCGGAGCAGGGCATCGTCGTGACCAACAATCATGTGATTGCCGATGCGGACGATATCGAGGTGAATTTCACCGATGGATCGAAGCTGAAGGCGGAACTGGTCGGCAAGGACACCAAGACCGACCTGGCGGTGCTCAAGGTCGACCCGAAAAAGCACAAGCTGGTCGCGGTCAAGTTCGGCGATTCCTCAAAAGCCCGTATCGGCGATTGGGTCATGGCCATCGGCAACCCCTTCGGTCTTGGCGGCACCGTGACGGTGGGTATCGTTTCCGCCCGCAACCGCGACATCAATTCCGGCCCCTATGACAATTTCATCCAGACGGATGCGGCGATCAACCGGGGCAATTCCGGCGGCCCCCTGTTCGACATGTACGGGCAGGTGATCGGCATCAACACGGCGATCATTTCGCCGACCGGCGGATCGATCGGCATCGGCTTTGCCATTCCGGCGGACCTCGCTGCCGGTGTGATCCAGCAATTGCGCGACCATGGCGAAGTGCAGCGCGGCTGGCTTGGCGTGCGCATCCAGCCGGTCACCGACGATATTGCCGAAAGCCTGGGGATGACCTCAAGCAAGGGTGCGCTGGTTGCCGGTATCATTGACGGCGGTCCCGTGGCCAACGGCTCCATCCTGCCCGGTGACGTCATCACCAAGTTCGACGGCAAGCCGGTGAACAATGTCAAGGATCTGCCGCGCGCCGTGGCGGAAAGCCCTGTCGGCAAGGAAGTCGATGTCGTCGTGGTGCGCAAGGGCAAGGAACAGACGGTCAAGGTCACGCTCGGCCGGCTGGAAGATACGACCGATGCCAAGACCAAGGAGAAATCCCAGTCGCAGACCGACCAGGATGAAGACGCCGCGCAGGATGTGGATGTCCTCGGCATGACGCTCGGCGTGCTCGACGATGACAGCAGAAAGACATTCGGCATTGCCAAGGAGGTCGAGGGCGTTCTGATCACCGAAGTGCAGGCTCAATCGATTGCCGCGAACAAGCGGATCGAAGCGGGCGACGTGATCGTCGATATTGCCCAGGAAGCCGTCAAGACGCCGGAAGACGTGGCTGCCCGCATCGAGAAGCTGCGCGATGAAGGCCGCAAGAATGCCCTTTTGATGCTGGCATCCAAGACGGGCGAATTGCGCTTCGTGACTTTGCAGATGAATTGACGTCTCGATGACCTCAGCAAAAAGGCGGCCAATGGCCGCCTTTTTTGTTTCCGGCGCTGTCAGACGACAAAGTCGGTCTTGCGATAGCCCTGGATGTAGAGCAGCGCGGTGAGATCGCCATGATCCACCCGGACCTTTGCCTGCGCCGCGACCGACGGCTTGGCGTGCAATGCGACACCTGTGCCGGCAAGCTGCAGCATGCCGAGATCATTGGCGCCGTCGCCGACGGCAAGAGCCTCGTCCGGCGCAAGATTGAAGCGTTCGCAGATGGACAGGAGCGCAGCGACCTTGGCTTCGCGGCCGAGGATGGGTTCGGTGACTTCGCCGGTGAGCGTCTCACCATTGTCGATGAGCGTATTGGCGCTGTTCTCGTGAAAGCCGATCATGGCGGCGATGCGTTGGGTGAAGACGGTAAAGCCGCCTGAAACCAGCGCCGTATAGGCCCCGTGTTTCCTCATGGTGCGGACAAGTTCCGGTCCGCCGGGCATGAGGGTGATGCGGCTGGCGATGACCTTGTCGATGACGGAATAGGGCAGGCCCTTGAGCAGTGCCACCCGTTCACGCAGGGCGGGCTCGAAGGCGATCTCGCCGTTCATGGCGCGGGCGGTGATGGCCGCCACCTTGTCGCGCAGGCCAGCCTCTTCGGCCAGTTCGTCGATGCATTCCTGCTGGATCATGGTGGAATCCATGTCGGCGATCAGGATTTTCTTGCGCCGTGTATCCTGTTCCTGCACGACGATGTCGATGGGCTCGCCATCGACGATCCGCGCCAGTTCCGCATGGGCCTCCACCGGGTCCGAGCCTGTGCGCAGGGCGAGATCGCAGGCAATTCCGTCGGCCAGCCAGTAAAGTCCTGTTGCATTGAGTGCCGCTGAGGCTTTAATCCCGAGCGATGCGCTGAGACGGGGTGAAGCCGGATTGGCGATAAGCGTGGCCATCAAGGGCATGAGCATTTCCCGATTGGACGATTGGTGTGACGAGAAGACAGACAATCCTGATAGCCGGACCGACGGCAAGCGGCAAGTCGGCATTGGCGCTGCGCTATGCCGAGGAGACCGGCGGCTGGATCGTCAATACCGATTCCATGCAGGTCTACGGCGTGCTCGATGTGCTCACCGCACGGCCGGGGCCGGATGATCTTCTGCAAGCGCCGCATTGCCTCTATGGCCATGTCCCGCCGTCCGAGGCCTATTCGACCGGCCGCTGGTTCGCCGATGTCGAACATTTGCTGAAAACCGAAGCTGCGGGTGACCGCCCGCTGATTTTTGTCGGCGGCACCGGGCTTTATTTCCGCGCACTGCTCGGCGGCCTCTCGGCCATGCCTGATATACCCGATGATGTGCGGGCCTATTGGCGCGCGCAGGACGCGCAGGTCGGAGCGCAGCAACTGCACGCCATTTTGAGCGAAAAAGACCCGCAGGCCGCCGCGGCGCTGCGCCCGACCGACAGCCAGCGCGTCGTGCGGGCGCTGGAAGTGATCGATGCATCGGGACGGTCGATCATCGATTGGCAGAAGCAAACCGGCACGCCTTTGATCGATGCGGCCTCGGCCCGCAAGATCATCATCGACCCGGACCGGGCCTGGCTTGGCGAACGGATCGCGCTGCGGTTTGCAATCATGCTGGAAAAGGGAGCGGTCGAGGAGGTCAAAGCCCTGCTGGCGCTCGGACTGTCCTCCGATCTGCCCGCCATGCGAGCCATCGGGGTCGGTGAAATCACCAGGATGCTGGCAGGCACGATCACGCCTGCACAGGCAGCCGAGCTGTCGGCCATTGCGACGCGGCAATATGCCAAGCGGCAAATGACCTGGTTCCGCAACCAGCTCGGCGACGACTGGGAGCGGATCGCCTATCCCGCCCCTTAAGTCTTGTCGGTGCGGAAGCTGCGAATGAGATCGCTGGCGCGGAAACCGTCTGTCTCCGATCGCGCCGGTTTGCGCGGCTCTTCGATGATCGGGGCGGATTCGGCCGCGCGCCACTGGCTCCGGACCGGTTCCGGCGGGATGGGTGCCGCGGGGCGCTGGACCATCGCCGGTTTTTCCGGGGCCTGAAAACCGGCCGATGCGTGTTCGGTCGTGGTGCTGTCGGCCGCATTGAGCTGGCGCATCCGGTTGAGAATCATGTCGAGCGACACGTGGCTGTCACCGCTGCGCACGGCTTCCTGCTGCTGCGTCATATGCGCGGCGGGCAGATGTTCCGGCGCAATTGTTTCGAACATCATGCGCATGGGCGTCGGCACGGCCTCACCGAAGGCGATCGCCTCGCGGTTGGCGATCGACGACAGGAAGCCGACGGCGCTTTGCGACGCGCCACTGATGGCGCCGCGGACGATTTCCTGGTCGCGCTCATTGCCGAGCCGCATGGCGAAAACTGTGCTGCACTGGGAGAGGATCGTCGGGTCGAGCTCGCCCGGACGCTGGGTGATGACGGAGAGATAGACGCCGTATTTGCGGCCTTCCTTGGCGATGCGTGCAATGGCCTGGCGCGTCGGCCAGAACCCGGCGCTGGTATCGGCGGGGATATAGCGGTGTGCTTCCTCGCACACGACAAGCGTCTGCACATTGCCATCGCTGGAAACAGCGAGGTCAAAAGCCATGCGGCAGAGAACCGAGGCGACGGAGTTCACCACTTCCGACGGCAAACCCGCCAGCTGGAACACGCAGATGGGCCGGTCGTTTTTCGGCACGCGGAAAATGTGGCCGACGGTCTGGCGCATCGTATCGAGCGTTGCCGGGGCCGAGAACATGAAGCGGTAGCGCGGGTCGGCGACCAGTGCCTGCAGGCGGTAGCGCAGCGCCTTCATCGTCGGCCGGTCCGTCTTGCCGTCGAGCTGGCCGATGCGTTCCTCCAGCAGCTTGATCAGATCCGCCATCCGGTAAGGCGTCGGCGTATCGGCGGTCATCGAGGCAAAGTCACGTTCTTTCCTGAGGAGGGACGACGTGGCGGCCGCTTCAATATTGGCAAAACGTTCTTTGGCGAGCGGAATGAGATCGCGCAGAATATCGATTTCAGCCGCGATTTGCGGGCGTCCGCGGAACACGGCTTCGCCGAATTCCTCCAGCTTGAACATCCAGTACGGCAGGTCGAAGGTGCTGTAGTCGATGGAGATGGCGAGATCGGGAAACGCGCTGGCAAATTCGTTATGCGGATCAAGAATGAGGATACGCAGATCGGGACGCTGCGAAATGATTTTGCGCAAAAGCAGGGTTACGGCGCTGGATTTGCCGACGCCCGTGCTGCCCAGCACGGCGAAATGGCGGGAGATCAGGCTGTCGACCGAGATCAGCGCCGGAATATCGGCATTCTGCGAGAGGTGGCCGATGGAAACCGTGTTCTTCAGCGACGTGGTGTAGATGGTGGCCAGATCGGCGGCGCGGATGCGATGGGCGATGGCGCCCATATGCGGATAGGTGGTGATGCCCGAGGAGAAGCGCAATTTGCCGTCGATATGCGCGTCCACCTGGCCGACGAGTTCCACATGGATATGGATGCTTTGATCGACATCCTGCTGCCATTCGGCTTTAGGCAGCTCAACCTTGTAGACAAGACCGACCACGCGGCTGTCGGCAACCTGAATGGAGATAAGCTGGCCGACAGACCAGTAGTCGTCCGATGCCGTGATCGACGGGCCGGTCTTGGCGTGGATAATGGCCTTGTCGCCGTTGCACTCGATGACGTGCCCATCGGTCCGGTTGCGGACCATCGGTCTTTGTTGTGCAGAGGGCAGGGCTTCGGCGCTCATGGGTCGTGGTCAATCCTGGGACTTGGCAACGGGATTGAACCTTAAGCGCAAGGCATTGAGAATATCTTAGCGATGCATTTCACATTTGAAGGATGTTGCGCCAAAGCATTGCTTTGTTTGCGAACATTTCAATTTCCTGAATTTTGCCGTTGACGGATAGAATTTGCTTAATTATCGTCCGCGACCATGAAAACAGTTCTTATCGTCGTGGGACCGCGCATGGGCAGGGTGTTGTAAGCACCCGGCGGAAGCTCCCATGCGCGAAACACAGGCTCCTTCGGGGGCCTTTTTTATTTCCAAACCTTACGCTAAACGAAAACACCTTCTGGAAGGCCGAGAGCCGCAGAATACACGGGAAGAGATCGATGACCGCAGACAAGCAGGATAGTGACAACCACACATCGCAACGACGGGAGATGACCGGTGCCGAAATGGTCATTCAGGCACTCATCGATCAGGGCGTGACGGATATTTTCGGATATCCGGGTGGTGCGGTCCTTCCCATTTATGACGAGCTGCATCAGCAGGACAAGATCAATCACGTGCTGGTTCGCCATGAGCAGGGCGCCGGTCACGCGGCGGAGGGCTATGCCCGTTCCACCGGCAAGGTCGGCGTGATGCTGGTCACATCCGGCCCCGGTGCGACCAATGCGGTGACGCCGCTGCAGGATGCCTTGATGGACTCCATCCCGCTGGTCTGCATCAGCGGCCAGGTTCCGACCACGCTCATCGGCTCGGATGCGTTTCAGGAATGCGATACGATCGGCATCACGCGTCCCTGCACCAAGCACAACTGGCTGGTGAAGGACGTCAACGATCTCGCGCGCATCCTGCACGAAGCCTTCCACGTGGCGCGCACGGGCCGTCCGGGCCCGGTTCTCGTCGACGTGCCGAAGGACGTGCAGTTCGCCACCGGCTTCTATACGCCGCCGGAAACTGCGCCGCGCACCAGCTACCGGCCGAAGGTCGAGGGCGATATCGAGGCGATCAAGCAGGCTGTTGCCCTGATGGCGACGGCCAAGCGTCCGGTCATCTATTCCGGCGGCGGTGTCATCAACTCCGGCCCGCAGGCCAGCCATCTGCTGCGCGAACTGGTGGAGCTGACCAATTTCCCGATCACCTCGACCCTGATGGGCCTCGGCGCCTATCCGGCATCGGGCAAGAACTGGCTGGGCATGCTGGGCATGCACGGCACCTACGAGGCCAACATGACGATGCATGATTGCGACGTCATGGTCTGCATCGGTGCGCGCTTCGACGACCGCATCACCGGGCGCCTCAATGGCTTCTCGCCCAACTCGAAGAAAATCCACATCGATATCGACCCGTCCTCGATCAACAAGGCGGTTCGCGTCGACATTCCCGTGGTTGGCGACGTTGGCCGGGTTTTGGAAGACATGGTCCGGCTGTGGCGCGCTTCGTCCGAAAAGCCTGAAAAGAAGGCGATCGGCGAATGGTGGGCGCAGATCGACAAATGGCGGTCGCGCAAGTCCCTGTCCTATACGCGCAACAAGGACGTGATCATGCCGCAATATGCCTTGGAGCGGCTCTATGCGCTGACCAAGGATCGCGACACCTTCATCACGACGGAAGTCGGCCAGCACCAGATGTGGGCGGCACAGTTCTATGGTTTTGAAAAGCCCAACCGCTGGATGACCTCCGGCGGCCTCGGCACCATGGGTTACGGCCTGCCGGCGGCATTGGGCGTGCAGATTGCCCATCCCAATTCGCTGGTCATAGACATTGCCGGCGATGCCTCGGTGCAGATGACCATGCAGGAAATGAGCGCGGCGGTGCAGTACGAAGCGCCGATCAAGATCTTCATCCTGAACAACCAGTATATGGGCATGGTGCGCCAGTGGCAGCAATTGCTGCATGGCAACCGCCTGTCGCACTCCTATACGGAGGCCTTGCCCGATTTCGTCAAGCTGGCGGAAGCCTATGGCGGCCATGGCATCCGCTGTGAAAAGCCGGGCGATCTCGACGATGCCATTCAGGAAATGATCGACGTGAAGAAACCGGTTCTGTTCGATTGCCGCGTGGCCAATCTGGCAAACTGCTTCCCGATGATTCCGTCGGGGAAGGCGCATAATGAAATGCTCCTGCCTGACGAAGCGACGGATGAAGCCGTTGCCAATGCCATCGATGCCAAGGGACGACAGCTCGTTTAAGAAACCGGAGAGGAAACACTGTAATGAACGCTCAAAATCTAGCCTCCGGCTCGGCATATTTCATTGCCAAGGAGACGGAGCTACCGATCACCACGGTGCTATCGGTTCTCGTTGACAACGAACCCGGCGTCCTTGCGCGGGTGATCGGCCTGTTTTCCGGCCGCGGCTACAACATTGAAAGCCTGACCGTCTCGGAAACCGAGCACGAGCAGCACCTGTCGCGCATCACCATCGTGACGCGCGGCACCCCGCATGTGCTCGACCAGATCCGCCACCAGCTGGAGCGCATCGTGCCGGTGCACCGGGTGGTCGATCTGTCGGTGCGCGCCGACGAGCTTGGCAATGAAAAGCCGATCCAGCGCGAGCTCGCGCTGGTCAAGGTGGCGGGGCTCGGCGAGAACCGCAACGAGGCGCTGCGTCTTGCCGATGCCTTCCACGCCAAGGTGGCGGATGCCACGACGGAACATTTCATCTTCGAAATCACCGGCAAAGGGTCGAAGCTCGACCAGTTCATCGCCATCATGAAGCCGCTCGGTCTCGTCGAGATCTGCCGGACCGGTGTCGCCGCCATGAACCGCGGCCCGCAGGGCATGTAGGCTTCAGCGGCAATCGGACTCAGGGATACGCAATTGTATCCCTGACAAGATTGCGATTGAGCGACATGAACCCGAAGCTTAAATCTTCCCCACGCATCAGATCCGGTTTGTCATGTCGCTCGAAATCTTTTTCACGCTCCTCGTTTTTGCCTTCGTCACGTCGATCACGCCGGGACCCAACAATCTGATGCTGCTCGCGTCCGGGGTGAATTTCGGCTTCCGGCGCACCATTCCGCATATGCTGGGCATCGGTAGCGGCTTCTTTTCGCTGCTGATCGGCGTCGGTCTTGGCCTGGGCGCCCTGATCCAGACCATTCCGCTGGTCTACACGATCCTCAAATTCGCCGGCGGCGCCTATCTGGTCTATCTCGCCTACAAGATCGCGACGTCGCGCTCGCTCGGCACGGTCGATGGCAATGCCCGCCCCATGACGTTCCTTGAGGCTGCAGCCTTCCAGTGGGTCAACCCCAAGGCCTGGGTGATGGCGGTGACGGCGATGGCGACCTATACCGCGCCGCAGGCCTATCTCGTCACGGTGCTGATTGTCGGCATCGCCTTCGCCCTGGTCAACGTGCCCTCGGTATCGAGCTGGGCGGCCTTCGGCCAGTTCATGCGCGGCTGGCTGTCGGATCCGGCGCGGCTGAAATGGTTCAATATCAGCATGGCGGCCTTGCTTGTCGCCAGTCTCTGGCCGATGCTGCGCTGATCTTGCACGAAATGCGGGAGGCGCATAAGTTTCCACCATGTCCCATGATCACGATCACCACCACGACAATGAACTCGATCCCATGGCCGCACGGGTGCGGGCACTCGAAACGATCCTGACTGAAAAAGGTCTTGTCGATCCCGAGGCGATCCATGCCATTGTCGAGACCTATGAGACCAAAGTCGGCCCCCGCAACGGTGCGAAGGTTGTGGCCAAGGCGTGGGTCGATCCGGAATTCAATGCCTGGTTGAGACGCGATGCAACCGCAGCCATCGCGTCGCTAAGCTATACCGGCCGGCAGGGCGAGCACATGCAGGCGGTGTTCAATACGCCGGAAACCCACAATCTCGTCGTGTGCACGCTGTGTTCCTGCTACCCATGGTCGGTGCTCGGCTTGCCGCCCGTCTGGTACAAGTCGCCGCCTTACCGCTCGCGTGCCGTCATCGATCCGCGCGGTGTGCTGGCGGAGTTTGATCTGGTTCTGCCCGATACCACGCAGATCCGCGTGTGGGATTCGACCGCCGAGCTGCGCTATCTGATCATACCGCTGCGCCCGGAAGGCACCGATGGCTGGAGCGAGGAAAAGCTGGCGACGCTGGTGACGCGCGATTCGATGATCGGCACGGGGCTCGCCCGTGTGCCGGAGGTGGCATGAACGGGCCGCAGGATCTTGGCGGGCAGATGGGTTTCGGCCCGGTCAATCCGGAGAAGGACGAGCCCTATTTCCATGCGGCGTGGGAAAAGCGGGCGCTGGGTCTGACGCTCGCCGCCGGAGCCATGGGGCACTGGAACATCGACGAAAGCCGCCACGCGCGCGAAAGCCTGCATCCCGCCGACTATTATTCCTCCAGCTATTACGAAATCTGGACCAAGGCGCTGGAAGTGCTGCTGAAGCGCCATGGTTTCGTGACCGATGCGGAGTTGGCAAAGGGGCACTCCCTTGGCAGGGGAGCTGAGCCCAAGCGCGTCCTGCGAGCGGAGAATGTTGCCGCCGTTCTGGCGAAGGGCGGCCCCTGCGACCGTCCGGTCGGACAGGCGCCGCGTTTCCAGGCGGGGAACCGCATCCGAACCCGCAATTTCAACCCGCAGACGCACACGCGGCTGCCGCGTTACGCCCGCGGGAAAACCGGCATGGTGGAAGCCGTGCGCGAGGGCTTCGTCTTCCCGGACACCAATGCGCATGGGCAAGGCGAGCACCCGCAATATGTCTACACCGTCGTGTTCACGGCGGCGGAGATCTGGGGCGAGGGCGCCGATCCGACCCTGACTGTCAGCATCGACGCCTGGGAGAGCTATCTTGAGCCTGCGTGAGCTGATCGCGCATTCGCAAGGACTGGGCGACGGGATCGATGCGCCGGTTTTTGCCGAGCCGTGGCAGGCGGAAGCCTTCGCCATGGTGCTGGCCCTGCACAGCCGGGGACTGTTCGGCTGGGATGAGTGGGCACAGGCGCTCTCCACCGAACTGAAACGGCCCGGTGCGCTTGAGGATGGCAGTGATTACTACCATCGCTGGGTCGCGGCACTGGAAACCCTCGTTGCGGCCAAGAACGTGGCAAAGTCGACGGATGTTGATGATCTCGCCGCTTCATGGCAACGTGCGGCCCACGCAACCCCGCACGGCCAGCCGATCAGGCTGGAAAATGATCCGGAAAGGTCTTGAGATGCATGGAGCTTTGACGGTCCGCCGCGCAGCGATTGCATGGATGCTTGCGGCAGCGGCCAGTTTTTCCGCGCCTGTCCGGGCGCAGGACGCGCCCTGGCCCGCAACCACCGAACAGGACCTGCGCAAGCTCTTGACCGGCGCGACCATCACCGGCGAAGTCAAGGCGCAGCCGCCGTTCAACTTCACCGAGTTTCTGGGTACAGACGGCAAATCGCGCGGCAAGCTGATCGAATGCTGCAAGCCGGACAAGGTGCTGACCAACGGCATGGCCTATGCGGGCGAGTGGACGCTGGAGAACGACACGCTCTGCCTGCTCTACGAGGGCGAGGAGCAGAAGGTCTGCTGGCGTCTGCAGGTGAAGGGTGACGAATTCCGCATGACCGACACGGAAACCGGTTATTCCGGAACGGGCAAAATCCGGCCGGGAAACCCGGATAATCTATAGTATAAGACAGCATTCACCCATTTTCCTTGCCCTTTGCGGGCGAATCCTGTCAGTCAGGGCCATGCAATTATCACCACAACAGGATGAGGCGCTCAGCGCCGTTTCCAAATGGCTGAAAGACGGGCGCAGCCCGCTTTTTCGGCTTTTCGGCTATGCCGGTACCGGCAAGACGACGCTGGCCCGCTATTTCGCCGAGCATATTGACGGCGACGTGCAGTTCGCCGCTTTCACCGGCAAGGCCGCGCAGGTCCTGCGCTCGAAGGGCGCTGCCAATGCGCGGACGCTGCATTCGCTGATCTATCGCCCGCGCGGCGAAGAGGCGGTCGAGGATGAAACCACCGGCAAGACCAGCATCGCCCCGACTTTCTCGCTCAACCGGCAAAGCCCGGTTGCCAAGGCCAAGCTGATCGTCGTCGACGAGTGCTCGATGGTGGACGAACAGCTCGGCCGCGATCTCATGAGCTTCGGCACGCCCATTCTGGTGCTGGGCGACCCCGGCCAGCTGCCGCCCATATCCGGCGGCGGCTTCTTCACCGAACACGAGCCGGATTTCCTGCTCAGCGAAATCCACCGGCAGGCGCGCGACAACCCGATCCTGCGCCTGGCGCTCGACGTGCGCGAGGGACGCGAGTTCGGCTATGGCGATTTCGGTGCTGCCAAGGTCATCTCCAAGAACGAGGTGACGCAGGATCTGGTGCTCGGCGCCGATCAGGTGCTGGTGGGTACGAACCGCACCCGCCGCCGCTACAATCAGCGCCTGCGCGAGCTCAAAGGTTTTTCCGCTTCCTTTCCGCAGGCGGGCGACAAGCTGGTGTGCCTGCGCAACGATCCGGCCAAGGGGCTGCTCAACGGCTCGCTGTGGAAGGTTATGACCTCGTCGCGGGAGACGGTCAAACCCGGCATCAACCTGCTGGTGGCGCCGGAGGATGAAGAGCCGGGCAGGGGCGTGGCCAAGATCAAGCTGCTCAAGGCGCAGTTCGAGGATCCCGATACGGAAATTCCGTGGCAGACCAAGAAGCGCTACGACGATTTCGACTATGGCTACGCGCTGACGACCCACAAGGCGCAGGGCTCGCAGTGGAACGAAGTCGTGCTGTTCGATGAGAGCTTTGCTTTCCGCGATACGCGCGACCGCTGGCTCTACACGGCCATCACCCGCGCGGCCGAACGGCTGACGGTGGTGCGCTAAGGTCTTGTCTGCCGGGAGGGGCGAATATGGATTTGCAGTGGATCGACCGGATAGAAGGCCCCCATCGGCAGGAGCTTCACGCACTCTACCGGAATGAATGGTGGACCAAGAACCGGCAGTTCGACGATGTCGTGCGCATGCTGGATCACTGCGACATTGTCATCGGTTGCTGCGCTGAGGGCAAGCTGGTGGGTTTTGCCCGCGTTCTGACCGACTATGTCTACAAGGCCATGATCTTCGACGTGATTGTTGATGAAAAATTCCGCGGGACAGGATTGGGGCAAAAGATCATGGAGCGCATCAAAGGCCATGAGAAGCTCCAGTCCATGGCAAGCTTCGAGCTTTACTGCCCGGATCGCCTCATCCCGTTCTACGAGAAAATGGGCTTCGCCGCAGGCACATCCTCCCTGCTGCGCCACCAGCCCTGAGGCAGCGCCTTCACATTTGCCCATCTATTGATCAAGCGCCGCGCAGCCCCATCGACCAGAACCCGGCTTCCAGCCGTGTCGCCACACGGAAACGGCGGTTGAGCGTCTCCCAGCGCCCGGACGTTTGCGGTGACGGGCCGAGCCGGGCATGGACACTGCTTTCGATGAGCCGTCCGACCGCGTGACAGGCCTCCTGATAGTCTTGGCCCGCATAGGTATCAATCCACGGTTGATAGGGATTGCCTGCCGATGCGGTGGTTGCAAGGCGCGCGCCGATTTCGCCATAACCCATGACGCAGGGTGCAAGAGCCGCAATGAGATCAAGGAAGTCACCCGACAATCCGGCATCGATGACGTAGCGGGTATAGGAGAGGTTCTCCGGTTCCTCGTCGGTCTGCAGCAGCGTCTCGCGCGGAATCCCGGCCTTCGCGCATATCTCGATATGCAGCGGCATTTCATGGTTGACCAGTGCATGGACCGTTGCCGATGCCAGCTCCAGTTCCTCATGGCTTTCCGCCTTCAGGACAGCCATGCCCCAGGCCCGCGAGAAGTGGAACAGAAAGATGTAATCCTGGACGAGATAGTGCAGAAAAGCCGTTTGGGGCAGGGAGCCGTCGCCGAGGCCGCGCACAAAGGCGTGGTCGACATAGGCGGACCAGTCGGAAGCGGCATGCGCGCGCCATTGGGCAAAAACCGGCGAGGAAAAATCGGATGGGTTCATGAAACCGTACTCTTTGCGGGCAAGAACTTGCGAGGCGAGGGGCCGGCCTGCGAACATCTTTCGGGTCGGGCCAGATTCCAATGTTTAATGTTCGTTTTCTGCTGTAAAGATCAGGACAAGAAAAAACATTGGACTTCAGCATGACAGCTTCCCTTTCCGTGAACCTCAATGCAATCGCCATGTTGCGCAATCGCCGCGACCTGCCCTGGCCCAGTGTGATCGGGCTTGGCCGCGTGGCCTTGGCCGGCGGTGCTGCGGGCCTGACCGTGCATCCGCGTCCGGACGAGCGGCATATCCGCTTCTCCGACCTGGCGGAGATCCGTGCTCTGATCGATGACGAGTTTCCGCAGGCCGAATTCAACATCGAAGGGTATCCGACGGCACAGTTTCTCGATCTCGTCGCCAAGAACGAGCCTGAGCAGGTCACGCTGGTGCCGGACGATCCGGCGCAGGCCACCTCCGATCACGGCTGGGACCTGACGAAGGACGGCGATTTCCTGGCGCCGATCATCCGGCAGCTGAAACACCAGTCGGCGCGGGTATCCCTGTTCATCGATGCCGACCCGGCTGCACCGGCGCTCGCCAAGGCGCTCGGGGCAGATCGTGTCGAACTCTATACCGGCCCCTATGGCGGCGCGCATGACGATCCGCGCCGCGAGGCGCTGGAGCTGGACAGGCTGGCGAAGACCGCGGAAGCGGCGGCGAAGGCGGGTGTTGCCGTCAATGCCGGGCATGATCTGACGGTCGCCAATCTGCCTGCTCTGGTCAAAAGAGTGCCAAATCTGGTGGAGGTTTCCATTGGTCACGGGCTGACAGCCGATGCTTTGACGCACGGTATGTCGCGGGCTGTGGAAAGATTCATGAATGCGCTTCAAGTCTAGTGCGTTGATTCGCGTGCAGGATTTGCGTTGCCATGCGTTTTTGCATAACGTGGGATGACAGCTATGTTAAAATGGCGATTGATATTGCGGTGCAACACGACTAACTCGTCCGCCCACGCTGTCGGAGCGAGGGAAAACCTGTATGAGTGACCAGCAAGTTGGCGACGAGAACTGTTTAAACGGTACCGCCGCCTATGAACCGGAACCGCATCACAAAGAAGCATTTCCGGTTCTTGTGCTAGGCGCCCTCGGCGTTGTCTATGGCGACATCGGGACAAGCCCGATCTACGCCTTCCGCGAAGCGCTTCACGCTGCATCGCTCGATGGAGTCCTCAGCAGGACCGATATTCTCGGTGTTGTCTCCATGATCTTCTGGGCGCTGACCCTGATCGTCACCATCAAATATGTTTTTTTCGTGCTGCGCGCCGACAATGACGGCGAGGGCGGTATCCTGTCGCTGATGGCGCTGGCGCGGTCGAGTTTCAAATCCCGGCCACAGCTCATTCTCGGTCTCGGCATCGTCGGTGCGTCGCTGTTTTACGGCGATGCGGTGATCACTCCGGCCATTTCGGTGCTGTCGGCGGTCGAAGGTCTGGAGATCGTCACTCCGTCGCTGGAACCCTTCGTGGTGCCCATCACGCTGGTCATCCTGCTGACGCTGTTTTCCGTCCAGCGTTTCGGGACGGCGCGCGTTGCCACGATTTTCGGCCCGATCACCCTGTTGTGGTTTCTGGCCATCGGCTTTTTCGGCGCATGGCACCTGTTCGACGACATCAGCATTTTTGCCGCCGCCAACCCGTATTACGCGGTGGATTACATCCTCGAGAACCCGGCAACGGCGTTCCCGACCATCGGCACGGTGTTCCTGGCGGTGACCGGTGCGGAAGCGCTCTATGCGGATCTCGGCCATTTCGGCCGCAAGCCGATTGCCACGGCCTGGGTCTGGGTCGTCTTCCCCTGTCTGCTCCTGAACTATTTCGGTCAGGGCGCCTTCATTCTGGCGCATGGCGAGTCGGCCAAAAACCCATTCTTCGAAATGTTCCCGCATTGGGCATTGCTGCCGATGGTGCTTCTGGCCACGGCCGCCACCGTCATCGCCAGTCAGGCGGTTATCTCGGGCGCCTATTCGCTGTCGCGCCAGGCGGTGCAGCTCAATCTTCTGCCGCGCCTCAACATCGAACACACCTCCGAGAAGCAGTCCGGCCAGGTTTACCTGCCGCGGGTCAACATGCTGCTCGGCCTCGTGGTTGTCCTGCTCGTCCTTGGCTTCGAGCGCTCGACCAACCTGGCCTCGGCCTACGGCATTGCCGTGACCGGCAACATGCTGGTGACGACGATCCTGCTGTTCATCGTCATGAGCCGCATCTGGAAGTGGCGCCTCTGGGTGGCCGTCAGCCTGACCGTCGGCTTCATCATCGTTGACCTGACATTCGTCAGCGCCAACCTGATCAAGGTTGTCGATGGCGGCTGGGCTTCCCTCGTGGTGGCATTCCTCATCATCCTGGTGATGTTCACCTGGGTCCGCGGCAGCCGTCAGCTGTTCGAAAAGACCCGCAAGGGCGAGGTGCCGCTCGATCTGATCTCGAAGAAGATGGCGCAGAACCCGCCGCCGCTGGTGCCGGGAACCGCCGTGTTCCTGACGGGCGATCCCAAGAGCACCCCGACAGCCCTGATGCACAGTCTGAAACATTACAAGGTGCTGCACCAGAACAATGTGATCCTGACGGTCATCACCGCGCCGTCGCCGCTGGTCAAGAAGAGCGAGCGGGTCAAGATCGAGCCGATCAACGACCTGTTCATGCGCGTCACGCTGACCTTCGGCTATATGGAGCGCCCGAACATTCCGCGCACATTGGCGATCTGCCGCAAGCAGGGCTGGAAGTTCGACATCATGACCACGTCCTTCTTCCTGTCGCGCCGCTCGCTGAAAGCATCGGCCCGTTCGGAAATGCCACATTGGCAGGACCGCCTGTTCATCGCGCTGGCGCGCACCGCCAGCGATGCCACGGAATATTTCCAGATTCCGACCGGCCGCGTCGTGGAAATCGGAACACAGGTAAATATCTGAACCGGCGAGACGCGATATCGGGTTGAAAGACCCGCATCGCGTCTGTATGCCCGTAGCAGCAAACGGGCAGGGTCAGATTGAAAAAACAGCGGATTGCCATTGTGGGTGCGGGCCCGGCGGGCCTTGCCGCCGCGCTCTATCTTCATCGCGCCGGGCATGATGTCAAACTGCTCGAACGGTTTGCCGCCCCTTCGCCCCTCGGCTCCGGCCTCATCCTGCAACCCACCGGCCTGACGGTGCTCAGCGATCTCGGGCTGTTCGACAGTATTTCCGGGCTCGGCAACCGGATCGACCGGCTCTACGGCGCCGATGCTTTGTCCGGGCGGGCGGTGCTGGATGTCCGGTATGCCGCACTGAAAAGCGGACGCTACGGCATTGCCGTGCATCGCGCCGCCCTGTTCGATGTGCTGTATCAGGCGGTGCAGCAGGCGCGTATCGATATCAAGACCAATGTCGACGTCGTCACGCTGGACACGGGCAACGGCCGGGCATGGCTGATGACCAGTACCGGCCGCAGCATCGGCACCTTCGATCTGGTCGTCGATGCCAGCGGCTCGCGTTCGCGGCTCAAGCAGTTTGCCATCCATCCCTGCGAACCGGAGCCCCTGACGTACGGCGCCTTCTGGACATCGCTGAAATGGCGCGGGGAGGGGTTTGACACGCGCTCGCTGCTGCAGCGCTACCGCAAGGCCGGCGTGATGATCGGCGTTCTGCCGATTGGCAGGACCGATGCGGGCGGCGATGACATGGCGGCATTCTTCTGGAGCACAAAGCCGGATGAAGCGGAGGCCCTGCGCGCTGCGGGAATCGAAAGCTGGAAGGACCGGGTGCTGTCGCTCTGGCCGGAATGCTCGGCCTATACCGATCAGATCGGCGGCTTCGACGATATGACGCTGGCGCGTTATGGCCACCACACGCTGGCCATGCCTGCCGGGCGTCACCTTGCCGTCATCGGCGATGCGGCCCACTCCACCAGCCCGCAGCTGGGGCAGGGCGCTAACATGGCGCTGCTGGACGCGCGGGCGCTTGCCCATGCCCTTGCCACCTCCACGGAGCTCGATGCGGCGCTGTCCGCCTATGCCGCCTCCCGCCGGACGCATGTGCGCGGCTTCCAGGCCCTGTCGCGGGCATTCACCCCGTTCTACCAGTCGGACTCGACCCTGCTGCCCTTTGCACGCGATTGGGTGGTTCCAACCGTGGCGCGCATTCCGCCGGCGCCGCAGCTTCTGGCATCCATGGTATCGGGTACCCTGATCGACCCGTTCCGGCCAATCGGTTTGCGGGAAAAAGCCTGGCTCTAGAAATCTTTTTCATCCCCACTTGCCAAACGATTTTCATGGCTCTAGAACCGAACCGTAACGTACGGTACGGCATATGAAGCCGTGAAAGCGAATGGAAGAAGCCTCGTGCAATCTGCTGCGGAAGCCAGTGACAGCCCATTGACAGAGCGTCAGCGCGACGTTCTCGATGCGGCGCTTGGCCTGCTGGTGGAGGCGGGGGACGCGCTGACGATGACCAGCGTGGCGCGCCGCGCCAGCTGTTCGAAGGAAACCCTCTACAAATGGTTCGGCGACCGGGACGGGCTCCTGACCGCGACGGTCCAGTGGCAGGCGTCGAAGGTGCGCGGCGTCACGGTCAGGCGCGACGGACTTGATCTTTCGTCGCTGACAAGCGGGCTGGAACGCTTTGCGTCGGACTGGCTGCGCGTTCTCTCCGGCAAGATTTCCGTGGCGCTCAACCGCGTGGCCGTCAGCCATGCGGGCAGCGACAAGCGCGATCTCGGCGCCATCGTCCTGGAGAACGGGCCGTTTGCCATGGCGCGCCGCCTGATGCCGCTGCTCGAGGTCGGGCGTGAAGCCGGACTGCTGGCATTCGACGATACGGAAGAAGCATTTCGCACCTTTTTCGGACTGGTCGTCCGGGATGTGCAAATCCGGTTGCTGCTTGGCGACCGGTTCGAGTTGACTGATGTGGCAATCGACGGCGAGGCCCGGCGCGCGACACAGCAGTTTTTCGCTCTGTACGGAGCTCATACCAACGGGGCCGCTTAAGGCCGCTGTACGCAACGCTGAAGGGAAGAAATCAATGCGCGTATATTATGACCGCGATGCAGACATCAACCTGATCAAGTCGAAGAAGGTTGCCATTATCGGATACGGTTCGCAGGGCCGCGCCCATGCGCTGAACCTGAAGGACTCCGGTGCCAAGGACGTGCGCATTGCCCTGCGTCCGGGCTCTGCCACCGCCAAGAAGGCCGAAGCAGACGGCTTCCAGGTCGTCAGCGTTGCCGAAGCGGCAAAATGGGCCGACCTGATGATGATGGCGACGCCGGACGAACTGCAGGCCGACATCTACAGGGATCACATCGCCGACAACATCCGCGACGGCGCTGCCATCGCTTTCGCCCACGGCCTCAATGTGCATTTCGGCCTCATCGAGCCGAAGAAGACCGTTGACGTTGTCATGATCGCGCCGAAGGGCCCGGGCCACACGGTTCGCGGCGAATACCAGAAGGGCGGCGGCGTTCCCTGCCTCATCGCCATCCATCAGGATGCCTCGGGCAATGCGCATGACCTCGCGCTGTCCTATGCCTGCGGCGTCGGCGGCGGCCGTTCGGGCGTCATCGAAACCAATTTCCGCGAAGAGTGCGAAACCGATCTGTTCGGTGAGCAGGTTGTTCTGTGCGGCGGTCTCGTTGAACTGATCCGCGCCGGTTTCGAAACGCTGGTTGAAGGCGGCTATGCGCCTGAAATGGCCTATTTCGAATGCCTGCACGAAGTGAAGCTGATCGTCGACCTGATCTATGAAGGCGGCATCGCCAACATGAACTACTCGATCTCCAACACGGCCGAGTGGGGCGAATATGTCTCCGGTCCGCGCATCATCACTGCCGAAACAAAGGCCGAGATGAAGCGTGTCCTGACCGACATCCAGACCGGCAAGTTCACCTCCGACTGGATGCAGGAATACAAGGCCGGCGCATCGCGCTTCAAGGCTATCCGCCGCAACAACGACAAGCACCAGATCGAAGAAGTCGGTGAAAAGCTGCGCGGCATGATGCCATGGATCGGCAGCAACAAGCTGGTCGACAAGGCCAAGAACTAAGGTCTCCGACCTTTCCGGGAATCAGGCCGATAGAGCGATCTATGGGCCTTTTTCATTGCAGCGTGCAGGTGCGGCGCGGCCCGCTCAGGGGCTGGTAGGTATTGTCGAAGGCACGGTAGGATTGATAGCGGTCCTGGCAGATCTGCGCCTGGGTGCGGGTCGTCGGCGAGATGATGGGCCGGCGGGTACGGAAATCGTTGCACCGCGCCGAGCCTGTGCAGTTGGGCCCGGCAAGGTTGGCCGGGCTGTCGGTGCCGAGAATCAGCGGCTGCAGTGGCACCGGATCATTGCCGCGCGGGGCCGGACGATAGGGCTGGACCTGTGCAGACGCGGCGCCAAGACCGAGGGTCAGGGCAAGGCTAAAGGCGGCGAGGGCTGTGATCAGGGTCTTCATCATCGTCATGTCCATGCTGTTTTCCCTAATATAGGCCTTTGCGCACCCCGCCGCCACCGCCAAGCGGAAATCCCTGCGGTAACGGTTTCGGCACTGGTTGTCGTGCGGCAATCAGGCTAGGTTCACAACAACGTCCTGCTTCGACTGTCGGTTTCATAATTCAGGGTCTGTGAATGTCTGTACGCATCGCCACGTTCAACGTCGAAAATCTGATGAACAGGTTCGATTTCTCCGGCTTCAAGAACAATCTGAACAAGGACCGGACGCTGCAGCTGTTCCAGATCAATGACGAGGAACAGTACCGGCAGCTGGAACAGGCACGGGCCATCGCCCATGCGGACGACACGCGCCAGCTGACGGCGCTTGCCATCGCCGAAACCCATGCGGATATTCTCTGCCTGCAGGAAGTCGACAATATCGGCGCGCTGAATGCCTTCGAGTTCGGCTATCTCTTCAAGATGGTCGGCGAGGGCTACCGGCACAAATACATGCTGGAAGGCAATGACAGCCGCGGCATCGACGTGGCGGTGCTGATGCGCGACCAGACCCGGCACGGCGAGCCGATCGAATTCATCGAAATGACCAGCCATGCCCACGTCACCTACAATGATTTCGGTCTGTACAACGCCGAAATCGCGGCGCTCGGGCTTGAGCCGCATGAGCGCATTTTCAAGCGCGACTGCCTGGAGATCGACGTGCGCATCGGCGGGCGACCGCTGACGCTGTTTGTCAGCCATTTCAAATCCATGGGCCCGCCGCGCAACGGGCTGGACGGGCGCACGGCCTCCATGCCGGTGCGCGTGGCCGAGGCAAAAGCGGTGCGGCGGATCATCGAGGACCGGTTTGCCGATAGCGGCGGTTCGGCCAGCAAGCATTGGGTGATCTGCGGCGATTTCAACGATTATCGCGAACGCATCGTCATTGGCGGCGATTCGCTGGCCGGATACACGTTCGATCCGGTGCGCGAGGCGACGAGCAGCGTCGACGTGCTGCTGGACGGCGGGTTCTGCGAAAATCTGGTGGAACGCCGCCCTGTGATGGATCGCTGGACGCTATACCATACGCGCGGCCCGGAGGAGCGCCACCTGTGCCAGCTCGATTACATCCTCGCGTCGCCCGCATTGGCCAGGACCAACAGCAAGGTTGTGCCCGACATCATCCGGCGCGGCCAGCCATACCGCACGATTTTCCCGCCGGACCAGAAGGTCGAGCTGTTTCCCAGGATCGGCTGGGACCGCCCCAAGGCAAGCGATCACTGCCCCGTTGCCGTCACGTTCAACGTCATCTGACCCATGCACACCATTCCCGAAGCAGCCGTCATACCGATCCGTCAGGCCATTGTGCGCGTGGAGGAGGGGCCTCTCGCCTACGATGTTCAGCATCGCGCTGACATTGTCGCAAACTGGACACGCGAACTGGCGGCCAATCCCACGCTGTTCGACGGCTCGTTCTTCCTGGCTGAACAGGCAGGGATCGATGCCGGTATTTTCCGCGCGGCCTACAGGCGCACCACCTTTGCCACGATGATGCACTGGAAGCGCAACCGCACGGCTGCAAAGCCTTGGCACATCTTCAGCGTCGGGGTCATGGTATCGACGGATAACAGGCTGATTGCCGGGCAGATGGGCGCCACGACATCGGCGGCTGGACGGGTGTATTTCCCGGCTGGCTCGTTCGATGCGGGCGACCTGGTGGGCGATCAGGTGGATTTCGACGGCAATGCCCAGCGCGAGGTGGCCGAGGAAACCGGCATTGATCTTGGCACTGCATCGCACCGGGACGACATGGCCTATCTCGTCAGGGTGGAGCGGAGCATAGCCGTGTTCCGGCGTTACTATTTCCGACAGACCGGAGATGAACTGCTCGCATCCATTCGCGCCACCATTGCCGCCCAGGCCGATCCGGAGCTGGACGGCGTCTGTGCCATTTCGGCGGCCGGCGAGATGAGGGAGGCGACGCCGCGTACCTTCGCCACCTTTGGCGACTGGCATTTCAGGCCATGAACCGAGAGAGGCAATGTTGCATTTCTGCCGTGCGTGGTTCGACAAGCTCACCATGAGGGTGAGTGAGGATTGCAGGGCGTTCTATTCTGCAACGTTTGTGATTGAACTTGCAGTCAACCACCTCCCTCATGGTGAGCTTGTCGAACCACGCACCAGATGGCCTGCAGGCTGGAATGTCACCGTCACAAGGTTTATCTTGAACAGCTCTCTCCAGTGTCTACTTTCGCCGAGGGTTTGACGAGGAGTATGCAAATGAGCGGCCGGCACTATCAAGTCTATGATGTTTTCACCGACAAGGTCCTGACGGGCAATCCCCTTGCGGTTGTGCACGATGCAGCCGGGCTGGACGATGCCGCCATGCAGCGGATTGCCGGGCAATTCAATCTGTCAGAGACGGTGTTCGTCCTGCCGGCGCACAATCCTGCCCATACGGCGCAGATCAGGATTTTTACGCCCGATTACGAAATGCCTTTCGCCGGTCATCCGACTGTCGGGTCCGCCATTGCCCTGGCGCAAAGCCGCTTTCCCGATGTGGCGGGCGATCAGGAAACGCTGATCATCCTGGAAGAGAAGATCGGCCCCGTCCGCTGCGGCGTGAAACTCAGCAAGGCGGGAGCGTTTGCCGAATTCGATCTTCCCAAGCTGCCGGAACAGGTGCCGTACAATTCCGACAGGATCGCGCTGGCCAATGCCCTGCGTCTTGAACCCAAGGAGATCGGCTTCGAGAATCACGTTCCGACCATCTGGGATGCCGGCGTGCCCTACCTGCTGATCCCGATTCACGGGCTGGCGGCTGCCGGGCGGATTCGAATCAACCAGGACGCCATGAAAATGGCGGCACCGGTCATCGACGGGCGCCAGCTGCCCGTCTATGTCTATTGCCGCGAAACGACGCTGCACGACAGCAATTTTCATGCGCGGATGTTTGTCAGCGACGAGGGCACCTACGAGGACCCGGCAACGGGTTCCGCCACGGCGGCCTTTGCCGGGGCCATCCAGCATTTTGACCAGCCGCTCGACGGATTGTTGCGGCTGTGGCTGGAACAGGGCCAGGAAATGGGCCGTCCATCGCGATTGCGGCTGGAACTGGATATCACCGACCAGAAGCTTGCCGGCGGGCGTATCGGCGGTTCAGCGGTCAAGACGGCGGAGGGGCAGCTTTTTGTTTAAACAACTTATTGTTCAAAGCTGACATAAAGTTTTCAAGAAGGGCTGGACAGGCCGGTTTTGCCCCGTTATAGAGCCCCCACCTTCGGTCGTCAAAGCGGCTGACGGGCACATAGCTCAGTTGGTAGAGCAGCTGACTCTTAATCAGCGGGTCGTAGGTTCGATCCCTACTGTGCCCACCATTTCTTTGAAAAAAGGGCCGTATGGCCCTTTTTTCTTATATGCCTGTCCAATATCGATCTACCCAAACTGCTAGAGGAGCTTTCCATGAGCATTCGTCGTATTGAAGTCGGTCCACGCATGAGCCAGGCCGTTATCCATGGCAACACGGTTTATCTCGCAGGGCAGGTAGGCACACCGGGCAAGAGCGTCACCGAGCAGACCAAGGATGTCCTGGCTTCGGTCGAGCGCCTGTTGAAGGAAGCCGGTTCCGACAAGTCCAAGATCCTGCAGGCGATCATCTGGATGGCCGACATGAAGGACTTTGCCGAAATGAATGCGGTTTGGGATGCCTGGGTCGATCCGGCCAACACGCCTGCGCGCGCCACCGGCGAAGCCAAGCTGGCGACCCCGGACTACCTCGTCGAAATCATCATCACCGCTGCCATCTGATTCCCTGCCGAAATCCGTCCGACACGGCGGATTTGGCAAAGCGACAGGTTCATCCCGGCGGAAATATTGAATTTGCCGGGATGAAATGAAGTGGATGTCAGTAAAACTGCTCCCGCGCACTGGATTTTTAGCGCGGGAATGAATAAAGTCCGCGCTTCTCGGGATTGCCGTTGTGGTAATTCATCAAACGCTTGTCTGATTGTGACGCTTACGCCCGCAAGACGAGACAAGCATGGGTAAGGAAAACGATTGCAAGTTCTCGTCCGTGACAACAATGTTGAACAGGCCCTCCGGGTCCTGAAAAAGAAGATGCAGCGCGAAGGTCTCTTTCGCGAAATGAAGGCGCGCCAGGCTTTTGAAAAGCCGTCCGAGCGCCGTGTCCGTGAAAAGGCTGAAGCCGTCAGCCGCGCCCGCAAGGCAGCGCGCAAGCAGGCACAGCGTGAAGGTCTGCTTCCTGGTCCGAAGAAGAAAGAACGCGTTGCCCGTCCAGGTGCCGCTACCAGCGATTTCAGCAACAACCGATAATCAATGACCGGAGTTTCCGGTCCTTGCAAAACGCGACAGAACCCGCACAGCGAGCCATGCTGGAGCGGGTTTCGTTTTGTGAAGACTCCGCCATAACTATCGTCTTCACATCGATATTACCCGGTTTCAAAAAAGTGCCTTCTTGTGCGCCGCATCACGCCGCGCCTATGCATGCTCCATACTATTCAAGCCTTATGGAGACCTTTCAATGGCACCCAAGCTCAACATCGTCCACGTCAGCACCCGTCCGGGCCGCGCCGGTCAGCCGGTTGCCAAGTGGTTCCATGACTTTGCCAGCCAGGACGGCCAGTTCGAGCCGGTTCTGATTGACCTGGCGGATCTCAACCTGCCGGTTTTCGACGAGCCCAACCACCCGCGTGCCCGGAAGTATGAACATGCGCACACGAAAAAGTGGAGCGCGCTGATCGAAGCGGGCGATGCGATCGTGTTCGTGACGCCGGAATATGACTATTTCGCTCCGCCGTCCCTGACCAATGCGATCATCTATCTCTGGCAGGAATGGAACTACAAGCCGGTCGGTTTCGTCAGCTATGGCGGCGTGTCGGGCGGCCTGCGCTCGGTCGAATCGGTCAAGGGCCTCATCGCAGGCCTGCGGATGGTTCCCATTCCCGAAGGCGTTCCCGTTCCGGCGTACCAGCAGTTCATCAACGATGAAGGCGTCTTCCAGGCCAATGAACTGGTGACCGCCAGCGCCAACACCATGATTGGCGAATTGCTCAAGTGGAGCAATGCTTTGAAGCCGCTGCGCGCGTACTGATCCGGTCAAGGCGCCCGGAATCGACGGGGCGCCACACACACGATTTTACCGATTCGCTTGACAAATGGCGGATCGGGCGTTCAATTCAAGACATTCACCAGGGGGGTCCCGACAAGGGGCTGAGATTCTGCTGGCTTTTGCAGCGCAGTGACCCGTTGAACCTGATCCAGTTCATACTGGCGTAGGGACGGTGCGAAAGTCATGCGAGTCAGCCTCGGCACATCCGTATCCGGATTCGCAATCTCTTTTCATCCTTCCGGCACAGAACTGGGTTTCCACGCTTGATTGCTTAGGAGCCTGATGATGACCGTAATTACCCCAACCGTTTCGGCAGGACCGCTGCCGGCCTCGATCAAAATATACAAACCCGGCCATATCCATCCGGATATCCGCGTGCCGTTGCGCCAGATATCGGTGCATCCGACAGCGGGCGAGCCGCCGGTGACGGTGTACGACGCGTCCGGGCCGTATACGGATGCCAACGCTGCCATTGACATCGCCAAGGGCCTGCCGCGCATCCGCGCAAGCTGGCTTGCCGGCCATGCCGACCTTGCCGCCTATGACGGCCGCCACGTCAAGCTGGAGGACAATGGCTTCGTCACCGGTGAACGGCTGACCCCTGAGTTCCCGGTGCGCAACCGGCCACTGCGGGCGAAGGGCGATAAAGCCGTGACGCAGCTCGCCTATGCCCGGGCGGGGATCATCACGCCGGAGATGGAATATGTGGCGATCCGTGAAAACCTTGGCCGCGACGCGGCGCGGGCGCAGCTGGAGCGCGACGGCAATTCCTTCGGCGCGTCGGTGCCGGATTATGTCACACCGGAATTCGTCCGCGAGGAGATTGCCCGGGGCAGGGCGATCATTCCGGCCAATGTCAACCATCCCGAACTCGAGCCGATGATCATCGGCCGCAACTTCCTGGTCAAGATCAACGCCAATATCGGCAACTCCGCAGTGACCTCCTCCATGGCCGAGGAAGTGGAAAAAATGGTATGGGCCATCCGCTGGGGTGCCGACACGGTGATGGACCTGTCGACCGGCCGCAACATCCACAATATCCGCGAATGGATCATCCGCAACGCCCCTGTGCCGATCGGCACCGTGCCGCTCTATCAGGCGCTGGAAAAGGTCGGCGGCATCGCCGAGGACCTGACATGGGAGGTCTATCGCGACACGCTGATCGAACAGGCGGAGCAGGGTGTCGATTATTTCACCATCCATGCGGGTGTTCGGTTGCATTACATCCCGCTGACCGTCGACCGCGTCACCGGCATCGTGTCGCGTGGCGGCTCGATCATGGCCAAGTGGTGCCTGCATCATCACCGGGAAAGTTTCCTCTACGAGCATTTCGAGGAAATCTGCGATATCTGCCGTGCCTATGATGTCAGCTTCTCGCTGGGGGACGGGCTGCGGCCGGGTTCCATCGCCGATGCGAACGATGCGGCGCAGTTTGCCGAGCTGGAGACGCTGGGGGAGCTGACGCAGATTGCCTGGGCCAAGGGCTGCCAGGTGATGATCGAGGGCCCCGGCCACGTGCCGATGCACAAGATCAAGGCGAACATGGACAAGCAGCTTGCCGTCTGCGGCGAGGCGCCGTTCTACACATTGGGACCGCTTACCACCGATATCGCGCCCGGCTATGATCACATCACGTCGGGCATCGGTGCGGCGATGATCGGCTGGTTCGGCACCGCCATGCTTTGCTATGTCACGCCGAAGGAACATCTCGGCCTGCCCAACCGCGACGATGTGAAGATCGGGGTGATCACCTACAAGATCGCCGCCCATGCGGCGGACCTTGCCAAGGGCCATCCGGCGGCGCAGGTGCGGGACGATGCCCTGTCGCGGGCGCGCTTCGAGTTCCGCTGGGAAGACCAGTTCAACCTGTCGCTCGATCCCGAAACGGCGCGGCTGTTCCACGACGAGACATTGCCGAAGGAGGCGCACAAGGTGGCGCATTTCTGCTCCATGTGCGGGCCGAAATTCTGTTCGATGCGGATTTCCCACGATATCCGCGCCGAAGCGCAGAAAGAGGGCATGTCAGCCATGGCGGAAAAATTCCGGCAGGGCGGCGATCTCTACATGCCGCTGAAGCCAGCAGCTGTGCCCATACCGGTCGGGGGTGACGATTTCTGATGCGCATCCTTGTCAAAGGCGCTGGCGTGGCCGGGCTCACAGCCGCACATGAACTGATGGCGCGGGGCGCAGACGTAACCGTCTTCGACCCGCGCCGCGACACGTCATCGACCGCCTCCTGGTATGCGGGCGGCATGCTTGCGCCCTATTGCGAGCGGGAAAATGCCGATGAACAGGTGCTGGAACTCGGATTGAAGGCTGCCTCCTGGTGGGAGGCAGCCCTGCCGGGGCGCGTCGTGCGCAACGGCACGCTGGTGCTGGCGCCAGCGCGTGATGCCGGGGAATTGGACCGCTTCGCCTCGCGCACCTCGGGTTTTGCCGGCGTGGACGCGCAGGCACTGGGCAGTCTCGAACCCGACCTTGCGGGGCGGTTCCGCCGGGGGCTGTTTTTCCGGGACGAAGCGCATCTCGATCCGCGCCGCGCCCTGACGGCCCTGGCGGCCAAGCTGGCCGCATCCGGCGTTCGCTTTGAGAACGAGCGGGACGAGGGCAAATTCGACCGTATTGTCGACTGCACCGGTTATTCCACGGCCAAGCCGGACCTGCGCGGGGTGCGCGGTGAAATGCTGATCCTGCAAACCCGCGACATCGCGCTGGCCCGGCCAGTCCGGCTGATCCATCCGCGTTTTCCCGTCTACATCGTCCCGCGCGCCGATCACCTCTTCATGGTCGGCGCGACGATGATCGAAAGCGATGCGACGGGGCCGGTTACTGCCCGGTCGATGATGGAATTGCTCAATGCCGCCTACAGCCTGCATCCGGCCTTCGGCGAGGCAGCGATCATCGAGACCGGTGTCGGTGTGCGCCCGGCCTATGCGGACAATTTTCCGCGCGTGGAGCGGGATGGCCGGGTGATCAGCATCAACGGATTGTACCGGCACGGATTTCTGCTGGCGCCTGCCATGGCGATGCAGGCGGCAGCGATGGCTTTTGACTCGGAGAAGGTAGCTTGATCATGAGACTGATCGTCAATGGAGAGCCGCACGAGGTTGCGGCCAAAACACTGGCCGATTTGCTCGGCGAACTTGAGTATGAGGGCGAATGGCTGGCGACCGCGCTCAACGGCGAACTGGTGCGGGCGACCGCGCGCGCTGCCGTGGCGCTGAATGAAGGCGACCGGGTGGAAATCCTCACCCCCCGGCAGGGAGGCTGAACCATGCTGACCCTTTATGGCACCGAACTGTCCTCGCGCCTCCTGCTTGGCACCGCGCAATATCCGTCACCGGCGATCCTGATGGATGCGGTGAAGGCATCGGAAACCAGGATCGTCACGGTCTCCCTGCGGCGCGAAATGGCGGGCGGCAAGTCCGGCGACAGGTTCTGGTCGCTGATCCAGTCGCTCGGTGTGCATGTGCTGCCCAACACGGCGGGCTGCCATACGGTCAAGGAGGCGGTGCTGACCGCTCAGATGGCCCGGGATATTTTTGCCACCGACTGGATCAAGCTCGAAGTCATCGGCAATCACGACACGCTGCAGCCGGATGTGTTTGCGCTGGTGGAAGCGGCGCGGATCCTGACTGCGGACGGCTTCAAGGTGTTTCCCTATACGACGGACGATCTGGTCGTGGCGGAGCGCCTGCTCGAGGCGGGGTGCGAGGTGCTGATGCCGTGGTGCGCGCCCATCGGCTCGGCGCTCGGCCCGCTCAATCTGCATGCCCTGCGTGCCCTGCGCGGGCATTTCCCCGAGGTGCCGCTCATCGTCGATGCCGGTCTCGGCCGGCCGTCCCATGCCGCTACGGTGATGGAACTCGGCTTTGATGCCATCCTGCTCAACACCGCCGTTGCCAAGGCTGCCGACCCTGTCGCCATGGGGTCCGCCTTCGCCAAGGCGGCGGATGCCGGGCACATGGCCTTCCACGCGGGCATGCTGGAGCCGCGCGATGTGGCGGTGCCGTCAACGCCGGTTATCGGAAAAGCTGTCTTTACCTGATCAGGGCTGCTTGGTGGCGATGACGTGCAGCCATTGCGTCGGCTCACGATCATAGCCGCTGCCCATCAGCGCAGCGATATCGATGCCGTGCCAGCGATCTTCGCCATAGGCCTGGCGCAGCCATTGCGGCGAGGGATAGTTGAAGTAGCGGCCGAAGCGGTCACGGCCTTCGGCCGTACCGGCCTTGAAACTGGCAAAGAACCGTCCGCCGGGTTTGAGGGCGCGGTTGATGTGGCTGATGATATCGGGCAGGCCGGCGCGCGGCACGTGCAGCAGGCAGGCACTGGCCCAGACGCCGTCATAGGCATTGTCCGCGGCAATGTGCTCGAACTGCAAGACATCGACGGCAATGCCCAGGCGCTTCTGCGCTTCGGCGGCGATCTCGGGTGAGCCATCCGTCGGCACCACGTCAAAGCCGCGGGCAAGCATATGCGCCGTGTCGTCACCACCGCCGCAGCCAAGTTCCAGTATTCTGGCGCCGGGGGACAGCAGGGCGAGGTAGGCGTCGAGATGGTCAAACGCGCGCGCCTGCGACTGGTTGGCGTAACGCACGGCTTCATCGGCGTAAAAGGCCAGTGTTTCCGGATCGTTGGCAGTCATGGTGTTTCCCGAGGGGTTAGAGCGGTTTGCGGCCATATTGGATCAGTTCTGTTTCCCGGATGGCGAGACAATCCACGCGGAAGGTAGCAAGGCCGATGTTTATCCATCGGACGAAGCTGCCTGACAAAGTGGGTGTCCGCCAGCCGGAAACCCGAAGGGCCGGGTGAATTTGGCCCAATTCCTGCGGGTTTTGGCTTCGTCCGATGGATAACATCGGTCTCGTCAAACCCCTTGACCTTGTCCGCAAATTCCCGCCGGCAGAACGATTCAATATGGCCGCAAACCGCTCTAACTGTCGAGCACGGTTGCCAGCTTGCCGCCATCGCCGTAAGCGAGGCAATCGGCAATCGTGGTCTTATCGAGCACGCCGCGCGTGACATTGGCGACTTCGCTGAAGACATGGCGGATTTCGCACTTGTCCTCGCTGTCGCAGTCTTCGCAGCGCCGGTAGGCAATCTTGCTGAGGCATGGCAGGGGCGCAATCGGCCCGTCGATCAGCCTGAGGACCTCGCCAAAGGTGATGTCTTGCGCCTGCTTGAGCAGGAGATAGCCGCCCATCTTGCCGCGGCGGCTCATGACGATGCCCTGATGTTTCAGGTCGAGCAGGATTTGTTCCAGGAACTTCTTCGGAATGTTCTGTTCTTCCGCGATGTCCGAAATGAAAAGGGCCTTTTCGGCATCGGCTCTGGCGAGAACGACAAGCGCCCGGAGCGCATACTTGGCTTTCTGCGAAATCATGATTGTTGCCTGACCACCCTGTGAGATGCAGTCATAGTCCCTCGCGTGACATTTTCTAGTGCTAAAGTGTTAAAAAATGGAGTTTTTTCATGGCGGCCAAATGTCTTAAAAATGGCTGTTAAGGCTCTGAAAAATAATCATTCATTAAGAATTAAGCACCCGAAAAGTTGCGAAAGCGTTAAAATCGATACACGATTAAACCGGTAGTGATTGTTGACAAATTTTTACAACCGGTCATCATCGGGTATCGGTTGCCTCCTGGAGGCAGCTGCACTCTGCAACCCAATTGTTCCCTGGAGGTCGCAATGTACAGTGAAGTATCAGGCATCTTTAATCGGGCAGAACGCTTGTGGCGCGAGGTATTCGCCTCGGAAACACTCGACACCGATGCACGGGATGCGAAGAAGCGGGACAGCGACGAGGCCTCGGCCAAGCGTCATCGCAACTGGACCGAGGAGGATTTCCTCTGGTGCTGGCAGCATCGCGGCTTCTGGTAAGTCGCGCTTTTGTTCACGACGCTGCCTCGCGGCATCGCGGGGTGGAAGCGGATTGCGGAACCGGGCCGGATAGACCGGGCGAATATTTCATTTTAGTCATTTCTTGGAATAAAGTTTTAAGAAGCAAGGTATTGTTGGAATTCCAATTCTTCCGCTCCCGGAGATTTGGCGGCATTCTCAGAAAAAATATCCGTTCTCCTATGACATCGCTGGGTTGGATGGGGCTGGGTTCATTTCGACAGCACGATCCGTGCTGGCTGCTTGGGAGAATGCAATGAGAAAACTGTTCGTCTATGCCACGGTCGCTCTGGCGCTTGGCCTCGGGCCGGTGAATGCCGCGGAGCCGACCGGAATCCTCAACGTATCCTACGACATTTCGCGCGAGCTTTACGAGCAGGTCAACAAGGCCTTTACGGCGGCCTACAAGAAAGAGGCCGGCAAGGACATCACCGTCAGCCAGTCGCATGCGGGGTCGTCAAAACAGGCCCGCTCGATCCTCGAAGGGCTGGAAGCCGATGTCGTGACGTTCAACCAGGTCACCGACGTGCAGGTGCTGCATGACAAGGGCAATTTCATTCCCGCCGACTGGCAGTCGCGCCTGCCGAACAATTCCTCGCCCTATTATTCCCTGCCGGCCTTTCTGGTGCGCGCCGGCAATCCGAAGCACATCAAGAACTGGGATGATCTCGTCCGCGACGATGTGAAGGTGATTTTCCCCAATCCGAAAACCTCGGGCAATGCGCGCTACACCTATCTGGCCGCCTATGCCTATGCGCTTGAGGCCAACAACAAGGACCAGGCCAAGGCGCAGGATTTCGTCAAGAAACTCTTTGCCAACGTGCCGGTGTTCGACACGGGCGGCCGTGCCGCAACCACGACCTTTGCCGAACGCGGCATCGGCGACGTGCTGATCACGTTCGAGGCGGAAGTGCTGGGCACGCGCAAGCAGCTGGGCGAAGACAAGTATGAGGCAGTGGTGCCGCCGGTCAGCCTGCTGGCGGAGTTTCCCGTCACCGTTGTCGACAAGGTCGTCGACAAGCGCGGATCGCGGGCGATTGCCGAAACCTATCTGAAATTCCTCTATACGCCGGAAGGGCAGGACATTCTCGCCCAGAACTTCAACCGCGTGCATGACGAGGCCATCAAGGCGAAATATGCCGCACAGTTCCCCGAGACACGTCTGGTGACCGTGGAGGACGTTTTCGGCGGCTGGGACAAGCTCTCCAAGGAGCATTTCGCCGAGGGCGGCATCCTCGACAAGGTTTTCACCAAGCGCTGATCAGCGGCTGATGAACCCGAAGGCGGCATGGCGTTGGCTGTGCCGCCGCATTCTTTGCAACCACTCGCTTGCTTTCACGCGAACAGGCTTTAGAACCCGAGCATGCCGTTGTTTTCAAAATCCAGCCAGCGCGGATTGTTGCCGGGGTTCAGCCTGACCCTCGGCGTGACGCTGCTGTACTTCGCCATCATCGTGGCGCTGCCCCTGCTGGCGATGCTGTACAAATCGGTCAATCTCGGCTGGTCGGATTTCTGGACCATCATTTCCTCCGAGCGCGCCGTTGCAACCTACAAGATTACTGTCGGGGCGGCGCTGCTTGCCACGCTGTTCAATGCACTGTTCGGCCTGCTGCTTGCGTGGGTGCTGGTGCGCTATGAGTTTCTGGGGCGGCGGCTGCTGGACGCGGTGGTCGACCTACCGTTCGCCCTGCCGACCGCCGTTGCCGGTCTCGCGCTCGTCACCGTCTTTTCCGCCAATGGCTGGTTCGGCCGCTATCTCGAACCGTTGGGGGTGAAGATCGCCTATGCGCCGCTCGGCATCGCCATCGCCATGATGTTCACCAGCATTCCCTTTGTCATCCGCACGGTGCAGCCGGTGCTGGAGGATGTGGCTGTTGATGTCGAGGAAGCGGCGCGGTCGCTGGGAGCGACCAACTGGCAGATTTTTGCGCGGGTGATCTGGCCCGCGATTTTCCCGGCATTCATTGCCGGATGCAGCCTGTCCTTTGCCCGCAGCCTCGGCGAATTCGGCGCCATCGTCTTCATTTCCGGCAATCTGCCGTTCGAGACCGAGGTGATGTCGCTGCTCGTGTTCATCCGCCTTGACGAATATGACTATCCCGCCGCGGCGGCCATCGCCACCGTGATGCTGGCGCTGGCGTTCCTCATGCTCTTTGTCACCAATTCCATTCAAGCCTGGCAGCTCCGTTATGCAGACCGCAGCTGATCTCGCCGCCCCGGCCAAAATGCAGTCGTCGCGGCGGCATGGCCAGCGCCCGGCACGCACGGCGCACTGGCTGTTGATCCTCGCCGCCATGGCCTTGTCGGCGCTGTTCATCGGCGTGCCGATCGCGGTGATTTTTACCTACGCGCTGCGCGAGGGCATCTCCGTCTATATCGCGCAGATCACCCAGCCCGCGACATTGCATGCGATCTGGCTGACTGTGCTGACGGCCATCGTCGTGGTGCCGATCAACATGGTCTTCGGCATCTGCGTCGCCTGGCTGGTCACGCGTTTCCGCTTTCCCGGCCGCCGGCTGCTGATCACCTTCATCGAGATTCCGTTCTCCGTCTCGCCGATTGTCGCGGGTGTGACCTATCTCTTCCTCTACGGCAGCCAGGGCCTGCTCGGTCCGCTGCTGGAGAGCCACGACATCAAGATCATGTTCACGGTGCCGGCGATCTTTCTGGTCAGCCTGTTTGTCACCAGCCCGTTCGTGGCACGCGAACTCATTCCGCTCATGCAGGCGCAGGGCAGCGAGGACGAAGAAGCGGCCATCACCCTCGGGGCAACGGGACTGCAGACATTCTTCTACGTGACACTGCCGAATATCCGCTGGGCGCTGCTTTATGGCGCGGTGCTGTGCAATGCACGCGTCATGGGCGAGTTCGGTGCCGTGTCGGTGGTATCCGGCGCCATTCGCGGTCAGACCAACACGTTGCCGCTGCAGATCGAACTGCTGTTCAACGACTACAACGTCACCGGGGCCTTTGCCGCCTCGTCGACGCTGGCGCTGATCGCGGTGGTCACCCTCATCCTCAAATATGTTCTGGAGCGCAAGCAGGCGGGCTAGGCTGCCCGCCTTGCGCGAAGGGCATCGTCCGGCCGCCGCATGGACTGCGCCAGGATATAACCTTCCGGCCATGCGCCGAAACCGCTGGCAACATTGATGTGGCCGGCGTGGCGCATGTCGACAAATCCCGAGCCCCAGATATCCGCCAGTGCCTGCGCCTTGTTGAAGGACATGTAGGGATCGTCGCGGCTGGCGGCGACGATGGAGGGAAAGCCGAAATCGTGACGCGGCAGCGGGGCAAAGCTGCGGAATTTCGGGTCCTGCACCGCCATGCGCTCGGCATCGGCGGGTGCCACCAGCACGGCGCCTGCCACATGGGCGGCGGAGGGGCGGCTGGCCAGATGGGCGACGAGCACGCAGCCCAGGCTGTGGGCAACGAGAATGGCGCCGGGTGTTTCCGAGATCGCCGCCTCGAGCACGTGCAGCCACTGCGACAGAACCGGGTTTTCCCAGTCATCCTGTTCGACAAGGCGGGCGGTATCGTCATCGGCCAGCCACTGCCGTTGCCAATGGCCTTTCTCGGAGCCGAGATATCCGGGAATGATCAATGTTGTCATCAGGCACCCATCCTTCCAGCTTGGGGAGGAAACGTTGAAATCACAGCCTGAAAATAGGTGCCAACCCCCATTCTTTGAAGGAATGGGGGTCTAAAGTCGGGGTGTATTGGAAAAAAATTCCAATGCGAAAATCCGGAATCGTGAAATCGGTCCGGCGTTGACTGCTCAGGTCTCGCTGTCCTTCTTGTACCAGCGCAGCAGCAACTGCGAACGCTCGAAGAACAGGACGACGAGCAGCGACAGGGCAAAGGGGATCAGCAGGTAGAACAGGCGGAAGATGATCAGCGCGGCCAGCACGTCGGCCTGGTTCATGTCGGGAAGCCCGGTCAGGAAGACCAGTTCCAGTACGCCGAGGCCGCCCGGCGCATGGGAAATCAGGGCGGCGGAAAACGAGATGAGAAAAATCCCGAGCACGATGAGAAAGCCGGGATTGCCCGCTTCGGGCAGGGTGAAATAGATGATGGCGGCGGCGCCGATCAGTTCCAGCGGCCCGACAATCAGCTGCTGGGCGACAACGGTCAGACGCGGATATTCGAGCGTGAACTTGCGGATGCGCAGCGGGCGCAGCTGCAGCCAGCTGCCGAAGACATAGAGCAGCACGAAGGCGAGGGCGCCGAAGCCGAGGAGATAGCTGAGGGAAAGCGGCAGCTCATTGTTGAAGCGCTGCAAAATTTCGGGTTCGATCAGAAGCACGAATGCGCTCAGGGTGATCGTGCCCAGCATGAAGGTGAAGGAGCAGAAGGCAATAAGCAGGGCGATTTCCGCCGCGCTCATCCCTTGCGAGGAATAGGCGCGATAGCGCACCACCGCACCCGAGATCACCGACGCGCCGATATTGTGCGAGAGCGCATAGGTGGTGAAGGAGCACAGGGTGATGAACAGCCAGGAAATCTTGCGGCGCAGATGCAGGAGGGCAATCCGGTCATAGCCTGCAAGGGCGGCATAGGCGAGCAGGGAGGCAAGGGCGGCCAGAATCCAGCGGTGGGTCGGAATCGCATAGAGACTGTGGATCACATCCTCAAGAGATATGCTCCGCAACTCCCGGTAGAGGAGCCACGCGGAGACAGCAACAGCGGCCAACCCGATCACCGGCCATATATAATCCTTTAACTTCATACCCATTCCCGTCCAATCATTCTCACCTGGCTTGCGCCGCGAACCCCGTTTTTTCCTTGGTTATGCCGATAAGGGCTCCTCCGGCTTCGGTTTGTCGAGATCGAGAATATGCGCGACAATCCCCCGGGCAATTTCCCGCTCGCCCATGATCACCGCGTCGGCACCCAGATCCTGCAGATGCTGCACCTCGGCGTCCGAATGCGCCCGCGCCAGGATGCTGATGGCCGGGTTGGCGGCACGCGCCTTGACGACGATCTGCCCGGCTTCGAAGGCATTCGGAATGGCGATGATCAGCTGCCGGGCTTCGGCAAGGTTGGCCGCGGCCAGCACATCGCCATTGGCGGCATTGCCGACGATGGTTTCCACATCGTCATCGCGCAGCTTTGCCACGGTCTTGTCGGCATCTTCGATCACCAGAAACGGCTTGCCGACTTCCTTCAGCGCATCGCCCACCAGGCTGCCGACACGGCCGTAACCGATCAGCACCGCGTGGTTGGTGAGGGTGGTCGGCTGCAGCTCTTCCACGTCGGGTTCCTCGACGACCGTCGTCTCGGGGCTGGCTTCCGTTGCCGAGGCGGAGCGTTTTTCCAGCCACGGTTTCAGATATCCCACCCCGGCAAAGACGACCGGATTGAGCAGGATCGACAGGATGGCGCCGCCGAGAATGAGATCGCGCCCTTCCTGCGGCAGCATGCCGAGCCCGACACCCAGCTCCGCCAGAATGAACGAGAATTCGCCGATCTGCGCCAGACTGGCCGAAATGATCAGGGCGGTCCCGGTGGGATAGCCGAACGCCAGCACGATGAAGAAGGCTGCCAGCGACTTGCCCACCACGATGATCGCAAGCGTTGCCAGAAGCGGCAGCGGATCGTTGATGATGGTCATCGGGTCGAACAGCATGCCGACGGAGACGAAGAACAGCACGGCGAAAGCATCGCGCAGCGGCAGGGATTCCTCCGCCGCCCGGTGGCTGAGTTCGGATTCGCTCATGATCATGCCGGCGAAGAAGGCGCCGAGCGCCAGCGATACGCCGAACAGTTTCGACGCGCCGAAAGCCACGCCCAGCGCAATGGCCAGCACGGCGAGGCGGAACAGTTCGCGCGAGCCGGTATGGGCAATGGCATGCAGTGTCCACGGGATGACACGGCGGCCGACGATCAGCATCACGGCGACGAAGGCGGCAACCTTCCCGAGCGTCAGCCCGATGATGCCGCCGATGCCGAGATTGAAATAGGCGACGATGGGGTCGCTGGCGATATGGGCAGCGGCCTCGACCGCCGGGTTCTTGCCGTTGACGGCATCGGCAATGGCCGGCAGCAGCACCAGTGCCAGAACCATGGCCAGGTCTTCGACGATCAGCCAGCCGACGGCGATGCGCCCGCGTTCCGTCTCGATCAGGCGGCGTTCCTGCATGGCGCGCAAAAGCACGACGGTACTGGCAACGGACAAAGCGAGACCGAAGACAAATCCCGCCTGCATGCTCCAGCCGAGAATCCAGGCAAGCCCGGCGCCGAGCAGGGTTGCCACGACGATCTGGACGATGGCACCGGGAATGGCGATGGCGCGGACCGACAGCAGATCCTTCAGGGAGAAATGCAGCCCGACGCCGAACATCAGCAGAATGACGCCGATCTCGGCAAGCTCGGCCGCCAGTTCCTGATCGGCGACAAAACCGGGGGTATGGGAGCCGGCAAGGACACCGGCAAGCAGGTAACCGACAAGGGGAGGAACGCGCAGACGGTTGGCAATCGCACCGAAGATGAAGGCCACCACAAGGCCCACAACGATTGTCGCAATCAGCGGCGTTTCATGAGGCATATGTCGGTGTCTCCCCCAGGGTCGTGATGAAAAATAATGAAATCAAACTGCGAACAGCTAATGACTGCCTCAGTATTGCGTACACATGATGTCTTGCAAACAACTTTTGTCGTTCTGCGGCGCATGAAATGCAATTTTTTTCATACGCCGCAGATATTTAGCCTGGAGAGCTCAGATCAGGCTCGGCTCAGCTCTTCACGGCCGGTGTCTCGCTCGATCCGATGCGGTGCTGGTGGTTCTTTTCCCACCAGGTTCCCAGAAGCAGCAGGATTGGCGCGGCGATGAAGATCGACGAACTCGTGGCGATCACGACACCGAAAAGCATCGGCAGCGCGAAGTTTTCCACGGCCTTGCCACCCCAGATTGCCATGGGCAGCATGGCAAGGAAGATGGTGACGGAGGTGTAGATACAACGGGCCAGCGTCTGGTTGATACTCATGTCGATGATCTGGCGCAGCGGCATCTTCTTGTGAATGCGCAGGTTCTCGCGCATGCGGTCATAGACCACCACCTTGTCGTTGACGGAGTAACCGATCATCGTCAGAAGCGCGGCGATGGCGGTGAGGTTGAAGTCCAGCCCCATCAGGGCGAAGAAGCCGACCGTCTTCGTCGTGTCGAGAATGAGCGTCGCAATCGCGCCGAGGGCGAAGTGCCACTCGAACCGCCACCAGATATAGAGCAGCATGGCGATACTGGCGAGGATGACCGCCAGGACACCCGAGCGCGCCAGTTCCTGGCTGACCTTCGGTCCGACGACTTCCGAGCTTTCGATCTTCACGCCGGCATCGAGCTGTTCGACCGCGGCCTTGACTTTGGTCACGGCAGCCGTCTGGGCTTCTTCGCCGCCATCCTGGCGCTGGACGCGAATCAGGACCTGATTGTCGCCGCCGGCCTGCTGCAGCACGACCTCTCCGAGGCCGAGTGCTTCCAGCGAACTGCGCATGGTGGCGAGATCGGCCGGTTTCGACGTGGTGACGGCAACCTGGATGCCGCCCTTGAAGTCGATGCCGTAGTTGAGGCCGGGATGGATGAACAGGATCACCGAGGCGATCGACAGGAAGATCGAGACGCCGATACCGAAGAAACGCGCGTTCATGAAGGAGATTTTCGTGGTCTCCGGAACCAGCTTGACCACGTGCTCGATGTGGATGGTCTTCATCTTGCGGCGGCGGACGATGGCCGTCATGACGATGCGCACGACGGTCACGGCGGTGAACATGGAAATCAGCGTGCCGATGACCATGGTGACCGCGAAGCCGCGGATCGGGCCGGTGCCAAACAGGAACAGCAGCAGCGTGGAAATCAGGTGCGTGACGTTCGCATCGACGATGGTGGCGTAGGCGTGCTTGAAGCCGCGGTCGACGGCGGCCATGGCGCCGATGCCCTTGCGGGCTTCTTCGCGGATACGTTCGTTGATGAGAATGTTCGCATCCACCGCAAAGCCGATGCCGAGGATGATGGCGGCGATGCCGGGCAGGGTGAGCGTGGCGCCGATGAGGCTGAGGACACCGAATGTCAGGATGACATTGAGCGCCAGCGCCAGGTTGGCGATGAAGCCCCACGTGCCGTAGAGCACGAAGATGAAGCCGACGACGAGGGCGAAGCCGACAAGACCGGTCAGGATGCCCATCTTGATGACGTCGCCGCCGAGATCAGGACCGACCGTGCGTTCTTCGATGACCGTCAATGGCGCGGGCAGGGCACCGGCGCGCAGCAGGGCGGCGGTTGTCACCGTATCCTGCACCGTGAAATTGCCGGTGATCTGGCCGGAACCGCCGGTGATCGGCACCTGGATGACCGGCGCGGTCAGCACCTTGCCGTCGAGAACGATGGCGAAGGGACGGCCGACATTCTGGCTGGTGATTTCGGCAAACTGACGCGCACCGACATTGTCGAAGCGGAACGAGATGATCGGCTGGTTGGTCTGCGGGTCGAAGGCGGCGCGGGCATCGGTCAGGCGTTCACCGCTGAGCGCAACGCGGTCCTCGACGGGATAGGTCTGGCCTGGATTCTTGGCATCCGGCAGGATGGAAATGCCGGGCGGCGGCGTATCGCCGAAATTGCGGTCGGCGACCATGTGGAACGTCATCTTGGCCGTGCTGCCGAGCAGCGCGCGCAGCTGGGACGGATCCTGCAGGCCGGGAAGCTGGACGACGATACGGTCGGAACCGACGCGCTGGATCGAGGGTTCGGCCACGCCGACCTGATCGACGCGGCGGCGGACGATTTCAAGGCTCTGCTGCAGGGCGTTGTCGAGCCTGTCCTTCATGCCCGCATCCGTCAGGGTGAGACGGATCGTGTTGTCGGCTGAGGTGATGTCGATATCGCTGACCGGGGCGGCGAAGCCGACCTGCGCAACCTGGGCCGTCAGTTCCTTCAGAACCGTCACGGCGCGGTCGCGCTGTGCCTGGTCGGCAATGGTCACGATGACGGAATCACCGGCGATGCGGACTGACTGCGCCTGAATGCGTTCGGTGCGCAGCTTGTTGCGCGCATCGTCCAGCATGGCGCGGACGCGGTCCTTCTTCAGGGCTGCGGCGTCCACTTCGAGAACGAGATAGGAACCGCCGCGAAGATCGAGACCAAGCGAAATCTGCTTCTTGGGCAGCCAGTTGGGCAAGGCATCGAGCTGTGCCTTGGTGAAAATATTGGGCAGTGCGAGGATGATGCCCGCAATAATGATGAAAATATAGGTTCCAAGAACCCATTTCGAAGTGCGCATATCAGTGTTCCGTCATGAATTGCGGCGAGGCTGCCGGGAAATGGTCGCGTCTGTTCCGGGCGGCTGCCGATGGTGTTGCGTTGGAACCGTTGCCGAGCAACGGATTGCCTCAGGCAAGCGCGGCGGGGGGAGCCCGGGCGCTGAAAACGCTGATCCGGTCAAGCGCCAGGCTTGAACCGGTTTCGGAGGGTGTGGCTGGCTGTGCGCCGGCCAGAATCAGGGAAATCCCGTCCGGAACGATGCCGTCATGGGAATTCGTATCCGCGCGCACGCCGCTCTTGATTTTCAGGTGCAGCGCTTCGAGCGCAGCGATGCGCATGGAATTCTGCACGGGGGCGGAGCGATTGTCGCTCTCATGGGCGAGGCGGGCATCGTCGCGCACCGGCGCGCTGGCCCGGTTGTTGCGCAGGTCCGTTTCGGGAGCGGCGATATAGACGGCCCCCAGGGTGGCAATGAGCCAGAAGATAGAAATCAGCAGCGGAGCGGATCCACGCCTTTCTGATTTGCCATTTCTGTTCAAGCCCATATGCGTTTCCAACAGTTCCCGTTCGCGGTCTGTCAGACCCCGTTGCGACTCTATTTATGAAGTCCGGCAAGCCGAGTCACTTAAAATCGTCGTGTGCCCGGCCTCATGGACAAAAAAACCGTCGTTTTTGTGAAGCGCAGGCCCTTTCATCGTGCCCTGTGCAGGAAACGGGTGGTTGATCGGCTATAACTGCGGTCTCCTGTGCAGGACTTTCTGCGTGAGTAAGGATGCCGCAATGCCAGATATGAGCCTGATCGATTGGACCGCCGCACAAACGGAGATGGAGGCTTTCGGCTGCACCATCCTGCGCAATGTCCTGTCGCGGACCGAATGCCGGATGCTGGCGGATAGCTATCCCGACGATACGATTTTCCGCAAGCGCATCGTCATGGCGCGGCACGGCTTCGGGCAGGGAGAGTACAAGTATTTCTCCTATCCGCTCCCGGAAATTGTCCATAGGTTGCGTGAAGCGCTCTATCCGCCGCTGGCCCGCATCGCCAACCGCTGGAACGGGCAGATGGGCATCGATATCCGCTATCCCGATGCGCACCCGGCATTCATCGAGCGTTGCCATGCCGCCGGGCAGGACCGGCCGACGCCGCTGCTGCTGGAATATGGCGCGGGCGATTACAACTGCCTGCATCAGGATATTTACGGTATTCACGTGTTCCCGCTGCAGGTGGCGTTTCTGCTGAAAGAGCCAGGGGCGGATTTCACCGGCGGCGAATTTGTCCTGACCGAGCAGCGTCCGCGCATGCAGTCGCGGGCGGAGGTGGTGCCGCTGCGGCAGGGCGACGGCGTGGTCTTTCCGGTCAGTCAGCGCCCCGTCAAGGGATCGCGCGGCTATTACCGGGTCAATATGCGCCATGGTGTGAGCCGCGTGCGCAGCGGCCAGCGCCATACACTCGGGATTATCTTTCACGATTCCAAATAGATGGCAGCATTGCATGATTTGGGGTGCGTGGTTCGACAGGCTCACCATGAGGGAACTGGGTGGGCTGCAACGCCGTCCTGGACGTTGCAGAATGGTGTTCCCTGCAATCCCCAACCTCCCTCATGGTGAGCCTGTCGAACCACGCATTGATCTTGCAGCCATCACCTTGCATCGGGCCGCGAACACACGCATTGTGATGCTTTGCATGAGGCCCCGATGGATTACCTTATTTTCTGGGAATGGCTCAGCTTTGCCGCCCGCTGGTTGCATGTGATCACTGCAATCGCCTGGATCGGCTCATCCTTCTATTTCATCGCGCTTGATCTGGGGCTGCGCCGCCATCAGGGCCTGCCGCAGGGGGTGAACGGCGAGGAGTGGCAGGTGCATGGCGGCGGCTTCTATCACATCCAGAAATACATGGTCGCGCCGCCGCACATGCCGGAACATCTGATCTGGTTCAAATGGGAGTCCTATGCCACATGGCTCTCCGGCTTTGCGCTTCTGTGCATCGTCTACTACGCCGGCGCCGACCTTTATCTCATCGACCGCAATGTTCTTGACGTCTCGACACCGGTCGCCATCCTGATCTCGCTGGCGTCGATCGGCCTCGGCTGGCTGATCTACGATCTCCTGTGCAAGTCGCCGCTGGCAAACAATGACACGGCGCTGATGCTCATTCTCTATGCGGTCATCGTCGTCATGGCGTGGGGCTATACGCATCTGTTCACCGGCCGCGCCGCCTTCCTGCATCTTGGCGCATTCACCGCCACGATCATGTCCGGCAACGTGTTCCTTTTGATCATTCCGAACCAGAAGAAGGTCGTTGCCGATCTGATTGCCGGCAAGACGCCCGATCCGAAGCTCGGCAAGCAGGCCAAGCAGCGCTCGACCCACAACAACTACCTGACGCTGCCCGTCATTTTCCTGATGCTGTCCAATCACTATCCCCTGGCAAGCTCGACGGAATTCAACTGGGTCATCGCCGCGCTGATTTTCATCATCGGTGTGCTCATCCGCCACTATTTCAACTCGAAACATGCCGGAACCGGCAATCCGCACTGGACATGGCTGGCCTCGGTCGTGCTGTTCATCGTCATCATCTGGCTGTCGACCGTGCCGAAGATCCTGCAGGGACCGGAAAAAGTCTCGAGCGCCGCCGCGCCCTTTCTCGCCGCGCAGAACTTTCAGGAGGTGCGCGACACGGTCATGGGGCGCTGTTCCATGTGCCATGCGGCGGAGCCGTCCTTTGAGGGCATCATGCACGCGCCCAAGGGAATTCGCCTCGATACCGACGAACTGATTGCGACTCATGCCAGCCAGGTCTATCTGTTCGCCGGTGCCAGCCACGCCATGCCACCGGGAAACCTGACGCAGATGACAGATGCCGAGCGGTCCCGGATCGTGGCGTGGTATCGTTCTGCGGTATCGGGAAAATCCACGCAATGACCGAACTTCTGCTACGCGGACGTCTGCTGACGTTTCACGACGAGCCGCTGGCGGGCGACGCCAGCCCGGACGCTTTCACCTATATCGAGGATGGCGGACTGCTGATCCGCGACGGCAAGATCTGGGCCATTGACGACTATGCCCGCCTGCGCACCGGCGAAGGCCGGAATGTCGAGGTCATCGACCATCGCCCACATTTGATCATGCCGGGCTTCATCGATACCCACATCCATTACCCGCAGATGCAGGTTGTCGCCTCCTATGCGGGCGAACTGATGGAATGGCTGAACAAATACACGTTTGTCGAGGAACAGAAATTCTCCAATCAGGGGCATCCGCAGCGCATCGCCTCGGCCTTCTTCGATGAACTGATCCGCCATGGCACCACCACGGCCGCCGCCTATTGCACCGTGCACAAGGCGTCGGTTGAAGCGTTTTTCAGCGAGGCGGACCGGCGCAACATGCGCATGATCGCGGGCAAGGTGATGATGGACCGCAACGCGCCGCCCGGTCTTCTCGACACGGCCCAGTCGGGCTATGACGACAGCAAGGAGCTGATCGGCAAATGGCACGGAACCGGGCGCCAGCTTTATGCCATCACGCCGCGCTTCGCGCCGACATCGACGCCGGAACAGCTGGAGATGAGCGGGGCGCTGGCCCGCGAATATCCCGATCTGCACGTGCAGACGCATCTGTGTGAAAACACCGCCGAAATTGCCTTCGTGGCGGAGCTGTTTCCATGGAGCCGGGATTATACGCAGGTCTATGAGCACTACGGACTGCTTGGCCCCAAGACGCTGCTTGGCCATTGCATCCACCTGACCGATGCGGAAATTGCCGCCATCGCCAACAGCGGGTCCGTCGCGGTTTTCTGCCCGACCTCGAACCTGTTCATCGGCAGCGGCCTGTTCAATCTGGCGCGCCTCGAGGCGTCCCATCCGCCGGTGCGCCATGCGATTGCCACGGACATCGGCGGCGGCACATCCTATTCCATGCTGCGGACGCTGGATGAGGGCTACAAGATCCTGAACATTCAGGGCCAGCGCTATCACCCGCTGCGCTCATATTATCAGGCGACACTGGGCAATGCCCGTGCACTGTCGCTGCAGGGCATTATCGGCTCGTTCACGCCGGGCGCGGAGGCGGACTGCATCGTGCTCAATGCCCGCTCCACCCCGGCCATGCGCCTGCGCATGGAAACGGTGGAAACACTCGTCGAAGAGCTGTTCCTGATGCAGACCATGGGCGACGACCGCACCATCGCGGAAGTCTATATCGCGGGAAAACCGGCGAAGAGCATGCTCGCGTCATAGCAAGCGACAAGCCGGAAGCAGATCATTCGACCCGGTAGCCGACTTCCGCCGCCGCATGCCCCAGCGTCTGCCAGAACGAACGGGCAAAGGTGCGGAACACGTAGAGGTCGAAGGTCTCCGCGTCGATCCGCTGGATATTGGCGTGGATATCGTGGTGCAGCGTGGCGCGGCCGAAGCCGACGGGAAAGCCGTGTTCGGAAAAATCGATGGCAAACAGCTTCGACAGCACCCATTCCGACCACGGGCCCTTGACGCGGATGGCGGTGCGGCCATGGGTCAGATCGATGATCGTTCCGGTTTCCAGCGGTATGGCCTTGCGCAGGCGGTCTTCCAGATCAGCGGACGGGCTCACGACGAAATAGCGTCCGGGCGCGAAACCGAAGGCGGATTTTTCGCCCGCACTACGCCCGGCGCCGGGTTTGTCCGCGACATTCAATCCGGTCACATCACCGATAGCGGTCAGGATTGCGGGAATGGTCCCGCGCCATGCGGTTACCTGCACGATGGAAACGTCGCGGCGCTCGGTCAGGACGAGGCCGATACCCCCGGCGGAATTGCCATGGTCACCCGGAACAAAGACGTGGCCGAGGGGCGATTGTGGTTCAGCCATGCATCCGGCTCCCCTCTGGATCAAACATGTGGTGACTGACGATTTCGACCGCGCCGTGCTTGCCGCGCAGAAGGTCCGTCGCATAGGCGCGGTTGCCGATCATCGACGTGCCGTGCTTGACCAGCGCCAGCGCGATGTATTTGCCAAGCGCCGGGGAATAGCAGGCCGCTGTGACATGGCCGAAACTGTCGGCGGGTTCACGCGGCGCCGCATCGCTGACGATATGGCTGCCGCCATTGATCGACTGGTTGTCGAGCGAAATCAGGCCAACCAGCGACAGGCGGTTTTCATCGTTCAATCCCGCGCGGTCCTTCATGCCGGAGCCGATATAGGGCTTCTTCTTCGACAGCATCCAGTCGAGATGCAGATCGTGCGCGGTGGTGCGGCCATCGATTTCGGCGCCGGTGACGTGGCCCTTTTCGATGCGCAGCGTGCCCAGCGCTTCCAACCCGTAGGGCATGATGTCAAAAGGCTTGCCCGCTTCAAGCAGCGCTTCCCAGACCTGCGTGCCATAGCCTGCACCGCAATAGACTTCATAGGCAAGCTCGCCCGAGAAGGAGAGGCGGCAGATCATGACCGGCACATCGCCGATAAAGCCGTGCACGATGCCCATGAACGGCAGGGTTGCATTATCGACGCCGGTTCCCGTGACGCAGGCTTCCAGAACGGCCCGGGCTTTCGGGCCCGACACGGCCGCCCCGGCCCAGACATCGGTGACCGAGGTCAGGTGCACGCGCAGGTCCGGCCAGACGCAATCCAGATAGAACTCCAGATGCTGCATGACATTTCCGGCATTGGCCGTTGTGGTCGTCATCAGGAACTGTGTTTCACTGAGGCGCCAGGTGGTGCCGTCATCGTAGACAATGCCGTCCTCGCGCAGCATCAGGCCGTAGCGCGCCTTGCCGACCGGCAGGGTGGAAAACATGTTGGTGTAGACACGGTCGAGAAATTCGCCCGCGTCAGGACCCTGAATGTCGATCTTGCCGAGGGTCGAAACATCGACAATCCCGACGCTCTGGCGCACCGCGCGCGCTTCACGCACATAGGCCTGCTCGACCGTTTCGCCGTGGCTGCCATAGATCATCGGGCGGTGCCACAGGCCGGCTTCATAGGTCCTGGCGCTGTTGGCGAGATGCCAGTCATGCATCGGGGTCAGCCGGTGTGGCCGCAGGTCGCCATAGCGCTCACCGGCGATAGCACCGAACGACACCGGGGTGAAGGGCGGGCGGAAGCGGGTGGTGCCCGCCTCCGGAATGGTAATGCCGCGCACATCGGCCATGATGGCAAGGCCGGGGATATTCGATGTCTTGCCCTGATCCGTCGCCATGCCGAGCGTGGTGTAGCGCTTCAGGTGCTCGACCGAATGGAAGCCTTCGCGGTAGGCGAGGCGGATATCGTCCGCAGTGACATCGTGCTGGAAATCGACGAATGCCTTCTGCGATTTGGCCGCGGGCTCGATTTCAAACACGGGGGCGGGCGATGCATCGAACATCGGGGCATCGACCGCAGGAAGCTTCGGCTTGGTCTTGGAGGAGGTGCCCTTGGTCGCGCCATCGGAGAACACGCTGACCGTATCCATGTATCCCGCCGCGGATCCCGCCGTCACCCAGTTCTGGTTGGCCTCCGGCGGCAGGAAGGCCTGCAAATCCTCGTCCCACTCCGGCTTGCCGCCCGCCTGGCTGGCGAGATGGATCGCCGGGGACCAGCCGCCGGATACGCCGAGGCAATCGGTCTTGATTTCCCGCGCCGCGCCGGAGACATGGCCGGTCTGCGCATTGAAATGCTGCACGGTGATGGAGCTGAGCGTCTTGCCCGCATGGGTGCCGGTGACGGCATGGCCGAGAACCAGTTCTGCCCCCGCCGCCGAGGCAATCTCGATGCAGGCGCCGGATACGTCCGCGCGCACATCGACGATGGCAACGATATTGACGCCCGCCTGCGCCATGGCGCGGGCTGCCTCATAGGCGCTGTCATTGTTGGTGAACAGCGTCACATGGGTTCCCGCAGCCACACCATATTCGACCGCATAGCGCCTGACCGCATCGGCCAGCATGACGCCGGGGCAGTCATTGCCGGGAAAGACGATCGGGCGCTCGAACGCACCCGTTGCCAGAATGGTCTTGCCGGTGCGGATGACCCAATGGCGCTGGCGCGGCTGCCCCTTGGTGCGGTTCGGCTTGAAATCCGAGACATGCTCGATGGCGGTCAGGACATTGCCGTCATAATAGCCCCAGACGGAGGTCCGGGTGAGAAAACGCACATTGGCGCGGCCCGCGAGCGCTGCCGCCTTTTCCCGCGCCCAGACGGCGGCATTGCGCCCGTCGATCAGTTCCGCCGATGCGAGCAGCGCGCCGCCGGCAACCGGCCGTTCCTCGGCGATGATCACCTGCGCGCCGGTTTCCGCAGCAGCTTCCGCAGCCAATAGTCCGGCCGGGCCGGTGCCCACCACCAGCACGTCGCAGAAAGCGTTCATGCGCTCGTAATGGTCGGGATCGGCGGCAATGCCCGCCCTGCCGAGACCGGCGGCGCGGCGGATGAATTTTTCGAAGAACATCCAGACCTTGGTGCTGCGCAGCGGGCCGATGGCCGGGCCCATGAAGGTCTTGTAGTAGAAGCCCGCCGACAATATCGGACCGGCCAGCTGGTTGATGGCCATGACATCGTGTTCGAGCGAGGGAAAGCGGTTCTGACTTTCGGTGACGAGGCCGTCATGGATTTCCAATTCCGTTGCGCGCACATTGGGTTCGCGCACATCGCCGTTGAGAACGGTGACGAGCGCGTTGGGCTCGTCGCTGCCCGCAGCAAAGACGCCGCGCGGCCGGTGATATTTGAACGAGCGGCCGAACAGCGTCACGCCATTGGCGAGGAGGGCCGAGGCCAGCGTGTCGCCGGGATGGCCGCTATAGGCCTTGCCGTCGAAGGTGAACCGCACCGTCCTGGCGCGGTCGATCCGTCCACCCTTGGGGAGCCGTGACGCGGTCATGGGCGATCACCGCCTTTCACGGCGGCAACGGCATCCCGGGCAAAGCCCACGGACGAAATGACATGGGTCGCCATGTCGCGCGTGACGATCAGATGCTGGCGGCAGCCGCCGCTGTGCAGCCAGAACTCACGGTGCGCGCCCATGGGATTGGCCCGCTCATAGACATAGGCGTTCCATGCGGCCTGATCGGATGAGGCCAGGTCCGGGCGCTGGCGTGTCGCGTCGCCCTGATAGGTGAATTCGATGACGTCGCGCGGGCCGCAATAGGGGCATTTGATGATCATGGTCTTCTGGTCTCGAAAGCGAATCTGTTGCGGTTGGACGTTTGTTTCCCGATTGTGCCAGTCAACAGTGTGCATCTGTACTGGTCAAGATGAGCGCGAGGCGAAGGCGAGCAAAATTGTGACTTTGGCAAGTTTCCGGCCTGCCGCAGGTGTGACGATGCATGATTACCCCAACATTATGCTACTGTCGCATTGCTGGAATGGTCATCACGATAGCGGCGAGCACTGTCAACAAGCCGACCAGCCGCGAGAATGAAAGCAGAAAGTGCCTTGATTGTGCCGACATGAACGGGCAAATCGACGAAGCAAACTGTTCATAGACGAAGCAAACTGTTCATAAATGGATCTGAACCCGTGATCTCATCTTTCCTTCGGCAGATTCTTCTGACGATTGCCGCCGTTCTGTTTCTGGCGGCCCCGGTGCAACAGGCTTTGGCGCAGACCCCGGCGCCAGCCCCGGCAGCCACATCGCCCGCGCCAGCCCCGGCACCGGAGCCTGCGCCCGCCGCAGCGGAGCCGGCACCCGTGGCGCCAGCGCCTGCGCCCGCTGTCAAGTCGAACATCGTCGCCGAACAGCGCCCGGCCATCGACGCGCTGAAGAAACAGATCTCGGCCTATGAACAGAAATTCAAGCAGAAGGCCGATGCCGACGCGGCGCTTGCCAATCTGCGCCTTGATCTGGAAGCGAGCGCCAAGAAACTGCTGGATATCGGCGTTTCGTTCCGGCCGCGCATCACCGAGATCAATGCCCGCCTGGAACAGCTGGGCGCACCGCCCGCGCAGGGGCAGCCGGCCGAAGCGAAGATCGTCACGGATGAACGCACCCGCCTGACGACGGAAAAGGCGGAGATCAACGCGGTTCTCGGCGAAACCGAAGACCAGCTGCTCGAAGTCAACAAGATGATCGATGCGATCGGCGACGCCCGGCGCGAGCTTTTTGCCAATACGTTGTCGCAGCGCGTCGACATCAACTATTCCCTCGGCAGCGAAGTCATCGACGCCTATGGCCGGGAAATGGGCACGATGAACCAGCTCATTTCGTCCTGGTGGCGCTTCGTCATCACGTTCAAATGGCAGTCCCTGCTGGCTGCCGCCTTCTTTGCCGCGATAACCGCCCTGGTGCTTCTCATCGGCGGCCAGCGGTTGCTGGGGCATCTCTATCTGCGCGATCCGGCGGTTGAAGAACCCTCCTATCTGAGCCGCCTGGCGGTTGCCTTCTGGTCGACCCTGATGCGGTCGGTGACCGTCGGCGTGTTTCTGGCCACGACCTACTTTTTCCTCGGCTATTTCAATGTGCTGCGCCCGGATATCGCGTCGCTGATCTACACGCTGTTTTCGGTGATCGGCATCGTATACTTCGTGCATGCGCTGGCCCAGGCCGTCATTTGCCCGGGCGCGCCCAACTGGCGTCTGGTGCGCGTTGCACCGCGTCCGGGCCGCATTCTCATGGTTCTGGTCACGGCCACGGCGACGATCACCGGGCTCGATTATCTCGCCAATACGGTCAACCAGATTGCATCCTCACCCCTGTCGCTGACGGTGGCCAAGAGCCTGTTTGCAACGGTTCTGGTCGGGCTGCTGATCCTCGCCATGGCATTTCTGAAACCCCTGGAGAACGAGGAGACCGGCGAAGCCCGGCGCTGGCCAAGGCCGCTGCGGCTGTTCCTTTATGCCATCGGCCTCATTCCGATCATCGCCGCGCTGCTGGGCTATATCGGTTTTGCCCGTTTCGTCTCGCAGCAGATCGTCATCAATGGCGCCGTACTCGTGACGATGTATCTGGGTTTCCTCACGGCGCGCGCGGTGGCCGACGAGAATGCATTGGGCGGCACGGTGCTCGGCAGCACGGTACAGAAGCGCTTCGGTATCGATGACTCGACACTCGATCAGCTTGGCCTGATCGCCAGCATCATCATCAATATTTTCGTGCTTCTCCTCGGTATTCCGGTGATCCTGCTGCTCTGGGGTTTCCAGTGGAGCGAGATGACCGTCTGGTTCCTCACCATAGCCACCGGTTTCCAGATCGGTTCGGTGACGATCTCGCTGGTGGCCATTGCCGTCGGCATCCTGTTGTTCGCGCTGTTCTACTTCTTCACCCGCTGGTTCCAGGGCTGGCTGGATGTGCGGGTGATGGCGCGCGGCAAGCTGGATTCGGGCGTGCGCAACTCGATCCGCACGGCGGTCGGCTATCTCGGCCTCGGCATGGCCGGACTCATCGGCATCTCGGCGGCGGGCATCAATCTCTCCAGCCTCGCGCTGGTGGCCGGCGGTCTGTCGCTCGGTATCGGTTTCGGCATGCAGGCGATCGTCTCCAACTTCGTCTCCGGCCTGATCCTGCTCGCCGAACGTCCCTTCAAGGTCGGCGACTGGATCGAAACCAGCGGCGTCGGCGGCATCGTCAAGAAGATCAGCGTGCGCGCGACCGAGGTGGAAACCTTCCAGCGCCAGTCGATCATCATTCCCAACTCGTCCTTCATCAACGGCAATGTCGGCAACTGGACTCACCGTAACAAGCTGGGGCGCGTGGAAATTCCGATTGGCGTTTCCTACAAGGTCGATCCGCGCCGCGTGCACGCCATCCTGATGGACATTGCCCGCAGCCATCCGCTTGTCCTGAAAAATCCGGAGCCTTTCGTGCAGTTCAAGGCGCTGGGCGATTCCAGAATGGATTTCGAGATGCGGGTGCATCTGGCTGATCTGTCGAATTCCGGCACCGTGCAGAATGAAATCCGCTTTGCGCTGGTCGACCGGTTTGCCGAGGAGGGGATCGAAATTCCGTTCCCGCAGCGCGACGTCAATATCCACCTCGACGACGCGGATGCGATCGTGCAGATGATCACGGAGCGGGTGAAGGCGGAGCTGAAAGCACCGGTGAAGAAGACGGCCAAGACTTGAGGCGTTTTGGGACGGACCGGCCCTGCACTTTCGTCTAAATCACGGAAAAATAACGGGGCGTTCAGTTGCCGTTCAGTTTCACCCCGTTATAACTGGTGTCGAAAAGGGCCGGTTGAGCCCGAGGCAACAGGGGCGGTGGAAGCACCGGGGTGATATGAACAAGTTTGCAGTTGTCATTCTTACGAGCACTATTCTGGCCGGACCTGCATTTGCTGCCAGCCTGAAGAACAGCGACGCCAGCGCACAGACCATCGTCGTGACCGAAGGGTCGAGCAAGACCCAGCTGCAGGTTGCGGCGGGAGACACGGTTGAATTTTGCAGCGGCGGCTGTTTCGTCACCTTTCCCAATGGTGACCGTGAAGCCCTGACCGGTGCGGAAACCATCGAAATCAAGGGCGGCAAGGTTTCGATCAAGTAACCCGGCCACCGCCGATTGCCGAGATAAAGGCCCGGACTGTGCAAAACAGTTCGGGCCTGTTCGTTTTCAGGGTGTCGCTCCCATGCGCGATGTCCCGCATCATTCCATTCCGCTAATCGGAAATTCGCACAAACCGCAGCCAGTTTGCCGCGCGTCGCGGCATGTTTTGGCCATGTCGCAAACAGGCCTTAGCAATGGACAGTGCGAACGGCATAGTGCAGAAAATGGCGCGTGCCGCCTGACCACCGATTGATATCAGAGGATAGAATGAAATGAAGACCCAAGCGCGTGTAGTTGTGATCGGCGGTGGTGTGGTGGGTGTGTCGACACTCTATCATCTGGCCAAGAAGGGCTGGAGCGATGTCGTGCTCATCGAGCGCAAGGAACTGACCTCCGGCTCGACATGGCATGCGGCCGGGCTGCTGCCGCTGTTCAACATGAGCTATTCCGTCGGCCAGATTCACAAATACTCCGTGAAATTCTATCAGGAGCTGCAAGAGGAAACCGGCATGAATGTCGGCTTCACCAATTGCAGCAATATCCGTCTCGCCCGCACCAAGGACCGCTGGGACGAATATATGTATTATGCCGGTGTCGCCGAGACGATCGGCGTGCCGGTCAAGCTTTTGACGCCGGAACAGGTCAAGGAAATCTGGCCGCTGGCGGAAATGGACGGCGTTCTCGGCGCCATCCAGCATCCGGAAGACGGCTATATCCAGCCGGCCGACCTGACCCAGGCGCTCGCCAAGGGCGCGCGCGATCGCGGCGCAACCATCTATCGCTACACCACGGTTCTCGGCATCGAGCAGCTGCCCTCGGGCGAGTGGCTTGTCAAGACCGACAAGGGCGACATCACTGCCGAACACGTCGTCTCGGCAACCGGCAATTTTGCCCGCAAGACCGGCAAGATGGTCGGCCTCGACGTGCCGGTCATTCCGGTTGAACACCAGTACATCGTCACCGAGCCGCATCCGGCCATTCTCGAGCGCAAGGCCAAGGGCCTGCCGGAGATGGGCGTGCTGCGCGAGAGCGATTCCTCCTGGTACATGCGTGAGGAAAACGGCGGTCTGCTGCTCGGACCGTATGAAAAGGGCGCGCCTGTCTGCTATGTCGACGGTCCGTCCGATGCCAGCGAATACGAGCTGTTCCAGGAGGATCTCGACCGGCTCGAGCCCTATATCGAAACCGCCATTGCCCGCGTTCCCGCTTTTGGCGAAGTCGGCATCAAGAAGGTCTATAACGGCGCCATCGCCTATACGCCGGATGGTTCGCCCATCATCGGCCCGGCGCCGCGCCTGAAGAATTTCTGGCTCAATGAAGGCCATTCCTTCGGTGTCACCGCCGCTGGCGGCGCCGGCTGGCAGCTGGCCGAATGGATTGTCGAGGGCGAGCCCTCCATCGACATGATGGGCGTCGATCCGCGCCGCTTCGGCCCCTATGCGACCGAAGGCTACCTCAAGGAAAAGAACGAGGAAGCCTATGCCGAGGTGTTCTCGGTGCACTACCCGGATGAAGAGCGCGGTGCCGCCCGTCCGCTCAAGCGTTCGCCGTCCTATGACCGCCAGAAGGCACTCGGCGCCGTGTTCGGCACCGTCTATGGCTGGGAGCGCGCCAACTGGTTCGCGCCGCAGGGCTATGGCCTTGAGGTTGCAAAACTCGACAAGCCGGATGTGCTGCTCAACCACAACCATCCGAAGCCGGACAAGGACGGCAAGGTGAAGGAACTCTGGTCCTTCCATCGTTCGAACTACTTTGAACATGTCGGCAACGAGATCAAGAACGTCACCAGCAATGTCGGCCTGCTCGACATGTCGGCCTTCGCCAAGATGGAAGTAACGGGCCCTGGCGCGCGCGAATGGCTCGATTCCATTCTGGCCAACCGTATTCCCAAGAAGCAGGGCCGCATTGCGCTGTGCCACCTCCTGACCAAGCAGGGCGGCGTGCGCTCCGAATTCACGGTCTATGAATGGGCGCCCGGCAAGTTCTATCTGGTATCCGCCGGTGCCTACGAGAACCATGACCATGATTATCTCGTCAAGCTGTTGCCGACGGACGGCTCGGTAAGCCTTCGCCCGATCACGCAGATGTATGGCGTGCTGGTGCTGGCAGGCCCCAAGAGCCGCGACGTTCTGCAGAAGATCACCCGTGCGGACCTGTCCAACGAAGCCTTCCCCTGGCTGTCGGGCAAGGAAATCAGCGTCGGCACGGCAACGGCGCATGCGCTGCGCGTCAACTTTGTCGGTGAGCTTGGCTGGGAACTGCATCACCCGATCGAACAGCAGAACACCATCTATGACCTGCTGCTCGAAGCCGGTGCGGAATTCGGCATCAAGCCGTTCGGCATCCGTGCCATGACGGCGATGGCGGTGGAAAAATCCTATCGCCTGATCCCGCGCGAACTGTCGATCGAATACAATGCCTTCGAAAGCGGCCTTGACCGTTTCGTCCATCCCAACAAGGGTGATTTCATCGGCCGCGATGCCGTTGTGAAGGCCCGTGAGGATGGCCTGAAGTGGAATTTCGTGACACTCGAAGTGCATGTCCCCGGCGTGTCGGATGTCGATGCGCGCGGCAGCGAGCCGATCTATGCCAATGGCCAGCTCATCGGCCGTGCGACGCATGGCGGTTATGGCTGGCGCCTGGGCAAGAGCCTGGCGCTCGCCATGGTCAAGCCGGATTATTCGGCGCTGGGCACGCAGCTGGAGATCAAGATTCTCGGCAAGACGCACAAGGCGACGGTCATTCCGGAAGCGCCGTTCGATACGGAGAACGAGCGCCTGAGAGCATAAAGCAGCTCTGCTTGCATGGAGAAATGAAAATGGCGCCTGAACGGGCGCCATTTCTTTTGGGTTGTGCGTGGTTCGACAAGCTCACCATGAGGGAGGTGGTTTGGTGCAAGATCAATCACAAACCTTGCAGAATAGTGCTCACTGCAATCCTCCATTTTCCTCATGGTGAGCTTGTCGAACCACGCACCGCAGAGTTGCAGTCTATCCCGCTCCTAAGCGGCCATCAGCTGCTTGCGGTCGGCCCGTTCCTGCTGCGGTGAGCGGCCATAGAGTTCGCGGTAGCATTTGGAGAAATGCGAGGCCGAGACGAACCCGCAGGCGACCGCCACTTCAACGATGGGCATCGACGACTGGATCAGCAGGTGGCGGGCACGGTCGAGCCGGATCTCCAGATAGTAGCGCGCCGGGGACCGGCCCATTTCCTGGCGGAACAGACGCTCGATCTGGCGGCGCGACAGGCCGACATGGTCGGCAATCTCGATCAGCGACAGCGGTTCGGAAAGCCGGGCCTCCATCAGTTCGATGATGGTCAGAACCTTGGAATTCTGCACGCCGAGGCGGGCGCGCAAGGGAAGGCGCTGGCGGTCATGCGGGCTGCGGACCCGGTCGGTCAGCGCCTGTTCGCAGACGCGGTTGACGATGTTGTCGCCGAAATCGTCGCCGATCAGCTTCAGCATCATGTCCAGCGCTGCAGTACCGCCGGCGCAGGTATAGATGTTGCCGTCGACTTCGAAGAGGTCGGCATAGACATCGGCCTTCGGAAACGCTTCGGCAAAACCGGGCAGGTTTTCCCAATGGATCGCGCAGCGCTTGCCCGAGAGCAGTCCGGCGGCGGCGAGGATATGCGCGCCGGTGCACAGGCCGCCGACGGCCACGCCGCGGTTGAACTCTTCGCGCAGCCAGGCATAGACGGATTTGTTCTGGAATTTTTCCACATGCACGCCGGAGCAGACGAACACCATGGACGGGCGGTCTTCGCCGGTCAGGAAGCGGCGTTCATCCTCAAGCGAGGAATTGGCGGCGCATTCGACGCCGTTGGACGCGGTGACGGGCTTGCCGTCCACCGACGCCAGGCGCCAGCGATAGGCCTCGTAGCCGAGCATGCGATTGGCAATGCGGAGCGGTTCGATGGCCGTCGCAAAAGCGATCATCGAAAAGTTCGGCACGAGGAAAAAAACAAAAGACCGCTTGTTGAGGCCCGTCTGGTTCATGATGTCTCTAGGTTCCCGTTTTTTACTACGAGGCCATGTCGCACCTGAAGTAGAGTCTTCAAATTACAGGCGTGGTCTCTTAAGCTTTTTTTCTGATAGAACCATAGAATTATTCTAAAGGGAAGGGTGCCTGCCTGTGTCGCAAAAGCGCAGGTAGGGCGCATGGGAAAGGGAGCAGACGTGGCCCGGTCTGCTCCCTTACGCTTGTATTTTCATGATTTATTGGTGCGTACGGTTGATGTCATTGCCCGCCGCGATCTGACGTTCATACAGATCCGGCCAGCCAATATCGAAACGGATATTTTCCGGCAGGCTGTCCAGCGCGGCTTCCGTCGCCCGCAGACGCCGCTGCCGGACAATGGTGTTGCGCGAGGCTTCGGCGATTGATGCCACGGTTCCGGCCGTGCGGCTTACGGCGGCGAACAGACGTTCGCTCAAGCTGGCCCGATGTTCGATGTAATGGTCATTGCAGGCACTCATTTTGTTGCTCCTTTTGCTTCAGGCGGCTGTTTTCTGCGGCCCGCCTGTTCTGTGATCTTGACTATCTGCCCAAGTTGATGTTCAATCAAACGAAATTAGAGAACACTATGGTTCAGAAAAATTGATCAAGGAGACGCCGCAATGTCCGCACCGATGCAGCACCCCATTCCCATCCTCGATCTCGATGTCCTGCGTACCTTTGCCATGATTGCCGAAACCGGCAGCTTTTCCAGCGCCGCCAATGCGGTGTTCCGCACGCCCTCGGCAGTGTCCATGCAGATCAAGAAACTGGAGGAGACGCTGGGTCACGTGCTGCTCGAGCGTGACGCGCGGTCGGTCAAGCTGACGCCGAGCGGCGAGCTTCTGCTGGGTTATGCCCGCCGCATGCTGGCGCTCAACCGCGAAACCGTTGCCAAGTTCATTACCCCGACGGTATCGGGCGTTGTCCGCCTCGGTGCGCCCGACGATATCGGCGAAAAGGTGCTGCCCTTCGTGCTCAAGCGCTTTGCCGAATCGCACCCGGATGTGACGGTGGATGTGGTCATCGACCAGAGCAACAGCCTGCGCAAGCGGCTCGACGAGCAAAGGCTGGACGTGACGCTGGTCAATGTCAATGAAACGCTGGCCAAGCTCGACGAGGTCGAGGTTCTGATGACCGAGGATATCATCTGGGCCGGGGCGAAATGCGGCACGGCGCATGAGCGCAATCCCTTGCCGCTGTCCATGTGGGAAGAGGGCTGCATCTGGCGCGCCAATGCCATCAGCGCGCTGGAAAGCGCGGGCAGGGACTATCGCGTCGCCTATATGAGCGCCCATACGATGGGGCAGCGCGCCGCCATCGTGGCCGATCTGGCCGTGGCACCGTTTTCAAAATTCCTGCTCGAGGACAACATGGTCGAGCTCGGCGCGGAACACGGCCTGCCGCCGCTCGGCGAATCGAAGCTCGGCATGCTGGTGGCCAAGAATGCGGGCGCGCATGTCAAAGCCGTCGCCCAGCATCTCCGGGTGTATTTTGAAGGCTACGAGCGGACGGGCAAGCTTTAGGGCTTGGTTTGCATGATTGTGGTGCGTGGTTCGACAGGCTCACCATGAGGGAATCCAGTGTTTTGCAAAATGCAACTTTCCTCATGGTGAGCCTGTCGAACCACGCACTTTGCTAGTGCAACACCTCAACGCGTCAGGCAAAATGCTTTCAACGCTTTGACCAGCTCCACGCTGGTGCGTTTTTGCGTCGGGGTTTCGAATCCGAGCCGCTGCGCGGCGGCGCTGACCGGTTCTGCCGGTACAGCGCAGGACGAATGGATTTCCCGGAACGGAATGCGCTGCAGGAGTGCGTCCGCATTGCCGATATTCACGCCGGAGCCGGGCATGATCTTGATCCGCCCGGCGGCGAAAGCGAAGGTGGTTTCCAGATCGCCGATCCCCTGCGCCGAGGTCGGCATCCGGCCGGATGTGAGAATGCGCTCGAAACCCAGTCCGACAGCGGTTTCAACGGCTTCGCCGAGGTCCGGCACAAGATCGAAGGCCCGGTGCAGCGTCACGCCCAGCCCGTCGCAATTGCGCATGAGACGTTCCAGCGTGGCATGGTCGAGACTGCCATTGGCGTGGTTCGCGCCGAGGACGACGCCGGCAAGGCCTGCACTGCGGATCATGTCGATTTCCCGCAGCATGGCATCGATATCGGCTTCACCGAAAACGAAATTGCCGGGGCGCGGGCGGATCATCGCATAGATCGGAATGGGTGAGGCAATCGCCTGGCCGATCAGGCCCGGTGTCGGCGTCAATCCGCCGAGTTCCAGCGCCGAACACAGTTCCACCCGGTCGGCGCCGCCTGTTATGGCGGCGGCAAGGCCGTTGGAATCATCGACGCAGACTTCCAGGAGAATGCCGCTCATCGTGTTTCGCCCATCAATCCGAGAACACCGGCACCGATCAGGCCGGGTTCGATTTTCAATTCGCCGGGGATGACCAGCGGCTTGCCGGTCTTCCACAGGATGCGGTCACGCACCGCCCGGTCCAGCCGCTCGATCAGCGGAACGGCATTGGCGAGGCCGCCGCCGACGGGTACAACCGATGCGCCGACGACGTTGAGCGTCATGGCCAGCGGGCCGCTGACGATATCGATGTAGCAGTCGATGGTGCGCTCGGCCGCCGCGTCGCCCTTGTTCCAGGCGGCGATGATTTCGGTGCTCGGCAGGTCGACGCCGTGGATATGGGCATGCAGCCGCTCCATGCCGCGCGCTGCGCCCACCACGTCGACGCAGCCCACCTGGCCGCAGCCGCAGGCATAGCGCGGAATGGCGATGGGCGGATTGCCGGCCCAGGTCGCGGAAATCGGGCCGTGGCCCCATTCTCCGGCAAAACCGCCGGCGCCTTCATGGATCTTGCCGTTGATGACCAGCCCGCCGCCGACGCCGGTGCCGAGAATGATGCCGAACACCACGCGGTGGCCGCGTCCGGCGCCGACAACGGCTTCCGACAGGGCAAAGCAGTCGGCATCATTGGCGACGAGGACCGGACGGCCCAGTTTCTCGCTGAGGTCCTTTACCAGCGGACGGTTATGGATGCAGGGAATATTGGCGCAGGTGATCCTGCCGCTTTCGGCGTCGACCACCCCGGCGATGGAAATCGAGATCAGCGATGTCGGATCGGCGCCGCCATCCGCCGCGATTTTTTCGATGGCACCGGCAAAGGCGTCGAAATCATGCAGGGGCGTCGGCACTTTGGGCAGCGGCCGTATGTCTTCGGGCGCATAGGCCATTGCACCCTTGATGGCCGAGCCACCGATGTCAAAGCAGGCAATCATGGGAAAACAGGTCCGGAATCAATCATGGTGGACGTTGATAGCGGAATTTCCCCGCGCGGCAAACTCAAGTGAATGGATTTATTCACGCGACCGGCGGGCGGCCCTGTCCTCGCGTGAGCGGCGGCGCGGCGTGGCATCGCCCGCCTGGCCATCCTCGCCGACATTCTTGCGCGGCGGCAGGGTGACGGCCAGCGACAGCTTGGGGAAGGGGTCGATCTTGTTGGGCATGGCCATGGCATAGACGAAGTGCTCCTGGAACTTTGGCTCCAGCGCCGTCTCGATCTTTTCGATGCGGGTGACGGTGTCTTCGATCTCGCGGCGGTAGTCGCGGTTGAGCAGCGCCATGCGCGCGCCCGTGCCTGCCGCATTGCCGACCGCCTTCACCTTGTCGAGGTCGCAATCGGGGATGAGCCCGAGCACCATGGCATATTTCGGATCGATGAAGGAGCCGAAGGCTCCGGCAAAGCGGATCTGGTCGACATGGTCGATGCCCTGCTTGTCCATCAGCAGCTTGACGCCGGCATAGAGCGCGGCCTTGGCCAGCTGGATCGCCCGCACATCGTTCTGCGTGATGATGATGGTCGGCGACCCCTCATGCAGCAGATAGGAGAAGGTGCGGCCCGTTGGCCGGATGCGCGGTGATTTGGCGGCAAGGCTGCCATCCACCACGCCATCTTCGGAAATGATGCCGGAAAGGTACATTTCCGCGACGACTTCGATGATGGCCGAGCCGCAGATGCCGGTGATGCCGCTGGCCTGCACCGCTTCGGCAAAGCCTGCCTCATCGGACCATTGTTCCGTACCGATGACGCGGAAGCGCGGCTCCAGCGTCAGGGGATCGATGCGCACGCGTTCGATGGCACCGGGCGCGGCGCGCTGGCCGCCGGAAATTTCGGCGCCCTCGAAGGCGGGGCCGGTCGGGGAGGAGGCGGCAACGGTGCGCTGACGGTTGCCGAGCACGATCTCCGCATTGGTGCCGACATCGACGAGCAGCATCATCTCGTCCTGCCGGTGCGGGCCTTCCGCGAGCGTCGCTGCAGCGGCGTCGGCGCCGACATGGCCGGCGATGCACGGCAGCATGTAGACCCGCGAGCCGGGATTCATGGCAAGGCCGATTTCACTGGCTTTCAAATGCACCGCGCTGGACACGGCAAGCGCAAAGGGTGCGCCGCCCAGTTCGGTGGGGTCAATGCCGAGGAAGAGGTGGTGCATGATCGGATTGCCGACAAAGACCGCATCGAGAATGTCTTCGCGCGCCACATTGCCCTCGGCGCAGACCCTGCCGATCAGCTCGTTGATGGCTTCGCGCACCGCATTGGTCATGCCTTCGCGGCCGTCCGGGTTCATCATGACGTAGGAGACGCGGCTCATCAGGTCTTCGCCGAAGCGAATCTGCGGGTTGGACGTTCCGGCCGAGGCAATGGTGCGCACCGACAACAGGGATGACAGGTGCATGGCAATGGTGGTGGAACCGATATCGCAGGCGATGCCATAGGCTTCGTTCTTGAGGCCCGGCCACAGGCCGATCATCACCGGCCGCGATGTTTCCTCGTCGTGGTGGATGGCGGCGGTAACCGACCATTCGCCCTTGCGCAGGATCTTTTGGATCTGCGGCAGCAGATAGGCGTCCACGTCGAGATTGCGGATGCCCCATTCCTTTTCCAGCGCCGCCTTCAGGCGATCGAGATCGCCGAGCGGCTTGTGCATGTCGGGCTCTTCCACCTCGACATAGCACATGTGCACGGCCGGATTGCGCTCGATGATGCGCGTATCGGCATCCTTGCGCACGACCTGCGCATTGACCTGCACGTCCTGCGGCACGTCGACGACGAGATCGCCCAGAATGGTCGCCGAGCAGGAAAGGCGGCGCCCGTCCTTCAGGTCGCGCTTTTCGGCATAGCGCTTTTCCTTGGGGCCGAATTCGGAGATGTGGTCGTTGGAGGAGGTGATGCCGTGCTTGGCGAAGCGGCCCTCCTGCACGTCGATCTGGCAGCGCCCGCAGATGCCGCGCCCGCCGCAGACACTTTCCACGTAGACACCCAAGGTCCGCGCTGCTTCCAGCACAGTCGTGCCGACTGGAAAATGCCCGCGCTTGCCCGATGGCATGAACAGGACAAGTGCGTCCTTTGCCGATGCTTCACTGTCTTTCACGGGTGCGTCCACGATCAATGCTCCAAGACTTCAAGGCGAGGGGCATTCACGCCCGCCGCCTTTCTATGCCGAGCGGTTGGCCCGGTGCAAACAGTCAGCCTGCGGCGCCGCGCCGCGCTTCACGGCCACCACGCCGCCGCGCGCCGCCATTGGCGTCGGCTGGCACCGAAACAGCAGGTGCTGCCCCGGCCGCGGCCGGCTGGTGGTCGCGATACTTCTTGATCCAGTAGGTGCAGTTGGCGTCGGTGCCGTTGAGGACGTTGGCGGCGTGCACCGCTTCCATTTCCTGCGGGCGGCAGGGATTCATGATCGCCGATGTCATGCCGGCGCCGATCACCATGGGAATGAACCCGGCATTGATGCCGTGGCGATGCGGCAGGCCGAAGGAGATGTTGGACAGGCCGCAGGTGGTGTTGACCTTCAGTTCCTCGCGCAGGCGGCGCAGCAATGCGAAAACCTGGCGGCCCGCATCGCCGAGCGCGCCGATCGGCATGACCAGCGGATCGACAACGATGTCATGCGCCGGAATGCCGAAATCGGCGGCGCGCTGCACGATCTTCTTTGCAACGGCGAAACGCACGTCCGGGTCCATGGAAATGCCGGTCTCGTCATTCGAGATGGCGACGACGGGAACGTTGTATTTCTTGATCAGCGGGAGGATGGCTTCAAGCTTTTCCTCTTCGCCGGTGACGGAATTGACCAGCGGGCGGCCCTTTGCAACCTTCAGTGCAGCTTCAATGGCGGCGGTCACCGAACTGTCGATGGACAGGGGAACGTCGACGAGATTCTGCACGATTTCCAGGGTCTTGACGAGAAGGCCCGGTTCCGTCGCATTGGGATCGACGGCGGTGACGCCCGCATTGACGTCGAGCATGGTCGCGCCGGCAGCAACCTGCTCCAGCGCGTCCTTGATGACCGTGTCGAAATTGCCTTCGATCATCTCGGCCGCGAGTTTCTTGCGGCCGGTCGGATTGATGCGCTCGCCGATCACGCAGAAAGGCTGATCAAATCCGATGATGATTTCTCTGGTCGCCGAGGCAACGATCGTGCGGGTCATTCAGGAAATCCTTAGTTGGATGCTGCGGATGCGTATTGGGCCGATGCGACGTTCCAGGAGCCGCGATCGACCAGCCATTCGGAGGACTTCTTCAGGCCGCCGAACGGGAAAATGTGGATCTGCTTGATGGCGGAGGCCTGGCTGTTGATGACGTGCTGCTCGATCGGGCCGACCACGCCTTCCGGCGAATGGCTGGTGGCGAGCGCTGTCAGCGACAGGGCGTTCTTCTTCAGGAAGCTGATCGAGTTGCCGACGCCGCACATGGCGGCATATTTGATCAGTGTGGTGATCTTGGCGGGACCGGCAACGCCGAGATGCACGGGCAGATCAACGCCATGTTCGCGCAGGGATTCGGCATAGCGGATGAAACGCTCGGCGTCGAAACCGAACTGCGTGACGACGCGCAGGCGGGCGCCGGTGCGCTCGCCGAAATTCTTCTTCAGGCGCAGGGCTTCCAGTGCCACGGCCTCGGAAAACTCCGGGCTGCCTTCGGGATGACCGGCAACGCCCATCTCGGTGATGCCGTATTTGTCGAAAAAGCCGGTTTCCAGCACTTCCATAGTGGAGGAGAACTCGCCGGCCTGCCGTTCGAGGCCGCCGCCGATGACCAGCACGTCGGTCACGCCGGCTTCTTCAGCGGCGCGGCGGATGCGGGTTTCAAGGGCTGCCCGTGTTCCAAGGCGGCGGGAGGCGAAATGCGGTACGGGCTTGTAGCCGAGATCATGAATGCGCTTGGCGGCAGCGGTGAGCGTGTCCACGCCATCGGTGCCCATGTCGGTGATGTAAACACGTGTCCCTTCCGGGAACAGACCCGGCAGGTCCTGTGAGTCAATCGCCTGGCGCGCGGCCACTTCGATGGATGCTGCGATCTTTGTCATTGGCTTTGCTTTCAATTCATGAATTGTCATGTCCGCCTGCCTTTACCAGCGCTACAAGGCGCTCCCGATGATATTCGCTGTCGATACGGGCGAGGGCTGCATCAGCCTCCGCGTCCAGATCGTCACTCACCGGCACCGGTGTTCCCCGGCGCCATTCTGCCAGATAGGCGTCCGAATCCCGGGCGCCTATGCGCATCGCACACATGTCGATGGCCTCAGTAAATCGAAGAGGAAGTTCACGTTTTGCGGCCTGGCGTCCCTTTTTGACGGTCACCTGAGCAGGAATGTCCCGCCAATAAACGACAATGAGATCGGCCATGCACTTTATCCTCCAACGAGGACCGTTTTGCCGGAAAATCAGGGGTTAAGCTTGCTATCTCACGACGTGCGCGCCCTCAAATGCGACGTGCACCATTGTTGCTTTTGCGACAGGGATTTTAGCGGGATATCTGTCTTCAACCCCGGTCCCCCATGAATGGCCGGGGTGACATTGCAATCACGCGTCGCCTTCAGCGCTTGAATTCCATGATGTTGAGCACGGATTCGTAATAGGGTGCCGGGAATTCGATGCGGAAGGCGTTCTTGCCTGTGCGGTAGGCATAACCGGCTTCGTCGGTTTTCGGACCTGCGCCGTATTTCACCGGTTTCTGATCCGCGACATAGCCGGTGCCGAGATAGGTCAGGCGCGTGTCGCTTTCGGTGTAGAACCGGCCCTTGGTGCGCTGCGAGCCCGTCACCTTTTCCAGCGCCCAGCCCGAGCCGTCGTCGGTGACCCTGCACTTGAACCAGCCATAGACAACGAGTGCCGGGGCCATGCCACCAAGCTTGATTGTCCGGCACTGCCAGTTGCCGGTCATGTCGAAATCCTGGCTGAACGGCAGGCCGGGCCGCTTCAAGAGGTCATCGACCAGGCGCACATCCGCCGCAGTCCCGCTCGCCCTGGCCTGCGTCAGGGCCTTGGCCTTTGTCTGCTCGTACTGTTCGAGACGCTTGCTGTCAGACGCGGTGATGATCCTGGTGATTGCGCCATCCGCATGGGCGGCAGTCAGCATGCTCAGGCCGATCATGACGGCAAAAAGGCTTCGAGACACCATGGAACTGTCCTTTGTATTCGATTCCGTTGGAGGCAACATGCCGATTTGGGGACAGAAAGGAAAGCGTCAAGGCGCGGCGGGCGCCGCCGCCCGTGTCAGGGCGGGGACCAGATCGCCAAAGGCGGTAAAGCGCCGCTCATAGGCGAGGCCGAGAAATTCCGCCGCCCGTTCCGCATTGGCATCGAGTTTGGGGTCGTCGGTCTGGGCGAGGTAGATCATCTTGGTGTAATTGCCGAAATACATGTCGCGCAGTTCCGGATGCCGGTCGAGGCCAAGCGGCTTGACCATGAAGGCCTGGAAATGCCGGGCAAGGAAGTCGGTCATGAAGAACGACGTCATGTCGTCCTCCCATCGGGAGGCAAAGGCCTCGTTGCCGACATAGAACGAGAAGCAGTGCGGCCCCTCGATTCGCTCCACACCATGCTTCGCGCAGACCTGATCGAGCAGGCCGCCGGTGCCGCAATCGGCATAGCCGACGAAGATACGCTTGATGCCTTCAGCCTTGGCCCGTACAATGGCCCGGTCAACCGATGGGGCGATTTTCTGGGGGTAATGGTGATAAACGGCGGGCAGGCATTTCAGTTCGATATGATCGAGGCCGAATTGCTCCCGGATGGCCAGTATTTCGCGGGCAATCATACCACAGGCGATCACCCGGACCTTTTCCGGCGTATTATTCGAGTTCCGGCTTATATCCATGGAACTGATTTCGCTCCATCGCGTTATGCGAACGTTGATTAAATTCTATCAGAACGGGAGACCCTGTCCATGAAACTATCACGCGTTGTACCAATTGCCGCTGTTCTTGCTGTCGTCGCTCTTGCCGGCTGCGCCAACACCATCCGCGGCATGGGTGCAGATACAGCCAATACCGTGAATGCGACCCAGTCCGCTGGTCACAGGGTTGTAAAAGCTGCCAACTGATCCCCAGGTCTGAGAAGGCCGATTTCAGCAAACCCATATTATGTTTGAAAAACGGCCGCATTTGGATGCGGCCGTTTTGTTCCGGTTCAGGCGCCGGACATCTGATTGTGCTTGCGCTTCATGTAGTCCTTGGCGGTTTCCACCGCGACGGCCGCATCGCGGCAATAGGCGTCGGCACCGACGGCCTTGCCGAATTCCTCGTTGAGCGGAGCACCGCCGACCAGCACGACGTAATCGTCGCGAATGCCCTTTTCCTTCATCGTGTCGATGACGACCTTCATGTAGGGCATCGTCGTCGTCAGCAGGGCGGACATGCCGAGAATGTCGGGCTTGTGCTCTTCGATGGCGGCGAGATAGTTCTCGACCGGGTTGTTGATGCCAAGGTCAATGACGTCGAAGCCCGCGCCTTCCATCATCATGCCGACGAGATTCTTGCCGATGTCGTGGATGTCGCCTTTGACGGTGCCGATGACGAGCTTGCCCTGTTTCGGCGCGCCGGTGGCGGCAAGGAGAGGGCGCAGGATGAACATGCCGGCTTTCATCGCATTGGCCGACAACAGGACTTCCGGCACGAAGAGGATGCCGTCGCGGAAATCCTCGCCGACGATGCGCATGCCTTCGACGAGCGCTTCGGTCAAAACCCTGTAGGGGACCCAGCCGCGCTCGAGCAGGATATTGGTGCCTTCCTCGATTTCTTCCTTCAATCCGTCGTACAGATCGTCGTGCATTTGTTCGACGAGTTCGTCGTCCGAAAGCTCCGAAAGAATGATTTCATCGTCGGCCATGGGTGTTCTTCCTCTCAAGCGTTATGCACAGCTTTGTACCGGTACTGGCATTCCCTTAACATATCGGGCAAGTTGCTGAAAACGCATTGCTTAAATGCGACCTCGTAAATGACGAAAACGACTGTCTGTTTGTCTTCCATGCGCCATTGTTTGACGCACACGGGAACGCCCCGATATGTGTCGCGGGTAGGATTTGGGTGTTGAGGTCATGACCGAAGAACCAATCCGCGCATCAAGCGCCTGGAGAGAGAAAATGAATCAGGAAACGCCAGCCGACGCACCCGTGGACACTGCAGAAAGCGGCGGACGCCGCGGGCGCGGTGCCGGTGCAGGCGCTGCTGCACGCCGTGCCGCCCGTTCCGGCGGCGGCCCGGGCAAGTCGCTCACCTTTATCACGCGCAAGATTCGCGAATATGAAGTGCTGGATGAGGAAGGGCTGGCGCTGATCGAAGCCAATGCCGATACCGTGCTTGAAGAAGTCGGCATCGAGTTCCGCGACGATGCGGAAGCCCTGCAGCTCTGGCGCGAAGCCGGTGCCGATGTCAAAGGCGAGCGGGTGCATTTCCCCAAGGGGCTTCCCCGGTCGCTTTTGAAAACCGCGCCGTCGGTCTACACGCAGTATGCGCGCAATCCCGAACGGTCCGTACAGATCGGTGGCAAGGCCACGGTGTTCGCACCGGTCTACGGTCCGCCCTTCGTGCGCGATCTCGACGGCAACCGCCGCTACGCGACCATCGAGGACTTCAATAATTTCGTGAAGCTTGCCTATATGGCGCCGTCGATCCACCATTCCGGCGGAACCGTGTGCGAGCCGGTGGATGTGCCCGTCAACAAGCGCCATCTCGACATGATCTATGCGCACATCAAATATTCCGACAAGCCGTTCATGGGCTCGGTCACCGCGCCTGAGCGCGCGGAAGACACGATTGCCATGTGCAAGCTGGTGTTCGGCGAGGACTATCTCGACCAGAACACGGTCCTGACCAGCCTGATCAATGCGAATTCGCCAATGGTCTTCGACGAGACGATGGTCGGCGCGCTGAAGGTCTATGCCCGCAACAACCAGGCCTGCATCGTCACGCCGTTCATTCTCGCCGGTGCGATGAGCCCGGTGACCGTCGCCGGCACGCTGACGCAGGTTCTGGCGGAGGTGCTGGCCGGTGCGTCCTTCACCCAGCTGATCCGCCCCGGCGCTCCGGTGATTTTCGGCACCTTTGCCTCGTCGATCTCGATGCAGTCGGGGGCGCCGACATTCGGCACGCCGGAACCTTCGCTCGTCTCCTACGGCGCGGCACAGCTGGCGCGGCGTCTCGGACTGCCGTTCCGTACCGGCGGTTCGCTTTGCGCCTCGAAGGTTTCCGATGCGCAGGCGGCCTATGAAAGCGCCAATACGCTGAACTCGACACTGCTGGCCGGGACGAATTTCGTGCTGCATTCGGCCGGCTGGCTTGAGGGCGGTCTCGTGTCCTCCTATGAAAAGTTCATGATGGACATCGATCAGCTCGGCATGGCGCAGAAATTTGCCGAAGGCGTCGACCTCTCGGAGAACGGCCAGGCCATGGACGCGATCCGCCAGGTGGGCCCGGGCAGCCATTATCTCGGCTGCGACCACACGCAGGCGAATTTCCAGACGGCGTTCTACCGCTCGAACATTGCCGACAACAATTCCTACGAGCAATGGCTGGCCGAAGGCGAAAAACGTGCCGACCAGCGCGGCAACGAGCTGGCACGGCGCTGGCTTGAAAGCTACGAGGCGCCTTATCTCGATCCGGCCATCGACGAATCGCTGAAGGAATTCATCGCCAAGAAGAAGGCGTCGATGCCCGACGCATTCACCTGAAAGAAGCCCGAGGACGGCCGGGCTAAAGTGGCCAATCTGATCCATCAGGAAGTCTGGGCCTCTGCTGTCAAAGGTCCGGGCCCCGGATGATCTTTGCCGATCCGTTCCTTGACCAGATCACCGCCGCGCTGGAACCGCATGGTCTCGTTCCGCGCGGCGGTTTCGTGTTTGGACCCGATGAGGCGGCGCCCGGCCTGCACGGCGGTGCTGCAGCCCGCAGCGTGGTGCTCATCGGCCATTTCGGTTCATCGATCTGGCCGCATTTTACCCGGTGGCGGCAGTTGCACAGCGATCAGCCCGATCCGTTGGATGCATGGTCCAAGGCGGCGCTGACCCATGTTGCGGTCGAACTGGACGGGCAGGCGGTGTTTCCGTCGGACAGGCCTTATCTGCCCTTCCAGCAATGGGCGAAGCGGGCGGAAGGCCTGTCTGCCTCGCCGCTGGGGCTGCTGATCCATCCCGAATATGGGCTCTGGCAGGCGTTTCGCGGTGCGCTGCTGTTTGACAGGGCAATCGGTTTTCCCGCTGTCCCGTTGAACAGCCATCCCTGCGATACCTGCATCGAAAAGCCCTGCCTGCACGCCTGTCCGGTCGATGCTTTCGACGGTGCGCACTTCGCTGTGGACCGCTGCCGCAGTCATCTGGCAGTGCCGGAAGGCGCGCTTTGCATGGATGGCGGGTGTCTTGCCCGGCTGGCCTGTCCTGTGGGCCGTGAACACGCCTATACGGCGGACCAGCAGCGCTTTCACATGGCGGCATTTGCCGCGGCCTGACGTCGGCCAAAAAATATTTTGATTGATTGCATTTTTTCACCCAAGGATTGACGCCGTCGCATCGTCAAAGCTGCGATGAACAGGGTGACAGGCATTTTGGATATTTCCGGATTGACGGATGACACGGCGGATAGTTCAACCCTTGTGGCGCAGGCGCGGGCAGGGAACCGCAGCGCATTCGGGCTCCTGATCGAGCAGAACTACGATTTCATCCACCGCATCGCCTGGCGCTGGTCGGGCAACCGCAACGATGCGGAGGATATCGCACAGGATGTCTGCATCAAGCTCGGCAGCGCCATCCGGCAATGGCGCGGCGAGGGGCTGCTGCGCACCTGGCTCTACCGGATGACACTGAATGCCGCGCGTGATCACCTTCGCCGCCATGCGCGCGAAAAGCGCAAGGCCGAGGCCTATCACCGCGAATTGCTGAGTGACGCTCCGCCTCCCGATGCCGGGGAAGATGACGTGACCGCCCTGTGGGCGGCGGTCAAGACATTGCCTGATAAGACCGCGGATGCCGTCCTGCTGGTCTATGGGGAGGGCTTGAATCATGCGCACGCAGCCGAAGTGCTCGATTGCGCCGAAGCCACGGTCTCGTGGCACATCCACGATGCCAAGAAACGGCTGAAGCGCATCCTGCGCGCGCCGGAGGGCCTTTGACATGACCGACGATCAAGACCTGAACGAGCTCGGCCGCATGATGCCGCCACCGCCTGCCGATGCAGCCAGGCGCGCCGCCCTGCAGGCGGCCATGCAGGCGTTCGACAATGCCGATGCAAAAAAAACCGCAGTGCAGACCCAAGGAAGCGGATTCGTCCGGCGTCTCAGTTCCATCGCAACCCAATTGTGGAGTGAAACGATGGAAAAGAAATTGCTGCTGACGACATCGGCCCTCGGCGGCCTGCTGATCCTGCCGGTCGCGGGTTATATCTCCTGGAATATGATGCACGACCCGCGCATGCTGGTGGGGGATCAGCAGGCTCCCGTCACGATAGAGGCGCAGCCGCCGCAGGTCGACGAGCCGAAACCCGTGCAGCCGCAACCCCTGCCAAGGGTCGAATCGGCGGCACCGAGCCAGCCAGCCGTCAAGCAGGCGCCGCTTGCCAGCCAGATCGAGGCACTCAGCAGTTCGAAAATCGTCGGGCAGGCAGGTCCGGCCGCCGAAAAGCCGGTGGTGATGGCTCCCATGCCCGCGCCCGCCGTGGAAATGGCGCAGGACAGTATTGCCCCGCAGCAACCCTCGGGCGACCGGGTCCAGCGGTTCGACACCAATCCGGTCAAGCGCGTGGCCGATGATCCGGTGTCGACATTCTCGATCGACGTGGACACGGCATCCTACGCCATGGTGCGCCGTTCGCTGAAGGACGGTGCCTTGCCCGATCCCGACAGCGTGCGTGTCGAGGAGATGATCAATTATTTCCCCTATGACTGGAAAGGGCCGCATCGCCGCGAGACGCCGTTCAACACCACGATCACCGTGACGCCGACCCCGTGGAACCAGAACACCAAGCTGATGCATATCGGCATCAAGGGCTATGATGTCGTCCCGGCGGAAAAGCCGCGCGCCAACCTGGTGTTCCTGATCGATGTTTCGGGATCGATGGACGAGCCGGACAAGCTGCCGCTGCTGAAATCCGCCTTCCACATGCTGGTGGGCAAGCTCGATCCCAAGGACAAGGTGTCCATCGTGACTTATGCGGGCAATGCCGGAACAGTGCTGGAGCCGACAGAGGTAAAGGACAAGGCAAAAATCTTTGACGCATTGAACCGCCTGGAGGCGGGCGGATCGACAGCGGGCGAAGCGGGTATCAAGGAGGCTTATCGCCTCGCCAAGGCCAGTTTCGTCAAGGACGGCGTCAACCGCGTGATGCTGGCCACCGACGGCGATTTCAATGTCGGCCAGTCCAGCGACGACGAGCTGAAGACACTGATCGAGGATGAGCGCAAATCCGGCGTGTTCCTGTCGGTCTTCGGGTTCGGCGAGGGCAATTACAACGATCAGATGATGCAGGTCCTGGCGCAGAACGGCAACGGCACCGCCGCCTATATCGATACGCTGGCCGAAGCGGAAAAGACGCTGGTGCAGGAAGCAACCTCGACGCTGTTTCCGATCGCCAAGGATGTGAAAATCCAGGTCGAGTTCAATCCGGCTGTGGTGGCGGAATACCGGCTGATCGGCTACGAAACCCGTGCCCTCAAGCGCGAGGATTTCAACAATGACCGCATCGATGCCGGTGAAATCGGCTCGGGGCATACGGTGACGGCCATCTACGAGATCACGCCGAAGAACAGTCCGGCAGTGCTGACCGACGACCTGCGCTACGCCAAGCCGAATGCAGTGTCTTCTGATGCCAAGACAGGGTCTGATGAATACGCGTTCTTCAAGATCCGCTACAAGCTGCCGAACGAGGACGTCAGCAAGCTGATCACGACGCCTGTGACCAAGGCCAATGAGGTTTCGGCAGCCGCATCGGACGATGTGCGGTTTTCGACGGCTGTTGCGGCCTTCGGTCAGAAGCTGCGCGGGACGGATAGCCTGGCGGCCTACAGCTATGCCGATATCGCCAGGCTCGGCGCGGGATCGCGCGGCGATGACGCCTTCGGCTATCGCAGCGAGTTCCTGTCGCTGGTGCGGCTGGCCGATGCGCTGGAAGCTAAGAAATAGGTTTGTTGTATTGTTGAAAAGCGAATGGCCGGGAATTCCCGGCCATTCTTGTCTCGAAGGATTGCAGGATCATCGTGCGTGGTTCGACAAGCTCACCATGAGGGAGCTTGTGGGCTGCAACCAAACCACTCCCCTCATGGTGAGCTTGTCGAACCACGCATCACGACATTGCCTCAAAGGGCGCGATTTCAGCCCCGGCGGCCGCGGCGCTCGCGCTTGGGCAGGTCATCGGCATGGGCGGAAAGCTTGTTGCGCATCGGCCCGATGGTTTCGATGATGGTCTCTACCGTCGGCCTGATGCCGCTGACATGGCTGTCGAGCGCCTTGCGCATGGCGGCCAGATGCACGAACGAGGTGCCGCAGCAGCCGCCGATGATTTTTGCGCCGCCGTCAATTGCCATATGGGCATAATCGGCCATGAGCTCCGGCGTGCCGGAATAGAAAATCTCCGCGCCGCGGAATTCCGGAATGCCGCAATTGCCCTTGATGACGATGGTGGCCTGCGGATCGGCCTCCGACATGTCGAGCAGCGACGCGAGAATATCCGAGGCGCCGACACCGCAATTGGCGCCGACGGCGACAGGGCGCGCGGCAAGTCCATCGACGACGGCGTGAATATCCTTCGGCGGCAGGCCCATCATGGTCTTCCCCGCCGTATCGAACGAGCCGGTATAGACATAGGGCAGGCCGACCTTGACGGCCGCTTCTGCAGCGGCACGGATTTCGCCGGGTGCGGACATTGTTTCGATCCAGGCGACATCGACGCCGCCGGCCTTCAGGCCTTCCAGCTGTTCGGTGAAGGCGGCAACGGCGTCCTCTTCGGTCAGTGCGCCAAGCGGCACCAGCAGCTCGCCCGTCGGTCCGACCGATCCGGCGACGATCACCTTGCGCCCGGCCTTGTCGGCGACGGCGCGCGCGAGTTCGGCGGCCTTCTTGTTCAGCTCGAACACACGGTCCTGCGCGTGATGCAGTTTCAGGCGATGCCGCGTGCCGCCGAAGGAATTGGTGAGGATGATGTCAGCCCCGGCATCGACAAAGCCCTGATGCAGGGCAAGAATCTTTTCCGGCTGGGCTTCATTCCACAGTTCCGGGGCTTCACCAGCCTCAAGACCCGATGCGAACAGGTTCGTGCCCGTCGCGCCATCAGCCAGAAGGACACCTTTTTCAGCAAGAAGTTCGGCAAGCGGATTGGCTGTGGTCATGGCGCGTTCCTACGGTGCTATTTAGATAACGATATAAGGAAGTCTTTATATGTGGTCAATCTTCATTTGCGACAAGTGCTGCCGCATCATTCGGCCTTGAGCGTGGAAATATAGGCGGCGACCTCGTGCGCGTTGATCTTTGCCACACGGATCAGCCCGTCGAAATGCCGCTGCATGGTCAAGACCGCTTCCGTGGTGTTGAGGACAAGATACATCTCGCCGACGAAGATCGCGGCGCGGTACGGGCCGAAGACCGTGTAGGGCACGGAGAAGCGCTCGCGCCCGTCGAACAGATAGAGCCGGAAGGACGGGTAGAGCTCGTCGATCAGGACGCTCATCCGTTGCAGCTGTTCTTCCCGGATATCGCGGGACAGGTCGCCCCAGATGCCGCCGCCCTTGGCGAAATCGCGCAGGGTCTGGTAGGGCATGCATACTTCCATGTCCGTGCCGGGCTGGCGGTTGTAGTCCAGCCGGAACGCGGTTTCGGCGATCTGGGTGACGGGGTCGCGGTGCACCAGCGATGTCTCGTAGGCGATCACCGCCTGGGTGCGCAGGAGGTCGGGAATGCGGGCCGGGACGTAGCGGATCTTGCTGCCCGAGGCTTCCGCATGCCAGCGCACCAGCAGCGTCCGCTCAAAGCCGTCGACACCCTCCTCGATCTCCATGCTGGCGCGCAGTTCGCCGATGATGCCCTCGTCCTGGCTGAGGCCCAGCAGCCAGTCCAGCGACACGGCATAACGTTCGGCAATGTTGAGCAGCGTTTCCACGCGCGGCAGGCGGGTGGACTGGCCGGACAGGAGCTGGGAGAGGGCGGAGCGGTCGATGCCGACCGCCGCTGCGAAGGATGACTGGTTGTCGCCGCTGCGGTTGAGTAGGCTCCTGATCCGCTCCTGAAACAGGCGCGACAGATCGCGTTTGTCCATTTTTCCGCCTCTTTGTTTACTGAATACAACAAATGCAAGATTTGGTGCGCAAAATCAACGGTTTCTCACAATAATATCATTGCTGACAGTTTTGGACAGTGAGACCATGAAAATCATGGAATCAGAAGCACATACAGCAGAACCAACTGACAAAACCGGCCGGGAACGCAAACACCCCGGCATCGAATGGCCAACCATTGGCTTGATGCTCGTCTGCTACGGACTGTGGTTCGCAGCCGGAGCATACCTCTATCCCGCCATGCCGTTCGCGGCCCTGGCGCTGATGGCGGTGGCGGTGGCGTTTCACTCCTCACTGCAGCACGAAGCCCTGCACGGACATCCCACTCGCAGCGGCTGGCTGAACGAGCTTCTCGTCTCCCTGCCGCTCGGCCTGTTCTATCCCTATCGCCGCTACAAGCATCTGCACCTGAAGCACCATGCGGATGAACGGCTGACCGATCCCTATGACGATCCGGAGAGCTATTACCGGGCACTGGGCGACTGGGATAAACTGCCGGGTGCTCTGAAAACCCTGCTGCGCTGGAACAATACGCTCATTGGCCGGGTTGTCATCGGGCCGGTCCTCATGGTGATCGGCTTTCTTATCAGCGAGGCCAGGCTGATTTCGGGCGGCGACCGCAAGGTCCGCAATGCCTGGTTGTCGCACGCCGCCGGGCTGGTCATTCTGGTTGCGCTGTTGCTGGCGTTCGGCATTCCGCTCTGGCTCTATGCCGTGACATCGGCCTATGCGGGGTTGTCGATCATTGCCATCCGCACCTATTGCGAGCATCAATGGTCCGAGCGTCCGGATGGCCGCACGATCATTGTCGAGAAATCGCCGCTGGCGCTGCTGTTCCTCAACAACAACCTGCATTTCGTCCATCACAAGCGGCCGACCGTTCCGTGGTATAAGCTGCCGAAGCTCTACAGCGAGCAGCGTGAAGAGTGGAAAGCCATGAATGGCGGCTACGTCTTCCGCAACTATTTCGAGATCCTGCGCGCCTATGCCTTCCGCAGCAAGGAGGAGGTTGCGCACCCCGTGCTGCGGCGCGAACCGGCAACGGCCCGGGCTTTCCATCCGCGCCGCCACGGCATTTCCCTGCAGGGCGGCACCAGCGTGCCTATTCCCGCCGAGCCTCCGACAGAGTAACATTCCCGCATGATCCCTATTGCAGCTTTGCCGATGTATGATTGGCCGGAACGCCGCGCCGAAGTGGATGCGCAGTGGCTTGTCCTGCGCGACAGGCTGCGGGCAACGGGATTCGACGCGCCGGATTACCTGACGCGGCGCAATGGCGACCTGCCGCCCGTTCCCGGTGGTATCCGCGATGCCTCGGGCGCGGTGATTGCGCCCGATCCCGCAACGCTGCCGCCCGATGAACTCGATCTGCCGACGCTGTGGCGCCATCCGGCGCTCCTGCTCGCCCAGACGTGCTGGGGACCGATGGAACTCGGCCTTGCCGCCCATGTGCATGTGGCGGGGCAGGACGACTATTCCGGCGTGGCGGGCGGCGATGAGGCGTTCTATTCCAGCGCGCTTGTCATGCGCCGGGGCGAGGGGCTGGCGGTTGCGGCACCGCGCGGCGGCGAACCCGTCCTGCCGGTGGATCGCCTGCGCGGCAAGCGCCTTGCCTTCAACAGCCCTGATTCCATGTCGGGCTATCTCGCCGTCGAGCGCGACCTGGCGCTGCGGGGTGAGGGGTTCGACCTGTTCGCGCGGCTTGTCGAGACCGGCGGCCACCGCCTGTCCATCGGGGCGGTGGCGTCAGGCCGTGCCGACGTCGCAGCAATCGATTGCAAGTCTTGGGCGCTCGCCCAGCGTCACCATGAGGCCGCCAGTGCCCTCATCGTCGTGGGCTGGACGGGCAGGCGCAAGGGCCTGCCCTTTGTCTCGGCGTTTGAGGGTGTGGCTGTTTAGATCCACATTGCATATCTATCGTGCGTGGTTCGACAAGCTCACCATGAGGGAACTGGGTGAGTTGCAATCCCCAACCTCCCTCATGGTGAGCTTGTCGAACCACGCACCACACATTCTCCAGCGATCCGGTCACCCGCGCATTTTGGCACCGGATGGATCGAAGGGCGGCTCGATGTTGATGCGGGCGGCGCGGCGAAGACCCAAAATCTCGACCTCGAACAGCCCGGCATTCTCGTTGTCGGCAAGCTCGGCGGGCACATAGCCCTGCGCCATGGAATGGCCGACATGATGGGCATAGCCACCCGACGTGACCCAGCCGACCACGCGCCATTCACCCTGCACCGCACCCTTGTCACCCTCGAAGGACACGACCGCGCCCGCATCGTTGAAGCGCGGTGCGCCGATGCCATGCCCGGCCTCGACGACGCCGTAATCCTTGCTGACCCTGGCCCAGATCGGCTCGTCGCCCATGACATCGGCAGCGCCATTGCCATGCGGCACGTCGATGATCAGCGAGACGCGCCGCAGCTTCCTGCTGGTCCCTGCATCGAATTCGGCCTTTTCCTGCGCTGCGGCCTCGCGGCCGATGAAGTCGTTTTTGCCAAGCTTGATGAAACGATCCATCGAGCCTTCATAAACGCCGTAGATCGGGCGCAGCTCGCGGAACCATGTCGGGAAGTTCTTCTCAAGCCGCATGGAGAGCAGCGCACGCATGCCGAAATCGACGATGCCGAATTCTTCGCCCGCTGCCTTGATGGCGGTATAGACCAGCCGCTGATAGGCCGGTTCCATCCAGATTTCGTAGCCGAGATCGCCGGTATAGGAAATGCGGTTGACCTTGCAGGGCGCACCGCCGACGGCCATTTCGCGGAAATCCATGAACCGGAAGGCAGCGTTCGACACGTCCTCATCGACGAGTTTGGCGAGAAGATCGCGTGCTTTCGGTCCGGCGATGGACAGGCCGACCAGCGTCTGGTCGAAGCGGTGGATATGCACCGACCCGTCTTTCGGCTGGTGCCGCTGGAACCAGCGCATGTGATAGCGCTGGGCGGCGGACGAACCCCAGATGAGGAAACGGTCTTCGGCTGCCTTGGCGATGGTGAAATCGCCGATCAGCTTGCCCTTCTCGTTCAGCATGGGGGTGAGGACCAGCCGGCCGGCTTTCGGCATCGTGTTGGTCATCAGGCGCGACAGGAAGGCTTCAGCCCCGCTGCCGGTGACTTCGTATTTGGCGAAGTTGGCGATTTCGGTGACGCCGACCCGCTCACGCGTGGCGCGGACCTCATTGCCGATATGCTCGAAATCGTTGGAGCGGTGATAGGAAACGATGTCCTTGGCCTCGGTGCCCTTGGGTGCGAACCAGAGCGGGGTTTCAAGACCCCAGGAATCGCCCATGACGGCGTTCTGCGCCAGCATGGTGTCATAGAGCGGCGTGGTCTGCTGCGGCCGTGCGGCGGGCAGTTCCTCGTTGGGGAAGCGGATGGAGAAGCGGCGCGAATAGTTTTCGCGCACTTTTGCGTTGGTATAGCGCAGCGTGGCCCATTCGCCGAAGCGCGCGACATCCATGCCCCAGACGTCGAAGCCGGGTTCGCCGTGCACCATCCAGTTGGAAAGGGCAAGGCCAACGCCACCACCCTGGCTGAACCCGGCCATGACGGCGCAGGCGGTCCAGTAATTGGTCAGGCCTGGAACGGGGCCGACGAGCGGATTGCCATCCGGCGCGAAGGTGAAGGGGCCGTTGATGATCTGCTTGATGCCGGCCTTTTCGATGCCAGGGAAATGCTTGAAACCGACTTCGAGGGAGGGGGCGATGCGGTCGATATCCGGGGCCAGCAGTTCATGGCCGAAATCCCACGGCGTGTTGACCGGCGACCACGGCTTGGCCGCCTTCTCATAGGTGCCGAGCAGGATGCCGTTGCGTTCCTGCCGCGTGTAGATCTCGCCCTTGAAATCCATGACGCCGATCAGTTCGCGTCCGGTCGACTGGTTGAACTCCCTCACTTCCGGAACGTCTTCCGTGAGGAGATACATGTGCTCCATCGCCAGAACCGGCAGTTCGAGGCCGACCATGCGCCCGACTTCGCGCGCCCACAGGCCGCCGCAATTGACCACATGTTCGGCCTTGACGGTTCCCTGTTCGGTGACGACGTTCCAGGTGCCGTCGCCTTCCTGCGTCAGTTCGACGACGCGGTTGCGCAGGGAAATCTCGGCGCCCAGCTTGCGGGCGGCCTTGGCATAGGCGTGGGTGGTGCCGGATGGATCGAGGTGGCCTTCGACGGGATCCCACATGGCGCCGACGAAATTGGTTTCGTCCATCAGCGGGAACATGGCCTTGGCTTCGGAAGGGGTGATCAGCTCCGTATCCATGCCGAGATAGCGGCCCCGCGCATGGGCAAGGCGCAGGAAGTCCATGCGCTCTGGACTGTCGGCCATCATCACGCCGCCGGTCAGGTGCAGGCCGCAGGACTGGCCGGAGAGTTCCTCGATTTCCTTGTAGAGGCTGACCGTATAGGCCTGCAGCTTGGCGACGTTCGGATCGCCGTTCAGCGTGTGGAAACCGCCTGCCGCATGCCAGGACGATCCCGATGTCAGCTCCGAGCGTTCGATCAGCAGGACATCGGTCCAGCCGGCGCGGGCGAGATGGTAAAGGACCGAACATCCGACTACGCCGCCGCCAATGACTACTGCTTTAACGTGCGATTTCATTCACTTATGCCTCTTGTATGGAAATGTGATTCAACGTGTTGAGAATTTGAGTCCGGTGCAGCGGTCAGAAGTCGGTCGGCGCGCCGCCCTCGGCCTTGCGCCGGGCAACGAAGGCATTGATCTCTTCTTCGATGGCCGGGTCGATGGCGGGCTTCTCATAGGTGGCAAGCCGCTCCTTCCAGACCCGGTTGGCGCGTTCGATGGCCGTGGGCGAACCCGCCTCCTGCCACGTCTCGTAATTGCGCCAGTCGGAAATGATCGGGGCGTAGAAGGCCGTCTTGTAGCGCGACTGGGTGTGGGCGGTGCCGAAGAAATGGCCGCCGGGGCCGACATCGCGCATGGCTTCGATGCCGAGCGCGTCGTCCGACAGGTCGAGCGGGGTCAGGAACTCGGCCACCATCTGCAGCAGGTCGAAATCGAGGATCATCTTTTCGTAGGAGCAGCACAGGCCACCCTCCAGCCAGCCGGCGGAATGCAGCATGAAATTGCCGCCGCCCTGGATCGCGCCCCACAGCGAGAAGACGGATTCATAGGCCGCCTGCGCATCGACCGTATTGGCGGCGCAGACATTGGAGGTGCGGTAGGGGATCTTGTAGCGGCGGGCAAGCTGGCCGCCGACCATCTGCGCCTTCATGTATTCCGGCGTGCCGAAGGCGGGCGCCCCGGATTTCATGTCGACATTGGAGGTGAAGCCGCCATAGCCGACCGGCGCGCCCTTCCTGACCATCTGGGTGAAGGAGATGCCCGCTAGTGCTTCGGCATTCTGCTGCACCAGCGCCCCGGCGATGGTCACCGGCGCCATGGCGCCCGCCAGCGTGAACGGCGTGACGATGACGATCTGGCCGTTGCCCGACATATGGATGATGCCTTCCATCATCGGCACGTCGAGCTTCAGCGGCGAATTGGTGTTGATGATGGTATAGCAGGAGGCCTCGTTCTGCAGCTGCTCCTGGCTGATGCCGCGGGCAAGACGGGCGATCTCGATACCATCCAGATTGCGTTCCTTGCCGAGCGAATAGATATGGAATGCCTTGTCGGACAGAGTCGCGAGATCGCGGATGCATTCGAGGTGGCGCACCGAGGGATGGATGTCGATCGGCTCGACGGGATAACCGCCCGTGGTGTTGATGATGTTGTGCATCTGCGCCAGTTTGACGAAGTTGCGGAAATCCGCCTGGTTGCCGGAGCGCCGGCCATTGTCCGTATCGGAGCAATTGGGCGCCGAACCCATCTGCGCGAAAATCAGGTTGTTGCCGCCGAAGCGCACATTGTGCGCGGGATTGCGGGCATGCAGGGTGAATTCCGACGGCGCATAGCCGACATATTCAAGAATCATGTCCTTGTCGAAATGCACGCGCTGCGAGCCGGGGCGCACGTCGGCGCCTGCCGTCTTCATGATCTCGCGCGCACCGTCATGCAGCACGTCGACGCCGATCTCCTGCAGGACGCGCAGCGAGGCATTGTGGATCGATTCCAGCTCGTCGTCGGAAATGATCTTGGTCGGCGTGAACGGGATTTTCAGCTGCCGGAACGGCGGCTGGTCGAAAGCGCCGCTTTCAACGCTGCGGGGGCGGGAGCGTCCGCCACGCCGGCCATGATCGCGTGCCGTTGCGGGGATTTCGATGTCTGCTGCCGGTTCACTCATTGCTCATGCCCTTCACTTGCGATGGTGCCACTATCGCCAGAGACGGGGCAATCGTGCGCGGCCTGAGCGACGCCGAGCGCAAAAGAAGCGACATGGGTGGCGGACGGGTGAAATGGGCGGGTTGCGTGGCTTACAGTGCGTAGTGCGTGGTTCGACAGGCTCGCCATGAGGGAGGTGGTTTGGTTGCAATGCCAATCGCAAAAGTTGCGAGAATAGTGCTCCCTGCAATCCTCGACTTCCCTCATGGTGAGCCTGTCGAACCACACAGGATTGTTCTGCAACGCTCTTTTCCCTTGCCACGCCCGCAATTGCGTCTGGCTGTTGAAAGGTGGGAAAGACGGGCGGTCCCTGGAACGCGGGTCTTGGGGTATGTGGTATGCAATGCTTGCGATCCTGGAGACCACCCGCCCCGGCGTTTTCAGGTTTTTGCCCAATGGGTCCACCACCGGGCCAAACCTCCCCGGCCGCACAGGTTTTCCTCCCTGTGAAGCCGAAGCGCCGATCCTTTCCCGACTTTCGAAAGTTTCCGGAAGCATTCCCGCCGGAAAGGACACGAGAAGGATAAGCGAGGTTGGGAGAACGTGGATAAGTTGGCGTGGTTTTTATTTGGGGCGGCAAAACTGCGGTGCGTGGTTCGACAGGCTCACCATGAGGGAGGTTGCATTTTGCAGAGCACTGGATTCCCTCATGGTGAGCTTGTCGAACCACGCACGACTATTCCTGCAGCCACTTCTGGAACAAGAGGGCAAAACCTACCCGCCAGCCTACTCCGCCGCCTGATGGGTCAGATGGCTGATGGGGGTGACCATCGCCTGGATCAGGTTGTTCATGCTGATGACGCCGAGCGGTTTGCCGGCCTCATCAACAACCGTTGCGTGCTGCTGGTTGGCGTCGGTCATGGTCTTGGCCGCTTCCTCGAGGATCGTTCCGGTCATAACCGTCACGCCGCCCGCATTGGCCGAACCGTCGCCCTTGGTCGAGATGGTGTCGACCATGATCACCCGGCCACGGTTCACTTCCTTGACGAAGCTTGAAATATATTCATCGGCAGGTTTCAGCACGATATCCTGTCCCGTGCCCTGCTGCACCACCTCGCCGTCGCGCAGGATGGCGATCCGGTCGCCGAGCCGCAGCGCTTCGTCGAGATCGTGGGTGATGAACACGACGGTCTTCTTGATTTCCTTCTGCAGGTCGAGCAGCACGGACTGCATGTCCATGCGGATCAGCGGATCCAGAGCGGAAAAGGCTTCGTCCATGAGCAGGATCGGCGCGTCATTGGTCAGCGCACGGGCAAGACCCACACGCTGCTGCATGCCGCCCGAAAGCTGATTGGGATAATTCTCCTCAAAGCCTTTCAGGCCGACGCGTTCGATCCAGCGGCGGGCCTGTTCTTCCTGCTTTGCCCGGCTCAGGCCCTGGATTTCCAGGCCATAGACCGTGTTGTCGAGCACCGTGCGATGGGGAAGCAGCGCAAACTTCTGGAAAACCATCGCTGTCTTGTGGCGGCGAAACTCGCGCAGGTCGTTCTGGTTCATCTTGCACACATCGGCGTTGCCGATGATGACCTCGCCGACCGTCGGATCGATCAGCCGGTTGATGTGGCGGATCAGCGTCGATTTGCCCGAACCCGAGAGACCCATGACCACCTGGATGCAGCCGGCGGGCATATCGATATTGATATCGCGCAGGCCGAGCACGTGGTTGTATTTTTCATTGAGCTCGGTCTTGGTCATGCCTTTCTTGACGGCATCGACGTAAGCTCCCGGTTTCTGGCCGAAAATCTTGTAGAGATTCTTGATCTGGATACCGGCGCCCTGAACGGAACGATCAGCCATGAACCACCTCCTGGTGCTTTTGAAGGCGCATGCCATAGGCCTGGCTGACGCGGTCAAAAATGATGGCAATGCCGACAATGGCAAGACCGTTGAAAAGTCCGAGCGAGAAGAACTGGCCGTTGACCGAACGCAGAACCGGCTGGCCGAGGCCCTGGACGCCGATCATCGAGGCGATGACCACCATGGCGAGCGCCATCATGATCGTCTGGTTGATGCCGGCCATGATGGTGGGCAGGGCGAGGGGGATCTGCACGTTCTTCAGGCGTTGCCAGCTCGATGAGCCGAAGGCATCGGCCGCCTCGAGCACATCCTTGTCGACGAGCCGGATGCCGAGATTGGTCAAGCGGATCATCGGCGGAATGGCGTAGATCACCACGGCGATGAGGCCGGGAACCTTGCCGATGCCGAGCAGCATGACCACCGGAATGAGGTAGACGAAGCTCGGCATGGTCTGCATGACGTCAAGGATAGGGTTGACGATGCGCTGGAAACCGTCGGAACGGGCCATGATGATGCCGATGGGAATGCCGACGACGACCGAGACGACGGTGCCGACGAAAATCATCGCGATGGTCTTCATCGCATCGCTCCACATGTCGAAATAGCCGATCAGGAGCAGGGTGATGACCGTTCCGGCCACGATCTTCCAGTTGCGGCTGGCGAGCCAGGCAATGCCGGCGATCAGCAGGACCATGATCGGCCAGGGCGTCGTCGTCATGAATTTTTCGGCCTGGATCAGGAAGTATTGCAGCGGCTGGAAAAATGACTCGATCACATCGCCGTAACTGCGGGTGAAGGCCTTGAAGCCCTCATCCATGGTTTTTTTCAAATTGCGGAGTGTCTCGTCATTCATTTTCGGGAATGAGTAGAACCAATCCATATGGTGCGTCCCCTTCTTTGTGGGTCATTAAATGACCATCGCGACCGGACGCGGCAACGTTCGGCCCATTCGGGATGGTGCGATGCGGCGGAGAAGATCTCCGCCGCATCCATCGGTTACTTGACCGCGGCCTTGATCTTTTCAGCGGCTTCCGGAGAAACCCACTTCGACCACGTGGCTTCGTTGTTCTTCAGGTAATACTTGGCACCGTCTTCGCCGGTTGCCTGATTGTCGACCATCCAGGCGAGGAGCTTGTTGGCTTCCTCGTTGGAAATCTGGCGCTTCTTCAGGTACTCGAAGGCCGGACCCGCTGCGTCAGCAAATTTCTTGGTGACGATCGTGTAGATGTCCGCCTTCGGCCAGCCGTTCGGCTTCGGATCGGGGCAATCGGCAACGACGTTGCAGCGCTTCCATTCCTTTTCTTCCCACGGCACGCCATTGTCGAGCTTGACCATGGGGTACTTGCCGAGAATGGCCGTCGGACCCCAGTAATAACCGAGCCAGGCTTCCTTGCGCTCATAGGCCTTGGCAATCGAGCCATCGAGACCTGCGGCCGATCCCGTATCGACGAGGGTAAAGCCGTGTTTCTCGGCTTCATAGGCCTTGAAGAAATTGCCGGTGGTGATCTGGCACGCCCAGCCCGACGGGCAGTTGAACACGGCGCCCTTCTTGGGGTCTTCCGGCGAAGGGAAGAGTTCGGGGTGCTTCATGGCATCGGCGATCGTCTTGATATCCGGATGCGCATCGGCAAAGTATTTGGGTACCCACCAGCTTTCCGTACCGCCTTCGGTGATGGCAGGCGCGGCATAGACCAGCTTGCCTTCCTTGACCGCCTTGTCCAGCGGTTCCTTGACGGCGTTGAGCCAGCCTTCCGGCGCGATATCGGGCTGTCCCTTTTCGATCATCGACGTGAAGGTTGGAACCGTATCGCCTGCGACCAATTCGGCATCGCAGCCATAGCCTACACTGAGTATAAGCTTGTCGAGATTAGCCAGCGCTTCCGCTGACTGCCAGTTCATGTTGGCGATGGTGACGGACCCGCACCCCGCCGCCGAAGCAGCTCCGGCAAAGCCGAAAAGCCCTGCGGCCAGTAAAGTTGAAGCAAGCAGCTTCTTCATCAGTTTTGTCTCCCACTCGTTTTGACAGTTCACCCGGTACGAATCTTAACTTGGTACTGCCTTACCCAGTCGTTCGCTTATGTGCCATTTGGCATCCTTATCGCATCAGAATGCAATGGTTTCATTGAATTAATGAGGTATATCGCGACAGCACCTGTCGATATAACGACGCGGGAAAACCTATTGTGAAGCCGAATGTCACAATGTTCATGGGGGTAGTGTAACAAGCCGGATGATGAAAGATCAATGCTTTAGGCGATTTTTCTTCATTAATTCATTCACTGCGGTGCGGTTTTTCCCGGTTTTACTGGCTCTAAGCGCCGGATTTTCCCGTGAAGGAATTCCAATGGACTTTCCCCGGTTTTCCGCCGCAATCTGGGTTTCAACCGCCCGCCATCCGGCGTTTCCGGATGGCTGTTTGCCAGGCTCCAACGCACGGGAAAGCACGATGACCGACCCAACCATTGTTCCGATGATCGAGTATGAACAGGCCGATGCCGCCGTGCGGGCGGTCTATGACGACATCATGCACACGCGCGGGACGGACTGGATCAACAATTTCTGGAAGGTGCTGGCCAATGACCCGAAACTGCTCAAGCGCACGTGGGAGAGCCTGAAGGAAGTCATGGCGCCCGGTGCGCTCGATCCGCTGGTCAAGGAGATGATCTATATCGCCGTTTCCGCCACCAACAATTGCGACTATTGCAGCTGGTCGCACACGGCCTCCGCCCGTGCCAAGGGCATGACGGATCCGCAGCTGATGGAACTTCTTGCGGTTGTCGGCATGGCCAATGAAACCAATCGGCTCGCCAATGGTTTAAAACCACCGGTCGATGCCGCGTTCAAACCAAAAGGGTCCAAAGCATGAAATCTCCGACGAAGCGCCGTACACCCGTTCATGACATGCAGATGGCATCCATGGTCATCGCCATGCGCCTGCCGATGATGATGCTGGAGGGGATGACGGAGACGTCTTCCAAGCCGGAATCCACCCGGGCCGTGTCCGAAAAAATGGCAGCGGTGACGGACGGTGTCGTCGCGGCGCAGCTGTCGGTGATCAATTCGGCAGCGACCTTCTGGCTGGACGTGTGGAGCGGCAAGTCGCCCGCCGCCATCGCCAAGGCCACCGTCGATAAAGCGACACAGGCGGCACTCCGGCCCGGCCGCAAAACACTGCGGGCCAATTACAGGCGTTTGAGCGGCGCAGGCTGAATTAAGGCAGGTTTTCGGCTTTTCTATCCGCGCCATCGTTGATTTTGCTGGTGTTTCCGTGAGAACACCAGCAATTGCGGCAACAGGGATGCGGTTTCAGCATGGCTGCCATGCAAATTTGCACGGGTCGTTGCTGTAAATGCGACACGCCATGGCGAAAAAACGTGATCAAACTTTAGGCAAAAAGCGCATTTGAGCGGCAACAAATGTTTTTACCCTCAGGTGCCCAAATGCTTTACATCTTCAATCGCAACAATCGCGTCCACATTGCCTGGAATGCCACGGAAAAGCGCAATGCGCCATCCGGCAATGCCAAGAGCGGCATCGCGTCGGCGGTTTCGTTCATCTGGACCCGTTCGGCCGGCTGATCGTCCACGCATCGGACTATTCCGGAAACCGCTGTCCTGTCGGGGCGGCGGTTTTTCTTTGTGCTGTTCTCTGATGAAGACCCAAGTCAAAAACCGCCCTGTCCGTGAGGAACAGTGCGGTTTTTTGCCAAGTGACGCATGGCTTTCTGCCGTACAATACGCTGGCAGAAATTACAGCTCCGGTACGCAGTACCTGATCCGGAGCATGGAGCAGGGTCTTGTCCGCTCCATGCAAAGTTTTAACCGGACATCGTTACCGCGAGGTTAGCGAGAGCTTAAGCAAATCTAAATTTTGAAAATTTCCCGGCTTTTCCCGGCGCGGTCAGCCTTCACGCGTGGCCTCGCGCAGGTAATTGATGATGCCGGAGAAGTCCGAACCTTCGTTCCCGGCGGCGCCGAAGGCCGCATAGATTTCTTCCGCGTGCTGGCCGAGCGGTGTCGCGGCACCAACACTTTTGGCGGCTTCCTGTGACAGCTTCAGATCCTTCAGCATCAGGGCGGCGGCAAAGCCCGGCTTGTAGCTGTTATTGGCCGGGGATGTCGGCACGGGGCCGGGGACCGGGCAATAGGTGGTCAGCGACCAGCACTGGCCCGACGAGGTCGAGGCGACGTCGAACAGCGCCTGATGCGACAGCCCCAGTTTTTCAGCCAGCGTGAAGGCTTCGCTGACGCCGATCATGGAAATGCCAAGGATCATGTTGTTGCAGATCTTGGCGGCCTGACCGGCGCCGGGCTCGCCGCAATGGACGATGCGGCCGGCCATGGGTTTCAGGATTGGCTCGGCGACAGCAAAGGCGTCGCTGGCGCCGCCCACCATGAAGGTCAGGGTGCCCGCCGCCGCACCGCCGATGCCGCCGGAGACCGGAGCGTCAACCGAGAGCAGGCCATGGGCCTTGGCGATGCCGTGCGCCTTGCGGGCGGAATCGACATCGATGGTCGAGGAATCGATGAGCAGCGCACCCGGTTTGGCCTTTCCGGCAATCTCCGCATAGACGGACAGGACGTGCTTGCCCGCGGGCAGCATGGTGATGACGACATCGGCATCCGCAACGGCGGCAAGCGCGCTTGCCGCGATGCTCACACCATTGGCTTTGGCGGTTGCCAGATTGTCCGGCAGGAGATCAAAACCCAGCACCGTATGGCCTGCCTTGACCAGATTGGCGGCCATGGGGTTGCCCATATGGCCAAGACCGATAAAAGCGACTGTCGTCATCGCAGCATTCTCCCTGATAGTTCTCTGTGTATCGGATGCGGTGTGGTTCAGCGGCCCATCATCGAGCGGGAAATGATCACCCGCATGATTTCATTGGTGCCTTCCAGAATCTGGTGGACGCGCAGGTCGCGCACCAGCTTTTCCACGCCGTAATCGTGCAGGTAGCCGTAGCCGCCATGAATCTGCAGCGCATCATTGGCGACGTTGAAGCCCGTATCGGTGACGAAGCGCTTGGCCATGGCCGACCATTTCGATGCATCATGCGCCTTGCGGTCGAGTTTTGACGCGGCGGTGTACAGCAGGACGCGGGCGGCGGACAGTTCCGTTTCCATATCGGCCAGCTTGAACTGCAGGGCCTGGAACTGGTTGATCGCCTTGCCGAACGCCTTGCGCTCGGACGCATAGCCGACCGCCTTGTCGAGGGCGGACTGGGCACCGCCGAGCGAGCAGGCGGCAATGTTGAGGCGTCCGCCATCAAGGCCGCCCATGGCGATCTTGAAGCCGTCGCCTTCCGCCCCGAGGCGGTTTTCCACGGGAACGCGGCAATTGTCGAAAATCACCTGCCGGGTGGACTGGGCATTCCAGCCCATCTTGTGTTCATTGGCACCGAAGGACAGGCCGGGCGCGTCCTTCGGGATGATCAGGGTCGAAATGCCCTTCGGGCCATCTTCGCCGGTACGCACCATGGTGACGTAAAGGTCGGTATCGCCTGCGCCTGATATGAACTGCTTGGCGCCGTTGAGGACATAGTGGTCGCCGTCCCGCACCGCGCGGGTCTTGAGGGCGGCGGCATCCGAGCCGGAATTGGGCTCGGTCAGGCAATAGCTCGCCAGCCATTCCATCGAGATCAGCTGCGGCACGAAGCGCTGGCGCTGTTCGTCATTGCCGTAGAGATCGATCATCCATGTCGCCATGTTGTGGATCGAGATGAAGGCGGAGAAGGCCGGGCAGGCGGCAGACAGGGCTTCGAAGATCAGCACCGCATCAAGGCGTTTCAATCCCGAACCGCCGAACTCTTCCTTGGTGTAGATGCCGCCCATGCCGAGCGGGCCGGTCTCGCGAATCACATCGGCGGGAAAATGCTTGTCCCGGTCCCAGGCCAGCGCGTTCGGCGCCACGCGGTCCGCCGCGAAGGCGCGCGCCATGTCCTGAATCGCCAGCTGATCCTCATTGAGTTCGAACTGGCCGGACGCCGTATCAACGACCGCATCCATGATAACCTCCCTGTATTCCTCTTGATTTCCACTCTATCGCAAGCGCGGGGCCGCGCAACGATTCAGATAGGTTTTGCCGGGGGCTAGGAAGAGAAAGACATATCCGCTACTCAAAGCCCATGACGCACGCAATCATGTTGCAGGGAACAGGGTCAGATGTTGGTAAATCCGTCCTGGTGGCCGGACTTTGCCGGCTTGCGCGCAACCGCGGATTAAAGGTTCGGCCGTTCAAACCGCAGAACATGTCGAACAATGCGGCGGTCAGCGACGATGGCGGCGAGATCGGGCGGGCGCAGTGGCTGCAGGCCGTCGCCTGCGGCGTACCATCCTCGGTACATATGAACCCGGTGCTGCTGAAACCGCAATCGGAGACCGGCAGCCAGATCATCGTGCAGGGCAAAGTCTGGGGCCAGGCCAAGGGGCGCGACTACCAGACATTCAAGGCGCAGCTGCTCGATGCGGTCATGGCGTCGTGGGACATCGTCCGTGAGGGCGCCGATCTGGTCATCGTCGAGGGAGCGGGGTCTCCCGCCGAAATCAACCTGCGGGCGGGCGATATCGCCAATATGGGCTTTGCCATCCGCGCCAATGTGCCTGTCGTTCTGGTCGGCGATATCGATCGCGGCGGCGTGATCGCCTCGCTTGTCGGCACCCATGCGATCCTGCAGCGGGAAGACCGCGAGATGATTGCCGGCTATATCATCAACAAGTTTCGCGGCGACGTCTCGCTGTTCGATGACGGCCTGAAAGCCATAACGCAGTTCACCGGCTGGCCGTCATTCGGCGTGGTGCCATGGCTGAAGGACGCGGCGCGGCTGCCGGCCGAGGATTCCGTCGTGCTGGAACGTCTGGTGAAGGGCGAGGGCCGGGCGCTGAAGATCGCCGTGCCGGTGCTCGACCGCATCGCCAATTTCGATGATCTCGACCCGCTGATGGCCGAACCGCAGGTGGATGTGGTGATGGTGCGCAGCGGCGAGCGGCTGCCTGCCGATGCGGGACTGGTCATCATTCCCGGTTCCAAATCCACCATCGGCGACCTCCTGCGCTTCCGCGAGAACGGCTGGGACAGGGATCTCGACCTGCACCGGCGGCGCGGCGGCCATATCATCGGCATATGCGGCGGTTTCCAGATGCTCGGCCGGACCGTACGCGATCCCGACGGCATCGAGGGCAGCGTGACGGAGACGGCAGGGCTTGGGCATCTCGATATCGATACGGTGATGGAGCCGGAAAAGACCGTGCGCAACGTGGCGGCGCAGTCGCTGCCGTTCGACCTGCCGCTCGATGGCTACGAGATTCATCTGGGCCGGACGACCGGCCCGGACTGTTCGCGCCCCGCCGTGCGCATCAACGGCGTCGATGACGGCGCCATATCGGCGGACGGCAAGGTGTTCGGCACCTATCTGCACGGGCTTTTTGCGGCGGACCGGTTTCGTGCCGCGCTGCTGGGCACGATGGGCATTGCCGCTGAAACATTCGACTACAAGGCCGGGGTGGACGCCGCGCTGGACAGTATCGCTGCCGAGCTTGAAACAGTGCTGGATGTGGACGCGCTGCTTGCATGTGCTGCGGTGCGTGGTTCGACAAGCTCACCATGAGGGGATGGGTGGGCTGCAATGCTAATCGCGGAGATTGCAGAACATATCCCCTGCAATCCTCCACCTCCCTCATGGTGAGCTTGTCGAACCACCCACTACTCCCTGAGCAAACCGCGCGGATTCCATTGACATTTCCCGTGGGGGGTGAATAACGTCCCAGCCATGATTGGTTCCCATATTGGCCAAAGGCCAAGGGATCAAAAGGGAATGCGACGGTTGTACCCTCAAGGGCGACCCCACCGCAGCCGACCCCGCGACTGTAGAGCGGCGAGGATCAATGCAAAGCCTGACGCATATGCAGAAGGCAGCCACTGGGAAACCGGGAAGGCGGCATTCATCATGTGACCCGCGAGCCAGGAGACCTGCCAGTCATAGAGCGTTTCCCAGGAAGCGCTCGGGGCAATCCTGCCCAAGAACCGAAGGGTCGTGTCCCTTCAGGCCCAGCACGGAGGTTGTTATGGCTGCTCGCATTGTATACGCGCTCGTTTCCCCGCCCGCATTCCGCTTGATCGTACCTGACGGATCATCGCGATTGCAGTGACGGCGATGCCCCAGCTGAATCACGGCGTGACCTTCATTCTCGGCGGTGCCCGCTCGGGCAAGTCCAGCTTTGCCGAAGGCCTGATCATGGCTTCCGGCCTTGAGCCCGTTTATCTCGCAACCGGCAGGTCCTGGGACGAGGAAATGTCAGTCCGCATCGACCTGCACAAGGCGCAGCGCGGATCATCCTGGCACACCATCGAAGAGCCGCTCGATCTGGTGGACACCCTGCAGGGGGTTGCAGCCGAAGGAAAAGCGATCCTCGTCGATTGCCTGACGCTCTGGCTGACCAATCTGATGATGGCCGAGCGCGATATCACCGCCGAGACACGGCAGCTCATGCAAGTGCTGCCGAAACTTCCGGGCTCGATCGTTCTGGTTTCGAACGAAGTGGGTCTCGGCATTGTACCGGAGAACCGCATGGCGCGCGATTTTCGCGACCATGCCGGACGTCTCCATCAGGCCGTGGCACAGGCCGCGGCAACAGTCTATTTCGTGGCAGCCGGGCTGCCGCTCACCATGAAGGGATAGGAATATGCAGGGTCAGAAGATTCCAGCAACGGTCATCACCGGTTTTCTCGGTTCGGGCAAAACCACGATGATCCGCAATCTGCTCGAAAATGCCAATGGCAAGCGCATCGCGCTCATCATCAATGAGTTCGGCGATCTTGGTGTCGACGGCGGCCTGCTCAAGGGCTGCGGCATCGAAGCCTGCCGGGATGAGGATGTGATCGAATTGAACAATGGCTGCATCTGCTGCACCGTGGCCGATGATTTCATCCCGACCATGACCAAGCTGCTCGACCGTCCGGACCGTCCGGATCATATCGTCATCGAGACCTCGGGCCTCGCGCTGCCGCAGCCTCTGGTTGCAGCTTTCAACTGGCCGGAGATCAAGACGCAGGTGACGGTTGACGGTGTCGTCACCGTGATCGACGCTTCCGCCGTGTCCGAAGGCCGCTTTGCCGATGACCACGACAAGGTGGATGCCCAGCGCATCCAGGACGAATCGCTCGACCATGACAGCCCGCTCGAGGAACTGTTCGAGGACCAGATCCGTGCCGCCGACCTGATCGTGCTGAACAAGAGCGACCTGATCAGCGACAAGCAGCTCGACGGCGTGCGCGGCGATGTGCAGAGCCGCTCGTCGCGCTCGCTCAACATGGTATCGGCCAGCTTCGGCAAGCTCAGCAATGAACTGCTGCTCGGTCTCGGCGTCGGCACCGAAGAGGACATTGCCAACCGCAAGTCGCACCATGAAATGGAACATGAAGCGGGCGAAGAGCACGACCATGACGAGTTCGAGAGCTTTGTTGTCGGGCTTGGTCCGGTGGCCGAACCCAAAAACTTTGTCGAAAAGCTGAAGGCCGTGATTGCCGATCACGACATCCTGCGCCTGAAAGGCTTTGCCGATGTTCCCGGCAAGCCGATGCGGCTGGTGGTGCAGGCCGTCGGCACGCGCATCGAGCATTACTTCGACCGCGCGTGGAATCCGGGCGAGGAACGGCAGACCCGTCTCGTCGTCATCGGACTGCACGATATCGACAACGACGCCATTACATCGGCGGTCACCGCCGCTGCCGCTGCCTGACGATAGGATATTGAATGCATCTCCTGCTTGCCCAGAAAGGCACCATCGCTGAAGGCACCGAGGCCATCGACCTCGGCCAGACGCCGGGAGATGTGCTGTTCCTGTCCGCCGCCGATACGGAACTGGCGAGCCTTGCCGCCGCACGGCGGCAGGGCGACGGTGCAGTTTCGCTGCGCCTTGCCAATATGATGAGCCTGTCACACCCGATGTCCGTCGACGCCTATGTCGAGCGGACAGCGCGCCATGCCAGGCTGATCGTCGTCCGGGTGATCGGCGGCGAGAGCTACTGGCCCTATGGCCTCGAAGCGCTGCATGCCTGCGCCGTCAATCACAAGGTGCAGCTTGCGGTGCTGCCGGGGGACGACAAGCCCGATCCGGGGCTCGACCGGTTTTCGACCGTCGCCCGGCATGATCGCGATGCGCTCTGGCATTATCTGCTGGAGGGCGGGGCGCAGAATGCCCAGCGTTTCCTCGACTATTGCGCGGCGCTGATCTCATCAGGCGAGAAGCCGCAGGAGGCCGCGCCGCTGCTCAAGGCGGGGTTGTGGTGGCCCGGCAATTCAGCACCCTCGCTGGACGCGATGCGCCATGACTGGACGGACGGCGCGCCTGTCATTGCCATCTGCTTCTACCGGGCGCTGGTGCAGAGCGGCCAGACCCAGCCTGTGGCGGCTTTGCTTGATGCGTTGCGCGCCAAGGGGCTCAATCCGCTGCCGGTGTTCGTCTCCAGCCTGAAGGACCCGGTTTCCATCGCCACGCTGGAGAGCATCTTTGCCGAAGCGCCGCCCGCCGTGGTGTTGAATGCCACGGGGTTTGCCGTGTCTGCACCCGGTTCCGCGCGCAAGCCGACGGTGCTTGAACATGATGGCGCAATGGTGCTGCAGGTCATCTTCTCCGGCTCCAGCGCCGAGCAGTGGCGCCAGTCGGATCAGGGCCTTTCCGCCCGCGACCTGGCGATGAATGTTGCCCTGCCTGAGGTGGATGGCCGGGTTTTGTCGCGCGCCGTGTCGTTCAAGTCGGCGCAGCATTTCGACGAAGCGGTGCAGGCCAATATCGTCATGCATGAACCGCAGGCCGACCGTGTCGCCTTCGTTGCCGATCTCGCGGCGAACTGGGCACGTCTGCGCACGGGCAAACCGGACGAGCGCCGCGTTGCGCTCGTCATGGCCAACTATCCCAACCGGGACGGACGGCTTGGCAATGGCGTCGGGCTCGACACCCCTGCGGGTACATGGCAGGTGCTGAAATCCATGCGCGATGCCGGATACGATATCGCCGATATGCCCGCCGATGGCGAAGCGCTGATCAACCATCTGATGGCGGGCCCGACCAATGCGGCCAGCGACGGGCGCGCCATCCGCGAGACGATTTCGCTCAATCAATACAACAGCTTCTTTCAATCGCTTCCCCAAGTGATTCAGGAGAAGGTGACGGCGCGCTGGGGTGCGCCGGATGCCGATCCGTTCTTCCTCGATGCGGCGCGGGGCTTTGCGCTGCCGCTCAGCCGGTTCGGCGCGGTGCTGGTCGGCATTCAGCCGGCACGCGGCTACAATATCGATCCGAAGGACACCTATCATTCGCCCGATCTGGTGCCGCCGCACGGCTATCTCGCCTTCTATGCCTATCTGCGCAGTGTCTACGATGCGCATGCCATCGTGCATGTGGGCAAGCACGGCAATCTCGAATGGCTGCCGGGCAAATCGCTGGCGCTGTCGGAAAGCTGTTTCCCCGAGGCGGTGCTGGGGCCGGTGCCGCATATCTATCCGTTCATCGTCAACGATCCGGGCGAGGGCACACAGGCAAAACGCCGTTCCGCCGCCGTCATCATCGATCACCTGACACCGCCGCTGACCCGGGCCGAAAGCTACGGGCCGCTGAAGGACCTCGAAGCGCTGGTCGACGAATATTACGAAGCCTCCGGCGTCGATCCGCGCCGCCTTGTGCGCCTCAAGGTGCAGATTCTTGATCTCGTCCGCGATATCGGTCTCGACAGCGATGCGGGCATTCACGATCACGATCCCGACGATCTCGCCCTGCAGAAACTCGACGCCTATCTCTGCGATCTCAAGGAAATGCAGATCCGCGACGGCCTGCATATTTTCGGCCTGTCGCCGGAGGGGCGCCTGCTCACCGATCTGGTGGTCGCGCTGGCGCGCGTGCCACGCGGTTCGGGCGTTGGCGCTGACCAGAGCCTGCAGCGCGCCATCGCCGCTGATCTCGGCTTTGCCGGTTTCGATCCGCTGGATTGCGACATGGCCGCGCCCTGGAATGCGGAACGGCCCGAAATTCTGAACGCCGTCACCAGCGAGCCATGGCGCATTGCCGGCGATACGGTGGAGCGCATCGAGTTGCTGGCGGCCCGGCTGGTGGCCGGTGAAACCGCTTGCCCCGGGGATTGGCAGGCAACGCAAACGGTTCTGGACGGTATCCGCGCGACCCTGCATCCGGCTGTGATGGCCTGCGGCGCAGCCGAAATGACCGGGCTCATGACGGCGCTGAACGGACGCTTTGTGGCGCCGGGACCCTCCGGCGCACCGACGCGCGGCCGCCCTGACGTTCTGCCGACCGGACGCAATTTCTTTTCCGTCGACAGCCGCGCCGTACCGACACCCGCCGCATGGGAACTCGGGCAGAAATCGGCTGAACTGCTGATCCGCCGCTACACGCAGGATCATGGCGAATGGCCGACCTCGCTGGGGCTGACCGCCTGGGGCACATCAAACATGCGCACCGGCGGTGACGATATTGCACAGGCGCTGGCCCTGATCGGCGTCAAACCCGTCTGGGACATGGCTTCGCGGCGTGTCACCGGATACGAGATCATCCCGCCTGCCGTGCTTGGCCGTCCGCGCGTCGACGTGACCTTGCGCATCTCCGGCTTTTTCCGCGATGCCTTCCCCGACCAGATTGCACTGTTCGACACGGCGGTGCGGGCGGTCGGCGCGTTGCCCGAAGACGCGGAAGACAATCCCATCGCCCTGCGCATGCGCAGCGAGCAGGCGCGGCTTGTGGCGGAAGGTGCCGACGAGAAGACGGCAAAGCAGCGGGCCGGCTTTCGCGTGTTCGGATCGAAGCCCGGTGCCTATGGTGCCGGCCTGCAGACGCTGATCGACGAAAAGGCCTGGGACAAGCGCGACGACCTTGCCGAGGCATGGCTGGTCTGGGGCGGCTATGCCTATGGTGCGGGGGAAGAGGGCAAGGCCGAGCGCGGTCTTCTCGAAGAGCGCCTGCGTACCGTCGAGGCCGTGGTGCAGAATCAGGACAACCGCGAGCACGACCTGCTCGACTCCGATGATTACTACCAGTTCGAAGGCGGGATGTCGGCGGCGGTCGAACAACTGTCGGGCGAACGTCCGGCCATCTACCACAATGATCATTCGCGCCCGGAAAAGCCCGTGATCCGCACGCTCGAGGAAGAAATCGGCCGCACGGTGCGCGGCCGGGTGACCAATCCGAAATGGATCGCCGGGGTGATGCGCCATGGCTATAAGGGCGCGTTCGAAATGGCGGCAACGGTCGACTATCTCTTCGCCTTCGCCGCCACGACGGGCGCCGTGCGCACCCACCATTTCGAGGCGGTTTATCAGGCGTTCCTGATGGACGAGGATGTGCGGACATTCCTGAAAGACAAGAACCCGCATGCGCTGCGGGATATCGCCGAAAAGCTGGAGGAGGCCGTGCAGCGCGGCTTCTGGACCCCGCGCTCGAACTCGGCGCGCTATGAACTCGGCATGCTTGCCGCCTGAGACAATGATTCGGAAGGAGACGCCAAATGGCTGAAAAATCACAGAAACTGTTGAACCTGACCGAAGAGGAAGTCAACGCACGCCACGCCGACAAGATGCGCAAGAAGAAGGCCGTGCGCGACAAGATCCTTGCCACCAAGACCGATGAAAAGGGCCTGGTCATCGTCAATACCGGCAAGGGCAAGGGCAAGTCGACCGCCGGTTTCGGCGTTGTCTTCCGCGCGCTCGGCCACGGCATGAAGATCGGCGTGATCCAGTTCGTCAAGGGATCGTGGGATACCGGCGAGCGCTGGGTTCTGGAGAAATTCCCCGAGCAGGTGACCATCTCGGCCATGGGTGAAGGCTTTACCTGGGAAACCCAGGACCGTGCCCGCGATATCGCCATGGCCCGGGATGCCTGGGAACAGGCGAAGACAATGATCCTCGATGACGAAACCGATCTTGTCCTGTGCGATGAGCTGAACATCGCGCTGCGCTACGACTATCTGCCGGTGGAGGAAATCATCGATGTGCTCAAGCAGAAGCCGCACATGAAACATGTCATCATCACCGGGCGCAATGCCAAGGACGAACTGATCGAGTTTGCCGATCTCGTCACCGAGATGGAAATGATCAAACATCCGTTCCGTTCCGGCATCAAGGCGCAGAAGGGCATCGAGTTTTAGAGGGGATGTTCATGCCACGCTGCTAGAACAGCGTGGCCAGCCACAGGCGGATCGGATTGCTCGGGTCCAGAAGCAGCTTTGTCGCCAGCGCCAGGCAGACGATCACCAGCAGCGGCTTGATGATTTTTGCGCCGTTCTTCATCGCCAGCCCCGCGCCGACCCGCGCGCCGATGAACTGGGCGACACCCATGCACAGGCCGACCTTCCAGTTGATGACGCCGAGAAAGGCGAAGGTGGTGAAGCCGCCGAGATTGGAGGCAAGGTTGAGCAGTTTCGTGTGGGCCGTTGCCTTCAGCAGGCCGTAACCGGCCAGCGAGACAAAACTGAGCATGAAGAACGAACCGGCGCCGGGTCCGAACACGCCGTCGTAAAATCCGATTAAGGGAACGATGGCAAGGCCGAACAGGAACGGCGTCATCCGGTGGGCGCGGTCGATATCGCCCATGTTGGGCTTCAGGGCAAAATACAGCGCGATGGTGATCAATAGGACCGGCAGGAAGGCACGCAGGAGATCGCCGGGCAGAAAGCCGGCGAGGAGGGCACCCGCCACCGCACCGAGGAATGACATGAACGCCGATGGAAGCTGCTTCTTCAGGTTCACATGGCCCTTTTGGGCATAGGCTATGGTTGCCGAGGTGGAACCGAACAGCGATTGCAGCTTGTTGGTCCCCAGCGATTCCACCGGCGAGAGGCCGGCCAGAAGCAAGGCCGGAACGGTGATCAGGCCGCCGCCTCCGGCAATGGAATCGATGAAACCGGCGGCAAAGCCGGCAAGGATCAGAAGTACGGGAACATTGTCGAAGAAGGCGGGCATGGCGGGAGACTCTTTGAGAATGCGCCGGACCATAGAGGGAATTTCTGCTTTGGCGAGAGCATTTGTGCGCGCAGTCAATCGATGTGTGCGAATAGCGCCGTAGTGTGTTGTTTGCGCACTTGAATTCAGCCGCCGGGGCTGCGATCTATCGCGTGAAGACAGTTTGGGGGTACAATGAGCGAGAGCATCTTTGATCGCATCACCGCATTTCTCGGCACCAAGAGTGCCGTGCAGAAGGTTGCCGATGATCCGGTCCTGACGGCGGAGCTCCTGCTTCTGATGCATGTGGCGCTGGCTGACGGCAAGACCGAAAAGTCGGAATATGCGGCGATCCTGCGCATTGCCTCCAATGATTTTGGCATTGCTCCCGAAGAATTCGGCGAAGTGGCCGACTATCTGAAGGATTTCGGCTACGAGACCTCCAGCGAGCAGGCGGCGCTGGCTTTTGCCGATGTGCCGTTCGAGCGCAAGGTCATGCTGCTGCGGCACCTGCTGACGATCGCCAATGCCGATGACGATCTCGATCCGAAGGAAGCCAACCTCATCCGCCGCACGGCCGATCTCCTGGGCGTGACGCCGGAAGAGCTTCACAAGCACCATTGATGGTTGATAGGCCGGAGAGCGCAGCCCGTTACACGCTGGGCCTTGGATGCGAGCGGGGATGCGATCCGGCGGAACTGCGCGGCCTTGCCGAGTCGGTCCTGCATGCTGCTGCGGTAAAGCCCGGCGATCTTGCGGGTATCTATTCCCTCGATGCGCGCGCGGGTGAACCGGCAATGGTTGCGCTTGCCGCGCTTTGGCAATTGCCTTTCCTTTGCTTCGATGCGGCAACCCTGGAGCGGGAAACGCCCCGCCTTGCCAACCCCTCCCGGCGCGTCTTCGAACTGACAGGCAGCCACGGCGTCGCGGAAGCGGCAGCGCTTGCCGCTGCGGGACCGGATGGCGCGCTGGTGATCGGTAAGACAAAATCCGCCCATGCAACGGCTGCATTGGCAAGAAAGAGATAGACAATGACGGTTCATTTTATTGGCGCCGGACCCGGCGCCCCCGATCTCATCACTGTGCGCGGCCTGAAACTGATCCAGTGCTGCCCGGTCTGCCTCTATGCGGGGTCGCTGGTGCCGCCGGAAATGGTGGCCGAAGTGCCGGAGGGCGCGCGCGTTGTCGATACCTCGTCGCTGACGCTGGACGAGATCATCGCCGAATGCGAGCGGGCGCATGCGGAAGGCAAGGATGTGGCGCGGGTGCATTCCGGCGATCCCTCCATCTATGGCGCGGTGGCCGAGCAGATGCGCCGCCTCGATGCGCTCGGCATCGACTATGACGTGACGCCGGGGGTTCCGGCCTTTGCCGCCGCCGCCGCTGCGCTGAAAAAGGAACTGACGGTTCCCGAGGTCTGCCAGACCATCATTCTCACGCGCACCTCGATCAAGTCCTCGGCCATGCCGGAAGGCGAGGATCTCGTGACATTGGGCAAATCCGGCGCGACGCTTGTCATTCACCTCTCCATCCGCAATCTCCAGCGGATCGAGACCGATCTTGTGCCGCTCTACGGCGCCGATTGCCCCGTCATCGTGGCCTACCGCGTTGGCTGGCCGGACGAGCAGTTCATTCACGGCACGCTGGCGGATATTGCCGGAAAAGTGCGGGAGTCGGGCCTGACGCGCTCGGCCATGATCTTTGTCGGCAAGGGCCTGTCGGCGGATGCGTTCCGCGATTCCGCGCTTTACCACAAGGACCACAGCCACACTTTGCGGTCACGCTCGGAATAGTTGGCATTCCGGTGGGTGCGTGGTTCGACAAGCTCACCATGAGGGAGATGGTTGCCTGCATGGCCAATCGCAGACGTTGCAGAAGATAGCTCCCTGCAGCCCACTCCATCCCTCATGGTGAGCTTGTCGAACCACGCACCACAAGCCACGCCCAACACCTCTGCCGCTAGCCCAGCGTTTCCTCAATAAACCGCAGAACGCCTGATGTGTCGGGCAGGGTGTGATCGGCGGGGCGGTGCGGCCGCTCGATCATGATGACCGGCAAGCCAAGTTCGCGCGCCGCGGCGATCTTGGCATAGGATGCCGCGCCGCCGGAGTTGCGGCAGACGATATGGGTGAGGCGCTTGCGGGTGAGAAACGCGGCTTCCTCATCCTTCTTGCCCGGCTTGGACAGTTCCAGCTCGAAATCATGCAGGTCGAGCGGCGTTTCCGGCGGATCGATCATGCGCACGACGAAGTACACGTCGCTTCGTCTGGAGAAGGGTGCGATATGCTGGCGGCCGAGCGCCAGCAATATCCGGGCCTTTGCGGGAATGGCGGAAACCGCTTCTTCAAGGCTTGTGACGCTGGTCCAGGCATCGCCAGGCTTGCGCTGCCAGTCCGGCCGCTCCAGCCGGACGAAGGGTACGCCCGTGGCATCCGCCGCCGCGCGCGCATTGTCCGATATCTGCGTGGCGAAGGGGTGGGTCGCATCGACGAGAAGGGCGATGCCTTCCCTGCGGATATAGCCGGCAAGGCCATCCGCGCCGCCAAAACCGCCGGTGCGCACGTCGCCTTCGATCCTGCCGGGATTGCTGGTGCGGCCGGCGAGCGATGAGATTGTCCGATAGCCAAGGGCGACAAGCGCGGCGGCAAGCTTGACCGCTTCCGCCGTGCCGCCGAGGATGAGCACAGGACGATCAGAGGCGAGCAAGGATTGTCCCCTTGCGGTCGGTCACGATTATTTCCACCTCGACAGGCGCACCCCTGAGGGTGGCGAGCGCCACGGCCTTGGCTTTTCCGGCGATGGATTTCGGCAGGTCGATGCCAAGCCCTTGAGTCATTTCAAGCACTTCCTGCGCGGTGTTGGCATTCAGAATCCGCTCCCTCATATCCTTGTCGAAACCAAGCTTTTCCGCTTCGTCGGCCAGAAATGCCATGCTGACCTGGCTGCGGGCGGAGTGCAGGTCGAGCGCACCCTGCGCCAGCTTGGTCAGTTTGGCGAAGCCGCCCGCGATGGTCAGCCGGTCGATGGGGTGAACCCGCAGATATTTGAGCAGCCCCCCGGCGAAATCGCCCATGTCGAGCAGCGCGATATCAGGCAGATTGTAGATCGCCTGCGCCGCATCTTCCGAGGTCGAGCCTGTCGCCGCCAGCACGTGGGTGAGCCCGGCGGCGCGCGATACGTCGATGCCGCGATGGATCGAGTGGATCCATGCGGCGCAGGAAAAGGGATGGACGATGCCTGTCGTGCCGAGAATGGAGATGCCGCCGATGATGCCGAGGCGCGGGTTCCAGGTTTTCTTCGCCAGTTCCTCGCCCTCCGGCACGGAGATGGTCACGACAAGATCGGCGGGCAGGTCGTACTGGGCGCAGATTTCCTCGCAGATGGCGGTCATCATGGCGCGCGGCACGGGGTTGATGGCCGCTTCACCCGGCGGAATCGGCAGGCCCGGCAGGGTGACGGTGCCAACGCCTTCGCCTGCGACAAACTGGATACCGCTGCCGGGAGCGGCGGGATGGACCGTGGAGATGATGGTGGCGCCGTGGGTGACATCGGGGTCATCCCCGGCATCCTTGACGATCCCGGCGATGGCATAGCCGTCGCCGATTGATTCGAGCGCCAGCGGAAAATGCGGGACCTCGCCCTTCGGCAGGATGATGGCGACCGGATCGGGAAATTCACCCGTGATCAGGGCAATCAGCGCGGCCTTGGTTGCGGCGGTCGCACAGGCGCCCGTGGTCCAGCCCCGGCGCAGGGGAGCAGGGTTGGCATCGTCTGGTTTTCGCAATCCGGCATCGGGTTCGTCGCTCATGCGCGTCTTATAGACCAGCTTGGGATAGAGTTGCATGATTTTTCCGATAAGTTCATGCTTGCGATGCGGAAAATTATGCTATGCGCGATGCAACAGATACGGGGAGCGCGATGAGCGCAGTGACGTCAAAATTGCCGAAGTTCGAAACGGGTCATGTCTGGCTTGTCGGGGCCGGGCCGGGTGATCCCGGGCTCTTGACGCTGCATGCGGTCAATGCGCTCGAACAGGCCGATGCCATTGTTTATGACGCGCTGGTCAACGAGGAATGCCTTTCCTTTGCCCGTGCGGACGCGGAACTCGAATATGCCGGAAAGCGCGGCGGCAAGCCTTCGCCGCAGCAGCGCGATATCTCATTGCGTCTGGTGGAACTGGCCAAGGCCGGCAAGCGGGTGCTGCGCCTGAAGGGCGGTGATCCCTTCGTTTTCGGCCGGGGCGGCGAGGAAGCGCTGACGCTGGTCGAACACGGCATTCCCTTCCGCATCGTGCCGGGAATCACCGCCGGTATCGGCGGGCTCGCCTATGCGGGCATTCCGGTGACCCACCGCGAGACAAACCAGAGCGTGACCTTCCTGACCGGACACGACGCAACCGGCCTGATCCCGGATACAATGGACTGGGCGAGCATCGCCAAGGGTTCGTCCGTCATCGTCATGTACATGGCGATGAAGCATATCGGCGTCATCGCCGCCAAGCTGATGGCGGCGGGCCGCGCGAAGGATGAACCCATGGCCTTTGTCTGCAATGCCACGACGGGCGCGCAGACAGTGCTTGAAACAACGCTTGCGCAGGCCGAGAACGCCGTGGAACAGGCGGGGCTGCGCCCGCCCGCCATCGTTGTCATCGGCGAGGTGGTGCGCCTGCGCAATGCGCTCGACTGGCTGGGGGCACTGGACGGGCGTGTGCTGCAGGTCGATCCGCTGGGAACACGCCGCGAAAAGGATGCGGGATGAAGGGCTTTGTCATCGCCGCCCCGGCTTCGGGAAGCGGCAAGACCACGGTAACGCTGGGTTTGCTGCGCGCGCTGCGCGATGACGGCGTGAAAATCGCGCCGGCCAAGGCGGGTCCCGACTATATCGATCCGGCCTATCACAGCGTTGCCAGCGGTGTGCCCTGCATCAATCTCGATCCCTGGGCGATGCGGCCCGACCTGATCAGCGCCCTGGCATCGCGTCATGCGGAAGGCGGCAAGACGCTGGTGGTCGAGGGCATGATGGGGCTTTTCGACGGTGCGCTGGACGGCAAGGGATCGGCCGCCGATCTCGCCGTGCGTCTGTCGCTGCCGGTCATTCTGGTGCTCGACTGCGCAAAGCAGTCGCATTCGATTGCCGCCGTGGTCAGCGGCTTCCGGGATTTCCGCCGCACGCTGATGATCGCCGGGCTGGTGCTCAACCGTGTCGGCAGCGCCCGGCACGAGGCCATGCTGCGCGCCGCGCTGCAGCCGGTCGGCATTCCGGTTCTCGGCGCCATTGCGCGCGACCCGAGGCTGCATCTGCCGGAGCGTCACCTCGGGCTGGTGCAGGCGGGGGAACATTGCGCGCTCGATGCGTTCATGGCCCATGCGGGCGAGGTCATGGGGAGGCAGATCGACCTTGCCGCGCTGCAGCAGATCGCCGGGCGTCTGGGTCCCGTCGCCTCCATGGCCAATATTGCGCGCGTGCCGCCGCTCGGCCAGCACATTGCCGTGGCGCGCGACAATGCCTTTGCCTTTTCCTACCTGCATCTGCTCGATGGCTGGCGCCGCCGCGGTGCGCAGATCAGCTTCTTTTCGCCGCTGAACGACGAAGCTCCGGCAGCGGACAGCGATGCGGTCTATCTGCCCGGCGGCTATCCCGAACTTTATGCGGAACAGCTGGCTGCGGCTGCCAATTTTACCGCCGGTATCCGCCAGGCGGCGCAGCGCGGCATCCCGGTCTACGGGGAATGCGGCGGCTACATGGTGCTGGGCGAAAGCATCGAGGATGCCGCGGGGAAAGCCCATGGCATGCTCGGCCTGCTGCCGCTGCAGACCAGCTTTGCCGAGCGCCGGATGCATCTGGGCTACCGGCGGATCGAGCCGCTGGCGGCTTCGCCGTTTCCGTTTCCCTTCACCGCGCATGAATTCCACTATGCCAGCATTGTGCGCGAAGGGGACGCCGCGCGGCTGTTTCGCGTCCGCGATGCGCTGGGCGAAGATCTCGGCGAGGCGGGCCTGCGGGTCGGCTCGGTATCGGGTTCCTACATGCACATGATCGATATGGCCGGATGATGCAGATTGAGCATGGCGGCGCGCTTGATCGCGCCATAAGCCGGTTTGGCGGGCGGCGCGAAGATTGGATCGACCTGTCCACCGGCATCAATCCGGAGGTCTTTCCGCTGCCATCCATTCATCCGGACGTGTGGAACCGTTTGCCCGACGAAAACCTGCTGGCAGCGGCGCTCGAGGCAGCCCGTGTTTACTACGGCGCGTCGGCGGGCGCAGGCATTGTTGCGGCGCCGGGCACGCAGGCGCTGATCCAGATCATGCCGGATCTGACGGATCGCGGCGAGGTGGCGATCGTCGGTCCCACCTATCAGGAGCACCAATCCTCGTTCGAGCGCGCAGGCTGGAAAGTAACGCCGTGCGCCGATGTCTCCGGCATTCCGCATTCCGCCAGGGTCGCCGTCATCGTCAATCCCAACAATCCGGATGGCCGCATTGTTGCGAAGGACACGCTGATTGCGCTTGCCGGGGCATTGCAGACGCGCGGCGGTTTCCTGATCGTCGACGAAGCCTTTGCCGATCCGCATCCCGAAACGAGCATTGCCGCGCAGTGCGGGCGCGATGGCCTGATCGTGCTCAAATCCTTCGGCAAGTTCTTCGGCCTTGCCGGCCTGCGGCTCGGTTTTGCCCTGACCAGCCCGCCGCTTGCGGCGAAGCTGACGGAGCGCATGGGGCCGTGGGCTGTGTCCGGTCCGGCGCTGGCGATTGCCCGGCACGCCTTTACCGACACGTCAGCACTTGCTGCCTTCAAGGATCGGCTGACCCGGCGGCGCAAGGTCCTCTCGGCGGTTTTTTCCGGGGTCGGCCTGAAGGAAATCGCCGGGACCGATCTGTTTGCGCTGGTCGAGCACGGGCGCGCCCATGCCCTGTTCGAGGCCTTGTGCGCGCAGCACGTGCTGGTGCGCAAATTCGCCTATGCGCCGCAGTGGTTGCGCTTTGGCCTGCCACTGGATGAGAATGACGCAGAGACATTCCGGCAGCGTGCCGTTATAGCAATGGACGCTGTGCGAAGCTGAGATTTTGAATCAACGGGATCGAATCATCCATGGAAATCAACCTTTTGATTCTGTTTCTTGCCCTCCTGGCGGACCGTTATGTCGGCGATCCCGACTGGCTCTGGCAGCGGGTGCCGCATCCCGTCGTGCTGTTCGGCAAGGCCATCAGCTTCATCGACAAGCGTTTCAACAGAGCTGGGCATACCGAGCAGGAAAAGCGCCGCAACGGTTTTCTCGCCATGCTCGTCCTCCTGCTTGCCGCCGCTGGTATCGGCGTGCTGATCCATTGGGCGCTGACGATGATTCCGCTGTTCGGCGGGCTGATCGAAGCCCTGATCGTCGCGGTATTCCTGGCACAGAAGAGCCTGGGCGAGCACGTCGCACGGGTTGCCGATGCGCTGCGCAATGACGGGCTGGTGGGTGCGCGCCGTGCCGTGTCGATGATTGTCGGGCGCGATCCGCAGGTGCTCGACGAGGCGGCCATCACGCGCGCTGCGATTGAAAGCCTTGCCGAAAACACGTCAGACGGGATCATTGCCCCGGCCTTCTGGTTTGCGCTGCTCGGCCTGCCGGGACTTCTCGCCTACAAGATGCTGAACACGGCGGATTCGATGATCGGCCATCTCAATGACCGGCATCGCGACTTTGGCCGGTTCGCCGCCAAGCTGGATGATGTCGCCAACTGGATCCCGGCGCGTCTGACCGGATTGCTGATCGCCGCGGCCGCGTGGATCGTGCATGGCGGAAAAGCCGCAGCCCGTTCGTTCGACGTTATGATGCGCGATGCGCGGCTGCATCGCTCGCCCAATGCCGGTTGGCCAGAGGCGGCCATGGCCGGGGCCATCGATGTCGCGCTTGCCGGACCGCGCATCTATGGCGGCGTGGTTGCCAACGAGCCGATGCTCAACGGATCAGGCCATCGCGATGCCGGTGCCGCGCACATCGATGCGGCGCTGCGCGTCTACAGCGTCGCGACTGCGCTTTTCATGGGCGTGCTGCTGGTCCTGTTTTTCCTTGGACTGTTTTAGCCCTGTTCGGTGATCCGGCGGGCGAGGGCCTTGTGCAGGTCGGGTGAGGCGCGGACCAGTGCCCGGCCGGCTTCCGATAGCGGCTGGCGCAGGATTTCCTCCGTCTTGCCGCGCTCGACGATCTTGCCCTCGGACATCACCATGACCGTATCCGTGATGGCCCGCGCCACGGCGAGATCGTGGGTGATGAACAGATAGGCGATGCCCAGCCGGTCGTTGAGGTCGGCGAAGAGATCGAGAATCTGCGCGCGGATCGACACGTCGAGAGCGGATACCGGCTCGTCGGCAACGATGAGTTTCGGCTCGGTGATGATGGCGCGGGCAATGGCGAGCCGCTGGCGCTGGCCGCCGGAAAACTCGTGCGGATATTTGTCCTTGTCGGCGCGCGGGATGCCGACTCGCTCCAGTGCGCGGTGCACCCGGTCGCGCCGCTCGCCGTCGGACAATTCGCGGTCGAGCAGATAGAGCGGCTCCGCGATCAGACGCTCGGCCTTGTGGCGCGGATTGAAGGAACCGTAGGGGTCCTGAAACACCACCTGCATGTTGCGCCGCACCGGGCGCAGATCGTCCGGCGTCAGCTTGTCGATGCGCCGCCCGGCGAAATGAATCTGGCCGTCGGTCGGCCGGTCAAGCGCCAGAACCATGCGGGCGAGGGTGGACTTGCCGCAGCCGGACCGCCCGACCAGTGCCGTGGACTGCCCCGGCTTGATATCGAAGGTGACGTCGTCCACCGCCCGGAAATCCGGATCGCGGCCGAACAGTCCCTTGCGGCGGCCCGGATAGGTGCGCGTGAGGTTGCGGATCGCCAGCAACGGGCCATCGGGGGTTGCCAGGGTCAGGTGATGCGCCGTGCGCTCCGGTACATGCATGGAAGCCTGTGCCAGCTGGCGCGTGTAGGGATGCGTCTGCTCGCTCAGGATCTGCGTGGTTTCGCCGGTGTCCATGACCTCGCCATGCCGCAGCACGGTGATCGAATGGGCCATGCCCGCGACCACGGCGAGGTCGTGGCTGATCAGCAGCAGGCCCATCCGTTCCTCGTCGACGAGGCTTTGCAGGAGGTCGAGAATCTGCGCCTGCAGGACGACATCGAGCGCGGTGGTGGGTTCGTCGGCAATCAGCAGGCGCGGTTTGAGTGCGCAGGCAATGGCGATCACCACGCGCTGGCGCTGGCCGCCGGACAGTTCGTGCGGATAGCGGCTGAGCGGGAATTGGGTTGAGGGAAGACCGACACGATCCAGAATAGCACGCGTCTGTTCCTCGGCGATGGCGCGGGTTGCGCCGGTATGCAGCCTGATGCCTTCGGCCACCTGTTCGCCGATTGTCTTGACCGGGTTGAGGGCGGTCATCGGCTCCTGAAACACCATGCCGATCTCGTTGCCGCGCAGGCGGCACATCTCCGCTTCGCTGGCTGTGAGCAGATCCTTGCCGCCGAAGTTGATTTGCCCGCCGGTCCGCGCGCCGCCCGGCAGCAGCTTCATGATGCTCAGCGCCGTCATGGATTTGCCCGAACCGGATTCGCCGACAAGCGCGCGGATTTCGCCTGTCCTCACCGAAAGGTCGATGCCTTTCAGGGCCTCGAATGCGCCGATGCGCAGGGTCAGCTTGCTGATTTCAAGCAGATTCATGACCGCTCCCGCCGCATTTTCGGGTCGAGAACATCGCGCAGGCCATCGCCGAGAAGATTGAGTCCGAGCACGGTGATGACGATGGCGAGGCCGGGATAGAGCGCCATGTGCGGCGCCAGGCCGATCATGGTCTGCGCCTCGAACAGCATCCGCCCCCAGCTCGGCATGGGCGGCTGCGAGCCGAGGCCGACATAGGAGAGGCCCGCTTCCGCCAGGATGCCGAGGGAGAACTGGATGGTGCCCTGCACCACAAGAATGTTCATCATGTTGGGCAGGATGTGCTCGACGGTGATGAGCAGGCTGCTCTTGCCTGCTGCGCGGGCGGCCAGAATATATTCGCGCGGCCACAGCGACAGCGCCGCACCACGGGCGACGCGGGCGAAGACCGGAATGTTGAAAATACCGATGGCGATGATGGCGTTGATCGCGCCGGGGCCGAACACGGCCGTGATCATGACGGCCGAGAGCAGGGCCGGAAAGGCGAAGACGAGATCGTTGAAGCGCATCAGGGCTTCATCGATCAGGCCGCCGCGGGCCGCTGCCCACAGGCCGAGCGGCACACCGATGCCGGCGCCGATGACGACGGACACAAAGGCAACGGCAATGGAATTGCGGCTGCCGACCATGATCATCGACAGGATATCGCGGCCGAAATGGTCGGTGCCGAGCCAATGGGCCGAGGACGACGGTTTCAGCTTGCCAAGAATGTCGAAGGAGCCGACGGCATAGGGTGTCCAGACGAAGGACAGCGCCGCCATCAATGCCAGCAGGACCGTGATCGTCAGGCCGATGACGAAGGACCGGTTGGAAAAGGCTTTGGAGATGTTGGCCTGCCATTCCGTGGGCGCGCTCATGAGCGGCCCCGCAGGCGCGGATCGACCAGCGCATAGGAGAGATCGACCAGAAGATTGACGACGATGACCGTGGCGACCAGCAGCATGACGACGCCCTGGACCACGATGAGATCGCGCTGGGTGATCGCCTGGAACACCAGGCGGCCGAGGCCAGGCAGATAGAAGACATTCTCGATGATGATCGTACCGGCCAGCAGAAAGGCGAACTGCAGGCCGAGAATGGTCAGGACCGGGATCAGGGCGTTGCGCAGGGCGTGCCGGTACAGCACCTTGCGGCGGGTCAGGCCCTTGGCGCGGGCCGTGCGGATATAGTCCTCGCCAAGCACGTCGAGCAGCGCGGAACGGGTGACGCGGGCAAGGATGGCGGCCTGCGGCAGGCCAAGCGCGATGGAGGGCAGGATCAGCGATTTGAACCCGGCCCAGACACCGGTATTCCAGCCGGGAAAGCCACCGGCGGGAACGAGGCGCAGGCTGACGGCGAAGACATAGACCAACAGCAGCGCGAACCAGAAATTGGGAATGGCAACGCCGACCTGCGCAATCGCCATCGTGCCGCTGTCAGCCATCGTGCCGCGCCGCGACGCGGAAAACAGGCCGACAGGAATGGCAATGATTGTCGACAGGAACAGCGAAATCAGCGCCAGCGGCAGGGAAACGGCGATGCGTTCGGTGATGAGGTTCAGGACGGGAACCGAATAGGTATAGGATTTGCCGAAATCGCCGACGAGAAGCCCGCCGATCCAGCTAAAATAGCGGACGAGCAGGGGCTGGTCGAGCCCCATCTGCTGCTGCAAGGCCCGCACGGCTTCCTCCGTGGCGTTCATGCCGAGCATCAGCCGCGCCGGATCGCCGGGTACGACGTCCAGCACGATGAACACGACGACGGAAGCGGCCAAAAGCGTCAGGATGCCGATCAGAATCCGCTTCGACACGTAGTTCAGCATGGAAGTACTGACGTGGTTTTTTGATGGATCATTCCGCCCATTTCACTGCGGTCAGGTCATTGGCCGGAATGGGGCCGTTTTCCCACAGTCCTTCGACCTTGGCATCCCAGATGCCGGTCTTCGGCAGCTGGAAGAGAAAGGCGACCGGGGCGTCGGCAGCCAGAATTTTTTGCGCCTGCTGGTATAGTTCGGTGCGCTTGGCCGTATCGGAGGTCGCCTCGATCTGCTTGATCACCTCGCGGAAGGCCGGGCTGGTGTAGTTGAAATAGTAATTGTCGCGGGCGAAGATGTTGAGGTCGTTCGGCTCAGTGTGCGACACGATGGTCATGTCGTAATCCCTGCCTTTGAACACCTGCTCCAGCCACTGCGCCCATTCCACTGGAATGATTTCCGCTTCGATGCCGATTTCGCGCAATTCCGCGGCAATGATCTCGCCGCCACGGCGGGCATAGACGGGTGGCGGCAGTTTCAGCGTGGTCTTGAAGCCGTCGGGATGACCGGCCTCCGCCAGCAGTTTCTTCGACAGTGCCGGATCGTAGGCGGACCCGGCCGTCAGGTCGATATAGGCGGGATGGTGCGGCGGGAAAAACGAGCCGATGGGCGTTCCCAGGCCGAACATGGCGCCGTCGATCAGCGTCTTGCGGTCGATGGCGTGGCCGATCGCCTGCCGGACCTTGAGATTGTCGAAGGGCGGCTTCTGGTTGTTCATGCCAAGGACGGTCTCGCCCTCCGTGGTGCCGATGACCACCTTGAAGCGCGGATCAGCCTGGAACTGCGGCACGGCCTCATAACTCGGGAACACAGGGAACGCCTGCACGTCGCCGGCAAGCAGCGCTGCCGTTGCGGCGGCCGGATCGGGGATGATGCGGAACGTCGCCTTGTCAAGGGCAACGGGTGTGCCCCAGTAGGCGGGGTTTTTCGAAATGACGATCTGCGAGCCCTTGGCCCAGGTATCGAACTTGAAGGGCCCGGTGCCGACGGGCTTTTCCTTGTTGGTATCGGCGCTTTCCGGCGCGACGATGACTGCGGCGGCCCAGCCCATATTGTAGAGGAAGTCGCCATTGGGCTGTTTGAGCGTGACCTTGACGGTCAGCGGATCGACGATCTCCACCGCGTCGATGGCGGCGAACAGCGGCTTTTGCGGATTGACGGATTTTTCGTCACGCGCCCGGTCGAGCGAGAATTTGACATCCTGCGCGTCAAAGGCCGTGCCATCATGGAATTTCACGTCCTTGTGCAGCTTGAAGGTATAGATCTTGCCGTCGTCCGAAACGGTCCAGCTCTCGGCGAGGGCGGGCAGAACCTCGCCCTTGGCATTGATGCGTGTCAGCCCCTCGAACACATTGGCGTAGACCACTTCACCGATCGCCGTGGCTGCACCGGCGGTCGGATCGAGGTGCGGCGGTTCCAGGACGACGCCCAGCACGAGGTCGGTTTTGGCGGCAAGGGATGCGGTGGCGGAAAGCAGGACAAGCGCGCTGGCCGCAAGGGCCGACTTCCAGAATTTGTTCATTCAACGTCTCCCAAGGACTTTGCCGTAAACCCCGTGCAGATCAGCACATTTTTGTTTTGAGAACCATGCCTAGATTGAGCCGGACAGCAGAACTTTCAGGCCGAGCGCCATGACCTTTGCCGACTCGACCATGTCCTCGATGCCCACATATTCGTCAGGCCGGTGGGCGAGGTCGAGAATACCCGGCCCGTAGGCGATACAGTCATGCAGCAGGCCGATGCGGGCGATGTGCTTCTGGTCATAGGTGCCCGGCGAAATGACATATTCCGGCTCCTTGCCGAAGACGTCGCGGATGCCCTGCGCAACGGCGGTGACCACGGGCGCATCGCGCTCGGTCATCAGCGGCTGCACCTCCATGATGTCGCGGATGTTGTAGTGGAATTTCGGCCGCTCCCATTGCAGCCGGTCGAGGATCGATGTCACCTCGCGCTTGACCTCGGCGAGGTCTTCCTCGAGCAGGAAACGCCGGTCGATGGTCAGGCGGCAGGAGTCCGGCACATTGGGCGAGGGCAGGCCGGAATAATCATCGGTCTGGCCGCCATGGATCGAATTGATGTTCATGGTGGAGCGTTTTGCGCCTTCCGGCACCACGGGCATGCGGGTCTGCTTCTTGTCGAGTGCCGGAAACAGCTCCTTTTCGAAGGCATCGAGCACCGCGCCCATGTGGCGCACGGCGCAATCGCCGAGAAACGGCATGGAGCCATGGGCAATCTCGCCCTTGGTCTCGATCTCGGCCCACCAGACGCCGCGATGGCCGAGGCAGATGCGGTCCTTGTTCAGCGGTTCGGGAATGATGACGTGGTCGACGCGCGGTTTTGAGAAAAAGCCCTTGCTGGCGAGATAGGCGACGCCGCCGAAACCGCCGGATTCCTCGTCCACCGTGCCTGAAATCTCGATTGAACCGGCAAAGTCGGGATAGACTTCAAGAAAGGCTTCGGCGGCGATGATCGAAGCGGCCAGCCCGCCCTTCATGTCGCAGGCGCCGCGCCCGTAGACTTTCCCGTCTTTTACCACGCCCTCGAACGGATCGACTGTCCAGCCTTCGCCCGCGTCGACCACGTCGATATGCGAATTGAAATGCACGGTCTGGCCATGTGTCCGGCCGTCAAAGCGCGCGACGATATTGGTGCGCGGATAGCGGTCCGTATCGCCGGGTGTGCCTTCGCCGCGAATCAGCTGGGTCTCAAAACCGCTCTTCTTCAACCGTTGCGCGATAAATTCGGCGCAGGGCGTGTAGGCTTCACCCGGCGGATTGACCGTGGGAAAGCGTATGAGATCACGGGTCAGCGCAACGAGGTCGTCACGGCGCTTTTCGATTGCACGGGAGAGCTTTTCATCCATTGGTATATCAAATCAGCCTTGGCGACGATTTGGCAAGAGGCAACTTCTTGGCAAATCATATGATGCCGTTTTCCTGGTGAGATGTCGTTAGAGTGTTTGGTAGATTGGAATTGTTCTTATAAAACAGGGATTCTGTGACAAGCGAGGCAATCACCCCATGGAAACCGAACCGTACATTGCCCTGTCGGCACCGGTGGGTGACACAATCGCCAAGACAACCTGCTACATGTGCGCCTGCCGCTGCGGCATCAATGTGCATCTGAAGGACGGCAAGGTCCGCTATATCGAAGGCAACCGCGATCACCCGATCAACAAGGGTGTGCTGTGCGCCAAAGGTTCGGCCGGAATCATGCAGCATTATTCGCCGGCGCGGTTGCGGGCGCCGCTGTTGCGCACCGGCCCGCGCGGATCGGGCGAATTCAAGGAAATCAGCTGGGAAGAGGCGCTGTCGCTCGCCGTCGACTGGCTGCAGCCGATTCGTGAGACCGCGCCGCAGAAGCTGGCCTTCTTCACCGGCCGCGACCAGTCGCAGGCCCTGACCAGCTTCTGGGCGCAGAATTTCGGCACGCCCAACTACGCCGCCCATGGCGGTTTCTGTTCGGTCAATATGGCGGCGGCGGGCATCTACACGATCGGCGGCGCATTCTGGGAATTCGGGGCGCCCGACTGGGACAAGACGAAACTGTTCGTGCTGTTCGGCGTGGCCGAGGATCATGATTCCAACCCGATCAAGATGGGTATTTCCAAGCTGAAACAGAACGGCGCGCGGTTCGTTTCGGTCAACCCGGTGCGCACGGGCTATTCCGCGGTGGCCGACAACTGGATCGGGATCAGGCCCGGTACGGACGGGCTGCTGATCCTGGCGATCATTCATGAACTGTTCCGCAACGGCCAGATCGATCTCGATTATCTCCAACGCTACACCAATGCGCCGTGGCTGGTGATTGACGACGAGGGCAAGGAGGATCACGGCCTGTTCCTGCGCGACGATCTTGGCAAGGCGCTGGTGCGCGACCGCAAGACGGGTGCGCTGGTGCGTTTTGACGAGCCGGGACATGTTGCCGATCTCAACGCCGATTTCACCACGGATGACGGCCGCAAGGTGCGCAGCGTCCTGCGGCTGATGGCGGAAAAGTACCTTGATCCGCAATATGCGCCCGATGCCGTCGCTGCTGAAACCGGCGTATCGGCAGCCACCATTCGCGGCCTTGCGGCGGAAATCGCGCGGGTGGCGTTCGAAGAGGAGATCATCCTCGAGCAGCCATGGACCGACATGAAGGGCGAACAGCACGACGCGATGATCGGCCGCCCGGTGACCTTTCATGCCATGCGCGGCATCTCGGCCCATTCCAACGGCTTTCAGTCGGCGCGGGCACTGCATGTGCTGCAGACGATCATCGGCTCCATCGATTGCCCCGGCGGCTATCGCTACAAGCCGCCCTATCCGAAACCGGCCACGGCACATCCGCGCCCGCACGGCCGGGCGGAACATGTCACGCCGGGCAAGCCGCTGGCCGGGCCGCATCTCGGCTATCCGCTTGGGCCGGAAGACCTGCTGGTCGATGCGGATGGCAAACCGCAGCGCATCGACAAGGCCTTTTCGTGGGAAGCGCCGCTGTCCGCCCATGGCATGATGCATATGGTGATCGCCAATGCCCATGCGGGCGATCCCTATCCCGTGGACGTGCTGTTCCTCTACATGGCGAACATGGCGTGGAATTCATCCATGAATACGCGCGGCACCATAAAGATGCTGGAAGCGCGCGACGAGGCGACAGGCGAATACAAGATTCCGAAGATCATCTATTCCGACGCCTATTCCTCGGAGATGGTCGCCTATGCCGATCTGGTGCTGCCCGATACGACCTATCTTGAGCGGCACGACTGCATCTCGCTGCTCGACCGGCCGATTTCCGAGCCGGAAGCCGCCTGCGATGCCATCCGCTGGCCGGTGCTGGAGCCGGACCGCGATGTGCGCGGCTTCCAGTCGGTGCTGATCGATCTCGGTGCACGGCTGAAATTGCCGGGTTTCGTCGATGCACAGGGCGGAGCGCTCTACAAGGATTACGCCGATTACATCGTCAATCACCAGCGCAAGCCGGGCATCGGTCCGCTGTCGGGCTGGCGCGATGCGGATGGAACCGGCGAGGGGCGCGGAACGCCGAACCCGGACCAGCTGGAGAACTATATCGGCAATGGCGCGTTCTGGATGAAGCACATCCCGGAGGAGGCGCTGTATTTCAAGCACCACAATGCCGCCTACCAGCAGTTCGCCATCGATACCGGCTTTTTCGATACGCCGCAGCCGGTGACGATCCAGCTCTATGTGGAGACGCTGCAAAAATTCCGCCTGTCGGCGCTGGGCACCCGCAAGCCGGTTGCGCCGGAACAATACCGGCAGCGGCTGCTCGAATGCTTCGATCCGCTGCCCCTATGGTACCGGCCGTTCGAGGAACAGGGTGTCGATACCGAGGCTTTTCCCTACCATGCGATCACGCAGCGCCCCATGGCGATGTATCATTCCTGGGGCTCGCAGAATGCGTGGCTGCGGCAGATCCACACCAAGAACCCGCTCTATGTGCCCGGCGGCATTTGCGACGAGTTGGGGCTGAAGGATGGTGACTGGGTGTGGGTAACGTCGCATCACGGCCGCATCAAATGCGAGATCGCGCGCACCGAGGCGGTGAACGGCAGGACCATGTGGACCTGGAATGCCATCGGCAAGCGCAGCGGCGCCTGGGCGCTCGACAAGAATGCGCCGGAGGCGACCAAGGGTTTTCTGCTCAACCATCTCATCCATGAACTGCTGCCGCCGAAAGCCGATGGCATGCGCTGGTCGAATTCCGATCCGATCACCGGGCAGGCGGCCTGGTACGATTTGCGCGTGCGCATCGAGAAGGCGGAGGTGGGTGAGGCGGTGAGCGAGCCGCATTTCAGCACCTTGTTGCGGCCCGGCAGCCAGCCGGAACCGGTGGACCAGCTACGTTACGGACAGGAGTGGACGGCATGACCAGCCTGCCGCAAACCCGCAGCGCCAAGAAGCTTGGCCTTGTGATCGATCTCGATGTCTGTGTCGGCTGCCATGCCTGCGTCATCAGCTGCAAGGAGTGGAACACCGGCGCCTATGGCAATGCGCTGTCGGACCAGCATCCCTATGGCGACGATGTTTCCGGCACCTTCCTCAACCGCATTCACAGCTTTGAGGTGGTGCCGGACGGCGGACAGGTGATCGGCGAAGCGGGCGATGCGCGGGTGGTGCATTTTCCGAAATCCTGCCTGCATTGCGAGGATGCGCCCTGTGTCACGGTCTGTCCGACCGGCGCCTCCTACAAACGCGCCGAGGATGGCATCGTGCTTGTCGACGAGGACAAGTGCATCGGCTGCGGTCTGTGTGCGTGGTCCTGCGCCTATGGGGCACGCGAGATGGACCTGGCTGCCGGGGTGATGAAGAAATGCACGCTGTGCGTCGACCGGATCTACAATGAGACGCTGCAGCAGGAGGATCGGGTGCCGTCCTGCGTGCGCACATGCCCGGCCAATGCCCGCCATTACGGCGATCTCGGCGATCCTACATCCGAGGTGTCGGTGATGGTGGCGGAACGGGGCGGTTTTGACCTGATGCCGGAGCAGGAGACGCGGCCGACCAACAAATATCTGCCGCCGCGCGCCCGCACATCGTTGGCCAGCGCCGCGCCGATGATTCCTTTGGCAGAAAACACCGAAGGCGCGCGCGGCTTCTTTGCCTGGCTCGACAAAACGCTGGACCGGATTTGAACATGAGTTTGTTTTTTGACACCCCGAGGATGCACTGAATGCATCCGGCCTATTCGATCATCATCTTCACCACGCTGTCGGGTCTTGGCTATGGCCTTGCGGTCATGCTGGGGCTCGGATTTCTTGACCCGTCGGCATTACCGACCAAGATCGCCTATCTCGCAGCCCTCGCACTGATCAGCATCGGGCTCCTGGCATCGCTCCTGCATCTCGGCAACCCGCAGCGGGCATGGCGGGCGCTGAGCCAATGGCGGTCAAGCTGGCTGTCGCGCGAAGGCGTGATGGCGATTGCCACCTTCGTTCCGCTGACGTCGAACGCCGCTCTGTGTCTGTTCATGAACCGGCAGGATGGCATTCTTGGCCTGATCACCGTGCTCGGTGCGCTGATCACGGTCTATTGCACCTCGATGATCTATGCATCGCTGAAAACCGTGGATTCCTGGCACACCCGGCTGACGCCACTCTGCTTCCTGCTGTTTTCCCTTGCGGGCGGGGCGCTGCTGGCATCCGGTTTCGCCAGACAGAACGGATTGCCGCTGCAACTCCTGGCATTGCTGCTTCTGCTATTGGCACTTGTGGCAAAGATGGTCTGGCGCACGCGGGCAAGGACGCTGGTTCCGCTGTCGACGCCGGAAAGCGCCACCGGACTGGGCGGTATCGGCAAAGTGCGGCTGCTCGAACGCCCGCATGCGCTGGACAATTATCTCACCCGGGAAATGGGATTTCGCGTTGCGCGCAAACACGCTGAAAAACTCTGGGCCATCGCCTTTGTCAGCGGCATTCTGCTGCCGGTTTTGGCGCTGCTGACGGCAATGGCCGTTGGCGGTGTGCCTGGCCTGTTTCTGATGGTCTTTGCTGTTCTTGCGCACCTGCTCGGGCTGTTTGTTGAGCGCTGGCTGTTTTTCGCCGAGGCGAAACACGCGGTGATGAATTATTACTGATGGGTGCGAGCGGCGGGGGCCGTCCGCTTAGGCATTCCAGCGCTTGTGGAACCACATCCATTGGCCGGGATATTCCCGCACCCAGGTTTCGACCTTGTCATTGACCAGCTGAACCGTGCGGGCGATGTCGACCGCGCCGGTTTCGTCGCGCGGTAGTTCCATCTTTTCTTCCAGCTCCAGCCGGAAACGGCCGCCGGGCAGGCGGACGCAGCGTGCGGGATAGACATCGCAATCATATTGCCGTGCCAGCTTGGCCAGAAGCGGATTGGTCTTGCAGGGGCGGTTGAAGAAGGTCGAGGCAACGCCGCGGTGGAATTTCTGGTCGACCAGCATGCCGACATTGCCGTTGGTATTGAGAACGCTGGCCAGCGACCAGGCGGCACCCGCCTTGGACGGCACGAGGTGGCCCATATTGGTGCGGCGCGCGCTGAGGATTTTCTTCGCGACATAGGGATTGTTCGGCGGGCGGAACAGCGCGGTGACGTTGAGATCGAACGTTGCGGCGCAGATCGGCAGCAGTTCGAAATTGCCGGAATGGGCCGTGAAGAAGATATGCGGACGGTCGCTCTCGTCGCGGATGCGCTCAAAGATTTCGCGGCCCTGCACTTCGATCAGGCCCGGCGTGTCGCTGTGCGGATCATAATCGAAGATTGCATCGAGAAAGACATATTCCGCGGTGAGGCGGGCCATGCTGCTCCACATGTCGCGGGCGATCAGCTGCAGTTCTTCTTCGGATTTTTCCGGATAGGCCATGCGCAGATTGGTCATGGCCACACGATGACGTCCCATCAGCGGGCCTATGCGGCGTGCCGAAGCATCGATGAAATTCGTAGCCGCCTTCGCCGGCAGCAGCCGCAGGAGGAACAGCACACCGAAAATCGCATGCGCCGACAGCCAGTAGTTGAATGTCTTCAACTTCTGGCCCCAGCGGAACAGGGCAAGTTTGAATTTCAGATTCATGCGCGGCTCAGTTGACGCGCAGGATGATCTTGCCGAAGACGTCCCGGCCTTCCATCCGCTTCAATGCCGTATCGATGTCGTCGAAACCGACTTCCGTGTCGATGACCGGATGGACCAGACCGCGCGCCATCTTCTGCATGGCATCGGCCATGTTCTCCATGCGGCAGCCGAAGGAGCCGAGCAGCTTCAGCTGCTGCTGGAACAGCATCATCAGGTTCATGCTGGTGGAAACGCCCGAAGTGGAGCCGCAGGTGACGAGCCTTCCGCCGCGCCGCAGCGACAGCATGGACCCGGCCCAGGTATCGGCACCGACGTGTTCGAAGACGACATCAACGCCCTTCTTCTTGGTCAGCTTGCGCACGACGCCTTCAAAGCGGTCTTCGCGGTAGTTGATGACGTGGTCGGCGCCGAGCGCCTTGGCCCTTTCGATCTTTTCGTCGGAACCGACGGTGGTGATGACCGTGCAGCCGATTTTTTTCGCCAGCTGGATCGCCGCCGAACCGATGCCGGAACCGCCCGCATGCACCAGGATGGTCTCGCCGGGTTCGAGCTTGGCATTGTCGAACAGCATGTGCTCGACGGTTCCGAACGTGACGGGGGCAACGGCCGCACCGATCTCGTCGACACCGGGAGGGGCGGGAACCAGCAGGCGGGCCTTGAGGTTCACCTTTTCCTGGGCAAAACCATCGAGATGGAAGCCGTGTACGCCGGAGACATGCTCGCAGAGATTGTCGCGGCCTTCGCGGCAGGGGCGGCACAGTCCGCAGGTCTGCGCGCCATAGATCGACACGAGCTGGCCGGGCAGGAGGCTGGCAACGCCGGGGCCGATGGCATCGACCACGCCGGATGCTTCCGCACCGATGGTCAGCGGCATCTTGCGCTTGGCAAATGCCATGCCGCGCCAGCCCCAGACGTCGATGTGGTTGAGAGCGACAGCCCTGATATTGACCGTTACTTCACCGGGACCGGGCGGGGGCGGGGGTGCAATGTCGACAATCTCGAGCTTGCGGTCTTCGATCAGCTGTAATGCGCGCATATTATCCGTTTTCCTTTTCGGAGAGGGATTAGTGCGGTTCTGCCGTCATGACAAGACACGTATTTTGCCCGCCGAAGCCAAAAGAGCTGGAAAGCACGGCGGAGACGCTGGCTTCACGCTTCACATTGGGCACTACATCGAGCACGATGGCGGGATCGGGATTGTCATAGTTGATCGTCGGCGGGATGGTTCCCGTCCCGATGGTGAGCATCGAGAACACGGCTTCAATCGCACCGGCAGCCGTCAGCGTATGGCCGATCATCGACTTGTTGGACGAGAGCGGCAGCGTGGAAATGCGCTCGCCGAAGACGGTCGAGAGTGCGAGATATTCCATCTTGTCGTTCTCGGGCGTCGAGGTGCCATGCGCGTTGATGTAGTTGATCGCGTCTTCCTTGATGCCGGCGTCGTCAAGCGCGGCACGCACCGCGCCGATGGCCGGCGAGCCGTCGGGCTTCGACCGGGTGCGGTGGAAATCGTCGGCCTTTTCGCCGCAACCGCGCATGATGCCGAGAATCTTGGCGCCGCGTGCAACGGCTGATTCCAGCGATTCCATCACCAGCGCGCCGGAGCCTTCGGCCATGACAAAACCGTCACGATCCTTCGAGAAGGGTTTTGCCGCCTTGTGGGCCGGATTGTTCTGGGTGGATAGCGCCGACAGCAGGGAGAAGCGGACCAGCGCTTCGGCGGAAACCGAACCGTCCGTACCGATGGACAGGACCCGGTCGCTTTCGCCGCGCCGGATGGCCTCGACGCCGAGCTGAATGGCGGTGGCGCCCGATGCACAGGCGGTCGACAGGGTGATCGGCAGGCCGCGCGTGCCGAACGTGTCGGCGAGGCGCTCGGCGATGTAGCCGAATTCGGTTGTATGGAACATGGCTTCCTGCGTTCCGCGGCGGCAGGCGGCGAGAAGCAGGTCATAGCCCGGCTCGCCCTCATTCTTCACCAGAGCGTCGAGCGCGAAGCGGTTGCGCCATTCGAGTTCCACCGGCGGCGCGGCGAGGAACAGCGGTCCGCCGAAATTCTCCGTGTCGAAACCGGCCTGCGCGATGGCTTCCTCGGCGGCAAGCGAGGCCAGTTTTTCCGACAACGCCGACGCGCCTTCGTCGCTCTCCTTGAGGAAATCCACAGTACCGGCGATCTGCGTGCGCAGATTGTCGAGGGCAAAGCGGGTGATGGTGTGAATGCCCGACGTGCCGGAAGTCAGTGCGGCCCAGTTATCCTGCTTGCCCTGTCCGAGCGAGGAGACAACGCCAAGACCGGTGACGGCAACGAGGGGGCGGCCTAGATGGTCAGTATATTTTGACATATGCCAATCTCTCAAACTTTGACGAGGCGAGCGACGCCTTCGCCCCGGGTTGCGCCGATCGAGGTCGCCAGTGCCGTATCGAGACCGCCGGAAGCGGCCTTTTCATGCTTTGCATCGATGGGCAGGAACGCCGTGCCATGAACCAGGCTGAGGGCTGCGAGGCCGACGGCGAGCGGGAACTGTGCTTCGCGCAGATGCCCGATCCTGCCGGCAACGCCGCGCACAGCGGCGGAGGCGAACACATCGAGCGCGGCCTTTTCCGTTGCTGTGATGCCGTGCGCACCGGTTGCGCCGGATACAATCAGCCCGGCGGGCTTGTCGGCGCTGGCAGCGCCAACCAGCTTGGCAATGGTTTCCTTCAGGTCTTCGCGCTTGCGGCGGATCTGCGCGCTGTAGATGCCGTCGATGGCCGCATAGACGCGGGCACCGCGCTTGGCCGCATGGTCGGCGCTTTCGAGAACGAGGAATGCGCCGCCGGAACCGGTGACGATGCCGCCGCCAGGCGTGCCTTCACGCTGCCAGAGCGGTGCCCAGCCATCGGTCTTCAGCATGCCGTTGAGCTCGTAGCCGAGCAGCATGTCAGGGTGTTCGGAATTGTAAGAGCCGCCGACGAGCGCATGCGTGCTCTGGCCGGAGCGGATGCGCGCGGCAGCCGTATCGAGGGCGGAAATGCCGGCGCCTTCTTCGCCCATGAATGTGCGCGACGAGCCGGTCACTTTATGAACGATTGAAATATTGCCGGCGAGCAGGTTGGACAGCTGCGCCAGGAACAGCGTGGGGCGCAGTTCCGTCGTCAGCTTTTCATTGAGCATGGTGCCGAGATCGTTGCGCACGCGCGCTTCGGCCAGAATCTGGGTATCGACGGTGACATCGCGCTCGCCGCCACCGGCGGCAACGACCATGTCCATGGTCGAGCAGAGCGCTTCGTTGTCCTTGATCCCGGCATCCTGCAGGGCGAGGCCGGCGGCATAGGTTCCCAGGCGCTGCCAGGTCTCCATCTGCCGCTGATCGCCGCGCTTCGGGATCTGGTTGTTCCAATCGACCTCACCGAGCGGGTGAACCGTATAGGGCTTGAACGTCTCGCTATCGACGTGCGGACCGGCGGAACCGTTCAGTGCCTGCCAATGGGCATCGGCGCCTTCACCCAGGGATGAAATCAGTCCGATGCCAGTGATAACGACGGTGTTGTTCTGCATTGTCTCGCAACACCGCTTATACGGTGCACCCGGTTAGGTGGATGGTACCACTAGAATGGATTTCCAGAAATCAGGCCTTCTTGGCGGCGACGAGTTCGTCGATCTTGGCGCACAGGTTCTTCAACACGAAATATTCCTCGGTCGGAACCTTGCCGTCATTGACTTCCTGCGTCCACTGCTCGAGCGGGATCTTGATACCGAAGGCCTTGTCGATGGCAAAAACGATGTCGAGGAAGTCAAGGCTATCGATGCCGAGATCATCAATCGTGTGGCTTTCCGGCGTGATGGAATCGCGGTCGATTTCACTGGTTTCAGCGATGATATCGGCGACCTTGTCGAATGTTGAGGTCAATTCAGTTTCCTTTTGCTTCCGGTGCCTCGTAAAGGCACTGATGTCTGATGACGCGGTATCTAGCGTTTTTCACGGCCAAGGGAAAGACCGAATTGCCCTATCCCTTGTTACTCCAGCATATTCCGCCGTCAGTCGAAAATGATCCTGCCCGCAATATGAACCGTTTCACCCGCTTCGGGAGGCGAGACCACCACCGCTTCCGTCGGGCGCGGAACAATGCCGGTCAGTGCGGTTATATTGGCACGGTCGGTCATCATTACCAGATTGCCGGAACTTTTGAATTCCGCAATCATGGCGCGAATCTGGTCAATCTGCGATTGTTTCCCCGTGTCGTCATCCGCCAAAGGTCCAAGCGCGCTGACAATTTCCATGGGCGCTGCGCCGAAGGCCAGCCGGGCGGTTTCCTGCGCGTTGCAGACGGGGCTGCTCAGAACCTTGTCGATTCGCACCGACTTTGCGGCAAAGCGGGCGCCGAGCTTCTGCGCCAGCTGATGACCGCGGTCGGACAGCGTGCGGACCTGCGTGCAGTCGGTGGAAGTGTCCGTGGAGGGGCTCAAACTGCCCGATGCATCGGCGCCCTGCAGCAGGACGGTATAGCCGCCGCGTGTCAGCCTGGCCCAGGCCGCATCGGTCGCCAATGCCGTTGGAATGGATAGGAATACGCCCAGAACGAGCGAGAGTGCCGGAAGGACGTAAAATCGCGAATGCTTCAACATTCAATCTCCTTAGCAGCGCAGATGGGGTTTTGGCCAAAAAAAATAAAGTGAAGAACTTCGATTGCCTTGCGCAGGCACTGTCGCGGGCCTATTGCGGAGACAATGGGTCTCGTTCAAACAATCATCGTGGTTTTTGGAGTGATTGCCGTGGCTTATGCCGCGGCCCACTTCAAGCTGCTCGATGAACGGGTGGGCGACGGGCTTTCCGAATTTGTTTTCATGATCGCCGCTCCCCTGCTGCTGTTCCGCACCATGGTGACGGCGGATTTTCACGGTTCGGCCCCGTGGGGCCTGTGGGCCGCCTATTTCATCGGGCTTGCCGTCGCCTGGGCGCTGTCCGATCTGGCGATCAAGGTGATCTTTGGCCGGGATAATCGCGCCGGTGTCGTTGCCGGGGTTTCCGGCGCCTTTTCCAATCTCGTATTCCTCGGCATGCCGCTCATGCTCGGGGTTTACGGTCAGGACGGGTTTGCCATCCTGTCGCTGATCGTTGCCGTTCACATGCCGAGCGTCATGGCCGCCTCGATCACCCTGCACGAGATCGCGCTGCGGCGGGACGGCGTGTTCCAGGGAGAGGGGAGCCTGCGCACGGTCGTCGTGTCGTTTTTCCGCAGCCTCCTGCGCAATCCCTTCGTTCTCGGCATTCTGGCGGGGTGGCTGTGGCGCTCGACGGGCCTGCACCTGCCATCCGTCGTCGATTCCCTGGTGCAGCTCTTGGGGAGCGTCGCCGGACCTGTGGCGCTGTTCGCCATGGGCATGGGCTTGAAGAAGTTCGGCATATCCGGCCATCTCGCCGCGTCGCTGGTCATCGCGACGATCAAGCTCTTCGTCATGCCTGCAGTCGTGCTGGGGGTCGCGCTGGCCATTGGCCTGCCGCCGTTCACCGCCAAGATCGCCGTGGTGTCGGCAGCACTGCCGGCAGGCGTGAATTCGTACCTCATAGCAACAAAATTCCGGACCGCCGAGGCCCTGGCTTCCAACTCGATGGTCATCGCGACGGCGCTGTCGGCAGTGACAATGGTGTTCTGGGTCACGATAGCGACGCGCTTTTTCGGATAGGGAAGATTGTTGCAGCTTTGACGAAAAAGGAGCAGGGTGACGGTCACGGGCGCCACTCCGGGCTGCCTCTCACGGAACTCACAAAATCAGTGGACCAAACGCTCCGCCTTACATTTCAGGGAGAAACATGATGTTGCAGAAATCCAGCCAGTTCATGAAACAGGCCAATCTGATCAATGGCGAATGGGTGGCCGCAGATTCCGGCAAGACGATTGACGTCATCAACCCTGCAACCGGCCTGAAGATCGGCACCGTCCCCAATTCCGGCAAGGCGGAAACGCGGCGCGCCATCGACGCCGCCGCCGAAGCCTTCAAGACATGGCGCAAGACATCCGTGCTCGAACGCTCCAAGCTGATGCGCAAATTGCACGATGCCATTCTCGACAATCAGGACGCGCTGGCCGAGCTTCTGACGCTGGAGCAGGGCAAATCGCTGACCGAAGCCAAGGGCGAGATCGGCATGTCGGCCGCCTATATCCTCTGGTATGCGGAAGAGGCACGGCGCACCTATGGCGACGTGGTGCCATCCCCGTGGGCCGACCGGCGCATTCTCGTGACGAAAGAACCGCTCGGCGTCATCGGCGCAATCACGCCGTGGAATTTCCCGTCCTCGATGCTTGCCCGCAAGATCGGTCCGGCGCTGGCGTCCGGCTGCACGGCCGTGGTCAAGCCGGCAACGCAGACACCCTATTCCGGCCTGGTCTGGGGCGCGCTGTGCGAAGAGGTCGGCATTCCCAAGGGTGTCGTGAACATTCTCACCGGTTCGGCCTCGGAAATCGGCGGCGAGATCACCAGCAATCCGCTGGTGCGCAAGATCACCTTCACCGGATCGACGGAAATCGGCAAGATCCTGATCAAGCAGGCGGCCGACACCGTGAAGAAGGTGTCGATGGAACTGGGCGGCAATGCGCCGTTCATCGTGTTCAACGATGCGGATCTGAACCGCGCCGTGGACGGTGCCATCGCGGCCAAATTCCGCAATTCCGGCCAGACCTGCGTGTGCACCAACCGTTTCCTCGTGCAGTCCGGCATCTACGATGCCTTCGTCGAGAAATTCGCGGCGGCCACGGACAAGCTGAAGGTCGGCAACGGTCTCGATGCGGGGACGCAGCAGGGACCGCTGATCGATGACAAGGCCGTCGCCAAGGTCGAGGAATTCATTGCCGACGCCAAACAGAAGGGTGGCAGGATTGTCACCGGCGGCAAGCGCCATGCGCTCGGCGGCAGCTTCTTCGAACCGACGGTGATCGGCGATGCCACGCCCGACATGCTCTTCACCACCGAAGAGATTTTCGGCCCTGTCGCGCCGATCTACAAATTCGAGACGGAACAGGAAGCGATCGATCTGGCCAACAACACCCAGTTCGGCCTTGCCTCCTACTTCTACACGCAGGACCTTGGACGGGTGTTCCGGGTTTCGGAAGGCCTGAAATACGGCATGGTCGGCGTCAATGAAGGCATGATCACCACGGTGGAAGCACCGTTTGGCGGCCTGAAGGAATCCGGTCTCGGCAAGGAGGGCGGACATCAGGGTATCGAAGACTATCTCGACACCAAATATATCTGCGTTGGCGGTCTGGGGCTGTAAGTCTGATGCATACGGAAATTTTCGGCCATACGCCCGATGGCGAGGCAGTTCACCGCATCACCATCTCGGGCGGCGGGCTGACCTCCAAAATCCTGACCTGGGGCGCAGTCATCCAGGATTTGCGCCTCAAGGATCACGATCACCCGCTGGTTCTCGGCTATCAGGACTTTGCCGACTATCCCGCGCATTCGCCCTATCTCGGGGCGACCATCGGGCGGACGGTCAACCGCATTCGCGATGGCGAGCTCGTCATTGACGGCCAGACCTTTGCCCTGCAGCGCAATTTCCATGGCATCCACAACATCCATGGCGGCGATGCCGGGGCGGGACGGCGCACCTGGAACGTCGTGGCCGTCGGCCCCGATTATGTCACGCTGACGATCATGCTTGGCGACGGCGAGATGGGCTTTCCCGGCAATCTCACCATCACCTGCACCTATATGCTGGAATCCAAGGGGACGCTGGCCATCCGCCTCGATGCGGTGACCGACAAGCCGACGATCTGCAATCTGGCGCATCACAGCTATTTCAATCTCGACGATGGCGGCCTGACCGACGTGCTGGATCATCAGGTCAAGATCGGCGCCGAGGCTTACCTCGCCGTCAATGGCGATCTGCTTCCCGACGGGCGCGTCCTGCCTGTTGCGGGAACGGCGCATGATTTCCGCGAATACCGGACGATCCGGCGGGAAGAGGACGGCAAGCAGGTTGTCTATGACAACAATTTCTGCGTTTCCAGCCAGCGCCGCCCCCTGCAGTGGGTGGCATCCGCCAAGGGTGCGCGCAGCAACATCGAGATGCAGGTGCTGACCACGGAGCCGGGTGTGCAGTTCTACGCGGCCAATACGCTGGGCGGGCGACCGCCGCTCGGCCTGACGGGGCAGACCTATGCCGATTATGCCGGGTTCTGCTTTGAAGCGCAGAACTGGCCGGATTCGACGCATTTCCCGTATTTTCCGCAGTCGATCCTGCGTCCGGACGAGACATACAGCCAGATGACCCGCTACACCTTCAAGAAGCACAAGGTTTAGATCGTGGTGCGTGGTTCGACAAGCTCACCATGAGGGAGGGTGAGGATTGCAGGGAGCTATATTCTGCAGCGTCTAAGATTAGCTTTGCAGCCCGTCCAGTCCCCTCATGGTGAGCTTGTCGAACCACGCGTGACAGTGCTGCCGCTTCTAGCGGCTGAAGGCCTTGCGCGCTTCCCCCATCGGCGCCAGTGCGCCATGGAACTCAACGACCCGCGCCGCGACCCGGTGGGCGCGGGCGGCGGCGTCAACGGGCTCAAGACCGGCCAGACGCGAAGCGATGTAACCGCCGTTGAAACTGTCGCCGGCCCCCGTCGTGTCCACGGCGTTGGCGCGGACGGCGGGGACGCGGCTTTGCCGGTCGTCCACAACCACGAGCGCCGGGTCGGTGCCGTCCTTCACCACGATTTCCCGCACGCCATAGCTGGCGATGCGCGCGGCGGTTTCTTCGGGCGTGGCATCGCCGAACAGGGCATTTTCATCGGGGAAGGTCGGCAGGGCGATGTCGGCGACGTGGTAGGCATCGATCAGCGCCTGTCTGGCCGTCTCGGCGTTTTCCCACAGGCGCGGCCGGTAATTGGCGTCGAAGGCGACGAGCGTGCCCTGACGGCGCGCATTGCTGACGGCGTTCAGCACGTTCTGGCGGCTCTTCGGGCTCAAGATGCCCATGGTGATGCCGGAGAAATAGATGATCTTGCGCCCATCGAGGCTGAGCGCCAGGGCCTGCGGATCGTCGCCGAGATGGCGGGCGGCGGAATCGTTGCGCCAATAGGTGAAGGATCGTTCGACACCCGTCAGCGTGATCGCATAAAGGCCCGGGCGTGCACCGGTTATAACCGGGCTATGGGCGGTGTTGATGCCGTTTTCCGCGAGGAAGGCCCGCTGCTTGAGCGAGAACGGATCGTCGCCGAAGGCCGTGACGTAATCGACGGCAAAATCGGCATCGGTGAGGGCGCGCACATACCAGCTGGTGTTGAGCGTATCGCCGGCAAATCCCATGCGCCACTGGTCGCCATTGGCTCCCGACAGCTCAATCATACACTCGCCGATGGCTGCAAACCCGCCCATGAAAACCTCCTCAACATGCATCCGGTGCGACTGATATACGAGTGTGATGCCGCTGTCATTTGTTAAAAATACCGGCTGTCATCAAGACTTAAACATGCGATGTTAGACGGCAAACGCATTTGCACGACACAGAAGGAGGTTGCGTTGTCCCGCGTTACGACAATTGATGAACTTGAGGTCATTTACGGCAATGGCGCGATAGCGGAAGCATCGACCGCCAAGGTGGCGGACCGCATCATTCCGGAATACCGGCAACTGATCGAAGGTTCGCCCTTTGTGGCGCTGGCAACGAGCGGGCCGGAGGGGCTCGATTGCTCGCCGCGCGGCGATCTGGCCGGGTTCATCCGCATCCATGACGAGCGCACGCTGATGATGCCCGACTGGCGTGGCAACAACCGCATCGATTCGCTGCGCAATATCGTGCGCGACCCGCGCGTCGCCCTGCTGTTCCTCATTCCCGGTCTCAACACGACCTTCCGTGTGAACGGCCGGGCGTTCATCGATACGGATCAGGCGCTGCTGGACAGCTTCGTCATGGATGGCAAGGCGCCGCGCTCCGTTCTCGTCATGGAAGTCGAGGAAGCCTATTTCCAGTGCGCGCGGGCGCTCATCCGCTCGGAATTGTGGAACCCGGAGAAATTCCGCTCGCCGAAGGAATTCCCGACACCGGGCCAGATGCTGGCGGCGCTGAGCGAAAACCGCGTGGGCGGTGAAACCTACGACAATGAATGGGCCGCACGCGCGGCCAAAACCATGTGGTAGACTGCATCAATCCAATGGAGGCGTTCGGTGAAACAGGTGAGTGCTTCCAATCCGGTGACCGGAGGTAGGAACTGGCTGCCGTTCCGCTCGCTTGCGGGATGGAGGCTGTCCGATCTCAACGGCGATGTCATTGCCGGCCTGACACTGGCGGCCATCGCCATCCCCGAACAGATGGCGACGGCACGCCTCGGCGGTTTTGCTCCCGAGATCGGTTTCTTTGCCTTCATTGCGGGTTCGCTGGCCTTTGCCATCTTCGGCGCCAGCCGCCATCTCTCCGCCGGAGCTGATTCAACCATCACGCCCATCTTTGCCGGCAGCCTTGCACTGCTGGCCACCAGCGGCTCGCCCGAATTCGGTCTGCTGGCGGCGGCGCTCGGCCTGATTGTCGGACTGATCGTTGTGGCAAGTGGCATCTTCCGGCTCGGCTGGATTGCCGATCTCCTGTCGGTGCCGGTCACGACGGGCTTTCTCGCCGGCATTTCCATCCACATCATCATCTCGCAATTGCCCGGCCTTCTGGGCATCGCCGCGCAGTCGGGCGATGTGTTCCAGCGTGTCTCGGCAACCATTGCCAGCGCTGGACAGATCAACGCGTACAGCGTTGCCATCGGGGCCGGTGTGTTCCTGATTGTGTTCCTGTCCGAGCGGATCAATGCGCGGATACCCGGCGCCCTGCTGGGGCTTGTCGTCTCCACCCTTGCGGTGGTGCTGCTCGGCCTGCAAAGCCGCGGCGTGACGGTTCTCGGCCCGCTTCCCAACAGCCTGCCGCATGCTGCCCTGCCGCAGATCGGTTTTGAGCAATTGCGCAGCCTGCTGCCCCTCGCATTGCTGGTCGCCGTGGTGGTGATGGTGCAAACGGCGGCCACGACACGGTCTTTCGTGTCCAAGAATGGCGCCGCGCCCGACGTCAACCGCGATTTTGTCGGCGTGGGGGCAGGCAGCATCCTGTCGGGGCTGTTTGGCGCCTTTCCGGTCAATGCCAGCCCGCCGCGCACGGCGATTGTCACGGAGACCGGCGGGACGTCGCAGGTCAGCGGCCTGATCGCTGCGGCGATTGTCCTGGCGCTGGTGGCGTTCGGCGGCCTGCTGCTGGCGAGCGTGCCGCACGCTGCCCTGGCGGGCATCCTGCTCTTTGTCGCCCAGAGGATCATCCGCTGGCCGACGATCATTGCCGTGTACCGCGAGGCGCGGGGCGAATTCGGCCTGATCCTCATCACCATGGCGGCCATCGTCGCCTTGCCCATCGAATCGGGGGTGACCATCGGCATCGGGCTGTCGCTGCTGCATGGCCTGTGGGCCGTGATGCGCGCCCGCCCCATCGAGTTCGAAAAAGTGCCCGGCAGTTCGATCTGGTGGCCGCCGAGCGCCGCCAAGGACGGCGAGAAGATACCCGGTGTGCTGGTCGTGGCGTTCCAGGCGCCGCTTTCCTTTGTCAACGCCGATGATTTCAAGCGCGGTCTGTGCAGCACCATCGATGCGAGCGGGCCGGCGCTCAACCTCGTTGTCCTCGAGGCCAGCAGCATTATCGAGATCGATTACACGGCATCGCAGGCCCTGACGGACGTGATAAACTACTGCCGGAACGCCGATGTGAAATTCGCCATAGCCCGGCTGGAATCGGTCCGGGCGCAGAATGCCCTGTCCCGGTTCGGGCTTATCGCCTCGCTCGGGCCGGACAACATCTTTCACAGTGTCGATGATGCCATCCGAAAACTGGCACCAAACCAAGGGGAACGATGATGCAGATATCCGGAACAAGAGAACCCATTGTAACGCCGGTTGCGATCAAGGATCTGCGGCCGACCCAGATCACCGTCGGCATGCGCGAAGTGGACGAAAAGCGCAAGAAATGGCGCCAGCAGAAGGGCGCGAAGGGCGGCAAGTTTCTCGGCGAACATATGATCCCCGTGGTGCTTGGACCGAACAGGCGCAATTACGTCATCGACCATCACCATCTTGCGCGCGCACTGCACGAGGAGGGGGTAAAACACATTCTTGTCACTGTCGTCAGCGACCTGTCATCGCTGGAGAAGGATGCGTTCATGGTGGTTCTCGACAATCGCGGCTGGATGCATCCGTTTGATGCCGAGGGCAAACGCCGTGACTATGCGGCCATTCCCAAGGCGATCAAGGATCTCGACGACGATCCGTTCCGCAGCCTTGCGGGCGAACTGCGCCGTGCCGGCGGCTATGCCAAGGATACCACGCCGTTCAGCGAATTCCTCTGGGCGGATTTTCTGCGGCGCCGGATAGGCCGCAAGGCCGTGGAATCTGATTTTGATGCCGCTCTCAACCGTGCCCTCAAGGAAGCCAAGGGCGATGCCGCCGGTTATCTGCCTGGCTGGTGCGGGTCGGTGACGGATTAGGAATGAATTGACGCTTGGCATTCCCATCGTGCGTGGTTCGACAAGCTCACCATGAGGGAGGTGGTTTGGCTGCATGCCAATCGCGAACGTCGCAGAATAAGGCTCCCTGCAACTCTCGACCTCCCTCATGGTGAGCTTGTCGAACCACGCACCACGCGCGATGCAATCGACTGCCGATAACTAGACCATCGACTTGCCGTCGATTGCGATCTCCATGCGGTCGGCGGCAAAGCGGCTTCTGGCATATTCAATGGGATGGCCGTCCATATCGACATTGATCGCCGTGGAGACCAGAACGATGGCGCCCGGCGACAGGCGCAGGTGCCGCAAATCCTCCGCATCCGCATGGCGCGCGGCAATGATGGTCGATTTGCGCAGATAATCGTCAATGCCGGCCGCCTTCAGGGCGGCGGTGATGGAACCTGACACCCGGTAATCCTCGACCACGTTGGGCACCCGCGCCGCATCGAACCAGGCGGTGGCGCAGGAAACGGGATTGCCGTCCGCCGTGTGCATGGAATCGATCCTGATCACCTGGCCGCCCGTCATGCCGAGGGCTGCAGCGACTTCTCCCGCCGCGTCCTCGATGCGGTGACCCAGCAATATGCCTCTGGTCTCGCGCACCTGCGTCGCCAGGATTTCGGAAAACCGCGTCCGCTCGCCGATGCGGTAGGTCAGCTTCTTGCTGTTGGCGACGAAGGTGCCGCGGCCCTGTTCAGCCCGCAGCACGCCTTCCTTGGTCAGGGCGGCAATGGCGCTGCGGATGGTGTGGCGGTTGACCGCGAAGCGTTCGGCCAGGGTTACCTCCGGCGGCAGCCTGGCGCCGCTCGGCATTTTCCCCGCCGTGATGTCGCCGCGGATCTGGTCGGCAATCTGCCGCCAGATGGCAACGCCGCTGTTGCGGGTAATGAATCGCGCGGATTTCACGTTTTGTCATGCTCCTGTCATTGACGGGATTTATAGGTGTGTTTATTGTCTATTTGTATAGATAAATAGACAAATCTGAGCGAGATGTCAATGATCAAAGAAAATATACAGTCCACGGAAACCGGCAGCGCGCCGGATCTGCAGCGCAAGGCCGCCATGGCCCTGCTGGCGCAGGCGACCGCGCCTGAAATAGCGGCCCTGTGGGCCGGATGGGGCGACAAGCCTGAGATAGAGACCCTGCGCGGCCCGGAAACCGGCCTCGTCATGCTGCGCGGCCGTATCGGCGGCGGCGGCGCGCCGTTCAACCTGGGCGAGGCGACAGTGACGCGCGCAACGGTGCGGCTCGGCAATGGTGCCGTCGGCCATGCCTATGCGCTCGGCCGGCACCGCGAGAAGGTGCGGCTTGCCGCCGTCTTCGATGCGCTGTGGCAGCAGCCGGAGTGCCGCGATGCGGTGGAGCGCGCGGTGCTTGCGCCGATTGCCGATCGTCTCGAACGCGACCGCACGTCGAAGCGCGCCGAGACCGCTGCGACCAAGGTCGATTTTTTCACAATGGTACGGGGTGACGACTGATGCGTTCCGACACACAAATCTTCGAGGGCGGTTTCAGCGACAGCGTGCTGAACGCACAAACCGTTTTCCGGGCGCTAATGGACGCCATGGCCAATCCCGGCCGGATCGTGGACGTGAGCGATCTCGCCGTGCCGCCTGCACCGCTGACATCTCTGGCCGCGTCGATTGCCGCAACCCTGTTCGATCACGACGCAACCGTGTGGTGCGACCGGGCGATCTCCGGTTCAACGGCGTGCGCGGGATGGCTGAAATTCCATACGGGCCTCGAATTGACGGATGACACGGCGGAAGCCGATTTTGCCCTGATCAGCGATGTGGCAACGATGCCCTCGCTTGAATCCTTCTGCCGCGGCACATCGGAATACCCTGATCGTTCGACGACGCTGATCCTGCAGATCGATGGTTTCGACGGCGCGGACGCGCTCGTTCTCGAAGGGCCGGGGATCAAGGATTCCATGGCGTTCTCACCCAGCCAGCTGCCGAAAATGTTCATCGATCAATGGATCGCCAACCGCGCGGCTTTCCCGCGCGGTGTCGACCTGATCTTTGCCGGCAAGGGTGCGCTTGCCGCGCTGCCCCGCACCACGCGCATCAAGAAGACGGAGGCCTGAACCATGTATGTTGCAGTCAAGGGCGGCGAAGCCGCCATCCGCAATGCGCACAAGCTTCTGGCCGACCGGCGCCGCGGCGACCGGGATGTGGCGCCCATCCAGCTCGATCAGATCGTCGAGCAGATGTCGCTGGCCGTCGACCGGGTCATGGCCGAGGGCTCGCTCTACGATCCTGAACTTGCGGCGCTCGCCATCAAGCAGGCGCGCGGCGATCTGATCGAGGCGATTTTTCTCGTGCGTGCCTACCGGACCACATTGCCCCGTTTCGGCTATACCAAGGCGCTGGAAACGGCGCAGATGCAGATCGAACGGCGCATTTCCGCCACGTTCAAGGATCTTCCCGGCGGGCAGCTTTTGGGCCCGACATTCGATTACACGCACCGTCTGCTCGATCCTGAGCTTGCCGTGGATGCACCGATTGAAGCGCCGGACCAGCGCGACGAACCGGAGGTTTTCACGCCGCGGGTCACCGACATCCTCGGCCATGACGGCATGATCGAGGAAGATGGCGACCTGCCGGAAGGCGCAGTTGCGGGCGACTTGACCCGCGAACCGCTGACCTTTCCGCTGGAACGCGATCTGCGCCTGCAGGCGCTGGCACGCGGCGATGAAGGTTTTCTGCTCGGGCTCGCCTATTCGACGCAGCGCGGTTATGCCCGCAGCCATCCCTTTGTCGGTGAAATCCGTATCGGCGAGGTCGAGGTTGAACTTGAGGTGGCAGAGCTGGATTTCCCGCTGACGCTCGGCACCATCCGGGTCACCGAATGCCAGATGGTCAACCAGTTCAAGGGATCGGCAAAGCAACCGCCACAGTTCACGCGCGGCTATGGCCTGGTGTTCGGCCAGAGCGAGCGCAAGGCCATGTCGATGTCGCTGTGCGACCGTGCCTTGCGGGCAAGGGAGCTGGGCGAAGATATCACCGCCACGGCGCAGGACGAGGAATTCGTCATTTCCCACAGTGACAATGTGCAATCGACGGGCTTCGTCGAGCACCTGAAATTGCCGCACTACGTGGATTTCCAGGCCGAACTCGATCTGATCCGGCGCATGCGCGCCGAACACGAGCGCAACCGGCTCGCCGGCGTCGAAACCAAAGAGGCAGCAGAATGACCGATCTAGCGACCTATAATTTCGCCTATCTGGATGAACAGACCAAGCGGATGATCCGCCGCGCCATCCTGAAAGCCATTGCCATTCCGGGCTATCAGGTACCGTTCGCCTCGCGCGAAATGCCGATGCCCTATGGCTGGGGCACAGGCGGCGTGCAGGTGACCGCCGCCGTTCTCGGACCGGACGATACCTTGAAGGTGATCGATCAGGGCGCCGATGACACGACCAATGCCGTGTCGATCCGGGCTTTCTTCCAGAAAGTCGCCAATGTCCGCGTGACCACGAAAACCGCGGATGCCACGATCATCCAGACGCGCCACCGCATTCCCGAAGCACAGCTGCAGGCCGGACAAATCCTCGTCTATCAGGTGCCGATCCCCGAGCCGCTGCGGTTCCTCGAGCCGCGCGAGACCGAAACGCGCAAGATGCATGCGCTGGAAGAATACGGCCTGATGCACGTCAAGCTCTATGAGGACATTGCCCGCCACGGCCATATCGCCACCACCTATGCCTATCCGGTGAAGGTCGAGGGGCGTTATGTGATGGACCCGTCGCCGACGCCGAAGTTCGACAACCCGAAGATGCATATGTCCCCGGCATTGCAGCTTTTCGGGGCAGGGCGCGAAAAGCGCATCTATGCGGTTCCGCCCTATACGGAAGTCGTCAGTCTCGATTTCGAGGATCATCCCTTTGAAATCCAGACATTTTCCCAGCCTTGCGCCCTGTGCGGGGCGAAGGGCAGCTATCTGGATGAAGTCATCCTCGATGACAAGGGCGGCAGCATGTTCGTCTGTTCGGATACGGATTTTTGTGAAGACCGGCAGGCCAAGGGGCACCGCGGTGCGCTGGCGGCAGATACGGCAGAGGCAGCGGAATAATCATGAGTGATACACCTCTCTTGAAGGTCAAGGACCTCTCCAAATTCTACGGCAGCCGCATCGGCTGCCAGAATGTCTCGTTCGAGCTGTGGCCGGGTGAAGTGCTGGCGATTGTCGGCGAATCCGGCTCCGGCAAGACGACATTGCTCAACTGCCTGGCGACACGTCTTGCCCCGTCGGCGGGCTCGGTGGAATACCGCATGCGCGACGGCCAGTTCCGCGATCTCTACCGGTTGAGCGAGGCGGAACGCCGCTTTCTCATGCGCACAGACTGGGGTTTCGTGCATCAGAATCCGGCCGATGGGCTGCGGATGACCGTTTCCGCCGGTGCCAATGTCGGCGAGAGGCTGATGGCCATCGGCGACCGGCATTATGGCAATATCCGCGCGACGGCCACCGACTGGCTGGGCCGGGTGGAAATCGCCTCCGACCGTATCGACGACCAGCCGCGCGCCTTTTCCGGCGGCATGCGCCAGCGTCTGCAGATTGCCCGCAACCTCGTCACCAATCCCCGGCTTGTGTTCATGGATGAGCCGACTGGAGGGCTTGATGTGTCGGTGCAGGCGCGTCTGCTCGATCTGTTGCGCGGGCTGGTCAGCGATCTCGGGCTTGCGGCCATCGTCGTCACCCACGATCTCGCCGTCGCCCGGCTGCTGTCGCACCGGATGATGGTGATGAAGGATGGCCATATCGTTGAAACCGGTCTGACCGACCGGGTGCTTGACGATCCGCAGGCGCCTTACACCCAGCTTCTCGTTTCCTCCATCCTGCAGGTCTAGCATCATGCCAACACCTCTCGTTGTTTCCGATGTCGCCAAGAGCTTCACCATGCATCTGCGCGACGGCATCCGTCTGCCCGTGGTGGCGAATGTCTCGTTTTCCATCAAGGCGGGTGAATGCGCCGTGCTCGGCGGTCCGTCAGGGGCGGGCAAAAGCTCGATCCTCAAGATGGTCTACGGCAATTATGCCGTCGACCGCGGCCAGATCATCGTGCCCTATGGCGACCGGCTGGTCGATCTTGCCAGTGCCGATCCGCGCACGGTTCTGGGCGTGCGCCGCGACATGATCGGCTATGTCAGCCAGTTCCTGCGCACCGTGCCGCGCGTGTCGGCGCTCGATGTCGTTGCCGAACCGCTGGTGGCGCGCGGCATCGACCGCACCGAAGCGCGCGACAAGGCCGCAGCCCTGCTTGCCGGGCTCAATCTGCCCGAACGGCTCTGGTCACTGCCGCCTGCCACCTTCTCCGGCGGTGAGCAGCAGCGCGTCAATATTGCGCGCGGTTTCATCACCGATCACCCGATCCTGCTTCTGGATGAGCCCACGGCTTCGCTCGATGCCAAAAACCGCGAAGTGGTCGTTTCGATGATCCGCAGCAAAAAAGAAGCTGGTATCGCCATGCTCGGGATTTTCCACGACGAGGATGTGCGCGAGGCCGTGGCCGACCGCATCATCGACGTGACCGCATTTGCCGTACAGAGCGAGGCAGCATGACCCGGCTTTCCCCAACACCGCTCATTCACGCGACAGCGCACGTCGAGGACAGCGAACTCGGCCGCTACACGGAGATTTCCGAGCGCTGCCGCATCAGTGAAACCAAACTCGACGATTATTCCTACATCATGCAGGACGGTGCGGTCTGGTGCGCCACGATCGGCAAGTTCGCCAACATCGCGGCGAGCGTGCGGATCAACGCGACCAACCATCCGACCTGGCGGGCAACGCTGCATCACTTCACCTATCGTGCCGGTGACTACTGGGACGATGCCGGTCCGGAAGAGTCGTTTTTCGAATGGCGCCGGACCAATCAGGTGCGTATCGGCCATGACGTCTGGATCGGCCATGGCGCGACGGTTCTGCCCGGCGTTACCGTCGGCGATGGCGCCGTGATCGGGGCGGGGGCGGTGGTCTCACGCGATGTTGATCCCTATACGATTGTCGGCGGTGTTCCCGCCCGCAAAATCCGCGACCGTTTCGACAAAAAGACGGCGGAACGCCTGCAAACACTGGCGTGGTGGGACTGGGATCATGCCCGCCTGCGTGGTGCTCTGGATGATTTTCGCGCCCTCGATATCGAGGCATTTCTGGAAAAACATTCAGGCTGACTTCTGCTTTCCCCAGTTGTCACGTAAGTGCAATAAAAGTGCCATCGCACCTTCACACTAGGGCTTTAGGACAGGGCAATACCAACAAGGATTGGCCTATGCTGAAGATTGAAAACGTGACGCGTCGTTTTGGCAGCAATATTGCCATCGACAATGTCAATGTTGAAATCCCGCAGGGGCAGATGGTCGGAGTCATCGGTCGCTCGGGTGCAGGCAAGTCGACGCTGCTGCGCATGATCAACCGCCTGATCAACCCGTCCGAAGGGTCGATCATCTTCGACGGCAAGGATGTGGCCAAGCTCAACGGCTCGGCGCTGCGAGCCTGGCAACGCGATTGCGCGATGATCTTTCAGCAGTTCAACCTTGTTCCCCGCCTCGATGTCCTGACCAATGTCCTCCTTGGGCGCCTGAACCACCGATCCACCATCAAAAGCCTTCTCGGCATATTCTCACGCGAAGAACGTGCCATGGCAATCGCCGCCCTCGAGCGGCTCGATATTGCCAAAACCGCCCTGCAGCGGGCCGGAACACTCTCCGGCGGACAGCAGCAGCGGGTCGCCATCGCCCGGGCGCTGATGCAGAACCCCAAAGTCATTCTCGCCGACGAACCCATCGCCTCTCTCGATCCGCGCAATGCGCAGGTGGTGATGGAATCCTTGCGTGACATCAATGAAAAAGAGGGCCTTACCGTCATCACCAACCTGCATACGCTCGATACGGCGCGGCATTTCTGCGAGCGCATCATCGGCATGCAGGGCGGCAAGGTGGTTTTCGATGGCACGCCCGACGATCTGACCGAGGCTGCCGCCCGCCGCATCTATGGTGCGGATGGCCTGAAGGATGCTTTCTCGGAAGCCATCACATCGACAAGCATTGCGCGTCATGCGCCGACACCAATCCCCGAATTAGAGGCCATACTGGCCGCGCGTTGAGCGCAAACGGATCGGCTTGCCCACGTAACGGGCTCAAGTCCACATAAAAAACTCTGGAAGCTTTGACAGGAGAGATAGTCATGTTGCTTAAGAAAGCCCTTATGGGTGCGATTGCAATCAGCGCCGTGTTTGCAGGCTCGATGGCTCGTGCCGAAAACCTTGAGACCTTTCGCGTCGGTATCATCGGCGGCGAAAACGAAGCAGACCGCCTGCGCAACTACCAGTGCATCGTCGACAAGCTGCCAAAGGTTCTCGGCGTCAAGGACGTCAAGCTGTTCCCGGCGACGGATTATGATGGCGTCATCCAGGGCCTGCTCGGCGGCACCCTCGACTATGCGGAACTGGGCGCTTCTGGCTTTGCCAAGATCTATCTGACCAATCCGAAGGCTGTCGAGCCGATCCTGACCACCGTCCAGACCGACGGCGCGACCGGTTACTACTCGATCATGGTTGCCCGCAAGGACAGCGGCATCAAGACGCTGGCCGACATGAAGGGCAAGAAGCTCGGCTTTGCCGATCCAGACTCCACATCCGGCTACCTGATCCCCGTTACCTCGCTGCCGAAGGACATCAAGACCTCGGTCAAGGAATACTTCTCCGAAACCGGTTTCGGCGGCGGTCATGAAAACCTCGTTCTCGCCGTCAAGGACGGCAAGTTCGATGCCGGCACGACATTCGGCTCCGGCGTCGGCAAGTTCGACGAAGGCTACACGTCAGGCAATCTGCGCAAGATGGTCGACAAGGGCCTGATCGACATGAAGGATTTCGTCGAACTCTGGAAGTCGCCGCTGATCCCGAACGGCCCGATCGTTATCCGCACCTCGCTGGATGCCGACCTGAAGAACAAGTTCAAGGCCTTCATGCTCGATCTGCCGAAGAGCGATCCTGCCTGCTTCGCAGCCACCATGGGCGGCGATTTCAAGAGCTATACTGAGGTCAACACCCAGTTCTATCAGCCCATCATCGACGCCCGCAAAGCGCAGATCGGCGGATAAGCCAGACACACATCATCACGGCCAGTTCTGCGGATCTGGCCGTGATTTTGTTTGCGGCACCTTGAAGGATGTTTGCAATGAGCAGAACCGCTTCCCCTGAGTTGTCGTCCGACGGCATCCAGATCGAACGGCACTGGCAGGAGCTTGCCGGACGCCGCCGTGCCTATAGCTGGATCATCGCCATAGGACTGCTGGTCACCATTGCCGGGTCCCTGTGGTTTGCCAATGAATCCAATGCGGGCAAGTTCTTCGACCGTTTGCCGCATCTCTTCGATTTTGCCGGTGATCTGGTTCCGCGCGACGGATGGGAAGTGTGGCGCGCCATGTTCGATCTGCCGTCGCCCTATTTCGACGGAAGCCTGAAATATGACTACCCCGAAGGGCGGGTCTATCTCTTCGGCGGGTTCTACATGCCCGAATATTTCTACAAGATGCTGGAAACGCTCAATATCGCGATCCTGGCGACACTTGCCGGTTTCATTTTCGGTTTCATGATCTGCTTTCTCGCGGCCAAGAATCTCGTGAAGAACCGGTTCATCCGGTTTGCCGCCCGCCGTTACATGGAAATCCTGCGTGCCTTTCCGGAAATCGTCATTGCCGGTTTCTTCGCGGCCATCCTGTCGCTGGGGCCGATCCCTGCCATGTTCGCCGTCGGCATCCACACGATCGGCGCTCTCGGCAAACTGTTCTTCGAAGTGGTGGAGAATGCCGATATGAAGGCGGATGAGGGGCTGCGCGCCGTCGGTGCCAACTGGTTCGAGCGCGTCGGTTTCGGCATCGTGCCGCAGGTCATGCCGAATTTCATGTCCTATGCGCTGCTGCGGCTTGAGATCAATGTGCGCGCCTCGACCATCATCGGCGCCGTTGGCGGCGGCGGTATCGGCGAGGAGCTGCGCCTGTCCATCGGACGCGGCCATCAGGCCAAGACGCTGGCGATCATCCTGCTTCTCTTCGTGACGATCATTGCCGTGGATCAGTTTTCCGCATGGCTGCGCCGCCGCCTCGTGGGCGAGCAGGCCTTTGCCGTCGGTGGTTAGGATATTATCATGAGCGCTATCACAGCCGATACCATTGCCGATTTCGAGACGCGGTATCCCGCCGTTTTCAATCCGCCGTTCTGGCGCCGTTTCATGCCTGTGCTGATTGCAGCGGGCATCGTGGCCTATGTGTTCTATTGCTGGTGGTTCTTTTCCATCGGCACCGTGCTTGCCGGCGGCCAGTGGCAACGTGCCGAACTCTATGCCCGCGATTGGGTGTCCTATGCCATCAAGACCACGGTTCGGCCGGGGCCGACGGGCGCGACCGTCAGTTATCCCCGGTTTTCCGAGCTGGGCGACAATCCGAACCCGAGCTGGGTGGTGAAGGACGGCAACAATGTCGCCATCCTCTTCGGTTCGGACAAGAAGCTCGACATCAACGATCAGCGCGTGATCGTCACGCGGGGCGGCGAGACGCTGACGGTGCTGCTGGCGGCAGACGGCGCCAAGCCGCAGGGGCCGCTGCCGGGCTGGGCAACCCTGAAGGAAGACCAGGTGACGGTGAGTTTCGGCTTTGCCGGGCAGGCCGACATCATTCCGCAGCGGGTCGTGGTGAGCCGCCGGTTCCTCGGCTGGGCGAATTTCGTCTTCGATACGAGTTCGCCGTTCTGGGGCAAGTCCTTTGGCGAGGTGGCCTCGCTGATCGTCAGCGGCGAGCGCATCAAGCCCGAGATGTCGAATGCATCGCTTGCCTTCGACAATATCTGGTTCAACTCCTCATGGCAGCACGGCGATGTCTGGACAAAACTGCTGCAGACCATCGTCATGGCCTTCATGGGCACGCTGATGGCGTCGCTGCTGTCGTTTCCGCTGGCCTTCATTGCCGCGCGCAACATCACACCGAATGTCTTTGCCAACCAGATCACCAAGCGCGTCTTCGACTTCCTGCGCTCGGTTGATATGCTGATCTGGGCGCTGTTCTTCACCCGCGCCTTCGGCCCGGGACCGCTCGCCGGTATTTCGGCGATCTTCTTCACCGACACCGGCACGCTGGGCAAAGTCTATTCGGAAACGCTTGAAAACATCGACGACAAGCAGCGCGAGGGCGTCAAGTCCGTCGGCGCGTCGCCGGCCAGTGTGCAGCGCTATGGTGTCCTGCCGCAGGTTCTGCCGGTTTTCGCCAGCCAGGCGCTGTATTTCTGGGAATCCAACACCCGCTCGGCCACCATCATCGGTGCCATGGGGGCGGGCGGCATCGGCCTGAAATTGTGGGAAGCGATGCGCACCAACACCAACTGGCACAATGTCGCCTATATGGTCGTCCTCATCCTTGTTGTGATATTCATTTTTGACGGCATATCCAACGCCCTACGCTCGCGTTTGACCGGAAAGAGCCAACATTAGAGCAAATTTTGTCTATGCGGAGTCATCCTGCCGGGTGAATAAAACTTGCTCTAAATCTCGACGTTCAAAGGCTTGTCATATTTGAAGCGTAACGCGAGACTGTTCCAGAGGAATCATCCATGCGCTATGCAATCTATTTCACGCCGCCATCGGCCGACCCGCTATTGAAAGTGGCGGCGAACTGGCTCGGCCGCAACGCCTTCACCGGCCAGCCGGTGCGGCCGCCGCAGATCCGCGATCTGGCGCATGAGGATTTTGCCCAGCTGACCGAGTCGGCGCGCCGCTACGGTTTCCATGCGACGCTGAAGGCGCCGTTCCATCTGGCTGACGGGATCGAAGAGCGCGAGCTTCTCTCGGCCCTCATGCATTTTGCCTCCTCCATCGAACCCGTCGAAATTCCAAAGCTGACGATCGCCAATCTTGACGGGTTTTTCGCCCTCGTGCCGGAGGAACCGGTGGACAGGCTGAACCAGCTGGCCAATGATGTGACCGTGGCCTTCGACCGTTTCCGCGCGCCGCCGAGCGAAGCGGAGATCAAGCGGCGGAACCCGGAAAACCTGTCGCCGGCCCAGCGCCGCAATCTGGAACAATGGGGCTATCCCTATGTTTTTGAGGATTTCCGCTTCCATATGACCCTGACAGGTCCGGTTCCCGAGCGTGACCGGCCCAAAATCGAACGTATTCTGAGTGAATTCTTGGAGCCAGTCCTCGAAGAGCCAGTCGAAATCAACAATCTCGCTTTGTTTACGGAAGCCGAGCCGGGCTTCCCCTTTGAAATTCACTCGCTGCATCCGCTGGCCGGAACCAACCGTAGAAAGACTGCCTGATCATGTCCGCCGAATTGATCCTGAACAACGCGCAAATCGTTCTCGAAGATGACGTCATCAAGGGATCTGTCCTGATCCGTGACGGCAAGATTGCCGATATTTCAAACGGGACAGCATCGGGCGGCGAGGATTTTGACGGCGATTATCTCATTCCGGGGCTTGTCGAACTGCACACGGACCATCTGGAAGGCCACTACGCGCCGCGTCCGCGCGTGCGCTGGAATCCGATTGCAGCCGTGCTTGCGCATGATGCGCAGATTGCCTCATCCGGTATCACCACGGTTCTCGATGCGCTGCGCATCGGCCTTGACCGCGATGCTGATATGTCCGCCCAGGAAATCCGCAAGCTGGCCGACGCCATCGAAGACAGCGTGCAGCAGGATCGCCTGCGTGCCGATCACTATTTCCATCTGCGCTGCGAAGTGTCGGTCGCCGACTGCCTCGACGGGTTCCATTATTTCGACAATGACAGCCGCGTGCGCCTGGCCTCGCTGATGGATCATGCGCCGGGCCAGCGTCAGTTCGTCGACCTGGAAACCTATGCCTATTACTACCAGCGCAAGCTGAAGCTGTCCGACCTCGAATTCAACGTGTTCTGCGAGCAGCGCATGGAGGAATCAGCCCGCCATTCCGCACCGCACCGGAAAGCCATTTCCGATCTGTGCCGCGAGCGCGGCATCGTGCTGGCCAGCCATGACGACGCGACGACAGCCCATGTGGATGAAGCTGTGGAGCAGGGCATCCACGTGGCGGAATTCCCGACGACGCTGGAAGCGGCGGCTGCCTCGAAGCAGGCGGGCCTTGCCGTGCTGATGGGCGCGCCGAACGTCGTTCGCGGCGGTTCGCATTCCGGCAATGTTTCGGCGCGTGAGCTGGTCGAACATGGCCACCTCGACATCCTGTCCTCCGACTATATTCCGTTCAGCCTGATCCAGTCGACCTTCTTCCTGAGCGACGTGGTCGAGGGGATTACCCTGCCGGATGCGGTGCGGCTGGTGACCAAGAACCCGGCCGAGGCGGTCGGTTTCGACGACCGCGGTGTCATCGAAGTCGGCAAGCGTGCCGATCTGGTGCGGGTCCGGGTTGACGAGCACATTCCGGTCGTCCGCACGGTGTGGCGCGAAGGCCGCCGGGTGGTCTGATGGCAGCGGCAACGATCGAACGCGCACTCAATCCGGCATCGGCGCCGTTGCGCAACGGCGTGTTTGTCGCCGTTGTCGGCCCGAGCGGGGCGGGCAAGGATACGATCATGGATTTTGCCCGCGACGCATTGCGCGGCCAGCCGGATTTCCATTTCGTGCGCCGGGTGGTGACACGGCCATCGACGGTCGATGCGGAAGACCATGACAGCCTGGGTGAGGAAGAGTTTCTGGCCGCGCAGCGGGCAGGGGCGTTCTGCCATTGCTGGGAGGCCCACGGTTTGCGCTACGGCTTGCCCGTCTCGGTGGACCAGCAGGTTGAGCAGGGCGCGGTGGCCATTGCCAATGTGTCGCGCGGTGTCCTGCCGGCGTTGCGCCAGTCCTATGCCAATTTCATCGTCGTGCACATTACCGCGTCGCCCGAGGTCCTGGCACAGCGTCTGGCCGCGCGCGGCCGCGAGGATGCCGAGGAAATCAAACGCCGCCTGATGCGGGCAGCGCCAAACCCGTGCGATCCCTCCGATGCCGTGATGATCGACAATTCCGGCGAGGTTGCCGTTGCAGGCCGTGCTTTTGTCGCTGTTCTCAGGAAATCGTCGGCATTTGCCGCCGTTTCCGAGCAAATCTGAACTAGTCTCATCCAGACATACAAAAACCGGGGGCAAGCCCCCGGTTTTGTTTATTCTTCAGTCGTTTTAGAAATTGCGCTGGAAGCGGATCGTACCGCCGAAAGCATCATCGTTGCCGCCATTGGCAAGCGAGGTGTCCTTCCGGTCGCCGTCAAACTTGGTGTAGTTCACTTCCGGTGTGATCGTGAAGCCAGGGACGAGCTCGTAAGCAACGTTCAAAGCTGCAGCAACGGTACCTTCCGATTCATAGCCGACGAGACCGTTGATGGTTGCCTTGTCGGAAACCTTGGCGGCCAGTCCGCCCCAGGCCGCCCAGTCGCCATGCCAAGGCGCGAGGAAGTTGCGGTTGACGCGGGTGGTGTCGTAGCCGGACTGATAGCCGCCCATGACGAAGGCGGAGAACGTATCGGTGAACTTCAGGTCGAAGCGCAACTTGCCGGCGAATTCTTCGACGTTGGAGTCGTAACCGCCGATTGCACTGACGCCGCCCCAACCCTGCTCGAACTTCACGCCGCCCATCAGGTGCGGCAGGTAGCTGTCGATGACATAGCCGGAATAGCCGTCATTGGTCGAACCCTGTTCGGCGGCGACGATGACCGAGAAGCCATTGCCCGCGGCATAGGTATAGCTGACCTGGTTGCTTGCCCAGCTGTTGTAGTTGATCACATCGTCATTGATGATGTTGCCGGCGTAATTGGTCCATGAGCCGAAGATTTCGTCGGCAACACCGATGCGGAAGCCGCCAAGCTCAATGAAGGCCTGGGGAATGGTGCCGCCGCTGTTTACGCCATTGGTGTATTCGAAGCGGGTCTGGATGTAGGAACGCAACGTGCCGAGTTCGGTTTCCGAGCGGGCATCGAAGCGGATTTCCGTACGCAGATGCTTGTTCCAGGTGCCGAACTCGCCGCCTCTGTAGACATTGTCACCCGCACCGACATCGTAGCGCAGATAGCCGCCGATCTTCAGGCAGGTTTCAGTACCGGGGATATAGAAGAAGCCCTTGCCATAAGCATCGCAGACGCGAACATACTCAACCGGTTCCGGCTGCGCCACCACGATAGCATCCGCTGCGCGGGCGCCAGTAACGGCAACCAACGCCGCCGCCGAGCCAAGAAGAATAGCTTTGATGTTCATCTGGAACCTCCATGCAAATCGATGAATCTGTTTTAGGCCGGTTTTTATGACGGTGTAAAACTGAAAAATGCCGAACCGGCGGTTCGATAGACTTTGTTGCGGTTTTATCACGCTACTGAATGTACCCTATCAGGCCGGGGCATTGCGGCGCGAAAGCCATGCTCCGGTGGACAAAACGGCCGCCGCGCATTATGAGGAGCGGCGCAATCTGTGACGACGGCCGGGCAAATTCGGCCGTTTGACCGTCACGTTGCCGATCACGCATTGTGCAAACGCGCCAACACCAATCGAAAGCATCCGGACGTGGCAATGACGGCTGAACAGAACAATGGCTACACGCACAACCGCTTTGCGGTTGCGCCGATGATCGATTGGACCGATCGCCATTGCCGGACGCTGCACCGCCAGTTCACGCGCCATGCCTTGCTCTACACGGAAATGATCGTGGCGGATGCGGCCATCCACGGCAATCGCGAACGGCTCCTGGGTCTTTCCAGCGCCGAGCACCCCGTTGCCTTGCAGCTCGGCGGTTCCGATCCGGCCAAGCTCGCCGAAGCGGCGCGGGTAGGGGAAGCCTTCGGTTACCGCGAGATCAACCTGAATGTCGGCTGCCCGTCGGACCGCGTGCAGTCCGGCACGTTCGGTGCCTGCCTGATGAAAACGCCCGGCCTGGTGGCCGACTGCGTCGGGGCGATGAAGCGGTCGGTGTCGATCCCCGTCACGGTCAAATGCCGGATCGGCGTCGATGATCAGGATATCGAACCGGCGCTCGACGATCTCGCTGGCGGCGTGTTCGCAGCCGGGGCCGATGCCCTGTGGGTGCATGCGCGCAAAGCCTGGCTCAAGGGGCTTTCACCGAAGGAGAACCGGGATATTCCGCCGCTGGATTATGACCGCGTCTACCGGCTCAAGCGGCAAAACCCGAGTCAATTCATCGGGATCAATGGCGGCATTCAGACGCTCGATGAAGCGCTTCAGCATTTGAATCATGTGGATGGTGTCATGCTCGGCCGCGCCGCCTACAACAATCCCATGTTGCTCGCCGATGTGGACAGGGCGATCTATGGCGATGCCCGTCCGGCCGCATCGGCCGATGCGATCATCGACCATATGTGCGCCTATGCGGATGAGCATGTGCGGCAGGGCGGGCGCGTCTCGCACATAGCCCGCCATATGGTCGGCATGTTCCACGGTGCCGCCGGTGCGCGGCGCTGGCGCCAGATTCTGTCCACGGAAGCCAACAGGCCGGATGCGGACAGCAGCGTCATCCGCCGCGCCTACGAAGCCGTGCAGGCCGGGTCGGCCGACCAGGCCGCCTGAACCGTCTAATCCGACAGGATCAGGCGATCGCCGCGCACGGAAAAACCGCTGAGGGTGTTGAGGAAATTCATGCCGAGCAGGCTGCCGTCCATGCGGCCCTCCTGCGCGACCATGGCACGGATGTTGCGCCGGAGGATGGCGCCGATCCTGATTTCGTCCAGCATCACGATCGCGGCAGTGGCTGCGCCGTTCGCCGTCATGATCGGCGTCCTGTAGGCCAGCTTGTCCGGATTGAGGCCCGCCCGCCGTGCGTCGTCATAGGAGAGCACGATGGACGATGCGCCGGTATCGACCATGAAGCCGATCGAGGCATTGTTGACCGAGCCCTTGACCTCGAAATGACCGTTTTCGGCCTTGGCCAGCGTCACTGTCACGCCGCCATCGCCATCCCTTGCGGAAATCGGGCTGCCGGGAACGAGCCCCGCCGTGACGCGGTGACCGATATCCTGCAGTTCATAGCGATACTGGTAACCGGCAACCAGAGCCATCAGAATAACCAGCCACATCGCCATGTTGCGCAGGACATGGCTGAGCGGGATGCCGGAGCCGAGCAGGCCTGCCGCAATCACAATGCCCCAGATGCTCATATAGGCAAGGCGCGCGAACTGGTCATTGGCCAGACCCAGCGTCGTGCCGCTGCCATTGTTGGCGATGAGGAGGAGGGTTGTTCCGGCGATGAGGGCGACGATGATCCAGAACAGGCGGGGCATCAGATCTCCTGTTCCTTTTCACGGGCCATGCGGGTGCGCCGGGTTTCGCGGCGCGGGCGGCGTTCGATGCTGTCGAGACGGGCGGCAAGGCCGGCCATGATCGTCCGGCGATTATCCGGCGTCATCGTCAGCCACGCACCGATTTCCTCGCGCGTGCGCCCGCAGCCGAAACAATAGCCGGTCTTCATATCGATGGCGCAGACGAGGATGCAGGGTGACTCGATGGTGCTCATATCCCAGATTTGGTACAGTTAGACCGCAATCACAAGCCCGAGCAAAAGCGAAATCGTTGCCAGTTGCTGCATGGCGCCCAATGTATCGCCGGTCTGCCCGCCGATTTTGTCGCGGCAGAGGGCTGCAAAGCCATAAAACACCAATCCCGCCAGACAGGCGGGTACGATCACGGCAAAAGGTCCCCCGGCTGCGCCATAGCCGATCACGAGGATGACCGCGCCGATGATCAGGCTGAAATTGGCGGCGTCTTCCGTCGGCGTGCCCGCGCTGTCGGCAACGCCGCCGGAGCGGGCGGAGGGGAGCATCTGCCAGAATTTGACCAGGACGGCCCGGCTTGCCGCCTCCGTCGCCACGAGAACGGCGATGGAGGCGATGGGGCTGAGATCGCTGAGAATGTCCATGTAGAAGGCAATGCGCAACAGCACGGAGAGGATCAGCGCCAGCGTTCCGTAGGAGCCGATGGCCGAATCCTTCATGATCTCAAGCCGCCGCGCGCTGGTTTTCCCGCCGTAGAAGCCGTCGGCAGCGTCGGCAAGGCCGTCCTCGTGCAGGGCGCCGGTGACAATGATCGAGGTGGTGACCAGCAGCAGCGCGGTCACGAATTCCGGCAGGTCGAGGGTGTGTCCGACAAGGATGACCACCGCGGCGGGCACGGCGATCAGGATGCCCGCGAGCGGAAAGCCGCGCACCGTGTCGTGCAGCGAGCCCTGATAATCCTCGAACCATTGCGGCGATACCGGCCAGCGCGACAGAAAGGCCAGCGCGCGCATCGTTTCCTTCAGCAGTTCCATGACCTGTTCCCGTTCAGCAAAGCCGACGGCCGGGGCGCGACATTCAATGCCGCCCGATGGCCTTTGCGTTTTGTCTGCCAAAGCTTATAGGACGTGCATCGATAATTTGCCATGAAGACTTGGTTCAAGGAACATCATGACCACTGGCCTGCCATTTGACGATTTCCGCACTCTCATCGAAACCCTGCCCGGACCGGACGAGGCCGCTGTCGCCGCCGTGCGCAAGCGCGATTCGACGCTGACGAAGCCGCCGGGCGCGCTCGGCCGCATGGAAGAAATCGTCGAGTGGCTGGCCGCCTGGACAGGCCGTTCGCGTCCGCAGGTGACACGGCCGCTGGTCGCGGTTTTCGCCGGCAATCATGGCGTCACCGCCAAGGGTGTTTCGCCCTATCCGTCATCGGTGACGGCGCAGATGGTGGAAAATTTCGCGGCGGGCGGCGCCGCGATCAACCAGATCTGCATCGCCAATGATCTCGGCCTGAAAATCTTCGATCTGGCGCTGGAATATCCCACCGCCGATATCACCGAAGAAGCGGCCATGGACGAAAAGACCTGCGCCGCCACCATGGCTTTCGGCATGGAATCCATCGCGGGTGGTACGGATCTTCTGTGCATCGGCGAGATGGGTATCGGCAACACCACCATTGCGGCGGCGATTTTCCATGCCCTCTATGGCGGAACGGCGGAGGAATGGGTCGGACCCGGCACGGGCGCGACCAGTGACGGCATGAAGCGCAAGGCCGATGCGGTGCGCACCGCTGTGGCGCTGCATGGCTCACACCTGAAGGATCCGCTGGAAGTATTGCGCCGTCTGGGCGGGCGCGAGATCGCGGCGATGGCGGGCGCCGTCCTGGCGACGCGCGTTGAACGAATCCCCGTCATCATCGACGGCTATGTCGCGACCTCTGCCGCCGCGATCCTGCATGCGGCGAACCCGGAAGCCATCGATCATTGCCTGTTCGGCCATGTCTCGGCGGAACCCGGCCACCGCAAGGTTCTGGAAAAGCTGGGCAAGAAGCCATTGCTCGACCTTGGCATGCGGCTGGGCGAGGGCACCGGCGCGGCGCTCGCCGCCGGTATCGTCAAGGCGGCGGCGCTCTGCCACAGCGGCATGGCGACATTCGACCAGGCAGGCGTCAGCAACCGGGACTAAGATTTTTGCGCCGCAGCCCCCGGCCAATCAGCCGGGGGCTGGATTGGCGTTGCCGGCCAGCCGCTCCAGCAAATCCCGCACCATGTCCAGCTCCGCTTCCGTAAAGCCGGAGCGCAATCGCGCGTCGTAGGCCATGGCGACACGCCGCAGGCGATGAAACATTGCGCGCCCGCCATCGGTCAGCTCGATCCGGTGGATACGCCGGTTGTCCGGTTCCCTTTTGCGCAGCAAAAGACCTGCCTCCTCCATGCCATTCAAGTGATGCGTCAGGGTCGGGCCCTGGATGCCGACCTCATCGGCCAGTTCCGATTGCATCCGGTGGCCGCCGCGCATCAGCGCCAGCAGGATAAGCCAGACCGATACGGAGCCGCCCTCGACGGCCAGAGCATCATCGAAGGCACGGCTGACAGCTTTGGCCGTGCGCGCGAGCAGCAATCCGATGGGTGGGTGTACGGGTTCCATCATATTACTTTGACATCGAACAGTTAGATATCTATGTATTATCCGATCATGTCGATCAAGATACCAATTCGCGTCAATACGCCAACAGGGAGGTTCATCATGCCAGTCTTTCTGATGATTTTGCTCGCCATTCACGTCTTGTCATCAATATTCTGGGCGGGATCGACGTTTACGCTTGCCCGGACGGGCGGTGCGGGAAGCCAGCAGTTCTTCCGGCCGCAAATGGGGGCGGCGACCGTGGCCTTTCTGAGCGGTGCCACGCTGATGGGGCTTTACCACGGCAGCTGGCTGTCGGGCTCCGAGACGGTTCTCGGGATCGGCATAATCACCGCCATCGCCGCAGCGGGGGTGCAGGGTGCGTTGCGGAAAAAACCGGAGATATCCCACCGCATCGCAGCGGGTCTGCTGGCGGTCACCGCCGTCTGCATGGTGATCGCTCGCTTTGCTGCCTGAGCGGGCAGGTGATACCGCCGGCACGCGGGGCGCGTGCCGGCGGTGCAATGCTGGCTAGAATTCCTTGCCGATTTTTGCGTCGACCGAATGATTGCTGGCGCCGCGGATGACAAAGAAGAACAGGATCGCCGCCCACAGGATGGATTTTTCCGAACCTGCCCAGCCCTGACCCTGCGCGATCCAGTGGAAATAGATCGTCACGGCCAGCACGATGGTGGTGGCAAAGGCTGCCGGGCGCGTCAGGAAACCGAGCGCCAGCAGGATGCCGCCGAAAAACTCCGTTGCCGCCAGCAGCGGCGACCAGAACACGCCGGGATAAAAGCCCAGGCCCTCGACCATTTCGACGGCGCCGAACGGGTTGGCGATCTTGCCCGAGCCGTGCACGACCAGTGCACCGCCGGCAATGACGCGCAGCAGCGTTTCCGAAAATTGTGCGAGGCCGGTGTAGATGCCGCCAAGGGCCGGAATGATCAGAGGACGGTTGTTTCCATTTGCGTTCATGAAGCTTCCCCATATGAACCTGTTGCAATGGGCCAGCAATGGCGGGGTGCCGCATAACGCGCAAATGACAATAAATTGAACCTGAGTATTCTAGGCAACTTTTTTGGCGGTGGCGGATTTCGGTGCGGAATCCATATTTTGCAGGACCCGCGCCCGCGGGAAAACCGCAAGCGCTTCCGTGCCTTCGCGCAATTTAGAGAAGAGGTGGAACTCGCCGTCATGCATGTGCACGAGGGCCTGCACGATGGGCAGACCAAGGCCTGTGCCCTGTTCGGCGTTCTTGATGGCGATGGAGCCCTGGCCGAAGGCGGACAGGACCACCGGGATTTCCTCCGGCGGGATGCCCGGGCCATTGTCGCGCACCGAGACATACTGCCCGCCGCCCGCCGTCCAGCCGACCTTGATGTCGATGCGGCCGTTCTGCGGAGTGAATTTCACCGCATTGGCCAAAAGGTTGAGGACGATCTGCCGTATGGAGCGCTCGTCGGCCTGCATCGGCCACATGCCGGTTTCGAACTGGGGCAGCAGCCGTATCCCCTTGTTGCGGGCCTTCAGATCCATCATGTGGATGCATTCTTCGGCGATGTCGGTCAGTAGCAGCGGCTCTTCGTTGATGGAGTAGCGCCCGGCTTCGATCCGGCTCAGATCGAGGATCTCGTTGATGAGGTTGAGCAGGTGGACGCCGGAGGCATGGATATCCCCGGCATATTCGCGATAGGTGCTGTTCTGTATCGGCCCGAGCACTTCCTTGGCCATGACTTCGGAAAAGCCGAGAATGGCGTTGAGCGGCGTGCGCAGTTCGTGGCTCATGGAGGCGAGAAAACGGGATTTGGCCAGATTGGCTTCCTCGGCGCGGCGGCGGCCTTCGTCGGACATGGCATTGGCCGTTTCCAGCTCGGCGATCAGGGCATCCTTCTCCGCCTGCAGGGCAAGGGAGACGGATACCGAACGGTTGAGCCGTGTCGCCACGAGATAGAAGAAGGCCAGCCCAGCAAACAGCATGATGACCATCGTCGCCTGTATCGGGCTCTGCAGATGGCTGGTGGCGAGGATCGTGTAGGTGATGACCGGCACGGTGAATGCCGCGAGGATGGCCGCGCGCAGGGCCGAACAGATGATGGCGGTAATCGCCATGGCCAGGATCAGGACAACCGCCTGAATGACCGGGAACAGGCTGATGCCGCAGGTGGCGCAGCTCAGAAAGGAAAAATACGCCCATCCCATGCTGGTGAGAAAATGGCCGCCGAGATAGATGATCTGCCAGTTCTTGACCTGTTCGTTGGTGATGCCGATTTTTTCCAGGCGGCGGGCGAGAAGGCCGAGCACCATGTAGAGGCCGATCGTGATGCCGGCCCAGACGACCATGTCCCGGCCAAATCCGGCGAGGACGCCGGCCACGGCGATCAGGGCGATGAACAGCGGCAGCATTGCCGCGTTGACGATCAGCGCGCGGGTGTGCATGAACAGCAGTTCGCGTTCGAAGTGCCTGATCCCGGCATGTTCCATCAGGCGGTCGCGGGCGCGGCGAACCACAACGGACAAATCCTTGTTGCGCGGCAGTTTTCGCCGGTCAACAATGTTTTTGTCTGCACTGATTGCGTCGAGTAATGCCATGCGCCCCGTTCCAGATCGCCGTTTTGTCTGCACTCCGGCAGCATTGCATCGCAAGCCTATTCATAAATGATTAAAAGACTTTCAAATCTGCCCAATCGGCGAGGAGAATCAACCGGCATGGATGGTAGGTCGCAATGAACGGGCGGTTTGGCCGTTATCGCCGGCGGTGGCAGCGTCCTGCGGCGGCGCCGCGTTCGCTCGCCAGGAAACTGGCCGACTATCTGCTCATGCTGGTGTTCTTCGCTCTGGTTGCGCTGCTTGCGGCGCGGTTGTCGGTGCCGCGCGAGGTGCGGGAGATAACGGGCAAGGCCTATGTCATCGATGGCGATACGGTGGTCGTGACGGGGCAGCATGTCCGCCTCAAGGGGATCGATGCGCCGGAACTCGCCCAGCGTTGCGGTGAAGGGCAGGGCGACTATGCCTGCGGGCAGGAGGCGCGGCAGACACTGGTCAGGCTGATCGGTGGCCGGCCGGTCCGCTGTGAAACGAGCGGGCGGGACAAGTACAAGCGCGATCTCGGTACCTGTTTTGCAGGCGATGCCGATCTCAACCGCGCCATGGTCGAGACCGGACAGGCCGTCGCCTATGGCGACTACCGCGACGCGGAAATGCAGGCGCGGACGGAACGAAAGGGGCTGTGGAAAAGTTCTTTCGACAGGCCGCAGGATTGGCGGAAGCTGCACCAGCAGGACGCTGAAACACCGCCGGAGGCGCGGAACCGGCTGGCCGATATCGTCAATGGCGTCTATGACTGGGTGCGTCAGAAACTGGGAGAGATCTGGTGAAACTATATGATGGAGGACGGGCGCCGAACCCGCGGCGCGTGCGCATATTTTTGGCGGAGAAGGGTGTCGAGGTGCCGCTCGTGCCTGTCGACATGGGGGCAATGGGGCATCGCTCGGCCGAAGTGACCGCGCTCAATCCCATGCAGCGCCTGCCCGTGCTTGAACTCAATGACGGAACTGTGATCACCGAGTCCGTGGCGATCTCCCGCTATTTCGAGGAAATCTACCCCGAACCAGCCCTGTTCGGCCGGGGTGCGGTTGGCAAGGCGCTGGTGGAAATGTGGCAGCGGCGGGTCGAACTGCACCTGTTTGCATGTGTGGCTGCTGCCTTCCGCCATATCCACCCGGCGATGGTTGAATGGGAGGTGCCGCAAATTCCCGCATGGGGCGAGGCAAACAAGCCAAAGGCCGTGGCATTCCTGGATATTCTCGACACGCAGCTTGCAACCAACGCCTTCATCGCGGGCGACGACTATTCCATCGCCGATATTACCGGGCTTGTGGCCATCGACTTCTTCAAGCCTGCTCGGATCGAGATGCCCGGCCATGTCACGCATGTGAAGCGCTGGTACGACGCCGTCGCAAGCCGGCCGAGTGCCAAGGCATGAGGCGCTGACCATGCCAGCCCCGGCGCTTGACGTCCTGGCCGCGCAGATCAAGGCATGCCGCCTGTGCCGGGATGCGCCACATTATCTGCCGCCTTTGCCGCATGAGCCCAATCCGGTCTGCGTGCTGTCGCAGACCGCGCGCATCGTCATCTGCGGGCAGGCGCCCGGCATCCGCGTTCACAACAGCGGCCTGCCGTTCAACGACCCGTCTGGCGACCGGCTGCGCGACTGGCTCGGGGTTGATCGCACTGCATTTTACGATCCGGACAAATTTGCAATCGTGCCGATGGGATTCTGTTTCCCCGGCTATGATGAGCATGGCGGCGATCTGCCGCCGCGCAGGGAGTGCCGTCACATCTGGCACGACCAGGTTTTCGCCGCCATGCGCCAAGTCGAGCTTATCCTGACAATCGGCCAGTATGCGCAGGCCTACCATCTGGGAAAGCGCCGCCGTGCCAGCATGACCGATACGGTCGTTCACTGGCAGGATTATTTCGATGCGGCGTCCGGACCCTCGATTCTGCCCCTGCCGCACCCGTCCTGGCGCAACAGCGGCTGGCTGCGCCGGAATCCATGGTTCGAGCAGAACGTTCTCCCTGTGCTCCGGCAGAAGGTCAGGATTCTAATTTGACCGGTTTACGGATGAAATTTTTTTCAGATTTATAAAGTTTAGAATATTTTTCTTGTACGGTGGGGGAATTACGGACCATAAAGTATCCCATTCCAAAGGGACAAGAGATCATGGACAGACTCGACCGAAAAATTCTTCGCCTCCTGCAGGAGGATGCAACGCTTGCGGTGGCTGATGTCGCCAAGAAGGTAGGGTTGTCGACGACGCCGTGCTGGCGCCGTATCCAGAAACTGGAAGAGGATGGCGTGATCCAGCGCCGTGTTGCCATCCTTGATCCTGTCCGCGTCAATACGCGTGTCACGGTGTTCGTGTCGATCCGTACCGGGGCGCACAACAATGAATGGCTGAAGCGTTTTTCCGAAGTGGTGCAGGAATTTCCCGAAGTGGTCGAGTTCTACCGCATGAGCGGCGATGTCGATTATCTCCTGCGGGTCGTCGTGCCTGATATTGCCGCCTATGATGCCGTGTACAAACGCTTGATCGCCAAGATCGACATTCGCGACGTGTCCTCGGCCTTCGCCATGGAGCAGATCAAGTACACGACGGAGCTGCCGCTTGATTACATGAGCATCGAAAAGGAATCGGCCTGATCGCCTCGGGCGTTCAGACCCGCCATGGCGCCTACGGCGCGGTGGTCGCGCCTGCGGCCTTGAGGATCAGTGCAATACTATTGCGCGCGATGCGCTCAAGGTCAGTCCGGGCCGTACCGGCACGGGCGCGCTGCGCAAGGCTGTGCTGCAGGGCGGCAAGCATGTCGGCGACGGCATCGATGTCGGTCGCGGGCGGCAGTTGGGCGTCATCGCGCGCCGCCGCGATCCGGTCGCGGAAGCGCGCGTCCGTCCGTCCAAGAGCGGCAAACAGTTCGGCGCCGATCAATGGGTCGGCTGTCGCCTCGCCGGTGATGACGCTGAGCACGGGGCAACCGAGCGGGCGGTCGTCCCCTTCCGAATAGATGGCAACAATCATCAAAAAATAGTCATTCAGCGCCTTTGCCAGCGAGGGTTCTCCGAAGAGGGCGCGGTTCCAGCGCTCGGCACTGTCCTCGACGTAATGGGCGACGGCCTGCAGGTAGATCGCGCGCTTGTTGCCGAAGGCGGCATAAAGGCTCGGCCGTGCCATTTTCGTCGCCTCCGACAGGTGGTCGAGCGATGTGGCGGTGTAGCCGCGACGCCGGAATTCGAGGAGTGCGGCACCGAGCGCAGCCTTGGCATCGTATTGGCGCGGACGACCGCGGGTGGGTTGTTCTTTCATTTTTGTACCGTATCGCAATAAATTCGTTGCAAAAATTTTTATGCGAAGTAGTCTAAAATTCAGCGGCACGGAAAGCAATCCCTCTCGAAGAAGAGGCGCGCCATTTCTCCGCCTGGACAAAAGGACAATCGATGACTGACAAAATCCGTATCGGCATCAACGGGTTCGGCCGCATTGGCCGGACGGTTCTGCGGGCAGCGATGGCGCGCAACGACGTCGAGATCGTGGCGATCAACGACCTGCTTCCAACCGATCATCTCGCTTATCTCCTCAAATATGACAGCGTGCATGGCGGTTTCCGGGGCAGCGTCGGTGCCTCAGACAGCGCGCTCGATATCAATGACCGCAGGGTCAGGGCCTTCAGCGAACGGGAGCCGGGCGCAATCGGTTGGGGCGAGGCGGGTGTCGATGTGGTCATCGAGGCGACCGGCCGCTTCCTGACGCAGGCTGCCGCGGAAGGGCACCTTTCCGCCGGCGCCGGCAAGGTTCTGCTCTCGGCGCCGCCGGAGGACGACACGCCAGTCTTCGTCATGGGCGTCAACGCGGCCGGCTATGCCGGTCAGAGCATCGTCTCGAACGCCTCGTGCACGACCAATTGTGTCGCGCCGCTCGCCAAGGCGGTGAATGACGCTTTCGGCCTCGAAGAAGCACTGATGCTGACGGTTCACGCCACGACATCGAGCCAGAACACGGTCGACGGCGTGGCGCGCAGGGACTGGCGTTTCGGGCGCGGTATCCTCGAGAACATCATCCCGGCGACAACAGGTGCGGCGCGCATGGTCGGCAAGGTGGTGCCCGAATTGAATGGACGGATCAACGGCATGGCGGTGCGCGTGCCGGTATCTGATGTATCGATGATCGATCTCACATGCCGTCTCAGGGAAAACGTGTCCTACAAGGACATCTGCGCGATGATTCGCACGGAGGCGGCGAACGCGATGGCCGGAATTCTCGCCTATTGCGACGAACCCGTCGTCTCGACCGACATGCGCGGCAATCCGCATTCATCGATCTTCGACGCGCTCGCCGGCATGCAGATTGAAGGCGGGTTGACCAAGCTTGTTGCCTGGTACGACAACGAATGGGGCTATGCCTGCCGTTGCCTTGACCTGGCGGCGCACATTTCGCGCGCCCGGTAGGCTTTGCCGGGGAACCGGCCTGATCGTCTCAGGCCGGTGTCCCGGCGGGTTATTTCTCCAGACGTGCCAGCAGGGATGACGTATCCCAGCGGTTCCCGCCCATGGTCTGCACCTGCTTGTAGAACTGGTCGACCAACGCCGTGACGGGGAGTTGTGCGCCGTTGCGGTCGGCCTCGTCGAGGCAGATGCCAAGATCCTTGCGCATCCAGTCGACGGCAAAGCCGAAATCGTATTTTCCGGCGTTCATGGTCTTGTGGCGGTTTTCCATCTGCCACGAGCCTGCGGCGCCCTTGGAAATGACCTCGATGACCTTCTCGATATCAAGGCCAGCCTTCTTGCCGAAGTGAATGCCTTCGGCCAGCCCCTGCACAAGACCGGCAATGCAGATCTGGTTGATCATCTTGGTGAGTTGGCCCGCACCGGCGGGGCCCATGAGGCCGACCATTTTGGCAAAGGATTCGATGACCGGCTTTGCCCGGTCGAAGGCTTCCGATTCGCCGCCGACCATGACGGTCAGCACGCCGTTTTCGGCACCGGCCTGGCCGCCCGAGACCGGTGCATCGAGAAAATGGAAGCCGCGCTTGCGCGCTTCCGCATCGAGTTCACGTGCCACTTCCGCCGACGCGGTGGTGTGATCGACGAAAATCGCGCCCTTCTTCATCGTATGAAAAGCACCGTTTTCGCCGATGGTGACAGCCCGCAGATCATCATCATTTCCGACGCAGCAGAAGACAAAATCCTTATCCGCAGCGGCTTCTCCGGGGGTCGGTGCATGCTTGCCGTGAAACTCATCAGCCCACTTTTTTGCCTTTTCGCCATTGCGGTTGAAGACGGTGACGTCATGGCCCCCACGAGTCTTCAGGTGACCCGCCATCGGGTAACCCATTACACCAAGACCGATAAATGTGACTGTTGCCATTCCGTAATTTCCTCTGTCAGATAGGCTATGTGTTCGAAGGATTGCGGGAGAGGTTAGGACAATGCGGCGGATCATCAAAGGCCTATTGTGGATTGTTTTTTCCCTCATTCCGCTCGCTCTGATCGCAGGAGGCGCCGGTTACGTCTGGCTGGCCCGTTCGGTGGCCCCGGCCACCGGCGAGATGGTGCTGACGGACCTTGCGGCGCCCGTCACGGTGACGCGGGACAAGAACGCGGTGCCGCATATCGTCGGCAGCAATGTCGAGGATGTCCTAACCGCCCTCGGCTTTGTCCACGCGCAGGAACGCCTGTGGCAGATGGAGGTCACCCGCATGGCCGGGCAGGGGCGCCTGTCCGAAATGTTCGGCGACAAGACGGTTTCCACGGACCGGTTTCTGCGCTCGCTCGGTGTTTATGAATCCGCCGTCGCGTCCGCCGCTTCGCTCGATCCGGCGGACCGCAAGCGCATCGATGCCTATGTGCGCGGCATCAACGCCTTCATCAACAGCAAAGGACGCCCCTTCGCATCGAAATATTCGCCTGAATTTGTCGTCCTCGGCTACAAGCCGGACGAATGGACGGCGGCCGATGTGATCGTGACGCTGAAGATGATGTCCGTGACTTTGGCCGCCAATATCGATCAGGAAGTGCTGCGTCTCAAATTTGCCCGGCTGGGAATGACGGATGCGGAAATCACCGATCTCCTGCCGCCCGTGGCCGATGACACACCGCCGCCGCTGCCGGACCTGAAGCAGCTTTTGGGCTTGCCAAGCGGCCCGATCAGGACCGGCGCTTTGCAAGCCGAACAGCGGTTTGCAGCGCTCAATGCCGTCATGTCGACCGGCGCATCGAACAACTGGGTCGTGGGCGGGGCGAAAACCGAAACCGGCAAGCCCATCCTGGAGAACGATCCGCATCTCGGGCTGACGGCGCCTGCCGTCTGGTACCTGGCGCATCTGGAAGTGAAGAACGCCGATGGCAGCAGCAAGAATCTCGTCGGGGTGACGCTTCCGGGCGTGCCTTTGGTGCTGCTCGGGCGCAATGATCGCATTGCCTGGGGTTTCACCAATACCGGCTCCGACGTTCAGGATATTTTTGTCGAACGGATCAATCCGGCCAATCGGAATGAATATCAGACGCCAGAGGGCTTTGCGCCGTTTCGCAGGCAGCCTGTCACCATCAAGGTCAAGGGCGGCAGTGACGTGACCTTCGACCGGCTGGTCACGCGGCATGGGCCGGTGCTGCCTGCGGACTATCGTGGTCTTGATCATTATCTGCCCGGCAACACGGTTGCAGCGCTGGCATGGACCGCACTTGCCGATGATGACAGAACCATATCGGCTGGCCTGAAACTCTGGGATTTTGCCAGTGTGGCGGATTTCCAGAACGGGATGCGCGATTTCGTCACGCCCATGCAATCGATCGTGATTGCCGATGTCGACGGTAATATCGGGCTGATCGCACCGGGCAGGGTGCCGGTTCGCGATCCGGCCAACCGGATCATGGGACGTGCGCCATCGCCGGGCTGGGATGCAACCTACGATTGGAAGGGCACCATTCCCTATGAGGAACTGCCCCGCAGCTATAATCCACCGGAAAATGTCATCGGCACGGCCAACACCAAGATGGTGGATGCGGCCTATCCGCATTTCCTGACATTCGACTGGGACGAGACATGGCGGTTGGACCGGATCAAGGCGCTGATCTATGGCGCGGACCGGCAATCGATGGAGAGCAACCGCAAGACGCAGGGCGATGCCTATTCCAACGCCTATGCGGTGCTGGGGCCGGTGATGCTCAAGCTGATCGAAGGACGAAAAGACATCGATCAGGCCGCGTTCAAGCAGTTGAGCCAATGGGATTATGTGGAAGACCGCAACCGCATCGAGCCCTTGCTGTTCAATGCCTGGCTGCGCGCGGCCACCAAACGCATTGTCGAGGATGATCTCGGCGAGGCGTTCCCAACCTACTGGCAGGTCCGTGTGTCGGCGATGCTGCGCTGGCTCGGACCCAATCCGGCGCGCGACTGGTGTGATGACCGACGGACACCGGAGAAGGAAACCTGCGGCGACGTGCTTGCCCTGGCGCTGGCCGATGCCCTGAAGGATCTCGATGGCCGCCTCGGAGCGGACCGCTCGAAATGGAACTGGGGCGCGCTGCATTATGCCTATGGGGCGCACCGGCCGTTCGCGCAGGTCAGCCCGCTCGACCGCATCTTCAATGTGGATGTACCGGCCTCCGGCGGGGCTTTCACGCTCGACCGGGCCAAATCGCAGCTCACGGATGAAAGCAATCCGTACCGTGCCACGCATGGCAGCAGCTATCGCGGGTTGTTCGATCTCGCCGATCTTAACCGGTCGACCTATATCCAGACGACTGGCCAGTCCGGCAATGTGTTTTCAGCCAATTATCGCGATTTTGCGCAGAAATGGGCCGATACGCAGGGAATTACCATCCCGACGGACGAAAAGGCCTATCAGGACGGCTTGCTGGGGATCTGGCGGTTGAAGCCGCAGTAAGTCTGTCAGGTGAGCGGCGTCATCACGGCCTTCCGGTAGGCCGGGCGGCTCTTGAGGCGTTCATACCATGCGAGCAGATGCGGGTGGTCGGGGCGCTTGATCGGCATCTCGAACCACGCATAGGCAAAGCAGCCAAGCGGGATGTCGCCGACACCGAAGTCTGCACCGGAGAGATAGGGCTGGGAGGCCAGCGCCGCATCGGCAATGGCAAACATCGCGCTGCATTCTGCCAGACCCTTGTCCTTGGCGGCGTGATCCTGCTGGTCCGGTGCGAGGCGTACCGTGTTCCAGAACACGTCGCGGAAGGGGATGGCGATGCTTGACGTTGCCCAATCCATCCATTTTTCCGCGCTGGCTCGCGCCGCCACATCTTCGATATGCAAGGTCGACTTGCCGTATTTCGCCGCGAGATAGCGCACGATCGTGTTGCTCTCCCAGAGCGCGAAGCCGTCGTCTTCAATGGCGGGCACGCGGCTGTTGGGGTTGATGGCGCGATATTCCGGGCTGGCAACGATGCCATAGGCACCGCCGGCGGGAATATTTTCATAGGGAATGGACAGTTCTTCGGCCGCCCAAAGTGCCTTCTTGACATTGGTCGAGTTGCCGCGGCCCCAGATTTTCAGCATCATTTGTTTCTTTTCGGTCAGTTGAATCAGCGTATCAGATGCCGGGTGATGCGGCGTTCCATCCAGTCCCAGATGTGACGCAGTATTTCCACCAGCAGCAGATAGATGATAGCGGCCCAGAGATAGGCCTGGAAATCGAAAGTCCGTGAATAGGCGAGTTTGGTGTAGCCCATGAGATCGTAGACGGTGATCAGGGCGACGATGGCCGACCCCTTGATCATCAGGATGACCTCGTTGCCATAGGGGCGCAGGGCAACGATCAGCGCCTGCGGCAGGATGACCTTGCGGAATGTGACGAATTTGGAGATGCCGAGGGAGGCCGCGCCTTCCCATTGCCCGAGCGACACGCTCTGGATGGCACCCCGCAATATTTCCGCCTGATAGGCCGCCGTATTGAGCGCGAAGGCCAGGAAACCGCAATACCAGGCTTCACGGAAGAACCACCACAGCCCTATTGTTTCGAGGAAGCCGCGAAACTCGCTGACGCCGTAATACATCAGGAAGACCTGGGCAATCAGCGGCGTGCCGCGGAAGAAATAGACGTAGCCGTAGGCGATCGCCGCGCCGATCTTGTTCTTGGTCATTCGGCCATAGGCCACGGGGACCGACAGGATGGCCCCGAAAATAATGGAGCTGAATACCAGCGTCAGGGTGGTGACCAGGCCCTGCCAGTATTTCGGGCCATAGGTCTGGATGAGAACGATATCCCAGGCGGCATAGAGGTCGAGCAGGAGCCCGATGATCAGGGCGGCCCAGAATGCGACGAGCACATGGCCGATAATCCGCGTCCTGGTCCAACGTTTTGCCGGAGCGGGCGGACGGCTTATCGCGGCTGTGCGGGCATTGAGGAAGCTTTCGGTCATCGCCGCACTCCACTGGCTGTCGTGCGCCGTTCAATGGCATGGATCACGAAGGACGAGAGAATGGCGAGCACCAGATAGATCAGGCAGGCCGTACCGTAGAACAGAAAGGCATGTTTGGTGACGCGCGCCGCAACGCCGGTCTGGCGCAGGATATCCGCCAGTCCGATCGCGGACACCAGCGCCGTATCCTTGAGCAGGATCATCCACAGATTGGAAAGGCCGGGCAGGGCAACGCGGATCAGTTGCGGCAGGACCACTTTCCACATTGTCTGGCCGTAGGAGAGGCCGATGGCATAGCCGCCCTCATACTGGCCGCGCGGGATGGCGCGGAATGCGGAGAGAAAGACTTCGCTGGCGTAGGACGAAAACACGGCGCCCATGGCGAACATGCCGGCCAGAAACGAGTTGATTTCGATGGTTCCGGAAAAACCCAGCAGGACGCCGAGCTTCTGGATGCCGATCTGTGCGCCGAAATAGACGAGAAACAGGGTGAGCAGCTCGGGCAAGCCACGAAAGATCGTGGTGTACATATTGGCAGCAAGCCGGATGGACGGTTCTTCGGCCTGTTTGCCGAGAGCGACGAAAAATCCGATGAGCAGTCCGACGGGCAATGTCGCAAGTGCAAGAGTGACAGTCACAAGAATGCCGCTTGCTATGCTCAGGCCCCAGCCGCCTTCACCAAATCCCAATAACGCAATTGAGCCCATAGGCTTCTTTCATTCTTTTGCAGGCCATTCCCCAGTGCCCGATTTTTCGGGCCGGCCCGTCATTTTTGAATTTAAAGTTCAGGTTCGAATTTGGAGTTCAGAAAGGGATGGCGGAACAGATCCGCCATCCCCCTTGGTCAATTCACAAGGCTAAAATCAATTTTCGGCGCCATAAACGTCAAGCTTGAAGTACTTGTCGTTGATCTGCTTGTATTTGCCGTTCTTGCGGATCGCAGCGATGGCAGCGGAGAACTTGTCAGCAAGGGCCGTGTTGCCCTTCTTGACAGTGACGCCAGCGCCCGGACCGTGGATGACCGGATCCGGCGTGATGGTGCCGAGGAGCTTGCAGCACTTGCCGGCATCGCTGTCGAGCCACTGGCCCAAAACGACGGAGTCGTCCATGGCAGCGTCGATGCGGCCATTGGCCAGATCGAGCTTATATTCGTCGGCGGTCGGATACATCTTGATGTCGGCGCCGCTGTATTTGGCTTCGGCAAAGTTGGAGTGGCTGGTCGATGCCTGCACGCCCAGTGTCTTGCCCTTCAGGGATTCCGGCGTGACGTCCTTCAGCTTGGAATCCTTCGGTACGGCAATGCCCGGAGGCGTGTTGTAGTACTTCTTGGAGAAATCGACCTTCTTCAGGCGCTCATCCGTGATGGACATGGATGCGATGATGGCATCGAACTTGCCGGCCTGCAGGGCGGGAATCATGCCATCCCAATCCTGGGTGACGAAGGTGCACTGCGCCTTCATCTCTTCGCAAAGCGCCTTGCCGATATCGATGTCAAAGCCTTCCAGCTTGCCGTCCGGCGTCAGGTTGTTGAAGGGCGGGTAGGCTCCCTCTGAAGCGATGGTCAGCTTCAGGGCGTCCTCTGCATGGGCCGCTCCCATGGACAATGCAAAGGCAACGGCAGCAACGCCGAGTGCGAGACGCTTGGTGATACGCATTATTCAACCTCTCTTTTGTGGCCCGGCTGTTCCCCTGTTCTTTTGGACAGCCTTCCGGGCAAGGTCGCAGTTTTTTCACTGCTCCTGACCGGCGATATTCCCACTAGTTTTCTGATAAAAGCAACCGGGAATCTTTTACCGGTCGGCGATTCAGGACGGCAAAACCACATAATTGTTTGAGGATTATATTTTTCTTGCGCAGCGTCCGCGCGAAACGTCATTTCCTGACCCGCCTAGCGGGCAAGCCCCATCTCATGCTCGATAAAGTCGGCCAATCCTGTCGTGTTATCCAGGTCGAAGACGGGAATCTGCTCGTCCGTCACCGGAAAATCGCTGGCGATGGCGACGATGCCGGGATCATTTTGCGCCAGGCTCCCGCCGGGCCGTCCCTCCAGCCGCCGCGTCTCGATCTTCTTGTGGCCTTCGCGCTTGTAGCCCTCCACCAGAACGAGATCGCATGGGGCGAGCCGCGCGACAATCTCTTCGAGGGAAGGTTCAGCCTCATCCGCCAGTTCATGCATGAGCGCCCAGCGGCGGTCGGAAACAATGGCCACTTCTCCGGCGCCCGCTTTGCGGTGGCGGAAGGAATCCGTGCCTTCCTTGTCGATGTCGAAATCATGATGGGCGTGTTTGACGGTTGAAATCTTCCAGCCGCGCCGCGTCAGTTCCGTTACGAGCTTGACCGTCAGCGTTGTTTTGCCGGAGTTCTTCCAACCGGTGATGCCAAAGATGCGGTGGGTCATGACCATGTCTTCCAATCGCGTGATTCTGCGATCATCGACCGGGCCCGGCCGAGTTCGTCCGGGCGATTGATATTGAAGAACGGATCGAATGAATCGCCTGATTGCGCCGTCATCAGCGGAAAATCCACCGTGCGGTGCGCGTGGTCTTCGATCCAGGTACGGACCCGCCGGTTCTCCGGATTGCGCAGCCATTGCTTCAGGTCCTCCTTCATCGCAACCGGCCAGAGCCCGAACACCGGGTGCCATGTCCCATCGGAGACAGCGACGGCGATGTGATCCGGAGCATCGGCGATGGCCCCGCCAAGTCTGGAGGCGAGATCATGGGGAAAGAAGGGCGTGTCCGTGGCGACGGTCAGGATATGGGTGAAGGGAAGCGCGCTGCCTGCGGCCCATTCCATGCCGGCAACGATACCGGCGAGAGGGCCGGCGAATCCCGAGATGCTGTCGGCGACAACGGGCAGGTGCAGATCGGCAAGGGGCGCAGGATCGCCATTGCTGTTGATGGCCAGGGTTTCCAGCTGAAGCGACAGGCGCGCGACGATGAAATCGATCAGCCGCGCCGTGCCGAACGGCAACAGCGCCTTGTCGTGCCCGTCCATGCGGCTCGACCGGCCACCGGCCAGAATGATCCCTGCAATGCGCACCGCTTACACTCCATCGGGCGAAGAACCGGCCGCCACAGCCGTTGCGGCGGACAGCCTCCGTCCTACAATCCGCTCACGGTAAAGCGTATAGAGGCCGCTGCCAATAACGATCATCGCGCCGATGATCATGAGAAGATCGGGCAGGTCGCCGAAGAACAGGAAACCCAGGAGAATGGCCCAGACGAGGCTTGTGTAGCGGAACGGTGCGACGAAGGAAATTTCGCCCTCGCGCATGGCGAGAATGATGAAATGGTAGGCGACGATCACGCAGCAGGAGGCGAAGAACAGGAGGCCGGTGTTCAGCCAGGTCATCGGCGTCCAGCCGCCCAGCGGGCCGATCAGGCCGATGCCGGCCAGCGATACGCCCGCCGATGTCAGGGCGGATATCATCAGCACCGGGATGGTTTTGGGCACGCGCCGCGTGGCGAGATCGCGCATCGCGGCGAAGATCACGGTTACGGCGATCAGCAGGACGTAGGGACTGACGCCCTCGTAACCCGGGCGAACAATGATCAGGACACCGCAGAAGCCGACGGCGATGGCGATCCAGCGCCGCCATCCCACGGGTTCGCCGAGGAACATCGCCGCACCCAGCGTGACGGCCAGCGGCAGGGCCTGCAGAATGGCCGAGGTGAGGGCGAGGGGAACATGAACAAGCGCGATGAGAAAACTTACGGTTCCCACGACTTCGCCGACGGCGCGCAGGATGGTCATGCGGTGCAGGGCGTGGCGCAGCGGTATCAGCATGCCCTGCCGCCAGGCGAGCAGCAGGATGAGCGTGGTCGCCATCACGCCGCGCACCAGCATCACCTGACCCATGTTCATATGCGCGCCAACCAGTTTGACCGTCGCGTCATTGAAGGTGAAACTGGCCATGCCGATGGCCATGTACAGGCTGCCGCGAAGATTGGGCGTAAGCGCCAAGGCGTTCATCCGAATGAGAGCAGGCGATTCTCCCCCGGAATCGCTCCGTTTGATATATCAAGCGGCGAGGCTTCATGCATCCGGAATATTGGAAAATGCTCTAGCCGCCGGTCACGCTCATATGGCGCGAGACCGCAGGGCGGTTGTGGCGGCGATCGATGATGAAATCATGCCCCTTCGGCTTGCGGCCGATGGCTTCGTCGATGGCCTCGTTCAAGAGGTCATTGCCTTCCGAGGCGCGCAGCGGCGCGCGCAGGTCAGCGGCGTCTTCCTGTCCAAGGCACATATAGAGTGTGCCGGTGCAGGTCAGGCGAACGCGATTGCAGCTTTCGCAGAAATTGTGCGTCATCGGCGTGATGAAGCCGATGCGCCCGCCCGTTTCGCGAATATGCGCGTAACGTGCCGGGCCGCCGGTCTTGTAGGGAATGTCATCCAGCGTGAATTGCCGGGCAAGGTCGGCCCTGACCATGGATAGCGGCAGATACTGATCGGTCCGGTCCAGATCGATTTCGCCCATCGGCATGGTTTCGATCAGCGTCAGGTCCATGTCGCGGCCATGGGCCCAGCGGATCATCTCCGGGATTTCCAGGTCGTTGAACCCCTTGAGGGCAACGGCATTCAGCTTGACCCGGATACCGGCAGCCTGCGCCGCGTCGATGCCTTCCATCACCCGCGCCAGATCGCCCCAGCGGGTGATCGCGTGGAACTTTTCCGGATCGAGCGTATCGAGCGATACATTGATGCGTTTGACGCCGTGGTCGGCAAGCTCCGCCGCATGGCGGGCGAGCTGCGAGCCATTCGTGGTCAAGGTCAATTCTTCGAGAGCACCGCTGCGCAAATGGCGCGACAGCTCACCGATCAGATGCATGATGTTCTTGCGCACCAGCGGTTCGCCGCCGGTCAGCCGCAGTTTTTTGACGCCTTTTCCGATGAAGGCGGTGCACAGGCGGTCCAGTTCTTCCAGCGTCAGAAGGTCTTTCTTGGGCAGGAAGGTCATGTGCTCGGACATGCAGTAGGTGCAACGGAAGTCGCAGCGGTCGGTGACGGACACACGCAAATAGCTGATCGTCCTGCCGAAAGGATCAACCATCGGTGTTTGTACAGCCGTTTTCTCGAGCAATGCGACGTGGTCCAAGCAAACCTCCTTGAGAAGAGATAGGGTGGCGGCCCCGGCTTGTCCAGTCTCTATAGGATTCCGCATGCGGACGATTGTTCACTTGCGACCAAATGTCGGGGCGCATAGAGAAGAGTGCGCATAAAGGAGCATCTGCCATGACCACTGCCTGGCCCAAGGAATTGCGGGTAAGCAAGGATCGCCGTTCCCTGACGATCGCATTCGATACCGGCGAAACCTACATGTTGAGCGCGGAACTGCTGCGCGTGGCTTCGCCATCGGCGGAAGTGCAGGGGCATTCGCCGGAACAGCGTGTGACGGTTCCGGGCAAGATGAATGTCGAAATCGCCAAGATGGACCCCGTCGGCAACTATGCGGTGCGCATCACCTTCGATGACATGCACAATACCGGCCTTTTCAGCTGGGATTACCTGATCGACCTCGGCCGCAACCGCGACGAGCGCTGGCAGGCCTATCTCGATGAACTGGCGGCGAAAGGTTTGAGCCGCGAGCCCGTCGTGACCCGTCACCGCCACTGATCCCTGCTGCGGAGCAATAGTACCGCTATCCGCGCGGGCTTTCCCGTGAGAAATATTTTCTTCAGAAGACTATAACCTGCTTTGGCGGGCGTGCTCAAAGTACTTATCAATGCTATAATGAACAACAGTAAGGTTACTTGGAAATATTTGTGCGCCGAAGAACGCAATTCAAGTTTCGCGTCACTTGAGCTGTGACATTATTGCATGTTCTGCAAAAGAATTGATTGGGTCAGGGGCGCGATGCGCGAATCGTTGTGAAAGCTGCGGTGAATTGCGTTAAATGAGCCGATAGCCATCATCACGGTGCTCGAGCGGCGCGCGCGAATATAAATCGAAGGGGCGGGTTATTGTTAAAAGATTGTAAATAGGATGCGGCGAAACTGGCTGTGAATCACCTTTCGTGGCCTGCATCCGTTGCGGGCGTGACTGTACCATCTGGGCGAGCATTATGAATTCCAATTCGAAAAAGCATGCGATTTTTGTAGCTGCCATGTTGTCGGCCACAGCCATTTCCATGTCTCCGGCACTGGCCGCCGACAATTTGATGGATTTCCTGTTTGGCAGCCGCCGCGTCCAGGCACAGCCGGTCTATGCGCCGAAGCCTGAACTGCCGCGGCAGCAGCCCGTTGCCCGGGCAGCGCCGGTCAAGCGCGTGACGGTGACCGCGCCGAAGAATTACGATTACAAACCCGACGGGCTGGTGCGGGTGGATTTTTCCAAGATCGACCTGCAACTGACGGCATCGGCCAATCAGAACCGGGATGCCGCACCGCCGATTCCGCTGGAACAGTTCGGCCTGAAGTTCGAGCAGATCAGGGAAGCCCATATTCTGGCGGAAAAGGACATAGCGGACGCTATCGTTGCCTATTATGCCCTGAAGCAGCAGCCCATCTGGACGTCCTCCTATGATGTTTCGGCCAAGGCCAAGGCGGTCGCGGCGGTGTTCAACGCGGCGGGCGCCGACGGGCTTGATCCAAAGGATTATGCGGTCAAGCTGCCGAGCGATGATTACGACCGGGCCAACATCCCGGCGCGGCTGAAGGAACTGGCGGATTTCGAACTGACCATGTCGGCGCGGGCGCTGCGCTATGCGATGGACCAGGGTGACGGGCGCATCAATCCGAACCGGCTGAGCGGGTTCCACGATTTCGCCGTTGACCGGGTCAAGCCGCGTGCGGTGATCGAGCAGCTTGCGTCGACCAATGATGCCGCTGCGCTGCTCAAGAGTTTTGAGCCGCAGAACAAATGGTACGCGGAACTGAAGCAGAATCTGCATGAGCTTGGCGGGACCAGCGCCGAGCCAACGGTGCGTGTTGCGCCCGGCACCATGATCCGTCCCGGCGAGGAAAACCCGGAAATCCGCAACGTGGTCGCCTTGATCAAGGCGAAGGCGCCGAAGGATTTTCTCGCCAAGCATGAAGCCGTGCTGCAGGAACATGAGAATGCGACGGTTTACGACCCGAGCCTGGTCGAGGCGATCAAGGATTTCCAGACCAGCCAGGGCAAGAAGCCGGATGGCGTGATCGGGCGCGGCACCATCAGTTCGCTGCAGGGCGAGACCAACAGTTCCAAGCGCGACCGCATTCTCTATTCCATGGAGCGCCTGCGCTGGCTGCCGCACGATTTCGGCAAGCGCTACGTCTTCATCAACCAGCCCGCCTATCGCGCGCAGTATTTTGACGACAATGCGGAAAAGCTGGCGATGAACATCGTGGTCGGTTCGCCGACCAACCAGACCTACTTTTTCGACAACACGATCCAGACCGTGGTGTTCAACCCGTCCTGGGGCGTGCCGCGGTCGATCATTCTCAATGAGATGATGCCGAAAATTCTCAATAACCCCTCCTATCTCGAGAACAGCGGTTACGAGGTCTACGACAAGTCCGGCCGTGTGATTCCATCAAGTGCGGTGGACTGGGCGCAGGTGGCTTCGAGCGGCGGCGGTGTCGGCATCCGCCAGAAGCCAAGCCTCGACAATGCGCTGGGCGAGCTGAAGATCCTGTTCCCCAACAGCCATGACATCTACATGCACGATACGCCGGCAAAGTCCTACTTCAAGCGGGATATGCGGGCGCTCAGCCATGGCTGCATCCGTCTGGAACGTCCGCGCGACATGGCTGCGGCCGTGCTCGGCGTGCCGGTCGAGGAGCTGAACCAGTATTTCGGCAAGAACGAGCGCAGCGTCCGGGTCAAGGACCCGTTGCCGGTCTACGTCTCGTATTTCACCGCGTGGCCGGATGCCAGGACCGGCGCCATCCAGTATTTCGACGACGTCTATCAGCGCGATCTCTATATGGAAAAGGCCATCGTCAAGACGACGGCGGTGCGCCAGGCGGACGTTCCGCAGACGACGGCAAAGCTGTAGGCTACCGGTTTGCGGGTGGTGGTGCGTGGTTCGACAGGCTCACCATGAGGGAGGGTGAGGATTGCAGGCAGTTATACTCTGCAACCTTTGCGATTGGCATTGAAACCAAACCACGTCCCTCATGGTGAGCTTGTCGAACCACGCACCAAGCAGTTGATGAAGCGCTCCAAAATTATCGTTTTGCGGATGGCGGTTCGACCTGCGGGTGTTCAAAAGCATCGCGGTCGCCCTGATCGAGAAAAAGCAGCGACGGGTTATGTCCCGCCGGCTTGAGGTGGCTGACAACATGCAACCGGCTTTGTGCGTCGCGGTGGATGGAATAGACCAGCTCGCCGTCAAAACGTCTTTCCACCTTCCTGCTCTCGATGCGAAAGCGCAGCGTTAAGGCGACGAGCGCCAGCATGAAGGCCGGCGGGACGATCAGCCACAGAATTTTGAGCCAGTCGGATAGCGACTGGTACGTATCGAACAAATCCTGCCAGAAATTGTAATTGTCCATGTGCACTCCCTTGTCTCGCGAGGAAAGTGGTCACCCGAGGTTTGGCCTCTGGTGACCGGGGAGCTGATAACTCTCGAGGGAGAGCGCCTTCGCCTTTAGGGTTGCCCCCTGAACATACGCGAAGGCCTCCCCGACCATAAGACCGGGAAGTGCATTTTACGGCAGCACAACGCCGCCCTCGAGGGGTTATCAAGCCCCAAGACCGATCCGTTTCGACCGGTCTCATCGCGGACCATAGTGGGAAAGTGAAGCGGGCGGAAGGGGTTAGGGCGCGGGTTTGTACAATGAAGCCCGCAAAAGATCCGGTGCGTGGTTCGACAAGCTCACCATGAGGAAGGGTGAGGATTGCAGGCAGTTATACTCTGCAACCTTTGCGATTGGCATTGCAGCCAAACCATACCCCTCATGGTGAGCTTGTCGAACCACGCACCCTAATCGATCTCGAAGGAAGGCAGGCTCTGGAACGCCAGTTTGAGAGCCTGCGACCAGCCGTCGGAAATGGCCTCGTAATAGGGGTCGTTGCGCTCGATGCGCTTTTCAAAGCCCAGTTTGAGGCTGTCCGCCGCGTAAAACTGCATGTCCAGGGGCAGGCCGACCGACAGGTTGGATTTCAGGGTGGAATCGAAGGACACCAGCAGCAGTTTGGTTGCTTCCTCGAATGTCATGGCCGGATCGTAGGAACGCACGATGATCGGCTTGCCGTATTTGTGCTCGCCGATCTGGAAGAACGGCGTGTCGGGTGAGGATTCAATGAAGTTGCCTTCGGGGTAGATCAGGAACAGGCGCGGCTCGCCGCCCTTGATCTGCCCGCCCAGAATGATCGAGGCGCCGAAGGAATCGGCACGCTGGCCATTGGAATCCACGTCGTGGATCACATTCTTGATCGTATCGCCCACCAGCTTCGCCGTCTGGAACATCGAAGGCATGTCGAAGATCGACGGCGCCCGCTCGGATGGTATCTTGGTGCGTTCGTTGAGAATGCTGATGACGGTCTGCGTCGTGGCAAGATTGCCTGCGGACAGAAGCGTGATGACACGGTCACCGGGCTTCGCCCATGTGTACATCTTCTTGAACGTGGAGATGTTGTCGACGCCGGCATTTGTTCTGGTGTCCGACATGAACACAAGACCACGATCCAATTTAAGCCCGACGCAATAGGTCATAGCGAATCCCGAATTTAAAAAATCCCGGCGATTACTGCTCTACATTGAGGTCCACGGCAAGCGATTCCATGCCCGGGCCGAAGCGCATGCCGGAAATGGGCGACGCTTCATTGTAGTCGAGGCCGCAGGCGATGCGCACATAATGCTCGTTCGGACAGATGTTGTTGGCGGCATCGAAACCAACCCAGCCGAGCCCGTCAATATGGGCTTCCGCCCAGGCATGGGTGGCGGTCTGTTCGATGCTGTCGAGCATCATGAGATAGCCCGAGACATAGCGGGCAGGAATTTTGAGGACACGGGCGACGGCGAGGAAAACATGGGTGTGGTCCTGGCAGACACCCGTTCCCAGTGTCAGCGCCTCTTCGGCCGTCGTGGCGATGTCGGTGGTGCCCGGCGTATAGGCGACGGCATTGTGCAGCGTGTCCATCAGCTCATGCATGAGCGCCAGCTTGTCGTCCTTGACGTTCAGGCTGGCCGCGAGCTGGCGGACGGCATCCCCCGGTTTCGTCAGTGCGGTTTCACGCTCATAGAGCCAGATCGGCATGAAATTATAGACCTTGCCGAGCACGCCGGAGCGGTCTTCCGTCTCCATCTGGCCCGCGGCCTCGATGACCAGTTCCCTCGCATCGCGGTCAAGCCGCACGAGCTGCGTCCGGTTGCCATAACCGTCGCGGTAATTCGCTTCCTGCTCGGCGCCGTGAACCGTCACGGCCCAGTCGATGACCTTCTGGCCGGGCGAGCTCGAGGGATGCAGGCGCAAACGCTGGACAGCATACTGCACCGGGAAATCATACTGGTAGCGCGAGGTGTGTTTGATGGTCAGGAGCATGGCGTTCAATCGAAATTGTAGGCTTCGGCAATTTTGCTGCCCAGGCCGTATGTCTGATAGATCAGGTCACTGAGAAACTCATGCAGGCCGTTGTCGAAGATGGTGCGGATGTCGTTGTTTTCGAGCCGTGTCATGATGCTTTCCGCCATGTCGTGGCACTCGTGCCGCTTGCCGTAATCATTGGCGAGAAACGTGAGATTGTCGACGATATTCGAGTAACAGAAGTTCAGCGAGCGCGGCATGCGCGAATTGAGGATCAGGTAATCGGCGATGTTCACCGGATTGTATTCGACATCGTAGACCCAGCGATAGGAGCGGTGGGCCGAGACGGAGCGCAGGATCGACTCCCACTGAAAATTGTCGAGTGTCGTGCCGACATAGGAAATCGACGGCAGCAGCACGTAATATTTCACGTCGAGAATGCGCGCCGTGTTGTCGGCCCGTTCGATGAACGTGCCGATACGGGCGAAATTGAAGATCTCGTTGCGCAGCATCGTGCCGTGGAAGGCACCGCGGATGATGGCGGTTTCACGCTTGATCTGGTCGAGGACGCGCGGAAGATCCGTTTCGGGAACCGCCTCGGCGAGCGTCGATTTGAGGATCATCCAGGTTTCATTGACGCTTTCCCAGGCTTCGCGGGTGAGGGCGGTGCGCACCATGCGGGCATTGGAGCGGGCTGTTTCGATGCAGGACATCACGCTGGACGGATTGCCGAGGTCGCGCAGCAGAAAATCCGAGACCAGGCTGGCGTTGTATTCGCCGTATTTCGCGTCGTAGCCGATTTTCACCCCGGCGCTCATCAGCACGGAGGACCATTCCTCCGGCGCATCGGAGGTTTTCGTCAAAGCCATCCGCAAACCGGCATCGATCAGGCGTGCCATATTCTCTGCCCGCTCGATATAGCGGAACATCCAGTAGAGACCATTCGCGGTGCGACCAAGAAGCATGTTTTGGTTGTATCCCTCTTTTATTTCTTGATGGGGCCGTCTGTGGCAGCCCTCATTCCCCATTCAGAGTGGTCAGTCGTCGAGAACCCAGGTGTCCTTTGTCCCGCCTCCCTGGCTGGAATTGACAACGAGCGAGCCCTCTTTCAGCGCCACGCGGGTCAGGCCGCCCGGCGTGATGCGGATGCGGTCGGATACGAGAACGAAGGGGCGCAGATCGACGTGGCGTGGCGCCAGGCCCTTTTCCGTCATGATCGGCGTCGTCGACAGGGCAAGCGTCGGCTGGGCGATGTAGTTCTTCGGATTGGCCTTGAGTTTCAGCGCGAAATCCTCGCGTTCCTGCTTGGTGGCCGCCGGCCCGACCAGCATGCCGTAGCCGCCGGAACCGTGAACCTCCTTGACGACAAGATCGGCAAGGTTTTCCAGGACATATTTCAGCGTATCCGGTTCCGAACAGCGGTGCGTCGGCACATTCTCGAGGATTGCCTTGCGTCCGGTATAGAATTCGACGATCTCCGGCATATAGGAATAGAGCGCCTTGTCGTCGGCGATGCCTGTGCCGGGGGCATTGGCGATGGTGATGTTGCCGGAGCGGTAAACATCCATGATGCCGGCAACGCCGAGCGCTGAATCGCGGCGGAAGGTGAGGGGATCGAGGAAGGAGTCATCGACACGCCGGTACAGCACGTCGATGGCGCGGTTGCCTTCCGTGGTCCGCATCACCACCTTGCCATTCTCGATCTTGAGATCGCTGCCCTCGACGAGCTCGACCCCCATCTGGTCGGCCAGGAAGGCGTGTTCGAAATAGGCGGAGTTGTAGATGCCGGGGGTCAGGACGGCGATGGTCGGCGTGCCGTTGCAGCCGGGCGGCGCGACGGCCGCCAGGGATTGGCGCAACTGCTTGGGATAGGTTTCGACGGGCCGTACCTTGATCTGCTGGAACAGCTCCGGAAACAGCTGCATCATCGTTTCGCGGTTTTCCAGCATGTAGGAAACGCCTGATGGCGTGCGGGCATTGTCTTCGAGAACGTAGAACTGGTTTTCTTCGGTCCGGACGATGTCGACGCCGATAATGTGGGTATAGACATTGCCGGGCGGGCGGAAGCCGACCATCTCCGGCAGGAAGGCATCGTTGTGGGTGAACAATTCCCGCGGGATGCGGCCCGCGCGGATGATTTCCTGGCGGTGGTAGATGTCATCGAGAAAGGCGTTGAGGGCCATCACGCGCTGTTCGATGCCCTGCGACAGGCGGCGCCATTCATTGCCGGTGATGATGCGCGGGATAATATCGAAGGGGATCAGGCGTTCTGCCGCTTCCTCGTCGCCGTAGACGGCGAAGGTGATCCCGGTTTTGCGGAAGACATTTTCTGCATCGCGCGCCTTCTGCGCAAACCTTTCCGGGTTCTGGGTATTAAGCCAGCATTGCAGTTGTTCATATGGCGGGCGTACCTGACCGCCGGTTTTGATCATCTCATCAAATGGCTTCACTCATAATCCCCTTCACACACGATCATTCAAGCGCGTTGGGAAAAAAATGCAAGCACATTCCGCTATTTACGCTGCAACGCGGATAATCGCCCAAAAAATGGGCAATGGTTGCGAATTTGAGGCAAATTGGCTGCTACTTCCGTCTAAAGCATAGGCGGCAATGCATCAGTGCGACCCCGGTCACAGCTGTGACCGGGGTCGTGAATCAAGCGCGTTCTGTTCCGCCTTATGGCGAAACGCACTGGCGTCGTGGGCCATTGTTGGGCTGGTATGTATTGTCATACGCCCGGTAGGACCGGTAGCGATTGTAACACCAGCGTGTGTGATAGCTCGAGCCGCGTCTGACAACGCGATCATTGTTGACGGCGTTGCCGATGATCACACCGCCCGCAAAGGCAGCCAGCGGGAACCATGCGCCGTTATAGTACCGATAGCCGGGACGGTAGTCGCGATATCCGCGATGGCCTCTGTACCAGTAGCGGTCGCCGCGATATCCCCGGTTGCCGTGCCAGCCGCGATTACCGTGCCAATGACCGCCGCCGCGCCAGCCATGGCGCTTATGCCAGTTGCCGCGATCCCGTACTTCCTTGACGGGACTCGAGCCTTCGATGGACAAGGGCACCATCGGGGCGGAATAACTGGCCACGGAGCTTGCGGAAACCATGCCGATCGACATGACGGCCGCAGTGAACAACGAAACAAGCTTTCTCATATTTCCTCCTGAAATCCCGAAGATGCACATCTTCGTTGTCATGAATGCGCGAATACTCTGCGGATACTACACCCATGGGCGTGGTATCGATCAAAATATGCAACGCATGATTGCAGACTTTGTTCCATCCCGGATCTTCAGGCGCTTGCCGTCGGGAAAGCTAAGCCTTTCCGATTCAAGCCAAATCAGGCATTGACCGCGTTGATCAGACGTTCGGCGAGGTCGAGGTTCAATTCACGATAGTGTGAAATGACCTTGCTTGGTTCATAGCTCGACACGTGCAGGTCGGAATAGCCGAAATCCACCGCGATCACGGGAATGCCCGCGGCTTTGGCCGTGTCGATGTCCGTCCGGCTGTCGCCGATCATCAGGGCGCGGTCGCGGTCGCCGCCCGCCTTGGCGATGGTCTCGAAGAGATGGCGGGGATCGGGTTTGCGGAACGCGAACGTATCGGATCCGCATATGGCGGCAAAGCGCTGCTGCTGGCCGAGCGCCGTCAGCAGGCTGACGGACAGGCCCTCGAACTTGTTCGTGCACACGGCAAGGAGGTAGCCGGCCTTGGCAAGATTGTTCATCACATCTTCCACGCCCTCGTAAAGCGCGGAATGGCCGGGCATGTTCTTGCCGTAGTGCTCGAGGAAAAGACCGACCAGCCAGTCGAGCTGTTCGGGGCTGAGAATTTTCTGCTGTGCCTCGAACGCCCGTTCGATCATCACGCGGCCGCCTTGCCCGACATAACGGCGCAGCGCAACCGGGTCTACTTTCTGCATGCCGGCCGCTTCGAGGCAGTGGTTGAGACTGTCGAGCAAGTCCGGGGCGGTATCGACCAGGGTGCCATCGAGATCGAAAACAACAATAGGTTTGGACATTCTGTGCACCTGCAAATTTAAGGTTCGGATGAGGAGTTCCGCGATTTATGCATTTCAGGCGTGGTACGATCCGCTTATGTATAGGGCGAAATCATGTATCGAGCCTTGACCCGTCTGTCTGACGTGTTAGGGAGCCAAGTGGAACGAATGTGACATTCGCATCCCATTTGACATCACGCGCCATATGCGAATGTCAGAATAGGACCACTAGTGTCAAGTCAAAGCAGGGAGAGGGCGCCAAGGATGGATGCCAGGACACTGAAGATCAAGGCGGCTGCCGAAGCGCTGACCTATGTCAAAGATGGCATGCGCCTGGGTATCGGCACCGGCTCCACGGCCGAAGAATTTGTGCGCCTTCTGGCGGAAAAAGTCGCCGCGGGCCTTGATGTCATCGGTGTGCCGACGTCGGAACGCACGGCGGCGTTGTGCCGGGAGCTTGGCGTCAGGCTGACCACGCTGGAAGAAACGCCGGAGCTGGACCTGACCATTGACGGCGCCGACGAGATCGGCCCGGAACTCGCCTTGATCAAGGGCGGCGGCGGCGCACTGCTGCGTGAAAAGATCGTGGCTGCCGCGTCGGCGCAAATGCTGGTGATTGCGGATGAGTCGAAGAATGTCGAGGTGCTCGGCAGGTTCCCATTGCCGATTGAAGTGAACCGTTTTGGTCTTGCGGCAACGCAAATCGCCATCGAAAAAGCTGCTGCGGCGCTTGATCTGTCCGGTTCCGTTACATTGAGGATGACGGGAGGCGAAGCATTTGTTACAGACGGCGGGCATTTGATCCTGGATGCATCTTTTGGCCGCATTCCGGATACAAGAGCGTTATCAAACGCTCTGCACGCCATACCAGGCGTTGTGGAGCATGGACTATTTCTAGGGCTGGCGCGCGTGGCTATTCTGGCCGGTGCTGACGGCATACGAACACGAACACAGCCTTGACAGGCAAAGTCTTGAGAAAAACGGAGCAATAAATCCATGAACCGAGCAACTGGCTTTCGCCGTTTGATTGCACCTCTGTCTATCGCGATCATGCTGGGCAGTCTTTGTACCGCGCAGGCGCAGGAAATCACCGCATCACATCTTGCTGCCGCACGCGCTGCAATTGCAGCGATGAAGAAGACGGATATGTTTGACGGGATTTTGCCAGATGCGGCACAGAACTTGAAAGTTCAGCTGATCGATAAAGATCCCAATCTTGAGTCCATCATCAGTTCCACCGTGGACGAGCAGGCATTGGCCCTGGCGGCGCGTCGCGCTGATCTCGAAAACGAAGCTGCCCGTGCTTATGCCGTGTCGTTTTCGGAAGAAGAGCTGAACGCCATCACCGGCTTTTACAATTCTCCTGCCGGCAAGAAATTCCTGTCGGAAGACCCAATCGCAATGCGCGAAGTGTTGAAGGCCGCCAGCATCTGGCGCGCCGGTATTGCCCGCGATCTCGCGCAGGCTGTGGCCGAAAAGGTCGTTGCGGCCGCTGCGGCGACAGCACCGGTAACGCCGGCACCCGCGCCTGAAGCACCGGCTGCGCCGGAAGCGCCTGCCAAAGCCCCGGCAAAGGCCCCGGCCAAGCCGGCAGCGCCTGCCAAGCCGAAGCCCTGATCCTTTCCGCTTCCTGACTGTTTGCAAAGCCCGGTGTCCAAGCCGGGCTTTGTTCTTTTAAAGCGGCGCTATAAACCCATATAAGGTGATCAGCAGCGGAACAGATTCGGAGTGAGTGCAAATGGCGACCTATGACTATGACCTCTTTGTCATCGGCGGCGGGTCCGGCGGCGTGCGCGCGGGACGCCTGGCGGGTGCCATGGGCAAGCGGGTCGGGCTGGCGGAGGAATACCGCATGGGCGGCACATGCGTCATTCGCGGCTGCGTGCCCAAAAAGCTCTTCGTCTATGCCTCGCAATTCCAGGAACATTTCGATGCGGCGGCGGGCTATGGCTGGACCGTTGGCAAGAGCACCTTTGACTGGCCGACGCTGATCGCCAACAAGGACCGCGAGATCGCCCGTCTCGAAGGGCTTTATCGCAAGGGGCTGGAAAACTCCGACGTGGAGATTTTCGAAAGCCGCGCCCTGCTGATCGACGATCATACGATCGAAATCCTCAAGACCGGCAAGCGGGTGACCGCTGACCAGATTCTGATCGCCGTCGGCGGTCACCCAAGCCCGCACCCCTCGCTGCCGGGCAATGAATTCTGCATCAGCTCGAATGAAGCGTTTCATCTGGATACGCTGCCGAAAGCCATTGTCATCGAAGGCGGCGGCTATATCGCGGTGGAATTCGCGAACATTTTCCATGGCCTTGGCGTCGACACCACGCTTGTCTATCGCGGCAAGGAGATATTGTCGCGCTTCGATCAGGATTTGCGCCACATGCTGCATGCGGCCATGGCGGAAAAGGGCATTCATATCCGTTGCACGGAAATCATCACCAGGGTCGAACGCCAGGATGATGGACGCAAACGGGTGCATCTGTCCGGCGGTGATGCGATTGTTGCCGATCAGGTGATGCTGGCCATCGGCCGCGTACCGAACACGACATCGCTCGGTCTCGAAGCGGCCGGTGTTGCCGTGGATGAGACGGGTGCGATCAAGGTGGATGGCTATTCCCGCACGAGCAGGGAAAACATCTGGGCGGTCGGCGATGTCACCAACCGGGTGCAATTGACGCCTGTCGCCATTCACGAGGCCATGTGCTTCCTTGAGACCGCCTTCAAGAACAATCCGACGAAGCCGGACCACGCGCTGATTGCAACGGCGGTGTTTTCGCAGCCGGAGATCGGTACTGTCGGCCTGACCGAGCAGGATGCGGCGCGCGCATTCAAAGCGGTCGAGGTGTACCGGGCGGTGTTCCGCCCGATGCGCAATACGCTGTCCGGCAGCACGGAAAAGATGCTGATGAAGCTGATTGTCGATGCAGACAGCCGGAAAGTTGTCGGCGCGCACATTCTTGGGCCCGATGCGGGCGAAATGGCACAGCTCCTGGCCATTCCCATGAAGGCCGGATGCACCAAGGAAGATTTCGACAGGACGATGGCGGTGCATCCGACTGCCGCCGAGGAACTGGTGACGATGTACAGGCCGACATACCGGATCGTCGACGGCGCGCGCATCGACTGATATCGAGCCTTTGCTGCTGTAAGGGCTCGACCCGGACGGGATCACGCTTGTGATGGCGCGAACCAGCGCCGGAGTGCCTGCTCCAAACCGTCCGTGCTGTCGTCGTCACCCGCCCAGGCAATGCAGGCATCCGGACGGATCAGCAGGGAAGGTCCTGCATCGATGGCGATGCACCGCACCCTTTCTGTGCGGGCGGCAACGAAGCTGGAAGCCTTCCCTCCGGCGGAGGCATCGAGAAGAACGCCCATGCCATCCTGCATCAGATCGTAGAGCGAGGTCCCGGCATCGCCGGGGCTGACCGGCCGGTCACCCGTCAGACGGCCAACCTCGTCCCGTTCCGAGCCGAGATCGTAGCGGATGGAGAGGCCGCTCATCATCTCGCCAATGAAGCGGTTGACGTCATCGAACTGCATGAGGTTGACGATGATGTCGCGCATCGCGCCCGCCTGCGGATCGGGCCGCATGATGGCCATCTGAGCAAGCGTGTTGGCCAGAACGGCTTCGGCAACGGGTCGCCGCTCGTCCGTATAGGTATCGAGCAGGCTTTCGGGCATCTCGCCGCGAATGACGGCGGCGAGCTTCCAGCCGAGATTTGCGGCATCCACGAGCCCGAGACCGAGGCCCTGACCGCCGAACGGGGTGTGGATATGCGCCGCATCGCCGGCCAGCAGCACCCGGCCTTGGCGGTAGGTGTCGGCAAGCCGCGTGTTGTCAGTCCACCGGCTGCCGCTTTCGAGCGCCTTGACGCGGACATCGGCGCCGCTGACGCGGCGCAGAACCGCTTCGATCTCCTCCTGTGTGACCGGCGCCTGCCGGTCCTGCGGCGTACCGGTGAATTCGATCATCACCAGCCGGCCGGGGAACGGCCCGTAGGAGAAGATGCCGCCCGATGTGCGCCGCCAACCCATCGGTGCCAGGCGGTCGGGATGATCGATTTCGGCAACGGCCTGGTAGAAGGTGGACGAGGGTGGCGTGCCGGGGAAATCGAAACCGGCCATCTTGCGGATCGAACTGCGTCCCCCGTCGCAACCGACGAGATAGGCGCAGCGAACACGATCCGTGCCTGCCGGAGATGTCCATTCCACGTCAACGCCGTTGGTCTGCGAGATGAAGCGGGTGACATCGCAGCCGCGGCGGACCTCGATCCCAAGCGCACATGCGCGGTCGGCCAGCATGGCTTCGAGGGCCTGCTGGTCCACGGGGCGGGCGCGCCGTTCCGGCTCTTTCTGCGCATCCTTCCGGATCAGCGAGAGGCCGGCGAAATGGCCGCTGTATTTCGATCCTTTGGCCCGCGGGTCCTGGCCGAACTGCGCCATCGCCGCGAAACTGCTCGTCTCAGCGGCGGCGATGGCAGCCGTCATGCCGCGCCGCTGCAATGCCTCAAGCCCCAATGGTCCGAGCCCACCGGCCTTCATTTCCAGGCTCGGCGCGGCGAGGCGCTCCAGCACGAGAACGCGCGCACCGCCCAAAGTCAGTTCAATGGCGGTGAGGAGCCCGACGGGGCCGGCTCCCACGACCACGATATCAATGTCATTTCTCATATACTTGATCCTAATATGTACTCAGTACACTTATATGGGATTATCCGGCACTGCGTGTCAATACAAAATTGTACTCAGTATATAAATCGTGCTATCAGCGGAGACATGACAGTGCCATCCGACCGCCGATCCCGTAAGCGCCTTGCCACCCGGCAAAGCATCTCCATCGCCGCCACCCGGCTTTTCATGCAGCGTGGCTTCGATCATGTGACGGTGGACGAGATTGCATCGGCCGCCGATGTGGGGCGGATGACGGTGTTCAATCATTTTCCCCGCAAGGAGGACATGTTCTTCGATCGCGAGGAAGAGGGGCGCGAGATGCTGCGCGACGCGTTGCGGCGGCGCGAGCCCGGCGTCACTCCGGTCGAGACATTGCGCCTGCTGGCACACCGGCTGGCTGCGGAGGACGTTCCCTATCTCAGGTTTTCGGTCAGGAGCCAGGCCTTCATGGCGACGATCGAGGGCAGTGAAACCCTGAAAGCCCGGGCGAGGGCGATTCGTGACGAGCTTGCGCAGACCATCAGTCTGGCCCTGTCCGAGAGCGCGGGGCGGGAACCGGCCGATCCCGATGCCGATCTGGCCGCCGGGCTGCTTCTGGCGACATGGACCACGGCTTTCGTCCAGGCGCACCGCTCCTTTCGGCTGAAACAGGACGCGCGGGAAGCGACAGCCGTCTTCCTCGGGCTTGTCGACCAGGGAACCCTCGGCCTGAAAGCCGCGATGGCGGGCACGCCCTACGCCTGAGATATCAACTGATTCCTTCAGGCAACGCGTTGTTCGGCGCGGCGCGTTGCTCCCAGCGGCACTTTCCCGTGCAGCAGCCAGTCGATGACCGGCGGCCACAGCGTGGCCGTATGGTGTTTGCGGAAGAAGCCGAGGTGGCCGATTGCGCCGCCGGTCGATTGCTGCGGGGATAGCCACAGCTGGTTTGTCGGCGCATTGCCGTAGTGGGTCAAAAGGTGATCGATTGCCTTCGGCGTCCCCCAGGGATCATCGGTCAATCCGACGGCAAGGAGGGGCGTGCGCACCGATTGAAAATGCTTCGACTCCGGTGTTTTGGCGTCCCCGAAAAGGAAATTGGGATTGCGGCACCAGCGTGCCCAGTCCTGGAAGACACTGCCGGGCAGTTCCTCGCCGATACCGCTCCATTTGGGCACGCGTCCGAGCGAGAGCGCCAGGGGCAGGGCGAGGAAGTTCATCTTGGCAAAGACGGAAAACGGTTCGGCCGTATAGCGGTAATAGCCGGAGAGCGAGGCAAGCGATGTATAGCGGGCAAAATCGGAAGACCGGTTGCTGAGGCCAAGCGCCAGGCCGCCATAGGAATGGCCGATGCCCACCAGCGGCCTGTCACCGGCCGCGCGCTTGAGAACGTCGACTGCCGCGGGAAAATCTAGCACGCCCCAGTCTTTCATGCCGAGGCGCGTGGTCCATCCCTTCGGCGTTCCGGATTTCGCGACGCCGCGATAATCGTAGGTGAGCACCGTGGAGGCGCCGCAATCGAGCAGCTGACGGGCAAAGTGCCGGTAGAATGTGTTGGGAACGGCAGCCGCGGAGGAGATCAGGACCGCCGGCCCGGTGCCTTTTCCGTCAAACATGGTGCCATGCAGGGGAAAGCCATCGGAGGCTTGAAAAGCAATGTCGCGCATCGGCCGCTCCAACTTTGACTTTAACGTTAACGTAAATCAAAATGCCGCCTGCGACAATCTCGATTTCGTGTTTCCGCCACAAACCTTAACGGGACTGGTATAATAGGGATATTTCCACTATATGAGCGCCTTCCGGAGCAACCGGAAAACGCAAACCACCGCTACCCAGTGCGGACAATAGAAAACAGGTGCAATAATGACGAAGAACTGGACACCGACTTCCTGGAGAGGCAAGCCAATCAAGCAGGCGCCTTTTTATCCGGACGCTCAGGCTGTGAGCGATGTCGAGGGCCGTCTTCGTACCTATCCGCCGCTGGTTTTTGCAGGTGAGGCGCGAAAGCTGAAGCGCCAGCTCGCAGCCGTGTCCAAAGGGCAGGGTTTTCTGTTGCAGGGCGGCGATTGTGCCGAGAGCTTTGCCGAGCACGGCGCGGACAATATCCGCGACTTTTTCCGCGTGTTCCTGCAGATGGCGGTTGTCCTGACCTTCGGCGCATCGCAGCCGGTCGTGAAAATCGGCCGCATTGCCGGTCAGTTCGCCAAGCCGCGCTCTGCCGATACGGAAACCAAGGATGGTATCGAGCTGCCGGTCTACCGCGGTGACATCATCAATGGCATGGAGTTCACCGAGGCTGCCCGCATCCCCGATCCGAACCGCCAGGAAATGGTCTATCGCCAGTCCGCCGCAACGCTGAACCTTCTGCGCGCTTTCGCCCAGGGCGGCTATGCCAACCTCGAGAACGTGCACCAGTGGATGCTTGGCTTCGTTTCGGACAGCCCGCAGGGCGAACGTTACGAATCCCTGGCCCGCACGATTTCCGATACGATGGATTTCATGCGCGCCGTCGGCATCACGTCGGAAACCAACCACACGCTGCGCGAGACGGATTTCTACACCAGCCACGAGGCCTTGCTGCTTGGCTATGAGGAAGCTTTGACCCGCGTGGATTCCACCTCCGGTGACTGGTATGGCACGTCAGGCCACATGATCTGGATCGGCGACCGTACCCGCCAGCCGGACCATGCCCATGTGGAATACTGCCGTGGCATCAAGAACCCGCTTGGCCTCAAGTGCGGTCCTTCGCTGGAGCCCGATGGTCTGATCAGTCTGATCGACCTGCTCAACCCGGAAAACGAACCCGGCCGCCTGACCCTCATTGCCCGTTTCGGCCATGACAAGGTGGGCGACCATCTGCCCAAGCTGATCCGCGCCGTGCAGAAGGAAGGCCGCGATGTGGTCTGGTCCTGTGACCCGATGCATGGCAACACGATCACGGCCAATGGCTACAAGACACGGCCCTTCGACCGTATCCTGAAGGAAGTCGAAGGCTTCTTTGCCGTTCATCATGCGGAAGGCACCTATCCCGGTGGCATCCACATCGAAATGACCGGCAAGAACGTGACGGAATGCACGGGCGGTGCACGGGCGATTTCGGCGGAAGATCTGTCGGACCGCTACCACACCCATTGCGATCCGCGCCTCAACGCCGACCAGGCGCTGGAGCTGGCGTTCCTCGTTGCAGAACTTCTCAAGAAGGAGCGCAACGCGCATCCGCAGAAGATCGCCGTCAACGGCTGATCCGTCTGAACAACAGGCATGAACGGCAAGGGCGGCCCTTTCAAGGCCGCCCTTTGTTTTGGGCGATCGGGGTAACAACCCTGACCTGATCACGCATCTGTCAGAACGCCGGGCCGTTTTGGCTGGAAATTTATGTCTTTGGATTCTATCAAGGTTCCATGACAATAAAACCCTCGCGCCGAATCCGCCTGACAGCGTCTTTCCGTTCCTTCATCGAGAGCGAAGCCTCCGGTGGCATCATCCTGATGGTGGTGGCCGCGCTGGCGCTGATCATTGCCAATTCACCGCTCAGTGACGGTTATTTCGGCCTTCTGAAGACCTATGTCGGCGGCCTGAGTATTCTTCACTGGGTGAATGATGCGCTGATGGCGATCTTCTTCCTGCTGGTCGGGCTGGAAATCAAACGTGAAATGATCAGCGGCCAGTTGTCCAGCTGGTCGCGGCGCGCATTGCCGGGCTTCGCCGCCGTCGGCGGCATGGTCGTTCCGGCGGCCATCTTCCTTGCCTTCAATGCCGGCACCGAAACGGCGCGGGGCTGGGCCATTCCATCGGCAACGGATATCGCCTTCTCGCTCGGTGTTTTGTCCTTGCTTGGTTCGCGCGTGCCTTTGTCCCTGAAGGTTTTCCTGACGGCGCTTGCCATTATCGACGATCTGGGCGCGGTCCTCATCATCGCGCTGTTCTATTCGGACGGGCTGAATATTCCCGCCGTTGCCGGTGCCGCCGGTGTTTTCGTCATCCTGATGGCCATGAACCGTCTCGGCATGGTGCGGCTCTGGGCCTATCTCGTCCTCGGCGTCATTCTGTGGATTCTTGTGCTCAAATCGGGCGTGCATGCCACGGTGGCCGGTGTCCTTTTGGCGCTGACCATTCCGATGCGCGGGGCCAAGGACGGGCAGGGGGCAACCGAATCGCCGCTGCTCAAGCTGGAGCACGCCATCCAGCCCTGGGTCGGCTTTGCCATCGTGCCGATCTTCGGTTTTGCCAATGCGGGTGTGTCCTTCAGTGGTGTCTCGCTGTCCAACCTTGCCGATCCCGTCCCTCTTGGCGTGGCGGCCGGCCTGTTCGTCGGCAAGCAGATTGGCGTGTTTGCCTTTGCGCTGCTGGCGATAAAGTTGCGGCTGGCGGAACGCCCGGCGGGAGCAAGCTGGTTCCAGATCTATGGGGTTTCGATGCTGTGCGGCATCGGCTTCACCATGAGCCTGTTCATTGGCCTTCTCGCCTACGCGAATTCGCCCCTGCTGCAGGATGAAACAAAGCTGGGCGTGCTGCTCGGATCGCTCCTGTCGGCGGTGATTGGCGCCGCGCTTCTGCGCGTGTCGCTGGTGCGGGCGCCGAAGGCGTGATTGCGCAAGGCACCGCCCGGCGCCGGGCCTAGGGTCCGGACCCTGATCTTTTTCTGTGTTGAGCGGGAGGCTGTCCTGATGTCGGAATTGCATAGTGGATCGTGTCTGTGCGGAGGCATCCGCTTCAAGGCGCATGGCAAGCTGCGCGGGATCGTCTATTGCCATTGCTCGCAGTGCCGCAAGCAATCCGGCCATTTCTATGCGGCGACGAATGTCCAGAAGGATGCCATCACCATCACCGGTGAGGAAAACATCAAATGGTATGCCGCCAGCGAATATGCGGCGCGCGGCTTCTGCCGCAATTGCGGATCGGTGATGTTCTGGAAACACCATGATCTCGACTACATCTCGGTGATGGCCGGATCGTTCGACAAGCCGACCAGTCTCAAGGGCGAAGTGCATATTTTCGTCGGCGACAAGGGCGACTATTACGAAATCGGCGACGATCTGCCGAAATATGTGGCGAGCGGCGGCGGTATCGTCGTGGCAGGCGACTGAGGGGCCGGGAACGCGTGAAGGATTGACGCCGCCCGATCTGGCTTTATAGCTGCCGTTACGGACGGACGGGAGCAAACCATGCAGCGGCTAATACTGGCATTCGTCAATTCCATGCGCGCGCTCAGGCACCTGGCGGTGCATGAAAAGGCGGTTCAGCAGGAACTCATCCTTTTCATCCTGTCGATTCCCGTCGCGGCGGCGATCGCGCCATCCGTGCTGGTTTTCCTGGTTCTGACCGGCTCGGTGCTTATCCTGATCATGATCGAGGTGCTGAACACCGGCATTGAAGCTGCGTGCAATGCCGTGTCGCGGGATTTCCAGCGCGATATCCAGATCGCCAAGGATTGCGGATCTCTGGCCGTGCTGATCTCGGTTGTTCTCGTCGCCATCGTCTGGTTCTATACGCTCTGGCACGTATTTTTTTCCTGAAACCGCGTGTGAGTCGCATTGTTTAATCTCCAGCGAAATGATATATGTTCAATATGAGCAAAAATCCCGACATCCTCCGTATCGCCATCGCCCAGCTCAATCCTGTCCTGGGTGACATCAAGGGCAATCTGGCAAAAGCGCGTGAAGCACGGGCCGACGCCGCGCGGCAGGGCGCCGATCTCATCCTGTTCACGGAGCTGTTTATCTCAGGCTATCCGCCGGAAGATCTGGTGCTGAAGACAGCCTTCATCGAAGCCTGCGAAAAGGCGGCGATAGAATTTGCGGCCGACACATCGGATGGCGGACCGGGGGTGATTATCGGCACGCCGCTGCGGCGCGACAGCGGCCTGCACAATTCGGTCATGGTGCTGGATGGCGGCAAGGTGATTGCGGAACGCTTCAAGGTCGACCTGCCCAACTATGGCGAGTTCGACGAGAAGCGGGTGTTCCAGCAGGGGCCGATGCCGGGGCCGGTGAATTTCCGCGGCATCCGCATCGGCATTCCGATCTGCGAGGATATCTGGGGCGACCTCGGCGTGTGTGAAACGCTGGCCGAGAGCGGCGCGGAGATACTCTGCGTGCCCAATGGCTCGCCCTATTACAACGGCAAGGTGGATGTGCGCCATCAGGTGGTGCTGCGCCAGGTGATCGAGACCGGTTTGCCGCTGATTTTCGCCAACCAGCTCGGCGGTCAGGACGATCTGATTTTTGACGGTGCCTCGTTTGCGTTCAATCCGGACAAAAACATCGTGTTCCAGATGTCGCAGTTCGAGGAACAACTGATCGTCACCACGTGGCGACGCGGCGCGGGCGGATGGTCCTGCTCGGAAGGCCCCATGTCGAAAATCCCCGAAGGCGAGGAGGCGCAGTATCGCGCCTGCATGCTGGGCCTGCGCGATTACGTCAACAAGAACGGCTTCAAGGACGTGGTGCTCGGCCTTTCCGGCGGCATTGACTCGGCGATCTGCGCGGCGCTGGCCGTCGACGCGCTGGGCGAGGAACGGCTGCGCGCCGTGATGATGCCGTATACCTATACATCGAAGGACTCGCTGAAGGATGCGGAAGACTGCGCCAAGGCGCTGGGGTGCCGCTACGACATCGTGCCGATCTTCGAGCCGGTGGAAGGCTTTCTGAAAGCGCTCGGGCCGACGTTCGAAGGTACGAAAGAGGGCATCACCGAAGAAAACCTGCAAAGCCGGGCCCGTGGCACGATCCTGATGGCAATCTCCAACAAGTTCGGCTCGATGGTGGTCACCACAGGCAACAAGTCGGAAATGTCGGTGGGCTATGCCACGCTCTATGGCGACATGAACGGCGGCTACAATCCGATCAAGGACATCTACAAGATGCAGGTCTACGCCATGTCGGAATGGCGCAACAGGAATGTGCCCGCCGGCGGCCTCGGTCCATCGGGTATCGTCATTCCGGAAAACATCATCAGCAAGGCGCCTTCCGCCGAATTGCGGGAGAACCAGACGGATCAGGATTCGCTGCCGCCCTATCCGGTGCTCGATGATATTCTCGAATGCCTCGTCGAGAACGAGATGGGCGTGGACGAGATCGTCGAGCGCGGCCATGAGCGCAAGACGGTCGAGCGGATCGAACACCTGCTCTATCTCGCTGAATACAAGCGCCGGCAGTCGGCGCCGGGCGTGAAGGTGACGCGGAAGAATTTCGGCCGCGACCGGCGTTATCCCATCACCAACAAGTTCCGCGATCGGGGGTAGGGCCGATTGCATGTGCCGGGTGCGTGGTTCGACAAGCTCACCATGAGGGAGGTGATCTGGCTGCAATGCCAATCACAAAGGTTGCAGAATATAACACGCTGCAATCCTCCACATCCCTCATGGTGAGCTTGTCGAACCACGCACTGATCGCCCTGCAACCGTCGTTTTTGACTACGACTAAAGTCTAGTGTTGCAATCGCGCCTCACTTTATTTCGAAAAGCGGCTGCACAAAAAATAGGCGCTTGGCGCGTGATTGCGATTCACCTATAAGCCATCTCTCCGGCAATCAAGCCCGGGAGGTTTAGAATGGCAGCTGTTTCAATGTCCCCTCGGGGCGGCGTCCGTTCCTGACATGTGATGATGAAAAGCCCCAGGGCTTTTCAATTGACTTCACCGGTCAAGAACACTCATCGCCGATATTGGCCTTTCCTGTATTCAGGCAAGTCGCCAAGCCAATTGTGCCGCATTGATTCCCTCGTTCTGTTGCGCGGCATTCTCGTCTGAAATTCATATTTGAGGCCGGTGCGTTTTGGCACCGGACGATCGTCATGGCATTTTTACGTAACGCCTTGCGCGGCGGAGCCTTCCGCAGCGTTCTCGGATTCACCTGGATTCACTGGCAGAAGCAGCCGGTGCGTCTGGCCATCATTCTTGGTGCAGTGCTGCTCTCGACACTGGCCGACGTGCTGACGCCGCTCTATTCGGGGCGGCTGGTCGACGCGGTGGTCAATGGCGCGGCAACGGATGCCATCGCCTGGGATGCGGCGATGGCCGCGTTCTGGACCCTGATGGCCCTGTCGCTCGGCGCCATCATCCTGCGGCACGTCACCTTCATGACGATCGTCAAGCTGACGCTGAAAATGATGTCGGAGATTGCTTCCGGCGCCTTCTTCCGTGTCCAGCGTTTCTCGACGGACTGGCATGCGAACAGCTTTGCCGGCTCGACGGTGCGCAAGATCACGCGCGGCATGTGGGCGCTTGACCTGCTGAACGATACGCTGCTGGTGGCCTTGTTTCCGTCCGTTGTCATGCTTGCCGGCTCGACCGTGCTGATGGCCTGGTACTGGCCCATGATGGGCGTCATCATCGGCCTGGGATCCCTCGTGTTCGTCGGCGTGACGGTGGCGATGTCGCTCGGCTATGTCGCGCCGATGGCGAGCCTTGCCAATCGCTGGGATACCAAGCTCGGCGGTTCGCTGGCCGATGCGGTCAGCTGCAACATGGTGGTGAAGGGTTTCGGCGCGGAAAAGCGCGAGGACGCACGGCTGCTGAAAGTTCTTGCCAAGTGGCAGGACCGGACGCGGCGCACGTGGATCCGCGGTACCCGCAACGGCACGACGCAGGGCTCGCTGCTGCTCATCCTGCGGGCATCGGTCATCGGCTTTGCCCTGTGGCTGTGGTCCAAGGGGCAGGCGAGTGCGGGTGACATCACCTTCGTGCTGACGTCGTTCTTCATCCTGCAGGGCTACCTGCGGGAAGTCGGCATGCACATCCGCAATTTGCAGCGTTCGATCAACGATATGGAAGAGCTTGTTGACATCCAGAGTCAGCCGCTCGGCATTGATGACCGGCCCGGCGCCAAGCCGATCCAGATCACCAATGGCAAGATCGTGTTCGACAATGTGACGTTCCATTACGGGGCGCATCGGGCACCGCTCTATGACCGGTTCTCGGTGACGATCCGGGCGGGTGAGCGCGTCGGCCTTGTCGGCCATTCCGGCTCGGGCAAGACGACGTTCGTCAAGCTGATCCAGCGCCTGCACGACGTGAAGGCGGGGCACATCCTGATCGACGGTCAGGATATTTCCACCGTCACCCAAGCATCGCTGCGCCAGCAGATTGCCATCGTGCAGCAGGAGCCGATCCTGTTCCACCGGACGCTGGCCGAGAACATCGCCTATGCGCGGCCGACAGCCACGCAAAGCGAGGTCGAGGAAGCGGCCCGGCAGGCCAGCGCGCATGACTTCATCATGGCCTTGCCGAAGGGCTATGGCACGCTGGTGGGTGAACGCGGTGTGAAGCTGTCCGGCGGCGAGCGTCAGCGCGTCGCCATTGCCCGGGCTTTCCTCGCGGATGCGCCGGTTCTGATCCTGGACGAGGCAACGTCGAGCCTCGATTCGGAATCGGAAGTGCTGATCCAGCAGGCCATGGAACGGCTGATGCTGGGCCGGACGACCCTGGTGATCGCGCACCGGCTGTCGACTGTGCGGGCACTCGACCGGCTGCTGGTCTTCGACCATGGCCGGATCGCGGAAGAGGGCAACCACGAAGCTCTGATCCGCCTGAACGGCGGCATCTACCGCAGCCTGTTCGAACGGCAGGCGCTGGAACTGACCAAGGGTCTTGTTCTCAATGACGGCTAGAATGCTGGCGTGATCATTGTGCGTGGTTCGACAGGCTCACCATGAGGGAGGCTGGAGATTTGCAGGGAGCGGAGGTTTTGTGACTTTCGTCAATTGCCTGCAACCCTTCCGTCTCCCTCATCCTGAGCTTGTCGAAGGACGCATGACGGTCTTGCAACGTACCTCCTCATGGTCCGCATATTGATCTTCACGCGTCGTTCCGATATGCCCGACGCATGACCATCACCGTCCGTTTTGCACCATCTCCGACCGGCTATATCCACATCGGCAACACGCGCACAGCCCTGTTCAACTGGCTGTTCGCGCTGAAACACAATGGCCAACTGATCCTGCGCTTCGATGACACCGACGTGGAGCGCTCGAAGACCGAATATGCCGAAGCGACCGCCGCTGATATTGATTGGCTTGGCATCAAGCCGGTGCGGGTCGAATACCAGTCGAAACGCTTTGCCTTCTACGATGCCGCCGTTGAAAAGCTGAAAGCCGCCGGCGTGCTTTATCCCTGCTACGAGACTCCGGAAGAGCTCGAACGCAAGCGTAAACTGCGGCTCGCGCGCCGTCTGCCGCCGGTCTATGGCCGCGATGCGCTGAAACTGACGGCGGAGGACCGCGCCAAGCTGGAAGCCGAGGGTCACCGCCCGCACTGGCGTTTCCTGCTGCCGAACTTCAAGGACGATCCGTTCGCGCCCGCGCGCACGATTGTCCACTGGGATGATATCGTGCGCGGCGAAGAGACCGTCGATCTCGCTTCGCTTTCCGATCCGGTGCTGGTGCGCGAGGACGGCACCTATCTCTACACGCTGACCTCCGTGGTCGACGATATCGACATGGGCATCACGCACATCATCCGCGGCGACGATCACGTCACCAACAGCGGCGTGCAGATTTCCATTTTCGAAGCGCTCGGTGCGAAGGCGCCGGCACTTGGCCACCACAATCTGCTGACGACTGTTTCGGGCGAGGGCTTGTCCAAGCGCACCGGCGCCCTGTCCGTCGGCAGCCTGCGCCGCGACGGCTATGAGCCGATGGCCGTGGTCAGCCTCGCCGTGCTGACGGGAACGTCGGAGAGTGTGGTCGCCATGCCTGACATGGCATCGCTCGCCGCAATCTTCGATCCGAAGGCAACATCGAAATCATCCTCGAAATTCGATCCGGCGGAACTCGATACGCTGAACCGCACGCTGATCCACGCCATGCCGTTCGACGTGGCCGAAGATCGCCTGCGCGACATGGGGATCACCGGCGAGAAGGCCGAAGCCTTCTGGCTTGCCGTGCGCGGCAATCTCACACGCGTCGCCGATGCGGCGCTGTGGTGGAAGATTATTCAGGACGGTCCCGTCAGTGACGAAGTCCTTGCCGAAGAGGACCGTGATTTCGTTGCGGCGGCTTTTGACGTGTTGCCGCAGGAGCCGTGGAGCCGCGAGACCTGGAAGCAGTGGACGGAAGCGGTGAAGGTTCAGAGCGGCCGCAAGGGCAAGCCGTTGTTCATGCCCCTGCGCATTGCCCTTACCGGGCTGGCGTCTGGTCCGGAGCTCGCAGATTTACTGCCCCTTCTTGGTCGGGAAGGAACGTTGGCCCGACGACCCTGACCTTGCGGTTGGGATCGATCGGCTTGTCCGGCGACAGCGGTTTCGGTTGTTCCGCTTCGACTTTCGGCACGGCGGGTGTCCCCAGCTGAATAATCGATGACGGTTTTTTCTCCGGCTCTACCACAGGCGCAGCCGGTTCGGCCTTGGCCTCGGCCGGTGCCGCCGGCTTGACCGGTTCGGGGTTTTTCGCCGGCTCTGCCGATGGCAGTGGTTCGGCCTTGACAGGCTCGACCGGTTTGATCGGTTCCGCCGGTTTGAGTGCTGGTTGTGTTTGTGCTGGCGCCGGTTTCGTCGCGGGTTGCCGGGCTATTTCCTTGGGATTTCCAAGCGTGGTGTAATTGCCCGCCGTGCGCTGGCAGGAGCATTGCGGCGTGCCATTGGCGCCGACTTTCCTGAATTTGAACGCGTTGGGCATATCCGTATAGGCCTGGCCGCGCAGGGAAATCATCTGATCGACGGTTTCACCGTTGGTCGAATGATAAAACAGTTTCGCGCCCGGGCATTGCGCCTGGCACTGCGCTTCGTCGCGGTGGAAATTCTCCGCGCCGGTCGCGTAGGAAATGGGGAAATAATAGCCGTCGCAGGTGCGCACGCAGAGCGTCTGATATTGTCCGCCGTAGACGGGGGCGGTGCTTTCCAGCGGCTCGTTTTCAACGGGCCGCTGGCCTCCGAGGACTTCATAGGGGCGACGGCGGGGCTCCCCGTCGCGCGGTTCGATTTCGCGCGGCAAGACTTCGCGGTCTGGCTCATAGGATGCCGAGCAATTGTTGGCGTCCATGGCAGCTTCCACCCGGTCGCGGCGCAGGTTCAGCTCATACTCATCCGTGACGAAATCATTGTCGAGTTCGCGCAGACGCTGTTCCATGCGGCTGCAAACGTCCGACTGGGCCGCTGCCAGCTGTGTTGACAACAGCAGCGTGCCCATGGCGAGTGCCGCGAAGTGTATGAACCGTTTCATATGGTCTAGTCCTGCAAGATCACGCGCAGCCTACCTGGCTGACTGCGCCTGAACCATCCATGAACGTGCGGCAGCAATAAGACGGCAGCGCGCTATTCCAGGCGCTGTGACGCCTCAACCACTGCCAGAGCCGTCATGTTGACGATACCGCGCGATGTCACCGACGGTGTCAGAATATGCACAGGCTTGGCGGCGCCGAGCAGAATGGGCCCGACATGCAGCGCATCGGTGACCGTCTTGACGACGTTCAGCGTGATGTTGGCCGCGTCGAGATTGGGGAAGACCAGAAGGTTGGCTTCGCCGCTCAAACGGGAATGCGGCAGCACACGCTCACGCAGGATTTCCGACAGGGCGGAATCGCCATGCATTTCGCCATCCTGTTCCAGATCCGGTGCCTTGGAGCGCAGGATTTCCGAAGCGGCGCGCATCTTGGCCGCACTTTCGGAATCGCGCGAACCGAAGTTGGAATGCGAAAGCAGGGCTGCCTTGGGCTCGATGCCGAAGCGGCGGATTTCGTTGGCGGCCAGAACCGTCTTTTCCGCAATTTCTTCGGCTGTCGGATCGATGCTGACATAGGTATCGGTCAGGAACAGCACGCCGCGCTGTGAAATCAGCAGGCTGAGTGCGGAAAAATTGCGGATGCCCTCGAGCTTGCCGATGATCTGGTCGACATTGCGCAGATGACGCTCGAAACGGCCTTCCAGGCCGCAGATCATGGCATCGGCTTCGCCGCGCATGATGGCCAGCGCTGCAATCACCGTGCCGCTGGCGCGGACCATGGTGCGTGCCACCTCCGGCGTGGTGCCGCGCCGGCCGGTAAGGTTCACCAAAAGGTCGACATAGTCGCGGTAGCGCGGATCGTCTTCCGGGTTGATGATGTCGAAATCGGTGCCGAGCTTGATCTTCAGGCCGTAGCGCTTGAGACGCGTCTCGATGACCTGCGGGCGGCCGATCAGCGTCGGGATCGCCGTGCCTTCCTCAAGCACCACCTGTGCTGCGCGCAGGACGCGCTCGTCTTCGCCGTCGGAATAGATCACCCGCTTCTTCTCGGCGGTCCGCGCTGCGGTGAAGATCGGCTTCATGATCAGGCCGGAGCGGAAGACAAAGCGGTTCAGCTTGTCGAGATAGACCTCGAAATCCTCGATGGGGCGGTCGGCAACGCCGGTTTCCATGGCAGCTTTTGCCACAGCTGGGGCGATGCGCAGGATCAGGCGCGGATCGAACGGCGAAGGAATGAGATAATTGGGGCCGAAGGTCGGCGTTTCGCCGGAATAGGCGCGGGCCGCCACATCCGATGGCTCCTCGCGGGCAAGCGCCGCGATGGCCTTGACCGCCGCCATCTTCATTTCCTCATTGATCGCCCGTGCGCCGCAATCCAGCGCGCCGCGGAAAATATAGGGGAAGCAGAGGACGTTGTTGACCTGGTTGGGGAAATCGGAGCGTCCGGTGCAGATCATGGCGTCGGGGCGTGCGGCACGTGCTTCCTCCGGCATGATTTCCGGATTGGGATTGGCCAGCGCCATGATCAGCGGGTTCGGCGCCATCTGCTTCAAAAGTTCCGGCTTCAGGACACCTGCGGCGGACAGGCCGAGGAACACGTCGGCACCGCCGATAACATCGGCCAGCACGCGCGCATCGGTTTTCTGGGCATAGACGGATTTCCAGCGGTCCATCAGCGTGTTGCGGCCGTCATAGACGACGCCGTCGAGATCGCAGACCCAGATGTTCTTGCGGTTGGCGCCGAGCTTGACCAGGAGGTTGAGGCAGGCGAGCGCTGCCGCACCGGCGCCGGACGCGACGATCTTGACCGTGGACAAGTCCTTGCCGGCCAGCTCCATGCCGTTGAGGATGGCAGCGGCGACGATGATCGCCGTGCCGTGCTGGTCGTCATGGAACACCGGAATGTTCATCCTGGCACGGAGGATTTCCTCCACGTCAAAGCATTCCGGCGCCTTGATGTCCTCAAGGTTGATGCCGCCAAAGGTGGGTTCGAGCGCGGCAACGACATCGACGATCTTGTTGATCTCCTGCGCGTCGATCTCGATGTCGAAGACGTCGATGTCGGCAAATTTCTTGAAGAGAACAGCCTTGCCTTCCATCACCGGCTTGGAGGCGAGGGGGCCGATATTGCCAAGGCCAAGGACGGCAGTGCCGTTGGAGATGACCGCCACAAGATTGGCGCGGCTGGTATAATCGGCTGCTGTGGCGGGGTTTTCATGAATGGCCAGGCAGGGCGCGGCGACACCGGGGGAATAGGCAAGGGCAAGGTCGCGCTGATTTCCAAGCGGCTTCGTCGCCTGGATTTCCAGTTTACCCGGCTGAGGAAAGCGGTGGTAAAACAGGGCGCTTTCTTCGAGGTCGGACTGGTTGGGCGAATTGTCCTTGGCCATGGATAATATCCTCCGGAAATTGGCTGGTCGCAACTTGGGATTTGCGATTCAATCTTTTTAGCATGCATAAATGACACGAAGAGCCATAAATGAAGTCCATTTTGTTACAAGTGTTTATCGCAGGAAACCATAGACTTTTTAGCGGCGTCATAAGACTGTGACATGAATCAGGTTTCTGTCAGACCAGAGGTACCGATGCGTACCGGCGCTGAACGGAGATCAGCCTCATGGTTGAGCCAGAGACACGTAAGTTTCGCACGCTCTTTTTGTCCGATGTGCATCTTGGTTCCAAAGGCGCCAAGGCGACCTTCCTCCTGGACTTTCTGAAGTATCACGATGCGGATACGATCTATCTGGTCGGCGATATCGTCGATGGATGGCGTCTGCGCCGCAGCTGGCACTGGCCGCAGGAGCACAACGACATCGTGCAGAAACTCCTGCGCAAGAGCCGCAAGGGCGCGCGCATCCTCTACATCGCCGGCAACCACGATGAATTCCTGCGCGATTTCCAGGGCACGCATTTCGGCGGCATCGAGGTCATGGACCGCACGATGCATGAAACCGCTGACGGCCGCAAATTCCTCGTGATCCACGGCGACCAGTTCGACGTCGTCGTGCGCAATGCCCGCCACATCGCCTATCTCGGCGACTGGGCCTATGATGCGGCGCTGGCCATCAACACCATCATGAACAAGGTGCGGCGCATGCTCGGGCTGCGCTACTGGTCGTTCTCCGCCTGGGCGAAATTCCGGGTGAAGAAGGCCGTCAACTTCATCGGTTCCTTCCAGACCGTCGTCTCCGACGAGGCCCGGCGCATCGGCGCCGACGGCGTCATCTGCGGCCATATCCACCACGCCACCATCGAAGAAATCGACGGCATCGAATACATCAACACCGGCGACTGGGTTGAAAGCTGCACAGCCATCGTCGAGCATCACGACGGCAAGATGGAACTCATCTCCTGGACGCATCTGATCGGGGAGAAGGCTGGCTTTGCGCCTGTCGTCAAACTCGAGGACAAGCGTCCCAAGGCGGCGAATGCGGCCTGAATGGCTTCTCCTGCAGAGATCGATCCGATGAAGCGGCTGGTCATCGTCTCCGATGCCTGGCATCCGCAGGTCAATGGCGTGGTGCGCACCCTGACCCAATTGCGCGAGCAGATGGAGGCGCGGGGCGTCGAGGTGACGATCATCTCGCCCGCGGACTATCCCTCGGCGCCATGTCCCACCTATCCGGAAATCCGGCTGGCACTGACCTATCCTGCGGCGGTGAAAGCCCGGATCGAGGCGTTGCAGCCCGCCTTCGTGCATATCGCCACGGAAGGCCCGCTCGGCATCATGGCGCGGCGTGCCTGCCTGAAAAACAAGTGGCGCTTCACCACGAGCTTTCATACGCGCTTTCCCGAATATCTGCGTGAGCGTCTGCCCATTCCGCTGGCCTGGACCTACGGCTTTCTGCGCCGGTTCCACAATGCCGCCGAGACCTGCCTTGTCCCGACGCAGTCCATCTACGAGGAATTGACCGAGCGCGGCTTCGACACGTTGCGCGTGTGGACGCGCGGTGTCGACCGCGATCTGTTCCGCCCGCAGGCGGACGTCGATCTCGGCCTCGCGCATCCCGTCTTTCTCTGCGTCGGCCGCGTTGCGCCGGAAAAGAATCTTGAAGCCTTTCTGGCGCTCGATCTGCCGGGAACAAAACTTGTCGTCGGCGACGGGCCGGATATGGATGAGCTGAAGCGCAAATTCCCCGACGCCGTGTTCGCCGGCAAGAAGGAGGGCGAGGAACTCGCCCGCCACTATGCGGGTGCCGATGTGTTTGTTTTTCCCAGCCGCACCGACACGTTCGGCCTGGTGCTGCTGGAGGCGATTGCCTGCGGGCTTCCGGTCGCGGCCTATCCGGTGGCCGGCCCGAAGGACGTCATCGGTGCGACAGGCGCTGGCGTTCTGTCAATCGACCTGCAGGAGGCTGCGCTGGGCGCACTTGCCATGGGGCGCGTCGATCCCGATGCCACCCTGCAGGGATTCAGCTGGGAAGCCTGCGCCGATATATTCGAGGATATTCTCACGGCGATTGCTGGTGCCAAGCCGCAGCTCGGCCACGAAGCGAACGCGGCGCGGGCGGTGTCGGCGGGCTAGATGGTTCCTGGCTATGGCTATATCCGTACCACTGCCGTTCCCACCAGTCGGTCGTAGATCGGGTCATTTTTTTGCGAAGCTGAAATTATGATCCACAGTACCCACGCCAATTGGATTATGCTGCCAATTACAAGCCATGGTACCAGATCCGAAACGCCGGGTTCTGGCCGCATGCTTCTAACAATCAAGATTATCCCAATCACAATGCCCGGTATGGACCCGATCCACATCGCCAAATTGCGCAACAGTGCCTTGCGAAAGGGCAATCCAGTTCTTGGTATTTCATTGCTATCGACAGCGCGAATTTTTACAGCACGTTTTCCAAGGGTAGCGCCGTGCCAATATTCCATCAAAACGAGGTACACCAATAGGATTAATATTGCTGGACCATCTGCAGGGAATCCGGAGCGCGGAACTCCATCTGGGCCGAGCCCGTAGGCACGAAATTCTGTCGTCGTTACAGCGCCGTCCTTTGTGCTTTTGCTGGCAAGAAGCCACCGGGACATATCAAAGCCAAGTAGTCCACGGTGGCAATCGGCAAACGAGTTGAAATCTGCTGGCGGTGGAGGATCAAGTTTGAAGCCCTCCGGCAGTGCTGATACTTCATAACAACTTGTGGTGGTGAAGCCAAACGTTCCCTGAACAGCACCGTTCGTTTGTGCGAAGAGGACGATCACTATTATCTGCAACGGGATCAATATAATGATGGCGTCCAGCAAAAGTGCGCCGAAACGACGCCAGAAACCGGCGCGATTCATGAGAGAGTCATAATAGACAGGCACCATTTTCGATCTTGCCCCCGCTTGATCAGACTGAGGCGATCTTGATGGGGTTGATGACGAAGTACAACTTGGGTTTTAAAATAAGCTGTGGACTGTTGTTGTTAGCGCGTCAGCTTATTGTGGTTTGTCTCGGAAACAATTTGATGCGAAAAAACCTTCAGCGTTTCTAGGCAGTTGGGCCAAATCATGGTAATTCGGAATACGGCTATTCATATATTCGTGCGCCGTTCCTCGATCCTCCGAAAGTCCTTCCATGACAGCCGCCACTGCGGACACTTTTCACGACAAGCCATCTCGGTTCGAGTTTCGGCTGGCTCTGGCTTATTTCGCGATTTTCATCTCGAGCGGCCTGCATCTGCCCTATTTTCCCCTGTGGCTGGAATTCCGTTCGCTGTCGCCGACGGAAATATCCATCGTCCTGTCCATGCCGCTGTTCGTGCGCGTCATCGCCGCGCCGCTGGTTTCCATTCTGGCTGATCAATCCAGCGACCGTGCGCATATCCTGACCATTGCCACCATTCTGGCGGTGATCGTCGCGGCCTTCTACTTTCTGCCGTTCAATTTCTTCGGCATTCTGGTCGTGTCGCTGGTGCTTGCCGCACCGTGGACATCGCAGGTTCCGCTGGCCGATACGATCGCGCTTTCAGGCGTGCGCCGCTACGGGGCGGATTTTGCCAGGATGCGCGTCTGGGGGTCCATCGCATTCCTGCTGGCCTCCTTTGCCGGCGGCGTGCTGATCCAGCACACGGGCGAGTGGATCATCCCGACGGTGCTGCTGGGTGCGCTGGTGGCCGCATGCGGCATGAGCTTCGTGGTGCCGCGCATTGGCAAGCCGCGGCGCCTGTCGCCGCTGTCGGATATCGACATGGCGGATGCAGGCAGGGCGCTGCGCCGCCCGGCCTTCGTGACCTTCCTGATCGCCACGGGGATCACGCAGGCAAGCCACGCCTATGGCTACAGTTTTTCGGCCATCTACTGGAAGTCCATCGGCATCGAAGAGACGGTGATCGGCGCGCTCTGGTCCATCGCCGTGGTGGCCGAGGTGATCATGTTCACCTGCTTTCGCCGGGTTTTCGGACGCCTGCATCCGGCCAGGGTGCTGATGATCGGCTCAGCCGTCGCCATATTCCGCTGGACCGTCTTCCCGCTGATCGTGCCTGCAGGTCTCGGCGTGGCTGGCTTTTTCGTCGTGCAGAGCCTGCATGCCTTCTCCTTCGCCCTGTCTTTCCTCGGCATGCAGAAAATGATCGCCATGACCATTCCCGAGGAGAAGGGTGGAACGGCGCAGGGCATATCCACCTTCTTCATCGGCACGTCGCTGGCCATCGTCACCATGGTGTCCGGACCGCTCTACAGCGCCACCGGCATCTATGGCTTCTATGCCATGGTGGCGCTGGCGGCAGTCGGGCTTGTCCTGGCCAATGTTTCGCTTCGATTGGAGCAGCGCGAGCGCTAGTTGTTGAGGCTCTACACCTAGCCCCAAAGCTCCGATTGCGGCGGCGAGACGCGGCTGCCTTCAAAGACGAGGCCGGGCTGGCGGTCGTCCTTCAGGATCAGCGGACCGTCGAGATCGACGAAGTCGGCGTCCTGCGCGACGAGGATGGCAGGCGCCATGGCCAGGGACGTGCCCACCATGCAGCCGACCATGATGCCGAACCCGAGTTCGCGCGCCCGTTTCTGCATGCGCAGGGCCTCGGTCAGCCCGCCCGTCTTGTCGAGCTTGATGTTGATGCTGTCGTAGCGGCCAAGGAGCGTATGCAGATCGTCCGTACCGTGGGCGCTCTCGTCGGCACACAGGGGGACGGGGTGGGGGATTGTCGAGAGAATGCCGTCCTTGCCAGCCGGGAGCGGCTGCTCGATGAGCACGACCCCGGCCTTTGCGGCGGCCAGCATATGCCGGACGATATTCCGGTCGGTCCAGCCCTCATTGGCATCGAGAATGATGCGGCTGTCGGGTGCAGCTTCCGCTACGGCCCGAATGCGATCTTCGTCATCCTCGCCGCCCACCTTGACCTTGATGACCGGACGGCCGGACAGGGCGCGGGCCGAGGCAGCCATGGTCTGTGCGTCGCCGAAGGAAACGGTCACGGCCGTGGTGAGGGCTTTGAGCGGCGGCAAGCCGATGATATCGGCAACGCGCCGGCCAGCCCGTTTGGCTTCGAGATCCCAGAGCGCGCAATCGACGGCATTGCGGGCCGCGCCGGCGCCGATCAAACCGGGCAAATCCTGCCGGTTGGCCCCTGCGGCGAGCACGCTGCGCAGTTTTTCGATTTCGGCACAGACGGAATCGAGACTTTCGCCATAGCGGGCATAGGGAACGCATTCGCCGCGCCCCGTGTGCAGTCCGTCGCGCAGGGTACAAACCACCACGGCTGCTTCCGTCTTGGAACCCCGCGAGATTGTAAACGTTCCGGCAATGGGCCAGCGTTCAACGGTAATCTCCATATTAACAGTCATTATATGCGCCTTAATTGCTACAGTGACATCAAGTCCGAGACTCGATATGTGTGAGGGATGTTGACCGATAGAGCAAACAATTCAAGTGCTTCTGCCGCCGCAGGGTTCCACGTCGATACCGGCGTGTGTGCTGCGGTGCTGACGACGCTCTCTATCCATTGATTTTCAGATCCAGGGACGCCCGAGGCGAATGAATTCGACAGACAACGGCCAGAGCAGAGAGCAGGAGCCCAGCGATATCATCCTTTCGGTCAAGGATGTCAGCGTGTCCTTCGGCCGTTCATCAGTGCTGGAGCACCTGAATCTCGACGTTTATCGCGGCGAGATACTGGGATTTGTCGGCGCATCAGGGACGGGCAAGTCCGTCCTCATGCGGACGATCCTCGGGCTCAATCAGAAACAGCACGGCAATATCAGCATTTTCGGCCATGATATCGATCACGCGACGGAACAGGAAAAACTCAGCGTAGACATGCGCATGGGCGTCCTGTTCCAGCACGGTGCGTTGTTCTCGTCGCTGACGGTTCTGGAGAACATTCAGGTGCCGATGCGCGAATATCTCGACATTCCGCACAGCCTGATGGACGAACTGGCGCGCCTCAAGATCGATCTGGTCGGATTGAAGCCGGATACGGCGGAGAAATTTCCGTCGGAGCTGTCCGGCGGCATGATCAAGCGTGCGGCGCTCGCCCGCGCTTTGTCACTCGACCCGGACATCGTCTTTCTCGATGAGCCGACATCGGGGCTCGATCCCATCGGTGCCGCGGATTTCGATGAACTGATCGCAAATCTGCGCGATACCATGGGTTTGACGGTCTATATGGTCACGCACGATCTCGACAGCCTGTTCGCCGTTTGCGACCGAATCGCGGTATTGGGTAAGAAAAGGGTTCTTGTGGAAGGAACCATCGACGACATGCTGACGTTTGATGACCCGTGGGTTCAGGAATATTTTCATGGCAAGCGCGCGCGCCAGATCGTGCCGAACGGCAGCAGCAGGCGAAAGTCTGATCGTGTGCAAAGCGCCCGGCAATCCGGGCCGTTGCTGAAGGAACAGGGTTAGGTGGAATAATCGATGGAGACCAAAGCCAACTACGTTCTGGTCGGGATTTTCACGCTTGCGGTTTGCGTCGCGGCGTTCGTCTTCGTGTACTGGATCGCCCGCTATGGCGACAGGCAGGAAATGACGACGCTGGAAATCCGTATCGCCGGTTCGGTCACCGGCCTGGCCGAGGGCAGCCAGGTGCTGTTCAACGGCATCAAGGTTGGCACCGTGCGGCGCCTGAATATCGACAAGACCAATCCTGACGCGGTGATCGCCACTGCGGAAATTGACAGCACGACACCGATCACCCGCTCGACCCAGGCAACCCTCGGCTTTACTGGCCTCACCGGTCTGGCCTTCGTGGAGCTCAAGGGCGGCAAGGTCTATGAGCCCAATCTGCTTGAAGAAGCCGACAAGGATGGCGCCGTCGCGCGTATCGATGCCGATCCGTCCGTGGTCAACAACCTTTTGCAGAAGGCGCAGGACATTCTCGAACGCGTTAACACGGCGATGAGCTCCATCGAGAGTTTCATCACGGAAGTGAAGGGGCCGCTGGTCGATACGGTCAACAACACGAAGAAGTTCACCGATGCGCTGGCCAAGAACTCCGATGTGATCGACAAGTTCAGCCAGAGCGCCGAAGACGTGCAGTCGGTGGTGCGCGAGGCGCGTGAAATGATGACGCGCCTGAATGCCGCTTCCGCCCGGGTCGATGGCGTCCTGGCCAAGGTCGACAATCTGGTGTCCGACGGGGATGGCAGCGTTGTGGCTGAAGCGCGGAACACGCTCAAATCCTATCGTGCGGTTGCCGACAATCTGAACACCAAGCTCGGCCCGATCACGGACAACCTCAACCGCTTCTCCGGACAGGGCCTGCGCGACGTGCAGGCGCTCGTTACCGAGAGCCGCCAGTCGGTCCAGCGCATCGAGCGGGCGATCAGCGATCTAGAGAAGAATCCGCAGCGGGTGATTTTCGGTGGCAGCGGCAATGTGCCGGAGTATGACGGCCGCACGCGCCGTTGACTTTGACAAAGCTGCATCGCATGAAGGTTAATGAATCGTGAAGCTTTGCGTGACAGGGATGATACCATTGGTGAATTCAAGAACGACAATTGCCGCTCTGCTGATGGCTTTGTCCGTTTCCGCCTGCGCCGGAACCAAGAAGCTTGATACATTCGATCTGTCCGGCCCGTCGCTGTCCGACACTTCATCCAGAAAACATGGCAGCCGCCAGATCCTGATCGCCGCGCCGTCGGCCCTCAAAGCCCTTGACGGCGAGAATGTCGTTGTCCGCTCCGGACCGAACGCCATTTCGTTCCTAAAGGGCGCGCAGTGGTCCGACCGCCTGCCGAACATCGTGCAGACGCGGCTTGTGCAGGCCTTCGAGAGCTCGGGCCGCTTCGGCGGTGTCGGCCGTCCCGGCGAAGGCCTTGCCATCGATTATCAGGTGATCAGCAATATCCGTACGTTCGATATCGATGCCTCGGGCAAGGAAACGGCCGTTGTCGAGATCGCCATCAAGATCCTCAATGACAAGAACGGCACCGTGCGCGCCACCCGCGTGTTCCGCTCGACATCGCCGGTCAGCGGCCAGGGCAATGCCGCCTATGTCACCGCGCTGAACCATGCGTTTGACAGCGCCGCAGGCGATATCGTCACCTGGACGCTGTCAGTTATCTAAACCGGAAACTCAAGCGACCTTTTTCAGTTCGCCTGCTGCCGGACCGGTGGCGAAGGGGAGTTCCTCGTCGGCCCAGCCGGTAATGCCGCCGATCATGATCTTGACCGGGCGTCCCAGTCTTGCGAGTTTCAGCGCCGCCTGATCGGCTCCATTGCAGTGAGGGCCGGCGCAATAGGCGACGAACAGCGTATCGTCCGGCCAGCCCGCCATCCGCTCGGCGGTGATCTCGCGATGCGGCAGATGGATGGCTCCCGGCACGTGACGGCGTTCATAGGCCGCCGGTGTTCCCACCACGTGCAGGAGGACAAAGTCCTGTTCGCCCGCCTTCAGCGATGCGGCCACGTCGGCACAATCGGTCTCAAGCGCGAGACGCCGGGAAAAATGCTCGATGACAATCTGTGGTGCGGCGGCAGGGGTTTCGGTAACGTAGCTCATGGGGTTCTCCTGTGTTGCTGCCCAATTCGTAAGGCAAGCAACAAGGCACTGGTAGTTGGCAAGATTGCCATATATCGTCGATATCATGTCAAACGCATCCCTTGCCCCCCGCCTTGAGAATCCGCTGGTTGTCGCCGTTGCCTATGACGGGCTCTGCACGTTCGAGTTCGGCCTGGTCGTCGAAATGTTCGGACTGCCGCGCCCGGAAATGGGCGATGACTGGTACAAATTTGCCGTGGCCAGTATCGAGGTGGGCGAGTTGCGCGCTACGGGCGGCGTGCGCATTCTGGCCGATGGCGGGCTCGACCTGTTCGAACAGGCGGGCACCATCATCATGCCGGGCTGGCGCGGCGTCGAGCATGCAGTGCCGGACGCTTTGGCACAGGCCCTTCGGCGGGCGCATGCCAATGGCGCGCGGATTCTTTCCATCTGCTCCGGCGTGTTCGTCCTGGCGGCCGCCGGTCTCCTGGCCGGTCGCAGGGCGACGACGCACTGGCGTTATGCCGATCTCCTGGCAGAGCGCTATCCGGATATCGCGGTTGAGCCCAACGTGCTTTACGTGGATGAGGGCAGCGTCCTGACCTCTGCCGGGAGCGCGGCGGGCATTGACCTCTGCCTGCATCTGATCCGCCGGGATTTTGGTACCGAGGCCGCGAACAAAGTGGCGCGCCGGCTTGTGGTGGCGCCGCATCGTGAAGGCGGGCAGGCGCAGTTCGTTGAACGGGCCGTGCCGCCCCCGCATGAGGGGATACGCCTGTCGCCGCTGCTCGAGCGGATGCGCACCGAGCTCAGGCAGGATTTTTCCATTGCAACGCTGGCCAAGGCGGCGGGCATGAGCCCGCGCACCTTCCTGCGCCGCTTCGAGGCCGCGACCGGCACGACACCGGCCAAATGGCTGCTGTCGGAACGGCTGGCCAAGGCGCGGGAACTGCTTGAGCAGTCGGTGCTTTCGGTCGAGATCATCGCCGAGACCACCGGGTTCGGCACGGCTGCCACCCTGCGGCATCATTTTCGCCAGCAATTGGCAACCACGCCCACCGCCTACCGCGAGATGTTCGGCGGAGAGAAGACGTTGCAGACGGCGTGAGGACAACGGCAGGGAACATCGTGCGTGGTTCGACAAGCTCACCATGAGGGATGACGTGGGCTGCAGGGAGTCATGTTCTGCAACGCCTGTGACTGGCTTTGCAACCAAACCACTTTCCTCATGGTGAGCTTGTCGAACCACGCACCACGTATCGTTCACCTGCCTATTCAGGCTCGCCGAACCATTGCGCCGCGGTCTGCGCAAGGTCTTCCAGATCGGAAGCAGTCGCACCGGCCCAGGCGACGATACCGTCAGGGCGTATGAGCACGGCGCGCAGGCCAAGCCGGTTTCTGGCATCCCGTGCGAGATAGCCGATCCGGCCGCCCCAGCGGCGTGCCAGCTCCTGAAGCGGTGCCGTGGCGTCAAAGTCCAGGAGGAGGCCTTTCCCGCTTCCAAGATGCCCGCCAAGGAACGTCCCGTCGGCCAGCTCGAAGTCGGGCGCACTGCGGCCGACCAGCGGGTGGCTGCTCCCAAGATCGTAGCGGAGAGACACGCCCCAGACGCGTTCGGCGAAGTAGGTTGCACCATCGCGCGTGTCGATGAGATCACGGATGATGGCTTCGAGCGCACGGGAACTGCGGCTCGGCCGCATGAGCGCAACCTGGGCGCGCGACCAGTCAAGCACCTGCGCTCCGACCGGATGCCGTTCGCTCTCATAACTGTCGAGCAGGCCGGACGGCGCGGTGCCGCGGATCGTTGATGCAAGCTTCCATCCCAGGTTCATCGTGTCGCCAAGCCCGAGATTCAGCCCCTGTCCGCCGAGCGGGGAATGGATGTGCGCGGCGTCACCGGCGAGCAGCACCCGTCCGTTGCGGTAGGCGGTGGCCTGACAGGCGCGATCCGTCCACGTGGTGGCAAGCGTGAGCGCCGTTACCGTGATGCCGGTGCCGGAGACGCGGCGCAGCACCGTCTGCATGTGGTCGAGCGTGATCGGCCGGGTCCGGTGGTAAACGCCGCCGTCGAAATCGACCATCGCGATGGTTCCGGGCTTCTGGTAGGTGTACATGCCCGTCGGCGTATAGTGACGGCCGGGGACAAGCATGTCCGGATCAGCCATCTCGACCTCAACGGAATAGCCGGTGAATTCGGGATCGGTGCCGGCGAATGTAAAACCTCCAGCCTTGCGCACGGTGCTGCGTCCGCCATCGCAGCCGACGAGCCAGCGTCCGTGAAAGGCGGTGCCGCCGGCATGAACGGTCACGCCATCATCCGACTGCTCGAAACTCTCCACGCCGAGGCCGCGCCTGATCTCGACGCCCATCGCGTCAGCACGGGCGGCCAGGACGGATTCCACGCGCTGCATGGTGGTGGCCAGGTTGGCGGCGGCAGGGCCGGGCAGCCGATAGGGCCATTTTGAGGTGTCGATCGTGTCCTGGAAAAACTGGATGCCGGCGAAATGGCCGCCCGGGCGGCGCGGCTGTTGCACCCAATGCGCGGCAGCCGGTGTCCTATCCGATGGTTCTTTTTGCGGGGCTGAGATGTCATCCAGCAGCCCGCGGCGATAGAAGGCTTCGACGGTGGGGGCGGAAAGGCCGCGCATGCCGAACGGCAGCCCTTTCAAGGGGGAGTGCGGGGTTTCGGCTTGCTCCAGCACCAGGACCGAGAGGCCGGCGAGGCGCAGCTCGCAGGCGAGAAACAGGCCAACTGGGCCTGCACCGGCAATCACAACATCATAAATCCTGGGAAAATCGGGCATGAACTACTCCTTTGTGGTCGTTCGACCGGAGCGGTTCATCGTTCTGCGAACCACACGGACGAACAAGAAACGCTTGGACAGCGTTGGCTGTTCGTCGAGGGGAACACATGCACGAGGCAGGGACAGAGCTTCCGTTTCCGAAAGGACTTGGGCTTACCAAACCAAGTCTGCCTTTTCCGACGCGGCATATATAGCGCCGGAGCCGCCGGCCTGCAACGGGAGATGTTCCATTTGCTGCAGGCCTGTCTCCGGCGCTGATGCACCGTCAACAAAAAACGCGGCCCCGAGGCCGCGTTTTTCAGTTCTGACAGGACACCGCCTTAGCGCAGGCGGTTACTCGCATGGGCCAGCATGGTGTAGACCTTGCCGGTATCCGACGTCAGGTAGTTCTGGGTCAGGACATTGTCGCGATCATTGCGGGCAACGTCTTCCAGCAGGCGTTCGAAGTCGTCCATGTAGCGGTCGACGGCACGGCGGAATTCGCTGTCTGCCTGGTACTTGCGCTTGATCTCGTCAAACGTCTGCTGACCCTTCAGCGTGTAGAGGCGGCGGGTGAACACATTGCGTTCACCGGCGCGGTAACGCTGCCACAGTTCAACCGAAGCCTCGTGGTCGATGGCGCGCGTGATATCGACCGAAAGCGAGTTCAGCGATTCAACCACCTGACCGGGCGAGCGTGCCTCGGGCGCCTTTGCCTTTGGCTCGGCCGGAGCTTCATCGCTGGATGCACGACGGAGCAGGTCGGAAACCCAGCCATTGCCCTGCTTGGGCTGTTCCGGGTTGCCGCGCACGTCGAGGCTGCCGCGCATGGCCGGGGCCGGAGCAGCGGGTGCCGCAGCAACGGCGCGTGGTGCGGCAACCGGTTCGCTGCGCTGCGGCTGCGGGGCCTGTGCAACAGCTGCTGCCGTACGGGCAGGAGCAGGGGCGCGGGCTGCCCGGGCTTCGCCGACGTCGGTCAGGCGTCCGGACTTCTGCACGATTTCCGACAGTTCCTTCAGCGCATTGATCTGCTCGGAAACAGCCTTGCGCATCTGCGCGGTCGACTGCTTGGCTTCTTCCGGCATGTCCATGACACCGCGCTGCAGTTCGGAGCGGGTCTCTTCGAGTTCCGCACGGATGGCAGCGGAGGAGCGGCGGATTTCGTCCGTCGCATTGGCGAACTTCTGCGATGCCTGTTCGACAACTTCCGCGATCGAATTGCGGATCTGTTCGGTTGTCTGCGTGGCACGGCCTTCGGCCCGGTCGAAGGCGGAGGAGACGAGGGATTCGAACGACCGCATGGTCTTTTCGATGTGCTCGGATTTCTCCACCAGACCGGTTGCCAGATTCTGCAGGGCGGCCTGACGTTCGTCGAAGGTCGACGCGAGGTTCGACTGCGACGAGTTGATCAGTTCCGATGCAGCACCCAGCATCTTGCCATGCTCGTCGAAACGCTTGGCGATGGAAGCAATGTCGACGAGTGTCGTGTTCGACAGCTGCGAGAGCTTGCCGATATTGCCGTCGATCAGGCGTGTCGAAGACTGGAAGGACTCGGCCGCACGCGTTGCGTTTTCGGCAAAGGTGGTTGTCGTGTCGAGCAGGCGGCCGTCGATGTCGCCAAGGTTCTTGGTGGCCATGTCGATCAGCTCGCCCAGCTTCGCATTGGAAGAGGAGAGGCGGTCGATCAGGTTGCTGACGTCGTCGGTCAGACCTGCCTTGGCTTCCTGGACAGCGGTGATGGTTTCCGCAGTGCGGCTGGCGATGGCATTGATCAGGGCCGCATTTTCCACGCGCAGGCGTTCTGTCGCCGCCGTGGTGGCTTCGACAAGCTGCGAAGCGAGCGTACGGCCATTGTCAGCAAGGCTCTCGACGAGCGGCTGCGCCGTGTTGTCGAGGATGCTGATGATTTCCTGCGAGCGGGCTGCCAGCACTTCGTTGAGTTCGCGGGTGCTTTCGGCCAGCTTGGAGGCGGTGGAATCCGTGGCCGCGGTGAAGCGGGCTTCCAGTGCTTCCAGATTGGCTGCGGCTTCCGTTGCCCGCTGACCAAGACGCTTCTCGGTTTCAGCCAGGCTTTCGTTCATGCGCTGGCTGAATGCCTCGCCGTGACCGTCGAGCGCTTCACCGGCCTTCTGTGCTTCGCCGGTAAGGGTGGAAGCGGCTTCGGTGATCTTGTCGCGCAGGGTGCGGGCAACGACCGAGGCGCTCTGTTCAAGCGACTTGCGGACATTGTCGACACCCATGGCGAGCGCGCTCTGCATGGTCGTCGTGCGTTCGTCGATGGTGCCGCCATGGGTTTCGAACGCCTTGGCGAGCACTTCGGCGCTGTCGTGCAGAACGGCCTGCAGGGCAACGGTACGATCGCTGATGGCGCTGGCCTGACCGTCAAGGGTCTGGCTGAGCGTCGTATTGCCATGTTCCATCGCCGCGCGAATACCGCTGATACGGTCGTCGAGCACGCTGGCATGGGTGTTGAGTGTCTCACCAATGCGGGCATCGCTGTCGGCGAGGCTTGCCGCGATGGCCGCGGCCCGCTCGTCGATCGTACCGACATGGGCGGCAAGCGTATCGCTGATACCGGCATTGCTGTTGGCAAGCGTTGCCTGGATGGCTGCCGCGCGCTCATCGAGCGTGTTGACGTGCGAGGCAAGTGTGCTGCCGATCTTGGCGGTGCTGTTGGCAAGCGTCGACGTGATCGTCGCAGCCCGCTCGTCAATAGCGCCGACATGTGAGGCGAGCGTGTCATCGATGCGCGCACTGCTGTTCGAAAGCGCTGCCGAGATTGCGGCAGCCCGTTCGTCAATCGCATTGACATGCGAGGCAAGCGTATCACCGAACTGGGCGTTGCTGTCGTTGAGCGTTGCCCGGATTCCGGCGGCACGTTCGTCGATGGCGGTGACGTGCGAGGTGAGCACATTGCCGATCTGTGCATTGCTGCTGTCGAGAACAGAGCGGATGCCGGCAGTGCGTTCGTCGATGATCGACGCATGACCGGCCAGGGTCTGGCCGATTTGCGCATGGGTGTTTTCAAGCGCCGCCTGGATGGCCGCCGTGCGCTCATCCAATGCCGAGGCATGGGAAGAAAGCGTGTTGCCGATGCGTGTATCGCTGTTGGCGAGCGCCTGTTCGATACCGGCGGTGCGGTCCTCAATGGCGCTGGCATGCGATGCCAGAACATTGCTGATGCGCTCGTCACTGCTGGTCAGGGCGCTTTCAATGCGGCTTGTACGGCCATCAACGGATTCAATGAAGCCGCTGAGCGTGCCGTCGATGCGCGCACCGCTGTTGAGCAGGGTCGACTGGATTTCCGCGTTGCGGGCGTCAATGGCCTGCGTGTGGGCGGCCAGCGTCTCGTCAAGCTTGGCGTCGCTGCCAGCCAGAGCGAGCTGGATGTCCTGATTGCGCTCATCAAGGCTCTTGGCATGATGGTCAAGAGTCTGGGCAATCTTGGCGTGCGTGTCGACAAAGGCGGCGCGCATACCGGACGTGCGGTCGTCCATGATCTTGGCATGGGCTTCGAGCGTCTGGCCGATGCGGGCATCGCCAGCCAGGATCGCGGCTTCAACGCCGGCACTGCGGGCATCGATGCTGCGCGCATGTTCGTCCAGGGTCTGGCGGATCTTTTCATCCGTGTCGGAGAATGCAGCGTGCATGCCCGACGTACGGTCCTCGATGGCCTTGGCATGGGAATCGAGCGTCGCGCCGATGCGGGCATCATTGTCAGCCAGTGCCGCACGCAGACCGGAGGTGCGGTCATCGATCGATGCGGTGTGACCGTCGATGATCTGGCCGATGGCTGCCGTGCTGGTTTCGAGAACGGAGCGCAGGGTCGACGTATGGTCGCCAAGCTGTCCGGCCTGATCGCGAATGATCGAGGCAGCCCGTTCTGTTTCGCCGGAAAGGGTCGCAGCGAGGGCTTCGCGGCTTTCGGCCAGCCTGTCGGCAAAGAGCGTCGTGTTGGTGGACAGCAGGCTTCCAACCGATTCGGAAAGGCTCGACAGGTCGTTGCCGATCTTTGCCTTCGTCTCGTCGACGATACCGTCAATCGAAGCGCGGCCGTCAGTGAAGGTCTTGGCGATGTCGCGGGTACGTTCGATCAACTGTTCATTGATCTGGCGCGCACGGGCTTCCAGCGCTGAATTCAGGCGTTCGGTGCTTGCATCCAGCGACTGGGCGCGGGTTTCGAATTCAGCGAGCAGGGAACGGCCGCGCTCGTTGATTGTGGTGTCGAGCCCGGCGAGACGCGTATCGAATTCACCGACCAGGGTCTGGGTGGCGTTGCCCAGCAGCGAGAGCATGCTGTTGGTACGGCCATCCAGCGTATCGGCCAGCTTCATCGTTACCGAATCGGTCTGTTCGGACAGCGCTGCAATCCGCATTTCCAGAAGATTTGCAAAGGCTTCGCCCGAAGTGGTGATCTTGGCCGAGATGTCGTCGGAGCGCGAGCCGATCGATTCGGCAATTGTGTGCCCGCTCTGGGTCAGGCGATCGATGAGCGTATCGCCGGACTGGTTGATCGACATGGTCAGGTTGGTCGAGGCATTGAGCAGATTGTCGCGCAGCGAATCGCCAGCCAGGGACAGTTCATCCTTCAGCTGTTCATGTGCGCTGGAGATCGAAGCACGAACCCGTTCGGCATGGCCGATGACCGATTCGCGTTCGCCGCCAAGACGGTCGACCAGCGTGCGGATGCGGTGTTCGTTGTCGGTATAGACGCGTTCCAGCTGGTTGACCTCGGTCTGAACAAGCGTTTCCAGCTCAACGGCACGGGCGAGGGTGCGTTCGACACCTTCGCTCATCGCGGCGACTTCACGGCGAACGGCCTGGCCCAGCGAGGCCACGCGGTCGGACGAGAGCATTTCCGGCTCGGAAAGACGCATGGCGGCTTCGGCCATGGAGCGGGCGGCATACTGCATTTCCTGCGCGCGGCGCACCATCAGGGCAAAGGCCCAGAACAGCATGATCGGAACGATGATCGCGACGGCGAGGGCAATCGCATAGGGCGCAGCGGCAAAATCGGCGAAGGACCGAATCGACCACAGGGACGAGCCGTAGAGCGCCTGACCAAGCGCAAGAACGCCGGCGGCCCAGAGCACGCTGACGATTGCGGTGACCAGTCCATAGGAGCGCGGCGCCTGGTTTGAAACCGGCGAACGGGTCGTTTGGGTATTCTGCAGCAAATCGTCATTTGCCGGCTTGAATGTCTGCGGCGGCACGGCAGGCGCCTTTGGCGGCGCGGGCGGAGCAGCGGGAATCGGGTTGGCAGCCTGGATCTGCGGCTTGGGCGCCGGCAGCGGAATCGTGTTCTCCGCGGCAAGGCTTTCCTTGATTTCCACGGGCTTTACGGGTTCCGGAATGACGGGCGGATTGTGTTTTTCCGCTGCCAGTTCCTGCGCTGCCTGGGAAATCTGCGCTTCGAGATCGTTGAAAGAGATCAGATCGTCATCGACTGGCGAAAGATCCATATCCATGCCGAGTGTCGACTCATCGAAATCAATTTCTAGAGCCTTTTCAAGAGCTTCACCAAGTTCATCCTCGGCTTTCGCTGCTTTGTTCTTCGGGGCTGTGGCCATGTTTACCTCGCAATATTGGGCAGTGACCACATGTGGAGTCGACTGCGCCATACTCTTTACGCCTTAAGTCTATCGTACTGGCACATGGATTGGAAAGAAACAATGGATTCGGGAAATGCTTAAAAGTTTAAACACAAGGTTAATTTTTTTGGCCCGAACCAAATTTTGCCGGAATGCCTGAATTAACCCTTCGTTCACCACATCGGGCCAATTCGGGGGGTAGCGGCCACGCTTTAACCCAGAATATCCGGCATTTGATTAAACTTGTGCATTCATTTGAGTCTGAGTTCAGGAGAGTATCATGGCACTGCCACAACAAGCGTCAATGGCTTTTGCGCTGCCGGGCGGCGAAACGTCCAAACCATCGCGCAAACGGCCGATCGATCTTGTGCATCTTACCCGCGAGACATTCGGCAACCGGGCACTCGAGACCGAAATCCTCAGCCTGTTCTCCCGGCAGATCTCCGGAATCGTCAACCGGCTGAGCCAGGCGAACGCGGATGAACGGGTTCGTCTCGCCAAATCGCTCAAGGGTTCGGCGCGCGCCGTCGGTGCCTTTCGTGTGGCCGATCTGGCCGAATCGATTGAACAGTCGCCCGGCAACACGAAGCTGTTGAGTGAACTTCATCCAGAAATCGACGATGTGCGTGATTATATAGCGGCGATCACGCGCTAGGGCCTCAGTCCGGGGGCGGCCCCTCAGGCTGCGTCAGGGAGTGCAATTGACTTCCCTGCCCAAATCCCTATCTCAGCGGTAACTTTTCTGCTTGGGGCTTTTTTCATGGCAAAGATCACGTTTGTCACTTTCGATGGCGTCCGGATTGAAACGGAAGCCGAGAACGGCTCGACCGTGATGGAAAGTGCCATCCGCAACGCCGTGCCGGGCATCGACGCGGAATGCGGCGGTGCCTGCGCCTGCGCGACCTGCCATGTCTATGTCGACGGTGCATGGAAGGACGCGGCCGGAGAGCCGGAAGCCATGGAAGAAGACATGCTGGACTTCGCCTATGACGTGCGTCCGAGCTCGCGTCTGTCCTGCCAGATTCGCGTTTCCGATGAACTGGACGGGCTTGTTGTGCATGTTCCGGAACGTCAGGCCTGACATTCCGCATATTTTGCCTGATATTTTCTCACCGACCGATTAGAATTGCTCCATTCCAGACCGCGGGCGGGTATGAAATACTGCACTGGTTTGTCATGAGGAATTGTCGATGAGTGAAATAACCAAAACGGACGTTGTGATCATTGGTGCCGGGCCTGTCGGCCTCTTTGCCGTATTCGAACTCGGCCTTTACGATCTCAAATGCCATCTGATCGATATTCTCGACCGTCCCGGCGGCCAATGCGCCGAGCTCTACCCGGAAAAGCCGATCTATGACATTCCGGCCTGGCCCGAGATCAGCGGGCAAGGTCTGACGGACAAGCTGATGGAGCAGATCAAGCCGTTCGCGCCGCAATTTCATTTCAACCGCATGGTCACGCGGCTGGAACGCCAGCCCGATGGCCAGTTCCACGTGGAAACGGACGAAGGCGAGATTTTTGAGACCAAAGTGGTGGTGATCGCCGCCGGCGGCGGCTCATTCCAGCCGAAGCGCCCGCCGGTTCCCGGCATTGAAGCCTTCGAGGGCAAGAGCGTCTTTTATTCGGTGCGCCGCATGGAAGAGTTCCGTGACGAAGACGTGCTGATTGTCGGCGGCGGCGATTCGGCCCTGGACTGGGCGCTGAACCTGCAGCCCATCGCCCGCAGTTTGACCGTGGTGCATCGGCGTGCCGAATTCCGCGCGGCGCCCGACAGCGTCAAGAAAATGTTCGAACTGGTCGAACGTGGCAGCGTGCGGTTCGAGCTTGGACAGGTTTCCGGCCTGACGGGCACCGACGGGCAGCTGTCCAGCGCCACGATCAAGGCTGCGGAGGGAGAGACGGAGATTCCGGTCACCCGCCTGCTGCCGTTCTTCGGTTTGACGATGAAACTCGGCCCTATCGCCGATTGGGGGCTCAACCTGCATGAAAATCTCATACCGGTGAATGTCGAAACCTTCGAAACCTCTGAATCGGGGATTTTCGCCATCGGCGACATCAACTGGTATCCCGGCAAGCTCAAGCTGATCCTGTCCGGTTTCCACGAGGCCGCGCTGATGACCCAGGCGGCCAAGCGCATCGTCAGCCCCGGCGAGCGGGTGGTGTTCCAGTATACGACCTCATCGACCAGCCTGCAGAAGAAGCTGGGCGTCGCTTGAAAGATGAACCGGCGCGTCAGCGCCGGTCACACTATCCCTTTTTCTTTTCCATCTCACGCTGGATGCGGAATATGAGCAGCCGTTCGAAGCGGCGCTCAAAATTCTTTCCCTCCACGCGGTCAAACTGAATCTGCGCAGCGTCCTGCTCCTTCATCAGCTTGACCATGAGCTTGGCCGCATCGGCTTTCATCTCTTCGCAATTGCTGCGCCAGGGCAGGGCTTTCATCGCCCGTTCCATATCGCCGGCGGCGGTGCGGGCGATCACGATATGGCTCTCTTCATGACGTTTGATATCGGCCGACAGCGTATCCCAGATCATGGCGAGATCGGGCTTGGCCGAAGCGCGCTGTTTCCAGCGCGGCAGGTGGACCTGAGCATGAATGGTGATGTTTGCATCGACAACCCGGCAGCTCTTGCCGTCGGAGCCGTATTTGACCTTGGTGTTGAACCGCATCTGTGTCGCGCCGGGATGGCGAGGCCCGGTCTTGTGCAGTTGCGGCCCACGCCGGCTCAACTCGCGGTCGAGATCGGCGGCGGTCGTGCCGGACAGGGTGAAATACTTGTAATTGCGCAGGACCACGGCCGCATTGGCGCTTTCTGTCGCGAGCAGGCATGCAAGTGCGAGAGCCGCCGTTCTGACAATCGTTTTCATGGGGACTGGTCCTTCATTTCGGCCAAAAGCCTGCCTGTGCTCCCGATACTGTAGCGCCAAAAACGTTGCGGATGAATTGACGTGACGGCCGTTCTGTTCAAAAACAACTGCAGCAGTACAGTCTTGAAAGGAGCATCCCATGCAAAGAGAGTGGCGTCTGGCGCATGGGCGATCCCTCACCCTCGGGCCGGTGTCTGTCATCATGGGTGTTCTCAATGTCACGCCGGATTCGTTTTCCGATGGCGGCGTGCATCTGGCGCTGGACAAGGCCATCGAGGGGGCGAGGGCGATGATTGCCGAGGGGGCAACCATCATCGATGTCGGCGGCGAATCGACCCGTCCCGGCGCAACCCGCGTCGATCCGCGGACCGAACAGGCGCGGGTACTTCCGGTCATCGAGGCCCTCGCACGGGAAACCGATGTCCTCATTTCCGTCGATACCTATCGCGAGGAAACCGCGCGGCTGGCCGTTGCCGCCGGTGCGCATATCGTCAATGACGTGTGGGGTGTCCAGCGCGAACCGGCGATTGCCGATCTTGCGGCGGAAACCGGTGCCGGGCTCGTCATCATGCATACGGGCCGGGAGCGGGAGCGCGATCCGGATGTCATCGTTGACCAATTCGCTTTCCTCAACCGGTCACTGGAGATCGCAAGGCTGGCCGGCGTGGCGCGCGAGCAGATCGTCCTTGATCCGGGATTCGGCTTTGCCAAGGAAACCGAGGAAAACCTTGCTTTGATGCGGCGGTTCGGTGAGCTGCAGGCCTTTGGTTATCCCTTCCTGGCGGGTACGTCGCGCAAGCGTTTCCTCGGCGCGGTGACCGGGCGCGATGCGGACCAGCGCGACGTGGTCACGGCCGCGACATCCGCGATCCTGCGGCTGGCCGGTGCGGATGTGTTTCGCGTGCACGATGTCAGGATGAACCGGGATGCGCTGGCCATTGCCGATGCCATGCTTGCAACCCGGAGTGCCGGGACATGAGCCTCGTGCACAAGGCGTGGCTGGGACTGGGCGGCAATATCGGCAAACCCGTTCAGTCGATGGCGGAAGCCCTGCAGGCCCTCGACCGCCGCGATGATACACGGGTCACCGCCGTTTCGCCGGTTTACCGGACGCCGCCGTGGGGAAAGATCGATCAGGCGTGGTTTCACAATGCCTGCGCCTGTGTCGAAACATCCCTCGAACCGGAAGCTTTGCTGGCGGCCACGCTGGATATCGAGCGCCGGATGAAACGGGAGCGGATCGAACGCTGGGGACCGCGCATCATCGACATCGACCTTTTGGCCTATGAGGGCAGGGAGCACTTTGAAAGCCCGACGCTGACACTGCCGCATCCGCGCATGACGGAACGGGCCTTCGTGCTGGTGCCGCTCGGCGATATCGCGCCGGACCTTGTGGTCAGCGGCAAAAGCATTGCCGGATGGGCTGTCCTGTGTGACCGTTCCGGCATAGAAAAAGCCCGCGACGAGGCGGGCTGGTGGCGCGACAACCGAACGGATTGATCAGTTCTTGGCGATGCTGCTGACCGCGGTGTTGTCCACCCGCTTCAGGGTCATGCCGACAACCGGGATCAGCGTATCTTCCAGCCGCACGGATATGGTGACGTTCAGCGTGTTGTCGCCGGTAAACTTGGCCAGCATTGCGCCGGTCAGCTGTTTGCGGGTGATGTTCAGGACAACCCGGTCGCCGGCAACGCTGCCGCCGGTGATATCAAGGCCCTTGCCCGCCGCACCGTCGAGGAACGTGCCCTTGTAGGTGCCGCCGGAACGGGCGATGGTTGCCTTCATCGGCTGGTTGAAAATGCCAACACGGCAATTGCCGTCCAGCGTCATGCCTGCGGTCTCATCGGGCGTTGAACCGTCGAGCGTGCAGGTGAATTTCGTGCCTTTGTACTTGCCGGCAACGATCTCGCCGGGACCAACCCACTGGCCTTCGACGGTCTGAAAGAACTCGGTGTCCTTGTCTTTGTCCTTGGCTTGTGCGGAAAACGCGAAGAGCGCGCATGCGAACAAAGATATGGTAGCGGCAGCTGCGCGTGTTTTCATTGGGGTTACTCAACACAAATCATTGAAATGACGATGACCGATCATCGGTTGGAATGGTTAACGGATGGTTGCCATTCCTGCCGAAATTGCAACCCCGTCCACAGGATTATTGTTTTTTCCCGCCGCCGATACGGGCAAGATCCCCAATAAAATCGCTGATCCCCGGGCGTTTTTCCGCATTGAACGGAAACGGGCGGACCAGATCCATTGCGGAAATGCCGATGCGCGCGGTCATCAGGCCGTTGATGACGCCTTCGCCCAGCCGCGCTGAGAGCTTTGCGGCGAGCCCGTGGCCGACAAGCTGCTGGACGATGCTGTCGCCCATGGCCACGGTGCCGGTGACGGCGAGATGGGCGATCACGTTGCGGGTCAGCTTGAGAAAGCCCAGTGTGCCGGGGCGTCCGCCATAGAGTTCCGACAGGCGGCGGATCAGCCGGGCCGACTCGAAAATCACGTAGCCGATATCGACGAGCGCGCGCGGACTGACGGCGGTGACAACCGAAACGCGCTTTGCTGCGGCGAGAATGAGCTCGCGCGCCTGCCGGTCGAGCGGGCGCAGCAATTCGGTTTCCGTCAGGCGGATGAGATCGCGTCCGTCGATCACGTCGTCGCGCAGGTCGTGCAGCAGGGCACGGCCCTTGGCGGTCGCCGGCATGGTCTCGGCGATGGTAACCAGCCGCGCGACGGCGGTCTTGGCCTGCCGTGCGTCATTGTCGGCCGCCGCCTTGGCCGCCTCATCGCGCAGCGATTGTACCGACGCGAGGCGGCGCAGGGCTAGGGTTTCGCGGATGACGATGGCCAGAAGCGAGAGGGCGGCGACGATGCCGACGGCAAGCGCCGCCCAGCCAAGCCAGGGCGCGCGCTCGAACAGGGTGCGGATCAGATTGTCGGCCCAAAGCCCGACGGCCAGCGATACCAATACGCCGAGGGAGCCGGTGAGCACGGACGCAAAGGAGAACCGTTTTTTGCGCGGCAGGGCTGGTGGCGGGGTCAAGGCATCCAGTTCATCTGCCGTTGCGGCATCGAGGTCGAACACATCAACGGGTGCCGGTGTGATCACCGCGATATCCCTGATTGCGGTGGGCCTGCGGGCTTCGGCGGGTTTGTGCGTCGTTTCCGTCCTGGCGCGCGCGGTTGCCTCCGGCGGGGCCATGCGGAAGGCTGCAGGTTTGCGTGGGGTGCTGTCGGTCATGCGAGGCGGTCTCCGATCAGGAACTGAAGCGCGCGATCAAGCCGGATATGTGGCAGCGACAGTGTAAACCCTTCTGCGGTCTTTTCGAGTACCGGCGGACGGAAACGGACGAAGCGAATGGCCGGATCTTCAGAAGCCGATTCCGGTCCTTCGAAAATTGAATCCGGTCTTTCCGGTAAGTCACCGGGAAATATGGCTGTTTCCGTCTTGCCGTCGAAGTGTTCGCCGTCGATCGTTTCGCCCTTCAGCGGCGTTCCGACGATGACGGGGAGGATTTCCTTGCCCTGGGTGACGGTTGCCTCGCGCGTGGTGCGCACCGCCGCCATGGCCAGCACGTCGACATTCGCGCCGGAAAAGTCGGCACGGCCGACGGCCCGGTCCACCAGGCGGCGGACGATGGCCTGCAGCCGGTCATGGCTTTCATGGTGCAGATGATCGGCCTTGGTTGCGGCGATGAGAATGCGGCCGATGCGCCGCTGGACAAGCCCGGTGAGGAAATTGGTGCTGCCGGGACGAAAGCAGGAGAGGATTTCCGTCAGGGCACGCTCGAGATCGGCGATGGCGGACGATCCCGCATTCATCGCCTGCATGGCATCGACCAGCACGATCTGCCGGTCGAGCCGGGCAATGTGCTCGCGGAAAAACGGTTTGACCACATGGGTCTTGTAGGCCTCGTAGCGGCGCTCCATCATGGCGGCCAGCGAGCCGGGGCGGAACTTGCCGGATTTGAGATTGGGCAGGGGTGCGAAGGTGAGGGCGGGTGAGCCGTCGAGATCGCCGGGCATCAGAAAACGGCCGGGCGGCAGCGTCGACAATGCGCGCTCGTCTGCCTTTCCCGCTTTGAGGTAGCCGGTGAAACTGCGCGCAAGTCGCTGCGCCGTTACTTCGTCGGCCTGCGCATCGGCGTCAATGGCGTCCGCCACGGCAAGCCACTCGCTTGCGAGCTCGCGGCGGCTTTCAAGGCGCGCCAGATCGAAGGAGTCGCTGGAGAATTCGGTATAGGACTTGTTGAGGAGCGGCAGGTCGAGCAGCCATTCGCCGGGATAGTCGACAATATCGAGGGAAAGCTTGCCGCCGGAAAACATGCGGTTCCACATCGACGCGGATTCATACTCGATGGTCAGCCGCAGCTCCGAAATGGCTCGGGTGGAATCCGGCCAGATACGGTCCTCGATGAGCGCCTTGAGGTGGTCCTCATACTGGAAGCGCGGTACGGCGTCGTCCGGCTGCTCCTCCAGATAGGCCTTGGCGATCCGGCCGGATTTCTGCGCTTCGAACATCGGCAACCTGCCGCCGTGGATGAGATTGTGCACCAGCGCGGTGATGAAAACGGTCTTGCCCGCCCGAGAAAGGCCGGTCACGCCAAGCCGGAGCGAGGGCGAAACCAGTCCCGCGGTCCGATCCGCCAGGGTATCGAGGGCGATCTTTGCCTCGTCGGTCAGTGTTGTCAGTGTTCCCAAGTCAATCGTCCTGCACTTTCGCCCGTTCTCGGCCCGGATATAGGGGTGACACGTCTAATGACAAGACGTTGGCTTTTTTCAGAGGTGCTCGGACGGCGACAGGAACGTGCTCAGCGTCCCGGTTCCATGGCGGATTTCCGCCAGGGGAGCGGCAAAATCAATGACGGCGAGCCCCGCCGTGGGAAAACCGGCTGCGAAGGTGGGGTGAGCGGGCGGATCGCCGCGCCCGGCAAGGGCAATGGCCACATCCTCCATCATCGGATTATGGCCGACCAGCATCACGGAATGGGCATCTTCATGCTCAAGCCCCGCCATGCGGATGGCTGTCAGATAGTTGTCGGCGCTGCCGGAATAGAGTTTTTCCAGATCTTCCAGAATGAAGGAAGGTTGCAGGGCGATATGCTCCAGTGTCTGCCTCGCCCGAACGGCGGTCGAGCAGAGGACGATGTCCGGCCGCAGCCCGAACCGCTTCATCTCTTCGCCCAGAACGGTTGCCGATTGAATCCCAACCGAGTCCAACGTCCGGTCAAAGTCTTTTTGCCCGGGAGATGGCCAGACTGCTTTGGCATGGCGGAGTAAATAGACCTGGCTCATCTTTAGGGTCCGGACCCGTTAATCTGGTCGAAATGGTATGAGGCTTTTCGTTCGGATACAAGGAGCAAAGGCGATGGCAATGTGGTTCATTTTCAAGCCTTTGCGACGATGTAGCCGGGCGAAAAGACCATATCCTCCGGACGCCGAAACGGCTGCAAGCTGCAGTGTCGAGCCGCTCGGTCGGGGGAAAGGCCCCGCCCTTCACGCCTCTCCTCGCATCTTCTTGCCGTTTCAGGCGCCCTTTCGATCAGATTAATGGGTCTGGACCCTTAACCCCACAGTGTTTTGGTTCTTTTAGGACACAATGAATGGATAAACCTCCGCGGCAAATGAGGCAATTCTCAAATAATTGTGCAAAACCGGCCTGTCCTATTTATGGACGGCCTGCATTTCTGCGAGGCATTGGTTAAACAGCGCCAGCGGATACTGGCGGCCAAAACCGGTATTTTGCCGTATTTTCGACTGGAATATCGCATTTTATGTCGAGATGGCCCGCATTTGGCGGATTGTTTGCCGATTATTTAAGCAAAATCGCTTTGTTCGAATCCCTTAACAGCCTGTCGTTTTGCAGTTGTGCGGCTTTGTGACACGACCTATATAGGCCTCCTCGCGTCTCATAGGTGCAGGGTGATTCAAAGATGAATAAACTTATCGATCTTGACTATAAGCCCACGGATGACGAGCCTTTCATGAGTGATCGGCAGAAATCCTATTTTCGTGAAAAACTAATCAACTGGAAGAACGACATTCTGCGGGAGGCGCGTGAAACGCTTGAGATCCTGCAGCAGGAAAATGCGAACCTGCCAGATATCGCTGATCGTGCATCGTCCGAAACGGACCGTGCGATCGAGTTGCGGGCGCGTGACCGGCAGCGCAAACTGATCTCAAAGATCGATGCAGCCTTGCAGCGCATTGATGACGGAACATACGGGTTTTGCGAGGAGACCGGTGATCCGATCAGCTTGAAGCGTCTGGATGCACGGCCGATAGCTACACTTTCCATCGAGGCGCAGGAACGTCACGAACGACGCGAGAAAGTCTACCGCGACGATTGATGCGACCTTGATGAACCAATAAAAAAGCCCGGATCGTTCCGGGCTTTTTTATTGGAGAAGCCGCTTTGAAGACTAACGCTTTTCCGGCCTGGACAGATCGCCGAGCAGGCGCTCCATTTCGTCCTCGATGCTGCCGGTCTCCTTGCGCACTTCCTCATCGGGCGTGATGTGGAGTTCGCCTTCGAGATCCGACTCGAACGCATCGCCGAAATCAAGGTCCGCCAGATTGATGTCCGGTTCCTTAGCCTTGGCCGGCCCGAGAATTTCCAGCGACGAATCTTCGTGGATGGACCTCACGCCTTCACTCTGCACGGCGAAGGGGAACGCCGCCGCCGTGGTGGTTCTGGTTTCCACGGGCGTCTTGGTTTCCGGATGTGTCTCATCAAAATGGGGCAGGGCATCGATGTGCGGTTCACTGCGCTGGCTTGCACCAAAGGACGGCGAGGCCGTCCGCTGCCAGCCATTGTCCCTATGCGGCGCCTCGATATGGGGTGTCCCGGCAGGCTGCTGTGCGGCGGGGGGTGGCGATACGGCATCGGGCGCACTGGCGATCGGAGGAATGGGCGCCATGGGTGGAACGGGCGGCAGCGGCGTTGCTGCCGTGATGGGGCGCTGTGGTTCGGGCTGCACCATTTCGCGTTGCGGAGCCGCCGCTTGAACCGGAGCGGCCGGACGAACCGGCGCGGGCGGTGTTGCGGGCTGCACCGGCGCTGCGGGCCGGCTGACCGGAGTGACGGGCGGTGAAACGCGCGCCGGAGCCACGGGCTGCGGGCGGGGTGCCTCAACCGGCCGCGCCTCGGCTTTCGGCTCGGCATCCGCCGGAGCGATGGTGGCCGCGGGTTCGACGCGGGACTGCGGCTTGGCAAACTGACGGATATTCTGCTCGATCACCAAATCGCTGGGACCGCCGATCAGGATCAGATGTTCCACGTCGTCGCGCCGCACCAGAACCAGGCGGCGGCGATTATCGACAGCAGCGGCATCGGTCACCGACAGGCGGACCTGACGGTTGCGCCCGCCGGCGACGAAGGTTCCGCCGGTGACGCGCCGCAGAACGGCAAAGACGAGCAGCAGAAGGACAATGACCAGTGCGAAAAGAAGGATGAACCCGACAATCGGGGCAGCGGTTTCGCCGACGACAGCGACCAGCCAATTATGCATGACGAACTCTCCTATACATTCTCCGGGCCAAAACGCACGTCCCCCGACATGGAACCCGGAGCAATAATCTGTGTGACACTAGTGCGAGCCTTTGCCTGCTGCAACCCTGACGCATCGTCTGGCCTGTGGCTATCGGCTGGTCCCGCCGATCTTGTGCCGCAATTGCCGTGCGAAACCGTGGAATAATGGCTGGTTCTGCACGCTTGGGGTTTATACGGCATCAAAGATATGATCCAAACGATTCGGAACCAGCATTGGTCATACGGACCTCAGCCGGTTCAAAATATTGTGGCCTGCCTGGGCAGCTTCCGCGATGAAAAGAAGGGGTTTGAGACGGATGTCTCAAGAGACGAACAACGATCTTTATCCAGAACCGATCATTGCCAACACAAAGTCGATCAAGGCGGCCTTGCGTCTTGTCATTCTCGGCATCGTGCTGGTCGGCGTTTCCATCCTTTATTTCATCTACCGCGACCAGCTGGGGCAGCAGTTCCTGCTCGGACTGCTCGGCACGCTGGCCATGACCGGCGTGTTCTATCTCTTCGGTTCGGCCATCAATGTCATCCAGTTCACACCGCGCGGCACCAGCGATGAACTGACGCGCGCCTTTGTCGATACGTTTCCCGAGGGCACGGTTGTCACCGATCAGAAGGGCCGTATCGTCTACGCCAACCGCGCCTATGCCCAGCTGACGGGCGTGACCAATTCCAGCGATGTCCGGGCGATAGAGCACATACTTTCCAGTGAAAGCGCCGCTTCCGATCCGATCTACCGGCTGGCCAATGCGGTGCGGGACGGTATTTCCGGCCAGGAGGAGCTGCGCCTGTCGCGGCCGCTCGACCCCGCGCGCGCGCCGATACCGACCTGGTATCGCGTCAAGGCTCGTGCCGTTGCGGGTATTCCCGGTCAGACAGCGCCGGTTTTTGCGTGGCAGATTGCCGATATTTCCGCCGAGCGCGCCGAGCAGGAGCGCTATTTCCAGGATATTCAGGAGGCTATCGATCACCTCGACCATGCCCCGGCCGGGTTCTTCTCCGCCGACCCTGACGGGCGCATCACCTATATCAATGCGACACTGGCCGAATGGCTCGGGATTGACCTGACCAAGTTCACGCCGGGTTCCATGACGGTCCGCGATATCGTCGCGGGCAACGGCATGGCGCTGATCAATGCGGTGAAGACAGAACCGGGTACCAGCCGCAACACGGTGATCGATCTCGATCTGGCCAAGGCGAACGGCCAGAGCCTCGCCGTGCGCTTCTATCACCGTGTGCAGGCGCAGCGCGACGGCAAGCGCGGCCCGACCCGCACAATCGTGCTCAACCGCGCAGAGGGCGAGGACAATTCCGCCGCCCTGCGCGCCGCGGAAGTGCGGTTCACCCGCTTCTTCAATTCGGCGTCCATGGCGATTGCCGCCGTCGATGCGTCCGGCAAGATTTTGCGCACCAATGCGCGGTTCCTCGGCCTGTTCTCGCCCGTGGTGGACCGCGATGCCATCGACCGGCGTGCGCCGCTCGAAACCGTCGTGCATGAGCGCGACAGAGAAGCTTTCGATCGGGCGCTGGCCGCTGCCTTTGCCGGCAAGGCGGAGATTTCGCCGGTGGATACGGTCATTCCCGGGCATGAGGAGCGCCATCTCCGCTTCTATATCAGTCCGGTCTTCGATGCCGGCTCGGAAGAGGGCGCCGAGGAGGCTGCCATCGTTTCCGTCGTGGAAACCACGGAGCAAAAGGCGCTGGAAGCCACCATGGCGCAGAGCCAGAAGATGCAGGCCGTCGGCCAGCTCGCGGGCGGTATCGCCCACGACTTCAACAATGTGCTGACGGCAATCATCATGTCGTCCGATCTGCTGCTCACCAATCACCGGGCGTCCGATCCGTCCTTTGCCGACATCATGAACATCAAGCAGAACGCCAACCGCGCGGCATCGCTGGTGCGGCAGCTCCTGGCATTCTCGCGGCGCCAGACCCTGCGTCCGGAAGTGCTTGACCTCACCGATGTCATCGCTGATGTGCGCATGCTGCTGACACGGCTTGCGGGGACGCAGGTCAACCTCAAGATCGAGCATGGCCGCGACCTGTGGCCGGTGCGCGCCGATCTCGGCCAGTTCGAGCAGGTGGTGGTCAATCTGACTGTCAATGCGCGCGATGCCATGCCGGAAGGCGGCGATCTGACCATCCGCACCCGCAATATCGGCGAGAGCGAAAGCGCGGCGCTGAACTACCGCGATCTCCTGCCGGGCGACTATGTCCTGGTCGAGGTGCAGGACAGCGGCACGGGCATGCCGCCCGAGGTCATCGAGAAGATTTTCGAACCGTTCTTCACCACCAAGGAAGTCGGCAAGGGCACCGGTCTCGGACTTTCCATGGTCTACGGCATCATCAAGCAGACCGGCGGTTCGATCCATTGCGAGTCCGAGCTCGGCAAGGGCACCACATTCCGCATCTTCCTGCCGCGCCATGTGGAGGCTCCGGTCCTCAACGCGGCGGGTGAAGTGATTGCGGTTGAAGCGCCGAAGAAGGAAAAGAAGGTCGAGAAGGCCACCGATCTTTCCGGCTCCGCAACGGTTCTCCTGGTCGAGGACGAGGATGCGGTGCGCATGGGCGGTGTCCGGGCCCTGCAGTCCCGCGGCTATACCGTGCACGAGGCGTCCAGCGGTGTCGAAGCGCTTGAAGTGATGAAGGAACTGGGCGGCAAGGTCGATATCATCGTGTCCGACGTGGTGATGCCGGAGATGGACGGCCCGACGCTGCTGCGCGAACTGCGCAAGGAATACGGGGATATCAAGTTCATCTTCGTTTCCGGTTATGCGGAAGACGCCTTTGCCCGCAACCTGCCGGAAGATGCCAAATTCGGCTTCCTGCCAAAACCCTTCTCGCTGAAGCAGCTGGCGACGTCGGTCAAGGAAATGCTGGAAAGCGAATAGAGGACGCACTTGATACTTCGAGCGTTTTCGAAGCATTCTTGCCGTGGATAGGCCAGTATCGGCCCGGAAACAGCCACGGAAGAATGCCATGTCGAACACTGCCAGATTTGCCGAAATCGCCGCGCTGGCCGGAGATCCCGGCCGCGCCAGCATGCTCACGGGCCTGATGGATGGACGCGCGCTGACCGCGGGCGAACTGGCGCAGCTCGCCGGCATCACCGCGCAGACGGCCAGCAGCCATCTCACGCGCATGACGGAGGCCGGGCTTCTGCAGGTGGAAAAGCAGGGCAGGCACCGCTATCACCGGCTGGCATCACCAGCGGTTGCACAGATGATCGAAAGCATCATGCAGATTGCAACACCCGGCACGCCCAGCAAGACCGTGCGCACCGGGCCGCGCGACGCCGCATTGCGGGCCGGGCGCACCTGCTATGACCATCTGGCGGGAAAGCTCGGTGTGTCGATCACCGATGCGCTCGTCGGGGCCGGGCATCTGGAACTCGGGCTCGATGCGGGTGAACTGACGGATAGCGGCCTGTCGCTTTTCGACAGGCTGGGCATGGATATCGGTGCGATCCATCAGAAGAAGGGCCGCGTCCTGTGCCGCCCCTGTCTCGACTGGAGCGAGCGGCGCCCGCATCTGGCCGGTGCAATGGGCGCCGCATTGTGCAGCCACTGCTTCGACAAGGGGTGGATCCGGCGCGTCGACGGTACGCGCGCCGTATCCGTGACGCCGAACGGCCAGCGGCATCTGCGTGAAGCCCTCGGCGTCAACCTGGTGTAGATCGGGATTAAGAGGTGCGTGGTTCGACAAGCTCACCATGAGGGAAGTGGTTTGGCTGCAAGGCTACTAGGAAACATTGCAGGATTAGCTCCCTGCAACCTACTCCATCCCTCATGGTGAGCTTGTCGAACCACGCACCATATGGCAGGGCAGCCTTCGATGTGCTGCCCTTAACGCTGTCTAGACGTGTTTGGTGATCCCGCCATCCACGCGAATGTTCTGCCCCGTGATGTAGCCCGCATCGTCCGACAGCAGGAACGCGGTTGTCTTGGCGATCTCGTTCATGGTGCCGACGCGTTTCATCGGAATGCCGCTCTCGGTGCCCGGCTTGTGATCGAGACTGTCGATAAAGCCGGGAAGCACCGCATTCATGCGGATATTGTCGGCGGCGTAGCGATCCGCGTAGAGTTTTGTATAGGCGCCGACGGCGGCGCGATAGGCGCAGGACACCGGGAAGACGAGGCTGGGCTCGAAAGCGGCGAAGGTGGTGATGTTCACCCAGGCGCCTTTGCCCTGCTTCAGCATATAGGGTGTGACGAGCCGCGCCATGCGCACGACGCTCAGCACCATCAGATCATTGCCAAGCGCCCATTTCTCGTCGGTGATGTCGATGAGGTCACCCTTCGGCGGATGGCCGGTGTGGTTGACCACGGCGTCGATGCGCCCATAGGCTTCCGCTGTCTTGGCGACGAGCGTTTCCAGATCCTTGGCTTCTCCAGCCGAACCCTTGATGCCGATTGCACCCAATTCCGCTGCCAGCTCGATGGCGCTGCCGGATGGCGACATCAGGCCGAGCCGGTAGCCTCTGGCGTGCAGCTCGCGCGCTATGCCTGCACCCATGCCGCGTCCGCCGCCGGTGATGATTGCTACGGGTGATTGTGAGGTCTCAGTCATGCGAAATCCTGTCGATGTCGTTTGGGTGCGGCGGAGCATGTTGGAATAAGACCGGCGGCGCAAATGAATTCCGCCCGGCATATCCGTCAAATTTTTTGAACCGGGATCAGATTTTGAATCAGAAACTCTCTTGAAATCACTGATATTGTGGTGAAAGATGGCGGCATGATCCGTCGTTCGAATATCGTGATGCTGTACACCGCACTCCTTTCCAGGGGTGGTGGAGAGCTGTTGCGCTGACGTCGACGCGATCTTTCACCAGACCCTGCCACGAGGCGAGCAGGGTCTGACCTTCGCTCTCCTCGAACAAACGGAGAGCAAGATGCAAGACCAACCTTTATCACCACCCCACGATAGCGCATTCTCGATCCGGGCGGCGCGTGTCGCCGATTTTGAACAGATCAACGCATTGACCAATTTACCCGGTTTTCGTGCCGGTACGCTGCGTTTGCCCTTTCAAAGTGCGGAGCAGACCCGCAAATGGCTCGAAAGTCTGGGCGCGGGGACGACAAGCATCGTTGCCGAGATCGATCAGCAGATCGTTGGCCACGCGGGCTTGCATCGCTCCGATGGCAGGCGGGCCCATACGGCGCATCTCGGGCTCGGCGTGCATGACGATTTCACCGGGCGCGGCATAGGCAAGGCGCTGCTGCTTGCCCTGATCGATGCGGCGGACAACTGGCTCAACATCCGGCGCCTGGAATTGACGGTCCATGCCGACAACGTCAAAGCCATCGGTCTCTACGAAAAATGCGGCTTCGAGCGGGAAGGCGTGCACCGGGATTATGCCTTCAAGAACGGGCGGTTTGTCGATGCTCTGGCCATGGCGCGGCTACGGCTGATTTAGCCGTTTGCTTTCCATATTTTGCCGTATTCGATGCTATATTTCGCAACATTTCCAACGGGGACCTGATTCCATGATCAAGAAGTTTGCCATCGGCTGTCTTGCCGCGACGTTTTTGGCCGGTTGCACCACCACCGATCCCTATACCGGCGAGCAAAAAATATCGAATACGGCCGGTGGCGCGGCAATTGGCGCAGCGGTTGGTGCGCTGGGTGGTCTCGCCGTTGGCGGCGGTGGCAAATCCGGCCGCAACGCGGCGCTGATCGGTGCCGGTATCGGCGCATTGGCCGGCGGTGCTGTCGGCAATTACATGGACCGCCAGGAATCGGAACTTCGGGCCCAGCTGCAGGGCACGGGCGTATCGGTGACCCGTAACGGCGACCAGATCATCCTGAACATGCCGTCGAACATCACCTTCGCTACCGATCAGGATGCGGTGAAGCCGCAGTTCTTTGCAACGCTGAATTCGGTTGCAGTGGTGCTGCGCAAGTTCGACCGCAGCATCATCGACGTCTATGGCCATACGGACAATGTCGGCGGCCAGCAGTACAATCAGCTTCTGTCCGAGCGCCGCGCGCTGTCCGTTTCGAACTACCTGACCCAGCAGGGCATCGACAATCGGCGTTTCTCCGTTCGCGGCTTGGGCATGGACCGGCCGATTGCTTCCAACAATTCGGAAGCCGGCCGGTCGCAGAATCGCCGCGTCGAACTGCAGATTTCGCCGCTTACCTGACCAGTGTCAGGGCGACAGCAATGCGCGCTGCAAGGCGTGCATTGTTTTCCACCAGGGCGATATTCGCCTTCAGGCTTTCGCCCTTGGTGATGTCGAGAATTTCCGAAAGAAGATATGGCGTTACGGCCTTGCCCGTGATGCCATTTTTTGTGGCGCGCGACAGGGCTTCACGGATGTATCCGCCCATGATGTCGGCCGGAATTTCGCTTTCCAGCGGAATCGGGTTGGCGATCAGCATGCCGCCGTTGACGCCGATGGCGCTGCGCGTCGCCTGGAACCTGGCGATGGCTTCCGGCGTGTCGAGACGCAAGGGGGCCTTGAGATGCGACTGGCGCGACCAGAAGGCCGGCAGAACATCCGCTCCATGCACCACAACGGGTACGCCTTTGGTTTCAAGCACTTCCAGCGTCTTTTCAATATCCAGAATCGCCTTGGCGCCCGCCGAGACGACGATTACCGGGGTGCGGCCCAATTCTTCCAGATCGGCCGATATGTCGAAACTGGTCTCCGCGCCCATGTGCACGCCGCCGATGCCGCCCGTGGCAAACACCTTGATCCCGGCCATGTGTGCGGCCAGCATGGTGGCGGCAACGGTGGTGCCGCCGGTGCGGCCTTCCGACAGCGCAAACGCCAGATCGGCGCGCGACAGCTTCATGGCGCCCTTGACCTGCGCCAGCGCCTCACGTTCTTCGGCCGAAATGCCGATCTTCAGGCGGCCATCGATAATGGCGATGGTTGCCGGGACTGCGCCGCCATCGCGGATGATCGTCTCGACATCGGCGGCCATGCGGCTGTTGTCCGGGTAGGGCATGCCGTGGGTGATGATCGTGCTTTCCAGCGCCACCACCGGCTGCCCGGCGGCAAGTGCTTTCTGCACCTCCGGTGCAATGTCGGTGAACGGGTTGAGGGCTGTTGTAGTCATGGTTCTTTCCTTTGTCGTATCAGGCCGTTGGCTCATGCGAGCGGGATGGCCTCCGGTATGGTCGCGAGGGCCGCGTCGAAAATCCTGGATGTGAAGATCGGCGTTGCCGAATGGGTTTGCAGTGTCAGCGCCGAGGCGGCAAAGCCTTCGCGCACGGCTTGCGCGAGGGGAAGGCCGCGCATCAGCGCCGATATGGTGCCGCCGGCCAGCGCATCACCCGCGCCGGTCACATCGGCGATACCGGTCAGCGCGGGCGGAAGCAGGGAGAATGCACCGCCGCTGGAATAGACCAGCGCAGCCTGCCCGCCATTGCTGACAACGGCAGTGTGCAGACCCTCTGCCGTCAGGGCGCGGTGCAGATCGGGCAGGCTGGCATCGGCGCCCAGTCCCGTCAGCGCAAAGGCTTCACGCCGGTTGAGGAACAGGCAAGCGAGATCGCCGAGAACCGGCCGCAACCGCACTGCCTTGGCCGGGGAAATCGCCAGCGCATAGAGCGGTTTGCCGCCGGCAAGCTCGGCCAGTTTCTGCAGCGCTTCCGACGGCAGATTGGCATCGCCGAAAACCGCATCGGCGGCATCGATGGAATCGCGCACCTTGCGCCGCCTGAGCTGCCGGGGCAGGGCGAGTTCATACAGCGCCATGTCGGCAATGGCCGCAACCACATCGCCCTGTTCATCGAGGATCGCCGTATAGCTCGGGGTTGCCCGGTCGATGAACACGGCGGAACTGTCCTTGATTCCGGCGGCCTCAAAGGCGGCGCTGATGACATCGCCAACCCGGTCGCCGCCGCGCACCGACAGCATTTCTGCCCGTACACCGCGCCGCACGGCAAGGCGCAATGCATTGAACACGCCGCCGCCGGGCTCTTCGCGCATGATGCCGGGGTTGGACGCGCCGGGAATGAAGGGAACGCTGCTCTGGCCGCGCCGGTCCATATGGGCGCCGCCGACAGCAAACAGCAGCGGTGTGTAATCCTGAGTCATGGTTGGTGGCTTTTGCTGAACAAAATTATCGGTTGCAAGACACTTGGTCCTTTCCTTCTCTAGATGGCCTGCTGCCCTGACGCAATCGCCGCAACGATTCGAATTTGCCGGGCGCGGTTTTCCCGTTCATGCGGCCCGAACATGAGGAACATGTGGACAAGCGCAGGCAGCCAACTTTCGGAACATTTTAAGAACATTTTTGTGTTATCATTGTTTTTCAATGGCTTGTGCATATTGCCAAATGAGAACAAAACAGATACAAATATCTTCAAAGGCCGGAGCATCCGGGCTTCATGGATAGCACAGGGGTGGTGTAACATGGCTCAAAATTCTTTGCGGTTAGTTGAGGGTAATTCGGTGGATAAAACGAAAGCGCTGGATGCGGCATTGTCACAGATCGAGAGAGCCTTTGGTAAGGGTTCGATCATGCGGCTTGGACGCAATGAGCAGGTTGTGGAAATCGAGACGGTTTCGACCGGGTCGCTTTCCCTGGATATAGCCCTTGGCGTTGGCGGTCTGCCGAAAGGCCGCATTGTCGAGATTTACGGGCCGGAAAGCTCGGGTAAGACAACCTTGGCGCTGCATACGATTGCGGAAGCCCAGAAGAAGGGCGGTATCTGCGCCTTTGTCGATGCGGAACATGCGCTGGACCCGGTCTATGCCCGCAAGCTGGGCGTGGATCTGGAGAATCTTCTGATCTCGCAGCCCGATACGGGCGAGCAGGCGCTGGAGATCACCGACACGCTGGTGCGTTCCGGTGCGATCGATGTTCTGGTGGTCGATTCCGTTGCCGCTTTGACCCCGCGTGCGGAAATCGAAGGCGAGATGGGCGATTCTCTCCCCGGCCTGCAGGCCCGCTTGATGAGCCAGGCACTGCGCAAGCTGACCGCATCCATTTCCCGCTCCAATTGCATGGTTATCTTCATCAACCAGATCCGCATGAAGATCGGCGTGATGTTCGGTTCGCCTGAAACCACGACGGGCGGCAATGCGCTGAAATTCTATGCTTCGGTGCGTCTCGATATCCGCCGCATCGGTGCGCTGAAGGAACGTGACGAGGTGGTCGGCAACCAGACCCGCGTCAAGGTGGTCAAGAACAAGCTTGCGCCCCCCTTCAAGCAGGTCGAATTCGACATCATGTATGGCGAAGGCGTATCCAAGACCGGCGAACTGGTCGATCTCGGCGTCAAGGCTGGTATCGTTGAAAAGTCGGGTTCGTGGTTCTCCTACAATTCCCAGCGTCTGGGGCAGGGCCGCGACAACGCAAAACTCTTCCTCAAGGACAATCCCGAAGTCGCCAATGAGATTGAGCTGGTCCTGCGCCAGAATGCCGGTCTGATTGCCGAGCAGATGCTGGACAAGGGCCCGGACGATGTCGAGGACAATGACGGACCCGAGGCCGCAGAAGGCTGATCTCCCAGGACGACCGTTCCGGTCTGCAATTCAAACCCGTATCCGGCCGCCGGATGCGGGTTTTTCTTTTAAAATGCTCTCACGCTGTAAGACCGTCTTTCATATTGGGGCTAACTTCCCTCATGCTGAGCTTGTCGAAGCACGCACAACCGCTCTGCGTGCTTCGACAAGCTCAGCATGAGGGAGAGTGCACGCATTCGAAGACTGTGCTGTTCATAAGCGGAGCCTATTATCACAGGGATTTTCTGGACAGGCCGCGGTCGCATCGCTACAAGCGTTGCGTTCCGCCCTTTGTTGCAGAAAGGGGCTATTTCGCTTTGGTTAGAGACAAGTCAGAAGGCAATGCACATGAGTGGCGTCAACGAAATCCGGTCGACATTTCTGAACTATTTCAAGAAGAACGGCCATGAGATCGTGGCGTCGAGCCCGCTTGTGCCGCGCAACGACCCGACGCTGATGTTCACAAATGCCGGCATGGTGCAGTTCAAGAATGTTTTCACCGGTCTGGAGCAGCGGCCCTACAGCCGGGCCACGACATCGCAGAAATGCGTGCGCGCCGGCGGCAAGCACAATGACCTGGACAATGTCGGCTATACCGCCCGCCATCACACCTTCTTTGAAATGCTCGGCAATTTCTCCTTCGGCGATTACTTCAAGGAAGAGGCGATCAGCCTGGCCTGGAATCTGATCACCAAGGAATATGGTCTCGACAGGAACAAGCTGCTCGTCACCGTCTATCACACGGACGATGCGGCTGCCGGATTCTGGAAGAAGATTGCCGGTCTGTCCGATGACCGCATCATCCGCATCGCCACCAGCGACAATTTCTGGGCGATGGGCGATACCGGCCCATGCGGCCCATGCTCGGAGATTTTCTACGACCATGGCGAAGACATCTGGGGCGGCCCTCCCGGCAGCGCCAACGAGGATGGCGACCGCTTCATCGAGATCTGGAACCTCGTCTTCATGCAGTTCGAGCAGATCACCAAGGAGGAGCGCATCGAGTTGCCGCGTCCGTCGATCGATACAGGCATGGGGCTGGAGCGCCTGGCGGCGGTGCTGCAGGGCGAACATGACAATTACGATATCGACCTGTTCCGGGCGCTTATCCGCGCGTCGGAAGATGCGACCGGCGTCAAGGCGGAAGGAAAATTCCGCGCCAGCCACCGGGTGATCGCCGATCACCTGCGTTCGTCGAGCTTCCTCATTGCCGATGGCGTGCTGCCGTCGAATGAAGGCCGCGGCTACGTGCTGCGCCGCATCATGCGCCGCGCCATGCGCCATGCGCAGCTGCTGGGTGCCAAGGAGCCTCTGATGTGGCGCCTGCTGCCGGCACTGATCCGCGAGATGGGCCAGGCCTATCCGGAACTGATCCGCGCTGAATCGCTGATTTCCGAAACGCTGAAGCTCGAGGAAACCCGGTTCCGCAAGACGCTGGACCGCGGCCTCGGCCTGCTGAGCGATGCCACGGAAGGTCTTGGCGAAGGCGATCGTCTCGATGGCGAAACCGCGTTCAAGCTCTATGACACCTTCGGTTTCCCGCTGGATCTCACCCAGGATGCGCTGCGCCAGCGCGGTATCGCTGTCGATACCGATGCTTTTGCGGCGGCCATGGAGCGGCAGAAGGCGGAAGCCCGCGCCCATTGGTCCGGTTCCGGCGATGCAGCGACAGAAACGGTCTGGTTTGCGGTGCGCGACAAGGTCGGCGCCACCGAATTTCTCGGCTACGAGACGGAAAAGGCCGAAGGCGTCATCACCGCGCTGGTGCAGGACGGTGCGCAGGTGGACAGCGCCGGGGAAGGCGAGGCCATTGCCCTCGTGGTCAACCAGACGCCGTTCTATGCCGAGTCCGGCGGCCAGCAGGGCGATACCGGCATCATTTCCGGTGACGGCTTCACCGTTGTTGTCACCGACACGCAGAAGAAGAATGACGGCGTGTTCGTGCATCTGGGCAAGGTGCTCAAGGGCACGGTAAAGCTGGATGTACCGGTGGAGCTGACGGTCGACAGCGGGCGCCGCACGCGTATCCGCTCCAACCATTCGGCGACGCACCTGCTGCATGAGGCGCTGCGCGAAACCCTTGGCACCCATGTCGCGCAGAAGGGCTCGCTCGTTGCGCCGGACCGGCTGCGTTTCGATTTTTCCCATCCGAAGCCGATTTCGGACAAGGAACTGGCCGTCATCGAGGACCTCGCCAATGAAATCGTCCTGCAGAACGCACCGGTCAGCACCCGCCTGATGGCGGTTGACGATGCCATCGCGGAAGGCGCCATGGCGCTGTTCGGCGAGAAGTATGGCGATGAAGTGCGCGTGGTTTCCATGGGAACGGCGCTGCATGGCGAGAAATCGGGCAAGAGCTATTCGACGGAATTGTGCGGCGGCACGCATGTGCGCGCCACCGGCGATATCGGCCTGATCCGCATTGTCTCGGAAAGCGCCGTGGCGGCGGGCGTGCGCCGCATGGAGGCGCTGACCGGCGAAGCCGCGCGCCGCTACCTCGAAGAACAGGACGACCGGGTCAAGGCGATTGCCGGTGCGTTGAAGTCCACGCCCGCCGACGCGCTGGCGCGCGTGACGGCGCTGCTGGATGAGCGCCGCAAACTGGAACGCGAACTCACCGAGGCGCGCAAGCAATTGGCGCTTGGCGGCTCCGGCAATGGCGCCGCGCAGTCCGAAACGGTCAATGGTGTCGGCTTCATCGGCAAGGTGGTCACCGGCGTCAATCCGCGTGACCTGAAGCCGCTGGCCGACGATGCCAAGAAGACCGTCGGCTCCGGCATCGTGACGTTCATTGGCGTGTCGGAAGACGGCAAGGCCAGCGCGGTCGTCGGCGTCACCGACGATCTCGTCGGCACGTTCAGCGCCGTCGACCTGGTCAAGATCGCGTCCGCCGCGCTCGGCGGTGCCGGCGGCGGCGGCCGCCCCGATATGGCGCAGGCCGGCGGTCCCGATGGCTCCAAGGCCGAGGCTGCCGTGGCTGCCGTGCGCGACGCGCTCGCCGGCTGACACCAAGCATTGTCTTTCCGGCCGCAGCGTGATGCGGCCGGAAATGCCACCCGCTCATACTAATTGCTGGGTGGGCAAAAGATTGATTTTCCGGTATTTTTGCTGCATCGCAATTTTGTTTCGCATTTTCAAAAACTGTTTTTAGCCATTCATTTCGAGAACTGACGTGAAGACAATACTGGCTCTTCTGCTCGCCGCGGTGCTGCTTGTTTCCTGCCAGACCTCGACGGTCGTCAAGGATGTTCATATGCGCAGCGATACGGCCTTCGGGCCGGATGTCCTGGCCTATCTGGATCTGTTCATGTCGCTGAACGCGCAGCCCTACTATTCGACAACGGTGGGATATGGATTCAAGACGCTTTATACCGGCCAGGGCAAAAGTCACCTCTCCCAGGCCTGGAGCTATGGCCGGCAGATGCGGTTCGAAAAGGGAGTGAGCAGACGGGCGGCCTGTTTCTTTCGGCCTTGCCTGCCCACACGCGAGGAAACCGGCGTGGTGGCCATGGATGAGGCCGATTTTGTGGCCGCCGCCACGAAGGGGCTCGACTTCGAACTGGCGGGCAAGGCCGGGAAAATTGTCGGCAGGATTCCGGCCCATGCCTTCCGCCGGGTGTTGGATCTCAAATCGAGCATGAAGCTGCCGCCCGCGGCCGCAAACAGGGCGCCACCGGCAAAAGCGCAGGCGCCTGCCGAAGAGGACGCGAATATTGACGACGACTAGTGCCCCGTAAACCTCGGCTTGCGGTATCGCTTGGGGCAGTAAACAGAAGGCGATTTCTGCGGATGGGCGGCGAGGGACGGGGAGATAAGGAGATCGGTTGATCAGGATATCGGCGAAAGAAATTGCGGGATAACCGGATGATCGGATGAGGAGTCCGGCCAACCGGAGGGCCCGTGACAAGCGCTGCCGGATCGGCAAACCGCAGGGAGAGGGACCTGCCGGGAAAGCTGGGGAGAGGAACGAACCGGCCGGAAGGCCAGGCGATCAAAGAAAAGCCCCGGCGAACCGGGGCTTGTGTTGTTTGATGGCGATGCCTGATCAGGCAGCCCCAGATCAGGCAGCCATGGCCTTGCGCAGGTTCTCGTCGATCTTGTCGAGGAAACCCGTGGTGGACAGCCAGGGCTGGTCCGGACCGATCAGCAGCGCCAGATCCTTGGTCATGTAACCGGATTCAACCGTATCGACGCAGACTTTTTCCAGCGTGTTGGCAAAGCGGTCGAGTTCGGTGTTGCCGTCGAGCTTGGCGCGGTGGGCAAGGCCACGCGTCCAGGCGAAGATCGAGGCGATGGAGTTGGTCGAGGTTTCCTCGCCCTTCTGGTGCTGGCGGTAGTGGCGTGTCACGGTGCCGTGGGCGGCTTCCGCTTCCACCGTCTGGCCATCCGGCGTCATCAGCACGGAGGTCATCAGGCCGAGCGAGCCAAAGCCCTGTGCCACGATGTCGGACTGCACGTCGCCGTCATAGTTCTTGCAGGCCCAGACATAGCCGCCGGACCATTTCAGCGCCGAGGCAACCATGTCATCGATCAGGCGATGCTCATAGGTGATCTTCTTCTCGGCGAACTTGTCCTTGAACTCGGCATCGAAGACATCCTGGAAAATGTCCTTGAAGCGGCCGTCATAGGCTTTGAGGATGGTGTTCTTGGTCGAGAGATAGCAGGGGACGCCGCGGTTATAGGCATAGTTGAGCGAGGCGCGGGCAAAGTCGCGGATGGAATCATCCAGATTGTACATGGCCATGGCAACGCCGGCGCTTGGCGCATCATAGACGTCGTGTTCGATGGTCTTGCCGTCTTCGCCGACAAACTTGATCGACAGCTTGCCCTTGCCGGGGAACCGGAAATCGGTGGCGCGGTACTGATCGCCGAAGGCATGGCGGCCGACGATGATCGGCTGGGTCCAGCCGGGAACCAGACGGGGAACGTTCTTGGCAATGATCGGTTCGCGGAAGATAACGCCGCCGAGAATGTTGCGGATCGTGCCGTTGGGCGACTTCCACATCTTCTTCAGGCCGAACTCCTCAACGCGCTGCTCGTCGGGCGTGATGGTGGCGCACTTGACGCCGACGCCATACTGCTTGATTGCATTGGCCGCATCGATGGTCACCTGATCGTCGGTCGCATCGCGATGTTCGATGCCCAGATCGTAATATTTCAGGTCGATGTCGAGATAGGGATGGATCAGCTTGTCTTTGATATACTGCCAGATGATGCGGGTCATCTCGTCGCCGTCAAGTTCGACGACCGGGTTTGCAACCTTGATCTTTGCCATGAATATTCAGCCTCTTTATTACTGGTCTGGGAATGCCAGCATCGGTTTTCATTGAGGGTTCGCGCCCCTATAGCACTCGCAAACCAGAACGCAAAGACTGGCTTTAAGTGTTTAATCGCAATCTTGGCGGAATATGAGCCGGGCATAGGCCCGATGCGCGATTGCCCGTTGAAAAAACGCGTTGTATGAGGGCGGCATTCACAATGGATTGATCATGGCAGGTACAGACAGACAGCGCACACTCATTGCCGAAGGGCCGGCGATCATCCTGGTCGAGCCGCAATTGCCGGAGAATATCGGCATGGTGGCGCGGGCCATGGCCAATTTCGGGCTGGCGGAGCTGCGCCTCGTCAAGCCGCGCGAGGAATTTCCCAACGACAAGGCACGCTCCGCCGCAAGCCGTGCCGACCACATCATCGATGGGGCGAAGGTCTATGACGATCTGCCGTCGGCTATCGAGGATCTGCATTTCGTCTATGCGACGACGGCGCGGGAACGCGATGCCTTCAAGCAGGTGCGCGGACCCGTCGAGGCGGGCCAGACGCTGCGCCAGCGCTTCAACCGGGGCGAGAAAACCGGGATTCTTTTCGGGCGTGAGCGCTTCGGCCTCAATAATGACGAAGTCAGCCTCGCCGATGAGCTGGTGACATTTCCGGTCAACCCGGCATTTTCGTCGCTGAACATCGCACAGGCGGTTTTGCTCATGTCCTATGAGTGGATGAAGTCAGGGTTGGAGAAGGAAACGGACACGGCCTTTCGTGGTCCCGAACTCGAGCCCGCGCCGAAGGAACAGCTGCAGGGCTTTTTCAACCATCTGGAAGATGCGCTGCAGGCGCGCGGCTATTTCCGGCCCATGGCCCGCAAGGAGATCATGGTCAACAATTTGCGCGGCGTGCTGACCCGTGCGGGCTTTTCCGACTCGGAACTGAAGCTGTTGCGGGGTGTCGTTGTCTCGCTGGATTATTTCAGCCCGAAGACGCCGCGCGGCTCCGGTGCACCGGAAGGGCGCAAGCGGGAAAAACCGGCGGCCAGGAAAACGGCCGCCAAGCCAGCGGGACGCGAGGACATACCAGGCGATGAATGACACAGCGGACCGGCCGATCATTGCGTTTGACAGCGGCATTGGCGGCTTGACCGTCCTGCGCGAGGCGCGGGTGCTCATCCCCGACCGGCGCTTTGTCTATATCGCCGACGATGCCGGTTTCCCCTATGGCGACTGGGATGAAGAGCCGCTGCGCGCCCGCATTCTCGGCCTGTTCGAGGGCTTCATTGCCACGTACGATCCGGAGATCGTGATCATTCCCTGCAATACGGCGTCGACGCTGGTGCTGGACGATCTGCGCCGGGCCTTTCCGGCCGTGCCTTTTGTCGGCACTGTTCCCGCCATCAAACCGGCGGCAGAGCGCACCTCGTCTGGCCTCATCACCGTTCTGGCAACGCCGGGCACCGTCAAGCGCGCCTATACGCGTGATCTCATCCAATCCTTCGCCACGAAATGCCATGTGCGGCTCGTCGGCAGCCAGAATCTGGCGCGCATGGCGGAAGCGCATATTCGCGGCGATCATCTCGACGATGCGGCGATAGAAGCGGAAATCGCGCCGTGCTTTGTCGAAATGGATGGCAAGCGCACCGATATCGTCGTTCTGGCCTGCACGCATTATCCGTTTCTGGCCAATGTGTTCCGCCGCCTTGCGCCGTGGCCGGTGGATTGGCTCGATCCGGCCGAAGCGATCGCCCGCCGCGCCTTGTCGCTGCTCAAGCCAAACGGTGCGGGCAGCGAACCGGAACATGGCGACGACATTGCCGTGTTCACCTCGGGCAATCCCGACTTCTCCACGCGGCGCCTGATGCAGGGTTTCGGGCTCGCCATGGCTTGATTTTCAGTGAACGGCGGGACCGAAGCCCCGCCGTCATTGGCTCTATGCCAATGCCGTTTCTTCCGCCTTCACGGGCTGGCCAAGCTCCTTGCGGATGACCGGGGCAACCTTTGTTCCGAACAGCTCGATGGCCTTCAGCGTGTTCCTGTGCGGCAGGCTGCCCAGATCGATCTGCAGCAGGAAGCGATCATGCTTGAAGTAGCTGTGCTGCAGCATGATCTTGTCGATGACCTCCTGCGGTGAGCCGACCAGAAGGGCACCGCGCGGCGTGCGGCCCGCTTCGAACTGCGCCCGGTTGCTTGGCGGCCAGCCGCGTTCGCGGCCGATCTTGTTCATCACCACCTCGTAGGACGGCCAGTAGCCATCCGCTGCGGCCTGCGATGTCTCGGCGACATAGCCGTGCGAGTTGATGCTGACCTTCAGCGTCTCCGGCGCATGACCAGCCTTGGCCCCGGCTTCACGGTAGAGATCGACCAGCGGAGCAAAGCGATGCGGTTCGCCGCCGATGATGGCAACGGCGAGCGGCAGGCCGAGCGTGCCCGCGCGGATGACCGAAGCAGGGGTGCCGCCAACGGCAATCCATACGGGCAGCGGGTTCTGCAGCGGGCGCGGATAAACGCCGAGATTGCTGATCGGCGCACGCAGATTGCCTTTCCAGGTCACGCGTTCGCTGGCACGCAGTTTCAACAGGAGATCGAGCTTTTCCGTGAACAGCTCGTCGTAGTCGTTGAGGTCATAGCCGAACAGTGGGAAGGACTCGATGAACGAGCCGCGCCCCGCCATGATTTCTGCACGGCCCGAGGAGATCAGGTCGAGCGTCGCATATTCCTGGAACACGCGAACCGGGTCTTCCGAGCTCAAGACAGTCACGGCGCTGGTCAGCCGGATGTTCCTGGTGCGTGCAGCACCCGCCGCCAGAACCACGGCCGGCGTGGAAATGACGAAATCCGGGCGGTGATGCTCGCCGATGCCGAACACGTCGAGGCCAACCTGATCCGCCAGCTCCATCTCTTCCAGTAGGTTCTGCATGCGCTGGTGCGCATCGATGGCAACGCCGCTCGTCGGGTCGGGGCTCATGCCCGCAAATGTATAGATGCCGAGTTCCATGATCTTCACCTTCATGTCTTGTGTTGCTGCTTAGGTAAGCACAGCCCGGTTGCTTGTGAAGAACGCACATTGGGGTTGCCGAGGCACCAAAAGGAAACCGCCCCGGAAGGGGCGGTCTGCATAATGTTACGGTGCGTGGTTCGACAAGCTCACCATGAGGGAGTGGGAGGATTGCAGGGAGCCAGATTCTGCAACGTTCATGATTGTCATTCCAGCCAAATCACCTCCCTCATGGTGAGCTTGTCGAACCACGCACCATGATCGTGCAATCGATATCAGTATCCGACGGTGAAACGCTGCCTGACGTGTTTTGGCGTCCCGGCTTCATCGAGAATGGCGACGGCAAGGTCAGCCACGCTGACGGTGCTGTGGCCTTCGGCGTTGACCACGGGATTGTCCTTGCCAAGCCGGTAGGTGCCGGTGCGTGGGCCGGGCACGAGGGCGAACGGCGGAGAGACGAAGCTCCAGTCCAGACCGTTTTCCGTCTTCAGGTCGTTCAGGGCCTGCCGGGCACCGAGGGCGCCTTCACGATATTCGGCAGGAAAATCAGGGCCATCGACAAATTGCTTGCCTTCCTGATTCAACAGGCTGCCGGCGCCGCCGACGACGATCAGGCGCTTGACGCCCGCCTGCTTGGCGGCCTCGGTGATTGCCTTGCTCGCCTTGATATGAATGGCCTGAATATCAGGCTCGCCCCAGCCCGGATTGTAGGCCGAGACTACGATGTCGTGGCCCTTCAGCTTTTCAGTGAGGTCGGCGACATCGAGCACATCCGCCTTGACGGCCTTGACGCCCTCGCGCTTTTCAACCTTGTCGGCATTGCGAACGAGCGCTGTCACGCTATGGCCGCGCGAGACAGCTTCCGGCAGAAGTTCCTTGCCAATGAAGCCGGTGGCGCCGATCAGTGCGATTTTCATTTTGATCTCCTGGGTGCTTGGGTACGGTTTGTTTTCTGGTTACTATTGATAACCATCTATGCTAGAAGTTGCTTCCTGTGAAGAACGCACTTTTTCCGTTTCAGGGAACACGGAAGTAACCTGCCTGGAGACACTGGAGATTTTATCCGATGAGTATACATGCGAAACCCGATGGCGATGTGCCCCTGCTGTCAACCTCGGCCGCGATGGTCGCCGACAGTGCAGGCAGATGTCCGATGCGGGAAGTGCTCGACATTGTCGGCGACAGCTGGAGCCTTCTGGTGATCATCAATCTTCAGGACGGTCCGCGCCGCTTCAATGTGCTGCGCCGCATGGTGGAGGGGATTTCGCAGCGCATGCTGACGGTCACGCTGCGTTCGCTGGAGCGTGACGGTCTGGTGTTGCGCACCGTCAAGCCGACATCGCCGCCGGAGGTCACCTATGCGCTGACCCCGATCGGCCATTCGATTGCCGTTCCCATCGGTGCGCTGGGCGACTGGGCGGTGAAAAATCGTGATCATTTGCGGCAAGCCCGCACGGTTTTCGACGAGGCGCAGCAGGGATAGGGATTCAGACACTCTGCTGCATCGGATGTTGTGCGTGGTTCGACAAGCTCACCATGAGGGAGAGGGGGGTGGCTGCAATACAAATCTCAGCCATTGCAGCACATGGCAATTATCCGTGCTGGAGAATATAGTTCCCTGCAATCCTTACTCTCCCTCATGGTGAGCTTGTCGAACCACGCATGATGGTTTTGCAGGTTGCTGTCTCGGAACCCTCCCGCAGCACGAGCGTTGTTTCCCTGTAGGAAACTGACAGGGAGACGGACAATGCCTGCAAAATCCCAGGCGCAGCAGAAGGCAGCAGGGGCCGCCTTGTCGGCCAAGCGTGGTGAAACCCGGAAAAGCCAGCTCAAAGGTGCATCGAAGAGCATGTATGAATCGATGAGCGAAAAGCAGCTGGAAGAATTTGCCGAGACGGCGCGTAAAGGTCTGCCCGAGAAGGTCAAGCCAAAGACATGACATGGCGGCGCATCTGCCGCTACTGGCAGATGCGCGCCTTGCATGCCTTGCCGTGGCAGCCGAGATCAAGATGCAGATTGCCCTGATGCGCGGCGTCACCCTCCGGTCCGATCACCGTCATGAACCGCTCGCAGCTCGTCTTGTGGATCGAGCGCCAGAAGTCCTGCTCTTCCGGCGTGCCTTTCCAGCCGGAGCCGAGTTCCGTGGTTTTGCCGTTGGTGAACTTGAATGAAACGATATCGAGCGCATTGGCAAAAGCGTGTTCCGATACGCGGCCCTTATTGCCGTTGTTGACCTTGCGGCACTGGTAGTCCGAACCGGTTGCAATGCTTGCGATCCCGGCGCCGAAGGATGCCTGCGCGGCTTTCTCCACATCGCCGATCCAGCCGGCGAGCGTTCCGGCCATGGTGCAGTTGGTGGTGATGGGCGCGGCAAACTTTACAGGATTGTCCTTGCCGATGGCGGTGATCCTGAGCGGCGAGCGTTCGCCGCAGGTGCCTTCGGCAAGCGGCGGGACGATTTCGCCCTGGACATCGCCGTTCATCAGCGCGGGGCAGGCATTCTGGTATACCCGGTCGGGCGATGTTGCGGGATCGGCTTTCTCCGCCGTGTCCTCGTCATCCGGCTTTGAATCAGCCTTGGCATCCGCCGGACGATCCGGGCCGAACTGTTCCGCCGGTTTTACCTCGGGCTTTTCTTCCGGTTTGGGCGCTTCTTGTGCAGGTTCGCTGCCCGGTTTGCTTTGCGGGACCGGTGGTACAACGGGTAGCGCGGGCCGGCTGGTCGCATTGTGATGCCGCCGCTGGCGCGCATCGGCAATGTCAGTCGTGCCGAGCAAAGCCGTTGTTGCAAAACATGCGGTGAGGGATAAAAGGATCAATGTCGAGCAGCGCGACTGCTGTAAGGATAGGGTCATTTCCGGCTCCACTCCTGTTAAGCGTCTAGCCTAACGTCTGATGCGCCGGATCGGTTTCAAACTTTATAAACCCGTGAAATGCGCCGTCTCGCTTGACATCGCGAAACCTTCACACTAGAAGCCACCCCAGCGCAGGGCTTAACAGCTCTGCGTTTCATTTGACGTGTCCCGTGAGTGATTTCGCAAAGCGTGCGTGAATCATTCTGTCAGTCTTCAAAAACAGGAGGCAGAGGAGGGCGCGTTTCCTTGAATCGGGGCGCAAGCTTCGATTTGTGTTTGGTTGAAAGGAAATGCGATGAGCAAGCGCGAATCGTCCAAGTATAAAATTGATCGCCGTATGGGCGAAAATATCTGGGGCCGTCCGAAGTCCCCGGTTAACCGTCGTGAATATGGTCCCGGCCAGCACGGCCAGCGCCGCAAGAGCAAGCTTTCCGATTTCGGCGTACAGCTGCGCGCCAAGCAGAAGCTCAAGGGCTTCTACGGCGACATCTCGGAAAAGCAGTTCCGCAAGACCTACGAAGAAGCCGCCCGCCGCAAGGGCGATACCGGCGAACAGCTGATCGGCCTGCTCGAGTCGCGCCTGGATGCAGTGGTGTACCGCGCCAAGTTCGTTCCGACGATCTTCGCTGCGCGCCAGTTCGTCAACCACGGCCACGTCAACGTCAACGGCCGCCGCGTCAACATCCAGTCCTACATCTGCAAGGCAGGTGACGTGATTGAAGTGCGCGAAAAGTCGAAGCAGCTCGTGATCGTTCTGGAAGCCGTTCAGCTTGCTGAGCGTGATGTTCCTGAATATCTCGAAGTTGATCACAACAAGATGGTTGCCAAGTACACCCGCGTTCCGGCCTTCTCCGATGTGCCATACGCCGTACAGATGGAACCGAACCTGGTTGTCGAATTCTATTCGCGGTAACGCATAACCCCAAAAATCTTCTTGAATTTTTGGAAAGGATTATGCGTCACTCATGTTGGTACTGCGTCCTTTATGCGTCCAATAGGACGCATGGCGCAGTACGCAGTTCTGAGTTTAAGAAAAGCCGCCCCGAGAAATCCGGGCGGCTTTTTTTGTCTTATCCCTTGCCGGAGCGCGCATGACCGATCTTCAGGATGTCGTCGATAGTGTCTATCAGGATCTTGCCAGCCGCATCGGCGAGGGCAAGCTGGCGGATTACATTCCGGAACTGGCCACGGTCGATCCGAGACAGTTCGGGCTGGCCCTGTGCACCGTCGATGGTCAGGTGCATACAGCAGGCGATGCGGATACGTCCTTTTCCATCCAGAGTATTTCCAAGGTGTTCACGCTGACGCTGGCGCTCGGCAAGATCGGTGACGGGTTGTGGAAGCGCGTTGGCCGCGAGCCCTCGGGCAATGCCTTCAATTCCATCGTCCAGCTGGAGCAGGAGAAGGGCAAGCCGCGCAATCCGTTCATCAATGCCGGAGCGATCGCCGTGGCCGATGTCGTCCTGGCAGGGCATCTGCCGAAGGAGGCAATCGGTGAAATCGTCCAGTTCATCCGCTATCTCGCCGATGACGAGACCATCGCCATCGACCACGATGTGGCGCGGTCGGAGACCAATACGGGTTATCGCAATGTGGCACTGGCCAATTTCATGCGCTCCTTCGGCAATCTCAACCATCCGGCCGAACACGTGCTTGGCGTCTACTTCCACCATTGCGCGATTGCCATGTCCTGCCGGCAACTGGCCCATGCGGGGCTGTATCTGGCCTCGGCGGGCCGCAATCCGCTGAGTGGCGGCAGTGTTGTGTCATCGGGCCGGGCACGCCGCATCAACGCCTTGATGCTGATGTGCGGGCACTATGATGGCTCGGGCGATTTCGCCTATCGCGTCGGCCTGCCCGGCAAGAGCGGCGTTGGCGGCGGAATTCTCGCCATCGCGCCGGGCAAGGCATCGATTGCCGCGTGGTCGCCGGGGCTGAACGAAAACGGCAATTCACTGCTTGGTTCGGCTGCACTGGAACTGCTGGCGCAACGGACAGGCTGGTCGGTGTTCGGGCATTAGGGTGGTTTTCACCCCCCTCTGGGTTGCCACCCATCTCCCCCACAAGGGGGGGATCACATCGGCATTGGGGATATCGCGTCATTTTCAGCGTTGAAGATTAACTGAAACAATTGTGAAGGCTGATCTCCCCCCTTGTGGGGGAGATGGGTGGCAACCCAGAGGGGGGTGATTGAGCCGCAATCATCCCTTGCCTTCGCCTTCAAGCCAAGGCAATGAAGGCGCCAGAGGTGTTACGATGACCATTCACGATCAGGAATTGACCGATGCTGCCGGTTGCCACCCGATGTTTCTCGGGGTGCCGTCCAGCGTCGAGTTCAACAAGCTGCGCAAGCGCCTGTTGCGCAATACGCGGCAGGCCATCGACGATTTCGCCATGGTCAAGCCCGGCGAGCGCTGGCTGATCGGGCTTTCCGGCGGCAAGGATTCCTACGGGCTCCTCGCATTGCTGCTCGACCTGAAATGGCGGGGCCTGCTGCCGGTGGAACTGCTGGCCTGCAACCTCGATCAGGGACAGCCGAATTTCCCCAAGCATATCCTGCCGGATTTCCTTGCGAAGAACGGCATTGAGCACCGCATCGAATACAAGGACACCTATTCGATCGTCACGGACAAGGTGCAGGAAAACCAGACCTATTGCTCGCTTTGTTCGCGTCTGCGGCGCGGCCATCTCTACCGTGTGGCGCGGGAAGAGGGCTGTTCGGCGCTGGTGCTCGGCCATCACCGCGAGGACATTCTCGAAACCTTCTTCATGAACCTCTTCCATGGCGGCAGGCTGGCAGCGATGCCGCCGAAACTGCTCAATGACGAGGGCGATGTCATGGTGCTGCGGCCGCTCAGCTACTGCGCTGAGGACGATCTGGAAAAGTTTGCCGCGGCGATGCAGTTTCCGATCATCCCCTGCGATCTCTGCGGCAGTCAGGACGGCCTGCAGCGCAACATGATGAAGGCAATGCTGACCGATATCGAAAAGCGCATGCCGGGCCGCAAGGAAATCATGATCCGCGCGCTTGCCAATACGCGACCGAGCCATCTTCTCGACCGGAGCATCTTTGACTTTGCCGGTCTTGCCACACACGGAGCCGAAGCCAGTGCAGTTTAATGACAATGACATCGATTGGTTGAGTGATCTGCTTGCCGCCGTTGCGGTTCAGGAAATCATGCCGCGCTTTCGCCAGCTCGGCACCGGCGATATCAAGCAGAAGACCTCGGCGCTTGATCTGGTGACGGAAGCCGACACCAGCGCCGAACGGGTGATCACGGCGCGGCTGCGCGAGCGTTATCCCGATGCCTTCGTGCTGGGCGAAGAAGCCTGCGAACTCGATGCATCGCTGCTCGGCAAGCTGAAGGACGCGCCGCTGGCTTTCATCATCGACCCGGTCGACGGCACCTATAATTTTGCCACCGGCGTGCCGCTGTTCGGCGTGATGCTTGCGGTCGTGGTCAATGGCGAGACGGTAGCCGGGATTATCCACGATCCCGTCGGCAAGGACTGGATCATCGGCGTCAAAGGGGCGGGAAGCCACATCCGCTCGGCCTTTGATATCAGGCAGAACGTGTCTGTCGCGCCGCCAGCAGCGGTCAGCGAGATGCTGGGGGCCATTTCATGGCAGTTCCTGGCCGATCCCCTGCGGTCGACGCTGGCGCGCAACCATGCCAAGTGCAAGGCATCGTTCGGTTTCCGCTGTGCCGCGCATGAATACCGGTTGATTGCTTCGGGCAATGCGCATTTCGCCATCTTCAACAAGCTGATGCCGTGGGATCATCTGGCCGGTGTTCTCATCCATCAGGAAGCGGGCGGCCATGCAGCCCGCTTCGATGGTTCTGCCTATCTTCCAAGGCATCTGGACGGCGGCCTGCTGATTGCGCCCGACAAGGCGAACTGGCAGGATTTGCGCCGGACTCTTTGGTCCGAATAATCCGCGGATCTAAACCCGCGGATTGTGAGGATGGAAGAGCTTGCCCTTCTCGGCAATCAGCACGAACATCAGACCGATCACCGAAACAACGAAGAAGCCCATGACCAGCGGCAGGGTTGTCCCGTCATAGGACTGGCCGATGATGGCGCCGATGGCGCCGCCGCCTGCCGTTCCCATAAACCCAAGCACTGACGACGCCGTGCCGGCGACATGGCCGAGCGGCTCCATGGCAAGCGCATTGAAGTTGGAGCCGATCCAACCGAACTGGAACATCGCCATGGCGAAGAGCAGGAGGTAGATCGGGAACGGTGTCGGATGCGGACCGAATATGGTCAAGAGCAGCCAGACCGTGTTGATCGTCAGGAAGCCCATCAGCGCACCATGCGACAGGCGGCGCATGCCGAACCGGCCGACGAAACGCGAGTTCACGAAGGACGAAAACGCCATCATGATCGCGATGGATGAAAACGCCACCGGGAACCAGATGCCGAGATCATAGATGCCGATATAGATCTGCTGGGCCGAATTGATGAAACCGAACAGCGAGCCGAACAGGAAGGCGCTGGCCAGCGTATAGCAAAGCGCCACCCGGTTGGTCAGAACGATCTTGAAGCCCTGCGCCACCGATGCCAGCGTAAACGGACGCCGGTCGGCGGGATCAAAGGTTTCCGGCAGGCGGAAATACATCCAGACGGTCACAGCCGCCGCCACGACAGCCATGAACATGAAGATCAGGTGCCAGTCGCCGAACAGCATGACGGCCTGACCCGTGCCCGGTGCGATAACCGGTACGATCATGAACACCATCATGATCAGCGACATGACTTCGGCCATCTGCCGCCCGCCATAGACGTCACGGACGATGGAAATGGTGATGACGCGGGTGGCGGCCGAACCGATACCCTGGATCAGGCGGAAGAGAAGCAGGGAGGCAAAGCTTGGCACGAAGGCCGCGCTGGCTGCGGCGATGACATAGACAACCAGACCGAACAGAAGCGGCTTGCGGCGGCCGAAGCGATCGGACAGCGGACCATAGAACAGCTGCGATACCGAGAAGCCCAGCAGATAGGCTGAAATCACGTATTGCCGGTGGTTTTCATTCGTTACGCCAAGGCTTGCGCCGATCTGCTGCAAGCCGGGCAGCATGATGTCGATGGCAAGCGCGTTGATCGCCATGAGCATGGCCATCATTCCGATGAATTCGACCTTGCCCATGCCCATCAGGCGCGGCGCTGTCGTTGGTGTGGTGGTATCCATTATGAGACCTGCAAAACAAAGACAAAGGCGTCGGAATAGCCGACGCCTTGAGAAAATGATTCCGGATTTCCCCGGAACCGATTGAAACTGTTGCGTAGTCAGGCCGCCTTGGTGGCGATGCCTTTTTCGCTGAGCAGGGTTTGTAGCTCGCCTGCCTGGAACATTTCACGGATGATATCACAACCGCCGACGAATTCGCCCTTCACATAAAGCTGCGGGATGGTCGGCCAGTTGGAATAATCCTTGATACCCTGACGCAGCTCATTGGAGGTCAGAATATTCACGCCTTTGTAATCGACGCCGATGTAGTCAAGAATTTGCACGACCTGGCCCGAAAAGCCGCACTGCGGAAAGCCCGGCGTTCCCTTCATGAAAAGGACGACGTCGTTGCTCTTGACCTCATTGTCGATAAATTCATTGATACCGCTCATTTCGGCAACCTTTCATACCAAATGACAACGAATCGTCATCAATGGTCCAAATTGATCTCGTTTAAACAAATAGCGCTTCAAATCTGGCAAAACAAGGCTGGTCACTGTGTCATCTCGTATCATTATAGCGGTCAGCTTCGTCGTTCTGGCAATTTTGGGAGGAATTTTCTGGTTCATGCGCCCGGTATCACCGCCCAAGCCTGCCCCCAACCCGCCGATCAATATCTCCGATGGCGATCTGCCCGACATTTGCCGGAAGATGACCTTCGAGGATGTCGATTCCATCGTCTGCGAGATCGACCTGCGCTCGCATCGCATCGATCTGGTGCGCACGGGAACCGACGGCGAACCCTACGGATCGCTGAAGACGTTCATGGAATCCCGTCTGCTGGACACACGCCCGATCCTGGCGATGAATGCCGGCATGTATGAAAAGGACCTTTCTCCGGTCGGCCTCTATGTCGAGGATGGCAAGGAGACATCGGAACTGCAGACCGATGACGGCGACGGCAATTTCTACATGAAGCCGAACGGGGTTTTCTTCATCGGGAAGGACGGTTCCGCCGGCATTCTGGAAACAGCGGCGTTTGATGCGGCAAGACCCGATGTCCGCATCGCCACCCAGTCGGGGCCAATGCTGGTCATCAACGGGCAGGTGCATCCGCGGTTCGAGCCGAACGGAACATCACGCCTGATCCGCAACGCCGTCGGCGTTCGTGACGCCAATACGGTCATTCTGGCAATATCCATCGAGCCGGTGAGTCTGGGAAGTTTCGCCCGTCTGTTCAGGGACGGGCTGAATTGCGCCAACGCGCTCTTTCTCGACGGTACGATCTCGGCAGTCGCCAATAACCGCAAGACCCTGATTGGCGGGATCGACCCGGTGGGGCCGATTCTCGCCGTGTTCGCAAAGAAGTGATTACTCGAAGTGATTATTCCGGGGCGCTGGTCTGCAGGGCGAGGGCGTGCAGGACGCCCCCCATATTGCCCTTGAGCGCATCATAGACCATCTGGTGCTGCTGAACGCGCGACTTGCCGCGAAAACTCTCGGCGACGACTTCCGCGGCATAGTGATCACCATCGCCTGCCAGATCGCGAATGGTCACCTGCGCGTCAGGAATCGCGTCCTTGATCATTTTCTCGATGTCGCGCGCGTCCATAGCCATGTTCTGTCTCCCAAACTTTCGCCTGTCCTTTACCGGGACAGGATCATGCAGCCTGTGTTTCTTCGCCGTCCTGACCGCTCATGTAGCCAGGGAACCACGATTCGTGTGCTTTTGTCAGGTCTGCTACTGATATGGAGGCGAGGCCCTCGATCGTCAATGTGCTGCCGCCGACCGTGCCCAGCTTGCGGAACGGAACGCCCGACCCCTCGGCATTGAGCGTGACGAAGTTGGCCATGTCAGGCGCAACGGCAATGAGATAACGCGCCTGATCTTCACCAAAAAGCAGGGCATGTGCCGGGCCTTCACCGACGGTGACCTTGGCGCCCTTGGCCGCAGCCATGCACATCTCGGCGAGCGCAATGCCAAGCCCGCCGTCGGACAGGTCATGGCAGGCGGTGATCTGGCCGTTGCGGATGGCCGAGCGGACAAAATTGCCGTTGCGCTTCTCGATGTTGAGGTCGACCGGCGGGGGTGGGCCGTCGGCACGGCCATGCAGGTCGCGCAGGTAGACCGACTGGCCGAGATGCGTGCCGTCGCCGCCGATGAGGATCAGCACGTCACGCTCGTGCATGCCGCCGATCTTGGCTGTCTTCGACCAGTCAGGGATCAGTCCGACACCGGCAATGGTGGGTGTCGGCAGGATCGCCTGGCCGTTGGTTTCGTTATAGAGCGACACGTTGCCGGAAACGATGGGGAAGGCGAGCGCGCGGCAGGCATCGCCGATGCCGCCAATGGCCTTGACCAGCTGTCCCATGATTTCAGGACGTTCCGGATTGCCGAAATTGAGATTGTCGGTGGCAGCGAGCGGTTCAGCGCCGACAGCCGTCAGGTTGCGCCAGCATTCGGCGACAGCCTGCTTGCCGCCCTCATAGGGATCGGCTTCGCAGTAGCGCGGGGTGACGTCGGAGGAGAAGGCAAGCGCCTTGCTGCGGTGACCTTCGACACGCACCACACCGGCATCGCCGCCGGGAACCTGCAGCGAATTGCCCTGAATCAGCGTGTCGTACTGTTCGTAGACCCAGCGGCGCGACGACAGATCGGGTGAGCCGATCAGCTTCAGCAGTGCGGCGCCATAATCATCGACATCGGGAACGCTGGCGGCGGGCAGCGGTGCATGCTTGCCGGGTTCCATCCATGGACGGTCATATTCGGGCGCCTGATCGCCAAGATCCTTGATCGGCAGATTGGCGACTTCCTCACCCTGATGGATGACGCGGAAACGCAGATCGTCCGTGGTGTAGCCGACGATGGCGAAATCCAGGCCCCATTTCTTGAAGATCGCCTCGGCTTCCGCTTCCTTTTCCGGACGCAGAACCATGAGCATGCGCTCCTGACTTTCCGACAGCATCATTTCATAGGCGGTCATGCGCTCTTCGCGCACCGGCACGTCATCGAGGTTCAGCCGGATGCCGAGATTGCCCTTGGCGCCCATTTCCACGGCGGAGCAGGTGAGACCCGCCGCGCCCATGTCCTGAATGGCGATGACGGCACCCGATGCCATCAGTTCCAGCGAGGCTTCAAGCAGGCATTTTTCCGTGAAGGGATCGCCGACCTGAACGGTCGGGCGCTTCTCTTCGATCGATTCATCGAATTCCGCCGATGCCATCGTGGCACCGCCGACGCCATCGCGGCCGGTCTTGGCACCGAGATAGACAACGGGAAGGCCGACGCCCTTGGCTTCGGACAGGAAGATCGCATTGGTCTTGGCAAGGCCGGCGGCAAAAGCGTTGACCAGGATGTTGCCGTTGTAGCGGGCATCGAAATTGACTTCACCGCCGACAGTGGGAACGCCGAAGGAATTGCCGTAACCGCCGACACCTTCGACCACGCCCGATACGAGGTGGCGCGTCTTCGGGTGCGATGGAGCGCCGAAGCGCAGCGCGTTCATGGCCGCGATTGGCCGGGCACCCATGGTGAACACATCGCGCAGGATACCACCGACACCGGTCGCCGCACCCTGATAGGGCTCGATATAGGACGGGTGGTTGTGGCTCTCCATCTTGAAGACAACGCAGTCGCCATCGCCGATATCGACAACACCGGCGTTTTCGCCGGGACCCTGAATGATCTGCGGTCCGGTTGTCGGCAGGGTACGCAGCCATTTCTTCGAGGATTTGTAGGAGCAATGCTCGTTCCACATGGCCGAGAAGATGCCGAGCTCGGTAAAGCTGGGTTCACGTCCGATCAGGTCGAGAATGCGTTGATATTCGTCCGGCTTGAGCCCGTGCGAAGCAACGAGTTCCGGCGTGATCTGGATTGTGTTGGAGAGAACCATCGGTAATACCAATTCCATTGCGCTTTTCTTGGGTTCTCTTAGAGCAATTTGCACGGGGAATACACCGTCTAACGCGGAAAAATTGTCGCTTGCCGCGTTTCGTCAACAGGTGGTGTCGGATGGTAAATCGTATCAGCCTTGCATGGCGCTTGGTACGTGGTTCGACAAGCTCACCATGAGGGACGTGGTTTGGCTGCAATGCCAATCGCAAAGGTTGCAGAATATAACTCCTTGCAATCCTGACCCTCCCTCATGGTGAGCTTGTCGAACCACGTACCAAGCGCCATGCAATAGCCTTCAGAGCACTCACGAATAGCTGTCATAGCTCGCGTTGTCGGTTTCCATCAGACGGCGCAGGATGGACAGGCCGTTTTCCACTTCACCGCGCGTTGCGGGTACCGAATAGCCAAACCGCACCCGGTGAAAGGTCTTTTCCGTCCGGCCCGGCTTGAATTCGTCCTCGTCGTCAATGAGGACACCCTCATTGAGCGCAGCGCTCTTGAAGGTCGCCGACAGCCATGGTTCCGGCAGTTTCACCCAGATAAACGGCGAATAGGGATGCGAGTTGATATCGAAACCGGCAAAGATCGATCGCGCCAGTGCTTCCCGCTCGGTGGTTTCTTCCCGGACCTTGACCCTGATGGCGTCGGCCTCGCCGGAATTAACCAGTTGCGCCCCGAGTTCCGCCATGAGGAACGGCATGCCGCCGGTGACCATCTTGTGGGCCGTCAGCACGCGCGATGCCAGATGCGGCGGGCAGGCAACCCAGCCACCGCGCACACCCGCCGCAACGGATTTCGACAGGCCGCCAATATGAAAGGTCCGCTCCGGCGCCAATTCGGCAAGCTTGACGTGATCAAGGCAGAGCAGCGAACCGTAAATCTCGTCCTCGATGATCCAGACATTGTAACGCCGGGCAATTTCGACAATGGCGCGGCGGTGTTCCTCGGAGAGGGTTGTGGCCGTCGGATTCTGCAGCGACGGCATCAGAAACACCAGCTTCGGGTGCTGCTGGGCGCAGAGCCGTTCAAAGTCATCCGGTGTGGCGCTGCCGTTCTCGGTGTTCATGATGATGCTGCGCCGCCCCATCAGATTGACGCTGCGCGCGGCGGAACAATAGGTCAAATCCTCGAAGGCGATACGGTCACCCGGTGTGGTAACGGCGGCAATGATCGCCAGAATGGCGGAATGCGCACCGAGCGTCGGTACAATCGAAGCGGCATCGGGCCGCCATTCCGCCGACCCGAGCCAGCGGCTTCCCGCCACTTGCCATGACAGGGGCAGGGTGCGGGAATAGCTGGCGATTTCGCCGGGATAGGACCGGGTGATATCCCGCAGAAAGCGGTCCATCACAACCGATTGCCCGACATCGATTGCCGCCGTGCTGTCGAGCCGGATATTGCCGGGCGCAATGACGGCGCTGCGCGTACCGCCGAAGGGTTCGGAGTGCTGGGCGGGTGGAAGCTGGATCAGCTTCGTCTCCTTGTGGTCAATGACATAGGTGCCCCGACCCACTTCGCCGCTGACAAGACCGCGCTCGCGGATGAGATTGTACGCCCGACCGACTGTGCCGATTGTCACCCCGATATCGAAGGCAAGATTGCGCTGCGGAGGCAATTTCGTGCCCGGTGCAAGCACGCCGCCGGCAATGTCCGATTCAATCCGCTCCGCAAGCTGCAGATAGAGCGGGCCTTTGCCGTGTTTCAGTTCCGGAAGCCAATTTGTCATGGTGACAATTATGTATGTTGCGATTCCAATTGAGTCAATCCATTACAATTAGCGATACAATTCGAGTCAATTCGGCTTGATAGGATGGATGTGATGAGTACAATTGGTGCAATCAGAAGGAAATCCGCCGGTGTAAGCAATGCGCGCGGCATTGCTTTGCCCAAATTGTCCCGGAGCAGGACGACAGTCCTGCGTCAAATTCTGGGCTGGATGTTGCATGCTGCCGCCAAACGGCGCAGCCGCGTGCATTTGAGCGAACTCAGCGACGAGCAATTGCTGGATATCGGTGTATCGCCTGCGCAGGCACGGCAGGAGTCCAAGCGATTTTTCTGGGATTGAACATCCGGTATGGCTGGCTGCTTCTTGAATTAAGCAACCGCCGTCGCTGCCAATGAGAATTACTGATACCCGCCCTCAGTAATATTGAATGAATCTTTTGTGATTTACCTATATATTGCATATTCAATCGTTTCAGGGAGGCGCATATGGGTACGACTTTTGTAGAACCTAACCGTCCCGCTATCCGGGGGCTGACCTATGCTTCACAGCCGGACTTCCTGTCACAGTTTGCCGGCTGGGTGGAAAGCGCCCTGATGAAACGGCGCACGCGGCTTCAGCTCGGCAAGCTGAGCGACGAAGGGCTCAAGGATCTTGCCTTGACCCGCGATCACGTCGAAGCCGATCTCGACCGTTATCTGTCGATGTGATGCCTCAAGCCGGCGCGTGACCGCACCGGCTTGCGTTTCCATTTATCAGCCGCGCGCGGTGCAGGACGGTTGCCCTGCTGCCCAGCGGCGTATGTCGGATTCAATGCGATTTCCCATGGAATGTCCCATCAGCGGGCCAAAGGCCTCAACCTTGGCCGGGTTGCCTTCCGCGTGAACAACCAGCAGCGGACGGCCGCCGGGATTGCCCGCCGGGACGACCAGGATGCGCGGGCGGCCGGAATAGGAATTCAGCTCCGGCGCGAGATGATAGGGCTTGAACGCCGAATCCTTCGACTTGAACCAGCAATTATTGGCGGCAAGGGCCACCCTCTCCATGGTGGCGAGGGCGGCCTTGTCCGAACCGAAGGCCAGAGAGCCAGGCCCCGGCTTGCTGGGTGATTGGCATCCGGCGAGCGCCACGAGCGAAATCATCATGGCAACGCCAATCGTCTGCATTTTCATCCAGCTATCTCCAATGATACAAGGGCGGTTGATCAGCTTGCCTCAAGTTCCCCGAGGAACACTTTCAAGGCATCCGTCATCTCGAACCAGACCAGCGATAGCACCGGATCCTGAACAATCAGTTGCTCATAGGCATCGAATTTCGGAAATGGCTCGAGCAGGCGCGAGCGGCGCGTCATCACCCGGAAATGGTTGAACAGAAAGCGGATCGGCGTCAGCCAGGCATCCGCCATGGTCATCTGCTTGCCCAGCGCATAGGGGCCATCTCCCATGCGGTGTTCGATTTCACGCAAACCGGCTTCCAGCTTGGCGAACAGTTTGGTGATCCGTGCGTCGTCCTTGGATTTGGTGTGAACGAGCTCGAAAAGCTCCATGACGGGAACGAGGATTTCCAGTTCGGCGATACGGGCGGCCATGCGCACCACGGCGCGGTCACGCGAGTCCGCCGGCAACAGAACCGGTTCGGGAAAATGCTCTTCGAGATATTCGGAGATTACCGTCGCTTCGATGATGGTCAGGCCCGAGCCTGTAATCAGCACCGGAATACGGTTGAACGGGGAAATGCTGCGGAACTCTTCGGGTATCGGAAAACCCGGCGGCGGCGCTACGACCTTGATGGGTGCCTTTTTGTAATAGGCGATGCAACGAACAATCGAGGAGTAGGGGGAGAGCGGCCGCGAATACAGTTTCATTCTCAATTCCTCCGTTTGAGTGCCGTTCCGGCCCATGGCGGGCCGGAACGGCATTGCTCAAGCGTATAGAATTTTACTCAGGCGGCAATCCCAAGAATGCCCGCAAACAGGGCGCGGCCATCGGAGCCGCCATGGGCAGCCTCAATCAAGTTCTCCGGATGCGGCATCATACCGAGAACATTGCCTTTTTCACTGATGATACCGGCGATGTCATTCATCGCGCCGTTCGGGTTTGTACCCTCCGCATAGCGGAAAACCACCTGGCCTTCGCCTTCGATGCGGGCCAAAGTCGTTTCGTCAGCGAAGAAATTGCCGTCATGGTGGGCAACCGGGCAGCGGACGATCTGGCCATGCGAATAACCGCGGGTGAAGGCGGTGTTGGCATTGGTCACTTCCAGCTTCACTTCGCGGCAGACGAATTTCAGCGATGCGTTGCGCATCAGGGCGCCGGGCAGCAGGCCTGCTTCCTGCAAAATCTGGAAGCCGTTGCACACGCCCATGACCATGACGCCCTTGTCGGCCTTTTCGCGGATCGCCTGCATGACGGGCATGCGCGCGGCAATGGCGCCGCAGCGCAGATAGTCGCCATAGGAGAACCCGCCGGGAATGACGATCAGGTCGACATCGGGAATTTCGGTGTCCGTCTGCCAGACCGTCTGCGGTGCATGGCCGGAGATTTTCGTCAGCGCCGCAATCATGTCACGGTCGCGATTGAGGCCCGGGAGAAGAACGACAGCTGATTTCATCGCTTAAACGAGCTCCACCGCGTAATCTTCGATGACCGTATTGGCGAGCAGCTTTTCGCACATCGCCTTGACGTTGGCTTCGGCAACGGCGCGGTCCTTGGTGTCGATCTCCACATCAAAGATCTTGCCCTGGCGTACGGATGCAACGCCATCGAAACCAAGACTGCCCAGCGCGCCGACAATTGCCTTGCCCTGCGGGTCAAGAACGCCATTCTTCAAGGTTACAGTGACACGTGCCTTCATCGATCGTCTTCTCCGAGATTGTTCAATCAGCGATTATTTAACGAGAACCGGCCCGGTTGGCCGCAACTGTTCATTTTCATTCATGATGCCCAGACGGCGGGCGACTTCCTGATAGGCCTCGATCAGACCGCCCATATCACGACGGAACCGGTCCTTGTCCAGCTTTTCGCTGGTCTGGCTGTCCCACAGGCGGGCGGAATCGGGGGAAAACTCGTCGGCGACGACAATACGCATCATGTCGCCTTCCCACAGACGGCCGCATTCGATCTTGAAATCGACGAGCTGGATACCGACGCCGAGGAACAGGCCGCTGAGGAAGTCGTTGACGCGAATGGCCAGTGCCATGATGTCATCGATTTCCTGCGGCGCAGCCCAGCCAAAGGCCGTGATGTGCTCTTCGGAGACCATAGGATCGTCCAGAACGTCGTTTTTGTAGTAAAATTCGATGATCGAGCGCGGCAGGACCGTGCCCTCTTCGATTCCAAGACGTTTTGCCAGCGAACCCGCCGCAATGTTGCGGACGACCACCTGCAGGGGAATGATTTCGACTTCCTTGATCAGCTGCTCACGCATGTTGAGGCGGCGGATGAAGTGCGTCGGAATACCCATGCGGTTGAGCTGGGTGAAAATGTACTCGGAAATCCGGTTGTTCAAAACACCTTTGCCATCAATGACTTCGTGCTTCTTTGGATGCAGCACGGTGGTGTCGTCTTTGAAATGTTGGACAAGCGTTCCTGGCTCGGGTCCTTCGTAAAGGATTTTGGCTTTGCCTTCGTAGACACGGCGGCGACGGTTCATTGCAGGTCTCTGGTATTGGAGTTATCGGTCGGCCTTGGTCACAGCCGTCATGTTGGCGCGCTAACTATCGTAAAAGCAAGCATTCTACAATGATACTTTATGTAGGTCCCCGGATTTATGGGTTATATGGGCTTTTTACGACAATGTGACCCATGTTTGCCTGAAGAGGTTCATTTCAGACTTCCGATTTCGTGCAGAATGGTTATATGAACCTAAGAAACAATGCCTATCAGGGACTTGCCCTAAAAACGCCAAGACCGGGGAGGCATCTTTCACCGGAATGACCAATTCATTTTGCGGGAGCAAGAGAGGATGACAATGGAAGATCGCGAAAATGCCTTTGAAAGCAAATATGCGCATGACGCGGAGGTTCGCTTTCGGGCAGAAGCACGGCGCAACAAGCTGATTGGCCTTTGGGCAGCGGAAAAGCTGGGCAAGACCGGCGAAGAAGCGGAAGCCTATGCGCTTGAAGTCATCAAGGCGGATTTCCAGGAAGCCGGTGATGACGACGTTTTCCGCAAGATCCGCGCCGATTTCGATGCGGCAGGTGTCGACAAATCCGACCACCGCATCCGCCGTACAATGGATGAAATGCTGGAAGAAGCCATCCGCCAGATCCAGGGATCCTGATCTGTCCTGATCGGTCTTCGTAAAAACCGCCCTTCCAGGGCGGTTTTTTGTTGGCACTATCCCGTTGTTTTTGCTTCGCTCCCAATGGTCCTTTGATTCTGACATTTGCCTGAATGGCTTGTGTCAAAGGGGGGCAAATGTCAGAATCGGACTACAAGCCGAGTCGGCCATCAGCAACAATTTCCGGGAGAGATCATGTCGCTAGCATCACGTCTGAGGGCGGGAGAAACGGTTTTTTCCGCCTGGTGCAACCTGCCTCATCCGCTGGTCATGGAAACCCTGTGCCGGACGGATTTCACCGCCTTCATGCTCGACATGCAGCACGGCCCGTTCGATACGGAATCGGTTCTGCAAAGCATCGGTATCATCCAGAGCGCAGGCAAGCATACGGTGGTGCGCATTCCCGTCGACCGGTTCGACATGGCAAGCCGGGCACTGGACTTCGGCGCCGAGGGCATTATCGCCCCGATGATCAATTCGGTTGAAGATGCGCGGCGTTTTGCTGCTTCCATGAAATACCCGCCAGTCGGTGAGCGGTCTTGGGGGCAGTTGCGCGGGCGTCCGGCAAGCTATGGCGCCAGCGGTTCCGGCGGGTATCTGACCGAAGTCAATGCCAAGACGCTGGCTTTCGCGATGATCGAAACCCGTGCCGCCTTTACTGCGCTGGACGGCATTCTGACTGTCGACGGCATTGACGGCGTCTTTGTCGGCCCCGCGGATTTTTCCATCGGCTGGAGCAACGGGGCTGAGGTGGATGCCGGATCGCAGGCGATCATCGAACCGCTGCGGGAAATTGCCGCCAAGGCACGCGCCGCAGGCAAGCTCTGCGGCATCTACGCGCCCAATGCCGAACTGGCAAAACGGTTCACCGGTCTCGGTTTCACCTATGTTCCCGTTTCCGTCGACACGGCCTATCTGCAGCTCGGTGTGCAGACATTGCTGGCAGCCGTTAGAGCATCGGGCGATAAATAAGACGTGTTCTGCCGGAGGGAATTTGGTTCAAGGTCGAGGGGGTTGGCGAGACCGATGCCTTTCCATCGGGCGAAGCCGAGGCCCGATGGAATTGGGCCAAATTTACCCGGCCCTTCGGGTTTCCGGCTGGCGGACACCCACTTTGTCAGGCAGCTTCGTCCGATGGATGAACATCGGCCTCGCTACCTTCCGCGTGGATTGTCTCGCCATCCGCGAAACAGAACTACGTCCGATTTACCGCCCGATGCTCTAAATCATAGTTGCGAAATAAATTTCGCAAAGACCATCGTGCCTTCCGGCCAGGGTCCATGGCCGGATTCGGCATTGAGGTGGCCTGATTCACCGGCATCGATGAACAGGGATCCCCAGGCCGCCGCCAGGTCTTCTGCAACGGCATATTCGCAATAGTGATCATTGCGGCTGGCAACGACGATGGACGGAAATGTGAACGGCTCGCGCGGGTAGGGGCCGAATGTCATCAGGTGCTTCGGCCGGATTTTCGGGTTTGACACGTCGGGCGGTGTCACCAGGAAAGCGCCTTTGATCTTGCTGCCGATCTGCGGCAATGCCTGCACAAAGGTCGGCACCCCCAGGGAATGCGCGACAACGACAACGGGCAGGGTCGCTTCGTTGACGGACTTGACCACTTCCGCCACCCAGGCCGCAAGCACAGGCTTCGACCATTCCTTCTGCTCGACGCGCCGTGCCGTGGAAAGCTTGGCCTCCCAGCGCGTCTGCCAGTGATCGGGACCGGAATTGGTGTAACCGGGAATGATGAGGATATCAGCGTCTTTGACTTTCATGCTCCCCATTTAGGAAAAATATCGGGGAACCGCAACGCCACAAGATTGTAAACAATCCGGATTTGATGGTTCGCGAATGGTGAACATGCTGTTCGCCGCTGCGCGGCTTGTATCTGTTGATGTAACGACCGACTTTAGATGCGATGTAACAGGTGGATCGCCGGGAGTGCACATGAAGGTCACACGCAGAGATGTTGTCGGCGGTGCCGGAATATTGGCTTTCCAGGCGATTGCGGGATCAGCCCGCGCGGAGACAGATATGAACAGTGTTCCCTTTGCAGCAACGGCCCCGACCCATGTGTCAAAAGTTGGCATCAAGGCGAGGGATGCCGATCAGCTGGCGAAATATTACAGCGAGGTTGTCGGCTTGCGGGAACTCTCCCGCAAGGGGCAGACGATCATCCTTGGAGCAGGTGAGATGCCTTTGCTCGAAATCGAGCAGGCGGCGGCGATCCGTGCCGACGATCCGCACAGCGCTGGCCTCTATCACACAGCTTTTCTGCTGCCGCGCCGGGTCGATCTTGCCCGGTGGGCGCGGCGCGCCATCGACCAGCGTACGCCGATTGTCGGCGCATCGGACCATATTGTGAGCGAGGCCATCTATCTGACGGACCCGGAAGGCAATGGCATCGAGATTTATGCGGATCGCCCGCATGAGAACTGGAAATGGAACGGTTCATCCGTCGAGATGGGCACCGCTGCGCTGGATGTCGGTAATCTGCTTGGCGCGCTGAAGCCGGATACGGCGGAATGGAATGGCGCGCCCGATGGCGCCATGGTTGGCCATCTGCATCTGCGGGTCGGCAATGCCGGGGACGCGGAGGCATGGTGGCATCGTGAGCTCGGCATGCAGACTGTTGCCGGTTTCGGCGGCAGTGCCGTGTTCCTGTCCACCGGCGGCTACCATCACCATGTTGCTGCCAATTCCTGGCAGAGCAAGGGTGCAGGCAAGCGGGACAATGACCGTTCCGGTCTCGCCTGGGCCGAATTCGTGTCGAGCGATGCCCGGGACGAGCGGGAAATCGTCGATCCCTGGGGCAATGTGATGCGCATCGTACCGGCAAAGGCCTGACCGCTTTCTGCCACAACAAAAAGCCCGCGAAACCGCGGGCTTTTCTTTTGATCAATGCGACGCGTTCAAGCTTCGCCGAACACGCGCCTGAAAATCGTGTCGACATGCTTGGTATGATAGCCAAGGTCGAATTTCTCGCGGATGGTCTGTTCCGGCAGCGCGGCGCGGACGTCCGCGTCGGCCAGCAGCTCCTCGAGGAAGTCCTTGCCCTGTTCCCAGACCTTCATCGCGTTGCGCTGAACGAGGCGGTAGGAATCCTCGCGGGACACACCGGCCTGCGTGAGGGCAAGCAGAACGCGCTGGGAGTGGATCAGGCCACGGAACTTGTTCATGTTTTTCAGCATGTTGTCCGGATAGACCAGCAGCTTGTCGATGACGCCGGTCATGCGGGCAAGGGCGAAATCAAGCGTGATCGTCGCGTCCGGGCCGATCATGCGCTCGACGGACGAATGCGAAATGTCGCGCTCGTGCCAGAGCGCCACATTTTCCATGGCGGGCAGGGCAAAGGCGCGCACCATGCGGGCGAGGCCGGTCATGTTTTCCGTCAGCACCGGATTGCGCTTGTGCGGCATGGCGGACGAACCCTTCTGGCCGGGGGAGAAATATTCCTCCGCTTCCAGAACTTCCGTGCGCTGCAGGTGGCGAATTTCAACGGAAAGGCGCTCGATGGACGAGGCGATGACGCCAAGCGTGGCAAAATACATGGCGTGGCGGTCACGCGGGATGACCTGCGTGGAGACCGGTTCCGGCTCCATGCCCAGCGACTTGGCCACATGCTCTTCGACATAGGGATCGATATTGGCGAACGTGCCGACAGCGCCGGAAATGGCGCAGGTGGCGATCTCGGCGCGTGCGGCCACGAGACGGGTGCGGCAGCGCTCGAATTCGGCATAGGCCTGTGCCAGCTTGACGCCGAACGTGGTCGGCTCGGCATGGATACCGTGGCTGCGGCCGATGGTGACCGTGTCCTTGTGCTCGAAGGCACGCTTCTTGAGGGCTGCCAGCAGCTTGTCGAGGTCAGCCAGAAGGATGTCGCTGGCGCGCATCAGCTGGACGTTGAAACAGGTGTCGAGCACGTCGGACGAGGTCATGCCCTGATGCACGAAGCGCGCGTCAGGACCGACGATCTCAGCCAGATGCGTCAGGAAGGCGATGACGTCGTGCTTGGTCTCACGCTCGATCTCGTCGATGCGGTCGATATCGAATGTCGCGGCGCCGCCTTTTTCCCAGATCGTTGCAGCGGCTTCCTTGGGGATGACGCCGAGTTCCGCCAGCGCATCGCAGGCATAGGCCTCGATTTCGAACCAGATGCGGAATTTCGTTTCCGGGGACCAGATGGCGACCATTTCGGGCCGCGAATAACGCGGGATCATTGTGTGTTCCTATAGGCAATCGATGGGCGGATGAGTGTGAGACCTGCTCTAACAGACCAAGCCGCAGTACTCAACGTGGCTTTTCAGCCTGCAAAGCTATATGGCCGTGAATCACTGTTGCGTGGTGACCGCCAGCCAGCGGTAATCGGGGCCTTCAAAGCCGATGGAACGGACTGCGATCAGAATGGCAAGGGCAGGTTTGCCATCCGGCAGATAGAAGGTCTGGACGGCGCCGATGCTGTAGCCTTGCGGGCAATTGCGGCTCGACGGGATGGATTTGTCTTCGTGCAGCGTCCTGATATCGGCGGATGCGCCCTGCTGGATCGTCAGGCGAAACCCTTTGTACATCTCCGGTTCCGGGCATTTGTCCGGGCGCGGGACATCGATTTCCTGCAGTTGCACCGTCAGCGGCTCGTCCATGGGAGGGAAAACCGGGCGCGGATTGAACGTTGTCTTGAACTTGTCGGCCGACAGTTCGGTGATCGGGTTGGCTGCGACCGTATCGCCTGCATTGGCGCGCAGTTCCGTGTCGGCAAGCCCGGTCAGCCCCTGTGCATCCCGGCCAGCCTTTTCGCGGGCATCGGCGAGAGAGGCCTTTTCATCGTCGAGGCGCACCCGCACCGGTGTCTTGGGAAGAAAGGCGTCGGTTGCCGTGTCGATATAATAGCGGTTGGCGTAAGGAAAACCGGAACCATCCTGGACGCCGTATTCCTCGAAGGCAAAAACCTTGCCGTCTTTGGAAAAGCCAAGAATGTCAAGTTTTGCAACATCTCCTGCCCGTGCCGCCACTGGCGAAAAACCCACGACCAGAACGGCGAGGGCGGCGCGAAGCAGGAGGGAAAGGCGCATCACGAGCCCTTGATGGTTGCGTTGCGGATCAGCTCGATATTGGCGCGGTAGCTTGCTTCCGATCCGCCCTTGAACACGGCAGAACCGGCAACCAGCGCATTGGCGCCCGCCTGTGTTGCCAATCCGGCGGTGTCGGCGGTAATCCCGCCATCCACTTCCAGATCGATCGGGCGGTCGCCGATCATCGCCTTGACCTTGCGGATCTTGTCCAGGGTTTCGGAAATGAATTTCTGGCCGCCAAAGCCGGGATTGACGGTCATGACCAAGATAAGATCGACGTCATTCAGCATGTATTCGATGGCAGATTCCGGCGTTCCCGGATTGATGGCGATGCCGGCCTTCTTGCCAAGGGCGCGAATGGCCTGCAGCGAGCGGTGGGCGTGCGGTCCGGCCTCGGCATGAATGGTGATGATATCTGAGCCAGCCTTGGCAAAGGCTTCGAGATAGGGATCGCACGGCGCAATCATCAGATGGGTGTCGAAAACCGCTGAGGTCAACGGGCGGATTGCCTTGACCACTTCGGGGCCGAAGGTGATGTTCGGCACGAAATGGCCGTCCATGACGTCGATATGCACCCAATCGGCCCCTGCCTTGAGCACGGTGGTGACTTCCGAACCGAGCTTCGAAAAGTCGGAAGCGAGAATGGACGGGGCGATGACAAGCGGGCGGCTCATGGCGTTCTCCGGTAGAAATGTTGTGCGCGCCCGTTACCACGCGCGTCCGGACCGCACAATGAAAACCGTCAGGGCCGGGTGTTCCACACAGGAAACAGGTCGTTTGGAGCCGCTGTTGCCGCAAACACGCCGCGCGCGACGGCCCGTGCCATGGTGGAAGCCGCTGCTGCGCACAATTCGATGAATTCGTCGATCTCGGGCGCGCGGCCGGCGGTGCCGGTTGCAAGGGCAAACACCAGATCGCCGTCGAATGGCGTATGCGAGGGCCAGATGGCGCGGGCAAAGCCGTCATGCGCCGCAATGGCGAGACGTTTGGCCTGTGCCTTGGTCAATTGCAGGTCCGTGGCGATGACACCGATGGTCGTGTTGGTGTCCGTTGCCGCTTCCTTGAATTTTGTCTTGATCTCCGCCGCGTCGGCGGGAAGCGGATGCGGCAGGCCAAGTCCGCCGAACTCGTCGCCAATCTCGAAGGGAGCGGCCCAGAAGTGGCGGCTGCGCCCGACGGTCACCGATCCCAGCGCATTGACGGCCACCAGCGCGCCCATTGTCGCGCCGTTCGGCAGGATGGATGAGGCCGAACCGAGCCCGCCCTTCAGGCCGGTCACCAGCGCGCCCGTACCGGCGCCGGTGCTACCGAGGGCAAAATCGCGCGATGCGGATTGCACGGCCTGATAGCCAAGCTCGCGATAGGGCGGATAAAGGCCCCAATCCTTGTCGCCGCCATTGATCAGGTCAAACAGGATGGCGGCAGGGACGATCGGAATGCGCTGGCCGCCAACCTTGAAGCCGATGCGCTTTTCGCGCAGGGCCGCCTGCACGCCCGATGCGGCATCGAGGCCAAAGGCCGAACCGCCTGACAGAACCAGTGCATTGATGGTTTCAACCGTGTTGTGCGGCTCGAGCAGATCGGTTTCCCGGGTGCCGGGCGCGCCGCCAAGAACCTGTACGGCGGCCGTCGCAGGTTCATCGCAGAGGATGACGGTGGTTCCCGATTTGATGGTTGCATCCGCGGCATTGCCGATGCTCAGACCAGCGACATCGGTGATGAGGTTGCGCGGCCCTGTCTTCAGCGGCATCAGTTGGTCTCCTGCACGAACTGTTTTCCATCATAGCGCTGCAGGCGAAACGTATCGGCAATGCGCTCGCCGCGGGCGTCGAACTGCACGGGGCCGATGGCGGTTTCAAAGACGTTTTTCCTGAGAAGATCGGATAGGGAAGCGGCCTGGGCCTGCGCGGTTGTCAGCAGCTGGACGGCAACTTCCGCTGCGGCGTAGGCGGGAATGGCATAACCTTCGGGCACTTTGCCGGCGAGTTCCATGGCGTTGCTGGCATTGCGGGCGCTTTCGAGGGTCTCCGGATCGCGCGGTGCAATCATCAGCGTTCCCACGGACAGATCGCCGCCGCTGGCGGTCGCTTTCAGCGATTCACCACCGATGATCGTCAGGGGATAGTTGAGCACGACGGCGCTGCGGCCGATGGCAGCGACGTCATCCCGTTCGCCGCCGACGAAAACCTGTGTCGCTCCGGCCCGCTTCAGGCGCCCGACCAGCGCGTTCTGATTGTCGAGGCCGGGGCGATAGGTATCGGCAAACACAGGCTTCAGTCCCTTTTCCTCGAGGCGCCCCCGCACCGTGGCGGCGATCTCACGGCCGAAAATCGTGCCGTCGTCGATGATGGCGAAGGGTGTTGTCCGCCAGAGGTTCACCAGTATGTCGCCGGTCTCACGGGCGGCATTGCGCTCGGAGGAGGCAATGCGGAACACCGGATAGGGCGTATCTGCGCGCATTTCCGTCAGGGTCAAATCCCGAACCCCGGGTGTAATGACGGCAATGCCCTTCTGCCCGAGGATGGGCAGGGCGGCTTCAAGCGATTCCGTGCAGAGAAAACCGATCACAATCGTCGCATTGGCCAGCACCATTTCCCGGGCGGCGGCGGCCCCGCCTGCCGCATCGCATTTGTCGTCGGCGGTCACAACGCTGATGTCCTGCCCCTGCTTGTTGCCGGCAACCGCGGCATTGGCACCGTCGACCAACTGATTGCCAAGCCGCGCAAAGGAACCGGAGAGCGGTGCAATGACGCCGATCTTGTCCTGTGCATAGGCGACGCTGCCGAACAACAGGCACAGACCAAGCGTCGCGGCTCGTATAATGGGATTCATTGCGATATTGCCGTACCTTCGAGATGGCGGATGACGAAACTTTCGATTTGGGTAACTGTTTCCTTCACTCTGTGCAATCCGGCTCTATATAAAAGGGTAAGCATAGCGCGATAATATTGGCTCGTTCCGCCGGAAAGAGTCCAAGCCGCAGAAAAAATATTCTACAGCTATAGTTCGGGCGCGTGTTGCGTTAGTGATGATTTGGACAACGGAAATAAAACTGTGCTCATCGCCAAGGACCAGAAAATAGAACCTCTCGCATTCCGCAATGCCATGAGTCATTTTGCGGAAGCGGTCCACGTCATTACCACCGATGGACCGGCGGGCAGACGCGGCGTGACCATTTCTGCCGCATGTTCCGTATCCGACAATCCGGCCACCATTCTGGTTTGTTTGAACCGGCAGCACGAATTCAATCATCTCTTCATCGAAAACCAGGTTTTCGCGCTGAACGTGCTTTCGGCGGACCAGCGGGCGATTTCCGAGGCCTTTTCCGGCAAGGGGGATTTGCCGCAGGAAGACCGGTTTGCCCTCGGGCAGTGGCAAACGCTGCAAACCGGCGCGCCGGTGCTGATGAATGCATTGGCCAGTTTTGATTGCCGCATCATTGCCACCCATGAGGTTGCCACGCATTATGTCATCTATGGCAAGGTCACCGCGCTCAACACCGGGGAGCGCGGCCAGTCGCTTGTCTATCTCAACCGCTCCTATCATGGTGTAGGGGAATAGGTCCAAAACGGAGATTTCATGGCCGACCAGACTGTTTCATCATTGCCGCAATCGATCGACGCGACGCTGGCACTGCTTGAAACCGGCGGCTATGTGGCAGACCGGGCGCTGGCGACGGTGCTGTTTCTCAGCCTGCGGATGAAACGGCCCCTGTTTCTTGAAGGCGAAGCCGGTGTCGGCAAGACCGAGATTGCCAAGGTTCTTGCGTCGACGCTGGATCGGCCGCTGATCCGCCTGCAATGCTATGAAGGCCTCGATATCTCCTCCGCCGTGTATGAATGGAATTACGCCGCGCAGATGATCGAGATCAGGCTGGATGAGGCGACCGGCATAGCCGACAAGACAGCCATCGAACGCAATGTCTTTTCCGAGAAATTCCTGATCCGGCGGCCGGTTCTGCAGGCGCTTTCGGGCCAACCTGGCCGGGCGCCGGTGTTTCTGATCGATGAGCTGGACAGGACCGATGAGGCCTTCGAGGCTTTTCTGCTGGAAGTTCTGTCGGACTATCAGGTGACGGTGCCGGAACTCGGCACCATTGTCGCCGCCGAACCGCCGATTGTCATCATCACCACCAACCGCACGCGGGAAATCCACGACGCCCTGAAGCGCCGCTGTCTCTATCACTGGGTGGATTATCCCTCGGCGGAACGGGAGCTGGAAATCGTCCGGCGCAAGGTGCCAGCCGCCAATGAGCGGCTGTCGGCGGAAATTGTCCGCTACGTGCAGAAATTGCGCGACATGGACCTTTTCAAGCTGCCCGGCGTCGCCGAAACCATCGACTGGGCGGGGGCCTTGACCGAAATGGACAAGCTGGCGCTCGATCCGGAAACCATCTCCGACACCATCGGTGTGCTGCTCAAATATCAGGACGATATTGCGCGCATCGCAACGGGCGAAGGGCGGCGCATTCTCGATGAGGTCAAGGCAGAATTGAACGCGGCTTGAGATGGAGACATTCGCTTCTTCCCCGCAAACTCCCCGGCAGGACAGTCGGCTGGCGGACAATATCGTCTATTTTGCCAGGACCCTGCGCAAGGCAGGTTTGCGGGTCGGCCCGGCAGCGGTCAAGGATGCCATCGAGGCGGTGCTTGCCGGCGGCATCGGTGCGCGCGACGATTTTTACTGGACGCTGCACAGCGTGCTTGTCACCAGACGCGAGGATCACGCCACCTTTGACGAGGCATTCCGGCTGTACTGGCGCTCGCGCGAGCTGATCGAGAAAATGCTGGCGATGTTCTCGCCGGTTGCCGTGGCACGGGAACGGCCGAAGCCGAAGGCGGCGGAAGCGCGTGTTGCCGAAGCGCTGTTCAAGGGCACGGCCCGCAACGCGCCGCAAGAGCGGCCGCCGGACATCGATATCGATGCGCGTTTCACCTTTTCCGGCAGGGAAGTGCTGCGGTCGAAGGATTTCGCCCAGATGACCGCCGATGAACTGGCGCAGGCGCGGCGCGCCATGGATCAGCTCCGCCTGCCGGTCGATGAAGTGCCCACGCGTCGCTTCCGGGCCGATCCGAAGGGCCCGCGCATCGATCCCAGGGCGATGATGCGGTCGAGCCTGAAAACCGGCGGCGACCTCATCCTGCCGAAATTCCGGTCGCGGCGGGAAATTCACCCGCCCCTGGTGGTTCTTGCCGATATTTCCGGCTCGATGAGCCAGTATACCCGCATTTTCCTGCATTTCATGCATGCGATGATGGCCAAGCGCCGCCGCGTGCATTGTTTTGTCTTCGGAACGCGCCTCAGCAACATCACCCGCCCGCTGCGTTACCGCGACCCGGACGATGCGATTGCGCACTGCACCGGCGCCGTGCACGACTGGTCGGGCGGAACGCGCATCGGCGAGACGCTGCGTGTGTTCAATCGTCAGTGGTCGCGCCGGGTGCTCGGGCAGGGAGCGGTGGTGCTGCTGATTACCGATGGCCTTGAGCGCGAGGAAACCAGCGGGCTTGAAGCGGAGATGGAACGGCTGGCAAAATCCTGCCGCCGCCTGATCTGGCTGAACCCGCTGCTGCGCTTTGAAGGTTTCGAGCCGCGCGCCCGCGGCGTCAGGGCCATGCTGCCCTATGTCGATGATTTTCGCGCCGTGCACAATCTCGATGCGCTGGAGGATTTGTGCCAGGCATTGAGCCGCCCATCGGAAAAGCGCGATGATCCCAAGCGCTGGTTGCAAAGTTCTTCCCAGCAACCCAGCTTATACGCATAATGGTGCGGGAGGCATGGTCATGACACAACAAAGCACAAGTGAACACGATCCGCTGCTCGTTGCCGAGCGCTGGATGTCCGGCGGCCGTGACGTTGCTATTGCCACGGTCGTCGAAACCTGGGGATCGGCGCCGCGTCCGGTCGGCAGTCACCTTGTCATTGACGAAAAGGGCAATTTTGAAGGCTCGGTTTCCGGCGGCTGCGTCGAGGGTTCGGTGATCGCCGAGGCCATGGACGTGATCACCACGGGCGAACCCCGGCTGCTGGAGTTTGGTGTTGCCGACGAAACGGCCTGGCAGGTCGGGCTGTCCTGCGGCGGCCGCATCAAAGTCTATGTTGAACGGCTTGGCTGAGAGTGCATCATGGATCCCTACTGCCTCAAGAAACTGAATATTGAACGCCGGGCCCGCAGGGCGGCGCTGCTGTTGACGGATATCGGCGACGGCCGCGACCGGGTCATCCGGGAGGGCGATCCCGTCGCCGGGCAACTCGGCGAAGTGATCGCGAAGGCATTCCTGTCCGGACAGTCCGGTGTCGCCGCGGTCGACGGCCGGTCGTTCTTTCTCAACGTTCACCTGCCGCCGCCGCGTCTCGTGGTGATCGGCGCCGTGCATATCAGCCAGGCGCTGGCGCCGATGGCACGGCTGGCGGGCTACGACATGGAGATCATCGATCCGCGCACGGCCTTCGCCACGCCGGACCGTTTTCCCGATGTGCGGCTTCTGGCCGAATGGCCGCAGGATGCGCTGAAAGCCCGTCCGCTCGATGCCTATACGGCTGTTGCCGTGGTGACTCACGACCCGAAGATTGACGATTATGCGCTGGAACAGGCCGTGAAGGCCGGATGCTTCTATATCGGTGCGCTCGGCAGCCGCAAAACCCATGCCAAGCGGGTGGAGCGGTTGCAGGCACTCGGCCTAGACGAGCAAAGCATTGCCGCCATCCATGCGCCGATCGGCCTCGACATCGGTGCGGCAAGTCCGGCGGAAATTGCCGTCGCCGTGCTGGCTGAAGTCATCAAGGCCTTCCGGGCACGCCGGCTGCGTACGGCCCAAACACTGGAAAAGACCGCATGATTTTCGGCGATATACCTCTCGATCAGGCCATCGGTGCCATTCTCGCCCATTCCACCCATGCGGGCGCGGTGAAGCTGAAGAAGGGCCATGTCCTGACGGCGGACGATATCGGGCAATTGCGCGGTGCCGGCGTTACCCATGTCACGGCGGCGCGCCTTGATGCCGGTGACGTCGAGGAAAATGCCGCTGCCCGGCAGATAACCGCTGCCCTGCGGTGCTTCGGCATTCAGGCCGGCCCTGCCTCCACCGGACGGGTGAACTGCTACGCGCAGACCGGTGGGCTTTTTACGGTGGATGCCGACCTGATCAATGCGATCAATTCGGTGGATGCATCGGTCACGATAGCCACGCTCAAACCGTTCGAGCGGGTGGAGCCGGGGCAGATGGTTGTCACCATCAAGATCATCCCGTTTGCCGTATCGAAGGCCGTTCTCGATGAAATCGCCACGCTTGCACAGCAGCGTGATGCTTTTGGTGTTCATGCCTTTTCCGGTGCCCGCGTCGGCCTGATCCAGACGACGCTTGCGTCGGTGAAACCCTCCGTGCTCGACAAGACCATGCGGGTTGTCGATGCGCGCGTGAGCGCCAGCGGCGGGAGCCTGATCGGAGAATTGCGCCCGGTCCACGAGACAGCTGCGCTGGCGGCATCCATCCGGCAGATGCACCGAAACAGCGATATGGTGATCATTTTCGGCGCGTCCGCCGTGGTCGACAGGGATGACGTGGTTCCTGCGGCCATCCGGGATGTGGGGGGCATTGTTCATCATGTCGGCATGCCCGTCGATCCCGGCAACCTGCTGGTGCTGGGCGAACTCGGCGGCAAGCCGGTTATCGGCGCGCCCGGCTGTGCCCGAAGCCCGAAGGAAAATGGATTTGACTGGGTGATCGACCGGCTCCTGGCCGATATTCCGGTCACCAAGGCGGATATTGTCGGTATGGGCGTTGGCGGCCTGCTGATGGAAATTCCAACCCGGCCACAGCCAAGAGACCCCAGGCCGCCGCTGCCAAGACCGGCGGTCGCCATAGCCGTTCTCGCCGCCGGGCGGTCGAGCCGCATGGGCGGCGCCAACAAATTATTGGCCACGTTCGACGGCGTGCCGCTGATCCGCCGGTCAGTGGAACTGGCAGTCCAGGCCGGAGGCGAGCCAGTGATTGCCGTGCTCGGCTACATGGCGCAGGAATGCAGCGCCGCGCTGGACGGGCTGCCCGTGAGCATTGTGCTCAACACGGATCATGCCAGCGGGCTTGCCTCGTCATTGCACGCGGCCATCCGTCACGTTCCGGCATCCTCGGACGGCGTCATGATCATGCTTGCGGATATGCCTGCCTTGTCAGCATCCGATCTGCAAACCATGATCCGGCAATTCCAGGGTGTCGGCGGGCAAACGGTCGTCCGCGCAACCTTCAAGGGCAAACGCGGCAATCCCGTCATCCTGCCGCGCTTCCTCTTCGACGAGGTTTTTACGCTGGCCGGCGATGTCGGCGCACGGCATCTGGTGGAGCGTGGCGATATTCCGGTCATTGATGTAGAGCTTGGCGAAGCGGCGGCCATTGACGTCGACACGCCCGATATGCTTCGGCTGGCCGGCGGCACCATCGTGGCAGCGGCACGATAATCAGAGGATTTGCATTTGTTCAGGACTATTTTTCTTGGCGCGCTGGCTGCCATCGGTCTTTCCAGCGCGACACTTGCCGCGCAGCTTGCGCCTTTCAAGGATGACTTGTTTGCCTATCCCGGCATCATGAAGACAGCCGATGGCGGCGACTATACCGTGGTCGATTACAATGAGATGCGCGATATCAATGGCCGCGACGATGTGCCGGAACTGCGGGTCAAGCGCCGGTATATCGATCTTGCCGCCAAGCGGATGCAGAAGGATCTGGTGGTGACCACCGCCAGCGGGCCGGTCAAGGTGATGGCTGCCGGGAAAATCGACCCCGGCGCATCCGTGATCACGATCTATCTGCACGGGCAGGGCGGCAACCGCCAGCAGGGCATGAATGATTTTACCTTCGGCGGTAATTTCAACCGCATCAAGAACCTGATGGTTCTCAATGGCGGGCTCTATCTCACGCCCGATTTCCGCGACTTTGGCGACAAGGGGGTGGCGCAGGTTGCCGGGCTTATTGCCTACTTCAAGTCGCAATCGCCGCAGGCAAAGCTGTTCGTTGCCTGCGGTTCCATGGGCGGCTCGCTGTGCTGGGGACTGGCGCAGGATGCGGAAGCAGCGAAAAACATTGCCGGATTGGTGATGCTGGGTTCCCTGTGGGAGGACAAGTTCATCGGTTCGCCCGCCTACAAGCGGCGCATACCGGTTTTCTTTGGTCACGGCAGCCGCGATCCGGTGTTCGCGATCGACAATCAGGAAGCGTTTTACCAGAAAATACGCAGTACCACGAAAGGTTATCCGGTGCGGTTCGTCCGTTTCGAGACAGGCAACCACGGAACGCCCATCCGCATGTCGGATTGGCGCGGCGTTCTGAACTGGATGCTTAGCGTTTCACCTTAGGGAGCGATCTGGGGATTGTGGCAATAAAGTCCCATTGTGGCGATTGTGCCACTAGACAAATGGGTAAAAGCGAATAGTTTCCGGCCTAAACAGACATCATCCTGCGACGAGACTTTGCGGAGAAAGCCATGCGCCTGCCTACCTCTATTCTAAGCCGGATTGCCCCCCTGGCAGTTCTCATTCCCCTTGCCGCATGTTCCACAACCGGCGAGCCGAGTGCAGGCCCGACATTCGCAACATTCTCTCCGGTCCGCCCGCCCGTCAGTTCGGAACTCGCAGCGCCGTGCATTGCTGCCGCAGCGAGCAAATACGTGCTTTCGGCGAGCAATATCAAGGCCGTCGATGAACGCGCTGTCGGTGGTGGCGTCAATGAAGTCTCCCTGAAAGTCGATATCCGCAATGCGCTGTGCACCGTCACCGACAAGGGCAAAGTCCGCTCCGTAGTCGACACCATGCCGAAGAGCGCCGATCAGGTTGCTGCGGAAGAGGCGGCTGCTGCCAAGAAAGCCGCTGGCGGCACGGCAGCTCCAGCCAAGAAGTCGAAGAAGAAGCAGGCGCAGCAGCAGGAAGGCTGATTGCCTCCAGGTTTCGTTCAAACGGCGTGGCGAGGGTCACGCCGTTTTCATTTGGGTGAAGGCTCTGCCGGAACCAGCACCCGCAATGCGCCCGCATGCACCTTGATGACGACGTCGCGCTCCAGCGGGACGAGCTCGCCATCTATGGTGGCTCTTTTACGGCCATGAAGATGCGGAAAGTGCAGATCGACTTCCCGGGCCAGTATCTCGTCCACGTCGTTGTTGTTGCGCCATGACCCCATCAGGACGGTGGCGGCCAATTTGGCGAGGGATGAAAGCGATATCCGGTCGGCGATGTACACACCCAGCTTCCCCTGATCGAGGCTGTCGGCAATCGGCAGCAAGCCCCGGCCATAGGGGTTGTTGGAGACGGAAATCGCCGAGACTGTCCGTTCGGTTGGTACGCCGTCGATGGTCAGCCGGACGGCAAAGCGGGGCGGGCGCCCTATCACCTTGGCAAATGCCCGCATGCTGGCCAGGCGCTTTCCCCACTGGGAACTGTATTCCAGCGTGTTGCGCAGCTTGATCATCCGCGGTTGAAAGCCGATGGCGAACTGGTGCACGAAAGCGCGCTCATTGGCGGTCGAGATATCGGCTGCGGTTATCACACCGCTGGCGAGGCTCTCGAGCGCCGCATTCAGCTCAAGCGGTATTTTCAGCGACCGGGCGAAGAGGTTCATGGTTCCGGCGGGCAGCACTGCCAGCGGAATTCCGGTCTTCCAGGCGACGGCTGCAGCGGCGGAGATGGTTCCATCGCCGCCACCGGCCATCAGCACGCCGTCCCGATCCCTCGCGGCCGCATTCTCGAGCGCCTTCACGATATCCTTGCCGGCCACGATATCGCTTTGGAAGGTATGGCCATGCTGTTCGAAGATTTCTTTCGCCTTCAGGGCGAATGCCGCAATGTCGAGGGTGCGAAAGGTGCCGCCATCGCGGTTGAAAACGGCATGAACCTGCATGAATACTCCCCGATGGCTGCCGCGATCCGGCAGAATGTGGCCGCCCGCTCCGCTTGTGGCAATGCACAATCAGCCCAATGGTTCCAAAATTTCCTGCCGGGCAGCGGCGAGATGCGGGCTGGAAAAACCGAGTTTGCGCAACCCGTCCTGAATTTCCGGGGCGCTCATGAACAGGTTCCACAACAGGCCGGTGCGATGGTTCTCGATCATGGCGACCACGGGTCCCTGATCGATACCGAGATAGGTACGGGCAAACCATCCGCTGGTCTGTGAAAACGCATCGACGAAGCCAAAGCGCCCCCACATCTTTGCCCGGGGAAGCTGGAAAAAGTGCCGCAAGGCATTCATGGCCTCCTCGGGCAGATAGGGCAGGCTGCAAAGGGCGGCCGTGGGCGCGATCAGGCCGAAATCCGAGGCCGGAGAGCTGACGACATAGCCGGTGGGGCCATGGCTCGAGGTCAGGCCCCAGCTGTCCGGGCCATAACCGCGATACCCATGCGGGTTCTCGACGCAGTGCTGGTAATTGATGCGGGCATGGTTGCAGTTCTGCTGCCAATAATCGGCATAGCGGTCGGAAAGCCCGCGCGGATCGAGGCCGCAGAACGAATAATGGGCGAAGAACAGCGGCCCGCCATAGTCGGGGCCGAGCGGCAGGGTGATAGCGTAATAATCCCGCCCGTTGATGAACTGGCTGCCGGTGGCAAAGCCCTCATGATAGATGTCGGCATCAATGCCGTGCCTGGGGGCACCTGCCGCCAGGACATAGGCGATCAGCGCTTCATTCCAGCCGCGGATCGGTACATTGCGGGCGAAATGATAGCGGGGGCTGTGATGCCAGTACAGGACCTTTTCGTCATGCTTGATGTGCGCTGTCCACTCGACGGCGTGCCAGAGATGGTTGATCCGGTCGCGCAGCGCCGTCTCGACCTGGGCTGGCGCGGCAAAATACTGCCGCACGCAGATCAGACCCTGCAGCAGGAACGCGGTTTCGACCAGATCGCCGCCGTCATCGCGCATGGAAAAGGGGATGGTGGACCCGTCGCCGCCATGGAAGAAATGCGGAAACACCCCGTGATAGCGTTTGGTCTGTTCGAGCGCCGTCAGCATTGTGGCGATCCGGCCGATAGCCGCCTGCCGCTCGATCCAGCCGCGCTCGATGGCCACCAGAATGGCCATGAAACCAAACCCGCTCGCCCCTGCGGCAACGAGATCGTTGTTCGGGTCGGCAGTTTTACCGGTGCGGTCGCGGGCCAGCCCGCTTCGGGGATGAGCACCGTCCCAGAAATACTGGAAGCACGCGTGCTGGACGCTGTCCAGCAACCCCGCGTCATCGTCGGTGACGCCTGTTCTTTGATGCACGAATCTTTGATCCATAAAGGCTGAACATTCCTGCTACAGGGCACAATGACGCTGCATTTGCCGGATTGCATTGGACGATTGTCTGACTTCTATACCATGTGTAGCGTGCCAAACAGCTTGCCAAGATCGAATCCGATCACGGTCATCAATCTCATGTGAAGGGCCCATAATGCCGAACGATCAATTTGTTTTCCAGCCCGTTTCCCAGCCGGTTTTGCAGGTGACCGGCTCGGAAAAGCTGTTCCCCGTGCACCGGATTTACTGTGTCGGGCGAAATTACGCCGATCACGCCATCGAAATGGGGCATGATCCGAACCGCGAACCGCCGTTCTTCTTCCAGAAGAATCCGGATGCGCTGGTCACCGGCAATGGCGACTTTCCCTATCCCAGCGGCTCCAGCGACGTCCATTACGAGATGGAAATGGTCATTGCACTGGGGAAGGGCGGAACCGACATCGCCGTCGACAGCGCACTCGATCACGTCTTCGGCTACGCGGTCGGCCTCGATATGACCCGGCGCGACTTGCAGGGGGAAGCCAAGAAACTGGGGCGCCCGTGGGACGTGGCCAAGGCATTCGAGGCTTCCGCACCCTGTTCCGCTATCGTTCCGGCAGCAAAAATCGGCCATCCGTCGTCCGGTGCCATCTGGCTCAAGGTGAACGGTCAGGAGCGCCAGCGTGGCGATCTCAGGCAGCTGATCTGGAATGTCCCGGAAACCATCGCCTATCTCTCGACATTGTTCACGCTCCAGGCGGGCGACCTGATCTTTTCCGGAACGCCTGCCGGTGTGGGCGCCATCGTCCGCGGCGATGAAATGCATGGCGGCGTCGATGGTATCGGCGAGATTCGGGCGCGGGTCGTCTGATCTCAAGAGCCGTTGCGCTGAATTTTGCCAGCGAAAGGAAGTGTTTTCGCCATGTCAGCAGCGAAAACGTGAAAAATAAATTTTGACGCTGATCTGCGGGGATATCTCGATCAGTTTTATGCGGGTCAGCGTCAAACCGGTCCAAAATGGACCGGCAGGCGCTCAAGTTTGACAGTTTTGTGTCTATACGCTGATGGTGTTCCGGCTAAACAAATCCGCATAACATTTTTGTTAGAAACGCGCCTGTTGTCTTTGAAATCAAATGGTCTATTGAAGATTCTGATTTCCTCGAACCAGAACTCCAGAGCACCCGTTTATGAACCACCGCATTCTCTTTGGCTCCTATCCGATCCCGCGCTTTGCCGGGATTGCGAGCCATAATTTTGTGGTGTGGACCGACGAGACGGGCAGGCCGCTTTATGAGATCAATGGCGGCGCAGCCAATGCGGACGGCAGTTTCAACTACTGCGCCATTCGCGGCCGGCTGACAGCTGTGGTAACCGACTATTCCAAGCGCGACCTGATCTACTGCCCCGAGTTCTATGTGCGCCCGACATCGCGCACCACACTGCTGCTCGAAGGAAATTATACGGCCATCGCCACAAAATGGCGTGCAGCGGTGGATGTGGCGTTGCGCATCCGCGCATCCGGTCTGGGCTATTCGTTCCTGATCCAGAACAGCAACTCGGTGGCAACGGCCATTGCCGAAGGGATGGGGCTTGCTCCGCCATCCGCAGCCGTCGGAAGAGTACGGGCTCCGGGGTCGTACCGCCATCTTGCACTGGACCAGGCGGCCTAGCGCAGCAAATCCGGCTCCCAGTAGCGCAATTCATCAGAATGCAATAACTAGCACACAATAGTGCACTCGATTTTGGCCCGGCCAAAATCGAGCGTTTCTGTTGTGGCATACTGCCGCCATTATTACATAGCTTATCACGCCTGGCCAAAGTCATGGGGATTTTGGCGCCATTGGAAAGACGACGCATTGATTTCTGACCCCGCCACGTCTCCGGTTCATAGCAACGAGAAAGCGCTGCAGAGAATTAACGCGCGCTCGCAGCTCAAATTGCCGTGGGGAAAACGGACGAAATCGGCGATGTTCGCCTTCTTCGGCGTCGGCGTGGCTGTCCTCAGCCTGCTGGTCCTGACGCATTTGTCGAGCGAGATTTCGTTCAAGGCCGTCAAGCATTCGATCCATGCGATACCGAACAGCACATTGCTGCTGGCGCTGTTCTTTACCTTTGTCAGTTTTGCCGCGGTTGCGCTCTATGATGTGGTGGCGGTGGAAACCATCGCGCCCAAACGTGTGCCCTATTATATCTCCGCCATGGCCGGCGGCGCCGGATATGCCATTTCCAACGCGCTCGGATTCTCGCTGCTGACCGGCGGCGCGCTGCGTTACCGGGTCTATGCCGCCGAAGGCATCAATGTGGCCGATATCGGCCGGATCATCGGCACGTCATGGCTGGCGATCTGGTTTGCCTTCACCATCATGATTGCCGTTGCGCTGGTGATCGACCCCACGCGCATTCCCTGGATTGTGTCGTTCGGTCCGGCGATCGACCAGATGATCGGTGCGTCCGTTCTTCTCGCGGTCGCGGTCCTGCTTTATTGGCTGTCACGCCGCGAGCGCACGCTGCGTATCGGCCGTGTTTCCGTGCGCCTGCCGTCGTCGCAGGGCGCCATGCTGCAGATCATTGCGGGATTGATCGACGTAGCCGCAGCGGCGGCAACCCTCTATGTCCTGATGCCCCACGGGGCGGTGCCCAGTATCGCCGCCTTTGCGCTGATCTATGTGGTCGCCGTGGCCCTCGGCATCATCAGCCATGCGCCGGGTGGTATCGGTGCGTTTGAAGCCACGATGATTGCCGGTCTGGGGATTGGCACTAATCCCGACGCGATTGCTGCGTTGCTGGCGTACCGGGCGATCTATACCCTCATTCCGTTCCTTGTCGCCATCATCGGCTTCGTCATCTCGGAAATACTGCGCCGCCGTCACCTTATTGCCGGGCCGACCATGCTGGCCGTGCGGGTGTTCGAAACGCTGATACCGCCGCTTTCCGCCGGTATCGCCTTTCTCGGCGGTATTGTCCTGCTGATTTCCTCGGTCACGCCGGACTTCACCCGCCGCCTGGAGGTGCTCTCCGATTTCGTGCCGATGCCGTTCCTGGAAATGTCGCATCTCGGTGCGAGCTTCGTCGGTCTGGCACTGCTCATCGTGGCGCGGGGACTGGCGCGGCGGCTCTGGCGCGCCTGGGTGATGGCCGTTGTTCTCTTCAGCCTTGGAGCGGTCTTCTCCCTGGCAAAGGGGCTCGACTGGGAAGAAGCACTGGCCCTGACCCTGATGGCAGGCGTCCTCCTGCTGTTCGGCGATTCCTTTTACCGCAAGCCGATGGGGGAAAGCTTCAAGCTGACCTGGGGCTGGCTCGCCAGTATCGGCACCACGGCATTCGCCGTGCTGTGGCTCGGCTTCTTTGCCTATCGCCATGTGGAATATGCCAACCAGCTCTGGTGGGAATTTGCCTGGGATGCGCAGGCATCCCGCTTCCTGCGCGGCAGCGTGCTGCTGCTGACCCTGCTGGCGGCGATCACCATCAACACCGTGATCAATGGTGTCGGGCGCGGTAAATTGCGTGCCCAACCCATTCCGGAAGATGTGCCGGATCTGGTGGCGCAGTCGCCGCGCGCCTCCGATGCGCTGGCGCTTCTGGGCGACAAACGGTTTTTGATGGACGGCAAGGGGCGTGGCTTTGTGATGTTCGCCCGCTCCGGTGGCAGCCTGGTGTCGATGGGCGAACCGGTCGGCGGGGATGACGGGGTCGTCGGGGGGCTTGCCTGGGCATTTCGCGACATGGCGGACCGCACCGGCGCCCGCACCGTCTTCTATGGCGTTGGACCGGAACGCCTGCCATTGTTCCTCGACATGGGCCTGACGGCACTCAAGCTGGGCGAAGTTGCGCGCGTCGAACTGCGCGATTTTTCGCTGGAGGGTTCAAAACGCCAGCCGCTTCGCTATGCGGCGAGACGGCTGGAAAAGGAAGGCATTTCCTTTGAAATCCTGCCCAAGGAGCAGACACCGGCGGTCATGGACGAATTGCGCGAGGTGTCCGATGCCTGGCTGGAAATGAAATCAGGTTCCGAAAAGCGTTTCTCGCTCGGCTCGTTCGAAGTGGCGTATCTCTCACATTTCGACATTGCGGTCCTGCGCAAGGATGGCGCGATCGTCGCCTTTGCCAATGTCTGGCGCGGCGCGGGGCAGAAGGAAATTGCGGTTGACCTGATGCGGCACCGGCCGGATGCGTCGAGCGTCATCATGGATGGCCTGTTTGCCAATCTGCTGATGGCGGCGAAGGCAGAGGGCTATGAGTGGTTCAATCTTGGTGCGGCTCCCTTGTCCGGCCTTTCCGACAGCCATCTTGCGTCCCGCTGGAACCGCATCGGTTCGTTCATCTACCGGCGCGGTGCTGAATTTTATCGATTTGACGGATTGCGCGCGTTCAAGGATAAGTTCGGTCCGAAATGGACACCCTATTATCTGATTTGCCCCCCAGGCCTTGCCACACCACGTTCCCTGATCGATGCAACCAATTTGGTGAGCGGCAGCCCCTTCGAGGTCTTTAAACGATGAAATTTCTACGCAGGCCTTATCTGTATCTTGTTGCTGCGCTTGTGATCATCAGCATCATTCTTTCCGTCACCTATCGCTATGTGCCAAGGCTTGCTTTCTGGACATCCGGACGCATTCTGGTCACGTCCGAACGCCTGAGCGAAGTCCCGCTGCTGCAGCCGAGCATGAAACCAACCGGTATTGCCATCCTCGTGTCGCAGACCGGCGGTATCCGTGCCGATGACGAGGCGCTGTCCAAGCTGCTGCTTGATCGCGGTTTCCTCGTCCTGACGGTCGATCTGGAAAGATGGCGTCAGCAACTCAATCAGGATACGGGCGAATGCACCTATTTCGTCTCCGATCTTGAGGGCCTTGCGAAGGAAGCTCAGCGCATGATTTCTCTTGATACCTATATGCATCCTGTGATGATCGGCATTGGTGAAGGCGGCGTGATGTCCTACGCCTCGGTCGCCAATTCACCGGCGGCAACCCTTGCGGGGGCTGTCGCGCTCGATCCGACCGTTGCGCTCAACACCAAGCTGCCATCCTGTGAAGGGGCGGATTTCGAGCCCGTGGCCGGACAGGGCTACAGCTATTCCTATGATGCTGACCTGCCCAATCCGGCGGTCATCGTACGGGAAAAGGCCGATCCGGCACCGTCCGGCCCGCCGACCCCCGGCTATTTCAAGGCTCAGGAGAAGCTGGCCGCAGGCAAGCCTGAGCGCATGCAGATGGCCGCCGATGCGGCGGTGGAAATTGCCAAGGAAGATGCCTCCGCCGACACCCTGCCGATCGTCGATATTCCGAGCAGCAACGGCCCGGCGAAATATCTGGCCGTGTTCTTCTCGGGCGATGGCGGCTGGCGCGATATCGACAAATCCGTCGGCGATATCATCGCCAAGGAGGGTGTGCACGTCGTCGGCGTCGATTCCCTGCGCTATTACTGGTCGGTGCGCAAGCCGGAAGACATCGCCAAGGATATCGGCCGCATCATCAAGAAAGCCGATCCGACAGGCAAGCTGCCCGTGGTCCTTCTCGGCTATTCCTTCGGGGCCAACACGGTACCTTTCGCCTGGCCGTTCATTCCCGAGCATCTGCAGCAGCGCATCGCCATGGTCGGTCTGATCGGCACGGAGGAAACCACGCCGTTCCAGGTTTCGGTCGGCGCGTGGCTCGGTCTCGGCGGCGACAACGAGGTGGCACCCGCCGTTGCCAAACTGCCGCCGGCAAAGGTGCTGTGCGTCTATGGCACGCAGGAAGATGACACCGCCTGCAATGACCCGTCGCTCAGCACGGTGCAAAAGATACAGCTGCAGGGCGACCATCATTACGATGAAAAATATGACACCCTGGCTGCCAAGCTGATGGAAGCCATTGCGTCCCGCGTGCAGGCACAGCCGCAGGCGCAGTAATAGGCGGCCGGGCTGGACGAAACAAAGGGGCCGCACGGTGTGCGGCCCCTTTGTTTCGTCTGCCGTCCGGAAATTTAGGCCCCGCGCGGCTTGGCAATATGTGTAATCTGGCAAAGCTGTTGCCGAATCCTTGCTGAGAGACTGTTTATGACGCTGGACCAGTTGCGCATCTTCATCGCGGTTGCCGAGCGCGAGCACATCACCCATGCGGCGGCGGCTCTCAACATGACGCAGTCGGCGGTGAGTGCAGCCATCACCGCGCTTGAGACCAGGCATGGCGTCACCCTGTTCGACCGGATCGGGCGTTCCATCGTTCTCAACCAGACCGGGCGTGTGTTTCTGAAGGAAGCTGTCGCGGTCGTTGCGCGGGCCAAGGCGGCGGAAACCGCATTGACCGACCTGGCCGGTCTGATGCGCGGTGAGCTCTCGATCATGGCAAGCCAGACGATTGCCGGATACTGGCTGCCGGACATGCTGGCCGCCTACAGGAAACGTTATCCCGGCATTACGCTCGATATCCGCATCGGCAACACCCGGCAGGTTGCGGCGGCTGTGGAAGCTGGCGAGGCGGAACTGGGGCTGGTGGAGGGCAGGGTCGAGCATGCGCTGCTGTCGACCAGGGTCGTGGCGACGGATGACATGGTGATCGTGGTTGCTGCCGGTCAGCCCTGGGCTGCGCACCGCACTGTCGACGCAAGGGATTTCCGCGATGTCGCCTGGGTTCTGCGCGAAAAGGGCTCCGGCACCCGCTCGGCTTTTGAACAGTTGCTTGGCGCAGTGAACATGGACGTGACCATGCTTGATGTCGCCATGGTGCTGCCGGGCAACGAGGCAGTGATCGGAGCGGTCGAGGCCGGTGCGGGGGCGACGCTGATATCGCGCAGCGTTGCCTCATCCAAGCTTCGCGCCAAGCTGTTGCGGGAAATTGCCTATCCGACCATGCCGCGGCCGTTCTATCTCCTGCATCACCGCGAGCGCTATCGCAGCAAGGCGGCGGATGCCTTTGTTTCCCTTGCGGAAGAGCGGGCATAAGCGATCATTCGATTTTATCGATTGGTTTGACAAGTTTAATGCGTTGGAATTGATGAGTTAGCGCTTGCTAAGGATGTTCTGCCAATGACGCAGAGATTCATCATGACCACGCTCGATACATCCACACGCTCCGTTCCCCGTTCGATTGCGCCCAAAAGACTGGGTATTGTCCGCCAGTTCACGCCCAACTGGTTTGCAACGACGATGGGGACGGGCATTCTTTCCATTGCCTTGGGGCAATTCCCCGACCAGCCGGCGATCTTTGCCTTGGGTGAGGCGCTGTGGCTGGGCAACATGCTGCTCTTCACTGCCTGCAGCCTGGCCTATGTCACCCGTTGGCTCCGCTATCGCCAAGAGGCAGCGCGGGTGTTCGATCATCCCGTCATGTCGATGTTCTTCGGCTGCATTCCCATGGGGCTTGCGACCATCGTCAACGGTTTCCTGGTCTTCGGTATTGCCCGGCTGGGTGAAAGTGCCGTTGCCATTGCCTATGCGCTCTGGTGGCTTGACGTGATCCTTTCCGTGGGAATCGGGCTTGCCATACCGTTCATGATGTTCACCCGGCAATCCCACGCGATGGAGCAGATGACGTCCGTCTGGCTTCTGCCGGTGGTTGCCAGCGAAGTGGCGGCGGTCAGTGGCGGCCTGCTCCTGCCGCACATTGCCGATGCTTCCACGCAGCTCTCCGTCCTTCTTGCCAGCTATGTGCTCTGGGCCCTGTCCGTGCCGCTGGCGATGTGCATTCTCGTTGTGCTGTTCCTGCGCATGGCGCTGCACAAGCTGCCAGCGCCGAACATGGCCGCATCGAGCTGGCTTGCCCTCGGACCGATCGGGACCGGCGCGCTCGGCATGTTCGTGCTTAGCACCAATGCACCCGATGTCCTCGCCACCCATGGATTGGGCGCTGTCGCCAGTGCTGTCTCCGGCGCGAGCCTGCTTGCCGGCGTGATCCTCTGGGGCTACGGCCTGTGGTGGCTGGTCATGGCCGTGATGATCACCATCCGGTATTTCCGTGACGGCATTCCATTCAACATGGGCTGGTGGGGCTATACATTCCCGCTGGGCGTTTATGCCGTGGCAACCCTGCGTCTGAGCCATATTTTACCGGTTGCCGGCATTGGCCTGTTTGCGGAAGTGCTGGTGATCGCCCTTGCCATGGTCTGGCTCGTGGTCAGTGCGCGCACGCTTCGCGGCGTCTGGCTCGGTCAGGTGTTTGCCGATCCGAGCCTGGAAACCCGCGCCGCCTAACCGGCAGCGCTGGTTGCAGCCTTTTTATCCCCGGCGGATTGGACCGCGGATGCCTGCTTCTTGCGGGCATCCGCATAGCGCTGGGCAATGACGGCACAGGCCATCAGCTGGATCTGGTGAAAGAGCATCAGCGGCAGCACGATGCTGCCGATGTTCTGTCCGGCGAAGATCACCGTGGCGATGGGCACGCCGCTGGCAAGGCTCTTCTTCGAACCGCAGAAGGTGATGGCGATCTCGTCCTCCTTGGAGAAACCCAGCCAGCGGCTGCCATACATGGTCGTGAGCAGCACAAGCGCCAGAAGCACGATGTTGACGGCAATGACCACACCGAGATCGCGCAGCGACATGGTCTTCCACAGGCCTTCATTCACCGACTCGCTGAAGGCGAGATAGACCACCATCAGAATGGAGCCGCGATCCACTGGCATCAGGATTTTCTTCTTGCTGCGGATGAAATCGCCGATCCATGGCTGCAGCACCTGTCCGAGGATGAAGGGCGCCAGCAATTGCAGCAGAATGGATTGCAGCGCATCCAGCGAGAACCCGGCGTGACCGCTGGCGGAAAACAATACGCCGGCCAGAAGCGGCGTCAGGAACATGCCGAAAATATTCGAGGCGGATGCCGAGCAGATGGCGGCCGGTACATTGCCACCGGCAATCGATGTAAAGGCGATGGAGGACTGAACCGTCGAAGGCAGCACGCACAGAAACAGGATGCCCGTATAGAAGGCAGGCGGCAGGATTGTCGGAACAAGCACACCGGCAGCCAGGCCGAAAATCGGGAACAGCACGAAGGTGGCCGCGAGAATCGTCAGATGCAGCTTCCAGTGCAGAAACCCGGCAATGACCACATCCCGCGACAGGCGCGCGCCATGCAGGAAGAACAGAAGCCCGATGGCCACTTTCGTCGCCAGACCGAAATAATCGGCGGCGACGCCGCTGACAGGGAAAAACGATGCCAGCACGACGGTCGCAACAAGCATCAGGGTGAAATTGTCAGGCAGGAAACGGGACATGGCTGTTATTCCGGTACGATAGATTTGCGGCAGCATCCACTATCATGATATAGGATGCAAGGAATAACACTTATCATGATTCAGGATTTCAAATGCTTGACCTCATGCAATTGCGCAGTTTCGTCGCCCTGGAGCAGATGGGCAGCTTTTCCCTGGCGGCGAAAAAGCTGGGGCTGGGGCAGTCCACGGTCAGCCAGCACATCCAAAGGTTGGAGACGCAGCTTGGCCGCAGTCTGGTGCAGCGCGATACGCACCGTCTTGCCCTGACGCCGGATGGCGAGGCGCTGCTTGCCCATGCGCGGACCATGCTGACGATCAATGGCGAAGTGCAGGCGCTTTTCGCCGAGAACAGCTTGCGCGGCCATCTGCGCCTTGGCGTTTCGGAGGATTTTGTCACCAGCCGTCTGCCTGACGTGCTGGAGGATTTCGGCCGGGCGCACCCGTCCGTCGACCTGGAACTCACGGTATCCTTGAGCGGTGTCCTCTACGAGATGCTGGACCGGGGCGAGATCGACCTGGTGCTGGCCAAGCGCCGCCTTGGCGATCCGCGTGGCGAGCTGGTCTATCGCGAACCGCTGGTCTGGCTGGCGCGCGATCCGGCGCGTCTTGGCGGAAAGCAGAAGGCGCTGCCGCTGATCGCCTTTCCGCCGCCGAGCATCACCCGCCGCGTTGCGCTGGAAACCCTGGAAAAGCACCAGATTCCGTGGCGCATCGTCTGCACCTGCGGCAGCCTCAGCGGGCTGATTGCGGCAGCGAGAGCCGGCATGGGCGTTCTGGTGCAACCGCGCAGCATGGTTCCGGCAGGCTTGCAGGAGCTTCCCGCGGGCCGGTTGCCCACACTCGAGGACGTGGAATTCGTGCTGGTTCCGCGCAAGGGCGCCGACGGCGAACTGATCGCGGCGCTGTCGAAGGAAATCCTGTCGAATGTCCGCAATTTCCAGAACGCCGGCTAAACCTCGGTAAGGCTGCTGAACACCAGTCCCGACGGATTGGCCTTGGCGGATGCCTTGATCGCCGCGATGGATGCGCTGACCCGATTGACATCGGCATGCATGAGGCCTTCGGCGATCTCCAGCACGGCAATGCTGCAACGCATGAGCGGGAAGTGGCGCTCGCCGCCCGACCGGTCGTGGGCGCGGATGGCGCCGGCGGCGCGGTCTTCCGGCGTATAGAGATCGAGCACATTGGTCTGGAAATCGCTCAAGAGCGCGGTCAGCCGCTCCTCGATTTCCGCCCGGCTGCCGCCGCTCATGCCGATGAAGAAGTCGTCGCCGCCGACATGGCCGAGGAACTTGTCTTCCCCGACAAAATGATGGCGGAGCAGTGAGGCAAACAGGCCGATGGCCAGATCGCCCTTCTGGAAGCCGTAATGGTCGTTGAACGGCTTGAAATTGTCGAAGTCGCAATAGCAGAAGAAGCGGGTCACCGAACTGTCCCGCATGATGTCCTGCACGTAGTCGCGGATGGACCGGTTGCCCGGCAGGCCGGTCAGCGGGTTCTGGTCCTGTGCCGTCTTCAGCTGCTTTTCGTTGATGATTTTCAGCAGGGACGAGGCGGAGAGCACACCGGCATAGCGCAGGTTTTCGGTAAGGATCACGCAGTCGCTGCCGTCGATCCCGGCGAAAATCTTGAGCATCTGCTCGGCGGGCGTATCGAGATCGGCGATGGGGGTGCCGGTGACGAAGTGCGAGATGCCGCGCTGATAAATGCGGTTCTTCAGGAGATCGCGGCCGAAGGGATGATAGATCATCGCCTTGACGTGGTATTCGTGCAAAACGCCGCGTGGCTCGTCATTGGCGCTGAGCACCGGAAAAAAGCTCTGCTGCGGGTTTTTGCGGAACAGCTCGAAGACATTGTCGAGATCGTCGTTCTCGCGCACGGCGGGAAGGCGCTGCACCTGCGCCCGGATGAGAATGCTGTCGAGCGTCGTGGTTTGGCGGCGCCCGCTACCGGCCTGTTCCAGATGGGGATAGATATCCTGCAGCTCCCCGACATTGGTGGTGGGGCGCGCGATGTAATATCCCTGAACGAGATCGCAGCCGAGATCGCGGCAGACAATATATTCCGCTTCGGTCTCCACGCCTTCAGCGATGACGCGTGCACCCAGCATATGCCCCATCTGGACAATCTGCTTGACGATGTGGCGTTTGCGCGGGCTGGCATCGAGGCCAGAGATGAAGTGGCGGTCGATCTTCACATAGTCGGTCGGATAGTCGCAAAGCAGTTTCAGCCCGTTGAACCCGACGCCGAAATCATCGATGGCAAGCTTGAAGCCGCCATGGCGCAGCTTGTTGATCAGCGCGGTGAACGCCGCATCCTTGGTGTTGTCGAAGCGCTCGGACAGTTCGAAACAGATGGAGGAGGGGCGGATGCCGGCCTTGATCAGCTGCTGGGTCAGACGTTCGATGAAATTGGTGCCCAGGCTGATCAGCCGTGCATCGATGTTGATGAACAGCATGCGGTGAGTGAAGCCGGGCAGGCCGGAAAACCCGGCAAAGGCCCGGCCATTGATCATCTGTTCCAGTTCGGCCAGCTGGCCGACATCATGCGCCTTGTCGAGCAGTTCGGGCGGCGAGCCGAAACCCAGCCGGTCAAACCCGCGCATGAGCGATTCATAGCCGAAGGTCGCTCCCGTTGCCGCCTCGACGATGGGCTGGAAAGCGGTTTCGATGGCCAGCTTGGCGAGGGTCACGAGCTGATCGTCACCAAAACGGCGCAGGACCAGCATTTCGGCAGGTTGGAAGGACATGAGGTACTCCGGCATGGATGCAAATTGCCGCCGGATAATTTCCGCCTATCCTTGAATATTCCGTTTCTGCCAGATGACAGTTTTATGAAGTTTGCCGCAGGTATCGGGCCCGGGCGTGCCGGTGGTGGTTTCAGCGCGTTTCCGGCCTCACAGTTCACCCGAAATCTCCCGCCGCCGCTGGTCGAGTTCTTCGCTGTAGCGGCGCAGCGTATGGCTTTCCGTAAGAAGCCCGACGACGTTGCGTTCGATGAGGTTGTCGATGACGGCCAGCGCTTCGCTTTCCGTCTTGTCGAAGATGCCGACCGCCTGCTTGGCATTCATCTGCGGATGCAGATAATCGCTCTGGTATTTCATCAGGCTGCCGATCTCCTGGGTACTGGCCGATTCATCGACAATTTCCGAATGGGCTTCGGGTACGAGAACAATACCGGCATATTTGCCCGCATCGTCGAGAACCACGACGCGCTGGGTGGAGCCGAGGGGAAAATCGTGGCGGAAATCGGCGATGGTCATATGCGTCGATGCGGTGCGCACGTCCCGGCGCATCAGACGGTCGACGGTGAGATTGCGGATCCAGCCGACATCGTGTGCGCTGCGGATGCTTTCCCCGCGCAGATGAAAGCGCCACGTGGCGAAGGAATAGCCAAAGGTGTTGCGCACGGTCAGCGATGCGGTGATGACGGCGGCCAGAACCAGCGCGGTGATCGGAAAATCCCCGGTGATTTCCAGAGCCAGGAAGGTCATGGTCAATGGTCCGCCGATGACGGCGACCGCGAGGGAACTCATGCCGACCACGGCGTAGATCACCGGTGTCAGCGTGGCATGGGCGAAAATGAAGGGCGCGGAATAGGCGAATATCTTGCCGAGCAATGCCCCCATGAACAGCGACGCGAAAAACAGACCGCCGCGAAAGCCAGAACCGATGGACACTGCCGAGGCCGTCGATTTGAGCAGGAGGATGCCGAGCAGCGAGGCGATGGTTGCGGTATGATCGAGATTGAGATGCAGGGCGCCGTGGCCGCCGGACAGCACCTGCGGCGAAACCAGTGCGAGCGCACCCACCACAGCGCCGCCGATCGCCGGACGGATCGATGATGGAACCGAGCTCTTGCGGGCGAGTTCCTCGACAAAGGAGACGCCCTTCATCAGCAGGATGCCTGCACCGGCACAGAGGATGCCGAGCAGCAGGGCCGGCACATAATCGGCGGGAACGACAGTGCCGAAACTGCCGACGTCAATCATGAAATCGCTGCCGACAAGGGCGCGCGCGACAATGGTGGAGACAAGGGCGGACACGACAACCGGCGCGAGGCTGGTGATGGTGTAGGAGCCGATGATCAGCTCGAAGGCGTAGAACGATCCGGTCAACGGCGCGTTGAAGGCCGCCGAAATGGCGCCCGCTGCGCCGCATCCAACGAGAATGCGCAGTTCAGCCCGGCGCAGCTGCAGGGACAGGCCAAGTTTCGAGGCCAGGCCCGATGCCAGCTGGGTATAGCCGGCTTCCAATCCCACGGATGCGCCAAAACCATTGGAAATGACATTCTGCACCGCGACAATGATGCTGTCGTTGAGGGAAAGGCGGCCGCCATGCAAGGCGTTGGCTTCGATGGGATCGACCATGGGACGCTTGCGCCAGCGGGCCAGGATCAGCACCAGAATTCCGAGCAGAACGCCTCCGGCGAGCGGAGCGGAAAAAACGATCATCTGATCCAGCGCGCTCATGGAACTCAGGCGTTCGCCTTCTTCGATCTTGAAAATGAGCTGATGCATTTCCTGGGTGATCAGGCTCATGCCCGTGACCACGACGCCCGCAACCAGACCGATCAGCGCAGCGGCCAGAACAAGCCCGAGCTCGCTGCCGCGCGCAAAGGCCCGGAGCCGGCTGGGTGCCAGAAGAATGGAAAGGACACCGAGGCGGCGAATGTTGAATTTTCGGAGCATTTTAGACTGCAGGGACGAGGAAAGTTGCCCGTGCAGGTTTATACCCAAGGCGCTGCCACGTCAAAACAAGAGGCACGCCAAGCGACCGGATTTTGGCTTCAGCCGCGTGTGTAGCCGGGCCGGTACGGCGCGCTGGGCCCCGGCTTCGGCAGGGCAGCCTTGCGTGCCGCCGCCTCGGCCTGTTCGCGGCGCAGCTGATGGGCTCTTGCAGCATCGAGCGTCAGGCGCAGTTCAAAATTCCTGCGGACCGCACGGTCAAGCGAAAGTGCGGCAAGCCGCGTCACATCCGATACACCTGATGTATAGATCTGCAGGATGATGAGAGAGATTTCCTGCGCATAGACCTTTGAGCGCGGGCCAAGATCCAGCATGCGGAAAGCTTCAGCATAAGCCTTTCGCATGATTGCCAGGTCTTGCGGCGAGTAGACCGGTCCCGCTGAATCGCAAAAAATCATTTTTACCCCCGAAACGGCACGCAAAACATGCCGTCACAACCCAATCAGCCCGTCACCAAACTATTGGTAATAGGCGCGGAGAACAACTGGAAATTGCGCTGAGGCATGCAGCCCATTGCAACGACCGTTGATGGGCTGATGCGATGGCGTGAATTCGACGGCTGTGCCGTCAGTGCGGGCAGGTCTGCGGCTGTCCGTTCAAGCCCTGATGCTTGATTTCGAACGTCGATTTTGACGTTTCGCCGTTTCGGGTGATCGTGACGACATAGATGCTGTCAAAATCATCTTTCTGCCATTTCGGCACGGCTCCGGCGTCGCCATTGTTGGCTTCGAGAAGGTCGCTGACGATATTGTCGATTTTCTTGTGTTCCCAGGCGACCAGAATGCGGGCATTGCGCAATTTTTGCTTGCTCAGGGCCTTGGTAAGGTCCTTGCGCTCGGACACGCCGATGCTTGCGTTGACCGGCAGGCCGAACGAGATGGCCGTCGGCTCGATCGTGGCCAGAGGGCGGATGTAGTCATAGTTCTCGCCGCCGTCTTCCTTCTGATCGGAGGGGTTCGGTGCGAAAATATAATCGGGCTTGCCCAGTGTCCTGGCAATCACGGGGGGAAGGGCGAGGGCGCGATTCAGCCCCTGGCAGTTGAGCTGGCCCAGGCCTTTTTCCGGCTTTTCACCATGCCTGATAAAGGCGATCGTCTGGACGCTGTCGCTGCTCCAGGCGGGCGCCGTGCCGGCTGTCAAAGCCAGCATGGCAATTGCGGTGAGTGATCCGAATAAGCGTAGAGCCATGGTTGATTCCTTCCTTTGCCAATTCCTATTCCGGCTAACATGGAAGCGCTACAGGATTCTTCGAGCGGCAACCCGTCAGGGCATACAGGCTGGCACATGGGCCAACGCCATGATCCGGATGGATGATTGCCGTAGCGCCAGCCTGGAGATATCCCCATTGCGGTCCGCAATTGAACAAATGTGATGATTTGAAGCAGAAAAGTGCGTTTTTATTTTGGAAATGACCGCATAAGGATTGATAAAAGTTCTTTGTTGGGGAAAAGTACAATTAATATTACAAGGGGTATTGGAACTTGACCAAGCACACACCACTTCAGACACGGATTCGCGATCAATTGCAACGACGGTTCGGTGAGGACCTGCATGTCGGCGACCGGGTGAACGAGGCGGAAATTGCCGATGCCCTGGGGATTTCGCGCACGCCCGTGCGCAAGGTGCTCTGGCAGCTGCAGAATGAAGGTGTCGTCAGCTACGAGCAGCATCGCGGGTTTCGCCTCGCGGATGCAAGCGCCGACGTGTTTGATACGGATGCCGAGAAGAATGAGCTGCTGGATGAGAGGGTGATGCGCGACATGGCGCTCGGCCAGCTCGGCAGCGTGATCAGCGAGCGGGCGCTGATGCAGAAATATGCGGTCCCGCACGGCATTCTTATGTCGACCCTGCGCCGCCTGATGCGCGACCAGCTGGTCGAGCCTTCTGTCGGTCACGGATGGATTTTTGCCGACGTCAGTGCCACCGCCCTGGAGAGCGGATACAAGTTCCGCCAGATTCTTGAACCGGCCACCATTCTGGCCGATCCCTACTTTGTTGATGTCGAGGCCTTTCAGGCGATTGACCGCGACCATGCCAATACAATCGCCAATATCGAAAAGGTTGATCAGCGCCGGCTTTTCGATCTGGATGCCAAATTTCACCGGCTGATCGCGCTCGGCGCCAAGTCTGCGCATCTGGTTGACGCCATCGAGCGCCAGAACAATATCCGGCGGGTCAACGAATATATCGGATTTGTCCGGCTCGACCGCATCCGTGACTCCCTCGGTGAGCACCGCAACATCATCGCAGCCCTGCTGCGCGGCGAGAGGCAGGTGGCTGCGGCCCTGATGCGGCTGCATCTGCAAATTTCCAGGGATGAGACATTCAAGTACATCGAGGACGATCTGGAGCGGGTCCGGGCAGGCGCTCGAACGCTGGCATCCGGTGGTCCCGGCTAATGCACAAAGCCCATATGGCGCGGCAGCGACAATGTGATGTCCGGGATGAATGCGATCAGCAGGAGGCATATGAACAGGATCGCCAGATATTTGGCGATTGGCTTGACCGTCGCTTCCAAGGACACGCCGCCCACCGCACAACTCGTGTAGAGCCCGAGCCCCAATGGCGGCGCGAACAGGCCGAGCCCCATCGCGACGATGAGCACAATGCCATAGTGCAGGGGATGGATGCCAAAGCTCTGCGCCACCGGAATGAGCAGCGGGCCGAAGATGATCAGGGCCGGAGCGCCTTCCAGTGCCGCCCCCATGACGATGAGGATCAGGATGGAGGCGACGATGAACGCCCAGGAGCCTGCGCCGTGGCTGAGGTTGATCATGGCTTCCGCCAGCATGTGCGGCACCTGGTCGATGGTCAGCGAGAAGGCAACGGTCTGGGACGCAGCCACCACGAACAGGATCATACCGGCAAGTGTCGCGGAGCGGATGAACAGGTGCACCGTGCTGCGCCATGTCAGTTCCCGGAACACGAGGCGCCCGACCAGCAGCGCATAGGCCACGGCGAAGGCGCCGATTTCAGTCGCCGTTGCAAAGCCGGAGCGGTAGCCGCCGAAAATGATCACGATGACACCAAGGCTGACTGCACCGCTCCACAGCAGATTGTTGAGGCTGCGGCCCGATGTTTCCACCGGGGCGGGTGGCGCTTTTTTGGAGAAGATGATGACGCCAAGGATCAGGGCACCGGCCATCAGGATCGCCGGATAAATGCCTGCGGCAAACAGGCCGCCGATGGACAGGTTGGCCACATAGCCGAGAATGATCAGGTTGATGCAGGGCGGAATGGTTTCGGCCATGACAGCGCTGGCCGCCAGGAGGGCCACGCCTTCCGACGGATCATGGCCCGACCGGCGCATGGCCGGGATCATGACCGTACCGACGGCGGTCACATCCGCCAGCTTCGAGCCCGAAATGCCTGAAAACAACACCATGCTGAGAATGGTGACGATGTTGAGCCCGCCCTTGCGCTCGCCGACACCCCGGCGCAGCAACTCGATCAGCCGCACCGACATGCCGTTCACTTCCATGGCAAGGCCGGTCAGGACAAAGAACGGTACGGCAAGCAGCACGAAATTGTCGATGCCGCTGGATGCCTGCTGGGCAAACACCGCGAATGGAATGAAGCCATCGCCCAGAATGTAGAGCAGGGCGCCGACACACAGCGAAAAGGCGATGGGAATACCGCTGGACAGGCAAATGGCAAACCCGCCGAGCATGAGAACGAGCGGGCTGGGCGCATGATCAGGCAGAAGCGTTGTCCAGAGTGTCACCACACCTGCCAGAACAAGAAGCCCGGCCAGGCCCATTGCGATATCCGCCCTGGGATAGGCCAGCAGCCGTGCCGCGGTGAAAATGGCCATGCAGAAGCCGCCGACAATGAGCGGATACATGAAGAGGTTTTGCGGCAGGCCGGTGGAGGTGACCTGCGTGGAGGCAGACTCGCAATATTCAATGGCGAAAACCGCCACGGCGAGCGTCACGCCGAGTTCGATCCACAAGCCGGCCGCTTCCACGCGGGACGCATGCTGCGGTGCCAGCTTGTCCCGCAGGATACGGATACCGACATGATTGCCCTTGGCGACCGCTGCAGCGCCACCCAGGAAGGCGAGGGTGATAAGCAGCATGCGTGCGACTTCATCGGCCCACAGAATGGTGTCGTTGAAGACAAAGCGCCAGAGGACGGCGATGATGACCAGCGCGAGATCGGCGGCCAGGGCGATGGCAGCAAGAATTTCGACGATGCGCAGGAGAGCGCCGACAAACGGCGCCCCCCTGACAGCTGGTGCATGGGCGGTGGGCAAGGCGGCCTCGACTGACATGGGCGACCTCAGGCCTTGGTGATGGATTCAAGCACGGGCTTGGTGCTTGGGTAGGTCTTGGCGAACTCGTCCCAGAGCGGCATGACAAGTTGCTTGAAGGCGGCACGGTCGACCTCGTGCGTCGTCACGCCATTGCCGCGCAGTTTTGCCAGCGCGCTGGCTTCAATCTCGTTTGCCTTGCTGCGCTGGAAGGCGGAGGCTTCCGCCGCGGCCTCGCGGAAGGCGGGCAGGTGTTCCGCCGGTATTTTGGACAGGGCGCGCCTGCCGATGACGATGGTCTGCGGATTGCAGATATGCTGCGTGAGGGAAATGTGCTTGGCCACCTCGTAGCACTTCAGCGCCAGGACGGTCGGCGCATCGTGCTCCAGTCCGTCAATGACGCCCGTCTGCAGGGCGGTGTAGACTTCGCCCAGTGACATTGGCGTGGGTGAAGCCCCCATCGCCTTCAGCGTCGCGACGAAATTGGCGACCGGCAGGACGCGAATCTTCTGTCCCTTCAGCAGTTCGGGCGTGTTGGCGGGCTGGCGCGCCGTCACATTGCGCCCGCCAAGACTATAGGCCCAGCTGACCACCTCGACACCAATCTTGTCGGCAAAAATGCCGTTCAGCACCTTGCCCGCGCTGCCATCGAGCACTGGTCCGGCCGCGTCCATCGAATTGAAGAGATAGCCAAGATCGAGAACACCGATTTCCGGCGCAAGCGTGCCCCAGATGGAGGAGCCGGAGATCATCATGTCGACAATGCCGAGCTTCACCTGGCCGACAATGTCGGCTTCCTTGCCAAGCTGATTGTCGGGGAAATATTTGATCTCGACGGCATCGCCAATCTTGTTCTTCAGGCTGCTCTGGAAACGGTCATACCACAGCCAGTGCGCCGAGTTCGGATCGGCGGGCAGGGACGACGACATGCGCAGGCTCACCGGGGCGGCTTCGGCGCGTGTCGCGCGGCCAAGAATGGCAAATGTTCCGGCACCGGCAAGGCCAAAGCCGAATGCACGGCGTGTCAGGCGAAAATCATTCATAGTCTCTCCTCCACATCGGCCACTCCCCGTGGCCTTGATTGTTCCCGACGCCAGACATGATCGGCGTCACCCCATGCTGCCGTTCTTCCTCAGGACGGCTTCGGACACGATGGCGGACTCCTCAATCCGCCTGCCGTGTTGCAGGCTCTATGCAGGCTTTGCTTGGTTCAGGCGGATTCCTGTGCGAAACAGCATGGGTGCCATCTTTATCCGGCACCGGATTCTGGTTCACAAACAGGCCGTCGCTTGACCGCGGCTGGCACGGCATATACTAGTATGGTAGTATGATATGGTAATCGATGCAATGCAAGCGGATTGGAGGAGCAGGTTTGACGATTGATCTCAGCCGTGGTGGCTCAACGGCGCACCGGCTCGAAAAAGAGCTGCTCAGGGCCATTGTTTCGCTGGAGTTATATCCCGGCGTGCGCTTGTCGGAGCAGGAGATTGCCGAGCGCTACGGCGTGTCGCGCCAGCCCGTGCGCGAAGCCCTGATCGCGCTCAGCAAACAGCAGTTTGTCGAAGTGCTGCCGCAGCGGGGCACGATGGTGGTCAAGATTTCCATTGCCAAGATGCGCGAGGCACGGTTTCTGCGCGAGGTGATCGAAAGCGCCGTTGTGCGCCGCGCCTGTGAAGCGTTTGATCCGGCAAGCCGGGAAAAGATCGACGAGGCGCTTGAAGCGCAGGCCCGTGCGGCCGCCCGCACCGACCACAGTGCTTTCCAGAGATTTGACGAGCAGTTCCACATTGCGCTTGCGGAAGGCGCGGGCTGTCCGATGGCGTGGTCGGTCGTCGGCAACCTCAAGGCGCATATGGATCGGGCCTGTCAGCTTACCCTGCTGAATGCGGCAGCCATGCAGCTTCTCATCCAGCAGCATCAGGCGATCGTCACCGCTATCGATGCGGCTGATCCGGAAGCGGCGGAAGCGGCCATGCGCCACCACCTCACCGAAATATTGCGGGCTCTGCCGGAGGTGGAGAAAAACCACCCGGACCTGTTCGAATAAGGGTCAGCTTATCGCATCGTGCCGGCTCGACTTCAGCTCCCGGCCGAGAAACAGGACCATGACTGCTGCTGCCGCAAGGCAGCAGGCAAGCACGCCCATACCGATCTGGAAACTGCCGGTGCTCTGCTTGATCCAGCCGACGAGATAGGGGCCGACGAAACCGCCGAGATTGCCGACAGAATTGATCAGCGCGATGCCGCCGGCCGCCGCTGTTCCCTGCAGGAAGACCGGCGGCATGGCCCAGAAGGGTCCGAGGCTCGCATAGATGCCGACGGAGGCGATGCCGAGACAGAGCAGGGCCACCAGATTGGACTGGAGATAGACGCTGCCGATGAAGCCGATGGCGCTGACCGCCGCGGCAATGGCGACATGCCAGACCCGCTCGCCGGTTTTGTCGCTGTGCCTGCCCCAGAGCAGCATGGCGATGGCGCTGACGAGATAGGGGAGCGCGGTGATGAAGCCGACCTGCGTGTTGGTAAAACCCATTGCCTTGATCATTTGCGGCAGCCACAGGCCGATGCCGTAGAGCCCGATCACGATGCCAAAATAGACAAGGCCGAGGAGCAGCACCCGCCTGTCGACCAGGGCAGGCCAGAGCCTGTGCTGGGCGCGGCCGGAATGGGCGAGGTGATCCTTGTCCAGTCTCTCCTGGACGATGCGGCGTTCGGTCAGTGTCAGCCAGGGCGCCTGCGCCGGGCCATTGGGCAGCAGGCGCAGCACCGCAAGGCCGAGCAGGCATGACGGGATGCCCTCGATGATGAACAGCCACTGCCAGCCTTTGAGCCCCCAGGCGTGCTCGATCCCGATGATCAGGCTGGAAAGCGGTGCGCCGACGGCGCTGGCCAGCGGCACCGCCGCCATGAACAGGCCGATGAATTTCGCCCGCTGCGCCGCCGGAAACCAGTAGGTGAGGTAAAGGATCATGCCGGGAAGAAAGCCCGCCTCGGCAAGGCCGAGCAGAAAGCGCAGGATGAAGAAACTCCATGGCCCCTGTACAAAGGCCATCGCGGCGGAGACAAGTCCCCAGGTGATCATGATGCGGGCGATCCACAGCCGCGCCCCGACCTTTTCGAGAATGACGTTGCTGGGCACTTCAAACAGGAAATAGCCGAGAAAGAAGATGCCCGCACCCCATCCATAGACATAGGGCGTCAGACCGACATCGTCGTTCATGGTGAGGGCAGCAAAGCTGATATTCACCCGGTCGAGAAATGCGACGAGATAGAGCACCATCATGAAAGGAATGATGCGCAGGCTTATTTTACGGTACGGATCTACCGTTTCGTTCAGTGACATGCGTGCCTCCCAACCCACTGTCGTGATCTGCCGCTTCTTTGTCAGGCCAGATCGATCGTCTTGTTCTTGAATTCCTGCAGAATCATCTCATTGATATCAGAAATGATCGCGATCCGGCCATTGTTAGGATCACCGATCCAGAACTGCGCCAGAAACGTGATGCTCATGCGGGCAGCGCTGGCGCATCGTGGTGGCAAACACAGATTTTGTTGCCGTCCGGATCGCGGAAATAGGCGCCGTAATAATGCGCGTGGTAATGCGGCCGAAGGCCGGGCGGGCCCTCGCAACGGCCGCCGCTGGCCAGAGCCAGGGCATGGATGCTGTCGACACTTGCCCGGTCCGGCGCCAGGAACGCAATCATCTGGCCGTTGCCGGATTGGGCGGGTTCCCCGTCAAAAGGTGTTCCGATGAGAAAGAGCGGGCGCCCGCCATTCCGTGGCTGCCAGCCCGCCCACGGTTTCTGCGGGTCGGAAAAGCGCAACCGATTGCCCAATATCTCCATGATCGGGGTGTAGAAGGCCACCGCGCGCGCGAAATCATTGGTGCCGGCGTAAACATGCGAAAACATGGATGTCCCCCTTGGTCGCTCTGCGCTCCGGTTGTGGGGCTGCACAGCACCCTCAGATTCGGATTTGCGCCGGAAATTAGCACGGCGGGCGTTGCGGGCAAGTGCTGCAATTGTGTATCGGTGGTTTTGCCCATGAAAGGAAATTCAAATTGTCTCCAACCACTTCCGCCGTTTTCAGCAAGCCGTTTGCGGCACTGCTTTTCGACATGGATGGCACGATCCTCAATTCGCTGGCTTCCGCCGAGCGCATATGGGGCAACTGGGCACGCCGCCGGGGCCTTGATGTGGAAACGTTCCTGCCAACCATGCACGGCGTTCGCGGTGTCGACACGATCCGCCGGCTGGCTTTGCCGGGGGTGGACCCGGAAGCGGAGGCAGCGGAGATCGAGCGGGAGGAAATCGACGATGTCGAAGGCATCGTCGCTATTGCCGGAGCGGTGGCGTTTCTGAATTCCCTGCCGCCGCAGAGCTGGGCGATCGTGACCTCAGCGCCCCTTGCACTGGCACAGCGGCGGCTGGAGGCTGCAGGCATTGCCGTACCCCGGACCATGGTGACGGCCGAGGATGTGTCGGCCGGCAAGCCGAATCCGGAATGCTATCTGCTCGGTGCCGAAAAACTCGGCGTGGATATTGCGGACTGTCTGGTTTTTGAAGACGCGCCAGCCGGTATTCAAGCCGGTGAGGCGGCCGGTGCCGAGGTCATCGTCGTAACGGCGACACAGGTGCACGCGATTGCCACCGCTCACCCGACAATCGCCAGCTACGACACCATCGCCGCCAGTGTCGGCACTGACGGGAAAATCTCCATCGTCAGCCGGTAGGGCGAACGGGACCGGGCGTTCAGCGTTCGCCCGGCTAGTGGAACGAATTTGACATTCGCATCCCATTTCACATGACGCGCAGCATGCGAATGTCGAATTCAAAGTTCCACTAGAATCTTATCGCTGCTAGTGGTCCTTTGATTCTGACATTTGCCTGAACGGCCTGTATCAACGGGATGCAAATGTCAGAATCGGACCACTTGCATAGAGATTGCCGTACTGTTCGCGCAGCACATTCTTCTGCACCTTGCCCATGGTGTTGCGCGGCAGGTCATCGACGAAAATGATCCGTTTGGGCTGCTTGTAGCGGGCAAGGCGATCCTGCAGCGCGTCGAAAATGGCTTTCTCATCGATGTCGGCGCCGGGGTGCCGGACCACGACGGCGGTCACGCCTTCGCCGAAATCCGGATGGGCAACGCCGATCACCGCGCTTTCCACGACGCCCGGCAGTTGATCGATTTCGGTTTCCACTTCCTTGGGATAGATGTTGTAGCCGCCCGATATCACCAGATCCTTGCCGCGGCCGACAATGTGCACATAGCCACCCGCATCGATCTTGCCGAGATCGCCGGTGATGAAGAAGCCGTCATCGCGGAACTCCGCCTTGGTCTTCTCCGGCATGCGCCAGTACCCCTTGAACACATTCGGCCCCTTGACCTCGATCATGCCGGTTGCATCGGCCGGGAGCATCGCGCCGGTTTCCGGATGGGTGATGCGCACGGCAACGCCTGGAAGCGGGAAGCCGACCGTTCCGGCAATCCGCTCGCCGTCATAGGGATTGGAGGTGTTCATATTGGTTTCGGTCATGCCGTAACGTTCCAGAATGGCATGGCCGGTGCGCTGCTGGAATGCCCGGTGCGTATCGGCAAGCAGAGGCGCCGAGCCGGAGATGAACAGCCGCATTCCCTGGGCGGCATTGCGGGTCAGTCCCTCATTCTGCAAAAGCCTGACATAAAAGGTGGGAACGCCCATCATGGTGGTGGCGCGCGGCATCAGCGACAGGATTTCCGCCGGGTCGAACTTCGGCAAGAGGAACATTGATGCGCCGGACATCAGGATGACGTTGGTGGCGACGAAAAGCCCGTGGGTGTGAAAGATCGGCAGGGCATGGATCAAGCGATCCTTGGCTGTGAACTGCCAGTAGGCCCGCAATGTCAGGGCATTCGACAGGAGATTGTCATGGGTCAGCATCGCGCCTTTGGAACGGCCTGTCGTGCCCGATGTGTAGAGGATGGCGGCGAGATCGTCCGGTGCTCTTGGACTGTCGGGAAAATCCGCCGGTTGACCGCTTGCGATATGCATGAGCGAGCCGCCGCCGTGGTCATCGAGCGTCTCAACCAATGCTCCATACTTCGATGCCACGGCCTTGATGCCATCGGCTGCCTGCGGCGTTGCCACGACGAGACGCGGTTCGGCGTCACCGATGAAGTAGTCAAGTTCAGCGAGGGTGTAGGCGGTGTTCAACGGCAGATAGACCGCACCGCAGCGGATGCAGGCGAGATAGAGCATCAAGGCTTCGGCGCTTTTTTCCACCTGAACGGCCACCCGGTCGCCGGGCACAACGCCCAGGTCGCTGAGGGCGCCCGCAAACTGGCCGGAGCAGCGCAGCATGTCGCCATAGGTCAATGTGCGGCCGTCGCCTGTTTCAATGAACACCGTGTTGCCGGCTGGAATGGCATGCCGGATGGCGTCAAACAGGTGGTTGCTCATGAACTCAGTTCCTCGTCGTCTGCTCTGGTTTGCCGCGGCACAAACGACTGTAGCAGAACGCAAACGATACCGCCCAAGCGATATCGGGCTGAAAGCCTGACAGGCGGGTACAAATTGGCGGGAGGCGGATTTGCCGCTCCCGCCAGCAGAGAGATCAGGCGTTAGCTCTTGCCGCCGTTCTTCTTGCATTCGGCGCGGAACTTGTGGCGTTCCTTGCCGTGCAGGCCCTTGGCATCAGCCTGAGCCGAGCAAGCCTTGGAGATGGCTGTCTTGGCCGGAGTGGTGGTTGCTGTGGCAGCCGGGGCAGTAGCGGGCTTCTTGGCCATGGAATTGGCCGGCGGCTTCATCGTGGTTGCCGGTGCGGTTGTGGTCGCTGGCGCTGTCGTTGCGGGGGCTGCAGTCTGTGCCATTGCGCTTGTGCCGACAAAGGCAAGGATCGCGGTGGCGGTAAGGGTGGCAACTAGTCTCATGGTCGTTTCCTTTGAGTTACAAACCCGTTTTGTAGCGCGTCATGACGCGAAGTTTTCTCGCGCTACGGTTGCACCTGAGCACTGCTTGCATTTCGCCAAGCCCTTGCAAATCAATGAGATGCGCGGTGCTATACGTCATGCCAACATTGCTCGAGTCACAGAATATTGATCGACCGTGTTTTCTTTGTGTGCATCAACATTAATTTTTTTCCATGAAACGGCCATGTTTGCAGTTGCTTGACGCTCGCCCATCACGGCTCTATATCGGCGCTTCAACCGAGAGCTGCACCGACGATGAAAGCCACCACGCTCGCAACCCGCTAGGCCGTAACAACCGTTTTCAACCGTTGTTGCGGCATTCAAAGCTCTCACCATGCTTCTTGCGTTGGGATCAATGATCGCCGCCGAACTTTCCTGTTCGCGTGGGATTTTTTGTTATGCTTTACCCCAAAGTTTGGACTTATTCGCTGCCGGCGGCCTTGCTGCTGATGGCTCCCTTTGACCTGCTCGCTTCGCTGGGCATGGATATCTATCTGCCCGTCGTCGTCCGCATGCCCGCGGTTCTCCGAACCACACCGGCAACGATCCAGCTGACACTCAGCCTGTACATGATCGTTCTTGGCTGCGGGCAATTGCTGTTCGGCCCGCTGGCCGACCGAATCGGACGCAGGCCCGTCCTGCTCGGCGGGGCGCTTCTGTTCGCGCTTGCCTCCGCCGGATTGGCCATGACCAGTTCGGCCGGCGTTTTCATAGCGCTGCGGGTTCTCCAGTCGGCGGGCGGAGCGGCGGCCCTGGTGGCAACCTTTGCCACAGTCCGCGACGTCTATGCGGCGCGGCCGGAAGGCGCCATCATCTATGGCCTGTTCGGCTCCATGCTGGCCTTCGTCCCGGCTTTTGCACCCATGATCGGCGCGCTGGTTGACCATATGTTCGGTTGGCGGGCCGTTTTCTGGCTGCTTGCCGGCCTTGCTGTTTTGTCCGGGCTGCATGCGCTTCTGCGGTGGCCCGAAACATGTCCGGTACAGACACATCCGGCGACACTCCAAGGCAGTTTTGGCAGGGTGTTCTCCAGAGTCACGTTCTGGACCTATACAATGGGTTTCAGCACGGCCATGGGGACATTCTTCACCTATTTCTCGACGGCGCCGCGTATTCTCATGCAGGCGCTTGGCTTGTCCTCGACCATGTTCAGCCTCGTCTTTGCAACCGTTGCCCTTGTCATGATCGTGTGCAGCCGCTTCGGCGGTGTATTTGTCCGGCGTTGGGGCCAACAGGGATGTCTGGTCAGGGGCATGGCATTGTTCCTGGCCGGCGCGGTGTTGCTGATTGCTGGGCAGATGGTCCTGCCAATCTCTATTGCAACGTTCATGGTGCCAATGTGGATCATCGCGTGCGCCATATCATTGACATCCGCCGTTGCGGCAAACGGGGCTTTGCGCGACTTTGGCGATATAGCAGGAACGGCGACAGCCATCTACTATTTCATCCAAAGTGTGATTGTCGGGGCTGCTGGGACGCTGGCTGTGGTCCTGCTTCCCGAGGCGAGCTTTTGGCCTGTTGCGGTGTTTGCAGCCGTCGCGGCCGTTGCCACGCTTGGCCTGGCGAGCCTGTCCGGACGTGATGAAAGACCTGTAACCCTTTAATCGCACTGCATCATTTGCGATCCCGACCAGATGACGGCCGGGGTCGCGGATATGGCAATCCGCTCATGCCCTGTAGGAATGCAGCTCCGGATCAAGCTCCACCTCCACCACATTGGTGAAGACCGCCGTGGCGATCATGATGCCGGCAAAGGCGACGAGATTGACCAGCGTCGGCTCGTCATAACGCGCGGCCAATTTGCTCCACAGCCTCTCGGGTACCGCATTGGCATCGGCAACGACGGCCTTGCCGAAGTCCATCAGCACCGTTTCATCCGCATCCGGGACGATGGTCTCGGGCTGCAGGCCGGAATCGATCAGGGCGCGGCGGAAAAAGGTAACGGGCACATCCGCATGGCTTGCCTGCGCGATGGCGAGCGACAGAAGCCAGATGGCGCGATCCGGCAGGGCCGGGCGCAGCAGGTCGCGCAAGGTGAACCATTCGGCATAGATGCGGTGGGCGACGGGTGAATGCAGCATGATGCGCTTCATATTGGTCATGCGTCCGCGCAACTGCAGCTCGCGGTCATGCTCCGCGCGAACATCCGGTGCAGCGTGTTCATAAACGATCGGGGAAATGCGGCTCATGGGAAATATCCCTCTGTAACAGGTTTGCGGGGGTAGCGGGGCAGGATGCTCAAAGGCATATATTTTCTGGCGGCGGTGCGCCATGCAAAACCCGCTGGCAGATTCATTTCGCGGCAAAACCCGGATGTATTCCACATTGTGGAAAATTCTAGCTCCGGTTGCGGCAATTGTTGAAAGGTTTTTCGCCTGCTGCTCTGCACAAAAGATAGCCATCCCTCGCTCAATCCGTGTGCATTCGCGAATATCCGGGACGAAACAAGACGTTTCTCTTTTCGCTATTCACACTGCCTACGGGGGCCAGCACATGACAAAAACCATAGAAAATCTCGGAAACAACGGGAAAATCACGCGGCGCGCGGGCCTGTTTGCGCTGGTGGCTTCGGCCATCGCCATTGCCAGCTTCACCGCGCCACAGCCATCCCAGGCGGCTGACAAGGCCATCAAGGTCGGCATCATCAGCGGTGAGGACGAAGATGTCTGGAAAGTCGTGACGGCGGAAGCGGCCAAGAACGGCCTGAAAATCCAGACGGTCGTTTTCAATGACTACACCCAGCCGAACGAAGCGCTGGAACGTGGCGATCTCGACGCCAATGCATTCCAGCACAAGCCCTATCTCGACAACCAGATCAAGACGCAGGGCTACCACATTGTTCCGGTCGGCTACACCGGCGTCTGGCCCATCGGCCTCTATTCCAAGAAGTTCAGCAAAATCGCCGAACTGCCGCAAGGCGCCGTGATCGGTGTGCCGAATGACCCATCGAATGAAGGCCGCGCCCTGCGGGTGCTGGAAGACCAGGGCGTCATCAAGCTCAAGCCCGGCACGGGCATTCTCGCCACCATTGCTGACATTGCCGAGAACCCGAAGAAGGTGAAAATCAAGGAACTCGACGCCGGTATCGTCGGCCGTTCGGTCGAAGATCTCGACGCAGCCGTGGTCAATACGGATTGGGCGCTGAAGAGCGGCCTGACACCGGCAAACCGTATCGCCCAGGAAAAGATTGCCGACAATCCTTACCGCAACTTCATTGCCGTGAAGGCCGGGCAGGAGAAGGAGCCATGGGTGAAAACCCTCGTGTCCTCCTATCAGAACGACAAGGTCAAGGCTGAATTCGACAAGGTGTACAAGGGAACAGGTATTAGCGCCTACTGATAACCGGTTGATCTTGCAAGCAATCACGACAAAGCGGTTCGCAGCATCGATGTATGCCGCGGGCCGCTTTCCCGGTTGAGGCGGGTGTCGTTGCGGCATCCCTCCAAGAGGAAAACATATGAACTCGCATGTCTCCGTTCCCGGCCAGACGGGTGCAATCATAGCCGATACGCCGCTTGCCGACGCTGTCGTGCGGCTTGAGAATGTCAAACGGCATTTTGGGGACACACCGGCTTTGGACGGTGTGTCCCTGACCGTCCGCAAGGGTGAAATCCTCGGCATCATCGGGCGCAGCGGTGCGGGGAAGTCGACGCTGATCCGCTGCCTCAACGGGCTGGAACGGCCGGAATCCGGCGCCATTTTTGTCGAGGGCCGGCAGATCACCGGGCTCAGCGAGCGGGAGCTGCAGCCCTTCCGCCGCCGTATCGGCATGATCTTCCAGCATTTCAACCTGCTGTCGGCCAAGACGGTGGAAGAAAATGTGGCGCTGCCGCTGAAGATCGAGGGCCGGCCGAGGGCGGAACGTCTCAACCGCGCGCGCGAACTGCTCGACCTTGTCGGCCTTTCCGACAAGGCAAAGGCCTATCCGTCCTCCCTGTCCGGCGGGCAAAAGCAGCGCGTCGGCATTGCGCGGGCGCTGGCGGCGCGCCCGGCGCTGCTGCTTTCGGACGAAGCGACATCCGCGCTTGATCCCGAGACGACCCGTTCGATTCTTGCGCTGCTTAAGGATATCAACCGCAAGCTTGGGCTCACCATTCTGCTGATTACGCATGAGATGGAGGTGGTCCGCTCCATCGGGGACCGTGTGGCGGTCATCGACGCCGGAAAGATCGTCGAAGAGGGGCCCGTCTGGTCGGTGTTCGCCGATCCGCAGACGGATATCACCAAAAGCCTGCTGGCAGGTATTCGCCCGCAGCTTCCGGCACATATCGCCGATGCCCTATCGCCGGAACCCGGCGGCGAAGCCGTGCTGGGCGTCGATCTCGCCGGTGCGGCGGCGCAGGGCACCTTGCTGGCCGAGCTGCCACGGCCGTTCCGCCTGCTGCATGGCGGTGTCGATCATGTGCAGGACCAGGCGGTTGCCCGGCTTTATCTTGCGGTTCCGGCAGCACCCGCCGGTGCCGTCCAGACATTCATTCAATTTCTCGAGGCCCGTTCGGCCCGTGTGGAGGTGCTCGGCTATGTCACCGGTCATGCTTGATCTTCTCGTTCAATCCATCTGGGAAACGCTTGTCATGACCGGCGCCTCCGGTCTGATCTCGCTGGCCGCCGGTTTGCCGCTGGGCCTCGCTCTCGTGGCAACGGACCGTGGCGGCATTGCACCCAATCCCTGGGTCAACAGCGTGCTCGGTGCTGTCGTCAACGCCTTCCGGTCCGTGCCCTTCATCATCCTGCTGGTGGCGCTGATCCCGGTGACGCGGCTCATCGTCGGAACGTCCATCGGCACGTGGGCGGCCATCGTGCCGCTGTCCATCGGCGCGACGCCCTATTATGCCCGCATTGCCGAGGTGTCGCTGCGGGAAGTCGATCGCGGGCTGATCGAGGCGGCACGCGCCATGGGCGGCAACCGCTGGACGATCATCCGCGAAGTGCTGGTGCCCGAAGCGCTGCCGGGCATCGTTGCCGGGTTCACGGTAACGCTGGTCACCCTGATCGGCGCATCGGCCATGGCCGGTGCCATCGGTGCCGGCGGGCTCGGTGATCTGGCCATCCGCTACGGTTACCAGCGCTTTGAAACCTCGATCATGATTGCCGTGGTGATCGTGCTGATTGTCCTCGTCTGCGGCATTCAGTGGGTGGGCGACAGGCTGGTCAAGCGGCTCGATCACCGCATTTAGAAAAAGCGGTTGGCGGGGCGCTGCAGGCCAAGATTGTCGCGCAGCGTCCTGCCTTCATACTCGGTGCGGAAAACGCCGCGCCGCTGCAGTTCCGGCACGACCTTTTCGACAAAATCATCAAGACCTTCCGGCAGATAGGGGAACATGACGTTGAAACCGTCGGAGCCTTCCTCCTCAAGCCATTGCTGCATCTCGTCGGCGATGGTTTCCGGCGTGCCGACGAAGGCGAGACCGGCATAGCCGCCGAGCCGCTGTGCCAGCTGGCGCACCGTCAGGTTCTCCCGCCGCGCCAGATTGACCGCGCGTTCGAGGCTGCTCTTGCTGGCATTGGTGTCGGTGATCTCGGGCAACGGCCCATCGGGATCGAAACCTGAGGCATCATGGCCAAGCGCAATCGACAGGGAGCCGACGGCGTTGGCATAATGCACGAGGCTGTCGAGATGCGCGCGCTTTGCCTTGGCTTCTTCAACCGTATCGCCCACCACGACAAAGGCAGCGGGGAGAATTTTCAACTGATCGCGCGGGCGTCCGATTTTATCCATGCGGGCCCTGATATCGGCATAGAGGCTTTGACCATCGGCAAGACGGGCTGGCGCGGCAAAGACCAGTTCGGCGGTTTCGGCCGCAAGCTGGCGCCCCGGCTCCGATGAGCCCGCCTGCACGATGACCGGCCAGCCCTGCACAGGACGGGCGATGTTGAGCGGGCCGCGCACCGAGAGGAATTCGCCCTTGTGGTCGAGGACGTGCATGCGCTCCGGGTCGAAATAGATGCCGCTCTCCGCATCGCGGATAAAGGCATCATCGGCAAAACTGTCCCACAGGCCCGTAACCACATCGAAGAATTCCCGGGCGCGGCGGTAGCGCTCATCATGCTCCATGTGATCTTCCAGCCCGAAATTGAGCGCGGCATCGGGATTGGAGGTGGTGACGATGTTCCAGCCCGCACGTCCGCCGCTGATATGGTCGAGCGAGGCGAAGCGGCGGGCGATGTGATAGGGCTCGTCAAAGGTCGTCGAAGCGGTGGCGATCAGCCCGATATGCTCGGTGGCGCCCGCTAGCGCGGCAAGCAGGGTGAACGGTTCGAAGGATGTCACGGTGTGGCTGCGCTTCAGCGCTTCCACCGGCATGTTCAAGACGGCCAGATGGTCGGCCATGAAGAAGGCGTCGAACTTGCCGCGCTCCAAGGTCTGGGCAAAACGTTTGAGGTGGGTGAAATTGAAGTTGGCATCGGCATAGGCACCGGGATACCGCCATGCGCCGGTATGGATGCTGACGGGCCGCATGAAGGCGCCAAGATGCAGCTTGCGTGTCGTGCTCATCGCATATCCTTTTACAATCCTGCCTGTGAGGGGAACAGTCTGTGGCTCGTTTGCATATGGGGTGGTCAGCTTTGCTGGAGAAGGCCCATGCGCCGCGAAATGAAACGTTCCATCGCCGACAATCCGTCATAGATCATGACGGCGAGAACGCCGACGATCAGGCCGCCCTGCAGGACAAAGGAAAGGTTGTTGGATTGCAGCCCGGCAATGATCACTTCGCCCAGCGTTTTGGCGGCAACCGTGGAGCCGATGGTGGCCGTCGCCAGATTGATCGTCACGGAGAGGCGTATGCCGGCAAGAATGATCGGCATCGCCAGCGGCAGCTCGACTTTGACAAGCCGCTGCCAGCCGGTCATGCCGACGCCGCGCGCCGCATCGGTGACGGTCGGCGGCAGGGTGGTCAGGCCGGTCAGCGAGTTCTCGAAGATCGGCAGCAATCCGTAGAGAAACAGCGCGATCAGCGTGGGCTTTTCACCAAAGCCGACGGCGGGGACGGCAAGCGCGAGCACGGCCACGGGCGGAAATGTCTGGCCGATGTTCACCAGACTGCGGGACAGCGGCAGAAACTCCGCGCCGAAGGGGCGCGTGACCAGAATGGCCAGCGCGACGGCCACAATGGTCGCGCCCGCCGTTGCAATGGCAACGGTGCGCAGGTGGAGCAGCGTCAGGGTCAGCAGGCTGCCCTGATTGTAGATCACCGGAGCATTGTTCTGCGTCAGCGGGCGAAAGATGGGCTCAAACCAATCGGGCCGCAGGAGAAACACGATCAGCAGCGCCAGAATGCCGATGCGCAGAATAGTGGGCAGGCGCAGTTTCATGCGGCGGGCCTCGATGCCCGCTTGACCAGGCCATCGACGGTGACCCGGCCGATGGCTTTTCCGGCCTCGTTGACGACAGGCAAAGCGGGGCGGCCCGACCAGAGAAGCTCGGCCAGGGCGTCGCGCTGGGTGGCGGAGGCCGGAATGGCTTCGCCCTCGGCTGTGCCGGGTTCCACCGCATCACCCGCAGGGCTTAGAGACAGAAAGCGGAACGGCCGGTCGCCGGTGCCGACCAGCGTCGCGACGAAATCCGTTGCGGGATTGGCGAGAATTTCGGCTGGCGTCGCATATTGCAGCAGGTTGCCCCCATCCATCACCGCGATCTTGTGGCCGAGATGGATCGCTTCCTCCATATCATGCGTGACGAGGATGATCGTGGTGCCGAACCGTTTCTGGATGGCAAGCAGGTCCTCCTGCGCCTTCGAGCGTATGACGGGATCGAGCGCGCCAAAGGGCTCATCCATCAGCAGGACATTGGGTTCGGCTGCCAGCGCCCGGGCAACGCCGATGCGCTGCTGCTGGCCGCCGGAGAGTTCATGCGGATAGCGCGGGCCGAATGTTTCCGGGTCGAGCTGGAACAGGGCAAGCAGTTCACGCACGCGGGCATCGATCCTGGCCTTGTCCCAGCCGAGAAGCTCGGGAACGACGGCGATGTTCTGCGCCACGGTGCGGTGCGGGAAAAGGCCATGCCCCTGAATGGCGTAACCGATGCGGCGGCGCAGTTCGTATCCGGGGAGGGTGCGGTTGTCCTCGCCATCGAGCTTGATCACCCCCGCTGTCGGTTCGACCAGCCTGTTGATCATGCGCATCAGCGTTGTCTTGCCCGAGCCCGACGTGCCGACGATGACGGTGATCGTTCGCGGCTGGACGACCAGCGAGACGTCATTGACGACCGTTGCAGCACCATAGCGCTTGGTGATGTTCTCGATTTCAATCATGCGGATGTCCTTGAGTGAAAGGGGGAACTGAGTTCGACCGCCGCGTCGAGAATGATGGCTGCGGCAAAGGCGAGAAGCACGGTGGGAACGGCCCCGAGCAGAACCAGGTCCATGGCGGTCTGGCCGATGCCCTGAAACACGAAGACACCGAAACCGCCGCCGCCAATCAACGCGGCGATGGTGGCAAGGCCGATATTCTGCACAAGGACGATGCGCACGCCGGTCAGGATCACGGGAAAGGCCAGGGGAAATTCCACCCGGAACAGGCGCTGCCATTCCGTCATGCCGACACCGCGCGCGGCGTCATTGGCCTGTGGCGGCACGCCGGCCAGACCGACCACCGTGTTGGCCACCACCGGCAGCAGGGAATAGAGAAACAGCGCGACGAAGGCGGGTGCCATGCCGATGCCCTTGATGCCGATTTCCGCAGCACCCGGCACGTGTGCCGCGATCCAGCCGAGCGGGGCGATCAAAATGCCGAACAGAGCGATGGACGGGATGGTCTGGACAATGTTGAGGACATTGAGAACGGCGGCGCGCAGCTTCTGCACCCGGTGACACAGGACGCCAAGCGGTATGCCGACGATCACGGCAGCGGCGAGCGAGCCGAGCGCCAGCGTCACGTGCTTGCTGGCCTCCGCCCAGAAACTGTCGGCGCGGGCGCTGTATTCCTTGAGAATCGACAACTTGTCCCAGCTGCCGGTGAACAGGACAAAGCCGAGGAAGGCCCCGGCCAGAACCAGGACAAGGATGCGGAACGGCGGTGTCGGGCGCAGACGCGTCAGGGCATCCGCCGCAAGCAGGGCGAAGGCAAAGAGCAGCAGCCAGAAGCCCGATGCGGGAGACACGCGCGCATAGGTGTTGCCAGGCGGTGTCAGATGGTCGGCCGCCGTGCCGATCAACAGGAGGAGGGCGGCCAAGGCGGCAAAGCTGGCTGCGAGCCGCAGTGTCGAGGGGGTGCGGAACAATCCAACGAGAACGGCTGCTGCAATGACCGCCAGAAGCGTGGGGCCCGCCCAGGAGGGCAAGGCCGCCAACAGCGTTTGCGGTTCACCGGCGACGATCCGGTTGGCACGGAACGTGGCGAAGGGTGCCGCCGCCACGGCATATCCGGCGATCAGGGCAATCGCGACACCGAGTTTGTCCAGACGCACGGCATGGCCTCCTTTTCGCCGGAACAGGGTGAGATTCCGATTGGCGCACCCTATTCCGGCAAAGAGCGGATTTACTTGAGGAAGCCGTTTTTCTTCAGAAAGTCTTCCGCAACGGCCTTTGCCGGTTCACCGCCAACCTGTACGCGGCCGTTGAGTTCCTGCAGCGTGACAAGATCGAGCTTTTCGAACACTGGCTTCAGCAGGGCTTCGATCTGCGGATGTTCCTTCAGAACCGCTTCGCGAATGATCGGCGCCGGCTGGTAGACCGGTTGAACACCCTTGTCATCCTGCAACACCACAAGCCCGGACGGCGCAATGCCGCCATCGGTGCCGTAAACCATGGCTGCATTGGCACCGTTGGTCTTGTTGGCCGCAGCGGCAATGGTCGCAGCGGTATCGCCGCCGGAGAGGGTGATCAATTGTTCGGGCTTCAGCTTGAAGCCATAGGTTGTCTGGAACGCCGGCAGGGCGGCAGCCGAATTGACGAATTCGGAGGAGGCGGCAAGCACCACCGTTCCGCCCTTGGTGACATATTTGCCGAAGTCGGAAAGGGTTGCCAGCTTTTCCGCGTCCGCCACTTCCTTGCGCAGGGCGATGGCCCAGGTATTGTTGGCGGGCGAGGGTGTCAGCCAGACGATCTTGTTGGCATCGTAGTCGAGTTTCTTGGCGGTCTGATAGGCCTTGGCCGCGTCTTTCCAGGCTGGATCATCGGCCTTCTCGAAGAAGAACGCGGCATTGCCGGTATATTCGGGATAGATGTCGATTTCCTTGGCCGTGATCGCCTTGCGCACGATCGGGGTGGCGCCCAGTTGGATGCGATCGGTGGTTGGAATCCTATTCGCGTTGAGAACGGCCAGGATAATGTTGCCGAGGACACCGCCTTCGGTATCGATCTTGGAAGAAACAACGACCTGCGCACTGGCAGATCCGAGAGAAAGCGCCAGAGCAAGCGCCACGCCGAGAAAGGTTTTGCTGGTAGACATTCTTTTCGTTCCCTTTGCATATCCCGAGTTGAGGCGACCTTTTAATCACGATTACAGTGATCGGTCCGGGCATTTATTTTCGCGAAAAGATCATGCAACGAAAAATTTGCAGCTTTTCGTTCGCCCGTGAGCTTGTCCTATTTCAGGCTATGTCTCAAGCCTGATATGTCAGCATTTATCACCGGAATGGCAGGAGTGTGCCGGGCGGACTCAGGCGACCGCCGTGCATATGGCGGCAAAGTGAATGCTTGCCGCCGTCAGAACGAAGCCGTGCCATATCGCATTGTGAAAGGGCAGCCGTTCCAGCACATGAAAGATGACGCCGAAGGAGTAGACGAGGCCGCCGGCGAGGATCAGCCACAAGACCGTGGCGGACAGGGCAATCGTCAGTTCCTGATAGGCGGCAACGCCGCTCCATCCCAGGGCGAGATAGAGAACAATGGAAAGCCTGTCGAACCTGTTGGGCATCAACAGCTTCAACAGGACGCCGGCTATGGCAATCGACCAGACGATGGACAGGAGCCACCATGTGCCGCTCTTGGCCATGAGGGGGGTATAGGTACCGGCGATCAGCAGATAGATGGCCGAATGGTCAAAGCGCCGCAGAAACCCCTTGGTCGGGGAAATCGGCCATATGTTGTACATCGCCGACAGGGCCATGGAGAGAACGAGGGTCGCCAGATAGATGGCGGTTGCCGCATAGGCGCCGGCGGTTGCTTCCTCCGGAACAAAGGCAAGCAGTAGAATCGATCCGACGATTGCCAGCGTGACACCCGCTATGTGGACGACGCCATCGGCCCACAATTCTGCCACGCTATAGTTGCGGAAGGTGAAAACCGGCAGCGGGCGGGGCGAGGAGATGGGCAATGCGGCGTCCTTGATGAAACAGTTTTTCCGGAGATTAGGCGTTTATCCCATATAACAACGAAAGACCGTGCTGCGTAAATGCCGCATAAATGTGTCTTGGCGGCAAGGATCCATTCAGCAACTGCAGATTGATCTGCGCACCTGCGGACGGTTATTCGCAGGCGATTCTTTCGATCTGGTCCGATTGCTTTTTCTCCGGCCATTTTCTTGTTATTTGCCGGACATGTTTGATAAAGTAGTATTTTAACAAAACTCGTTCGTAATCATTTGAAATCTTGTAATAATTTGTCATGTTTGGTGAATATTTTCCCCGAACGATTCTGGTTGGTTACTTCTCCAATTTAAGCCATAATCATTTCATCACATGGGAAGACTATGGGTTCTGGGGAAACCTGTAGTTGGTGACAGTTTCTGAATCTGCACTGTTGAAATTGAGGGAGTTCAAAAATGACTATCACTCGGAATCTCATACTCGCCGGAATTATTGGCGCGGCATCATTTACGGTTGTGCCAGCCTACGCACTGACCGCGAAGGAATGCAGTGTCAAATATCAGGCGGCCAAAACAGCCGGTACGCTCGGCAACGTGAAGTGGAACGACTTCCGTAAGACCCAGTGCGCCGATGCTTCACCGGCCGCTGCAGCAGCGCCGGCGGCTCCTGCTGCCACGACCAAGCCCGCTGCCAAGGCGACAGCCGCAGCACCCAAGGCCGCCGCGCCAGCCGCTGCAGCCGCACCGGCTGCGACAGCCACGGGCCTGAGCATGAAGGACTGCAGTGCCAAGTATCAGGCTGCGAAAACCGCCGGTACACTTGGCGGCATGAAGTGGAATGATTTCCGCAAGGCACAGTGCGCCGCCGGTGCAACAGCTGCCGCTGCTCCTGCTGCCGCCGATGAGACGGCACCAACACCGCAGACGGCGACCTACAAGGATGAACCGCCGGCAGCCACGACCGCTGCTCCAAAGGGTGTTGTTTTCCCGAGCGCCGTTTCCAGCAAATATTCCACCGAAAGCGCCGGCAAGGCCCGTATGCAGACGTGCCTTGAGCAGTATTACGCCAACAAGCAGAACAACACGCTTGGCGGCCTCAAGTGGATCCAGAAGGGCGGCGGCTATTACAGCCTCTGCAATTCCCGCCTGAAGGGCTGATCACGGCAGACCAAAACAAAAAGCGGGATGAATGTCCCGCTTTTTCCTTTTGAGCCTATCGGCTGCGGTCTTTCGCTTTTTCCGTGCCTGCCGGATCGGGCAGGAGCAGTGCGGGACTTTCCCCCGCGCCCGGACCATGCCGGAGAATGTGAACGCGGTTATCCGCATCGCGGTGGATGGAATAGACAAGCTCGCCGTCAAAACGTCTTTCCACCTTCCTGCTCTCGATGCGAAAGCGCAGCGTTAAGGCGACGAGCCCCAGCACGAAGGCCGGCGGGACGATCAGCCACAGAATTTTGAGCCAGTCGGATAGCGACTGGTACGTATCAAACAAATCCTGCCAGAAATTGTAATTGTCCATGTGCACTCCCTTGTTTCGCGAGGAAAGTGGTCACCCGAGGTTTGGCCTCTGGTGACCGGGAGGTTCGTAAGCCGCCGCAAGACGACCGCCACGGCCTTTAAGCCGAAGCTCTGGACATACGCCGAGGCCCCCCCGGCCATAGGGCTGAGGAGGTGCCTTTGCGGTCGACACCGACCGCTTGCGGAGGGGTTACGAGCCCCAAGACCGATCCGTTTCGACCGGTCTCATCGCGGACCATAGTGGGAAAGTTCTGCAGGTGAAAGGGGTTAGGGTGCCAGTTTGTGTTGATGGCTGCAAAACCTCTGGTGCGTGGTTCGCCCTTCGACAAGCTCAGGAAGCTCACCATGAGGAGGGGTGAGGATTGCAGGCAGTTATACTCTGCAACCTCTGCGATGAGCATTGCAGCCCACCCAACTCCCTCATGGTGAGCTTGTCGAACCACGAACCACGCACCAAAAATCTGCAAAGGGAACACCTGAACCGGACGAAAATGCCCTAGCCGTAAACCACGCGGTTGCGGCCCTGATGCTTGGCTGAATAGAGATATTTGTCCGCCACCGCCAAGGTTTCCTCGAGCGATTGTCCGGGTTCATGCAGGGCAATGCCGATGCTGACGGTGGTTGGCGTTCTGTCGAGTTCCAGTTCCCTGCCGATGGTGCGGGCTGCAATGAGGATTTTATGCGAGATCCAGTTGGCCCGGCCAAGATCCGCATCGGTCAGAAATACGGTAAATTCCTCGCCGCCGATCCGCGCCGCCAAATCCCGTCCGCCGATGTTCGCCTTGATCACCTGGCCGATCTCATGGATGACCTCGTCGCCGGTGGCATGGCCAAACCGGTCGTTGATTGCCTTGAAATGATCGGCGTCGATGTAGAGGAGGGCCCCGGCACTGTCCATGGGCCTTGACGCGAGAAACAAGCGCTGCGTCTGCAGATAGAATTCCGCCCGGTTGAGAAGCCCGGTCAGATCGTCACGGCGGGATTCCAGATCAAGCTGTGCGGCCAGCTGCTTCAGCTTGAAGTTCAGGCCGATAAGGAATGCGCCAAGCGGGAGGCTGACCAGCACAACGATGACGGTGGTGACGCCGACAACGCGATAGGGCGTCTGCAGGCCAATCACGAAAAAGGCCAGAGCAGCCAAAATATCTGATGATATGGTGGCCATGCCAACCATGATCGCGACCTGTCTCAAGGGCGAGAGCGCGCCGAATTTGGTCATCCATAGAGTGTAGATGTTCATCTGATTTGCCGGGCCGGTTGAAAGCACCGGTATTCAAGCCCGAAACAAATGAAGAAAGCCATGCCCGCTTGTGTTTAATTCGAATTATTCTGTTCGGAAATGGCCAGCACCCTAACTGTCCAGGGCGTAACTGATGCGCACGGTGGTTCCGACATCGGGCGTCGAGGTGATTTTGAACTTGCCGGCCATGGTTTTCACCAGTTCCATGCAGTTGGTCAGTCCGAGACCAAGATGAACGCCTGCCTTGGTTGAAAAGAACGGCTCCTTGGCCTTGGCAAGCGTCGACGGGCTCATGCCGATGCCGTTGTCGGCAACGACCAGTATCAGCCGCGGGCGCTGCAGAAAGCGCCGGTGGATACTGGCCTTGATGGCAATGACAGGGGTGGCGCGGGTAGCGACGGCATTGATCGCATTGCGGACAAGTTCATCGATGATCAGGTGGAATTGCGATGCCGGAATAAGCGAATTGCGCGCGGCCTGATCGATGTCCAGCTGCAGGTTGACCGCGCTCTTCGACACGATGTCCGCAAGCAATTCGCCCAATGGCACCTTGCGGAACTGCGTCTTGGAGTGCCCGATCATCATCAATCCCTCATTGATGCTTTCAAGCTCGGCAATGGTGTTGCGGGCCGCCGCGGTCATTTCAGAGGACGGAATGGCGTTGTTGCCGACATAGCCGAGAAAAAGGCGCAGGGCGGCAATCCGCGTCCGGGTCATGTGGGCAAACAGGGTGGAGAAAGAGCGGATATGCTGATCCTTGCGCCGCGCCAGAAGGCTGCGCTGATGCATGAGCAATCCCACCAGGATAAGTGCGCCGGCGGCGCCGAGGAGCTTGTTTCTGGCGACGTCCGCGGCAATTGTCGCGGTTCCCTGAAGGGTGATGCTGTGAGCCAGTGTCGAACCGGCAGTGCGAAAAATGTCCGTTTCGATTGTCTGTATGGTTTTCAGTGCCTTGTCGAACTGGTTTCCCGCCTTGATCTGCGGAACCAGTACGGTATCCACCGTCGAGATCGTCTTTTGCAGGGCCGCAATATCGGGTGCATCGAGGAACCGGTCGGCATAGTCCAGCTGCTGCAGCGATTTGAGGTTGAAGTTCATGAGCGTGACCTCCGACAGCAGGCGCGGCTCGACTTCACCTGTCCGGGTTGCCAGCGTCAGGTAACCCTTGATGCTGGCAATCTTTTCGCGCGCCTGCGAAGCCCGGACCTGGACCTCGAAGCTCTGGCTCATGATTTCGTTTGACTGGATACGATACGTGTCCGCCCGGATGAATGACCAGCAACACACCAAAGCTGCGCTGATCAGAATGATGTAGAAGAGCGGATCGAGGTACTTATCCAGCTTCATGTTCAGTCAACCGGACGGATCGAGGTAACAAACCAAACCCATATGGTGTTGCGTGCTGGGACGTAAGCTTTCGGAAGCTTGGAGAGTGGCCAGACAATATAGAACGGGCCACCATCATCGAGCGACAACGGTCTGAAATCCTGATCCTTGGTGCAGGCTCCGCTTTGCTTGTCGGCATCGGTACAAGCTCTCTCGATTGCGATGATGGGCGCAAATTCAACAACTTCTTCCATCGTGACTTTTACAATGAAATTGTCGAATGCAGCAACTTCGAGATTGGCTTTGTCGCCGATTTTGTATTTCGCAATCATTTCCTGCAGGGAAGGGCCGCGAAAATGCACCTTTGCACCGTTGGTCCAAGGCGTTTCCGTGACCAGATCATGCATGGGAAACTGCTGCCTCAGCTGCTCCTGGGTAAAGGTCCCCAGAGGCTTGCCTGACGTATCCTGCATTTGAATGACCGCAGGGTCGTCATTGGCGAATGCCGCGCCGTACCAGAGCGGCGAACCGATCCAGAGTGCCGCGAAAAAGAATGCAAGATATTTCCAGGCGCGCGATGCGCCTTTGTCTTCGTTGGAGATGGCGGCAGGGAAGGGTTCTTCCGACACTGCCTTTGCCATCGATTCTTCAGTTTTTTTAATGTCCAGAGCCAACCCCATTATAACCCCTTTGGTAGGAGCCCGGTTTTTAAAAGCTTTGCGCGTGCTCGCTTGTAGTATTTTTCTGCCGATGCCGCGTCTATATCAAAGCGTTCCCCAAGCTGTTCGTATATTTCCTTGCGGCTGATCCCCGACGGTCTTTGTCGCATCCAGCCGAGTATTTCCTGTTCACGCGGCGTGAGGCCGGAATGGTAAAATTCCGGTGGAGCCGTTGTTTCGTTGGACAACCTCACGCTGTAGCCCCGTTCTGCAACCTCCTGCAGAACGTCTACGAGGGCTCCGGGCCTTATATTGTTCTTGGCCAGGTAGCCAACCACGCCAAGTTTCTGACAATGTTCCCATTCTTCATCCGTATCGGAACCCGTGACGACAAAATGGATTGCGTCCGGTGAAAGATCGAGGATGACTTGTACAACGTCCAGGCGGTCGTCCTGCGATTTGGGGTCATAGCCGGGCATGCCGGGGTCAATGACCACAAGGTCGAACTGATGTGACTCCAGCAGGTCCAGCGCAATGGTGACATTGGCCGCGCCGTGAACAATGGATGCAGGCAATGCTGCCTGCAATTCATGGATCAGGGCCAGCCTCATGAGGTGTTGATCTTCAATGACCAGCACATGTGTATGCTTGGACGTTTGTTCCGACATCGCTCTCACGCGTACCAACAGTTGCACGCCACTCTGTTCAAATTACAGCAGTTGCGTCTACAGAGTAGTGCGATTTATGCAAAGCGCAAAATAGGGACAGGGTTGTCCCTATTTTTCTGGACATAACCGCATAGTGTTCCGACCGAAACGCGAAACGGTGCATTGAGTTGCATTGAGAGGGTATGCGGCGTGACTTTGGCTATCATTACCATCGATGGTGTCCGGGTTGATCCGACCGAACGCGTTGCTTCGATTGCAACTGTGCTTGAATGGCACAGGCATTCCAGACGTGAATTGCAATGGATTGTCCGGACATGCACCGATCGTGCGGACTCCGAACAGGACAACGCATCGTCAGACCGGCGCCTGGCGGCGGCAACCGACGCGGAACATCGTGCGCGCGTTGCCATGTTGAGGTATCCGGCAAAAACGCTGGAAGAATTTGCGGCGAAGGCACAGCATATCTGTTCTCTTCTGCTGGAGGACGATGACAGTTTGGACAAGTACGAACTGTTTTCAATCCTGCAGAGGCTGATCGCACAACCACAGTCGGAATGCCAGTAAATCGAACCGGTACATGCGGTGAAATTCTGGTCCTGCCCGCGTGACAGGACTTCGCATCGCATAGGAAAACGCCTCCTCAAGTGCCTCCATTTTCGAGGGAATCGACCACTATGCCGAGCAATTGGGATAAATCCCAACCCATAGATGCCCATCCGGAAACCGCAAAACTGATCCAGGGTGCGGAAGCGGTCATTCAACAGGAGATCGGACCGCTGGCCGCGCTCTGCGATGCGTTGCGCCTGCGTCTGGATTCGTACCACAGTGCCGCCAATGCGGCTGAGCGTCTCGAGCGATGGCGGCTAGCGGTCGCCCTGCACAGCGAGATCATGGAAGTCTGGAAATCGGCGTTTCTGAATGCGCGGGCCGCCGTCGACGCCTATCTCTCCAACTGTGATCTGGGCACTTTTTTCTCTTGCCGCGAAATTCTGGTGGCATCCCTGCATGGGCGCTGCAAGCCCTCCGTCGGCATTGCATTGTCGGTGATGCAATTTGAAAGCGAGCGCAACCTGCGCAGATTGGCAGATGCTTCGCCCGACGCGGTGACGCACAACGAGCCTGTCGACCGGCGGTTCCTTCGGGCTGCTGCTACGGGCCGGCATCGGTAATTTTCGCCCCGTTTTCCACGAGGGGTGCACAAGGCCTGCCGACCGGCAGGCCTTTTTGCTTTTATGCGCATCGTGCGGATGTTTGACTTTACTAGACGACTGGTCTATTCTGCCGGAATGGCAAAGATCGACACACGCGCAGTGCTGATTGAGGAAGGGCTGAAAGCCCTGCTTTCGCATGGCTATGAAGGGGCGGGCATCGGCCCCGTGCTCAAATCGGCTGGCGTGCCGAAGGGGTCGTTCTATCATTTCTTCGCCAGCAAGGAGGAATTTGCCTCTGCGGTCCTCGGCTTTTACACCGAGGGCAACCAGATCGTCCGGACGCGGATCCTGGGCGATGAAAGCCAGACGCCGCTCAAACGCCTGCGTGCCTATTTCGAATATTATGAGCAGGAGTTCGCCCGGGAGAATCCGATTGGCGGCTGCCTGCTCGGTAATCTCGCCCAATCGATTGCCGCCCATAGCGACGTCCTCAGGCAGGAACTGCACCGGGCTTTCGCCGCGTGGCAACGCGATTTCCAGACGGTTCTGCGGCAGGCGCGCGCACAGGGCGAATTGCCCGCGCATCTCGATCCCGACGAGACGGCAGCCTTTCTGATCGATGCCTATGAAGGGGCACTGGTCCGCATGAAGACGGAAGGCAGCATCGCACCGCTCAAGCGGTTCACGACCATGACGCTCGATTGCTTGCTCACAAACCATCCATAGGAGATTTATCATGTCCCATATAGAGACGACTGGTCTACTACAAGCGCGTAGCGGCGGAGGGTTTGCGGCATTCGTCAAAACCGCCGCGACGGCTATCTGGAACATCTATCTGCGTTATCGCGGAGAACGGGCGGGCGATCCGAGGGTCAGCAAGCTCAGCGATCATCTGCTCGACGATATCGGGATAACGCGGGAGCAAGCCCGGGAAATTGATCGCCGTCGCCGCTGATTGGGCCGTAACCTCATGGGCCCGCCGGTCATCGACACGCGGTACGCCGCCCGTGCAAATCCCTTTCATGGATTCACGACTTGGCACTACAACGTCGGTGATCGCTCCGCCCAAGCTTTGGTTGCTTGGCAGATATCCATCGCTCGGGCGTATGCGGGGCGTGCCGTCGTGCGGGCGAGATAGGCACGCTCGACTGAACCCGGGGTATAGTTGCCGGTGCGCAGACCAAGCAGGAGAGCGTAGCTCACTGAAATGTCAGCAGCGGTGAACTGGTCGCCAGCGAGAAACGGGCGATCTGCGAGACGCCGGATGACCAATCCCAGCCGGCTATGAAAGGTCTCCAGGGCCCAGCTTGTGACCCTGGCATTTCGCTCCGCTTCGGGCGCGAGCGCGCGACCAACGAAGACGGCATTCATTGGTTCAGCGAGCCCAGCCTCTCCCAGATGGAGGAATTGCAGATAGGCGGCGAAAGCCGGATCATCCGGGGCGACGGCGAGCGGGCTCGGGCCGTGGCGGGCGAGCAGGTATTCGAGGATCGCGATCGATTCGACCATGATCGTCTCGCCGTCCTGTAGCGCCGGGATAAAGCCGGCGGGGTTGATGGCAAGAAAATCGGGATCATTTCCGACAGTGAGCAGATCGACCGGGCGCAGCCGATACGCCACTCCCAATTCCTCGAGCAGCCAAACGACACGGAACCCACGACCTTCGCCATAGACAGTGAGCATACTTGAGCGTCCTTACGTTGGCTTAAGCGCTTCATTCGCAGGAGCGAGATTTCCGCATATACTGCTATCGCCCGGCCGCGATATGCGCAAGGCTCGTCACACACGCGCCATCATGCGGCGCCGGTCCTCCGTTCACGGCCTAGCCTGTTTTTGCGGTTTCCGGGCCATTTTGCCGGTTCGCCCTGCAATTTTTTCCTCAGCACAATCATGCACGTAGCTCTTCCAACGAAGCAGGCGCTCGATGCATATTGAAGTTTGTATTTACAGATAGACTCAAAAGATATATCGTTTGCGTATGAAAGGAGAATTTGCAATGTTTGGAAATTGTCATCACGAACGGCACGAACGCGATGAGCGTTTTGTCATGTACGGCATGGGACGCGGCTTTGGCCGCCACGGCGGCGGTCACGATGGCCCCGGCGGCGGCGGACGTTTCGGCCGCAGGGGCGGCGGAGGCAGGGTGTTCGCATCGGGCGACCTGCGTCTGGTTCTGCTGGCACTGGTCGCCGAGCGGCCGCGCCATGGCTATGAGCTGATCAAGGACATCGAAGAACTGTTCGGCGGCGCCTATGCGCCGAGCCCCGGTTCCGTCTATCCGTCCCTGACTTTCCTCGAGGAAATCGGGCAGGTAACGGCAGCGGCGAGCGAAGGCTCGAAAAAGCTCTATACCATCACGGAGGAGGGGCTTGCCTATCTCGCCGAGAACAAGAACCTGGTGGATGCGGTCCGCACGCGGATGGGCATGGTTGCCCGTTCCATGGCCGGACAGCGCGCACCGGAGGCTATTGCCCACGCGATGGACACGCTGCGCACCGCGCTCCACCTGCACAGTCACGGCTGGGATGCGGAAGAGGCGGACCGGGTTCGCAAGATCCTCGAGCAGGCGGCGCTGGACATAGAATCAGGCAAGAAAAAAGACTGATGTCTAAACCCATGCGGCGCCGGAAGCGGCGCCGCATGGGAATTCATGCAAGGGGATTTAGGCCTGGCGTCTTGTCATCGACAGAACGGAGCCGGGTGTGCCTGCATCAGACAGTGCGGCAGCGCGGGCAACATCGATGCCGGTTGCAACCACCGATACCCGGAATACGCCTTCCAGCGCATCGTCAAACGTCGCACCGAGAATGATGTTGGCCTGATCGTCGACTTCTTCGCGGATACGGGTTGCGGCTTCGTCAACCTCGAACAGGGTCATGTCGCGTCCGCCGGAAATCGATACCAGGACGCCCTTGGCACCCTTCATCGATTCCACGTCGAGAAGCGGATTGGCGATTGCAGCTTCGGCGGCCGCCTGTGCGCGGCCTTCGCCGGTGCCTTCGCCCGTTCCCATCATGGCGCGGCCCATGTCGCGCATGACCGAGCGCACGTCGGCAAAATCCAGATTGATCAGGCCTTCGCGGACCATCAGGTCCGTGATGCAGGCAACGCCGGAATAGAGAACGCGGTCGGCCGTGGCAAAGGCATCGGCAAAGGTCGTGGACGCATTGGCGACGCGGAAAAGGTTCTGGTTGGGGATGACGATCAGCGTATCGGCGCTGTCGCGCAGTTCTTCCAGACCTTCTTCAGCCATGCGCATGCGGCGCGTGCCTTCGAACGAGAATGGCTTTGTCACGACGCCAACCGTCAGGATGCCGGCCGAGCGGGCTGCGCGGGCAATGACCGGCGCAGCGCCGGTTCCGGTGCCGCCGCCCATGCCTGCCGTCACGAAGCACATGTGCGTGCCGGCAAGGTGATCCATGATTTCGTCGATGCTTTCTTCCGCAGCCGCCCGTCCGATTTCCGGATGCGAGCCTGCGCCAAGCCCCTGCGTCACATTGGCGCCGAGCTGGATCAGCCGGCTTGCCTTGGACATGGCCAGTGCCTGGGCATCCGTATTGGCCACAATGAACTGCGTGCCCTGCAGGTTTTCACGGATCATGTTGTTAACCGCATTGCCGCCGCCGCCGCCGACACCGAACACGGTGATATTCGGCTTCATCTCGGAAATTTCCGGCTTCTTGAGGTTAATTGACATCGTGCAATCCTTATTCCCGGCCGATGGTCTGTATCGGCGTGCAGGTACGTAATGTTATGACGGAGCTCACTCGGAGAATCAAAGCCTCTCCGTACCCCAATGTCCGGCAAAGAATCAGACAGCGGGTTTCGGCGCAAGCCCTGAAATGGCATATCGCCCGGATGGGTTGTCAAAAGTATGTCCGGAACGACGGGCGAAAGGACATCGCGGATGCAATGTCCTTGAGATTGACGCAATAGTTCACCAAGGAACCATCCCGGCACTCTGATGTTTCCCACCTACAGTTTCTGATCAGGAGAATTGGCCTATGGAACTTGATCCCCAAAACGCTGTCACCGCCATACAGACCGGTATTCACCAGGCAAGCGCGCTTGTTGTCACCTATTCATTCTCGGTCCTTGGCGCCATATTGCTGCTGGTGATCGGCTACATCGTTGCCGGACTGGTGGAACGCTGGCTTTATGCCGGATTGGGGAAGGTCGGCGGCTTCGACCTGACACTGCGCCGCTTCTTTTCAAAAATCGCCCGCTATGCGGTTTTGGGACTGGTGGCGGTCATGGTGCTCGGCCAGTTCGGCATTCAGACCGCGTCGGTCATTGCCGCCATCGGCGCTGTCGGCCTGGCCATCGGCCTTGCCCTGCAGGGGACCCTGCAGAATATTGCGGCCGGCATCATGCTCCTCGCCTTGCGGCCGCTGCGTATCGGGGAATATGTCGAAGTCGGCAGCATTTCCGGCACGGTGGAGGAAATCGGGCTGTTTGCCACCCGCTTGCGGGCTGCAGACGGCGTCTATGTCCTCGCGCCCAATTCAACCCTTTGGACCCAGCCTGTCAAAAACTACACGCGCAATGGTGTCCGCCGCAATGACATTACACTCGGGGCCGATCATGGCGAGGATATCGACCGGATGCGCAAGAGCCTGGTGGCGCTGACCGCCAATGACAAGCGCATCTTGCGGGATCCGGCGCCGCAGGTCTTCGCCTCGGATCTCACGGATGAATCCATGGCCATCACCCTGCGATACTGGACATCGGCCAGCGACTTCGCCGCGGTGAAAGCCGATTTGACCATGGGAACGGGAGAACTGTTCTACGACAAGAAGCCGGCAGATCAGCAAGCCTCGGGCATTTGAACGGAACAACATCCCTCGCTTGGCGTTTCCCTTGGTGAGCATGCATTTCAACAATGTTCTTTGGGAGGCTATCATGTTTAAACATTTTGCTATTGCAGCCATTGCGGCGGCGACAGTCCTGTCGGCGGCCCCGTCTTTCGCGCAATCACTCGAAATCGGGCCGGGCGGTGTGCGTCTTGTCGAACCGGGTGCCGAGCGGCCCATGCGGCGCGGCATGGATATCAGCGAGCGTGAAGCAGTGCGGATCGCCCGCGCCGAAGGCTTGCGCAACGTGGACAATATAGACCGGACGAGGTCCCGTTTCATCGTGGAGGGGACTGACCGGCGCGGCAATGATGTTCGCGTCAGCGTCGACCGGCGCACGGGCGAAGTGATTTCCGTCGACTAGCCGGCCCTTCGATCGCATCTGACGATTTGTTGACTTGAATTGTTGCCGGTTGGCGGCTAGGACAGCCATGCACAGGACGACCTGTGTCATGGTTGCGCATGGGGACGGCCCCGTTATCTCGATTGAAGGAGATGATGGTGTCCCACACCGGACTGAATTTTTCCTATTTGACTGTCGCCGTTCCAGCCAGCTCTCATCGTCAGACCGGGCGAGGTCTGTAATGGCTGGCCCTATCGAACAATTCGAAATCAAGCCGCTCGTCCGCCTGGCCGAGATCGCGGGCCATGAGATCAGCTTCACCAACGCGTCCGCCTACATGGTCCTGACCGTTGCAGTTTCCAGTGCGTTCCTGATGATTTCCATACGCAAACGCAGGCTCAATCCGGGGCGTCTGCAGTCCACGACGGAGATGCTGTACGAGTTCGTCGCCGGCCTGCTCCGGCAGAATGCGGGCGAACAGGGGATGCGGTTCTTTCCGTTTGTCTTCTCGCTGTTCATGTTCATCCTCGTGGCAAACCTGATCGGCATGTTTCCCTATGCCTTTACGGTGACCAGCCAGATCATTGTCACCTTTGCCCTGGCAATTCTCGTTTTCCTCACGGTCACCATTTACGGCTTCCGGCGGCACGGTTTGAAATTCCTGCGGCTGTTTATGCCGGCTGGCGTGCCGGTTGTGCTCGCACCGGTGATTATCCCCATCGAGATCATCTCCTACCTGTCACGCCCGCTCAGTCATTCGGTGCGCTTGTTTGCGGTGATGCTGGCAGGACACATCACCCTGAAAGTGTTTTCCGGCTTTGTGGCTGATCTGGTTGACGCGGGCGGCGTCGGACTTCTGGCTGCCGTTCTGCCGCTGGCCATGGCCGTCGCCCTGACCGGTCTTGAACTGCTAATGTCCTTCATCCAGGCCTACGTCTTCGCCATGCTGACATGCATGTATCTGAACGACGCGCTTCATCCCGGCCACTGAAACCAACACCCCTGTGAAAGGAACGATCATGGCATGGATCTATCTTGCCCTTGCTGGCCTGTTTGAAGTGATTTGGGCTTCCACAATGAAACAGTCCGATGGTTTCACACGGCTTGTGCCGAGTGTCATCACCATCGTCACGATGATCATCAGCTTCGGCTTGCTCGCCGTGGCGATGAAATCCCTGCCGCTCGGCACCGCCTATGCCATCTGGACGGGCATCGGAGCGGTTGGCGCATTCCTTGTCGGCATATTCTTCCTCGGTGAAGCGGTCACGCTTTTCCGGCTTGCAAGCGTCGGCTTCATCGTTGCGGGACTGATTGGTCTGAAACTATCGACGCTGTAGGCAATGGTGCGGTATCGGTCGCCGGCGTTTCGGTGCGGACGTCAACCGGTGCCTGCACAGTCTTGCCGCGCATGTTCACGATCACAACCCCGGCCAGGATGAGCATGCCGCCGAGGACCGTGCTCATTTTCGGTGGTTCGCCGGCAATGAGCCAGGCGATCAGCATGGCGATGGGGGCAATGAGGTAGAGAAAGTTTCCGGCCCGGGCGACGCCAAACGTGCCGAGCGCATAGGCCCAGCAAACCAGGCCGATTGCGGTGGGAAAAATGCCGAGGAAGCCGATCCAGCCCCGTACGGCAAGCGATGCATTGCCGGTTTGCGCTATGGCCTGCGACAGCCATGGCGAAAGGGCGAGCGCAGCTGATATAAACATGATGGCCGCCACATGCAGGGCACCATAGCGCGAAACCAGCTGGCGCTGCACCGTGAAGCCCGTTGCCGAGCACAACGCAGCGCCGAGCACAAAGGCGGCACCTGAGTTCAGGGTCAGCCCGCCAGCCTGTGCGCTGGCTATCAAGCCAATGCCGATAATGCACAACAGGGTTCCGCCCCAGGCAATGGGCGGAAACCGCTCCTTCAGGAGCACGACGGCGAATGTCGCCATCCAGAGCGATTCAGTCTTGATGAGGAAACTTGCCGCGCCCGCCGCGACGGTTTGCTGTCCGATATTCAGGAGAACGCTGTAACCGGCGCCGCCCACAATGCCACAGCCGGCACAGAGCAGGAGATGCGGCAGCGGCATGCGGGCAGGGCGCTTCCAGACCAGCCATATCGCCGCCAGCAGTGCGGCGATGGCATAGCGGATCGATGCGAGTGGCAAGGGCTCCAGTTGTGTGAGCGCAAGCTTGATTGCGGGAAAAGCTGTCGCCCAGACGAGAATGGTCGTGGAGATAGCCAGGATCGGTAAAAGTGTGGGGCGGGATGAGGTCATGGGGAGACTGTAAAACAGGTTCCAGACTTGACATAGAGTGCTGATATGGCGTGAGCTGTGAGAATGAAGCACAGCTCATATCTTCCGTCCTTCGACGCCATACAGGCGGTTCTGTCGTCCAATCGCACCGGCTCGTTCTCCGGCGCCGCCGATGAACTCGATTTGACGCATGGAGCTATCAGCAGGCGCGTCGCCATTGTCGAGGCATGGGCCGGGACGGCATTGTTCGAACGGCATGGGCGCGGGGTTCGCTTGACGATTGAAGGGCAACGGCTTGTGCGGCTGTTCGAGCAGGCGCTTGACCTGATCGATAGCGGGGCGGCTGAATGGCGGGAGAACCGCCAGCCCGAAACCGTCAGGATCAGTGTCCTGCCGTCCTTCGCGCGGCTGTGGATTTTGCCGAACCTTGTCAAATTGGAAGGCTCTCCACCCGATCTGCGGATCGAACTGGAGCTTGACCGCCGGTACGCGCCGCTCGGCGAGGTCGACGTGGCGATACGCTATGGCCGCGGTGACTGGAGCGATGGTGTGGCCATGCCGCTCTTCGACGAAGTCCTCCTTCCCGTCGCATCGCCCGAACTGGCTCTCGTCTTGGGAGATGAACCTGAGCCAGCCGATATTCTCCGCCATCCCCTGATTCACGACGCTTATCCCGATGCGTGGCGTATCTGGCTGGCCGAGCGCGGGCACCGCTATCGCCCGCGTCCGCAGGATCGCCGCTATCCGGACTATGATCTGGGTTTGCATGCGGCGGCTGCGGGGAGCGGCGTGGCCCTCCTGCGTGCGCCCTATGGCGAGATATTTATCCAAAACGGCAGCCTTGTGCCGATTTCCAGCGCTCCGGTAGCCAGCCAATTGAAATTCCATGCCATCACGGAACGGGGGAGCCAACGGCGTGCCGTCCGCACGCTGCTGGAGCGCATCCGAGGGCTCTCGGCGTCTTGATTGCGCCGTTGACAATCGGACGGTGCTTGGCGAGGCTTGGCCGGAGTGTTCAGATCATGCGAGGACGAACCCATGCCGACAACCATCGCCATCATCGGAGCCGGGGCCATGGGCAGCGCCGTCGGGCAACGCCTGATACAGGGCGGAGCCCGCGTCCTTTCCTTCACCGAAGGGCGAAGCCAGCGGACACTGGACCGCGTCCGGGCGGCGGGCATTGAACCGGCAGCCATCGCCGATATCGCCGGGGCCGACCTGATATTCTCCATTGTTCCACCGGCGGAGGCGGTCGGCGTCGCGCACGGGTTCGCGCCGGTTTTGTCGGCAGCAGGTGCCAAAGGCACTTTCATCGATTTCAACGCGATCAATCCGCATTCGATGCGCGAAGTCGGATCGGTTCTGTCCGGGACCGGGTGGGATATACTCGATGGCGCCATTATCGGCCCGCCGCCGAAACCCGATAATGCAGGACCGAAATTCTATGTGAGCGGCGGTGACGATGGGATTGTCAACCGTCTCAAGGCGCTCGGCCTGCGGACGCACCGCGTCGACGGTTCGATCGGTGCAGCCTCCGCCCTGAAGATGGTCTATGCCGGCATCAACAAGGGACTGGTCGGGCTTGGTACGACCATGCTGCTGGCCGCAGCCGGATCGGGTTCCGCGGCAAGCCTGCACGCCGAGATGGCGGAGAGCATGCCGGAGCTTCTCGCCCGTTTTCAACGCTCAATACCCGATATGTATCCCAAGGCCTATCGATGGGTTGCCGAGATGGAAGAGATCGCCGAATTCCTTGGACCTGACGATCCCGGCGCGGCGCTTTTTCAGGCCATGGCTGAGGTTTTTGCCAGGATGGCCGGTGATCAGAACGGCGATGGACGTCTCGCTTCAACACTGGATGGTGTGCTTGCCGGGAAGTAAGCCGCAAGGCGAATGACACCTGACGGACAGGTGGTCAAGCATTTCAGCCATATCGACAATTTAACACGCCGCACGCCCCATGATGGGTGACAAACGGAAATCCCGATACCATATCTTGAGAAGGACATGGTTCAAGGAGTATTCCGATGCTTTCCGTGTGGCGTGATATCGTCGTTTTCCTGGATGCCTCTCTCCCCGGCGAGAAAGTTGGTGCGCATGCGGCGCGCCTCGCCAAGAAGCATGGGGCTTATCTCGTCGGTGTTTACGGTTTGACGCGGGCCGCCTACGGCTCGGCATCCGAAAATTTTGCGCGTGGGTCGGAAGCAATCCGACAGGTGATCGTTCGCCAAAGAAGCGCTGACGAGAACAAACTGATCAGGTCCGGCCGGCACTTCGCCCGGATAACCGAAGCCGAGGGCGTCGGTTCCGAGTTTCGTGTTGCATGGCAGGACAGGCTTGACGACCAGAACATGGTCCGCGGCCTGAATGCGGACCTCATCGTTGCCGCGCAACCGCCGCTGGGTGATCTTCCGATGAGCTGGTCGGCTGAACAATTGCTCCTTGCAACGGGAATTCCTGTTCTGGTTGTTCCGCGGGAGTGGGATGGAGGGACTATCGGTGACAAGGTGGTAATTGCCTGGAATGGCAGCCGCGAGGCGCGCCGGGCTGTTTACGATGCCATGCCGTTTATCGTGACGGCAAAGCAGGTCACGATACTGGTCATCGAAAACGGTCGCGCTGCGGCCGATTACAATCATGAGCCGGGCGCGGATCTCCTGAGCCATCTGGCTAAGCACGATGTGCCGGCAACCGTTCTCGTCGTTTCGTCAAATGAACCGGTTGCCCACACGATTGTGCGGGAAGCGCGTGGGGTAGGGGCAAATCTGCTGGTCATCGGCGCCTATAGTCACCCGCGCTCCACCGAAATCCTGTTTGGCGGCGTGACGCGATCGCTGTTGTCCAACACCGAACTGCCGATGCTCATATCGCGGTGAGCATGGTGTCAAAGCTACGGCGCTGAAGATGCCATTCTCCTATTTCGGCGTCAGCCGCAGCAGGCGGCCGTTGCTTTCGTCTTCGATCAGCCAGAGCGCGCCGTCCGGTGCCACGGCGACATCGCGGATGCGATGGCCAAGCACCCATCGGTCCGCTTCCCTGGCGCCGCCATTGGCGTCGAAGCTGATCCGCACGAAGCCCTTCTCGACCAATCCGCCGATAAAGGCCGAGCCTTTCCATTGCGGGAAGAGGTCGCCCTGGTAAAATGCCAGGCCGGCGGGAGCGATGACTGGCGTCCAGTAGACAAGAGGAGCTTCGAATTCCGGGCGGGTATCATGGCGCGGGATGGGTGTCCCATTGTAATTGTCGCCGTTGGAGACAATCGGCCAGCCGTAATTCCGTCCCGGCTTCAGGAGGTTGAGCTCATCGCCGCCCTTCGGACCCATTTCATCCAGCCAGAGCCTGCCCTTGGCATCAAAGGCAAGGCCGTAGGGGTTGCGATGCCCCAGGGTCCATATCTGTGCTCTGATGCCGCCTTGCTTGGCCCAGGGATTGTCGGGAGGGGTTGATCCGTCGAGATTGAGCCGCAGCACTTTTCCCAGCGCCTGATCGGGGTCTTGGGCGGTGTCTGGCCGCATGCGATCCCCCGATGTGAGGAACAGGTGCCGACCGTCAGGGGAGAATGCGATGATTCCGCCGGGCTGGCCGCCGCTGCCCTTCGGCATCTGCCGCCAGATGACGTCGAGCCCCTTCAATGCGGCGGTCTTTCCGGCCAGCGAGAGTTCGGCGCGGGCGAGGGCGAGACTGCTGCCGCCAGCGCCCGGTTCCACGTAGGTCAGGTAAATGACGGGTTTCTTTGCAAAATCCGGCGCGACCGCCACGTCGAGCAGGCCGTTCTGGCCGCTATAGGCCACTTTGGGAACGCCGCTTATCTCCGTCTTGCTTCCCTCGCGGCTAACCAGAAAAAGTCGGCCGGGCTTTTCCGTAACAAGCATGCGGCTATCGGGGAGGAAGGCTATGGCCCACGGCGTATCAAAATGCGCGACGGTCGTTGCCGTAAATGGGGTGGTGGTGCTCGGCGCATTCCTGCCCGCATTGACCGATGCGGCAGCCCATGCAATCGAGCTTGAACCGGCAATGCCAAGGATTGCAAGGACGATAGCTGCAGCACGACGACTCATGAAAGCCCTCCAGTGAATGCCGGTTAATGCCTCACGTTGCACATAGGTGTGCTGTCGGCGGCATGCAAGCGCTGGCCAGCGGATAGAGGTTGGCGGCGGCTCAGTCGGCGCGGCGCCAGACCGAGACCTTGCAGATCAATCCGCCAAGGACGCAGCCGGACAGTTCTATGCCCTGGTCCGAAACCTTTGCCTTGCCCGTATAGGTCTGGCCATTTTCGGTGTTGTAGAGGGTTCCGGAATAGGTTCCTTCGCCGTTTGGCTTCAACGTTACGGCCTGAATGCCGACAACAGGCCGGTTGCGCTTGGACGCATCGGGATTTTTCACATCGTTGACGGGCGCGCTCATCCAGACGACCGTGCCGCAAATCCCGGCGCCGCAGTCGCTGAGCCGAACCTTCGTGCGGCCGGTATCATTGACATAGGTTCCGGCGATATCCTGTGTCTCGGCGACGGACTGGCCAGTCAGCGCCGCAAGAAAAAGACACGAGAAAATAGCGTTTCGCACAGTCATCAATGGGTATCTCCTGGCCATCACGGGCCGTTGGGTTTGCAAGCCGGTTAACAACCGTAACCTGCGCACCCTTACAGGACAAGTATGGCATTCCTGTGCACACAGGGCGCGCGGCCGCCGCCACGCGGAGAACAAAAACAATCAGGCGTGCTCTCCGGTCATCCCGGGAGTGCCGCCTGAAAGTATATTCTGTATCAATGGGTTAGAACTGTTCCTTTGCTGGGAACCATATCAGGTGTTGCATCGTCCAGCGCATAATCCTTTTTGCCCGAACCGCCGAGCGCCAGATATATGACCGGCGTCGTAAAGAGCGTGAGGATCTGCGAGACGACAAGTCCGCCGACGATGGCAATGCCAAGCGGCGTGCGCAGTTCCGCGCCGGGGCCGGTGCCGAGCGCCAGGGGCAATGCGCCGAGGAGAGCGGCCATGGTCGTCATCATGATCGGCCGGAAGCGCAGCAGGCAGGCCTGATGGATCGCCTCGGCCGGTGCCAGACCCTGATGGCGCTCGGCTTCCAGGGCAAAGTCGATCATCATGATCGCATTCTTCTTCACGATTCCGATCAGGAGAATGATGCCGATCATCCCGACGATGGACAGGTCCTGGCCGAACAGCAGCAGGGCCAGCAAGGCGCCGAGACCGGCTGAGGGCAGGGTGGATATGATCGTCAGCGGGTGAATGGCACTTTCATAGAGAACGCCGAGCACGATGTAGACCGCTATGACCGCCGCCAGGATGAGCCATGGCTGGGTGCTCAGGGAACTCTGGAAGGCCTGTGCCGTACCCTGGAACGTGCCGGTGACGGTGATCGGGAGCCCCGCCTTCAACTCCGCGGTGTGGATGGCCGTCACCGCGTCGCCGAGGGCTATGTTGGGCTTCAGATTGAAGGAGAGTGTCGTTGCGGGCATTGACCCCTGATGATTGATCGTCACCGGCGACACGGTTGTTTTCACCGATGCCAGCAGGCTCAGCGGAACGAGCTGGTTCAGCGTCGACGAGCGCACGAACAGATGATTGAGTGCATCGGTGGACAGGCTGTAACGCGGGTCAACCTCAAGCACGATGTGGTTCTGGCTGACCTGCGTGAACTGGGTTGCGACCTGACGTTGTCCGAAGGCATCGTAGAGCGTGTCATCGATGGCCTGAACACTTACGCCGAGACGCGATGCGGTGGCACGGTCGATGTTCAGTGTCGCGCTCGTGGCTTCGTTCTGCTTGTCGGAGATCACGTCCTGGACCTCGGGCAATGAACTGAGGGCTTTGGACATGACGGCGGCCCATTTGGTCAGTTCCTCCGTATCCTGAGCCTGAAGCGTATACTGGTATTGCGATGCCGATGAGCGGCCGCCGACCTGAATATCCTGACGTATCCGCATGCCGAGGGTCAGCCCCTCCATGCCCGCGACGGCTTTCTTCAGGCGCGCTATGACCGCCTGGGCGGTGCTGCGCTGGCCGAACGGCTTCAGATTGATCTGGACCTGTCCCACGGCGGTCGAAGGGCTGGGATTGATCCAGTAAGCCACGTTGTCGACGGCCGGATCACGCATGATGATGTCGCCAAGATCCTGCATTTTGACAGACATCGCATCGAAGGAAATATCTGTTGCGGCCTGTGCCTGCGCCTGGATGAAACCCGTATCCTGTTCCGGCAGGAATCCCTTGGGGACGATGACGTAGAGCCACACCGTCAATACGAGGGTGATGCAGGTGACGACGAGCGTGATGTTGTGATGCCGGAGAACGAAATCCAGTCCGCGGCCATAGGCGCGCGTGATCGAATTGAACAGCCGCTCGGACCAGTTGAAGATGCGCCCGTGCGATGTGTGTTTCTCGTCGCGGATCAGCCAGGCGCACAACATCGGCGTGACGGTCAGGGATATCAGGCCGGACATCAGGATCGCGACGCTGACGGTAACGGCAAATTCGCGGAACAGGCGCCCGACGATACCACCCATCAGCAGGATGGGGATGAAAACGGCGACAAGCGATATGGTCATCGAGATGATCGTGAAATTGACTTCACGCGCGCCTTCGATGGCAGCCTGCAGCTTGGATTTTCCGTTTTCGAGGTGGCGCACAATGTTCTCGATGACGACGATGGCATCGTCCACGACAAAGCCGACGGCAATTGTCAGTCCCATCAGCGACAGATTATCCAGACTGTAGCCGAGAAGGTACATGACGCAAAACGTGCCGAGCAGCGACAGCGGGATGGTTATGCTCGGAATGAGCGTTGCCCAAAAGTTTCGCAGAAACGAAAAGATGACCATGACGACGAGCGCGACGGTGATCAGCATCGTGATCTGCACGTCGAACACCGATGCATCGATGATCTGCGTGCGGTCGCCGACGACTGACAGTTTGACGCCAGCTGGCAGCCCGGCTTCCAGTGCGGGCAACCTGGCCTTTATGTTGCTGATGGTTTCGAGAATGTTCGATCCGGCCATTTTGTGCACATCGATCATGACCGAGCGTTTCGTCTGCAGCCATGCGGCCTGCTTGTTGTCTTCAGGCCCTGCGATCACCTTGCCCACATCCTTGAGGTAGATCGGAGCGCCGTTGCGGTAGGCGATGATGGTGTTGCGGTAGGTCGGAACATCGACGATCTGGTCCGTGGCATCGAGAACCGTGGTGCGGCCGTCGCCGCTGATCGAGCCTTTGGGTGTATTCACTGTCTGGCTGCCAACGATGCTGCGGACATCCTCCAGGGTGAGCCCGCGCGCGGCCAGTTTGTCCGGGTCGATCTGAATGCGCACGGAAGGACGCTGCGGTCCGTGAAAATCCACGAGCCCCACACCGTTCATCTGCGATACCTGCTGCGCAACGATGTCTTCGGCGTAGTGGTCGAGTTCGGTGAGCGGAAGACGGTCGGAGGTCAAGGCCAGCGTGAGCACCGTGGCTTCGGCGGGGTTGGATTTATGATAGGTGGGAGGGCTTGGCAGGCTCTTGGGCAGGCTGCCAGCCGCCGCGCCGATGGCCGCCTGGATATCCTGCGCCGCGGCGTTGATGTCCCGCGACAGATCGAATTCAATGGTGATGTTGGTTCGGCCCGAAGAACTGGTCGAGGTCATCTGATTGACCCCGGAAACATTGGAGAGCTGGTTTTCCAGTGGCGTGGCGACCGACGTGGCCATGGTGTTGGCACTGGCGCCGGGAAGGGTGGCTTCCACCTGAATGGTTGGAAAGTCCACCTGGGGCAGCGAGGCGACGGGAAGCATGAAGTAAGCGACCGCGCCAAGAAGCATCATTCCCAGTGCAAGTAGGCATGTTCCCACGCGGCGGCGGATGAATACCTCGGAGATGCTCATGGCTTTGTCTCCGCTGCGCTTGCAACATTCGGCTTGGCGTTCTTTGCCGAAATCGAAGCGCCGTCGCTCAGGCGGGATTGTCCGCTGACGACGATGTCCTGTTCCGGCCCGAGACCGGACTTCAAGGCGGTAAATCCGCCCGCAGTCACACCCGCTTCGACGGAAACGGTCGCCACCTTGTTATCGGGCTTCACAACGAAGACGTACGGTCCGCTCTGCCCGTTCTGGATCGCCGAGGCGGGAGCGGCGACAACGTTGCGGTCCGTTCGTGTCACCACCCGCGCCGTCACCAGCTCGCCGGGCCACAGGCTCAGGTTTTCGTTGGGAAAGGTGGCCTTCAGCTTGATCATGCCGGTATTCTGGTCCACCTGGCTGTCAATGGCGGTGATCTTGCCGTCAGCAAGATGCTGCCGTCCGTCACGGCTGTCGACGGCGACCGTCAGCTCGCCGCTGTTCTGGCTGGCCAGGAGGTCGGGAAGGTCGTCCTGCTGCAGTGAGAACTGGACTGCAATCGGTTTCATCTTGGTGATGGTCACGAGACCCGCGGCGTCCGATACATGAAGCATCGAGCCTTCGTCGACCAGCTTCAGGCCGGTGCGGCCGCTCACCGGTGCAGTGATCGTCGCAAATTCCAGATTGAGTTTGGCGGCATCGATGGCGGCCTGATCGCCGGCAATCGTTGCTTCCAGAATAGCCACCTGACCTTTGGCGGTATCGGCGATCTGGACTGCACCATAGCCCGAACTCGATAGCTTGGACGCGCGGTCATAATCGGCCTTTGCAACGATCAGCTGGGCACTGTCCTTGGCCAGCGTGGATTGGGCACGGGCGAGTTCGGCTTCATAAGGGCGCGGATCAATCCGGGCCAGCACGTCGCCGGCTTTGACATCCTGACCTTCCTGAACGGCCAGATTGAGCAGCTGGCCGTCGACCTTGGTTCGCACCGTCACGGTGGACAGCGCTGTCACGGTGCCGAGGGCAGAACGCTCAATCGATAGATCGCGAATGTCGGTTTTCCCGGTGGTGACGGGGATAGCAGTCGGCGCGGCGGCTAATTTTACCGGGTGACCGTTAAGGGACGACCAATAGTGCTGTCCGGCGAAACCGGCTGCGGCCAGCACGACAAGGCCGCCGATCACAAAAAACCGGCGGCGGCTGCGGCCACCCGGCTTCGGCTCGGCGGGCTCGTTCAGATGACCATCGTCCTGACGGAATTCATTGGGGCCGCGGTTCAGCATGGGCACGCACCAAGATAGGCAACGGCGCAATCAACCGATGGCGAGCGTGCCGCGTGAGCAACACATGACGGCCCATGGGGTCGTTTTCGGTCAAAGTGCCCGATAGGCCAGAACCGGCAAGGGTTCTGTACAGAAACAACAGCGTCTAATTCCATCTTTGGCACCACCGAGGCAAGAAAATGCGGCAATCAATTTTGCTGCTGCCCCGATAATGGATGCCTGGTCATGCTCTCGACTTCGCGCGAACATGAAATGTATTTTAGAAAGTGCGCACTGGGTACCGTGTGAGGTCAATCGCCGCCGAGCGCCTGGTCTTCCGGCATCCGCCCGATGAGATAACCGGCACCGGCGATGGTATGCAGAATGGACTCTTCGAAACCGGAGTTCAGCTTCTTCCGCAACCGGTGAATATGCATGTCGACGATGTTGCCCTTCGGCTCGAAATCATAATCCCACGCCGCCTCGAGCAGCATGGACCGGGTGACGACCGCATTGGCATGCTGCATGAGCGTGCGCAGAAGAAGAAATTCGCGGTTCTGCAGGTCAATGGGGGAACCGGCGCGCGCGGCCTGCCGCTTCTTCACGTCCAGAGTCAAATCTCCGACGCTCAGTATATCGGCCCCAGCCGTCCGGTCGTTTCGTCGCTGCAATGCCTGGACTCGGGCAAGAATTTCCGAAAATGCATAGGGCTTGCCGAGATAGTCATCGCAACCGCTGCGCAATCCCTCAATCCTGTCCTTGGCGGTGGCGATGCCGCTGAGCATCAGCACCGGCAGGTTGATCTTCAGCCGGCGCAGTTCCGCAACGACGGCCAGGCCGTCCAGGCCCGGAAGGATGCGGTCAATGATGGCCACGTCGTAAATGCCCTCCATTGCAAGGGTCAGCCCGAGTTCGCCGCCCGCAGCATGATCGGCCACGTGGCCGCTTTCGTTCAGGCCGCGCGTCAGGAAGCGCGCCGTCTTTTTGTCATCTTCGACGATCAGTATTCGCATGGATGACGTTTCCATTTATAAAATGCATTTAATGTTTTGGCGAAGTCGCATCAGGGTCGCACCAATTATGGTGTATAGCAAAGGCCCGCCTCTCAGATTCAATCTCAATTGGGCGTTTTCATGGAGGTGACGTGTCGACAATTCTTGTAATCGAGGATGATGTCCGGACAGCGTCCGAAATCGAAGCGGCGCTGATCGACAATGGCTGCGCTGTCAAAATAGCCGCCGATGGCCGAGCGGGGCTGCTCGAAGCCGTGACGGGCAAATATGATGCCATCGTTCTTGACCGCATGCTGCCGGGAGAACTGGATGGGCTGGGCGTCCTGTCGACCCTGAGAGCTGCCGGCATCCACACGCCGGTGCTGATCCTGAGTGCGCTTTCCGCCGTGGACGAGCGGGTCAGGGGATTGAAGGCAGGGGGTGATGACTACCTGACCAAGCCGTTCGAATTCCTGGAGTTGACGGCACGCATCGACGTGCTGGCACGGCGGCGGTCGGTCGCCATGCCGGAAACGTCGCTTCGCGCCGGTGATCTGGAAGCCGATCTCCTGACCCATACCGTGAAGCGGGCCGGAAAACTCATCGATCTCCTGCCAAGAGAGTACCGGTTGCTGGAATACATGATGCGCCATGCGGGCCAGATCGTGACCCGTACAATGCTGTTTGAAGAAGTCTGGCACTATCGTTATGACGAGCCGACGAATGTCATCGACGTCCATGTCAGCAAGCTTCGCAAGAAGATCGAAGCCACCGGAGCGGTGGCGGTGATCAGAACAGTCCGCGGCTCGGGATATGTGCTTGATGCGCCTGATTGAACTCGTACACACAACAAGTTTCCGGCTGGCTATCGCTTTTCTGGTTCTCTTCGCTGTCGCGTCAGGGGCGCTGTTTGCCTTTCTTTCATGGGAAACCCGCGACTTTCTGACAGACCGCACGGATGAGTGGCTGCTGCGGGAGGTCACTACCTTTTCCCCGCTTGACGATCAGGCCATCACGTCGCGATTGGCGACGAGGGAATCCGTGAACGCCGTCAAGGAACGCCCGATTTCCTTGTTCGACTCGCACGGTGTGCTTCTTGCAGGCAGCCCGATGACTTTGCCTGCAGCGGACAAGACCAAACCAGATCCCCACAATTTCGCGACGTTGAGGGCTGGCAAACGTGCGCATTTCCGCGGGGTTATGAGATCATTGCCATCCGGCAACACGCTTCTCATTGCGCAGGATGTCGGGGAGCTGCGCGAATTCAATGATGTCCTCACCAACGCCATGATCCTGGGCGCTGCCGTGACGGCAGCCCTGGGCTTGCTCGGTGCGGCGTTTATCGGTGCCGGTTCCGTCAGGCAGATCCACACGATTTCAGATGCGACCCGCACCATCATGAGCGGAGATCTGACACAGCGGCTGCCCGCCCTGGGCGGCAGCGGCGATGTGCGCCGGCTGGTGAAGGTCGTCAATTCGATGCTCGACGAGATCGAGCGGCTGATGCACGAAGTGAAAGGGGTTTGTGACAATATCGCGCACGATATGCGGACCCCGCTGACGCGCATGCTGGCAGGACTTGAGCGCGCCCGCCGCAGGGCGGTTACGGCAGATGATTATGCCGAATATGTCGATGGCGCGATTGTGGAAACGCAATCAATGTTGAAGACGTTCAGCGCGCTCCTGCGTATTTCGGAGATTGAAGACGGTGCGCGCCGGGCAGGGTTTGTGCCGGTGGATATGAAAACCGTCGTATCGGATGCGGTGGACCTGTACGAGCCGCTTGCCGAGGAGCGCGGGGTCGAACTGTCCGTTGATTTCGGTACGGTTCCCCTCAGCATTCTCGGCGATCCAAGCCTGCTGTTTGAAGCCGTCGGCAATCTTGTCGACAACGCCATCAAATTCACGCCGCGTGGCGGTGCCGTCAAAGTCACCCTCGACGGACATCTGAAGCGGCCGCGGCTTTCAGTGGAAGACACCGGCCCCGGCATTCCCCCACAGGAAAAGGAACTGGTGCTGCAGCGGTTTCACCGGGGTGAAAGAAGCCGCCATGAACCGGGCAACGGGCTTGGCTTGAGCCTCGTGGCGGCGATCGCGCGCCTGCATGGCATCGACTTGAGCCTTGGGGAGCAGAAAACCGGCTGCAACGTCATACTGGAGTTCAACAGCCATGAGCAGGGGCGCACGCCGGGGCAGGTTCAGCCGGCGTCATAATCCTTGATCCGGCCAAAGCTATAACCCCGGACCTTCAGTCCTGTAATCAGCGCTTTCAGATTGTCCGCACCGTTGAACGTGTCCTGAAACATCTCGTCATGCATCAGAAGTATCAGCTTGTTGGGCTGGGCCAGTTTGCCGAAGCCGAAAAGATGATCGATTTCACCGAGCAAATGATCGACGGTCTGGACGGGTTTGCCGCTGTTCTCATGCACCCATTCATGGTCCCAACCGTAGAGAAAATAACCGCTCGCCGCGACAAATTCGAAGTCCGGTTCTTCACGCCGGTCTTCCGGCTTGCCAATCGATAAATCGTCCGATGACAGGTCGGGAAGGCGGAAGACATTGCGTCCCGGCAGACGCGCATGGATTGGGTTGCCGGTCAGCCCCAGCGCCGTGTTGGCGCGCGCCAGGTCGGCCAGCAACTCCTCAACGGAGGAATAGAAAAGGCGGTAGTGATTGTTCGCATGGGTGTAGCTGTGGTTGCCCACCGTGATGAAGGGTATCGACTTGGCCTTTGTCACCAATGCTGCCCGCTCGCTGCTCGCGTCGGCATGCAAGCCCACCATGAACATCGTGGCCGGAACGTTTTGCGCTTGAATGACGTCCAGGATGTTCGACGTTCCCTCAAGCGGGCCATCGTCGAAGGTAAGGTATATCGTTCGTTGTGCGAAAGCAGCGGACGAGAATATGCATAGGATCAGGCACAGAAATACGGTCCGCATGGGTTTCTCTGAAACGGCAGCAAAGTACAATGTGATTGCTTTCAGCAATTAGTACGGGGATTTGTTTCATGCGGGGCAGGAGACTGTCAAGCGAGACACCAGCGCATATCAAACGAGCCGTCAGAACTTGCTTGACATGTTGAAGCTGAAGTTCTGCACCTGGTCTCCATCGACTTTCAGCACCGGAATGGCGTAGTCAAACCGGAGGGGCCCGAATGGCGATGCCCACATGATGCCGGCGCCAACGGAAGCGCGCCATTGCATGTCCGTATTGGTGGCGTAGGCATTGTCACTGCCGAACAAGGTGGCGACATCGGAAAAGACAGCGCCCCTGATTCCAACGCTTTCGGGTATCAAAGGCACGGGGAATTGGGTTTCGGCGGTTGCATTGACGTAGGTCGTGCCGCCGACGAAGCTGCCGTCCGCATCGGTAACGCGGGAGTCGCGGGGGCCGATTCCGGCATAGCTGAAGCCGCGGATCATGTCGCTGCTGCTCTGGAACGTATCAAAGACGCTCAGCCCGTTGTTGCCGAGCTCCTTGATGTAACCGCCGCCGACGCGAACCAGACCGACAATATCCTGCTGTGCCGACAGCGTCTTGTAGAAGCTGCTTTTGAAGGTGGTTTTGAGAAAGCTGGCATCGCCGCCAAGCCCGGCCGCCTCCTGTTCGAATTTCGCGTAGAGGCCGTCATGCGGGTTTTTTGCATCATCGATGGTGTTGTAGACAAGTGACCAACTGACCGACGACTTGATCCACGTTCCCCGACTGGCGGCATCGATATAGGCTTGCGACACCAGTGTCGGGTCAGGAACGCCGCTTGCGGTCAGGGCCGCATCATCGATCGTTATTTTCTGCTGCGACAGGTTGTATGCCACGCCAGCGGTGAGATCCGTGCTGATCGGCAGGCCGAACCGGATCGATCCGCCCGTTGTGTCCGTCAGGTATTTGTCGGTTACACCGGACTGCCGCTTGTAGATATCAAAGCCGGCTGAAATGCGCTGGCCGAGGAAATAGGGCTCGGTGAAGGACAGGGCATAGGACTGATAATTCTGGCTGTTGAAGAGCGTTGTGCCAGCCGACAGGCGCAGATACTGACCGCGCCCGAGAAAGTTCTTCTCGGTGATCGAGCCCTCAACCGAGGGACCGGACTGATCCCCGCTGGTGGTGTAGCCGCCGCCGATCGAAAAATCGCCGGATGATTTCTCGACGACATCGACGATGAGCACGACCTGATCGGGCTGTGAGCCGGGTGTCGTAGAGATATTGACGCTCTGGAAAAAGTCGAGCCGCTCCAGGCGCTTCTTGGCGCGCTGGATCAGAACCTGATTGAACGCGTCGCCTTCGCTCACATCGAATTCACGGCGGATGACGTAATCCCGGGTTTTCGCGTTACCGCGGATTTCAATACGTTCGAGATAGGCACGCGGACCCTGGTCGATGTTGTAGACGACCGAAATCGTGTGGTTCTGGAAGTTGCGATCACCGCGCGGGTCGATCTTGGCAAAGGCATATCCCTGGCCGGCAACCTGCTCTGACAGCTTGCTGACGGAATCCTCGACTTCCCTGGCGTTGTAGGTCGTACCCTGCGCTGTGCGCACCAAACCGCCAAGTTTCGATGTATCGACACCGTCGACCGAACTCTGGATCTCGACACCGCCGAACGTGTACTTCTCGCCTTCGTCGACCGTAACGGTGATCGTATATTCATTGGTTGCCGCATCGAGATTGGCCGTCGATGAAATCACGCGGAAATCCGCATAGCCGTGCTCGTAGTAGAACCGCTGCAGGATTTCTTCATCCGCCCGCATGCGCTCTTCGCTGTAGACGTCATTGCGCGTCAGCCAGGACAGGAAATTGGATCGGCGTGTCGTCATCAAATCGCGCAACCGGCGCGTGTTGAAAGCGCGGTTGCCGACAAACACGATGTTGGCGATCTTGGTGCGGTCGCCTTCGTTGATGTCGAAGACAACGTTGACGCGGCCGCCATCCAGATTCATGAGGCGCGAACTGACCGTCGCATCATTGCGGCCGATATTGTGATAAGCGGCGCGGACAGCCTCGGTGTCGGCATCGAGCGTCTGCTGATCAAACGGGCTGCGCGGCTTCAGCTTTACCGCTTGGGCAAGCTGCGTATCCTTGATCTTCTTGTTGCCCTGAAAAATGACCTGATTGACAATCTGGTGTTCAGACACCGTCACAATCAGCGCGCCGCCGGACTGGGTGATGCGCACATCGCTGAACAAGCCGGTATTGAACAGCCGTTTGGTTGCCGCATCGATATCGGTGCTGGAAAATGGCTTGCCCGGCGTGATGCCGAGATTGTCCTTGACCGTTTGGGCATCCACCTGGGCATTCCCGCGCACGTCGATGCGGCTGACGGTTGCCGCCTGCGCCGCCGTCGTCCCCGCGACCGTCGCAATCATCGCTGCCGAATTTATCAGAACCGCTGAAATGGCGAGCGCCGACGCTGCACCAGTGAATTTTGAACTTGCCGCCATCAACTATCCAAACTCTGTCTTGTCATTCCGGGAAGGGCACTCAAGAATTGCGGCAACCGGATGCGCGCGTTGGGCTCGAGATTCCCTGCGGGCGATGTCCAAAATCAGTCCGTATTGTCTCGAACTTTTGCTGCGGGCGGCCGTTTTGTAATCGAACATTGCTGGTGGTCAGGCTGAACCGGAAACAGTGTTGGCGCGGTGCAGCGAAAATCCTATGGACGGATGGCCGCGCTCATCTTCTGGAATGCGGATTGAAACCCCTGCAGTGCGAACGGGAAATGCATGGCTTCGCCGGATCTGAGTATGATCGCGATGTCGACCTGTGCGCTGGTTTGCAGCAACGCCAATTGCTGCTGATTGAAACGGATATCGGCAACACATCCTTCCGGTATGCACGACATCAGGGGGAATTGCAGGGATGCTGCGCCAATGCGGATGGTGATGCCTTCCTGCAGCAGGAAGCCGGATGGCAGCATCACGTGCCCGCGCACGCCGTTTTCATCAATGCCGTTGATCTGCAACAGTATTTTGCCGTCGGGCACCCGATTGTCCACAAGGGTCTGCGACAGGAAACAATCATTCCCGGCCTCCATTGCCTGGCAAAGCAGCGACCAGTTCTGGAATGTTTCCTCCTGCGACGGCGACAACAACTTGACGGTGAGCGGATCCCGCGGGCTCGCATGAGCCTGTCTGGGTCCCGATGCCTGCCTGCGCTCGCTGAGCACCTGATCAAGCAGGGGTTTGTTGTCGACACCCGCTTGAGCGGACATCGGCAACAGTCCGGCAAGAGCGAAGACGAGGCAGGCGCCGCGCATGAATCTCGCACTGTTCCGGCATGGGTGATCTGGCGTCATGGCGTTCCGCAAATCGCTTTGCGCCGCATTCGAGCGGCCCGTTTAACCTGTACGGGCAACGGCTGGACCCTGTCGGTCCAACGGTGGCCTGCCGGTCAAAAGTTGCAGGATATGATGTTGAGAATGCGTTCCGCCGGTTTCAGAAGATTTCTGGCCGTCGCGGTTTGGTTAACCAGTGTTTCCCGTACCGCTGGCCAACCTAAACTTGCGGACGCGTTTCGGCGGTGAACAGGATGGTCTGGAGAAGACCCGACGGTTCGCGGTTGGCAATGGTGACCGTACCGCCGAAACGCTCGATGATCTCCTTGGCGATTGCCAGCCCGAGACCGGCGCCAAGCACGGTCTTGCGCCGCGAACGGTCCGCGCGGAAAAATGGTTCAAACACCTTGTCCAGAAGTTCGGACGGAATTCCGGGCCCATTGTCGCTGATGGTGATCACAGCCGCTTGCTGCCGCTGTTCCATGGCGATGTCAGCACCATTGCCATGGGTTGCGCCATTGATGATGAGATTGCGCAAGGCCCGCTTCAGCGCCAGCGGGCTCGCCGCAATCGACAGCGGCGCAAGGTTCTGGACATTCACCTTCATGTCCAGACCGGAAAGTTCGTCGGCTATCTCCCGCAGGGTCAGATCGAGCCGCGTGCTTGCGAATGTATCCCGGACTGTTTCCTCACGAACGAGACTGATCGCGCTGTCGGCGATATTGCTGAGTTCCTCCAGGTCATTCAGCCATTTCTGGCGGTCGGGATCATCCGGCAGGAATTCGGCGCGCAGCCGCATGCGGGTCATTGGGGTGCGCATGTCGTGACCGGCCGCCGCAATCAGCCTCATGCGGCTTTCCGTGGCGGTTTTCAGCCTCTCCGACAGCCGGTTGATCGTCTGTGCCGTGGCGCGGACTTCCTGCGAACCGGTCTCCGGAACATGGGGCAGGGTCCCGTCAGCGCTGACCGCCGTCACCGCATTGTCCAGGAGCAGAAGCGGCCTGGTGATTTTCGATGCGGCAAAGATGGATACGGCGGTGCTGCCCAGGGTGATGAGGGTTATCCATGCCGTCAGTATCCACCACATGCGCGGTGTCATATCCGGAACATCGACAACCAGCCACATGCCTGTCCGCAGCCTGACCGAAGCGGCAAGGCCCTGCTGCCCGGCATTGCGGGTGACGATGACTGTCCGGGTAAGCCCGGCTTGGGCAAGCTCGCGCATGAACATGCCGGACAACCGCCTGTCGTCAAAGCCGGGGGCCTGCATGGGTTGTATTGCAAATTCCTGCGACGCCGCGCTGGCCGGACTTGCCTCGATCATGCGGATGACGGGACTGATCTTCTGGATTACCGGCGACAGCACGGCTTCGGGCGGAGGCCCGCGCAGCACGGTCACAGCTGTCAGCGTGGCCAGAAGCACCACGGTGACAATCGCCAGAAACAGCAGAAGGGCGATCCGGTTGCGCAGGGAGTTCATGGTTCGGCGGCAATGCGTTTGACGGGAACAGTCAGTTGATAGCCGCCGTTGCGCACGGTCTTGAACAAGGGACGCTGCTCGCAGTCGCCGAGTTTCTTGCGCAGGCGGCTCATCAGGACATCGATGGACCGGTCGAGCGGATCGCGGTCACGCCCCTGTGTCAGATCAAGCAGCTGGTCGCGTGACAGCAGTTTTCCCGCTCTTTCCAGGAAAACCTTCAAGAGGTCGAATTCCGCGCCGGTCAGATCGACCGCACTATCCGACGGACCAAGCACCCGGCGCAATCGCGGCTCGACGACAAAGCCGGCAAATTCGAACGTGCTGATTTCTTCCGTGGCGGGCTTGTCACCGTTTGACCGGCGCAGCACTGCCTTGATCCGGGCGGTCAGCTCACGCGGGTTGAATGGTTTGCTCATATAATCATCGGCACCGATTTCGAGGCCGATGATCCGATCGACGTCTTCCTTGAGCGCGGTCAGCAAGATGATCGGAACCTGCTGCCTCTGGCTGCGCATGACCCGGCAGATATCGAGACCGGATCCGTCAGGCAGAAGGACATCGAGCACAAGCAGGTCCGGGCTGCGCTCGGCGAAGAGCGCATCGAACTCGCGCCGGTTGGCGGCCACTGAGACGCGGAAACCCTGCTCCCTCAGATAGCGCCCGAGAAGCGAACGGATTTCGGCATCGTCATCGACGACCATGATATGGGCTGCAGTTTGCATCGCTCAACGCATTTCTAATCGCATCGCCGTTCCTAACGGTTTTTCCAAAGGCCCGGCAGAACAATTTTGTAACGAAACATTGCCGGGTATGCGCCTGTTTACGTTCGGTTACAAAAATAAGGCCGCGAGCAAGTTTCCGAAATGATTGAGACGGATTTCCGACGCCCGCGCGTTTCATGTTCCAGCAGCAAGACTTTCCCCTGATACGAGGTGACGAATGACACATACGGTTCTGACGGCGGGATTGGCCGCAGTGATGGTACTTGGCCTGTCAACGGGCTTGAGCGGGGCGGGCCCGATGGCTCTTCCGGATAATGTGATCCCGGATAAAACCGTTGCCCGCATATCCTTCACCCAGCTCGCCCGGTCCATTCTCGGCGACGATGACGATTACAACGGCGAGAATGCGTGCGGCGGGGAGCAGACAGACAAGTCGGCTGTCCCTGAGCATAGTCGCGAGCGGCATGTGGGGCCGCCGAAGGATGGCGCCTTTCCCCTGGCAAGCTGGCTGTCGGCCCAGGAGACCATCGTCGGTATCCAGAGTGCGCAACTGGATGCCTGGAGACGCTATACGTCGACGCTCCTGGCGTTTGTCGATCGGTCGCCGTCTGGTCGCGGCACTGATTCCTTGCCGGAAAAACCAAGAGACGAACCCGGCAAGCCGCATGAAAGGCCACCATTGACGGCGGATCGCATGGCGGACCTTGCGATAGAGCGCGGTGCGAAAGCACAAACGTTCAAGCAAGCCAGAACGGCATTGCTTGAGGTGCTGACGCCGGATCAGCAGGCGATGTTTCTCGATTCCGAGCGGAAACACCCGTGGGCGCCGCATCGTGTGCCGCCGCGGGCGCAATGAGCCGTTTTCCCGGGGCAGCGCCCGATTTTCATAGGATGTTTGCAAATGGACGGCACAGATGGACGCTAATCTGATTTTGACGTTTTGCGGTCTGGCGATTGCCTTTCTTAAAACGGCGTGCGCGCCCTACGTCTGGTCGGGGCTGGGTGTCTTGCGCATCCGCAGCAAGCGTGCGGATGCGGAGCTCGGCACCGGGACATCCAAAGTCAGGACATAGGCGTCCTTGGCGATCGCGTTGCAGCGTCAACCACGCCGGGCTGCCTCGATTGCCGCGACGTCGATTTTCTTCATGCCCATCATTGCATCGAACGCGCGCTTTGCTTCGCCGCCGCCAGCCACCAGCGCGTCGGTCAGCACGCGCGGCGTAATCTGCCAGGAAATCCCCCACTTGTCTTTGCACCAGCCGCAGGCGCTTTCCTCGCCGCCATTGCCAACGATGGCATTCCAGTAGCGGTCGGTTTCCTCCTGATCGTCGGTGGCGATCTGGAACGAGAAGGCTTCGTTATGCTTGAACACAGGGCCCCCGTTGAGACCGAGACAAGGAATGCCGGCAACCGTGAAATCGACCGTCAACACATCGCCCTGTTTGCCGGATGGGTAGTCGCTGGGTGAACGAAACACGGCACGCACCGTGCTGTCAGGAAACACCCCGGCGTAGAAGCGGGCGGCTTCCTCGGCATCCTTATCGAACCAGAGACAAATCGTATTCTTTGCCATTGCGTGATCCTTTCGCTGTGGAACTAAGTTTTCTGTCTTGTTTGAGCCTTCCATGCGCATAAAAGAGAAGCAGATTTCGTAACGCGGAGCCAAGGGCGCGAATAAAATGACCAATGAAGCTTTAGAGACCGCGTTGCAATCAGCCGGTTTGATCGAAAATCTGAGCTTCAATGGCGATGACGTGAGCGAATATCACATCGTAGAAGCGCAATTCCGCAATTGTCACTTCAAGAATTGCAATTTTGACCTGAGTAAAATCCATTCGTCCGAATTTATCAATTGCCGTTTTGTTCATTGTTCATTTCGCGAGGCCGAATTTCAAAACTGTTCATTCTACGATGAGGTCGAACAAACGGGATCCCAATGGTCGTTTTGCAATCTGACCGAGGCCAAGTTTTCACGCAGCAATTTAAGCCTGAACAAACTTGATAAATGCGACGCTTATCTCCTCGAGTGCATGGAATGCGCAGCCAGCGGCATGTCATTGGAAATTGGGGTCCATCGAGAGGTCGGCAAACGGATATTGACCGGGGGCGTGCGCTTTTCCGATTGCAAAATGCAGTATGCGGTTTTTGTACCTGGAAACTACGAGGAGAGCAGGTTTGAACATTGCGATCTCCGCGATGTCTCCCTCGCTGGAAGCAACCTGACCCGAACAAGTTTTATCGGTTCCAGCATCAACAATATCGATCTGTCGGGGGCCACGCTCGACAATGCGGTTCTCGCAAACGCAACTTTCGATGAGATCGACCTCGCGTCGATGTTTTCCTATAAGGCAATGGTGGTGAGCCGTGACCAGCACGAGAATATTCTGGCGTCGATTGGCATCGTGACGCTCAACTGACACCGGGATTGCCGCTTCCTCGGGAAACCGGCCCCATGTCAATACTGTCATCTCGCGTGTTGGCTTGTCGTCCCTATCACTGGGGCTTGTTGCCGGCACCCGGGCGGCTCTTCACGTGATCGATGAAAGCGCGCAGTTTCGGCAGCATTTGATGGCGGCTGGGATAGTAGAGATAGACACCGGGCATCATCGGCGCGAACCGGTCGAGCACCCCGATGAGTTTGCCCGCTTTCACCGCGCTGGAGGCGACGGGCCCGGGCACCTGCGCAAGCCCCAATCCTTCCACCGCCGCACCGAGCACCGTCGGCATGTCGTTGGCGATAAACGGTCCGGAAACCATGACGTCGACCGGCTCGTTGCCGCTGACAAAGGACCAGGGAGCGATCGACCCGTTCGAGCGGCGCATGCGTATGCAGGCATGATGGCGCAGATCGTCGATGCGCTCAGGCCGTCCCCGCCGGTACAGATAGTCGGGGCTGCCGACCACGGCCAGCGGGAGCGACGGCGTCAGCTGCACCGCGATCATATCGGCCTGGATGAACTGGCCGAGCCGGATGCCGGCGTCAAATCCCTCCGCAGCGATGTCGACGAGCTCCGCGCCCGTGGCGATCTCCACCTCGACATCGGGATAGGCTTGGCAGAAGGAAGCGATCAGCGGCTCCAGCAGGATCGGCACCACGGCCCGGGGGGCTGCAAGCCGCAGCAGTCCGGCCGGCCGCCGCCCAAGATCGCGTGCAATCTCGCTTGCGGCGACAAGCTCCTCGAAGGCGGGTTTTGCGCGCGAAAGGAACCGTTCGCCGACTTCGGTCAAGCCGACACTGCGCGTCGTGCGGATGAAGAGTGCCGCGCCAAGACGCGACTCAAGCGTGCGCACCGCCTGGCTGATCGCAGACGGCGTCACCGCAAGATCCGCAGCCGCCTTGCGGAAATTGCGGTGCTGCGCGACGCTCAGGAACGCCTCGACGCCGTCGAGTGCACCCTGCCTGACTGTGAAGTTCCGTTTCATAACCCGTCAACATTATCGCGAATAGTCGATCGCGGGAAGCAGTCCTATATCGGTATGCAGGTCAGGGCATCACGCGGCGGCCGGTCATGGCCACCATGCCACCTGACATCCGGCAGAATGGATAGGAACCCAAATGTCCCCGGCATTCATCTTCAATGTGCATCTGGTTCTCGGTTACATCCCGTGGCTGCTTTGCTTTGGCGCCTATGTCTGGCCCAGGCTCAAGTCCATGGACCAGGCCGAGGCGCAACGCGCCATCGCCACGCTGCACAGTTTTCGCTTCTTCGGTCTCGTCTTCATGATTCCGGGCGTTGTTGGCCCCAATCTGCCCTCCGACTTCGCAACAGTCGCCGCCTATGGCGACTTTGCCACCGGCCTGCTGGCCATGCTGGCTCTTCTCAGCGTCAGGACGCGCCCGCTTTTCCAGCTGTTTGTCGTTGCATTCAATCTGGTGGGGGCGGCCGACATCCTCATTGACTATTATCACGGCATCCAGCTCGGTCTTCCCGCGCTCGCGGGGCAGTTGGCCGGCGCGTACTGGATTCCGATCATCTATGTCCCCCTGCTGATGATCACACACGTCGCCGCACTGTATTTGCTGATGCGTTCTCAGCTCAGCGTCGTCGGATATCCTGAGTCTCGCACTTGACTGTATCCCCCCTGGGGGGATATGGACGCTTGATGAATATCGATCAAAAACATTCCCACCACAGAGAAATAGCTCTTCGCCTGAAGCGGGCGGATGGCCATTTGAAGAAAGTCATCGAGATGATCGAGACGGGCCGAGCCTGTGTCGACATCGCCCAGCAGTTGCATGCTGTCGAAAAGGCCATCAGCCAGGCCAAAAAGACACTGATTCAGGACCACATCGATCATTGTCTGGAAGATGCCGTCAGTTCGATTTCGGCTGAACAGCGCGGTTCGATTGATGAGTTCAAGACCATCACCAAATATCTGTAAGGCGTGATCGACGATGCTTTTCGTTCTCTATAACCGAACATACCGGCATTTGTTCGCGGCACAGGTCATTGCCCTTATCGGTACGGGGTTGGCGACGGTTGCCCTCGGACTACTCGCTTATGACCTTGCTGGAAAAGACGCGGGCGCCGTTCTTGGTACCGCCCTGGCCATCAAGATGATTGCCTATGTGGGGGTTGCGCCGATTGCTGCCGCGTTTGCCGAGCGGTTGCCAAGACGTGCCATGCTTGTCAGTCTTGATCTGGTCCGCGCCGCCGTTGCGATGGCCTTGCCGTTTGTCAGCGAGATTTGGCAGGTCTATGTGCTGATTTTCGTGCTTCAGTCGGCATCGGCCGCTTTCACGCCGACATTTCAGGCAACGATCCCCGATGTTCTGCCCGAAGAGAGGGACTACACACGGGCACTCTCGCTGTCGCGGCTCGCCTATGACATGGAAAGTCTTGTCAGTCCGATGCTGGCGGCGGCGCTTCTGACGGTCATCAGTTTCCATAGCCTGTTTGCCGGCACGGTTATCGGGTTTCTGTTTTCGGCTGCACTTGTTGTCTCCGTCACGCTGCCCAGCCCGAAACCATCTGAACGGCGTGGCATCTATGACCGTACAACACGCGGGATGCGCATTTACATGGCAACACCACGCTTGCGTGGACTGCTTGCCATTAATCTGGGTGTTGCTGCTGCCGGGGCGATGGTCATTGTCAACACAGTCGTCATCATCCAATCCGAGTTTGGTCTGACGCAGCGGTCGACTGCGCTGGCGCTTGCAGCCTTTGGCGGCGGTTCCATGCTTGCCGCGCTTCTTCTGCCTCGTCTGCTTGAGACAGTTCCGGATCGCAGGGCGATGTTGGCAGGAGTTGTCGTCTTGTTCGCCGGCCTGCTTGCCGGTGTGGTGATGCCGTCATTTGTGCCACTATTGGTGTTGTGGTTTTTGCTCGGTCTCGGCTACTCGGTTGCGCAGACACCATCGGGCCGCCTGCTCAGGCGCTCCGCACATGCCGAGGACAGGCCGGCACTGTTTGCAGCGCAGTTTGCCCTTTCCCACGCGTGCTGGTTGATCACTTATCCCCTGGCAGGATGGCTTGGAGCGGAATTCGGGCTTTCATTCACATTCGTCGTACTGGCGGGCATCGCTGGTTTCTCTCTCCTGTTGGCCGCCCTGGTTTGGCCCGCAGGCGATCCTGATGTCGTTGAGCACAGTCATGCTGGACTTGCGCATGATCATCCGCACTGGGAGGAGGGAACCGGCAGAAGGGGTTTCAAACACGCACATGCCTTTGTTATAGACCGTTATCATGATGTGTGGCCGTGTGATTTCTGAACTTGCCACGGTGTGCCTATTCCCGAAACATATGTCCGCTCGGTTATACTTGACATAATTCCGGTTCGTGCCAATTTAATACGCATGGGGATTGCGATCTCCCCACGAGGCGTCAGCCCAAGTATCGCGTCCAAGAAACCCGATTTGACGGAAGGACGCGACATGTCTTCGACCACAACTATTACACATGATAAATTGGCACGGCTGATCGGAACACCCGGCAGCCCGGTTCTTATTGACGTGCGGATCGATGAGGACTTTGACCTTGACCCGCGATTGATCCCCGGCGCGCGCCGGCGATCCCACAGGAACGTCGACACCTGGGCCAATGAGCTTGAGGGCAAACGGTCAATCATCATCTGCCAGCAGGGCAAGAAACTGAGCGAGGGCACCGCAGCCCTGTTGCGGTATCACGGTGTCGCTGCGGAAAATCTGGTCGGCGGCCATGAAGCCTGGAGCAATGCCGGGCTTCCTCTCGTTCCCGTGGCAAAATTGCCTGCTCTCGACCCGAAGGGAAGGACGGTATGGGTGACGCGGGCACGGCCGAAGGTGGACAGGATTGCCTGCCCCTGGCTGATCCGGCGTTTTGTTGATCCGGATGCGGTTTTCCTTTTTGTCACGCCTGCGGAAGTGGAAGCGGTTGCCGACCGGTTCAACGCGGCACCCTTCGACATCGAGAATGTCTTCTGGAGCCATCGTGGCGCGCTGTGCACCTTCGATGTCATGATCGAAGAATTCGGATTGGACGCTGAGCCGCTGTCGCGGCTGGCGGCCATTGTGCGGGGTGCCGATACGGCCCGTCCCGATCTTGCACCGGAAGCACCCGGGCTGCTGGCAGCATCACTGGGTCTGTCGCGCATGTACTCCGACGATCTGGAGCAGCTTGAAGCCGGCATGATACTCTACGACGCGTTTTACCGATGGTGCCGGGATGCCACCGACGAAACACATAACTGGCCCAACAGAAGGCCGGGAGCGTGAGATGGTCCAGATTGTCGGCGCTGAAAGGGAGGTTGCTTCGGCAACCTCCGGGAACCACGATATTTCCTTTGCTGAAGCTGTCCGTGTCTGGGTGCGTATTGCCGCATTGAGCTTTGGCGGGCCAGCCGGGCAGATCGCGGTGATGCACCGCATCCTTGTCGATGAGAAACGATGGATCGGCGAGGGCCGGTTTCTGCACGCGCTCAATTATTGCATGCTGTTGCCCGGGCCTGAAGCCCATCAGCTTGCCATCTACATCGGATGGCTTCTGCACAAGACCAGGGGCGGCCTTGTCGCAGGCATTCTATTTGTGCTGCCGGGTTTCCTGTCGATACTTGCCCTAAGCTACATCTATGTCCTCTTTGGCAATGTTGGTGCCATCGAGGGATTGTTCTTCGGCCTGAAGGCAGCTGTCCTCGCCGTCGTGTTGCAGGCGGTCGCAAGGATCGGCAGACGAGCGCTCAAGAATAGGGTGATGGTGCTTATTGCCGTCGCGGCGTTCTTGGCAATATTTGCATTCCGCGTGCCGTTCCCGCTCATCATTCTGGCCGCTGCAATCATTGGATATTTTGGCGGGCGTGCGGGATCGCCATTGTTTCAGGTGGGTGGCGGACATGGACGTTCGGGTCCCGGACTTGCGGATCGGGATTCTGCCCTTGGCGAGGAGACGCCGGCCCACGCGCGTCCAAACCTTCTCTGGTCGTTGCAGATATCGGCCGCCTTCCTGCTGCTGTGGCTCATCCCCGTGGCAGCCCTTCTACTGATCCTCGGGCCGGATAACGTGTTCAGCCAGATCGGTATCTTTTTCAGCAAGATGGCGATGGTGACCTTCGGCGGCGCTTATGCGGTGCTGTCCTATGTGGCACAGGAAGCCGTTCAGAATTACGGCTGGCTCAAGCCGGGCGAAATGCTCGACGGCCTTGGTATGGCTGAAACCACGCCGGGGCCTTTAATACAGGTTGTGCAATTTGTCGGTTTCATCGGCGCATTTCGTGATCCGGGTGTGCTGTCTCCGCTGACCGCTGCCACACTGGCGTCGATCCTGACGACCTGGGTGACCTTTGTTCCGTGCTTTCTCTGGATATTTCTTGGAGCCCCCTTCATCGAAGGCTTGCGCAACAACAATGCGCTGACGGGAGCCATGTCGGCTATCACGGCGGCAGTTGTTGGTGTGATCATGAACCTGGCAATCTGGTTTGCCCTTCACCTGCTGTTCAGCGAAATCATCCACTGGCAGGCATATGGCATCAATCTGGATGTTCCCGTGGCGCGTTCAATCAATGTGCCATCGTTGCTGCTAACGCTTGCTTCCGTCGTTGCCATCTTCCGCTTCAAGCTTGGGATGATCCCGACGCTTCTGATTTCGTCAGCGGCGGGGATTGGGTGGTATTTTGTCATGGCTTATATTTGAGTACTGATAGGAAAATGGAAGACGAAGGTCGGCTGAATTGCAAAATGGCTGCCTTTCATTCCGCAGAGCAAAGTATTTACCACCACATACTGGAAGGTCTCCTTGTTAAAGGAAGTCAAATCGGCTTAATTGCCTTATCGATCATCGACCAGGCTTGAGCCTGGGACCGGGTGGGAGTGTATCGCTTGCTGTTTTGGCTGGGCCAGAAATATCAGCACTTGACCCATAACGGGGGCTGCGCCTGCCACAGCCCGCGAGCGCAGCAGCTATTTGCACGCGTCGACAAGGGACTGTCGCGCCGCTCCGTTTTGAAAGGTGTCGCAGCGAGCCTTGCCGCTCCTGTGCTTGGAATGGTCAGCCCTGGCTTCGCGCAGACTCCTGCCAAACCGATCCTGCTCACCAATGTGAATATTTTCGACGGGACAAGCGGAAAACTTGTCGAAGGTCAGGGCGTCCTGGTCGAAGGTAAATTCATCAAGGCCCTGGTCACGTCCGCTGACACGGTTGCCGATGCCGACGTCGTTGACTGCGGCGGACGGACGCTGATGCCGGGCATGATCGACGCGCACTGGCATTCGATCCTGGCGGGCATTTCACAGATTGCGGCCATGACCGCCGATATCCCTTACGTCCATCTTGTCGCCGCGCAAGAGGCAGAGCGCACGGTGCTGCGTGGCTTCACCACGGTCCGCGACGTGGGCGGTCCCTCATTCGCCTTGAAACGCGCCATCGACGAGGGGCGCATTGCGGGGCCGCGTATCTATCCTTCCGGCGCCATGATCTCGCAGACGTCAGGGCACGGCGACTTTCGCATGCGCACGGATCTGCCGCGAACGGCGCAAAGCGATCTCAGCGTGGCCGAGCAGGCGGGGATTTCGGCTATCGCCGACGGAGAAGCGGAAGTGCTGCGCCGGGTGCGCGAGCAACTCATGCTGGGCGCCAGCCAGATCAAGATCATGGGCGGCGGCGGCGTTGCTTCTGCCTACGACCCGATTGATGCGCTCCAATATACCGAAGCCGAGATGAGGGCGGCAGTGTCAGCGGCGACGGACTGGGGCACCTATGTTTGCATCCACGCCTACACCTCCGCCGCCGTTCAGCGCGCCCTCGCATGCGGTGTCCAATCCATCGAGCACGGCCAACTTGCCGACGAGGATACCGTCAGGCGCATTGCGGATGCGGGTGCATGGTGGAGCATCCAGCCATTCCTTGCCGATGAAGATGCCAACACCTACGCGTCGCCCGAACAGCGCGCACAGCAGCAGAGGATCGCAGACGGAACGGCCCGGGCGGTCGAACTGGGGCGCAAGCACAACGTACGGATGGCGCTTGGCACTGACATATTGTTCAGCCCGAAGGGCACCGCCACGCAGGGCAAGCAGCTTGCCAAGTTCGCCCGGTGGTATGACAACGCCGACGTGTTGCGGCTTCTGACCAGCGGCAATGCCGAGCTCGCGGGTCTTTCCGGACCGCGCAATCCCTATCCGGGAAAGCTCGGCCGGATCGAGCCCGGTGCCTATGCCGATATTCTCGTGATCAACGGCGATCCGCTCAAAGACATCGCCTTGATCGCCGATCCAGAGCGAACGATGCAGCTCATCATGAAGGACGGGCGCATCCACAAGAATACACTGTAAGCGTGGAGGGGGCCTTGAACAGATTTACCGTTGCCGTTGTCCTGGGTCTGTGCGGCGTTCAGGCTGCATATGCTGCCGATGTGCTTCCGAGCCAACCAGAAGAAGCGGCGCCGATGCCCGTCGAACGTCCGAACTGGGCCTTGCAGATTTCTCCGTATATGTGGGCGGCCGGTCTGAAAGGAAACGTATCGCCGTTCCGTCGCGGCCCGACCATCGGCGTCGAGAAATCATTCTCGGACGTTTTGGACAACTTCAACATCGGCGGCTTTGTCAATGTGTGGGGGCGCTATGATCGGTTCGTCTTCTCCGGCGACATCATGTATGTCGACACGACCGACAGCCACGGTGCCGGGCCGTTGCCCTCGTTTCAGCTTCCCGGTGGCATTGTCGTGCCTGCCGGAACAAACATCGATGCGACGGTCGACACGAAGCAGTTCATGGCGACATTGCAGGGAGGCTACCGTGTCGTTGACAGGCCGAGCTTCACGCTTGACGCGCTCGCCGGTGCGCGTTTCTGGCATATCTCCAACGATGTGACGCTCACCGTAGGCCTTGGCGGCGGCAGTGTGACCCGCAGCTATGGCGAGAGTTTCGGCTGGGTGGATCCGGTGATCGGCGCGCGGGCATTCCTTCCGGTGACGGACAAGCTCTCCGTGCAGGCTCAGGCGGATATCGGCGGCTTTGGCGCAGGGTCGAAGCTCACATGGTCGGCGCTCGCGACGGTCAACTACCTCGTCAACGATCACCTCTCCGCCTCGGCAGGCTATAAAGTGCTTGATGTCGACTACGAGCACGGCGGGCATGTCTATGACACGCGGTTGTCCGGGCCAGTTCTGGGCTTGACTTACCGGTTTTGAAACGAGGCTACGGCCCACGGCGGCTGCAAGGAGATGAATGGGATGCTGTCAGCCGCCGTGACAATCATAGTCAATCACCCGCTTTAATCGGAAGCGCTGACCATGCAGACTGCTATCATTTTCGATTGCGAGTTTCTTTGCCGCGAAGGGTCCCAGCGTCGATTCTGGTGTGCGGCTGATGATCCTGATCCGGTTATTGCACAAATCGGGGCGGTGAAACTCGGGCTGGAGGGAGATTTCCCTCTTTTGGGCACGTACCGATCTCACGTTCAGCCGGTGGACCGATTTGGCAACAGGTATGCACTCGATCCGTTTTTCACCAAGCTGACGGGGATCACCGATGAAACCATGGAAGCGGAAGGCGTATCGCTGCAGGACGCACTGGCAGGCGTCGATCGCTTCTCAAATGGTGCGCGATTCTGGTCGTGGGGGAAGGATGAGCTGAACATGGTTGCCATCAGTTGCTATGTCGCCGGCATTCAGCCACCCATTCCGGCTGGCCGGTTCGACAATGCGGTAAAGCTGCTGATTGCGGCTGGGATGCCAATTGAGGATTTGGCCAAGACGCCCAGCAACAGGCTTGCTGATTACTATCGTGTGAAACATCCCCCGTTGCGGGGACACGATGCACTTGATGATGCCCTTTCCGTGGCATACACGCTCCAATATTTATTGAAATCTGGGAAATTGCAGCCAGACTTTTTCGATCACAGCGAGCCTTGAAAGTCAGCCGCTTGGTGCCCAATCGCATGCGTCAGCTCACGATGGAGACAGGTGGGAGCGCGATCTGTTATGGACGGCCAAGGAATGACCGGATTGGCTGGGCATCACAGACCCGAGCCCCGATATAGCCGCCGCCGCCAAGAGAGCTTGGCCTTGCGGGCAAGCCGTGGCGAGCAACAATCCCTCCGATATCCGGCAGAGTGAAGACCTGGCCGCGACATGGAGATTTGACACGTGAATTGCCATTCACCGGGATAGGCACACAGGTGGCATTCTCCAGACATTAGCAGTCACCGTCGATCGCTGCTAATATATTGTATTCTAATGGTTATTATGTGTATCCCATCGATTTTTCATTGAAGTCGGCGAACAAGTGCGGCATCATATTTCCAATGTGAGAACAACGGAGATTGCGATGCACTTTTCGTCAGAGATGGAACGCCAGCTGAAGGGCTACGGTATCACAACTGCTCATATTCTATACCGCATTCCCCATTTTCAATCCGTTCTGCAGACCTATATCTGGCAGGACTACGATCTTGCTCCGGAATTTCCCGAGATGAGGAAATTCCTGGACTTCTGGCAAAGAAAACTGGATGGCCCGCTGCATTCCGTTCGCTATTGCCATCGACGCCTCATTGGCCCCAGTGAGTGGCGTCATGTCGATGGTGAGTTCAAGTTGAACTGAGTGACCTGACGATCTGCTGGGCACGGAACGGGGATGACGCAGTTCGATAGGCAGTCTGCGTGTTGGCGCTGGATCGCTCAAGCCTTTCGTCATCCCCGCCCAAATCAACCCGCGGTGCGCGGTACCGGCGTGTTGAGCAACTGCTGCTCCCATAGATAGGCGATGCCGCTGCCGCCGGCGTGCTGCTTGAGAACTTCGGTCAGTTCTGCGGCGTGCTCCGTCCTGGCCCAGTCACGTTGCCACTCCGAGGCCACCGCCAACCAGGTCATCATGTTCGCACCCGCGCGGAGCATGCGCTGGATCGCCACCTCGTGGGCCTCAACCGAAGTGCCACCCGACGCATCCGTGACCACCGTCACATCCCAGCCTTCGCCCAGCGCCTGGATTGTCGGCATCGCAACACAGATCTCGGTCCACAGGCCGGCGATGATCAGTTGCTTGCGGCCCGTCGCCTTGACCGCATCGACGACCTTCCGATCCTCCCAGGTGTTGATGAAGGTCCGGTCAATCACCTCCTGGCCAGGGAACACGTCAGTGATGTGCGGAAAGATCAGACCGCCGCGCGCCGCGATCACGCTGGTCAGGATGGTGGGGACGCCGAAGGCCTTGGCGGCCTTCGCCAAGGCGGTCGTGTTGTTCACCACGGCCTGCGGGTCGTGGCTGTTCAGATTGGCGAGCTGGTAGGGCTGGTGGTCGATGAGAACGAGTACGGAATCTTCGGGACGTAGAAGAGAATCAAGGCCGTTACGAAAGGTCATTATTGCTTCCTTATGCTGCCGTTGTTGGTGAGGTTGGTTTGCGGGAAGACATGCGCCAGCGGCGACGTTGCCTGAAAGGGACATTGCCGTTCCCGGACGCGATGCGGTAGTGTCCCTTTAAGGCAAGCTGTGTCGCGAAATGGGGAACGCTGAATTGGATATCGAAGAGCTAGAGACATTCGTCGAAGTTGCTGACGCTGGGGGCGTTTCGCCCGCTGCGCTGCGCCTCGGCGTCTCCAAGTCGATTGTCAGTCGTCGGCTCTTCCGGCTTGAAGCGGAACTTGGCGTCCAGCTTCTTGCACGAACCACCCGCGGGGCTGCTCTGACAGAAGCCGGGGCCACGTTCCGAGACTATGCAGCAAGAGTGTGCGCCGAGGTCGACGCGGCCAAGGAAGCGATCCTACCCGCCGGTGACCTTCGCGGCCGCTTGCGCGTTGCTGTGCCGCTTTCTTTCGGATCGACGCATTTCGCTCCCATCCTTGCGGAAATGGCGCGACGCCACCCCCAGCTCCAAATCCACACCTGCTACAGTGATCGTTTCGTCGATCTCATCACAGAAGGTTACGATTGTGCGATTCGGGTTGGCTATCTTCAGGACTCCAACTTGATCGCAAGACGCGTCGGACCGATCCATGGGAAGTTCGTCGCGAGCCCGGACTATATCAAGGCGCATGGGTCGCCCGAAACGCCGGAGGAACTCGTCGCCCACGAGGCCCTCATGCAGGGCACCGAAGCCTGGCAGCTCTTGGATGGCGACAAGATCGTCACGGTTCGTCCGCAGGGGCGCTTTAAAGCCGACAACGGCATTGCTCTGGTCGCCGCCGCGGTGGCAGGACTCGGGATCGCTTACCTGCCCGATTGCCTTACCCATGAGTATATAGCCTCCGGCGCGCTTGTGCCGGTCATGACGCATTATCCGCCGCCTCCGGCAGGTGCCTATGTCATTCGCCCGCCAGGTCAGCATCCCGCACGGAAGATACGGGTCCTCACCGAATTGCTGATTGAGTATTGCGACCCTGCTCAGCCGCCCGCGGGTGAATGACACAGGCACCTGCCGGCGTGGTGCATCGACCATGGCGGTCTGGATTACGAAGGGGATGACGAATGCCGAGCAAGAAACGTTGGCTGTCTGGCCGCCTCCCGCCAGTTCAAATCATGTAGGCGGAAACTGGTTCCCCGATGGCAGAGGTCAGCGACTTAAGACAATTGGTGACAAGCTGCACGCGCATTTCCTGCTCTTGGCTGCGGCGCTACCGGCCCCATGCCGCAATCGGCTAGCGTGTGGCAACGAGTTCAATTCATGATGGTATTGCGCCGGGCCGTTTCACGGGCAAGGATTTCACGGGCGGCGTGGTCCGCAATTGGGATGTTGAGGTCTTGTGAGATTTCGCCAGCGGCGATCAGGGCATGGTAACGCGCACAGCATACGCGCAGGAACGATGTGAAGTTGCCGAGGTCGTGGTCAGCGTCCATCGCCTCGTGCCAGAGCCGCGTGATGAGTTGCGCGACGGTCATGCCGTCGCGCTGGCCGATCTCGGTGAGCGTATCCCAGAAATGGTTTTCGATCCGGATCGAGGTGGCGACCCCGTCAATGCGCAGGCTGTGCGTACGGCTCTGCCATTGACTGGCATCGGCCTTGATGAAGAGCTCGCACATCGTAAGGGCCTCCCGTCTTCTGGATGTCAGAGGATCGCCAGAAACTGCTTCAGCCATGCCGGATGGGCAGGCCACGCAGGTGCTGTCACCAGATTGCCATCAGTGACGGCCTCTGTCACCGGGATATCGGCAAAGGTGCCGCCTGATGCCGTCACCTCGTACGCGCAGGCAGGATAGGCCGAGCAGGTCCGCCCCTTCAGAACGCCGGCAGCGGCGAGCAATTGCGCACCATGGCAGATGGCGGCAACGGGTTTCCGGGCTTCGAAGAAGTGCTGCACCATCTTGATGACGTCCGGGTTCATGCGCAGATATTCCGGCGCGCGGCCGCCGGGAACGACCAGCGCATCATAATTTGCGGGGTCGACGGCATCGAAATCCGCATTCAGTGCGAAATTGTGGCCGGGTTTTTCCGAATAGGTCTGGTCACCCTCGAAGTCATGAATCGCGGTCTTGACCGTATCGCCGGCCTTCTTGCCGGGGCAAACCGCAGCAACGCTGTGGCCGGTTGCAAGCAGCGTCTGGAACGGGACCATGGTTTCATAGTCCTCGGTGAAATCGCCGGTGATCATCAGAATCTTCGCCATCGCATATCCTCCCTTGCTGATGGATGAGGCGGCAAGGATAGGCCGTAAGGTGAGAAGGCAGGTGTTAACCCGATACTACGGGAACACTCGACTGTTGCTCTCGGCCATTACTGTTGGGCCTCACTGGGCTGAACATGCGGTTTTGGTCATTTGAAAGAACAGATGGCGCGCTCCCCGCTATTGGATCACGCATCGCCACCAGCGGTACATTTATCGCACTAAATTGAGCAGCAATATGATGCGACGGTGCTCCCTTCATGTCCCAAAGTCACTATTCCTCGCTGTCTGATGTCTTGCCGCATCTTCTCCAGAAGTAGTCTGAAATACGGACGCAACAAAATGAAGAATGTAACCCGATGCCCATGCCCATGATAGTCTTCGGGAAGCAGGATAACGGTGTCGCGTCAGTCGCTCTTGTCGCAGCCGATCGTCTGGATCTTGTCCCAGATCTTTGCAGGCTTGGGAACGTCCAGGCTGAAAATCGTTTCGAACGTGTCGGCAAGATGATCCGCGCTCGTGATGCGCTGTTCGCTGACGTCCTCTGCCGTCACGCGGCACAGGCAATCGTTCTTCAGGGCGAGATAGCCATCCGCGGTATGCCGCAGGATCGCCAGCGCGTTCGTGAACGGCGAGCCGGGATCCTGCGTCAGCCAGCCAAGCGTGGCGGTGATGGCGGCCTCATCGCTGTGATCGGGCCGGAAATCGAAGCTGTGCGCCATGCCGCGCGCATGGTTCCTGAAACGCAGCCAGCCGTCGTCCGTCGGCATGATCGAAAAATCGAAGCCGCGCTGGCTGATCGGCCCGACGGCAAGCGGCACAGGCTCGACGATGGCGTCCGCCAAGCCGACCTCGGCAAGGTACGGGCGATCGAGATCGACACGCAGCGTCAGATGGTTGCCGATGGCGTTGTCGCCCAGTGTTTCACGATTGACGCCGCCGCACAGGCGGGTCACGCGGAATCCGAGCGCGGCAAGCGCCGCGCCGAACAGGCCATTCATCTCGTAGCACCAGCCGCCGCGCTTGCCCTCCACCATCTTGGCGAAGGCGGCGGCCGGGACGAGCGAGGACGGCCATCCCATGAAAGCATCCAGTGCCTCCCAGGTGAAGGCCAAGAGATGGGCGCGGTGAAGTTTCGACAGGCTGGCGACGTCGAGAGAAGACGGCCGTTCGACCCCGATCCTTGTAAGATAGGCGTCCAGTTGGCCGGACGTCAGGGTCATTCCACTTTCGCTTGAAGAGGCGTGCGTCATGCTTCTGTTTCCTTTCGATGGACGGTTCGAGCTCTGTGTGAAGACCCCGCTGCGAAGTCCTCGATTTCTGCCACGAGGCGTGCGGGTCCCGGGCCTTCCTCGGCGATGGCACGCCCAAGTGCCAACGCCCGCTCGGCAAAGCTCGGCTCGCAAAGGACGCGCCGCACGGCCTCGCCGAGCATTTGCGCAGGTGCCGAAGGGTCGAGGCGCAGGCCTGCGCCGTGATAGTCCACACGCGCGGCGTTGTCGTTCTGATCGCGCCCCATCGGAAGAACGACGAGGGGGACGCCATGGCGCAGCGATCGCATGATCGTGCCGTGTCCGCCGTGGGTGACGACGGCGCGGGCCTTGGTCAAAATGTCGTCATGCGCTGCATTGGCAAGAATGGTGACATTCGCCGGCGATTGAAGGCGAAGTCCCTCAAGTGCTTTGCCGAGGGTGAGGACCAGCTCGATCGGCTCCCCGGCCAGACCGGATATCACCCGCTGGAGCACGTCGGCCTGCCCCTGATTGGTGGTGCTGAACGATACGAGCACGAGTGGCCGTATCTCGCCCGCTGATGGGGCCGTCCAGCGTTCGTGCGCCCAGCTCGGCATCTCCAGAAGCGGCCCCACATAGCGCACACGGTCCGGCAGGCGCTCGGTGGGGAAATCGAAGCTGGCGCTGGTGGCAAGGAGATGGCGGCCGGCGCTCAAGCGCTGTTCGTGGACATGGGCCAGCGGCGCGACGCCGAAATGAGCACGGGCGGCGTTGAGGCAAGGCAGGAAGGCGTCCCATACTTGCTCGACCCTTGCCGAAACCTCGGTGTCGCGCGCTCTGTCCGCCGCCGACCGGGCAGGCTGAAAGCCCGGACCGAACGGCGGATGTCCGGGGAGAGGCCAGAGCGAGATGTTGCTTGCGAGCAGAGCCGTCGGAACCTTCGCAATTTCGCCCGCGAGCATGCTGCCGAACAGCAGATCCGAGCCGAGAAGGATGTCGGATGGCTCCGTTGCCAGTGCTTCAAGAATATCCTCGGCATAGGATTGCGCTGGTCCGACGAAGATCCGTTCGCACCCTCTTTGGAAACCGGCCAAGGGATCGGCGGTTTCCCAATCACGCACGAAGCAGCTCTCGGGTGAGCGATCAGGACGGTTCGGCGCGTGCGTCCATCGGAGGAAGCGAGCTCCCGCCTCGATCGCCTCCGCTCTCATCGTGTCGTCGGCGATGAGGCGCACGTCGTGGCCCCGGCCAGCGAGCGCGCGCACGGCCCCGAGCGTCGGCGGCACGTTGCCGCCGCCTTCCCAGCAGACTGCCAGGATACGCAGATGGGCCTCCGCATCTGTCGTCTTCATCATTGCCTTGCTCCTTTCTCGATGAAGACCGGATCAGTTCGTCTTATCCTCACGCAGCAGGCGCTCGATCGCCTGCGTCATGAGCCGGTGTGTCTGCGCGGCCGAATGCCCTTGCGCCCGGCGCAGCAGATGCCAGATCCAAACATCGGTCAGGGCCAACAACTGCGCGAGCCGATCCGCGCGGGGCTGGCCGTCGAGCTTGTCGAGCCAGCCCTTGAACATGTCTTCGATCCACTCGCGATGACCTTTGCGTCCGCGATCGAGGACGGCGGCGAACTCGGGAGTGCGCGCTTCCTGCCCGAGCGTCCGCACGATTATGTCGCCCGTGCGTTCGTAATCGTCCATCAGGAGTGCGACGATGTCCGCCTCGCTTTGGGCCGGCGTGCTCCAGCGTTGGTCCCGGATCGAGACATCCATCTGGGCCGCCATGGCGCTGAGCACGCCGGTCTTGCCGCCGAACCGCCGTATCACAGTTTGACGGGTGGTGCCTGCCGCGGCAGCGATGTCGTCGAGAGTGATCTCGTCGAACCAGCATTCTCCGAGGAGTGCAATCAAGGCGTCGACGATCTGTTGCTCGGTATCCTGAACAGCGTTGGCGCGCGCCGACTGGCGATAGGCTCGTGGAGACATGGTTGTCGCCCTCAATTTCATGTTACATAGAGTAATTCCAAATTGAAGGGGATGTCAACGGCGGTTGGCAACGCACGCAGTTGCGACCTTGCATAAAGCATCTTGGTCAAGGTGTGAGCTGTCTTTGGCTGCATCTATCTGCAAATGAATATCACATGCATCTAACTAATTGATTTTGCTTTGACTTTTTATTCATTGTCAACTAGATGGGTGCCATCGGGGAGTAGCTACCGTCCATTGGGCGGGGTCGCGTCAACACACTTGCGCAAAGGCGCGTGGTGCGATCAGCCGATCTGTCGGCCAAGCAAGACCGTGGCGAAAGCACCAGACGAGCGGGGTGTGTCTTCGCCCGGTCCAAGGCTCGACTGGAGCAAATTCCATGTCCCGAAATCATAGCGATACTCAAATCTCCAACGACAACGCGGCACGCAAAGAACGCGTGGCCTTGTTATCGATCCTGGCCAGTGCCGCGATTGCGATTGGCAAGTTTGTCGCCGGTATTCTTTCCGGATCGCTTGCGCTGATATCGGAAGCAGCACACGCACTTGTCGATACGGGCGCGACGATCATTACCTATTTCGCCGTGCGCACAGCCAACAAGCCCGCCGACGAAGAACATCATTACGGGCATGGCAAGTTCGAAAGCCTTGCGGCGCTGGCCGAGACCGTCATCCTGTTCATCCTGGCGACGGTCGTCATCATGCATGCCTATGATCGCCTGATGCAGGGCGGCGGTGAATTCGAGCCGACCATTCTGGCCTTCTCCGTGCTGATCGTCTCGATCATTATCGATATCAACCGTGTCTATACGTTGCGCAAAGTGGCACGCGAAACTGGAAGTCAGGCACTTGCGGCCGATGCGCTGCATTTTGCATCCGATCTGGCCGGGTCGACGCTGGTGCTTCTCGGACTCGTCGCTGCACTTTTCGGCTTCAAATATGGCGATGCGCTTGCCGCAATCGGTGTTGCGCTGTTCGTCGCCATCGCGGGTTGGCGTCTTGGCCGCAGCACGATCGATACCCTTCTCGATACCGCTCCGAAAGGCATGGCCGAACGGGTCCGGGCAATCGTGAATGATGTGCCAGGTGTCGTCGAGGTTGCCGGTGTCCGGTTGCGACCGGGAGGGACCGGGAACTTTGGCGAGATTGCGGTTGCAATCTCACGGACACTGCCGCTGGAGAGGGTGGTCGCGATCAAGGAGCGCATTACCAAAGCGGTCCGGGAGGAGTTCGCCGACACAACCTTGACGGTGACCACCGAACCAAGAGCCCTGGATGATGAAACGGTGCTTGATCGCGTCTTGATTGCGGCCGCCAAGCGGCGATTGCTGGTGCATCATATCACTGTTCAAGAGGTGGAAAACCGCCTGTCGATCAGTCTCGATCTGGAGGTCGACGGGCGATTGAGCCTTGGCGCGGCCCACGTCGAAGCAACCAGGCTCGAAATCGCTATCCGGGACGAACTGGGGCCGGAGACGGAGGTCGAGACCCATATTGAACCCTTGGAAGTCTCACATCTCTCCGGTCTGGATGTGCCCCAAAGTGAAGCATCTGAAGTCAGCGGTATTTTGGAAGCGACCGCTGCCAAGATACCAGCCATCGAGAGTATTCATGATGTGCGTGTACGGCGTACCCCGGCCGGGCTCGTGGTCAACTATCATTGCTATTTCGATGACGCGCTTGACGTAGCCACCATGCACAAGAACGTCGACCTGCTCGAACGCCGTTTCAGAAGGCAGTATCCGGGAGTGGTCCGGGTGGTCGGTCATGCCGAGCCGCGCTTGGCGACAATCCTGTCCCAAGAGTCATGATCGCAACCGTTCGCATTTGATCTTGTCCTCCTGGGGAGGGTATCGGTAACCGATGAACAGCGATCAAAAGCATTCCCACCACAGAGAAATAGCTCTTCGCCTCAAACGGATGGACGGCCATTCGACGACCATCCGCTTTGCTTCGTTGCTGATTGCATCCTGATCGCAACGACGATGCCCGTGCGCCTCAATTCAATCGTCGTCTTCGTCGCGGTGCCTCCACTTGTGCTTGTACCAACCCTTGTGTCGGCCGTTGTCGTAACGCCAGTCATCCCAGCGATGCCACCGCGGGGGCGGGGGCCCCCAACCCCAGAAAGGCGGTGGGGGCGGGCGGTAGTAGCGGCGCACGCAGTAGCCCCTCTGTGACAAATACGCGCCCGGACCGCACCAATAGTCGGCACGCTGCACCAAAACACCATGATCCGAGGGGGGTAGCGGGATGCGAGGAGAGGCTTCGGCACCAAAGGAAAAGGCAGACAATGCTGCTGCCAGCGATAGTACGAACGCTCTCATATCCGTCACTCCTTTCATATTGCTTGCTAACAATAGCCTTGCAACTTCAGGCGGAGAAAATACGCAACATCGATTGCATGGCACAAAACTTGAGCCTCGAAGATGTCGAATTGCTCCAGTGTCCCGCCTGTGAGGCCTGCAATACAGACATCTCGATAACGAAAAATGGTGGTCTTTTCATGATTACCCCATTGCTTCAATTCGGTACTTTTCAGGAGATGCCGGTCGTTTTCCCCGATGGGCATGCCGGCATGGCGCCGCTACTCACGCTTCAACGCAGGCGCTGTCACATTCTGACGATCCGGAATGTGACGGCTTGGTGGCACCCGATGCATTGCCACGGACACACCCTCAAGGCGCTGAGCGAAATGGCTTGCCCGTCCCGCACCACCAATGGAGCGACACCATTCTGTTCGCTCCAAAGGGCACAGTCGAGTAAATCGTGTCGGGTTTCCTGAAAAAATGTCTGGGATGAGCACTGATGGGAGAATGGGGCTCGCAAAAGTGTAATTCAGTCGAGTCCAAGACCAAGCTTGCTCCACCTGGTTTTAAGATCATCAAGCACAGGCACAATCGCCAATACGAGAAGGATGGCTGCAAGCGCAAGCGATGCGGCAAAACCGAGATGCTTGAAACCGATTGCGCCGGCGATACCGCCAACAAGAAACAGCGCGACAAGGGACGCCAGCAGCTTGAGCTTTTTGCGGTCAGCCTTGACGAAAGGCGTATCGGGGCTGCTGGGTGATGCATTCCAGTAGAAGAGCTTGCCCAATTCGATGCCCATGTCGGTCACAAGGCCCGTCACATGGGTTGTCCTTATGCGTGCGCCGGAGAGTTTGGTGATGATGGCGTTCTGCAGGCCCATGATAAAACACAAGAGCATGACTGTTGCCGGAACGAACAGCCATTCACGGTGCTCCAGGTTGCGGCCGAGCAGTCCAAAGCAGATCAGCAGTATGGCTTCAAACATAAGCGGCAGAGCGTATTCGCTCTGGAGTCTTTTCCGCCGCGCCCAATTGACCAGTATGGCTGAGCAGGCGGCTCCGGCCACAAAGGAGAGAAAGGCAGCGAGGCCTGCAAGCAGCAGACTTGTGTCACCGAGCACCAGATTATCGGCCATGGCAGAGACAATCCCTGACATATGAGAGGTGTATTGATGAACGGCCAGAAAGCCTCCGGCATTTGCAGCTCCAGCCACAAAAGTCAGGAACTGCGCAAGATGCCGATCGGTCTTTTCAAACCGTTCTCTCCCGGCAATCTTGCGCAAATAGGGGATCATCAATCGACAGCGACAGGAATTGAGTTGCACAGGTATGTTGTGAAAGTCCTGCCGCTGCACGGTGCATCCCACAGCATCTGCATTTAGTTGAACTTTTGCGACGGTTGACGGTACCTTACGCCTCTGCCACCCGTTTCGCTGCGCGCATGTTCGCCGATCAGCTCAATACCTGCGCGATCAAGGGCGTTGACGACCTTCATCAGGCTGTCGACGATGCCGCGCACATCGCCTTCACTGGCTTCCATCCGTTGAATGGTCGGCAGGGAAACCCCCGACATTTCCGCGAGGGCTTTCTGATCGATACCGAGAAGTGCTCGCGCTGCCCGCATTTGGTTTGCAGTAATCAAAATCGTATCCACTTTTATCATTGAGTAGTTAGCTGCATCACCTTACCACTGATGTATAAAACATCAATATGAAACGATAAAATATGCGCGCCCTCTTGGCAGGAATGAAAGTGGGCGTTATTCTCATCTTTATGACTCAACGTTACAAACCACAGCAAGATCTCAATGATACCTGGACGGTCATCGACGCGCGCACGGCACGGGCGGCCGAGATGGGCAGCCGTACCATTATTGGCATGAACCGGCGGGATGCCGAGGAACTTGCCGAGCTTTTGAATAGGCTGGAAGCGCAAAAGCCGGTAACCCAGCCTGATCAAGGCAGCGGCTGCGACTGAAGGGGATGAACATGGCGATCAATGAAACGTCGGTCGAGATCAAAACGTCCGCAGACTCGTCCGTGGGCATCGTTGTGGCGACGGGTCTTCATTACGTGCAAGTCAATGACCGCGGCGTAAAGCATGAACTCATTGGGCCGTTTAGAACCCGTGAACAAGCGCAGGCTGAAGTCGCAAAATGGGTTGACCGCTTCAGAGCGGAACTGGAGCCACAATCCTGTTGATCGCAATCGGCCGATGCGCGGTTACATCCGCAAGACGAAGAACACCAGCAAGGCAATTGGTGTCGCGATGCTCAATGCCAAAAGAGTGTCATAACCGATCGTTTCCCAGTCCCTCTGACGATCATCCCTGTCCAGATAGGCCATCTCCGTAACCTCCACTGAAAGGCGCTGAATTTAGCACGGCGGCGCTCGAAAATCCCGTTGATCGGGAGGATTGCATCGACAATTCGGACGCGCCAATCTGACTATCATGCCGTTTTGATGCGCCTGCTCATGTTGATACCAGTCGTCCGGAATCCCCCGGCCTGGTAGACGTGCTGCGCGCGCGTGTTGTCCGCGGCGACGCGCAGCCGGATCTGCTCAAATCCTTCCCTGGCGAGCGCACTTTCCAGAGTATGTAACGCTTTCTTGCCATGGCCGTTACCCTGATAGGCAGGAAGGATATGAAAATCACTGATGAACACTATCTTGGAATCCGTATCGGCGCGGTACCAAAGATAACCAATGGTTTCGGCATTTTCTCTTTCGCCATCCGTTATGCAGAGCAAGACCTGTCCGAATGTATCGGGACCGTTGGGCAGGTCTTTGGCGATTTCGCGTTTCGCCTGCACCACTGCTTCTGGATTGGACAGGCCGTAATTTGCCGAGATCTCCGCAGCATAGTCAGGGATGAAATAATCGAGATAGCTCGAAAACTCGTCTTGGCGCATGGGTCTGAAGCCAATCATCGGCTGTATTCCTTTTGGGGCATCTGTGTCATCTGGATGCGACATCATTTGGATTTTGCCGAGCGGTCGATCTGCCCTTCGGCCGCATTGTGCTTGTATTGGAGCGCAATGAGAATTCCCTTCATTGTGCGCAGCGCCGTGAGGCACAGAGCAAGCGCAAGGGGTATCCACAGAATGAAATGCAGCCACAGGGGCGGGGCGAGCGTTACTTCCATCCAAAGGGCAAGGCCGACAACAATGAAGCCGACGAGCAGCATCACCAGGACTGCGGGCCCTTCGCCCGTGTCGACAAAGGAATAATCAAGGCCACAATTCGTGCAGTGTTTGGGCAGCTTAATGAAGCCGTCAAACATTTTGCCCTGGCCGCAGCGTGGACAGCGGCCCTTGATCCCTGCGGAGACGGGATCAACTGGTGGATAGAGCGCTTTGTCTTCACTCATGATTTGTCCTTGCTGTTTCTCAAACGGCACTGAGGTTTCTGCACCTATGCTACGCCCGTGCGGTTTATCCCGGATGGAAATTGATGTTTGCCAGTTGCAGCATATATAGGAACGTTTTATAGTCAATTAGTGATGTTTTATACATTATAATTGATTCCAGGTGCTGAGATCAGATTGTTTGCTGAATTGACGCAAGCGCGGGTCTCCGGCCGAGGCCGGTCGATGGCAAGATTATTGAGGTTGACGGCATAATGATCCGGCTGGCGAAGTTTCATTCCGAATTTGGCAAAATCGAAGTATTGCAAGCCAAGAACACCGGCTCGGTTATTTACCGCCAGGGCGGTTTCTACCAATCCGAAAGCGACATAAACGGAGTCAGTGTCGCGCCCTATATTCATGCGATTTTTGGCCTTCTTGCTCAAACACAGGCCAGGAATGTCCTGATGATCGGCTGTGGCGGCGGCAGCCTGGGTACGATGCTCGACAAGACGGGTGTTCGGGTGACGATCGTGGACATCAATCCCACTGCCTTCTTCATCGCCCGGAAATATTTCAACTTACCGCGCAACATAGAATGTTACGTCGCGGATGGTTTGAACTTTCTGCATGCTGTTCGCCATCGCTACGATGCGATCATTTTGGATGCCTATACGGGAGGGGATATCCCTGATCACCTATGCACCGAAACCTTTTTTGAACTCGCGCATGCACGTCTTGACGAAACCAACGGTTGTTTGATCAGCAATATCTGGGCCCACAATGATCGCGACCTGTTTCCCAAACGGATGGCGGCAAAACTCAGCAATTTCTGGGCGGACGTGCGTCTTCTGGATACCCCTGGCCTGTGGGATCGTAACACCCTGCTTGTGGCGGGGCAGGTTGAGCATTTCGACGAGCCTACGCTTTTAATGCCGCCAACAGAGGTCGCAGATGATGTTGCGCGTGACCTTGAGCGTTTCAGGTTTATCCCCTGGCAGCAACCTGAACAGTTGGTGTAAACGTTCTTCGGGCGGTTTCAACCGACAACGCAACAGCATTGCGTCGGCTGCAAAACTTGTTGCCTCATCCTTATCGTCGGATGCAATGGCTTTCTGGAGCTTCGCAACGAATTCCGCGTGGTCCTCGTGCGAGCCCAGCGGGAAAGTTCGGTGAGATAGCAACTCATAGAGCGACTATCCACCGCGTTCGGTTAGAATTTGCCGCTGATGTCGAAGAAGACGGCGTCGCCTTTCATCCGGTTCTCGACCTCGACCTCATGCGCCCAGCGCAGGCCGAAACCGACCTCTGTTGTCTTGCCGAATTTGGCTTTGTATTTCACGAATGGACCAATCGCGATGGAGCGCCCGCGGAACCCGTCATGGGCATCGGCGAAGGTGCCACGATCATCCTGGATCTGATGCAGAAAGCCGGCGAGGCCGCCCACCGAAAAATTCTCGCTCAGGCTTTTGGTGACCGCCAGGTCCAGATGGGCCACGGCCCCGCTATAGTAATCGGTGTCGTTGTTTTTGGTGTTGATGTCGACGCCGAGCTTGGCTGAGAGGTCCAGGCCGTATTCGGGCAGCAGCCGTGTGTACGCGACCGCTGGCGTGAACGTCCAATAATTGAGGCCGATGAAGGCAAGGTCGCCTTCCTTCCATTCGCCGGTTGGCGCGGTAACCGTCAGTGAAGCCGAGAAGAACGTGTTCAACGCATCATTATGCCAGCCGAGCACGACGGGAGCGAACGAAATATCTCCTAAGGCTCCGACCTCCTGCTCAGTCCCGAACCGCCCCAGTGTCGCCTGCGCCCTCGTCCAGCCGATCGGGATGACGGCTTGGACCGCATAGGTCCAGTTACCGGGAAGATGCAGTTCGGGAACATAGACCGCCGCCAGGGCGGTGGTCCAGATATCGGCCTCGAGCCCGACTGCGACCGAATTCCTGCCGATCGGCACGTCGCCGCCCGCCTTGCCATGATAATAGATGTTCGAAATGCCCCAATAGACGCCTGGAACGGGCGGGACGACACCTTCTCCAGGCCCGGCGTAGACGCCGGGAATGTAGCGGCCCGCCACGGCCTCGGTGGCACGCGCATCGCCTGCCCAAACAATCGCCGCAGCGGCCATGGCTGCCATACCGAATATGCGTGACATCGCTCTTGAATTCATCCCCTCGTTCCCCTGCTAAAAACTCACCAGTGTAATGCCAGCCTCAATGTTTGCGTGGTAAGGCCGATCCGAACCTATCCCAACGCCCGGCCGTACATAGGATGTTGATTTCCCTTGAGAAGTGTCCCGGCATGTCCACCGAGATTTGACCCGCCTTGTATGGATGTTTCGGGTCTGGTGTTGTGGTCTGGCACCTGCTTTTCTCCATTGTGTTTTTCGGCTGCGGGCTATTGTTCGGCAACGGGGAAAGTCCAGCTTCCATCGAGTATCGGCTGTTGGGGGCGATAAAGCCGGACCATGTAGTTCCACCCCTTCATGACCGGCAGGCAGTTCGGCACTTTTCCGTCGCAACCGCCGAAATGAACGATGATGGACCCGTCGCCTTCCTTCTTCGCGGTGATGTCGTTAAGCGAGTAGGCGTCGTACTCGTTCTTAACGTAATAGCCGTTCTCGTCGTAAAGGCTGATCGACCAGAAGCCATCTACCGGAACGTGCTTGACCAGCAACGTGTAGTTTGTCTTCCCATCATTCTTTGGGGGGACGACGTTGAGATAGATTGCGTCGCGAGGCGGATTAGCGCCCCAAGCCGAAGCGGCACCGATCAGGTATTGCACCGGATCGACTTCCTCCCGCGTTCCAAAAGCCTTGCGGGTATCATTGACGGTGCTGGCCAGAACCAGCAGCGCCTCTCTCACTTTTTTCTGGCTTTCCTTGTCCCAGTCCGGAACCTCGAACTGTCCGGGGCCACCAGGCTGATCAACCTTTATAGCGTCCTGTAGCGCGTGGACCCGTCCGAGATCATCGGGATCGTTCGGATCGACGAGCGTCCGGACGCCGACCAGCGCGTACCGGGTGCCGATCTTCTCCCTGTCAAGCTTGTGCGCCCCAGCTCCGTATTCCGTGGTCGTGTATTGATCCTCGCTGATGATTTGCATCGACATGAAGCGCTTCCCGGCATCCGGAAGCGTCACCGTCACGGGCCCGGCGTCAAGATCGAACACCCGCGTCGAGTAGAGCGTGTCCCTGTTGCCGCGGATCACGGTCTGCTTGTCGATCGGCAGGAGTTCGCGGATGTGATGCCATCCTCCAAATCCTCCTCCTTTGACGGAGTTGGTGAAGTAGAGGTCTGTTTCTGCGCGAACGAAGTTGTCGACCGTGACGGGAACCGGCGTCTCCGCCAATACTGCCGGCGAGAACAGTAGTGCCGCCGTGAAGGCCATCAAAATTCTGATTTGCATGGTTTCCCTCGCCACTACCTTGCCGATGTTTTTTCGATGTCCGGGAGCCGCCATGTCTTCTCGAAAAGCGGCTTCTTCGGCCCGTAGAACCGGAAAATGATCTCCCAGCCGGAACCGTCCTTCGTCGGCACCCAGTTCATTTCCTTACCTTCCGGGGCTTTGGGCCCGAAATAGACGTCCACCGATCCGTCCGCATTCTTCTGGAGGCCGGGCGTGTTGGAGCCACGGCTCGACCATTTCTGGTCTCGGATGAGGCCGTGGGTCTCGCGATCATAGACGGTGCCTGACCAGTAGAGCGATACGGGCGCGTCCGCAGGCACCGTCAGGCGATAAGTACTGCCGCCATCAAGAGCGTTGCCATCCTTGTCCTTGATCGTCACCAGATAAAACTGCCCGGTGCCGAGATGCTTGATGCTGGAAAAGGCGAACGAGAAGAACGTGCCGCGGCTGTCGAGGGGATAGACGCCAGGCGTGCTGAACAGGTTGGACAGGCCCTCGCTCAGGTCGTGAGGGACCGGCAGCGCCCATTGAGCGCCTTCATAGAAGGGCGGCTGGAACAGGGCTTCGTACTGCTTCTCCAGCAGCCCGTGAGCCTCGACCGCTGACCGCTCCAAGGTTTTGCTGGCGTCTCCGTCCGGAGCGAACGGCTTTCCCTGCTCGATGCCGACCGATTTGAGTTGGTCGATCATCGCTTTGTCTCGTTCGAGCCAGGGTTCGCGCTGCACGAAACGGTCAAGTGCCTGGAAGAAGCGCAGATCGTAGGGGATCGTGCTGTCGAAGACAGTGTCGGCGGCGTCCACGAACGTGGTTGCGGGAGGCTTCCCAGCCTGTGACAGCGGATAGAGCTTGATCTTGCGGGCATAGTCGACCGCCTTGGCGACATCGGCCGCGCTGCCGCTGCCAACATTGGAGCGCAAAAGCGCGTAGGCCATGTTGGTGTCGGAACGAAGTGGAATGTAACCCTTCGAAACCTTGCCCGAGTAGCCCGGAGGCAGGATCAGGTATTTGCCGCCACGGCCCTTGTCGACACCCGCTGGTCCGACGTCTTCGAGCGCGGCCTGCCAGGCGTCCATGATCGTGCCGGTGATTTCGCCGTCCTTCGCTGCAGGAATCTCCAGAACCATCGGCCCGACGTTCTTCGTGTCGATGAACGGCATCAGATAGATGGTGCTGGGGTTCGGCGTGAGCGTCTGATTTCGCCAGTCCGGTATCCTTGACCAAAGAACGATCTGGTTCTCCTTGCCGCCCGCCTTTGTCATCGCCTGGAACATCAGGTCAAAGTTGACTGCGGGCATGCCCCAAACGACCGCTTCGATCGCCCGGCTTGCGCGCTGCTTGCCCTCTGAGCCTTCTGCTGCGATTCCCGAGTGTGGAAGGAAAAATACGACGCCTGCCAGGAGCGCCACCGCAAACGCTTTCATCTTGTCCTCCGATAGGTCAGAAATGGAACACAAGTCCGAGGATCGGGCCATGCTTGACGATGCCGTTGGTCAGGCTGCCGTTGGAGTAGTTCACGCCAAGGGCGCGATAGCCGATCACAGCCGAAACCGTTTCCTTCCATTTGTACCCGACGCCTCCCACGAGCGCGCATCCTACGCCCAGCATAGCGGCAATCTTCGAACCCCCCGAAAGCATCTTGGTCAAGGTGCGACCGGGACACCGCTTACGGTTCACATCGAAGTGCTGGTGGTATGATTTGAATATGGAAACGGCCGAGGGAGGAAGTACGTAACTGTTACATACGTTGCAGGGTCGTTGTTTGGGGGCTGTCCGTCAGGATCTGCCAACTCCACATGATAAAACGAGCCAGGGCGCGCCCGTACTCCTCTATATCTGCGCGATCATCCGAGCGTTTTCTTTGGCGTCGATCCTCAGGGTAACAATTTCGGTGTCATAGGGCCCGATGTCAAAACCAAGATCGCGGGCTTCCGGGTGGCCAGTGTACTCGACTGGAACATGCCCGCACCGGCAGGCCGTCCGCTTCCATCAAATTCAAACACGCGTAGTTGTGACAACACTTAACGAAGGAGACTAGAAATGAGAAATTCCATGCGTTTCCTCGGCTTGGCGATGGCCCTGACATTCAGCGTCGCCAACGTATCCCCCATTCTTGCTGCGCCCCATCCCGAAATGAACGGTTGATCGATAACCCTGGTCCGATGGCGGCCTTTCTGCTGTCATCGGACAGCCGGCATCCTGTTGATAAATGAAAGGTTTTTGCGATGATGATGAACGGGATGTCTGAAGGAATGGGTTGGGCCATGGGAGCCCTTGGTGTTCTGTTTCTTGTCGTTTTGCTTCTCTTGGCCGCAGCCCTCGTCAAATATCTCCTGCGTCATTGAGAAGGCCGCGTCGAATTCTAGGTTTGGTATCGACGCCAAGTGCTTCACGATGCCATGGCAACAAGTGGGCGCTGGATGGTCCGTGCGGCAAATTACATCAACTTCCGGTGAGCACCTGTTCAGGTCGAGACGCTTATGTCAGATAGAGATCAATGACGAGATATTCTGCCATCCGTATGTTCATGTTTGCTTTCGCTTTGCTCGGGCTTCTCCTCGGGCCGATGGCGGTTTTCGTGAGCGGTGCGGCTATGGCTGACCAGAACATGCCCGTCACGATGGGCATGGGGGACAAGGTCGAAACGGCAGGCATGCCAGTCGACATGTCATGTTGCCCGGAAAAGCAGGTCAAGGTTCCCGACTGCTCCAAGGACTGCCCGCTGAATGTTCTGTGTGTCACCGGCTTCTCCAGCCTGTCGACAGTCGATGTCGATACCTTTTCGATCTTCGGGCAAAAGAACCTCTTTCATCTCGCTGTCTTTGAAGCCTTGGCGTCACGCATAGGCGATCCGCCACACCGCCCCCCAAGCCTCTGATTGTCATCGACGCGTGAGCGTCGTTCCGCCGAGTGGTACCACCGCTCGTCACGTTGCGTAGCGTTTGCTGCGCTGACCGCCGTGTACGCCACGGTTCATGACAATCGGAATTTGAAACTATGAAAATCAACCGTTCTGCTTTTGCGGGCCTCGCGCTCGCCTCTCTCTTCGCGGCCGTAACTATGGCCCATGCCGCCCCGTCCGACTACGAGTTCAAGCTGGTCACCAGCGAAATCCAGAAGAACGACGCGGCGACTATTGCCGTCAAGCTGATCGACAAACGCTCGGGAAAACCTGTCGAAAATGCCGTCATTTCGGCAACCCGCATCGACATGCAGCCCGATGGCATGGAAATGATGACCACGCCGGCCAAGGCCATGCCAACAACGGAAGCGGGCGTCTATTCCTTCAAGACGAACCTGTCGATGGCGGGAAACTGGCGCTTCTCGGTCGCTGCAAAAGTGCAGGGTGAAGAGGGCACTGTCGAAAATAAGCTTGTTTTCAAAGTCGTGCAGTGAAACGCACAACGTCCGCACTCGTTCTGGTCGCCGTCATCACGGCGGCCGGAACGGGCGGCTATTGGGTAGGCCAACATGGCCTGCCCACGGCCGTTGTTGCACTCCTGCCGAAAACCGTCATGCCGGAAACCGCTCTGGCCGAAACTGCCGGGCCAATTCCGGCGTCCGGTCCGGTCATCTATTACCGTCATCCCGATGGGTTGCCGGAATATTCCGGCACTCCGGCCAAAACAAAGGATGGGCGGGCATTTCGCCCGGTCCTTGCCAGCGAAGATGTAAGTTTCGACGATGCTAAACCGGCCGCTGGGAAAATGCCGGATAAGCCCGGTGAACGCAAAGTGCTCTATTACCGCAACCCTATGGGCCTGCCCGATACATCGCCGCTGCCGAAAAAGGACTCCATGGGAATGGACTACATTGCCGTTTTCGACGGCGAAGACACCAATGATGGTTCGGTAACGATATCGCCGGGTAAACTGCAGCGATCGGGCGTGAGAACGGCGGTTGCCGAGATGGGCACGATCATCCGGCCCGTGCGGGTTCCCGGAACCGTCCAGCTGGACGAGCGCCGCGTCAGCGTGGTCTCCACCCGCACGGAGGCCTTCGTTGAAAAGGTCGCCAATGTTACGACAGGGGATGTCATCGCCGAAGGAGCGCCGCTCGTCAGCTTTTATGCCCGTGAGATCGCAACGGCGGGCGCGCAGTACATCACCGATCTTAGAGCCGATAATTCTGGTTCGAATGGCGGCAGCAGGTTGCGCCTCGAAAACCTCGGTGTTCCCGTCCAGGTGATTGCCGATATCAGGGACAACCGGAAAGTGCCGTCATCCATCACGTTGACTGCGCCTCGTCGTGGCGTCGTTCTCGAACGCTCGGCCGTTGAAGGCATGATGGCTGCACCCGGAGCTGTGCTGTTCAGGATCGCCGACATTTCACATGTCTGGGTCATGGCTGATGTGCCCGAATATGAACTTGGGTCTGTGCGGGTTGGTGCTGACGTGACGGTCAGGGTCCGCAGCCTTCCCGGCAGTGAGTTCAAGGGAAAGGTCGATCTGATCTATCCGGATATTCAGGCGCAGACGCGTACCGCCCGCGTCCGGATCGAGTTATCCAACCCGGACGGAATATTGCGGACAAATATGTATGCGGACGTTGAAATCGCTTCCGGCAACGGCGATCCGGTTGTCACCGTTCCCGATAGCGCCGTTATCGACAGCGGTGATCGTCAGGTGGTGATCCTCGACAGGGGAGACGGCAAGTTCGAACCGCGCAAGGTCAAGGTCGGCAAGCGCGGCGGCGGTATGGCCGAAATCAGTGATGGAATCAGCGCCGGAGACAAAGTCGTCGCGTCGGCAAACTTCCTGATCGATGCCGAAAGCAACCTGAAGTCAGCGCTCAATACGCTTGCTCCTTCTGAGGTGAAGCCATGATCGCACGTATCATTGACTGGTCAGCCCGCAATCTCATCATTGTTTTCTTTGCGTCGATCATGGCGGTCGGTGTCGGCATTTACGCCATCCGCACTCTGCCGCTGGACGCGATCCCGGACCTTTCCGACGTTCAGGTCATCGTCTTTACCAATTATCCCGGCAAGGCACCGCAGGTTGTCGAGGATCAGGTGACCTATCCGCTGACGACATCGATGCTGACGGTGCCGAAGTCCAAAGTCGTCCGCGGCTTCTCCTTTTTCGGTGTGTCGTTCGTCTATGTGATCTTTGAAGACGGAACGGACATGTATTGGGCACGCAGCAGGGTGCTCGAATATCTGAATGCCGCCGCAAGCCGTCTGCCGGCAGGCGTTACGCCGACACTCGGGCCCGACGCGACAGGTGTCGGCTGGGTCTATCAGTATACGCTTGTTGCCAAGGAACAGTCGCTTGCCGAGCTGCGCTCGATGCAGGACTGGATCGTCCGTTTCGGCGTATCGAAGGCCGAAGGCGTGTCGGAAATTGCCGGGCTCGGCGGTTTCGTCAAGCAATACTCCATCGTCGTCGATCCCGCACGACTGAAGTCGCAGGGCGTCACTCTGGACGAGGTTGGCGCAGCAGTCCGTGCCAGCAACATGGATACAGGTGGCCGGACGGTAGAACTGTCTGAATTCGAGTTCATGGTGCGCGGGCGCGGTTATCTCAAAAACGTCTCAGACATCGAGAATATCGTTCTGAAAACGGAGAATGGCGTTCCGCTCAGGCTTTCGGATGTTGCTGCCGTGGAAATCGTCCCCGACGAGCGGCGCGGCATTGCCGAAATGGACGGGACTGGCGAGGTCGCCAGCGGCATCGTGCTTCAGCGCGTCGGCTCCAATGCGCTGACAGTCATCGACAACGCCAAGACAAGTCTGGCGGAAATCAAGAAGAGCCTGCCGGCAGGCACCGATATCGTTCCGGTCTACGACCGTTCGACGTTGATCAATTCTGCGATTGAAACGTTGAAGAGAACATTGGTGGAGGAAAGCATTGTCGTTGCGCTGGTAACGATCATTTTTCTGCTTCATGTCAGAAGTGCGCTTGTTGCCATCATCATGCTGCCCGTTGGTATTCTGATGGCCTTCATTGCCATGAAATGGCTGGGGCTGGGGGCCAACATCATGAGTCTTGGCGGTATTGCCATTGCCATCGGGGCAATGATCGATGCGGCTATCGTCATGATTGAAAACGCCCATAAACATCTGGAGCGTGCGCCGCCCGGCAAACCCCGGGTCGAAATACTGATCGAGGCGGCGGGGGAGGTTGGACCGGCCCTGTTCTTCAGCCTGCTGATCATCACAGTGTCGTTCATCCCGATCTTCACACTCGAAGGTCAGGAGGGCAAACTGTTCGGGCCGCTGGCATTCACCAAGACGTTCTCGATGGCTGCCGCAGCGCTTCTGTCGGTTACTCTGGTGCCTGCACTGATGGTCCTGTTCGTGCGCGGCCGGATTATTCCGGAGCACAAGAACCCGGTGAACCGCTTTCTGATCGCCATCTACCGACCGCTGATCACTATGGTTCTCAAGGCAAAGTATCTCACCATCCTGATCGCACTTGCCGCTCTTGTCGTCACGATTTGGCCTGCGCGCCAGCTTGGCAGCGAGTTCATGCCCAACCTCGACGAAGGCACGCTGATGTATATGCCCACGACGTTGCCGGGAATATCCGTCACCAAGGCCGCGGAGTTGCTGCAGACACAGGACAGGATCATCAAGTCGTTTCCGGAAGTCGAATCCGTCTTTGGCAAATCGGGAAGGGCGGACACGGCGACCGATCCAGCACCGACTGAAATGTTCGAAACCATCATCAACCTGAAACCGAAGTCGCAATGGCGGCCGGGCGTCACTGCCGACAGTCTGAAGAACGAAATGGATGCTGCCTTGCAGTTTCCAGGTGTTTCGAATGCCTGGACCATGCCGATCAGGGCGCGCACCGACATGCTGTCGACGGGTATCCGCACACCTGTTGGCGTCAAAGTGTACGGTACGGACCTTGCTCAAATGGAAGGGGTGGCAAGACAGATCGAGCGGGTGCTGAAATCCGTACCGGGGACGTCGAGCGCCTATGCCGAGCGGGTCATCGGTGGATACTTCCTCGATATTGTTCCGGACAGGGTGGCGCTCGGACGTTACGGCCTGTCGATCCAGAATGTTCAGGATGTCATCTCCATGGCTCTGGGCGCGCAGCAAATCACCCAGACGGTGGAAGGACGGGAACGTTACGGCGTCACCATCCGTTATCCCCGGTCGCAGCGCAGTGACCCGCAAGCCATCGCCCGCGATGTGCAGATTGCTTTGCCCGGCGGCGGAACGGTTCCGCTCGGTGAAGTCGCCAAGGTCGAATTGACCCGCGGCGCAACCTCCATCCGCACTGAAAACGGCCAACTGGTAGTCTATATCTTTGTCGATATCACGGGCAGGGATCTCGGCGGCTATGTTCATGAGGCCAAGCAGGCTGTGGCCGATCACGTCAAATTGCCGGCGGGCTATTCCGTTGCCTGGAGCGGTCAGTTTGAATACCTTGAGCGGGCCGAAGCCAAGCTGAAGATCGTGGTGCCGCTGACGCTGGCGATCATCTTCCTGCTGCTCTACCTCAACTTCAAGGCGCTCACGGAAACCTTGATCGTCATGCTGTCGCTGCCATTCGCCCTGGTGGGCGGCATTTGGCTGATGTGGTGGCTCGGCTTCAACACGTCGGTCGCCGTGGCGGTCGGCTTCATCGCGCTGGCGGGGGTGGCGGCCGAGACGGGCGTGATCATGCTGATCTACCTTGATCAGGCGTTGAAGGAAGTGCAGGCAAGACGGGCGGCAAGCGGCGGCGTGTTCACACGAGCTGATCTCAATGAAGCCATCATGATGGGAGCGGTCGAACGTGTCCGGCCGAAGATGATGACCGTCGTTGCCATCATGGCAGGGCTTCTGCCCATCCTGTGGAGTACGGGAACAGGATCGGAAGTCATGCAGCGCATTGCCGTGCCGATGATCGGCGGCATGATCTCATCGACACTGCTGACGCTTATTGTCATTCCTGCCGTCTATGGCATCGTCAAAGGATGGAAGTTGAGGGTGGCAGGTGTGGTGGAAGCGCACGACACAGGCACACTGCCGATACCGGCGACAATGAATCCGCAAGCTGGAGGTACACGCTGATGAAGAGACGCGAATTCTTATGTACAGGCATCGGGGCAGCTTTTGTTGCCCTGACCGTTGGTAAGTCCAACGCTGCAACGCCATCGGTGATGACAATATACAAGGACCCGAGCTGCGGATGCTGCAATCTCTGGGCGAAGTCGATGGAGACCGAAGGCTTCAGGGTCGAACGCGTGAACACGGACGACCTGCCGGGCATCAAGAAGCGCTTCGGCGTTCCGGCAGAGGTTGAAGGGTGCCACACGGCAACCGTCGAGGGCTATTTCCTCGACGGGCACGTGCCGTTGGAGGCGGTCAGAAAACTTCTTGCGGAAAAACCTGTCATCGCCGGGCTGGCGGTGCCAGGCATGCCCGCCGGGTCTCTCGGCATGGGCAATGACCCCAGTGCCAGTTATGATGTCCTTGCTGTTGCCAAAGGACCGGATCGGAAGGTTTCGGTTTATTACGAGGTCAGGCCAATGAGTTAGGGGAAGGCTACTGCTCGGACTTTTCATCGCGTTCGCATGAGCGTGTTTCTTCGTGTCTTATTGGATTCCCAGTTTTCGGGCAGAGATGTATTCTGACTTCTGGAAATCGATTAGCATCCGGATTGCCACCCAAGCCATGATTGCCCACATGCTCTTCGACAGTTGCTCGAACTGAGAAGTTTCCGCAACGCGTATTTTCTTACAGATTCGTAAGCTTTGAGACTCGGCGTAGACGGGTCTGGTAATTAGGATTATGTAACGGCCGTAACATTCATATAGTCAGAGTTCGTTCCATGATCGATGATATCCGCGGTGCGCAAGCGACTGTTCCAATGGAGAGTTATGGCCTGACAAGCCGCGATGCCCGTCGCCGCCTCGGCGAGGCCGGTCCCAATCGGGCTTCGTTGCGCAAGCAAGAGACATTTCTGGACGAGTTGCTGGAATCGTTGCGGGAGCCCCTTGTGCTGCTTCTGCTGATCATCGGGGTTCTCTATTTCATCTTGGGAAACCCGGGCGATGCCTTCATCATCTTTGGCGTCATCATTGCCGTTGCCCTGGCGGAAACTGCGATTGAGTGGCGGGCAGGGCGTGCGGTTGAAGCACTGGCGGCCATGGCGGAACCCAAGGTTCTGGTGTGGCGTGACGGTGAAGTGGTTGAGCGCCCTGTGGAAGAAATTGTGCCGCAGGATGTGGTGGAATTGCGCGCGGGTTCGCAGATACCAGCCGACGGGCGTCTGTTGGATGCCGAAGATTTTGCGGTAGACGAGTCCATCGTCACCGGAGAATCCGAACCTGTATCGCATCAAAAGAATGCCTATCTGCTAGGGGGCACGCTCGTCGTCCGTGGTCGCGGTCGCGTCCTGATCACCAAAACGGGCCCGGAATCGACAATCGGTACGATCGCCGAACTGGTCGCCACCACCCGCGAGCCGAAAACGCCCATGCAGCTGCGTATGGCAAGCCTTGCCAAGGTACTGCTGTGGGTGGCCGTTGGCGTGAGCGGGGTCATTCCCCTTATCGGTTACTTCGCCGGCAGACCAGGCGACGAAATGATCCTGACGGGATTGTCAGTGGCATTTGCCACGGTCCCGGAAGAACTGCCGGTGTTGATTGTGGTCGTGCTTGGCCTCGGCGGGCTGCGCTTGGCGCAACGCGGCGCGATCGTGCGCCGGCTCAGGGCGGCCGAGACCCTTGGTGCCGTCACCATCATCTGCACCGACAAGACGGGAACGCTGACCCATAACAAAATGACGGTCGCGGGAATTATCAGCCCGAACCAGCTGCTGGGTCAGCGTCCCGATCCGGAGGCGAATGAACCTGTGTTGGCGGCCGCCAGCCTTGCCAGCGAACCACACCGCGGCGATCTTAAACTGTTTGATCCGGTGGAAAGGGCAATAGAGGATGCCTGTTATCACTGGCAGGTGCCAAATGCTGCCCCGACCCATAATTACCCGTTTGACCGTGCCCGCCGCATATCGTCCGGCTATTTTCAAACGGGTGCGTTTGTTGAGATCGGTGCGAAGGGCGCGGCGGAAGCCATTCTTGCACTTGCCGTTTCTTTCCGCGACAAGACACAGGCCGTACCACTGGATGAGGCGACCCGCGCAAGGCTGCTGGCAAAGGCCGCGGACTATGGCAAGGCCGGGCGTATCCTGGCCGTTGCCTCCAGGCAATTGCGACAAGGCGGCGACGTCTCCCGGCAAGACTGCGAGACCGATTTGGTATTTGAAGGTCTGTTGATCCTTCAGGATCCGATCCGGGCGGATGTGAAGGAGGCGATCGCCGCGCTGGATACAGCCGGCGTGCACATTTCGGTGATCACGGGCGATCAGGCGAGCACGGCACACGCCGTCGCAGACGCAGCCGGGATCAAAAATCACGTGACGATCAATGCGTCCGAGCTTGAGGAAATGGGCGACTCGGCAATCGCCGCGATGATGAGCAAAGGCGCGGTGGTTGCCCGCTCGCAACCCGTCGACAAGCTCAGGATCGTGCAGGCGCTATCGGCCTTTGGTCACGTTGTCATGGTCACGGGCGACGGCGTCAATGACGCTCCGGCGCTGAGGGCCGCCGCTGTTGGTGTTGCCATGGGACGCGCCGGCAGTGATGTGGCGCGTCAGGCGGCCGATGTCGTGTTGACCAATGACAGCTTTGCCACACTGGTGGAATCCATTCGGGAAGGCCGACGACTGATTGCCAATTTCAACAAGGCCATTTGCTTCTACCTCGCGGTCAAGCTGGCTTTGATCCTGGTCAGTGCCGCAGCCGCCATTCTGGGACATCCCTTGCCGTTCACCCCGGTCCAGATCGTTATTCTGGAACTGTTCATGGATCTGGGGGCTGCACTTGCCTTTGTCAGCCAGCCGGCCGACGAAGACGTCATGCGCATACCGCCGCGTGACCCCAACGCGCCGTTTTTCACGAGGCCGCTCATCCAGGGTATCGTGTGCGGCGGCTTCACGCTGGCGCTGTTGGTCTTTGCGGTGTTTCAGTATGGCTTGACGCATTTTGGTCTGGATTCAGCGCGTACGCTCGCGCTCATCAGCTGGTTTGTCGGGCATGCCGTCATCGGTCTTACAATGGCAGGCGGTCAGGGTGTAACCAACCTGAAACACATCCTCGCCAACCGCGTCTTGCTGATCTGGTTTGGTGCCAGTGTGATGTTTGCTGCGCTGATCGCCGTCGTCGAAACGATCAGCACCTTTCTTGGCGGCGAAGCCGTTCCGCTCACCGTGGCGGCGGCGTGTGCATTGGTGTCGTTGATTGTGCCCCTGTGGTTGAATGTCTTCAGGCTTGGCAATGGTGTTGCGAGGTGAACATGCGAGCGGATCAACATGCAAACAGCCCTGCCAGTCAAAAGCCAAGGGATGACATTTGATGTCATTTGTCAGCAGCATCATCGAGTTCATTTCAGCGCATCCCGGACTTGCCTATGCGGCGGTTTTCCTGCTGGCTTTGTCCGAGGCCATTCCGGTTATCGGCGCAATTGTGCCCGGTTCCGCCATCATCATTGGCATCAGCGCATTGGTGCCGACGGGCGCAGTCACCGTCTGGCCGCTCCTGATCACCGCCATTACGGGTGCTATTGCGGGTGACGGCATCTCCTATTGGTTTGGCCGGCAGTACCACCAAGCCATTCTCAGCCGCTGGCCTCTCAATCGGCAACCGGGACTGCTTGCCAAAGGCGAGCGCTTTATCGAGCTGCACGGCGGCAAGAGTATCTTTCTGTCGCGATTCACTCCGGCCCGGGCCTTCGTTCCACTTATTGCCGGTATTCTGCACATGCCGGTTCGAAGATTTTACATCGCCAATATCGTCTCGGCATTCGTCTGGGCACCAGCCCACGTCATACCGGGTCTGCTTGTCGGCGCAAGCTTGAGCCTTGCCGGAGACGAAGCGGGCCGCCTCGCGGTTCTGCTGATTGCTCTCATCATTCTGGTCTGGATGATCATCTGGTTTGTCCGCCTGACAATCCGCTACGGCGTTCCCAGGCTCGCCGCCGGCCAGCAAAAGCTCTGGCAATGGACGCAGACAAAGGAGGGCTGGATCGCAGAGGTGATCAAGCCGCTGATCGATCCATCCCGTTCCGAAACACGGGTCCTGACCCTTTGGGCAATCGCCATTATCGCCGCCGCATGGCTGTTCCTCGGGATACTCGAAGACGTGGTGACCGGGGATACCCTGGTGACGGTCGATGCTGCTATTTACGCCATGCTGCAACAGCTGCGAACATCCGTGGGTGACCGTCTCCTCATCGGTGTGACGGAACTGGGCGACACGGTCGTCGTGCTTTGTGTTGCGATAAGTGTGTTTCTCGTGCTGCTCTGGCAGCGCGCCTGGCGCACTGCCGCATACTGGATCGCGGCAATCGGATTTGCGGGCGCACTCAACACCGGAATCAAGTTCGCGATCCACAGGGCTCGCCCCGGTGAAATGGCCTATACGGGCGTAAGCGAGTTTTCCTTTCCAAGCGGACACACAACGGTCAATGCCGTGATGTATGGTTTCCTGGCGTTCATCATCGCCCGCCAATACCGGGCAATCGTACAAATTCCGGTTTTTGCCGTTGCCCTGTCATTCATCGTTCTCATCGCTTTTTCGCGCATCTATCTCGGCGCGCATTGGTTTTCCGATGTATCGGCAAGCCTGACATTTGCCGCGATGTGGCTGATCGTCATGGGCCTCGCCTATCACTATCACGTCGGGGAAATTAACGTCCGGCCCCTTGCATTCGTGGCTATCGCGGCATTGATCACGGCAGGCAGCATCAACATTTACTGGCGCTATCCGTCCGATGTCGTCCGTTATTCGATCCAGCGGGAAATCACGACCATTCCCGCGGATGAATGGTGGCGGGGCAGTTATCATCTGCCTGCCCAAAATCGTCTGGATATCGAAGGCGAACGCCAGGAACCCATGACCGTGCAATGGAGCGGCAGCCTTCAGTCGCTGCAGGCACAACTGGGAGCGGCGGGCTGGAAACAACCTGTTCCCTGGTCGCTGGCGAGCACCATGGCCTGGACAACGGCGACAACCGATCCTGCCTTGTTGCCCGTCTTGCCCTTCATGAATTCCGGCCGGTTGCCGTCACTGGTTCTGATCAGGCCTGCCGGGGAGGGTGGCAGCGCTCCGTCGCGCTCTGTCCTGCGGCTCTGGCGCGTGGACACGCAAGTAACGGCCAGCATCAACGAACCGCTATGGATCGGCTCGGTGGTTACGGAACAGCTGAGTTTCCCCTATGCGCGAGCAACTCTTGTCTCGGAAAAGCCGAACTATAATGAGCCCCGGGACGCTGTTGCCAGTGCCCTTGCGGGTTCCAAGCTCTTGCCGCTGAACAAGCCCTATAGTGATGGCAAATGGGATGGACGGGTACTGCTGGCCAAGGAATATTGACCGGCGACGGCTGCAACATGAGGACTGAAACATGACTTCCTTGTCCTGGATATTGTTGACATACAAAGTTCCCGCAGAGCCTGCGAAGAAACGCATTTGGCTGTGGCGGAAGATCAAGGGCATGGGTGCGGTTTATCTGCAGAACGGCGTGTGTCTCCTGCCCAAGACCGACGAACATCTGCGCCGTCTCAAAGTGCTCGAGCATGAGATTGCGGAAATGGAGGGCGAGGCGGTTCTGCTGGAGACGACGGGTCTCGATCGTGCCCAGGAGGAAAAAGTCGTCGCCCGCTTCAATGCCGATCGTGACGAGGCCTATCAGGAGTTCTTTGAACGCTGCCGCGACTTCCATGCCGAGATTGATCGGGAGTCGGCAGCCGAAAAATTCACCTATGCCGAACTTGAAGAAAACGACGAGGACCTTGAGAAGCTTCGCACCTGGCTTGGAAAGATAAGGGCGCTCGATTTCTACCAATCGCCGAAGGGCGGGGAAGCTTCCACAAAGCTCAACGAGTGCGAAGCGCGGCTCGAATCCTTCGCACAACAGGTATTTGCGGCGCAGGACGAGAATAAATCCAGCCCAACACTGCCTTCCCCATGATGCAGATGTAGGGGAGTAACATACTTCGTCGATTGGAGGTGTCACTTTCAGGAGTCTTCGTCAGTATGGCCATGGCGCCAGTTCGAACAACGCACGAAAATATACTGAACAGGAGCACTGGTTGAGGTCGACGGATACTGAACAGGTCTATTAGCTTTGATCTCGCTGCTCGCACTTCTTGAGCAATTGGAATGGCCATTCACTTGAAAAGAACTTGCGACTGAAACAATGTGTGTGGTCCACCACCCGTCTCGAGACAATGAGTGGGCGTGGCGGACATCGCGATCCATGCTGGAATTCGGCACGATGGAGGTCTTGATGCCCGAGAACGCACGTTCTCCACTGTGATCCTCGTATCCAATCCGGCCAAAGGCCTTTCTTTGGCCGGATGCTGCCGCATCGCTATTTTGCGGTGTCGAAACTCCGTTGCAACTTCTCGACCATTTGATCGATGCTGAAGCTCGATGGGCGCTGACTGGGTGGATATTCCTTGAAGGTCGCCAGAAACGCACCGACGATGGGTGGTGCGGCCAGGAAAATTCCCGCGCCGTCCGACATGAGCCAGTCATAGTAGGTGTTTGACGTGACATCGGCGCGTTCATAGGGGTCGGATCGCAGATTGAATAGCTTTGGGACACGCAGGGGCGTGAACGGCTCGGCCCAGATTCGTAACGTGCCCTCGACACGCTGTTCCTCGAACACGACCTTCCAGTTCTCGAACCGCAGCGCCACGACCGCGCCATCATCATTGAAATAGATAAATTCCTTGCGAGCCCCGCGTTCCTCTTTGCCCGTGAGGTAGGGGAGCTGGTTATAGCCGTCGAGATGCACCTTGAAGGTCTTGTTTCCGGCCTGATGGCCTTTGAGCAGCTTGTCCTTGATGTCGGGATCGCCCGCCGCTGCCATCAAGGTCGGCAGCCAGTCAAGCCCGCTGATCATCTCATTGGAGACCGAGCCGGGTTTGATCCGTCCCGGCCAGCGGATCATGCAAGGCACGCGGAATGCACCTTCCCAGTTGGTGTTCTTCTCGCTGCGGAACGGCGTCGTTCCGGCATCCGGCCAGGAGTTCTGATGTGGGCCGTTGTCGGTGGTATAGATGACGATGGTGTCGTTGCCGATGCCGAGATCGTCCACTGCCTTGAGAACCTGGCCGATGGTCGCATCGTGCTCGATCATGCCGTCGGCGTATTCCGTTCTCGAATTGAGGCCCGGCTTGTCGCGATGCGATTCGCGCACATGTGTGCGAAAGTGCATGCGCGTCGAGTTGAACCAGCAGAAGAATGGCTGGTCCGCCTTCGCCTTGCGTTGCATGAAATCAATGGCGGCGGCCGACGTCTCGTCGTCAATCGTCTCCATGCGTTTTTTCGTCAGCGGCCCGGTGTCCTCGATCTTGCCATCGGCGGATGCTTTGAGCACGCCACGGGGACCGAACCTTTTGCGGAATTCCGGGTCCTGAGGATAGAAGTGGTTCTCCGGATCCTCCTCGGCATTAAGGTGGTAAAGATTGCCAAAGAACTCGTCGAAGCCGTGATTGGTCGGCAGATATTCATCTTTATCGCCCAAATGGTTCTTGCCGAACTGCCCGGTGGCATAGCCCAGCGGCTTGAGCAGTTCCGCGAGGGTCGCATCTCTCGCTTGCAAACCCACGCTCGCGCCGGGCAGACCCACCTTTGACAGTCCGGTGCGCAGGGTGCATTGGCCCGTAATGAAGGTCGAACGGCCCGCCGTGCAGCTCTGCTCCGCATAGTAATCGGTGAACATCATGCCTTCGCGGGCGACGCGATCAATGTTGGGCGTCGGATATCCCATCAAGCCAAACGAATAGGCACTGAGGTTGGTCTGGCCGATATCGTCGCCAAAGATGACGAGAATATTCGGCTTTTTGCCGCTCGGGGTCGGGGGCTGCTGTTGAGCCTGTGCGGTGCCGACTGACGGGCTTGACGCCATCATCGATGCGGCTGCGAGTGCCGTGCCGCCCATGAGAAGTCTGCGGCGACTGAGATTGAGTGGAGAGAAGTCTGTCTCAGATGTAGGGGAGGTCTCGTGGACGTCGTCAGCCGCGCTCATGGCTTGTTCTCCTTGGTTCAGACCGTTGGCCGGACAAATTGGAAATTCAGCATCCGGATAGTGATCGACGAAACCCAGGAAACAAGTACGTTACTGTTAATGTTGCCCTTCAACATGGCTCGGGCGGAGGTGGCAGCCAGTCAACGAAATTTGGAGGCTCGCGTGTCGCGCTGCGTAACCGAAGCTCAATGCGTCAAACCGATCATAGAAATCGATATGGCTGATGCCAGTTTATCAATCAAACAGATATGGTCTTTGACCTCGGCTTAGCACCAAACTTGACGGACACCACGCGGAGTGAAATTGCACCGTGAGGAGATTCCTTGCCATTTGTGGCGTTGATGTTGCCCAATCTAACGCGGCCTTAGTTGGGCACGCCAGGAATGTCATTCAAAAAGAAAAAGCCCAAACCATGAGTTTGGGCTTTTCGCTTTCTTGAGTTCCCCAACCCTTGGGAAACCCGTTTTCTCCGGAAATAGTTTTTCAGCTAAGTCTTTGACTTCGTTGGTAGCAGAACGGAACATTGGGTCCTAAATACAGAACTTTGGGTCTCCCACCAACAACTCGGCTGGTTTAGCTGCAGCCGGACGTGCTTCCGCATGTATCGCACTTCAGGCAGGTGCCGTTGCGCACCATGGTGAAGTTCGAGCATTCCGAGCAGCTGTCGCCGGTATAGCCCTGCATCATCGACTTGATGCGGCGGTCGGACATCACCTTCTTTGCTTCGGCCTTGGCTTCTTCCGCCGCGGCTTCGGCGCTGGCATCCCCAAACAGGGCGGAGGCAGCGGATGTGTCTTCTTCCAGCTGGTCCTTGGCGCGTTCCTCATAGTCACGCTTGAAGCCCGTGGCCTCGTCCTGCGCCTGGGCAATGGCCGGCTTGGTCGCGATGGCAACGGCGGAGCGGGTCGCAAGGGCCGTGACGTTCGACGCCATGACGGCCTTCGGTGCACCCGAGCCGAAACCCTTGGGATCAGGAGCGCCGGGGCTGACCATCTTCAGGACGGCGCCGCGGGTCAGACCCTTGGATACCGGCTCGGTCTTGCCTTCGGAGATGCCGCGGCCAAGCGAAGTATTGGAGAAGTCGGACTGATCGACATGGGCAAGATCGTGGCGGTCGAGATAGGAGACAGCCAGCTCACGGAACACATAGTCGAGGATCGACGTGGCGTTCTTGATCGCGTCATTGCCTTGAACCATGCCGGCCGGTTCGAATTTGGTGAAGGTGAATGCCTCCACATATTCTTCCAGCGGCACGCCATATTGCAGGCCGAGCGAGATGGCGATGGCAAAGTTGTTCATCATCGCCCGGAAGGCTGCGCCTTCCTTGTGCATGTCGATGAAGATCTCGCCGAGGCGGCCATCGTCGAACTCACCGGTGCGCAGGTAGACCTTGTGGCCGCCGACGACGGCTTTCTGGGTGTACCCCTTGCGGCGGTTCGGCAGTTTCTCGCGGTCGTGGATATATTTCTCGACGATGCGCTCGACGATCTTTTCGGTGACCTGCACCGCGCGGGCGGCGGCAGGCGCATCGATCAGCGCCTCGATGGCATCGTCCTCGTCGTCATCCACGTCGGCGAGCAGCGAGGAGTTCAGCGGCTGCGACAGTTTCGAACCGTCGCGGTAGAGCGCATTGGCCTTCAGCGCCAGTTTCCATGACAACATGTAGGCCGACTTGCAATCGTCGACGGTTGCTTCATTGGCCATGTTGATCGTCTTGGAGATCGCGCCGGAGATGAAGGGCTGGGCGGCGGCCATCATGCGGATGTGGCTGTCGACCGAGAGATAGCGCTTGCCGATCTTGCCGCACGGATTGGCGCAATCGAAAACCGGATAATGCTCTTCCTTCAGGAAGGGCGCGCCTTCCAGTGTCATCGCACCGCAGATGTGGATGTTGGCGGCTTCGATTTCCTTCTTGGAGAAGCCGAGTGCCGGCAGCATTTCGAAGGAGAAATCGTTGAGCTGTTCATCGGTGAAGCCGAGAACATTCTTGGCGAAGTCTTCGCCGACCGTCCATTTGTTGACTGCAAACTTGATGTCGAAGGCCGACTTCAACGCCGTGTTCAGCGTCGCGATGATCTCGTCCGTAAAGCCCTTGGCCTTCAGCGAACCCGGGTTGATGGCGGGTGCCTGGTTGAGATTGCCGTGACCGACGGCATAGGCTTCGATTTCAGCAATCTGGCTTTCGGAATAACCGAGCGTGCGCAGGGCTTCCGGCACGGCGCGGTTGATGATCTTGAAGTATCCGCCACCGGCGAGCTTCTTGAACTTGACCAGAGCGAAATCCGGCTCGATGCCCGTGGTATCGCAGTCCATGACGAGACCGATCGTGCCGGTCGGCGCGATGACGGTGGCCTGCGCATTGCGGTAGCCGTGCTTTTCGCCGAGTTCCAGCGCCTTGTCCCAGGCCGAACGGGCATGGGCGATCAGGTCCTGGTCCGGGCAGTCGGAAGCAATCAGCGCAACCGGGTTGACGGCGAGGCCCTCATAACCCTGGGTTTCGCCATGGGCAGCGCGGCGATGGTTGCGGATGACGCGCAGCATGTTGGCGGCGTTCGGCGCATAGCCGTTGAAAGCACCCAGCTCCTTGGCCATTTCGGCCGAGGTTGCATAGGAAATGCCGGTCATGATGGCGGTGAGGGCGCCGCCGATGGCGCGGCCTTCGGCGCTGTCATAGGGAATGCCCGAGGTCATCAGCAGGCCGCCGATATTGGCGTAGCCGAGACCGAGCGTGCGGTATTCATAGGAGAGGCGGGCGATTTCCTTGGACGGAAACTGCGCCATCATCACGGAGATTTCGAGGACGATGGTCCACAGGCGGGCCGTGTGCTCGTAGCCCGTCACGTCGAATTTGCCGTCCTTGCCGCGATAGGTGAGGAGGTTGATCGATGCGAGGTTGCAGGCCGTGTCATCGAGGAACATGTATTCCGAGCACGGGTTGGAGGCACGGATCGGGCCGGCCGCCGGGCACGTGTGCCAGTCGTTCATCGTGGTGTTGAAATGCAGGCCCGGATCAGCGGACGCCCAGGCGGCGTAACCGATCTTTTCCCAGAGGTCGCGGGCTTTCAGGGTCTTCATGACCTTGCCGTCCTTGCGGGCGGTCAGGCTCCAGTCGCCATCATTCTCGACGGCGCGCAGGAATTCATCCTTGAGCGACACGGAATTGTTGGAATTCTGGCCGGCAACGGTGAGATAGGCTTCCGAATCCCAGTCGGTGTCGTAGGTCTTGAAATCGATATCCGTGTAGCCCTGCTTGGCGAACTGGATAACCCGGTAAATGTAGTTTTCCGGGACCTGGTTCTTCTTGGCCGCCTTGATCTCGCGCTTCAGCGCCGGGTTTTTGGCGGGTTCGTAGCAATCACCATTGTCGGCTTCGCAGTTGACGCAGGCCTTCATGATGGCAGCCAGATGCTGCTTGACGATCTTGGAACCGGTAACGAGAGCGGCAACCTTCTGCTCTTCCTTCACCTTCCAGTCGATATATTCCTCGATATCGGGGTGATCGACATCAACCACCACCATCTTGGCCGCGCGGCGGGTCGTGCCGCCTGACTTGATGGCGCCGGCAGCGCGGTCACCGATCTTGAGGAAGGACATCAGGCCGGAGGAGCGTCCGCCGCCGGAAAGCTTTTCGCCTTCGCCGCGCAGGAACGAGAAATTGGAGCCGGTGCCGGAGCCGTACTTGAACAGGCGGGCTTCGCGAACCCACAGGTCCATGATGCCGCCTTCATTGACCAGATCGTCGGCGACGGACTGGATGAAGCAGGCATGCGGCTGCGGATGTTCATAGGACGATTTTGACTTCGTCAGCTTGCCGGTGTCCGGGTCGACGTAATAGTGGCCCTGGCCGGGGCCGTCGATGCCATAGGCCCAATGCAGGCCTGTGTTGAACCATTGCGGGGAATTGGGGGCGACGCGCTGGGTGGCGAGCATGTAGGCAAGCTCATCGCGGAAGGCGAGGGCGTCTTTCTCCGAATCGAAATATTTGCCCTTCCAGCCCCAGTAGGTCCAGGTGCCGGCAAGGCGATCGAAAACCTGACGCGCATCCATTTCCGAGCCATAGCGTGCGTCGGCCGGCAGCGCTGCCAAAGCTTCCTCATCGGCAACCGAACGCCACAGCCATGAAGGGACGGAATTTTCCTCAACCTTCTTCAGCTTGGCCGGTACGCCTGCCTTACGGAAATATTTCTGCGCGAGAATGTCGGCCGCGACCTGACTGAACTGGGCCGGCACATCGATATTCTCCAGACGGAACACAACAGAGCCGTCGGGATTCTTGATCTCGCTCGTCGCTACACGGAATTCGATGTCCGCATAGGCTGATTGATTCTCTTTGGTAAAACGCCGTTCGATCCGCATCTGCTTCGTCCTTGTCTCTATATATAGTGTTCGTTGGGCGCCATGTGAAGAGCTGCGCGCATCAAGAACACAAACCCGTCCTATCCGGATTCAGGAGCTGAATCCGGTGCTGTCGCCGCGACCTGTCCTCGATGCGGTTTTCACCGCTTCAGTCCTGGGCCCGGCGGCCCTTTTTTGACGCCTGTTTTGTGACTCGCCCCAAATGAGAATGTCACATTATCTGGTGTCTAACATACCTGTAAACACTAAATATTGTGTTAAGACACCATTTACCCAACAAATATTTCTCTGTGCACAATGGTATTCTTCCGGCTGCAGACACAGGTCATCACCGGCGTGCGCCATAGGGCGCAAGCTGTGAAAAACACTGCATAAACTGGGAAAAAGACCGGTCACATTACTCCCCGGTCACGCCACAAACGCAACGACTGCCCTATAAAAAGTGACTCGGGGTCGAGCGTCAAGAATTAGTTTTTTACATATTTGTGACCGCAACATCTTGTGTGTCACATATGTGGATAACGGGGAGAACTTTCGCTTGTTTTTCCGGTAGCTGGCTACGGATGGAAACGTGGCGCCAATGGCGTCCAACACCACCTATTGTGGGTTCTTGTCCTTCAGGCGCTCATATTCGAGGGCGTCGCGTGTGGCATTTTCCGTATCGCCCTTGGCGTTATAGGCAATGGCACGGTTGTAAAAGGCGGTGGGATAGTCCGGCTTGAGGCGGATAACGGCGGTGTAACCGGCAATCGCCGCGTCGAGATCGCCTTTCTTTTGAGAGGCATAGGCTTTGCCATACAGGCTGTCGATGTCTTCGGGGGCCAGTTTGAGCGCCGTGTCGTAGTCCTCGATTGCCTGATCGTAATTGCCCAGGTCGTGCCTGGCGTAGCCTCGGCTGTACCAGGCATCCTTGAAGTCCGGCTTCAGGGCGATGGCATGGGAATAATCGGCAACCGCAAGATCAAGCTTCTGGACATCCAGATAGGCGTTGCCCCTGTCATAATAGGCCTTGGCGCGCAGCTTATCCGGCGCGCTGTCAATCCAGTTGTTGCAGTTGCTGATTCGCTCTTCCGGCGATGATGATGCGGTCTCGTCGATGCAGCCATGCTCGATCTTCTGCAATTGCGTATTGTCGAGAGCGAGGGCAGGGCTGGAAAGGATGGCGATGATGGCGAGCGAAAGATTGAGGCGGATCATATCGCTCGTCCCGACCATCAGCGCGGGGTGACGAGCGCCGGATCAAAACTCGCAATGAGGGCCTTCAGTTCCGGTTCTTCGACCCGGCGGGCGCATTCTTCGACGCTGACCCATTCGAGGCGGCGTTCGCCGCGTTCGGGCCAGCTCTTTTCCTGATGGGAAAAATGCATGGGAAAGACGTCGACGACGAAATCGCCGCATTCGCCTTCCGACATGTCATGCTTTTCATAGCGATAGACACCGATGGAGAAGGGGGCGATATCACCGCGCGCACCGGCTTCCTCATAGGCCTCGGTCTTGGCCGAATGGGCGAAGGTTTTGCCAACCTGCGGCCAGCCCTTGGGCAGCACCCATCGCCCCGTGCCGCGACTGGTGATCAGAAGAATCTCTGTCTGGTGCTTTTTGACCCGGTAAACGAGAGCGGCAACCTGGCGGATTCTGCCGTCCGGCATTTCAATCCGCTTTTCCGTCACGATCTCGTTGGTGTAATTTAAGTTCAATGCTCCGCTCTTTTTTTGCGATTTGTTTCAATGATTGTGAACCGATTCTTGCAAATCGCAATCACTCTCAGGCTACTGTTCCTAGCTTATATGCGACTTGTGTCGATTTTTTGAACAGCAGTGCAAAAAAACCACAGCGGATCCTGCGGAGGCAATATCACTTCGAAGGCAGGGAATCCATTCTACGGAAGAATGAGAGGCAGCCGGAATGAACGGCGCCGGTCAGGATATACCATGGCCTCCAGCGAGGTCATGGTTCCATTCGTGTTTGGGCGGAGGCAGTTCGGGCTACCCCCGCAGGAAATGGCTGGTTAGCCCCGGTGTCCCTTGGTGATCGGTTCCTGATAGGTCAGGCCCATATCCCAGGGGAAATAGATCCAGGTGTCCTGCGAGACTTCCGTGACGAACGTATCGATCAGCGGGCGGCCCTTCGGCTTGGCGTAGACCGTGGCAAAATGCGCCTTGGGCATCATGGCGCGCACGACCGCAGCGGTTTTTCCCGTATCGGTCAGGTCGTCGATGACGAGAATGCCCTCGCCACCATCTTGCAGAAGGCGCGGATCGACGTCCTTCAGCACCTTGAGTTCGCCCTGTTCCTCATAGTCGTGGTAGGAGGCGATGCAGACGGTTTCGATCATGCGGATGCCGAGCTCGCGGCAGATGATTGCCGCCGGCACGAGGCCGCCGCGGGTGATGGCAACCATGGCGCGCCATTCGCGCTGCATGCCCGCTACACGCCAGGCAAGGGCACGGGCATCCCGATGGAACTGGTCCCAGGACACCGGAAAAGCTTTATCGGGAAGAGACATGGCGCACTCCATCAAGAAAACACGAAACAGGCGGAGCTAATCCGCTAGGGAATGCGTCTCGCAATAGCGGGAAATGCCTGCCCATGGCAAGCCGCTTGCGCAGCCTGTCCTTTGCAAGGGGGCAGAAACATGTGATTTACGGCTCTATCCGCTCAATCGTCAGCGTGACATCAGCGTCAGGCAGGGCATGTCCGATATGAACGAGCTCGTCACACCGCCGAATACCCATTCCTTGAGGCGCGACTGGCTATAGGCACCCATGACGATCAGATCCACCTTGTCGTCGGCAATCTTGCGGCGCAGGATCTTGTCGGCGGCCTCGCCATTGGATTCAATCGTGAAAGGATTGACGTTGACGCCGTGGCGGCGCAGGGCGTCCGAGAGCGGGGTGCCCGGAATATCCATGTTCGGGTCGGTGGTTTTCTTCGGATCGATCCAGACGACATCCGTGCGCTCGGCCTTGATCAGGAAGGGCAGGGAATCGAACGCCGCCCGCGAAGCCTCGCGCTTGCCGTTGAAGGCAACAAGCACGCGGTTGATTTTCGTGGGGAGTTCGATCTTGTAGGGGACAAACAGCACGGGACGCCCGCTTTCCATGACAAGCGGGTCGGTGACATCGTTGACGCTGTCCGGATCATCCGGGTCCGGTTGCCCGGCCACGATGATATCCGCACGCAGGGCGCTCTGGGTGACACCGGCCGACGGGCTGCTGCTCTCCGAGCGGACGATGCGGAACTCGTGGGAAATCCTGCCCTTGCCCATTTCCTTGTTGAACAGCGCAGAGATCGCCTCCGAATTCTCCTTGTGGCGCTGTTCGTGCGCCTCGAACAGGGTCGTATCGGCAAAACCGGTGGGATCTGCGTAAACGATGGGAGAGGGGATCGTGTAAAGGCCGATGATGTGGGCTCGTTCGCTTGAAGAGGCGATCAGCTTTGCCGCGCCCATAACCCTTGGCGCCTCGCGCTCGCTGCGGATAAAAGCGATGATCGTGCGAAATGCCATGCGGGCCTCCATCGGTTGACAGGTCGATCTTGCTATTCAGAGCATTATACGCTCCGAACGCAAGACCGGCGCGTGTGATTTTATCGCAGGTGCGAACCGGAACGTTGGCCGCAGGCCTATGGTTCCTCAGATTTGTTTGGCCGATGCGAGTTGGTCCACCATGGCCCGTACGGCCTGCTCTGCGGCGGCAAGCTTGTCCTCGTCACGGGCGCGGACAACCAATTCCGTTGAAAACCTGTTGTTTTCGTACTTCGGATAGGAGCCGATGATCGTATCGGGGTGCGCCGCCTGGATATCGCGCAGCGGTATGGCAATCGTGCCTTCGCCGAACGGGCAATTGACCGAACGGGAAAGCAGCTGCTTGCCGACCCTCAGCGTGGGAATCACATTGTCGAGCATCGCCTGAAAAATCGAGGGAACACCTGCCATCACGTAGACATTGCCGATGTTGAACCCGGGCGCGGTCGAGACGGGATTGTCGATATGCACGGAACCGCGCGGCATGCGCGCCATGCGCTGGCGGCTTTCGGTGAACTCCATGCCGCGCGCCGCGTAATTGTCGCCCATCAGCTGCATGGCCTTGGCATCATGCTCGCAAGGCACGCCAAATGCCTTGGAAACGGCGTCCGCCGTAATGTCGTCGTGGGTCGGGCCGATGCCGCCTGAGGTGAAGACATAATCATAGGCGCCGCGCAGGGCATTCAACGCGTCAACGATGCGGTCTTCCTCATCCGGAACAATCCGCACTTCCTTCAGATCGATGCCGACCGCCGTCAGAATATCGGCGAGATGGCCAATGTTCTTGTCCTTGGTCCGGCCGGACAGCAACTCGTCGCCAATGGCAAGCATGGCAGCGCTCACGACTTCATTCGTCATCTGGATTCTCCTATCGCGGGGGCGACCGTAATGGGCGCAAACAGCCGCCGCAAGCCATTTCAAATGGTGAACAGTTTGTCGCGACAATGTCTGTTTTAACGAACAGCGAAAAGCTTAACCTACGGGACATGGCGGCATTTTCCCGTCCAACCGATGTCAACGATGGAGACGATCATGGCCAAGGTGTTGGTGCTTTATTATTCAAGCTGGGGACATATGGAGCAGATGGCCTATGCCGCTGCGGACGGCGCACGGGAAGCCGGCGCCGAGGTCACTGTCCGGCGGGTGCCGGAACTGGTTCCGCTCGATGTGGCGAAGGCCTATCACTACAAGCTCGACCAGAAGGCAGAGATTGCCACGGTGGACGAGCTCGAAACCTATGACGCGATCATTGTCGGCGTATCCTCGCGCTTTGGCTCGATGTCGGCGCAGATGAAGAATTTTTTCGACCAGACCGGCGGTCTCTGGGTCAAGGGCGCGCTGATCAACAAGGTCGGCTCGGTCATGGCGTCTTCCGCCACCCAGCACGGCGGCCAGGAACTGGCGCTGGTTTCCACCCAGTGGCAGATGCAGCACCATGGCATGATCATCGTGCCACTCTCCTATGCCTATCAGGCGCAGATGGGCAATGACGTCGTGCGCGGCGGTGCGCCCTATGGCATGACCACGACGGCCGATGGCGACGGCTCGCGGCAGCCTTCGGCGCAGGAACTGGAAGGCGCAAAATTCCAGGGCAAGCGCGTTGCCGAGATCACCATCAAGCTGCACGGCTGATTGAATCAGCCAGCCGGCGCAAGCCGCCTGAGCGGTCCTGCCGCCAATTCATCAGGACGCAGCGTCAGTACGGACACACCGGAGGTTGTAACGGCAACGGTGTGTTCAAACTGTGCGGAAAGTAACCCGTCTCTCGTCACGACAGTCCAGCCGTCGGCTTGCGTTTTTACGGTCCGTCGGCCCTGATTGAGCATCGGCTCGATGGTGAAAACCATGCCCTCACGCAGGGTGAGGCCGGTTCCCGGTTTTCCGAAGTGCAGGATCTGGGGTTCCTCATGCATTTCCCGGCCGATGCCGTGGCCGCAATATTCATGCACCACGGAATAGCCATGGCGCTTGGCATGGCGTTCGATTGCCCAGCCGATGTCGCCAAGCCGCGCACCCGGTCGAACGGCGCGGATACCCATCCACATGGCTTCGTAAGCGGTGTGGACCAGCCGCCTGGCGGCCGGATTGACGCTGCCAACGAGATAGGTCTTGCTGGAATCTGCGATATAGCCGTTCTTCTCCAGCGTGATGTCGAAATTGACGATGTCGCCGTCCCGAAGCACCTCCGATTGGGACGGGACGCCATGGCAGACCACATCGTTCACCGAAGAATTCAGCACAAAACCATAGCCGTACTGGCCTTTGCTCGCAGGGCGGGCCTGAAGATCATGGACGATGAAACGCTCGGCCATTTCATTGACCTGAAGTGTCGACATGCCGATCAGCGAGGTTCGATCCAGCAGCCCGAACACGGACGCCAGCAGCCGGCCGGATTCGGCCAGCAGCGCCAGTTCCTGGGGCTGCTTCGTCATGCTTCGCTCGCGGCCAGCGGTTGCGCGGATACGCCGGCGGAACTGAGTTCGCGCTCGATGATCGCGGTGAAACTGAGCGTCGGATTGGTCTCGCAGAGCATGCCGATTTTGATCCAATAGGCGGCCTGCGCATTGATTGAGCGGCACGATACTTTGCTCGCCCTGCGCAGCTGATCGTGCAGATCGTCATCTATGCTCACGATGCCCATGGGTATCTCCATATATGGTTCATATATGAATCGCATATAGTATGGATATGAAAAGGCCAAGGGCAACGTTGCACAGCAGCATGATGAAACGTGCGGGGATGGGAAATGGTGCGGACGGCGGGGGTCGAACCCGCATGACCTATGGCCGAGGGATTTTAAGTCCCTTGCGTCTACCAGTTTCGCCACGTCCGCGCGCCTATGCTTTTCAACGGTTCGGACGATTCCGTCAACAGCCGTTTGCCGGAAAATCGGGGCTCGATCACGTTCCCACGCCCATGGTCCAATGACCGGGCCCCGAAGCCGGAAGCAACCGGCATGACAGAGGCGGATGAAGGGCATGGAAATTTAGTTGAAAGTTCAGTTTAATTTTGGGCGCTATTATCTTCACAAGAAAGCGCAAAAGGAAAGGGCGGGATACTGACCGATCCCGCCCCTTCACCCCACCCCAGGAATTGTTCTTGTTTTGGTGAGGCTTGAATATTCGTGTGAGATTTGCTGTTCAGATGCCGCCGTCAATCTTGCATTCCAAGCGCACGAAGTACTCAGCGCTCTGTCGTTTCACCACTCACAGGCTGCCGACCGCATTAATCGTAGACGTTATGCTCGATCTCTCCCTGAACATTGCAACTACAGTTAGCGACATTAGCCACTTGCATAGACTTGAAAAGGGACGCTGCTGTCCCTTTTTGAAATATGCCCGTTGCGCCGACCCAAACGTGCGCGAAGCATTTCATGCAACGGGATGTGCGGCGCGATCATCGACTGCACGTACTGGTGGATTTCCACATCCAGTTGGACTAGAAGCGGCTTATCCAAAAGTATGAGAGAACAATGTCCGCTATTCCGCTTCAATCTCCATTGCGCAGTGTCAGACAGCTGGCGTCGGAGAATCCGGGGCTGTTGTTTGTTCTGCTGTATTTCGCCTTTCAGGTGGTGTTCCTGACGATCATTTCCAACGGCGCCGGTGTCGATGATGCCGAGCAACTGGCCTATGTCGGCGCGCTGCAATGGGGCTATGGCGGTTCGCAGCCACCGCTTTATACCTGGATAAACAGTGTGGCGGGGGATATCCTCGGCATCCGCATGTCGACCGTCTTCCTGGTGAAGTTCGGCATGCTGGCGAGCCTCTTTGTCAGCGTTTATGCCGGCGCCCGGCTGCTGGGAATGCGCAAAGCCGTTGCAGCGGCCGGCATGGTCGGCGTGTTTCTCCTGCCGCAGATCGCCTGGGAATCACAGCGAACCCTGACGCACTCCGTCGGCGCGACCACCGGTTGCGCCTGGGCATTCCTTGCCTTCGCCTGGCACATGAAATCTCGCTCCTGGCTGTCTGCCGCCTTGCTGGGGCTGGGCATCGCTGCCGGACTCCTCGGAAAATTCAATGCAGGCTTTTTTCTCGTCGGCTTGATCCTGGCCGGGCTTTCCGTTCCGGCCTACCGGGCCGTTCTTCTGTCGTCCAAGTCCATTCTGACACTCGTTGCCTTTTTCGCTGCCGTGACCCCGACTGCCCTTTGGGCGCTCTCCCACATGGACAACCTTCTGGCGCGCTCGCACAAGTTCCAGATCAACGAGGGCGGGCAGTTCATCGCCAGCCGGTTGCACGGCGAATGGAAACTGTTCCTCAATGGCGTCCTCTTCTCCGGCGTCGCGCTGGTATTCTTTGCCGTCGCCTGGTGGCGGAGCCGGGCGCAGCAGGTCACGCCGAAGGCAGGTTTGAGCGACGGCGAAACCTTTCTCGGCCGTGTCCTGCTTTTCGCCCTGGCGGCCGTCTTTGTCGGCGTGCTCGTGAGCGGTGCCGCGGAAGTCAAGGATCGCTGGCTGCAACCGGTGCTTTTTCTGTCGCCGCTTTATCTGGCAATGCTGCTTGGCCGTTACATCGCGTCGGATCTGCCGCTGAAACGCTTCGCCATTGTCGGTGCGCTGTGCGGACTTGCGGTCATTCCGATACTGGCCGTCAATATCCTCTATGCCTATGAGGGCGGCGCTCCGTCCATCGGCCAGCTCGACTATGGCAAGCTCTACGCGGCGACACAGGCCGACGGACATTATGTGACCGTCGTTTCCGACGGTCCGCAATTGCCGGGCAATCTGCGTCTTTACGATCAGTCCTTGAGCCCGATCCACTGGGAGATGCCCAATGCGGCGGCCCGTATCCGTTTTCCCGCGCTGTTTGTCTGGTTCGGCGAAGCTCCGAACCCGGTGGTGCAGGGGCTGATGCAAGGCGCCGGCATGACCAACCCGCCCACGGACATCAAGCACATAACGCTCGGTTACAAATACTATCCGGATCAGACCAAGGTTGTGAGCTACGTGGTTGTTCCGGCGCGTTGACAAGCAGACGGATAGGCATGCCGCCCTTATCGTCTGACGCCGTGCGGCGATTGCCCCGAGATTTCAGGTTTTTTTCAACGATTGCGCTGGAATCACGGTTGCAGGCGTCTTTTTCGTATATGGATTATATTCGTAATGAGTGAGGTGATGAGATGAGCAGACAGGCGAGAACCAGCAACAAGCCGCAGGCATGGACAGAAGCAGCGCCCCTGCTGGTGGATGTCGCCATGGGCCGCAGTCATGCCGATCTTGTCGTGCGCAACGGCCGCCTTGTCAGCGTGTATTCCGGCGAGATTATTGCGGGCATCGATATCGCCGTTGTTGCCGGGCGGTTTGCCTTTGTCGGTCATGGTGCGGAACACTGTATCGGACCGAAGACCAAGGTGATCGATGCAGGCGGCCGCTACCTCGTGCCGGGCCTGTGCGATGCGCATATGCATGTGGAAAGCGGGATGGTCACCGTCACCGAATTCACCCGCGCCGTCATCCCGCATGGCACGACGTCCATGTTCATCGATCCGCATGAAATCGCCAATGTGCTTGGTCTGGAGGGCGTCCGGCTCATGCACGACGAGGCGCTGGCCATGCCGATCAACGTGCATGTGCAGATGCCGAGCTGCGTTCCCTCGGCGCCGGGCCTCGAAAATGCCGGTGCCGCCATCAGCCCGGCCGACGTGGCGGAGGCCATGACCTGGCCGAACATTGTCGGGCTTGGCGAGGTGATGAATTTCCCCGGCGTTGCCAACAATGATGCGACCATGCGCGGCGGTATCGATGCGACGGTCAAGGCCGGCAAGACCGTGGGCGGGCATTTTGCCTCGCCGGAACTCGGCCGTGCCTTCCATGGCTATGTGGCAGGCGGGCCGGAGGACGATCACGAGGGCACGCGCATGGAAGATGCGATTGCCCGCGTGCGCCAGGGCATGCGCGCCATGCTGCGCCTCGGCTCGGCCTGGTACGATGTCGCCAGCCAGATCAAGGCGGTGACGGAGCAGGGAATCGACCCGCGCAATTTCATCCTGTGCACCGACGACAGCCATTCCGGCACGCTGGTCAATGACGGTCACATGGACCGGGTGGTTCGTCACGCAATCGCACAGGGATTGAAGCCGGTGACGGCGATCCAGATGGCGACGCTCAACACCGCCCAGCATTTCCGGATGGAGCGCGAGATCGGGTCGATCACACCCGGCCGCCTTGCGGATTTCCTGATTGTTTCGGATCTCGCCAATCTGACCATCGACCGGGTCTATGGCCGCGGCGTGCTCCTGGCGGAAAAGGGCAAGCTTGCCGCCGACATTCCGGCCTATGACTATCCGGCCTTTGCCAAGAATACGATCAAGCTCGGCAAGAAACTCAATGCCAGGGATTTCGACATCAAGGCGCCGAAACCCGGCAAGCAGGTGACGGCGCGGGTGATCGGCGTCATCGAGAACCAGGCGCCGACAAAGGCGCTGGAGGCCGAACTGCCGGTGTCCGACGGCATCGTGCAGATGGACCGGCGCAATGATGTGTGCCAGATCGCTCTGGTGGAGCGGCATCGCGGCACCGGTGCCGTCGTCAACGGCTTTGTCTCCGGTTTCGGCTATACGCTGGATTGCGCCATGGCGTCGACGGTTGCCCATGACAGCCACCACATGATCGTTGTCGGCACCAACAAGGATGACATGGCGAAAGCCGCCAACCGCCTTGGCGAAGTCGGCGGTGGCGTGGTGCTGTTCTCCAAGGGACGCGAGCTGGCGCTGGTCGAAATGCCGATTGCCGGACTGATGTCGGACCAGCGGGCGGAAGTCGTTGCAGCCAAGGCGGACAAGCTGGTGAACGCTATGCGCGCCATGGGATGCAGCCTGAACAACGCCTATATGCAGCACTCGCTGCTGGCGCTGGTGGTCATTCCCGAATTGCGTATTTCCGATGTCGGCATTATCGATGTCAGAACATTCGAGAAGGTTGACCTGTTCCTATGACTGCATTCATCAAGGCTGTGGACCGCGCGACGGAAAAAATGCGCGCGCTGTTCCCGGAAACACCGCTGCAACTCAATCATTATCTTTCGCAAAAATATGGCGCGCAGATCTGGCTGAAACGCGAGGATCTGTCGCCGGTGCGCTCCTACAAGATTCGCGGTGCCTTCAATTTCATTGCGCATTACTTGAATGAGCACAAAACGGAAGATGCGACCTTTGTGTGCGCTTCGGCCGGCAATCACGCGCAGGGTTTTGCCTTCATCTGCCGCCATTTCGGCAAGCATGGTGTGGTCTTCATGCCGGTTACAACCCCGCAGCAGAAGATCGACAAAACCCGGACATTCGGCGGCGAGTTCATCGAAATCCGCCTCGTCGGCGACATTTTCGACCAGTGCTACGCGGCGGCGCAGGATTTTGCCGCCGACAACAGTGCGGTCATGGTGCCGCCTTTCGATCATGCGGATATCATCACCGGGCAGGCGACCGTCGCGCACGAGATCGCGGCGCAGCTTCCCGACAAGCGCAAGCCGGACCTGATCATCCTGCCGGTGGGCGGCGGCGGACTTTCTGCCGGTGTGACGCGCTATCTCACCGATCTTGGCTGGGAAACCCGGTTCCGCTTTGTCGAGCCTGCCGGTGCGCCCAGTCTCAAGCGCAGTCTGGAAGCGGGAAAGCGCGTCAAGCTCGATACGGTCGACAACTTTGTCGATGGCGCTGCCGTTGCTGAGATCGGCCGGGAAAACTTCAAGCTTCTCAAGGAGTTCACCGCGGATTCTGTGATGTTGATTCCGGAAAACCGCTTGAGTTCGACCATTATCGAAATGCTGAACATCGAAGGCATCGTTGTCGAACCCGCCGGGGCGCTCGCCATCGATGCCCTCAAGGATTTCAGGAAGAGCGACCTGAAGGGCAAGCGCATTATCCTGGTGATCTCAGGCAGCAATTTCGATTTCGAACGCCTGCCGGAACTGAAGGAACGTTCGCTGCGCTATGAGGGATTGAAGAAGTATTTCATCTTCCGTTTCCCGCAGCGTCCGGGTGCGCTGCGGTCATTCCTCGATCTGCTCGGTCCGGAGGATGATGTGGCGCGCTTCGAATATCTCAAGAAATCGGCCCGCAATTTCGGTTCGGTGCTGATCGGTATCGAAACCAAGAACAAGGCGAACTTCGACGCCTTGTTCAAGCGCTTTGACGAAGCGGGTTGGGCCTATCAGGACATCACCGACAACGAAACGATCGCCGGTTTGATTATTTAAGCTACTTATAGTTGCAGTTCGTTTTATCGAATGTCAGACTATTCACTGGGGCGATAGTCCAACGGGGTATGTTTTCAAATGACTGATATTCAACAGAAGCCAACATCGCATTGGCGCATCATTCTTGCTTTTATTCTTGATTTCATCACCGCCTTTGCCGTCCTCGGCTATGTCGTGGCGAGTTTTCTGGGTGGAAAGACCGAAAACGGCTTTTCTCTCAATGGATGGCCGGCGCTGGTCTTTTTCGCATTGATGATTGCCTATTTCGTTGTGGGGAAACGGGTCGGCGGGACGCTGTGGAAGCGCATTCTCGGCGTCAGGTAATGAGGCTGTATGGGGCGCAGAACGACCTACATCATTCTGTTTCGCGGCGTCGGCGGTGCAACATCGCTGCCGGTGCAGCCGTTGAAGGCCGCGCTTCTCGCCGACGGTTTCGAGAAGGTTGCCACCTATATCAATACCGGTAACGTGGTTCTGGTTTCGGACCGGACGCCAAAGCAGATTGTCGCAAGAGTCGCGGCTATCGCTTTGGAAAAATTTGCTTTTTCCAAATCCATCATGATCGTCAGCAAGACTGCATGGAAGAAGCTGATTGCGGGCAATCCGTTTCCTGACGGCGAAGGCAACAAACTGCACGCTTATGTTCTGGAGAAGCATCCCGACCGGGAGGCCGTGGAAGCCCTGGAGCGGAAAAATGCCGGGCCGGAGCAGTTCGCCATCGATGGCACGGTGCTCTATTATTACCCGCCGCAGGGTGCCCCGGAATCGAAACTTTTCAGCAAGATCGAGACAACGCTCAAAGTCGCCGCGACGGCACGCAACTGGAATACGGTGCTGAAACTCGCGCAACTGGCGGAACAAATCGACAGGGGAGCAGAATGACGAAATATGTGGTGCTGTTCAGGGGGATCAATGTCGGTGGCAACAAGATCGTCAAGATGGAGACCTTGCGCACCGTCCTGGCGGTGGCGGGATTTGGCGATGTCAAAACCTATGTGCAGAGCGGCAATGTCATTCTGTCGTCGGATCAGACCGCACGCCGCGTTGCCGAAATCATCGGAGAAATCTTTCCGCGCACCTTCGGCTTTCCGTCGCGTGTGACGATCCGCACCGTGGACGAGTGGAACGCCATGGTGAGCAAGAACGCCTATCCCGAAGCGCTCGACAACCCGAAAAACCTGCATGCGGTGATCATGGACGATGATCCGACGGATGCGGCGCTGGTGGAGCTCGCCAGCCGGGCCGCTGCAACCGAGGAGTTCACCGTGCGCAACAGGGTGCTCTATCTCTACACGCCCGATGGCTTCGGCAGGTCGAAAATGGCCGAGGCGCTCGACAAGGTACTGAAAGTACCGCTCACGGCGCGCAACTGGCGGACGGTTCTAACGCTGCAGAGCATGCTCGCTGCCATTTAGCGCTGTTTCCAGCACGCGCAGGATGCGCGGCTCTGCGCATTGGGCGACGTTGAAGCGCATGTAACTGTTGGCCGACTGCGTCTGGCTGAACACGTTGCCGGGCGCAAAAACGATCTTTTCCCTCAGACCTGCCTGAGCGACTTTTCCGGCGTCGATGCCCTCCGGCAGTTTGCACCAGAGAAACATGCCGCCGCGCGGTTCGATCCATGGCATCACGCCAAGCGCTTTGAGTTTTACACTGGTTTCACCCATGCTGTGGGCGAGGCGAGCCCGCAGATGGTCCATATGCTTGCGGTAGGTGCCATCCTTCAGCATCAGCAGAACGAGTTCCGACGACAGGCGTCCGCCGCCGAAGGAGGTGGCAATGCGCAGGTCGACCAGGCCGTCGATCCAGTCGCGGCGGGCGGCAATGAAACCGCAGCGCACGGAGGCCGACAGGGATTTGGAAAAGCTGCCCATGTGAATAACGCGCTCCAGCCCGTCGAAGGCGGCGAGGCGCGGCGCTGGTTCATGTTCGAAATCGGCAAAAATATCGTCCTCGACGATGGTGAGGTCGTGCTGTTCCGCCAGCTTGAGCAGGCGGTGGGCGATGACAGGTGACAGCACCGCGCCGGTCGGATTGTGCAGGGCCGAGTTGGTGATGTAGAGGCGCGGGCGATGTTCCGCCAGGGCTTCGGCAAACCGCTCGAGGTCAGGTCCATGCGGCGTATAGGGAACGCTGATGATCTTGACCCGGTGTGCCCGTAGCAGGGCGTGGAAATTGAAATAGCAGGGGTCATCAACAATGACCGCGTCACCCGGTCCGACGAGGGAGCGGCACAGGAGATCGATGGCCTGTGTGCCGGATTCAGTGATCATGATCTGGTCCGGGGCTGCTTCGATCCCATGTTCGGCCATGCGCCGCGACAGAAGCTGACGCAGCGGCTTCAATCCCAGGGGTGTCGCATAGTCGGTCAACAGGGCGTCGTCGGCGCGCGCCAGTGTCCGCAGCGCGCGGCGTACGCCAGCCTCCGGCATCCACGACGCCGGCAGCCAGCCGCATCCGGGTTTGGGCATGCCGTCATCGGCATCCAGCGACAGGCGTGAAACCCACAAGGGGTCGATGGCGTGATCAAGCCGCGGGCCGATCTCCGCCAGGGACAGCGGCGGCATATGCCCGGCAACATAAAAGCCGGAGCCGCGGCGCGACTGGATCGTGCCCTCAGCCGCAAGCCGGTCATAGGCTTCGACAATGGTGGATTTCGATACCTGCATCGTTGCGGCAAAGCTGCGGATCGAGGGCAGGCGCGCGCCGGGGCCGAGCGTGCGCGCGGCAATCCGCTGACGAATGGCCTGCATCACTTGCTCGACAAGCGTCGTGTCACGTCCGGCAATTTCGGTTTTTTCATCCATCTGTACCGCTCAACATACCATGACAGTTTTTCTATATTGTACTGTACCGTCTCTGGAAAATCCATGGCTGTGAGGTATCGGCTGGTGACTGTTCGGACAAGGGTGTTTCGGGCAAAACGAGGTGTACTGATGGACAAGATGACGAGCGGCTGGATCAACGGATTCGTCGGAATGGTGATTTTCAGCGGCTCGCTGCCGGCCACCCGCGTGGCGGTCGCTGATTTCGATCCGGTGTTCCTGACGGTCGCCCGTGCCACGATTGCCGCTTTGCTCGGACTGGCCATGCTGCTGGCGTTTCGCGAGAAGCGGCCGGCCAAGGCGGATCTCATGTCCTTGCTGGTGGTGGCGCTCGGTGTCGTCGTCGGCTTTCCCCTGTTGACGGCGTTGGCCCTGCGTCATGTCACGTCAGCCCATTCCATCGTGTTCATCGGTCTTCTGCCATTGTCGACGGCGATCTTCGGCGTGCTGCGCGGCGGCGAACGTCCGCGTCCGGTCTTCTGGGTTTTTTCCTGTCTCGGCAGTCTGTGTGTTGTCGGTTTTGCCGTTTATCAGGGGGGCTCAGCCTCGCTGACCGGCGATCTCCTGATGTTCGCGGCCATTATTGTCTGCGGCCTTGGCTATGCGGAAGGCGCGCGGCTGTCGCGCAGGCTCGGCGGCTGGCAGGTCATCTCCTGGGCTCTTGTCGTGTCATTGCCGCTGATGCTGCCGCTGACACTCTACATCATGCCGCATGACTGGAGCGTGATCGGGCAGGGCGCCTGGCTTGGCCTTGCCTATGTCTCGCTGTTTTCCATGCTGATCGGCTTCATCTTCTGGTATCGCGGTCTGGCGCAGGGCGGCATCGCCGCCGTAGGGCAACTGCAACTGCTGCAGCCCTTCTTCGGACTGGTTCTGGCAGCCACGCTGCTGCACGAGACCGTGGGCTGGTCGATGATCCTGGTGACAATGGCCGTCATCCTGTGCGTCGCCGGCGCAAAGCATTTCGCCCGGTAAACGCTGGGGTGAAGCGCAGGATTTCAACCGATCCCCTTGCAAAGTGTATCGTTACTGTTTACAAAAACCTATGATCTTGCGCTTTCGACACAAGGGACTGGAAACTTTCTACCGCACAGGATCGACCCGAGGTATACAACCGGCCCATGCGCCAAAGTTGCTGCGTGTTCTATACGCTCTCGAGAACGCTGTTCGCCCGGAAGAATTGAACTTGCCTGCTTACCGGCTACACCCGCTAAAGGGCGCATTGAAAGGCCACTGGTCGATTTGGATCAATGGCAATTGGCACGTGACATTCCGTTTTGATGGAAACGACGTGGAACTCGTGGATTATCTGGACTACCACTGAGAGGATGCTGCAAATGATCAAGACACCACCTCATCCCGGCGAATTGCTCCGCGAAGATGTCTTGGCACCGCTCGGCATGAACGTTACCGAGGCGGCAAGCCGGCTTGCCATTTCGCGCGTTACGCTTTCGCGCATTCTGAACGGAAAGGCTGGAATAAGCCCGGATCTTGCTGTTCGGCTGGAGCGGGCGGGTGTCAGTACAGCGCGCTTTTGGCTGACACTGCAGACCAGCTATGAACTCGCCAAGGCTCTGCAGCACGAGCAGCCTCCCGTTAAAGCCATTCAGGTGCCGGACGCTGCTTGACGGAAATCAGCCCTGTCCAAGGTCTCACGCCAGCCAGTCGTGGTCATTTTTTCTGGTTTTCCGCGGTTTTCAAGAAAATCATTCTTTGCCAGCGCGCGTGGCAGGCGGTATGCGCTGAAGCGCAACGTCGAGAACGCATGATGAAAGCACTCCTGTCCAATCTGAAGCGATTCCTGCCCGCGCTGGCGCCGGTCAGCACCATGGAACGCCTGCGCGCCTGTTTCGGCGCTCTGCTGGGCGTCTTTGTCACCGGTGTCGTCAGCGAGCAGGCGCTGGGCGCGACAACGGCTGTGCCGCTGCTGATCGCGCCGATGGGCGCTTCGGCGGTTCTGCTGTTTGCTGTTCCTTCCAGCCCGCTGGCCCAACCCTGGTCAATCATGGTTGGCAATACCATCGCAGCGCTGATCGGCGTGACCTGCGCAATGTGGATTCCTGATCTCGTCATCGCCTCGGCGGTTGGCGTGTCCCTGGCGATCCTCGCCATGATCGCCACTCGTTCGCTGCATCCGCCAAGCGGAGCTGTCGCCCTGACCGCCGTCCTCGGCGGTCCTGTCGTGCATAATCTCGGTTATGGCTTTGTGCTGTGGCCGGTCGGGCTCAACTCGCTGCTGCTGCTGATTGCAGCTCTGGCCTATAACAATCTCACCGGCCGCCGCTATCCGCACATCGTGCCCGTTCCGGCCGCCAATGTGCACAAGACGGCCGATCCGCTGCCGACGCGCCGCATCGGTTTTACCCCCGCCGACCTCGATACCGTGCTGCGGCAGTATGACGAAGTGCTCAACATCAGCCCGGATGATCTCGATGCCATCCTGCACAAGACCGAGATGCAGGCCTATCGCAGGCGTTTTGGTGAAGTGCGCTGCGAGCAGATCATGTCCACCGACCTTGCCACGGTGAAAGCCGACACACCATTGCATCTCGCCTGGGCCCTGCTGGTCAAGCATCGCATCAAGGCATTGCCTGTCGTGAATGCCCACCGCAACATCATCGGCATCGTCACCCAGACCGACTTCATGGAAAATGCCAACTGGGATCGGGATGGCGATCTGCATATCGGTCTGGCACGCCGCCTGCGCCGCGCCGTCAAGCTGGATCGCCGGGCGCACCGCACGGTTGCCGATATCATGACGAGCGAGGTGCAGTTCGTCCGTCCGCAGACACTGGTGACGGACCTCGTGCCAGCCATGGCGGACCGGGGGCTGCATCATTTACCCGTCGCCGACGACAATGACAAACTTGTCGGCATGGTCACCCAGTCCGATCTCATCGCCGCGCTCTACAGCGGCAACCTGACTGCCGGGCGTCCGGACGAGCCACTGACTTTGGCCGGATGAATCGTTTCACCGAAAGCGCTATTTTGCGGCGCACAATAAAATCGTTTGCTTTTTTGCCCAAGAGGGCCCATATGCCAGTCAGGCGCTTGGACCGGACACTCCGGTCTTCCGATTGCGGACTTCGTGGCGTCTAAGACCTGCTGGCACACTGTCACAGGCACGGCTGCGCAAGTCGCATGGAACCGGAGGGTTCCCCGCGTCTCGTCGTTCATCCCGAATATGTTACATGCAGGTTGCGCCCTGTGATGTGTTTATGGCCCGTGATTCCCATCGCGTCTGGCCAATGAAAGAAGATTGAATTGGAAAATATTGAAAACACCGGCTTTGCCGCCATGGGTCTGAATGCCATCCTGCTGAAAGCAGTCGAGGCAGCTGGAATGGCTACTCCCAAGCCCATCCAGCAACAGGCTATCCCGGCACAGCTCGCCGGTCAGGACATTCTCGGCATCGCCCAGACGGGCTCCGGCAAGACGGCGGCGTTCAGCCTGCCGATCCTGCAGAAGATCCTGACCATCGGCGACAAGCGCAAGGGCAAGACCGCCCGTGCGCTTATCCTCGCACCCACCCGCGAACTTGCCGTGCAGATTGAAGAAACGGTCCGCAAGCTCTCCAAGGGCGCGCATATTTCGACCGCGCTCGTGCTCGGCGGCGTGTCGCGCGTGGCGCAGATCAACAAGATGCAGGGCGGCGTTGACGTTCTCATCGCCACACCCGGCCGCCTGACCGATCTGGTGCGCGACAACCGCATTGACCTGTCGGAAACACGCTGGCTTGTGCTTGATGAGGCCGACCGCATGCTCGACATGGGCTTCATCAATGATGTGAAGCGCATTGCCAAGGGCACGCACAAGGACCGCCAGACTGCGCTGTTCTCAGCCACCATGCCGAAGGAAGTGGCAACGCTGGCCGAAAGCCTGTTGCGCAACCCGATCCGCGTGGAAGTGGCGCCGCAGGGCACCACCGCTGCCGAGATCAAGCAAGTCGTGCACATGATCCCGACCAAGCAGAAGAAGCAGGTCCTGTCGGCCATGCTGAAGGACGAAACGCTGTCTTCGGTCATCGTCTTCACCCGTACCAAGCATGGTGCCGATGCCGTCACCCGTGTTCTGGAGAAGGACGGCTATGACGTGGCTGCCATTCACGGCAACAAGTCGCAGAACGCCCGCCAGCGCGCCCTCAACGGTTTCAAGGACGGTTCGGTGCGTGTTCTGGTTGCCACCGACATTGCCGCGCGCGGCATTGACGTCGTCGGCATCAGCCACGTGATCAATTTCGACCTGCCGGATGAGCCGGAAAGCTATGTGCACCGTATCGGCCGCACCGGCCGCAACGGCGCATCGGGCAATGCGATCACCCTTTATGATCCGGCTGAAGAAGCATCCAAGTTCAAGGCCGTCGAGCGTGTCACACGCATGCGTCTGCCGCTTGCCGATTCGCCGATTGATCTGTCGAGCCTGCCGGCACGTGTTGCCAGCAATGATCAGCGTCCGGCACGCCGCGAAGGCGGCAATGGCGCACCGGCCAAGAAGCCGCATCGCGGCCAGGCACCCGGCAAGCCACGCGAACCGCGCGGCGAAAAGGTCTGGAGCAATGATGGCGGCGCCCCGGCGCAGAAACGCCCGATGCGCCGCAACAAGCGCAAGAGCTTCGGCGCCAAGGCAGCCTAAACCTCGCGACAAAGAATCAATCAGGCCGCCGGTACATCGTACCGGCGGCCTTTTTGTTGGCATCGGCTTGCCGTGATGCGGCAATGCCGGGAAATAAAGACCTGCATTTGCATGACTTTCTGCCATTCGGTGCTTGAATGGTGTGCTGCGGGCAAATAGGTTCAGGCCAAGCAGAATGAGGACTTGGCCCATGTTGAATTCAGTGATCGACGCCATCGGCAACACGCCGCTTATCCGCCTGAGCAAGGCATCGGCTTTGACCGAGTGCGATATTTACGGCAAGGCCGAATTTCTGAACCCGGGACAGTCGGTCAAGGACAGGGCGGCGCTCTATATCATCCGCGATGCGGAAAATCGCGGCCTGCTGCGTCCGGGCGGCGTCATCGTCGAGGGCACGGCGGGCAATACGGGCATCGGCCTGACCATGGTCGCCAAGACCCTGGGTTACCGCACGGTCATCGTTATCCCGGAGACACAAAGCCAGGAAAAGAAGGACGCCCTGCGGCTGCTCGGGGCTGAACTGGTCGAGGTTCCCGCGGTTCCCTACAAGAACCCCGACAATTACGTGAAAGTCTCCGGCCGCCTTGCTGAACAGATGGCAAAGACCGAGCCGAATGGTGCGATCTGGGCCAACCAGTTCGATAATGTTGCCAATCGTTTGGCACATGTGGAAACGACTGCGCCGGAAATCTGGCGCGATACCAATGGCAAGGTTGACGGCTTCATCTGCGCCGTTGGTTCCGGCGGAACCCTCGCGGGAACGGCAGCCGGGCTCAAGGCGCGCAACAAGGACATCAAGATCGGTCTTGCCGATCCGCTGGGGGCAGCGCTTTATTCCTACTACACATCGGGCGAATTCAAGGCCGAAGGCAGCTCGATCACGGAAGGTATCGGGCAGGGCCGCGTGACCGCCAATCTGGAAGGTTTTACCCCGGACTTTTCCTATCAGATACCCGATGCGGATGCGCTGGATGTGGTGTTTGATCTGGTGACGGAAGAGGGGCTTTGCCTGGGCGGTTCGTCCGGAATCAATATTGCCGGTGCTATCCGTCTGGCGCGCGACCTTGGTCCGGGCCACACCATCGTCACGATCCTCTGCGACTACGGCAATCGCTACCAGTCAAAAATGTTCAATCCTGAATTCCTGCGTTCCAAAGATCTGCCGGTACCGCGCTGGATGGAAGCGAAGACGGCCATATCCGTTCCGTTTGAAGGCAATCACTGATGGCATACGATACGACGATACTCTTCCGCGACGATTCCTATCTGAAGGAAATCGAGGCGACTGTCCTCGCCATCAATGAACGCGGCGGCATTCTCACGGACCAGACGATTTTCTATGCCACGTCAGGCGGGCAGCCCGGCGATACCGGCGTGTTGGTGCGGGCGGACGGCAGCACGATTGCCATTGCCGCGACAGTGACGGGCGAAAGCAAGGAAGAAATCATCCACGTGCCGGCGCCGGAGCAGCCGGTGCCTGCCATCGGCGAAAAGCTCGTCCTGCGTATCGACTGGGACCGGCGCTACAAGCTCATGCGCATGCACGCCGCCTGCCATCTGCTCAGCGTTGTCTGTCCGTTTCCGATCACCGGCGCTTCCGTTGCCGAGGATGACAGCCGGGTTGACTTCGACCTGCCGGATGCCGGTGTGACCAAGGAGGATGTGACGAAAAAGCTGATGGAACTGGTCAATGCCAACCATCCGATTTTTACGCGCTGGATTACCGATGAAGAGCTTGCGGCCAATCCGGGTCTGATCAAGTCGAAGAACGTGCGCCCGCCGACGGGCACCGGGCGCATCCGCCTTGTCTGCATCGGCAAGGATGCATCCATCGACTCGCAGCCTTGCGGCGGAACGCATGTGGCAACAACAGGCGAAGTCGGCGTGATCCATATCGGAAAGATAGAAAAGAAGGGCAAGGAAAACCGGCGGTTCCGTATCCGCTTCGGTGCCTCGCCGGAAGGAGAATGACCGTGGCTGACAAGAGCGCTTTTGTGGTTTCACCCGACTGGTTGCAGGAGCGGTTGGGCCAGCCGGGCCTGAGCATTCTCGATGCGTCGTGGTATTTCCCGTTTCTCAACCGCGACGCGGAGGGCGAATACAAGGCCGCGCATATTCCCGGCGCGGTGTTCTTCGATCATGAAAAACTGTCGGATCCGGAATCGTCCCTGCCACACACATTGCCAAAGCCGGAAGCTTTCGCGGCGGCGGTCAGCAGCATGGGCATCACCAACAGCGATACGATCGTCGTCTATGACGGGCCCGGCATGAACACCTCACCGCGCGTCTGGTGGATGCTGCGCGTCATGGGCGCAAAGAATGTCTTTGTCCTGGATGGCGGCTACGATAACTGGAAGAAGGATGGCCGGCCGGTCACCAGCGGCGTCACAAAGATCGCGCCATCGGCTTTCATCGCGGATTTTCAGGCGGAGAAGGTGGCGAGCTTTACCGACATGCGCACGATCGTCGATACGGGATCACGCCAGATTGCCGATGCGCGGGCGGCAGGCCGCTTTGTCGGCACGGACCCGGAGCCGCGCGCAGGGCTTCGCTCCGGCCATATGCCGGGTGCGCGCAACGTGCCGTCCTCGACATTGGCGGACAAGGGTTATCTGAAGGATATCGCCGGTCTGCGGCAAGTTCTGGATGATGCGGGCGTCGATCTTTCCCGTCCCATTGTCACCAGTTGCGGCTCAGGCATCACGGCCGCCGTGATCACGCTGGCGCTTGAATCCCTCGGGCACAAGGACAATATCCTCTACGACGGATCGTGGAGCGAGTGGGGTGCACACAAAGATACGCCGGTTGCAACCGGTGAAGCAGAGCAATGACCGAGGCCGCAAAGCCCAAAATACTGAAGACGCGTGTGACCCTGCTGGAAATGACCAACCGGCCGGTCTATTCCATTCCGACGCCAGCCAGCTTCAAACTGGCGATCATGTCGGCCAAGCGGATATCCCTGCCGTTTTATCGCTTTCTCTACGAGCAGGTCGGCAAACCGCATCACTGGTTTGTGCACCGGAACCTCAGCGATGAAGCACTGGCTGCCGCCATTCACCGGGATTCGGTTGAAATCCATGTGCTTTATGTGGACGGCTCGCCTGCCGGCTTTTTTGAGCTGGTGCTCAATCAGGAGCCGGGTGTGGCGGAAATCCTTTATTTCGGCCTTGTGCCGGAGTTTCAGGGGCGGGGTCTTGCAAAATTCTTCCTGAGCGAAGCCATCGTCACGGCGTGGATGAGCAGCCCGGAAAAGGTCATCATCGAGACCAACACGCTCGACAGTCCGCGTGCCCTGCAAATGTATCAGCGCATGGGGTTCAATCCCGTCGGCTTCGCCGATGCGGAAATCGAGGCCTGGCTGTAACGTTGAACTTCGGCACGACCCGTTCATGCACGCTTCATTTTTACTGCGCTATCTCTCCTTCGATAATTGATGCAGTGCAAACTGCCGGTCTGGAAAGGAGAATACACCCATGATCAATCGCCGTGGCCTGCTGCTTGGTCTTGCCGCCGCAACCGTTGCCGCGCCCGCGCTGGCGCAATCACGCCAGATGCCGAGTGCAGCCGAGATCGAGCGGCGGCTGGAAGCTGCCCCGCGCATGCGTGTGCCGGAAGAGCGCCGGGTGACGGTGCGGGAATTCAAGCGCCGGCCGGAACTGCGTCGCTATGCGCCGTCCATCGATATCCAGTCGATCAATTTTGCCTTTGGCTCTGCTGTCATTCCCCGTTCGGAGCGTGACAAGGTGGAGCGCATTGCCGACGGTCTGCAACGGGTGCTGCGCCGTCGTCGCGGCGAAGTTTTCCTCATCGAAGGCCATACGGATGCCGTGGGCTCGTACGAATCCAATCAGATACTGTCCGAGCAGCGGGCCGAATCCCTCAAGCGCGACCTGGTGCGTTACTTCGGCATTCCGCCGCGCGCGCTTGAAACGGTGGGATATGGCGAAGAATATCTTCTGGTTCAAACGGAATATGAGGACTGGCGTAATCGCCGGGTCACCATCCGCCGCGTTACCGATTTCATTCGTTAATATTGGGAACATGACGATACGTGACAGTGATGCCACGTATCGTCTCAATCATTTCGGAAAAGTTTTACAAGCATATCCGTGATCATTTAAAATTCATTCCGCCAATATTTCTGTGATTTTCCTGTGTAACACGCCGGCACCAGGATTTGTTGGCAGCGATAAGGTGACCATTTCCGCTCAGTTGGCAGGTCAACCGCAGAACTTTGACTTCTTCACTTTCAACATCACTGTCACACAATAGTCCGCAGGGCGGCGATGCTTCCGGGCTCGCCAGCCGATGCCAAGCGTGTGCCTGCCGCAGGCTGGATGGCAGCTGGTGAGCACTGAGACCGGCAGGAATCGGGTGGTTCGCTTGCCAGTTTGGGTGTTTGCTTCGGGTCAACGAAGGAGATTCCCATGAGCACGATCCGCTTTATTGCAATGCCGACGACACTGGCCCGCCACTATCAGGCGGGCGGTGCGGATGCGAACGGCCAGACACCGGAGACACATGTTTCCGATGGAGACGGCACGCCGTGCCGCCACTGCCTGCAGAACGTGAAAGCCGGCGACAAATATCTCATCCTGTCGCACAGGCCGTTCCCCGCACCGCAACCCTACGCGGAAACGGGGCCGATCTTCCTGCATGCGGAAGCATGCGAACGGTATGCGGAGACAGCGGATATGCCCGATATGTTCCGCAAGACGCGCGACTACATCCTGCGCGGTTATTCCCGTCAGGACCGGATTGTCTACGGCACCGGCGGCGTGATCCCCACCGATACTATTCCCGTGCGGGCGGCTGAACTGCTGCAGCGCGATGACGTGGCCTATGTGCACATGCGGTCGGCAAAGAACAATTGCTTCCAGTGCCGCATCGAGATGCACGAAGCCGACTGGGTTGTCTGAACGCTGCTCATGAAAAAGCCCGGGCAAAACCCGGGCTTTTCTTTGTGCGATTCAGGCTTCACGCAGCCAGAACAGCCTTGGCTTCCACCATTTCGAGGCCAAGCGCTTCGGCGACGGCCTGGTTGGTGATGCGGCCCTTGTGAACGTTCAGACCGTTGCGCAGATGCGGATTGTCGACCAATGCCTTGACGCCGCGGTCAGCCAGCTGCAGTCCATATTGCAGCGTGGCGTTGTTCAGCGCATGCGCCGAGGTGACCGGGACTGCGCCCGGCATGTTGGCCACGCAATAGTGGATGATGCCGTCGACTTCGTAGGTCGGCTCGGAATGCGTCGTGGCATGGGATGTTTCGAAGCATCCACCCTGATCGATGGCGACATCGACGATCACGGCGCCCTTTTTCATGCCGGACAGCATTTCGCGGGTGACCAGTTTGGGGGCCGCCGCGCCGGGGATGAGGACCGCGCCCACAACGATATCGGCGGAGAACACTTCCTCGTCGAGCGCTTCGATGGTGGAATAGCGGGTGTGGATGCGGCCATGGAACAGATCGTCGAGCTGGCGCAGGCGCGGGATCGAGCGATCGAGAATGGTCACGTCGGCGCCGAGACCGGCAGCCATCTGTGCCGCATTGATGCCGACAACACCGCCGCCGATGATGGTGACCTTGCCGGGCAGAACGCCGGGCACGCCGCCAAGCAGCACGCCGCGTCCGCCATTGGCTTTCTGCAGCGCTGTGGCGCCTGCCTGAATGGCAAGACGTCCGGCCACTTCCGACATGGGCGCGAGCAGCGGCAGGCCGCCGCGATCATCCGTGACGGTTTCATAGGCAATGGCCGTGACGCCGGAAGCCAGCAGGCCTTTGGTCTGTTCGGGATCGGGGGCGAGGTGGAGATAGGTGTAGAGGAGCTGGCCTTCGCGCAGCTGCGCCCATTCGGACGGCTGGGGCTCCTTCACTTTCACAATCATGTCCGATTGCTGAAAGACTTCTTCGGCGGTTTTGACGATCTTGGCGCCAGCCGCCTGATAGGCTCCGTCGTCGGCGCCTATTCCTGCTCCAGCTCCGGACTGGATAATGACCGTATGGCCGTGGGCGATGTATTCGCGTACGGCCCCCGGAGTGAGACCGACGCGATATTCATGGTTTTTGATTTCTTTCGGGCAGCCTACACGCATTTGCGCCTCCTCCTCTAGAGTCTGTTCAAAGTTCCCTTTTGCGGTGCGTATGACATCATGAATCGCTTCGCATGTCCTTGCTAAGCAATATCGACGGCATGCAATTTTTCGAATACTCTTGCGCCAAATTGGTTCTTTGTCGAAGAAAGATCGAACAATGTCGCTGGACAGGATTGATATCGCTATCCTTGATTGCCTGCAAAAGGACGGCCGCATGTCGAATGCAACGCTGGCGGAAAAGGTCGGGCTGTCACAGTCCGCCTGTTCACGCCGCTTGGATATTCTGGAGAAGACGGGTGTCATCCGCGGCTACCACGCACGTCTCTCCAACAAGATGCTCGGTCACCCGGTTACGGTGATCGTCAATATATCCCTCTCGGGCCAGGCCGACAAACAATTGCGCGAATTCGAGACGGCTGTGCGCCGCTGCCCCAATGTGCTGGTCTGCTACCTCATGTCGGGCGAGTACGATTATCTCCTGCGCATTGCGGCCAAGGATCTCGAGGATTACGAACGGATCCACAAGTTCTGGCTTTCGGCGATGCCGCACGTCACCAAGATCAATTCGTCCTTTGCCTTGCGCGAGGTGGCGGACCGCACCGGTCTCGGTGTCGAGACCGCGCTCATTGAAATCGCCGGAAGCTGATTGCTGACCGCGAAAGGCCGTGACAAACTCATCATAATTCGGTGATCCTCGCCCGCTAAAAAGCCGCTCATCATCCCTTGCCCTGGAGCCTCGTCATGCAAGAATCGTCTTCCGCTCTCACCCGCCGTTCCTTCCTGGCAAGCACGGCCGCAGCCGGGGCCGTGGCAATCCTCCACCCGTTTTCGGCCATGGCAGCGGCTTCGCAGGCGCATCTGCGCATCGTGGCGACCACCGATCTGCATGTGAACGTCTACCCCTATGACTACTACGCCGACAAGGCGAACGACACGATGGGGCTCGCCCGCACGGCATCGATCATCGCAAAAATCCGCGCCGAATCGACCAATTCGATTGTCGTGGACAATGGCGATTTCCTGCAGGGCAATCCGATGGGGGATTACATCGCCTATGAAAAGGGTATGAAGGCCGGCGACGTCCATCCGATCATCAAGGCGATGAACACCATCGGCTACGAAGTGGGAACGCTGGGCAATCACGAGTTCAATTACGGTCTCGATTACATGGACAAGGTTCTGGCGGGGGCCGGATATCCCTATGTCTGCGCCAATCTGGTCAAGGGCGAACTGGCGGCAACGCCAACCGACGATCCGCTCTACATGAAGCCTTACCTGATCAAGCAGTACGAGATTGCCGACGGAGCCGGGCAGAAACTGCCTGTGAAGGTCGGGTTTATCGGCTTTGTTCCGCCGCAGATCACGCTGTGGGATGCGCAGAACCTCAAGGGCAAGGTTGTGACGCGCGATATCGTCGAGGCCGCCAAAGCCTGGGTGCCGAAGATGAAAGCCGAGGGCGCCGATATCATCGTTGCGCTGTCGCATTCCGGCATTGCGGCGGGGCAGAGCAGCGGCATGGAAAATGCCTCGCTCTATGTGGCGGGCGTTGACGGCATCGATGCCGTCGTCACCGGGCACCAGCATCTGGTCTTCCCTGATCCGAAGGACTTTGCCGGTATTGAGGGCGTCGACGTCAAGAAGGGGACGCTGCAGGGCAAGCCCGCCGTCATGGCCGGTTTCTGGGGCTCGCATATGGGGCTGATCGACCTTCTGCTCGAGCGTGATGGCGACAAATGGAAGGTTGCCGATTTCACCACCGAGGCGCGCCCGATCTACGAGCGTGTTGAAAAGGCGGTCAAGCCGCTGGTCGAAAGCCGTCCGGACGTTCTGGAAGCCGCGAAGGCCGACCATGAGGCAACGCTCGCCTATGTCCGCCGTCCGGTAGGCAAGACGTCCGCACCGCTCTATTCCTATTTTGCGCTGGTCGCCGATGATCCGTCGGTGCAGATCGTCTCCAATGCGCAGACCTGGTACATCAAGGACATGCTCAAGGACACGCAGTGGAAGGATTGGCCGGTGCTGTCCGCAGCCGCACCCTTCAAGGCGGGCGGCCGCGGCGGTGCCGACTATTATACGGATGTGCCGGCCGGCGATATCGCCATCAAGAATGTTTCCGATCTCTACCTCTACCCCAACACGGTGCGTGCGGTTGCCATCACCGGGGCGGATGTGAAGGAATGGCTGGAAATGTCATCGGGCATTTTCAAGACCATCGAGCCGGGCAAGCCCGACCAGCCGCTGATCGACACAAGTTTCCCCTCTTATAATTTCGACGTCATCGACGGCGTGTCCTATCAGATCGATTTGTCGCAGCCGGCGAAATATGGCGCGAAGGGTGAACTCGCACATGCGCAGAGCAACCGCATCGTCAACCTGACCTTCGATGGAAAACCGATTGATCCGGCGCAGAAATTTGTCGTGGTGACAAATAACTACCGGGCAGGGGGCGGCGGCAATTTCCCCGGCATCAACGAGAGCAAGGTCATCTTCGTTGCGCCTGACACCAATCGCGACGTGATCGTGCGCTACATCATCGACCAGAAAACCATCAACCCGTCGGCTGATGATAACTGGAAATTCGCTCCGGTAAAGGGTGCCTCAGTGGTGTTCGAATCCGGTCCGAAGGGCAAGAATTTCCTTGCCGATGTGAAAGCTGTCAAAATCGAGGATGCGGGCGACGGGGAAAACGGTTTCACCCGCTACCGCATCACGCTGTAGATTCGACAAGCCTTTTGAGCTTGGCTGGCGCTTTTGCCAGCCAGGCGAGCCGGATGCGGTGCGCAAGTTCCGCATCGGAAATGGTATCGAGATGGATCAGAATATAGGGCCAGCCCTTGTAATGATCGGTCTCGAAATAGATGTTCGGCGCGCTTTCCATCAGGAGCGGCTTTTCCTCCAGCGGACAATGGATGGCGAATGTGTCCACGTCCCGGAGCCGCCCCAGGAACGCATTCCTGGTTTTCAGCGACGGTGTGCCGTGGTGGGTGCCCTGGGTCAGTTCCGGCAGGTGCAACGCATCCGCCAGCGCCCAGATGCGCTCGAAAATTTCATTGAGCGAGATCTCTGTCATGATCTGTAAAACACCTGTCGTACGTCGATATATTCCGATCTGAAACCCGCTTCGCAATAGAAGAGGTAAAACTCCCAAAGCTTTTTGAAACGGACGTCGAAGCCAAGATGCTTGAGTTTGTCCCATGAGTCCCAGAAGCGCGCGCGCCATTCGGCCAGCGTGCGGGCATAATCCTGCGGAAAGATGGTCTCGCGATAGAGGTTGAGGCCGAAATCCTTGCCAAGCGTCTTTAAACGGGCCGGTGTCGGCAGCATGCCGCCGGGAAATACATAGCGCTGGATGAAATCGGGACGCTTGCGATAACGTTCGAACGAGTTCTCGTTGATCGTGATGATCTGCATGCCGGCACTGCCGCCGGGGGCGAGGCATTCCTTCACCTTGCCGAAAAAGACCGGCCAGTATTTCTCGCCGACGGCCTCGAACATTTCGATCGAGGCGATATGATCGTATTGGCCGGTCTCGTCGCGGTAGTCCTGGAACTTGATTTCAACCCGGTCGGAAAGTCCGGCCTTGCGCATCCGTTCCGTCGCAAAATCGAACTGTTCGCGGCTGATGGTCAGACCAGTGACGCGGGCGCCGATCTCGCGTGCCGCAAACTCGGCAAAACCGCCCCAGCCACAGCCGATCTCGAGCACCCTGCTGTCCCTGGTAATGCCGATATTGCGGGCAAGCGCGCGATACTTCGCGGTCTGCCCGCTTTCAAGGTCATTGGCGCCTTCGGCAAACAATGCGGAGGAATAGGTCATCGTCGGGTCCAGCCATTCGCGATAGAAGGCGTTGCCGAGATCGTAGTGCGCAGAGATATTCTTGCGTGAGCGCGAGCGCGTGTTCTCGTTCAGCCAGTGACGCAATCTCTGCACGGTATTGGCGAACCAGTTCGCTCCGCCGGCAATGTGTTCGCCGATTTGCTGGTTGATGACAAACAGCTCAAGGAACGTGGTCACATCGGGGCTTTCCCAGTCGCCGTCCATATAGGATTCCGCCACGCCGATCGTTCCGGCCGAAAAGGCCCGGCGCGGCAAATTCCAGTTGTGCAGCACCAATGCCGCATCGGGACCGGAGCCTTTGCCGCCCACCTTGAACACCCGTTGGTCGGGGGTGGTGATGGTCAGCGTGCCGCGGGGGAGGTGCGCTGCGGCTCTCAGAGCGGCCTGAACCTTCAAAGGCAGGCCCTTGAGCGCCGCGCCGACATTTTCCGGTGTCAGCCATTTCAGCTGTGCCAGAGGGTCGGATGACGTGGGTATTCCTTGCTGTGCCATGTCGCGGTCTTTCATGCTTCCGGCGCAATCTTTGCCGCCAAAAAACAAATGTTCAAGAGCAATTCATCACGATGCAGTATAGCGCTGCAATTGGGCGGCGAAACGGAGTTTTACGCCGACGTCCCGCATTGCCGGCGATGGATCATTTCAGCCGGTGAACTGCGACGGCAGCAGAACACGCGTGTTCATCTGGGTCACCAAAAGTAAATTTCCGGGTAATTTTGATTCTATCGATTTCACCGTCAAGACAATCATTTCGCGATGCGCGACCGCAATGATGACGCGGGAAATGAAAATATCATGACGCTTATGTTGCAGAATATATCATGTACATTTGTTGCTTGCTGTATTCATAAGAAATTACTTCGATAGTGAAATAAAATGCAATAGACGGAAATATGTAATTTTATCAATGAATAAACATAATCTTTTGATGCAACGTAAAATCACAGTTTTTTGGAAATAAAGTGTCGCTTTTTGCATGATAGTACAAATTGCGACAGATGCTGCGAAAGACGAGCAATGTTGTCGACTGTTCGATAAGTTCTTTTAAAGATGTAATACTTAAGTATTATGGGGTTGAGAGCTACTGAGTCATTTATAGAGAATCGGAGGTGCCTGCTAGCGGCAAGCAAACCTTGAGGAGGATGAATGAGTTTCGGATATTCGGTGCGCAATTTCACGACAGTCGGGCTGGCCGCTTTGCTTGGCCTTTCCAGTCCGGCATTGGCCGCCACGGCAACCGGAAGTTTCACGGTCCAGATCACCATTCAGGCATCCTGTGTTTTTGTCAGTGCCACCACATTGACCTTCACTGCCGTGGGTGTGATCGCGGCGAATGACGATGCGTCCACCACGCTTTCCGTACAGTGTACCAACACGACGCCGTACAATATCGGGTTGAGTGCCGGGTTGGGCACCGGTGCCACGGTCGCTTCGCGCAAGATGACGGGGACCGGCGGCGCGCTGGTCAACTATACCCTCTATTCCGATACCAACAGAACCACCGTGTGGGGGCAGACCGTCGGTACCGATACGGTTTCAGCGTCAGGTAGCGGCGCGGCGCAATCCTATACGGTTTATGGGCGGGTTCCCGTCCAGACAACACCGGCGCCAGGCGCCTACACCGATACGATCACGGTGACGGTCACTTACTGAGAATAACATATGGAGGTGGACAGGATGCGATCCATGCTTAAAGGCATAGGAGCGATGGGGCTCCTTATGCTGTTTTGCGGCAGCGCCACAGCGACTTCGCTGCGTGTGGCCCCGACTAATCTGGAAATGATAGCGCCGGGAAGCGCGGCCGTGCTGACGCTGACAAACGAGGCAAAACGGCCGATCAACGTGCAGATACGGGTCTTTCGCTGGACGCAGACAAATGGCGTCGAGCAGCTCGAACCCACCAACGATGTGGTGGTCAGTCCGCCATCGACGGCTTTGTCCGCCAACAAGGATTATCTCGTGCGGGTTATCCGGGTCAGTAAAAAGCCGGTCACGCGGGAAGAAAGCTACCGGGTCATCGTGGATGAATTGCCCGATCCTGCCCGCCGCAAGTCCGGCACGGTCACTCTGGTCGTGCGCTATTCCATTCCGGTGTTCTTCAAGGGACCCGATGCTTCCGCGCCGAAAGTGGCCTGGACAATCAAGCGCTCCGGCAACGGGCTTGTCCTTGCCGCCCGCAACAATGGCGATACGCGACTGCGCCTCTCCGAGCTGCAATTGATCCAAAACGGCCGTGAAATCGCGACGAGGAAGGGGTTGGTTGGTTATGTCCTGGGCGGCGCTTCCATGGAATGGCCGGTTGGCGGTGGCAAGTCCGTGTCATCCGGTGCTGTTTCCATGAAGGCGCAAAGCGATTCTGGACCGCTTGATGTCAACGTTGCGGTCAGCGGCCGCTAGTCTTGTTGTGGCACTCTGCATAGGCCCGTGTATTCTTACCTCTGGACGGGCACAGGAAACCAATGCTCAAGACGTGGGGCAGACCGCGCCACAGCCCGGTATCTCCCAGGATCTCTATCTCGAGGTCTTCATCAATGATGAGCCGACCGGTCTGGTCGGCGCCTTCCACCAGCTGGAGGATGGAGGCCTCTCGGTAAGCCCGCAGGAACTGACGGATGTGGGACTGAAGCCGGTGGCCAAAGCGAAGGCCGCGGATGGCCCGATCCGGGTTGATCGCCTGCCGAATGTCCAGTATCGCGTCGATGCGGAAAATCAGCGGCTTTACATCACCACCGACGACAATGCGCGCGCGGCCAAAGTGGTTGATCTCAATCCAAAATCCGACGAGGACCGTCCCAAGCCGCAATCCAGTTACGGTGCAGTCCTGAATTACTCGCTCTTTGCCAGCAGCGACAATCTGTTCAAGGGCAATGCAAAGCCGTTTCAGGGCATTTCCGGCGGTTTCGATGCCCGCTTTTTCAGCCCGTTCGGCACGCTGACGCAATCCTTCACATCAAGTGCGAGCGACACGGATTTTCAGGGTTTCAAGCGTCTCAACACGACCTACACCTACTCCGACGCGGAGCGGCTGATCACCTACCGGGCGGGTGATTTCATTTCCGGCGGTCTGCAGTGGACGCGGCCGGTCTATCTGGGCGGCCTGCAGGTGCAGCGCAATTTCCATCTGCGTTCGGATCTGGTCACCATCCCGATACCGGTCATATCCGGATCTGCCGCGGTTCCCTCGACGCTCGAGGTCTACACCCAGAACGTCAAGACCTATAGCGGTACGGTACCGTCGGGTCCGTTTCAGGTGACGAATTTTCCGGTGTTTACCGGCGCGGGACAGGCACAGGTGGTGGTACGCGATACACTAGGCCGCGAGACAAAGACCACCTTGCCGTTCTATTCGTCCAATTTGCTGCTGCAGAAGGGACTGCTGGATTTTTCTGCCGAAGCGGGTTTTCCGCGGCGGAATTTCGGTACGGAATCCGATGATTATGTCGGCGACGCGATGGGGTTTGCCACGGCCCGCTACGGTGTTACCGACTGGCTGACGCTGGAAGGGCATTTTGAAGGCGGTGTCGATCTGCTGAATGGCGGCGTCGGCATGGCGTTTCCCATCGGCGGCTATGGTGTCAGTTCGCTGGCTGTTGCCGGCAGCAGTCATGCCGGCGACACGGGCTTTCTTGTCAACGGCTCGGTGGAACTCAGCTATCACAGCTATACGGTTTTCGCCCGGATGCAGCAGGCTTTCGGCAATTATGACGATGTCGCCTCGGTTTCTGCCGATACGCGGCAACTGGCGGTTTTCGATCCGACAGGCGTTGCGATTTTCAGCCCGCGTGTGCCGCGCTCGCTGGCCCAGGTGACCGTGTCGGGGCCGGGGCCGTTCGACCGTTCCAATCTCAATCTGTCCTTCACGCAGATTGAATCGGCCAATGGCGATCGGAACCGCATCGTCGGAGCCTCCTATACCCAGTCGATTTTCAAGAACAGTTCATTCTATGCGACGGCCTTTACCGATCTGGAAAACAGCGACAGTTTTGGCGTCTTTGCCGGACTGACGATCCCCTTTGACAACAACATCACGGTTTCAACCGGCGTCGAGCAGACTGCGGATGGCGTCTCCGGCGTTGTCGATGTCGCCAAATCGGAGCAGCTTGAAGAGGGCAGCTACGGCTGGCGGCTGAGGACACGGGAAGGCAATAATCCTGACCGGTTGGCCTCCGCGAGCTATCGCGGACGCTATGCACGGGTACAGGGGGATGTCGAACAGTTCGATGGCAATACCCGCGCGAGCGTCCAGATTGACGGTGCACTTGCCGCGGCTGCCGGCGGCGTATTCGCCACCAACCGCATCAACGATGCCTTTGCCGTGGTCGATGTCGGCGCACCGGATGTCGAGGTCCTGTCGGAAAACCGGCCGGTCGGCAAGACCAATCGCAGCGGCAAAATCCTGGTGCCGGACCTGAATTCCTACGAGCCCAATACGGTTGCCATCGACCCCAAAAATCTGCCGGTCGATGCCAGCATCGGATCGACACGCAACATCATCGTGCCCGCCGACCGCAGCGGCGTTGTGGTGGATTTCCATGTCAGCAAGACATCGGCTTCGGCCGTCGTTGATCTGGTCGATAGCGGCGGCAAGCCGCTGGAGGCGGGGCTGCGCGGGCATCTGGACGGTTCACCGGATGAATTTGTCATCGGTTACGACGGTGAAGCCTTTATCGACAAGCTGCGGGCCCGGAACAGCATCAGCGTCGATCTTCTGGATGGACGCAGTTGCAAGGCGCAGTTCTCCTACCGGCCGCAGCCGGGAACGCAGGTGAAGCTAGGCAAGGTGGTGTGCTCATGAGAAACTGGCTGGTCTGCTTCATCTGGCTTGTCGGATCTGTACTCCTGCCAGGCACCGCTTGGGGGCAAACCTGCTCCTTCTCCGTTCCCAGCATGGTTTTTGCCGGAAGCACCATTCCGGGAAGTGCAATCAACAGCATGACATCCGTGACGGCGAATTGTTCGGGCCTGCTTTCCCTTGGCCAGAAAGTGCTGATTTGCCCGAACCTCAATGAAGGCAGCGGCGGCGCAACGGCAAGTGCACGCATCATGGTGAATGGTGCGAATTCGCTCAATTACCAGCTGTATCAGGATGCCGCCCGCTCCATCGTCTGGGGCTCGGCAACCTGGCCCTATGCGGCGCGGCCGCCCGGATTTCTTGTCGCCTTCACGACGATTCTCGGTCCTTTGCTCGGCAGCGGCTCGACAACAATTACGTTGTACGGCCAGGTGCTGGCCAATCAGGCAACGGCGCCGGCCGGACCCTACACCTCAACCTTCACCGGAGCGAATGCGACGTTCAATTACCGCTATGATGATGGCAACGGCTGCACCACGGCTTCGGGCGCAACAGCGTCTCCTCCAGCGTTCACGGTGCAGATTACGCTTGCCAATGACTGCGCAGTGACGGCGCAGAATATCGACTTTGGTCCCAATGGATTGTTGAATGCGAATATCGATCAGACAGGCCAGGTGCGCGTAACCTGCACGCCAACGGTGCCGTACTCGGTTTCGCTCAGCCTCGGCAACACAGGAACAAGCCCAACGGCCCGCAAGATGGTCAATGGCGCGCAATCGATTACCTATGGTCTCTACCAGGATTCAAATCGAACTGTGCCATGGGGAAATACAATACCGACCAATACGGTTGCGCGCACCGGCGATGGAACAGCGCAGGGTATCACTGTCTATGGCCGGGTCCCGCCGCAAGCCACGCCGTCGCCGGGTACTTACAGCGATACGATCATTGTGACGGTCACGTATTAGATCGCAACCATCGCAGTATTTGATGGGATCGCGGAAAAGAAAAAGAGTTCTGAAAAAGCAAAAGGCCGGGAGCTACCCGACCTTCCTAAACTTGCCTCAACACCAGTGCCAGTACATCCGTGGTCAAAAATGGAAACAAGCTATTCGCTACACGAGAAGCACTACCCTGACATTGCGACAGAATAATGACGCCCGTAAATTAAGGAAGCGCGTACGCAGTACAAAATCGCGCTTGAACTCAAGGTGCTCCATCAAGGTAAAGACAGGGTTAATTCAAACCGGAAATTTAAAAAACCTGGCGAATGGTCTGCGTGCCGGTAACGCGAGCGCTCAAGAGTGTCTCATGCGCAGGCGGCTTGCCGTCAAATGCGATGCAATTGTCCGATCACTTTTGCGACAGCTGCGGGAAGATCCTCGGCAATCAGGCCGAAACCAAGGTCGTTGGCTGCCGCCGCGTGGACATGGACCGCCGCGCAGGCTGCCTCGAAAGGCGGCATGCCTTGTGCCATCAGGCCCGCCGTTACACCCGAAAGCACGTCACCCGATCCGGCGGTTGCCAAAAGCGGGGTGCCATTGCTGTTGATGACGGCCCGGCCGTCCGGCGCGGCGATGACGGTGTCGGCACCCTTGTAGACGATGACCGCATGGGCCTGCCTGGCGGCGGCGCGGGCGCGTTCGAGCTTTGACAGTGTATTCCCGTCGCCGATCCCGGGGAACAGCCTCCGGAACTCTCCTTCATGCGGCGTCAGCACAAGCCGGGTGTCCTGGGTGCCATGCGCCGAGGCGAAAAGCGCAGCGCTGTTGTCTTCGAATGAGGTGATCGCGTCGGCATCCAACACCAGATGGAGCTCCTCCTTGAGCAGCAGGAGCGCAATGTCCCGTGCGCGGGCGCCTATGCCAAAGCCGGGGCCGAGCACCATGGCCGAAGGTTTGCGTTTGCTCAGGAATGCGCGCAGCTCGCGGTCGGTTTCGCAGCGGCTCAGCATGATCGACGTCAGATGTGCCGCATTGACGGCAAGGGATTCCGCCGGAGAGAGCAGGGTAACGGCACCCGCGCCACTGCGCGCGGCTGCCAGCGCGGAAAGCCGCGACGCGCCTGTCGCCGTCGCACCCCCGGAAAACACGGCGACGTGGCCGCGCGTGTATTTGTGCGTTTCCACGCCGGGCGAGGGCAGCAGCGCGCGCCAATAGTCCGGCGTGTTCTCGAAACAGGCGGGCCTGATCATCGACAGAACGTCGTCACGGATGCCGATATCGGCGACGACAATGCGGCCGCACAGGCTGCGTCCCGGATAAAGCAGATGGGCCGGTTTCTTGCGAAAGAATGTGATGGTGCAATCGGCCTCGAATACCGCGCCAAGTGCCATGCCCGTCGCCCCGTCAAGGCCGGAAGGCACATCGATGGCGATGCGCGTGACAGCCGCCGCATTGCTCCGTTCGACAGCGGCGGCGGCCTTGCCGGCCAAGGGCTTGTTCAATCCTGCCCCGAACAATGCGTCGATGACGACGCTGCCGGCCCCCGGTTTGAAGCCGGAAAGTGCGGCCGGTTCGATGCTGCAATCGCGCCGGGCGCTTGCAGCGTCGGAATGGGCGCGCGGCTTGTCGTCACTCCACACATGAACATTGCCGCCGCTTTCAGCCAGAAGGCTGGCAACGACATAGCCGTCGCCGCCATTGTTGCCCGGACCGCACAGAACGTGAAAGGCCGGTGCATCGCCGTGGTGGTCCAGTACGTGGCGCGCGACGGCATAACCCGCCCGCAGCATCAGCCGGTATCCGTCGATCGATCCCCCGGCGATGGTCAACCGGTCGGCCTCGCCCATTTCCACCGGGGTGAGAATTTCATCAGTCATGTCGAACAATGCTTTCCCGATATGCGTTTTTCCGTGAAATGGTAGGGGCCTGCCGGGCGGGACACAAGCGGCAATTCCCGTGCTTGCCGGGATGCGGTGACGGGCGGGACGCTGATCGACAATTCTTGTCCGCCGATGCATCCAAAGCCTGTTTCATGCGTTTCTGCTTGGCAAACATTGGAGAAGATCATGCCTGCAACACGCATCAAGGAACATATGGAAGTCATCGGCGCCGATGGTGTCCATGTCGGAACAGTCGATCACGTGGACGGTGCCCGTATCAAGCTGACGAAAAAGGACAGCGGCGAGGGCTCTCACAGGGGCCATCATCATTATATCTCGACAGCGCTCGTTGCCGAGGTCGAGGGCAACAAGGTGCGGCTGTCGGCGAATGCCGATGTCGCCGTCATGTTTGAGGAAGAATCCTCAGGTAAGTAGGAAACAGGCCGTTTCCGGCGATGTTTTCAGGGATCAACTCGCGCCGAGCCGTATCAGCACGGCGCGCGGAATATTGTAATCCACGATAGCCGCATCGTGATTCCTCAAGCCGCACAGTTCGCGCTGGATAAAGTAGGCGTGAACGGCCCGTGCCGCTGCCCTTAACCGCATATCCCGTTCCGGCATGGCGGCAGCGGCCAGTTGTGCCAATGTCTGTTCGACTTTCTCACCGGCTCGACCCAGCGATGCCGCCATTTCACCCATGATTTCATAATCAAGGGCGCTGGGCGCACTGTCCCCAAAATGGGATGTCAGGTTTTGCGGCGGGCGAAGCGACATGGCAGAACATCTGGTTTGCTTGCATATCCCGGAATTTCAGCACAGGAAGCCCGTGCAAACAAGTCATTCGACGGTCTTTGCTGACCGCAACAGATACTTGCCTTGGCTATAGGCGGCGATCCCGGCGGAAGCAGTCACGCCGACAAGGATGTCGTAAAAGGTCTGGGGTATGCTTGCTGGCTGTAACCACGTGAAAATGAGCCAGCTGATCCAGAACGGATCGATGCGCAGATAATCATGGCCCACCCATATCCACATGGCCGCCGCGACAAGACAGGCACCCAATGCCACCAGACCATATCCCAACACTGCCCGCATGCTGTTCCCCGACGCCGCCGCTGTTGATGTTAAGCGCGCCACTGCTGGTCGTGCAAGGATGATCCTTGTCTTATCGGTAAGGTGGCAGCAACGCTGGTGTAATCTTCATTCGGTATGAGGGAAGCATGCATGGCCTTTCCAAAGGAGCGTTTTGGGCACTATCCTTTTGTGAAGAGTGCCCAACAGGGATATCTGATCATGAAATCAGCCGGTTTTCTTGTCGCCGTTGTCGGTCTATTCGGTATCGCGGCCGTGTCGCATGCGGGTGCGATTGCCGATCCGGTGGCACTCAAGCAACGCCTGGAAGCGCTGGTCAAGGGCAAGGATGGGCGTGTCGGCATTTGCGCGCAGGACCAGAGCGGCACGATGGTCTGTATCCGGGGCGAGGAGCGATTCTCATTGCAAAGCGTCGTCAAGCTGATCGTGGGAGCTGCAGTTCTCGACGCTGCGGATCAGGGGCTTGCAGACCTCAAGGCACCGATTGTTGTCAAACCGGAAAACCTGAGCTTATCCGTACAGCCCCTCGCCAAGATCGTGGAAAGGGAGGGTGTCTTTCAAACCAATGCCGACGACCTTGTCCGCCGCGCCATTGTCGACAGCGACAGTGCGGCGGTGGATATCCTGATCGAACGGCTTGGCGGTCCGGCCAAGGTCGATCAGTTTGCCGAGGGAAAAGGCATATTGGGCATCCGGATTGATCGCGACGAACGGCATCTGCAGACCGAAACCGTCGGCCTGCGCTGGAAGCCGGATTATGTGGATGCGAAAGTGCTGCAAAAGGCCATGAAGGCGGTTCCCGAGGCCGAGCGGGATGCAGCATTCGAGGCTTATCAGAAGGATCCTCGCGACACGGCAACGCCGCGGGCGATGACCGCGTTTCTTGCCGCCCTGATGAATGGCAAACTCCTCGCCGCGGGATCGACACAGCGGCTTCTGGCCATCATGGGCGAGACTGTGACATTTCCCGACCGGTTGCGCGCCGGCACGGGCGCGGGATGGTCCGTTGCCCACAAGACCGGTACGAGCCGGACATGGAAAGGCGTCAATGCCGCAACGAACGATGTGGGGATTTTGACGGCGCCCGATGGCGGAAAAATCGCCGTCGCCGTGTTTGTCGCCGATTCCCGCGAAACGCCGACCCAGCGCTCCGCCATCATCGCCGGTGCGGCGCAGGCCGTGACGGAAGCCTACCACTGACGCATGGTAGAAACCGAGATCAGGCGCCCGCCTGTTCCAGGATCCAGTCGCGGAACAGACGCAGTTTCGGTGAAAGCTGCCGGCCTTCGGGATAAACGAGATGATAGTCCCATCCGGTCGAGGCGCAGGTGTCGAACAGTTGAACAAGCCGGCCTGAATCGATTTCCGTCTTGAATATCCCCACTGAAACCAGCGCAACGCCGCCGCCCGAAAGCGCGAGATTGGCGATGATCTGCTGCGTATCGATGCCGAAGCCGGGTTTGGTCATGACCAACGGCCCTTCCACGCCCGCCTGGCGGAACCAGACCTGCCACCAGTCGTCGTCCGGCGTGATCAGGTGGTAGTTGAGCAGATCGGCCGGCTTTTGCGGGCGGCCGTATTTTTCAAGGTATGCGGGGCTGGCAAGCGGCGTGAAGCCGCCGGGAAGCAGCAGATGCGACTTCAGGCCGGGCCAATGCCCGATACCCATCCGCACCCCGCAGTCGATCCCTTCGGCGGCAAAATCCACCAGACGCGACGTGATGTCGAACCGCACGGAAATATCGGGAAACCGGGTCTGGAAGTCGACAATGCGCGGGGTCAGCCAGTTGCTGGCAAAGGTGTGTATGACAGAGACGACCAGGACGGAGTTTTGTTCCTCGCGGATCGCGCGGAACGTTTCGCCCAGTTCAGCCAGAGACCGGCGGATGACCGGCGCGACCAGTTCGCCCTTGCCGGTCAATGAAACCCCACGGGCATGCCGGTGAAACAACGGCGCGCCGGCAAATTCCTCCAGCAGTTTGATCTGATAGCTCACCGCCGACTGGGTCATGTTCAGTTCCTCCGCGGCCTTGGTGAAGTTTTGCAAACGGGCAACGGAGTCGAAAACGCGGATAGCTGGCAGCGGCAGGGAGGACATGATTTATCCATTAAATGGTTTGATGGCTCACATCGTATTTTACGTTGGTTCTCCCATAAATAAACAATTATTTATCCAGACATAGAAATGAGATTGATGACTTTAGGAGTCTGAAATGACCGAAGTGCGATATCTGGGCCTGAACCTGTCACGCGTGCCGCCCGAGCGGAAAAAGCAGGAAGCCGGCTCCATCGGCCGGCTGGCCGACCTTAACGAACATCTGCTTTGCGATATCGACCTGAGCCCCGCCATGCGCGCACGGCTGAAGCAGCCGGACAGAGACCACCGCTGGCTGGATTTCCGCCAGCCCGTCTAGCCCGCCGGGATTGCCCGCACATGGTCGTGATCAGGCGCAGCGAATGGTGCTCCATCGCAATTTTGCCACAGGCGCTTTTCAGATTGGAACCAGTCTGAATGATCGGCGTTTCTAGGCCATGAAAGATGCTCAGTTCAAACCGGTGACTGTCGAGTCACTTCATTCCTTCAAGCTGCGGAACATCGGTTCGGTCGCGGAAGCGGCTGAGTTTTTGTCCAGCGACTGGCCGGGAGAGCGGGGAAGAATTTACCTGCTCGCCCGGATGGCCTGCAATGAGGCGATGGAAGGCCATGCTTCGCCTGCCATGGCCCGCTCGGTTTTCGTCCAGGCAACCATGGACGCCGATATCTATGTGGAGAACACCACCTGGGTGCGCTAGCCTCAGCCATTCACGGTCAGAATGAAGAGGCGGGTCAATCCCGCCTCTCCATATCGGTGATATCAATACCATGGGTGTCAAACCACCATTGTGCCGGCTTGTCCGGATGTTTTGGTTTGAGCTGCACGTATCGTTCCTGCAACCGCTGCTGACGGATTAGTTCCTCCTGGAAGAACGGGTGATCCAGCGAGCCGCCCATCACTGCCAAGCGGCGCAGCAACTTGCGCAGGACGTAGCCCTGTTCCTTGTTGCCCGGCCGGTAGGCGCTGGCAATGATCATGCCGATGGCATCCTGCAGGATTGCCTGCGGCGCAGCGCGCGGTGTGCCGTTGATCAGCATATCCAGCCGCTCGAGCCCGAATCCGGCGTCAATGCAACTGCCCAAGGGATTGACGATGTTACCGATTTCGACCCCTTGCCTATAGAACTCGGTACAATAGCTACGCATATTGCCGTCGCTCCACAGGCATTCCGGATCAGGAACAACCGGAAGGCGCCCGCGATAGAACGGTGCCCATTCAGCCATCTTGTCCGGGTGGATCGTGACATGATCGGGCCAAGCACCGATACCGGCCAGAAAATCCAGCCAGAAATCAATGGCTTCTTCCAGCGTCATTTGCCGGAAGGAGAAAAGCCCGATCATGTTGAAATGGAGAAAATGCGTTCCATCGCCGATCTCGTCGAGATCTCCCAGCCGCAGGCAGGACTGGATATTGGCGAATGTGCCTTTGAAGGCTACGTCGGGAAACAGTGGTTTGTACTGTTGCATTCCGGCGCTACAGAACAGCGTCGTGCTGTCGAAAGGGCGGACTGACAAGTTCAGGGAAAAATCAATTCCACGAACCCGGCAGAATTCCTGATAGGTACGGATTAGGCGTCCCGCGATGTCATAGGCAACCTCCTTTTGTTTGGATGCGCGGCAAAGATAGGTGGGATTGCGGCGGAGGGCAAGGCGTCGGCGCATCCCGCCGGCGCGCGCTTGGCCGTGTTTCAGTCAAATCGTGGAAACAGCAGACACGCCAGCCACGTGGCAATGACGCATAAAGTGGTGATTGCAAAAAACAGACATGATGTCATCTCCAAGCCGTGTGACTAACATGGAGATTTCGAACTTTCAATTCAACTAAAGTACAGAAGTTCAGTTCAATGTCTTTTGCTTCACCGCCGGCTGTGCTCCGCTCAGCGGTCGGACAGTGCCAGCTTCAGGCCGAAGCCAATGAAGATTGCCCCGGCAAAGGCATCGATCGCGCGCCGTGCCCGTTGATAAGCACCCGCGACCGTGCGGTGGCTGAGCGCTGCAACCAGGCCTGCATACCAGATGGCCGATATGGTCACCATCACCACGACGGCCGCTGCACCGTGGGTCCATGGCGTGCCCGGCGCCATGGTGGCGGCAAACAGGCTGGCGACAAACAACGCTGATTTCGGATTGGCAAGGTTCGTGGCAAGCCCGAGGCGCCACGCGCCCAGCGGTGTCAGCCTGACCTTGCTCGCGGGGATGGTTATGTCACCCGCTGGCTGGCGCAATTGCCACAGCAGCCGCAGGCCCAGCCAGAGGAGATAGATGCCGCCCGCTATCTTCAGGCCCATATAGGCAATCGGGGCGGCCATGAACAATGACCCGACACCAAGCCAGCCGGCAAGGCCCCAGCACAGGGTGCCCGTGAGGGTGCCTGCCGCCGCCGAGATGGCGATCTTACGCGAACCGGTGAGGGTGCAACGCACGATCAGGAAGAAATTCGGCCCCGGCGTCAGCGCAGCAATGGTCCAGATGGCGGCAACGGTGAGCAGGAACATGATGTCTCCACGGGGATGTTTGGCTTGGCTATTCATAGCACTGATTGGCTTCCGGCTGTAAGAGCATTGGCAGCGCTGGCGCACGATGACCACAGGCGGGAAGGCAGAAAAGCAAAAGGCTCAGCAGCGTCAGCTGCTAAGCCTTTGAGGTGACTGGCTCCCCGGGCCGGATTCGAACCAGCGACCAACCGGTTAACAGCCGGTTGCTCTACCACTGAGCTACCGGGGAAGAGCTACTCAGTCATCAGCGAAGTGGCCTATAGCAAAAGGGTTTCGCTTTTGCAAAGGACCATTTCGTTTTTTTTCATCTAATGTGCACAACAAATGATGACATGCCGCTTTTGCGTTCCTACATCCCGGGTCTGTTGAACACGGAAAGGACGAGCAACCGCGTGACCGAACGCCCCGAAAACGCCAGTAATCATGGGCCTAATGCTGCCCACGAGCATTCCGCCACGCCAAAGCGCCGGCATATGCGCATCTTTGGCCGCCATGTGCCCATTCCACAATCGGTGGCAATGCGTCGCACGCTCGGCGGTGCGCTCATTGCCGGGGGAACACTCGGTTTTCTGCCGATTCTGGGTTTTTGGATGATTCCGCTGGGGCTTGTGGTGCTGTCGCATGATTCTGCGCTGGTCCGGCGCAAGCGCCGGCAGCTGGAAGTGAAGTTCGGCCGCCGCTGGAAAGGCAGCCGGGCTGCGGCGAACAGCAAAGCCTGATTCGCCTGGAACCGGCACGCCCTTGCAATGCTGTCCCTTAGAGGCGCCGGCGCGTCCCGGCTTCGGTGATGGCGGCGATCAGTGCGCGCAGGCCGCGTGTGACCGTCTTGTCGTGGCGAATGATCAGCGCGAGTTCCCGATGCAGGTGCGGCATCAGCGGGCGCACGGTAAAAGGCCGCCGCTGTTCCGGGTCACGCACCGACATGGCGGGCAAGATGGCCCATCCCAGCCCCGCGCGCACCAGTTCCTTGATGGCCTCGACGCTGCCCAGCGACATGACCGGCTGCAGGCTTACGCCACTTTGTTCAAACCAGCGGTCGATGATCCGCCGGGTATTGCCTGACGGTTCAAACAGAATCAGCGGATTCTTCGACAGTTCCGCCGCCGTCACCTCCGGCGGCATGACCACGCCGGCGGGGGCGACGGCAACGAATTCGTCGCGCAGGATCGATTTTATTTCCAGCATCCGGCCGGAGGCGGGCATCGTCACCAGCGCAATGTCGAGCACATTGTCTTCCACCGCCTTGACCATGTCCGGCGTGTTGCCGGTGCTGACGGTGATATCCAGCGACGGAAACCCTTGCCGCAGGCTGCGCAGGAGCGGCGGGAGCAGATAGATGCAGGCCGTGGCTCCGGTTCCCAGCCGCACGCGCCCGATGGTCTCAGTCGTGTATCTGGCCATGGCATCCAGGGCGCCCGAAACCTCCCTGTTGATACGCCCCGCATGGGCAAGAAGCTCGGTACCGGCGGCGGTGGGGGTGGCTTTGCGGCCGATTCGTTCGATCAGGCGGACGCCAAGCCGCTTTTCCAGCTGCCGCACCTGCAGGCTCACGGCCGGCTGGCTGATGTTCAACCGGTCGGCGGCGGCGGAAAAGCTGCCGAGCTCGATGACTTCGACGAAGGTGGCCAGTTGATCGAGGCTGAGGGAAGACACAAAGCTTTCCTTATAGTTCGTATAGGCGTTCAAAGCTTCTTTTATATCTTCTGTGATGCAGAATGCCACCGGGTTCCTTGGCAAGCAGGGGCAAAAACCAGGCGCGGGAGACAGCGTGTGAGCATTCGAGCAGGCAGAATCCGCACATTGTTGCATCGGGTGGATTGCTATCTCACGGCCGCGCCGCAATCGCGCCACCATCAGCTCGAGGCGCTGCGGGAGCTCGAACCCCACTTGTTGCGGGATATCGGCCTGACGCCGACCGATGTCCGGCGCGGAAAACCGGAGAAACATTCATTGGATAATCAATTACTTGCAGAAAAAACCTCGCCTCTTGAATCCGCCTCCGTGCAGGTGCGCGCTGCGGAAGACCGCGATATGAACCCGATACAGGCCATCTATGCCTATCACGTGCTCAATGGCATCGCTTCCTTTGAACTGGAGGTGCCTGCGGTGGACGAGATGGCGGCGCGCAGGGCGGGCGTGCTCGCTGCGGGGCTGCCGTATCTGGTGGCTGAGGCGAACGGACGCGTCGTGGGATACTGCTATGCAACGCTCTACCGGCCACGCCTCGCCTACCGTTTCACGGTGGAGGATTCGGTTTATATCGCCAACGGCATGGCCGGCCGCGGGATAGGGTCGCTGCTGCTCGGCGAGCTGATCCGGCGGTGCGAGGCGGGCAATTGGCGGCAGATGGTGGCCATCATCGGCAACAGCGGCAATACGGGGTCGCTGAAGCTGCACGAGCGGCTTGGGTTCGAGCCGGTTGGGACGCTGCGCTCCGCCGGCTTCAAGTTCGGCCAATGGGTCGATACGGTGTTGATGCAAAGGCCGCTGGGGCAGGGTGACGGGACTTTCCCGGCTTAGAAGGGGCGTTCTCGATGCGGGTGCCGATGAACCGTATTGGGGCTTGATCGAACTTGCTTATGCCCGATACGCCTGTCCCACCAGTGCACCGCCCGCACCTGTGCACGGCAAATTTCCAGCCGGATCACGCAACCGGCCGTGCGCCATCCGCTGACGCATTGACGTCGGGATATACAGTTTGAAGGATAATTTGGAGGCCTCGCCCGGAATCGAACCGGGGTGCAAGGATTTGCAGTCCTCTGCGTAACCACTCCGCCACGAGGCCTCGTCACTGGAGACAATACACAAGACACAAGCCTGTGAATCTCCGGTGCCGTTGTCTATGAGACGAAGTCAGCGGCGTCAAGTCATTCCAGACAAAATCCTTCCGCTACCGCCATATGGCCGCGATCAGCCAAAACGGCAATGCTGTCGCCGCATGCCCGGCCACGCCAGATCAATCGCTATTGGTATGGGGGCGGTTCAGCCTTTCGAGAGTGGTCTTGAATGGTACGGAAAAGGATAGGTGTTCTATAGTGGTGTCTGGCCGATAGAACGCACCGACCTGTACGCCACCCTTGAACCAGTAATCCCAATCGATTTCGTCGTCGTCCTGTTCCGTGTGATACGGAACTCCGAATTCGCGCAGTGCATCGGAACGGTTGCGAAGGGGACCGCGGGTGAAGGGAACAGGGCCATTATAGGCCTTTCGATCCTTCTTGGCTTTGTCATAGGCAAAGACACCCGACAGAACCGCCTTTCCTTCATCCTCTGGTGTTCCATAGGTCTCTTTGTAATCGGAGTGAAATTGGAAGGCGAGTTCGATGCCGAGGGGCTTGAGTTCAAGATGCCCGACACCGTGCCCACGCTGCACGCGGCCCTGCATCTGGGCAACATCAAACCCGGCAGATAAGAGAAGACTGGAGAGCCCAGCGCTTTGCTCGGTATGTCCAAGAAACGGCAAAATTTCACTCACGTTCATCGCGTCAAGGGTTCCTGCCATCTGTTCCCCCGACTGGATCACAGATTATGGTCAAGTTCAATTATACATGCGCTCAGAACACAGCGCTTCGACTGCTTTACAGGTAAGGGTTCACACAGTACCAATCGGTCATAATCCCGCCTCGTCTAATGGCAGGACACCGCCCTTTGAAGGCGGGAATCGTGGCTCGAGCCCATGAGCGCGAACCATCATATGGGTGGATTTCAAGCCGGTAATTCGAATCCAGCGGAGAGGAAGCCAATTGGAAATAACGATTGACGATGCGAAAGCGCTTGCCCGGCGGGCCTGTATTTCCGTAGGGGCAAGCAGTGCAAACGCAAATGCACTTGCAGATGCAACCGTTGCCGCTGAATGCAACGGACGCAGCGCCGTGGGGTTTCGGCATCTTCTGGATTATCTGGCCGCATATTCGGAGGGGCGCATCAACGGCAATGCCGAACCGGAGGTTGCATTTCCAGCACCTGCACTTATTCGCGTTGATGCCGCGGGGGGAATAGCGCATCTTGGATTTGATCTTGTGATCGATGAATTGGTCACGCGGTCGCGTACATTTGGGCTCGCGGCGCTCGCCCTGCACAACAGCTATACAACAGGTGAGCTGGGATATTATGTCAGGCGTCTTGCGGATGCCGGATTGGTCGCATTCGCGGCAACGAACAGTCCTGCCCTGATGGCATCGGGAAAGAGCCGTGAGGCCGTGTTTGGCACCAATCCCCTTGCTTTTGCCGCGCCAAGCGAGGATTCGCGTCCGCTGGTGATTGATCAAGCTTCCAGCGCCACAGCTTTCGTCACCATAAGGCAACTTGCCGAACAGGGAGAACAGATACCTGAGGGATGGGCTATAGACGCCCAAGGCAGTTCCACGACAGATGCCGGTGAAGCGATGCGGGGCGTACTCCTTGCCTTTGGCGGCACACGAGGTGCGAATATTGCACTGATGGTTGAAACGCTTGCCGCAGGATTGACTGGTTCCAATTGGTCTCTTGATGCACCATCCTTTTCGCAAGGCGCTCTTTCGCCAGGGGTAGGGTTGTTTGTTTTTGCCATACAACCCAATTTGCTTGCTCCAGATTTCCCGGCACGTCTTGCCGCCCAGCTGGACCGGCTGCACAGCAAAGGCATTCATATTCCGGGTCGCGCGCCTGTCCTGCCATCGATTGATCTGCCGGTTGATCTGCTCAACGCTTTGGAGGCCTTTAGCCTTCGTTCGCTCGCCCGGGATTGAATGCCTGCGGAAACGGTCCGCTGTCGTCGGGCAATACTAAGGGATTGACCTAAGTTTTTATCCGACCTATAACCCGTTTCCATTCAGATGGACACGGGTGCTTTCAAAGGAGGGGGCCATGATACCACAGACCGGCGGCGGCATGCCGCCACGCCAGCCCATGCCCGATCCGGCAGTCGTGGATCATATTTTCCGCGCGCTGTCCGACGCGACGCGGCGCGATGTACTCGAACGGCTTACCGTCCGCCCCGCTTCGGTATCCGAGCTCGCAGCGCCCTACGGCATGGCGCTGCCGTCTTTCGTCGAGCACCTGAAAGTGCTGGAGGGAAGTGGCCTGGTACGGTCACACAAGACCGGACGCGTCCGGACCTACGAACTCGAGGCGGAACGGCTCAAGCTTGCGGAAGACTGGCTTGGGCGCCAGCGCGTGCTGTGGAAACGCCGTCTCGATCAACTGGACAGTTATCTCATGAAACTCAAGGAGGAAGAATCCAAATGAAGCTACCCGACATCACGATCAATCCCAAACTCGATCTCGTGCTTGAACGCGACCTCGACGTCCCGGTGGAGCTCGTATGGCGCGCCTGGACGACACCGGAGCATCTGCGCCAGTGGTTCGCGCCAAAACCGTGGACGATCACGGCCTGTGACATTGACCTGCGGCCCGGCGGGACAGTCAATTTCACGATGCGCTCGCCGGATGGCCAGGAGTATCCCAATACCCATTGCTATCTCGAAGTGAAACCGCACGAACGCCTGGTCATCACCGACGCGCTGATCGGCGGTTACCGGCCGTCAGCCAATCCGTTCTTCACAGCCACACTGGACCTGGCGCGCAACGGAAACGGCACGCTCTACCGTGCGATCGCCATTCATGGCGATGAATCCAACCGCAAGAAGCATGAAGAGATGGGTTTTCACGAAGGCTGGGGCACCGTGGTCAGCCAGATGGTGGAATACATCAAGACCGGACGCATGCACTCCTGAGGGCTTTTTGACCATATCGGCGTTCAACGTATCCGGCGCGTTGCCGGTTGCGTTGAACGCCGGAAGCGTGGCGTTAACAGAGCCGCGAGCAGCGCACGGCCCGGCTTTCATGAGATGCCGGGCCTCTCATTTCAATGTCCTATAGGTGCTTTAAGACGGGTTCATTGCGGCAAAAGTCTCATCGTAGCGGCCCTCCCGCTCCGCCGAGCGCCGGGCACGGTCGCGTTCGACCAGAACTTCGCCTCTCGGATAGTTTTCCGCCTCCAGCAAGTGCATGACCTCGGTTACATAGGCGGCAACCGGCATGGCGCGGGGATCGGATGCCTGCCGGTCGCCGGTCAATTCCGTCTGAACATAAGGCGGTGCCAGCTCAAGCACGCCGACCGGAATATTGCGGAGCTGGTGACGCAGCGACTGCAGCCACGAGTGCAGGAAGGCCTTGCTGGCGCAATAGGTCGGAAAGTCGGTGCGGGGAATGAAGGCGAGGTTTGAACTGGTCGCGAGGATCGTCGCGCCGGGCCGGGTTTTAAGCAGCGGCAGGAACGCCGCCGTCACGCGCAGCACGCCCAGGATGTTCGTCTCGACGATCGACTGAGCGGCGGAAATGTCCCAGTCATCCGTCGTCATGTCCTCCGGCCGCGAGATGCCGGCATTCGCGATGAGCATGTTAAGCGCGGGAAAGCGTGTGCGAACCTCGCTGACAAGATGAGCCAACGAGTCCGGATCACCGAGATCAAGCGGGAGTCCCACCAGACCCGGCCGGGCGGCCGTAATCTCTTCAAGCAGGGATGCGCGCCGTCCCGTGATGATGACGCGGTTGCCGCGGTCGTGGAACGCTTCAGCCAGTGCGCGCCCGATGCCGCTGGTGCCGCCGGTGATGAGGATCGTATTGCCGGTCATTTGCATATCATGTTGCTCCTTGGTTTCAATCCGGACGTGAGGCCGACGGTCTGACCGTGTTCCGGCCTCTGTCTCGAGGTGTTGGCGCCAATGGAAGAAAGGGTTTTGCCGAACGGCTCCCCGTTGCTCGGGCCGCACGACATTGCGCCGCAGCATGCCCGATGCCGGGAACACAGCTGGAGCCGTCGAACGGCCGGAAATGGGAGGTGGGGAAAACGATGTCATACCATAAGCGCCTCTTGGACCGAGAACTCCCTGCTGGGATCCTCTCGACAAAGGACGCGTTGGATGACGGTAACGCCTACGACAGCTGGCTGCACGCGCAACTGTAATTTGCCAACTAGGCCCACATATCGTGCTTGTCAAGACGCTGCTGGACGCCTGGCATGCGGATGCTCGCTCCCCGCGGATAGCACATTGCGGTGTCTGGCCTGCATGCCGGCAAAGCAAAACCCGCACGGCCATTGCTGTGGGCCATGCGGGTTCGAATCAACAGACGGGGTTATTGAGGGAAGGCGCCGGGAACCAGATCTGCGGGGCGGCTGGCCGCAGCGATCGGTTGGGATTCGCTTGCGGATTTGTTCTTGGCCAAAGCCTCGCGAAGCAGCTGCCATTCGCGCTCGTGGCGCTGGTAGACTTCCTGTGGAACGGTCTTGATCGTCATTCTCTCATGCTCCGAATTGAATTGCCGGACGTGATAACGATCCAAATAGGCAAGAGTTCCGCAGTTCAAATCAACAATTGCGACGGTCTATTACAAAATTAGCGGAGATGACGGAGATTTTAATTTCAATTTTCAACAAGTGATGTGATGCCATTTGCACTCCACTGCAAAATGGTCAGTAAAATCGATTTAAAGTATTGTTACTGCTCCGCTTATTTCAGTTTTTATCGTCTGATGAGAGCGCATTGCGGATATTGTCCGCGTCTGAATCTTTGAACGCCGGGAATATATCATTGCCGATCAGGCTGTGGATTTCGCGCAGATACGGGCGCGCAGTCGCGGTCTGGCCGAGGGCGAGATAAGACCGCGCGATGGAAAGCGATGCCAGCGGTTGTCCGTGGCCGAGGCACCATTGACGGGCAATTTCGGATGTTGCGATGCTTTCGTCATATTGATCGACGTCGAAGAGCGCGGCGCCATAGCCGCTTTTGATCCAGAAGTTGATATCCGTCCCTTGCAGGTGCTCGTCCGCGATGCGCGAAGCCTTTTCCCAGTGTTTGACCGCGTGCAGATGGTCGCCGGCTGCGCCGAGACGAATGCCTTCATTGGCCTGATCGAAAGCTTCCCGTTCCCTTGGGTGCATGGAGTGGGTCATTGCTGGAGCACCCCTATGAAAGCTGCCGGGCCGGTGCGCACAACTAACTGGAGCGGCGTTCGGAATAGCGGCGATAGACGCCTCTGCCGGCGTTCTTGGCGATGTAGAGTGCCGCATCGCCACACCAGAGCAGGCTCTCCGGCGTCTGTCCGTCACGCGGGGCCAGAGCCGCGCCGATCGTTGCGGTTATCCGGATCGGTGCATCGCCGCCCAAATCATAGGGCTGCGAGATCGATCCGATGATCCGGTCGGCAACGCGGGCAGTTTCTTCAGACGTTACCTGGACCAGCACAATTGCAAACTCGTCGCCACCAAGACGATACACAACATCGTTCTTGCGCAGACAGGACTGAAGCCGGTCAGCAACCAGTTTTAGAAGGTTATCGCCTTCGCTGCGGCCATGTTGTTCATTGATGATCTTGAAGTTGTCAATATCGATGCAGAGAATGGCAAATTCAATGCGGTCGACGAAGTCACTTTCGCCGTACGATGCGCAAAGACTATCAAGATGTTCTTCGAGCGCATCCCTGTCGGCCAGTCCGGTGAGTTCGTCGTGACTGACGGGGAAATCGCCTAGTCCTTTGAAATCAATCATTTACGCATAATTCCTATCGCCGCTTACCGATTCCTTCTGCCTGCTTGTGACAATGGCAGGTGCTTGCTGTCAGTTCAATAACAGAATTGGGTGCATGCGTGAGCGGAAAACAATGGCAAGGTAAATAAAAGGGACTTTACTTTCGCTACTTTACCACGAATTTTCGATCAATTCGACACCTCTTTCTTGCGCTGCAACAGGCCACCCTCTTTCAATGCCGCGCGGGGCCTGTCCCGCGGTTGCCGGGCCTTCTGCCGGGGGTATCCGTCGTTGCGAATCTCATGTCCGCCGCGGTGAAAGAATCGCTTGATAACAGGCTGTTGCCGGTGATTTGCCCCTGAAATAATGCGACAAGAGTTGCACAAAGATTACGCTGCGCGAGAAAGATGCGATATTTGCATGCAAATGGCCCGTGTGTTGCCTCGCCACGGCAGACATTGATTGACGGTGGCTTAATTTTTTGCCACATCCTGTCCTAAATTATTGCTTCTGCTGAAATCATCCGGCAGGAGCCAGTTACGCGCTTGCAAGCGCTCTGTGTTGCAAGTGCCTTGCCAGGAAAGCTTGTGGACCATGACGCTGAACTTTGAAGATCTTCGCATCAAGATGGTCGACAATCAGTTGCGTACGACTGATGTGACCGACAAACCGTTGCTTCAGGCCTTCCTCGATGTTCCCCGCGAAAAATTCGTGCCAAGCGTCCGTCAGCCACTCGCCTATATCGACGAGGATGTTCTGGTGTTGGGTGCAACCGCGGAATCGGGTGCGCGTTACCTGATGCAGCCTTCGCCTTTCGCCAAGCTTGTGCAATTGGCCAATGTCCAGCCCGAGGATGTGGTTCTCGATGTCGGTTGCGCAACCGGATACTCGGCCGGGGTGCTTTCGCGCATCGCCGGATCGGTGATCGCGATTGAAAACGACCAGACTCTTGCCGAGCAGGCGACTGCCACATTGGGGCAGCTTGGTTATGATAATGTGGTGGTGGTTAGCACGCCGCTGCAAAAAGGGTATGCTGCGGAAGCGCCCTATGATGTGATTCTGTTTGAGGGTGGCATTGATCATGTTCCTGGTCCATTGTTTGACCAGCTGAAGGATGGGGGACGCCTCGTTGCCGTTGAAGGCGCGGGCAATTCCGGTCAGGCCATGATTTATGTCAAGAATGACGGGGTAGTATCGGGCCGTCCTGCTTTCAACTCTGCCGTGAAGCCGCTTCCCGGTTTTGAGAGGGTGCCTGAGTTCGAATTTTGAGTGTCGCACATGAGACAAAAGTGCAACGGTTGACCACTTTGTTCGCATATCGAAAAATGTGCCGGTGGGTCATCTTGCAAATTGAAAGCGAATGAACGACATGTGGTCGAACCAATCGGTTCGGTCTGGGGTTTCCAAGTTTTAGAGAATGAAGGGGTTTATGGTGTTCATACCGGGTAAGCGAGTACTCACCGCAGCACTGCTGTCGGCGACGGTCTTGACCTCTGCGCCTTCAATGGCAGAAACGATCTTTGGCGCGATGTCCAAGGCGTATGACAACAATTCGACCCTCAATGCTGATCGCGCCGGTGTGCGGGTGACGGATGAGGGCGTTGCGATCGCCAAATCCGGCTATCGCCCGACAGTTTCGGCGACAGCCGGTTTGACGGCTTCTTCACGCCGGATTGATGGGGGCAGCACCAGCAACTCGAATGTCGGTACATTCGGCATCTCCCTCAATCAGACGCTGTTTGACGGTTTCCAGACCAAGAACAACGTCGCGTCGGCCAAGACCCAGGTTCTGGCCGCCCGTGAAAACCTGCGCAACAACACACAGAATCTGCTGTTCAGCGCTGCGCAGGCCTACATGGATGTGTACATGTTCCGGCAGATCGTGGTTCTGCGTCAGAAGAACCTGGAGTTTCTTGACGAACAGCTGCGCGCTGCCCGTGCGCGTTTCGATGTCGGAGAAGGCACCCGCACGGACGTTGCCCAGGCCGAAGCACAGAAGGCCTCGGCAGTGGCCACGTTGAACGTCGCCCGTTCAGACGTCAAAACCGCTGAAGCCACCTATATCCAGATTGTCGGCGCAGCGCCGACAGGGCTGAAGCCGGCGAGCATTGCCTCAAAGCACCTGCCGAAATCGATGGACTCGGCCTTTGCCATTGCAGCAAAGGATCATCCGGGAATTCTCGCAACGCAGTACGCTCTTGACGCTGCGGGCTATTCGGTGAAGTCGAATGAAGGCGCCTTGCTGCCGCAGATCGGCCTGAGCGGCGGTGTGACCCGCACGGATGTGTTTTCGGGCAATGACTCGTCGCAGAACGACGGAACTGCAGCATCGGCCGGCATTACGCTGACCATTCCGATCTACAGCGGCGGCCGTACGCCGGCGCTTGTCCGTCAGGCCAAGGAAACCGCCGCGCAGCGCCGGATCGAAGTGGATGTGACCCGCGACAGCGTGCGTCAGGCGATTGCCAAGGCATGGTCGCAGCTGGAAGCCGCCAAGGCATCCATTGTTGCGCAGAAAGCCGTGATCTCGGCCGCCCAGCTCGCCTTGAACGGCGTTATCGAGGAACGCAAGGTTGGTCAGCGTACCACGCTCGATGTCTTGAACCAGCAGGCTCAGGTTCTGTCCGGGCAGATTGCCTTGGCTCAGGCTGAACATGACAGTGTTGTCACAAGCTACGCCGTTCTGCTTGCAGTCGGCCGCCTGCTGCCGGAACAGATCGGCCTGCAGGTCGCCCAGTACAAGCCGGAAGAGCATTACGACGCCGTCAAGGACAAGTGGTTCGGATTGCGCACGCCGGACGGCCGTTAGACCTCGAACCTGTTGTTGGAACTATTCCCATGCCGCCGGTGTCATCACGCCGGCGGCATTTTCACGAGCGGATGGCCGGTTGCGTGCCGTTCCAGAAAAGTCTGTGGGTTAGGCCGTATTCTCCGCCGCAGGGATTCTCAAAGACAAAGTAAGCCTCTACACTGAATGCAGATTCGTTGCTCGGCAGCGAAACAAGATGTAGTAGGCGAGAGTATCATGGCACAATCCTCCAGCGTGGCGCGTGAACCTTCTATGGAAGAGATTCTCGCCTCGATCCGTCGTATCATTGAAGAGAGTGATACAACACGGACAGAGGCTGGTGTGCCGATGCCGGTCAATTCCGATGTTCCCGTTCCTGCCGGCGCAATCCAGACGCCGCTTCACGCCTATGATGCAAGCGAGGAGGAGGCGGAACTGCCGCCGCGCGAAGGCATTGCCGTTTCGCATCCGCTGCCGCACGGCTATGAAACGCCATTGGGCAGGCCGTTCTCGCCGCTGCAGTCCAAGCTTGTCGAGCGCGAAGCGGTTGTAACGCCGCCGGAGCCTCAGCCGGAAGTATTGAAGGCCCCGGTTGCCCCCGAGCCTGTCATTGACGAACCGGCGGATTATGCCGTGCCGGAGCCCGAGGCTTTTGCAGCGCCTGAACCTATGATTGAAATTCAAACGCCTGTTGTCCCCGTGCCGCCGCAGGTACCGGTTGTCGAACGGGAGGCTCAGGCCGAAGCATTGGATCAGGCGCCGGAAGTCGAACCGGTTGCACCGGCACCTGAAGCATCCGAGGCTGCCATCGGCGACGAGGTTTCGCTCGATCTCGAACGCGCGCTGGAGCCGATCCTGTCGGAAGCGACGGAACGTCAGGTCAGCGCCGCTTTCAATGACCTTTCCTTTGCCGTTCAGCATGAGCAGCGCCGGTCCTTCGATGACATCGCGCAGGAAATCATGCGGCCCTTGCTGCAGGACTGGCTCGACAACAATCTTCCCAATCTGGTCGAGCGGCTGGTGCGCGAGGAAATCGAGCGCGTGGCGCGGGGCGCCAAGCGCTGATTTCGTTCCAGCGGCTATCTGCCCTGAATCACCTTGAACGCACCCGGCGTAAGGTTGCCATTGCTCACGGAATTGACGTCAGCACGGGTGAGCTTGCCGCTGACAATGCCTTGAACCAGTCGTTTGCACAGGATCGTTGGCATGCTCGAAACGCTCAGTCCTGATATGACGGCTATGTTCTGGCGACTTTTCATCGGCATGTTGCCGAACATATTGGAGCAGTGTCCTATTTCGGCTTTTTGCCTCTCGGGTTTTGCCAGGAGGCCTTGTACTTCCTTATACCGGCCTTCAGATACCCCGCAGCCAGCCAGAATTGTCACAGCAGTGCATGCTGCGATGAGCTTGTAAAATTTCATGCTTTCCCCCTGAACAGTCGGCGATGTGCGACAGTTCATTCGGTAGCGTCCCGATCTTCTAAGTCAAGATTGCATCGTCGACATTCGGCAAGTCATCATTGACTTATGTCCAGCCATTCGGTTTACACCGTAGCTAACCTTTTTCCGCAAAAATGACGGACTATTCGCATGCTTGAGAAGACCTATGATGCCGCGGCCATAGAGCCGAAGATCGCAGAACGCTGGGACGACGCTGGCGCATTCAAGGCCGGAGCCGGTTCGAAGCCCGGCGCGGATCCCTTCGCCATCGTCATTCCGCCGCCGAACGTGACCGGCTCGCTGCACATGGGCCATGCGCTGAACAACACGATTCAGGACATTCTCGTGCGCTTCGAGCGCATGCGCGGCAAGAACGTGCTGTGGCAGCCGGGCATGGACCACGCGGGCATTGCGACGCAGATGGTCGTCGAGCGCCAGTTGATGGAGCGCCAGCAGCCGGGACGCCGCGCCATGGGCCGCGAGAAGTTCGTGGAGCGGGTGTGGGAGTGGAAATCCGAGTCCGGCGGCATCATTGCCGGCCAGTTGAAGCGTCTGGGCGCGTCCTGCGACTGGTCGCGCGAACGCTTCACCATGGACGAGGGGCTGTCGAAGGCGGTTCTGGAAGTTTTCGTGACGCTCTACAAGCAGGGGCTGATCTACAAGGACAAGCGGCTGGTCAATTGGGATCCGAAGCTGCTGACCGCAATTTCGGACATTGAAGTCGAGCAGCGCGAAATCAAGGGCCATCTCTGGCATTTCCGCTATCCGCTCGAGAATGTGGCTTTCGATCCGGAAAACCCGCATACCTATATCGTTGTTGCGACGACCCGGCCGGAAACCATGCTGGGCGATACGGGCGTTGCCGTTAATCCGGCCGATGAGCGCTATCATGCCGTTCTCGATAATAATGTCCTGCTGCCGCTGGTTGGCCGCCTCATCCCCATCGTTGCGGATGATTACGCTGATCCGGAAGCCGGGTCCGGCGCGGTCAAGATCACACCCGCCCACGACTTCAACGACGCGGAAGTCGGCAAGCGCAACGATCTGCGGCAGATCAATATTCTCAATACTGATGCTTCGATCTTCTTGAAGGATAACAACGACTTCCTCGAAGGACTGGAGAAATCGAGTCATCTCGATCAGCTGATTCATGCGCTCGATGGCAAGGATCGCTTTGCTGCGCGCAAGCTGATTGTCACGATGATGGAAGAGGGCGGCTATCTCGAAAAGATCGAAGATCACACGCATATGGTCCCGCATGGCGACCGCGGTGACGTGCCGATCGAGCCTTATCTCACCGACCAGTGGTATGTGAACGCGGCGGAACTCGCCAAACCAGCCATTGCCAGCGTGCGCGAAGGCCGCACCAATTTTGTGCCGAAGAACTGGGAAAAGACCTATTTCGAGTGGATGGAAAACATCCAGCCCTGGACGATTTCCCGCCAGCTTTGGTGGGGACACCAGATTCCGGCGTGGTATGGCCCTGATGGCCAGGTCTTTGTTGAAAAGACTGAGGAAGAAGCGCTCAGCGCCGCGATTCAGCATTATCTGGCGCATGAGGGACCGATGAAGGCCCACGTGCAGAACCTGCTCGAAGACCTGAAACCCGGCGATATTCTCACGCGCGACGAAGACGTGCTCGACACCTGGTTCTCGTCGGCGCTGTGGCCGTTCTCGACACTGGGCTGGCCGGACAAGACGCCGGAGCTTGCCACCTATTATCAGACCGATGTTCTGGTCACCGGTTTTGACATCATCTTCTTCTGGGTCGCCCGCATGATGATGATGGGCCTGCATTTCATGAACGAGGAGCCGTTCCACACCGTCTATGTCCACGCGCTGGTGCGCGACAAGAACGGCGCCAAGATGTCGAAGTCGAAAGGCAACGTCATCGATCCGCTGGATCTGATCGACGAATATGGCGCCGATGCCCTGCGGTTCACGCTTGCCATCATGGCGGCACAGGGCCGCGACGTGAAGCTCGATCCGAGCCGCATTGCCGGATATCGCAATTTCGGGACAAAACTCTGGAATTCGACACGTTTCGCCGAGATGAACGGCGTTGCGCGCAATCCGGCTTTCCGGCCGCAGGACGCAAAGCTCACGGTCAACCGCTGGATATTGACGGAGCTGACCAATGCGGTGCGCGACGTCACCGACGGCATCACGAGCTATCGCTTCAACGAAGCCGCCGGTGCGGCATACCGGTTCGTCTGGAACCAGTTCTGCGACTGGTACATTGAATTGCTGAAGCCGGTGTTCAATGGCGAGGATGCGGAAGCAAAGGCGGAAGCACAGGCCTGCGCCGCCTATGTCCTCGATGAAATCTACAAGCTGCTGCATCCGTTCATGCCGTTCATGACGGAAGAGCTCTGGGCGCATACGGCCGGCGAGGGACAGATGCGCGATACCCTGCTCTGCCATGCAGGCTGGCCGGAGCCGGATTTCCTCGACGGGGAAGCCGCCGCGGATATCAACTGGCTGATCGATCTGGTGACGGGCATCCGTTCGGTCCGGGCGGAAATGAATGTTCCTGCCTCTGCCACGGCGCCGCTGGTGGTCGTGGGGGCGCGTGACGTGACCAAGGAGCGATTGGTGCGCCATGAAGCTTCGATCAAATGGCGCGCGCGTGTCGAAACGATCGAGCTCGCCGATGAAGCCCCCAAGGGCTCGGCGCAGTTTGTTATCGGCGAGGCGACGGCATGCCTGCCGCTTGGCAGCCTGATCGACGTGAAGGCGGAAGTTGCCCGCCTTGGCAAGGAAGCCGGGAAGATCAACGAGGAAATCGACAAGATCGGCAAGAAGCTTGGCAATGAAAAATTTGTTGCCAATGCAAAGCCGGAAATTGTCGAGGCGGAGCGTGAGCGGCTGGTCGAGCTGCAGGCATCCATCGAAAAGATTACAACGGCTATACGCCGTGTCAGCGAAGCCGGCTGATCAAACTAATCCTTTTGGGCTAATTGATTCTCAATTTGATTGAATTATTCTGTGCTCCCCTTGAATGACGGGGGAGCACACCCCATTTTCGACAGTCCTTCGCCCCAATTCGGTCATTTTTGGCCGCCGTTGCATTTGAGCAACATTGCCGTTTTTTTGCTGAAAATCAGCTGTTTCCGACCTCAGGCAAGGGTCTGCCGCTGAAAAAATCAGGGAATTCCTGACGAAAAATCACGAAATTTCGATGTTTTGAAAATTCGGGCTTCGCCCCTGTTCACAAGCCTTCTCGCAAACAAGTTGCACGATTCGCCCGCTTTGTTACCTATTACGTATTGGTAACAATTTTGCTGGACTTTGATCGCGGGTTCAGAGGTTTTCAGGTCTCGGGGAGGACTTAATGACTAAGACTATTTCCACAATCATCGGCAGCGCGCTTCTTTTGACAAGTGTTGCTACTGCTGCACAGGCGGGGGGCCTTGAACGCGGCGGTTACAACTGGGACCTTCTTTTCAGCGAAGAGCGTTTTGTGACCGAAGGTGGCGTGATCTACGTTATGCCTGATCGCAAGATCAAGAATGCCAAGGACACCAATCCTCTCGATGGAAATGAGAACTTCAAGAAGTCCTCGACGAGCGAGACACCTGACTATTCCGTCTACAAATTTGGCGCGAAGGTCGGCATCACGCCTGATCTGGACTGCCTGGGTTCCTACAGCCAGCCTTGGGGTGTTCATACCAAGCCCGGTTCCAATTGGGCTGGCGACAACTCGAACATTGAAACCAAGATTTCATCGGATGACTGGGGCCTGACCTGCTCCTACAAGTTCCATGTTACGGACAAGGGCTCGCTGCGTTTCATCGGTGGCGTTTCCTATCAGGAACTCGAAGGCTTCAAGACACGCATGGTCAACGGCTTTGTTCCGTTGTTGACACACGGTGCGCTCGATGGCACCGGCAGGCTGAACCTGAGCGCGGACGGCGTCGGCTGGCGCGTTGGTGCCGCTTATGAAATCCCTGAAATCGCGTTCCGTGCCAGCCTTATGTACAATGCGGCTGTTGACCTCGGTGAAATCGGCGGCACGCTCGATCTGACCCAGCTGCCTAAAACGCCTGCGAACCCGCTTTCCGGCCGGATCACGGACGTTTATGGCACTGCCGAAATGCCACAGTCCGTCGAATTCAAGCTTCAGACCGGTATTGCACCGAACTGGCTGGCCTATGGCTCGGTCAAGTGGGTCGACTGGAGCGTTCTCGACGTTATCGCGTTCTGCCCCACCGCAACCAAGGGCAAGGTTGCCTGCGGACCATCGTCTCCGGCCCGCGCAACGTCGCTCGACCTGATGTTCCAGGACGGCTGGACGGTTACGGGCGGTGTTGGTCACAAGTTCAACGATCAGTGGAGCGGTCAGCTGCAGGTCAGCTGGGACAAGGGCACGACAACCGGCCTGACCACGCAGACAGACACCTACCTCCTGTCCGGCGGTCTCGCATACTCGCCGAACAAGAATGTTGAACTTCGTCTGGGCGGTGCCATCGGCATCCTCAAGTCCGGGTCTTACGGTCCGACCAAGTGCACGGGCAACGTCGCCTGCGGTGCCGATGCCACCTATGACTTCGGCAACGATCTCGTCACCGCCGTATCGCTTTCCGGCAAGATGAAATTCTGATCCGACCAGGACCGAACAGAAAAGCCCGGTATTCGTACCGGGCTTTTTCAGTATTTGGACGTTGGTTTATTGTGCACTGCAATGCCGGCAATCCGAAAGTAAGAGTTTCTCCATTACGTTTTGTGACGATTCAGCAACACTTCTGAGCGATGATTTGCAAGGCGGAGGCAAGGGGCAATTTTGCCCATTTTGCGCCACAAACCCGGAGCACCTCGATAGGGCGGCGACCGATAAGTGGTTGAAGAAATGTCGTGCAATGGTGCCGATGTTCCGCCCGGGGCAATGATGGACGCAAAACCGATCTTACTGGCTTACACCAACAGCCTTTATGCGATGTCGGAACTGACGCGCTGCCCCGATGATTCCATTTTTGCAGGCACATCCCATTCCCAGATATCTGGCCGTACTATTGCCGGAAAGCGGTCAAATGATCGCTGGAATGATGCGTCACATTCATCGTCAAGAACATCCGCAGCGCAAATGATACGCGCTCAAAAAGGGGTGGCAGGCGGCGTATTCGCCGGTGTCGCCGTCAATCGAGTCCTGACAGGGGGTGCCGGGCGCAGCAAGGCTGCGACGCATCCGGTCCGGGCGAAGGAAGTGTATTGCCATGCTCATTGTTGATCGCTTCGCCGCTCCGTTTTTCGGGATCGGGCTTGCTTTGAGTGTCATGACGCTGCCGTGCCATGCGTTCGACACCAGCAATGAGATGAATGAGGATTCCAGCCCCTTCGCTCTCTTCAAGTTCGGATTTTCCGCCTACAAGAAGGGTGACAAGGATGAAGCCGTCAAGGCATTGAGATTTGCCGCGGAGAAAGGCCATCAGGGCGCCAACTGGAAGCTCGGCCGCATGTATGCGGATGGCGACGGTGTCAAGGAAGACGACTACGAAGCCTACAAGATGTTCGAGCAGGTCGTGCATGAGGGCGCCGAACAGGGCACGCAGAACGAGAGTTATGTTGCCGATGCGCTCGTGGCCCTTGCCGGTTATGTGAAGCGCGGCATCCCGAACTCACCGATCAAGTCCAATCCGAGCGCCGCGCGCGATCTCTACCTGCAGGCCGCCTCGAATTTCGGCGACTCCGATGCACAGTTCGAACTCGGCAAGATGCTGATGAAGGGTGAGGGCGGCCAGCCGAATCCCAATCAGGCGGCCCGATGGTTCCGCCTTTCGGCCCAGAAGGGCCATGCCGGTGCGCAGGCCATGCTGGGCAACCTGCTGTTCCAGGCCGGAAAGACCGTGCGCGGGCTGGCCATGATGACAGCCGCATTCGAGCGGGCATCCAAACAGGATCGCGTCTGGATCGGCGATATTCAGGAACAGGCGTTTTCCATTGCCAACGAGGCCGACCGCCGGACGGCCATCGTGCTTGCCGAAGACATCATCAAAACCGGCGATTTCTGATCAGGAAGAGCCAGCCTGAGCTGACCCGATAGGGCCTTCAGCCGCAAATCATGCCAAGGCGATTGCCACAGGCACGTGATCCGACGGCTTTTCCCAGGCGCGGACATGTTTTTCGATGCTGGCCGAGGTGAGACGGTTGGCGGCCTCCGGCGACAGCATCAGGTAGTCGATGCGGATGCCATTGTTCTTCTGCCAGGCTCCGGCCTGATAATCCCAGAATGTATATGTCCCAGCCTCATCCGTGACGGCACGGGTCGCATCGGTGAAGCCGAGGTTTTCCAGCCGGCGCAATGCCTGGCGCGATTCCGGCTGGAACAGCGCGTCATTCAGCCATACCTCGGGGTGTTTGGCGTCCTTCGGCTGGGCAATGACGTTGTAGTCGCCTGCCAGGACAAGCGGTTCTTCCAGGGCAAGCCGGTCTTCCGCCCAGCGTTCCAGACGCTCCATCCAGCGCAGCTTGTAGGGGAATTTTTCCGTATCGATGGGATTGCCGTTGGGCAGATACAGCGAAACAACGCGAATGGCGCCGGTTTCCGTCGAAAATACCGCTTCGATGAAGCGCGACTGCTCGTCGGTATCCTCGCCGGGCAGGCCGCGGATTACTTCGTCCGGGCTCTTCTTCGACAGGATGGCAACGCCATTGAAGCCCTTCTGGCCGTGGGTTTCGACGTGATAGCCGAGGGCTTCGATTTCACCTCGCGGAAACTGCTCGTCGACGGACTTGATTTCCTGCAGGCAGACGATGTCCGGATTGGATTCCCGCAGCCACGCTGTCAGAACTTCGATCCGCGCTTTCACACCATTGATGTTCCAGGTGACAATTTTCATGGGAAACACGACTTTGCTGAGTTTTGATTGCGCGAAATCTGAAACGCCGGTCAGACGGAAAAACTGGTTCCGCAGCCGCAGGACGAGGTGGCGTTGGGATTGCGGATCTGGAAAGACTGTCCCATCAGGTCGTCGACAAAGTCGATTTCGGAGCCGCCGATATAGGGCAGGGATATCGAATCGATCAGCACCTTTGCGCCGAGTTTCTCGATGACGATGTCATCGGCGTCCTGCGCATCGACCAGATCATATTTGTAGGAAAAGCCCGAGCAGCCGCCGCCTTCGACGGAAATGCGCAGGGCGGTCTTCTCGGGATCGGACTTCAGAATTGCCGAAATGCGCTTGGCAGCAGCATCGGATACGGAAACATTCATTGCATCGCTCATTTCTTCACGCTCCAAATGCGAACCAGTTCGCAGCGCTCCGGCTTAAGTTGACATTGCCATGTCACACCTTGCCATTCATCATACACCATAGCTAAGAATTGGCGACCGCGAAGTCAACGACCGGCGCGGCCGCAAAGTGGGAAGGCATTCAATTCAATCATGTCGATGCAGGGAATTGGCTTCGGATACAGGGAGAGGGCGCCCTATGCCTGCGATCCGCAACGCAGTCGCGGTCGCCTCGTACCGGAAAACGAGAGTCCGACGCGCACGGTTTTCCAGCGTGATCGCGACCGTATCATCCATTCCACCGCCTTTCGGCGCCTGAAGCACAAGACGCAGGTGTTCATCGCCCATGAGGGGGACCACTACCGCACCCGGCTGACCCACACGATCGAAGTGGCGCAGATTGCCCGGGCATTGGCACGGTCGATGCGGCTCGATGAAGATCTGGCCGAGGCGATTGCCCTTGTGCATGACTTCGGTCACACGCCGTTCGGCCATACGGGCGAAGATGCGCTCAACGAAAAAATGAAGGCGTTTGGCGGGTTCGACCACAATGCCCAGTCATTGCGTATCGTGACCAGCCTTGAAAGGCGCTATGCGGAGTTTGACGGGCTGAACCTGACCTGGGAGACGCTTGAAGGGCTGGTGAAGCACAACGGTCCGCTGACGGGAGCAGATGGCCAGGGACTGAAGCACCCCGTGCCTGCCGCCATTGTCGAGTATAACAGCCAATATGACCTCGAACTCAGCCGTTATGCCTCGCTGGAGGCGCAGTGCGCGGCAATTGCCGATGATATCGCCTATAACGCGCATGATATAGACGATGGCCTGCGTTCAGGCCTGCTGTCGCTGGAGGCATTGGAGGAGGTTCCGCTGACCGGCGACATCCTGCGCGCAGTGCGGCAGAAATATCCAGTTCTCGACGACGTCCGTACATCGCACGAAATCGTGCGGCGGCAGATCACCATCATGGTCGAAGACGTTATCCGCACGGCCCAAACGAATATCGAAGCGCTGCAACCGCAATGCGTGGACGATATTCACAATGCCGGACGCATGCTGATCGGGTTTTCCGCTGCCATGCGCGACAAGGAAAAACTGCTGAAATCATTCCTTTACAAGAATCTCTATTTCCACGAGAGCGTCATCCGCATCAGAAAGTCCGCCGACCAGATCGTGCGCGATTTGTTCGATGCCTATATGGCCGACGAGCAGACCATGCCGGAAGGCTGGCGCGAGGGGCCGAAACACGACGGTTTGGCGGCGCGCGCACGGCTTGTGGCGGATTTCCTGGCGGGCATGACCGACACTTATGCTGTGCGCGAGCATCGCCGCTTGTTTGACCATACGCCCGAATTGGCTTAAGCGAAGGGCCAATCGCGGTCACACGACCGCACCAACGTGAAAAACCCGATCGAGTATAACGTCATGAACATCTTCGCCGATTTCGATGCGCGGATTAAAAAAGCCCTGCAAGCGCTTGAATTGAAAACCATTGATGGCGCCGATGTGGATCTGTCCCGCGTTGGCGTTGAGCCGCCGCGCGATCCGAGCCACGGTGATATCGCAACGAATGCAGCGATGGTTCTGTCGAAAGCCGTTGGCCAAAACCCGCGCGAACTGGCGATCCGGATCGGCGACGCGCTGAAAAATGACCCGGATGTCGGCTCTGTTGACGTTGCCGGACCGGGTTTTATCAACCTGCGCTTGAAGGATACGTACTGGCACGGGCAACTGGCCGGCATGCTGGGCGCCGGTCTCGACTATGGCCGGTCGAAGCTGGGCTATGGCCACAGGGTCAATGTCGAGTTCGTTTCAGCCAATCCGACCGGGCCGATGCATGTGGGGCATTGCCGGGGCGCCGTTGTCGGCGATGCCTTGGCCAATCTCCTGTCCTTCGCTGGTTACGATGTGACCAAGGAATATTACATCAACGATGCGGGCGCGCAGATCGATGTGCTCGCCAATTCGGTGATGCTGCGTTACCGCGAAGCGCTGGGTGAGCATATCGGCGAGATTCCGGCTGGCCTTTATCCCGGCGACTATCTTGTTCCGGTCGGGCAGGCGCTTGCCGCCGATTACGGCACGAAACTTCTGGCAATGCCGGAAGAAGAAGCGACCGCGATCATCAAGGACCGGACCATCGATGCCATGATGGTGATGATCCGCGACGATCTTGCGTCGCTCAACGTGCATCACGATGTGTTTTTCTCCGAGCGGACGCTGCATGCGGACAACGCCAAGCAGATCAGGTCGGCAATCAACGACCTGACGCTGAAGGGGCACGTGTACAAGGGCAAGCTGCCGCCGCCCAAGGGCCAGCTGCCGGAGGACTGGGAAGATCGCGAGCAGACCCTGTTCCGTTCGACCGATGTGGGTGACGATATTGACCGGCCTTTGGTGAAGTCCGACGGGCAGTTCACCTATTTTGCCGCCGACGTTGCCTATTTCAAGGACAAGTACGACCGGCACTTCGATGAGATGATCTATGTGCTCGGGGCCGATCATGGCGGGTACGTCAAGCGGCTTGAATCGCTGGCACGCGCTGTTTCCGGCGGTATGGCCAAGCTGACGGTTCTCATCTGCCAGCTCGTCAAGCTCTATCGCAATGGCGAGCCGGTGCGCATGTCGAAACGCTCGGGCGAGTTCGTTACCCTGCGCGATGTGGTGGAAGAAGTCGGGCGCGATCCCGTGCGGTTCATGATGCTGTACCGGAAGAATGACGCGCCGCTGGATTTCGACTTTGCCAAGGTCACCGAACATTCCAAGGACAATCCGGTCTTCTACGTCCAGTATGCCTCCGCGCGGTGCCATTCCGTGTTCCGGCAGGCGATCGAACAGCTTGGGCTGGGTGAAGAATCACTGGCGGCCAGTGCCCGGCACTTCGGTTTGCTGACGGACGAAAGCGAAATTGCGCTCATCCGCAAGCTCGCCGAATATCCACGTTTGATTGAAACGGCGGCCGTCCATCAGGAGCCGCACCGCCTTGCTTTCTACCTTTATGACCTGGCAAGTTCGCTGCACGCGCAGTGGAATAAGGGAACCGAAAACGCGGACTTACGTTTTATTAAGGTTAACGATCCAAACTTGTCCCAAGCCAGGCTAGGGCTGGTGCAGGTTGTTTCTAAGGTTTTGGCGTCCGGATTGTCTATCATTGGTGCGGACGCCCCAACCGAAATGCGCTGAAAGGCGCGGAAATCCTGTCAACTTTTGCCCACATTGCGCTGGTATGGCCAATGCGTGACGTCTTTTGACGTCCATAGTTGAGAGTACAGGATTAACGCCATGGCGGACAACTATCTTCAGCGTTCTCACCGGCAGGATGATTCGCGATTCGGTAATGACGACCCTCTGATGGAGCTTTCCCGTATCATGGGAACGCCTGTCGAAGAGGAACACACGGCAACCGGATCGGGCGAGGATCTTGCTATGGATCTGGAGCGCGAGCTCATGGGCGATTTTGAGGAGCATCCTCAGCGTGCCGCCCCGGCGGCAGCCCCGGAGCCCGTGCACAGTCATGCTGAGCCGGATCGGTTTGCTCACTTCGATATTCAGGATGCGGTGGAACGGGAATTGATGTCGAATGCGGATTATGCGCATGCCGCAGTCGAGCCCGTCGCGATCTATGAGGAACCTGACTACGCCGATTACGAGCCGGACGCCGTTTATGCCGACGGCGAAACGGGCGAGGGGCGCGATGGGCACGAGCCTGTCAGCTTTGTACCCGAACCGGCGCAACCGGAACGCGCTGTCGTTGCGGCGCCGTCCTTAAGCCTTGAAGATGAACTTGAGACGCTTCTTGCCGGTGCGGCGAAGCCTGTGGTTCAGCGCTCGGCAAACGCTTCCTGGGGGTATGGTTCGCAAGCGCCGGTCATCGGCCGTACGGAAGCTGCTCCCATTATCAGCCGCGCAACCTCCTATGCGCCGTCCGTCACCCAGCCGGTTGCCGAGGCGAAGCCGGCCTATGCGCCGGAACCTGCCGCCTATCAGGCCGCGCCTGTTCTGGCATCGGCTGCCTACGCGCCGGTTCCTGTGCACGAAGAAGCCGCAGCGGCCCAGGGCGATCCGCTTGAGGATTTCGACACGGAAGAACTGATGGCCGCCTTCGACGATTTCGAAGTGCCGCTGGATGTGGAAGACGAAGCTGTTCCGGCGCACGCGCTGGACGCAGAGCTGCCCCGTTACCAGAGCCCCGTGCATTCCTATGCGGCCGTTCGCGAGCCGGAACTTGCTCCCGTTGCGCTCTTGGCTGCCGCTGAAACCCACCATCTGCCGGAGCCGCAGGATTTGAGCGGCTATGCGGATGAGCTGGATCGCGCGGCCTCGTCAATCTCTTCTGCGCCCGATGTTCACACCGTGGCGGTCACCGAGAACCGGGTCGAGTACACGGAGTCGCTTGATCTGCCTGAAGTGCACTACGAAGACGATGTTCCCCAGCACAATGGCCTGGGCGAGCTTGAAACCGAGTTTGCTGAAGTCTTCGGCTCGATCGAGGCGGATGATACCCGTGCGGCCTATACGGCACCGCAGGAGGAGCCGCAGCAGCCGGCGCCGGCCGCGAAGGATGAATATGCCGATATTTTTGCCGATGTCTTCGGCAATGAGGCTGAGCAGGGACATTATACCCCGGCAAACTATGCGGCTGCGGGAGCCGGTGTCGCCGCAGCGGCGGCTGTCGGAGTGGCTGCTGCCAGCGCGCATCAGTCCCGCCCGGTTGCCAGCAGCTACAGCAACGGTCCTGAAGACGATATGGATTTTGGCTACGATCCAAAACGCGACGATGTCGGCATGGCTGCAACGACCTATGCCCAGCCGATGAGCCGCAAACGCAGCTTCGTTGTGCCGGGTGCCGTAGCGGCAGCCGTTCTTCTCGCCGTTTCCGGTGCCGTTGCCTATAAATGGACCAGCGGATCGGGTGGCGAGCCTGTGGTGATCATGGCCGACAAGAGCCCGATCAAGGTTCAGCCGGAAAGCACGGCGAACACGACAGCGCCTGTCCAGGACAAGATCGTTTATGAAAAGGGTGCGACGGCGGATACATCGCCGCCAAAACAGCAGCAGCTTGTCACGACCCAGGAAAAACCGGTCGATCTGACCGCCGATACGGATGAGGATATTGCCGGAACCAAGGCAGAGGAGAGGGTCGATCCCGCCGCTGCGAACATGGCTTCGAGCGAGGAGCAGGCCCAGCCGAATGGCGCCATCGCACCGCGCAAGGTTCAGACTATGGTCGTGAAGCCCGATGGTACCATGGTAGCCGCCATTCCGCAGGCTGCCGATCCCGTCGCTTCGGGTCCTGCCGCCGCGCCCATGGCGCGTCCGGCACCGGCGGCCCCGGCACCGGTCAGCGCGATGCCCGACGGCAACGATCAGATCGGCTCGCTTGCGGCGGCCAGCAATCCTGCAACGCCAAAACCGGCGGTTGAGCCCCTGGTTGCCAAGCCGCAGGCTCCGGCAACCGGCAAGCTGCCGGCCAAGGCGGTCGAGACGAAGAAGATCACGGCAGAGACGGTTGCTTCCGTTGCGCCGAAGAATGTCCCGATTGTCGACTCCCGTCCGGCCGATCAGCCCTTGAACGTTGTTGATCGCGTCGCGCCGCAAAAGCCGGCCGGTCAGCCGCAGCAGCAGGTTGCTTCTGCCGTGGCACCGGGCACTTATCTGATCCAGGTTGCTTCGCAGCCGACGGCGGAAGGCGCGCAGAAGACCTATGCTTCGCTCGCCCAGCGCTATCCCGGCGTGATCGCCGGTCGCGGTGTCGATATCAAGCAGGCCGAGATTGCCGGCAAGGGCACATTCTACCGCGTTCGTATCCCGGCCGGTACAAAGGACGCTGCCGTCAATCTGTGCACCAAGTTCAAGTCGGCGGGCGGCAGCTGCTTCGTGACGCAGTAAGCCCGCCACATAACCAGACAAAGGCGGCCAATGGCCGCCTTTTCCTTTTTTGCATCACCGCAGTAGACTTTACCCATGAGCGAATCAAAAGCATGGATTGCCGGCACGTCCGGTCTGAAACTGACCCCCGACGAAATCGCGTTCTTCCGCGATGAACGCCCGTGGGGTTTTATCTTGTTTGCCCGCAATGTCAGCGAAGCGGCACAGGTCGAGGATCTGACCGGGCATCTGCGTGATCTGGTGCGGCGTGACGAAGCCCCGGTGCTGATCGATCAGGAAGGCGGGCGGGTGCAGCGTCTGCGACCGCCGCTGGCGCCCAATTATCCCGCCGGATCGGCGCTGGGTGCCCTGTTCAAGCAGGACGAGGAGGCGGGATTGCGCGCGGCCTGGCTGCTTTCGCGCCTTCACGCGTTCGATCTCATGAAACTCGGCGTCAATGTCGATTGTCTTCCGGTTCTCGATGTTCCGGTTGAGGGCGCCAACGAGGTCATCGGCAGCCGGGCCTACGGCAAGCATCCGGAAATCGTCACGGCGATGGGCAGGGCTGCGGCGGAAGGCCTTCTGGCGGGCGGCATGCTGCCTGTGATGAAGCACATTCCCGGCCATGGCCGCGCATTTGCCGACACCCATCACGAATTGCCGACCGTGACAACGCCGCTCGACGAATTGGCGGAACACGACTTTGCCCCGTTCCGGGCTCTGGCGCATCTGCCCATGGCGATGAGCGCCCATGTCATCTTCTCGGCCATCGACCCGAAGCATCCGGCAACGACATCCGGCAAGGTTGTGGAAGAGATCATTCGCGGCCATATCGGCTTTGACGGGCTGCTGATGAGCGATGACGTGTCGATGAACGCACTTTCTGGGGATTATTTTGACCGGACCAAAGCAATCTTTGCGGCGGGCCTCGATATCGTGCTTCACTGTCACGGCATTATGGAACAGATGACGGCGGTTGCTTCCTGCACACCCGAACTGAGCGGCAAGGCGCTGGAGCGGGCACAGCGGGCGATCCAATATGCGAGAAAGCCGGATGCTTCGGATGAAGCGGAAATCCGGGAAGAATTCCAGCGTTTCTTCGAAGCGGTGGCATAGAAGCGAGAGAGAGTTGACGGCGACGGAACAGAAAACGAATGGCAAGACCACGGCACCCATGGAGGCGCTGTGGGAAAGTGCATCCGATCGTGGTGTCAGCGAGCCATCGCTTCTGATCGACATCAAGGGTTTTGAAGGCCCGCTCGATCTGCTTCTGCATCTGGCGCGCAACCAGCGGGTCGATCTGGCCCGCATTTCCGTGCTTGCCCTTGTCGAGCAGTATCTGATCTTCATCCGCCAGGCTCAAGCGCTGCGGCTGGAGCTTGCCGCCGACTATCTGGTCATGGCGGCCTGGCTGACCTACCTCAAGTCCAAGCTGCTGATCCCGAAGACCCCCGGCGACGAAGGCGAGAGCGGCGAGGAGCTGGCGGCGACGCTGCAATTCCGCCTGAAGCGGCTGGAAGCCATGCGCGATGCGGCCACGAAGCTGGTCAACCGCAATCGCCTTGGCCGCGATGTCTTTGCCCGCGGCATGCCCGAAGCCGTCATTGTCGATCAGACCAACATCTATTCGGCAACGCTGTACGAACTCCTGACCGCCTATGCCTCGCAACGGCAGAAGCAGGCGATTTCCCATGTGCAGATCGCCCGCCGCAGCGTCTGGTCACTGAAGGAAGCGCGTACCATTCTCATGCGCCTTGTCGGCGAGATGAAAGACTGGACCGCACTGGATCAATACCTCCTCGACTTCATAGCCTCGCCCAGCGAGCGTGCCACCGTGCTTGCCAGCTCCTTTGCCGCCAGCCTTGAAATGGTGCGGGAAGGGCATATGGAAATCCAGCAGACCGGCGCGTTCAAGCCGATTTTCCTGCGGGATCGTCCGCCGAGGCCGGCCGAAAAGACGGATCAGCCGCCGCTGACAACGATGAGGGACGTGGTCAATGGCTGAAACCGGACCTCTGCATATCCAGCCCGACAACGATGAAAGCGACAACCGCGAGGCGGACTGGAAATCGACGATCTCCGTAGCCGATGCGTTGCGCATGGCCGAGGCCATCCTGTTTGCCTCCGCCGAGCCGGTAACGGTGAGGGCGCTGGAAGAGCGGCTGCCGTCCGGGATCGACGTTCCGGCGCTGCTTGGCGAGTTGCAGTCGGTGTATTCCAAGCGCGGCATCAATCTCCTGCAGGTTGGCGGCGCATGGGCCTTCCGCACCGCAGCCGATCTTGCCTTCCTGATGAACCGCGAGGCGGTGCAGCAGAAGAAGCTTTCGCGCGCCGCACTCGAAGTGCTCGCCGTGATTGCCTATCACCAGCCGGTGACGCGGGCGGAGCTTGAAGATATTCGTGGCGTGGAGACGTCAAAGGGCACGCTGGATGTGCTGATGGAGACGGGCTGGATCAAGTTCCGCGGGCGCCGGCGCACGCCGGGGCGGCCGATCACCTATGGCACGACATCCTCGTTCCTCGATCATTTCGGCCTGCAGGAAGTGCGCGATCTGCCGGGGATCGACGAACTGCGCGGCGCTGGACTGTTGTCCGCGCGCATGCCCGCCAATTTCGCCATTCCCATCCCGGTCAATGATCCCGATGAATTGACCGAAGACGAAGATCCGTTGACCGATATCGATCTGGAAGAACTTGGACTTCTGACGCCGCGTGTAGAACACGATTGAATTTTTATTTGCCATATTTGTGCGCAATGGTGGCGCAGACGATGCCGGTTCGGAAAATTCGTGCTGAAGATTTCAATTCGCACTTGCGCCGAACTTACATGAATGTGAAACAACAATATGCACTTGTGTTTGAAAAGCACGGGGAAAAGGCATAGATGAGCTCAAACTGTTGAGCGAATGCGAGGGTAAAATGGGTAGTTTTTCAATCTGGCACTGGCTGATCGTATTGGCGATCGTGCTTCTGGTTTTTGGTCGCGGCAAGATTCCCGAACTGATGGGCGACGTTGCCAAGGGTATCAAGAACTTCAAGAGCGGCATGGCCGATGATGATGCGGCTGACAATTCCAAGACGATCGATAATCAGCCGAACCAGCCGGTAAATTCCGTCAAGGAAAAGACAACGAAGTCCTGAGCGGCTTGATTTAGTTTTTTCCTGCGCGGGGCTTTGCTGTCTCGCTGCGGCCGGAGCATGATGAATGTTTGATGTTGGTTGGTCGGAAATCCTGGTGATCGTGATCGTTGTGATCGTGGTGGTCGGGCCAAAAGATTTGCCGAAAATGCTGCGCGCCTTTGGCAAGGCGACGGCCAAATTTCGCGCGACTGCAGGTGAATTCCGGCGTCAATTCGATGAAGCCCTCAAAGAGGCCGAGCTCGATGACGTGCGCGATATCATCAACGATGCCAAAAGCCTCGATCCGCGCAACGATATCCGCAAGGTTTTCGATCCCGTCCGCACGATTGGCGAAGAAATCCGCTCAAGCCTGAAGGATGGCGGTACGGCCGGCAAAGACAACATTGCCGTACCCGATCCCTCCGCTCCCGGCGCGACGCAGCTGCAGCCGCAGACGATGGAGCCCGTCGCTCCGCTGATGACGGCCGCAGCGCCAAAGAAAACCCGCCGGGCCAGCAAGCCCAAGGCTGCGGCTGAGACACAGGCTTCCGCCGCTGTATCCGGGAAGGCTGCACCAGCCAAGGCAACGGCCAAGGCCGCTGCGCCTGCCAAAGTTGCGGCCAAGCCATCTGCCGCCAAAACACCGGCAGAAACGCCTGCACAGACTGCACCAGCAAAAAGAACGGCCAAGCCGCGCGCCAAGGCCAAAGCTGGCGATACGGGGACAAAATCTTGAGCAAGACCGACGACGACATTGATAAGAGCTCGGCCCCGCTGATCGAACACCTCATCGAATTGCGCCGCCGGCTGATCTGGGCATTGGTGGCGTTTTTCGTGGCTTTCCTGGTTTGCTTCCATTTTGGCCGGCAGTTGTTCAATGTTCTGGTCATCCCGTATCAGTGGGCCGTGTCCTGGGCCGGCTTTGATCCGGCAAAGGCGCAATTGATCTATACGGCGCCGCAGGAGTTTTTCTTCACGCAGGTCAAGATCGCCATGTTCGGCGGCATTGTTCTGGCCTTTCCCGTCATTGCCTCGCAGATTTACAAATTTGTCGCGCCGGGTCTGTACAAGAATGAACGGATGGCATTTCTGCCGTTCCTGATCGCGTCGCCGGTGCTGTTCCTGATGGGCGGAGCACTGGTGTTCTTCTTTTTCACCCCGATGGTGATGTGGTTCTTCCTTGCCATGCAGCAGACCGGCGGCGCTGGCGAAGTGCAGATTTCGCTTCTGCCCAAGGTTTCGGAATATCTGAGCCTGATCATGACGCTGATTTTCGCGTTTGGCCTGGTGTTCCAGTTGCCGGTGGTGACATCGCTGCTCGCGCGGGTTGGGCTTGTCAGCTATGAAGGCCTGCGCTCGAAGCGCAAATACGCCATCGTCATTGCCTTTATCGTCGCGGCGGTGATCACACCGCCGGACCCCCTCAGCCAAATCGGTCTTGCACTCCCGACGATCCTTCTCTACGAGGTTTCCATCTGGATGGCGCGTCTGATCGAGAAAAAGCGTGAGGCAGCTGAAGCCGAAGCACAATCAGGGTCCAGCGATAGCGATATCTCGTCCTGACGCAGCTCCAGCTTTCGCCGGACAATCACGTCCTCAATCCAACGAACACTTCAAGACGGCTTTATTACCATGCTCGACATCAAATGGATCCGCGAGAATCCTCAGGCGCTTGACGCAGCTTTGGCGAAACGGAGCGTCGAGCCGCAGTCGTCCCGCCTGATCGAGCTGGACGAGAAGCGCCGTCAGCATATTGCCAAATTGCAGGACGCGCAGGAACGCCGCAACGCCGCCTCCAAGGAGATCGGCAAGGCCATGGGCGCCAAGGACCAGGCCACGGCCGACCGTCTGAAGGCCGAAGTCGCCGAAATCAAGGTCTTCCTGCAGAGTGCTGAAGAAGAAGAGCGTCAGCTTGACCGTGCGTTGAACGATGCGCTGGCCGTGCTTCCCAATCTTCCCCTCGACAGTGTCCCGGTCGGCAAGGACGAGGGCGGCAACGTCGAAACGCGCCGCGTCGGTCATCTCAAGAACTTCTCCTTTGAACCCAAGGAGCATTTCGAGATCGGCGAAAACCTTGGCTACATGGATTTCGAGCGTGCAGCAAAGCTGTCCGGCAGCCGGTTTACCGTTCTGAAGAGCCAGCTGGCACGGCTGGAGCGTGCGCTTGGTCAGTTCATGATCGATCTGCACACAACCGAGCATGGCTATACCGAGGTCAATCCGCCGCTTCTGGTCAATGCGGACGTGCTTTACGGCACCGGCCAGCTGCCGAAGTTCGAAGAGGATCTCTTCAAGACAACCGATGGCCGCTATCTCATTCCAACGGCCGAAGTGCCGCTGACCAACCTCGTGCGCGAAGAAATCCTCGACATTCGCGATCTGCCGATCCGGATGACGGCGCTGACAGCCTGCTTCCGCTCCGAGGCCGGTTCGGCCGGCCGCGACACGCGCGGCATGCTGCGCCAGCACCAGTTCATGAAGGTCGAGCTTGTGTCGGTGACCGATGCCGAGAGCTCCATTGCCGAGCACGAGCGCATGACTGCCTGCGCCGAGGAAGTGCTGAAGCGCCTCGACCTGTCGTTCCGCACGATGACGCTGTGCACGGGCGACATGGGCTTTGGCGCGCAGAAGACCTACGATCTGGAAGTCTGGCTTCCCGGCCAGAAGGCCTATCGCGAAATCTCCAGCTGCTCCGTCTGCGGCGATTTCCAGGCACGCCGCATGAATGCGCGCTACCGGCCGGAAGGGGAGAAATCGACACGTTTCGTCCACACGCTCAACGGTTCCGGTACCGCAGTCGGGCGTGCCCTGATTGCTGTCGTCGAAAATTATCAGAACGAGGACGGCAGTGTCACAGTTCCTGAAGCACTTGTGCCTTACATGGGTGGACTGAAACGAATCGAAAAAGCTGCATAGGAGAGGGCGATGCGCATTCTGCTGACCAACGATGATGGTATTCATGCGGAAGGTCTGGCTGTTCTGGAACGTATCGCCCGCCAGCTTTCCGACGATGTCTGGGTGATCGCGCCCGAAACCGACCAAAGCGGTCTGGCCCATTCGCTGACGCTGTCCACACCGCTGCGGCTGCGCGAGATCGATGACCGGCACTACGCCGTTCGCGGTACGCCGACGGACTGCGTGATCATGGGCGTCAAGCATCTGATGCCCGAGCCGCCCGACCTGATCCTGTCGGGTGTCAATTCCGGCTCGAATACCGCCGATGATGTCACCTATTCCGGCACCATTGCCGCAGCCATCGAAGGCACGCTCCTTGGCATCAACTCCATTGCCCTGTCGCAGGAATACAATCTCGATGGCGGGACACGCGTCCTGCCATGGGACATCGTCGAACAGCGCGCACCGGCTCTCCTGAAAAAGCTTCTGGGCATCACGCTGGCCAAGGGCGTGCTTCTCAATGTGAATTTCCCGAGCTGCAGCGGCGGGGAACTGGCCGGTGTCCGCGTCACGGCGCAGGGCAAGCTTTCCCATGGATTGACCATTGAAGAGCGGCAGGATGGACGCGGCCTGCCATATTACTGGCTGCGCTACGGCCGCGGCAAGGATGAGCCGGCGGAAAACAGCGATGTTGCCGCCATCCGCAAAAACTACATCTCCGTGACGCCGCTTCAACTCGATCTGACAGCGCACGAGATGCGCCAGACCTTGGAGGATGCGTTCGCATGAAGCCTGCGCTTTCAGAACGGGAGGGCTTTGCCGCCTTCGTCCTGCGGATGCGGTCTTTGGGAATGACGGACCAGCGGCTCATGACGGCTTTTGAGGCGACGTCCCGCATGGCCTTTGTTTCCGGCAATCTGGGAACGCTGGCCTATGGCGACCGGATGCTGCCGATCGAATGCGGTGAGTTCATGGAAGGGCTGGACCTGCAGGCGCGCCTGATCAAGGCCCTCGATCTTGAGCCGGCGCACCGGGTTCTGGAAATCGGCACGGGCACCGGCTTTACCGCTGCCATCATGGCCCGGCTGGCCGGCCGGGTCCTGTCCATCGAGCGCTATCGTACTCTGGTTGAACTTGCGCAGCAGCGCCACCAGACATTGAAGATCGAAAATATCTTCATCAAACATGCCGATGGCAAGCTTGGCCTGACCCATGACGGGCCGTTTGACCGCATTGTCGTCTGGGCGGCTTTTGAAAGCATGCCCCGCCAGTTCGTCGAGCTTCTGTCGTCCAATGGCGTGATGATTGCGCCGATCGGTCCGGTTGACGGCAAGCAGGTGGTGTCGCGCCTGTCGAAGATCGGGAGCCGTTTCGAGCGCGAGGATATGATGCCCGCGCGCTTTTTGCCGCTGCTTGACGGTGTTGCCACAGCCCTTTGACACGGACGTTCTGCCGCAGGACAGGCGCAACCCTTTACGGGTTTGGTGAATCTTTTACAAATTTTCTGCTCGTTTTAACGGTCGGGTAACATTAACGCGGTTTAATAGCCCCATATTCTTGTATTGAGTACGGGCGGGATAAGCGATGCGTTTGAGTGTACTAGACAAAGCGTCACGGCGGCTGGCACTGAATGCCAGCATTCTCATGATTGCCGGTTTGGCTGCAGGCTGCAGCTCCGGAGTATCGCGCTTTACCAGTGCTGACTTCAGCTCCGGCTATAGCGACAACCAGCGTGCAATCATTCAACCGCAGAATGCGGGTGCAAGGGGTTACACGCCTCCAGTCGATGCAAGCTATACGGCGTCGGTCAACCGCAATGCGGTGCCAGCGGCGGGCGGTGTCCAGCGCGGTGCCTTGCCGCCGGTTGGTGCGGTCAGCGCCTCGACACTGCCGCCGGTCTCCTCGCAGCCGGCACGCCAGCTCGCCAACACGGCGCCCGTCCGCCAGCAGGTGGCATCGGTCCAGCCCGCGGGCAATGTGCAGGCTCCGCCGCTTGCCGCGCCAGCCGGAACGCTGAAGACACCGGATGGCCGCGAAGCGCGCATGCCGACCAAGCCGGCGACGCCGGGACAGGCATCGGCCAACACGGCAGCCATTCTTCCGCAGGCCCCGCAGGTCAAGGACCGGAACGGTGCGGCAACGACGACGGCAAACAATACGACGCCACCCAGCCATTCCGGCTCCTATACGGTTCAGGGCGGCGACACGCTGCATGCCATTGCCCGCAAGACGGGCACCAATGTCGAGGCCATCAAGCAGGCCAACAACATGAAAGAGGGCACCGTTCGGGTCGGCCAGTCGCTGGTCATTCCGGCATCGAGTTCCTCGCTGGCGCAGAATGTCGCCAATAACATGAAGTCGAAGGGTTCCGTCGATCAGGTGAAGACCGCCGCGACGCCGCCAGTCGAACAGCCAAAGGTTGTTGCAAGCACGGCACCGACTGCAGCGATTGCTACGCCGCAAGCCGACGGTCAGACAAAGCCTTACACGCCGCCGCAGGCGAGCGAAAAGGTGATCAACGATGCGGAGAAGGATGTTGCATCGGCACCGTCCGCCACCGGTGCGTCGCAGATGCGCTGGCCGGTTCGCGGCCGCGTTGTCGCCAATTACGGCAAGGGCAATGACGGTATCGACATTTCGGTTCCCGAGGGCACGCCGATCAAGGCCGCTGAAAACGGCGTGGTCATCTACTCCGGCGATGGCCTGAAGGAGTTCGGCAACACCGTTCTCGTGCGCCACGACAATGGTCTGGTCACGGTTTACGGCAATGCGAGCAAGCTGAACGTGCAGCGCGGCCAGAAGGTGAAGCGCGGCGAGGAACTTGGCCGGTCGGGCATGACAGGCAATGCGACATCGCCAAAGCTGCACTTCGAAGTGCGCAAGAACTCGACCCCGGTCGATCCGTCGAAATATCTCGAATCCTGATCAGCTCAGGCTTCAATCCAAAGGCCCGCGCAGCGATGCGCGGGCCTTTTCGTTTGTCAGAGCTTCTTGCCGAGCCGTCCGGCCAGGTCCTGCGTGAACTGCCAGGCGACGCGGCCGGAGCGCGAACCGCGGGTGGTCGACCATTCCAGCGCTTCCGCATGCAGCTGTTCCTTCTGCATCGGCAGATCGAAATGCGCGGCATAGCCGTCGATCATCGAGAGATAATCGTCCTGGCTGCATTTGTGGAAACCCAGCCACAGGCCGAAACGATCCGACAGGGACACTTTTTCCTCAACGGCTTCGGATGGATTGATGGCCGTCGAGCGCTCATTCTCGATCATGTCGCGTGGCAACAGATGCCGGCGGTTCGAGGTGGCATAGAAGATGACGTTGTCGGGACGGCCTTCGACGCCGCCTTCCAGCGCCGCCTTCAAGGACTTGTAGGACGTATCGTCATGGTCGAAGGAAAGATCGTCGCAGAACAGGATGAAACGATATTTCGTGTCCTTGATGGCCGCCATCAGGGAGGGGAGGCTGTCGATATCCTCGCGATGGATCTCAACCAGCTTGAGCGTACCGGTATCGTCGGGCGCGGCAATGTTGACGGAGGCATGCACGGCCTTCACCAGGGATGACTTGCCCATGCCGCGCGCGCCCCACAGAAGCACGTTGTTGGCCTGCAATCCATCGGCAAAGCGCTTGGTGTTGTCGAAGAGAATATCGCGGACGCGATCGACTCCGCGGATGAGTGAAATATCGACCCGGTTGACCTTCTTGACGGGGTCGAAGGCAAGCTTGTCCGGGTTCCAGACAAAGCAATCCGCCGCGTCGAGATCGACGGGTTGCGGTTTTGGCGGTGCCATGCGCTCCAGCACTGCAATCAGACGGTCAAGTTTATCTGTCAGCAATTCCTCGGACATTCTTATCAAGCCTTTGTTTTTTCTGCGTTCAAGCCACTATCATGTTGATGGGAAATCGAAAAGCGCGGTACGGGATTTTGCACGGTTGCTTTTCCCATTCCAAACATTGTATTGCGCAGGCTCTATAAACTTTCAAACACGTATTACTCTGGAGATTGTCTCTATGTTCGTAACTCCCGCATATGCACAGACAACAGGTATCGGTGGTGCGCCGGAAATGCTGATGAGCATCCTGCCATTCATCCTGATTTTCGTGATCATGTACTTCCTGATCATCCGCCCGCAGCGCACGCAGATGAAGAAGCGCGAAGAGCAGCTCAAGAACATCCGTCGCGGTGATACGATCATCACCGGCGGTTTCGTTGCCAAGGTGACGAAGGTGTTCGAAGACAGCGGTGAACTCGAGGTCGAAATCGGCGAGGGCGTCAAGGCCCGCGTCATCCGCGCATTGGTGTCCGACGTGCGCATCAAAGGTGAACCGGTTGCCGATAACAAGAAATAAGTCATAGTGACAGGGCGGCATCAGGCCGCCCTGTTGATTCTTGAGGTCGGGATTGCATGCTCTATTTTAGCCGCTGGAAGACACTTCTCATCTGGGCCGTTGTTCTGGTCGGCGTGATCCTGGCTCTGCCAAATCTCTTTACCCCCATCCAGTTGGCGAACCTGCCCAACTGGCTGCCGAAGAAGCAGCTCGCCCTCGGACTGGATCTGGAAGGCGGCTCGCGCATCCGGCTGCAGGTCGACAAGGACAAGCTGGCGCAGACCGGCGCGGCCATCGAGGTGATGAACCGCCGTCTCAGCGAGCTCGGCTACACCAATCCGAATGTGGAGAGCCAGAGAAGCGGGCGCGTACTGGTCGAGGTTTCGGGTCTGTATGACTCGCAGCTGCTCAAGGATATTCTGAGCCTGACCGGCCAGCTGAGCTTCCGCATGATCGATACGTCCGTGCCGGTACAGCAGGCGATTGACGGCACGCCGCCGGAAGGCGCTGATGTTGTCTATTCCTTTGACGATCCGCCCGTGGCCTACCTCGTCAAGAAGGAGGCCATCGTCACCAACCAGAATTTTGTGGGGGCGCAGGCGGGTGTCGATACGGCCACCCAGCAGCCCGTCATCACCTTCAAGCTGGACAGCGCGGGCGCGGAACGGTTCTCCCAGGCGACCAAGGAAAACATCGGAAAGTCCTTTGCCATCGTGCTTGACGATCAGGTGCTGTCGGCACCGGTGATCAGCGAAGCCATTCCCGGCGATACGGGCCAGATCACCGGCAATTTCGACCTGTCCGGCGCCAGCAACCTTGCCATTGTCATGCGTGCCGGCGCACTGCCTGCACCTGTTACCGTGATTGAAGAGCGTTCTGTCGGTACCGACCTCGGCGCCGCTGCCGTGTCTGCAGGCAAGATCGCTGCGCTCATCGGCGCCGGTCTCGTCATCCTGTTCATGCTGCTGACCTATGGCCTGCTGGGCGTGATTGCGAGTATCGCGCTTGTTGTCAACATCGTCCTGATCCTGGCGGTTCTGACCATATTCGGCGTGCCGCTCAGCCTTGCCGGCGTTGCCGGTATCGTCCTGACCATCGGCATGGCGGTGGACTCCAACGTTCTGATCTACGAGCGCATTCGCGAAGACCGGCGTGCCGGCTTTTCGGTCATCCAGGCCATCGATTCCGGATTTGCCCGCGCGCAGGCCACGATCGTCGATGCCAATGTGACAACGCTGATCGCGGCGCTCGTCCTGTTCATCCTCGGCACCGGGCCCGTGCATGGCTTTGCGGTAACCGTCACCATCGGTATCGTCACGACACTGTTCACTACATTCACGCTGACGCGCTGGATGGTGTCCGCCTGGGTGCAGTGGTCGAAGCCCAAGGAAGTGCCGCGTGCACCGCTGAAGCTCATTCCCAACAACACCAGAATTCCGTTCATGCGGCTCCGGGGGCTGACGCTGGGTTTCTCCGCGCTGTCGAGTATTGCCGTCATCGCGCTGTTCCTTGTCGTCGGCATGAATTTCGGCATCGACTTCAAGGGCGGCACCATGGTTGAGATCGCCTCCAATGAAGGGCCGATCGATCTGGACGATGTCTATAGCCGGCTGGATGACCTGAACATCGGCGATGTGAAGATCGAACCGTTCAAATCGGACAGCCGGGCGCTGATTACGGTCGGCAGCCAGCGCGAGGGCGAAAACGCCGAGCAGACCGTCGGTGTCAAAATCCGCGGCGAGCTCGATCAGGATTATGAATTCCGCCGGGTGGATGTCATTGGCCCGACCGTATCGGGCGAGCTTGCCAAGGCAGGCGGTCTGGCGGTCGCGCTCTCCCTGGTGGCGATCTTCGCCTATGTCTGGTTCCGCTTCGAATGGCACTTTGCCCTTGGCGCAATCATCGCGACCATCCATGACGTGGTGCTGCTGCTCGGCATGTTCATTGTCTTCCAGATGGAGTTCAATCTGTGGAGCATTGCGGCGCTTCTGGCCATTGTCGGTTATTCGCTCAACGATACGGTGGTGATTTACGACCGCGTCCGCGAAAATCTGCGGCGGCATGGCAACAGCGTTTCGCTGTCGGCGGTTCTCGATGCCTCGATCAACCAGACATTGTCGCGCACCATCCTGACATCGCTGGCCACCTTCCTCGCGCTGGTCGTGCTCTATGCCTATGGCGGCGATGATGTCCGCTCCTTTGCGCTGACCATCGCGGTCGGCATTGTCGTTGCGACCTATTCGTCGATCTTCGTTGCCGGACCCTTGCTGATGCTGTTCGGGCTCAAGGGACGCGATGTGATCGACGATGCCCATCCGGCCAAACAGAGCGGGGCATAACGCTGTGGCCAAGGGGATAGAAATCCGCGACGCGCATTTTCCGGGCCGTGCACCCATCGACGCCTATGGCAATGGCGGATTCCGGTTTGCCGACATGTCGCATCGCGGATCGATCCTGTGCCTGCCATCGGGTATCCATGGCTGGGCGCCGAAGATCGAGACCGCGCTGACGGCGGAGGATCTGGCGCTTGTGCTCGAACAGGCGGCCGATATCGAGATTCTGCTGGTGGGAACGGGCACCGAATTGCGCCGTCTGCCGCAGGCCCTGCGTGACGTGCTGCGCGAGCATCGCATTTCCTCCGATCCCATGAGCACCGGCGCGGCCGTGCGCACCTATAATGTTCTGCTGGCGGAAGACCGCGCCGTCGCTGCGGCACTGATTGCAGTGGATTAAACCGGCGGTTCTCTGTATCTCAGCCCCATGAACGCGAACCAGACCCACTGCCTGCAACTACTGCGCGATGCCGATCCCGACCGCTACCTCTCGGTGCTTTATGCGCCGGAGGACAAACGGGGTGCCCTGGCCGCCCTTTACGCCTTCAATGTCGAGATCGCCCGCATCCGTGATCTGATCCACGATCCGCTGCCGGGCGAGGTGCGTCTGCAGTGGTGGCGTGACCTGATCAACGGTACCGAGCATGGCGAGGCCGTCGGCAATCCGGTGGCGGCGGCCCTGCTGGAGGCGATCAAGGCGCATAATCTGCCGCGCGCCGCCTTCGACAATTACTGCGAAGCCCGCATTTTCGATCTCTATGACGATCCCATGCCCAGCCGCAACGATCTTGAGGGCTATTGCGGCGAGACGGCCTCGGCCTTGATCCAGCTTGCCTCTCTTGTGCTCGATGCGGAAAAGGCGCCGGCCCATGCAGATATGGCGGGCCATGCGGGGGTTGCCCAGGCCATTACCGGCCTTCTGCGGCTCCTGCCGCTGCACCGCCGGCGCGGACAGGTCTATATCCCGGCCGATATTTTGGCAGCGGTCGGCTGCAGTGCCGAAACACTGCTTGAGGGCGCCGACAAGGACGCGGTCAAACGCGCCATCGATGCGATGACGGCGCTGGCGGAAGATCATCTCGGGAAATACGAAGCCGGCGCAAAATCGCTCCCCGCCGCATTGCGTCCGGCCTATCTGCCGGTAAGCCTGACCAGAACCTATCTGAAGGGGATCAGGGCCAGTGGCGCCGCAGCAGCCGATGAAACAGCGGTAATTTCACCGTTGAAGCGCCAGTGGGTGATGCTGCGGGCATCGATGCGCTAGCCTTGGATGGCATTAGCGTTGTGCGTGGTTCGACAAGCTCACCATGAGGGAATCCGGTGCGTTGCAAAATGCAACATCCCTCATGGTGAGCTTGTCGAACCACGCACAACATGGAAGCAACAAGCTGTACTCGTTACTCCGCAGCCTCGGCCACCGCAGGCAGGCCCAGCCATGCCCGGCAATCGGCAAGCGCACGCGCGCTCATTGCGCGTTTCTTGGCGTTGGTCTTTTCCTTGCCGCGCAGCCGTTTGCCTTCCGACTTCGGCGCCTCAATCGGCGGGAACAGGCCGAAATTGACATTCATCGGCTGGAAGGAGCGCTTGCCGGGTTCTTCATCACTGACGATGTGACCGCCGGTGATGTGTCCGAGCAGCGCGCCAAAGGCCGTGGTGAGCGGCGGCGGTGTCAAAACATGTCCGAGACGCTCGGCGGCGGCGAAACGTCCGGCAAGCAGGCCGATGGCCGCCGATTCCACATAGCCTTCACAACCGGTGATCTGCCCGGCAAAACGCAGGCCCGGACGGGATTTCAGCTGCAGCGTCGGATCGAGCAGGATGGGCGAATTCAGGTAGGTGTTGCGGTGCAGGCCGCCCAGCCGTGCGAATTCCGCGTTCTCAAGGCCGGGGATCATCCGGAAAATCTCGGTCTGCGCCCCGTATTTCAGCTTCGTCTGGAAGCCGACCATGTTGTAGAGCGTGCCGAGCGCATTGTCCTGCCGCAGCTGCACGACAGCATAGGCCTTGACCGTCGGGTTGTGCTCATTGGTCAGACCCATCGGCTTCATCGGGCCGTGGCGCAGGGTTTCGACGCCGCGTTCGGCCATGACTTCGATGGGCAGGCAGCCGTCGAAATAGGGCGTGCCTTCCCACTGCTTGAATTCCGTCTTGTCGCCGGCAATCAGCGCCTGCACGAAAGCCTCATACTGCTCCTTGGTCATGGGGCAGTTGATATAATCCTTGCCGGTGCCGCCGGGGCCAACCTTGTCGTAGCGCGACTGGAACCAGCAGGTGTTCATGTCGATGCTGTCGAAATGCACGATGGGTGCAATGGCATCGAAGAAGGCGAGGGCATCGGCGCCGGTCTGCCTGCCGATGGCTTCGGCCAGCGACGGTGCCGTCAACGGCCCGGTGGCGATGATGACCTTGTCCCAGTCTGCCGGGGGCAGGCCGGTGATCTCTTCGCGCTCGATGGTGATCAGCGGGTGGGCTTCCAGCCTGGCCGTCACAGCCTGCGCAAAACCGTCGCGGTCCACGGCGAGGGCGCCGCCTGCGGGAACCTGATGGGAATCGGCCGATGCCATGATCAGCGAATTGGCGAGGCGCATTTCCGCATGCAGCACGCCGACGGCATTGGTTTGCGCATCGTCGGAGCGGAAGGAATTGGAGCAGACGAGCTCGGCGAGATCCTGCGTCTTGTGCGCGTCGGTGCCGCGAACGGGACGCATCTCGTGCAGGATGACGGGAATGCCTGCCTCGGCGAGTTGCCATGCAGCTTCGGAACCGGCGAGACCGCCGCCAATGATATGTACGGGTGTGTTTGACATAGCACCCCAATAAACCGTTTGGCGTCCGGCTTCAATGGTGCAAACGCCGCTGCGGATGATCCGCAGCGGCTTGCCGGTGTGTCAGGCGCTGGCTTTGTCGAGTTCGGCGATGTCCGCCTTGTCGAGCGTCAGGGATGCCGCCTTGATCAGGCTTTCCAGCTGTTGCAGCGATGTGGCGCTGGCGATGGGGGCGGTGACGCCCTGGCGTGCGATAATCCAGGCCAGCGCAACCTCGGCCTGCTTGGCGCCATGCTTGGCCGCAACCGCGTCCAGCGCTTCCAGAATGCGGTAGCCGCGCGCATTGAGATAGGCTTTGACGCCGCCGCCGCGCTGGCTCTGTCCAAGATCGGCTTCGCTGCGGTATTTGCCGGAGAGAAACCCGCGCGCAAGGCTGAAATAGGTGATGACGCCGATATCCTCGGCCATGCACAGGTCGCGCAGCGCGCCGTCATAGCCGGCGCGGTCATAGAGATTGTATTCCGGCTGGAGCACGTCATAGCGCGGCAGGCCATCCGCCTTGGCGGTGTCGAGCGCTGCGCGCAGCTGGTTTGCATCGTAGTTGGACGCGCCGATGGATTTGACCTTGCCGGCTTTCAGCAGCTTGTCATAGGCGGCCAGCGATTCCGCGTGGGGTGTGGCCGGATCCGGCCAATGCGAGAGGTAGAGGTCGATGGCATCCACCTGCAGGCGTTTCAGCGATGCTTCGACGGCCTCGGCGATATTGGCGGCCTTGAGGTTCTTGCCCTTGCCCATATCGCCGCCGACCTTGGTGATGATGATCATCCTGTCGCGCGTGCCGCGGGATTTCATCCACTCGCCGATGATGGTTTCCGATTCGCCGCCGCTGTTTCCCGGAACCCAGCTTGAATAGACATTGGCCGTATCGACCGTGTTGAGGCCCGCATCGGCAAAGCGGTCAAGCAGGTCAAAGGAGGTTTTCTTGTCTGCGGTCCAGCCGAAGACGTTGCCGCCGAAAACCAGCGGAGCAATCGACAGGCCTGTGCGGCCAAGAGGGCGTTTTTGCATGGTAAGTCTCCCGGGGAGGATGAAAGGGGGACTCAGACTGTAGAACTCCAGGGTGCATGTTTCCAGCCCGGCTTTGACCCGAATGGTCGCAGGCATGGATCGCAACGGGAGTCGATTTGAAAAGGGAGGCGGTGAGCTGATGTCTCGAACCGCATACCCCCGAAACAACAACACCCACCGCGGGAGGAGGTGCGGTGGGTGCCGTTTTGTAAAGACCGGCTGGGAGGAGGAGTGCCGGCCTTTGATCGCGGGGGCTCTGGGAGGAGGATGAACCCCGGCGATATTCTGTTATGCGATTAGCGTACTGCGGACTTCTTGGCGACGAACGGGATGTCCGAGCGGGAGATGCCCAGGTCGTTCAGTTCGCGGGTCGACAGACGGTTCAGCTCGGAAACCGTGTCACGATAACGGCGCCAGTTGCTGTAGGAGCGGATAAGGTTCATTTCATTCACCATTCGGTTCAGTTGTTTCGTTGATCACTCTTGATCGTTGACCTGAAGATAGTGGATGCCTTGGCGAATGTGCAGAGCCAAGTTTGCAGATCAGCTATGCGTATGTTGCATTGCATCATTAATCGATTTTAATTGCTGCGTCGCACAAACGTCATCTTCATGGCCTTCGGCCCGAATCCGGCTGCAATTGCGTTTTCAATGTGGCTGGCCTTATCAGGGGCGGAGCCCTAATCTTACAGCTCGAGTCGGGAGCAGAATGCATGATAGTCGGTTTTACCCTGCGCAAGCACATTGCACGGTGGCAGCGTGACGGGTTGATCGATGACGCCACGGCGGACCGCCTGCGCGCCGATATCGCCGGGCAGGCCCCGGGTTTCGGGCTGGGGAATGTCCTGGCCATACTGGGCGTCATTCTTCTCGGCGCGGCGCTGCTGTCGCTGATTGCCGCCAATTGGGAAGCCATGCCGCGCCTTGTTCGCGTCGGCTTGATCTTTGCCGTGCTCTGGTGCGGCTATCTCGGCGGCGCGTGGCGGGCGAACAAGGGCGACAGGATTTTCAGTGAAGCGCTCTATCTCCTGGGCGCCATCGCCTTTGGTGCCGGGATCGCACTGGTCGGCCAGATGTATCATCTGTCGGGTGACGTGGCGTCCGCTGCGCTGCTATGGGCGGGCGGGACGGTTGTCGCCGCGTTGCTGTTGCGCTCGTCGACACTCGTCTCCACCAGCATCGTGATTGCCGGTTTCTATCTCGTGGCCAGCCTGGAACCGGAAACGGCCTCGCGCCTGTCCTATGTCTGGATCATCCCGGTCTTTGCAGTGATTGCTGCAGGCCTGATCTGGTATGCGGGCGCGCAGGTGGCCCGGCATTTCCTCGCCGTTCTTGTGCTGCTCTTTGTCTGTATCGTTCACTTCGACCGGGACGCCGGCGTCGTGCTGTGGATGACGCTGATTGCCGGGCTCGGCCTGTTTCTGCTGGACGCACTGCATCCGGCTGTGCTGGACCGCGCGACCGGATGGAGTATCAGTCTCGGCGCCTACGGATTTCTGGCGGTGCACATGGTGCTGCTGATTTTCCAGTTCAACGACCACATCTTTGCCCAGACTCGCGATGTCATGACGGGCATTGTCATCCTTGCCGTGGCGATCGCCGGTCTGGCTTTGTCGGGGCACCGCAATCTTGCCATACGGTGGAGCGCCTATGGGCTGTTTTCGCTGGAGGTTCTCTATATTGCGTTCGAGACCATCGGCACGATGATCGGTACCGCTGGCTTCTTCCTGACCGTCGGCGTGCTCGTCCTGCTGCTTGCAGTGTTCGTTATCCGTATGGAACGCCGTCTTCACAGGAAGAGTCTGGTGAAGGGTGCAGCATCATGAAAACAAAGTATTTTTTGCTGCCGGCTTTGATCGTTGCGCTCCTGCAGTCAGGCGCGCTTTATGCCATGATAGAAAAGCACGCGATGATTTTGCGCCACGGCACAATGATCACGCTGGCCACGCAGCCGGTCGATCCGCGCGACCTGTTGCGCGGCGAATATGTGCGGCTTGGCTACGGGATTTCGTCCGTCGAAGCCGACAAGGTGAGCGGCACGAAGCCGGACACGGCAGGCCTTGCCGACATCTATGTCACGCTGAAAGAGGGCGCGGATGGCCGGTGGGGGTTCACCGGGGCCTCCTGGCAGAAACGCCGGGATCTGGCGGCTGGCGAAGTCCAGATGCATGGCCAGACGATGATGGGCGCCATGGGCGTCTTTGCGGTGCAGTACGGCATCGAACGCTATTATCTCCCCGAAGGATGGGGCCGTGCGGTCGAGAAGGTGCAGAGTGAGCGCGGGGTCGATGCGGTGATTGCCGTCTCCAGCGCGGGCGAAGCTCAGATTCGTTCGCTCAAGTACAATGGACGCCTGCTTTACCAGGAACCGGCCTACTGAACAGCCGTCATCGCGCAGCTTTGAAAAAGCCCGTCAACCTATTGAAATATGTGTAGAAAGAGTGGTGCGGATAGAGGGACTCGAACCCCCACGGTCTCCCGCCAGAACCTAAATCTGGTGCGTCTACCAATTTCGCCATATCCGCAGATGAGGGCCGTATCCGGCCCTCAAGCGCCGGTCTCTATATCACCCTCTTCTCAGGGGTCAAAGGAAAAAGCCGCCGCTTGAACAGGATTACGCCGGCGTCCAGCCGATCGCATCCCGCAGGAAGGCGTAGCCCAGCGCAATGAAGCTGGCGCGCTCCCTGTTGTCCTTGCCATAGCCATGTCCGCCCGCCTCGGGCTCGTAGAAAGAGGCGGTGTAGCCGAGTTCCTGCAGCTTTGCCGCCATCTTGCGGGCGTGTCCGGGGTGCACGCGATCATCCCTGCGGGTTGTGGCAATGAGAATTGGCGGATAGGGCCGGCCGGGCACAGCCGCGTGATAGGCCGACATTTCCTTCAGAAAAGCCCAGTCCTCCGGCTTGTTGGGGTCGCCATACTCGTCGACCCAGCTCGCCCCGGCGAGAAGCTTGTTGTAGCGGCGCATGTCGATCAGCGGAATGGTGCAGAACAGGGCGCCAAAGCGTTCGGGATAACGCGTCAGCATGTTGGAAATCAGCAGGCCGCCATTGGAACCGCCTTCCGCCGCGATACGGCCCGGCCGGGTGACGCCGCGCCGCACCAGATCGGCGGCAATGGCGGCAAAATCATCATGCGAAAGCTTTTTGCCCGCCCGGCGCCCGGCGTCATGCCATGCGGTGCCGAATTCGCCGCCGCCGCGCAGATTGGCGACCACGCTTGTGCCGCCGCGCTCGAGCCACAACTTGCCAACGGACGCACTGTAATAGGGCTCCATCGACACGCCAAATCCGCCGTAACCGGTCATGTGCACCGGCGCATCGCCGGTTTCACCCTTGGGTCCGATCTGCGTATAGGGGATCGACTCGCCATCGCTGGAGATCGCCTCATGCCGCGTGACGACAAGCCCGGTCGCATCGAAGACCGCAGGGCTTTGTTTGAGCAGCGTGGGGGCAGCCAGTGTGTTGGGCTCGGCAATGTCGAGGAGCAGGACCTGCGCCGGGGTTATCGGGTCCTGCGCGGCGACGAGCAGTTCGCCATTGGCATGGATGTCCTCGACATCCAGCGACCAGATATGAACGATGCCCTCGGTTGGCACAACCGAAATGGGCTTTTTTGCCCATTTGCCAAGCGCAGGCTCGACAATCTCGAAGCGTGGCGCAAGATTGTCGAGATAGGAGACGACCAGCTTCTTGTCGTTCCAGAAGAACCCTTGCAGGGCGCGGCGCGGACCCGGTTCGAACAGAACCTGAAAATCACGCTCTCCGGCAAGAAATGCCTGGAGCGAAATGCCGAGGAGCGTGTCTGCGGGGTAGGTGATGCCGCCGACTGTCCAATCTTCTCTCGGCTTGACCGTCAGCCACTGGTCGTAGGAATTCCACCATGCCGTAGCGGGCACATCCACCCGCTGCCTGGGGCCACTGCGATCGCCCAGCCAGCCCGCGGTTTCAAAGAAGGAATGCTGCTCGACAAACCAGAGGCGCTCGCTGCCGCTGCTGTGATCAATGTCGACACCGGCGGCCATAGAATCCGCGGCGCATTCGAAAATCACCGGTGCAGCCAGCGGGTCGGTCCCCCGTCGCCACAGGCGGACGGTGCGCGCATAGCCGGATTGTGTGGCCATGCCCTCGCCAAGGGCGCTTGATATCAGCACCGTATCGCGGTCGAGCCAGCCGAGGCCGCCCTTCGCTTCGGGAAGATTGAAGCCGTTTTCGATGAACCGCAGCGTGTCCAGGTCGAACTCGCGGTTGACAACCGCATCGCTGCCGCCGCGCGACAGGGAGAGAATGGCCCGTTGCCGCTTCTCCGGTTCGATCTGCGCGCCCGCCCAGATCCAGTCGTCATTTTCGGCTGTGGCCAAAGCATCGATATCGAGCAGAAGTTCCCATTCCGGCTCGGGCGTCTTGTAGGATGTCATGGTGGTCCGGCGCCACAGGCCGCGCGGGTTCTTCTCATCCTGCCAGAGGTTGTAGAGGTAATCGCCGCGCCGTCCGACCATCGGGATCTTGTCCGGCCGGTTGAGAATGGCGGTCAGGACATCGCGGTCATGCTCGAACTGCCGGCCGCCGAAGCGCTGCATGGTTGCGGCGGATTGCTTCTCCACCCATGCAAGCGGCTTTGCGCCGTCGATCTCTTCGAGCCAGATGCGCGGATCGTCATCGGGAGCATCGATGGTCGGGCGAATATCCTGATTGGTCATGAGCGTCACTTTCCCTTGGAATCTGCCGCGCAGTTTCTTGAAAGCGCGGTGTTTTGCAATGCCTCACACCATCAAATTCGGCATCCATGAAAAATCGCGCCGGTGATGAGCCGGCGCGATCCTCGTGTCGGGCGTTTCAAGCCTAGTGGGCCGGGGCTTCTTCCGCCGGCTTTTCAACCGGTGCCTTCTTGCGTCCGAATGAACGGAGTGCGACGTAGAACACCGGCGTCAGGAACAGGCCGAAGAAGGTCACGCCAAGCATACCGGAGAACACAGCCGTGCCGAGTGACTGGCGCATTTCCGCGCCGGGGCCCTGGGCAATCATCAGCGGCACGACACCGAAGATGAAGGCAAAGGCGGTCATCAGGATCGGGCGAAGCCGCAGGCGGCTGGCTTCGATGGCGGCTTCGACAGGCGTTGCACCTTCCGCCTGATGCTGGCGGGCGAATTCCACGATCAGGATCGCGTTCTTCGCCGCCAGGCCGATCAGGACGACAAGGCCGATCTGCGTCAGGATGTTGTTGTCCATCCCGCGCAGGAACACGCCGATCAGCGCCGCCAGAACCGCCAGCGGCACGATCAGGATGATCGCCAATGGCAGCACCCAGCTTTCATACTGTGCGGCAAGGGCGAGGAAGACGAACACCACGGACAGTCCGAAGATCAGGATCGCCGTGTTTCCGGTCTGCCGTTCCTGAAGCGCCAGTTCCGTCCACTGGAATGTCGTTCCGCTGGGCAGTGTCTTGGTGGCAAGGGCCTCCATCTTGTCGAGCGCCGTACCGGTGGAAACCCCGGGCGCGGCATTGCCCTGCAGCGGCACCGATACGTACATGTTGTATCGTTGCACCAGCGAGGGGCCGTTGGTGTCCTTGATGTTGATCAGCGTGCCCAACGGAACCAGCGCACCCGTTGCCGAGCGTACTTTCAGGGCAAGGATGTCGGTTCGATCAAGCCGGTATTGCTGGTCGGCCTGTGCCCGCACCTGATAGACGCGGCCGAAGGCATTGAAGTCATTGACATAAGAGGTGCCAAGGTTGGTTGAAAGCGCCTCGAAAATGTTTGGAATGGGCACGTTCAATGCCTGTGCCTTGTCACGGTCCACCTCCAGGAAATATTGCGGGCTGTTGGCGGAGAATGTGGTGTAGACGCCGGTCAGGCCGGGGGTCTGGTTGGCTTCGCCCATCATCTGATAGGCCAATCCCAGGACGCGGCGCATATCGGAGCTGTCGCGATCCAAAAGCTGCATCTTGAAGCCGCCGGCATTGCCGACGCCGCGGATCGGCGGCGGCGGCACGGCGATGATGAAGGCCTCCTGGATGCTTTGCAGGCTGCCATAGACCTTGCCGATGATGGAAGTGGCCGTTTGTCCGTTCTTGATCCGCTCTGCGAACGGCTGGAACGGAACGAACACCACGCCGGAATTCGATGCATTGGTGAACGTTGCACCGTTGAACCCGGCAAAGGCAATGGCGTTGCGCACGCCCGGAATGCCCTTGATGATCTTCGACGCCTTTTCGATCACCGCGTCCGTGCGGGCGAGCGAAGCACCGTCGGGAAGCTGGATGACGACGATGGCATAGCCCTGATCCATCGGCGGCACAAAGCCGCGCGGGATCGTGACCGCCATGAACCAGGTGGCGACCAGCAGCCCTGCGAACACCAGCAGGGAGGCGAGGAGACCGATGGTCGATCCGACGAGATGCCTGACGATCCAGGAATAGCCATTCGCCATCTTGTCGAAGCCGGTATTGAAGCCATTGGCCAGGGCCCGACCAGCCCGCGCCAGAGGGTTTCTGGAGACCGCATGGTCATGCGGACGCAACACAATTGCCGCCAGCGCAGGAGAGAGCGTCAGCGAGTTGATGGCCGAAATGGCTGTTGCTGCTGAGATGGTCACGGCGAACTGGATGTAGAACTGGCCCGATATGCCGGGAATGAACGCCGTCGGAGCAAACACCGCGATCAGCACCAGTGAAATGGCGATAACGGCGGTTCCCACCTCGTCCATGGTCGTGTGCGAGGCCTGTTTCGGGCTCATGCCCGCCGCAAGGTTTCGCTCGACGTTCTCCACCACCACGATGGCGTCGTCCACCACGATACCGATGGCGAGGACCAGGCCGAACAGGGTGAGCATGTTCAGCGAGAAGCCGAAGGCCGAGAGGATGGCGAAGGTGCCGATCAATGAGACCGGGATGGCCACGATCGGGATGATCGCCGTCCGCCAGGATTGCAGGAAGACGAGAACGACCAGCGCCACGAGAATCACGGCTTCGAAGATCGTCTTGTAAACGTCGGAGATCGATTCCGCGATGAACTCCGTCGGATCATAGACGATGTCGTATTTCAGACCCGGAGGGAAATCCTTGGAGAGTTCCTCCATGGTGGACCGGATGGAGGCGGCGGCAGCAAGGGCATTGGTGCCCGGACGGCTGAAGATACCCAGCGCAACGGCAGGACTGCCGTCGAGATAACTGTTGGTCACATAATCCTTGGCGCCAAGTTCGATGCGGGCGACGTCCTGCAACTGTACCAGACGGCCATCGCCGCTTGTTTTGACGATGACATAACGGAATTGCCGCGCATCGCTGAACCGGCCCTGCATGGTGACCGTGTACTGGAAAGCGCTGGTGCCCGGTGTGGGCGGCCCGCCAATGGCACCGCCATTGACCTGCACGTTCTGGTCGCGCAGTGCCTGAACCACATCAGCCGATGTCATGGAGTAGGCGGCGAGTTTCTGCGGATCGAGCCAGATGCGCATGGAATACTGCCGCTCGCCGAAGATGGTGACTTCGCCGACGCCGTCGAGCCGCAACAGCACGTCGCGGATGCGGGTGTTGGCGTAGTTGGACGCATAGAGCTGGTCGTAACGGTTGTCGGGCGAAAGCACGTGCACGACCATCATCAGGTCGGGCGAACTTTTCGTCGTGGTGATGCCGTTGCGCTGCACGTCCTGCGGCAATTGCGGTACGGCAATGGCGACGCGGTTCTGCACCAGAACCTGTGCCTTGTCGAGATCGGTGCCGAGCTTGAAGGTGATGGTCAGCGCCATCGAACCATCGGCGGTCGAGTAGGAAGACATGTAGAGCATGTCCTCGACGCCGTTGATCTGCTGCTCGATGGGGGTGGCGACCGTGTTGGCAATGGTTTCGGCATCGGCGCCGGGATAGGCGGTGCGCACGACAATGGTAGGCGGCGCGATTTCCGGATACTGGGCGACGGGGAGCTGGGTGTAGGCGATCCCGCCGACAATCAGCAGCACAATCGACAGGACGGATGCGAAGATCGGCCTGTCGATGAAAAAATGCGCAAATCTCATTGGCCCGCCTCCGCAGCCTTCACCTCCGGCGGAAGCTGGATAACGTCGGCCTTGACCTTGATACCCGGGCGAATGCGCATCAGGCCATTGACCACGATGGTCTCGTCACCGGTCAGGCCGCTGCGGATCACCCGATAACCGTAGAGTTTGGGGCCGAGACGCACGGGCTTGGTCGTGACCGAGTTGTCCGCATTGAGGACATAGACAACCCGCTCGTTCTGATCGGAGCCAACCGCTTCGTCGGGCACGAGAATGCCCTTATAGGTGTTCGAGGCGGCCACTTCGACCCGGCCGAACAGTCCGGGCTGCAACACGAAATCCGGATTGTTGAAGCGGGCACGCACCCGCATCGTTCCGGTGGCATCATCAAGCCGGTTCTCGGCAAAATCAAGCTTGCCCTTGAACGGTGGCTGGTTGGAATCGGTCAGCCGCACCGTCACTTCGAGGCCGCCGCCGCCTTCCTGCAGATTGCTGCCGTTTTCGCGGGCGGTCTTGGCATAGGACAAAAGGTTGCGCTCATCCACGTCGAAATAGAAATCGATCGGATCAAGCGAAACGATGGTCGTCAGGATGGTGTTGTTGGCATTGACGAGATTGCCGACGGAAATGAGCCTGCGGTCGATGCGGCCATCCTGCGGTGCTGTGATCTGCGTGTAGTTCAGATTGAGCTGGGCCGCATCGACGGCGGCCTGGGCGCCGGCCACGCTGGCCTGACCAGCGAGATAGGCGCGGCGCTGATCATCCAGCGTTGACACGGACAGCGTGCCGCTGCCGGTCAGCGACTGGGTGCGCTTGAACTGGGCCTCCGCATAGGTTTCCGTTGTTTTGGCCACTTCCAGCGCGGACTGGGCCTGCGCCAGGGCGGATATGTAGGGGCGCTGGTCGATGGTGAAGAGTGGATCGCCCTTCTTGACCAACGAGCCGTCCTTGAAATGCACCGTATCGAGATAGCCGTCGATGCGCGAGCGCACCGAGACCTGGTCGACGGCTTCGAAGCGGCCGATGAACTCATCGCTGTCGATCACGTCGCGGACGACAGGCTTGGCTGCCGTGACGGTTGGAGGCGGGGGCGCATTCTGCGCCAGTGCCGGAGAGGCTGCCATGAGCGCGATTGCAAAGCCGATTTTGAAGGTAGAGAGAGAATTCCGTGACAAGGGCAGGCCTCCATGACGATCAGACTTGCAGGCGTCTCGGGGATGCCTGGGCATCGCCGTCAGCGCTGGTGATTCATCGTACGGCTACGGGTCAGGTGGTGCGCTGACCAGAACAGCTGGAATGCTGGCGCCGCAGACAAACAAGTCAATTTCTCAGATTGTATCGATTTAGTATTTAGTTTCGATAGGGACCAGCGCAAGGGCAGTTCCAAATTCCGTTGAGGCATATTTCCAGTTGGCTATCGATGGTCCCCACACCGGGAAGATTTGCACAGTTGCACATCGTTGTCATCAGGCAAATATTTCACCTGTTGTTGTGATCATGAAAGTGCCTGACTTGCCGTGCAGAAGTTTGCCCGACCCTGAGGCTGTGCCATTGATTTTTGTACGCAGTGCAAGTAAATGGAGCCACCAATCGGTAAGGGTGCAATTTCTTGCGCGGCTCTGTGACAGGTTCTGTGATATGAATTGTGTCACAAAAAATGAGCTTAAAGAGAAATAAAGCAATAAAATCAACGTGGATGGTGAGGGCATGGCTCGCCCCATCTGCACCAGAAGCCACGATGGCAGACAGTTTTTCTCCCGCAATTTGGCTCACAGGCCGGCGACGGCGGGACAAATGTTAAAAAAAGTGAAGGTTTGGACATGCAGGTTACTGAAACGCTCAATGAAGGGCTGAAGCGCGAGATCAAGGTCGTCGTTCCGGCCAAGGATCTGGAAGCAAAGCTTTCCGAACGCCTCCAAGGTGCCAGCGCCAAGGCGCGCATCAATGGCTTCCGCCCCGGCAAAGTGCCGCTCAATCACCTGCGCAAGATGTACGGCAAGTCGTTCATGGCTGAAGTCGTCAACGAGATCCTCAGCGATTCCTCGCGCACGATCCTTGCGGAGCGCAACGAAAAGTCGGCGACCCAGCCGGAAGTTGCGATGACGGAAGACGAGAAGGAAGCGGACAAGGTTCTGAACGGCGAAGCCGATTTCGAATTCACGCTGAACTACGAAGTCCTGCCGGTTATCGAACTCAAGGACGCTTCCAAGATCAGCGTCACGCGCGAAGTGGTCGATGTGACTGACGCGGAAGTTGAAGAGCAGGTCAAGCGCGTTGCCAGCTCCGCCCAGACGTTCGAGCCCAAGAAGGGCAAGGCTGAATCCGGCGACCGCGTCACCATGGATTATCTCGGCAAGATCGACGGCGTGCCGTTTGATGGCGGCGCAGATACCGATGCGACCCTGATCCTCGGCTCCGGCCAGTTCATTCCCGGCTTCGAAGATCAGCTGATCGGCACCAAGGCTGGCGACGAGAAGCAGATCAAGGTTACCTTCCCGGCTGAATACGGTGCAGCGCACCTCGCGGGCAAGGATGCGACCTTCGACATCACCGTCAAGGAAATCGGCAAGCCCGGCGAACTCGAAATCAACGACGAAACCGCGAAGAAGCTCGGCATCGAGAGCGCCGACCGTCTGCGTCAGGTTATCCGCGAGCAGATCGAAAGCCAGTACGGCTCGTTCACCCGCCAGAAGGTCAAGCGTCAGATTCTCGATGCGCTCGACGGCGAGTACAAGTTCGAATCGCCGGAACGCCTGATCAATGCCGAGTTCAACAACATCTGGGCACAGATCGGCCAGGACCTCGCACAGGCCGGCAAGACATTCGAGGACGAAGAGACCACGGAAGAAGAAGCGCGCGAAGAATATCGCAAGCTGGCTGAACGCCGCGTTCGTCTTGGCCTCGTTCTCTCCGAAATCGGCAACAAGGCCGGCATCGAAGTGACCGAAGAGGAACTGCAGCGCGCCGTTTACGATCAGGTTCGCCAGTATCCGGGCCAGGAACAGCAGATCTATGAATTCTTCCGCAAGACTCCGGAAGCGATCAACAATCTGCGCGCTCCGATCTTCGAAGAAAAGGTTGTCGATCACCTTCTCACCTCGATCAACGTCACCGACAAGAAGGTGACGAAGGAAGAGCTGATGGCTGAAGACGAGTCGGATGAAAAGTCCGGCGAAGCCAAGAAGCCTGCCAAGAAGGCAGCGCCGAAGAAGGCCGCCAAGAAGAAGACCGAAGACGAAGCATAAGCTTTTGTCTCTCTGATTGAAAAGGCCGCTTTCGAGCGGCCTTTTTCATTTCTGGTGCGCGGTAATTGCTGGGCAGCGTATGCTGCGGGTCTAACTGATTCCGCAGAGATTTCGCCGATGTCCATTGCTGCCTTTGCGCCGTTCGAGGCGCTTGCCGAACACCTTCTGCCTCATGCAACCGATGGGACGAGTGATGGGTCGCATGACCTGTCTCATCTCTTGCGTGTGTGGAAAAATGCAACAGCAATTCATGACGAGGAGGGTGGGGACCGCGAAATACTGACCGCAGCGACAATCCTGCATGACTGCGTTGCCGTCGAAAAGAATTCACCGCATCGCGCGCAGGCCTCGCGGTTGGCTGCTGAAAAGGCATCGAAGCTTCTTGCCGATATTGGCTGGCAATCCTCGCGCGTTGCTGCCACAGCGCACGCCATCGAGGCACACAGCTTTTCGGCAAACATCCTTCCACGTACCTTGGAGGCGAAAATCCTGCAGGATGCGGATCGTCTGGATGCCATTGGCATGGTCGGCGCTGCACGATGTTTCTACATCGCTGGCCGGATGGGGAGTGGGCTTTATGATCCCTTGGACCCCATGGCAATCGATCGTAACCTCGATGACAAGAGCTTTGCCATCGATCATTTTGAGGTCAAGCTTTTCAAGTTGACTGCGGGGTTCAACACGGTCAGGGGTGCGCAGATCGCCCAGGTGCGACAGGAGCGACTCCGCCGGTTTCTGGGCGAGTTTCTTGATGAGATATAAGCGATCTCAGCGAGACACCAAGTCGAGCGCGGCGCGGATCAGATCGGCATTGCCCTTAGCCATTTGTCCCGACGGCAGGAGATTGCCGTCTTCCAGGCCGATACGGCTGTCAAAGCCCTTGGCCATGGCTTCGCTGTAGATGGGCCAGACACTGGCTTCATCGCCATGCATGAGGATAGGCAGTGTATGGCCCGCCTTGCGCAGAACCGCCTGAATACCATCGGCGGCCCGCAATCCCTCGTCGATGTCCTGCTCGTTGATTTCGATCAGCACGCGCAAGCATTTTGCCGCATCCTTCAGGCCGACAAAGCGCTGCGCATCGCTGACGGACCAGAGCCCCGCTTCGACGCCGATACCCCTGCCGAGAACGTGCGCAATCAAATCCTCCGCATCCGCTTCGATCAGATTGATCGAAACGTAGTCGGGCAGGGTCGTCCAGCGGTGAATGGGTTCCTGCCGCGAAAGGCCGCCGGGAGGGATGCGCCAATGGGTGGAAAGGCCGACGGGAATGCCCGGCACGGCCGAACGAACAGCCTGCAGGGTCTCGGCGATATGGTCCGGCTCCAGTGTTTCCATTCCATCCGGTCCGCGTGGGTGGATATGCAGCTCGCGGGCGCCGGCGGCCACGGCAAGCGCCGCGTCCCTGGCAATTTCCGAGGCTGTAAAGGGGAGCGCGTGGTGAAAATCCCGCATGCGCCCGCCATTCAGGCATGCCTGCAACATGGTGGTGTCTCCGCTATGACGGCTCCATCATAGCGGATTTCCTGCTGACAGCACCCCGTCAGTATGGATTCGATGCCGGTTCAGGCCTTGATCGGAATCCATATCTCCATTCCGCCATTGCCGGTCCGCGGGTCGAATTCCGGACCATAACGTTCGAAATTGGGTGCATCGGCCAGGGCATGGCCGGATTCCGGCAGCCATTTGCCCCAGATGGTCATGATCGTGCTGCGAATGGTCGAAATATGGTCGCGATGCGAAAACACCAGATAGGTCTGTGCTGGAATGCGCAGCCGGGCAAACTCCTGCGGGATGTCGGAGAAATCAGCAACCTCGGCACCGGCGATGTAGTCGAAATTCTGGTCGTCATCGCTGTTGCAGCAGACGCCGTAGGCCACATTGCCGATCTGGCCGGTGATATGGCCGAAATAGGGGTTGAAACGCTGCCATTGCGCGGGAATGCCGCTGCTGGTTTGGCAGGTGTATCGTTCGCCTATGCCGGCGACCAGCATCGGTTTGCCGTTCGCGATGCGCGGCTCTTCGATATCCGTGATAAACTTTTCGTCCATTTTCATCGGCTCCACCAATGGGATGTTACGGGTATGGCGCTGCGCGCGGACCTGTTCGGGCGTCAGGCCGAACTGATCGCGGAACGCCCGCGTGAATGCCTCATGGGAGCTGTAGCCGGCATCGAGCGCGACGCTGAGAATATCCGGAGCGCCGTCGCACAGGGATTTTGCTGCCTCGGTCAACCGGCGGCCGCGGATGTGGCTGCTGACCGAGCGGCCGGCAAAGATGCCGAAGGCGCGGGACATGTGAAACCGTGACAGGCCCGCCACATCGGCGATATCGTCGAGGGTGATCTCCTCGGCGAAATGACCCTCCACATACCAGATCGCTTTCTCAACCGAATTCATGCAACTCTCCATTGGGGCACGGCATACCAATACACATTGTCGGCGGCGTGCATTTGATCGCGATTGCGGTTCGGCCCTCCAGGGTTAGAAGAGTTTCATGCCCTTCAGGCTCGCATGGCCGTTCTTGCCGATGATGATGTGGTCGTGAACAATGATTCCCATCTGTCCGCCGATGCCGGCAATGGTTTTTGTCATCTCGACATCCGCCTTGGATGGCGTCGGGTCGCCCGAGGGATGGTTGTGGACGAGAATGAGCGCGCTCGCGGACAATTGCAGGGCCCGGGCAATCACCTCGCGCGGGTAGACCGGCGTGTGGTCGACGGTGCCGACCTGCTGCACCTCGTCGGCGATCAGCATGTTTTTCTTGTCGAGAAAGAGGATACGCAGCTGCTCGCGCGGCTCGTGCGCCATGGCTGCGGTGCAGTAGTCGATCAGTTTGCTCCATGAGCCAAGCATCGTGCGTTCGCCAATGCCGCTGCGCATGGCCCTGTGGGCAAGGGCGGCGATGAATTTGAGATCAAAGGCCACGGTCGGGCCGCAGCCCTTTACCTCCTGGAGGAGATGTTCCGGCGCGCCCAGGACTTCCGCCAGACTGCCGAAGCGGGCCAGAAGCGCCTTGGCGAGCGGCTTGGTGTCGCCTTGCCGTATGGGGCGGTACAGCAGCATTTCCAGCATTTCATAGTCAGCAAAGCCCTGGTGGCCGACTTTCTGGAAACGCTCCTTCATCCGCTCGCGGTGGCCGGTGTAATGCGGTTCCGCGGCCTGGCTGGCAGCGTTGGCTGTATCGGCGGTTTTCTCAACACCAGGTTGTTTCTGCAGCGATTTTGGTGAGGGCTCTTTGAGGAAGAAAGTTTTGGGTGGCTCGTCTTCGCTCATGGGCCCCTGCGTTCCTAATCGAGTTTCAAACCCGGAGCGAACAGGCCTGCGGGTGAAAGGGTGAAGACTTCGCAACCATCCTTGGTGACGCCGACCGTATGTTCATACTGCGCTGTCAGCGAACGATCGCGGGTGACGGCTGTCCAGCCATCGGCAAGGACTTTCACATGCGGGCGGCCGAGATTGATCATCGGCTCGATGGTGAAGATCATGCCCTCGCGCAGTTCAACGCCCTCATTGGGTGTGCCGTAATGCAGAATGTTCGGTGCGTCGTGGAAAAGCTGGCCGACACCGTGGCCGCAGAAGTCGCGAACGACGGAGCAGCGCTCCGCTTCGGCATAGTTCTGGATGGCGGCGCCGATGGCACCGGTCCGGGCGCCGGGGCGAACGGCCGCAATGCCGCGCATCAGGCTTTCATGCGTCACTTCCATCAGGCGTTCGGCGGCGCGCTTGATTTCGCCCACGGGATACATGCGGCTGGAATCGCCGTGCCAGCCGTCGAGTATGTAGGTGACATCGATATTGACGATATCGCCCTCGCGCAGCGGCTTGTCATCAGGGATACCATGGCAGACGACGTGATTGATCGACGTGCAGGATGATTTCGTGTAGCCGCGATAGTTGAGGGTTGCGGGCAGGGCGCCGTGATCGGCACCGAATTCGAAGACAAAGCGGTCGATGGTGTTGGTGGTCACACCCGGCTCAACCAGACCGGCGAGTTCGTCCAGGCAACGTGCCGTGAGCTGGCAGGCCTTGCGCATGGCGTCGAAACCTTCGGGGCCGTGAAGCCTGATCTGTCCGGTGTTCTTCAGGGGCGCTGTCTGCGCATCGAGATAGGTGACCATGGTGCTTTCCGCTTGGCGTCAATCAATAATGGGTATCGCAGTTGTTGCAGCAATGCCCGAAGGCGTGATGTGGCATCTTATTGCGTAAGCTTCAACCCCGCGGCGCATTGCCCGCTCGAATGCCCTTGCGTAAACCGGGTCTAGGTCGCCGCAGATTCGCAAGCGGGCGCAGTCATCGCGCTGGATCACGTAAAGCATGACACCACGGTGACCATTCTCAACCATGTTGCCAAGCTCGTCCAGATGTTTTGCGCCGCGGGCGGTCGGAGAATCGGGAAATTCCGCCAGATTTGCCGTGCGGGAGAAGTGCACGTTCTTCACTTCGACATAGGCCGTGGGCCGTTCCGGATCGGTCAGCAAAATGTCGATGCGGGAATTCGCGCCATATTCCTGCTCGCGCTTGAGCGCGCCATAACCGCCGAGGGCGGGCAGAAGCCCCGCCACAATGGCTTCCTCGGCGATCCGGTTGGGCAGGCCCGTATTGATGCCGACCAGCGTGCCCTGCGCTTCGACGATCTGCAGCGTGTGGGCATATTTGCGCTTGCCGTCGTCGGACAGGGACAGCCAGACGCGAATACCGGGATCGGTCAGCCCGAGCATGGAGCCGGTATTGGGTACGGAACTGGTGATCGGGCTGCCTTCATCGAGGATGATATCGGCAAGAAAGCGCTTGTAACGCTGGACCAGTCGGCCGGTGACGAGAGGGGCAGGGAAAATCATCCGCGAGATCTACCCGACCGGGGAAGGCCGGACAATCGCAAATCGCGCCTGAAACGTCAGGACAGGCCCTGAACCGTCCTGATCACATCGGCCAGGGACAGATTGGCCATGAGCATGGCAGCCGTCGCAGCAAGGCCGGCCAGAAAGAACGTCACTGTTATCTTCGTTTGTCTGCTCATGAATATGTTTTCCTGCATGGTGACATAGGATGGGAAAAACATGCTTAGATTGTGGCTCGTCTGTGCCTATTCGCAGGCACTGAACTGAGACCGAAGGCGGCGGACAGGTCAGGCCGCAGACAAAAAAGGCCTGCCTTGGGAAAGGCAGGCAAATTTGCTCTGGGGTGGGAGAATTCGGGTCGGTTTGGAGGTTAAACCGAACCCTACTGCCAGAGATCGGAATCTCAGCAGTGATTGATGATAGGTCAGGTCAGGTATGGAGCCTCATAACTTTCTTTAACAGCCGGTGACAAAGCTTGAACATGCAGGTCTGTTCTCATCGTCTGTGCTGTCTCATCCTGTATGTGCCTGCCCACGGCGGGTGAAACGCATAGGAGGAGACATGATGAACTGTAAGTTTCTCGTACCCGTTCTAGCGGTCGCTGCGTTCACATTGGCAGCTTGCGACAACAAGCCATCTGAGGGCGGCAGCAAGCCGCCTGCGACCACCCAGGAGCCCGCAAAACCCGGCGCAGCTCCAACCACTCCGGCACCGGAACCGGCAAAGCCGGCCCCTGCCAACTAGCTGCAAGGACCAAAGACAGCGCGGCCGGCTCTTGCGGGGGCTGGCCGTTTTGCATGAAAGGATAAAGCGCAGGCGTATGAGCCGGCTTCAACAATATACTGATTTTACAGGGAGAAAGCCTGGTACGCCCAAGGGGAATCGAACCCCTGTTTGCGCCGTGAAAGGGCGCCGTCCTAACCGCTAGACGATGGGCGCCTGCAGGTAAGCGGCTTATAGTGAAACAGTTTTTCGACTGCAACCCCATATTTCATTCTTTTTTGGGAAAAGTGAAAATTCTTCGCGGGGCTGTGCACAAATGCAGTGCGCATGGGCGGCCGCGAACGGCCGCAATCGATCCGGATCAGCCGCGACGGCTGCCGCAGCGCCAGTTCCAGTCGCGAGTCGGGCCAATATCCACGTGAACTGATTCGGTGTAGCAATAGGTGCCAACGCCGCCGCGACCCGGCATTGTCCGGGCAAAATTCGCCAGATCCCACTTGGAAACACCGGGAACCTGGATATCCGCCGCCGCGCAGGACATGTGGAGCGAGGCCTTGGCGCCGTTCACGAGCCGGTTGTAAGGCGGGCTGCGATAGCCTGACGTCACGATCACCGATTTGCCGAAGCGGCGTTCGATCGTTTTCAGCATGCCGACCAGTTGCGGTTTCAGGCAGGCGACATCGACGCTTTCGCGCTGAACCTTGAGCCCATTGGGGGCCAGCCGTGCAAGTCCGGCCGCCGAAGCCAGAATCACCGGTGCGGCGGCTGATTCGTCGTCGTCCTGATAAAGACTGTCGCGCTGCATGATCTGGATGCCGCCATTGGGGCGCACGCCGGGCAGGGACGACAGATGTTCGGTCGGCCGGTAGTTCGACGGCGACGGCAATCCGGCGGCGCTGGCCACCTGTACCGGCGCATTGCCGCTGAGGGCCTTGAGCTGTGCCTGCGCCTTGGGCTGAATGACGGCCACCTGACGTTTCGACGCGGCAGCTCCTGCATTGTTGGCAAAGAGGCGCACCAGCAAGCCATTGTCCTTGCCGGGTGCCGGTGCATGCGCTGCCGGTTTGGCTTCGGGAACGGTGATTGTCTGCCCGGCGCCGGCTGACGCAACCTGTGCCGCCTTGGCTTCCGCGTCCGCCTTGGTCGGCTTTGCGCCGGTTTCCGGAGCGGCATGCGATTCGGCTGCTTGCGGTTGCTCGACCGTTTCAGGCGCGGCGCTTCCGAACAGCGATGTCTTTACCGGCGGCTTTGCCACCGCGGGCGCGAAGGCTGTGACGTGCTGCCCGGTTTCCACAGTCGCTTTGGCTGCGGCCTCAGCGGCGGCTGCCTCCTTCGGTGATTGCGGATGGGCGGCAACCGTTTTGCCCTGTTCCGTCGACGCGGCGGCCTGATTGGCTGCTTTGGCGGCGTTTGTCTCGGCACCGCCTGCAAGGGCCAGTGCTTCGGGTGATGCTTTTTCCGATCCGGCTGCCGGAATCGCATCCGCATTGGCGCTGGCTGTCGCGGTGCTTGTGGTGGCTGAGGCGACGTTGAGGACGGAGCCGGCAGTCGGTGCCGATCCTGTCGACGTGCAGGACGCCGTCGCCATCGCAAAAATCGTTACGAAGCAAATAGCGGTGCTCGCCCGGAAGGCTGCTACTGAGGCTGACAGCTTGTTCAACGATTCCCCCGTCTCGTCTTTTCCGGCTCTTGCAATGGTTCAGTCCAATCCGCTTTGAGATGAGCAGGATGCTCGCGAAGTTTAGTTGAAGTGCAAAAACACCGGCAGAGAGAGCGCAAAGTTAACGATTTTTAAACGTCTCCACAAGCTCCGGGCTATAGCCAGAATGAGGCGAAAACGTGATTGGCCACCTTCCTGCCATGGTTTTCACGACCAGGATAGGCTCAAAAGCCAGCAAAACAGCGAATTTTTACACGCGGATGCGCACGTAGGTTCCCGGCGCCTCGCCGAGAATTTCTGAACCATTTTCACCGGGCTGGCGTGCGGGAACGCGCGCGTCGTCCTGCGATTCGATCCATTTTTGCCAATGATTCCACCAGGAGCCGGGATGTTCCGACGTGTTGGTGAGCCATTCATCGAACGCGCCGACGGGCGAACCGCCGGTCCAATACTGGTACTTGTTCTTGGCGGGCGGATTGACCACGCCGGCGATATGGCCGGAGCCGGCCAGGACATAGGTGACGTCGCCGCCGAAATATTTGCAGCCGGTGAAAACCGACAGTGCCGGCGCAATGTGGTCTTCCTTGGCGGCGAGATTGTAGATGGGGATTTTGACATCGCCCAGTGACAGGTTTTGCCCGGCGAGCTTCATCATCCCGCGCACCAGATTGTTGTCGAGATAGCAGTTGCGCAGGTAGTAGGAGTGGTTGGCCGCACTCATCCGCGTGGCATCGGCATTCCAGTAGAGAAGGTCGAATGGGACAGGATCGCGGCCGCGCATGTAATTGTTGACGACATAGGGCCAGATCAGGTCGCCGGAACGCAGCATGTTGAAGGCCGTCGCCATGCGCGTGCCGTCCAGATAGCCTTCGGCGGACATGGCGGCTTCCAGGGCGCGAATCTGATCCTCGTCGACGAAAACCTTGAGATCGCCCGCATAGGTGAAATCGACCTGCGTGGTGAAAAGGGTCGCGCTCCTGATCCTGTTTTCGCCTTCCTGGGCAAAAAGGGCGAGGGCGGCGCTTAGAAGCGTTCCGCCGACACAGTAGCCGATGGCATTGACCGCTTTTTCGCCCGTTGCACTCTCGATGGTGTCGAGGCCGAAGCGCAGGCCCTCATTGATGTAGGCGGTCCAGTCCTTCATGGCATGACGGTGGTCCGGATTGACCCAGGAGATCACGAACACGGTGTGCCCCTGGTCGATGGCCCATTTGATGAAGGATTTTTCCGCGTTCAGATCGAGAATGTAGAATTTGTTGATCCACGGCGGGCAGATCAGCAGCGGGCGTTTCAGCACATCCGGTGTCGCGGGTTCATACTGGATGATTTCGGCGACATCGCTGCGCGCGATAACCTTGCCGGGGGTAGTCGCGACATTTTCACCAAGGGCGAACTTGGTCATATCCGATTGCCGCAGGCGCAGGTCGCCGCCGCCGGCAACGATGTCTTCCGCCAGCATCTTCATGCCCTTGACCAGGTTTTCGCCATTGCTGGCGACCGTTTCCTTGTAGAGTTCCGGATTGGTCAGCAGGAAGTTGCTGGGCGATATCGCCGTGGTCAGCTGCTTGACGTAGAACGCCGCCTTGTGGCGCGTGTGATCGTCGAGGCCTTCGGCATGGGTGACCAGTTCGCCGGCCCAGTTTGCCGTGACGAGATAGGCCTGCTTGAGGAAGTCGAAGAAAGCGTTCCTGCCCCAGTCCTCGTCGGCGAAGCGCTTGTCGCCCTTGTCGGGCTTGACGACGTCATCGACCTGTTCGCCGCTCATGCGGCGGATGGAATTGGACCAGATGGCCATATAGCTGGCAAACAGCTTGGTCTGCGCCTCCAGCGCGCGACCCGGTTCAGACAGCCAGTATTCGGAAACACGCGAGAGGGTTTTCACCACATCGGTGACGGGATCGGCGATCGTGTCGCGCTTCAAGCCCTTTTCACGCGGCTCGACCCAGGCGGAGGCGGCCTTGCCGGCCTGTTCGATCATATGGGCGACATTGCGCGCGAAAGCTTCCGGATCCTTGATGACATATTTGTCGAGGTTCGGCGTTTTTGCACTCTTGTCGCCTGGATTATCCATATATTCGTTCCCTCCCGCTAGGTCGTGCACTCACAAATCTGGTCGAAATGGCGCCTGAAACGGCAAAAAGATGCGAGGAGAAGCGCGAAGGGCGGGGTCTTTCCCCCGACCGAGCGGTTCGACACTGCAGCTTGCAGCCGTTTCGGCGTCCGAAGGATATGGTCCATTTGCCCGGCTACTTCGTCGCAAAGCCTCAAAAATGAACCACATTTCCCTCGTCTTTGTTCCTCGTATCCGAACAAATGGCCTCATACCATTTCAACCGGGTTTATGAGTGTACGACCTCATCCTCCCGATCAGCATACTAGACATGATACCACAAGTCAGAGCAACGGACATTCAATTGCGGTCATTGTGCAGGAAAGATCACGGCCTTGTCACCATCTTCGCAGATTGTATTTCCATGGGAGAAACGGAATTGAACCCATTTGAATGTCGGTTGCTCTAATGCTATCCCTCTAACGTGCATTTCATATCACTATGATGAATATCGATTCCGGCAGTCAGGACAAACAATGAATATCTCGGTCAAAACCATCATCCGCTTCTCGGTTGGCGCCGTTCTGATTGCCGGTTTGAGCGCCTGCGCGAACACGCCGCCCGAGCCCATGTCGAATTCGCCCCTGACCGGTCCTGTCAACACCGGCACCTTTCCGGTTTTCACGCCCGATCCGAAGGGCGAGACCGCACAGCTGACGCCGCAGCAGAAGGACGATCTGCAGAAGAAGCTCGTCGCGGCCAAAGGCGGGCAGGGCAATGCCACCGCCGATCCGGCAGCCGTTGCCCGGCGCCAGGCCGAAATGAAGAAGCTGGTCCAGCAGCAGCAGGACGATTTGAAGGCTATTGAAAGCGGGCAATAGCCCATTGCCGGCAAGGTCATGAAGACACCACGAATGGGTGTCTTGCTCAGGAGAATCCCGGGCTGGGTGGCATGACGGCGATTGACCCGGCGCGCAAGGCGCGGTGTCAATGATCGCTCGACCGCCGTACAGTTTAGGTGTATAGCGCACCCGCACATTGAACCCATTTTTACCGGACCCAAACCTATGGAAGAATTTCATAAAGTTCGCCGCCTGCCACCTTACGTTTTTGAACAGGTCAATCGCCTGAAGGCGAGCGCGCGAGCGGCCGGTGCGGACATTATCGATCTGGGTATGGGCAATCCTGACCTGCCGACGCCGCAGGGCATTGTCGACAAGCTGTGCGAGGCCGTCCAGGACCCGCGCACCCATCGCTATTCCTCCTCGAAAGGCATTCCCGGTCTGCGCCGTGCCCAGGCCGCCTATTACGAGCGGCGTTTCGGCGTGAAGCTCAATCCCGACACACAGGTCGTGGCGACCCTTGGCTCCAAGGAAGGTTTTGCCAACATGGCGCAGGCGATCACCGCGCCCGGCGATGTCGTGCTGTGCCCTGATCCGACCTATCCGATCCATGCGTTCGGCTTCATCATGTCGGGCGGCGTCATCCGGTCAATTCCGGCCATGCCCGATGACCAGTTCATTCCGGCGCTGGAACGCGGTATCCGCCATTCTATTCCGAAGCCATTGGCGCTGATCCTCAACTACCCCTCCAATCCGACCGCCCACGTGGCATCGCTGGATTTCTACAAGGATGTGGTTGCCTTTGCCCGCAAGAATGAAATCATCATTCTGTCGGATCTGGCCTATTCCGAGATTTATTTCGACGACGCGCCGCCTCCGTCCGTCCTGCAGGTGCCGGGTGCGATCGATGTTGCCGTGGAGTTTACCTCCATGTCGAAGACATTCTCGATGCCGGGCTGGCGCATGGGCTTTGCCGTCGGCAATGAACGCCTGATCTCGGCGCTCACCCGGGTCAAGTCCTATCTCGATTATGGCGCGTTCACGCCCATTCAGGTTGCCGCCGCAGCCGCTCTGAATGGCGATGGTTCCGACATTGCGGAAGTGCGTGCGGTCTACAAGCATCGCCGTGATGTTCTGGTCGACAGTTTCGCCCGCGCCGGATGGGATATTCCGTCACCGGCGGCGACGATGTTTGCCTGGGCGCCGATCCCGGAAAAGTTCCGCGCCCTCGGTTCGCTGGAGTTCTCCAAGCTGCTGATCGAGCATGCGGATGTCGCCGTGGCGCCCGGCATCGGCTTCGGCGAGCATGGCGATGACTATATCCGCATCGCGCTGGTCGAGAACGAACATCGCATTCGTCAGGCAGCCCGCAACCTCAAGCGGTTCCTTGCAACGGCGGATGAAAAGCTGCACAACGTCATTCCGTTGAACGCACGCCGCTGAGCGGCATGCCGACATCGGAATTCGCGGCGCCGTCGGGCGCCGCTTCAGGCTAAAACACTTCAGGGAAATGAACGATGAGTGATGCGCTGCGCGTGGGAATCGCCGGACTGGGCACTGTTGGTGCCTCGGTCCTGAAAATTTTGCGGGACAAGGGCGACATGCTCACCCGTCAGTGCGGCAAGGAAATCATCGTCACCGCCGTGTCCGCCCGTGATGCGAAGCGGGATCGCGGCGTGGACTTCTCGTCGGCCACATGGTTCGATGATCCGGTTGCCCTGGCCAAGTCGAACAATATCGACGTGTTCATCGAACTGATCGGTGGTGACGAGGGTCCGGCGCGCGCTGCCGTCGAGGCGGCGCTGAAATCTGGCCGCCACGTGGTCACAGCCAACAAGGCGCTTCTGGCCAAGCATGGCGTGTCTCTCGCCAGGATCGCCGAGGAAAAGGGTGTCCTGTTCAACTTCGAAGCGGCGGTGGCTGGCGGCATTCCCGTCATCAAGGCTTTGCGCGAGTCCCTGACCGGCAATACCGTGTCGCGCGTCTACGGCATCATGAACGGCACCTGCAACTACATCCTGACGCGGATGTGGGACGAAGGTATTTCCTTCGAGGATTGCCTCGCCGATGCCCAGCGTCTCGGCTATGCGGAAGCCGATCCGACATTCGATATCGAGGGCAACGATACCGCGCACAAGCTGGCGATCCTGACCAGCCTTGCCTTCGGCACGCAGATTGCCGCCGATGACATTTATCTCGAAGGGATCAGCAATATCTCGCTGGCCGATATCAAGGCCGCCGATGAACTCGGCTACCGCATCAAGCTGCTTGGCGTTGCGCTGAAGACAGACAGCGGCATCGAACAGCGCGTGCATCCGACCATGGTGCCGGTCGAATCGGTGATTGCGCAGGTGCATGGCGTAACCAATGCGGTTGCCATCGAGACCGATCTTCTCGGCGAATTGCTGTTGTCGGGTCCGGGCGCCGGTGGTGCCGCCACGGCATCCGCCGTCATCGGTGATCTCGCCGACATCGCCAAGAGCCGTCCGGGCTTCCAGCACGGCCCCGTCTTCGGCACGCCGGCAAAATCGCTGGCTCCGTACAAACGCGCCAAAATGCGCTCGCACGAGGGCGGATACTTCATCCGCCTGACCGTGCATGACCGCGCGGGTGTCTTTGCGGCGATTGCCAAGCGTATGGCCGACAATGATATTTCGCTGGAATCCATCGTCCAGCGTCAGAGTGCGGAAAGCCACCCGGATGCGACCAAGACAGTCATTCTCGTCACGCACGAAACCACCGAGGCGGCTGTCAAGAAGGCGCTTGAGGGCATCGTGAAGGATGGTCATTCCACGGACAAGCCGCAGATGATCCGCATCGAACGCGCCGGCTGACACGGCCGGCCTATGACCGTTTGTAAAAGGCTTGTATTGCTTCGTGAACGGCCGCTACCCCGTTTAATCGATTAGCTTTTTCGGTGAAGGCACTTTCCTGCCGGCGGGGTCTTGCCGCTGCTCTGCGACTTTGACAAAAGGTTTGCACAGCAATGCTAGGAAGTACCCTGTTGATCCGCAAAAGGGTAATTCCCACACGAACGCAGGATAGATTATGCCGAAAACTTCTGACCAGACTTCGATGGGCCTCGACCGTATTTTGACCCTTGAGCTCGTCCGCGTGACCGAGCGTGCCGCCGTTGCCGCTGCCCGTCTGCGCGGGCGCGGCGATGAAATGGCTGCCGATCAGGCTGCCGTGGATGCCATGCGTCAGGAACTCAATCGTCTTCCCATCAGCGGTACCGTTGTCATCGGCGAGGGCGAGCGCGACGAAGCGCCGATGCTCTACATCGGTGAAGAAGTCGGCACGCGCACAGGCCCCGAGGTCGATATCGCGCTTGATCCGCTTGAAGGCACCACCATCTGCGCCAAGAACCTGCCCAACTCACTCGCCGTGATCGCGATTGCCGAAAAGGGCAACCTGCTTTACGCACCCGACGTCTACATGGAAAAGATTGCCGTCGGACCGGGCTATCCCGCCGGAATCATCCAGCTGGATGCGCCTGCGGCGGAAAACATCGCTGCTGTGGCCAAGGCCAAGGGCGTTCCGGTCAACGAGATCACCGCCTGCATCATGGACCGCCCGCGCCATGCGCGCCTGATCGAGGAAGTGCGCGCAACCGGCGCCTCCATTCGCCTCATCGGTGATGGCGATGTCGCCGGGGTGATCCACACGACCGATCCCGATGAAACCGGCATCGATATCTACATCGGCATCGGCGGTGCGCCGGAAGGCGTTCTTGCCGCAGCGGCTCTGCGCTGCATCGGCGGCCAGATGCAGGGCCGGTTGCAGCTCAACAGCGACGACAAGATTGCCCGCGCCGCCAAGATGGGCATCAGCGATCCGAAGAAGATCTACACCATGGAAGAAATGGCCAAGGGCGACGTGCTGTTCGCGGCCACGGGTGTCACCGACGGCAATATGCTGTCCGGCGTGAAATTTGCCCGCGACTACATCCAGACCCATACGATCGTCATGCGTTCGCATTCGCAGACCGTGCGCGAGATCAAGGCGAAACACCAGGACATGACAAAATTCCAGTAAGAACTGGTATTTGAAACACTTTTTGCCCTGCAGTTCCTTCGGGCTGCAGGGCATTTTGTTAACTGCGTTGATGGCTCAATAGGAAATGCCCTATTGAGGCCATGCTTTTTGAGGTATTTTCAGAGCGGGAGTTCAGATCGGTGGAACAGCCATGAATATCCGAACGAAAATAACCGGTTGCCTCGTATCAACGCTCGTTCTTCTGGGCTCGCTGAACGGTGCTTTTGCGCAGGACCCATACCTTGATCTCATTCAAGGCTATCGCTCCAATTCGATTGCCGACCGGTTTCCGCAGATGGTCGGAGCCTTTACCCTCGTCAAACACAGCGTCAATCCGCAGGATTTCAGCGTGACGGCCGAATATGAAGCCGTTGACGCCAGGGCGACGGTGACAATGGCTGGCGTCAGGGCCAGCAACAAGGATGCCGCCTATCCGATCAAGGACGGTCCCGACGATCCCGTTGTGCGCGATCTCTTTGAAAAGGCCACCCAGTACCATTCGACCCAGCCCGGCGAAATCGCGGTGCAGACAACATTGCCTTACAGCGCAGGCCGGGCAATGCCGTGCGTGACGGCGGATGCGGCACAGGAGAAGCACGCCTTCCTGGTCTGCGTGATCGGCATGCACAGCCGCTATCTGCTGATCCAGCCCGTTGCCAACTATGCCAAAGGCAGCAAGGATGCGGCCGAGCGCAGCCTTGCCGATTTCGCGACCTCGATTGCCACGACGATGAACGATCTGGGGGCACCGGCGGTCAATGGTCAGGTCGCACCCGCGACAGCCCCGCAGTAATTGCAGGTTTGTGCACCGGATTGATCGTTCGAAGCATTGCATTCGGCGCAGCCGGATGATTGAACCCTTGCATGGCACCAGAACGGCTTTTCCTCGGCATTGAACATTCTGCAACCGGTCTGAAATGGGTTGACCGGCTGGGAGCGCGTGAAGCCAATATTGCGCTCGCCATGGCGCAGAACCATGGTTTTCCCGATCTCGTCACCCGCGTTCTCGCCGGGCGCGGCGTCGGAGTGGACGATGCGCCCGCTTTCATGGACCCGACCATCAAGGGCCTGATGCCCGATCCCGCGTCACTGACCGATATGGAGAAAGCGGCCGCTCGTATCGCGCAGGCCATCGGCAAACACGAGAAGGTGGCGATTTTCGGCGATTACGATGTGGATGGCGCCTGTTCATCGGCCATTCTCTCGCGTTTTCTCACCCATTACGGCGTTGCCAACCATATCTATATCCCCGACCGGATTTTCGAGGGGTACGGGCCCAATCCGCAGGCCATGCGCGAACTGGCGCAAAATGGCGCTTCCCTGATCGTGACGGTGGATTGCGGCACCAACAGTGCAGCGGCCATCGAGGCTGCGCGCGAGGTGGGTGCCGACGTGGTTGTCCTCGACCATCATCAGGTCGGCGGCGAACTGCCGGCTGCCGCCACGGCGGTGGTCAATCCCAACCGCGAGGACGATCTGTCCGGGCAGGGCCATCTTTGCGCGGCAGGGGTGGTGTTCCTCAGCCTGGTGCAGGTTCTGCGCACGTTGCGCGCGCAGCGCATTGCAACGGGAACACTGGCGCCTGATCTGTTGTCGATGCTCGATCTGGTGGCGCTTGCCACCGTGTGCGATGTGGTGCCGCTGAAGGAGCTGAACCGCGCCTTCGTGGTCAAGGGGCTGCTCGTCGCGCGGGCGCAGCAGAATGCCGGGCTGGCCGCCCTGGCGCGGGTGTCGCGCATCGGCGAACCGCTCAGCGCCTTTCATTTCGGCTATCTCATCGGTCCGCGCATCAATGCGGGCGGGCGCATCGGCGATGCCGGGCTTGGCGCGCGGCTGCTGACGCTGGACGATCCGAACGAGGCGGCGCGGATTGCCGCCGAGCTTGACCGGCTCAACACCGAGCGGCAGGCGATGGAAACCGTGATGCTGGAGCAGGCGGAAGCCGAAGCCATGCTGGAAATGTCGAGCGGTGGCGGACCCGCCGTTCTGGTGACGGCCAGCGACGACTGGCACCCGGGCATTGTCGGCCTGATCGCGGCGCGGCTGAAGGAACGGGCCCGGCGCCCGGTCTTTGCCATCGCCTTCAATGTCAACGGCACCGGCAGCGGTTCCGGCCGTTCGATCAGCGGGTTTGATCTGGGAAAACTGGTTCGAAGTGCTGTCGACGCGGGATTGCTGGTCAAAGGCGGCGGCCATGCCATGGCGGCTGGTATCACGGTGGAGCGCGGCAAGATGGGCGCGCTGCGGGCCTTTTTCGAGGAGCAGGCGGCCGAAATGGTCGGCCAGCTGCGCGAGAACCAGTCATTGGCCATTGACGGTGCGCTCAGCGCATCGGGCGCAACGGTGCCGCTCTACGAGACCATGGAACGGGCCGGGCCGTTTGGTTCCGGCCACCCGCAGCCGGTGCTGGTGTTGCCGCACCACCGGCTCGTCGATGCCCGCACCGTCGGGACGAACCATGTCAAGGCGACGCTGGCGGGCGCCGACGGCAAGCGTATCAACGCGATTGCCTTCCGTGCAACGGGCGGGCCGCTGGGTGATTTCCTGTTCGGCAATCTCGGCCAGTCCATGCATGTGGCGGGCAATCTGGCCTTGAACCACTGGAACGGCTCGACAACCACCCAGTTCCGCATCATGGATGCCGCGCGGGCCTGATCATCTGTCAGCAGGAAATGGCAGCACCTTCTGATTCAGTTGCATTCAATGGATCGATGTTCTATTTTTGTTCTCATTCTGCAGCGAGAACAGAACCCATGCGTAAACCGACCCATCTGGAAAAGCTCTATCTGGATTTCGACAGCTTTTTTGCCAGCGCCGAGCAGCAGCTCGATCCGGCGCTGCGCAACCGGCCCATCGCGGTGGTGCCGCTGGATTCGCCGCATACAAGCGTCATTGCCGCCAGCCGCGAGGCAAAACCCTTCGGCATCAAGACGGGCACCTCTGTGCGGGATGCCCGTGCGCTCTGCCCGGATATCGTGTTTCTCGAAGCGCGGCCCGATGTCTATGTGAAGATGCATAACCGGATTCTGTCGACCATCGAGACCTGCGTGCCGATTGCCGCCGTGCGCTCGATTGACGAGGTGGCGTGCACGCTGCTGGCCTCCGAGGCCAGGGACCCGCAGGGGTTGGCGGCGCGCATCAAGCGGGCGCTGCACGATGAAATGGGCGCGGTGCTGACCTGTTCGATCGGCATTTCCCTCAACGAGCTTCTTGCCAAGATCGCCGCCGAAATGGACAAGCCCGATGGCTGTGTCGTGCTCGGCCATGACGACCTGCCGGGACGGCTATTCGACCTCCGGCTGAAGGATTTGCCCGGTATCTCCAAGGGGATGGAACAGCGCCTGGGGCAGTCCGGCGTGAACGATGTGCGCGGTCTCTGGGCGCTGGCGCCCAAACATGCCCGCGCGATCTGGAACAGTGTCGAGGGCGAGCGTTTCGTCTCGGCGCTGCATGGTTATGCCGTGGAAAAGCCGGAGACCGTCAAGCGCATGTTCGGTCATGGCCGCAATCTGCCGCCGGATTGGCGGGCGCCGGACAAGGTGCTGCAATGTGCGCGGCTGCTGTGCCTCAGTGCGGCGCGCCGTTTGCGCCGATCGCATTACCGTGCCGGAGCGCTCAGCTACACCGTCGGGACACGCTGGGATAGCCGCGTGACGGTGGAAGGCCAGTTCCGCCCGGCGCGGGATGATCACAGTTTTCTCAATTGTCTCAATGATTTGCATGAGAAATTGATCAAGGCAGGTGAAATGAAGAAGGTCAATTCGGTCACCGTCGTGCTGCATGATCTTTCCGGCGAGACGGAAGCAAGCCTTGATCTGTTCGACACGCGGGGGATGACCGAGCAGCGCGGCCAATGGGAGCGCGTTTCGGACCTACTCGACAAGGTGCGGGTACGCCATGGCTCCAAGGCGCTCAATCTCGGGCTGACGACCGGCCCCGGCAATTACATCGGCTCCAAGATTGCCTTTGGCCGGATTCCGGAACCGGAAGATTTTTGAGGAGAGATACGGGCCATATTTGCATCAGCATTGTGCGTGGTTCGACAAGCTCACCATGAGGGAGAGTGAGGATTGCAGGGAGCCAAGTTCTGCAACGTTTGTGATTGATCTTGCACCAAACCACATCCCTCATGGTGAGCTTGTCGAACCACGCACGATATGGCTCTGCAAACGCATGGTTTGTGGAAACTCGTTGCATAAAACCGGCGGCGTGTTTCCACGCCGCCGGCCATGCCATTACCGGTTGTCCAGTTCTGCGCGCACCAGTTGCAGGCCGCGCCGGGTTACCCGGTAAGGGCCGCCGCCTGACGAGGCGATGGCCCTTTTCTGTTTGAGCTTGCGGAAGAGCCTGAGGTCGCAGGCCGTGTAGCGGGCACCATCGCGGGTCAGGCAGATGATATCCGTGATGGCCTTGCGCTCATCTTTTTCAAGCAAGATTTTGCCGCCCTGGGCGAGCAGGTGAAGTATGCGCTGTTCGTGATATTCCATAGGTATCCCCTTGTTATCCTTAGTTTTCAAGGTTATAGGTGGATATCAATGGTCTAAATACGAGGTCTAAAAGATGAAAACACCTAAGAAGATTGACCGGCTACTCATCCTCAAGACCAACATCTATCAGGTGAAGATAGGCATCCCAGCCAACCTTAGGCACCATTTCGGCGGAAAGACATCATGGGTCCAATCGACAGGGACCGGGGACATCAAGACTGCAAGGCTGCGGCGTGATGAGATTGAGCATCGTGTCAGGGCCATGTTCAGGAGTTCAGGCTCAGGGGAAACCGTAAGGGAACTGGGGGCTAACCTACGTGCTCTATGGTCAACCGCAGACTACCATAGCGAGCCGGGGGAGTTCTCCCAGAGAGACCACGCTGTAGATGCCGCCCGGACTGCCGCTGGAAAGCTCACAGGACATGACAAGGAAACCTTTGAGGATGCATGGCAGGGGTTGGAAGACGTCAACTCTTACATGGCTGACTGGTTAGGAGAGGCGGGTCTCACTCCGCAGACTACCAAGGAATATACCGGCCAGATTAACAGGTTGAGCGAATGGTTCTCTAAGGACGGCATAAAACTTTCTCAGGTGACACGTAAGGTCGCTGGCAAGTATGCATCCGAGGTGATGTCAGCGATGCACCCAGCTACAGCCCGTAAACAGTTGTCAGTGTTCAAGAGCTACTGGGGATACCTGCTTGCGCGGGGCCATGCTGACGAAGACTTAGGGAACGTTTGGAAGGACCAGCTACTCCCAAGGAAATCCAAGATGGGCGATAAGGAAGCCATGGACAAGGAGAGGGAGCTTACGAGGGCTGAAATCAACACTCTGGTCAACGGTGGCGGCACAGCCGATGCATTCCGGGCTGACGTGCTGGCCGAGCTTGTCAGGTTTGGCATCCTATCAGGGATGCGATTGAGCGAGATACTCCGGCAGACCGTAGAGAGCGCCACTGTGATCAAGGTTGCTGCGGACGGCACACCTATACAGTGCTTTGACCTAGCCAAGAGCAAGACCCGTGCTGGCGTTAGGGTCATCCCGGTGCACTCTGGTTTGATAGCAGCCGTTGCTAAGAGAGCCGAAGGGAAGCGCAAGGGTGACCTTCTGTTCCCTGAGTGGTCCGACACAGAGAACCCAAAGGGCGAGGTGAGCAAGGCGTTCAGGAAGTACCGGGAGGAGTTGGGCGTTGATGACAAGCGTATCGGGCGTAGGAGATCGCTGGTTAACTTCCACAGCACAAGGAAGACCTTCGTTGAATTTGCGCGTCATGCGGGTCAACCTGAGACTACCATAGCGGATACGGTGGGCCATAGTACGGGCGAGAAGAAGCTCATCACCTTTGAGGTGTATTCATCCGGGGCAAGCATCGAGCAGAAGAAGGCATGCGTAGAAGCTGTGAAGCTTTGAGAGGGGCGGGTGTTGCTGGGTACTGTAGGAACCACCCCTTGGTCATACCAACGCAGGGACCGGAGGCCGCTATGGATCAGACAACGCCCGGATAGTTGCCACGATAAATGGCTACGGAGAGGTCTCCGCTAAATGCTCCTCGGTGACCTCATCAAACCAGAAGCAAATCTCGATATTCCTCAGGTCATTCCATGATGTCCGTGCGTCCAGTGCGAGCTTGAGAATGCGATCTAAGTTGATGTCGGTGTTTTTTCTTCGCTGGATATCTCGTATCGAAAACTCACCGTTGGGGTCTTGATCAAGATGGCCGTGGGCTAGTTTATTCCGTTCCCCACCAAGCCTTCGAAGCTCACTCACAGGAAGACGATCTAGCTGGGGCAGCGCGGACGCGAGCAGTTCAAGAGCCGTAACCCGTCTTTCGAAATTGTCTTCGATCAGCCTTTTTGTGAGATGACCTTTTCTGGTTTCGGCAAGCGCCAAGATCACAAGATCAGTTGTTAGGCTTTCGATACTGTTGAAGGCCACGAGAAACTGACCCAGTGCGGCCTCATATTGCTGTTGAAAATCGTCTACTGCCATCTGTTATCTTCCTATCCACTCCAACATTCGCTGTAGTTTTAATTCCCTAACTGGAGAATGATTCGATGACCACTAAAGACGAGTCCCAAATAGACGAATACGTATTTATAAAAGCCAAAGACACGACGACGGATGTACGTATAGCAGTGGCGCTAGAGTTCATCGCATCGCAAGTGGGTGAAATAAATCGCGGCATTGATCATCTTAACACGCAGATGGACTCGCTGATCGCCAACGTTTCATAAGGTAGCCGATAGCGAACCCGGGGCCCGAATGGTGGAATAAAAATGCCACAAAAGTTCGAGGTCCCCAATCAGAATGGGGAATGACGCAAAATCCCCCGGGTGGGTGTCGTCGCCCCAGATGGCCTGCCGAGGAACATGACTCAGCGTGGCATGTCCAACTTGTGGCAACTCACGTCACCAGCGCCACCTGAGAGCAACGTGGGGAGGCATGCGTTCACTTGCGATCTCTTTCCCGTTCATCCTAGACGGGCCCCGACGTTGCCCCTAGGCTCTGGCGCGTCTCCACACCAATTAGAAGGTGATTATGTCTCAACTTGAACATGCCGATTGGCAAGGCCCTGAAGATCGGATGCCTGAGGCTGAGGTCTCGATACGCTTAGCGGAATACCTCAGTGAGCTAGACGGGTTCGATGGTCACGTTGATGTTGCCATTGATGGCGCTTCGGTGGCCGTGCAGGGTGCGGTCATCTTCGACATTGCATCTTACATGCGCACTTACGGCTGGTCTTTGATCGCAGGATCATCAACGGGCAAGAACGCTTGGGCTGCCACGTATGGGAGGAACGGTGCCACAATGAAAGTGCACTCCCATCCCGGCAAAGGCGATGTTGTGGCCTCTATAGGTGGTCGTAAGGTTATTGCTGAGTGCAAGAAGGGGCCGCTCATCATGAAAGTGGGTAGTCCAGAGCTTCCACTTCTCTATGCAGCGCTTGGGCAGGCCATCCTGTTCAACGCGGATGAAGACGACATTGTTATTGCTGCGGTCCCTGACACGTCGAGGTTCCAGCGCATAGCGGCAGACTGGCGGGAGCGACCACGATTGAAAAGGGCTGGCATTCAGATTGTCTTGGTTAGCAGAACGGGGGCTGTGTCGGGTTTAGTTCTCTGAGTGCAATCTCTGTCTTAAAAGTATACTCACAAGACCTCTTTCGTGCCCCTCATCAAATGCCCTGTTTACAATGTCTCGCGAATGTCTTAGAAGATGCATTCTTATTACTCTTAACAAGCGAGACAAGCAGAATGGCAATGATTGGATACGGGCGGGTTTCATCAGTCGGGCAATCCCTTGATGTTCAGGTGGAGAGGCTGACCATGGCTGGGGTTGTGGCTGAGCACCTTCACACTGAGAAGCTGAGCGGCAAGGACAGGGACCGACCAGCCCTTAAGCAGGCGCTGATGACGCTACGGTCGGGGGACGTGTTCGTGGTGACCAAGATCGACAGGCTTGCCAGATCGACATCCGACCTCTTGAACATCATCAAAGAGATCGAAGCGAAAGGTGCATCCTTCAAGGTTCTGGACCAGAGCATCGACACAGCGACATCATCAGGCAGGCTGACATTGTCCATCCTTGCGAGCGTGGCTGAGTTCGAACTGAGCATCCGGGCTGAGAGGCAGGCGGATGGCATAAGGAAGGCCATGGTGGACCCAAAGACGAAGTTAGGTGCACGGGTGGCACAGAAGGGAAGCAGGCAGGTTGAGGTGAAGCGGCTGCATGCGGAGAAGCGGTCTATCAAAGAGATCATGGAACTGACCGGGATATCCAAGGCTAGCGTTTACAGGCTCTTGGAATTGTGAAGCCGGGCATGGGCAACACTTAAAGCGTTGTCTTTTTTGCGAAGGACTGCGGAAGGCAAAGTGAATTCGTTTCACTTAGCGCTGGCATCAGTGCACCAGAGCAGGCATCAGCGGCCTAACATGCACCTCTAGCTACAACGAAGCGCTTTCGGTCATCGCAGGACCTAACATGCACCACTAGCTATATGAATGCCGTTGCTCGCAGGCGCTCCGCTCCCCGGTTCTTCTAGGACACCTTGGCTCACTCTGGCGGGCCTCTGGACCTAACCACCCCCTCTGGCACTACGAAATGCTTTCGGCTGGCGCGTAGGCAGGTGCCGAGCATCAGGGACGTTAGGTGCCCCCCTAGCTATCTCATGACGAAATGGCCGGCGGACATTGGCCCACCCCCTAGCTACAACGAAACGCTTTCGGGTCTCACTCGCGATTTCGAATAACCCCACCCCTAGCATTAATCTCATGATTTCGGCCTTTTGGGGGGTTAGGTATACCCCTAGAACTACGAAGCAGCTTTCGTGTCTCTCAGGACACCTTGGCCCACTCCGGTGAGTGCCTCGGCATGAATGCCTGTAGGCTTAGGACCTAACCACCCCATCTAGCACTTTCCCGCGATGGTATTTCTGATTGCCGCTCTTTGGACGTTATGGTGAGGCCTAGCTGTACACCGGCAAGTTCGAAGCTATGGGGCCCCACTAGGTACGACAACGGCGTCTCAGGACGTTAGGTACCCCCCTAGCAATTCACATCCGCAAATCTGGTGTGCTCCGAAGTCAAACCCATGGGCTCCTACGTGGGGGATGGTTTCGTTGAGCACCCTTGGTTTGCGGATTGTTTTTCGGAGGATGAGCACACCTTCCCTACCATGTAGTGGGCCAAATCCTCGCCGATGTCTTTGTGGTCATCAGTGCTTTTGGAACATGAGCAGAAATAGACCAACCCCAGCCACCCAAGCCCACCGAGAGGAACTTAAGCCAATGAATATAACACCAGCACCAACTTATGCCGCCCTTTCGCGGGGCCGGATACGCCATGCAGTACACCCCGACATCGTCAATTCATGGGCTGTGTGCGCTGCCGACATTCAGATCATGGAACGCGAACGAAAGCGGGACGATACCCGTGTTGAGTTGCCGAAACATGTCGAGCGTCTATCGAGCATCGCAGCTTACAATGTCCGGCTGGAATGCCACATGGCTAACCAGAGGGTGGCGGTCTCTCGGCAAGGGCAGGAAGTCTATGCGCCCATCACGCTTTCCTATGATGATCAGGACCTTGAAGGCTTTGACTTCCATCAGGCGTTCGAGGACCTCAGGGCGCGTTGCGAGAACTATGTCGGACCGCAGGACACCCCGGCCTTCAAGTGCCTGAAGGATAATGCGGCATCGCAGAAAACGCAGGAACACCTATGGCATGTCCGGGCGGGTAATGAGGTAGTTAATCCCGAAACGGGTGAGATCACCGTAGTCCCAGAACGTGACATATACGCCGCTGGGGACAGGAAGTTATCCGACGTTGCCAAAGGTCTCGGAAGCGGCACTCGGCGGTCCAGAGCCTTCCTTGTGTCAATAGGGATGCTTCACACTGAAGTTGAAATGAAGACGGTTCACATGCTCACAGACCCGAACCAGTCACGACCAGAATACAGTGACCGGCTAAGAGTATCTGAGTGGGCTGTGAAGATGGGGCATGCCAAGCAGACCAAAAGCGGAAATGGCCGGGGCCTTGACTGGATAACTGCGACGGGGATGACCTATATCGAGGCCATGGTGCAACTGGAGAAGGCGTTCGCTGAACCTGTGGTTGCCAAGGTGAGGGCCGCTGACCAGATCAGGGCATTGCTGGCGATTGAGCCGGACATGCGACAGGTTGATATCGTGAAGCGAACGGGCTTGTCCAAGATGACCGTACACAGATGCCTCGTGAAATGTGCCTGATGAAAAGGTAACATTTCCCATCCTTGCGCATTATAGAACCAAAGTTATCTTACGGTGGCTTCATGGTGTCGGTTAAGATGAATTACCCGAACTGATCCCATCACCTTTTCCCATTAATACCGACTGAAGCGTACCTCCCAGCACCGTGACAATTGATATACGCAATGCGGAGGTGATCTTCAGTTTGATCATGGTGCAAATGAGTTGAGGGCCATCCGGCGGCCCCCATCTAAATCCTTCCCATAACACTGACCACAGCTTCCTTCGAATAACCATGACAATGGGAAAACGAGTACGAAGGGCTATGTGGTCAGGCATGCAATGGAGCTTGCGCTCTTTCTGTGCGTGGTCTCCCGGGAATAATTCCCCCAAGGTGTCGAGATACACAATTTGGATAACCGGGAACCAGATGACCAAAGACTGCTCTCGTTAATACAATCCAGATGACCGAGATTTGGTCCCCGTCATGCGGGGCCGCTCAACCTGCCTGCTCAAACATTCAGCCAAACATCAGCGAGCAATTCACCTTGCATATCCCAGTAACTGGGTGAGCCAAGGAACACGCTCGTTACACCCAGAGCAATGCTCAAGATGGATCCCCTCATCGGGGGCCTTCACACCAAAACCCACAGACATCAGCGCTGATACACCTTGAAGCTCCTCGTAACGAGGTTGGCCAAGGACAGCCAGCGTTCATCCAAAATCCTACCCAACGGAGCACTCAACAGCCAGATGACCGATCAACTCATGAAACAGTTCCACCTGAAGACGCCACAGAACATCCAATCAATGACCAAGTCCGAGTTCGTACAGCGAACGAAAGAACTGGCCTACGCCCGAGCCGAGGATGTGTATCGCATCTGGCTACGGGGCACGAACGGCAAGGCTTATGCCAGCCAATTCCCATTCAACCCATACTTTAAGCGCGGACTACACTCATGACAAAAGCACAACTACCGTACAACCAATACTCCAAGCGAGCAGACATCCGAACAGTAGGCACCGACGCAACAATCAAACGGACCCAGCCAAACTGGTTGGTAGAGTGCGTCAAGGTAGGCATTCCCCTTTACAGCTTGCCAGAGGCACCAGCAGCCAACGCCACCCATGCCGAAAAGACCAAGTACACATGGAAACTGCGGAAGCTCTGGTCCAAGAAGACCGGACGGAAGATCGAACGCCTGACACCCACAGGCTACAATGACAAGGAAACCCTAAAGCGCAGGGCTAGAAACATCGCCATCCCATCAGGCGTGGCTGTGATTGACGCCGTTCTGGGCAAGCCAAAGGGGGCGCGTAGGGGCCGTGAGAGCGTTGAACAGCTTATAGCCACCGAGGAACACAGCGTAGCCCTAGAGGTCCACAGTGGATCACCCTGGACGAATATTGACACCCGCGTGGCCGACGCAGATGCCGATAGGCTGTCTGGGGTCTCCTCCACGGTAAAGCCCGGATATCGCTGGGTCCGTGACGATGCACTTCCGTCTGAGAAGGTGGAGACGCGCAACACCTCAGTGACCGAGGCGGTTCATAGGACAGTCCGCCGTATGCCTAGCGGCGCTGTGTATTCTCAGCCATGAGCAGCCCCAGCGATAGCACCCCGGCCACCGTATATGCACCAGCGGCAACCCCAGTGGCATTTGAGATGGCTCAGGCATTCCCTGAAGTTGGCGGAAAGATACTTGAGCCGTCCACAGTCGCAATCGGCATTCGCTACGTGTTGATCAAACATCGGCCTGAGAGCTGGTCAGACCTCGCTGGTCATCTTGGGATCACCGAGGAACAGTGCCGACACGCATCGAACAGCATGGGTCTTATCCATGGGATTTGGGACTGCGGAGAAGCAGCCCTGAATGAACAGTTTGACCGCTATGCCGATGAGAATGCCACCTTCAACCATAAGGCGCGTCTGGCAGCCGTCAGGCAGCACTATGCAGAGGGGCGGGATGATCAAGGCTTTGCCCTTCCACAGGCAACGGCTGAGGTCTCCAAGTATAGGTTCCCGACTGACCACCGAAGACCGGGACATCCGAACGCCGCCGCCAAGGAACTCATCGAAGCTGTAGAAGCATCCAAGGCAATAAGCTGGGATGACCTCTCGGTCAAACTCGACTGTAATCTTGGTGACCTCATGGACTTCTGCAAGTTGCTGTCGAGTGAATACAGCTTCTATCAACTCTCCATGCGCAGCCTCTACGACTACTTCCATGGCAATGCCGCAAGGCAGGCCGCACAGGCTCTTGCCGAGCAACCCACTACCATCAACCAATCAAACCCAACTACAACAATCTAAGGAAATAACATGTCATCATATATGGGCTATCAGGCTGGTTCAGAAACTTCCAGCAATGCAATTGTTGACCGGACACCAACCTTAACCGACGGAACGATCGAAGCTCTTGGCGGAATGGGTAAAGTCGCCCGCAACCGCCTTCTATCATCCATGGACGCACAGGCAGCGGCGCATGCAGCCGATATTGCCGAGAAGATCAAACTTATGCCGTGGATGGAAGAGGCCGTTCGCTCTGGTGATGCGGCGGCAGCACGTGCAATGCAAGGACGTTCTCAGAGGATGACTATCGTTGATGGTCAGGGCGTCTACACAGACCTAACCCCAGACTACAAGCAAGTGGGGCGTTCAGCGTTGGGCATGCATGCCACCGACCCAGCCACCGTCAACATCCGGGTCCACGGCATCGAGATGTCTCCAGATCAGGCCAAGGATTATCTGAAGCAGGGTCTCATCACCAAGGCGCAGCACACCGCCGGTCTTGAACAGGCAATGTCAGACGCGGGCAACAAGGGCTGGAAAGCTCCGCGCTAATAGCACTCTCACACAGCGACGTTTGAACAGAGGGGACCTTCGGGTCCTCTTTTCGTTTGAAGCCGCTCCACGACATTAGACAGGAAGAACAAACACCTATGCAGATCGAACTAGCGGGCAGCTACATGGCTCGCACGACATACAGAGCAGTCCCGTTTGAAATCACAACCAAGGGTAAAGACCCCGTGCCGGTTCTCGCAAGGGAACTCATGAAACGCGGGGCACCAGCCGACACCATCGCCACCGTACTCCGCTCGGGGAAACCCATCTGGAAACGTAATAGGACCCTAGGCGGCTGGGGTGCCATCTCGATTACCGAAAATGACAAGGGCATCATCTGGCAGCGGTACGTCCCGCACCCGATGGCCGTCGCTCGTGATGCGGCAGCGGCCCGTTCAGGGCGTCGCCCTTGCACACAGGCAGAACTCCCAGCATGAACACCGTCATAAACCTACAGGCAGTCCGCTTTGACCGAGCAGTCACCCGCCTCTCTGAGGACCTCACTGCCTTCGCTGATAACCCAAGCTGGTTTAATTCCAGCAACCCCGCAGACTATCCGCCGGAGTTGGAACCAGAGCTAGTCGAGTGGGCCGCTGGTATCGCAAAGATGGCTGAAGAGGCACAGGCATTGTTAGATCAAGACGAATGCAAGACCGAGCCTTCCTACGTCTAAGGATATGGCGGGTATCCCGGGAACAGACACTCTCCAATGGGATCCGGGATGCCGTCCTACTCCTTAGAACTGGCCAGTATCCCGACATTGAAAGCCTTGCTCAGGCGATGCGCCTTTCGGTCCCAGCCACCAGATGGCGCTTAAGGGAAGCCGTTCTCCGTGGTCTCGTTACCCAGCGGTTCTTCAAAGCCTTTGAGGCAGCAGCCCAGCCGGTCGGGACGCCTCTCACCGCCATCAGCACAGGAAGCCACGCAGGCACTCGGGCCGAAGCCCTCGCCGAGCACTCCCCAAAACAGAAAGATAAACCATGACAACAGACGCACTATCCATCATCAGGCAATTCGAGGGCCACATTACCTCAGCAAAGTGGGATGTTAACGCCTTCCGGGCCGGGTATGGTTCCGACACTACAACCCTTGCTGATGGTACGGTCCAGCGGATCACCAAAGACAGCATAGTCACCCGAGAGGATAGCGAAAGGGACCTTTCCCGACGAGCAGGCATCTTCGCTGACGGCGCTGCCAACAAGGTAGGCCGTGAAAAGTGGCAGGCCCTCCCAGCGGCAACCCAAGCAGCCCTTACATCCGTGGCCTACAACTACGGTTCACTCCCCGATGACATCACGGCAGCAGCCCAGACAGGTGACGTCAACGCAATCGCCAGCGCTGTATCCTCCCGTGGCTCAGACAACTCAGGGGTGAACCAGAAGCGCCGTAACCTTGAAGCTGGCGTCATCCGTGGGGGCGGGGCATCCGCTACTATATCCCCGGACGTTGCATACACCGGCGACACCGAAGTGCCCTTTATGGCCAATGAAGCAGTCGCAGGTGCTCCGCGTGAGACACAGGCGGCATACGATAAGCGTATGGGCAACGATCAGTCTCTCTGGGAAATCGAGAAAGACAGCTTCCAGCAGCACACCGATACCGCTTACGTCTACAAATCCGCCATGAACCACATGTTCGACAGTGACGTATACAAGGCCGATCCAAGCTGGCAGAAGCCTGATGCCGAGAAGCTCCTCGCTGACCTCCAGACATCCGGCCTCGATCCAGAGCGCTATGCAGGCTTTGTTGCAGGCTCTACCTCACGGGCTGGTTATGCCAAGCAGCTTCAGAACGCCATGGAGGACCGAGACAGACTTGAACGGCTCAGCAAGACCGGATTGACGGGTGATGCCTTGGCTGTTCTAAATGTCATCCTTGACCCTGTAGCCCGGGCTTCGGACCTCGCAGTTGGTGCCGTTGCCCCTCAGTTCGTCTTCGGGAAGTACGGTCTGCGCGTAGGCAAGACCCTTGGCACTGCTCTCATCGGCGGTACGGCTGGTCTCACACAGGGAGCAGTTTCTTACGGCTTCAACCCGAATACATCCAAGGCGGATGTCCTGATCGGCACGGCCATGGGCTTTGGCATTGGTGGCCTCGTAGGCAAGCTGGGAGCACGGACTGCGACAGCACCTGAAGCTCGACAGTTGCAGGCAGTAGCCCATAGGACACTGGCAGAGCACGAGGGCGTCCCTTACGTGGCCCGTGGTAATGGCTCGTCCTCAGTTGGCGCCGCACAGGTAAACATCCCCGACCCAAGGCTCAACCCAGACCACGCTCTGGCAGGCCTGACGCTGGCAGATACACCTGATGCAGCTATGCGAGGGGCACGGTATGATCTAGCAGCGACCTTCAACAGGTCAACGAACCCGCTGGGCAAGGGCATGGGCAGCGCTCTGGTGCAGGAGGGTGTCGGGAAGGTCGAGAACGTTGCAGGAAAGCCACTCGCAGCGGTCAATGGTCGTGCAGCGTCGGAAGAGGCCGAGAACCTTTTTAACCAGTTCAACGTTGCGGCCCACCGGACGTACAAGGCACAGCTTGCCGAGTACTTCAAGGAAGCGGCAACTGACATCACTGATCGCCGCCTCAAGGGTGCCGCCGAACGCAAGTTCAATGGCCAGATTGACGCTTACATGCGCGATACAGGGACCGACAGGGCAAGCCGTTACAGCAAAGCCGTCCAGACAGTGGGCGACAAGTATGCAGCCATCTATGCCGAACAGAACGCTCTCTTAAAGAACCCATGGGCACGTGAAGGCAAGACAGGCCGAGCAGTCTTCGGGCACGAGAACATCCCGGCGAATAAGCACTACGCTCCTCGTCAGTTCGAAATGACCCGTGTCCGGCAGGTGCATGAAAACATGGAAGCTGGGACCCTTGAGAACCTATTCTTCGGAGCTATGCGTTCAGCCAATCCAGCAGTACCGGAGGATGTCTTGAGGAAGACAGCCAAGGGCTTCACCAATGCGTTGACTACAAGGTCACAGGGGATCACCGACGATGCACTTAGGGCACTCTCAGGTGACAATATCGACGAAATGGTCGGCCTATTGAAATCTCACGGTGGCTTGGGTGACGCTGAAGCTGAGGCAATTGCCGAGAACTTCCACAAGGGCAAGCCGAACAGCGATGCGGGTAGGGACACTCACCAGCGTCACCGAACCCTGATGGATGAGAACTTCAAGCTTGGCTACAATCCCAAGGACCTAAACGGCATCGTTGACGAGCGCGGCCTCTCAATCCGTGACCTCATCAACACCGATGCGACCGGCCTCATCACTCGGTACTCCCGCCGTTCGGCTGGGAACATCGCTCTTGCACGTATCCGGCTTGTCGATAGCCAAGGCATTACCGCAGTGGATGGGATCACATCAGACGGCGAATGGGACAATTTCATCAAAGCCACATGGAAGAAGGCGGCTGACGATAGGATTGACCCGAAGGAGACGGCGGCACTCGTTAAGAACCTCCAGTTTGCCTATGACAGCATCAAGGGGCGTTCGGTAAACAAGGTCGAGGTAGACAATCCCGAGGCAGCTTTCTGGCTTCGCTCGATCCGCAAGTTGAACTTCAGCCGCGTTATGAACCAAGCAGGCTTCTCCTCCGTACCGGAACTCGGTAACGTCTTGGCCTCGACCGGCCTGAAGGCTTCCATGTCCCAGATGTCTTGGTTCAGTAAGATCGTCAATGATGCAGGCGAACTGGCGCACACCTCACGCTTTGCCGATGATATCGAACACACCTTCGGCACCGGGGCGGAGCGCTTAACCCGTTACAATCCCACTGACAGGGAATTTGATGACGTCTTGGCCTCTTCGGTTGAGAAGGTTGGTTCCGGTTGGCGTGGGACGGCTGACAACCTCCTAGAGAGGGCTAACAACTTCACCTCAGACATTGGCGGCTTGTCCTTCGTGAACCAGACATCTCAGCGCTGGGCACACAGGGCCATCATCCAGAACTTCGCGAACATTGCGGCAGGTCGTAAGGGCGTCTTCGGTCAAACATTGAAGATGTCACCCCAGCGATTGGCTGATCTTGGTCTCGATTTGCCGATGGCCAACCGTGTCTATGCCGAGCTTCGGTTGGGGACTATCGTCAACATGAACGGCGCTAAGGTGGCCGGTCTCGATCTAACCAAGGCCGTTGACAAGGAAGCCGCAGAAGCTTTCAGGTTCGCTGTAGCCCGTAAGGTGGGGCAGGCTATCCAGAAGAACGATATCGGGAACCTCATGCCTTGGATGAGTACCGAGACCGGCAAGATGATCATGCAGTTCCGCACGTTCATGGCCGCAGCCTACGTCAAGCAGACCCTCAAGAGCCTACACATGCGTGATCCTGAGGCTGCAATCGGGGTCGCTACGACAGCCGCAATCGCCGCGATGAACTACAGCCTGAGGTCGCAGCTGCAAGCAGTTGGAATGAATGCCCGAGACAGACAGGAGTTCCTGTACGGCAAGAACGGCAAGCTAACGATGGGCAACATAGCAGCCGCTTCGTTCGCTGGTGCTGGTTGGTCATCAATCATCCCAACGCTTACGGACACCTTCTCAGACACCGGCCTCTATGACCCAGTATTCTCTAACACTCGGTCATCCGGGCAAGCATCATCCGCCATCTTTGGTGTCCCTTCGGTGGGGCTGGTGACGGATGGTTTCAATGCGATCAAGGGTGGCGTGAATGCCGCAAAGGATGGGATGTCTCAGGAAGAGGAAAGGGCCATGCTCAGGATATTGCCATTTGCTCAGGCCATTCCGTTCGTAGAGTTCAACAACGCGTTGATCTCAGGCGTAGGCGATCTGCCCCACAATCGCGGCCGCCACTAATACATGGGGCACCATTGGGGACTTAGGTTCTCCGTGGTGCCTCGTAGGAGGGCGTTCTGATCTTGAGGGTGGCTTAGGTCATTTTGGAGACAGAACGCACTTAGCGCCGTTTGGCAGGAGCGGGAAACGCGTACCCAGATAGCAATGCCAGCACAGGCTTATGCAGGCACAGCGATCATCTCCACCGCGATCTGTTCACCGGAACCAAATCAGAACCTCTCCACTCTGGCAATTATTGCGTTGATGCAATAGTTTCGTAAGTACAAGTAAGTATCTGAAATATATTGATTAATGTATGTTGACTAGTGGATTGGTGTAAGGCTACATCTCCGTTGCCGCCCATCTGATTTGAGGCGTCTAACGAGAGAGAGACTGTAATGCTTATCAACACCCGCCGCTTTGAGATCGAACTACACCACGACAGCCTGTACTTGCGCATAACAGCCTTCGGGCGGACCTTTGCGACCTTCAGGGACTTTGCTGGCCGTGGGCTGAGTGCGACCAATTGGACGAAGAACACAGCAACTCTGACAACTTCGGAGGAATTGAATTGAGCGACTTCTCCAATATGCGCCAGCAGATTATACAACGCAGGGCAACGCTGAGATCAGAGCTAATTAGTGCAGGTGTAACAGATGCAGCAGTACGGAACCGGCTCATAGAGGAGGTACTGGACATGGATGACGAGTATGGATTTGAGACTGTAATCGTTGAGAGTTGGCCCGACGATGGGAGCGACTTTGTACCGGAAGCAGAAGTTCACGAAATGATCAAGCACATAACCTCTAACTGATCGACCTACTAATGGTCTAAACTCGTGGTCTAAAGTTGGACCAAAGTGCCTTAAAACTCAGTATTTGCTGGGGTTATGGCGTTCCGAGTAAGAATGCGCTGTTCGTCGCGCGAAATGTCCATTGATCCAAGTCCTGGGAAAACGGGCAAAAGCCCATGAGAACACGTCCGCTGCCAAAGAACTTTGGCGCGGGGCTCCTGTTTTCACGCCCCAACCTTCAAAGAAGCTGGGGCTTTAGCGGGACTCAGACTGATTAGACATAAACACTCCATCGGTGTGGACGAGCCGTATAAAAGAAGAAGACGGCGATGTCAAAGCGCGGGGTGCAGCGCCGCTACAGATAACGCCGCCTGTACTCCGCTGGTGTCACGCCGACATGGCGCACGAAAGCACGGCGCAGCGTGTCGGCATCGGCAAAGCCGCATTCGGCCGCGACCTGCTTCGGCAGCCGGTGGCTGGTTTCCAGAAGCTGGCGAGCGGTGTTGATGCGTGCCGTTTCCACCCACGCCGCGGGTGTAACGCCGACTTCCTGCTGGAAGATGCGGGCAAAATGGCGGGGGCTGAGACCCGTACGCTGTGCCAGGCTGGCGACGGAGTGATCTTCCGAAGGATTGGCGGCAACCCAGCGCTGTACCTCCTGCAAGGCGGAGCGCCCGCCCGGTTCCGCTTCGCCGCGGCGGCTGAACTGCATCTGTCCGCCGGGCCGCTTGAAGAACATCACCAGCTGCGCGGCGACTTTCAGGGCGATATCACGGCCAAGATCCTCTTCGACCAGGGCGAGCGCCATGTCGAGACCGGCGGTGACACCAGCCGCCGTGCGCAAAGGACCATCGCGCACATGCAATGCATCGGCGTCCACCTGCAGCGCGGGGTAGGTTGCTGCGAGCGCATCCGCCATGGCCCAGTGCGTGGTCACCCGCCTGCCATCGAGAAGCCCGGCAGCCGCAAGAAGGAAAGCGCCGCTGCACACCGAACCAAAGCGCCGCGCCTGAAGGCAGGAGGTTCGCAGCCATTGCCGCTGCTCCGCGGTCAGGCGGATGTCGGCTGCATGCGGGCAACCGGCAACCAGCACCGTATCGCTGATATCGGCTTGAATATCCGTCGTGACGCGGTCCGGCAGCAGACGTACCCCGGACGAACTGCGGATCGGTCCGGCTTCTGCGCCGACCACCTGCAGTTGATATTCCGCGCGTCCAGCCTGCACATTGGCCTCGGCAAAGACGTCCATCGGCCCGGAGACGTCGAGAAGCTGGACGCCGGGCATGGCCAGAAGTGTAATGGTTCGCATGTCTCGCTCCATGGCATCGGAGGTCGTATATTGGCAGAATATGACGTGTCCAGTCAATTGCTGCCATAAAGTGTACCCCGTAGATTGAGGCTCCCAAGACAAGGAGAAATTCATATGTCCCTCTCTATCGGCGGTATCGCCATTCCCGACACAAAACTGGCGCGCGGCGTGACAGAACTGGTGCGTGACACCGCCTCCGAACTGCTCTTCAACCATTCGAGCCGCGTCTATTATTTCGGTGCGATTGCCGGGCAGCAGAAAGGCCTGAAATTCGATGCCGAGCTGCTCTATACGGGTGCCATGTTCCACGACATGGGGCTGACCCATCAGCACAGCAGTGCCGACGAGCGGTTCGAAGTCGATGGTGCCAATGCCGCGCGGGATTTTCTGCGCAGCCACGGCATTGCACAGGCGGATATCGACACGGTGTGGACGGCGATTGCCCTGCATACGACGCCGGGTATTCCGCAGCACATGCATCCCGTCGTCGCTCTCGTGACCGCCGGGGTGGAAATGGACGTGCTGGGCCTGACCTACAAGCAGTACAGCGATGCGGAGCGCGAGGCGGTGGTCAAGGCTTTCCCGCGCAGCGCGCATTTCAAGGAGGATATCATTCAGGCCTTCTATGACGGCATCAAGCACAAGCCGCAGACAACATTCGGCAACGTCAAGGCCGATGTGCTGGCGGACAAGGATCCGCATTTCCATCGCGGCAATTTCTGCGACGTGATCCGCTGCTCGCACTGGAAGGCCTGAACGGTTTCGTCAGTCCTTTGTCAGCTGCAGCGGATTGCCGTCGCGCTTGCTGATGATCGTGTCGACGAGGCCCCAGTCGAGGCCTTCCTGCGCGGTCATGAAATGGTCGCGGTCGAGGGTTTTCTCGACCTCTTCCACCGTGCGGCCGCAATGCTGGGCATAGAGCCGGGTCATACGCTGCTTGACCACCGCCATTTCCTGCGCCTGAATGAAAATATCCGAGGCCTGTCCCTGAAACCCGCCGAGCGGCTGGTGCACATGCAGGCTCGAATTGGGCAGAGCGGCGCGGTGGCCGGGTTCGCCCGCCATCAGCAGGAATGAACCCATGGAGCGCGCCGTGCCCATGCACAACGTGGCGACAGGGCAGGTGATGAACTGCATCGTATCATAGATGGCAAGGCCCGCCGTGATGACCCCGCCGGGCGAGTTGATGTACATGGAGATTGGCTTTTTCGGATTTTCGGATTCGAGAAACAGCAGCTGCGCGCAGATCAGCGCTGCCATGCCGTCCTCCACCTGACCGTTCAAAAAGACGATCCGTTCGCGCAACAGGCGGGAAAAAATATCGAATGACCGTTCACCACGGCTGGATTGTTCCACGACCATAGGGACGAGCTGCATCATGTCGCGCATGGCGAACACTCCTTCATCAGTTGTATTTCTGTGTGTTTAGGCGGCGAGGCGCATGGTCGTCGGCGGCGCGTTGCCATTGGCCGCGGTGCGACCCTGCGGCATCACTGCGACAACAGGCTCATGCACGATGCTGAAAATGGTGCCGCCGGAGCCATTGGGGTTGAGCCGGAAGGTGACGATGCTGTCAGCCACGGCATCATCCTCTTCGTGCATGGAATAACGGACGAAATGCTCGGTGTCGGCTTCGATCATTTCAAGCGAAATGCGCGGTGGCTCCTGCGGCGCCTGCGGATCGGGCAGCAGCCAGCGGGCAACGAATTCCGGTACGGTCAGCGCGCGCCAGACTTTTGAAGGCGCGGCATCCAGATCATATTCATAACGCAGTGCGGTACCGGTTTCCGCTGTTTCGCTGGTCATTGATCCATTTCCTTCAAAAGCTGTTTCAACTCATCGACACGCTGCGGCCAGAAGGCGCGGTAGCGGTGGAGCCATTGGTGCAGTTGCGCCAGGCCATCGGGGTTGACCCGGTAATGAACGTGGCGGCCCGACTTCTGCTCGGCGACAAGGCCGGCGGAGCGCAAGACGGCCAGATGCTGCGACATGGCGGGCTGTGAAAGGGAAAAACCCTCGCGCAGCTCGGTCGCATTCTTCTCGCCATCGGCCAGCCGCTCGAACACGGCGCGGCGGGTGGGGTCGGCAAGGGCCTTGAATATATCGACTTCGGACATGCCGATACATAAGCATAGACTTATGTGAGTCGCAAGCGTGATTTTTTGCAGGCGCGGGAAATGAAAACCCGGCCGTGGGGACGGCCGGGTTCGATGGCATAGGAGCGGGTGAATGCTTGAGGCCGCCAGTGCCTAAGCCTGCGATTGCTGGGCGAAAGCGAAGATGAAGGCGGCGAGGGCGGCGAAATTTGCCACTGTCCGCACATGGTTCCACGGCAGCCAGTCGTTCAGATAGGTTGTCCATGCACTCGCGCCTTCGGCGCTTGTCGGGCTGATTGCAGCCAGCGTGTCATTCAGCGGCACGTTGAACACCATGGTGACGATGATGGTGCCAACAAGGAAAAGCACGCTGCCGGCCAGCAGCGCCAGCGACCCGGATTCACCCCAGCGCATGACACTGACCACGCCGAGGACGACACAGATCGCCGCCGTGCCGAAAAACGCCAGGGAGAATGAGAAATTGAGGATCGTCACGTTTATCGAATTCATCGCGGCGATACCCTGTTCGGCTGGCAGTTTGGCCAGCGCGGTCATGACGAAGCTTGAAAAGGCGAAGAACAACCCTGCCATCAGGCCGCTTCCCAGGGCGGCCAAAAGGGTGAGAATGGGTAGCCACATGTTACTGTCCCTCCGAAATACCGGACCAGATGCCGGTCGCTGCTGTTTCCTGAACGTAGTGCGAGAAGTCACGCGGGGCGCGGCCCAGCGCCCGTTGCACGCCATCGGCGAGATATTCGTTGCGCCCGTCGAGCACCTGGGTGAAGAGCTCGTTGAGCAGGCCGACGATCTCGGGCGGAAGCTGTTCCTGCGCCAACCCCTGCGCGAACTGTTCCGGCGTGATCGTCACATAGCGGATATCGCGTTTGACGGCGCTGGCGATTTCTTCCGTCGCCTGCGCAAAAGTCAAGAGACGCGGCCCCGTGACCTCATAAAGCTCACCGATATGGCGATCGTCGGTCAGCGCTGCCGCCACCACATCGGCAATATCGTTCGCATCGATGAACGGCTCGCCCACATCGCCGACCGGCAGGGCGAGTTCGCCGGCAAGAATGGAGGCCAGCATGACGTTCTCGCTGAAATTCTGGGCAAACCAGCTGGCGCGGACGATGGTCCAGTCAGCGCCGGACTGCTGAAATGCCTTTTCGGCACGCTGGGCTTCGTGTTCGCCGCGCCCCGACAGGAGCACGAGCCGTTTCACGCCATTGTCCACGGCAAGCCGCGCGAACGCCTCGACGGTTTGTGTCGCGCCGGGAATGGCAATGTCCGGATAATAGGTGATGTAGGCGGCTTTGACGCCCTCGAGTACGGGAAGCCAGGTATTGCGGTCTTCCCAGTCAAAGGCCGGGTTGCCGCTGCGCGAACCGATGCGCACGGGCACATTCTGCGCCGTGAGCCGTTCCGCCACACGGCGTCCGGTCTTGCCCGTACCGCCGACGATGAGAATGGGTTTTGCTGTCGATATGCTGTTGCTGCTGGTCATGGTGATCTCCCTTGTGTAAATATGAGTAATACTCACATTTGCAATATGTGATAAATCCTCATATTCTGCGAGTCAAGCGGAATTTGAGAACCTTGGAGATCCTGCCCATGAACGAGATTGCGTCTGTTGTGCCTGCCTCCGGCGACAGGGAAGCCACCATGCCGCGCAAGGAGCCGACACAGCGTCGCAGCAGGGAGAGGGTGGAGCGTATTCTGTCCTGTGCCTCCACGCTCATCGCCACGGGCGGCAGCGACGCCATGCGCATGAGCGATGTGGCGCAGATGGCGGAAATATCGATCGGGTCGCTCTACCAGTATTTTCCGGACAAGGGATCGATCATCAGGACCCTGGCGGAAAGGTATAATGCACTGGGGCGCGAATGCATTGCGGATGCGCTGCAAAACGTCAGTGATATGAAGGACTTGCAGTCATCTTTTGCAGAACTGATCGATACCTATCACGCGATGTTTCTGGCCGAACCCGTCATGCGCGACATCTGGTCGGGAACGCAGGCGGACAAGGCGCTGCGCGATATCGATCTGCATGACAGCCGCCTGAATGGCGCCGTGCTTGCCGAGGCGCGTTTGCGCATCAACCCCGCGGCGGACCGGGCGACGCTCGAAAGCTCCAGCTTCCTGATCATGCATCTGGGCCAAGCCACCATGCATCTGGCGATTTCCGTCGACCGCGGGGAAGGCGATGCGCTTGTTGAAACGTTCAAGCGGATGGTGCTGCGGGAAATGCTGGCGGGTTAGGCGATCTGGAGGGCATTTGCATTGTTCGTGGTGTGTGGTTCGACAAGCTCACCATGAGGGAAGTTTGTGGGCTGCAATCAAACCACCTCTCTCATGGTGAGCTTGTCGAACCACGCACCACAGTTTTGCCGCCCCAAATAAAAATCACACCAACTTATCCACCACGTCCCATCCGCGCTTATCCTTCTCGTGTCCTTTCCGGCGGGAATGCTTCCGGAAACCTTCGCAAGTCGGGAAAGGATCGGCGCTTCGGCTTCACAGGGAGGAAAACCTGTGCGGCAGGGGAGGTTTGGCTCAATGGTTGCGCATTGGGCAAAAACCCTCAAAAATCGCCGGGGCGGGTGGTCCCCAGGATCGCAAGCATTGCATACCACATACCCCAAGACCCGCGTTCCTGGGACCGCCCGTCTTTCCCACCTTTCAACAGCCAGACGCAATTGCGGGCGTGGCAACGGAGAACAGCGTTGCAGAACAATCCTGCGTGGTTCGACAGGCTCACCATGAGGAAGGTAGTTTAGTTGCAATGCTAATCGCAAAAGTTGCGAGAATAGTGCTCCCTGCAATCCTCAACCTTCTTCATGGTGAGCCTGTCGAACCACGCACCAGGCACGTGATATCCCTTGGTCTATCGAACCGCTGCAGAGAGTTCCTCGACCGTGCACAGCATCGCGTCGCCCATATAGGCCAGGTTGGCCATTGACCGCTCCGCCGCTTCCGCGTGGCCGCCGCCGCAGGCATCGGTCAGGACGACGGGGATGAAGCCAAGATCGGCGCCGTGACGAACCGTCGGATCAATGCCGATTTCCGTGGCGATGCCGCAGATGATGAAACTCTTGAGACCGCAGTCGCGCATGGCGATGGCCAGCGGCGTGCCTTCGAACGCCGAGAAGGTGATCTTGTCGAGAATGGCTTCGTCGTCGCGGACGGCCAGTTCCGGGGCGAGTGCAAAGCCGGGACTGTCGCGCAGGAACCATGGCTCGACATTTTGAGCGGATGATTGGCGCTGCCACGCCATCATCTGCCTGTACTGAAATACGCCAGCCATTTTCTTGGGCAGGGACATATGGCGCATGAAAAAGATGCGGATACCGGCGGACCGGGCGATCTCGAGGGTTTGCAGCACCTTTTCCAGAATGGCGCCGCCGTCCTGCATCTGCCGCAATATGCCGACCTGCATGTCATAGACGACCAGCGCCGTTGTCTCGGGCCTGACCGTCTCGGCAAGGGTTTCGGGGATGGCAAGGCCATAAATGTTCTGCATCGGTGTCCTCCGAATGTGTCGGGCGATCCTCTCCCGATCACCGCTGCCTGGAATCGAGCCTAGCATTGCTGCGCCGGAAAAACAGGCCGAAGCGGCGCATTTCCGCAATCGCGCGGCTTCGGGATGGAGAAACACTTGCCTCAGAGGGCTGTTTCGACTAGCCAGTAGACAGACAAATTTAGCCAGGAATGACAGCCCAGCATGACTCTCGTTGATACCCGTACGCCCGAACCCAAGCGTTTCATTTCCGGTGCCACAGGCGACTGGGAAATTGTCGTTGGCATGGAAGTGCATGCGCAGGTCACATCCAATTCGAAGCTGTTCTCCGGCGCTTCCACGACATTCGGTGCCGAACCCAACGAAAATGTCTCGCTGGTCGATGCTGCCATGCCCGGCATGCTGCCCGTCATCAACGAATGGTGCGTGCGCCAGGCGATTCGCACCGGTCTGGGCCTGAACGCGCAGATCAACCTGAAATCGGTCTTTGACCGGAAGAACTATTTTTATCCGGATCTGCCGCAGGGTTACCAGATTTCGCAGTTCAAGCAGCCCATCGTCGGCGAAGGCACGATGATCATTTCGGTCGGCCCCGACAACAAGGGCCAGTTCGAGGATATCGAGATCGGCATCGAGCGTCTGCATCTGGAACAGGATGCCGGAAAATCCCTGCATGACCAGAACCCGACCATGTCCTACGTGGACCTCAACCGGTCCGGCGTGGCGCTGATGGAAATCGTCTCCAAGCCGGACATGCGCTCGGCCGACGAAGCCAAGGCGTACCTCACCAAGATGCGCACCATCGTGCGCTATCTCGGCACCTGCGACGGCAACATGGACGAAGGTTCCATGCGTGCCGACGTCAATGTCTCGGTGCGCAAGCCGGGCGGGGAATTCGGAACGCGGTGCGAGATCAAGAACGTCAACTCCATCCGCTTTGTCGGCCAGGCGATCGACTATGAAGCCCGCCGGCAGGTTGCCATTCTGGAAGACGGCGGATCGATCGATCAGGAAACGCGCCTGTTCGACCCGGTGAAGGGTGAGACACGCTCCATGCGTTCGAAGGAAGAAGCGCATGACTATCGCTATTTCCCGGATCCCGACCTTTTGCCCCTCGAATTCGAGCAGTCCTATGTCGACGAGCTGCGGGCTGACCTTCCGGAGCTGCCGGATGACAAGAAGGCGCGGCTTGTTTCAGTGCTCGGCCTTTCCGTCTACGACGCCTCCATTCTGGTGACGGAAAAGGCGATTGCCGATTATTTCGAAGCGGTGGCTGAAGGGCGCGACGGCAAGCTTGCCGCCAACTGGGTGATCAACGATCTGCTCGGTGCGCTGAACAAGGCCGGCAAGGGCATCGAGGAATCCCCCGTGTCGCCGGATCAGCTCGGCGGTATTATCGACCTGATCAGGGAAGGCACGATTTCCGGCAAGATCGCCAAGGACCTGTTCGAGCTTGTCTGGAACGAGGGCGGCGATCCGCGCGCACTGGTCGAGGAGCGTGGCATGAAGCAGGTAACCGATACTGGCGCCATCGAGAAAGCTGTCGATGATGTCATTGCTGCGAATCCTGATAAGGTCGAGCAGGCGAAGGCAAAGCCCACCATGGCCGGCTGGTTTGTCGGGCAGGTGATGAAGTCCACTGGTGGCAAGGCAAATCCGCAGGCTGTCAGCGATCTGGTCAAGGCAAAACTCGGGATTGTCGATTAAAGCATGTGGATTCGAAGCGCGACGAAGGACGATCTGGCAACTGTCCGTGAATTGCTCGTAGAGACTTGGCACGCCACCTATGACGACGTCTACGGCGTCGAAAAGGTCAATGCGGTCACCAATCGCTACCACTCGCTGGATGCCTTGAAAAAGCAGCTGGCAAAACCCTATTCCGAGTTCATTCTTGCCGATGATGGCGCCGATCTTTACGGCATGGCCTATGCCTCGCAGAGGGATCACAAGCTGGCGCTGCTCAACCAGCTCTATGTGCACCCGGAAAAGCAGAGCAACGGCGTGGGTTCGCTGCTTTTGGCGGAAGTGGAAAGCGCTTTCCCCGGTGTGTTCATGCTGCAGCTTGAGGTGATCGAATCGAACCAGAAGGCCCGCCGCTTCTATGCAAGCCGGGGCTTTGATCTGACCGGCGCGCGGACGGACAATTGGGGGGAAGCCAATTCCGGTATTTCCGTGCTGGTCATGGAAAAATCCCTGTCAGGCTATGAGCTTGCGCCGTGACCTCTGCCGCTGAGCCCGTTTTTCGCCGAGCCGAGCGCGCGGACTTGCCGGCGCTGATTGCGATTTTCGCCGAGGATGTGCTCGGCGGCCATGGCGACACGACGGATCCCGAATTTTTCCCGCGCTATGCGCGCGCCTTCGATGCGATCGAAGCTAGCAATTGCGACGAGCTGATTGTCGGCGTGCTGGAGGGGGACGTGGTTGCCACGGCGCAGGTGACGTTCACCACGACATTGCCCAGCCGAGGCACCACCAACATGACCATCGGTGCGGTGCAGACGCGCAGCGACCTGCGCGGCAAGGGGATCGGCGCCAAGCTGATCCAGCATTGCGTTGCGCTGGGCAAGGCGCGCGGCGTGGGGCTGATCCAGCTGATGTCGAACGCCAAGCGCGTGGATGCGCATCGGTTCTATGAAAGGCTGGGGTTCAAGAAGAGCCATGCCGGTTTCAAAATGCTCGTGGAAGCCGTGCCAGCGGCAACTTGACCCTTGCTATCCCCTGGCGATACGGCCATAACCCGAAGAGTTGAACGACATAGTTCGAAGCAGGATTGCAATGAAGACCTTCCTTTTACAGTTTTTCACCTGGTGGAACAGTCAGACGATCGGTACGCGCGTCTTTACCTGGCGCAAGGGTACGAAAGTCGGTGAGGACGAGTTCGGCAATGTCTATTACGAAGGCACGCAGGACTCCGAAGGCCGCACGCGCCGCTGGGTGATCTACAAGGGCTATGCGGAAGCGTCGGCCATTCCTGCAGGCTGGCACGGCTGGATCCATCATCGCGCCGAAACGCCGCCATCGCGTGAAACCTACAAGGCGCATGCCTGGGAAAAGACCCACCAGCCGAACCTGACCGGTTCCGCCGCTGCCTACCGTCCGAAGGGCTCCATTGCCCATGGCGACAATCGTCCTGCGGTAACGGGCGATTATGATGCGTGGACACCGGGATCCTGAGCGGATTTTCTTCTGCCACAATTGGCGATTATCGACGGGCTGGTAAGAAACTGTCCCGTCAGCCTGAACACAGCCGGAATTGAAATGATCCGTCCCAACTTGTCCTTTCTGTTCCAGAACAAAGCCCGTCTTCTCGCGGCCGGTTTGATGGCTGTCGGCCTTTGCGCACCGGCGCATGCCGCCGACGACAAGATTTCCAATCCGATCGCTGTTTTTTCCGGGCTCGACAAGATCACCGGACGAATCACCTCGTTTGACGTCTATATCGACGAGACGGTTCAGTTCGGCGCGCTGCAGCTGACGCCGCGCGTTTGCTACACGCGTCCGGATACGGAAACACCGAAAACCGATACCTTTGTCGAAGTGGATGAAATCACCCTCGACCGCAAGATCCGCAAGATCTTCTCTGGCTGGATGTTTGCCGACAGCCCCGGTCTCAATGCCGTCGAGCATCCGGTGTATGACGTCTGGCTCAAGGGCTGCAAGCAGTCCTCGGACGTTCCCGCGCCAGCCAAAAGCTGATCGATCCCGGCACTTGAGCACCGGGATCAACTGCCCAAACCAGATTACATCGGTTTGGCGTGGTTGATGATCCAGGGTGTACCGAAACGGTCCACCAGCATGCCGAAGCGTATCGCCCAGGAGGTTTCGCCGATAGGCATGGTGACGTTGCCGCCCTCGCTCAATGCACCGTAGATTCTGTCGGCTTCTTCCGGGGAGTCGAGATGAAGGGCAACCTGCATACCCTGCATTTTCTGGAAGTATGGTGGCGGTGAATCTGAACCCATCAACGAATTGTCGCCGACAGTCATATGGACATGCATGATCAGATGTTCCGACCCGGGCATCTGGGCGCCTTCCGGCATATCGCCGAAGCGGCCCATGAACTGGATCTTGCCGTTCAGGACCTTCTCGTAGAATTTGAATGCTTCTTCGCATTGTCCGTCAAAATTCAGATAGGCATTGATTTTCATAACAGTTCTCCTCACATGGATTGGGTCTTCCCGTCCAAGGACGTATGGAGAGATCGCAACCCGACACTGTTCATCAGAAAAATATTCGGCCGGTCTGCTCCCGTCGACAGTTACGGCCAAGGGCACAATACTACAGATTCATCCGAGGACTATGACGTTTCAAAACTCTGCTGACTGCGCCAGGGCATTGTCGAGCATCTTCTGGTATTGCCGGCGGGGAACTTCGACTGCGCCGAAGCTTTCCAGATGAGTTGTGGTGAACTGGGTGTCCAGCAGGGTAAAGCCCTTTTCGATCAAATGGCTGACCAGATGAACGAGGCAGACTTTCGATGCATCGCGCTGACGCGAGAACATGCTTTCGCCGAAAAATGCCGATCCCAGCGAGATGCCGTAAAGACCGCCGACAAGCCGATCCTCCTGCCACGCTTCGACCGTATGGCAGTGGCCGAGGGCAAACAGCTTGCCATAGGCTTCGCGGATGGGTTGGTTGATCCAGGTGCGGGCACGTTCGCCGCTGCCGCTGGCGCAGCCGTCGATCACGCCGGTAAAGTCCGTATCGAAACGGATATCGAAGCGCCCCTGGCGGATGGTTTTGCGCAGGCTGTGCGAAACGTGAAAATTCTCGAAGGGGATGATGCCGCGCCGTTCCGGACGAACCCAGAAGATTTCCGGGTTGTCAGCCTCTTCGGCCATGGGAAAGACCCCGGTTGCATAGGCGCGCAGCAGCAACTCGGGGTCTATTTTGAAGGTCTCTGCCGGGTCCTTGCCCGTCATGCCTCTTCTTCGGCAATAGCGGTATCGCCGGCCAGATATTTTTCGAGCCAATGGATATCGTAGTCACCGTTGGCGATATCAGGATTGTTGATCAGGTCCTGAAACAGCGGCAGGGTCGTCTTGATGCCATCCACCACGAATTCATCCAGCGCCCGGCGCAGACGCATCAGGCATTCCACGCGGTTGCGGCCATGCACGATCAGCTTGCCGATGAGGCTGTCGTAATAGGGCGGAATCTTATAGCCGGTGTAGACGCCGGAATCGACACGGATGCCGAGGCCGCCCGGCGTGTGGTAATGGGTGATCTTGCCGGGCGAGGGCGCAAAGGTGCGGGGATCTTCCGCATTGATGCGGCACTCGATGGCATGGCCATGGAAGCGGATATCGTCCTGGGTGACGGAGAGACCGCCGCCGGAGGCAACACGGATCTGTTCATGCACGAGATCGATGCCGGTGATGGCTTCGGTGACCGGATGCTCCACCTGCAGACGGGTGTTCATTTCGATGAAATAGAACTCGCCGTTTTCGTAGAGGAACTCGATCGTACCGGCGCCGCGATAACCCATATCGGCCATGGCGTTGGCGCAGATCATGCCGATGCGGTCGCGCGCATCCGCATTCAGAGCGGGGGAGTTGGCCTCTTCCCAGACCTTCTGGTGGCGGCGCTGCAACGAGCAGTCGCGTTCGCCCAGATGCACGGCCTTGCCCATGCCATCGCCCATCACCTGAACTTCGATATGACGCGGCTTCTGCAGGTATTTTTCGATGTAGACGGCGTCGTCGCCAAAGGCTGCGCCGGCTTCGGAGCGGGCAGTCGACAGGGCGATGGACAATTCGTCTTCGCTCAGCGCCACCTTCATGCCGCGTCCGCCACCACCGGCCGAAGCCTTGATGATCACGGGATAGCCGATTTCGGCGGCGATGCGCGCGGCTTCCTTGTCATCGGTCACGCCGCCATCGGAGCCGGGAACCACGGGGATGCCCAGGCGCTTTGCGGTGCGCTTGGCTTCGATCTTGTCACCCATGATGCGGATATGCGCCGCGGTGGGGCCGATGAAGGTGATGCCGTGCGCTTCGAGGATTTCCGCGAACTTGGCGTTCTCGGACAGGAAGCCGTAGCCGGGATGGATGGCATCGGCACCGGTGATTTCGCAGGCGGCAACGATCTGGTGAATATTCAGATAGCTTTCGCGCGAAGGGGGCGGTCCAATGCAGACGCTTTCATCCGCCAGGCGGACATGCATGGCGTCGGCGTCGGCGGTCGAATGGACCGCGACAGTCTGAATGCCGAGCTCCTTGCAGGCGCGCAGGACGCGCAGGGCAATTTCGCCGCGGTTGGCTATGAGAATTTTCTGAAACATCACGCTCTCGATTTATTCGATCACAACTAGCAATTCGCCGTATTCGACCGGCTGGCTGTCCTCGATGAGAATGGCCGTGACGGTTCCGGCGCGCGGCGATGGAATCTGGTTCATCGTCTTCATGGCCTCGATGATCATCAGTGTCTGGCCTTCCTTGACCTTCGAACCGACTTCGATGAAGGCGCGGGCGCCCGGCGCCGGGGAGAGGTAGGCCGTGCCGACCATCGGCGAGGGAACCGCATTCTTTGACGGATCACCGGCAGGCTTGGCGGCATCGGCCGGCGCCGCGGAGGCGGCTGGCGCAGCGATGGCGGCGGGAGCCTGCGCATAGACGGCCTGCGGTGCCGCAGCCTGCATCGTGATCTGCCGCGATACGCGAATACGCAGGTCGCCCTGTTCGATCTCGATATCGGTAAGATCCGTCTCGTTCAGAATTTCTGCGAGATCGCGGATCATGACCTTGTCGATCCCGTTGTTTCTGCTAGCCATGCTTTTTCAAGCCCCTTATTTCTGTTCGGCAGCCCTTGTTATTGGGGTGCCGCTGCTTTGACGAGTGCGCGCAAGCCCATCACATAGCCATCCACTCCGAAGCCACATATCACCCCTTTGGCCAAAGGGGAAACGTAGGAGTGATGGCGGAATGACTCGCGCGCGTGAATATTGGACAGATGAACTTCCACCAGCGTGACGGCAGCCGCGCGGATGGCATCATGCAATGCGATTGATGTATGCGTATAGGCAGCCGGATTGATCAGGACAGCGGCGTTTTTCTCGCCTGCCTCCTGAATCCAGGAGACCAGATCACCCTCATGATTGGACTGGCGGAATTCGATCCCGGCGCCCAGCTTTTCCGCCTCGGCGCGGCAGAGAGCCTCGATATCGCTCAATGTGGAAGCGCCATAGATTCCCGGCTCACGCTTTCCCAGCATGTTCAGGTTCGGGCCATTGAGGACAAAGATCAGCTGTTTCATACCATACCGGACATAGTGACGGGTTTCGGAACCCGATGACGGGTCCCATATAGAGCAATGGATAGCCAAATGGAACTAGTTCTCTTTTCCGGATGGCGAAGCAATCCACAAGGAAGGTAGCAGGTCCGATGTTTCTCCACCGGACGAAACTGCCTGACAAAGCGGGTGTTCGCCAGCCGAAAAATCACGCGATTGCCTGTCCGCAAATGGTTTCTGCAGTCATTGGCATGAATGCAGCGCTATTTGTTGCGAATATGGCTGATTTTTTCCGCCAGTGCATCGGCACCGAGGGCACCCGGAACCACCTCGTTGCCGATGATGTAGGACGGTGTGCCGTTGATGTTCAGGGCGTTGGCGAGGTCGTAGTTCTGCTGGAAGGCCTGGGCGATATCAGGTGACTTCATCTTTTCGCGGATCGCTTTCTCGTTGCCGCCGAGCTTGACCGCAATCTGCATCGCCGCGTCTTCCGTAGCGCGGCCGTCACGGCCGAGGAGGTCGCGGTGGAATTCCAGGTATTTTTCCGGCATCAAGGCCTTGAACGCCTTGGCGACAATGTGGGCCTTGGTGGAGTCAGGTCCCAGAATCGGGAATTCCTTCATCACGAAGCGCAGCTTCGGGTCGCTCTTGAGCAGGGCGTCCATGTCGGGCAGGGCGCGCTTGCAGTAGCCGCAATTGTAGTCGAAGAACTCGACGACGGTGACATCGCCCTTGGGATTGCCGAAGACGGCGTCGAGCGACGAGTTGAACAGCTTGTCGTGGTTCTGGCTGATGACCTGACCCTGCGCCTGCTGCTGCGAGGCTTCCTGCTTGGCGCTGAGTGCCGCCTGCGCTTCAAGCAGCACTTCCGGGTTCTTGATCAGGTAATCCTTGATAATGGCCTCAACTTCGGCGCGGTTGACGGTGGAGGACATGGCGGGCTGCGGCGTTGCAGCGGTGCTGGTCTGTGCCATGACAGCCTGTTGGCTGAAACCGAGTGCGGCCAGGACCGCGAGGCCTGCGGATGCACTTACCAGAGCGACTTTTTTCATAACGTCATGTCCTTGTTTGTATCGATGTTGGCAAAAAGCAGGATGATCATGCTCAATTGCGCTTGGAATTGATGATGTCCTGGGCGCGAACCCAGTCTGGCGATCCCTTTGCAAGGGCGCGCTGGGCCCGTATGGCGAAGATCTGTGCGTCCTGGATCTTGCCGGAATAGTATTTTTCCTCAGCTGCGGCGAGGTCCGAACGCGGTCCGTCGCCAAGCTGGCCATAGGCCTGCGCCAGATAGCCGTAGCCGTCGGGGAATTCGCGGTCCCGGTCGATCCCGGCCTGAATTTCCTTGATCGAAGCCTTCAGGTTGGCGGGCGTGCCGCTCAGCATCAGCGCGCGGCCATAGGCCATGCGGATCAGGCCCGATTTGCGCGGATCAAGCGTGCTGGCCTTCTGGTAGGCCGCCGCCGCCTCCATCACCTTGTTCTGCTTCAGGAGGATTTCGCCGCGCATTTCGTGAAAATAGGGATTCTTCGGCTGCTCGCGGATGAGCGCATCGATCTTTCCGAGTGCTTCCTGCGACGAGCCGTTGAGGTAGGTGGCGATGGCATTGCCATAGCGGGCGCCGATATTGTTCGGGTCCTTGCGGAAGTTCTGCAGCACGCTGGCGCCGCCGCCGGTATAGGCGGCGATCTTGCCGCGCATCAGATCATGACGCTGCTGCAGCGCAGGACTGTCCGTCTTGTCGAAATAGGGGCTGGCGCGGGCGAGCGTTTCCAGATTGGCAATGCGCTCGCGCGGCATGGGATGGCTGATGCGGTAGGGATCGGTGCGCGTGCCGCTGAGCGACAGGGCATTGGAGAAACGCTCGAATGTCGTCAGCATGCCCTTCGCCGATTGCCCGGTATTGGCGAGATAGGTGATTGCCGAGCGATCCGCTGCCATTTCTTCCGTGCGCTGATAGCTGAGCAGGCTGCGCATCGCCATCTCCGTGCCGCCCATGGCCACGCCTGTCCCGGCCTGCGCCATGCCGCCCTGCTTGGTCGCGGCCCCTGCAACGGCGGCACCAAGGCCAACCAGCCCGGCAACAACCGCCATGGTCTTGGCGTGCGCCATCTGCTCGCGCAACTGGAACTGGTGCCCGCCCGCCAGGTGCCCGGTTTCATGGGCCAGCACCCCGATGATCTCATTGGGTGTTTCGGCCTGCAGCAGCGCCCCGGTGTTGATGAAAATACGCCGGCCATCCACAAACGCGTTGAAACTGCTGTTGTTGACGAGAACGATGCGAATGGCGCGTTTGCCCAGACCCGCCGTGTTGATGATCGGCGTGGCGTAGTCGGTTACAAGCGCTTCGATTTCAGCATCGCGGACGATGGGAACATTGGACTGTGCCGCAGCAATGCTCGTCTGGACCAGGCTGACAGCGCCCGCAACGAGAGCCGCGACCGTGCTGCGCGCCATGGCAGTCAACGATTGACGGGAAATGATCTGTCGAACTGTCATCATGGCTTATTCGTATCGAAGTCGGTCTTTGAAGGAAAGAGAAGCAAACAGTGTTCTCTTTTTTGTGAGATGGCGGATTATTCCGGCAAATCTGAGGCCCGGCTTAAGGATAGCGCGGGCCTTGATAAAGAAGAACCGGCAAAGATGCCGGTTCTCCAGTTCAGTTATCCACGCGTTTCTGGCTCTCAGAAGAAACCCTTCTTCTGCCACCAGCCGCGCTTCGGCGACGCTTCGCCGTCCTTCTTGTCCTTGGGAGAGGTGGACGTGACGACTGGCGTGCTGTTTTCCACCTTTGCCGGTTCCGCCTTTGCGGGGGCAGCGGGCTCGGGCTGGATTTCCGCCGGAGCGGCAGCTGGCGCCTCCGCCTCGACTGCCGGTGCAGGCTCGGCAACCGTTTCCTCGGCAACCGCCTTCTTGGCGGTCTTGCGCGGTGCGCGTTTCGGCTTGGCTGGAGCCTCGGCTTCGGCTTCAACGGGCGCAGTCTCGGCTGTGGCTTCTGCGACCGGCTCGGCTCCCGCCTTGGCGCGCGGCTTGCGGCGGGAAGGCTTCTTGGCCGGTGCGTCTTCGGCAATCGCCGGTTCCGCTTCAACCACGGTGTCTGCAACGACAACCGTCTCTTCAACCGCAGTCGCCTTGGTTTCAACGGCCGCTGGCTTGCTGAAATCCGGCAGAGGGATGGTCACGAAGACCGGTTCCGCATCGGGCACGGATCTGGCAGCGATCTCCTGATCATCGCCATCTTCCGGACGACGGTTCTTGCGTCCGCCGCGACGGCCGCGCCGGCGCTTCTTGCGGCGTTCGTTCTCTTCCTCGCGGGCTTTGGTTGCTGCTGCATCCTCGCCTTCGACGGCCGGAACATCCGCATCATCACCATCGGTGTCACCGCGCACGGCCTGGCCGGGCTCGCCGGCTGCCGCTTCCTGGCGGTCACGACCGCCGCGCCGCCGCCGCTTGCGCCGGCGTTTGCGGGATGATTCGTCCTGATCGCCCGTGCGGGCGGTTTCACCGGGCTGGGCTTCGCTGTCGGCGTCTTCGTCGATCTCCTCGATCACCGGATCGGTCTCGTCGAAGTCGTCGACAATGCCAAGGGCCGGCGTTTCCGTCAGCGGAACAATCGGGCCAAGCGCAATGGAACCCTTGTCGATGGCGAAATGCTGCGCACCCACGCTCTCGTCGGCCTCGATGCTGATCGTCAGGCCAAAACGCGCTTCCAGATCGGCAAGGTTCTGACGCTTGTGGTTGAGCACATAGAGCGCCGTTGCAACCGTGGTGCGAACGATGATGTTGTTCTGCGAATGACGCAGCAGATATTCCTCGATCGAACGCATGACATGCAGTGCGATGGAGGAGGCGGAGCGCACATGGCCGGTGCCGCCGCAATGCGAGCAGATCTGCGTGGTGCTTTCCAGCACGCTGGCGCGGATGCGCTGGCGCGACATTTCAAGCAGGCCGAAGTGGGAAATGCGGCCGACCTGAATGCGGGCGCGATCGTCCTTCAGGCAATCCTTCAGGCGCTTTTCCACCGCACGGTTGTTGCGGTTTTCTTCCATATCGATGAAGTCGATGACGATCAGACCGGCAAGATCGCGCAACCGCAACTGGCGCGCGACTTCATCTGCCGCTTCAAGATTCGTCTGCAAGGCCGTATCTTCAATCGAATGTTCGCGTGTCGACCGTCCGGAGTTGACGTCGATCGCCACCAGAGCTTCCGTCTGGTTGATGATGATGTAACCACCGGATTTCAACGTCACCTGCGGCTGCAGCATGCGGTCGAGCTGCGCTTCGATGCCGTTGCGCGCAAAGATCGGCGTCAATTCGCGATAGGGCTGCACCACCTTGGCATGGCTCGGCATGAGCATGCGCATGAAGTCCTTGGCCTCGCGGTAACCGTTTTCACCGGCGACGAGCACTTCCGTGATGTCCTTGTTGTAGAGATCGCGGATGGAGCGCTTGATCAGGCTGCCTTCCTCATAGACGAGGGTCGGCGCGCTGGAGGCGAGGGTGAGGCTGCGGACATTTTCCCACAGGCGCATCAGATATTCGTAGTCGCGCTTCACTTCCGGCTTGGTGCGCATCGCACCGGCCGTGCGCAGGATCACACCCATGCCCTTGGGCACTTCGAGGTCCTTGACGATATCCTTCAGGCGCTTGCGGTCCTGGATGCTGGTGATCTTGCGCGAAATGCCGCCGCCGCGCGCGGTGTTCGGCATCAGGACGGAATAACGGCCGGCGAGCGAGAGATACGTGGTCAGGGCCGCGCCCTTGTTGCCGCGCTCTTCCTTGACAACCTGAACCAGCAGGATCTGCCGGCGCTTGATCACGTCCTGGATGTTGTACTGGCGGCGCTGGAAGCGCTGATGCGTCGGAACTTCTTCCATGGCATCTTCGGCACCGATGGAATCGACTTCGTCGAGCTCGTCATGCGGCTCTTCCTTGTCGTCCTGCGACCGGCGCTTCGACCGGCGCGGCTGGTGGTCGCCGTCGTCAGCCCTTTCAGCGGCATCCGTGGCAGCGTCGGCCGCATCGTTGGTGTCAACGACAACGGCTTCCGAAATGACATCGGCGTCGATGGCGGCAGCAAGTGTCTGCCCGCCATTGTTTTCGGAAGAGGGGTTTTCATCCGATGCAGCCTGCTCCGATGATTCGTGGCTGTCGCCAGCTTCATCGGCGGCAGCGTTCTCGTCATCCGCCGAATCGAGCTTGACCGATTCGTCGCCCTGGCGCGTGCCGCGACGGCTGCGGCGGCGATTGCGCTGTCCGCGATCGTTGCGATCGCGGGTGCGCTGCTCGCCGGCGGCTTCCTCGTGGTCTTCGTCCTGGCTGGCTGCCTCGGCTTCCGCGTCGATCAGGGCCTGACGATCCGCCATCGGAATCTGATAGTAGTCAGGATGGATTTCGCTGAACGCGAGAAAGCCATGGCGATTGCCGCCATATTCAACGAAAGCTGCCTGAAGCGATGGTTCTACACGTGTGACACGCGCGAGATAGATATTGCCTTTGATCTGTTTCTTGTGTTCCGACTCAAAGTCAAATTCTTCAATCCGGTTGCCGCGAACCACGACAACGCGCGTTTCCTCCTGGTGGGAGGCGTCGATTAGCATTTTGTCCGACATTATGATTCTTCTCCCCGGCTGAAACGCTCAAAACGCGGGACAACCGGGACGCCCAAAGGGGTGCCGGAGCCGCGGTTTCACATTTGCCGGATATATTAAGGTTCGCAGAAACAGACAGACACGGCATCACGCGGTGTTGCTTTTCAGCACCCGCGGCTTTCAAGCCGGTAATAGTCACGCCTGTGTCAAACATTTCTGTTCCTGACGAAACGACCTCTACGAATGGCATGCTCTGAAGCATTGCCGACCCGTTACTGCGCCGTGCGTCTTTTCGGACGCACAGAGGCGCAGTAACAACTAAGATTGCGCATAATCCTTATCCAAAAATCGAAAATGATCTTTGGGGTTATGCGGTAACACCCTCGAAAGGGCTGGCTCGACGCGCCTTGTCTGCGCCATCTGCCGTTCACACAAAGCGCAGCCGACATTCCCTGTCTGCTCACGCCAAATTCTTTTCCGGTTACCACAGCGATGCTTCGCTTCTGCCACTCCGTGTCTCTGCCTTCAGTGTCAGCCGGCCAATTGCCGTGACATAGCGAGCATGATTCCGGATGGCGGAAAGTAACCCACCTTTGCTTTTAGGAGGTGTGTCGCGTTATGACAAGGCCTTCTTCATAATCGTGTCATCGCTATGGCACAGAAGTGGCGGTCACGATAACAGCGGGATAACGGGGATAGGCGGTTAATAAGATTAAATTAACCACGACGAGTTACCTATCATTCACATATAATGTGGCTCCGTCTGATACGAAATAGCACCAGAGGGGATGATTGCCCGGCACGCGCCGGCGTCCATCTGCAATGACATGAATGTGATCTGCCGGTTTTTGGTAACAGTCTTTCTGGTCTCGGTTGCTGTCGCGCAATCCGGCCAGGGCGCGGTTGCGGCCGATGAACTGGCGGCGCTGACCTACCAGGCGGCTGGCGACGAACTGCGCACCCGCGTCGTGATCAATTTCGACCATGAGCCAGAAGTGTCGACGCTGCTGCTGGGCGAGCCGCATCGCCTGGTGATCGATCTGCCGAAAGCCGTCTTTGCCTTTGACAAGAAATCGCTGGAGCCGCGCGGACTGATCGACAATGTGCGTTACGGGATGATCAGCGATGCCCGTTCGCGGCTCATCTTTACCATGAAGGGCCCGTTCAGCGTCGAACGCGTCGATGTGCTCAAGAATGACAACAGTCCGGGCTATCGCCTTGTTGCCGATCTTGTCGCCTCGTCGGACCGGCAGTTCGCCGATGTCCTCAAAAACCAGAATGCACCCACCGCATCCACGCAGGTTGGCCCCAAGGGCGACCGCGTTGCCAGTGCTGCGCCCGTGGAAGTCGACAAGGCGCCCAAGCCGTTCACCGTTGTCGTGGATGCGGGGCATGGCGGCATAGACAGCGGCGCGGAAAGCACCGGCGGCATCATGGAAAAAGATGTCACCCTGATGTTCGCACGCGAGCTGCGCGATCAGCTGAGCAAGATTCCCGGCCTGCGGATCGAGATGACGCGTGACAGCGACGAATTCCTGCGCCTGCCGGAACGCGTGCGCATCGCCCGGCAATATGAGGCTGATCTGTTCATCTCGGTGCACGCCGATACGATCAACCAGCGCAACATTCGCGGCGCGACGGTCTATACGGTTTCAGACAAGGCGTCCGATGCCGCATCGCGCGCCATGGCCGACCGCGAAAACAAGGCCGATGCGGTTGCCGGTGTTGCCTTTGACAATGAGACGCCGGAAATTGCCGATATTCTCATGGATCTGACCCGGCGCGAGACGCATACGTTCTCGCTCAGTTTCGCCAAGGGTGTGGTGCGGGCGCTCAAGGGCGATGTGAACATGATCAACAATCCGCACCGTTTCGCCGGGTTCCAGGTGTTGCGGGCACCCGATGTGCCGTCCGTGCTGGTTGAAATCGGCTATTTGTCCAATGACGAAGACGCAAAACTGATGCTCGACCCGGCATGGCGGACCCATGTGGCGGAACGGCTTGCTGCAGCCGTTGGCGAATTTTCAGGAAAAAAGACAGCAGGCGCATCGAATTGACAGTTTCCGACAGCGTTTATGCAACGATTGACCATCAGACAGTTCGCGGAGCCTAATATACTTGTCTGTGCGTTGCCGAAACTCCACAATTGGTATTTAAATTGTGCGCAGAACCGGGTTGTCCTTGCCTTTGTCACATTTGTCGCTCAATTGCGTCACTGAATTTGCCGGGCGTTGTGTATTCCGGTTGGAGTACCGGGAACCTGCTTCCCGGAGTGCGATTTGCATTGACCAAGATCGTGCATCGATTATCGATATGCCAAATGGATGAAACGGGTTCCGGATACAAATGATACGCTTGATCGGATATTTTTTCGGAATCGGTACCGTCGTCGCGCTGCTGGCCGCGGGCGGTGCAGCGCTCTATGTGGTCAAAGTCTCCAAAGACCTGCCCGATTATGAAGTTCTGGCCAAATACGAGCCGCCTGTCATGACGCGCATTCACGCGTCCGATGGAGCGCTGATGGCTGAATTCGCCCGGCAGCGCCGCCTCTATCTGCCGATCCAGGCCATTCCGGACCGGGTGAAGGCCGCATTCGTGTCGGCGGAAGACAAGAATTTCTATCAGCATCCGGGTATCGACATCAGCGGCCTTGCCCGCGCCGTTATCGTCAACGTGCAGAATTGGGGCTCGCGCCGCCCGGTTGGTGCATCCACCATTACCCAGCAGGTGGCAAAGAACTTCCTCCTGTCGTCCGACCAGACGATGGGCCGCAAGGTGAAGGAAGCCATCCTGTCCTTCCGCATCGAGCAGGCCTATTCGAAGGACCGCATTCTCGAACTTTACCTCAACGAAATTTTCTTCGGTCTCAATTCCTACGGTATCGCCGGTGCGGCACTGACCTATTACAACAAGTCGGTCAATGAGCTTACCATCGCCGAGGCGGCCTATCTGGCTGCGCTGCCCAAGGGACCGTCCAATTATCATCCGTTCCGCCAGACGGAGCGGGCGCTGGAGCGCCGCAACTGGGTGATCGACCGCATGGCCGAGAACGGCTACATCACAACGGACGAAGCCAAGACGGCCAAGACCGAACCGCTCGGCGTGACCCCGCGTCATACCGGCAACTACCTGTTCGCGTCCGAATATTTCACGGAAGAAGTCCGCCGTCAGATCATCGGCAAGTATGGTGAAAACGCGCTCTATGAGGGCGGGTTGTCCGTGCGCACCACACTTGACCCCAAGATGCAGGTGCAGGCCCGCGCCGCCCTGCAGCACGGGCTGTTCAAGTATGACGAAGCCAAGGGCTACCGCGGTCCGTACAAGACGATTTCCACCATCGGCGACTGGGGTATTCCTCTGGCCGAGATCAAGCCGTTTTCCGATGTTCCGGACTGGCAGCTCGCGGTCATTCTCGAGGTAACGCCGACCCAGGCGGTCATTGGCCTGCAGCCCGAGCGCAACGATGCCAACAGTCTGGTTACCGCGCGCAAGAAGGGCACGATTGCCGCTGCCGATATCAAATGGGCCATGAATCTCTACAAGGATGGCAGGCGCACATCGGTGAAATCACTGGAGGGCGTGTTCAAACCCGGTGATGTGGTGTTCGTGCAGAAGAAGGAAGGCAGTGATACGGCCTTCGATCTGCACCAGGTGCCGGGAATCGAAGGTGCAATGGTTGCCATGGACCCGCATACCGGCCGTGTGCTCGCGATGGTCGGCGGCTTCTCCTTCGCCGAATCGGAATTCAACCGCGCCACGCAGGCCATGCGCCAGCCGGGTTCCTCCTTCAAGCCGTTCGTCTATTCGGCCGCGCTGGACAATGGCTACACCCCGGCATCGGTGGTGCTGGACGGTCCGATCTCGATCGACCAGGGCGGCAGTCTCGGCATTTGGGCACCGAAGAATTATGGCGGCAAGTTTGCCGGCCCGTCCACCCTGCGCTACGGCATCGAGCAGTCGCGCAACCTGATGACGGTGCGTCTGGCGCAGGACATGGGCATGAAGCTCGTTGCCGAATATGCCGAACGGTTCGGCATCTATGACAAGATGCTGCCGGTTCTGGCCATGGCGCTCGGGTCGGGCGAAACCACCGTGATGCGCATGGTGACGGGCTATTCGATCATCGCCAATGGCGGACGCAAGATCACGCCATCGATCATCGACCGCGTGCAGGACCGTTACGGCAAGACCATCTTCAAGCACGATGAGCGCAAATGCGACAACTGCTCTGCCGAGGACTGGAAGAACCAGCCGGAGCCGGAGCTGGTCGACGACCGCGATCAGGTGCTTGACCCGATGACCGCCTATCAGATCACGTCGATGATGGAAGGCGTCATCCAGCGCGGTACGGCAACCATCCTGAAGAGCCTCAACCGTCCGATCGCCGGCAAGACCGGTACGACGAACGACGAGAAGGACGCCTGGTTCATCGGCTTCACGCCGGACCTCGTTGTCGGCCTCTATCTCGGCTACGACACGCCGACGCCCATGGGCCATGGCGGCACCGGCGGCGGCCTTGCGACCCCGGTCTTCAAGGATTTCATGGATGCTGCCATGAAGGGCCAGCGTTCGGTTGACTTCCGTGTGCCGGAAGGCATGACCGTTGTGGCGATTGACCGCAAGACCGGCATGCGCGCCACCGAAGGCCAGCCGAATGTGATCATGGAAGCCTTCAAGCCGGGCACGGGCCCTGCGGACAGCTATTCCGTCATTGGCGCGAATTCCTTCTCGGAAGGAGCGCCCATGGAGGTGCAGTCTCCGAACGTCAACAGGGTCATTCAGGGCGGCGGCGGCGGACTTTTCTGACCGATCGAGCCGGTGAACTTTCGTAAAGTCTGAAGACTTTACATCGCGCGGACCAGTGAATATGGTCCGCCGCAATTCGAAAACAATGCAAAAGCAGAAGGAACGGACAGCCAATGCGCGCTGAAATCGAGACGCTGGTCGACGAGATCAAGCAGGCCATAAGCCTGCTGAGGAGGCATCTTTGACTGGGATACGTCAATCAAACGCCTTGGCTATCTGAACCAGCTTGCCGAAGATCCAGCGCTGTGGAATGATGCGCAGGAAGCCCAGAAGCTCATGCGCGAGCGCCAGCAGCTGGAAGACGGCATCAACTCCATCCGCACGCTCAGCCAGTCGCTCGAAGACAATATCGAGCTGATCGCCATGGGTGACGAAGAGGGCGACAAGTCCATCGTCACCGAGGCGGAAGAAGCCATTCGCGCCATCAAGGTGGAAGTGGACCGCCGCCAGATCGATACGCTGCTGTCGGGCGAAGCCGATGCCAATGACACCTATGTCGAAGTGCATTCAGGGGCAGGCGGCACGGAAAGCCAGGACTGGGCATCGATGCTGCTGCGCATGTACACGCGCTGGGCCGACCGCAAGGGCATGAAGGTCGAGCTGCTCGAAATCCACGACGGCGAAGAGGCGGGCATCAAGTCGGCCACCATCCTGATCAAGGGCCACAATGCCTATGGTCTGATGAAGACCGAATCGGGCGTGCACCGGCTGGTGCGCATCTCGCCGTATGATTCCAATGCGCGGCGCCATACATCCTTCTCCAGCATCTGGGTCTATCCCGTCGTCGATGACAATATCGAGATCGCGGTGACGGAATCGGATGTGCGCATCGATACCTATCGCGCGTCTGGTGCCGGCGGTCAGCACGTCAACACGACGGACTCGGCCGTGCGTATCACGCATATCGCAACCGGTATCGTCGTGCAGTGCCAGGCGGAACGCTCGCAGCACAAGAACCGTGCCACGGCATGGTCGATGCTGCGCGCGCGGCTCTACGAAGCGGAACTGGAAAAGCGCGAGCAGGCGGCCGATGCCATCTCCGCGTCCAAGACGGATATCGGCTGGGGCCACCAGATCCGCTCCTACGTCCTGCAGCCCTATCAGCTGGTCAAGGATTTGCGCACCGGCGTCGAAAGCACCAGCCCGCAGGATGTGCTCGACGGCGATGTCGACATGTTCATGGAAGCGGCTCTCGCGCACCGCGTGCACGGCAGCGATGTGGAAGTGCAGGATATCGCTTAAATCCAGGCGTATTGTCTGAACAAAAATCCCCGGCTGGAGACGTCCTGCCGGGGATTTTTTATGGGCCAACCAATTTTTCCCGATATTTTGTTCAGGTTATTTGTTTCGAAATCTTTCTTCAGGTTTTGAAAATATTTGTATAATTTCGATTTGAGTTTTAATTACAATAATTTGGATATTGCTGTTGAGTATCTCTCTATATAGCTTCGCCGCGTCCGGGGTGGACTGTATTACTTGGGGGAAATATGAAACGGATTGCTGTCGGTCTTATGTCGTTGTTTGTCACCGCATGTGCGACAACGAGCGAAATGCCATTGGCACAGAATATGGTGCGGCTTGACACGCAGGCAAGCGGACTGCTGTTTGTAGGCAGTGCTCCCGCCATAACCATGAAGAAGGCCGCTGAAGCGACCTTAAGACGGGGGTATACCCATTTCCGCTTGGAACAAGCTTCAACGTCACAAGGTGAAAGACTAGCCGGAATACAGACTTGGGGTTCGGGCACCGCCAACGCAAATCTGTACGGCAACACCGCCTATGGCACCTACACGAGACAGGGATTTGCAACACCAGTCTATGCGCCAACGGCAAATGTTGGGGTTACCGTCGTTATGTTTCGAGCGAAAGAAGCAGGTGCACGTGGCGCATTTGACGCCAATGATGTTCTGAAAAAGCAAGGTAAGTTGTAGGGCAAACTTTGCAGTACAAAACCCGCTATCTGCGGGTTTTGTACTTTCTGGGCGTGAATACGAGAGGTGGCGACAGTCAGGTTGCTCATAGCTACCGGATAGCAACGATGAAACTGTCACGGACCTTTGGTAGGAACCGGGTGAACAAGCCGGGACAGCCTTCGTGATCACTTTTGACAACGTACATCTGCGCGCCTTCCGATACGATGAAGTTGAAACGCTGCGGGCCATCGAGCGGGTCGCCCGCTCGCGCTATGCACAACTCGACGGTTTTGCAGCCGTCGTGCAGGCGCCGCCGATAGCGCCGGAACGCTTTCTAAGCGGGGAGACCGTGGTCGCTGAAGCCACTGGCAAAGCTTGCGGGTATGTGTTGATGCAGCCGCTCGATGGAATGATGTACATTGCCAACATCATGGTCGAGCCTGCGGCCTCCGGCAGAGGCGTGGGAGCAGGGCTCTTGGCGGCGGTTCACAGCCGAGCAATGGAACTGAACCTTTCCGGAATCGCGCTCACGACGTTTCAATCGCCCCGCTGGAATGGTCCGTGGTTTCGCAAGGCTGGTTTTATATCCATGCCAGACGACCGGATCGGGGATGGATTAGCCGCGATCCTTTCGCGCCATGCCACGTTTCTGGACATGAGCAAGCGCGAAACGCTGTGGAAGAAGCTTGGCGACAAACATCCGGGCGGCTTGGCTCAATCCCTGCCGTCTGCTTTGTCCCAAGGATAAAACTGCCATTTTCGTTTGATTGCGGCGTGCAGGTCGAGCCCGTTCTGATCGGTAAAGAGGATGATATGGCCGAACAGATCAGCAGCTTCATCGGCAAGGTCCTGCCGGAGTTCTGCTTCTGATCGGCCCTTGTGTCGCGCACGTCCGTGGAGCCTGTTCCAGACCTGGGTCAGTTCGCCGATTTCCTCGTGCATCTTGAGAACGAACCAGTCGCGGTCTCTCTTGATGCCATTCAACTCCGCATAGCTTGCGGACGCTCTTTCAAATTGCGCTGCCAGTGATCGAAGCATCATTTTCCTCATCGTAGACGTATGCGTTCACGATATGTTCGATGCTTTTCCATGTCAATTTTGAAAACTCAAAGCAGGCGATTTTAAAGTTCCGCGGCGACCTCGCGGCCGATGGTCAGGAAACCCGCAGGATTGACGGCGCTGCCGTTCCGGCGCACCTCGTAATGGAGATGCGGGCCGGTCGAGCGCCCGGTGCTGCCGACCTTGCCGACGACGTCGCCGATCTTGATTTTTTGGCCGGGGGTGACGAGAATCTGGCTCATATGGCCGTAGCGGGTGGAGAGGCCGTTGCCGTGGTCGACCTCCACCATATTGCCGTAGCCGCCATTGTAGCCCGCTTCGGTGACCGTGCCGTTGGCTGTGGCGCGCACCGACGAGCCGCTCATGGCGCGAAAATCGATGCCGGAGTGAAACGCCATCGAGCCGATGATCGGGTCCTTGCGCACGCCGAACGTGCTGGAAACCGGCATGCCGGGGACCGGATTGGAGATCGGGATGGATTTGGCAAGGGCCTTGGCGCCTTCCAGCCGTTCGAGTGCCTGATCGAGATCGTTCAGCTTGGCGTCAAACGGGGCAATGCTGCCGGCGGGAATGAACGGGCCGCCCGTATCCGACTTTTCATCGAGAACGGGTTTCACCCCGGTTGCGGCAAGCGCTTCCATGATCTTGTCGGCATTCTCGTAGGCCGTATTGGACAGCGCCTGCATCTGGGCGATCTGTTTGGTCTCGATATCCGTCAGCGATGTATTGACCGATTTCAGCAGCAGTTCGGCCTTGTCGACACTCTTGCGCGGCTTGTCATCGCGCGGTGCCGGTTTGCGGGTCACGCTGGTCGGACCGGTGATGATCGGATCGATGCCATAGAATGCGTCATCATCATTCGATTTGACGATATCCTGGCCGTTGCTGTCCATCGGCGCATTGCTGTCCGCCTCGGGCGGAATGGCAGCGCCGGCATGTTCTGCCCGCTGCAGCATGGGGGCAAGCTTGGCATGGCGTTCCGTAAGGGATTTCTGTCGCTGGATGAGTTCGGCGACCTTGCCTTCCATCGCCTGCTGGTCGAGCAGCTGGCGGCTGGTGACCTGATCGAGCTGGGTGCGCAGGCTGGCGATGCGGTCTTCATAGGCCTGCTGCAGCCGCGCCTGACGCGCGACGCTGCCATTGATCAGGTCATCGCGGAAAACCAGATAGGAGGTGGCAATGAGGTAGGTGCCCGCCAGCGCAAAGGCCAGTGTGCCGCCAAGAATGGCGGCCCAGGGGCGCAGGGTGAAATGACGGATCGTTTCGCCCCGCGCGATGATGATCGTGTGGGGTTCCTGCTGGTTGCTGAAGATGGGGGAGTGTTTTGCCTTCTTCATGGCCGCTTCGCTCGTCATTTTGCAGCTTCAATTTATAGAAGGCATTACACCCCGTTATGGTTAACAAATCCTGACGGAGCGCCGATTTTCCATCAATTTCAGGTAGAAAGCGGTTGAGTTCGGTCTAGAGAGCCCTGGTTGCTTCGAGAACTTCGGCCGCGTGATTGGGAACCTTCACCTTGTTCCATATTTTTGCGATCCTGCCGTTCGAATCGATCAGGAAGGTGGTGCGTTCAACGCCCATATATTTGCGGCCATACATGCTTTTTTCGGCCCACACGCCATAGGCTTCCAGAATGGTCTTCTGCTCATCGGCGACCAGATCCACCTTGAGATCGTACTTCGTCTTGAACTTGTCGTGCTTCTTCGTCGGATCGGGCGACATGCCGATGACCTTGGCTCCAAGCTTGTCGAATTCCGGCTTCAGCCCGGAAAACTCGATGGCTTCCTGGGTGCAGCCGCTCGTATCGTCCTTGGGATAGAAATAGAGAACGACAGGTTTCCCGCGCAATTCAGCCAGGGAAAGCGTTCCGCCGCCATCGCGGGGAAGGGTGAAATCCGGGGCAGAACTGCCGATATCGAGCGTTGTCATAGGAAAGCCTTTCTTTCATCATTGAATGCGCGTCTCAGTTAGGCAACTATAAGAGAGGCACGGGAATCGTCTACGGTTTCCCACATGATTCCTCAATTGGCTTGGGAATTTGACAGAGAAACCGAAAAGAGTCCGTTTTACAAAGCGGGACTTTCTAAAATTTCATCATTACCCCTCTGCGGTCGAGCAAGGCGAGGTGCCCGTGGCCATGCCCGCGCGCCGCTCGCGGTTTCGTTTCGCCTGCGGGGCACTTGCGTCATTCCTGATTCTCCTTGTGGTTCTGGCCGGAATAGCTTTTGTCGTCCTGCGGGTGGGTATCGGCGGCGAGGCCCTGACCCAGCGTGCCCAGACCGCGCTCAAATCCGTTGTCGGTCCCGATACCGACGCGACGATCCAGTCGGCGCAAATTTCCCTCGACCAGCGCAAGCACGTTGCGCTTGAGGCGCGCAACGTCAATATTTCGGACGTCAAGCGCGGGGTGGAGATCAAGAATATCCGTTCCGTGCGCATTGGTCTGGCCACCCTGCCGCTGCTGCAGGGCGATGTGAAGGTGCAGAGCCTCGAACTCACCGGCGCGCAGATCACGGTTGGTGCCAGCCAGGAGCCGTTCGATTTCATGTCGATCCTGCCGCAGGATGATCGCGGCCTCGTCAACCTCGACGGTGTGTCCCAACTCATTTTCACCGGATTGCAAAATGCCGTTTCGCTGCTGGATCAGCGGGAAACCCGTGACATCACGGTTGCCGATACACGCTTTGATTTCACCGTTGCGGGCCGGCCGGAAAACCTGCGCATCATCCGTCTGGAATTGACGGAAACCGGCGGCCCCGTTGCCATCAAGGGCACGGTGGAATGGCGGGGAAAGGTCATCGACGTTGCGGCACAGGTCAAGCGCGCGGCCCTTGGCGCCAGGATCGATTCATTCTCTTTGGCGATCAGCAGGATTCCGCTGATCGGCAAACAGGGCGAAGCACCTGTTCCCGATGCCGATGGCATAAAGCCGGATACATCCTATCTCGCCTATAACAATGAAGCTGAAATCCGGCTGGACGGCATTGCGGGAGCGGACACCATACCCATGCGGATTTCCGGTTCGCTCAATGTGAGCGAAGGACCGGTGAGCATCGGCAATGTGGAGGATATGGGTGCCGGTGCCCAGATCAATTTCGAGCATGTTTTCGGTACTGAAAAGGTCGAGATTACGCCGTCAGCCATCCATTTCGGCGGCTTCAAAGGAGTTGTCGAGGGGGCGGTCGGACCCGAACCGCTGCCGGAGGACGCGACGGCTGTCGCTGCCGTTGCCAATCCCGGCTATCGTTTCGAACTGATCACGCAGGAAGCCGTTTCCGCTCCAGCGGATTCGAGCGAGCCGCCGCTCGCCTTCAATGCCCGCATTGCCGGCCGGTTTGCGCCTGGGGAGGCCAAGCTGGACATTTCCGAGATTGCCGTGCGCGCCGATGGCGAAAGCGAACTTTACGGGCAGGGCAGTGTGGTGTTCGGCAAGGGTTCGCCAGCCATGACATTGGCGCTGCGCATACCGAAAATGCCCACCGCACAGGTGAAGCAGCTCTGGCCGATCTGGGTGGCGACCGGCGCGCGCCGCTGGGTGCTCGACAATCTGTTCGGTGGCGATGTCAGGGACAGCCGGGTGGATGTGATGTTTGCCGCCGGCCGTTTCGACGGTCCGGGCAAACCGCCGCCGCTGACGGCGGACGAAGTGCAGGTCGATTTCAACGTGCAGAACACGCGTTTCGATATTGTCGGCGATCTGCCGCCCATTCGCGATGCGGATGGTGCAATCAGCGTGCGCGGCGCCTATACCACGATCAAGCTGCTGAAGGGCTCGGCGTTTACGCCCGGCAACCGGGAAGCGCATATTGTGGACGGCACGCTGATCATCCCGTGGGGCCCGCAGCGTCCGGTGCTGTCGGAGCTTGATCTGAACATTGCCGGCGACGCCTCGGCCATCGCTGAAATCGCCGGTTTCAAACCGATCAATGCGGTGAAAGGCGTGCCCTTTGCACCGGCTGATATCAGCGGCGATGTGAAAACCCATGTGCTCGTGACATTTCCGGTCACTCGTCATGCGCCGGAGGGAAGCCTGCAATGGTCGGCGGAGATCGCCCTGAACGGCGTGAACCTTGCCAAAAAGGTCGATGGCCAGACCATAACCAATGCCAACGGGACGCTGAACGTCAACGACACCGAAGCGAATATCGATGTCAAAGCGCAGCTGAATGGCGTGCCGGCCGATATCACCATGTTCGAGCCGCTCGGCAGCAATCCGGCCAAGCGCAAACAATCGGTTTCCCTGCAGCTGGACGACAAGACGCGCAACACGCTGTTCCCAAGTCTCGATCCGTTCATATCCGGCCCGATCAGCATCAACATCGACAAGTCGGCGGATGGCTCGCAGGTCGCTGTTGCGGATTTGTCCAAGGCCGAGGTCAAGCTGGCGCAACTCGGCTGGACCAAGGGCGCAGGGGTGAAGGCCACCGCCAAATTCGGCCTGCAGCAGGATGCGGACAATATCAGCATCCGCAATCTCGATATCGCGGGAGAGACGTTCCGGCTGCGCGGGGACATCTCCGTGGTCAAGGGCGATCTGGTATCCGCGGATTTCAGCCAGGTCAGTCTCAACCGGACCGATGACATCGCCGTCAAAATATCGCGCACCGGCTATGGCTACCGGGCCGACGTGAAGGGGAAATCCTTCGATGCACGGTCGCTGCTCAACCAGGTGACCGACAAGAAGCAGGCGGGCGACAGCAATGACAAGAAGCGCATTCTGGTCAATGCCGATATCGACGATGTTCAGGGCTTCTATTCCGAAAGTTTCGGCAATGTCTCGCTGTCCTATGAGGGCGTCGGTTCGCATGTCTCGGGCCTTGCCTTCAACGCCGTGACCAAATCCGGCCAGAAGGTGATCGCAACGGACAGTTCGGAAAGCGGTGCCCGTTCCGTCAGCCTGCAGTCGAAGGATGCGGGTGCCGTACTTCGTTTCACCGGCTTTTATGACAAGATGCAGGGCGGCAGTATTCTTGTCGCACTGGATTCGAAGGGGGATGGCCCCTTGCGCGGGCAGATCGATGCACGCGACTTCACCCTCGTCAATGAGCCCAGGCTGGCCAGTCTCGTGTCATCGTCGCCGAATGGCACGAGCCTCAACGATGCGGTGAAAAAGAACATCGATGTGTCGGTGGTGACCTTCGAGCGCGGCTTTTCGCAAATCGAGAAGGGCAAGAACTACATCAATCTTGCCAATGGCGTGGTCCGCGGTTCGACCATCGGCACCACCTTCCAGGGCGTGCTCAGCGATCCCCAGGGCAACATGGCACTGACGGGCACCTTTATGCCCGCCTATGGCATCAACCGCATCTTTGGCGAATTGCCCGTCCTCGGCCTTCTGCTTGGCAATGGACGGGATCGCGGCCTGATCGGCATCACCTACAAGCTGCAGGGGCCGATCAAGCAGCCGCAGATCATCGTCAATCCGATTTCGGTGATCGCACCGGGTATTTTCCGGTCGATTTTCGAGTTTCAGTGAGAAGTGCTAAGCAAAACCATTGTGCGTGGTTCGACAAGCTCACCATGAGGGAAGTGGTTTGGTGCAGGTCAATCGCAAACGCTGCAGAATAGTGCTCCCTGCAGCCCACTCCATTCCTCATGGTGAGCTTGTCGAACCACGCACAACCGCACTGTCAGTCCGGTCTTAGACCGGACGAACGAGAATGTGCTTCTTCTTGCCCAGCGACAGCTTGACGATGCCGTCGCCTGTCACGTCAGCGGTCGAAACCTGCGCCTTTTCGTCGGACACGCTGGCGTCGTTCACCCGGACCGCACCGCCCTGAATGTGACGGCGGGCCTCGCCATTCGAACCGGCCAGGCCGGCCTTGACCAGCAGCGTCAGGATGCCGATGCCGCCCTCAAGCTCGCTCGTCGCGATGTCGATGGATGGCAGGTTGGCAGCAAGTGCGCCTTCCTCGAAGGTCGTGCGCGCGGTTTCTGCGGCCATGGCGGCGGCTTCGCGGCCATGAACGATGGCGGTGGCTTCGGTCGCGAGGATTTTCTTCGCCTCGTTGATTTCCGAACCGCCAAGCGCTTCCAGCCGGGCAATTTCATCGAGCGGCAGGCGCGTGAAGATTTTCAGGAAGCGGCCGACATCGGCATCTTCCGTGTTGCGCCAGTACTGCCAGAAATCATAGGGGCTGAAGACATCCTCGTTGAGCCAGACCGCGCCGGTGGCCGATTTGCCCATCTTGGCGCCGGAGCTGGTGGTCAAAAGCGGCGTCGTCAGTGCGTAGAGCTGCGGCGTCCCCATGCGGTGACCGAGATCGACGCCATTGATGATGTTGCCCCACTGGTCCGAACCACCCATCTGCAGAACGCAGCCATGGCGGCGGTTGAGCTCGACGAAATCATAGCCCTGCATGATCATGTAGTTGAATTCGAGGAAGGAGAGGGACTGCTCCCGGTCCAGCCGCAGCTTGACGCTGTCAAATGACAGCATGCGGTTGACGGAGAAGTGGCGGCCGACCTCGCGCAGGAACTCGACATAGCCCAGTCCCATCAGCCAATCGGCATTGTTGACGAGGAAAGCATCGGTCGGGCCGTCGCCAAAGCGCAGGATGCGGGCGAAAATCCGCTTGATGCCTTCGATGTTCGTGTTGATCGCCTCGGGTGTCAGCAGCTTGCGCTGTTCGTCGCGGAAAGAGGGGTCGCCCACCATCGAGGTGCCGCCGCCCATCAGCGCAATCGGCCGGTGGCCGGTTTCCTGCAGCCAGTACAGCATGGTCGCGGAAATGAGGTTGCCGATGTGCAGGCTCGTCGCCGTCGCATCATAGCCGACATAGGCTGTCACTGTCTCCTTGGCGAAAAGCGCATCCAGACCGGCCTCGTCGGAGACCTGATGGATGAAGCCGCGCGTGGAAAGCGTGTGCAGAAAGTCGGATTTGAAGGCAGACATGAGTTTTTCCTGAAACTTTACGTAGGGAAGCGTCCAGCATGAAGAACGTGCCGAACAAGACGTGGCCGTTTAACATCATTCGGGGCCGAATCACAAGAAAGGGTGTGACGTGACAGCGACAAGGCGGGCAATTGGCCTGATGAGCGGAACATCCATGGATGGAATCGACATCGCGCTCATCGAAACCGACGGCAGAAACGCGGTGCAGCGCGGACCTTCGGGCTTTGTCGGCTATGACCCGGCATTCCGGCGGCAGATCGAGGCAGGGCTCGAGGATGCCAAATCCATCCGCAAGCGCGATCAGCGCCCCGGCGCTCTCGCCGCCATCGAACGGGAACTGACGCGGCGGCACGGCGAGGCGGTGCTCGGCTTCCTCTCGGATTATAAGTTAAGCACCGATACCATTGATATTATTGGTTTTCATGGTCAGACCGTTCTGCATCGCACGCAGGAACAGCTGACCGTCCAGTTGGGTGACGGGCGGTTGCTGGCCGATATGACAGGCATTCCTGTTGTCCATGACATGCGCGCCAACGATATGGTGCATGGCGGGCAAGGGGCACCGCTGGTGCCGGTCTATCATCAGGCACTCGCAGCGAGGGTTCCGGTCGAGCTTGGCAGGGGCAAGCCGGTCGTCTTCGTCAATATTGGCGGTATTTCCAATGTCACGATCGTTTCGGTGACAGGAGATCCGATTGCCTTCGATACCGGGCCCGGCAACACGCTGATCGACCAGTGGGTCGCCGACAGAGCGGGAATCGCCTATGATGCGGGCGGTATGATTGCCAGCGAGGGCCAGGTGCTGGCCGGCGCCGTGGCGCGCTACATGGCAAAGCCGTTTTTCGCGCTGAAGCCGCCGAAATCGCTCGACCGCAATGATTTCACGCTTGAGGACCTTGGCAATCCGGAACTGGCCGATGGCGCCCGCACGCTCGCCAGGGTGACGGCCGATGCCATTCTCCAAGCCGGCGCCTATGCGCCGGAACAACCGGCGCTCTGGGTGATCTGCGGCGGCGGGCGCAAGAATGCGACTGTCATGGCTGATCTTGTCGAGGGCGCGGCCAAATCGGGTGCTGTTGTGATTGCTGCCGAGGAATTGGGCCTGAACGGCGATTCGATGGAGGCGGAGGCCTGGGCCTATCTCGCCGTGCGGGCCCTCGATGGCCTGCCGCTGACATTTCCGACCACGACGGGTTGCGATGTGGCGGTTTCCGGCGGGGTGGTGGTGAAGCCTAACCCGCAGGAGGCTGGCAGGAACATTGTGTGTGGTTCGACAAGCTCACCATGAGGGATATGGAGGGTTGCAGAAAGCCATTTCTGCAACCTCTGAGACTATCGTTGCAGACCATGCCTCTCCTCATGGTGAGCTTGTCGAACCACGCACAATTCCGGTGCAGCGCGTTTTTTAACGCAGACGTTTCGGCTTGGCTTCGACCAGCTCGCCGTTCAGGCGGCGGTCGAGATATTCGGAGCATTCGCCGATGACCTCGTCGGTCATCCCCGTGAAGAAGTGATTGGCGCCGACCATCGTCTTCTGCGTGATGGTGATGCCCTTCTGGGTCTTCAGCTTGTCGACCAGTCCCTGCACATCCTTGGCCGGTGCAACCTTGTCCTGATCGCCGTGAATGATCAGGCCGGATGAGGGGCAGGGTGCGAGGAACGAGAAATCATAGGTGTTCGGCTGTGGCGCGACCGAGATGAACCCTTCGATTTCCGGACGGCGCATCAGGAGCTGCATGCCGATCCACGCGCCGAAGGAATAGCCGGCGACCCAGCACGTCTTGGAATCCGGATGCAGCGACTGCACCCAGTCAAGCGCGCCGGCCGCGTCGGACAATTCACCCGAGCCATGGTCGAATTCGCCCTGGCTGCGGCCAATGCCACGGAAGTTGAACCGCAATGTCGTGAAGCCGCGCTGCTGGAACATGTAGAACAGATCGTAGACGATCTTGTTGTTCATGGTGCCGCCAAACTGCGGATGCGGGTGCAGGACAATCGCTATCGGTGCATTTTTTTCCATCGAAGGCTGATAACGGCCCTCAAGACGCCCCGCAGGTCCATTGAAAATTACTTCAGGCATGTGTACTCCACTCTTCGCCACAGGGCGTCTGTCGATCAGCCGGACTTGACGGCGATCAACAGCACCCATAAAACCAGTTTAGAACCGTTCAAAACTGGTGTAGGATTTTGTCTCGAAGCGGCTTCATAGGCCGGTCCGAGGTTGAATTTCAAGAAAATTGCGCTTTTTGCCGGCGCTGAGTTCAAAAGAACAGGAATCACGACAGGTATGGCCCAAAAACGCGCCTATCTCGACTACAACGCCAGTGCGCCGCTTCTTGCGGCAGCGCGCGATGCTGTCGTCGATGCTTTGGCGCAAACGGGCAATCCATCGTCTGTTCATCAGGAAGGCCGTGCTTCAAAAGCCATTCTCGAACGCGCCCGCCGCGACGTGGCCGCTCTTGTGAATGCCAAACCTGATCATGTGTTCTTTACATCGGGTGCCACCGAGGCTGCTTCAACCCTGCTGACGCCACATTATATGATGGGACGGGCCCCTGTGCGCCTGTCGCGGCTTTATGTCAGCGCCAGCGAGCATCCCTGCGTGCTGGCGGGCGGGCAGTTTGCCGCCGACCAGATCGATACGGTTCCGGTGGATCGCAACGGGCTGCTCGACCTTGAGCGGCTGCGTGCGCTGCTGGCGGCCCATGACAAGGGCGAAGGTCTGCCGCTGGTCGCCGTGCAGGCCGCCAACAACGAGACCGGCGTGTTGCAGCCGATCGATGAAATCGGCAGGCTTGTCAAAGCGTTCGGCGGCTTTCTTGTCGTCGATGCGGTGCAGGCGGCCGGGCGGATTCCTCTCGATATTGCAACAGCTTGTGCTGATTATCTCATTCTCTCGTCGCACAAGATCGGCGGCCCGAAGGGCGTCGGCGCCATCATTGCGGTGTCCGATCTGGTCATGCCGAAAGCGCTGGTGCGCGGCGGCGGACAGGAAAAGGGCCATCGCGCCGGAACGGAAGCCTTGCCTGTTATAGCGGGTTTCGGCGCTGCGGCGCGGGTTGCCCGCGAACAGTTGCTGGACGGCGGCTGGGGGCTTGCCAACCGGCAGCGGATCGAGGACGGCATCCGGGCGATTGCACCCGATGCGGTGATTTATGGCGATGCGGCCGGGCGGCTCGCCAATACGACCTTCTTCAGCCTGACGGATATGAAGGCGGAAACCGTGCAAATCGCTTTCGATCTGGCGGGAATTGCGCTATCGGCAGGCTCTGCCTGTTCTTCGGGAAAAGTCGGGCCAAGCCATGTGCTTGCGGCCATGGGATTTGGCGATGGAACCGGGGGCCTGCGGGTCTCCACAACGCCGGAAACCACGCAGGACGAAATTGCGCTTTTCCTTGAGGCGCTGACAAAAATTGTCGCGCGGCGGGACCGGACGAAGCCGGTTTCTGCCGATGCGGCGTGAAATATCGCAGATATCGACAATAAATAGTCGATAAATGCAAAAGAATCCGGTGAATACCGGTGTTAAATCGTGCGATTGCACACTACATTGAGGCAAATATTCAAGACGACACACGCCTTGACGTTTGCAACTGCGGGACCTTGAATCCCGCGAGGATGGAGAACGCCAATGCCTGCCGTGCAGGAAACTATTGATCAGGTCCGCACCCTGGACGTGGACCAGTACAAGTATGGCTTTGAGACCCTTATCGAAATGGATAAGGCGCCAAAGGGCCTCAGCGAAGACATTATCCGCTTTATTTCGGCCAAGAAGAACGAGCCGGAATGGATGCTGGAATGGCGTCTGAAAGCCTATGAACGCTGGCTGACGATGGAAGAGCCCACATGGGCGCGGGTGAACTACCCGAAAATCGATTTCCAGGACATGGTCTATTATGCCGGGCCGAAGAATCAGACCGGACCGACATCGCTTGCCGAGGTCGATCCCGAGCTGCTGCGCACCTATGAGAAGCTTGGCATTCCGCTGAAAGAGCAGGAAATCCTTGCGGGTGTGCGCAAGATGGGCGAACCGAGCCCTTCGGACGAGAACGAAGAAGCCAGCGACAATGTCTACAAGTCCGGCCGCGTGGCGGTGGATGCCGTGTTCGACAGCGTGTCCGTGGTTACGACCTTCAAGGCGGAACTGGCCAAGGCCGGCGTCATTTTCTGCTCGATCTCCGAAGCGATCCGCGAACATCCGGAACTGGTCAAGAAGTACCTGGCGTCCGTGGTGCCGGTTTCCGACAACTTCTATGCAACGCTGAATTCGGCTGTCTTCACGGACGGCTCCTTCGTCTATGTGCCGAAGGGTGTCCGCTGCCCGATGGAACTGTCGACCTATTTCCGCATCAACGAGCGGGATACCGGTCAGTTCGAACGCACGCTGATCATTGCCGAAGAGGGCGCCTATGTGTCGTACCTCGAAGGCTGCACCGCGCCGCAGCGCGATGAAAACCAGCTGCATGCGGCTGTCGTGGAGCTGATTGCCCTGGACGATGCCGAGATCAAATACTCGACCGTACAGAACTGGTTCCCCGGCGATGCGGAAGGCAAGGGCGGCATCTACAATTTCGTCACCAAGCGTGGCGATTGCCGCGGCGTCAATTCCAAGATTTCCTGGACGCAGGTCGAAACCGGTTCGGCGATCACCTGGAAATATCCGTCGGTGATCCTGCGCGGCGACAATTCACGCGGCGAATTCTATTCCATCGCCGTTTCGAACGGTCATCAGCAGATCGACAGCGGCACCAAGATGCTGCACCTCGGCAAGAACACGTCGAGCCGCATCATCTCCAAGGGTATTTCGGCGGGCAAGTCGAACAACACCTATCGCGGCCAGGTTTCGGCGCACCGCAAGGCGGAGAATGCCCGCAACTTCACGCAGTGCGACTCGCTGCTGATCGGCAATGATTGCGGCGCGCATACGGTGCCTTACATCGAGGCGAAGAACGCCACGGCGCAGTTTGAGCACGAAGCCACCACCTCCAAGATTTCCGAAGATGCGCTGTTCTACGTGATGCAGCGCGGCATTCCGGAAGAGGAGGCGATTGCGCTGATCGTCAACGGCTTCGTCAAGGAAGTCATTCAGGAACTGCCGATGGAATTTGCCGTGGAAGCGCAGAAACTGATCGGCATCAGCCTCGAAGGCTCAGTCGGATAGCCATGGGACGGCCATCATCGGCCCGTCACTCGCCAAACAAGATTATTGTTGGGATCGCCGAGGCTGATCCCGAGGAATTCAAAGGGTAATAGAATGCTGGAAATCAGAAACCTTCATGCGAAGATCGCAGATACAGACACCGAAATCATTCGCGGCCTGAACCTCACGGTCAAGGCGGGCGAAGTGGCAGCCATCATGGGACCGAACGGTTCGGGCAAGTCGACGCTGTCCTATATTCTTGCGGGCCGCGAAGATTACGAAGTCACTGCGGGTGACATCCTTTACAACGGCGAGTCCATTCTCGAACTCGACCCATCCGAGCGCGCCGCCAAGGGCATCTTCCTGGCATTCCAGTACCCGATGGAAATACCCGGCGTTGCCACGATGGAATTTTTGAAAGTGGCGATGAACTCGCAGCGCAAGGCGCGCGGCGAAGAACCGCTGAAAATCCCGGAATTCATCGCCCGCGTGAAGACGGCGGCGGCCTCGCTCGACATGGATATCGGCATGCTGAAGCGTCCGCTCAATGTCGGTTTCTCCGGCGGTGAGAAGAAGCGTGCGGAAATCCTGCAGATGAAACTGCTGGAGCCGAAGCTTTGCGTGCTGGATGAAACAGATTCGGGCCTCGACATCGACGCGCTGAAGATCGTTTCCGATGGTGTGAATGCGCTTCGTTCGCCTGACCGTGCGGTGATCGTCATCACCCACTATCAGCGCCTGCTCGACTATATCGTTCCGGACAGCGTGCACGTTCTCTACAAAGGACAGGTCATCAAGTCAGGCGACAAGAACCTTGCCCTCCATCTCGAAGAGAACGGCTACGCCGATATCATCGGCGAGGCAGCCTGAGGAGCGACGTCATGAATGTTCACACAGGACGCCAGCCGACAACCGCAGAAGCGGCGCTGGTCGACTCCTTCGTCGACCGGATGGGCGAACTGCCCGGCGATGCGGAAATCGTCAGCGCGCGTGACAACGCCATCGAGGCGTTGAAGACGCAGGGTCTGCCGTCACGCCGCGTCGAGGCCTGGCATTATACCGATCTGCGCACCCTTCTGCGCAGTGTCGCCGCCTATGATGGCACGGCGGGCACCAATGCCTTGCCGGCAGTCATCCCGGGATCGGCGGTTGCAACGGTTTCCAACGGTGTGGCGCTGACATCACCGCGGGTCGCCGGTGTCGACTTCGCCAAGTACAGCGACAGACTGGCTGACGGATCGGTGATCCGCGATCTCGCCATTCGTGGCGGTGACGATGCGATCGGCCAGATCAACGCAGCCTACGTGACTGACGGCTGGGCCGTCTCTATTGCCGATGGCGCGGAGCTTCAGGCGCCGCTGGAACTGCAGAATGCGCAGGCGCGCGGACAGGGCCACGTGCGGTTTGCCGTCAAATTCGGCAAGGGCAGCAAGGCAACCGTGATCGAACGCCAGACAGGCGGCGCGGGCGAGGGCTTCTCGACCAGTGTCAGCAACGTCACCGTTGCCGACGATGCTGAGATCGTCTGGATCATCCTGCGCGAGCAGGGTGTCGACGCAACGCAGCTTGCCCAGTTCACCGCGACCATCGGCACCAATGCGAAGCTGACGCTCTATATCGTCAATGCCGGCGGCAAGCTGGTGCGGCAGGAAGTGCATGTGCTGTCGAAGGGTGAAGGCTCCGACTTCCAGTTGCGCGGCGTCAACCTGCTTGGCGGTGACAGCCACACGGACGTGACGATGACGCTCGGCCACCTCGTCGAGAACACCACGTCGGTGCAGATCATCCGCAATGTGGTGACGGACCGCGCGCGCGGCGTTTTCCAGGGGCAGATCAAGGTCAATAAGATCGCCCAGAAGACCGATGCGCGCATGGCCTGCAACACTCTGTTGTTGTCGGATGACGGCGAATTCGATGCCAAGCCGGAACTGGAAATCTTTGCCGACGACGTGGCGTGCGGCCATGGGGCGACAGTGACCGAGATCGACGGAAACCACCTGTTCTATCTGCAGGCGCGCGGTATCCCGGAAAGCGAGGCACGCGGCCTGCTGATCAAGGCATTCGTGGCTGAGATCGTCGAAGAACTGGAAAGCGAACCACTGGTCGAGGCTCTGGAAGCCATTCTCGACAAGTGGCTGGCGGCGCATGTCTGATCGTTTGCCTGCCGGCTGGTCCGGCGGGCACTATTTCAGGTGAAACACCCGACTGAAACGCAGGAAAGCGCGGGCAACATGGATACGAAGATCATTCGAAGCGGTTATGATGTCGAGGCGATCCGCCGCGATTTCCCCATCCTGTCGCGCGAAGTCTATGGCAAACCGCTGGTTTATCTCGACAACGGTGCCTCCGCGCAGAAACCGCAGGCGGTGATCGACGCGATCACCCATACCTATTCGAACGAATATGCCAATGTGCATCGCGGCCTGCATTTCCTGTCGAACGCGGCCACCGATGCCTATGAAAAGGCCCGCGAAAACGTTCGCCGCTTTCTGAACGCCGGTTCGGTCGACGAGATCGTCTTCACCAAATCGGCCACCGAGGCGATCAATACGGTTGCCTATGGCTATGGCATGCCGCATATCGGCGAGGGCGACGAGATCGTCCTGTCGATCATGGAGCATCATTCCAACATCGTTCCCTGGCATTTCATCCGGGAACGGCAGGGCGCCAAGCTGGTCTGGGTCCCGGTCGACGAGCAGGGCGCGTTCCATATCGAGGAATTCGAGGCACGGCTAACGGAACGCACCAAGCTGGTGGCCATCACCCATATGTCGAACGTGCTCGGCACCGTGACGCCGATCAAGGACATCGTCCGCATTGCCCATGCGCGCGGCATTCCGGTGCTTGTCGACGGCAGCCAGGGCGCCGTGCATCTGCCGGTTGACGTGCAGGATCTCGGCTGTGACTGGTACATTTTCACTGGGCACAAGATCTATGGTCCATCCGGTATCGGTATTCTCTATGGCCGCAAGGAAAAGCTGGAAGCCATGCGCCCGTTCCAGGGCGGCGGCGAGATGATCGAAGAGGTGACGGAGGATATCGTTACCTACAATCACCCGCCGCACCGCTTCGAGGCGGGCACGCCGCCGATTGCCCAGGCCATCGGGCTTGGCGCTGCCATCGAATATGTCGAGAAGATCGGCCGCGCCGCCATTCTCGCGCATGAGGAAGATTTGCGCGATTACGCGCATGAGCGGCTGCGTGAGATCAATTCCCTGCGCATTTTTGGCGATGCCAAGGGCAAGGGCGCGATCATCTCCTTCGAGCTCGAAGGCATCCATGCGCACGATGTGTCCATGGTGATCGACCGGGCCGGTGTTGCCGTGCGCGCGGGCACACATTGTGCCCAGCCGCTCTTGAAACGGTTCGGTGTAACGTCCACATGCCGTGCATCGTTTGCGATGTATAATACGAGAGACGAGATCGATGTTCTCGCCGATGCGCTGGAAAAGGCGCGGAAATTCTTTGGGTGATGACGATGACCGACAAAGTCGAAACGCTGGAAAAAGACGAGACGCTGAAGCCGGAGGCTTCCGCGGTGAGCGGCGCAGTTTCCGCTTCCGCCATTCCAGCCGATGAACTCGCCCGCATGACCGATGATATCATCGGCGCGCTGAAGACGGTCTATGATCCGGAAATTCCGGCGGATATCTATGAGCTTGGCCTCGTCTACAAGATCGACATCGAAGACGACCGCTCCGTGAAGATCGAGATGACCCTGACGGCACCTGGCTGCCCGGTTGCCGGTGAAATGCCGGGCTGGGTACAGGATGCGGTCAGCTCGGTCGAGGGCGTCAGCTTTGTCGACGTGACGATGACCTTCGATCCGCCCTGGACGCCCGACCGCATGTCGGAAGAGGCGCAGGTCGCTGTCGGCTGGTACTGATCCGTTCCGGCCGCATTGCGCTTTCGGCTGATATCCTCTCCTAATGTCTAATTGTCAGATGCGTCGCGGCTCGTCACTGTGGGGTGTCCCATGCCGCAGCGTGTGGGCCGCCGATTAACGGAACAGCCCCTCAGGAGGTCCGCGATGAGTGCTTTCTGGATCGTGCGCCTCGGTATGGCAGGCGTGATCTTCTTTGCGCTCAAAGCCGCCTGGCATTGGCAGGCATCGACTGTCGTTTTGACGCGCGCGGATATTGCCGGGCTGCTCGACGCCCGGTCGGCCATGGGTGTCGTTGCCGAGTCCGCGCTGGAACAGGCGCGGCAGAACGCGCGGGGTTCCAGGGCCGCTGCCTGGGCGTGCGTGCTGGCCGCCATCGTCGGCATCGCCAGCTGGTTTTGAAGCGCCCTCAGGGCGCTTCGCAACCTTCCGGAACGCTTTGATCCAGCGGCTTTTCGAATTTCTGCAACGTGCCGTCGAGAATGGACAAGGGAACAAAGGGAACGCCCTGGATGGCGGCATTCGCCAGCCGCAGGCGGTAGCAACCGTTGTAGACGGTGTGTTTCCCGTCCTTCTGCGTCGATTCGATCGCCAGAGGCAGGCTCCAATAGGTCGAACCAGCCGCGCCTTCGCTTTCGGATTTGCCAAGGCGCAATTCCACCGAGACGGTGTTCTCGTACCCGGCCTGGAACTGCGGAAACGGCTGGCTATGGCCTTCCTCGGCATAGTAGCTGTAGGCGCGCGCATATTCCTGGCGGTTGATGGCATTGTAATAGGATTTGACCAGTTGCTCCGGCGTGCTGCGGTCGTCGAGATAGTCCGGTACGGACTGATTGGGCGCTTCAGCCGATTCCTTGGCGGCAGGTGCTTCCGGGGCGGCCTCGGCGGGCGCTGCTGCCGGCTTCGTTCCGGTTTCCTGCTTCGGCTCGGGCTTCTTGGTCTCCTGAGCAAGTGCAGGCGTCAGGTTCAGCGCCATACCGGCAAGGCTGGTGAGAATGAGATGGCGGTAATTCATGATTTCTGCCTTCTGCGTGCGGGTTTTTGGGACGGGACGAGTTTGAACACTTGCGGTGACGGTTGTGTAACACTAACTATGGTACAGACGGATCATTACACGATCCGAACCAAGAGAGATGAGAAATGGGTCGTTTTTCTGTCATGACGTTGACTGACGCTGCCGCTGCCCGCGTAAGCGAGATCGTGGCGGCGCGCGAGAATGCGCTCGGCATTCGCGTCGGCATCAAGAAGGGCGGCTGCGCCGGTATGGAATATACCATCGACCTCGTCACCGAGGCCAAGCCTGGCGACGACATCGTTGAAAAGGAAGGCTCCAAGGTCTTCGTTGCGCCGGAAGCGGTGCTGTATCTCCTGGGAACGCAGATGGACTTCGAGGTCACGACCCTGCGCACGGGCTTTGTCTTCAACAATCCCAACCAGACGTCCGCCTGCGGCTGCGGTGAGTCGGTCGAACTGACACCGGCCAAGCCGGAAGCCTTGGCACCTGCCGCTTCCTGATTTTTCAGAAATCGCTATCCGGGACGGACGGCACGCTTTTTGGGCGTGACGTCTTCCTGCGCGCCTGCAATAATCGGCCATGGACAATGACGCGATTCACGATCTGTTTTCCGGGCTGGGGCCTGTCACCATCAAACGCATGTTTGGCGGCAAGGGCATCTATCACAACGGTCTGATCATTGCGCTTGAGGTGGCCGACGAAATCCTGCTCAAGGCCGATGCGATTTCCGCGCCCGACTTCGAAGTGGCAGGCTGCCGGCGCTGGACTTACGAAGGCAAGTCAAAGATCGTCGATATGCCGTACTGGTCCATTCCCGCCGATGCGTTCGATGATCCCGATGTTATGACCGAATGGGCGCGCAGGGCCTATGAGGCCTCGCTGCGCGTGGCGAGGCAAGCATAGACGTCGAGAACCGCGCTGTCGGGCTTCTACGGGCCTGTCAGGCCATCTGACGGATCAGGTCCAGGGCATGAACGGTGGGGAGTGTCAGTCTGTCCGGCAGGTTATCGAGGGAAAACCAGTCGATACCGCCGTGTTTGTCCGGTTCAAGCAGTTGCATTTCGCCGGAAAAGCTTTCCGCTTGAAACAGAACGCCGAACCAATGCTGCTTTTCATCATGAAAAAGCTGTTCGCTGAGGCCCAGCAACTTGATATCACCGGCTTCCAGCCCGGTTTCCTCAAGCGCCTCGCGCCGGATCGCCTGTTCGGCGGTTTCCAGGAAATCGATCTTGCCGCCGGGAATGCCCCAGGCACCGGTCTCCGGGCTTTTCTTGCGCTGTAACAAGAGGATGTGGCCGTCTCTTATGAAAACGATTCCGCATCCAACGCCCGGCGAATCCACACCAAAACCTCAGATTTTCGTATCGATCAGCATGAAGGCAGGAATGTCATCGCCAAAGCCGACCGGCGATGGTTCATTATCGCCCCGGTCGCGGCGGTATTCGCGCTCACGTTCGCGCCGTGGTTGTTCCTGCTGAGCGGCAGGGCGGGCGCGGCGCTGTTCATTGTCAGCCTTGATTGCAGCCTTTTGCGGCTTCTCGGCCGTCTTCTTGACGGGCGCTTCGGCGACAACTGGCTGTTCGCCGGTTTCCTTGGCGCGCTCGGCGGCGGCAATGATATCGATTTCCGACTGCGGGCGCTCGCGCTCGCGGCCCTCATTGCGCGGCTTGCGCTTGCTTTCGCTCTTGCCGCGGGCACTACGGCCACGGCGCGGCGCCTCGTCGGGTTCTTCCGAAACGGGCAGGGTGGAGAGATCGCCGTCATACCAGTTGATGTCTTCGCCGATCAGCTTTTCGATGGAGGCGAGATGTTTGACATCGGATGGCGTGACCAGCGTGAAAGCCTTGCCCGAGCGTCCGGCGCGGCCCGTGCGGCCGATGCGGTGGACGTAATCTTCCGAATGGATCGGCACGTCGAAATTGAAGACGTGGCTGACATCGGGAATATCGAGACCGCGGGCAGCCACATCGGAGGCAACGAGGATCTTGAGCTTGCCGTCCTTGAAATTGGCCAGCATCGTCGTGCGGGCGCGCTGATCCATATCGCCGTGCAGGGCACCGGCATCGAATTCATGCTTGACCAGCGAGCGGAACAGCTCCGAAACATCCTTTTTGCGGTTGCAGAAGATGATCGCGTTCTTCAGGCCATCCTCTTCGGCGCGGATGAGATCGCGCAGCTTGGCGCGCTTCTCCCAATCCTTCTTGCCTGATTTGACCAGCTGCTGCTCGACGGTCTTGGCCGTCGTCGCCGCCTTGGCGACTTCAACACGCACCGGCGCATGCAGGAACTGTTCGGTCAGCTTGGTGATCTCAGGCGGCATGGTGGCCGAGAAGAACAGCGTCTGGCGGGTGAACGGGATGAGTTTGCAGATGCGCTCGATATCGGGGATGAAGCCCATGTCGAGCATGCGGTCGGCTTCGTCGATGACCAGAATGTCGACGCCGGTCAGGAGCAGTTTGCCGCGCTCGAAATGATCGAGCAGGCGGCCGGGCGTGGCGATCAGGACGTCGGCACCGCGTTCCAGCTTGCGCAGCTGGTCGTCAAAGGAGACGCCGCCGATCAGCAGCGCAACGTTGAGGCGATGGTTCTTGCCGTATTTGACGAAGTTTTCCTCGACCTGCGCCGCGAGTTCGCGTGTCGGCTCCAGAATGAGCGTGCGCGGCATGCGGGCACGGGCACGGCCCTGTTCCAGCAGCGTCAGCATCGGCAGCACGAAGGAGGCTGTCTTGCCGGTCCCTGTCTGGGCAATGCCGAGCACGTCCTTGCGCTGCAGCGCATGCGGGATGGCGCCTGCCTGGATCGGAGTGGGGATTGTGTATCCTGCTGCTTCGACAGCGTCGAGCACTTTCGGCGAAAGGCCCAGATCAGCGAACGTGGTCAATGGAGGTTTAACTTTCTATCTGCAGTCGATGCCGCACATGTCCGTCATTTTTGCCAATGGAATGGGTGCATTGTATTGCACATTGTCTTGCAGGAATGGCGTTAGGGCTCATGCCAGCAAAAGTCAACTCTCGCGTCCCGTGAGATTTAAGAGTCTGTTACAATTGTGCATCACTTTAATCTAATGTTGTCAATAAAGGAACTGTTCTTTGAGAATTCGTTCATTCCATGAATGGTTCTTGTCGAACAGGATGGTTGCGCGCAGTTGCGAGGCTTCTTCGATGGTGACCGAAAGAACCGACTTCACTTCCGTGTGATCGGCGACCGCATTGACCGGACGCTTCTCCGGTTCGAGGATATCAAGCCGCACCGTGACCTTGTTCGACAGGAGCGCACCGCGCCAGCGGCGCGGGCGGAAGGGTGAGACCGGGGTGAGGGCCAGCAAACGGGCATCGAGCGGCAGGATCGGCCCTTGCGCCGAGAGATTGTAGGCGGTTGAACCCGCTGGTGTTGCCACCATCACGCCATCGCAGATCAGCTCCTCCAGGCGAACCTGGTCGTCGACGGTGATCCTGATCTTCGCGGCCTGATAGGACTGGCGCAGCAGATAGACATCGTTGAGCGCAAAGGAGGTCACCGTGCCTTCCTCCAGCGATTCCGCCACCATCTTGAGCGGGCGGATGGTTTCGGCCTGCGCCGCCTCCACACGTTCCTTCAGGCCGGTCTCGCTGTACTCGTTCATGAGAAACCCGACGGAGCCGCGATTCATGCCATAGGTCATCTTGCCCTGGTTCATGTGGTTCTGCAGCGTCTGGAGCATGAAGCCATCGCCGCCGAGCGCAATGATGACGTCGGCATCCTTGGGGGCCGTCTGCCCGTAGACATTGACGAGAGACGCCATGGCCTCGTCGGATTCCGGTGTTCCGGAGGAAAGAAAAGCAAAGGTTTCAATATTCCGGGTCATGGCTGCCTGCGTGTCCGAGCATGTCGAGGATGTATCGCCTAGCACGGCGCGCTTGATCTGGCAAAATGCGGTGCAGGCAAAAAAACCGGAAAAAATGCGCCAAGTGCTGTTTTTTCATTTTACATCGGGGAGGTTTATGCTAATCGGACGCCGCTGCCCTTGTAGCTCAGTTGGTAGAGCATCTGATTTGTAATCAGAGGGTCGGGAGTTCGAGTCTCTCCGGGGGCACCACCTGTTTTTCCTTCATTTTCAAGTGGTTGTTTGTCCGGCATCTTTTTCAAGGTGCGGGGCCGGGATTCGTGGGCGGGTCAAAGCGTTCTTCATCCGATCCGCGCCATAGGCCTTATCCCCACCAACGGCTGTACGCGAACGCTGCAAGAGCCAGCGCAGCCAGAGCCCAAACCAGCGGAATGAATGCGAGGCCTGCTTTGCCCGCGCCACGACATCGCGCTTTATCCGCCGCGCCCATTGTTTGATATCTTTTGTCCAGGCCATCGGAGCAATTAGCAACGAGTTTCAGTCCATGGCTAGTCCATTTGGGCCATTCGCGGCATGGCCCGAGCAGAAGCGCAGATCATCGGATGGTGGTTCGACGCTTCGAACTGCGATGCAATGCGGCAGCGACCAAACTGGGATCAAGCGAAACGTTGATCACCGTATCGCAATGCGGGCAGACAAACATCCCGCCGCGCAAATGCTTCGTGCCATCCACCAGATCAACCTGTTGAACAGTGATGGACGTCAGTTCACGTGCACACTTTGGGCATTTCCCGCTTGTCATTCGTTCTTCCCGTCTTTGGACGGATTTTGACACAACTCTGGCAAAAGCAAACTTATCCGATGAGGTGAAGACCTACATCGTTCAGGCACTGCCGGGCCATGCCGGCTCCAGTCTGGTGCCTAAGTGGAAAACGACGTCTGAAGAGACCCTTGTGGCCTTGTTTCCGACTGGGGATATCTGAAAGTTTCGCAGCAATGACTGTTTAGCCGGGAAAGCTGTCGTCAATCCGTGCTTACAGGAGTGATGTCACGATCATGCCGATCACGGCAGCAGCCATAACGGCCGTGGCGAGCCAGCCGATCCAGCAAAGCGGACCCTTTACGGTGTTCTTCTTCATGATGTCGGTTCTGGCCGTCATCAACATCATCATCACCATGACCGGGACGGATACGATGCCATTGATGACGGCACTCCAGAACAATGCCTTGATGGGGTCGATGGGTGAAAAATCAACGAGAATGCCAATGAGTGTCGCCGCTGCAATGGTTGCGTAAAACGCCTTTGCTTCCTTCGGCTTGCGCGCGAGGCCGATCGGCCATTTGCGGGCTTCACCCAGGGCATAGGCCGCCGATCCCGCCAGCACAGGAATGGCAAGCAGGCCGGTTCCAATGATGCCCAGCGCAAAGATTGTGAAGGCAAACTGGCCGGCAATCGGTTTGAGTGCCTCTGCTGCCTCAGCCGATGTCTGTATGTCAGTTTTTCCCGCCACATGCAGCGTTGCTGCAGTCGTCACCATGATGGCCAGGGCGACCAGGCTCGAGAAGCCCATGCCGACATAGGTATCCCAGCGAATGCGATGGATGGCAGCCTTCGACTGTTCCGGTGCATCAACGAGAGGCTGTCGGGACGCGCTCTCCTTTTCGTCTTCCACCTCCTGTGAGGCCTGCCAGAAGAAAAGATAGGGGCTGATGGTTGTGCCCAGAATGGCCACGACCGTCGTCCAGAACGCCGTGTCGGCCGAAAAGGTGGGAATAAAAAGCCCGCGCGCCAGCTCTGGGTAGGGGATTTTCACAACCATAACCGTCCCGAAATAGGCGAACAGCGAGAATGTCAGCCATTTCAACACGGAGACATAGCGGGCGTACCGCAGGAATATCTGCAGGCAGGCGCTAAAAATCGCAAACAGAACCACATAAAGTGCGACCCTGCCGCCGATGAGCAATCCGACCGCGTCGCCCATCGCCCCGAGATCGGCACCGATGTTGATCGTATTGGCGATGAAGAGCAGGGCGACGATCGCCGGCAAAATCCAGGGAGGATAATATGTCCGCAGATTTGTCGCGATGCCATGGCCCGTCGTGCGTCCTATCCGGGCGCTGATTTCCTGAATGGCTGCCATCAGCGGATAGCTGAACAACATGGTCCATGTTATCGCAAATCCGAATTGCGCTCCGGCCTGGGAATAGGTGGCGATACCGCTGGGATCGTCATCCGCCGCACCGGTAATAAGACCGGGCCCCAGAGCGCTCAAAAGCTTCGGCTTCGATGTTGCCACTACTGGATCCTTTTTCCGGATCCCTGGTTTTCTTCGCCACGACGATATTCTCCCGAAATGGCCGCTGCAACGGCACACAGCAACGGGCAGAACAGGAATTCGTTCCTTGGGGGGCGACGCATGGCCGCTGATGGCATCGGAAGCCCGGCCGATGTATAGTTCTAATTGTTGGCCATCGGAGCCTGAGGCGCGACAGGATCATCACCTATGCCTGCCATGGATAAGCTGTTCGCGGGATCCATCCCGGAGATGTACGACACCTGTCTGGTGCCTCTCATCTTTCAGGCCTATGCCACTGACCTGGCCCGGCGGGTCGCAGGCGCGGCGCCTGCCCAGGTTCTGGAAACGGCGGCGGGAACCGGCGTCGTCACGCGTGCGCTGGCCCCGCTTCTCGGCGCGAGAGCCAGTTACACCGTCAGCGATCTCAACCAGCCGATGCTCGACAGAGCTGCCATCCGGCAGGGAGCGGACGGGCGGATCACCTGGCGACAGGCGGACGCGCTTAGCCTGCCCTTCGAGCAGGACAGTTTCGATGCGGTTGTCTGTCAGTTTGGCGCGATGTTCTTCCCCGACAGGGTCTGCGGCTATCGGGAGGCGCTTCGCGTCCTCAAACCTGGCGGCCGCTTTGTCTTCAACGTGTGGGATCGCATCGAGGAAAACGACTTTGCCCGCATCGTCACGGATGCTGCATCCGCCGTTTTTCCCAGCGATCCGCCCCGGTTCCTTGCCCGAACGCCGCACGGTTATCACGATGTCGGGCTGATCGAAGCAGAATTGCGCATGGCCGGCTTCACGGCCATCGAGATCATGACGCTCCAACACCGAAGCGATGCGCCAAGTGCGCGCAGCGCGGCGATTGCCTACTGCCAGGGCACGCCATTGCGCAACGAAATTGAAGCCCGCGACCCGAAGGCGCTGCAGACCGTTACCGACCGTGCCGCCGAAGCGATTGCGAAGCAGTACGGCGATGGCCCGGTTTCCGGAAAAATTCAGGCGCATATCGTTGTTGCACGGGCCTAGCGGATCGAGACCCAGCATTTGCCGCAGCTTTTCGTCACTGGCGCGTCACGCCGGATTTGCTTTTGTCGGTCCTGGAGTGGACAGACATGATCGTCTCAAGAACGGAAGAATAGGGGATCATGCCCCGGTCCACTGTCGAGAATGTGGTGCATTGATCTGACGATGAAGCAAAGTGCTGGAAAAGCGCATGCTGGAATAAATTAGGGCCCTCGTGTGTCTCCAGACGCGAGGGCTTTTATCTTTCTGGGTCGGGGTGCCGGCAAACACCATTCATTTCGGTTGAACTAGATCGGTGTGCCGATCTGCGGAGCAAATTTTTCTCCGGTACGACCCTTCTCAAAGACCGCGCAGCTATCATAAAAATGCATCGAAAGCGTCCCCCTCGAAAAGTCGCTTTCCGGAATTGCTCCGCGTGTATGTTCGGCGTTCAATTCGTCGATCATGTCCTTGCAATGCTCAATGAACGATCCGGGCCGCTTGTATCCGCCGGAATATTCTTCCCAATAGGCGGTGTGCAGATCCTCGACGAAATAGACACCGTCCCTCGCCATGCGCGGATAGAGGAATTGAAACGTTGCCGACAGGTGCTCCATGACATGGCTTCCGTCATCGAGCACCACGTCAGGTGCGCCAAACTCCGCCAGAATGGAAGCCAGGAAACCGGTGTCCGACTGATCCCCGATCCTGATATGGATCTGGTCTTCCTCGAAGTTTGCGCATTCCGCCCTGACATCGATGCCGACAATCGTCGCAAGAGGGCCCAGATACTGCTTCCACATTTGCAGTGACCCGCCTTCGCCACAACCGATTTCAAGAAATATTACGGGGCGATTGATGTATCTGGAAAAGTGCCGTTCATAGCTGGGGAAATAGTGTTTCCATTTATGAATGATGCGGCCCTGATTATTCAGGAACAATGGCCAAAGTGACATGTCAAACCCCGTCGTTCTGATATCGAACAGGTATTTTATGATCCCTGAAATAGCAAGGTTCGCGTGATCCGCCCTGGCGGATCACGGCAGCATTCTCTGCATCACCTCATCCTTGCGAATGAAGCGGTGCCAAAGTGCGGCCAGGGCATGAATGCCGGCCAGGATGAGTATTCCGTTGGCGCAAAGGCTGTGCAGTTCCCTGATCGATCGCGCGGTTTCCCTGTTGGGGACAAATGGCGCGGGAATGGTGAAGAGGCCAAAGAAGCTCAAGGCGTCGCCTCTGAACCAGGTGAGCAATATGCCAAGGACGGGAATGGCGATCAGCAAGGCGTAGAGCAAAAGATGCCCGACCTTTGCCAGCGGACGCTCAAGGCCTGTCATCGAAGGCGGAAGCGCCGGGGCGCCGCGCGCGACACGCAAAGTCACCCGCCAGAACACGAGTGCGGCGAGCAGCAAGCCGAATGAGATATGCAGCCACCACGCCAGGGCCCTGTTGGGATCACCTCTCGGAAAGAGATCGTTGCCATAGGTCAGCGCATAAATGAGCAGGACCAGAACGAACAGCGACCAGTGCAGGGTCTTCTGCACCGGTGAATATCCATTGACCGCCATGGGAGGCACTCCACTTTATAATCATTCTAATGTTTTCACATTGGCGCGAAACGCGGCACGGCGGCAACGGTTTTTTTCTTAACGATTCGTAAGGTTCCGGACTGTGGTTTCCCGGCGAGGTGCATGCGCGTCCTCCCATCGCCGGACGGCTTGAAACCGGATCACCGGTCCCATACCATTCCGCTTGGATTCGTGAACACACGACCGTTTGCGCCGTTTGTTCCATCGGGAGTTTGACATGACAATGAAAGACCGGCCGTCCTGTGTTGCGCATTGGTCCGAGATCGAAGGGACTGATGAAAACCACTACAAGGGTGATGACGAATTGCTCGCCATCAACGCGGCTTTCGGTCGGCATTTCGGGCTCGGCAGGATCGGCATTCATCACCAGCGCCTCCTGCCGGGGCGGCGGACATCTTTCCCGCATGCCGAGAGCGCGGAAGAGGAGTTCGTCTACGTCATCGAGGGCACGCCCGATGTCTGGCTGGATGGCGAACTCTGCCGGTTGAAGGCGGGCGATGCGGTTGGTTTTCCGGCGGGCACCGGAATTGCCCATAGTTTTCTCAACAATACCGAGGAGGAAGTCCGTCTTCTCGTGGTTGGTGAAACACCGAAGCCGGAGAATCTGATCTATTATCCGCGCCATCCCGAGCGGAAGGCATTGCGTTCGGACTGGTGGGACAATCCGCCCGAGCGCCCGCTCGGCGACCACGACGGCATGACGGACAAAGTCCGTATCTGGAAAGCGCGGAACGTGTAGACAGGCTCCACGACCGCGGGAAGAAGAGAACGCAAAGCACGTTCCTGCGGAAGTACTTGCTGATCATGGGGATTTGCGGAAAAACGCGTGAAATCCGCAGTCGGCATACGCCCGGAAAGCCGCTGTATTGTTCCGATAAACCGGGCCAGATTTTTCATACGAAATGAGCATTGGCGGGACGTGGCATTTCATTTTTACTTATAGTACGGTTCGCTCGTCCTTGCGGACCATTGAAGAAAAATGAGGGGAAAAACCATGTCTTTGAAGAGAATAATGCAGGCTGCGTTACTGAGCGTTGCTTTGGGCGCTCCAGTCGCCTTGGCCGATGATCTGAAGATCGCGGTCGCAGGCCCGATGACCGGCCAGCTTGCCAATATCGGTGACCAGTTCAAGCAGGGCGCACAGGCCGCAGCCGCCGCGATCAACGAAAAGGGCGGCATCAAGGGACGGCAGATCAAACTGGTGTTCGAAGATGACGTCTGCGATCCGAAGCAGGCCGTTTCGATTGCCAATCGTATTGTCGGCGAAGGGATCAAGTTCGTCGATGGTCATGCATGCTCGGGTTCCAGCATTCCCGCGTCGGCGGTTTATGCCGAGGCTGGCGTGCTGATGATGACACCGGCGTCGTCCAACCCCGACCTGACCGATGCCGCAGCGAAAAAGGGCTGGTCGACGATCATGCGCCTCTATACGCGCGATGACGGCCAGGGTGAATTTGTCGGTCCGTGGATCGCCAAGACCTACAAGGGCAAGCGCGTCGTGATCCTGCATGACAAGGGCGCCTATGGTAAGGGCCTCGCCGACGCGGTGAAAGCCAAGATGAACGAGAGCGGGCTGAAGGAAGTGTTGTATGACGGCATCAATGCCGGCGACAAGGACTATTCGGCGCTCATCACCAAGCTGAAGGAAGCAAAGGCTGATTTCGTCTATTTCGGCGGCTATCATCCCGAAGCGGGCCTTATCCTGCGTCAGGCGGCCGACCAGAACTTCAAGTTTCAGCTGATGATGGGCGATGCGATTGCCTCGCCGGAATTCTGGGCGGTGGCGGGCCCGGCAGGCGAGGGTGTGATGTTCACGTTCCCGGCTAATCCGCAGGCCCGGCCGGAGGCGAAAGCTGCTGTTGAGAAGATCAAGGCCAGCGGCTTCACACCGGATGGTTTCACGCTGTTCTCCTACGCGGTTGTTGAAGCTTTCGCACAGGGCATCGAGCGTGCCGGCGGTGATGATCCGGTCAAGGTTGCTGCGGCGCTCAAGGATGGAAAGCCGGTCAATACCGTCATTGGCCCGGTGGTTTTCGATGAGAAGGGCGATATCAAGGATGCCAAATATGACATCAATATCTGGCACAACGGTGCTTACTCGGCCATGAAGCCGTAAGACAGAAAGGGCGGGCGGTCGTTTCGTCCACCTGTACCGGTCAAAATGAAAACGGGCGCCGCGAGCGCCCGTTTTTCTTGGCCAACAACCCGTATTCTACAGTCCGCAGCTCTGCATCTGCGCGGCGTACCGGCTTGCCATGGCGGCCGTGCGCCGCGCTGCCCGGTCGACACCCGGCCTGTTGCGCCATGTTCCGCGCGCATATTCCTTGGGACCGGCGTAATAGGCGGCGTAGAGATTGTAGGCGTCGTTGAGCGGGATGCCATTCTTCTTGTTGCTTTGCGCGTGATACCAGCCGACGAAATACACCGCATCGGCAAAACTGGTGCGGCCGCTGCCATAACGTCCGGTGCTGCGCTGGAATTCCGCCCAGGTGCCGTCGAGCGCCTGCGAATAGCCGTAGGCGGTGGAGGGGCGCGTCCAGGGAATGAAGCCGAGCAATTTGGTGCGTGGCGGCCTTGCCCGGGCCTGAAAGCCGGATTCGGTGTTGATCGTGGCCATGAGAATAGGAACCGGCACGCCATATTGCGCTTCCGCGCCCTTGGCGTAGGAATACCAATTGTTGAAGAATCCGTCCTTTTGATCGAATACGGCGCAAACATTGCTGGTCTGGGTGGGCGCCGAGGCGCAGCCTGCCAGCAACAACAAGGGTATCATCATGATGCGGCGCATGGGCAAGTCCTTTGTCTTGCCCAACCAACTAGTCCTCAATTCCTAATGGAATCTTACCAAATGGCCTCGAATGCCGATCACATTCGATCAAATTTGATGTGACAATTTATTGTTTCTTAAACGCTGCTTGCCGCCGCGCGAACAGGATCGGTGCGGGGGTGAGGCAGTGCCCCGATGTATCCCGGCGAGAAAGAGACTTGCCTTCGTGCCGCAGCGGGATCACGTTTGGCCGGGCGAATCCGTTCCGTGCAATGGAGATCACCGGTCACCATTCCAGAGGTTTTCCCCATGCGTGCCACCCATCATCCCGCCGGAACCGTGCATCGACTGATCATCGACGGAGTTTCCCTTCGCAACAATCTGCTGGGCGATCCGACCGCTCGCGTGGTCGATGTTTATGTGCCCGCCGGGCATGATGGCACCGGTCTGCCGCTGCTTGTCGATCTCGTGGGGTTCACCGCCGGCGGTCCCGCGCACACCAACTGGAAGGGTTTTGGCGAGAACGTTCCGGAACGGCTTGACCGGCTGATCGGTTCGGACGCCATGCCTCCGGTCGTCGTTGCCTTCCCGGACTGCTTTACCCGGCTCGGCGGCAACCAGTACATCAACAGTGCGGCAATGGGCAATTGGGAGGATTTTCTCATCGACGAGATGCTGCCGGCGGTCGAAGGGCGGTTCCGCTGCGGCGGTGACGGCAAGCGCGGGGTTTTCGGCAAGAGTTCAGGCGGCTATGGCACGCACGTGCATGCCATGCGGCGATCCGATATCTGGTCTGCGGCGGCAAGCCATTCCGGCGATGCGGGCTTTGAACAGCTTTATCTGCCGGAATTTCCCGGCGTGCTGCGGGCGCTCGCCGAACATGATCTCTCGATTGAAGCATGGATGAAGGCTTTCGAGGCGAAACCGAAAAAGAGCGACAGCGACACGCTGGTCATCATGATTTTGGCCCAGGCGGCAACATTCGATCCGGATCCGCAGGCCTTCCTGGGGCTGCGGCTGCCCGTCGATCTGGAAACCTGCGAACTGATCGAGGAGCGGTGGGCGAACTGGCTGGCCTGGGATCCGGCGCGGCTGGCGGAAACGCATGGGCACAATCTGGCGAAACTGAAAGCGGTTTATTTCGATTGCGGGACCAAGGACCAGTATAACATTCTCTACGGGTCGCGCCGGGTGCACCGCACGCTTGACCGGCTTGGCGTCGTTCACCGTTATGACGAATTTGACGACAATCATTCGGTTGTCGATTATCGCATGGATGTCAGCCTGCCTTTTCTTGCCAAGGCCTTGAGCTGAGGCATCCGGCGACCCAGATAGGGTAGGCCCGACCGGGCAACCAGCATGGAGAGCAGGTATCCCGGTCAGGCCCTTGTGCTGGAGGGCAGCGCCAAGGCAACGCCGCCAGGGAACGAAAGTTCCGGTTGGCAATCGGACAAATGGGGTTTTATGCAATGTTCTTGCAATCTAATGTGGTGACAACCCGATTGCGGCAGCAACCCGGTTTGATCTGCTGATCAGAATTTGACCGATGCCTCGTAACCTGCTTTTCAGATGAAGCCGCATCCTGCGGGCGCCAGAAATTGAGCCGATGAAAAACCACGTGAACCCATTATGACTGCGACAAACATCGAATACAGGTTGATAGCAATGATTCATGCCGGGGGGATAATCCTATGCTGATCCCCAGGAATTCATGGCTCTATGCAGCACTTTCCTATTCATTGTGGCCCTTGTTCTATTGCGTCGGTCTCATCGGAACCTATGCGGCGTTTCAGACGCAAGCGCCGCTTCTCTGGTTCAATGTGGTGTATTTTTCGGTGGTGGCACTCATTGCCGTCTTCGAACGGATCATGCCGTACGAGGAAACCTGGCTGAAACGCGACGGCGAAACCTTCAATGACATCGCCCATACGTTGCTGACAAAGGGCGCCGTGCAGATCGCCGCGGCCATTGGCGCATCGTTTCCCATGCTTGTGGCCATCGTCGCCCAGCCGGTGCTCAGCACGTCGGCACATATCTGGCCGAGCGCGTGGCCCTTGGCGATCCAGGTCGTCCTCGGACTGATCATTGCCGAATTCGGGCTGTATATCGCGCACCGGCTGGCCCATGAAAAACTGGCGCTCTGGCGGTTTCACGCCTTGCATCACAGTGTCGAGCGTTTGTGGGTGGTCAACACGGGCCGCTTCCATGTGATCGATTCGCTGTTCAAGATCGCGCTCAGCCAGATACCGCTCTATCTGCTCGGCGCACCGCTGCCGGTGTTCCTGTGGATCAGCGCCGTGACCGCGTTTACCGGGCTTTTGACCCATTGCAATGTTGACGTGCGCACCGGGCCGCTCGACTGGATTCTCAGCACGCCACGGTTGCATCGTTGGCACCATTCCAAGGAATTGTCGGAAGGCAACACCAATTACGGTGAGAATCTGGTGCTGTGGGATCAGATTCTGGGAACCTATTTCAATCCGCCGCGGCCATCGCCTGTCGATATCGGCATCAGCGGCAAGGTGGCCAAGAGCTTTCTCGGCCAGCTGGCGCAACCCTTCTCGTCCAGAGGTGTCCGGCAGATTCTCGGTTATGCCCCGAAGAAGAGCGATGAGGCCGGAGCTTCATCGGTCACGGCGAAAGTGCTCGCCGGCGACAAGGCCGGCGACAAGGATTGAGGCAGCAATCGCGCATTCAACCGCGCTGGCCGTGGATGATCATGTTGAACTGCACGACATTCGAATAGATCGGCGTGCCGACATCCATGCCGTATCTGGAGCGCATCACCTTGCCTTCGACATGAAAGACGATGGCGTTGCGGTCATGGGTGGCAAGGCTGGCCTGGAAACTGGCCGGGCTGCTCTTGCCGCGGGCGGTCAATATTCCGTCGATTGTCGCCGTGTTGGGGCTGGTCTGGATGATATGCGTTGACTTGAAGGTGACGGTTGGAAAGTTCTGCGCGTCGAACACGGCGTCGGAACGCAGGAAACTTTCGATCCGCGACTGGCCGGTGTTGACGCTTTCGGGAAACAGCGTGAACTCAATGCTCGACCGGCTGATATCGCCATTGTTCAAGGAAAACACGCCCGAGAACTTCTTGAAGTCGCCCGATATGCCTCCGCCGCCGATTTGCTCGACGACGAAGCCGATGCGGGACGATGCATCGATCTTGTAACGGCCTGCCACATCGGCCAGCGTGTCGGCGTTTGCCAGTGCAGGCGCTATGGCAAGCAGAAGTGGTATGACGGCCTTGAGAACGGCGCTGATGCAAGCCCGGGCGATTTTCATGATCGAGTATCCTTGTTTGCAATGCGCAGGGGATCGGCACGCGACCGAACTGGGGCCGGGCGGCGCGCGCCGAGCATGCGCAGGAGGACAGTGTCCTTTTTCCAGAAGTGATGGTGCAGGGCTGCCAGAATGTGCGCGGCAGCGACAATGGCGGAGAGATAGGCGAGCCAGGCGTGACTGGCTGTCCAGAATGCCTCGGCCTGATCCGAGATTGTCAGAGGCAGTGGCGGTATCACCACCAGATTGAAGGCATAGGTCGGTATCTGCAAAGGCGAACTGGAGGCGAGCGCCCATCCGGTCAACGGAATGACAAAGAGGGCGATGTAGAGGAACGCGTGCGCCACATGCGCCGCGGCGCGCTCGATCCGGCTCATGCTGTCGGGCGCACGCGGTCGCGGATTTGCCATCCGCCAGAGAAGCCGCACGCCCGAGAGCAGCAGAATGAGAAAGCCCAGGGATTTGTGCCACTGGAAAAGGCTGAACTGCAGGGCGTAATTGCCGGTGCGGACCATCAGATAGCCCAGCAGAATCTGCCCAAGGAAAATGGCGGCAATGATCCAATGGAAGAGGATCGTCACCACGCCATAGGATTCCGCATCATTTCGCAGCATCGGTACACTCCATCGCACAAGCAGCCCCTGGGGAGGGGCTACCCTGATGTGGAATGAACACCGCAGCGGTGAAAATTATTCGGCCCGCCGATTCTTTTGTTCGGCGGCGCGGATTATCCGGCTTTTGTGCTCAGAAACCGCTGTGCCGCATACAGCGAGATGGCTGCGGCATTCGAAACATTGAGCGATTTGATCGCGCCGGGCATGTCGAGACGGGCGAGGTGGGTTACCGTCTCACGGGTCTTCTGCCGCAATCCCTTGCCTTCGGCGCCCAGAACCAGCGCGATGCGGTCATGCGCCATGGTTTTTTCGAGTTCAAGCGGGCCTTCCGAATCAAGACCGATGGTGGCAAAGCCGAGCTCGTGCAGTTCGTGGATGGCGTCGGCGAGGTTGCGCACCTCGATATGCGGAATGAGTTCAAGCGCGCCCGATGCGGCCTTGGCCAGGACGCCCGATTCCTGCGGGCTGTGGCGGGCGGTGGTCACGATGGCACCGGCACCGAAGGCAACGGCGGACCGCATGATCGCGCCGACATTGTGCGGATCGGTGACCTGGTCGAGAATCAGCAGGAGCTGGCTGTCTTTCAAAGCCTTCAGCGACTGGGTCTTCAGCGGCTTGACTTCGATCATGACGCCCTGATGCACGGCTTCGGAGCCGGTTTCCCGATCAATCGCACGCGGATCGACAATATCGACATCGAAGGGCAGGGCGGACGAATCAGCGATCTCCAGCCGGTCGAGGGCATTCTTCGTCACCAGCATGCGCTTGATCTGGCGCTGGGGGTTGTCCAGCGCGGCGCGCACCGTATGCAGGCCGTACAGGCGCACGAGCCCTTCCGGCGCCTGCGTGCCTTCCGCAGCGGGCCGCGTGGGACGCTGGGCCTGCGGCGGCCCTCCGGCCTTCTTGTCGCGAAACTGGCGGCGCAGCGTGGCATAGTGGGAATCTTTGGGTGTACGGGATGGTTTTTCTTCGCTCATGCCGCAACCTATAACCCTTCATGCCGCCCGGCGATATATGCTTCTTGGCGAAAATGCAGATGCTCCCGCTTTGATCGCTTCGGCCGTGCCGGCGAACGGCTCGGGACAATGATTTTCACAGGACCCGTCATTTTCTTCCGCAGACTGTTGACACCACGAAAGCTAGTCGGCATAAGGCCACCCGCAAGCCGCCGCTGGAAAACAAATCCGGTAGCTGGTTTGCAGAGTGCCTGATGGCGCGGTTCTATCGGTAGTGACCGGAGGAGTGCCCGAGTGGTTAAAGGGGACGGACTGTAAATCCGTTAGCTTGGCTTACGTTGGTTCGAATCCAACCTCCTCCACCACTGCCGGAACCGAGCGCCTGATGCACAAGCCAAAACCGGAACTGGTTTTGGTATGGCTTGTGCGCCGTTTAAAATGTTACGGTGGTTCCAGTGCGTTTCGCACGCACGGCACTGTAATATGTGCGGGTATAGCTCAGTGGTAGAGCAGCAGCCTTCCAAGCTGAATATGCGGGTTCGATTCCCGCTACCCGCTCCAGATTTGCAAGAGCACCGCGTGCACGCGTGAGCGCGCAGAGGTGCTCTTCGATTTTTGTCTTGAGCATTGCACGCCGCTCATGTGTCCCCATATGAACGAGCATGAACAAGACGAAACCAATCCGATCCGGTTGATCAGACCGGGCGGGCGACTGAGCTGACGGACGGCTTGCTGTCTCGTCTGAGCTACAAACATGGTACCGGCCCTAGACCGGTTGTGATGACGAGAGAACGACAGCTATGGCTAAGAGCAAGTTTGAACGTAACAAGCCGCACGTCAACATCGGCACGATTGGTCACGTTGACCATGGCAAGACATCGTTGACGGCAGCGATTACGAAGTATTTCGGAGAGTTCAAGGCGTACGACCAGATCGACGCGGCACCGGAAGAAAAGGCGCGCGGCATCACCATTTCGACGGCACACGTCGAGTACGAGACGGCAGCGCGCCACTACGCGCACGTCGATTGCCCCGGCCACGCCGACTATGTGAAGAACATGATCACCGGTGCGGCGCAGATGGACGGCGCGATCCTGGTTGTATCGGCAGCCGACGGCCCGATGCCGCAGACGCGCGAGCACATCCTGCTGGCCCGTCAGGTTGGCGTTCCGGCGATCGTGGTTTTCCTGAACAAGGTCGACCAGGTTGACGATGCCGAGCTTCTGGAACTGGTTGAACTGGAAGTGCGCGAGCTTCTGTCGAAGTACGACTTCCCGGGCGACGATGTGCCGATCGTCAAGGGTTCGGCGCTGGCCGCACTGGAAGATTCCAACAAGGAAATCGGCGAAGACGCGGTGCGCGCGCTGATGGCGGAAGTCGACAAGTACATCCCGACGCCGGAGCGTCCGGTTGACCAGCCGTTCCTGATGCCGATCGAAGACGTGTTCTCGATCTCGGGTCGTGGCACGGTTGTGACGGGCCGCGTTGAACGCGGTATCGTCAAGGTTGGTGAAGAAGTTGAAATCATCGGCATCAAGCCGACGACGAAGACGACGGTGACCGGCGTTGAAATGTTCCGCAAGCTGCTCGACCAGGGCCAGGCCGGCGACAACATCGGCGCGCTGATCCGCGGCGTTGGCCGTGAAGACGTCGAGCGCGGCCAGATCCTTGCCAAGCCAGGTTCGGTCAAGCCGCACACGAAGTTCAAGGCAGAAGCCTACATCCTGACGAAGGACGAAGGTGGCCGTCATACGCCATTCTTCTCCAACTACCGTCCGCAGTTCTACTTCCGCACGACCGACGTGACGGGCGTGGTGACGCTGCCGGAAGGCACGGAAATGGTCATGCCCGGCGACAACATCTCGGTTGATGTGACGCTGATCGTGCCGATCGCAATGGAAGAGAAGCTGCGCTTCGCTATCCGTGAAGGTGGCCGCACGGTTGGTGCAGGCATCGTCGCTTCGATCATCGAGTAATTGTCGCAAGACAAGTTGAATAGGAAAAAGGCGGCCAGTGGCCGCCTTTTTTTGTTTGCCTGCAGCTATTGCCTGATGAAATCAGACGGATTTCGGTTTGCCGTAGGTGCGATGGTAAGCGGCAACGAGTTCGAACAGGCGATCGAAGTCGATCGACAGGACCCGGCCATCGATGTAGATGCCCTTCGGCATGCGGAACAGCGATGCCCGGACGATCCTCGATTTGATGCCCCGGCCGAGCTGATCCACCTGATGGGGATCGATACCCAGCACGATTGTCTGTTCGCGGTTGTCGTTCCATGACGCCACGTCGTTGATGTTCTTCCAGGGAATGGTCTCGTCGGCCAGGCGCCTGTCGCACAGGCCTTCCGGCGAGATGGTGATTGCATCGCGGGTCTTGAGCAGCCGCCAGACCAGGCGACCGGTCAGAAGCGGGAAAACCACGGAACCGGCACAGGCGATGTACTCGATCAGGTTTTCCGGCTCACTGCCGAGCAATTCATAGATAACGACCCCGATTGAATAGAATGACAGCATGCTCGTCATGGCAATATGCTGCAATGGCTTCGAGAACGAGGATTTGATTTTGATCGTTTGGCGCGCGTCCATTTTGATCTCTTTCGTCAATCCCCGTAACGGCCGGTCGATGCCGGGCCCGGTCGCGGGAAGGGACAGGTTGAATTCACGAAAATGTGATGACGTAAATGCATGACGTGAGCATGACAATCCTATGACGCGTCAATTCACACTTTATTGCAATTGTACATTTATCGAGAGCTTGCGCTTCAACACGCTGCTGCCGTGGGCAATGCGCCCCTGCGGCGAAAGGGCAGGTGCTTTCTGTTTACCCTTCCGAACCCTTGGTCTATCCTTGCCACAACAGAGCATATTCGGCTCCAAGGATACCGCCGCGATCCGGCAGCGGGCAATTGGTAGTTATCGGGATTGACATGTTTGGTTATCGTTTGGCCGGATGCAGCGTTCTTTCAGGCATGGCTGCCTGTGTTCTCCTGGCATTGTTGCTCCAACTGGCGCTTGTCGCGCCCGTTCTGGCGGGAAAGAAGCAGGCCGGGGCACCCGTCCTGCAGTCCATGCGCTTTGCCATTGTCCGCAGCGCGGTGCCCAGCTGCGAGCCCGCCTGTCCGGAATGGATATGGGCCTCCGGCACCATATTGGACGACACGCCGGCCAAGCTGCGCAAGATTCTGAAGGTCATGGGCAAACGGCGCCTGCCGATCATCATGGAATCGAATGGCGGCAACGTGGACGCGGCCATGCAGGTCGGCCGCATGATCCGCAAGCGTGGTCTCGACATTGCCATCGGCAGAACCCGCTTTGAAGGCTGCAGCCCCGACCAGAAGTGCAAGCCCGACCGTTATGCCGATGGGGCCTATGCCGGGTTTCCCTATCCGGCGGGCGCCTATTGCCTCTCCGCCTGTCCCTATATCTTCGCGGCGGGTGAAAAGCGTCTTGTCGGCCCCTGGGCCCTGATCGGCGTGCACCAGATCACGCAGGTCTATACACAGACACGCATCACCTATGAGACGCGCTACCGGATGGTGAACGGGAAGAAGAAGATTCTTGATACCAAGATCGTCGGGCGCAAGCCTGCCGGCTCCTATGAACGCACCGATCTTAGCAAGGGATATCGCCAGAAACTGCTCGCCTATTTTACCGGCATGGGCATCGACCCGGCCATTGTCGACCGGATGCTGTCCATTCCGGCCAAGGATATCTCGGTTCTGACGCAGGATGAGCTGGTTGCGTTCAAGCTTGTGTCGGGAACGGGGGATGTCAACGATCTCGCGGCTACGCGCATCTGTGAGCAGGAGCCCAAGGCCGTAAACTGCGTCGAGCTCAAATCTGCCGGTTCCAAGATTGTTTCGAGAATGGACTGATATTTTTGACACCCCATTGATAGCGAAGCCGTTCCGCTTGTAGATAGGCAGGGGAATTGCTTGTGGGGAAGAGCATGGCGTTGACGAAAGTTGCGTTCGATGATTGCCGGTTGCGCTGCTACGATGGCTTTTTCCGTTTATTGATTGTTCTCAGCCTCGCTTTTGCTCTGTTTGCAGGTTTGACAACGGCGCTGCTTGCCGCGGATGCCGAACGGCCCGCATTGCCCGGCCCAGGCGCGACCAGCCAGCCATATGTTCCACCACCGCTCGGCCTTGCCTCGGGACCGGCAACAACAGTGCAACCGATCCTGCGCGATGCTGACCTAACCGGCCCGTCCTATAGCGCTCCGGGGCAATCCGCGCCCAGCACCGGCCCCTTCTGCGATATGTCATGCCCGGCCTGGACGCCGGATCGCGCGTCCATTTGCAACCCGACGAGGAATTGTGTGGCGGGCGTGCCCGCCTATGCTCCGCTTTTTTCGCCGCAGGCGGGAAATATCCCCAGACCAGAACCGATCCAACCACTGCCAGACACGTATCAGTCGAATCTTCTCGTGGCTGACAGTCCCATGGCGTTTGCGATTGTGCGCGCCGACGTTGAGGTTTGCAGACCGAATTGCCCGGAATGGATTGCGGCTACGGGGACGATCAAGCCCGATACGCCTGCAAAGCTGCGGAAAATCCTGAACCAGGCCGGCAAGCGGCGGCTGCCGCTCGTGATCGACTCGAGGGGAGGTGCCGTGAATGCCGCCATCGAGATGGGGCGGATCATCCGCAAGCGCGGTCTGGACGTTGCCATCGGCAAGACGATGTATTTGGGGTGCACGCCGGGCCCGAAGAGTTGCAAACCCGATTTTGCCGATGGGGCTTACGCCGGTTATGCTTTTCCGGGCGGCGGGATTTGCCTGTCCGCCTGTCCGTTTTTTGCCGCGGGCGGCTTAAAGCGATTGGCCGGATATGAGGCGCGGGTCGGGATTCACCAGATCACCACCACGGTCACAAATCTCATGATTACCTATCAGACGCGCTACCGGATCGTGAACGGCAAGAAGAAAATCATTGATCGGAAAGTTGTCAGCCGGAAACCAACCGGGACGTATGAAACCACGGAGGTGCGTAAAGGCTATCGCAAGCAACTCGTTGCCTATTTCGTGGAAATGGGGGTCAAACCCAGCCTCGTCGACCGGATGCTTGCCGTTTCCGCCAGCGATATCTACATATTGCAGTATAATGAGTTGTCGGACTTCAAATTTGCGACGGACGAGGGTGATTCTCGTGCATTCACTGCCGGCAGGATTTGCAACCGCGATCCAAAGCCCGGCAACTGTGTGGAACTGAAGCCTGTTCCGCCGAAAGCCTGAGAAAAGGCAGCGGCTTTCATCTCTGCCTGCGCGGGAAAACCGTCAAATCTGCGCGTCACGCGACGAATTTCTCATAAAGCGGCGCGCGGCGGGAATAGGGGCTTGAAAAGCGCAGCGCTTTGTGGAATGTACGCCCCGGACTGTAGGGGAGTAGCTCAGTTGGTAGAGCGGCGGTCTCCAAAACCGTAGGTCGCAGGTTCGAATCCTGTCTCCCCTGCCACTCATAGTCTGCCCGCACACGATTGGATGGTGTGCTGACAGATGTTTGGAAAGAAACGAAACCGGGGACTTGTGTTTTACCGGAATCGGTTCTATGTAACATCAACAGACACGCGGTGCGTGGAGCTGAACGATCAGCTTTACGGGCCGTAATGGTGTGAACAAAGCGTGTTGTTACCATGGCAACATATTGAGTTTACAACAACATGACACGCACGAGCGGTAAATGGCATCCAAGACAAACCCGATAAGTTTTTTTCAGCAAGTGCGCGCGGAAACGGCAAAGGTCACCTGGCCTTCACGCCGTGAGACGCTCATTTCCACCGCTATGGTGATGGTGATGGCGTTTTTTGCTGCGATTTTCTTCTTCGCAGCTGATCAGTTGATGGCCTTCGGGATTGATCTCGTTCTCGGTCTTGGTCGTTAACGCAGGCTGACAAGGAAATTTGAATGACCGCGCGCTGGTATATCGTTCACGCCTATTCGAACTTTGAAAAGAAGGTCGCCGAGTCGATCGAAGAAAAGGCGAGGCAGAAGGGTCTGTCGCATCTTTTCGAGAAGATCCTCGTGCCGACTGAAAAGGTGGTTGAAGTGCGCCGCGGCCGCAAGGTTGATGCTGAGCGCAAGTTCTTCCCGGGTTATGTCCTTGTTCGTGCCGATCTGACGGATGATGCGTATCATCTGATCAAGAATACGCCGAAAGTGACGGGTTTCCTCGGTTCCGACAACAAGCCGGTTGCGATTTCCGACAAGGAAGCCGACCGGATCCTGATGCAGGTTCAGGAGGGTGTCGAGCGTCCGAAGGCTTCGATCTCGTTCGAGATCGGCGAAAGCGTTCGTGTTGCCGACGGTCCGTTTGCTTCGTTCAACGGTGTCGTTCAGGAAGTCGACGAAGAGCGTTCGCGCCTCAAGGTGGAAGTTTCGATTTTCGGCCGCGCTACGCCGGTCGATCTGGAATTTGGTCAGGTCGAAAAGATCTGATCAATCGGCTGCCCGACGGGCGGCCAGCCACGTCAGTGGCCAATGGTGGGAGGTGAGGCGGCCTTTAGCCGGGTCTTCAATCCGTACCACCAAACTGCAACCGCCGGTTTTCCGGCATAATGATAAGGCAGAGAAGTTATGGCTAAGAAAATTGCAGGCCAGCTCAAGCTGCAGGTTTCGGCAGGATCGGCAACACCGTCTCCTCCCATCGGACCGGCACTTGGTCAGCGTGGCATCAACATCATGGAATTCTGCAAGGCCTTCAATGCGGCCACGCAGGAACTGGAAAAGGGTTCGCCCATTCCGGTCGTGATCACATACTATCAGGACAAGTCCTTCACTTTTGTGATGAAGACGCCGCCGGTGTCTTACTTCCTCAAGAAGGCTGCAAACCTGAAGTCCGGTTCCAAGGAGCCAGGCAAGGTGGTTGCTGGCAAGATCTCGCGCGACAAGGTCCGTGAAATCGCGCAGGCGAAGATGAAAGACCTGAACGCAGCGGATGTCGAATCCGCCATGCGCATGGTCGAAGGTTCTGCCCGTTCGATGGGCCTGGAAGTGGTGGGCTGAGACGATGGCAAAAGTATCAAAGCGTGTAGCCAAGGTTCGTGAAGGCGTTGACCGCGAGAAGCTCTATGATCTGACTTCGGCTGTTGCCATGGTCAAGGAACGTGCCATTGCCAAGTTCGACGAGACGATCGAAGTATCGATGAACCTCGGCGTTGATCCCCGCCATGCGGACCAGATGGTTCGCGGCGTTGTCAATCTGCCAAACGGCACAGGCCGTACGGTTCGCGTTGCTGTTTTCGCTCGCGGCGACAAGGCTGAAGAAGCCAAGAAGGCCGGTGCTGACATCGTTGGCGCGGAAGATCTGTTCGAGATCGTCAATGGCGGCAAGATCGATTTCGATCGCTGCATTGCCACTCCGGACATGATGCCGCTCGTCGGCCGTCTCGGTAAGGTTCTCGGCCCGCGCGGCATGATGCCGAACCCGAAGGTCGGCACCGTAACGACGGATGTTACGGCGGCGGTCAAGGCTTCCAAGGGCGGCGCTGTCGAGTTCCGCGTCGAGAAGGCCGGTATCGTTCACGCCGGCGTTGGCAAGGCATCGTTCGATGTCAAGGCGCTGGAAGAAAACATCAAGGCATTCACCGATGCCGTCACCAAGGCAAAGCCGGCAGGCGCCAAGGGTGAATACGTCAAGCGCGTCGCGATTTCTTCGACGATGGGCGTTGGCGTCAAGGTTGATCCGTCGACTGTACGCCCTGCGTAACAGCTGATGTGAAAACTCGGGCCTAACGGCTTGAGTTCTAAAGAATTCCAGGCCTTTCGGGGCCTGGATAACCGGATGAAAGTCCGGTTATCCTGTCCGAGATTGCAGGTGGCTCGCCTTAATTGTCATGAGCCTGCATGAGACGTGGAACAGCTTTGTTAGGGTGGAAAAATCCACCGAGACAAGGTTCGAACCGTAGTTGCCTTTCGCTTGCAGCCGGATTTCCGGCGAAGCAGGGGGGACAGGATCCTCAAGTGTTGTTTGGTTTCAGTTTTCGGATTGAAGCCTTGCAACAAAAGGCAACCCGGCAGGGACGCACCGTGCGTTTCTGCCAAATGGAGAGAGACAGTGGAAAAAGCGGAAAAGCGCGAATTTGTCACTTGGCTGAACGGCGTCTTCAAGGACTCCGGTTCAGTTGTCGTGGCCCACTATACCGGTCTCACCGTTGCGCAGCTGAGCGATCTTCGCTCCAAGATGCGTGATGCTGGTGGCACCGTTAAAGTCGCGAAGAACCGCCTTGCCAAGATCGCTCTTCAGGGCACGGAATCGGAAGGCATTTCTGACCTGTTCACAGGTCAGACGCTTGTTGCCTATTCGAATGATCCGATTACGGCACCAAAGATCGCCATCGAATTTGCCAAGGGTAACGAGAAGCTCGTCATCCTCGGTGGCTCGATGGGAGCAACAACTCTCGACGCTGATGGCGTGAAGGCTCTTGCCGCACTGCCGTCACTCGACGAGTTGCGTGCAAAGCTGGTTGGTATGATCCAGACACCAGCAACGCGCATCGCTCAGATCGTAAACGCACCGGCAGGCCAGCTTGCCCGCGTTTTTGGCGCCTATGCCCGGAAGGACGAAGCGGCATAAGGCCGTTCTCGCTGTCAATATATCGAACCTTGTAAAGGAAAACCAAAATGACTGATCTCGCAAAGATCGTAGACGACCTGTCCAACCTGACTGTTCTGGAAGCTGCTGAACTTTCCAAGCTTCTTGAAGAGAAGTGGGGCGTTTCTGCTGCTGCTCCTGTTGCTGTTGCTGCTGCCGCTGGCGGCGGTGCAGCTGCTGCAGCCGTTGAAGAAAAGACTGAATTCGACGTCGTTCTGACCGATGCCGGCGCTAACAAGATCAACGTGATCAAGGAAGTCCGCGCAATCACCGGTCTCGGCCTCAAGGAAGCCAAGGACCTCGTTGAAGCTGCTCCCAAGCCAGTCAAGGAAGCTGCTACCAAGGACGAAGCTGACAAGATCAAGGCACAGCTCGAAGCAGCTGGCGCCAAGGTTGAACTCAAGTAAGTCCAACATTTTTGGCGGGCAGGGCGACAAGCCCTGTCCGCTGATCTGCCCTTTTTGGGCAACCCGGTACTGAACCCTTTTCCTGACGGCAATTCCGATGCTTTCAGGAAACGGGTTTTGTCCCGTTCACGGGGCCGCAAAAGCGGTTTTAAGAAACATGCCAGTTTCCGCTGGCGCAAAGACGAGGAGCGACGATGGCTCAGACCCATACTTTTAACGGTCGTAGGCGCGTACGCAAGTTTTTCGGTAAGATCCCTGAAGTCGCAGAGATGCCGAACCTCATCGAGGTTCAGAAGGCTTCCTACGATCAGTTCCTCATGGTTGAGGAGCCGAAAGGCGGGCGTCTTGATGAAGGTCTGCAGGCTGTGTTCAAGTCTGTGTTCCCGATCCAGGATTTCTCCGGCGCTTCCATGCTTGAATTCGTCAAGTATGAATTTGAAGCTCCAAAATTCGACGTTGACGAATGCCGTCAGCGCGATCTGACCTATGCTGCACCGCTGAAAGTCACGCTGCGCCTGATCGTGTTCGATATTGACGAGGATACAGGCGCCAAGTCGATCAAGGACATCAAGGAACAGGACGTTTACATGGGCGACATGCCGCTCATGACCGATAACGGCACGTTCATCGTCAACGGTACCGAGCGCGTCATCGTTTCGCAGATGCACCGTTCGCCGGGCGTTTTCTTCGATCACGACAAGGGCAAGACCCATTCGTCGGGCAAGCTGCTGTTTGCTGCGCGCGTCATTCCTTACCGCGGTTCCTGGCTTGACATCGAGTTCGATGCCAAGGACGTGGTCTATGCGCGTATCGACCGCCGCCGCAAGATTCCTGCGACATCGCTGCTGATGGCGCTGGGCATGGACAGCGAAGAAATCCTGTCGACGTTCTACAATTCGCTGATGTTCAGCCGTGACGGCGACACCTGGCGCATTCCGTTCTCCGTCGATCGTTTCCGTGGTTTCAAGGCGACAACCGACGTTATCGATGCCGATACCGGTGAAGTCATTCTCGAGTCCGGCAAGAAGCTGACAGCCCGCGCTGCCAAGCAGCTTGCTGAAAAGGGCCTGAAGTTCATCAAGGCAACGGAAGACGACCTGTTCGGCATGTATCTTGCCGAAGACATCGTCAACATGGAAACCGGTGAAGTCTATCTCGAAGCCGGTGATGAGCTGGACGAGAAGACCCTCAAGGTTCTGCTCGACACGGGTGTAGCCGAGATCAACGTTCTCGATATCGACCATGTCAATATCGGACCGTATATCCGCAACACGCTGGCCGTAGACAAGAACGAAAGCCGTCAGGACGCCCTGTTCGACATCTATCGCGTCATGCGTCCCGGTGAGCCGCCGACAATCGACTCGGCTGAAGCCATGTTCAAGTCGCTGTTCTTCGATAGCGAGCGTTATGATCTCTCGGCTGTTGGCCGCGTGAAGATGAACATGCGTCTCGACCTGAATGCAGAAGACACTGTCCGCATCCTGCGCAAGGAAGATATCCTTGCCGTGGTCAAGATGCTGGTCGATCTGCGCGACGGTCGCGGTGAAATCGACGACATCGACAATCTCGGCAACCGCCGCGTGCGTTCGGTCGGCGAATTGATGGAAAACCAGTACCGCGTTGGCCTGCTCCGCATGGAGCGCGCCATCAAGGAACGCATGTCGTCCATCGAAATCGACACCGTGATGCCGCAGGACCTGATCAATGCGAAGCCGGCAGCCGCCGCCGTTCGCGAATTCTTCGGTTCCTCGCAGCTGTCGCAGTTCATGGATCAGACCAACCCGCTTTCGGAAATCACCCACAAGCGCCGTCTTTCGGCACTTGGACCTGGTGGTCTGACCCGCGAGCGTGCAGGCTTCGAAGTCCGCGACGTGCATCCGACGCATTACGGCCGCATCTGCCCGATTGAAACGCCGGAAGGCCCGAATATCGGTCTGATCAACTCGCTCGCAACCTTTGCCCGGGTCAACAAGTACGGCTTCATCGAAAGCCCGTACCGCCGGATCGTTGACGGCAAGGTCACGGACGACGTCGTCTATCTCTCGGCGATGGAAGAAGCCAAGTATCACGTGGCGCAGGCCAATGTGGAACTGGACGCTTCCGGCGCCTTCACGGACGAATTCGTTGTCTGCCGTCATGCGGGTGAAGTTCTGATGGCTCCGCGTGAAAACGTGGATCTGATGGACGTGTCGCCGAAGCAGCTCGTATCGGTTGCCGCAGCGCTTATTCCGTTCCTGGAAAACGACGACGCCAACCGCGCTCTGATGGGCTCGAACATGCAGCGTCAGGCCGTGCCTCTGGTTCGCGCCGAGGCACCGTTCGTCGGTACCGGCATGGAGCCGATCGTTGCCCGTGACTCCGGCGCCGCCATCGGTGCACGCCGCACAGGTATCGTCGATCAGGTCGATGCGACGCGTATCGTTATCCGTGCGACGGAAGATCTCGTACCGGGCAAATCAGGCGTCGATATCTACCGCCTGATGAAGTTCCAGCGTTCGAACCAGAACACCTGCATCAATCAGCGTCCGCTGGTTCGTGTTGGCGACCGGATCGAAAAGGGCGACATCATTGCCGACGGTCCTTCGACGGACCTGGGCGATCTGGCGCTCGGCCGCAACGTGCTCGTCGCGTTCATGCCTTGGAACGGCTACAACTACGAAGACTCCATCCTTCTGTCTGAAAAGATCGTTTCGGATGACGTCTTCACCTCGATCCATATCGAGGAGTTCGAAGTCATGGCCCGCGATACGAAGCTCGGACCGGAAGAAATCACGCGCGACATTCCGAACGTTTCGGAAGAAGCCCTGAAGAACCTGGACGAAGCCGGTATCGTTTACATCGGCGCGGAAGTTCAGCCCGGCGACATTCTCGTCGGCAAGATCACGCCGAAGGGCGAAAGCCCGATGACGCCGGAAGAGAAGCTTCTGCGCGCCATCTTCGGTGAAAAGGCTTCCGATGTCCGTGACACCTCGATGCGCATGCCGCCCGGGACTTACGGTACGGTTGTGGAAGTTCGCGTTTTCAACCGCCACGGCGTTGAAAAGGACGAACGCGCCATGGCGATCGAACGCGAGGAAATCGAGCGTTTGGCCAAGGACCGCGACGACGAACAGGCTATTCTTGACCGCAACGTCTATGGCCGTCTGGCTGACGTTCTCAATGGCAAGCCTGCCGTTGCCGGACCGAAGTCGTTCAAGAAGGGCACTGTTGTCACGACGGAAGTCATGGGTGAACACCCGCGTTCCCAGTGGTGGCAGTTCGCCGTCGAGGACGAAAAGCTTCAGGGCGAAATCGAAGCTCTGCGCAACCAGTACGACGACTCCAAGAAGCTGCTCGAACAGCGCTTCATGGACAAGGTCGAAAAGGTACAGCGCGGCGACGAGATGCCTCCGGGCGTCATGAAGATGGTCAAGGTCTTTGTTGCTGTGAAGCGCAAGATCCAGCCAGGCGACAAGATGGCCGGCCGTCACGGCAACAAGGGTGTTGTCTCGCGTATTGCCGCCGTTGAAGATATGCCGTTCCTCGAAGACGGAACGCATGTCGACATCGTGCTCAATCCGCTTGGCGTGCCAAGCCGCATGAACGTTGGCCAGATTCTGGAAACGCATCTGGGCTGGGCCTGCGCCGGAATGGGCAAGAAGATCGGCGATCTGATCGAAGCCTACAAGGCACAGTATGCGGCCAGTGGTCAGGGCGATATCCAGCCGCTGCGGGCGACGATCGAGTCGATCATCCCCGACAACGACCGGAACGAGCCAGTCCGCAACTATGACGACGAAAGCATCGTGCGTCTTGGTGAGCAGATGAAGCGCGGCGTGTCGATTGCAACGCCGGTGTTTGACGGTGCGCATGAGCCGGACATCAACGTGATGCTGGAGCAGGCGGGTCTGAAGGCTTCCGGTCAGTCGACGCTCTATGACGGACGTACGGGTGAAACTTTCGATCGTCAGGTGACTGTCGGCTACATCTACATGCTGAAGCTGCACCACCTGGTCGACGACAAGATCCACGCCCGTTCGATCGGACCATACTCGCTCGTGACGCAGCAGCCCCTGGGCGGCAAGGCCCAGTTCGGCGGTCAGCGTTTCGGTGAAATGGAGGTCTGGGCCCTGGAAGCATACGGTGCGGCCTACACGCTGCAGGAAATGCTCACGGTCAAGTCCGATGACGTCGCCGGCCGTACCAAGGTCTATGAAGCGATCGTCCGCGGTGACGATACGTTCGAGGCCGGTATTCCGGAGAGCTTCAACGTTCTCGTCAAGGAAATGCGTTCGCTCGGTCTCAATGTCGAGCTGGACGATACACGCCAGCAAGAGCAGCAGGCTTTGCCTGACGCGGCAGAGTAAAAAAGTTGGGGTGCGCGGTTTGCCGCGCACCCGACCATTTTGTTTCGAGCCGCTGCAGAAGCGGCATTTGATCTAGATGGACCCGCGACGGCGGATCATTCCATCGCAAGCAGAGGGCAATTTTTGCCCCATGGAGAAACGGCATGAACCAAGAGGTCATGAATCTTTTCAATCCTCAGGTGCCTGTACAGGCATTCGATTCCATCCGGATTTCGATTGCCAGCCCTGAGAAGATTCTGTCCTGGTCATACGGTGAGATCAAGAAGCCGGAGACGATCAACTACCGCACATTCAAGCCTGAGCGGGATGGTCTCTTCTGTGCTCGGATCTTCGGGCCGATCAAGGACTATGAATGCTTGTGCGGCAAGTACAAGCGCATGAAATACAAGGGCATCATCTGCGAAAAGTGCGGCGTGGAAGTAACGCTGTCGCGCGTTCGCCGTGAGCGCATGGGCCATATCGAACTCGCAGCCCCGGTTGCGCACATCTGGTTCCTGAAGTCTCTGCCAAGCCGTATCGGCACATTGCTCGACATGACCCTCAAGGGCATCGAGCGCGTTCTCTATTTCGAGAACTACATCGTGACCGAACCCGGCCTGACATCTCTGAAAGAGCATCAGCTGCTTTCAGAGGAAGAATACATGATCGCTGTCGATGAGTTCGGTGAAGATTCCTTCACGGCACTGATCGGCGCGGAAGCTATCCATGAGCTTCTGGCTTCCATGGATCTGGAGAAGATTGCCGGCGATCTGCGTGAAGAGCTGGCGACAACGACTTCGGATCTGAAGCAGAAGAAGCTGATGAAGCGTCTGAAGATCGTCGAAAACTTCCTGGAATCGGGTAACCGTCCGGAATGGATGATCATGAAGATCGTTCCGGTCATTCCGCCGGACCTGCGCCCGCTTGTTCCGCTGGATGGCGGCCGCTTTGCGACGTCCGATCTCAACGACCTCTATCGTCGTGTGATCAACCGTAACAACCGTCTGAAGCGCCTGATCGAACTGCGCGCACCTGGCATCATCATCCGCAACGAGAAGCGCATGCTTCAGGAATCGGTTGATGCACTGTTCGACAACGGCCGCCGCGGCCGCGTCATCACCGGTGCCAACAAGCGTCCGCTGAAGTCGCTGTCCGACATGCTCAAGGGCAAGCAGGGCCGCTTCCGTCAGAACCTGCTCGGCAAGCGCGTCGACTATTCCGGCCGTTCGGTCATCGTGACCGGTCCGGAACTGAAGCTGCACCAGTGCGGTCTGCCGAAGAAGATGGCGCTCGAACTGTTCAAGCCGTTCATCTATGCCCGTCTCGACGCCAAGGGTTATTCCTCGACCGTCAAGCAGGCGAAGAAGCTGGTTGAAAAGGAAAAGCCGGAAGTCTGGGACATCCTTGACGAGGTCATCCGCGAGCACCCGGTTCTCCTGAACCGTGCGCCGACGCTGCACCGTCTTGGCATCCAGGCGTTCGAACCCATCCTGATCGAAGGCAAGGCAATCCAGCTGCATCCGCTCGTCTGTACCGCTTTCAACGCGGACTTCGACGGTGACCAGATGGCTGTTCACGTTCCGCTTTCCCTGGAAGCGCAGCTTGAAGCCCGCGTTCTGATGATGTCGACGAACAACATCCTGCACCCTGCAAACGGTCTGCCGGTTATCGTTCCGTCGCAGGACATGGTTCTGGGCCTGTACTATCTGTCGATCGTTGCGGCGAAAGAGCCGGGCGAAGGCATGGCTTTTGCCGATATCGGTGAGCTGCATCACGCCATTGGCAGCGGTGCCGTCACCCTGCACACCAAGATCAAGGGCCGCTTCAAGAGCATTGATGCGGACGGCAAGCCGACGTCGAAGATTTTCGACACGACGCCTGGCCGCATGATCATCGGTGAGCTGCTGCCGAAGCACCACAACGTGCCTTTCGACATCTGCAACCAGGAAATGACCAAGAAGAACATCTCCAAGATGATCGACACGGTCTATCGCCATTGCGGACAGAAAGAGACGGTCATTTTCTGCGATCGTATCATGCAGCTCGGCTTCAGCCACGCTTGCCGTGCCGGTATTTCCTTCGGCAAGGACGACATGGTCATTCCGGAAACCAAGGCGAAGCTCGTTGCCGAGACCGAAGCTTTGGCGACCGAATACGAACAGCAGTACAATGACGGCCTGATCACCCAGGGCGAGAAGTACAACAAGGTCGTCGACGCTTGGGGCAAGTGCACCGAGAAGGTCGCTGACGAAATGATGGCCCGCATTAAGGCTGTCGAGTTCGATCCTGTCACTGGCCGCCAGAAGCAGATGAACTCGATCTACATGATGTCGCACTCGGGTGCCCGTGGTTCGCCGAACCAGATGCGCCAGCTGGGTGGCATGCGCGGACTGATGGCCAAGCCTTCGGGCGAAATCATCGAAACGCCGATCATTTCGAACTTCAAGGAAGGCCTGACCGTGAACGAGTACTTCAACTCGACCCACGGTGCGCGTAAGGGTCTTGCCGATACCGCCTTGAAGACGGCCAACTCCGGTTACCTGACACGCCGTCTCGTCGACGTCGCGCAGGATTGCATCGTCATCTCGGTGGATTGCGGCACGACAACGGGCCTCACCATGCAGCCGATCGTTGATGCCGGTCAGGTCGTTGCGACCATTGGCCAGCGTGTTCTCGGCCGTACGGCGCTCGAAGACATCCTGCATCCGTTGACGGGTGACGTTCTGGTTACCGGCGGCAACATCATCGACGAGTTCGATATCGATGCCATCGAAAAGGCGGGCGTCCAGTCCATCCGCATCCGTTCGGCTCTCACCTGTGAGACCCGTGGCGGCATCTGCGCCAAGTGCTACGGCCGCGATCTGGCCCGTGGTACGCCGGTCAATCAGGGTGAAGCTGTCGGCGTTATCGCCGCTCAGTCGATCGGTGAGCCAGGCACGCAGCTGACGATGCGTACGTTCCACCTTGGTGGTACGGCGCAGGTTGTGGATCAGTCGTTCCTCGAAGCCAGCTATGAAGGCACGGTGCAGATCCGTAACCGCAATGTGGTTCGCAACTCCGACGGCCATCTGGTTGTCATGGGCCGTAACATGGCTGTTGTCATTCTTGATGCGACAGGCAAGGAACGGGCGACACACCGCGTCACCTACGGTTCGCGCATCTATGTCGATGACGGCGATACGGTTAAGCGCGGCCAGCGCGTTGCCGAGTGGGATCCTTATACCCGCCCGGTCATGACGGAAGTCGAAGGTCATGTCGAATTCGAAGACATGGTCGACGGTCTCTCCGTTTCGGAAACGACGGACGAGTCCACCGGTATCACCAAGCGCGTGGTCATCGACTGGCGTTCGACACCGCGCGGTTCGGACCTGAAGCCTTGCATCGTCGTCAAGGACAAGGCCGGCAAGGTTCTGAAACTGGCAAAGGGCGGCGATGCACGCTTCCAGCTGTCGGTTGAATCGATCCTTTCGGTTGAGCCTGGCTCGCACGTGAAGGCGGGTGACGTTCTTGCCCGTATCCCGATGGAAAGCGCCAAGACCAAGGACATCACCGGTGGTCTGCCGCGCGTTGCGGAACTGTTCGAAGCACGCCGTCCGAAGGACCACGCGATCATCGCCGAAATCGATGGTACGGTTCGTTTTGGCCGCGACTACAAGAACAAGCGCCGCATCGTCATCGAACCGAACGACGAGACGCTCGAGCCAGTTGAGTATCTGATCCCCAAGGGCAAGCCTTTCCATCTTCAGGATGGCGATGCGATCGAAAAGGGCGATTACATCCTCGACGGCAACCCGGCACCGCATGACATTCTGGCCATCAAGGGCGTGGAAGCACTCGCTTCGTATCTCGTCAATGAAATCCAGGAAGTCTATCGTCTGCAGGGCGTTCTGATCAACGACAAGCACATCGAAGTGATTGTCCGCCAGATGCTGCAGAAGGTCGAAATCACCGAATCCGGTGACACTGGCTTCATCGCCGGTGACCATGTCGACCGGATCGAGCTGGACGAGATCAACGAACGTCTCGAGGAAGATGGCAAGAAGCCAGGTTACGGTACTCCGGTTCTCCTGGGTATCACCAAGGCTTCGCTGCAGACGCCGTCGTTCATCTCGGCTGCGTCCTTCCAGGAAACGACACGCGTCCTCACGGAAGCTGCCGTCGCCGGCAAGATGGATGCGCTGCAGGGCCTGAAGGAAAACGTCATCGTTGGCCGTCTGATCCCGGCTGGTACGGGTGGAACGGTCAAGCAGATCCGCCGCATTGCCGGTGCCCGCGACGAGCTGATCATCGACGAGCGCCGCAAGGAAAGCGGAGCCGGTGCTGCCAAGGTCGACGCCATGCTGACCGACATGACAGGCACTCCGGCCGAATAAGCCGGTTGCACACAACGACATTGAAAAGGCCGCCTTTCGGGGCGGCCTTTTTGTTTGGGCTATGAGGTGAATGCTGATGGGCAGGTGGGCGTAGTGCCAGCCCCTCTAGTTCATTGGTCAAACTCGATCAGCGCGGCCTGGCCGGTGAGGGCGGTCTTCCAGGCGGAGAGGTGGGGTTCTTCCTCCGGCTCGCTTGTCAGCGTGCCGATCTCAAGGAGTTCAGCCTCTTCATAGCCTTCATTGGCCAGAATCTGCAGGGCGGTTTCAACCAGCCCGTCGGCATCGTCGTTCATCAGGAGAACATGCACCTGCAGCGGCTCTTCCTCGCCTTTCTTCCAGACGTCGGCAACGATGAGGTGGACCGGCTTTGAGTCGGCAGGGGCAGTGGACATGTTAATGATTCCCGAATCTGTGTGTTACAAGCCATAAGACTAGCCAAAATGGCCGCAGGCGTCTCGCCAAAGCCTTAAATCTCTGTGCACGATGCGAAAGATTGCTTGAATTCGCGCTCTTTACGCGAAACAATCTTACCATCAGGCCGCAAAGCGCCCCAAAACGCTCCAAACCTTAATAAAATTTGGTGTTCAGGCTTGACGTGGAGCAGGGGACAAAGTATCAGCAGCACATCTGAGCCGATGTGAGATTGGCTGTTTCGGAGCGACACGCTCTGGAGTTCATCTCAAACAGGGTTCGTTTTACGATCGAAATGCAATTTGCCGCTCGCATGAAGCTCTTAAGGCTTCCTCTGCTTTTATTCGGGCAACCACCCTCGCGGTGGTTTAGTTGCCCGAATTCGTGCATGAGCATGGCGCTGAAGCGGCCCTGACGGGCGAAGATACGAGATTTGTGAAAGAGGGAAGGTTGAATGCCTACCGTAAACCAGTTGATCCGCAAGCCGCGCACTGCGCCGGTAAAGCGCAATAAAGTTCCTGCCTTGCAGGAAAACCCGCAGAAGCGCGGCGTTTGCACCCGCGTCTACACGACGACCCCGAAGAAGCCGAACTCGGCTCTGCGTAAGGTTGCCAAGGTGCGTCTGACGAATGGCTTCGAAGTTATCGGATACATTCCGGGTGAAGGCCACAACCTTCAGGAACACTCTGTCGTGATGATCCGCGGCGGCCGTGTCAAGGATTTGCCGGGCGTTCGTTACCACATCATCCGTGGTGTTCTCGATACGCAGGGCGTCAAGAACCGTAAGCAGCGCCGTTCCAAGTACGGTGCAAAGCGTCCGAAGTAAGATTTTCCGGGACTTTGGCCACCAGGTAGGTCAACCCGATGCAGATAAGAGACAAAAAGTATGTCCAGACGCCATAGTGCAGAAAAGCGTGAGATCAACCCGGATCCAAAGTTCGGCGATCTCGTTCTGACGAAGTTCATGAATGCAGTCATGCATCATGGCAAGAAGTCGATCGCTGAGCGTATCGTTTACGGTGCGCTTGAGTCGGTTGAAGCCAAGAGCAAGCAGGAGCCGGTTGCCCTGTTCCATCAGGCCCTCGACAATGTTGCGCCGCACGTTGAAGTGCGCTCGCGCCGTGTTGGTGGTGCAACATACCAGGTTCCGGTCGATGTTCGTCCAGAGCGTCGTCAGGCTCTTGCCATCCGTTGGCTGATCAATGCTGCTCGCGGTCGCAATGAGACCACGATGATTGATCGCCTGTCCGGCGAACTCCTGGATGCGGCAAACAACCGTGGCTCGGCTGTGAAGAAGCGTGAAGACACGCATCGCATGGCAGAAGCCAACCGCGCATTCTCGCATTACCGCTGGTAATCGTCGAAACCCTATTCTTGAAGGCACCATATCATGGCCCGCGAATATAAAATCGAAGACTACCGTAATTTCGGTATTATGGCGCACATCGACGCCGGCAAGACGACGACGACCGAGCGTATTCTTTATTACACCGGCAAGTCGCACAAAATCGGTGAAGTCCATGATGGCGCTGCAACCATGGATTGGATGGAGCAGGAGCAGGAGCGTGGCATCACGATCACATCCGCTGCAACCACCACCTACTGGACAGGCCGCGATGGCAAGAAGCGTCGCTTCAACATCATCGACACGCCAGGTCACGTCGACTTCACGATTGAAGTCGAGCGCTCGCTGCGCGTTCTCGACGGTGCGATTGCTCTGCTCGATGCCAATGCCGGCGTAGAGCCGCAGACGGAAACCGTTTGGCGTCAGGCTGAGAAGTATCATGTTCCGCGCATGATCTTCGTCAACAAGATGGACAAGACCGGCGCCGATTTCGATCGCTGCGTTGAAATGGTCAAGACCCGTCTTGGTGCCAAGGCTGTTGTCATGCAGCTGCCGATCGGTGCAGAGACAGAATTCAAGGGCGTCGTCGATCTGATCGAAATGAAGGCTCTGGTCTGGCGCGATGAGCAGCTGGGTGCGCAGTGGGATGTCGTTGAGATCCCTGCTGATCTGCAAGCCAAGGCTGAAGAATACCGCGAAAAGCTGATCGAAGCTGCCGTTGAAGTCGATGAAGCTGCGATGGAAGCGTATCTGGAAGGCAACATGCCTGACAATGACGCTCTGCGCGCTCTGATCCGCACCGGCACCTGCCGTGTTGAATTCCACCCGGTATTCTGCGGTTCGGCCTTCAAGAACAAGGGCGTACAGCCTCTGCTTGATGGTGTTGTTGAATACCTGCCTTCGCCGGTTGACGTTCCTTCGATCAAGGGTATCGACCCGAAGACCGATGGCGAGACAACCCGCAAGTCTTCGGATGAAGAGCCTCTGTCGATGCTCGCATTCAAGATCATGAACGATCCGTTCGTTGGTTCGCTGACTTTCTGCCGCATCTATTCCGGCAAGCTGACCAAGGGTGTTTCGCTCGACAACACAGTCAAGAACAAGCGCGAACGTATCGGCCGTATGCTGCAGATGCATTCCAACTCGCGTGAAGACATTGAAGAAGCGTTTGCCGGCGACATCGTTGCTCTGGCAGGCCTGAAAGAAACAACGACAGGTGACACGCTCTGCGATCCGCTGAAGCCGGTTATCCTGGAACGCATGGAATTCCCCGATCCGGTTATCGAAATCGCGATCGAGCCGAAGACCAAGGCCGACCAGGAAAAGATGGGCATTGCGCTGAACCGTCTTGCTGCTGAAGATCCTTCATTCCGCGTCAAGTCGGATGAAGAGTCGGGTCAGACAATCATCGCCGGCATGGGCGAACTTCATCTCGACATTCTCGTTGACCGTATGCGTCGCGAGTTCAAGGTCGAGGCGAATGTTGGTCAGCCGCAGGTTGCCTACCGCGAATCGATCACACGCAAGAAGGAACAGGACTACACCCACAAGAAGCAGTCGGGTGGTTCGGGTCAGTTCGCTCGCGTCAAGATCATCTTCGAACCCCACGATGGCGACGATTTCATCTTCGAATCGAAGATTGTCGGCGGCTCTGTACCGAAGGAATACATTCCGGGCGTTCAGAAGGGTATTGAAAGCGTCATGGGTGCGGGTCCGCTCGCAGGCTTCCCGATGCTCGGCGTGAAAGCCACGCTGATCGACGGTGCCTACCATGATGTCGACTCGTCGGTTCTGGCATTCGAAATCGCAGGCCGTGCGGCATTCCGCGAAGCTGCCCGCGAAGCCGGTGCCCAGCTGCTCGAGCCGATCATGAAGGTCGAAGTTGTAACGCCTGAAGATTATGTCGGTGACGTAATCGGCGATCTGAATTCACGTCGTGGTCAGATTTCGGGTACCGAAGCCCGTGGCATTGCTACGGTCGTCAATGCAAACGTGCCGCTGGCCAACATGTTTGGTTATGTGAACACGCTGCGTTCGATGAGCCAGGGTCGTGCACAGTACACGATGCAGTTTGATCACTACGAACCTGTTCCGACAGCAGTCGCACAGGAAATTCAGAAGAAGTTTGCGTAACCCTGACGGTTGCGCGTGACAGTTGAGTTAAGCCTGAGCAGGCGAACATATAACGGAGAGCTCAGATGGCTAAGAGCAAGTTTGAACGTAACAAGCCGCACGTCAACATCGGCACGATTGGTCACGTTGACCATGGCAAGACATCGTTGACGGCAGCGATTACGAAGTATTTCGGAGAGTTCAAGGCGTACGACCAGATCGACGCGGCACCGGAAGAAAAGGCGCGCGGCATCACCATTTCGACGGCACACGTCGAGTACGAGACGGCAGCGCGCCACTACGCGCACGTCGATTGCCCCGGCCACGCCGACTATGTGAAGAACATGATCACCGGTGCGGCGCAGATGGACGGCGCGATCCTGGTTGTATCGGCAGCCGACGGCCCGATGCCGCAGACGCGCGAGCACATCCTGCTGGCCCGTCAGGTTGGCGTTCCGGCGATCGTGGTTTTCCTGAACAAGGTCGACCAGGTTGACGATGCCGAGCTTCTGGAACTGGTTGAACTGGAAGTGCGCGAGCTTCTGTCGAAGTACGACTTCCCGGGCGACGATGTGCCGATCGTCAAGGGTTCGGCGCTGGCCGCACTGGAAGATTCCAACAAGGAAATCGGCGAAGACGCGGTGCGCGCGCTGATGGCGGAAGTCGACAAGTACATCCCGACGCCGGAGCGTCCGGTTGACCAGCCGTTCCTGATGCCGATCGAAGACGTGTTCTCGATCTCGGGTCGTGGCACGGTTGTGACGGGCCGCGTTGAACGCGGTATCGTCAAGGTTGGTGAAGAAGTTGAAATCATCGGCATCAAGCCGACGACGAAGACGACGGTGACCGGCGTTGAAATGTTCCGCAAGCTGCTCGACCAGGGCCAGGCCGGCGACAACATCGGCGCGCTGATCCGCGGCGTTGGCCGTGAAGACGTCGAGCGCGGCCAGATCCTTGCCAAGCCAGGTTCGGTCAAGCCGCACACGAAGTTCAAGGCAGAAGCCTACATCCTGACGAAGGACGAAGGTGGCCGTCATACGCCATTCTTCTCCAACTACCGTCCGCAGTTCTACTTCCGCACGACCGACGTGACGGGCGTGGTGACGCTGCCGGAAGGCACGGAAATGGTCATGCCCGGCGACAACATCTCGGTTGATGTGACGCTGATCGTGCCGATCGCAATGGAAGAGAAGCTGCGCTTCGCTATCCGTGAAGGTGGCCGCACCGTCGGTGCAGGCATCGTCGCTTCGATCATTGAATAATATTAAGGTTTTATGCAGAGGCGCCTGCTATAGGCGTCTCCGCTAAACAAGGAAAAGATGAAATGAACGGTCAAAACATCCGCATTCGCCTCAAGGCGTTTGATCATCGGATCCTTGACGATTCGACGCGGGAAATCGTGTCGACTGCCAAGCGTACCGGTGCCAATGTGCGCGGACCGATCCCGCTTCCTACACGGATCGAGAAGTTCACAGTAAACCGCTCGCCGCACATCGACAAGAAGAGCCGCGAACAGTTCGAGATGCGCACTCATAAGCGTCTTCTCGATATCGTAGACCCAACCCCGCAGACAGTAGACGCGCTGATGAAGCTCGATCTTTCCGCTGGTGTTGATGTCGAGATCAAGCTGTAAGGCTTGAGGACGGAAGGACGAACCGATGCGTTCAGGTGTAATTGCACAGAAGCTGGGCATGACTCGCGTCTACAATGACGCAGGCGAGCATGTACCTGTGACAGTTCTTCGTATGGAGAATTGCCATGTCGTGGCTCAGCGTACAGTCGAGAAGAATGGCTACACAGCTGTTCAGCTCGGTGTTGGACTGGCCAAAGTAAAGAATACAACGCAGGCATTGCGCGGTCATTTCGCGAAGGCCTCCGTTGAGCCAAAGGCGAAAGTGGCTGAGTTCCGCGTTTCTGCCGACAACCTCTTGGATGTCGGTGTTGAGATCACGGCCGAACATTTCGTTGCTGGTCAGAAGGTTGATGTGACGGGTACGTCGATCGGTAAAGGTTTTGCCGGTTCGATGAAGCGCCACAACTTCGGTGGTCACCGCGCCACACACGGTAACTCGGTAACACACCGCGCTCACGGTTCGACCGGTCAGCGTCAGGATCCGGGTAAAGTGTTCAAGGGCAAGAAGATGGCCGGTCACATGGGTCAGACCCGCGTGACGACCCAGAACATCGAAGTCGTTTCGACGGATCTGGATCGTGGTCTTATTCTCGTTCGTGGTGCTGTTCCTGGCTCCAAGGGTGCATGGATCCTGGTACGCGATGCCGTCAAGGTAGCGCTGCCGGCAACTGCCCCCAAGCCAGCTGGTGTTCGCCAGGCCGCAAACGCCGCAGCAGCTGTGTCTGATGCAGAAGTAGCTCAGACGACTGAGGGAGCCGTATAATGGATCTCACAATTACAACACTTGAAGGCAAAGACGCCGGCAAGGTGAAGCTCTCGGAAGAGATTTTCGGCCTTGAGCCACGCGACGACATCCTTCAGCGCATGGTCCGTTACCAGCTCGCCCGCAAGCAGCAGGGAACACACAAGGCAAAGGGTCGTTCGGAAATCGCACGCACCGGCGCCAAGATGTACAAGCAGAAGGGTACGGGCCGCGCCCGTCACCATTCGGCACGTGCTCCGCAGTTCCGCGGCGGTGGTAAGGCGCATGGTCCGGTTGTTCACAGCCACGAACATGACCTGCCGAAGAAGGTACGCGCTCTTGCGCTCCGTCATGCCCTGTCTGCCAAGGTAAAGGCTTCCGAACTCATCATCATCGATGAGCTGGCCGCTACCGATGCCAAGACAAAGGTACTTGTTTCGCAGTTCGCCAAGCTGGGCTTCGAAAATGCGCTTCTCATCGGCGGTGCCGAGATTGATGCGAATTTCCGTCGCGCTGCTTCGAACATCCCGAACATCGATGTTCTGCCAATTCAGGGCATCAATGTTTATGACATCCTGCGTCGCGGCAAGCTCGTGCTTTCCAAGGCTGCAGTTGAAGCTCTCGAGGAGCGTTTCAAATGACCGATCTTCGCCATTACGACGTGATCGTCAGCCCGGTTATCACCGAAAAGTCGACCCTGGTTTCCGAACATAACCAGGTCGTCTTCAACGTGGCCCGCAAGGCAACGAAGCCGGAAATCAAGGCCGCAGTCGAAGCGCTGTTTCGCGTGAAGGTAACTGCAGTCAATACAGCTGTGCGCAAAGGCAAGGTGAAGCGGTTCCGCGGCATCGTCGGGCGCCAGAGTGATGTCAAGAAAGCTATCGTGACGCTTGCCGAAGGGCAGTCGATCGATGTTTCGACTGGTCTCTGAGGGGCCGTGGAGTAAAGACAATGGCACTCAAACATTATAATCCAACCACACCAAGCCAGCGTCAGCTGGTCATCGTGGACCGCTCGGAGCTCTACAAGGGCAAGCCTGTCAAGGCGCTGACCGAAGGTCTTCATTCAAAGGGTGGTCGTAACAACTCCGGTCGCGTGACTGCACGCTACCAGGGTGGTGGTCACAAGCGCACATACCGCTTTGTAGATTTCAAGCGCCGCAAGCATGACGTGGCTGCCAAGGTTGAACGCCTTGAATACGATCCGAACCGGACCGCATTCATTGCTCTCATCCGCTACGAAGACGGTGAGCTGAGCTACATCCTGGCTCCGCAGCGTCTGGCTGTCGGCGACAGCGTTATCGCTGGCGCACAGACGGACGTGAAGCCAGGCAATGCGATGCCATTGTCGTCGATCCCGGTCGGCACCATCATCCACAATGTGGAGATGAAGCCAGGCAAGGGCGGTCAGATCGCCCGTTCCGCCGGTACCTATGCGCAGCTCGTCGGCCGCGACCAGGGCATGGCAATCCTTCGCCTGAATTCGGGTGAACAGCGCCTCGTCCACGGTTCGTGCTTCGCCACGGTCGGTGCAGTATCCAATCCTGACCATGGCAACATCAGCCTTGGTAAGGCCGGCCGCAGCCGTTGGCTTGGCAAGCGCCCGCACGTTCGCGGTGTTGCCATGAACCCGGTTGATCACCCGCACGGTGGTGGTGAAGGTCGTACGTCAGGTGGTCGTCATCCTGTTTCTCCGTGGGGCAAGCCCACGAAGGGCAAGAAGACGCGCTCCAACAAGTCGACGGACAAGTTCATCGCTCGTTCGCGTCATCAGCGCAAGAAGTAAGAGAGGTAGTCTGAAATGGCTCGTTCAGTTTGGAAAGGCCCGTTCATCGATGGCTATCTTCTCAAGAAGGCTGAGAAGGTACGTGAGGGCGGTCGCAGTGAAGTTATCAAGATCTGGAGCCGTCGCTCCACGATCCTGCCACAGTTCGTCGGTCTGACCTTCGGTGTGTACAACGGTAACAAGCATGTGCCGGTTTCGGTCAACGAAGAGATGATCGGACACAAGTTTGGTGAATTCGCTCCGACGCGTACCTATTACGGTCACGGCGCGGACAAGAAAGCGAAGAGGAAATAAAGATGGGCAAGGCTAAGGCTCCGCGCCAGCTTAAGGACAACGAGGCGAAAGCCGTTGCCCGTACGCTCCGTATCAGCCCTCAGAAGCTAAATCTGGTGGCTGCTTTGATCCGTGGCAAGAAGGTTAACGCCGCTCTTGCCGATCTGGAATTTTCGCGCAAGCGGATTGCAGGGACGGTGAAAAAGACTCTCGAATCAGCTATCGCCAACGCAGAGAACAACCATGACCTGGATGTTGATGCTCTGGTTGTTGCTGAAGCCTACGTTGGCAAGTCAATCGTGATGAAGCGTTTCCATGTTCGTGGTCGCGGTCGTGCAAGCCGGATCGAGAAGCCATTCTCGCATCTGACGATCGTTGTCCGCGAAGCTGAGGAAAAAGGGGAGGCCGCATAATGGGCCAGAAGATTAATCCGGTTGGCTTCCGCCTTGGCATCAACCGGACCTGGGACTCGCGTTGGTACGCGAACACAGGTGAATACGGCAAGCTGCTGCATGAAGACCTGAAGATCCGCAAGTATCTGATGGACGAGCTGAAGCAGGCTGCCATTTCCAAGGTGGTGATCGAGCGTCCGCACAAGAAGTGCCGCGTGACGATCCATGCTGCCCGTCCGGGTCTGATCATCGGCAAGAAGGGCGCCGATATCGAGAAGCTGCGCCGCAAGCTGTCAGAAATGACAAACGCGGAAACAGCGCTCAATATCGTTGAAGTCCGCAAGCCGGAAACAGATGCAGTCCTGGTTGCGCAGTCCATCGCTCAGCAGCTGGAACGCCGTGTTGCATTCCGCCGTGCCATGAAGCGTGCCGTTCAGTCGGCCATGCGTCTTGGTGCAGAAGGCATTCGTATCAATTGCTCGGGTCGTCTCGGCGGCGCGGAAATTGCGCGTATGGAATGGTACCGCGAAGGTCGCGTGCCTTTGCATACACTTCGTGCCGATATCGACTACGGAACTGCTGAAGCACACACCGCCTACGGCATCTGCGGCGTCAAGGTCTGGGTATTCAAGGGCGAGATCCTTGAGCATGACCCAATGGCCTCCGAACGTCGCGCTGTTGAAGGTGATGGTCATCAGGGTCAGAACCGTCGCCGCGAAAACGCTTAAAATAGCGTCTTTCCGGAAAGAGAATTTTGGAGTAGAGAACAATGCTGCAGCCTAAGCGCACAAAGTTCCGCAAGCAGTTCAAGGGCCGTATCCACGGCGCGTCGAAAGGCGGCACGGATCTTAATTTTGGTGCTTTCGGCCTGAAGGCCCTCGAGCCGAACCGCGTTACCGCGCGTGAGATCGAAGCCGCTCGCCGTGCAATTACCCGTCACATGAAACGTGCCGGCCGTGTGTGGATCCGGATTTTCCCGGATGTGCCCGTAACATCGAAGCCTACCGAAGTCCGCATGGGTAAAGGTAAGGGTTCCGTGGACTACTGGGCATCTCGTGTAGCACCAGGCCGCGTCATGTTTGAACTCGACGGCGTTCCGGAAGATGTGGCTCGTGAGGCTCTTCGCCTTGGTGCTGCCAAGCTTTCGGTCAAGACGCGCTTTATTCAGCGCATCGCAGAATAAGGGGTGGATGCTATGAAATCCGCAGAAGTCCGGGCCTTGAGCCTCGATCAGTTGAATGAAGAGTTGGCTACGCTGAAGAAAGAGCAGTTCAACCTGCGCTTCCAGAAGGCGACTGGCCAGTTGGAAAAAACCGCACGTGTCCGGCAGATCCGCCGTGATATCGCGCGCATCAAGACAGTCGCCCGCCAGAAAGCGGTCGAGAGCAAGGCTTAAGGAAGAAAACCATGCCTAAACGCATTCTGCAGGGCGTTGTCGTCAGCGACAAAAACGACAAGACCGTCGTGGTCAAGGTCGAGCGGCGCTATTCGCACCCGCTCCTCCAGAAGACTGTGCGCCAGTCCAAGAAGTACAAGGCGCACGACGAGAATAACCAGTTCAAAGTCGGCGATGCCGTTTCCATCCAGGAATCGAAGCCGATTTCGAAAGACAAGCGTTGGGTTGTCGTTACAGACGCCCCAGCAAGTTAATATTAATTATCTGTATGTAAGTACGCAACAATCGCGAGGGGCAAGGAAAGCCCAGTCCGGTTGAACAAGAAGAAGGCGGCTAGTCATGATTCAGATGCAAACAAACCTCGACGTCGCGGATAATTCCGGCGCACGTCGTGTCATGTGCATCAAGGTGCTGGGCGGCTCGAAGCGGAAATATGCTTCGGTCGGCGACATTATTGTCGTTTCGATCAAGGAAGCAATTCCGCGCGGCCGTGTTAAAAAAGGTGACGTGATGAAGGCGGTGGTTGTTCGTACCGCCAAGGATATCCGTCGCGCGGATGGGAGCGTTATTCGTTTCGACAAGAACGCCGCCGTCCTGATCGACAACAAGAAAGAGCCTATCGGCACGCGTATCTTCGGACCGGTTCCGCGCGAACTCCGCGCAAAGAGCCATATGAAGATCATCTCGCTGGCTCCAGAAGTACTCTAAAGGAGCAGACGATGCAGAAGATCCGTAAAGGCGACCGCGTTGTCGTTCTTGCTGGTAAGGACAAGGGCCGTACCGGCGAAGTAATCAAAGTTTTGCCGAAGGACGAGCAGGCGCTCGTTCGCGGCGTTAATGTTGTCAAGCGTCACCAGAAGCAGACACAGACCCAGGAAGCCGGCATCATTTCGAAAGAAGCGCCGCTCCATCTGTCGAACCTCGCGATCGCCGACCCCAAGGATGGCAAGCCGACCCGCGTTGGCTTCAAGGTTCTTGAAGACGGCAAGAAGGTACGTGTAGCAAAGCGCTCAGGAGACCTGATCGATGGCTAATACCAGTGCAAAGATCGAACCACGCTTGAAGAAGCAGTACCTGGAAGTGGTACGTAAAGACCTTCTCGAGCAGTTCAAATATGACAACGAGATGCAGATTCCCCGCATCACCAAAGTTGTTCTCAACATGGGCGTTGGCGAAGCTACGGCTGATTCCAAGAAGCCAACTGTCGCAGCTGAAGATCTGGCATTGATTGCTGGTCAGAAGCCGGTTATTACCCGGGCGCGTAATTCGATCGCTACCTTCAAGGTACGTGAGAATATGCCGATCGGCACGAAGGTTACCCTTCGTAAAGAGCGCATGTATGAATTCCTGGATCGCCTGATCACGATCGCGCTGCCGCGCGTTCGAGATTTCCGTGGTCTGAACCCGAAGAGCTTTGACGGTCGTGGCAACTTCGCCATGGGCATCAAGGAACACATCGTGTTCCCGGAGATCAACTACGATAAGGTTGATCAGATCTGGGGCATGGACATCATCGTTTGCACGACTGCAAAGACGGATGATGAAGCCCGCGCTCTCCTGCGCGCCTTCAACTTCCCCTTCCGGCAGTAACGGCAAGCGTAGCGAGGTATTTGAAATGGCAAAGACTAGCGCAGTCGAAAAGAACAAGCGCCGTGGTTTGCTCGTCAAGCAGTATGCTGCAAAGCGTGCCCGTTTGAAGGCAATCGTGATGAACCAGTCGCTTCCGCTGGATGAGCGCTTCCGCGCGACAATCCAGCTGGCAGAACTGCCACGGAATTCGACCAAGGTTCGCATTCGCAATCGTTGCGAAGTATCCGGTCGTCCACGCGGTTATTACCGCAAACTGAAAATGTCGCGTATCGCATTGCGCCAGCTGGGTTCGCTCGGCCAGGTGCCCGGCGTCGTGAAGTCGAGCTGGTAAGGGAGAAGACGGATGTCTATGACAGATCCTCTCGGCGATATGCTGACACGTATCCGCAACGCCATCATGCGCAAAAAGGGCAAGGTTTCCACACCTGCCTCCAAGCTGCGCGCCCGCGTTCTGGATGTTCTGCAGTCTGAAGGTTATATCCGCGGATACAGCCAGGTAGATTTTGAAAACGGCAAGTCCGAGATCGAAATCGAACTGAAGTATTTTGAGAACGTACCTGTAATCCGTGAGATTACCCGTATTTCGAAGCCTGGCCGTCGCGTTTACGTTTCGGTCAAGTCGATTCCGCAGGTTGCTAACGGTCTTGGTATTTCGATCCTGTCGACGCCGAAGGGCGTGATGGCAGACCACGAGGCACGTGAACAGAATGTCGGCGGCGAATTGCTCTGCCGTATATTCTAACCGCTGGCTTGAAAAGGTTTGAAAAATGTCTCGTATCGGTAAAAAACCAGTGGCAGTCCCGCCAGGCGTAACAGCCAGCGTTGACGGCCAGACCATTAAGGCCAAGGGCCCCAAAGGTGAACTGAGCTTTGTCGCCAACGACGAAGTTCTGGTCAAGTTCGAAGATAATGCCGTTCGCGTTGATCCGCGTGACAGCAGCAAGACCGCCCGGTCGAAGTGGGGCATGAGCCGCACGATGATCGTCAACATCTTCACAGGTGTTAAGGACGGTTTTGAAAAGCGCCTTGAGATCAACGGCGTTGGTTATCGTGCGGCCATGCAGGGCAAGAACCTGCAGCTGTCGCTCGGTTTCAGCCACGAAGTGATCTATGACGTACCAGCTGGCATCACAGTTGCTGTACCGAAGCCGACGGAAATCGTCGTCACGGGCATCGACAAGCAGCAGGTCGGCCAGGTCGCCGCTGAGATCCGCGAATATCGTGGTCCAGAACCCTACAAGGGCAAGGGCGTTAAATATGCGGGCGAGAAGATCGTTCGCAAAGAAGGTAAGAAGAAGTAAGGAATTCGTGTCATGGCATCGCCGAAAGAAATTATTCAGCGTCGCGCTGCGCGTGTTCGCCGCCAGCTCAAGGCGGTTGCCGGTGACCGTCCGCGGCTCAGCGTCCACCGTTCTTCAAAGAATATCTATGCGCAGATCATCGATGATGCGCGTGGACATACAATTGCATCCGCATCGACACTTGATCTTGACCTGAAGGGTCAGCTCAAGACCGGTGCAGACCAGGGTGCAGCAGCACTCGTCGGCAAGCTCGTTGCAGAGCGTGCTGTCAAGGCTGGCATCAAGGAAGTTGTCTTCGATCGTGGCGCCTACATTTACCACGGCCGTGTAAAGGCACTTGCTGAAGCTGCTCGCGAAGCTGGTCTCAGCTTCTAAGGCAAGACATCCGAAATCCGGAACTGCAGGAGCTTGTCTCCTGCAAGCCGGATTTCGTTACTATCATTCGTGCTACCGGAAAAGAAAAAGGAATTAGGAGCATGGCACAGGAAAAACGGAACCGCGAGGATCGCGGCCGCAACGAAGAGCGCGATAGCGAATTCGTTGACAAGCTTGTTCACATCAACCGCGTCGCCAAGGTCGTCAAGGGCGGCCGGCGTTTTGGTTTCGCAGCTCTCGTCGTCGTTGGCGACCAGAAGGGTCGCGTTGGTTTCGGTCATGGCAAGGCGCGCGAAGTGCCGGAAGCCATCCGCAAGGCAACCGAATCCGCCAAGCGCGAAATGATTTTCGTACCGCTGCGTTCGGGCCGTACCCTTCATCACGATGTTGAAGGCCGTCATGGCGCCGGCAAGGTTCTGCTTCGTGCAGCCACAGCTGGTACAGGTATCATCGCTGGCGGTCCAATGCGCGCTGTCTTCGAGACACTGGGCGTACAGGACGTTGTTGCCAAGTCGCTCGGCTCGTCGAACCCATACAACATGGTTCGTGCGACATTCGATGCCTTGAAGCACCAGATGCACCCCAAGGACATCGCTGCCCAGCGCGGTATCAAGTACTCCACACTGCAGGCTCGTCGCCGCGACGTGGTCGGTTCGGAAGAATAGGCCAGAAGCTGGCGCAGCAGGGCAGGGATCTCGGTCCCGCTAGCTGTAGACTAAAGGATATAAGTCATGGTTGAGAAGAAGAAGGGTAAGACGGTTACGGTCGAACAGATCGGCAGCCCTATCCGCCGTCCGGCAGAACAGCGCGCAACGCTGATCGGCCTGGGCCTCAATAAGATGCATCGTCGCCGGGTTCTGGAAGATACGCCTTCCGTCCGTGGCATGATTGCGAAAGTTCAGCATCTCGTCCGCGTTGTGGACGAGGCTTAAGAACTCCGGAGATTGATCAAATGAAACTCAATGATCTGAGTGAAAACCCAGGCGCCACCAAAGCGCGCAAGCGCGTTGGCCGTGGTATCGGCTCCGGCTCCGGCAAGACTGCCGGTCGCGGTGTGAAGGGCCAGAAGTCGCGTTCCGGCGTTGCCATCAACGGCTTCGAAGGCGGCCAGATGCCGGTTTACCGTCGCTTGCCAAAGCGCGGCTTTACCAACATCTTCATGAAGAACTTCAATGAAGTATCCGTTGGCCGTATCCAGACTGCCATCGATGCCAAGAAGCTCGATGCCAAGGTTGCGATCACGATTGAAACCCTGAAGGCTGCCGGTGTTATCCGCCGCGCCAAGGACGGTGTCCGTCTGCTTTCCGGTGGTGATATCACAACTGCGGTAACGATCGAAGTTGCCGGTGCCTCCAAGGCCGCGATCGAAAAGATCGAAAAGGCCGGCGGTTCGGTCAAGCTTCCTGCTGTTGCAGCGGCTGCAGAATAATTCTATTGAATGAGCGGCGGCCCTCCGGGTCGCCGCTTGTATCTTGTCTTCCCCGATCATATTTACCAAAACAATCCCGCATCATTCTTTTGGTAAATATGATGGGTAAATCTTAGCGTTGATGCATTCCCTGCACGTTTTGGGAAAGCACGGCGCAGTAACGGCACATATCTGGGTAGGACCGTCAGTGCCTGACGGGCGCAGACCGGAGACTACTTATGGCATCAGCCGCTGAACAGCTCGCCTCCAATCTTAATTTCTCTGCTTTTTCCAAAGCTGAAGAGCTTAAAAAGCGCATCTGGTTTACACTTGGGGCATTGCTGGTTTACCGGCTTGGCACCTATATCCCGCTTCCGGGTATCAATCTCGGCGCCTATGCCCAGGCCTTCAACCATCAGGCGCAGGGCATCCTCGGCATGTTCAACATGTTCGCCGGCGGTGCCGTGGCCCGCATGGCCATTTTTGCCCTGGGCATCATGCCCTACATCTCCGCATCGATCATTGTTCAGCTGATGACCTCGGTCATCCCGGCTCTGGAACAGCTGAAGAAGGACGGGGAGCAGGGCCGCAAGGTCATCAATCAGTATACGCGCTATGGCACGGTGCTTCTGGCAACGGTGCAGGCCTATGCGATTGCCGTCGGCCTGCAGGGAAGTCAGGGTATTGTCACCAATCCCGGACCGTTCTTCCTGTTTTCCACCGTTATCACGCTCGTCGGCGGAACCATGTTCCTGATGTGGCTGGGCGAACAGATCACGGCACGCGGTATCGGCAACGGTATTTCGCTGATCATCTTCTCCGGAATTGTCGCCAACCTGCCGCAGGCCATTTCCGGCACGCTGGAACTCGGCCGTACCGGCGCTCTGTCGACTCCGGTTATTCTGGCGATCATCATCCTGACCATCGCCGTCATCGGTATCATTGTCTTCGTCGAACGCGCGCAGCGCCGCCTGCTGATCCAGTATCCGAAGCGCCAGGTCGGCAACCGCATGTTCCAGGGTGATACGTCGCACCTGCCGCTGAAGCTCAATACAGCGGGTGTTATTCCTCCGATCTTCGCGTCCTCGCTGCTGCTGTTGCCTGCGACCATTGCCGGCTTCGCCAAGAGTGAAGGTCTTCCCGGCTGGGCGACGACGATCCTTTCCTCGCTCGGCCATGGCCAGCCGCTCTATATGGCGTCCTATGCCGCGATGATCGTGTTCTTTGCCTTCTTCTACACGGCGCTCGTCTTCAATCCGAAGGACACGGCCGACCAGCTGAAGAAGCATTCCGGCTTTATTCCCGGCATTCGCCCCGGCGAACGCACAGCCGAATATATCGACTACGTTCTGACCCGCATTACAGTTCTTGGCGCAGCCTATCTCGTGTTGATCTGCATGCTGCCGGAGTTCCTGATTTCCTGGGCTGGCGTTCCTTTCTATCTCGGCGGTACATCGCTGCTGATTGTCGTGAGCGTTACGCTCGATACGGTTGCACAGATCCAGGGTCACCTGATCGCGCATCAATATGAGGGGCTTATCAAGAAGTCTAAGCTCCGTGGAGGGAAGCGGAACAGATGAGATTAATACTTCTCGGACCACCGGGGGCAGGTAAGGGAACTCAGTCTCAGCGCTTGGTAGAAAAACTAGGGATACCGCAGCTCTCCACCGGGGACATGTTGCGGGACGCAGTCAAAGCCGGAACCGATGTCGGTTTGCGCGCCAAGGCTGTGATGGATGCCGGCAAGCTGGTATCCGACGAAATCGTCAATGCGATCGTTTCAGAGCGCATTGATCAGCCCGATGCAGCCAATGGCTTCATTCTCGATGGCTATCCGCGGACACTTGTCCAGGCGGATGCGGTCGAGGAGATGTTGTCGGACAAGGGATTTGAGCTGGATTGCGTCATCGAGCTCGAGGTCGACGACAATGTGCTCGTCGAGCGGATCTCGGGCCGATACACCTGTGCCAAGTGCGGCACCGGTTATCATGACACCAACAAGCAGCCCAAGGTACCGGGCGTGTGCGACAAATGCGGTTCGACGGAATTCAAGCGGCGTCCCGATGACAATGCTGAAACAGTCCGCACGCGGCTCGAGGCATACTACAAGCAGACTTCGCCCCTGATCGGCTATTACTACGCCAAAGGCAAGTTGAAGAAGGTCGATGGCATGGCGGACTTCGAAGAAGTCACCAAATCGATCGAAAAGATTTTGGCGGAACTTTAGTTTCCGACAAAAATGTACGGGAGGAGTTGACTTTTCGAAGCGATTCCTTCAAAGACGGCGGAAATTCGCTTGGATATGAAGCGATCGGCGCCGATCCGGTAAAGCAGGTTCGGGGCTGATCGTTTGTGTTTGTCCCGGATATCATTTTCATCCCGTCATCTGGCCGGTCGCGTTGACTGCCCAGCTCTGCCGGTTAACAAGGAGAACAGACGTGGCTCGTATTGCTGGCGTCAACATCCCGACGAACAAGCGCGTTGTTATCGCGCTTCAGTACATTCACGGGATTGGTCAAAAGTTTGCACAGGAAATCGTCGAGAAAGTCGGCATTCCTGCGGAGCGTCGTGTCAATCAGTTGACCGATGCCGAAGTCTTGCAGATTCGTGAAACGATCGACCGCGATTACCACGTTGAGGGTGATCTGCGTCGTGAAGTTTCGATGAACATCAAGCGTCTGATGGATCTGGGCTGCTACCGCGGTCTGCGTCATCGCCGCTCCCTGCCGGTTCGCGGCCAGCGTACGCATACCAATGCGCGTACCCGCAAGGGTCCTGCCAAGGCAATCGCCGGCAAGAAGAAGTAAGATCACGCCGGCGCGGTTCGCTGCGCCGGTTCTGCTGTTGCAGAGACAAGTGCTGGTTTCGCACTTTAACTGAAACCATGGTGGAGCCTCTGGAAATACGGAGGCGTCGAGATCAACTGAAAGGACTACTATGGCCAAGGAAGCCACACGCGTTCGCCGTCGCGAGCGTAAAAATATCTCGTCGGGCGTTGCCCATGTTAATTCGACATTCAACAATACGATGATCACCATCACGGATGCGCAGGGCAATGCGATTGCCTGGTCCTCCGCCGGTGCGCAGGGCTTCAAGGGTTCGCGTAAATCCACGCCTTTCGCTGCACAGATGGCTGCTGAAGATTGTGCCAAGAAGGCACAGGAACATGGCATGCGTTCGCTCGAAGTTGAAGTTTGCGGACCGGGCTCCGGCCGTGAATCGGCTCTGCGCGCGCTCCAGGCTGCTGGTTTCACGATCACGTCGATCCGCGATGTGACACCGATCCCGCACAATGGCTGCCGCCCGCGCAAGCGTCGCCGCGTCTAATCTGTTTCGACAAGATTTGGCCGCATGAGCTGATATTCAGCTCCTCTGCGGTTTCCACGCTTCATTGCCACGATTGGATGGTGGCAAGGCAAGGATAGGGAAAAACTAGATGATCCAGAAAAACTGGCAAGAACTGATCAAGCCGAACAAGGTCGAGTTTCAGACCTCCGGCTCGAAGACAAAGGCAACGGTCGTCGCCGAGCCGCTTGAACGCGGCTTCGGCTTGACGCTCGGCAATGCTCTGCGCCGTGTGCTTCTGTCTTCGCTGCGCGGCGCTGCGGTGACTGCCGTACAGATCGATGGCGTTCTGCATGAATTCTCGTCGATCCCCGGCGTTCGTGAAGATGTGACGGACATCGTCTTGAACATCAAGGAAATCGCGATCCACATGGAAAGCGACGGTCCCAAGCGCATGGTCGTCCGCAAGGAAGGCCCAGGCGTTGTGACGGCTGGCGACATTCAGACGGTTGGCGATATCGAAATCCTCAATCCGGAACACGTTATCTGCACGCTGGACGAAGGCGCTGAAATCCGCATGGAATTCACCGTCAACACCGGCAAGGGCTACGTTCCGGCTGACCGCAACCGTGCAGAAGATGCGCCAATCGGCCTGATCCCGGTTGACAGCCTCTACTCACCGGTTCGCAAAGTATCGTACAAGATCGAAAACACCCGCGAGGGACAGGTTCTCGATTATGACAAGCTGATCCTTTCCATCGAGACCGATGGTTCGATCTCCGGCGAAGATGCCGTTGCCTATGCAGCACGCATCCTGCAGGACCAGCTGGCGATCTTCGTCAACTTTGACGAGCCGCAGAAGGAAGTACAGCAGGAACAGGTCACTGAACTTGCGTTCAATCCGGCTCTGCTCAAGAAGGTCGACGAACTCGAACTTTCCGTACGCTCGGCAAACTGCCTGAAGAATGATAACATCGTCTATATCGGCGATCTTATTCAGAAGACAGAAGCAGAAATGCTGCGCACACCGAACTTTGGTCGCAAGTCGCTGAACGAAATCAAGGAAGTTCTGGCTTCCATGGGTCTCCATCTCGGTATGGAAGTCCCATCCTGGCCGCCAGAAAACATTGAAGATCTCGCGAAGCGTTACGAAGACCAGTATTAATCCGGGCTCTGCCCGACAACCAAGCCCGGGCAATGAGCCCGAACTGAGAAATTGAAGGAGAAGGCTCATGCGCCACGGTAATTCAGGCCGCAAGCTTAACCGGACTGCCAGCCATCGTAAGGCGATGTTTGCCAATATGGCTGCATCATTGATTGAGCATGAGCAGATCGTTACAACGCTGCCCAAGGCCAAGGAAATTCGTCCAATCGTTGAAAAGCTTGTCACGCTCGGCAAGCGCGGTGATCTGCACGCTCGTCGTCAGGCCATTTCGGCGATCCGCGATGCCAAGCTCGTAGCAAAGCTGTTTGACACGCTTGCTCCGCGCTACGGTCAGCGCAACGGCGGTTACATCCGCATCATGAAGGCAGGCTTCCGCACCGGTGACAATGCACCGCTCGCCGTTGTCGAATTCGTTGATCGCGATGTCAGCGCCAAGGGTTCCAAGGATTTGGCCCGCGTTGCTGCCGAACAGGCAAACGAAGCCGAAGCCGCATAATCCAGCGCTTCCGCATCGATAATTTTGGGACAGGGGCCTTTGCGGGCCCCTTTTCTGTTTTTGCTCGACTTTCGCTTCGTTGAAATCGGACTGTATTGACGCTATGTATGACTAGTTAAATGGTCAGGAGAGCCCGATGGGTACAGTCAATCTTGTTGAAGCGAAAGCGCATCTCAGCGAATTGATCGATCAGGTCGAAGCGGGAGAGACCGTGCAGATTTTGCGCCGGGGTAAACTGGTAGCCCAACTGGTGCCAGCCGGCGCGCCGCGCAAGCCGATCGATATAGCGGCATTGCGACAGCTCACGGAAATATGCCGGAACAGCCGGTCTCGGGTGGCGACTTTGTCCGCGAGATGCGTGATCAAGACCGCTATTGATGCTTTACCTCGACACATCCGTTCTCGTCGCTGCGTTGACATCAGAAAGCCAGACAGCACGCGTGCTTGACTGGCTTGCAAGCCAGCACAACGAAAAAATGACTGTGAGCGATTGGACAATCACCGAGTTCTCGTCAGCTTTGTCTTTCAAGGTACGGACCGGGCAACTGCAGGTGCAGCATCGCAACAGTTCTCTTGCCGCCTTTCATCGTCTCGTGAGCGAATCCTTTGAAACACTGCCTATCACGGCATTGATGTTTCGGTCTGCTGCTCAGATCGCAGATCGTTATGTGTCAGGGGTAAGAGCGGGTGGTGCGCTCCATCTGGCGGTTGCTATTCATCACGGCGCCACCATCTATACCCTGGACCGCAAATTTGCTGAAGCGGGCGAGAATATGGGCGCAATGACGAAGCTGCTTTGAATGTCTCAAATTTGCTTTGTTTCATGGCTGGTATCCGCGTTGAAATTCAGCACATTGGGTTAACACGTTTCACTGATTCATCAGTTCGGGAGATCGACATGAGTTGTTCCAAAATCGCGCAATCGGCCCGGGCGCTGCTCGTCACCTCCGCACTCGTTTCCGCCATGATCGTCCCGGTGCATGCGCAGACGGCGGCTGATACGGCAAAGCAGGTTCCGGCATCACGTGTGGATACACAATTGTCGTTTGCGCCGCTCGTCAAGCAGACTGCCGGAGCGGTCGTCAACGTCTATGCGGCGCGGGAAGTGCAGCAGCGTTCGCCTTTTGCCGGTGATCCGTTTTTCGAGCAGTTCTTTGGCGGCCAGTTCAATGGCCCGCCGCGCATCCAGTCATCGCTCGGTTCCGGCGTTATCGTCGACGCCTCGGGCATCGTGGTCACCAACAACCACGTCATCCGCGATGCGGAAACGGTCAAGATTGCCCTCTCCGATGGCCGCGAGTTTGAATCGCGCATTCTCCTGAAGGATGAATCGACGGATCTCGCCATCCTCAAGATCGAGGCCGGAGAGCAATTGCCGATCCTGCAGCTGGCGGATTCGGACAAGGTTGAGGTGGGTGATCTGGTTCTTGCCATCGGCAATCCCTTTGGCGTGGGCCAGACCGTCACCAGCGGCATCGTCTCGGCGCAGGCGCGTACCCGGGTGGGGATTTCGGATTTTGATTTCTTCATCCAGACGGATGCGGCGATCAATCCCGGCAATTCCGGTGGCGCGCTCATCGGCATGGACGGCAAGCTTGTCGGCATCAACACGGCGATCTTTTCCCGCTCCGGCGGTTCGGTAGGCATCGGTTTCGCCATCCCATCGAACATGGTGCGGGCCGTGGTTGAAACGGCCAAACAGGGCGGAGACAAGTTCGAGCGCCCTTACATAGGTGCGACCTTCCAGAACGTGACATCCGATGTGGCGGAAGGCCTAGGCATGAAGCAGCCCTATGGCGCGCTTGTCACGAACGTTGCCAAGGATGGACCGGCTGAGAAGGGCGGACTGCAGGTTGGTGACGTGATTCTGGCGGTTGATGATTTCCGCATCGAGAATTTCGACGGCCTGGGCTATCGCCTGTCGACCGCCGGGATCGGCAAGACCGTCAAGCTCAATGTCTTGAGCCGGTCGAAGGAGAAGGTGATTTCCCTCGTTCTGGAAAAGCCGCGGCCGGACGATCCCGCCAACAAGACGGTGATCCAGGGCAAGAATCCGCTTTCCGGCGCGCAGGTCATCACACTCACGCCCAGCAGCGCGACAAGACTGCACCTGTCGGCGGAAACGACCGGCGTTGCGGTGGAAAAGATTTTTGCCAATACGCCGGCAGCGCGGATCGGCTTGCAGCCCGGCGATATCGTGCGCAAGGTCAATGGTCGTGATATTGCGACCGCCGCCGATCTGGCGACGGTGATGGCAACCAAGCCGGTCCTGTGGCGCTTTGAGTTCGAGCGGGATGGCGCAATCATCCGGCAGATCATTCGATAGATGAGGCAGATGGGACAATGACGGATCTGTTTGCAGCAAAGGAGGATCCGGCTTCGGACCGGAGCAGGCCGCTTGCTGACCGTTTGCGTCCGCGCTCGCTTGGCGAAGTCACCGGCCAGGAGCACCTGACCGGACCGGAAGGCGCGCTGACGCGCATGATCGAATCCGGCTCGCTGGGTTCGATGATTTTCTGGGGACCGCCCGGAACGGGTAAAACCACCGTGGCGCGGTTGCTTGCGGGTGAGACCAATCTTGCCTTCGAACAGATATCGGCCATCTTTTCCGGCGTCGCCGACCTGAAGAAGGTTTTTGACATGGCCCGCGCCCGCAAAATGTCGGGCCGCCAGACCCTGTTGTTCGTCGACGAGATTCACCGCTTCAACCGTGCCCAGCAGGATTCCTTTCTGCCTGTCATGGAGGACGGGACGATTGTGCTCGTGGGTGCGACCACGGAAAACCCGTCCTTCGAGCTCAATGCCGCTCTCTTGTCCCGTGCGCGCGTCCTTGTGTTTCATCCGCACGACGAAGCCAGCCTGATGGCGCTGATGCAGCGCGCCGAGGAACATGAAGGCAAGCCGCTGCCTCTGGACGACGAGGCGCGGGCGAGCCTGGTGCGCATGGCGGACGGCGATGGCCGGGCGATCCTGACACTGGCCGAGGAAGTGTGGCGCGCGGCCCGCACGGGCGAAATCTTCAATGTCGAGCGCGTTCAGCAGATCGTGCAGCGCCGCGCCCCTGTTTATGACAAGGGGCAGGACGGGCACTACAATCTGATCTCGGCCCTGCACAAATCCGTGCGCGGGTCCGATCCCGATGCGGCGCTGTATTATCTCTGCCGCATGTTCGATGCGGGGGAAGACCCGCTGTTTATCGGCAGGCGTCTGGTGCGGATGGCAAGTGAGGATATCGGGCTCGCCGATCCGCAGGCTCTGGTCATCTGCAATGCGGCCAAGGATGCCTATGACTATCTCGGTTCACCGGAGGGCGAACTCGCCCTGGCGCAGGCCTGCGTCTATCTGGCGACAGCTCCCAAATCGAACGCGGTCTATACGGCGTTTGCTGCGGCCATGCGCACGGCCAAGGAAAACGGCTCGCTTGTGCCGCCCAAGCATATTCTGAATGCGCCGACCAAGCTGATGAAGGGCGAGGGCTACGGCAAGGGGTATGCCTACGACCACGACCAGCCGGATGCATTTTCCGGGCAGAACTATTTTCCCGACGCGCTTGGCCGCCAGACCTTTTACAATCCGCCCGAGCGGGGCTTCGAACGCGAAATCCGCAAACGGATCGAATACTGGAACCGGCTGAGGGTCGAGCGCGGCGAATAGGCCGCGCCTGGCGTTTTCCGGTCCGGCTGGAATCAAGAAAAAGGCCGCTTCATTTGAAGCGGCCTTTTTATCGGGTTGATCATCTTCAGGCTTAGGCGGCTTCCGGCGGCTTGCGCGGGAAGGGCGTGACGTTTGCCGTGTCATCATCCAGCTTCAGGCCGCCGGCCTTGAGCAGCGCCGTGAAGCGGCCGTTCTGATGTGCCAGCTCGTCAAAGCTGCCGGACTCGACGATCTCGCCGTGATCCATGAAGAGCACGATGTCAGCGTCGCGAACCGTCGACAGGCGGTGGGCGATGATGAAGGTCGTGCGGTTCTGACACAGCTTGTCGACCGCCGCCTTAACGCGTGCCTCAGTTTCGACGTCAAGCGCACTGGTTGCCTCGTCGAGAACGAGGATCGGTGCATCCTTCAGGATGGCGCGGGCAATGGCAACACGCTGGCGTTCACCGCCGGAAAGCTGCGAACCGCGTTCACCAACCATCGTGTCGAAACCGGCTGACTTCGACAGGATGAAGTCGCTGGCATCGGCTGCTGCTGCCGCTGCCGCAACGTCCTCGTCCGAAGCCTTCGGACGGCCGACACGGATGTTTTCCTCGATGCTGCGGTTGAACATGCCTGCATCCTGAAACACCGTGGCGATTGCATTGCGCAACGAGCGGCGGCTGATCGTGCGCGTATCGATGCCATCGACAAGCACACGGCCTTCCTTGGGATCGTAGACGCGCTGCAGAACGTTGATCAGCGTCGTCTTGCCTGCGCCTGTCGGACCGACGATGGCGACCGTCTGGCCGGCTTTCGCCTTGAACGATACATTCTTCAGGCCCTGTGTGGACTTGGCAAATTCGAACGACACGTTCTGGAATTCGACTTCGCCGCTGATGTTGTCGAGGTCATGCACGGCCTTCGGTTCGGCCTGGTAGGCGGCGGAATCTTCCATTTCGTAGAAGTCTTCCAGCTTGGCGCGGGCAGCAAAGATCTGGTTCACAAAGGCACTGAGCTGGTCAAGACGGCCGATGAGCAGGGCGGCGAAGCCGGTGAAGGCAACAACCTGGCCGACATTCATCTGGTTGTGCATGACGAAATAGGAGCCGAGGAACAGGATGACGACCATCGAAATGATGGAGGCCATGCGGTTGATACCGGCAGCCAGAGCCCACCAGTTGAGAACCGGATACTGCGAATCCAGCAACTGCTTTGTATAGGACTGCAAGGCACGGGTTTCTTCGTCGATGCGGTTATAACTCTGCAGGACGGAGATATTGCCCATGGAGTCGGTGACGTGGCTGAATGCCTTGATATGATGACGCTCGACCTGCGCCTGACCATCCTTGGTCTTGGCTGTGACAACGCGGCTGACGATGACATAGATGACGCCAAGCACGGCCAGAACCGAAGCGAGGCGCCAATCCTGGGCCAAAGCCAGCGGAACAAGTCCGACCAGAGCAACGGTGGTGGCAAGGTGCGTGCGCATGAATTCAAGCCAGAGGCTGAACAGGGTTTCAATCGCGCGCAGAAGGGTGTGCATGGCGTTGGATGTGCCGCGCTGATGATGCCAGGCGAGCGGCATGCTGATCACGCGGTTGTACGATTCCGTCAGCACCGACAGTTTGCGGCGATGCGCAAGCCGGTCCGCTTCACGCGAAACCAGAACGTTGGCGACGATATGGAACAAACCAACACCAGCCAGCTGGCTCAGAGGCGGCCATATGGCTGTCTTGGTCGAGATGGCCTGAATGACGCGGCCCACAAGTACGGGCTCAAACAGCATGGTCAGGGCCAACGCAACGTTGACCAGGCAGATAAACGTGGTTGCACGCTTTTCCGCCCCAAGATATTGGAGAGATTTCCAATAGATCTGTATCAATGACACTTTGCCACTCCGCTCGTTATGCCCGCTTCTGCGCACATTCCTCAATTTTTGACTCTGCATGAGGTGCTTGTGCGCTGCAATATTCAATGCTCTAAAGTTGTGTCAGTTCCGCGTCTGTTCAAGGAACATTTTTCTACGTTTGTTAACGTCCCGTGATGAGTCAAATATTTGACTTCATAGAATAAACTGCCGGAGGTGAGGCAAAGTGAACGCAATATTACTGGTTGCATCAGGCGGAGCTATCGGTTCGGTTGCCCGATATCTCGTCGGCGTGCTGATGACCCGGATTTTTGGCATGGCTTTTCCCTGGGGAACGCTGACCGTGAATGTGGCCGGCGGATTGCTGATGGGCCTGTTCATTGAGCTTCTGGCCCGGCGTTTCAACGGTTCCACCGAGCTGCGCCTGTTTGTTGCGGTTGGCATTATGGGAGGCTTCACCACCTTTTCCTCGTTCTCGCTCGACGCTGCGCTGCTGTGGAACCGCGGAGAAGCACTTTTCACGCTGATTTATGTGCTTGCGAGCGTCATCTTGAGCATTGGGGCGTTGTTTTTCGGATTATGGCTCGCAAGAGCGTTCGCTTAGTGCTAAGCGCATGCCTGATTAGACAAGGTATGACTTATGGCAGTGGTAGAGCAGAAGACAGTTGACACCGGCGAAGCGGAAATGCGCCTCGACCGGTGGTTCAAGGTACATTATCCGGGATTGGGCTTCGGACACCTGCAGAAATTGCTGCGGTCCGGGCAGATCCGGGTGGATGGCTCGCGCGCCAAGTCCGATACGCGCCTGCAGGCTGGCCAGACCGTGCGCATTCCGCCATTGCAGGTGGACGCCAAGGCCGAAGGCCAGCACCTGACCGGCAAGAGCATTCGCGGCCGGGAAGATGGTGACGTTCTCTCCCAGATGCTGCTCTACGAAGATCCCAAGGTTTTCGTGTTCAACAAGCCGGCTGGTCTGGCGGTGCAGGGCGGTTCCGGCGTCAATCGCCATGTGGACGACATGCTGGAAGCCTGGCGCAACAAGAAGGGTGAAAAACCCCGGCTTGTGCACCGGCTTGACCGTGATACGTCGGGCGTTCTCGTGGTTGCGCGCACGCGCGGTGCCGCGCAGGCTTTGACCGCGGCGTTCCGCGAGCGCGAGACCAAGAAAACCTACTGGGCACTGGTCAAGGGTATTCCACGCAAGCGCGAGGACAAGATCACGACCTGGCTGGTCAAGGAAACAACGCCCGATGGCGACCGGATGCGCGTTGCCCAGCATGGGGAACCGGACTCCGATCATGCGGTTTCCTATTACCGGGTCATCGAATCCGCCGGGCAGGTGCTGACCTGGCTGGAAATGGAGCCCTATACGGGCCGTACGCATCAGTTGCGCGTCCATGCCGCCCACATCGGCTGCCCCATCATCGGCGATCCCAAATATTTCGAGGCCGACACCAACTGGTCTTTCCCCGGCGGCATCCAGAACCGCCTGCACCTGCACGCGCGCCGCATCCGCATTCCCAATCCGTCGGGCGGGATCATCGATGTCACGGCACCACTGCCACCGCATATGGTGCAGACGTGGAACCTTCTGGGTCTCGACGAAAGTGACGGCGACGAAGAGAACTAGAACAGGCCGATTGCAAGATGTGACTGTCGGCCGGGAAAATCGGCGGTTGCAGCTATCCGGCAAGGTATACGGACGATGACGATGAACAATGACGTTTTCAACATGGACACGCCGGACGGTCCGTCGGATGCAGATCCCGTGCGCCGGGCGCAGGTCCAGTCGAACCTGCCGTTTCCCAAACGGTTTTACAACGCAGTAGCGGTTGTGGAGCGGGATGGTCAGTTTGCCGTTGAACTGGATGGCAAACGCGTCAAGACGCCGGCACGGCAGGATCTGCTGCTGCCAAACCGCGCTTTGGCGCAGATGATTGCCGATGAATTCGCGGCACAGGACAAGGATATCGTCCCGGCGCGCATGCCCGCTACTCGTCTCGCCAACACGGCGATCGATGGCATTGTCAGCGATCCCCAGGTCGTGCTGGAGGACGTGCTGCGTTTCGCCTCCTCGGACATGCTGTGCTACCGCGCGGGTTCGCCCGAACGGCTGGTCAAGCGCCAGACGGAACTCTGGGATCCCATTATCGATTGGGCCGCCTCCGATCTCGGCGCACGTTTCGTCCTTGCCGAGGGCGTCATGCATGTGGAACAGCCGCGCGAGACGCTTGCCGCGCTCGGCGTGCATCTCGGACAATTCAGGGATGCCTTTACCGTTGCCGCCCTGCACACGATCACGACTCTGACCGGATCAGCCATTCTGGCGCTTGCCGTGGCAAAGGGCCGTATTACCGGCGATGAAGCCTGGACATTGGCGCATGTCGATGAAGACTGGACCATCGAGCAGTGGGGCGAAGATGCGGAAGCATCAGCCCGGCGGGCTTTGCGTGAGCGCGAGATGATCGCCGCCGTGAAGGTGCTTCAGGCGCTCTCCGGCTCTTAATCAAAGAAGCCGAATTTTCATCCAAGATCTATCAGAACTTTCCCGTATCGCGTTGATTCAACTGTACGTTTATTGCTTTCACCAAAACTGAGCGCAATAATTTCAATACAGGGTTTCAAGGGCGAAGCAGGATGCGCTGTGCCAGCAGCGCGTCGGAAAGATGGGCCTTCCGACCATGGCAATGGCCTTGCCTTTGAACTTGGAGGTGAAGCGATGTGGTTTAAACCGCTTGTCATCACCCTGGAAATGAAAAGAACCCGGACAGGCTGGCAAATCTTGCTCCGGGTTCGATTCATCATCTAGGAAGAGGGAGGCGGGCGAAAGCTCGCCTCTCACTCCAAGGCAAATATATCATTCTTCCGCGAATTTTAAAGACCATACCTTGGTCTAATGAAAAACCCCGGGGCAAGCCCGGGGTTTCCCTGTCGACAGACCGGTCCCGTCAGACCGAGTAGTACATGTCGTATTCGACGGGATGCGGGGTCATTTCGTAGCGCATCACTTCGGCCATCTTCAGCTCGATGAAGCTGTCGATCTGATCATCGTCGAACACGCCGCCGGCCTTGAGGAAGCCGCGATCCTTGTCGAGGCTCTGGAGCGCTTCACGCAGCGAACCGCAGACGGTCGGGATCTTCTTGAGTTCCTTGGCAGGAAGATCATAGAGATCCTTGTCCATCGGCTGGCCGGGATGGATCTTGTTCTTGATGCCGTCGAGGCCTGCCATCAGCATTGCGGCAAAGCCGAGATAGGGGTTGGCTGTCGGATCCGGGAAGCGGATTTCAACGCGCTTCGACTTCGGCGAGGAGCCGAACGGAATACGGCAGGACGCCGAACGGTTGCGGGCGGAGTAGGCCAGCAGAACGGGAGCTTCGTAACCTGGGACCAAACGCTTGTAGGAGTTGGTCGACGGGTTGGTGAAGGCATTGATGGCCTTGGCATGCTTGATGATGCCGCCGATGAAGAACAGGCAGTTTTCTGACAGACCGGCATATTCATTGCCGGCGAAGGTTGGCTTGCCATCCTTCCAGATCGACATGTGCACGTGCATGCCCGAGCCGTTGTCACCGAAAATCGGCTTCGGCATGAAGGTGGCTGTCTTGCCATAGGCATTGGCAACCTGATGCACGACGTACTTGTAGATCAGCATCTTGTCGGCGTTGCGGGTGAGGGCGTCGAACTTGATGCCCAGCTCGTGCTGTGCCGCCGCCACTTCGTGGTGATGCTTTTCAACGCGAACGCCCATTTCGGTCAGAACCGTGAGCATTTCCGAGCGCATGTCCTGGCAGGAATCGACTGGAGGAACCGGGAAATAACCGCCCTTGACGCGCGGGCGGTGGCCAAGGTTGCCGGTTTCGTAGTCGGTGTCGTCGTTGGACGGCAGTTCGGTGGAGTCGAGCTTGAAGCCCGTGTTGTACGGATCGGCCTTGTACTTCACGTCGTCGAAGACGAAGAATTCAGCTTCCGGGCCAACGAAGATGGTGTCGCCAACGCCTTCCGCCTTCATGTAGGCTTCGGCTTTCTTGGCGGTGCCGCGCGGGTCGCGGTTGTAGGCTTCGCCGGAGATCGGGTCGAGAATGTCGCAGAGAATGACCATGGTCGACTGCGCGAAGAACGGGTCCATGTGCACCGTGTCGGTGTCAGGCATGAGAACCATGTCGGATTCGTTGATGGCCTTCCAGCCGGCAATGGAGGAACCATCGAACATGACACCATCGGCAAACATGTCTTCGTCGACTTCGGCAACGTCCATCGTCACGTGCTGCAGCTTGCCCTTCGGATCCGTGAAGCGAAGGTCAAGGAATTTTACATCATTGTCTTTGATCTGTTTGAGAATGTCTTTTGCAGTCGTCATGTCAATTTTCCTTGTTCAGCGACGATGATAGCGGATGGGCCGGTGCGGGAGCACCGGCAATGGGATAGCAGGACTAGATGGCGTCGATACCGGATTCACCGGTACGGATACGCACGACTTCCTCGATGTTGGAAACGAATATCTTTCCATCGCCGATACGGCCGGTCTGTGCGGCCTTGCGGATCGCCTCGATGGCTGCTTCGACAGACTCGTCGCCCAGAACGATCTCGACTTTCACCTTTGGCAGGAAGTCGACGACATATTCAGCGCCGCGATACAGTTCCGTATGGCCTTTCTGGCGGCCAAAACCCTTGGCTTCCGTCACGGTAATGCCCTGAAGCCCCACTTCCTGCAGTGCCTCTTTCACCTCATCCAGCTTGAATGGTTTGATGATGGCTTCAATTTTCTTCATCAGAGAATAAACTCCCTATGTATGGCGAGCGGACCTCTTGCCCGCTTGCACAACAAAAAGCAGGAAGCATGCCAAGTCGACCCCTAAAGCGAATTTATTCGAGGAATGGGATTTTACCGATGACAGAGCGGGGAGTTTTCTGAACTCCCTATGATTTAGCGATGACAACAAACATTCAGAAAAAGGCAGCTCTGATTAAATTATAATCAATCTGCCTGTTTTTTATGCTGCATGGCCTTCGACTTGACCTGCCTCTCGTCAGAGACGGTCCTTCAGCGCCTGGGCTGCCTGCGGCGCGCGCACTTTGCCCTCATGGATGAAATAGGCAAAAACATCGCGTGGCTGCTTGTCCGGTTTGACCAAGGGAGCGGCTAGGGGCAGGTCATCCGGCGCATCGCCCTTTGCCCAAAGTTTAACCCGCTCCGCCCACTGATCGAGCTCCTTGGCCGGATATGCGGTCTCGACGGCATCGTCGCCCTTCTGCAGGCGGGCATAGACGAAATCGGCGGTCACATCGGCGATCTCGGGGTAGTCGAAATGATGGGCATAGACCACGGCGACATTCTTCTGGCGCAGGAGCGCGATGAAATCGGGATCGATGAACGAGGGATGGCGCACCTCGACTGCGTGACGCAGGGCAATACCGCCTTCCTTCTCCGGCAGGAGATCAAGGAAGGCGCCAAAATCTTCGGCATCGAATTTCTTGGTCGGGGCAAACTGCCAGAGCAGTGGCCCCAGCCGGTCGGCAAGTTCGGCGATGCCGGACTTGATGAAACGTTCCATCGACTCGCCGGCCTCCGCCAGAACACGGCGATTGGTGACGAACCGGTTGCCCTTGACCGAGAAAATAAAACCGTTCGGCACCGAGCTTGCCCATTTGGCAAAGGTTTCCGGCTTCTGGGTGCCGTAATAGGTGCTGTTGATCTCGATCGTACTCAGGTGCTGCCCGGCATATTCGAGCTCCTTGGCCTTCGACAGGCCCTTGGGATAGAAGGTGCCGCGCCAGGGTTCGAAAATCCAGCCGCCGATACCTGTTCTGATCGTTCCGCTTGCGGTCATGATGGTGTCCTCCCGTCAATCCGTATTCATTCAAACCGGCCCATAAACAAAACCCGCCGTTTCCGGCGGGTTTGTCTGTTATTCCGCCGCCGCTTGGGCGCGATTGCCCGGTCGCCGTTGCAGCAGTTCCTTCAGGAACCTGCCGGTATAGGAGCGCGGCTCGGCCACGATATCCTCGGGACGCCCGACGGCAACGATCTCGCCGCCGCCATCGCCACCTTCGGGGCCAAGATCGATGACCCAGTCCGCCGTCTTGATGACTTCGAGATTGTGCTCGATCACCACCACGGTATTGCCCTGGTCGACGAGCTCATGCAGCACTTCAAGAAGCTTGGCCACATCATGGAAATGCAAGCCGGTTGTCGGTTCGTCGAGGATATAAAGTGTGCGTCCGGTTGCCTTGCGCGACAATTCCTTGGCGAGCTTGATGCGCTGGGCCTCGCCGCCGGACAGCGTATTGGCCTGCTGGCCGACATGGATGTAACCAAGGCCGACTTTTGCCAGCGTCTGCAATTTGTCGCGTACCGCCGGAACGGCAGCGAAGAACTCCGCACCTTCCTCGACCGTCATGTCGAGCACATCGGCAATCGATTTGCCCTTGAACAGCACTTCCAGTGTTTCGCGGTTGTAGCGCTTGCCGTGGCACACGTCACAGGTGACATAGACATCGGGCAGGAAGTGCATCTCGATCTTGATCACGCCATCGCCCTGGCACGCCTCGCAGCGGCCACCCTTGACGTTGAACGAGAACCGGCCCGGCTGATAGCCGCGCGCCTTGGCCTCGGGCAGACCGGCAAACCAGTCGCGGATCGGGGTGAAGGCGCCAGTATAGGTGGCCGGATTGGAACGCGGCGTGCGGCCGATTGGCGACTGGTCGATATCAATGACCTTGTCGAGGAATTCCAGGCCGTCGATCCGGTCGTGGTCTGCCGGTTGCTCGCGCGACCCCATGATGCGGCGCGACGCCGACTTGAACAGGGTTTCGATCAGGAAGGTGGATTTGCCGCCGCCGGAAACACCGGTCACGGCCGTAAAGGTGCCAAGCGGAATTTCCGCCGACACATTCTTCAGGTTGTTGCCGCGCGCGCCGACAATCTTGATGCGCTTCTTGTTCAGCTTGCGCCGTTCGGACGGCACGGCCACCTCGATGGCGCCGGACAGATATTTGCCGGTCAGCGACTTCGGGCTTGCCATGATATCGGCTGGCGTTCCGGAAGCGATGATTTCACCGCCATGGATGCCGGCAGCCGGTCCGATATCGACGACATAGTCGGCGGTGAGGATCGCGTCTTCGTCGTGTTCGACCACGATCACGGTGTTGCCGAGATCGCGCAGATGCCGCAACGTCTTCAGAAGCTGCTCGTTATCGCGCTGATGCAGGCCGATGGACGGCTCATCCAGAACGTAGAGCACGCCGGTCAACCCGGAGCCGATCTGCGACGCCAGCCGGATGCGCTGGCTCTCGCCGCCCGACAGCGTGCCGGAGTTGCGCGACAGGGCGAGGTAATCCAAGCCGACATCGTTCAAAAAGCGCAGGCGCTCGCGGATTTCCTTGAGGATGCGTGCCGCGATTTCCGTCTGCTTGTCGTTGAAACTCTTGTCGATGTCACTGAACCAGGCATCCGCATGGCGGATCGACTTTTCCGTGATCTGGCCGATATGCAGGCCGCCGATCTTCACCGCCAGCGCTTCCGGCTTCAGGCGATAGCCGCCGCAGGCCGGGCAGGGCGTGCCGGACATGAAGCGCTCGATTTCCTCGCGCGACCAGGCCGAATCCGTTTCCTTCCAGCGGCGCTCCAGATTGGGAATGACGCCTTCGAACGGTTTCGTCGTCTTGTAGGAGCGCAAGCCGTCATCATAGGAAAAATGCACCTCGCGGCTGCCGGTGCCGTATAGAATGGCCTTTTGCGCGTCTTCATTGATGTCGCGCCAGCGGTCGCCCAGCTTGAAGCCGTAGCTGCTGCCCAGGGCGTCCAATGTCTGGTTGTAATAGGGCGAGCTCGACTTCGACCACGGGGCAATGGCGCCATTCTTCAGCGTCAGGCTTTCATCGGGCACGATCAGGTTGGGATCGATGGCCTTCTGGGTGCCGAGACCGTCGCAGGTCGGACAGGCGCCGAACGGATTGTTGAACGAGAACAGGCGCGGTTCGATTTCGGCAATGGTGAAGCCGGAAACCGGGCAGGCAAACTTTTCCGAGAACATCAAACGCACATGCGTTTCGTTCTTGGATTTGTTGGCCGATTCCCCGGATGTCTCGTCGGCGGGCAGCGGCTTGTCGGCGAATTCCGCCAGGGCAATGCCGTCGGCGAGCTTGAGCGCGGTTTCAAGGCTGTCCGCCAGACGTGCGGAGATGTCCGGACGGACGACAACGCGGTCGACGACCACATCGATGTCATGCTTATATTTCTTGTCGAGGGCCGGAACGTCGGCGATCTCGTAGAATATCCCGTCGACCTTCACGCGCTGGAAGCCGCGCTTCTGCAGATCGGCCAGTTCCTTGCGGTATTCGCCTTTGCGGCCGCGCACGATGGGAGCGAGGATGAACAGGCGGGTGCCTTCATCCTGTGCCAGAACACGGTCCACCATCTGGCTGACGGTCTGGCTTTCAATCGGCAGGCCGGTTGCCGGTGAATAGGGGATGCCGACGCGCGCATAGAGCAGGCGCAGATAATCGTAGATTTCCGTGACGGTGCCGACGGTGGAGCGCGGGTTGCGGCTCGTCGTCTTCTGCTCGATGGATATGGCCGGAGACAGGCCGTCGATCTGGTCGACATCGGGCTTCTGCATCATCTCCAGAAACTGCCGGGCATAGGCCGACAGGCTCTCGACATAACGCCGCTGGCCTTCCGCATAGATGGTATCGAAGGCAAGCGAAGATTTGCCCGATCCCGACAGGCCGGTCATGACAATCAGCTTGTCGCGCGGCAGATCGAGGTCGATGTTCTTCAAATTGTGTTCGCGGGCACCACGAATGGATATAAATTTCTGATCGCTCATGACTGTCACGCCGTTATGGGGGAGGAACTGGCTCGCTGGCCGGAGTCTTTCCCTTATTTAGAAAGTTTCCAGCAGATTGCGAGGCCGTACCTGGGTTGGAATCACCATAGCCATGTTGACATCCATAGAGCAAGTGATAGAACAAAAAAAGAACAAATATTGCAGGCGGGGTAAAACCGGCGTAAAATCCGGGAGTTCCGTGCCTGACAAGCCAGACTGATACGGGATAAGGGCAGTGAACGGATAAGTGCGCGTGCAAGCCTACTGACAGATTTGTCAGGAGAGTGTCAGTTGCCACTGAATTGTCAGGAGGCTGGCGGCATTGAAGGTCGGGGCGAGCAGTATTTTGTGGATAGAGCCAGACAGTTGCCCGCGCAATGAGCGGCTTCTGTATGATGGCGCCAAATCGAAAAGCTAATTTTGTGGAGTATTTTTATGGCTGGCAGTGTCAACAAGGTAATTTTGGTCGGTAATCTTGGCGCTGATCCGGAAGTCCGGCGTCTCGGTTCAGGCGATCCGGTGGTCAATCTGCGCATTGCCACCTCGGAAAGCTGGCGCGACAAGAACAGCGGCGAGCGCAAGGAAAAGACCGAATGGCACAGCGTCGTCATTTTCAACGACAACCTGGCCAAGGTGGCTGAACAGTACCTCAAGAAGGGCATGAAGGTTTATCTGGAAGGCGCGCTGCAGACCCGCAAGTGGCAGGACCAGACCGGCAATGACCGCTATTCGACGGAAATCGTCCTGCAGAAGTTCCGTGGTGAATTGCAGATGCTCGATTCACGCGGCGAGGGTGCCGGTTCTGGCGGCGGCCGCTCGTTCGACAATTCGAGCCGGGGCCAGGTCTCCGACAATGGCGATTATGGTTCGGATTTCGGCCGTTCCAGCGCTTCGCCGTCCAGTGGCGGCAGCAATGCAGGTGGCAATTTCTCGCGCGATCTCGACGACGAGATCCCGTTCTGAGCCTGTTCTGTAAGTCATTGCCGGTTTGATCATGCTTGTTGATCTGGGCGTGTACGCCGGATTGTTCGCGGCCGCTTTTGCGGCCGCAACCATTTTGCCGATGCAGTCGGAGGCGCTGCTTGCCGGACTGCTGCTCTCGCATTCCTATCCGGCCGTCGCATTGATCGCCGTTGCCAGCGTGGGCAACGTCCTTGGCTCGGTGGTCAATTGGCTGCTCGGGCGCGGGATCGATCAGTTCCGCCACAGCAAATGGTTCCCGGCGAGCGAGGCACAGCTCGACCGTGCCACGGGCTGGTACCAGCGCTATGGCAAGTGGACCCTGCTGTTGAGCTGGGCACCCGTGATCGGCGATCCGCTGACGCTGATTGCCGGGGTGTTGCGCGAGCCGCTCTGGAGTTTTGTGCTCTTGGTCTCCATTGCCAAGACTGTACGGTATCTCGTTGTATTCGCGCTTGTATCCGGCTGGTAGCGCCGGTGTTACGGGTGCATCCTGGCGCCCTTGGTGATCTTGTCGACGATCTTCTTCTCCGCGTGCAGTGCAATGCCGACAACCTTCGCATCATCCGGTGCAAACCGGGCAAACACGGCGCGATTGGCCTGATCATATCCGGTTGAAAACATCTCCTCGATATACAGGCAGGATTTGACCTCGCGTTCGAGCGAGCGGCGGTGGATGGCCGACAGGGTTGCCTGATCCGCCGTGAGCACGATCATCGGCTGGATGGGCAAGGGATGATAATGATGGCCGGCCCGATCCATATAGGGGGCGCCGATCAATCCTGGGGACTGGGCGACAACGCCGCTTGCCAGGAACGACGAGACGTTGAGTTTCTGCCATGTCGCAAGATCGTCACGCACGACAATTGTAATTTTCGTATCAAACACCAAATCTAGGTCTCCATTCATGGATCGAGTCTGCCGGATGCCGGGTGAAAATCTAAAAGAGGAAGTGCTGCGCGGTCTTGGACGTTTGTGCGAGCGTCCGGCGCACGATGCCATCCTGTCGGCGCCATCCAATCCGGGTGTCGAACGCATGGAAGCGCGTTTCACCGGCGATGCCTTCGAACCGCACCGGCACGATACCTATGCCATCGGCGTGACGCTGCACGGCGTCCAGACATTCCGCTATCGCGGGGAAAAACGGCAAAGCCTTCCCGGCAACATCATGGTTCTGCATCCCGACGAGGTGCATGATGGCGGGGCAGGCACCGAGGACGGCTTGCGTTACCGGATGATTTATCTCGAGCCGGCCCTGGCCATCGCGGCGCTTGGCGGCAATCAGGCCGCGCTGCCTTTCGTGCGGGAGCCGGTTTTTTCCGATGCGCCGCTTGTCTCGGCCATATCCGCCGCGTTCGGCAATCCCGATGCGGAAATGGATGAACTGCTGGTGGATGACATCGTATCGCGGCTGACGTTGGGATTGGCGCGCCACGCGAAGCAGCCGTTGAAACCGATGGGCAGGCCTGCAGCGCGCCAGGCGGGCATGGCCCGCGACTATCTTGCGGACAATGCCCTGCGGCTGGTGCGCTCGCGGGAGTTGGAGGCCGTCAGCGGCCTTGACCGTTATGCGCTGTCGCGGCACTTCCGCGCCCTCTATGCCACGAGCCCGCATCGCTTCCTGCTGATGCGCCGCCTGCAGCGCGCGAAGGATCTGATGAAACTGGGCGTGCCGCTGGCGGAAATCGCGCTGGAAACCGGATTTACCGACCAGAGCCATCTCAACCGGCAGTTCAAGAAAGCCTATGGCATCACACCCGGACGGTGGGCCGCGCTGACCACGGCGAGCCGGCAGCTTTGACCTTTGCGTCAATCATGGTAGGTGATCAGCACATGTGCTCAAGGAGCCTGCCATGACAGACACCATGACATCATCGAACGCTTTGCACCGGGTGGTTATCGTCGGTGCCGGATTCGGCGGGCTGGAAGCCGCCAATTCCCTGCGCAATGCGGATGTCGCCGTCACCGTGGTCGACCAGCGCAATCACCACCTTTTCCAGCCGCTGCTCTATCAGGTCGCCACATCGACGCTGGCGACGTCGGAAATTGCCTGGCCTATCCGGCATCTCCTGCGGAAATACAGCAATATCAAGACATTGCTTGGAACTGTTGAAAGTGTGGATACAGCTGCGCGCACCATTTCGACCGCCGATGGCGAGGTCATCCCCTATGACACGCTGGTGCTGGCGACAGGAGCCCGCCATGCCTATTTCGGGCATGACGATTGGGAGCCCTTTGCGCCGGGATTGAAGACGCTCGAAGATGCCACGACGATCCGCAGGCGTATTCTGACCGCCTTTGAAAAGGCCGAACGCGAGCCAGATCCGGCGCGCCGGGCGGCATTGCTGACCTTCGTCATCATCGGCGCCGGGCCGACGGGTGTGGAAATCGCCGGAACCATTGCCGACCTGGCAAGGGATACGCTGAAAGGTGAATTCCGGGCGATTGATCCCGCCACGGCGCGGGTGATCCTGATCGAAGGCGGGGAGCGCGTGCTTGGCGCCTTCGCGCCTGACCTTTCCGCCTATGCGCAGCGGGCGCTCGAAAAGCTCGGCGTGCAGGTGCATCTGGGCAATCCGGTGACAAGCTGCACGGCGGATGGCGTGGAATATGCCGGGCGATTTGTCGGCGCGGCGACGATCATCTGGGCCGCAGGTGTCCAAGCCTCTCCGGCGGCAAAATGGCTCGACGTGGTGGCGGACCGGGCAGGGCGTGTTGCCGTCAACGACGATCTGACGGCTCCGGGGCATCCGGATATCTTTGTCATCGGCGATACGGCAACGGTCAAAAATGGCGGCAAGGGTATGGTTCCCGGCATTGCGCCCGCTGCCAAGCAGCAGGGAATCCATGTGGCAAAAACCATCAGGGCGCGATTGGCCGGCGATGCTGCGCCAAAGCCTTTCCGCTATCGCCATGCGGGCGATCTTGCAACGATCGGCAAGCGCGCGGCGGTGACGGATTTCGGCTGGATCAAGCTCAAGGGCTATGTCGCCTGGTGGCTATGGGGACTTGCCCATATCTACTTCCTCATCGGCGTGCGCAACCGTCTTGCCGTGGCCATGAGCTGGCTGTGGATTTCCGTCAGCGGCACGCGCAGCGCCCGTCTGATCACGCAGAAGGACGCGACTGAGGAAGATCACCTGAAATGATTCATGTGGTGATGAAGGTCTTGATGCCGTCGGCCACGAATTGCACCGCCAATGCCGCGAGGATGACCCCCAGAAGGCGTGTCAGGATCGAGCGGCCTGTTTCACCCAGAAAGCGGTCGACGCGCTCAGCGAGGAAAAATACGACATAGGATGCAGCAATGCAGATCAGGATGATGCCGATCAGCGCCAGCCGCGATGTCGGCTCGGACAAGGTGCCGGCCAGCAGGATGGTCGCGGAGATGGCGCCGGGACCGGCAATCAGCGGAATGGCGAGCGGAAAGGCGGCGATGTTACGGATATGATCCTTGGTGATGGCAACGGTGGCGCTCTTCTCGTGCCGCTCCTGGCGTTTTTCGAAAATCATCTCGAAGGCGATCCAGAACAGGAGCAGGCCGCCGGCAATCCGGAAGGCGCCGATGGTGATGCCGAACAGCGCCAGGATCTGTGCGCCCGCTATGGCGAAGATCGTCAGCACGACAAAGGCGGTGATGCTGGCGCGCAGGGCAACCTGGCCGCGCTCCTTGCGATTCATGCCCCTGGTCAGCGCCAGAAACAGCGGCGCCAGTCCCGGTGGATCGATCGTCACCATGAGGGTAACGAGCGCATTGAGCAGGGTGTCATAAAGCGCCACGATTTTGCTTTTCTTCTCTGATTGAAGCTGAGCCAGAGTAGCGGATTCGGGGTTAAGCGTCGATAAAGTTGGGATTTTGCAACCAAGTTTTTCACCGATTGAAATGAACTGTTGTATCCTATTGAAAACAAAGGGTTTTCATCTGTGTACTGTGGTGCCGCCAGTTGGCTTTTGCGTTGAAAAGCCGCTATAAGATGAAGATTGATTCTATACGAAAGATGAGTGCCTCGTGTCTGAACTAACCCCACCATCCGGCCCAGAAGACGATAAACCAGGCGGAAATTTCGGCATTGAGCCAATTTCCATTATCGAGGAGATGCAAAGCTCCTATCTCTCCTATGCCATGAGCGTGATTGTCAGCCGCGCACTGCCTGACGTGCGTGATGGTCTGAAGCCGGTGCACCGGCGCATCCTGCATGCGATGAACGAAATGGGCCTGTCCTGGAACAGATCCTACCGTAAGTCCGCCGGTGTGGTCGGTGAGGTCATGGGTAAATACCATCCCCACGGCGACGCCTCGATCTACGACGCTTTGGTGCGCATGGCGCAGGACTGGTCACTGCGCGATCCGCTGGTCGACGGGCAGGGCAATTTCGGCTCCATCGATGGCGATTCCCCGGCGGCGATGCGTTACACCGAGTGCCGTCTTGAAAAAGTGACGGAATCCCTGCTCGAGGATATCGACAAGGAAACGGTCGATTTCCAGGACAATTATGACGGCCGTGAGCAGGAGCCGGTGGTTCTCCCCGCCCGTTTCCCCAACCTGCTGGTCAATGGCTCCGGCGGCATTGCCGTGGGTATGGCGACCAATGTTCCGCCGCACAATCTGGCTGAGGTCATCAATGGCTGCATTGCCCTGATCGACAATCCGGCCATCGACCTGCCGGAACTGATGGAAATCATTCCGGGCCCGGATTTCCCGACGGGCGGCATTGTTCTCGGCCGTTCCGGCATTCATTCGGCCTACAGCACCGGCCGCGGCTCGATCCTGATGCGCGGCAAGGTCGCCATCGAAGCCATGCGCGGCGACCGCGAAGCCATCATCATCACCGAAGTGCCCTATCAGGTGAACAAGGCGACGATGATCGAAAAGATGGCCGATCTCGTGCGCGAAAAGCGCATTGAGGGCATTTCGGACATCCGCGACGAATCCGACCGCGACGGTTACCGCGTGGTCGTCGAGCTGAAGCGCGATGCCGTTGCCGATGTCATCGTCAACCAGCTCTATCGCTTTACCCCGCTGCAATCCTCGTTCGGCGCCAATATGGTGGCACTCAACGGCGGCAAGCCAGGCCTGCTGAACCTGATGGACATTCTGCGCGCCTTTGTCGCCTTCCGCGAGGAAGTCGTCAGCCGCCGCACGAAATTCCTGCTGCGCAAGGCGCGTGACCGCGCGCATGTGTTGGTCGGTCTGGCGATTGCCGTTGCCAATATCGACGAGATCATCGCGCTGATCCGCCAGGCGCCCGATCCGGCAACGGCGCGCGATCAGTTGATGGAGCGCCGCTGGCCGGCCAACGACGTGGCACCGCTGATCACGCTGATCGCCGATCCGCGCCACACGCTCAATGACGACAACACCTACAATCTGTCGGAAGAGCAGGCACGCGCCATTCTCGATCTGCGCCTGCAGCGCCTGACGGCCCTCGGACGCGATGAAATCGCCGATGAACTCAACAGGATCGGCGTTGAAATCAAGGATTATCTCGAAATCCTCGCATCGCGCCTGCGCATCATGACCATCGTCAAGGACGAACTTGCCGCCATCCGCGACGAATTCGGCACGCCCCGCCGCACGGAACTGACCGATGGCGGCGCGGATATGGACGACGAGGACCTGATCGCCCGGGAAGACATGGTCGTGACCGTCAGCCATGCGGGTTACATCAAGCGCGTGCCATTGACGACCTATCGTGCACAGCGCCGTGGCGGCAAGGGCCGGTCCGGCGTGACCATGAAGGACGAGGATTTCGTCACCCGGCTGTTCGTGGCCAACACCCACACGCCGATGCTGTTCTTCTCCTCGCGCGGCATTGTCTATAAGGAAAAGGTCTGGCGCCTGCCGATCGGCACGCCGCAGTCCCGCGGCAAGGCGCTGATCAACATGCTGCCGCTGGAACAGGGCGAGCGCATCACGACAATCATGCCGCTGCCCGAAGACGAGGCAAGCTGGACCAATCTCGACGTGATGTTTGCCACGACGCGCGGCACCGTGCGCCGTAACAAGCTCTCTGACTTCGTTCAGGTCAATCGCAACGGCAAGATTGCGATGAAGCTGGAAGAAGAGGGCGATGAAATCCTCGGCGTCGATACCTGTGACGAGTTTGACGATGTGCTTTTGACCGCTGCCGGCGGCCAGTGCATCCGTTTCCCCGTCACTGACGTACGCGTCTTTGCCGGCCGTAACTCCATCGGTGTCCGTGGTATCACACTGGCCAAGGGGGATACGCTTATCTCGATGGCAATTCTCGCCCACGTGGATGCAAGCCCGGCTGAACGCTCCGCTTATCTCAAGCAGGCAGCGGCTGACCGGCGTGCACAGGGTGCGGATGACGTTGAGGAAGTGGCACTGGTGGGCGAAGAAGCCACGGAAGTGGCTGATCTCAATGCCGAGCGTTATGCCGAATTGCGCGACCGCGAGCAGACGGTTCTGACCGTCAGTGAGTTCGGTTATGGCAAGCGGTCGTCATCCTACGAATTCCGTGTCTCGGGACGTGGCGGCAAGGGTATCCGCGCAACGGATACATCGAAGACCGATGAAATCGGCAAGCTTGTGTCGCTGTTCCCGGTCGAGGCGTCGGATCAGATCCTGCTCGTCTCTGATCGCGGTCAGCTGATCCGCGTTCCGGTCAATGGCATTCGCATCGCCGGACGCTCCACAAAGGGCGTGACGATCTTCAATACGGCCGATGGCGAGAAGGTTGTGTCGGTCGAGCGGATTTCGGAAACCGACAGTGATGACGAAGAGCTCGAGGCAGTAATTCCTGCCGAAGGCGAAGCCGAGACAGCAGCCCCGGAAAGCGGTTCTGACGAGAGTTAGAACCGCGGGCGGTCGTTCTGACCGTTCATGGGATAAACACCGAAGCGGGATGTCTTAACTTTGGCTTCCCGCTTTTTGTTTTCTTCCAGCATCATAACGACGACGGAAACCATCATCGCGATCATCATGCCTACACTCAGAAGTACAAACATTCATTTATCCCTTCAATCTTCAGCTTTCCTGTGATTAACAACGCAATAGGGGCCGAAAGGTTTCATTTTCTGCGTTCTTTATAGTTGGCGGGAACTGAATGCTTGCTGATGTGCCCGTTCATCTTCCGTTCATTTATCATGAAGGGAGGACTCTTTCCGGCCATTGAAAGCGCCCGATAAAACGGTTAGGAGACGGTATGACAATCGCAATTTACGCCGGATCCTTCGACCCGATCACCAATGGACATATGGATGTCCTGCAGGGCTCGTTGCGCCTTGCTGACAAGGTATTCGTGGCCATCGGCATTCATCCGGGCAAGGCGCCGCTGTTTTCCTTCGACGAGCGCGTGGACCTGATCAAACGGGTTGCTGCGGATGTCTTTGGCAAGGACAGCCAGCGGCTCGAGGTGGTGTCCTTCGATGGTCTGCTGATTGATGCCGCCCGCAAACACGGCGCTTCGCTGATGGTGCGCGGCCTGCGGGACGGCACGGATCTCGATTACGAGATGCAGATGGCCGGCATGAACGGCACGATGGCGCCGGAGCTGCAAACCGTGTTCCTGCCGGCTGATCCTTCGGTCCGCACGATTACTGCCACATTGGTCCGCCAGATTGCGGCCATGGGCGGCGACGTCCGGCATTTTGCTCCCGCTCTTGTCGCCGAGGCGCTCAGGGCCAAATTCAAATAGGGCTTTCTTCTCATCCCCATCCGTTGGAGACTTTCTGTATGTCCGTATTTCGCACTGCGCTTCTTGTGGCAGCCGTTTCTTCCCTGTCTTTTGCTGCATTGACCCCAAGCTGGGCCGATGACCAGAACACCATGACGATCAAGCTGAAGGACGGCGACGTCAAGATCGAGCTGCGTCCCGACCTTGCGCCGAAACATGTCGAGCAGATCAAGGCGCTGGCCAAGGAAGGTGCCTACAACAGTGTCGTGTTCCACCGCGTCATTCCCGGCTTCATGGCCCAGACCGGTGACGTGCAGTATGGCAATACCGAAAAGGGCTACAATCAGGCCGCCGCTGGAACCGGCGGGTCGAAGCGTCCGGACCTGCCTGCCGAGTTCTCGAAGGAACCCTTCGTGCGCGGCACTGTCGGCATGGCGCGTTCCTCCAACCCGAATTCGGCCAATTCGCAGTTTTTCATCATGTTCGACAAGGGCGCATTCCTGAACGGCCAGTATACGGTCGTCGGCAAGGTGACGAGCGGCATGGAAGCTGTCGACAAGATCAAAAAAGGCAATGAAGCGCAGAATGGCGCCGTTGAAAATCCGGACAAGATGATCAAGGTCACTGTCGGTCCGGCAAAATAATCTAACAAAGGAGATGCCGGAAATGGCTTACAAAGATCCAGAAAACACGATCCTGCTCGAAACCACCAAGGGCAATGTCGTCATCGAACTTTACCCCGATCTCGCACCCGGCCATGTCGAGCGCATCAAGGAACTGGCACGCGAAGGTGCCTATGACGGCGTCGTCTTCCACCGCGTCATCGATGGTTTCATGGCGCAGACCGGCGACGTGAAGTTCGGCAAGAAGGGCGGTTCGTCCTTCAATCCGTCGCGTGCGGGCATGGGCGGTTCGGAAAAGCCGGACCTGAAGGCAGAGTTCTCCAACGCCAATCACGGCCGCGGCGCTTGCTCGATGGCCCGTTCGCAGAACCCGAATTCGGCCAATTCCCAGTTCTTCATCTGCTTCGACGATGCGGGCTTCCTCAATCGCCAGTACACGGTTTGGGGCCAGGTCATCGAAGGCATGGACAATGTCGACAAGATCAAGCGCGGCGAGCCTGTGCAGGATCCGGATTCGATCGTTTCCATGCGCGTTGCCGCAGACGCCGAATAAGATCGCATTGACAGACCATGCGTGTTGATCTTTTCGATTTTGATCTGCCGGAAGAAAACATCGCATTGAGACCTGCAGAGCCGCGCGATTCAGCGCGGCTTTTGCTTGTGAAAGCGGACAGTTCCGGATTTGACGGCAGTACCGTTCGCAATCTCGGCGATTTTCTGCGTCCCGGCGATGCTCTTGTTTTCAATGATACCAAGGTGATACCCGCACAGCTTGAAGGGTTTCGCGAGCGCGAGGGTGTAAAGGCTCAGATCAGCGCGACGCTGCATATGCGGACGGGACCGGATCGCTGGAAAGCCTTCCTGCGTCCGGCCAAACGCATCAGGCAGGGCGAGCGGATCGACTTCGGTCACGGCAACAATGCCTGCCTGCTCGGGTCGTTGCAGGCCACCGTTGCCGAAAAGGGCGACGCGGGCGAAGTCCTGCTGGTGTTTGATTTCAGTGGTGCCGATCTTGATCAGGCCATTGCGGCGGTCGGGCATATCCCGCTGCCGCCCTATATCGCCTCCAAGCGGGCGGAAGATGGCCGCGACAAAGAGGATTACCAGACCGTCTATGCCCGCGAGGAAGGTGCCGTTGCCGCACCCACGGCGGGGTTGCATTTTACCCCTGATTTGCTGGACGATCTGAAGAAGCGCGGCATCGAAGAGCACTTCGTGACGCTGCATGTGGGCGCGGGCACGTTCCTGCCTGTCAAGGCGGACGATACGGCAGACCACAAGATGCATGCGGAAATCGGCCATGTGGACCAGAAGACGGCGGATGCACTCAATGCCGTGAAGGCGCGGGGCGGTCGTATCGTCAGCGTCGGCACGACCTCGCTGCGTCTGCTGGAAAGCGCGACGGGCGAAGACGGCGTCATCCGGGCATGGTCGGGCCCGACGGATATTTTCATCACGCCGGGCTACAGGTTCCGGGCGGTTGACCTGCTGATGACCAATTTCCACCTGCCGAAATCGACACTGTTCATGCTGGTGTCGGCCTTCAGCGGCTTCGAGCGCATGCATGCGGCCTATGCCCATGCGATCAAAAATCACTACCGCTTCTATTCCTATGGCGATGCAAGCCTGTTATGGCGATCCGCATCATGACAGAAAATTTTGAATTCAAACTGATCGCAACCGATGGCAAGGCCCGGCGCGGTGAAATCACTATGCCGCGCGGCACTGTCCGCACCCCCGCCTTCATGCCGGTTGGCACGGCGGGCACGGTCAAGGCCATGTATATGGATCAGGTTGCCGAGCTCGGCGCCGATATCATTCTCGGCAACACCTATCACCTGATGCTGCGCCCGAGCGCCGAACGGATTGCAAAACTCGGCGGACTGCACGATTTTGCCCGCTGGCCTGGGCCAATCCTGACGGATTCCGGCGGTTTCCAGGTCATGTCGCTGGCGCAATTGCGCAAGCTCGACGAAAAGGGCGTGACTTTCCGCTCGCATATCGACGGGCGTGCCCATGAGATGAGCCCGGAACGCTCTATCGAAATCCAGGGGCTGCTCGACTCCGATATCCAGATGCAGCTGGATGAATGCGTTGCCCTGCCTTCAACACCGAAAGACATCCAGCGCGCCATGGAACTGTCGCTGCGCTGGGCGGAACGCTGCAAGACGGCATTCGGCAACCAGCCGGGAAAAGCCATGTTCGGCATCGTGCAGGGCGGCGATGTGCCGGATCTGCGCATCCGCTCGGCCCAGGCTTTGAAGGCGATGGATCTGAAGGGATATGCGGTCGGCGGTCTCGCGGTCGGCGAACCGCAGGAGGTCATGCTCGACATGCTGGATGTGACCTGTCCCGAGCTTCCAGAGGAAAAGCCGCGCTATCTGATGGGTGTGGGCACGCCCGACGACATCCTGAAATCCGTGGCGCGCGGCATCGACATGTTCGATTGCGTGATGCCGACACGGGCGGGCCGGCATGGCCTGGCCTTTACCCGCCGCGGCAAGGTCAATCTGCGCAATGCGCGCCATGCGGATGATCCTCGCCCGCTGGATGAGGAATCCTCATGCCCGGCCGCACGCGATTACAGCCGTGCCTATCTGCATCATCTGGTCAAATCGGGTGAAGCGCTGGGCGGCATGCTGCTGACATGGAACAATCTGGCCTATTACCAGCAGCATATGCAGGGTATCCGCGATGCCATCGAAGCAAAACGCTTTGATGCTTTCAGCGCGGAAACCCAGGCCGCCTGGGCCGAGGGCGACATCAAGCCCTATGCCTGATCAGCCGGTAGCCGGCTGGGACGGCTTGTCGGGGTCGCACGGCGCGAACAGCTGACGCAGGCCGTCAATGGCGGCGATCTGGTCTTCATGGGTGAGGGTGTCCATATCGAGCAGCTTCAAACTGCGCAAACCCTCGATGGTCAGGAACGCGATGAGGGCCATGGTCGGGTCCTCCGAGTTCTCCTTCATGCGGTCCAGCAATTGCTTGTTGTAGCGGCGGATCGGATCAATGAAGCTTGGATCATTGGCAATGGCCGCCAGTATGCCCGACGGCTCCGGCTCGTTGAGCACAAATTCAGCGCGATAGACCTCGATGCAGGCCTGGACCACACTGTTCACCTTGTGGTTGCGCCGGGCCTCCTGCATGCGCAGGGATTCGTCGAATTCAGCGACGTGGTGTTCGACCAGCGCTTCCAGAAGCTTGGCTTTGGTCGGGAAGGTGTAGAGCAGGCCGCCCTTCGACAGCCCGGCGCGCCGTGCGACGGCATCAAGGGAGAGATGGACCGGACCAACCTCCATGGCAATCTCCGCAGCAGCCTGCAGAATCTTATCTTTGGTGGTGAGAGTGGCCGCCCGCATTCCGTTCCTTTTTCTACAACTTTGCGTCCATAAGGGATTCCGCTTCTATTGACTTTACCGTCCGGACGGTACAGTAAAGTGCGCGTGGCAATCAAGTCCACATCACGTTATTCTCATTTGACAGGCTAGCAACAAACTTTGCTGGCCATTGTTTTGTTGCGGAGCGGTTCCTGATGATTAAGCGCTACATTCTACCCGTGATCATTCTCATTTTGGTCGTGGTGCTTGCCGGAGGGCTGGTCTGGTTCAACTTTTTCCGCGACGGAATGATCAAGCAGTTCTTCGCGACCATGCAGCAGCCCGCGCAATCCGTCTCGACCTATACGGTCGAGCCTGCCGTCTGGACGCCGAATATCGAAGCCATCGGTACTGTCAGCGCCATTCAGGGCGTCGAGCTGGCCGTGGAAGTTGCGGGTATCGTCAAGGACATCCCGTTCACAGCCAACGATATCGTCGAGAAGGGCGCACCGCTGCTGCAGCTGGATGACGCCATCGAAAAGGCCGATATCGTCGCCGCCAAGGCGCAGGATGTGCTGAACGACCAGACATTGGCGCGTGCCCGCACCCTGAATACACGCGGTGTCGGCGCGGAATCCAATGTGGATACGGCCCAGGCCGCATCGCTGGCCAAGAAGGCTGAAATTGCCAAGCTGGAAGCTGTCATGGAGCAGAAGCTGCTCAAGGCGCCGTTCAAGGGCACAGTCGGTATTCCGCGCATCGAACTCGGTCAGTATCTGTCGCCGGGCACGGTCGTCGTTTCGCTGCAGGATCTGTCCACAATGCGTGTGGATTTCACCGTCAACGAACAGAATCTCAATCTGATCAAGATGGGCCAGCTGATCAAGCTCAGCCTTTCGGATGCCGATCAGCCCTATGAAGGCCAGATCACGGCGATCGAACCGCGCATTGATCCGTCGACGCGTCTGGTGTCGGTGCGTGCGAAAGTCGATAATCCCGAAGGCAAGTTGCGGCCCGGCCAGTTCGCGCAGGTTCGTGTCGAGCTTCCCAAGGAAGAAGGCGTATTCACCTTGCCGCAGACGGCGCTCGTCTCCAGCCTTTACGGCGACTATATCTATGTCGTTCGCCCGGCACCCGATGCAGCCAAGCCGGCAGATGCGGCAAAGCCCGCAGCGGATGCGGCAAAGCCTGCCGACGCGGCCAAGCCTGCTGCCGCTGGCGCGACTGCAGAGAAGAAAGAGCCCAAGCTTGTCGTTGCACAGGTTTTCGTCAAGCCCGGCCGCCGTTCCGGCCTTCTGGTTGAAATCACCAAGGGTCTGAAACAGGGCGATATCGTTGTGACAGCCGGTCAGAACCGCCTTAATGCCGGTTCGGTGGTCACAATCGCCAATGACGTGAACCCAGCAAATACAACCGATTCAGGACTGCCCAAGAAATGAATTTTTCAGAAGTTTTCATTCGCCGCCCCGTTCTATCGACGGTTGTCGCTTTGATGATCATTCTGCTTGGCGCGCAGGGTTTGACGAATCTTTCGATTCGCCAATACCCGAAGGTCGAGGAAACGGCCATCACCGTGACAACGGCCTATGCTGGGGCAAGTGCCGATCTTATTCAGGGATTCATCTCTGCGCCCATCGCCAATGCGGTGACCACGACGGAAAACATCGACTACGTGACGTCATCGTCGTCACCGTCGTCGAGCACCGTCACCGTTCACATGAAGCTTGGCTCCAATCCTGATGCGGCTTTGACCGAGGTGATTTCCAAGGTCAACCAGGTGCGCGGCAATCTGCCCAAGGAGGCGGACGACCCTGTCATCACCAAGGGCACGGGGCAGAATTTTGCGACGATGTACCTCGCCGTGCAGAACCCGAACATGACGAGCGAGCAGATCACCGAATATCTGCAGCGCGTCATCCAGCCGCGCATGTCGACCATTCAGGGTGTTGCCAATGCGCAGATCCTGGGCGGTCAGGTTTTCTCGATGCGCGTCTGGATCGACCCGGTCAAGATGGCGGCGCATACCACGACGGCTTCGGAAGTATTGGCTGCCATCAATCAGTCCAACTTCCTGTCGGCGCCGGGCAAGGTACAGAACCTGTACACGGCTTCGCCGATCACGTTGAAGACCACATTGCAGACGCCAGAGGCATTCGGTGCCCTGCCGATCAAATCCGACGCCAAGAGCATCGTGCGGTTGCGCGATATCGCGCGGATCGAGCTTGGCGCGGTGAGCACGGATACGCGCGTGACCTTCAACGGCTCGAGCGGTACGTTTATCGGTATTTTCCCGACACCTTCGGCGAACCCGCTGGATATGACGGCGGCCGTGCGCAAGGAATTGCCGGCGATCCAGGCAACTCTGCCCGAGGGCATGACCATGATCATGCTTTACGATTCGACGGAACAGATCAGTTCGTCGGTCGATGAAGTGTACAAGACCATCGGTGAAGCCGTGCTCATCGTTGTTCTGGTGATCCTTCTCTTCCTTGGTTCGTTCCGCTCCGTCATCATTCCGGTCGTCACGATTCCGATTTCGCTGGTCGGCGTGTGCTTCTTCCTGTTCCTGCTGGGCTATTCGATCAACCTTCTCTCCCTGCTGGCGATGGTTCTGGCCATCGGTCTCGTCGTGGACGACGCGATCGTTGTTCTGGAAAACATCCATCGCCACATCGAAGAGGGGCTGAAGCCGCTCGATGCCTCGCTCAAGGGCATGAAGGAAATCACCGGGCCGATCGTCGCGATGACGATCACGCTCGCTGCCGTGTTCGCACCGCTCGGTTTTACCGCCGGTCTTACCGGGGCGCTGTTCCGCGAGTTCGCGTTTACGCTCGCCGGTGCGGTTATCATTTCCGGTGTCGCGGCTTTGACGGTTTCGCCGATGATGTGCGCGCTGCTGCTGAAACCCGGCAATCACAGCCGTTTCCAGCGCATCGTGGACAGAAGCTTCGGCTGGCTTGAAGGTGTCTATGAACGGCGCGTTGCCGGGTCGTTGGCCTTCCGGCCGGTGACATTGCTGATCGTTATCATTCTGGTGGCTTTGACAGGATTTCTGTTTACCAAAACGGCATCCGAACTGGCACCGGAAGAAGATGGCGGCTTCCTGGTCTCGCTGGTCAATGCTCCACAATATGCAACGACCGACTATACGCTGCTCTATGCCAATCAGATCGATGCGCTGACGAAGGATCTGCCGGAGCTCAAGGCCCGCTTCAACATTGCCGGCCTTGGCACGACGAATTCCGCCTTCGCCATCTGGGTCTTCAAGGATTGGTCACAGCGCACCAAGTCGCAGAAGCAGCTTCAGCAGGAACTGCAGAAGATGATTGCTCCGGTGGCGGGTGCGCAGGCCTATATCTTTGCCCTGCCGACCCTTCCGGGCAGCGGCGGCGGCTTGCCGATCTCCGTGGTTCTTCAATCGACCGGTCCGTCGGACAAGGTGTTTGAAATCGCCGAAGAGGTAAAGCGGCAGGCTCAGGCGTCCGGCAAGTTCATTGTCGTGCAGAATTCCCTGTCCTTCAATGCACCGCAGACGACGGTAACGATCGATCGTGACCGTGCGGCGGCTCTTGGCGTGCCGGTGAGCGACATCGGACAGACGCTTGGATTGCTGGTCGGCGGCGGCAAGATCGCCAAGTTCGACCGCGATTCCAACAGCTATGACATCATTCCGCAGGTGCCGCAGGATTTCAGATCGAATCCTGAAAACCTTGGCCAGTATTTTGTCAAAAGCGCCTCGGGTGACATGGTACCATTGTCGGCCGTGGTCAAAATCGTGCAGAATGCGGCTCCGGCAGCCATCGAGCAGTTCAACCAGTTGAATTCTGCGACGATCAGTGCCTTGCCGATGCCGGGCGTCTCCACAGGTGAAGGCCTGCAGACGGTCATCAATACGGCACGTCCCTTGATGCCGGATGGGTTCTTCCTCGATTACATCGGCCAGTCGCGTCTGGAAATCACCCAGGGCAACACGATCCTCATTGCCTTCATTCTGGCGGTTGTCGTGATTTACCTGGTGCTTGCGGCGCAGTTCGAAAGCTTCCGCGATCCGTTCATCATCATGATGTCGGTGCCCTTGTCGATCTTCGGTGCGATTGTTCCGCTGAACATGGGGCTGGGAACGCTGAACATCTACACGCAGGTGGGGCTGATCACACTGGTCGGGCTGATTACCAAGCACGGTATTCTCATGGTGGAATTTGCCAACCAGCAGCGGGAACTGCATGGGATATCGCGGCATGATGCGATCATTCTGGCCGCCAAGACCCGTCTTCGCCCGATCCTGATGACGACGGCCGCCATGGCGCTCGGCGTTATCCCGCTGATCACGGCGACCGGTGCGGGTGCGGCAGCCCGTTATTCCATCGGCCTGGTGATTTTCTCCGGCATTCTGGTCGGCACGATCTTCACGCTCTTCGTGGTGCCGATGTTCTACACCTTCATTTCGCACAGGGATCACACGGCTGAGCCAGCCGCGGCGCCTGTGCCGAACGGGGATGCGCAATTCGGCCGTACCTGACCGGTTGAACGCTGCACAATAAAAAGCCTCCGAACCTTGCCGGTTCGGAGGCTTTGTCGTTTTCAATGGCTGGTATCGTCAGGCTCGCTTAACGGCGCGAAGAATGATGAGGAGGATGACGGCGCCGATTGTCGCCGAAATAACGGCGCCCAGAATTCCGGCACCCAGCGATATGCCCAGACGCGGCAGGAGATATCCCGCTATGAATGCGCCGATAACGCCGATGATCAGATCGCCGATGAGGCCAAAGCCGCCCCCACTGACAAGCTGACTCGCCAGCCACCCAGCGATCAGTCCCACTAACAGGAAAATAAGAAGTGATTCTCCACCCATAGTCGTCTCTCCACATGCCGGTTGCGTTACGATGGTCCTGCAGACCGTGGATGCCGCTCTTCATGGGCGATCCGGGATCGGCCGTAGAATCATCACAAGGATTTTACGATGGGAAATCTGTTTTGGATAATAAAACTTGTATGGATGGCGATCAAACACCGCAATATATAGTGCAATGAAGCAATCTGACGGGCAGCCAAGGCACTATCACCCGGAAATCATTGCGCTTCTTTCGGTCTCAGCAAAATTTGGGAAGAAGCGGAGAAACGCACGAAAAAGCTATGCCGGCTATGGTTTCCCACGACCGGCATAGTTGCAGGCAATTCAAGAATTGCGGGCCAGGAAGATTACATTTTCTTGGCAGGGGCCTTCTTGGCAGCGGCCTTCTTGTGGGTCTTGTGCTTGTGGGTCTTCTTAACAGCATGCTTCTTTGCAGTGTGCTTGGTAGCAGCTGGTGCTGCTGCGGCTGCCGGTGCGGCAGCAGTGGCTGCGTTGGCGCTGGAAGCTGTCAGAACCGGAGCCGAAACAGCGAGAGCAACAGCAAGGCCGAGAGCTGTGTAGAGGGACTTTTTCATAGGTCAGTTTCCTTTTGATGTGGGCTCATGGGACACAGTCGATCAGTCATCAATCGGCTGCACACCGAGCAGTTTCAACGCTTGTGCGAACGTTCTGATGCCTTGTGCCTGCTTGTTGCTTGCACAAAACCTTGTTGCCCTGCGCTGAAGTGCTCTCGCCTTGGCTGCCCGTTTTGCCTCGGCGTGTTCGGTGATGGCTTGTTGAGTTTGCAGCTGAAGTTTGCCGCAAAGCTCGGAACGGGTCAGCGTTTCATCGGCCATCGACAGGTCGACTGGCGCAGCGGCATACAGCGCGCCGGTCAGAATGAGTGTCGATATGGTCAGGACGTTGCGCATAAAACCCTTTGGCGTTCGAGTGTTGTCCTGTTCAGTGGTTGCGAACAGGTCCGGTGTGCCTGTTATCGGGCATGACTATTGCGCGCGTTTTTCCGCTCTGTAGTGTTTTGTTTCTGGATTGTTTCTGAAAGCGGGAAGCGGCGGCAAATCGCCGGGAAGTGATCAGGGGCGGCTGGTCAATGCGGATTTCGGCCTTTATCTTGTTGCCGGATAATCGAAGCTAGTGGTCCGATTCTGACATTTGCATCCTGTTGATACAGGCCGTTCAGGCAAATGTCAGAATCAGAGGACCACTAGAAAGTCTATGATTCTAGTGGAACTTTGAATTTGACATTCGCATGTTCCGCGTGATGTCAAATGGGATGCGAATGTCAAATTCGTTCCACTAGGCCTGACACGTTGAAAGATTCGCATGAAATCTGAGCCGCATATCCTGATTGTCGATGATGACGATGCCATTCGCGATCTGCTGCATGAGTTTTTGAAAAAGCGCGGCATGCGTGTCTCCGTCGCCAGGGACAGTGAAGAGATGCAGGCCATCTTTTCGCGCACGCCCGTCGACCTGCTCATTCTCGATGTGATGCTGCCGGGCAAGAGCGGCATGGAGATTTGCCGGGATATCCGCATGCACTCACGCGTGCCGATCATCATGCTGACGGCCATCACGGAAACCACGGACCGCGTCGTCGGGCTGGAGATGGGGGCGGATGACTATGTGTCGAAACCGTTCGATCCGCGCGAGCTGCTGGCACGGGTGAGGGCGGTTCTGCGCCGTCTGGACGGCCCGGGCCCGGACCGGCGGATCGAGCCGCAGGTTTACAAGTTTGCTGGATGGACGATGGATTGTTCGCGCCGCCGGCTGGTGTCGCCGGACAATGTGCGGGTGGAACTGACCAGCGGCGAATTCAATCTGCTGGAAACGCTGGTCAAGAGTGCGCAGCGCATGCTCAGCCGCGATCAGCTGATGGAGCTTGCCGGGAGCAACGTCGCTTACGGATATGATCGCAGCATCGATATTCTGATCAGCCGCCTGCGCCGCAAGATGGAAGACGATCCGCGGTCGCCGAAACTGATCCTGACCATTCGCGGCGGCGGTTATCAGTTCGTGCCGGAAGTCGTGGCGGAATGAAGCGGTTTCTGCCCCAGTCCCTGCCAAGCTGGATCCTGCTGATCCTGATTGCCGGACTGATCACCACGCAGATCGCCACGCTGTCCATCGTCTCGCGTGACCGCAGCGAAGGCAACAACATCCTTGAGCTGTTTCGCCTGAGCGAGCGGGCGTACACGCTGGTCAAGCTGCTCTACGCCGCGCCGCCGCCGGAGCGCACCCGTCTTGCCGGCGCCATGTCGAATGCGTCCAGCCCGCTCTATATGTCGGATGATCCGGCCGTGACATCGGCGATTGCATCCGATGACAATCTGGCCGAGCTTGAAGACGTGCTTGTCGCGCGGTTTTCAGCCTTTGGCGTGACGGATGCGCGGGTTCGCCGCGAATCGCCCAACGCCACACCGGAAACCGATACGGATTCCAGCACGCCGGGTGCGGATGTCGGCGTTGTCGAAAAGCAGCTGTCGGCGCTCGCGCAGGATTTCAGCAAGAGCGGCGGCCTGATCGCCTCCATCGAATTCAGCGATGGCCAATGGCTGAACTTCGTAACGCCGGTTTCGCCCATCGATCCGATCCTCACCGTGCAGACGCTGCCATTGTTCGGCGCCGTCGCGGCCATTGTCATCATCTTGTCGATCTGGGCGATGCGCCGGCTGACGGCGCCGTATCGTGCATTGGAAAGCGCGGTCAAGCGCATCGGCGAGGATGTCAAAATTCCGCCTTTGCCGGAATTCGGCAGCACCGAGTACAAATCGGCGGCGCGGGCCGTCAATGCCATGCAGGCGCAACTGCGCGAATATGTGGCTGACCGTGAGCAATTGGCGGCGGCGCTTGCCCATGATTTGCGCACGCCGTTGACCCGCATCCGCCTGCGGCTTGAATTGCTGCGCAAATCCCAGCTGCGCCAGTCACTGATGCAGGATCTCAACGATATCGAGGCGATTTCCCGTTCGGTCATCGACTTCGCCACCTATGAAGTGGTCGATGAAGAACAGGAAAAGATCGATTTCTGGTCTCTGGTCGACTCAATCGTCGATAATTATCCGCAAGTGACGTTTGAAAAGAAGGGCATCGGCTCGCGCAAGCTCGTCTGCACCGGGCGGCCGATCGCCTTGCGCCGCTGTGTCACCAATCTGATCGACAATGCGGTGGCCTACGGCGAAAGGGCTGATGTCAGTCTGAAGCTGGCCGGTAATGAGATTGTCCTGGTTATCAAGGATCACGGTCCCGGTATTCCGCAGGCCAAGCTGGACGAGGTGTTCCAGCCATTCCGCCGGGTGGAGGGGTCGCGCAACCGGCAAACGGGCGGGTTTGGTCTTGGCCTGACCATCGCCCGCAATATTGCCCGGCGCAGTGGCGGCGACATCAAGCTTGAAAACGATCCGGAGGGCGGATTGCGGGCGGAGCTGACAATCCCTCTGGCATCCTGACGCCTATTCTTCGGCCAGCACAAAGGACTGGATATCGTCAAAGACGGCGTTCCAGTCCCGGTCACCGATTTCCATGAAGCCGAAGAAGCGCAGCATGAAAATGCCTTCCGTGGCGATGAAGGCGATGCGCGCGCGGCGGCCCGCTTCGGTTGACAGGTCGAAATCCGCCATTCTGGTTTTGTACCAGGCGCGGGTGCTTGCAAGATGCTCCGGTGTCTGGATCAGGGATGACATCAGGCTTGCCGCCTTGGCGTTGGAGCTTTCGTCGCCTTTGCGCGTGGCTTCCAGATGGGCGCGGATCGGCGAAACCGGGGTTCTCTGGGTGAGTTGCACGACTTCCGCATCATAGGCTTCACCCCAGCGTTCCAGCATCGCATCGATAAGGGCGCCCTTGGTGCCGAAGCAATATTGCACGCCGCCCTTGGTGATCCCTGCCGCTTTCGCCACGGCATCGATGGTGAGCGCCGCAGCGCCCACCTTGCTCACCACGGCTTCCGCCGCATCGAGAACCTTGCCCCGATCAATCGTGCGTTTCCGGCCCAAAACAGTCTTCCTCTTCCATTTCAATACGAACGTATTTATATATACCACGATGCAGCGATACCCAATCAATGCATGACCGCAAATATAACGGGAGCGGCAAAAGCTCCAATGGTGAAAAAATGCTACCCCAAAACCGCTGGCTGGTCCTTGCGATCGTCTCCAGCGCGCTGTTCCTCGTCGTCATCGACATGACAGTTCTCTACACGGCTCTGCCGCGTCTGACCCATGATCTTCATGCTTCGGCCTCGGCCAAGCTGTGGATCGTCAACGCCTATCCGCTGGTTGTCGCTGGCCTTCTGCCCGGTGCCGGTGCGCTCGGTGACCGGATCGGCAACAAGAAATTGTTCGCGGGCGGTCTCGTCGTGTTTGGCGTTGCCTCGCTGGCAGCCGCATTCTCCCCGACAAGCGGGGTGCTCATCGCTTCGCGCGCCTTGCTGGCCGTGGGTGCAGCCATGATGATGCCGGCCACGCTTTCCATCGTCCGGCAGACCTTTGCCGACGAGCGGGAGCGTGCCTTTGCCATTGGCATCTGGGCGGCAATTGCATCGGGCGGCGCGGCCGTCGGTCCCGTGCTGGGCGGTGTTCTGCTCGAATATTTCTGGTGGGGCTCGGTTTTCCTGATCAACGTTCCCATCGTCGTCGTGGCGCTGGTTTTCACGCTGTGGATCATCCCGAACCGCGCGGGCGATACGACGCGCCCCTGGGATCTCGTCGCGTCCGCGCAGATCATGGTCGGGCTTGTCGGCGTGACCTATGCGATCAAGGAATTCGGCAAGCAAACACCGGTTTACGTGGCGGCACTGGTTGCTGCGATGATCGGCATCGTCTTCCTGTGGCTGTTTGTCCGGCGGCAGGGACGCTCGGCGCAACCGATGATCGATTTCAGATTGTTCCGGAACCGGAGATTCTCGTCGGGTGTCGCGACCGCCTTCATCGCCTCTCTCACGCTCGTGGGCATGGAGCTGGTGCTGAGCCAGCGATTTCAGCTGGTCATGGGCCTGTCGCCGCTCGAAGCAGGGCTTCTGATCCTGCCGGTGCCGCTCGCTGCCTTCGCAGCGGGTCCGCTGGCGGGCCTGGCGCTGCCGCGCCTTGGCTCGGAACCTATCATGTGGGCCAGTCTTGCAGCGGCGGGGCTCGGCGTTGCCAGCCTGCTCTATGTCCATGACGCGAGGCCGCTCGTGCAGATCGCCAGCCTTGCCGTTCTCGGTTTTGGCTTCGGTGCGGCCATGACGGCGGCATCGAGCGCCATCATGCTCAACACGCCGGAAGAAAGCGCCGGTACGGTGGCCTCGATTGAAGAAGTGTCCTACGAACTCGGCGGTGCCATGGGTGTCGCCTTGCTCGGCAGTCTCATGTCGACGATCTACAGCATCAGCCTGACGCTGCCTGACAGCATGAATGCGCCGGTGATGGTCTATGACAGCCTCGATGAGGCGTTGATCTATGCGAAGGGGCTCGCACCGGACGTCGCATCCGCCTTGGTCGGCTTTGCCCGGGATGCCTTCGAAAGCGCGTTCACCTCGGTCATTTTTGTGGCTTCCGCCACGCTGATCCTCACGGCAACGGCAATCAAGCTGGCAACACGGGCAGGCAGAAGCTGATTTGCAGCGTTATGGCTGGACCACGGCCCATGCCGACGCGGTGTCATAGAAGAAGCGTTCTTCGATGATGCGGTCACCCTGCCAGCGCTGCAGCGCGAGTTCTTCGAGACGCCGGGTCACGCCATCCCTGGATGTCGCGTCGAATATCCACTGAATGACGACGGTGTCGCCGTCGATGAGGACGGCGCGGGCCGGGTGCGTATACATCCGGTCCAGCCGGTCGAGCGCGTTCCGTTCGTGGTTTTCAAGCAGCGCGCGGCCGCGGCGCGGTTCCTTGCCGGGCTCCTGCATGGAGGCATTTTCATGATAGAAATCGGTGATTGCTTTCACATGATCACCGCTGACGACAGTTGCAACAAAAGCATCGACGCGGCTGCGTTCCGGCATGGGGCTGTTCCTTCGATTGGATGATTTTTGCGGTGGCCGGCCCATGATACAGGTCCGGCGCCGCATAAACAAAGCTTGATTCAGATGATCGCGTGCGACAAGCCGCCATCCACCGGTATTGCCGCCCCGGTGACGTAGGAAGCCTTTTCGCTGGCGAGAAAGGCAGCCACCGCGCCGAACTCATCCGCCGTTCCGTAGCGGCCGACAGGCACATCCGCCTGGCTCTCTGCGGCAATGACGGCGACATCGACACCCCGTGCTTCGGCATCCATGCGATCCAGCATGTCGGTGCGTGCCGTGGCGAGGCGTCCCGCGAGCAACAGATTGACCGTTATCCCATCGGCAGCGACTTCGCCGGCAAGGCTCTTTGCCCAGCCGGCAACGGCGGCGCGCAACGCGTTGGATGCGGTCAGGCCGGCAATCGGCTCCCGGACGCTGGTGGATGACACCACGAGGATGCGGCCCCAATGCCGCTCCCGCATCCCCGGCAGAAAATGCGCGGCGATACGCACGCCGGACAGGAACATGGCTTCGAACTGGGTGCGCCATTGGACAATATTCAGCGAGGCAGCCGGAAACGGCGGCGGCCCGCCGCCATTCAGCAGCAGGATGTCGATGCCGCCCATCGCCTCATCAACACGGTCAAGCATGGCGGCCAAGGCCACCGGATCGGCAAGATCGGCATTGAGGGCGAAGGAGCGGGGCGAATGCACGCGCAGCGCACTGGCCGCGGCGTTCAACGCCGCATCGTCCCGTCCGGCAATGGCGACAATCGCGCCGTTTTCGGCCAGGGCGCTGGCGACGCCGCGGCCAAGCCCCTTATTGCCGCCGAGCACAAGCGCCCGTTTTCCTTCCAGTCCGAGATTCATGGTAGAGTTCTCACTTTTTCAAGGGGTTAGCGGACATGGATGATGGCATCCACTTCGACCGGGACATTCAGGGGCAGGCCCGCCATGCCGATCGCCGCACGGGCATGTCTGCCCTTGTCACCCAGCACTTTGAGCAACAGTTCGGATGCGCCATTGCCAACCGTTGAATAATCGCTGAACCCGGCGACGGCGTTCACGTAAACCGTGATCTTGGCTACCTGGACAACCCGGCTCAGATCGCCGTCCAATTCCCGGCTCAGCCAGAACAGGATGTTCGCAGCGCACATCGCAGCCGCCTGTTTCGCCTCTTCGAGACTGATCGTTTCGCCGACTTTGCCTGTGTAGGCGATGTCTTCTCCCGCCTCGGGTATCTGGCCGGAGATGTAGACGATATTGTCGACGCGGATCGCCGGTGCGAACGGAAAGTCGGCTGGTGCGATATCCGGCCAGGTCAGGCCGGTCTGTTCAAAACGGTCACGGAAACTCGTCAAGGCAATCTCCTTCTGCTGGGGAGCATTCCTTGCCATGCCTGGTAGAGATAATGTATCTTGATATTACTTATATCGATATAAGGTTTCTTGATGGACATGAATCTTGATCCGCACCTGTTGCGAGCGCTGCTCGTGGTTGCCGAAACGGGTACCGTCAGCGGTGCAGCGGAGAAACTGGCGCGCACGCAGGCGGCAGTCAGCATGCAGCTCAAACGGCTGGAGGCGGATCTCGGCACGCAGCTTCTCAAGCGTTCGTCGCGCGGTGTGTCACTGACCGATTCAGGCGAAATTCTCGTCGCTTACGCCCGCAAGCTCATTGCGCTTGGCGAAGATGCACGTCAGCAGATCGAGGGACGCCAGCTGGTCGGGCGGGTGAGGCTCGGGCTGATTGAAGATCTTGTCGTTACACGATTGCCCATTCTGCTGGCGGAATTTCGCAAAAGATTTCCGCAGGTGAAACTTGATCTCGTCACGGCGCACAGCGGCGAGCTCAGCCAAGGTCTCCAGTCGGGGAAGCTGGATATTGTTGTTGCCGATCCATCGCGCTTTTCGTTTGCGCCGTTTTTTCACTGGTCGCGGCAACTGGTCTGGAGCGGCAGCCGTTTGATCGATGTCGGTGAGGGCGATCCCATCCCCCTCATCGTCTTCGAAGGTTCCTGTACCTGGCAGGACAAGACAACAGTGGCGTTTGCCAGCGCCGGGGTCGCATGGTCCGTGGCGTGCCGGGTCTCGAGCTATGGTGCTCTCATCGGCGCCTTGCGTGCCGGACTTGGCTACAGTCTCATGCTGCCGGAAAGCATACCAGCTGATTGCGAAACGATTGACAGCGGCCGCAACCTGCCGGAGGCGCCAAGTGCCGATTTCGGACTGTTTGTCGGCAAGGACCCATCCAACATCGTGCGGGAACTCGGAGTGTTTCTCCGGGGAAAACTGGTGTCCTGACTCCCGCAGTCAGGACACTCCCGTTTTGGGATATGTTATTTCGCGGCCGGCTTGAGCGAACCGATGATTGCCAGCAGTTCGGGCGCGTGTTTTTCCTGTGTGCCCTTGGAACCCCAATAGGTGATGACAAGGAGCTTGTCCGGTGTGGGCGCGGCAAATGACAGTCCGATGTTCACGGCACCTTCCTTGTCCGTGCCGCTCCAGTCCAGATTGGTCATGTCCATTCCGTTGATCTGGTCCGTTGAGGTCTTCTTGGTGGAGTCATCGATCTTCACGCCGTTTTCCGTCAGAAAATCGATGGCGTCACTGATCACCTTGTCGGATGTTTTGGCATCGGCCACATCGACGGAGAGATAGATGGCCGAATCATCGGATGTGGCGTCGATCCCACCTTCGGTTTCCTTGGGTCCCCAGCTATTCGGGATGGTGATCGACGCGACCGGCGCCTCGCTCGGAAAGGTGAGGGTCGCGGCGGGCGCCGCGGCAGGCGCCAGTGCGATCATGGTCGCCAGCAAAATTTTCTTCATATGAATTCCCCTTGGGTTGTAACGCAGAGCATCACGAATTGCGGACTATTCCCAATTCGCGTTTTTTCTTTCAGGTTTTCTGGATATATCAGAAGTATATCGGTAAGTTATTGCACATATATGAACAATAACAATAGTAATTCGTGGTAATTTTCACCAAGAACAGAATTTTTTATTTCTGAGTATGTTGAATATCACCCCTGAGGTTGAATATTGACCTTTAGCAGGAGTGGCGCCTTCAAAACATCTTTCGATAAACTACAAAGCCGGAATGATCCGCCACTTTGTTGTAGAGCTCCATGGCGGTGTGATTGGTCTCGTGGGTGAGCCAATAAACGCGAGGGGACCCCGCAAGCTGCGCCCGTTCGTAAACGCCGTTGATCAGGGCTCTGCCGACGCCCTTTCCCCGTGCCGCCTCGTTGGTGAACAGGTCTTGCAGATAGCAGTTTGGCGCAATCGAAATGGTGCTGCGGTGGAAGAGGTAGTGCGTCAGCCCCAGAAGCTGTCCGCCGCTCTCCGCAACAAGGGCATTGACCGGCTCATAGGCATCGAAGAATCGTTCCCAGGTTGTGCGGGTGATGTCCGCCGCCAACGCTGTCGGGCCCGACCGTCCGTAAAACGCATTGTAACCATCCCAAAGCGGCAGCCACTGGTCATAATCCTGACGGGTGACGGGGCGAACGAGAAGATCGTTGGTCATGTGTTCATCCTGCATTCTCGGGGAAAGTGTGGGGCGGTCGGCCGAAAGGAAGCTAAAACACGAAACGGCCCGGGGACAATGGGTATTTCAGATATTTTTGGTGTTGCCGGCGCGCGGGGCAGGCGCGCGCGCCGGCGATGGTTTTATTGATCTTGTGCCGGAACAGCCGGTTCTCGCCCTCATATATTCTGACGCCGCTTGATCGTCATCAGGCGTTCGTAGAGTTTCAGACGTTTTGGCCGCCTTCTGCGGATCGACAGGAGGGAGCCGGACAGGAGAGCCGGCTGCAGGCAGACGGAATTGAGATGGATGAGCTTTTCACCGCGAATCGTCCAGGTGTGGAGAAAGGGCACCGTCGCATCGCCTTCATGCATCTTGAGATGAACGAGTGCGTGTACTTCGTCATCCTGGCAATTCAGGGTTTCATAGACGACGGATGTCGGTTCGAGGTAGAGCGAATACTGGCGCACGCACGTGCTCAGATAGTGTTCCGGGCCGGTGTAAACGCCGCCCCATGGCACGCTGTCGCCGATGCGGGCCACGAAATCACTGTCAAGCAATGGGGCCATTGATTGCGGCCCGTCGCTGCGTGTTTTTTCGTAGACGAGCCGGATCAGGGCTCTGTTCTTGTCCTTGATGTTTCCGTTCATTTTTTGTTTTGGTCCCCACGGCACCGCTTATTGACGGTTCCGGCCCAATCTTACTGCGGTCTGATCGACGGGTATAGGCCCACGCCTGTCCCTGTCGGGCACTTGGGCGGCCGATTGGCGATTGGCAGAGGTGAATGGTTGAGCTGATGGTGAGCGCGCGGGGGTTCGAACCCCGGACCTACTGATTAAAAGTCAGTTGCTCTACCGGCTGAGCTACGCGCTCCCAGGCAGGGAAGTCGCTTGCGCTACCCCTTGGGAATTGCGGCGGAACATAGGGATGACATCGGCATTGGTCAACAGCTATTGTGCACTGTTTTTGCAAGATTAAGCCCTGTTTTTGCCCTGCCCACGGTTTTTCCGGGCATCGGAGGCATTTTACACGGGGTTGGCGCTGCCGCTGGCGACAATCACAGCGCATCCGTGTGCCGAACTGGCGAAAAGGTGATTGGAATTTGTGGGGGATTCGGCCTATGGCAGCTTTCATCAGAATTGAAATGCCAAACGAGGAGCGCATATGGCGCTTGATGTATCCTATCTGACGGCTGCCGGTGCCGGTGCGCTGTCGTTCTTGTCTCCCTGCGTGTTGCCGCTTGTACCGCCTTATCTCTGCTACATGGCCGGCGTGACCGTGGAGGATTTCCGTTCCGATCAGCCCGCTGCCCGCGTTTCACCGGTGCGGCAGGCGCTGTTGCTTTCATCCTTCTGCTTCGTTCTCGGGTTTTCGACTGTTTTCGTGCTGCTGGGGGCGGGCGCCTCGACGATCGGCGGACTGCTGCGCATGTGGCAGCAGGAGATCGCCATTGCCGCCGGTGTCGTCATCATCCTGATGGGGCTGAATTTCCTCGGCGTGTTCCGCCTTGCCTTCCTGTCGCGCGAAGCGCGGTTCCAGACCAAGGGCAAGCCGGCAAACCCGCTGGCTGCCTATGTCATGGGACTGGCCTTCGCCTTTGGCTGGACGCCCTGCATCGGGCCGGTTCTCGGGCCGATCCTTGCCCTTGCGGGCGGCCGCGATACGGTTTCCGACGGGGCGCTGCTGCTTGCCATCTATTCGCTGGGCCTCGGCATTCCCTTTATCATCGCCGCCCTGTTTTCCGGCTACTTCATGCGGTTCCTCACGCGCTTCCGCATGCATCTCGGCAAGGTGGAAAAGGTGATGGGCGGGCTGCTGGTGATCACCGGCGTGTTGTTCCTGACCGGCGGATTGCAGACATTCTCTTTCTGGCTGCTTGAAACATTTCCCATCCTTGGCCAACTCGGCTAAAGAAGCGGAACTTGTTCATGCATTGGCAACCGGGATTATGCCACGATCGGGCGTAAAACTGTGTCGAGCCAAAACGGATCCGGAATTCTGACAATGACATCACGTACCTGCCTCTCGGTCATTCTTGCCGCCGGTGAGGGCACGCGCATGAAATCAGCGCTGCCGAAAGTGCTTCATCCGATCGCCGGGCTGCCCATCGTAGCACATGTGGCAAAGGCGGTTCACAGCGCGGGGGGCAGCGATATCGCTCTGGTTGTCGGCCGTGGCGCCGATGCGGTGCGTGACGCGGTGCAATCGGTGGTTTCCCATGTCACAGTGCACGAACAGACTGAACGGCTCGGCACCGCCCACGCGGTTCTCGCTGCCCGCGATGCAATCGCGCGCGGCTATGACGATATCCTTGTGGTGTTCGGCGATACGCCCCTCATTGAAACTGCAGCCTTGGATCGGGCACGGGCCAAATTGGCCCGGGGTGCCGACGTCGTTGTCATGGGCTTCCGGCCGGACAATCCGGCGGGTTATGGCCGTCTGGTCGAAAAGGGCGGCAAGCTGATCGCCATCCGCGAAGACAAAGATGCCAGCGAAGACGAGAAAAAAATCGGTTTCTGCAATGGCGGCCTGATGGCCTTGCGCGGCGACAGTGCCCTGCAGCTGCTGGACAAGGTCACCAATGCCAACGCCAAGGGCGAATATTATCTGACGGACGTGGTTGAAATCGGCAATGCACTGGGAAAATCCGTCGTCGCCATCGATATTGCCGTCGACAATGTCATCGGCATCAACACCCGCGTCGAGCTGGCTGAAGCCGAAGCCATCTGGCAGAACCGCAAGCGGCGGGCAATGATGCTCGCTGGCGTCAGCATGCAGGCGCCGGAGACCGTGTTTTTTGCGCATGACACGTTGATTGAAGCCGATGCGGTGCTGGAACCGCATATTGTCTTCGGTCTGGGGGTGTCGGTGGCGACCGGCGCCGTCATTCACGCCTTTTCCCATCTGGAACGGGCGAAGGTGGGGCCGGGCGCCAATGTCGGCCCGTTTGCCCGGCTGCGCCCGGGCGCCGATCTTGCTGCCAATGCCAAGGTCGGAAATTTCGTCGAGGTCAAGAACACCAGGATCGGCGTGGGTGCAAAGGTCAGCCATTTGACCTATCTCGGCGATGCCACGGTCGGTGCCGATGCCAATATTGGTGCCGGAACGATCACCTGCAACTACGACGGCTACAACAAGGCTTTGACGGAGATCGGGGTCGGTGCTTTTATCGGCTCCAACACGTCGCTGGTCGCGCCGGTGTCGGTGGGCGACAATGCCTATGTCGCTTCGGGCAGCGTGATTACGCAGAATGTCCCGGCGGATGCGCTGGCGTTTGGCCGGGCGCATCAGGTCAACAAGGAAGGCCGGGCGGTTCAGCTGCGCGCAGGCTATGCCGCGCAGAAAAAGGCCAAGAAGGCCGCGGAATAACGCATTGGCAGTTCATGCCAGACATTGAAACGGAATTTGACTTCCTGCCGGGACATATTCCCTTTAGGCAGGTTGAAATCGAGACCCTGAGCCATCGGAGCTTTTTATGTGCGGTATTGTAGGAATTATCGGACGCGAGCAGGTTGCGCCTTTGCTGGTGGACGCGCTGAAACGCTTGGAATATCGCGGCTATGATTCCGCCGGTGTTGCAACACTGGACGAGGGTGTCCTCGACCGGCGGCGCGCCGAAGGCAAGCTCGTCAATCTCGATACGCTGCTGAAGGACCAGCCGCTTTCCGGAACCATCGGCATCGGCCACACCCGCTGGGCCACGCATGGCGCCCCGACGGTGCGCAATGCGCACCCGCATACCACGCCGCGTCTTGCGGTCATCCACAACGGCATCATCGAGAATTTTGCCGAACTGCGCAGCATGCTGGAAAAAGACGGCTACGTCTTCGAGACCGAAACCGATACGGAAACCGTGGCGCACCTGGTGACACGTGCGCTGGATCGCGGCCTTGCGCCCGTTGAAGCCGTTCGCCAGACCTTGCCGCAACTGCGCGGTGCCTTTGCCATTGCCATCATGTTCAAGGGCGAAGACGACCTGCTGATCGCGGCGCGCAACGGTCCGCCGCTTGCGGTCGGTTATGGCGACGGCGAGATGTATCTGGGCTCGGATGCCATTGCGCTTGCCCCGTTCACCGACCGCCTGTCCTATCTGGAGGACGGCGACTGGGCCGTGCTGACGCGCAAGGGCGTGGTGATCTATGACGAGGCCGGTGCAACCGTGCAGCGCCGCATCGAAAAATCAGCCGGTACGGCGTTCCTCGTCAGCAAAGGCAATCACCGGCACTTCATGGAAAAGGAAATCCATGAACAGCCCGAAGTGATTTCCCACACGCTGGCCAATTATCTCGATTTTTCCAAGGGCATTATCCGCAGCGATGCTGCACCCGTCGATTTTGCCAGGGTCGACCGGATTGCAGCCTCCGCCTGCGGAACGGCCTATTATGCCGGACTGATCGGCAAATACTGGTTCGAGCAGATCGCGCGGCTTCCCGTCGATATCGATGTGGCTTCGGAATTCCGCTATCGTGAAATGCCCCTGTCCAAGGACAGTCTTGCGCTGTTTGTCTCCCAGTCCGGTGAAACCGCCGATACGTTGGCGTCACTGCGCTACTGCAAGCAGCAGGGATTGATCATCAGCTCTGTGGTCAATGTGCGGGAATCGACCATGGCGCGCGAGTCCGACACCATCTTCCCGACCTTGGCCGGTCCGGAAGTCGGCGTTGCCTCCACCAAGGCATTCACCTGCCAGTTGTCGGTGCTTGCGTCACTTGCCGTTATTGCCGGCAAGATGCGCGGAACCATTTCGGAAGACGACGAGCGCCGTCTGGTGCATGAACTGTCAGAAATTCCGCGCTATGCCACGCAGGCCCTGAAACTCGAGCAGCAGATGGAGGCGATCAGCCGCGATCTCTCGCAGGTGAAGCATGCGCTTTATCTCGGCCGGGGCACGAGTTTCCCGCTGGCGCTGGAAGGCGCGCTGAAGCTGAAGGAGATTTCCTACATTCATGCGGAAGGCTATGCGGCGGGCGAGTTGAAACATGGCCCGATCGCGCTGATCGATGAATCCATGCCGGTCATCGTCATTGCCCCCTATGATCACTGGTTTGAAAAGACCGTATCGAACATGCAGGAAGTGGCGGCGCGCGGCGGCAAGATCATCCTGATCACCGATGAGCGCGGCGCGGCGGCAAGCACGCTGAAAACCATGCATACGGTCATTCTGCCGGATATGCCCGAAATCATCACGCCGATCATTTACGCGCTGCCGATCCAGATGCTGGCCTACTACACGGCGGTGTTCATGGGAACCGACGTGGATCAGCCGCGCAATCTGGCGAAATCGGTCACGGTGGAATAGTTCATCCGGCGCGAAGCAGCCGGACGGCTTCATCGCGCTCGAAGAGATAGAGCAGGACGCGCAAGGCTTCGCCACGCGCGCTCTGCAGCTCCGGATCGCGCCCGAGAATATAGCGCGCATCCTTTCTGGCGATTTCGAGAAGCTCCTGATGCGCCTCGATGCTGGCGAGGCGAAAGCCCGGCGTGCCGGATTGGCGGGTGCCCAGCAATTCGCCTTCGCCGCGCAGCTTCAGGTCTTCCTCGGCGATGCGGAAGCCGTCTTCCGTCTCGCGCATGATTTCCAGGCGCGCCCTTGCCACTTCGCCGAGCGGGCCCTTATAGAGCAGCAGGCAGGTCGATGGCTTGTCACCGCGCCCGACACGCCCGCGCAGCTGATGCAGCTGGGCAAGACCGAACCGCTCGGCATGCTCGATCACGATGATCGTTGCATCCGGCACATCCACACCGACTTCGATGACCGTGGTTGCAATCAGCAGGCGCGTCTCGCCATTCTTGAAGGCCAGCATGGCGGCGTCTTTTTCCGGCCCGGTCATGCGGCCATGGACAAGGCCGATCTGATTGCCCAGCAAGGGCTGCAGCGACTGGAAACGCTCTTCGGCCGAAACCAGGTCGACCAGCTCCGATTCCTCGACTAGCGGGCAAATCCAGTAGATTTTCTGGCCGTCGGTGATGGCGCGGCGCATGCGGTCCACCAGTTCGCTCAAGCGCTCCATCGGCAGGATGGCGGTGGTGATCGGCCGGCGTCCGGCGGGTTTTTCCGTCAGTTTCGACACGTCCATGTCGCCAAAGGCCGTCAGAACCAGCGTGCGCGGAATGGGCGTCGCTGTCATGACCAGCATGTCCGGTGCGGATCCCTTGGATTGAAGCAGCAGCCGTTGATGCACACCGAACCGATGTTGTTCATCAATGATTACAAAGACAAGGTCGTGGTAGTTTACCTTTTCCTGGAAGAGCGCATGCGTCCCGATGACGATGTGGATGGCGCCAGAACGCAGGCCGTCAAGAATGTCCTCACGCTCACGGCCTTTTTCCCGGCCGGTCAGTAGGGCTGTCCGCAGGCCCGCCTTGGCCGCAAGCGGCGCAATGGTGGCATAGTGCTGCCGGGCCAGAACTTCCGTGGGCACCATCAGCGCGGATTGTCCGCCGGATTCGGCCGCATGCGCCATGGCCAGCAGGCCGACGATGGTTTTGCCGGATCCCACGTCACCCTGCAGCAGTCTGAGCATCCGTTCCGGCTGGCGCAGGTCAGCGATGATTTCCTTGATCGCCTGCTGCTGGCTGCCCGTCAGATCATAGGGCAAAGCAGCGATGACCCTGGCTTTCAGGCTGCCGTCGCCCTCCAGCTTGCGGCCGGACAGCCGGCGGGTTTTCAGGCGCACAAGCGCGAGAGCCAGCTGACCGGCGAGAAACTCGTCATAGGCAAGCCGCTGGCGCGCGGGATGATCCAGTGCGATATCGGAAGGGTCCTGCGGGCGATGAATCGTTTCAAGCGCCTGCCGATGCGCGGGAAAGTCATGTTTTGCCAGCACGGGCGCTTCGATCCACTCGGGCATTTCCGGTGTGCGTGCCAGCGCTTCATGTATGCCGCGTGCCAGGACCTTGGGCGACAGGCCGGCCGTCAGAGGATAAACCGGTTCGACCAGCGGCAGCGACGCTGCATCCGCGATGCTGGCGATATGGTCGGGGTGAACCATGGTCGGACGGCCGTTGAACCATTCCATGCGGCCGGAAACGATGACCGTTTCACCCACGGGCAGAGCGTTTTCAAGCCATGCCTTTTTGGCGTGAAAGAAGACAAGTCCTATTTCTCCCGTGTCATCGTGGGCAAAAACCCGGTGCGGCACATTGCTTCGCCCGCTTGGTGCCGGCTGATGGCGGTCGACACGCAGTTCCAGCGTGACGATGGCGCCTTCCGGTGCATGGGCGATACCGGGACGATTGCGCCGGTCGATGACGCTGTTCGGCGGCAGGTAGACCAGATTGCCGACGCGCGGTTCGGTTCCGGGTGGCTGCGTTCCCAGCAGCGTGGCAAGCAGATCAGTCACTTTCGGCCCGATGCCGGGCAGCGAGCGAACGGAAGCAAAAAGGGGATCGAGCAGTGAAGGACGCATTCCCTAGGTTTAACGTCTTCAAAGCGTGTTGCAAGGCTGACAGCGGCGTCAATGCGCGCTATACCCAGCCGCAATCCTTTGGCTTCCCGCCCATCGAAGCCTTTTCACGATATTTCAAGGGAGACTGTCCATGACCGGAAGCAGTCGTTCAACAGTTGATCTGCCGCCAAGACAGCGCAAAATCCTCTTCCGTTCCTGGCATCGCGGCATGCGCGAGATGGATCTGATTCTCGGGCAGTTTGCCGATGCGCACATCGAAAGCCTGACGGAGGCGGAACTCGATCAGTATGAAGCGCTGATGGAAGCGCTCGACCGCGACCTGCTGAAATGGGTCACCGGGGAAGCCGAGGTTCCGGAAGAATTCAATACGCCGATCTTTCACAGGATTCTGGCTTCCCGCAACGCTATGAAATTCTGATTCGACATGAATGCCTTTTCCAAACTCGGACTGAAACCGGATATCAACGGACACGTCGTCATTGATGGTGTGGTCGACGGATATGAAGCATTTGCGCTTGCCAAGGTGGTCGCCGAGGCGGGAGCGGGCGGTCCTGTGCTATTCATCGCCAGCGATGGTCAGCGCGTCGCCGACATCGAACAGGTGCTGAGCTTCGTTCAGCCCGATCTGCCGGTGCTGCAGCTGCCCGCCTGGGACTGCCTGCCCTATGACCGCGTGTCACCCGGTTCGGACACGGCGGCGCGGCGCCTGGCGGCGCTGGCCGGCCTCGCGGCGCTGCGCGATCAGAAACACCCCGGCGTCATCCTGGCGACCGCCAATGCGGTGCTGCAAAAGCTGCCGCCGCGCAAAGTCCTGGCCGAACAGCTCTTTCTCGCGAAGCCCGGCAACAGAATTGACATGAACGCGCTTGTTCAACGTCTTGAAAACAATGGATTTGAGCGCGTTTCAACCGTGCGGGATGTGGGCGAGTATGCCGTGCGCGGCGGTATTCTCGATCTGTTCGTGCCCGGCGCCGAAGAGCCGCTGCGGCTGGATTTCTTCGGGGATACGCTGGAATCCATCCGCACATTCGACGCCGCATCGCAGCGCACATCCAGCCAGAAAACCGAATTCTCGATGCAGCCGATGAGCGAAATCACGCTCTCGCCGGAGACGATCAGCCGGTTCCGCTCGCACTATGTGCAGAAATTCGGGGCGCCGTCGCGCGATGACGCGCTGTATCAGGCGATATCGGAGGGCCGCCGCTTTGCCGGCATGGAGCACTGGCTGCCGCTGTTCTACGAGCGCATGGAAACCGTCTTCGACCATGCGGGCCGCATGCCCGTCATCTTCGACCATCTGGCGCATGAGGCGATGGCTGAACGTCACAAGATGGTGGTCGATCACTATGAGGCGCGCAAGAAGCAGTCGGATGGCACGGAACCGGGCGAGGCGGTGCCCTACAAGCCCGTCGAGCCGGGTTCGCTCTATCTGACACCGGCAGAGGTGGAAGCAGCGGCGGTGGCCTCGGGCATGCGGGTCGACTTCTCGCCGTTCGATGCGCCGTTCGCGACCGGCCGCTCCGTCATCCATGCGGGTGCCCATCGCGGGCGCACCTTTGTCGAGGAACGCACGGCCAAGGACACCAATGTGTTTGACAGCGTGGTCAAGCATATCGCCGATGAGCGGGCAGCCGGCAAAAAAGTGCTGCTGGCTGCATGGAGCGAAGGTTCGCGCGACCGGCTCATCCAGGTTTTGAACGAGCATGGGCTGGAAAAGATCGAACTGGTCGAAGACCTGCGCACGGTCAAGGCGCTGGCGCGCGACAAGATTACGGCGGGCATCCTGTCGCTGGAAACGGGTTTTGATGCGGGCGATCTCGTTGTTGTCGCCGAACAGGATATTCTGGGCGACCGGCTCATTCGCCGGTCCAAGCGCCGCAAGCGCGATCAGGATTTCATCAGCGAAGTGGCGGCGCTGAATGCGGGCGATATTGTCGTGCACGTCGACCATGGCATCGGCCGGTTTGTCGGCTTGCGGACGATCACGGCGGCTGGTGCGCCGCATGATTGCCTGGAAATCCACTATGCGGGCGATGACCGTCTGTTCCTGCCGGTTGAAAACATCGAACTCCTGTCCCGGTTCGGCTCGGAAAGCTCGACGGCTGTCCTCGACAAGCTGGGCGGCGGGGCCTGGCAGGCGCGCAAGGCCAAGCTGAAGAAACGCCTGCTGGAGATTGCCGGTCATCTCATCCGTATTGCCGCCGAACGGCAGATGCGTGGCGCCCCCGTGCTTACGCCGCCCGATGGGCTTTATGGCGAGTTTGCCGCGCGTTTCCCTTATGAGGAGACGGAAGATCAGGACCGGGCCATTGAAGCCGTCATTGACGATCTTTCGCTTGGCAAGCCGATGGACCGGTTGATCTGCGGCGATGTGGGCTTCGGCAAGACGGAAGTGGCCCTGCGTGCCGCTTTCGTTGCGGCGCTCAACGGGGTTCAGGTGGCCGTGGTGGTGCCAACCACGCTGTTGTCGCGCCAGCACTACAAGACCTTTTCGACGCGCTTTCAGGGACTGCCGGTCAATGTGGCGCAGGCATCCCGGCTGGTGGGCGCCAAGGAATTGGCCGAGAACAAGAAGGGTATTGCCGAAGGACAGGTCGATATTGTCGTCGGCACCCATGCCTTGCTCGGGCAGGGCATCAAGTTCAAGAATCTCGGCCTTCTAATCATCGACGAAGAGCAGCATTTCGGCGTCAAGCACAAGGAACGGCTGAAGGATCTCAAATCCGACGTCCACGTGCTGACCCTGTCGGCAACGCCGATCCCGCGCACATTGCAGCTGGCGCTGACCGGCGTGCGCGAATTGTCGCTCATCACCACGCCACCGGTCGACCGCATGGCCGTGCGCACGTTCGTCTCGCCATTCGATCCGCTGGTTATCCGCGAAACATTGCTGCGCGAGCGTTATCGCGGCGGTCAGAGCTTCTATGTCTGCCCGCGCATTTCGGATCTCAGCGAGATCAAGGATTTTCTGGATTCACAGGTGCCGGAGCTGAAAGTTGCCGTCGCGCACGGGCAGATGCCGCCCGGTGAGCTCGATGACATCATGAACGCCTTCTATGACGGGCAGTATGATGTGCTGTTGTCGACGACCATCGTTGAATCCGGTCTTGATATCCCGACGGCCAATACGCTGATCATCCACCGTGCCGACATGTTCGGTCTTGCCCAGCTCTACCAGTTGCGTGGCCGTGTCGGCCGGTCGAAGCAGCGCGCCTTTGCGCTGTTCACGCTGCCGGCCAACAAGATGCTGACGCAGATGGCCGACCGGCGGCTGAAAGTGTTGCAGTCACTTGATACGCTCGGCGCCGGTTTCCAGCTGGCGAGCCACGATATGGATATTCGCGGTGCGGGCAATCTGCTCGGTGAAGAACAGTCCGGCCATATCAAGGAAGTCGGCTTCGAGCTCTATCAGCAGATGCTGGAAGAGGCGGTCGCGGAGATCAAGGGGACGGGCGAGGTGGAAGACGGTCACTGGTCGCCGCAGATCGCGGTCGGTACGGCGGTGATGATTCCGGAAACCTATGTGCCGGACCTGCAATTGCGGCTGGGGCTGTATCGCCGTCTCGCCGATCTGGAGGAACTGCAGGATATCGACGGCTTTGGCGCCGAGCTTATCGACCGGTTCGGACCTTTGCCTGATGAAGTGCAGCATCTGCTCAAGATCGTCTACATCAAGGCGCTGTGCCGCCGTGCCAATGTCGACAAGCTCGATGCAGGGCCGAAGGGCATCGTCATCCAGTTCCGCAACAAGACCTTCAGCAATCCGGCGGCATTGGTGAAGATGATCGGCGAGCAGGGCTCGATGGCGAAAATCCGCCCGGACCAGAGCATCGTGTTCGTGCGCGATTGGCCAACGGCGGAAAAGCGCCTGAATGGCGCGGCCGTCGTGATGACCCAGCTGGCGAAACTGGCCGTCGCATAGCGGCCAGCCTCCGCCGGCGCTTCATATCAGGTCGGGCGGGGTTCGAAACCGTCGGCTGTCTGGCGGATGGCATCGGCCAGCGCATCGGCGGACTGTGCGCCCATAACAGCGTATTTCTGATCCAGGATGAAGCAGGGCACACCGCGCACGCCGATCTGGTTGGCAGTGTCGATTTCCTGGCGCACGCCGACGCTGTCCGCATCGGTCGGCAGCAGGCTGGCGACGATGGCGCTGTCCATGCCACCTTCTTCAGCCGCCTCGATCAGCACCTGATGGTCGCCGATGTTCTTTCCCTGTTCAAAATAATAGGAAAAGAGAATGCCGACGATCTTGTCCTGGATATCGGGACCGGCCTGCGAGGCCCAGCGGATCAGGCGGTGCGCGTCCAGTGTATTGGGGGCAATCTCGATGGCCTCGAAGTCGAACTCGATGCCTTCTTCCTTGCCGAGCTCAATCAATTGCTGATGCACTTCAAAAATCCGGTCCGAGCTGCCGAATTTCTCCGTCATGTAGCGGTTGCGGTCCTTGCCCTGTTTCGGCAGCGTCGGGTCCAGCTGAAACGGACGCCAGTTGACCGTCACGTCCAGATCGGGATTGAGGGCGAGGGCGCTCTCCAGCCGCTTGCGGCCGACAAAGCACCAGGGGCAGACAACATCCGACACAACGTCGATGGTAAATTTCTTTTCGGTCATGATGTTCAACCTATCGTTTGTCAGACCACCACGTCTGAAGCTGGTAGCCGTTGAGAGATGTCTTGTCCGGGTGTTGCAGATGCGCCCAATAGGCAATCCATTGCTCGGGCTGGTAGTAAATTGGCACCATATAATGGCCGGAGATCAGCACTCTGTCGAGGGCGCGCACGATGCTGACAAACTCCGCCTGGCCGTGGACGGCAAGCATCTTGTCAATCAGCGCGTCGACAACCGGGTCGGCAACGCCGGCATAGTTGAAGCTGCCCTCGATGTCCTTCGATTGGCTGCCCCAGCGGGCATATTGTTCGTATCCCGGTGAGAGCGACCCGGAATAGGCGCCAAGAATCACATCATAATCAAAGGTTTGCAGGCGTTTCTGATACTGCGCGTCATCGACCGTGCGGATCGTGACCGCGATACCCAGGCGCTCCAGCGTGCGTTTGTAGGCGATACCCAGACGCTCCTCGGCCACGGAGCGGGTCAAAATTTCGAAACTCAGCGGATTGCCGTTCGGATCGAGCATCTGCTCGTCCTTGATCGCGTAACCGCGGCTGACCAGCAGATCGTAGGCGCGCTTCATTTCCTTGCGGTCGCGGCCCGAGCCGTCCGTCGTGGCCGGCGTGTAGGTGCCATCCATGACTTCGGGAAGAACTGCGTCGGGGTACGGGGCAAGAATGGCGCGTTCGGCTGCATCGGCGGGCTTTCCGAGCGCCGACAATTCCGAGCCCTGCCAATAGCTGGCCAGGCGCTGATAGCGTCCGGCATAGAGGTTGCGGTTGGTCCACTCGAAATCGAACATCAGGGCGAGTGCCTCGCGGACATATCTGTCCTTGAACTCGTCGCGGCGGGTATTGAAGACAAACCCATAGACATTGGCGGGCGAATGGGTCTCAAACGTCTTTTTGACGACACGCCCGTCATTGAAAGCGGGGAAGCCGTAGGACGACGCCCACTTGTTCGGGTCGCCTTCCATGAACACGTCAAAAACACCCTTCTTGAACGCTTCGAACTGCGCCTGCAGATTGCGGAAATATTCGACCGTGATCACGTCGTAATTGTTGAAGCCGCGCCGGCTCGGCAAATCCGCCGCCCAGTAATTGGGATCGCGCTTGAAGACGATACGCTGCCCCGGCTGCACCTGTGACACCACGTAGGGGCCGCTGCCAACCGGGATGGCAAGCGGCGACCGGTCAAAATTGTCAACATCGATGGCATGCTTCGGCAAAACCGGCATCAGCGCGAGAATGAGGGGGAATTCCCGGTTGGCCTGATCATTGAACGTGATGCGGACGCCGTGCTCGCCGACCTGTTCGATCTTCGAGATCAGTTTCGTCCGCGTGTTGAAGGGCGGGCGCCCTTTCTCCGTCAGGAGATTGAAGGTGAAGATCACGTCGTCCGGCGTGACGGGCTGGCCATCGGACCATTTGGCTTTCGGATTCAGCGTGAATTCAACGAATGTGCGTTCTTCGTTGGTCTCCACCTTTTCCGCCAGCAAGCCATACATGGTGAACGGCTCGTCGGCGCTGCGCTGCATCAGCGTTTCGTAGACCAGATTACCAAATTCGGCATCGCCGAACGTGCCGCGCGCATAGGTGCGCATGCTCTTGATCAGAAAGGGATTGAGACTGTCGAACGTGCCGACGACGCCATAGGTTATCGAGCCGCCCTTGGGCGCATCGGGATTCACATAGGGGAAATAGGGGTAATCAGCGGGCAGGGCAGGCTCGCCGCGCATGGCGATTCCATGTTTTGGCTCGGCAAGAACCACGCTTGTCATCGAACAAGTCATGGTCAGCAGGGCCAGAATCTGGAAACTTTTCTTCAGCATCGTCTCAACCTTGTGGTCCCTTTGGCGGGATTTTCCTTTGATTCGCCCACGAGATTACCATCTCATGACGATTCTGCGGCCAAAGGGGTGTAATCATCTTCCTGAAATGACAACAGAGCTAGGGTCAAGACCCATTAATCTGGTCGAAATGGTATGAGGCCATTTGTTCGGTTACAAGGAGCAAAGGCGAAGGCAATGTGGTTCATTGTCAAGCCTTTGCGACGATGAAGCCGGACAAGTGGACCATATCCTCCGGACGCCGAAACGGCTGCAAGCTGCTGTGTCGAGCCGCTCGGCCGGGGGAAAGACCCCGCCCTTCGCGTCTCTCCTCGCATCTTCTTGCCGTTTCAGGCGCCATTTCGATCATGTTAATGGGGCTTGACCCTAAAAGTAGTCTGGATTTGCATTAACATGCAGTGTAACACGGCGTTCGAGACGAAGGGTCACTCTGTTGCCTCATTTGGTAACCAATCCAGAGAAAGCAATTCTAAGTGATCAAGTTACACTTCGGATAAGTGCGCTGAAAGGAACCAGTTGACCATGTCCAACCCGAAGACATTCGCTGCAACCGCATCCATCGCGGGTGCAATTGCATTACTCGCCGCCGCGGCAGTACCAGCATCAGCCCAGCAGCAGAGAACGCCGCAGGGTTGGTTCAAGGTTTGCTCCAAGCAGGAAGAAAACGACATCTGCAACACGCAGAACATCGTGACCGCCGATAGCGGCCAGCTTCTGACTGCCGTCAACCTCATCGAAATCAAGGGCAAGGTCAATCGCAAGATTTTCCAGGTTTCCGTGCCGACCGGCCGTCTGATCGGTCCAGGCGTTGGACTGCAGATCAATGGCGGCAAGACGCAGAAGATCGATTTCGCCATCTGCTTCCCGGATCGCTGCATTTCGGAAGTCGCCATGTCGGATGAACTCGTCGCTGCCTTCAAGAAGGGCAATCAGCTGACGCTGACTTCGGTCAACTTCCAGAACAAGCCAAATCCGATCACCGTTGCGCTGACCGGTTTCAGCCAGGCATTTGACGGCCCCGGCCTGCAGCAGTCGGAAATCGAAGATCGCCAGAAGACGCTTCAGGAAGAAGTCCAGAAGCGCCAGAAGGAATTCGAAGACAAGATGAAGGCCGAGCAGGCGAAGGCCAAGGCCGGAAACTGATCGAACCATCGACACGAAAAAGGGACGCTTTGGCGTCCCTTTTTTATTGCGGCGCTTCTCAGTTGATATGCGGACTTTTGACCCGGTAGACACCGTTTAGCGGCTTGTCGAACATGTCCTTGATCTGCGGATGCCGCAGGGGAACGCCGGATGTATCGGCGACGAGGTTCTGCTCGGAGACATAGGCCACATACTCGCTGTCAGCGTTCTCGGCAAAGAGATGGTAAAAGGGCTGGTCGCGGCTCGGCCGGATATCTTCGGGAATGGATTGATACCATTCTTCGGTGTTGTTGAATTCAGGATCGACATCGAAAATTACGCCGCGAAAAGCGAATATCCGGTGGCTTACAACCTGCCCGATCTGAAATTTTGCGTGGCGTATTTGTTTCATCATCATCATTCATTATAGATATCAGAGACATACCTGTCTCCATCAAATCGTGCGAGCATCGATGGCGTCCTGCCATTTCCGGTCGCGTTCCCAACAGTCAAAGCTCGTCATGCTCAGCGTTTTCAATCTCGTTCTCCCATTTTTCGGCCTGATCTTTCTGGGATTCCTGGTTGCCCGCATCAGTCGTCAGCCGCTGGAGGCGTTGGGATGGATGAACGTTTTCATTGTCTATGTGGCGCTGCCGGCACTGTTTTTCCAGATCCTTTCAAAGACACCTGTCGCTGAGCTGACTCAGTGGGCCTTTATTATTGGCTGCACCGCATCAACACTTTGTGTTTTTCTGGTGATGTTCGGCTTTGCTTTTTTCAGAACGCGCAAAATAGACGAAAGCACCATTCAGGGGCTCGCCGCCGCCTATGGCAATATCGGCTACATGGGCCCGGGATTGGCCATCATGGCTTTCGGCGCACCCGCTGCCGTACCGGTTGCCCTGATCTTCTGTTTTGACAACACGCTGCATTTCGTCATGGCGCCCCTCATGATGGCGTTGTCCGGCAAAGACAAGCGCCGCCCGCATGAACTGGCGGTCAGTGTGCTCAAGAAGATCTTCCTGCACCCCTTCATCATCGCAACCATTCTGGGCGTCGCCGCTGCGGTCGCCGGGTTCGAACCGCCTGCGTCCATCGACAAGCTCATCGATCTGCTGGCCAAGGCCGCCGCACCCTGCGCGCTCTTTGCCATGGGCGTCACCCTTGCCTTGCGCCCCCTGAAGCGGGTGCCGCCGGAATTGTATTTGATTGTCCCGATCAAGCTGGTTTTCCAGCCATTGCTTATCTACGCCATCCTTCACCTTGCCGGCGATTTCCCGCCGGTCTGGGTGTACACCGCCATGCTGCTGGCGGCGCTGCCGACGGCAACCAATGTATTCGTCATTGCCCAGCAGTACGGTGTCTGGGTCGAACGGGCTTCGAGCAGCATCCTGGCAACCACGCTGTTTTCGGTCGTGACCCTGACCCTGTGGCTTTACGTGATGACGCACGGCCTCATTCCCTGATAAGGAACTGCAGGTCACCCGGCGAACGGCCGGGCCGTGGCCGTGTTGCCGGAGCGCTTTTGACCATAGATCGTGCGGAATTCATTCAGGCGCATATGCCTGTCATGGCTGTCCCGGCAGTTCCGGAAATTGTGCTTCACAGCGCCACGCCGGCGAGCGGTTTGCGCCGCCTTATCGCCTCCGATGCCAATCCCGATCCCGAACCACCATACTGGGCCTATCACTGGGCGGGCGGTGCAGTGCTCGCCCGTTATTTTCTCGATCAGCCGGGGGCCGTGAAAGGGCAGCGGGTGCTGGATCTTGGATCGGGTTCAGGAATAGTTGGCATAGCGGCGGCAAAGGCAGGTGCGATGCATGTGACCGCCGCCGAAACAGACGGGAATGCCATTGCCGCGCAACAGCTCAATGCCGATCTCAATGGCGTCAGGTTGATATCGATGCATGCGGATCTGACGGCTGGCCCGGCAATGGATGTCGATCTGGTTGCTGTTGGCGATCTGTTTTACGCGCCCGATCTCGCGCAGCGTGTTCTGCTTTTCCTCGATCGCTGTCTTCTGGCGGGCGCCAAGGTCCTTATCGGCGATCCCGGCCGGGCACATCTTCCGCACGACCGGCTCCGGCTCATTGCGGAATATGCAGTGCCGGATTTCGGGCAAGTGACGGACGCAAAAGTGAATGCCGGTGTTTTTGCACTGATCTGAGGTGATGCCTGCAGGTTTTGTCTGTCGCAGCGCCTGTGTTTTCCAGACAATGAAGGCATGACCATTGTGCGTGGTTCGACAAGCTCACCATGAGGGAGGTGCGGGCTGCACGCCAATCGTGAACGTTGCAGAACATGGCTCCCTGCAATCCTCCCTTTCCCTCATGGTGAGCTTGTCGAACCACGCGCAAAACGTGCTGCAGGCTTTTCGAGCGCTCCCGGACATGACGGCGTCTTTCCCTCCCAATGTGGGCTGTTTCGTCGCAGGAAGCCGGCCCTTGTAGGCAAAGGCTTTCTGTGTACTATTGCGAATGATTTGCAATTGCGATTAGAGGTATTTCATGGATTCCTTGCGGCAGGCAGCCGATACGGACGAAGGCTGGCGGCGCGAACGGGGTGATGCATCGCTTTCGGATGTGCATCGCTCGGTCGCTGTCAGGACAGCGGGACCGGGTTGGCGCAGGGCCGCAGCCTTTGTGGGACCGGGCTATCTGGTTGCCGTGGGCTACATGGATCCGGGAAACTGGGCGACATCGCTCGCTGGCGGCTCGAAGTTCGGCTACACGCTGCTTGTCGTCGCGTTGGTCTCCAACATCATGGCCGTGGTCCTGCAGGCGCTTTGCGCGCGTCTGGCGATCGGATCGGGCAGGGACCTGGCGCAGGCATGCCGCGATGCCTTTCCACGGCCGGTTGCCTATACGCTCTGGTTCATGGCGGAGCTTGCCATCATTGCCACGGACATTGCTGAAGTCATCGGCACTGCGATCGGTCTCAACCTGATTTTCGGCATTCCGCTCGAACTGGGCGTCCTCATCACCGCGCTTGATGTCTTTCTGATCCTCTATCTGCAAAAGCTTGGCTTCCGCTGGGTGGAAGCGCTGATCATCACGCTGCTGGGCGTGATTGCGCTGTGCTTCGGCATCCAGATTTTCCTCGCGGATCCCGATTGGGCCGCCGTGATCAAGGGATTTGCCCCGACAACGGAAATCGTCACCAACCCGGAAATGCTCTATCTCGCGCTTGGCATTCTCGGCGCGACGGTGATGCCGCACAATCTCTATCTGCACTCCGGCATCATCCAGACGCGCGATTACGGCCACACCACGCCGGAAAAGCGTCAGGCGCTGAAGTATGCCACGTGGGACTCCACCATTGCGCTGACCTTTGCCCTGGTCATCAATGCGGCGATCCTGATCCTTGCCGCCGCGACCTTCAACAAGACGGGGCGGACCGAAGTGGCGGAACTCGGCGAGGCGCATTCGCTGCTCGCGCCGCTCCTCGGCTGGGGTTTCGCCCCAACCCTGTTCGGTATCGCCTTGCTGTGCTGCGGCATCAACTCGACGGTGACGGCGACGCTGGCCGGACAGATCGTGATGGAAGGCTTTTTGAAAATCAGGCTGGCGCCCTGGCTGCGCCGGTTGATCACCCGTGCCATTGCCATTGTTCCAGCGGGCGCGGTGACCGTCTGGTACGGCGACAGTGGAACGGCCAAGCTTTTGATCCTGACACAGGTCGTGCTCAGCCTTCAGCTTTCCTTTGCCGTATTCCCGCTGGTCATGTTCACCGCCAGCAAGACCAAAATGGGTGTGCTGGTCTCGCCGAAATGGCTCACGGTGCTTGCCATGATCATTGCGGTGGTGATTGCCGTGCTGAACATCAAGCTGCTGCTGGACTTTGTCCTCGTTTAGGCGCGCTTTCCTTCCCGGCGCGGCCAGCGAAAGCCGCTGCCGGGGCGCAGACCCTCACGCATGAGAAAACTGCGCAGCGGCGAGAAGGTGCGGAGCAGTTCCAGGCCGCCGCTGCGCACCATCTGCACGGGCAGGAAATCCGACAGCAATGACCGGTTCAGCGCATCGACCGCGCCGGTGCGGGCGAGGATATCCGGGCTGCGCTTGCGGTTATACGCTGAAACAACCGGCGCAGCGCCAAGATCGCTGCCATCGGCGGGCAGGGTATCAAGCAGTGTTTCCACGTCCCGGACGCCGAGATTCAGTCCCTGCGCCCCGATGGGCGGAAACACATGCGCCGATTCGCCCGCCAGAAACACGCGGTTGCGGGCAAAGGCGTTCGGGACGAGGCCGGACAGCGGCCAGGCCTGTGCTTCGACATCGATGGTGACGGCGCCGAGCATGGACTGCATGCGCTCCTCGACGCGGACCGCCAGTTGTTCCGCGTTCAGGTCCAGAAGTTCCGCCGCATGGGCGGGTGTCGTCACCCAGACGAGGCTTGACCGTTTCCCAGCAAGTGGCACCTGCGTGAACGGGCCATGCTCGGTGTGAAATTCCGTTGAAATATCATGATGATCGCGCGTGTGGCTGAAGCTGAGCACCACCGCAGTCTGATTGTACTGCCAGGTGCGCGCCGAGATACCGGCTGCTTCCCGGGCCAGGGACGAGCGGCCATCGGCGGCAATAACGATGTTGGCCGTGAACACCGAACCATCACTGGCTTCGACCGCCATGGCATTGTCCACCGGATGATAGTGGGTTGCCGACGCGGCGACATGGCGGACCGGCGATTGCTTCAGCGCATTGCTGAGCGTTTTGGTGAGCGCGGCATTGGGAATGTTGTAGCCAAAGGCGTCTTCGTCGATCTCGGAGGCTTCGAATGTCACCACAGGGCTTCTGACCAGCCGGTTGGTGCCATCGAGAATGCGCATGGATCCGATGGGCGCGGCATGTGGCGCAATGCTGTCCCAGAGACCGATACGCTGGAGAAAACGGATGGCGGGCATCATCAGAGCCGTCGTGCGCTTGTCCGTGCCGGTGGGGATAACGCCGAGACTGACGACGTTTTCAAGGTGCTGACCAAGGGCAATGGCGGCAATCAGGCCGACATGACCGGTTCCTGCGACAACAATGGGATCCGTTCGGGTGCTGGTCATCATCTGTCTCCGCTTCCAAGCCGTTTTGGCTTTCAACAGTTTATATCAGGAACATTGCTTGCGCTTTGGGTCGTTTTCAAGAAAAGCTGCTCGCAAATCGTTTGTCCTTGGTAACATATAGCGACAAGCGGATCAGTATCATGCAGCAGATTGGCGCGGACCGTGAAAAAACCAACTTTGCCCCGGGGCGTTAAACCCAAAAAAGTGACGGCACCACAAGCCAAGGCCTTCTCGGTGCATTTGCTGACCGCCTCCGGTTCCTTCCTGGCGTTCCTCTCGGTGGTCGCGGCCAGCGAAGGAAGCTGGACGGCCATGTTCTGGTGGCTGGGGCTGGCGTTGTTCGTCGACGGCATCGATGGGCCGATCGCCCGCAAGCTCGAAGTCAAATATGTGCTGCCCAACTGGTCGGGCGAGCTGCTCGACAACATCATCGACTACATGACCTATGTGCTCATCCCGGCCTTCGCGTTGTATCAGCGCGGCTTCATGGGCGAGGGCCTGTCCTTTCTGGCGGCGGCGATCATCGTCGTATCCAGTGCGATCTACTATGCCGATACGGGCATGAAGACGAAGGAAAACTTCTTCAAGGGCTTTCCGGTTGTCTGGAACATGCTGGTGTTCACCCTATTCATCGTCAAGCCCGGCGAATGGGTGGCATTTGCCATTGTCCTCGGTGCCGCCATCGTTTCATTCCTGCCGATCTATTTCCTGCACCCGGTGCGCGTGCAGCGCCTGCGGCCGCTGAATCTCACGATTTTCTTCCTGTGGTGCGCTTTCGGCGTGCTTTCGTTGTACCAGCATCTGGATTCGCCCCTCTGGGTGCGGGTCGGTATTTCGGTCACGGGCATCTACCTGTTCCTCATCGGTGCGGTGATGCAGGCATTTCCCAATCTTGGACGGACGGAGAAGGCATGATGGTCAAGGCAATTCGCATTCATCAGACGGGTGGTCCTGAAGCGCTGGTCTATGAGGATGTTACCGTCGGTGAGCCAGGCCCGGGCGAAGTGCGTATGCGCAATGAGGCCATCGGCCTGAATTTCATCGATGTCTATTTCCGCACCGGGCTCTATCCGTCGCCCGGCGGTCTGCCGCTCATTCCGGGCAATGAAGGCGCGGGCGTCGTGCTCAGCGTCGGTCCTGGTGTTACCGACGTGAAACCGGGCGATCGCGTCGCCTATGTCAATCCGATCGGCGCCTATGCGGAGGAACGCATCATGCCGGCGGACCGCCTGGTCAAGGTCCCGGACTCCATTTCCTTCCAGCAGGCCGGTTCGATGATGCTGAAGGGCATGACGGCCTACTATCTCCTGCGGGAAACCTTTCCGGTCAAAAAGGGCGACACGATCCTGTTTCATGCCGCTGCCGGCGGTGTCGGGCTCATAGCCGGCCAATGGGCCAAGCATCTCGGCGCGACTGTCATCGGTACCGCCGGTTCGGATGAGAAGGTGAAGCTGGCGCTCGAGAACGGTTTCGACCATGTCATCAACTATCGCACCGAGAACTTTGTCGAACGGGTGAAGGAAATTACCGGCGGAAGGGGTGTCGACGTGGTCTACGATTCCGTCGGCAAGGATACATTCGACGGGTCGCTGGACTGCCTGCGTCCGCGCGGCATGCTCGTCTGCTTCGGCCAGTCATCCGGTCCGGTTGCGCCATTCGATCTCGGCATCCTGTCGCGCAAGGGCTCCCTCTACCTGACGCGGCCGACATTGTTCGTCTATGTCGCGGCGCGGGCTGCGCTTGAAAATGCAGCGCGTGCGCTTTTTGACCTGGTGGAAAGCGGCGTGGTGCGCATCGATATCGGTCAGACCTATGCCCTCAAGGACGCGGCGACGGCGCATCGCGATCTTGAAGCGCGCAAAACGACGGGGACTACGGTGCTTATTCCTTAAGCCGCTGAAAATGATGCTCGAATAATGTGCGCAAAAGGCCGCAACCTCTGGTTTTGCACTTCCCAAATCGATGCTGCCCGACATAGGATCGGAAATGGTTAGGGGCACCTCAGAATAATCGTCCTGGGCCGTGGGGAACTATGACAAGCATAAGCGATAAGAACGGGGCTGGGCATCCACTTCTGGAAGCAACCGGGCTCACCAAAATTTTCGGCTCTCTGAAAGCCTGCGACGGGATCGACCTGACAATCGGCACCGGAGAAATTCACGCCCTCCTGGGGGAAAACGGCGCTGGCAAATCCACGCTGGTCAAAATGCTGTTCGGCGCGCTGCAGCCGACTTCGGGTGAGATCGGCTGGAAGGGCAAAGCGGTTGCCGTCGCCAATCCGGCGATGGCAAGATCGCTCGGCATCGGCATGGTTTTCCAGCATTTTTCGCTTTTCGATGCCTTGACTGCCGCAGAGAACATCGCGCTGTCGCTCGACGAGAAAACCGACCTCAACACCATTGCCGCAAAGGCGCGGGACATCGGCCGGACTTATGGTCTGCCGGTTGATCCCGATGCGCTGGTCGGTGATCTCTCCGTGGGCGAACGCCAGCGTATCGAGATTATCCGCTGCCTGCTGCAAAATCCCGACCTGATCATTCTCGACGAACCGACATCGGTGCTGACGCCGCAGGAAGCCGACCTGTTGTTTGTCACGCTGGAGCGGTTGAAGTCGGAAGGAAAATCGATCCTCTATATCAGCCACAGGCTGGAAGAGGTGCGGCGGCTGTGCGACCGGGCCACGGTGCTGCGCCACGGCAAGGTTGTCGGCCAGTGCGATCCGCGCCAGGAAACTGCAAGTTCTCTGGCGCGCATGATGGTTGGCAGCGACATCCATGTGATCGAGCGCCGTCCGAACGCAGCGCCAGCAACCCAATCGGCACTGATTGAAGTGAACGGCCTGTCACAGAAGCCGCGCGGCCCGTTTTCCGTGCCGCTGCATGATATCCGGCTGGCCGTCAATCCGGGTGAAATTCTTGGTATCGCCGGTGTCGCCGGCAACGGACAGGGCGAATTGTTCGAAGCCATATCCGGCGAAGTGCTGCAGGAACGGCCGGACATTGTCCGTATTCGCGGCAGGGACACCGGACGATCCGGTATCTCCGCGCGGCGCAGGCTGGGCGCTGCCTTTGTGCCGGAGGAGCGTCTGGGGCATGGCGCGGTTCCCAATATGTCGCTGACCGACAATCTGCTGTTGTCGCGCTACGCCACCGATGGAAAAGTCTTCCTCGGCGGCGGCCTGTTGCGGCTGCTCCAGCAATCCAGCCTTGCCCTTGCGGCAAAGCGGATCGTCGCACAGATGGACGTTCGTAAAAGTGCGGAAAACCCAGATGCATCAGCGCTTTCCGGCGGAAACCTCCAGAAGTTTCTGATCGGGCGCGAGCTGGACCGCAATCCATCCGTTCTGGTGGTCAACCAGCCGACCTGGGGCGTCGACGCCGGCGCTGCCGCCCATATCCGGCAGGCGCTCGTTGATCTAGCCCGCAGCGGTTCCGCCGTGATCGTGATCAGCCAGGATCTCGATGAACTTTTTGAAATCTCCGACCGGATTGCGGCCATGGTGCATGGGCGCCTGTCGCAATCGGTCCCGATTGAAGCGATGAATATGGAACGTGTCGGTTTGATGATGGGCGGTGCCGATACCGCGTCGGCCCATGCAAGTGCAGGGGCGGCTTGATGCGTGTCGAATTGGTCAGACGTCCGCAACATTCGGCGCTGTTCAGTGCGCTGTCGCCGTTCATCGCCCTGTTCCTTACGCTGATTGCCGGCGCCATCCTGTTTGCGCTGCTCGGCAAGAACCCGGTTTCGGCGCTCTATTCCTATTTCATCGAGCCGCTGACCGAAATCTGGTCGTGGCACGAGCTGCTGGTGAAGGCAGCGCCGCTGATCCTGATCGCCGTGGGGCTGTCCGTCTGCTTCCTTTCCAACAACTGGAATATCGGTGCCGAGGGGCAATTGATCATGGGCGGGATCGCCGGATCGATCCTGCCGGTGGTTTTTCCGGATTTTCAGGGCTGGTATGTCCTGCCGATGATGCTGCTGCTGGGTATGGCAGGCGGGATGGCCTACGCGACCATTCCGGCATTCCTCAAGGTGCGGTTCAACACCAACGAGATTCTGACGAGCCTGATGCTGGTCTATGTGGCGCAGCTGTTTCTCGACTGGATCGTGCGCGGCCCTTGGCGCAACCCGCAGGGTTTCAACTTCCCTGAAACGGTGCAGTTCAACTCCAGTGCCATCCTTCCCGAGATATGGGCTTCGTCAGGGCGGGCGCATTGGGGATTTGTTCTGGCGATTGTCGCCGCACTCCTTGTCTGGTTCATGCTGTCGCGCACGCTGAACGGCTTTGAAATCAAGGTGCTGGGACGCAGCGCGCGGGCAGGGCGTTTTGCCGGTTTCAGCGCCGGGCGCCTGACATTCTTCGCGTTCCTCGTCTCCGGGGCGCTGGCCGGGCTGGCGGGGATTGCCGAGGTTTCCGGCGCTGTCGGCCAATTGCGCACGACGATTTCTCCCGGCTATGGCTTTACTGCCATCATCGTTGCCTTCCTTGGCCGCCTCAATCCGCTTGGCATTGTCGCCGCGGGGCTGGTTCTGGCGCTGTCTTATCTGGGCGGTGAAGCGGCGCAGGTTTCGCTCGGCATTTCGGAGAAATCGGCGCGCATCTTCCAGGGCATCATCCTGTTCTTCGTGCTGGCGAGTGATACGCTCATCTATTACCGCATCCGCTTCGTCACCCGGCACAGCGACGCCGCAGCAAAGGGGGCATGACATGGGCATGTTCGAAGCCATTCTCCTGACGGTTGCCACAGCCGCAACGCCCTTGCTGATCGCTGCCATGGGCGAACTGGTGGTGGAACGTTCCGGCGTACTCAATCTCGGCGTCGAAGGCATGATGATCATGGGTGCTGTTGCCGGCTTCGGCGTTGCGCAGCTCACCGGATCGGCATGGCTCGGCATGTTCGCAGCCATTCTGGCCGGGGCTGCCTTTTCGCTGCTGTTCGGTTTCCTGACGCTGACGCTGGTGACCAATCAGGTGGCAACGGGCCTGGCTTTGACGCTGCTGGGGCTGGGCGCTTCCGCCATGATCGGCGAAAGTTTTGTCGGGCTGCCCGGCGTGCGGATGCAGTCCCTGAATATTCCGGTGCTGACGGATTTGCCGGTCGTCGGGAAATTCCTGTTCGGACAGGATCCGATTTTCTATATGTCGATCCTTCTGACTATCGGCGTCACATGGTTCCTGTTCCGCACCCGTGCCGGACTTACATTGCGCGCCGTCGGTGACAATCATACCTCGGCGCATGCGCTTGGCGTGCGGGTCATTCGGGTGCGTTATCTCGCCGTCATGTTCGGGGGCGCTTGCGCCGGGCTCGCCGGTGCGCAACTATCGCTCGTCTATGTGCCGCAATGGGTGGAAAACATGACGTCGGGCCGGGGATGGATCGCGCTTGCACTGGTGGTGTTCGCCTCGTGGCGGCCATGGCGGATTCTGGCGGGCGCTTACCTCTTCGGCGCGGTCACCATCGGCCAGCTGCACGCCCAGGCGCTTGGCATCGGCATACCCTCGCAGTTCATGTCGTCGCTGCCTTATCTGGCGACGATTATCGTGCTTGTTCTGATTTCGCGGAACAAGCGGCTGACCCTGATGAATACGCCGACATCCCTCGGCAAACCCTTCGTGCCCGACCGCTGAGCAGCCGGGCGAGAATAAAAGACAAGGCTTTTGGTTTAACAGAGAGGTGAACACGAATGAAAAAACTGCTTATGGCGCTGTCCATGGCCGCCAGCTTTGCCGTTGCGGGCGCGGCCCATGCCGAAGACAAACTGAAGGTCGGCTTCATCTATATCGGACCGCCCGGTGATTTCGGCTGGACCTACCAGCACGATCAGGGCCGCAAGGAGATGGAAAAGGCGCTTGGCGACAAGGTCGAGACAACCTTCCTCGAAAGCGTGCCTGAAGGCGCCGATGCCGAGCGTTCGATCGAGCGTCTGGCCCGTGCCGGCAACAAGCTGATCTTCACGACCTCGTTCGGCTACATGGATGCGACGATCAAGGTTGCGCAGAAGTTCCCGAATGTGAAGTTCGAACACGCGACCGGCTACAAGACGGCCGACAATGTTGCCGTGTACAATTCGCGCTTCTATGAAGGCCGCTACGTACAGGGCGTGATTGCCGCCAAGCTGTCCAAGGTTGGCGTTGCCGGCTATATCGGTTCATTCCCGATCCCCGAAGTGGTGCAGGGCATCAACTCCTTCATGCTGGGTGCGCAGTCGGTCAACCCGAACTTCAAGGTCAAGGTGATCTGGGCCAATGCCTGGTTCGATCCGGGCAAGGAAGCCGATGCCGCCAAGGCTCTGGTCGACCAGGGCGTCGATATCATCACCCAGCACACGGATTCCACCGCGCCGATGCAGGTTGCGGCGGAGCGCAAGATCAAGGCATTCGGCCAGGCTTCCGACATGATCAAGTTCGGCCCGGAAACCCAGCTCACCGCCATCGTCGACAATTGGGGCCCTTACTACATCGAACGGGCCAAGGCCGTGATCGATGGCACATGGAAGACCCACAATGTTTTCCACGGCATGCATGAAAACCTCGTGGTCATGGCGCCCTACACCAACATGCCTGACGATGTGAAGAAGCTCGCCGAGGAAACCCAGGCCAAGATCACATCCGGTGCGTTGAAGCCCTTCACCGGTCCGGTCAAGAAGCAGGACGGCTCCGAATGGCTGAAGGCTGGTGAAACCGCCGACGACAAGACCATTCTCGGCATGAACTTCTACGTTGCCGGCGTGGACGACAAGCTGCCGAAATAAGGTTTGGCCGCGATACAAAAGAAAAGGGCGCCCTTGGGCGCCCTTTTTTGTGAATGCGATGGGCCGATTATTCAGCGGAGTCGGCTGGCGCCGCATTGAGCTGACCATAATTCTCGACGCCGATGCGCTTGAGAAGGTCGAGCTGGGTCTCGAGGAAATCGATGTGGCCTTCCTCGTCCTTCAGAAGCTCGTCAAAGAGTTCCTTGGTGACGTAGTCGCCCACTTCCGCGCAGATCTCGCGCGACTTCTTGTACGACTTCACAGCGTCATATTCGCCGGCCAGATCGGCTTCCAGAACTTCCTTGATGTTCTGGCCGATGCGCAGGGCGCCAATGGACTGCAGGTTTGGATGGCCTTCGAGGAAGATGATGCGCTCGATAATCTTGTCAGCGTGCTGCATTTCCTCGATGGATTCGGCGCGCTCCTTCTTGGCGAGCAACTTGTAACCCCAATCGTCCAGCAGGCGATAATGCAACCAATACTGGTTGACCGCTCCCAATTCGAGGAAAAGTGCCTCGTTAAGCCGCTCGATGACCTTTTTGTCGCCTTTCATGCCGTGAACTCCCGTATTCGTGACGCAATGCCCGCACACGATCGATAAACGAGACAGCATCAGAATCGTTTGAACCGTGGCGGAGGTGATATTCTTCCGTCACCTTTATGATGGTTTCAACGACGTTTGGGAAGCAGCCACAGCAGCGGCCACGCTTCTGCATGGCATGGTAGACTTTTGCCGGGACAATCAGTTGCCACGGGTCAGCATCGAGAAGTTCAGTGATAGTATTCTCGATTTCTTTCTGGGTGATGATATTGCAATGACATACGAGCATGTTGTCTAAGCGCCATATTCATAAGAATAAATACCCTCAAATTCTGACAGTTTTACGATGTCAGAACTTCCCCTGGTGACAGGGCGGGTGGCGCTTTGCAGAAATTGGCCCGGAAACATTGTTCCGCAACCTGGAAATACTTTCGAACCAGACAAGGGTTCCTCCAATCGCAAGGGTTCAAGGCCCTAACATTAAAGGTCATGCGTTATTCGCAATACTGATCCTATAAGACGGGTTTGTCCGAATTCTGTCAAATGCTGGCCGCTGAATATGCCGTGATATCAATAGCTTGGAATAATTCTAAACTGGGAAAATAACATAACCAATTCAATCATATTTCGTCGATTTTGCTGTCCTGACCGGCAAAATGCATCGCCGGCCACGCATGTGTCAAAACGTCTCATTTGTCGCAAAAAGACTAAATCAGGCGCCCTCGACCACGGAGAACCCCTCGAATTGCGGGTGTCCGATGTAACTCGGCTTGGTATCGCCCGCATTGCGATGGGCCGCGCGGAAATGTTCGGACTGAGTCCATGCGGTGAAATCCGCCTGGGTCCGCCACACGGTGTGCGATGCATAGAGGGTGTAATTCTCTTCCTCGTTCCGGGCGCCGCGCAGCAGGTGGAATTCGACAAAGCCGGGCACCGAGGACAGCCGGGAGTCGCGCGACTTCCAAACGGTTTCAAACGCGTCTTCGGAGCCCGACTGAACCTTGAAACGATTCATGGCGATATACATGGCGCAACTCCATTCATGCGGATTGTGGTTGGCGACCGATCCCGGGGCCGGTCACCCCAAGCGAATTCTGTCAGCTCGCCGTAGCGAGGCGGGGTGCCAGATTGTCGATGCCGAGGAGGGCGCGCACGTCTCTCGTCTTGACGATATCATCGATGGAATACTGGGCGAGCACCTCGAAGAAGGCATTCAATGCCTTGCGCAGGGCCGCATTCAAGCCGCAGCTGTCAATCAAGGGGCATTCCGCGGCATCGTTCTCAAAGCACTCTGCCATGGCAAAGTTTTCTTCGGTCACGCGCACCACGTCGAAAAGGGTGATGTCCTTGGCAGGCTTGCCGAGTTTCACGCCGCCATTGCGCCCGCGCACGGTTTCAATGAAACCGTTTTCAACAAGCGGCTGCAGGATCTTGAACAGGAAAAGCTCGGAGACTGTGTAGGCGTGCGCAATTTCGGCGATCCGGCTCAGATTGCCATCATTGGCTGCACAATACATCAGAATACGAATGGCATAATTGGTCTGTCTGGTCAGTCGCATGGGAATATCTCTCTCAACCCGAAATCAGGTCATGCTATGGGAACGAGACGCTACTTTAGAATTATTCTTGATAAAGTAAATAATAATATGAACCTAAGTTTCATATTTTCCAATGGTGCATTGGAAGGCCGGGTCAGGCTTGATCAGCGAACCAGAACGACGATCGATGCCGTAATGAAAGCAGCAGCCACAAGCAGCAGGAAACCATAGACACGCGGCTTGTCAAACAGGACGGCAAATCCGGCGGCCCAGACAACGATGGCAGCGGCCAAAGCGTAGAGAAATCCGGCTTTATGGACCCAAGCGATATGGACGGCCATCAGGCCGCCAATGATAAGGGCACCGAATACGACCATCAAAGCCAGTGCGTATTTCTCGAAATTGTCCATTCAGGCAGCTCGCTCTCAACACCCCATCCTGGAATCGAAGGGGCTCAGTCTCAATGTAAAACCTCATCCAACCCGATCAAGGCTGTATTCCTGTCTTTCATAGATGTTCCGTCCCACGGGTGCAACAGATGACACGCTAAAGTCTCGCCATAAGGTGCGGCTGATGCAAAAAGACAATAAAAAAGGCCGGGAATTCCCGACCTTTCCGAATTCGGCTCGACACCAGTGCCAGTACATCCGTGGTCAAAGACGGAGCCGAATTTCTGCAGCTGATGTAGGTGGCCGCATTGCCCATTTCAAGGGCAGGGGCATTTACCGGCGATAGGCGCTCAAACCGGCGAGCAGACCGATCCCGGCAATTGCTGAGATAACAGCAACCGTGATCAGGGGATTTTCCCTGGCCTTGTCTGCCACGACCTGCGCTTCGTCACCGACAAACCGCGCGGCCTTGCGGCCATGCCGCCTGACCGAATGGTAGGTCGCGTTCGCCTGATCGAGCAGATCATAACCCTGGTCGGACAGGGATTGGGTTATCCCTGAAAGCTCCTTGCGCAATGCGGCGATCTGGCTTTCCAGATCCTCTTCGGCTGCGTCGCGGGCTTTGGATATATTCGTTGCCATTCCGGAATTCCTTTCATCGATACTAGGGAATAACGGCGGCGGCAGCATTTGGTTCCAGAACGCCCGCCCGGCAGTCAGACAGGCGAGGCCAGTCAGTTCCAGCAGCCGTGCGATTGTCCATTGAGATTATGGGAATCGATGTCTATTCCGGCCGAGAAATCATTGCGGGCGAGGTAGACGGCTGTTTCCGGCTTGATGCGGATCTTGTTCCAGCCGGCACAACTGGTTGGACCGGACGCTTTCGATGTCTCATCCATCCAGCGCATGGCACCGCAATTGCTGATGGTCAAAAGACAGGGCAAAAGCATGGCCAGTGCCAGTTTGTTTTTCACAGGAAACCTTCTTATAGCCGCGGCAGGGACAGAGAATGGAAAAGTGCTGGAATTGTTCATCGCATATTTCGATGCCCAACGACATTCGACGTTAGGCATAGCTCCTCAATCATCATTGCTGGCATTCAGTTCCATGGTGGTCATGCCGTCGGCCGGCTTGGGGCTCAGCGACTTGGCCAGGATCAGCCGGCTGGATTTGAGCAATGGTGCATTGGCGGCACGCACTTTCGCCATGCGCGGATTGTTTTCGTGGGCGGTAACCGCCGCTTCATTGGCATAGAGTTCGTTGACCATGACCTTGTTGGCAATGGGGGTGCCGTCCCGCGCAATGGGCTTGATGACCTCGAACCGCAGGCAGCCCGGTTCCTCATCCAGTGTTTTGCGCGCATGCTCGCGAATGAGCGTGATGAATTCCTCTTCGCGACCCTCATGGGTCTCGAATTCTACGATAATTGTCAGTTCGGTCATGAAACTTCGCCTCCCGCGTTCATTCTGCCGTTCTATCAGCGGCCTCCTGACAAATCCAGACAGAAGCATAGCCAAGGCATTGTAAAGTCTGGATTTGGACGGGATGGAATGGCGGAAGGCCGCCTGTTATCGCCGCACGGTGGCGGAGACCAGGAGAATGGCACCGATCACGATTGTGACGAGACCAATATACAGCCAGCGCGTCTGGCCGACCATAAAACTGCCGCCGAGGATGCTCAGGCCCTGCAACGCCCAGACGGTGCCCATGATGATCAGAAGCAAGGCGACAATCGTCAGAACGATTTTCATAGCGGTCATCCTTACAAGCAAAACCCCTGCCTAAACGGAAGGGGTTTCACGGGTTGAGGCTTGATTTGGCTCTAACAAACTGGACTCTGGATAAAAATATCACGCATCGTTTCAGTGCGGCGCAGGCTCAAGGTACCGCTACACTCAACTTGGCAAAAGTTTAACATAGCCAGCTTTCATTTCAAAGAAAGAATGGCCGGAGCTCAGTTCACTTTTGCTTTCAGGCGGGCGATCTCTTCTTCCATTTCCCGGATGCGCTCCTCCAAGGCATTGATTGCCTTGAAGACGGCAATCCCCATGCTCTTGAAATCACCGCGATGGATTGCAGTCTCGATGGCTTGCTTGGCGCTATCAATGGACATTGCTTCCTCCGTTTCGATTGTGTGAACCGCAATGCTAAAGAAAAAAGCCCAATCCTCAAGGGGTATGAGGATTGGGCTGTGTTGGCTTGTGGGGGAAAGCCAAGACTGGTTGGGGTTACCAGTACCCACACAATGCGTCAGCGAAGGATTGGTTCCACACGGAGCGAAAAATATTCCGGTTCCTGCCGGCGCTTTCAATCGTCAACAAGTTCAAGGCTCGGATAATCCGTATAGCCCTTGGCGTCGGTGGTATAGAACGTCGATTTGTCGGCCGCATTGACCGCGGCATCGGTACGCCAGCGCTGCGGAAGATCCGGATTGGCGATGTAGGCTTCGCCAAAGGCAACCAAATCGGCGCCGCCATTGGCCAGCACGGCTTCCGCGTGTTCGCGCCTGTAGCCGCCTGCAACGATCAGCGGACCATGAAATGCTGCCCGGATGGCAGGCGCAACATCGGCTTGTCCATCGGGCACAACGGCCGGTGCCACAATGTGCAGATAGGTAAGGCCAAGAGGCTGGAGCAGGGCGGCTATCGCGGCGAAATGCGCAACGGGATCGCTGTCGCTCATGCCCTGAAAGGGATTGGTCGGCGAAAGTCGAACGCCGATGCGGCCCGCCGGCCAAAACGCCTTCGCCGCCTCGATGATTTCACGCAGGAAGCGGAAGCGGTTTTCCACCGAACCGCCATAGCCGTCGGTGCGGACATTGCTGCCATCGCGCAGAAACTGATCGACCAGATAGCCGTTGGCACCGTGAATTTCGATGCCGTCAAACCCGGCATTTTTTGCACGCGCCGCAGCATCGGCAAATTCACCGACAATCCCGGCGATGTCATCGGGAGAGAGAGCCTGCGGCTCGACATAGGGTTCGGGGCCATTCGCCGTATAGATTTTTCCGGCAGCCGCTAGGGCTGAAGGACCGACGGGCCAACGGCCATCCCACAATTGCGAGGGAAGGGCGGCTCTGCCCATATGCGACAGCTGGACAAAAATCCGCCCGCCCGCTGCGTGCACGGCGTCTGTTACCAGGCGCCAGCCGGCTTGCTGCGCGTCGTTGTAAAGGCCCGGGCGGGTTGGCACCTCGACGCTGCTGTGCCGATCGATTTCCGTCGACTCCGTGATGACAAGCCCGGCGCTGGCGCGCTGCGCATAATAGAGAGCATTGAGGCTGCCGGGTATTTTCCCGTGCAGCGCGCGGTGGCGCGTCATCGGGGCCATGACGATCCGGCTTGGCAGCGTGAGATCACCGATTGTCAGCGAAGAGAACAGGGAAGCCATAGGAGATCGTCCGCTCATCTGGATCATGCGGGAAGGTATCGGGATAATCGCCTGAACGGCATCCCGATCTTGGATCACGCCGGCAGGAGATTAAACAACGCGGCCAGATGGAATGCAAAGGCAACGGCGAAAATCACCGCAACAGTCATGCGGTCTCTGTTTTTGAAGAGACGCCGGAATGCCTGAGCTGGCGCAACGCGGGTGGTCGTGTAGTCAGTGGACGCCATCAGATTCGTTCTCTCCATGCGGGTGCAGCCAATCATCGGGCATTCGATAGACGATTAACACGATAGAGATTACTATTTTGATGGCCTCCTGGGTATGATTTTGTCTCAAAATGCCAATGACTGGAAATAAGTTCTCCTCTCCGTCTGTTTTCGTCCTTCGCGGACAAAATAGCAGTGCTGCCTGCGCGGTGGCTTGGCGCCGGTTCCGGGGACTCACGGCTGAGCCATTCCGGCGCGCGTAGCACCATCAATCCCCAGCTCTCCGGTCGTCATTGCAGACGTTTTAGATTTGGTTTCTCGAAATAGCCAAAAAACGCAAAACAAAATTGCCGAATGGTCGCAGGTTGAGCAAAGCACAATCTGGTTTGTCGCTATACGTATGTGCTGCAATGCAGGGGTGAGTGGCCGTCCGATCGAACGACCCGCCTGCCAGAGTGATCCCCAAGATGATCCAATGAATGAGGAAAAAATGTCCGTCTTTCAGACCGGGGCGCGTGCCGCCCAGCATGAATTGACCGTGGAAGCTGACTTGTTCAAGGACTCCATGCGCCATCTTGCGGGTGCCGTGAGCGTTGTCACCGTCGGACGCGGCAACGACCGCACGGGGTTTACCGCTACGTCTGTTTCATCTCTGGCCATTGACCCGCCTTCGGTGATTGTCAGTCTCAACCGGGATTCGTCATCCTGGCCGGTCCTGCAGCGCCATGGCAGTTTCTGCGTGAATGTTCTGGCGCATGACCAGCGGCACGTGGCTGACAGCTTTGCGGGGCGTGGCGGGCGCAAGGGTATAGACCGCTATCTGGATGCGGAATGGCAGGAACTGGCCACGGGAACCCTGGCGCTGAAGAATGCCCTGACAGTGCTTGACTGCGAGCTCGACGATGCCATCGAGCGGCATTCGCACGGCATTCTCATCGGCCGGGTGCGCGCTGTCACGTTACGCCGGAATGCTGAACCGCTGCTCTACTGGCATGGTGCATACCGGCACATCACGCAGCCGGTCGAGTGATCAGTCAGGTGACAATGGCGGCAATCGAGCAGCCCACGAGGACAATCGTGGCCAGGAGAATCAAGCCGTACAGTTTGGGCTGATTGAAAACGACGGCAAAGCCCAGAAAAAACCCGGTGCAGGACGCGCCGAGTGCAAACAGAAATGCCGGCTGGTCATTGCTTGTGATCGAAAACGCCATCAATCCGGCAAGAACCAGCACGCCAAATGCTATGAAGATCCAGGTTGCAAAAGTTTCGTAGCGATCCATAGGTCCTGACCTTCGCGGTGCATGCGGTCTTGTCATGGCAGATTACATCGAAATATAGACACGCAGTCAAACATCATTGGCAGCTCTATCATCCGCCTAACGCAATTTATGGGGTATAGCGCCGGACAGTGACGGTTCCGTGTCCTTTCGCTCCCCCGATGCTGTTCCAATCAGCCAGACCCCGATCAGAATCAGTGTGCTGCCGATAATCTGCAGCGGTGTGATGTCCTCCTGGAAGATCAGCCAGCTGGTCGCCAGGATCATCACATAGCTGATACCGGTCAGGGGAAATGCCTTGCTCAGGTCGAGCTGGGCCAGCGCTTGCAGCCAGAAAACGAAGCAGATGACTTCGGCGGCAATGGCTGCGAGCATCCAGGGCGACGTGGCGGCGTGGATCAGCCAGGCCATATTAAAGCCAAGCCCAGTCATTTGTTCCGCCGCAAGCTTGATGAAAACCTGAAACAGGGTGTTGAAGAGGGGAATGGCAAACCAGACGAGATTGATCGGCTTCATGCGGCGTCCTTCAGCGTTTCATCCGCAGCGAAGAGCGGCGAAGCCAGCCGCAATGCCCATTGAACGACCGGATTGCGGTGCTTGAAATACATGGTGTTGCGCGTGAGCTGGCTGCCGAGACGAATCTTGTTCTCGTAATAGGCCTGCCCGCTCTGATACCGGGTCATCCCATGTGCCAGGCAATGGCGCAGATTGGTGAACCAGCTCAGGTAGTACAGGTTGTAGGCGCGACCTTCGGCGCTGTTCATGCAGAAGAACTTGTCGATCAGCGTGTTGCCGTCATGCACGAGCAGATTGGCGGCCAGGAGCTGGTCACCGGCGTAGTAGAAGGTGCAGAACGACCGTCCCTGCATGCGGCGCAGGACGCCGTCGAAATAATCTGCGGTCAGTTCTTCAAACTGCCATTCACTGCGGTTGCGGGTGTCATGGTAGAGCGCCATGACCTGCGGCAGCATCGTTCCGAAGTCGGATCGGTTTTCAATCCGGATCTTTTCGAATGACTTCATCTTCCGGCGCATATCCTTACGGGTGCCGGAGGAAAGACGGGACATATAGGTTTCGATGGAGTCGAAATTGATGTTGAGCCAGGCCGTCGGCAACCCCGGAATGCCCGCGAAGGCACGGTCGGAGAAGACAGCGCCAAAGGCGGCCGTGGTTGGCTCCGGTACGTCCTTGATACCGATCAGCGAACAGCCATTCGCCTTGGCGTATTGCTCAAATCCAGACAAGACCAGCGAAAACAGCTCGGCCTTGCGCTGGTCCGGCAGATCGGGATGAAAGCCCGTGACGCCATTCTCGGTGCATGGAGAGCCAAGACAGGCGAGCTTCAGTGTGAGGAAGCGCGAATAGCTTTGCCGTATGCGGCGCAGAAACTGGCGCAGGCGGCCTTCTTCCAATGTCGTATCCAGCTGATAATCGGTCAGGAACGCCGGCATGGCTGCCAGCAGCCGCCCGTTCTCGACGACCGTGACATAGCGGAAGGCAAAACCGGCGATACCGGCTTCCTCGATGGCGAGCAGGCAGTCATAATCCTCGACTTCCCCGGCAAAGCACATGTTCCATGCTTCGTGGCCGATATCACGGATGGAATCGAACACGCGCGTCTGCGCCACCGCCGGGATTGCCGGCGATGCGGCCGTTTGAGGCAGGAACTGATCATGCATAGGCTGGTGCATTGTTTGCCTCGAAGAATTCCGCCGTGTAGTCACCGACCTTTTGACGCTGCCGGTCCACGTGGATCATATGGTAGCTGTCTTCGATCCATTTCAGCTGATGCGGCCCGCCAATATGGCGGCTGATGTAGCGCGCATGTTTCGGGCTGCTCAGATCGTCTTCCGTTGCATGCAGGATCAGTGTTGGTGTCTGCATCTGCGGCAGGGTCTTTTTCAGCTCTTTGCCCAGACGGTACATCTCGACGATGCCCTTGCCGGGGAATTTGTCGATGACGCCTTCCGCTTCCATGCTTTCCATCATGCGGCGGATGCGTTCATCCTTGATACCGAGTGCCGATGTTTCGCTGAAATTCAGCCGGGCAACGGAGGGGATGTATGACAGGAGTTCAATGAACGGCGACAGCAGCCAATAATAGTGCGGCACGTTCCAGCCGTCATAATGGAAGCAGGGCGAATAGATCGCCACAGCCTTGATGCTGTTCGGATTGCGGTGTGCCGCCATCATCGACAATTTGCCGCCGATGCAGATGCCGGCCGCAAATGTTTCATTGTTGTAGGGCACGAATTTTTCCGTCGCTTCCTCGACGCTGTGCAGCCAATCCTGCCAGCGCGTTTGCGTCAAGGTCGCCATGTCAACGCCATGCCCCGCCAGAAGCGGAGCATAGACGCTGTATCCCTTGCGATTCAGCTGTCGCGCCAGCATTTTCATTTCTGCCGGGGCACCCGTCAGTCCATGAACAAGCAATACACCTTTGCCATTCGAGCCTTCGAGGAAATAGCTCAATCCATCAGACATCTGCATCGATCATATCCGGGTTTCTGTTTTCCTTGGCCATGAAGCCCAGCGCATGGCAGGTGCTGATGACGTGGACGCCAGCCTTGTCCTGGTCTTCCTTGATCTTCTCGTGGAAGGTGCGCAGTTCGGTCCAATGGGTCTTCGGACGATAGTGGTGCTCGGCATGGTAGCCGTTGCCGAACCACAGCCAGTTGTAGAAGCGGTTATGGCTGCTGACGCCCCAGGCGATGGGTTCTTCCGGATCGCCGTTGAGGTGCTCGTAATAGCCGTTGAGCGAGGAGAGGCAATTCCCCAGATAGTAGAAGGGAACGAAGAACAGCATCGCCTTCCAGTCATAGAGGAAGCCGATCGCTGCCAGACCCAGGAAGGCATAGAGTTCGAAACGGCCCCATTTGGCGTCAAACGGGCGGTTCTTGGAGATGGCCTTGTGAATATCGCCGAGGCTGTCGCGGAAAAAGCTCAGGAACGTATAGCTCCAAACATTTTCCGGTTCGCCATTCTTGCCATGGCGATAAATCGACAGCCAGTCGATGGTTTCGCCCTTTTCGTTCGGGCGATCGCTGTTGCCCGAGTGATGGCGCATGTGAATCCAATGATAATAGGTCTGCGAAAAACCGATCGTGATCGATTCGAGCAGGCTGAAGGCATAATTCATCGCACGTGGCTTGAAGTAGGGCGTGTGGATGAAGTTGTGCGAAATGCTGTTGATGTTCCACGAGATCGATACTGCATAGAACCCGCCCAGAACGAGCGACAGCCACAGAGGGCGGCTTTCGAAGCCGACAACCAGATAGATATTGAAGAGAAGGTGAGCGATGGCTGCCAGAACAGGCGCGATATCCCACCTTGTATGAGCGAAGAGTTTCATAATCCTGTTGCTCCTACACAAGCCACACCGGCTGTGATGAACAGCACACCGGCTGCGTGGCGAAGGTTGATTTGTTCTTTGAATATCCATGCTCCGGCGAGCACGATGACGACATAGCTCAAGGCCATGAGCGGAAAGGCAATCGACAGCGGCACGTGTTCCAGCACGATCGTCCAGCCGACCAGTTCGAGAGCCCAGAAGAGGACGCCGAGCCAGGTCATGGGTTTGACCAGGGCTGCGGACAGCGTTTCGTTGTCGGCGGAATGTTTGAAGCAGACTTCCCGCGCGGTCTCCGTCAGCACGCAGAACGCGATCAGGGCCAGCATGGCAGGGGTGAGGGTGCCGGTCATCCCATGGCCTCCGACAGGACTTCCAGCAATGCATGGTTCGCAGCACTGTTGATATTGGTTGTAAGCACCGGGTCGGGCGTCGTGTGCGGCTGGTCGATGAAGATTTCCGCACGCTTGGTAAAGCGCGTCCACAAGTTGCCGGCATAGGACGGCGTCGAATAGTCGCCGGTCACATCGGCACCGATAATCCGGTGACGCTTGCTGATCTCCGTGATGAGAGACAGCACATAGGGCAGGCGCATGCGCCCCTGGTCCCAATTGGTGATCGCATCATCGTGAACCAGCACATCCTTGTCGATGGTGAGGTACACGGCCTCGGTCTTGATGCGCGACAACAGCTGACCGATGAAATTGTCTTCACCGATCTCCGAGATTGTCTTCCAGCTCAAGACACCGTTTTTCTGCTCATAGCTGGCACCACTGCCATAGTTCTTGCGCACCCGGCTTGGTGCATGGCTGTAGGGATAAAGTTCCAGTTGTCCCTGCTGCAGCAGGGACAGGTTGGCACCCTTGCGTTCGGGATTGGTCAGATCGTCGCTGCAGACGCCGATTGTCACGATCTTTTCAAGGCCGGGATGCTGCAGGGCGCGGTTGATCCACGAGCCGCAATGCATGCCATTGCCGAAATGCACCCAGTCCGGATGATTGTCGAAATGAATGAGCGTTGCCGGCCCCGGATTGTTTTCAAGGGCGGCCGCGACCAGAAGGGCAGTGACGTGGTGGAAATCACCCGATCCCATGAAACACAGATGCGGCTTCTTCTGATCGCCAGCCATTTGCCGGGAAAGACAGCCGTCGAGGGCATCGATGGCCGTCTGGTGGCCCCACAGACGAACCATCAGGCCGTGGTCTTCCGCGTGGATCTGGCGCGCGCCGGTTCGCATACAGGCGCGCACGAAGTCGGGTTGCAACTCCAGCGCATCATCAAGGTGAAGAAGGAGGAGTTGCATCCGATTATCTCTTGGCGGCGCGTGTGAAAAGCTGATCGAGCAGGGTGAGCGCCAGATCGATTTCCTCACGGGTAATCAGCAGGTTTGGTGCCAAGGTGATGACGTTCTTGTAGTAGCCGCCAACATCGAGCACGAGACCGTACTTCTTGTTGCCGACGACCAGATCGCCCTTCATGCCTTCATCGGCCATCCAGTCGAGCGCTGCCTTGTCGGGCGTGAAGCCGTCTTCCTTGCAGATTTCGACACGCAGTGCGAGGCCGAGGCCGTCCACGTCGCCGATGGTGGGATGACGCTTCTGCAGCTCTTTCAGACCATCGAGGAAATAGGCACCCTTTTCCATGACGGCTGCGCCGAAGTCTTCTTCTTCGAGCATTTTCATGGTTTCGAGGGCGACAGCGGTACCCATCGGGTTGCTGGCGAAGGTCGAATGGGTGGAGCCGGGCGGGAAAATGCCGGGATTGATCAATTCTTCCTTGGCCCAGACGCCGGACAGCGGGTTGAGACCATTGGTGATTGCCTTGCCGAACACGAGTGCATCGGGTGTCACGCCGAAATGCTCGATCGACCACAGCTTGCCTGTGCGGTAGACGCCCATCTGGATTTCGTCGACCACGAGCAGAATGCCATGATCATCGAGGACCTTCTTGAGTTCCTTGAAGAAGTTCATCGGCGGAATGACATAGCCGCCGGTGCCCTGGATCGGTTCGACGTAGAATGCGGCGTATTCGGCCTTGCCGGTCTTCGGGTCCCACACGCCGTTATATTCGCTTTCGAACAGGCGGGCGAATTTCTGAACGCAGTAATGACCGTACTCTTCCTTGCTCATGCCCTTGGGGCCGCGGAAGTGGTAGGGGAATTCGATGAACTGGGCGCGGTCACCGAAATGACCATAGCGGCGGCGATAGCGATAGCTCGAGGTGATCGCGGATGCACCGAGCGTACGGCCGTGGTACCCGCCCTCGAAGGCGAACATCAGGCTCTTGCCGCCGGAATAGTTGCGAACCAGCTTGAGCGAGTCTTCAACGGCCTGCGAACCGCCGACGTTGAAATGAACACGGCCCTTGGCACCGAACTTGCGCTCGGCATCCCTGGCGATCATGGCGGCCAGTTCAACCTTTTCGCGATGCAGGTACTGTGAGGCAACCTGAGGAAGCGTGTCCAGCTGGCGATGCGCCGCGGCGTTCAGGCGCGGATTGCGGTAGCCGAAATTGACCGCCGAATACCACATCTGCAGGTCGAGGAACGGGGTGTCCTTGGCGTCGTAGACGTAGGAGCCTTCGCACCGGTCGAAGAACATCGGATGATCGGTATAGTGAACCGTATCGCCATGCGAGCAATATTCCTGCTCAAGGGCGCGAAGTTCGGCTTCGGAGATCTGCTTGGGGGCAGCATTGTCATTCTGCTCGATGGCAAGGTTGGTTTTCATGAAGATTCTCTTCTGTTGCATTTTTACGCCGTGGCGTAACGGGGAGCGCTCTTGTGATGGCGGTTGAAGCCGGGGAGCGCATTCTTCAGGCTCTGGGTAAGATCGGAAAAGTTCTCGTAGCCGACAAACGGAATGGCTTGTTCCGTGCAGAACTCGGCCAGCTTGTCCTTGGCGAAGACCAGTTCCGGCTTGTCGGAGACGCAGAAATCGGAGCGGCCGTCGCCGATATAGACCCGCGTATCGAAGGCCTCGACGGAACGGCATTTGCAGACACCGGCGGCCGACGAACAATCGATATCGCTGTACGGTGAACTGAGTTCATAGCGGGTGTGACCATTCACACCGGAGATCGTCAGCTTGTTGGCGATGACCGGGAGATAATCGAGCTTGTGCCGGGCAAGGATGCGCTTGATGAAATAATCAACACCGTCGCTGATGATCGTGACCGGAATGCCCTGCGCCCAGCAGAAGTCGATGAAGGCAGGGAAGGTTGGATCAATGGCGATGTCATCAAGAGCGCTGTCCAGTTGCTGATGTGTTGCTTCGATCAGGGCAATCTGGCGTGCCATGCATTCAGCGGAACCAATGAGGCCCTGCTTCCATTGCTGTTCGATATCTTCCCAGGCAGGGCTGGCCAATCGTTCAAGAATGAAATCGGTAGCGTCCTCAAGCGAAATGGTCCCATCAAAATCACAAAATACATGCATGCAGACACTCCTCGTGCGAACGTGAGGAGCTTCTAGCATCGATGGATGATCGCTAAATTATGCGAAGATGATGCCAAACTGAAATCGAGGGAGGGCGGACAGAGCAGTCGTGTGGAAGCGAAATTATGCTTTTGGTAGAAGCACTTCTACGAGAAGACCCTTTCCGGAAGCTGGGGATTTCAATGCAATCGTGCCGGACAGGCGCTTGACGATATCGGCAACGATCGTCAGGCCCAGCCCGGTTCCCTCGATCTGCGGCGTATCAACACGATAGAATCGCTGGAATACCGCCTCCCGATGGTGTTCGGCGATACCAGGCCCGCTGTCTGAAATGGACAGGCGCCAGTAATTGTTGGCCGCCGTGATCGCCACGCGTATCTTGCCGGAAGCGGGCGTATATTTCACCGCATTTTCGATGAGATTGCTGATCATGAGGCGAAGCAGAGGCTCATCGGCCCGCACCAGCGCTTTCTCGTCACCATCGAGCGACATGTCCAGCTGCTTTGCCGTTATCAGATTTCCCATTTCGGCAACGACGGATGCCACGCTGCTGTACAGCGGCACGGCCTGCAATTGCATGGGCTGATGACCTACGCGGGCGGCGCGCAGCAATTGCTCGATCAGATAGGTGGCCCTTTCATTGCTGATGATAAGGTCGGCGATGATGGCCTGCCGCTCCTTCTCGTTGTCAGCCTGGGCCAGCATCTGCAGCAGAAGCTTCAATGCCGCCTGCGGCGTGCGCAACTGATGGGCGGCATGATCGGCAAAGCGCCGTTCCGCCTTGAGCGAATCATCGAGATCCTCGAGCAACTGGTTGATCGAGCGGCCCAGGGGGGACAGATCCCTTGGCAGCGTATCGACCGGAATGGCCGAAAGGTCGTCCGGAGAGCGGCTGCGGATCTGCTGCACCAGCATGCGGATGGTGCTGAGGCCGCTGTTGATGCCAAACCATATCAGCAGTGCGATCAACGGGATAAGGATCAGCAGAGGGAAGATCAGATTGAGCAGGATGTTCGACACCAGCGTCTGGCGCATGGCGACCTTTTCCGCCACCTCGATCACAACATGCGTATCGGGGATCGGCAGGGAGTAAATCCGCCAAAGTTCGCTGTCAAAGGGAACGTTGGTGAAGCCGGCGCGCTGCAAGGGGATTTCAGCCGGAAATGTCGATCCGGAGAAAAGGACGATCTTGTTGTCCTTCCAGGCCCGGAACATATGCGCGTCGGCATAATCATCCGCGTCCTCGTTCAGCGCGAGCTGGTTGCCCATGCTGAAATCGATATCGGCGATCTGCTTGGGTGGGGTGTCTCCCGTTTCATCAAACTGATTGTGAAGAAGCATCCACAGGACATTGGCATCATTGATTAATTGTGCGTCGTAGACATTGTTGATTTCACGCGTGGCGCTGTTGAATGCAAAACCGCCGATGATGGCCATGGTGATGAGGATCGTCGGCGTAACGCGAAAGAACAGATTGCGGGTAAGGGTAGGCCTGCTCATGCGTCCACCATATAGCCCACGCCCCGGATGGACTTGATGAAATCGCTGCCGAGTTTCTTGCGCAGATTATAGATCGTAACTTCAGTTGTATTGCTCTCGACCGCACTCTCTGCGCTGTACAGCGCATACTCGATATCGCTTTTTGTAACGTATTTGCCGGCGCGTTCCATCAGGAGCTTCAGCAGCTGGAACTCCTTGGCGGTCATCATCACCTGGTTTGAAGCCTTGCGCACGACCTTGGCTGCGGGATCGACTTCGACATCGCCACATTTCAGGATCGTGTCGACACGGCCCTCGCTGCGGCGAACCAGGGCGCGCAGGCGGGCGAGCAGTTCATCGAGATCAAAGGGCTTCACCAGATAGTCATCGGCGCCGCTGTCGAGGCCTTCCACTTTGTGCAGCGGGGTATCGCGGGCGGTCAAAAGCAGAATGGGAACAAGATTCTTGTCGCGCCGGGTCGCCCTGAGCACTTCAAGTCCGCTCATCCTGGGCAAGTTGACGTCAAGAACGACGACAGCAAAGCTCGAATCCTGCATGGCTGCAAGCCCGGTTTCACCGTCCTGCATCCAGTCGACGCCATAGGCATGCTTTTCCAGCGCCTTCTTCAACGAGGAGCCGAGCATCGTGTCATCTTCAATAAGCAGCAATCGCATTGTTCAGATCATCGTTTGAATGCTGGAAAGCAGCATTTGGGGCAGTAACGGGTGGCAGATAGGACGGAATCTCGGTTTTTTGCGGGCGACCATGTTCCAGCCTACACTGGATTGAAACAATCATTACGCTGTTTTCGCTTCGTTACCAATCGTCTCAATTGTTGTTCGCGGGTTCTTCTCTTGTGCCTCAATTCGGATCAGAATGGGTCGCACCGTCATGAACGGCGAAGTACATTCGCGTAAAATGGGTATTGCTGGCGTGTCGCCGGTCAAACCAATGAGGGAGTGAAATCGATGAAAACACTGCTGATAGCAATGAGTCTTCTGGCTGCCACGACCCTGACAGCATTTGCCGCTGAACCGGCAAAGATGGTTGAAACAAAAGCCGGTAAGGTGCTCGCCACCGATAAAGGCATGACGCTCTATACGTTTGACAAGGATGCCAAGGGCAAATCCAATTGCGATGCGGACTGCCTGAAAAAATGGCCGGCTTTCCACGCCGATGCCAAAGCGAAGGCCGCAGGCAAGTGGTCGCTCGTCAAAGCCGCCGATGGCAAGGATATGTGGGCTTACGATGGAAAGCCGCTCTACACCTTTGCCAAGGATACAAAGGAAGGCGAGACCGGCGGTGATGGCGTCGGCAGCGTCTGGCACGTCGTAAAGCAGTAAAAGCGGCAACAGTCCCCGGAATCAACAACGGCGCAGAAGCCTCGCTTCTGCGCCGTTGTTCAGATCAATAGGGGTGACCGGATCAAGCCGCCTGAATGGCTGACAGCTTCCATTCCGAGCCGCCCTTGCGCACAAAGGTCCAGACCTCCGTGGTTTCGGTCGGCCTGGAGTTGTCGCCATCGACGAGGCGGCCCGTCGTCCGGTCGAGCATCGCATCGATGCTGGAATAGTGCATTGCCAGCGTGGCGTAATCGGCATTGTTCTCGTGCCACGATTCAGCGATATCGCCCTGGAGCAGCTTGACGTCGGAAACGCTGTTGCGCACGCCCTTGGTTGCATTCTCCCCGAGCTCTTCCGCCAGATAGGACATGGCTTCCGGCGTGGTGAGGGACCGCAGTTCGGCGTAATTTTCCGTCCCGTAGGCGGTCTGCACCCTGGTCAGAAGCTGCTCGAACTGATTGAGGTCCGACTGCGTCAGGCCGAGTTCATCCGTCGACGCCGAGGCTTGTGCCGGCCTCGCGTTCTGGGAAGGCTGGGAAGAACCGGAACCCATCGCCGCTCCAACGGTCGGAATATGGAATGACGGGGATGCGGACGGGTCAGCCTGCCGGCCGAAACCCTGGCCGGATACCGGACCCGAAGCGGCAAGAGGCGACTGCCGGCGCTGGGCGAAAAACCGCATGGCCAGCATGATCGCGCCAATCACCAGGCCGATCTGCAGCAGCATGCCGAGGAAACCGAAGCCGCCGCCGAAACCGTGACCGAGCAGCGTACCGATCAAACCGCCAACCAGCAGGCCGCCCAGCATGGAACCGCCAAAACCGCTGAAGAAACCGGGGCGCGGGGCGGCTGCCTGCGGCTGCATGGCCGAGGGCTGGTTCGTTTGCGGGCGCGGGGTCATTGTCCGTTCAATCGGCGCGGCAGGCGACGGTGCCGTCCGGGTGGCTGCGGGCGCATCGAACGTGCGCGTGCCGCGGCTGCCAAATCCGCCGCTCGCCCGCCTTGCGTCGGCGATATCAAATGCACTCAGCGTGACAGCCAAGGCCAGAACGAGCAACACAACGATGCGAATGATGCGGGAAGCAGTACCAGACATAAATTTCTCCTGTTACGCACCAGCCAATTTTCAGCGCGCCACCCGCATATAGAAAGCAGCCTTGGCAATTTTAAGTGCCGACCAGGATAAAACGGACAATTCTGGGTGGATTTTTTGCTTTCCGACTGTTGGATTTTAAAGAATATTTCCCGGCGTGCCGAATAAAGCGGATATCCCGCGTGTTCTCCCATCGCAGTCCCTTTGCTTCAGGAGAAAACGTGATGTTCAACATAGGAAAATTCCCGTCCGTTGGCCGGATTTATCCGGTCGTCCTGCTCGGCGCATGCCTAGCAGGTGCAGTCATTTCCGGTCCTGTGTATGCGGCTGGAGGAGGCGGTGGCGGCGGTGGTGGCGACTCGAACGCGACGCCGACCTGCCCGAAGGGCGAAGTCTGGAGCTCGAAAGCGCAAAAATGCGTCAAGCAGCAGGGCAGCCTGCTTCCGGATTCCGATCTGACAAATTATGCCTTCGCGCTGGCAGAGGCCGGCCGTTATGAAGAAGCGCTTGGCGTCCTCGATACGCTGAAGAATCCCAATACCGCCGTCGCCCTGAATTACCGTGGTTACGCCACCCGCAAGCTGGGCCGCACGGACGAAGGGATCGGCTATTACATGAAATCCGTTGAGCTCGACCCCCAATACGCCAAAGTGCGCGAATATCTCGGCGAAGCCTATGTCATCAAAGGTCATCTTGATCTTGCCAAGGATCAGCTGGCCAAGATCAGAGGTATTTGCGGAACCGGTTGCGAGGAATATCGCGATCTGGCGGAAGCCATCGAGAATCCGTCCAAGCTGTAAGGAAGTGAGCGCCGCGAACCAGCGAACCGGCGAGCAATCATGACAATTCAAAGCGGATTCATCATGCCTGTCGCATATCCAACGGTTCCTGCTTATAGTCAGTCAAAGCGTAGCAAGGAGTCATCGGACCGTGTTGCCCGGTCCGATGCGGAGGCGACCATCGCAAACGAGCAGGAAATCCGGACGGGACTTTCCCAACACCTGACGCGGCTTTGGCGCTATGCGGTGGTGCTGTCTCACCAGCGCGATGTGGCCGACGATCTGGTGCAGGCAACCTGTGTGCGGGCGTTGGAGCGGGCAAACCAGTTTGCGCATGGCACGCGGCTTGATCGCTGGCTGTTTTCCATTCTTCATTCCATCTGGCTCAACGAAGTCCGGTCGCGCCGCGTGCGGATGGGGCAGGGCTTTGTCGATGCCGATGAAACCCTGGTTTTCGACGGGGCGAGGGACACCGAGACGCATATCTTTGCCAATCAGGTTCTGCGCCAGGTCCAGGCCCTGCCGGAGGCGCAGAGGACGGTGGTCTTCCTCGCCTATGTCGAGGAGCTTTCCTATCGCGAGGTGGCTGAACTCCTGGATATTCCCATCGGTACGGTCATGAGCCGGCTGGCAGCTGCGCGCGCGAAGCTTGCAGCATCCGCCGGTCAGGGCAGGCAGGAGGGGAGCGCGCAATGACCGACCCCAATCACAACACGATGAAAAACGATGAAATGCTGGTGGCCTATCTCGATGGCGAACTTGATCCGGATACACGCCGGCAGGTCGAAGGTCTGATCGAGAGCGACGAGGCCGTTGCCGACCGTCTGCATTTTCTCGCCTCGAGCAACTTGCCCTTCAAGAATGCCTTTGATCCGCTGCTTGACAAGGCACCAACAGAAAAACTGCAATCCATGCTGGCCGGCATTTCGCCGCCCGAGCCGGTCAGGCCACAGGTCAACGGCTGGAATCGCCGGAGTTTCCTGGCAGCGGCAATCGGTTTCATTGCCGTCGGTGTGGCGGTCGACCGGACTTTCCTCGGCCTCCGGTCCAGTCTGCGCGGCGATCAGGACGGCAGTGACTGGCGCGCGGTCGTCGCGCAATACATGTCGCTCTATACCCGGGAGACATTGGGCAATGGACCCGTGGACCTTGCGGTACAGTCGGCGCAATTGCGGGATGTCGGGTCGCAACTTGGCCTTTCGCTGACGCCTGATCGCGTGCAGCTGCCGGGTGCCGTATTGAAGCGGGCTCAGATTCTGGCCTATGAGGGCAGGGCCCTGGGGCAGATTACCTATCTGGACGCGGCACAGGCGCCGATGGCACTGTGCGTTGTCCAGTCCTCCAAGGGAGCAAGGGCCGTGGATACCGAACGGCGCCACGGGATGAATGTCGTGTACTGGTCGAGCGACACTCACGCGTTCATGCTGATCGGGCACGAATCACTGGATGCCATCAAGACAATGAGCGACAGGCTGTATCAAAGCCTGGCCGTATAGTGCCGCTCCCCCTGCGACAGCGCGCTCCTGGGGCGGCACTGAAACCGTTTCCATTTCATTTTGGCTTCAGGTTCGCGTAATCCTGTGATCATCGGCACATGCTACGAGCCGAAAACCTTTCGCCTCAGGAGTGTCTGAATGCCTCTTTCGCCCGTGGACCGGATTCTTCGCTTCGCTTTCTCCCGCATCGTCACCCGGGGTTCATTGACAATCCTGACGGCAAGCGGCGCCCGCCTGATCTTCGGCGACGGCAGCGGCGATCCGGTGATTGTGCGTTTTACCGACAGGCGCGCCCAATGGGCCTTTCTCATGGACGCCGATATGCAGCTGGGCGAGCTGTTCATGGACGAACGCTTTATCGTCGAGCAGGGGACGATCTACGATTTTCTCTGCCTGGTGCTGCGCGAGGCGCAAAATGAAACGCATCCGCTGCCGACACGCGTGATCGATGCTTTACGCGCACGCTTCCGGGGTTTCCGTCATCGCAACCTGCCGGCACGGTCAAAGCGCAATGTTGCCCATCACTATGATTTGGACGGCCGGTTGTATGGCCTGTTTCTGGATGCCGACCGCCAGTATTCCTGTGCCTATTTCGAACATCCGGAGCAAAGCCTGGAAGATGCGCAGCTGGCCAAGAAACGGCATCTGGCCGCCAAGCTTCTGCTGCGGCCCGACAGCCGCGTTCTTGATATCGGCTGCGGCTGGGGCGGATTGGCGCTGCATCTGGCCGCTGAAGCGCCCTCGGGCAACGTTCTGGGCGTCACGCTTTCGGAGGAACAGCTCGAATTTGCCAGAAATCGGCCGGGAACAAAGAGCCAGCCCGACCGGGTCAATTTCGCCCTGCAGGATTACCGCAGCCTGAACGGAACATTTGACCGGATTGTTTCGGTGGGCATGTTCGAACATGTCGGCGTCGCATCCTACGGCCAGTTTTTCCGCAAATGCGCAGAGCTTCTGGACGAAAACGGTGTCATGGTGCTGCATACGATCGGTTGTTCGGCCGTGCCTGGATTCACAACGCCGTGGCTCGACAAGTATATTTTCCCCGGCGGCTACATACCGTCCATGTCCGAGATACTGCCCGAAATCGAAAAAGCCGGATTGATGGTCACGGATATTGAAATTCTGCGGCTGCACTATGCGTCGACATTAGCCGCCTGGCGCGAACGGTTCATGGCCCATTGGCAGGATGCGGCGCAGCTCTATGACGAGCGTTTCTGCCGGATGTGGGAGTTCTATCTCGCGGCGGCGGAGTCGGCGTTCCGCTATGAGGACCTGGTGATTTTCCAGTTCCAGCTTGCGAAGAAAAACGACGTCGTTCCCCTGACACGCAATTACATTCGCGAGCACGAGCAAAGCAAAGCCAAAATCCTGCAGGCGGCGAACGCCTGACGGGGCAGGCACCGTGTCGTTTGCCCGCATTGTTGCTGGAAAGGTCGTTCTGTAATAGGTGACCGCGTGGGCTTGACCGTGGTCGTCACTCAACAATAGTCTGGACCACACTACTCGGCCTCGGAGGGGACCATGGTAACGCTCCAGAGCGGTTTGCACGCTGAATATATTGAATCAGCGCTTTCGTCGGGCAGCGCTGCTGCACAATCGGCACTTATCGCGTCATGGCGGCGGTCCATGCGGCTGTATGGCCTCAATCCTGTCGAAGGAAAGGGGCCGAACGTGTTGACCGAACATGAGCTCAACCAGGCGCGGGAACGGCTCGGCTCCCTCATCATGACGGCCCAGACCAGTCTCGACCGGCTTTATGCGGCCGTCGGCGGTGCAGGCTGCTGCATTCTGCTGGCCGACAAGAACAGCATCCCTGTTGACCGGCGCGGCTGCGTGGCGGACGACGAAGCCTTTTACCGGATGGGTCTGTGGACCGGCGCGGTGTGGAGCGAGGAATCCGAGGGAACCAACGGCATCGGTACGGCCATTGCCGAGCAGCGGGCTTTGACCATCCATCGCGACCAGCATTTCCGCAGTCGAAACACGGCTTTATCCTGCACGGTTGCCCCCATCTTCGATCATCGCGGCCGTCTGGCCGCCGTTATCGATGTATCCTCCGCGCGCCACGACCTGACGGACGATTTCGTCAAGCTGATAGCGATAGCCGTGACTGACGCGGCCAGACGCGTGGAGGCGGAAAATTTCCGGCTTGCTTTCCCCAAGGCCCGCATTGTCCTGGCGCCGCCCGGTGACAACTGGATGAGCGAACGGGCTTTGAACGCGCTGATCGCCGTCGATGAGGATGACCTCGTGATCGGTGCGTCGCGCTCGGCGCGCCAGCTGCTCGGTCTGACCGACGACTCGCTCGCCGCTCCGTTGCCGGCGGCTGATCTGTTGGGGCAGCACCAGTCGGCGGCGCGCGATTTTGCCATGGCCGAACGCGGTGCGATTCAAAGGGCGCTGGCCCGGAGCGGCGGTAACGTGTCCGCTGCCGCGGCAGATATGGGTATCAGCCGGGCGACCCTGCACCGCAAGCTGAAGCGCCTCGGCCTTTCCTGAACGGCAGTTGATTTTTTTGCCTTGATTTGTCGCAAAACTGCGACAGATCGAGTTTGCACATAAGCGGACGGGGCTGACACACTGTAAATATTGAGTAACTCTTCCCGTAACGCCGCAAGAGCCGGTTCGAAACAGGTGGAGAGAAACAACCAGGTGGATTTGAAACGCTGCCTGACCCGATTCCAGGAATGCCTTGGCATAGGCCTGGAACAAAACCCGATCATCGCAACGGGAACACATATTATTCCGTGTCATGCCGTTTCCAGTGAGAATCTGCAATGCGATGCGGGCTTTCAGGTTTTCCGATCTTTTTCGTTGATGGGTCTGGCGGTGCACGGCGATCCGGCAAATAGCAGAATTTCCCCAAAAGCGAGCTCCTGACCAGGGCTTGCTTCGTCGGTGGCGCTGACCTTCATCCAGCGCCGCCGACGGCCCTTCGCAGCAGCGGGCAAAATCACCTGCACCGATATGCGTTGCAATGAAAGTGCAACACTGCCCGGGAGCCGGTTGACGCAGCAATGCGAATGGCTATAAAGGCCTCCGACCAGCTTGAGTACAGGCAGCGGGATAACCGGCCCGCAGCGATGGAATACCGAGTGCGGTTAAGGAGGGGTGGCCGAGCGGTTTAAGGCACCGGTCTTGAAAACCGGCGTAGGTGAGAGCCTACCGTGGGTTCGAATCCCACCCCCTCCGCCATATCATATTGATTTAATTATATATTTTTCCGATAAATTGCGCATGTCCTAGCTTGTGCCCTAGCTAGATGCGTAGATGTTTATTGAGAACCTAAGAGAACTGTATGAATGAACCTCGCGACCACCACTATGTTCCGCAATTTTTCCTTCGCAACTTTGCTGTCGATCCAGAAAAGAAAAAACTGACGACGGTAATGAAACACGGATCGCGTGCCGTATGGGCGAGGCGCTCAATTGAAAGGATTGGTTTTGAGCGCGATCTGTACGTGCACTTAAGTGGCGGCATACCGATCTCTGTGGAAAGCGTGATAAATCGCCGAATTGAAACGCCAATTTCAGAGAGCGATACTTGGGCAAAAATTATCAACGGAAGGGCAGATCTCCTTGATTATTCTGATAAACCCATCCTTTATTCCCTCATACGGCACCTTTACGTAAGAAATCCTCACTATGCGGCTTCGATGCAAGACCTAATGCAGAAAGCTGCGTCTCAAAACAGCGACGTTGCATTTGCGGACGATGAGCGAGAGTTTTACAAATTCCTCCATTCCAACCCAAACAAATTCAAGGAACATCTAAACGCAATATCAACCTCACTTGCCTGGACCGAGACTGAATATGCGGGCTCCTTCATGGCAATTCTTCGCTCGCCAATACCTATTCGAACAAGTTCAACGCCGGTAATATCGTTGCCGATGCCAGATCATCCCCACATTGGACATTCCCTTCCAGGCATGACCCCATTTCAATTGGTGCTCACCCTTAACAGGACGACAATTGCTTGTCTGATGTTTGGCAAATTCGGCAATGAATTCCAGAATATCGAAATAAATGTTGATATGGCTCGGGGCTTCAATAGACGCTTCGCCGCCCAATTTGCATTTTTTGAACACATGATTCATCTTATTACGGATCGCGATGAGCTTGTTGCCGATATGACTTGGACACCATATGATTTGGTAGACGATACACCAAAAAAGATATTGTTTGTCCGGCGCAACTAGCGATTTCAATAGATTCAGAAGGCAACTATGGATTTTAGACAATTCAACATCGGATGCGAATTTACGACGTCAACAGGACGCTGGCGCGTGACGGATGTTGGCACGCGCGTTGTCATAGCCATTAAACTAGATGAGGGCGATCCAATATGGAACGAGGGTCCACCTTACGTTAAGGCAGAATTCGTGTTTGATGAAACGGATTTTGAAGCATGCGAACTCATTGGAACCCAAACTCAATTTGGCGAGCATGCAAGGTACTGACGATAGCTCTTTTCGTAGAGCAAAATTTGTGACGGTGGCGGGAGTGTTCGTCAAAAGCGGCTAGCTTATTGGAAATGATACAACCTACTTCGTTCATGGTAGATGAATTAGCGCTGTAGTCAGGTATACAACAAGGGGCACACATAAGTGCCGACCGATCGCAGGGGTAATGTTAATCGTTAGTGGCTATTCGACACGCATACCGAATGTCTAACCGCGAAAGGGATATCGACCATCAACATAACAAGCGCAGCGCCCTAAAATAGATAATCAATAAAACTGGCGTAGCGATTCTTGAGTTCTTGCAGCTTGGTTGAAGCTTCCTGGGCGGTAATTTTGCCAGAGCGGTGCATTGTCCTGATCTTCGCGGCTTCCTCGCTGAGGGCCTTCAATCGCTCCGAATGAGAGATTCGCGTCGAGGTCTTAACTGCACGGTCTTTTGCTAATGCGGTCATTGTTTTTCCCCTATATCAATTCGCGAAGGTGATTAACGATGGGCTCACATGTAACGACAATTTCACTCGATCGGTTCCCGTAAAACGCGTATGGCGTAACACAGTCGATGGATACAAATCCACGCACGATCTTTCCCTTATTATTGTAATCTTCAACCTCCAAAGGGATTATGAAGATCGACTTATAGTTCATTTTTGATTGAGTTGGGCTAGCAACACCTTTTGCGCCAAACTCTTTCACATTATGCACGACTCTCGGGCGCGCACCATTCACGCAAGCATGATGCCCTAAAATTCCTGTACCATCAAACTCTCTATTCAAAGGTCGCTGGTTTCCGGGGTTTCGGTGTCGAATTTTCATTTTTGTAGTGCTGTTTCCCATATACAAAATCAAAGAAACAGATACTTCACCCTTCTTAGACTTGGTTATTTGACGTGCGAAGTTCTCTAATATCCCCAAGCACGCTGTAATTGCGTGATCGCGATTCGCTGCTGATACAGCAACAGACCCCGACTTTAGTGCCGCTAGCAGATCGCCAAACCTTACAATTGCATCGGTTTGATAATCATCTGCACCGACCACTTTCTCTTTCGACAACCTGTCTAGGAAGGTAACCAAGGAATGGGCTCCAAAGATCCCGAGTGAGGCTACAGTTGCTATACTGGTACTTATCGCCCCGTAGAACCATGCAAGCACTGGGGCAGATGAGGCTACGCCAGTCTTGGCGGTCCAATGAAGCAAACCAAAAAAACGGAAATTCTTTGGCCACTTGTTATGCCAGATACCTAAGAATGCACGCTTTGTCCGGTACAAACGACTATAGTCGTCTTCCAACCAAATCTGCACTTTCTGCTCAAACACGCTATTCTTCAAAATTTAACAACTCGACTGCCCCACGTCTGTCCTCCAAAGTCGCGCGAAAACAAACGACACTCACTTTTGATAAGAAGATTCGCTTCCTTCTACTACTAGTAGATAAAGATATACAGCTTTGGCACTGATTTAACAGTTAACACCCGGAGCACCACAAAGTTCGACGCCGGGCTCAAGCCCGGCGCGTGTCACCTTTTGTCTTGGCATGGATACCCTTTGCGATGAACTCGTCTAGATTAAATATACGATAGAAAACGCGGCCTCCTAATTTGATGTAAAGTGGTCCGCCGCCATATGTGCGCCAGCGAGCTAACGTGCTAGCGGATATATGAAGGTAGTCCGCCGCCTCAGTCGGTGTGATCAGATCGCTGCCGGTGACTTCAACGGTCATGCGAACGAACTCAGCAACAATTCCACATCATCCTCTGTCATCATTTGATGAAGGCCGACATCCGGCCGCATCATGTACGTCAGCTTCTCCCGCACGGACTCCAGCGTGTCGCACCGGTGTGATAACAATGCCTCACGGGTGCGGAATTCTGCGGTAGCAAGACCCTCGAAAATCTCTGCTACAGCCTCATCGTATGCTGGATCGTTTGGGTCGGCTTTCCCGCACATGTCTTCGAGTTGAGAGTGGATGGACCAGTGTCCAGATATCAGCTGCGAGAGGGACAAAGCCTGGGCCGGGGAGGCGCTAGTTGCCTCGACGGCCAGAATCCCAACAGGGATCAAATTGATAAACGCGCGGCGTGTGATATTGATGGATGTAGCCATAGTCGAACCTCATACGTTCGGTTTCGGTAAGACCGCGTGAGGTGTTCGCAGCAACTCGCGCGGTCGCTTTGTATTCAGATCAAACTACGCATCAGTCAATAATAAAAATTAATTATAATTGGTTATTTTTAGCAATGTTTGCATTACGTCAACAAAGAGATATTTTATTGATGTTTCCACTTTCAAAGTGTCAACGCGATGACAACTTGCAAACACCCCATTAATTGAGCTTAATTACTTTCGGATGATTAGGAGCTAGAGGGATAACATCACCGCGAATTATTTGACAACCTGATGGTGCGCGGGCCGGAACTAAAAAACCCGCGATAAGCAATTCAGCCTCCACGTCGAGTGCCGCATTAATGATCGCTAGAACCTCATGGGGCAACTTCCGTACGTAGAGTGCGCCGGTACAAATGCCGCCGGGATGCTCAACCTCGAAATTTACTAAAGTTCCGGTTGCAGCCGCTCCATCGCTTGGCGACGTCGGGATGAGTGGCATAAATACGTCATTGACTACGACACGCACCGCACCCTGACCAATATGAAATACGTCAGCGACGTCTCTCATGGTTACACCTAGTCCGACAAAGCCGACAACGACTGTTGTCGCGCCGCTTCTGTGTGATTGCGTAAGGCAGCTTCGACGGCCGCTTGCGTGTCAGCTGGCGTTCCCTGGGCACTCTGAACGACGATTGAGCCTACGTGTGTGCTGGCGTCTATAGCTTGCGGCTGATGAACGATGAGGGGAGATGGAGCAACGAAATTTGCCGCCTGTACGCTATCGGCCTGCACCACGCCCGTTTCAACCGTGCCTGTGGGCCCAGCGGTCGGAATTGGCGACGGCATCGAAATGCTGGAACCATTCGCTGCGGCGCTTGCGCCCACGGTCCGCGCAAGAGAGTCAATTTCTGGCGATAGCGTTGTACTGCCTGCCGCCGGTGCCCCGGAAGACGTGACATTGAAGCCGAGGCTTGTCTTCAAGCTGTCTGGCAACCAGCCTATCAGATCGTTGACACTGTCCTTGAACCACGAAACAACGCTTCCCCACATCGATTTCAGACCGCCGAGAAATGATCTGATGGCATTCGCGCCGACTTCGAACAGCTTGAAACCTAGTTCGGTGCTGAACCGCTCGTATTCTGCCATCAAGCCTTGAATCCAGCCTTGCACCGCGACAAGGCCGGAATTCATGCCATCAACAAACGACGTAACGAGCTTCGTTCCTTCGTCAATCAAACTGATGCCGGTGAAATATTCAAAGATTGCGTCTATCGCACGGGCGATATGCGTTGCGGGCGCAAACTCAATCAACAGTTGCGTAATACCCTGAATAAATCCGCCGTCGAATGCTGCGGTGATAGACGCCCATACACCAGCTAGGTAGGCTTTGAGCCCATCCCATGCAGCGGAAAGCCCGGCAACGACGGCATCCCAATTCTGATAAAGCGCGTAGCCAGCCGCCACGAGCGCGGCGATGCCCGCAAGCATCCAGCCGATAGGCGTAGACAGGATGACGATACCAAGATTGACGAATGCTGCGCCAAGCATGGTAAGGGCAGATATGAGCGGACCCGTTATCCACAAGGCAATCGCCAACATGGTAGCTTTGAATGGCCCGCCGACGAAATCAACGACAGGCTTCAGATAAGCGAGAAACGATGAGAACGCCTCGGATACCCCGGCGATTTGAACACGAATTTGCGAAGTTGGATCAACAAGGTCGCGCATAAACTTGCTAAGGCTCTTGATCCAACTACCAATGGCTGACCGGATCAGAAGTTTGTTAGCGTCGTACCATTCCGTGATTCCAATCACCGCATCGTTGAAAAGCGGCAACAGCTGCACACCGATGAATGTTCGCAAACCTTCCAGCTTCGTGGTGAGCCTGTCGATATTGTCGCCAAATTCAGCGCCAAGCTTTGTGGCTCGCCCGCTCATAATACTACCAGATTGGTAGGCCTCGCGCATAAGGGCGTCGTAGCCCTCCGCACCGTCCGCCATCATTTGCACCATACCAACGCCGGATTTGCCGAACAGTTTGAAAGCCAATTGATTGCGCCGCAAAGGATCATGGATCTTCGACAACTTACGCATTGTCTGGTCGAGAATGGAGTCCATCGGACGCATCTTGCCGTGCGCATCTTTCAGCGAAACACCCAGGCTTTTAAAGTCGATAGCTAGTTGTTTATTCCCTTTGGAGGCATTGGCCGCGTTGATGCCCAACTTTTCAATGCCCTTGTGAAGGGTTTCGGATTCTATTCCAGATAGTTTCGCCGCATATCCCATCGCCTGCAGGCGTTCGACGTTCACACCGAGTTTGAACGAGAGATCATCTAACGCGCCACCAGCATCGGCGACTTGTTTGACCATGCCAAACAACGCAAAAGTCAATGCGCTACCGCCGACGCCGAGTGCTGCGGCAAACAAACCGAGCCGACCTGTAGTGCGACCCAATGCCGATCCAAGGTTCACGACGCGATTACCCAAATTACCGACCGCTTTGCTGATCCGGTCGATACCGAGGCGGCTTGAAAGCGCTGCCATGCGAGCAGCGATACGACGGATACCGGCGGTTACGCGATCAACAAGGGTAAGTTTGATTTCGGCTTCAGCGACCTGGGCACCCATCTCAGAGTTCCTCCGTCGAGTTCAGCCCTGAAACCTTGGAACGTTTCATGATGACTTCGAAACCCATCGACTTAGCCAGGGCGCAAAGATGGACAAGGGTTGGAGAACGGTATCCGGCTTGCCAAGCGTACATTGTATTCATACTGACGCCGGAATGCTCTTCGAGGTCTATGAGCTTAATTTCTCGGCGCTTACGTTCATCATTGAGTTTGCCAATGGCCGTAGGATAATCGCTCAAATCCAACTCGACGGTATCCATCTCAGATGGATCAAATGGCTTGCCGGGCAACTCACGCATGACGGCGACCGGCGGCGCGACGGTGGTATTCAGCCCTAAGCTCAATCCATCGATATACGGGATATCCCGCAATCTTTAGAAACCGAATAGCCTTGTCGACATCTATTCGGCCAGTTGGGTCGAACGGGAGTGGCAACAACTGAGCAGTCAGAAACTTTCTTGATACACCAAGGAAGCGGGCGAACTGAAAAGGTGTCATTCCGATTTGACGGGTGCGCCGTTGCTTGCTGCACAAGCGACCACTCAGCTTTGTTGCCGGAAAGCCAGCAACTACGGAACGTTCGATTGCGGTCTGATGATCTTCAGTATTCACGTTGCATACTCCGCATAACAATAATTGATATCTGTCGCTAGATAAAGCTTGCGCGGCCGCGTTCCCCGCAATGGCGCACCGTGGTCGGAGTACCTTTTGATTTCATAACTCATTGATTTTATTTACGATTATTACGACTGCTCATATGTTTGTCTTCGGGTGGATAGCCTTCAAAAGACGGCGGAGTGCGGTGCATCCACGGGACGGAGCGGCCCGCACGGACGCCATTAAAACGAGCGGGTTTGCGCTTGCGCTTCGCTGTTGGTGTGACGCTGCGAGCGTAGGCCGCCGCCAATATGGCCGAGAGCGCTGCTTTGAATATGTTCATTCGTCGAACCTCTTGGAACACCTTATTTCGTTTGCATTGCCGCCGCCTACAGATGTCCAGGCCATAGGCGGCGGCCCGGGATTTCTCCCGGCCCCGACAGGATTAGGCGGGGAATTGGCGGCGAAGGGCCTTCTTCCAGCAAGCTTGGACCTTCTCAGCGCTCATCTTTGATTGATGGCGCCTATGGGTGGCATCTGGTACGGATGACGCACCGGATACCGAACTTGTTAACCCCTCGCGCTTCAGGCCCTTCCGCCAAGCGGCGCGTGTCTGTTCGTCTGAAAGAGTTTTCATACGTTGCCCCTTTTGTGCCCTTCTATTTGCGTGGTTTCCTGCATCCGCTTTCGCGAGGGCAGCGTTCAGCCTTGCCTCAATCTGACGCGACTGCTCCGGCGAACACTCTGGTTCTTTTTTCTTTGCGACGACGCGCTTCGGAGCCGGTGCCGCTGGCTTAGACTGAGGTTTCAGCTTGAGATCACGCCGCGCGTTGAACTTGGCATGAAGCTCAATTAATGCAGTCGTCGTATCTCCATGCTGCAATATCAGTTGCGCCATTCGTCTCGACATCGTCAGAGGTCCTCGTCACATGCAAACACCGCCGCCGGGTCGGCATCGGACCGCCGTCTCAGGCGAACCCCAGCGAATTCGGCCATACGGATATACTTCTCTTCGGCTCGCTCAAGACTGAGGATCTCCGCATCTAAGATGGCTAGTTTCTTTGCCCGGTCGGCTGCGCTGGTGCCATTACGACTACCGGCATCCGAAGCACGCGCAATCAAGGTTTCTCTCAATGAGGCCTTCGCAGCGGGAATGAATGCACAAATCGCGCCAAGCGTCTTATCTGCGCCACGTATCCCGGTTATACCGGATGGGTTTCCGCCAAAAAAGCTTGGGGAAAACAGTGCTGCAAACCTATGCGACAAGTTTAAGTCAGTTGTTGCACTAACCAGCCATGTATCCGACCATCCAACAACGCTATGTGCCGCTGCATCAAGCATGCCGTCGATACGCGCAACAGCCTCATCGTGGCTGATAGGCGCGGACTCTACTGTGTTCCGCTCTATGATTAGCGCAGCGCGGTGCTGCCGAATTGTCGCGAGATCTCCAGCAATGGCGTCCACCGCGCTTTTTGAGCGATGTAGCGCGGCTGCGAGTTTGTCTATGATCTTGACCATCAGTTTGCCTCCAAATCCGTCGGAAGCTGTCCATGCGCACGGGCCATCTCGATACCGCGATTAGCAAGTTGACGCAGCGAGGATGCTTCGTCCTTTAAGTTGTCGATTTCGGTTTCGAGTTCTTCGACGCGCTTGATTAAACTATTGAGTTCGGCACGTAGACCGGACCGCTGTTTCTCATTGTCTGAGTATCGCGGGTGTGGCTTAGGTCCATCCTCACCAAAAACGCGATAATTTGGATTAAGCGCGTTCTTCAGATCGCGGATATCTTTCATGAGTGCGTTCCGCTTATCTTTAAGCGGATAAACCGCGATGCTGGCGGCATCGGCCTCGGCGATAATCGCTCTCAGTCTGGCTTGGTCGATTCTCATCATGGTTCCTCTGTTGGAACCAATGTCGCTCGATGTGCCGGGGGATTTCGCCTTGATCCTTTTCTGATCACCAGAAAAGATTTAGTCGCGATTTTTCACCATTTCGCCAATGTAACTTCGGACGGTATCGACATGCGGGAACTTGCCGCCAGTCAGTTGCATGACACGGGCAAGTGAAATTTGCGGCTCCTGCGCATAGGTGAGGCGCGGCTTAATCCGGCGTGCATCAGCCATCATTGCATTAGCGATGCCCCGAACGCTACTCAGCCGCCGGTATCGGTGGTTCTGCATAAGCGCCTGGACGATACGCTTGCGCTCCGCACCTGCCATTCTACCTGTTGGGTTCGCAACAGCCCTTGCGGCAGCGATATCGGCGGCACGTTGCTTGTGCTCCGCCTTCTCCCGTGCCTCTAACGCCTTCGCTTCGACCTTGGCGCGCGTCCTCGCCTCCAGTGCCAATCGCTTCCGCAAGAAAGCTTCCACCTCCTGAAATACCGGAGATAGATCGGTACCGACATGATGCTCGGCAAATTTCCGTATCATCAGACGGGTCGTCTCAACGGGCAAAAGCTGTTCGGCGTAGATGGTCTGGTCCGTCATTGATCCTCCGAAATACTGTAATCCGGGACTTTAGGGGGATAAGGGGGTATAGGGGGTACTTTCGGGGGCTCAATCGAAACTGTCATACTGGACACTATTTACGAACCCATTTTTGACAGTTTCCACGCGACTAGTGAAAGTACCCCCTATACCCCCTTATCCCCCTAAACTGTCGCCTCATTGCCAGACTCAACCGCCCAGGTTGAACCATTGGACTCATCAGGCTTAACAAGCACGATTGCTCTGCCACCAATCCGCCTGTCCTTGAATCGACGTAAAAACATGGAAAACTTTGTCGGATTGAGCCCGCCGACCTTGTCGGCATATTGGCTTAATGCGGATCGCAAATCGGGATCCTCGCCGAATTTCCGGCGAATTTGCTTCACTGTGAAAGCCTCACCGGACAGAGCATCCATGATCTCGCGGAGCGCCACAATCTCTGGGTCTTCGTTGCGCATCTGATCAGTGTTTCCGCGTGGATCGCCCATACCTAGCCAAATAAGCGATCCACGAACGAGATCAGACCAGACCTTAAAACTGCCCATAGGGGAGGGTGTATCAGGCATACCGGCAACAATGTAGGCGCGTACAATTGTCAGAGCAGCAGCTACGAGTTCGGCTCGGTCACGCTTGGCAAGTTCGACCGGGTCAAAATCAAAAGCACGTTCGTCAGGCCGGTCGCAGTTCGCATCAAGATTGATCACGACGGTTCGCCGGTTCAAGTCGCCATACAGAGACAGACCATTTCCGGTCGCGCAGATTAATGCCGTTGATTCAATCTTAAGGTTTTCACTCTTCCCTAAAATTCGAACTTGAACGGTCGGTTGGGTCAACATCTGGCACAATTGATCGGAGCGAAGTGTGCTGCTTACGTTGTCTATGTTGAGAATGGGGTCGCCAGCTATAGCCGCTGCGCCGATGCGTTTTTCTAGTTCAGCCTCGTCGTGTGTTGGCGTTATTACGGCGGCCGGCTTGCCCGTGGCGAGAACCGCTGCGATATCAACCATGATACTCTTGCCCGATCCGGCCGAAGGTGCACGAACCGCGCTCATCGGAGCCGCAGGCAAGGCCGAACGAATGACGGCAGTAATGAGAAGCGCCAGCGCCGCGGAACGATCACTGTTTGCCACAAACGGAAAGTCAGCGATGGGTTCGGTAAGCTTTTCCAAAGCGACCATTGCATCTTGTTTGATAGGGCGTTCTAGAACCGGGAGCCACGTACGTGACGAACGCAGCAAGAGTCCGCTGGCCCTATCGTACCCGTGGTCGAGTATCACGGTTCCGTCGGGACGAAGGCAGGGGCATTGAATTACTGCCCGAAGATGCGGAATTGCCCCCCATCCGTCACCACGTCTGGCAATGATCATCTGCGCGACGTCTCGGGGGCAATCAATCGCAATATCGTGTTTAGCCCTCGCGTCCCATTTCACGAAATTTGCGAACCGACTAAGGCGGTCAATAAGCACATCAGCGTCAACAGGCTGAATAATCACCGCGCCATCGGACCGCCGAATATCGCTATTCGAGGCCCCGAGTGATGCTAGCGTTTCTGTCGGTGGTAAGTACTCGATTACGCGGACCAGCGATCCACCACGCGCGTAAATCTCCACTGCCGGATCGCCCAACACGCCAATTGCTGCGTCAACAGCTTGATGGATCTTACCCTTTACAACGCGGATTTCCGGCTTTTCCGCCACGTACGGCCCGAAACTATAGCTGCCTTCGCTTGGATCCGAAAACGGTAAATCTTCCGGCGGCGGCGAATGTCGCTCGTTGATAGTGGGTGGATTGATTGCATCCGCAATGGTCCGGCGCACGGCGTCTAGCCCGGATAACCGGTAAAGATCGTCAAAGTCGGTTGCGTCAATCTCTTTGTCGGGAAAGGTCGGCACCGCAACAATTGCGTTTATAGCCTCGGCGGCTTCTCGGGCCTTCGTCAAGCCGGGGTTTTCAACCGGCTTCATTGTGAGCCGGTCGTTGTCGGCGAGAAGGATCAAGCGTGCATCGGGGAATTTCTTTCGGATATTGATCGCAACCGATTTCAGATTTCCGCTATCGAACGCGACATAAACAAGACACCCGGTGGCCTCATGAACACGGGCACACGTCGCATATCCTTCGCCTATGAAGACATCACCGCCATTTGGCCGACCTATCGGATGATAGTTGCCCTCTTTCGCGGTCCCCTTAATGAACCTCTTCACGCCATCAGTTTGAATGAACTGGATACCTACAAGCACCGGCCTTTCAGCTGTTGGCTTGTAAATTGGAACGACCAACCATCCCGCACGCGCCGTCTTTGGTTCGCCGTCTATCTTGTACTTGACGTCTTCGAACAACTGACGAAGGCCGGGGAACACAGGAAGCTGTTTCTTCGCCAAATAGGCATGTTCGGCGTTCGGCTTCTTCGCTGCGGCGTATATGATAGCTGATACCTGGGCAGCGTCGGCGTTCAGCGCTTTCAATTCCGCTTCTCGTTCCCGCTTGTTCTGCTCGATGCGGGCGGCGATGGTCGCCCGTTCCGCCTTAGTAAGTTGCTTCAAATCCTTGGCTACGGTCCAAGTATCTTGAATGCCGGATTTGTAATCGCCGAAAGCGCCGCTCGCTGGGTGGTCGATATGAAGCACGTACCAAATGTGCTTTTTATTCCTATGACCCATGGCATCGGCGCGATGCACCTTGCCGTCGGCGATGGGATGGCCGCCCTTATTGCTTCCAGTGTCCAGATTGATACCAGCGGCGCGCATTGCGTCAAGAAAATCGTCAATGATCATGTTGCGAATACATTTATGCGGCGCGACTGCCACGGCGGTTACACACTTGCGGCTCTGCAGGGCAAACGTGAAGATTAGCGATGTAGTTGTCGAAATCGGATTTCAAAATAACGGTTTTGCCGCCGAACTTTCGAAACACTAACTCTCCGCGTTCACGCATCTTATAGATCATCGCCGGGGTCGAGCCGGTAATGATGGCGATCTCGCTTACGCTATAGAAAATCTTGGTGAACTGGTCTGTGGTCTGCATGTCGCAATCTCCATGAGAAAAAAGTCGCGACCACTATTTGCAAACACATTTTGCGTTTGGCAACAGCAAAATTCTGCAATGTTTTAGAATATTAAACATGCCTAAATAGTTGATTTAGCTAAATGTTATCGATTGATATCAAACGTTGCTATGCTTCTTCGTCAGCGGGCTCTGTGGTCAAGAATTGCGCCCAAGCATTCATCATTTCGCGACGCTTCTCTAACGCGTCAGCGCGACGATAAGCCTGTTCGGTACTATCGCCAAGAACGTGCGCAAGCGCGTGCTCTGCGATTTCGCGTGGAAAATGCGTAGCGTCCCCGCACCAATCACGAAAAGACGAGCGAAAGCCATGGGGCGTATAATGCCCCATTTTCAGTGCGCGCATCCTCATAGTTAACGCCATAGATGATAGCGGCCGTCCTTTTTTCGCTCCGGGGAAAACAAATGCTGAGTTTCGAGCCGCTCCCTCCGGCGCAATTTTTGCCATTTCTGTGAGAATGCCTAATGCTGCGTGAGACAGCGGCACAGAATGCTCCCGTCCTGCCTTCATTCGATGCGCTGGTATCACCCAAACCTTGGCACTCAAATCGAGTTCCGACCAAGTGGCCCCTATGACCTCGCCAGAGCGGCTTGCACAAGTGATTAAGAATGCAAGAGCAAGTTGTGATGAACTTTCGAACGCCCGTGCCTTTTGGAAAAACGCCGGAACATCACGCCAAGCCATGGCCGCATGGTGCCCCCTTTGCAATTTGGTTCGTTTACCTAGCACCGGCTCTAGATTTCCCCTCCAAAGGGCAGGATTCAACGTCCAGCGCGATTTATCGGCGTCACGGGCTTTGGCGGCATCCCATACTCGTTCAATTCGACCGCGAATACGACTGGCAGTTTCCTGTTTCGTACGCCATATCGGCGAGAGCACGCCCAGGATGTCTTCAGTCGTGAGTTCATTCGTTGGTACGAACCGGATTGACGCGCAGTAGGTATCGCCAAGTGTCATCTTCCATTGATCTCGGTGCTTTTGATTTCGAAATTCGCCTTCGATACTTTTGACCAATTGGTCGGCGGCTTCCCCAAATGTTGGCACAGGCTTCGTCTTCGCTTCAAGCTCGGCCGCCTTGGCGTCCGATTCCTTCTTGGCCAATGGGTCGATGCCCTCAGAAATCAATTTCCGCGCCTCAGCGGCGAGATCGCGCGCGCGTTTCAAGGTAATTTCACGCGCCGAACCAAGACCCATCTCGCGTTGTTTGCCGCGCCATTTATAGAAGAATACCCATCGACGGCCGCCGTTGGCAGAAATGCTAAGATAAAGCCCGCCACCATCCGAATGCCTACCCACGGTGGAAAGTGCTTCGCAACCTCTTGCTGACAATTTGTGTATTTCCCGCGCCATAAAGAAATCTCCGCCAGGCTCTTCTGCCCTAGTTCATGCCCTACCAGAAGCTGCGGATGAATGCGAACGGAAATTGAGATAGAATTACAGAAATAGAAATAAGCTATTATAAAACAACAATAATGTTCGATGAGAAAGAGAGACGTTGAGAATAGAATAAACTAATGGGGCGGACACCCCCTCCGCCATATCCCGTTGCCATCATCCACCCATCGTCATGCGAACGAATTCGACAACGGACGTCGTGCCAAGTTTTGTCGAGATATTCACGCGGTGGGCGTCGACAGTTCGGGGCGATATGCCGAGGGCATTGGCAATGCCCTTCGTGTCGAAGCCGCGGCAGATCATGTTCAGAATCTCGCTTTCGCGCGGCGTCAGTGTCGCAAGCAAGGCCTCGTCCTGTTGCCGCTCGAGCGCGGTGTCGAGCAATCGTTCCATCGCATGGATGGTTGCAAACAGGGTATCGGCATCAACGGGCTTGGAGAGAAAGTCCATGACACCGACCTGAAAGGCCGCGCGGCAGGCCGCAACATCACCGTGTCCGGTCAAAATGACCAATGGCCAGCGGATTCCCCGCGCAGCGAGCTGTTGATGCAGCTCAAGGCCATTCACCTGCGGCATTTTCAGATCCACCAGCAGGAATCCCGGCTTGTTGCGATCGACTTTTTCCAGGAAAGAGTTGGCGTCAACGAAGGTCCGGACGGCCATGTCGCTGGCCCGAAAGAGCAGCGACAGACCTTCTCTTACCGTATCGTCATCATCGATCAGATAGATGGGGTACCGCGATGTCATACGATCAATCCTGCCTCTCGGATTTGAATTCGGAATATCGCTCGCCATTGTTGCGCGGGTAAACAGGATTGCGTGGCCAGTCTGGAAAACGCGCATGGTTAAGTTCTATTCACATAGCATTTTCTGTCACCGTAAAGAACGGCGGATTGCGCTCTTTGCACCGGTGTACCGGGGCATCATATCCAGCCTGATAATATGCTATGATTCCATGATCCTGGACCTGTCAGGTGAATATAGCGGATTGGACAGCCACATTTGGTGCAATGATGATGAAATCAATCCCGATCAGGACGTTTCTCTTTCAATGGATCGCGATTGAAATTGTGATCCTGATTGTCGTTGCTGCGATAACCCTGGCCAATCTGCGGAACGATTTTGCAGAAGACCGGTCGCGATTGGCAATAGAACTGACAAATCAATATTCGCAAAGGCGCGCAAGTGTCACGCTGCTGGATCTTGTTTTGCAACTGCCCGACGGAGACACGGAGCCCTCTTTTGTCCAAGTCGCCACGGGCATGATGAAGTCCTATGCTTTTTTGGATAGAATCCAGCTTTTTGAGATGAGACCCGGTCAGTCCGAACTGACTGAATGGATCAGTGTTCCTTCCGCGACCGGCAAGCCGGGAGAAGCAGATCTGCCTGCAATCATGCGTGCCGTGGCGCTCCAGCCTGAAGGGGAAACGATTGCCTATGCGATGCCGCACTTGGCCGAGCATGTTTTGTTTGCGACAAAAGCGATGAATGGCCGGACGCCTGCAGCTATTGTGGTGATCTATGATCTGGCAAAGGCGATTCAATCGATCGTTTTGCCGGAGGCAATAGAACTTCAGGTTCGCCTCGGGAACAGACCCGTTTATGTGCGAAACCCTCATACGCACGGACTTTTTACCGGCTACATGCCGTGGCTGACAGCGGACATGACGCGAACCCCGCTTCGTCCAGATGATGATTCCCAGGCTCATATTCATTTGGACAAGGATGTCGCATTGAGCGACGTGTTTGATTGGCGGATGATCGTCCCCCTGTCGATTTTTGGCTTCGCTGCGCTTTACGCATTTCACTTGCTGAGACGCCAGCGTGCGGCATTGGCAGACGCGCAAGCGGCAGAGCAGCGTGCGCTTCGGCAAATGGAATCGCTCCGGCATGAAAACCGCTTGTTCCAGGCCTCGCGCGTCAATGCTGTCGGCGAATTGGCATCAGGCATTGCCCACGAACTCGCACAGCCTCTTACCGCTTTGCTCAGTCAGAGCCAGGCGGGGCTCATTCTCCTGGAGAAGGGGGAAGCCGGGAACAGGGATGGCAGCCTCAAGCAAGCGCTCGCCGCCAATGTTCGCGAGGCTCAACGTGCCGGCAAAATCCTCCACAGAATGCGCGATTATATTGTCGGGAATGATATTCAACCGATGTTGCAAGAGCTCAACCCGTTCATCGTGAACATGATCGAGCTGCTGCGGGTGAAACTCAGGGAACAGAATATCGAGGTTTCGATGGATTTTGCCACTCCCTCGCCAAAATCGGTTGTGGGTGCCATTGAGCTCGAACAGGTCATTCACAATCTTCTGCGGAATGCTGTCGATGCCTTGTCCGAATGCAGGCATGACCGCAAGAGGATCACCATCAGGACGTTCAGTCAGGATACGGTCAATATCATCGAAATTGCTGATAACGGCCCGGGACTATCCGACGAAGTCCTGAAAAACCTGTTCCGTCCGTTTTTCACGACCAAGGAGAACGGCATGGGTCTCGGTCTTTCGTTGTGCGCCCGGTTGCTTGACCGGTCGGGCGGTACGCTCCATGCCCGCAATGATAATGGAGCGGTGTTCTGGATTGTGCTGCCCGGGGAAGGGATGACATCGCCGCTCATATCTCAAGGATCAGCGGACAGTGGTCTGACACTTCCGGTTCCGTCACCACCGTGAATTCCCGAACCTCGACATTCTGGTTCACCAGCATGTAATCGGCAAACCGTCCCTGCTTGCGATAATGCGAACTGCGGGTTCCGTTGAACCCTCCGGCCGTGACCAGATCCGTCAGCCCTATTTCGGCAAGCACGGAAAAGGTCTCGCTTCCGGGTTCGACATTGAAATCGCCGCACACGATCAGCGCGTCACCCGGCGCGGCAATCCGGGACGCCAGTTGCTTCAGCCGGCGGGCCTGCGCCAGCCGTTCGGGCGTATCCATCTTCCCGTTGACATCGCGCAGCCCGTGCATATGGGCGATGGCGACCATCCGGTCGCGCGCATAGTCGTAAACCCGGATTGCATGCGCAGACCGCGACCTCGGATGATCGCCATAGCCGTGCGGCGAAAACGCCTTGTGCACGAAGTCCTGTGCCTGCGCCGTAACCGGCAGGGAGTTACGCACGAAGGTCGCGAGCCCCCACTGCGAGGGCACCGGCTGATCACCGTTCCACAATACGCCCTGGGCTGCCGGACAGAATATGGCCGTATGGCTGGCAAGTGCGGCCGCAACATCGCGAAAAAAATTCGCGCGCTGGGGCAGGACATGATCCCCGTCGCGATACAGGAGCCAATCGTCCCTGGCCTCGGGACTGTGGACCACCTCCTGCAGGCATAGAACATCCGGCTGCTCCGTTTGGAGATAGGATATCAACGGTTCGTGCAGCTTGCCGCCCCAGCCGTTGAGGCTCATGATTCGCATGCCCTACATCTCCATGGGACCCGTGTGAGCTTTCTATGCGAACGTTAGCTGGGTTGAAACCCGGGAACAGGCTGGGCTTGCGGAAACGGCCTGAACGTCAGGGCGATCAGGAATGCGCCGATACCGATAGCCCAGGCTCCGATATAGAGCCATTCGTAGCTGGCGAATGTGTCGTAGATCAAACCTCCGGCCAACGGACCCGTGGCCATGCCCAAGCTGGCGGCCATAGCTGTTCCGCCGATGATGGTGCCCATCATGCGCATCGGGAAATTCTCGCGCGCCAGTACGGCATAGAGCGGCATGACACCGGCATAGATGAAACCGAACAATGCGGCCACCGCATAAAACCCGGCAAGTTCCCGCACGAAGACATAGGCCAGCGCCCCGAACGCCTGGAGCAGCAGCCCGCCGACCAGCACGCGCTTGGCGCCCAGGCGATCACCCAGAACACCGAAGACAACCCGGCCGCCAAGACCTGCCAACCCTTCCAGGCTGTAGATCGTAACCGCTGCGATCAAAGGAATTCCGCAGCTGACCGCGTAACTCACCGTGTGGAAAATGGGGCCGGAGTGGGTGGCGCAGCAAAAGAAATTGGTCAGCAGCAGGATGATGAACTGAGGAGACCGGATGGCTTGCCCGATCGACATGGATGACTGCGGCTCTGCGTCCTGCAGCCCCGGGGTATTGCCCATCTCGGCGGCCGGCGGGCGGCGCACCAGAAGGGCGGCGGGAATCATCACGGCGGCCGCAACCGCAGCGATGATCAGCATGGATGTCCGCCAGCCATGGATCGAAACAAGCCATGCCGCCAGCGGCGACATGGTCATCGGCGCCATGCCCATGCCCGCCGAAACAAGAGACACGGCAAGGCTGCGCTGGGTGTCGAACCAGCCGGTGACGCATGCCATCATCGGCGCGAAGATTGCGGCGGTCGCGGCGCCGACAAGCAGGCCGAAGACCAGTTGAAACTCGACAAGCGACGTAGCCCGACTGGCCAGTGCCAGACTTGCGGTCAGCAGCACCGATCCCGTCAGCACCACGGGACGGGCGCCGAAGCGGTCGGACAGGTTCCCCCACAGCATGCTAGCCGATGCCATGGCGATGAACCCGATCGTCATGGCGCCGGACACGCCGGTGACGGACCAGCCCGTGTCCCGGGCAATGGGCTGGAGGAAAACCGGGAGGGAAAACATGGCGCCGATGGCCATGCAGCCCAGCAAGCCGCCGGCTGCAACGATTACCCAGCGATACGAAGCATTGCTCATTGCTCTCTCCATTTTACTGGCTGTTGCCGAAAGCCCTTGCCATGCAGGCCGTGCAAACCGGTGTTCGCCCGCCGTGTTATCTGGGCCGCGCGACAACGCGCACTTTACCGCTTTTGCCGCCGCCACAGAAAAACTGATCACCGCCGTCGGACTCGAGCCCCGACACGCCGGTGCCCGCGGGCATGTCGAGGATGGTCAGGACATTGCCGGTCGCGGGATCGATGCGCCTGACATCACTTTGATCTTGTTCCCACGTGCCGTGCCAGAGTTCGCCGTCAACCCAGGTCACCCCGGTGACCATGCGCTTGGACTCGATGGTGCGCAAAATAGCGCCTGTCTGCGGATCGATCTGGTGGATTTTCCGGCCCTGATGCTGCCCGACCCAGAGCGTCCCTTCTGCCCATGCAAGCCCTGAATCGCCGCCGCCGCCGGGCGCCGGGATTGTCGAGAGCACACGGCCTGTCTCCGGGTCGACCTTCTGGATGCGATCTTCGGCAATCTGGAAGAGATATTGGCCATCGAAAGCGGTTCCGGCGTGCGCAGCGATGTCCAAGGAGCGCAACACGGTCCCGCTCGCCGGATCAAGTGCATTCAGCCGTTCTCCCGATGCAAACCAGACATTCCGGCCATCGAAGGTAACCCCGGCCACCTGGTCGGTGCCGGGAAACGGGCCATATTCGCGGAGAATTTTTGCCGATTGTTTCATGATTTCATCCTTGTCACCTGACTGCTGAACATTTCCTCCTGACCCTACTCACTTGGCAGGAGATCGGGGAGTAACAAGATTGTCGGGAAACCTGGCACGGGCGGACTGATCCAGCGGCGGGCGCGTCCGCGACCGAACGACTGCACCTTGCCCGCTTCCGCAAGTATCAGAAGGGCGCGCTGCACGGTCCGGGAACTGGCCCCCAGGGCAATGGCCAGAGCGGAACTTGACCATGACTCGCCATCGGCAAGAAAGGCGAGAACCGCGCCATGCGCTTCCTCCATGGGCGGCGCAAGGACAACGATGCCGCTGGCGTCGAGAGGTGTCATGCAAAAGCCCCGCGCTGTTGCGGACACATCGGCCAACATTCGCAGTTCCTCGCGCAACCGGCCGACTTCGACCCGCAGGCGGGCGCGATGCGATTCATCCGCATGCTTTGCCCCGAATGCGCGGGCGAGAAGCGCGGCTCTTGGCACGTCACCGGGCGCGGCTTCGCCCAGCGCGCGGGCCAGCGCGAACAAAACCGGTCGCGTGGCAAGCGATATCACCCGATCCCCGACCCGAACGACATGCCGGCACGCGTCGACGACCAGCACACCGGATGCGAGCAGCGTTTCGATCTGCTCCAGCAAGAGCGGACGTTCCTCACCGCGTTGAATCAGACGGGCGGCGGGTGTTTTCAGGATATGGGAGGCTTGCTCGACCTCCGCGATGAGGGCGGGGATCTTCGCTTCCGCCGCGGCTTTCTCGGCCCGCCTGAGTGCCTCGCGCGCTGCAGACGTGTTCAGGCGCCGGATGGCAATTCCGGCAGCCACGAGGGCGAGCGCCGCTCTCGACGTTGCCGGCAGCGGCGCGGGATCAAGCTTGGCGAGGGCGCGCTCGGCCGCGTCGACATGACCGACCAGAAGCAGCCGCCGAATATCCACGGTCCGTGCATGGGCGGCATTGACGTGATCGCCATGGGCTTCGAGTGTTGCCCGCGCCATGTCCAGTGCCTTTACGCGCCAGCCCAGATCGCGCGAGACAAGTGCAATTTCCGCTTCGGCGACGATGCATCGCGCGCGGGCTTTTTCCTCTTTTGCGCCGAATGCCCGCGCCGCGCTCTGCAACAGGGTCCTGGCGCGCGGGAATTCGCCAAGTTGCGCCATGGCGATGCCGCGCAGTGCAAGGGCGGGCGCGTCATCACGCAGCGCCACCCGTTTCAAGGCGCCGAGAGTATCACCTGTCGCAAGGGCGTGCGCTGCGGCGTTGATCAGGGAGTCCATCGGATGGCCGTCACACTTGTTACTCCGATCGTTCGATCAGCGAGTCGTAATCCATCTCACGGACAATAACCAGTATTGCAACCTTGATCGGCGAATGGGGGGGCTGGCGAAATCCTGCGTTTCTTTGCGCAGCATTTGAATAGAGGGCGGGTGAGGCTCGGTTGGGGCATTGACGGGGGAAGAATATCACCGAGCCTCCCATTGCCTCATGGAGAGTAGCAACGAGGGTATCATGAGCACCGGAGTTGGGCTTTTTCATGAAGCGCCAGCGCTTGCGCGCGCGGGCCGGATCGCTTGTACAAACACAATGCGAAGCATTCATTTGTTCAGATGATATTAATCTGCAGGTAGCATCTTTGTGCCGGCGTTAAGGTGGGAATGACGTCGTTTACGGGCAGGGGGCTCTGTGGATCAGGATGGCGAAAATACAAAAATAGACTACCAACCCTATGTGATGTCGGTTTGGCCGGTTCTATTTGCATTCGTGGCGGTTTCGATGATGGTGCTGTTTCTCGGCAGAATGGGGGCCGATTTCAGAAATGCGGGCGATCACAATCTCACCCCCCAGACGCACACCGGTGACGACTCCGACAGCCGGTGACACAATCCGGCTGTTCGGCGTTGAAAACCGGCGCAGCCGGCTTGCGGTCTTCCGCGTTGAATAGAGCTGCCTGACTTAGCCTGTTGTATCGCTCACGCATTTCTTGACGAAACTGTTTTTTGCGGCGCCGGCAAGCTTCTTGGCGGCGGCCTGCGTATCGCAGGTTGTTGCCGCATCTGCCGCGCATTTCTTCGTGAAATTGGTCAAAGCAGCGCCGGAAAGCTTTTTGGCCTCGGCCTGGCTTTTACAGGTGCCATCCGCCAAGGCCGGACTTGCTGCCAACGCCAGAAGTGCGATCGCTATAAGTACACGCATATTCAACTCTCCATTGCTGTTCCAGGAATAATAGGTTTGCCCCAATGGGATGCTACGTCAAATGCAACTGAATGACCTTCGTGTGTCTTTCTGAGACAACCGAACAGCCATTCAGCTTCGTTTCCGGTCTTTACCCGCCAGTATCTTGAGGAAGCGGTGAATTGTGCGCCGGTTCGGCCGTTCACTCAGTCTGCTGAAGCGCCGATGCAGAAACTCGTCGATTTCCCGAACGGAGACACTGGCAAGATCCGTACCGTAGCGGGCCTTCAATGCTTCTTCGATCATGTCCAGGTCCCTCGTGGTCGGATTGTAACCGGAGGTACTTATGGCAAGAGGAAGCGATTGGTGAATGAGGTATTTCGCAAGTTTATTGAGTTCTGGATCACGGCCCAATTTACTCATTTTTTCTCCCCCGTGCTCTTCGGCACTATGGGGGAGAGAATACGCTTCGACAGCCCCGCAAGCAACAACGCTGAACCAAAATATTCGTTAAATAAATTCGTCGATTTTTTACTTCATATCACGGGTATTACTAACAGGCGGCCACGGAGAAGACGTAACCGTGATAGTCGTTGTCGATAAGCAGATTCAGCTTGATCTGGGGGTTTCTCGCCAGCCACTCCCTGCATGCTCTTTGCTGGCCGAATTCCGGGAGATTCCTGAAACAACGCCAATCATCGAACAGCATGACAGACCCGACCGTCAAACGGGAGGTGAGGTAATCCAGCACAGGAACGGTGGACTCGTAGAGATCACAATCGACCCATGCGAACGCAACGGTCTGGATAGGCGATGACTGCGCATGTCCTGGTTGCAGCGTCTGGTCGTACCAGCCCTTGATGGTTGTAACCCGCGCCAGATCAACATTGCGCAGCTTGAGATTTTCCTTGAACTGCGTCTCGTTGCACGAGAACTGGCCTTCGAAGAAGCCGCCGCTATAGCCGCCGGACTCGTCGATCCCCTTCTTTGGTTGCGGCAAGCCCTCGAACGAATCCAGGGCGACAAAGCGCATCTCCGGATTTTCCCGTCCTATCACGTTGCACGCATAGGCAAAGGTCTCGCCCTGATAGACGCCGAACTCGAGATAATCTCCCTTGATTTGAGCGCCCCTGAAGTAATCGGTGACCTTGTCGATGACGTCCCACCTGAACCTGTTCGGTGCAAGGAGACGCGTTTGCAGATACTCGACCTGTTGGGCAAGAGCGAGATTCGTTTGCTCATACCGATCCAGCCGGTCCTGCAGTTCGGCGATCACCTGGTCTAGTCCGTAGCTTCGTTCCTGTTGCGGCAAACTGGTCATGCGTGATTCCACTTTATAACTGGGAGATTCGATAGCGGGCAGGCAAGTGTAACAGTCGTACCATTGCCTTTTGATGATTGAATCGCAAGAGAGCCGCCCATTGTCTGAATAAGACGCGCACACCCTGTCAAGCCCAGTCCGCTATGGCCGCGCGACTCGCCCTTCGTCGAGAAGAACGGTGTCGTGGCCTTCTTGATCTGTTCCCGGGACATGCCGACACCAGAATCCTCGATGGCGACAATCAGGTCTTTTCCAATCGGCCAGCGCCTGGCGATATTCACCTTGATCACAATGTGCGGGTGCAATTCATCCTCGACGGCGTCCTTGGCGTTGCGCAAAAGCTCGTGGAGCATGAGATGGAATTGGCCCTGCGGTACAAGCAGCTGCATTGCTTTCACATCGGCGCGCACGATGGGAATGGTCGATCCGTCGGGACGCGTGATCTGATCGAGGATCGTTCCCAGCGTCACGATCGGCGTATTGTCCTGATCAAATTTGGGATAGGCGATCCGGGCCAGCCAATCGGTCACAACCGACAGATCAGTGATCCGCTTGCGGGCCATGTCGAGCAGTTTTGGATCGGGGTTTTCCTCGGGCGAAAGTGTCTCGTGCATCCACATGGACAGTCCGTTGATTCGCGTGAAGGTCATGTGGGAGAAGAGCAGCGCGAACTGGCGGACCTGATTGTTGTAGAGCGCCTTGCTTCTGTAGGCGACCATGGCAAACAGAACGATCATGATCGCGGTTGCAAACACGAAGGCGTACAGGAAATTGTCGTAGAGCGCTTTTTGCTCGAGATCGGCGGTGCGTTTCTGGGTGTTTCCAAGGTTGCCCGTCGTCGTCAAGACAATGGCCGGCCAGAAATCTTCAAACCTGGCCACAATCAGATTGTAGTCCGGATCAGCTAGTGCAAGCTGCGGCATCAGCTCATTGTTTATGTAATCGAGCAGTGTCTTGATCAGATCGATATCCACTTTAGGCATGATCTTCTCGGTATAGGGCAAAGCGATCAACGTCTTGGCATTGATGGCGAGATAGGTGCTTTCAGACAGGATTTTGGCGCGATACTCCTGGGATTTGGTGAACGCAGCCAGCCGGGCCCATCCCATGATGCTGACCATTTTCTCGCGCGCTTGGGTTGAACGCCACTGAACCTCGTTGACTTCCCCGATGATGTCATAGGCCTGACTGCGATACTTGTCCGTTTGCAGAAACGAGGCCAGGCCGATCAGCACAAAGAGACCAAAGGAAATGGCAAGGATGTAGGTACCGTTTGCGCGGAGTATCTGTCTCACCTATCCACCACGTGTCTGAAATCAATCCCACTCATCGTCTAAGGATCACGCGGCTTGATGCGCGATCAAAAATTATTGCTCAAATTGCAGCTCGGTGAGAAACCAGATCCATCTTGAGTGATCTCCCGGGTCATAGGCCTTGGGCATGCTGTCAAAAGGCCAGACAATGTAGAATGGCCCAAAATCGTCGGCCTCAAGCGGGCGGAATTCGCCCTCATGGCATTTTCCTGCCTTGGCTTCAACGTCATTGCAGGCAATCTGTGAGGCAACGATCGGATTGTAACGTTTGATTTCGTCCATATCGATTCTGGCGGAATAATCGTTGGGCGCAATTCCCTTGATGACCTTCGCATTGGCCAATCCGTTCTTTGCCAAAATCTCGATCAGCGAAAAACCGCGATAGGTGCGCTGTACGTCGTTGGTCCAAGGCGTCTTGGTCTGGATCTCCCGATAGGGAAATGATTTTGCCAGATCGTCCTCCTTGTAGGAGACGATGGGTTTTCCGCTCTGGCGTTCGATCTGGAGAACATGCGGGTCGACTATGCCGGCGGAAGCGGCGGGAACCGCGCATAAGAGCACAAGGCCCAAGAAGCAGGCACGCCAACCGCTGTATATTTCCACGGCCTTTTCCTCAATCGGTTGCAGGATCATCATTGTCGGTAGTGATTTTGCGGCCATGAGCCAGGACTTTGCTGCGCGCCCGTTTGTATTTCTGCTCGGCCATCTCGGCACTTTTCATCTTAAAGTGCTTTGCCATAAGCACAAACAGTTCATTGCGTTTCATGCCCTTCGGGCGGTCTTCCACCCATTGGAGGCATTCTTCCTCCGACAATGACAGGAACGGATAATAATAGCCCGGAAAAGCATCGCTGATCGTCTCGCTCCCCCGATGCACGACAAATTCAGAACGGGTCATGAGTTCTAGAATGCTGGCGAGGGTGGGGGCATTGAGCCGGTTTTTACCCAGATATCCCTTCGCACCGAGATTTCTGCATGTTTCCGCCTCATCGGTCGAATACCGGCCGGTGATGACCAGATGAACGGCTGCGGGAGTGGAATTGATGATGGATTCGATGATTTTCAGGCGCACATCGCGGGATTCCATCTCGCTTCCATAGTCTGGAAGCCCCGGATCGATGATGATCAGGTCAAATTCATCCACCTCGATAGCCATCTGCGCCGCATGGAAGGTCTCGGCGGTCGCCACGTGCTGACCGGCTGTCTTGAAGTGCCGCTTCAGCGAATCCGCATAAAAATAATCATCTTCGATGATCAGAACTTTGGAAATTTTTACATTCGCGTGGTCCATGCGTGGGGTTTTAACAGGCTCGTCTCGCGAAAAATAGGTATCATCGCGGCACCTACCGCATGCGGACAATTCAAGCATGATGACAGGCAGGAATGCGTAAGGTGCCATGGTAATGCATTGGCTTTTCCTAAGACAATGGCGCCACTGCAACGATCCACCAATAGTGAAACTCGTTCTGCTTGCTATCGTTCCACGTGCACCACCGGTCGTTTTCTTGTTCAAACTCACTGTGATCATAGCGCTCGATCAGCGAGCTGATAGTAAGCTTGCAATCTTCAATTGTTTCAAATTGTAGGGGAAGGGGTTCGTCCCATAAAACATCACCAAGCGTGTTTCGCACACCGTGCTTGATTATATACATACTTGAAGACCCCCGAAATTCTTTGAGATATACTTAGTTGTATGAAGCCGGAATACAACCGGGCCGCGAAAAGAAAGCACCGCGCAGTTGTTTCGCTGCTGCATATCGCGTTCGGCGTGTCCCGGCATGCTCTGAAGGTCCATCGCCAGCGAGGCTGGACGCCTTGATTGGAACTTTCATCAGCAATCCGAGTTGAAGAACGCTGGCGAAACCCCGTTGGCAGGGCTCGGCCTGGAGGACGTGTGCAGCTTCTGACAAGCCGGGCCCACAGGAGGATGCAAGGAGAATGATCGACGATTTTGATGACGATGACGAAGAGGTCTGGCCAAGCTACAGCTCGAATGTCTGGTATATCGCCATATTCATCGGGGGCGTGGCCGCCGCAGCGCTTCTGACCTACATCTTCGGCGGCTGGCTCTAACGGCGCTTGCGCCGAACACGCTTCACGTCTCCGCATCAAACCTTTCCTTTGCGGATGAGGCGCCCGTTAACCAAAGTTAGCCATGACAGGCAATGTCTCCCTGCTCTGTTAAGCTGCTGTCAACCTATCGGTGCGAGTTATAATTCTGGTGCAATACTCCATGATGGGTTCTGGGGCTGCACCGGGTTCTGTTCGGTATCGTTGCGTAAAAAGTGTGGGGACGGCATCCAGCCGGTAGTTTGCATTGTCAAAAGCCAAAGCTTTTCGAATTGCGGGAGTTGTTGCGATGGGCGCCCTGATGGCAGCCTGCGCGTCCCCCACGGCAAAGGTTGCTAAACGAAGCCACGGCAAGGAATATTTCGCTGAATCCGAGTATGGCGTCAAAGCCAGCCCCCGCGTCGTCACCGATTTCCGCAACATGCCGCGCGGCGGCGGGCGCGACCAGATCGGCAGGCCCTATCAGGTTCGCGGCAAGTGGTATTATCCCAGGGAAGAGCTGGGCTACAAGCGCCAGGGGCGGGCATCCTGGTACGGCTCGGCCTTTCATGGCCGCCTGACCGCCAATGGCGAAGTATACGACATGAACCACCTGTCGGCGGCGCATCCGACCATGCCGCTGCCGAGCTATGCGCGCGTGACCAATCTTGCCAATGGCAGTTCCGTGATCGTGCGCGTCAACGACCGCGGGCCGTATCACAGCGATCGTGTGATCGATCTGTCGCAAAAGGCTGCGACAATGCTCGATTACCAACACACGGGTACGGCTGACGTGAAGGTGGAATATGTGGGTCGCGCGCCGCTCGAAGGGCGCGATGACGGCTTTTTGCTCGCGTCGTATCGTACGCCCGGCACGCGTGATCGTCTGATGCAGCCGGATTCGGGCACCATGATTGCCATGAATGGACCGACACCCACCCAGCGCAATGCCCTTTCCATTCCCGGCATGCGGCAGCCGAAGGCGCAAGGCGTTCAGGTGGCGAGCCTGAATGTGGCGCCGGTATCGTTCAATGATCAGGCGGTCAGTCTTGGTGCGCCCGCGCAGCCGCAGATGAATGCCGCCATGGGTGCAATGCCGTTCGGCTATGATATACAGCCGGTTCTGCCGCTTGTTGGTCCCTATATCGACGACAAGCCGGCGATCCTGCTCGGATCGCTGAAGGGCGGCACACGGCGCGCATCGCCATTCGTCAGTTCCTACGCCAGCGAGCGTGTGGCAAGTGCCAATGCCACGGCGGTGGCGATGAACAGTCTGATATCGCCGAAGGCCATTTCCGACGCGTGGAAGAATGAAAACAAGCCGCGTGAATCCGCAGCGGCACCGGCGGGTGAATATGTCGATGTCGGCCTTTTTGCCGACAGGTCCGAAGCGGGCCGTGTCATGAGCGCCCTGGCGCCATTGGGCAAGGTCGATCTGTCCGAGGTCAACAGCTCGGATGGCCCGCGCATCGCTCTGATTGCACGGACCAGCGCGGGAAAGAATACCGATGCCTTGCTGCAGGCTGCCTGGAAAGCGGGAGCAGGTGATGCGTTTGTCGTACGCGATGACGGAAACTGATTTCCCGCGTCAAAGAACATTGCCGTTACAGCCATTCCGTAAGCTTGCCGCCAGTCTTGCCGTCGTGCTGCTTGCCGCATCGCCGGTTCATGCGCAGGAAGCATTGTTCGACACCAAGGCCAAGCAGGCCCTGATGCTTGAAGACCAGACAGGCACCATTCTCTACGCCAAAACACCCGATACGCTGATCGAACCAGCCGCGCTGGCCAAGCTGATGACCATGGAACTGGTCTTTCATGCGCTCAAGACCGGCCAGATCAAGATCGATACCCAGTATACCGTCAGCGAAAATGCCTGGCGCACGGGCGGGGCGCCGTCCGGCGGCTCCACCATGTTTGCCAAGCTCAAATCGTCGATCAGCGTCGGCGACCTCATCCAGGGCGTTATCGTACAGTCAGCCAATGACGGTTGCATCATCCTGGCCGAGGGTATTGCCGGGTCGGAACAAAAATTCGCCGAGATGATGAACGCACGGGCGAAGGAAATCGGCCTGAAGAATTCGACGTTCCGCAATTCGACCGGCTTGCCCGATCCGGAGCAAAAGGTGTCGCTGACGGACCTTGTCACGCTGGCCCGCTACATCAAGCACGAATATCCGGAATATTATCGCACCTATGCGCAGGAGAGCTTCACCTGGAACAATATTTTCCAGCGCAACCGCAATCCCTTGCTGAAGCTGGATATCGGCGCTGACGGCATGGGAACCGGCTACACCGAACAATCCGGCTATGGTCTTGTCGGTTCGGCCGAACATAACGGGCGCCGTTACATCGCCGCCCTGAGCGGTCTGGCGACAGACAAGGAGCGGGCGGAAGAAGCGAAGAAAATCTTTGAATGGGCCTACAGCGCCTTCGAGGAAGTCAATATCTTTGCCGAAGGCGAGACCATCGCGGAAGCCAGCGTGTTTGGCGGTGTCAAATCCAGCGTCCCACTCAAGGCACACGAAAAGATCAGCCTTCTCGTCCCAACGGCCAACAAGGATCGCCTCAAGGCCCATGTGGTGTATAAGGGCCCGCTGCTGGCCCCGGTCAAGGCGGACGAGCAGGTCGGCGTGCTGCGGATCTGGATCGGCGATGCCTTGGCGCAGGAAACGCCGGTTTACACGGGCGAAGCCGTTGAACCCGGTGATCTGCAGAAGCGCACGCTCGATGCGGTCCTGGAACTCACCACCGGCTGGACGCGCCGCCTGAAGCTTTAAGCTTTTCCCGGCTCGACCTTTTCAGTCCCGCCCGTTAGAACCTCGTCTAGAGATCAAAAGTGACTCTTTATCGAAAGACGGCTGACGGCGTGCAACAAGGACTGTTCATTACCTTTGAAGGCGGCGAGGGCGCCGGCAAATCCACCCAGATCACCCGTCTGGCAGCGCATATGCGTGCAGCCGGCGATGATGTGGTGGTGACCCGCGAGCCGGGCGGCTCACCCGGTGCCGAGGCCGTGCGGCATGTCATCCTGAGCGGCGCTGCCGAATCCTTCGGTCCCGCCATGGAAGCCATGTTGTTTGCCGCCGCGCGCAATGATCACGTCGAGCAGGTCATGCGTCCGGCACTCAACACGGGCAGCATGGTGCTCTGCGACCGCTATATCGACTCCAGCCGGGTTTATCAGGGGGTCACCGGTGATCTCGATGCCGGTCTGATGCGGGCTATTGAAAGGGCAGCCGTCAACGGACTGATGCCTGATCTGACCATCATTCTCGATCTGCCGGCGGAAATCGGTCTGGAGCGCGCAAACGCGCGCCGCGGAACAGGCACGGCCGATCGCTTCGAAAAGGAAACCATCGAGATGCACCGCAAGCGCCGGGACGCTTATCTGGCCATCGCCAAGGCTGAACCGGGGCGGTGCAAGGTGGTGCCTGCGGACCGGCCGGTTGACGATATCGCGGCGGATATTGCCCGCCTCGTCGATCGCCTGAAGGCGCGGCGTGCGATAAAGGAAAAGGCCAGAGCGGGGGCGGCACAATGAGCGATACGCTTCCCGACGTGCCAGCCACGCACGATACGATTGACGGCATTCCCGCTCCGTCGGCCAATCCCGCGCTGTTCGGTCATCCATCCATCCGTTCATTTCTGGCCCAGGCCTATCAATCCGGCCACATGCACCACGCACTTCTGCTCGAGGGGCCGCAGGGGGTGGGCAAGACCACGCTGGCCTTTCACCTCGCCGGACACATGCTCAAGCATCCGGTGCAGCGCGATGCGCCGCTGGAACTGGCTGTGCCCGATTTTTCCGTCGCGCCGTACCGGCAGATTGCCACCGGGACACATCTGGCCGTGCTGCATATCAGCCGCCCGCTCGATGCCAAGACCGGAAAATTCAAGACCGGGATCACGGTCGATGAGATTCGCCGCGTGACGCATTTTCTCAATCGGACGGCACATGACGGCGCATGGCGCATTGTCATCGTCGACCCGGCAGATGACATGAATCGCAATGCTGCCAATGCGTTACTGAAGACTCTTGAAGAACCGCCGCAGCGAACGCTGTTTATTTTGATCTCGCATTCTTCCGGGCGCTTGCTGCCAACGATCCGCTCGCGCTGCCAGTCCATCCGTTTCGAGGGGCTGCAGCGCAGTGACCTCCTGTCGGCGCTGGCAACCATTGGCCTTGGCGCGGACCAGGTACCGGACACCGAAGCCCTCGTAACACATGCGGACGGCAGCGTGCGCAAGGCGGCACTGCTTGTGGCGTTTGGCGGACTGGAGATATCGCAGACCATCGACGCGATACTGACAAAGCCGGTATTCGATGTCCCCAAGGCGCAGGCGCTTGGCACAGCCTTGTCGGGACGCGATTCGGAAATTCAGTTTGATCTCTTCCTTGAGGACATTTTTTCGCGGATCGCGACGAAGGCAGGGGAGGCTGCCGAGAAGGGTGCCGTGGCCGTGGCCAATCACTGGTCGACGCTGTGGCAGGAAATGCAGGGCGAAGCCCGTGAAGCCGATGCCTTCAACCTTGACCGCAAACAGTCCGTTCTTATCTTTCTTGACAGGATGCATCGCGCCCTGCGTGCATCTTGATCCGCCACCCGGTCACACCACATGAATGCGGAATAGTATTTCAATTGAATTCATGCGTTTACGACCGGTATAGCAATCAGGCCGGACATGGGTTATGTCAGCCTGACGCCTTCCCAAGATGCCAATTCCGAAGCAAATCAGGTTACGTATGAGCCGCGAAACATTTTACATCACCACAGCCATTTCCTATCCGAACGGCAGCCCGCATATCGGTCACGCGTACGAGCTGATCGCGACGGATGCGATTGCCCGTTTCAACCGCCATGACGGCAAGGATGTGTTCTTCCTCAGCGGTACGGACGAACATGGCATCAAGATGCTTCAAACAGCACGCAAGGAAGGCATCACGCCGCGGGAACTTGCCGATAGAAATGCCAAGCTTTTCCGTGACATGGGTCATCTCCTGAATGCGTCCTATGACGACTTCATCCGCACCACCGAGGAGCGGCATTACGCGTCGTCGCAGGCGATCTGGAAAAAAATGGTCGAAGCCGGGGATATCTACAAGGATTCCTATGCCGGCTGGTACTCCGTGCGCGATGAAGCCTACTATCAGGAAGACGAGACGGAAGTGCGTGCCGATGGCGTGCGCTACGGCCCGCAGGGCTCGCCCGTCGAATGGCTGGAGGAGGAAAGTTATTTCTTCCGCCTGTCCGCCTATCAGGATCGCCTGCTCAAACTCTATGCGGACAATCCGAGCTTTATCGGGCCGGACGAGCGCCGCAACGAGGTCATCTCCTTCGTCAAGTCCGGACTGAAGGACCTGTCCGTATCGCGCACGACCTTCGACTGGGGCATTCCGGTTCCCGGCGACGAGAAGCACGTCATGTATGTCTGGGTCGACGCGCTGACCAATTATATCACGGCGGCCGGTTATCCCGATGAGAAGGCCGAGCGCTGGCGCTATTGGCCCGCCGACGTGCACATCATCGGCAAGGATATCATTCGCTTCCACGCCGTCTATTGGCCGGCCTTCCTTTTGTCCGCGGGAATCGAACTGCCGAAGCGCGTCTTCGGCCACGGCTTTGTGTTCAACCGCGGCGAGAAAATGTCGAAATCGGTCGGCAATGTCATCGATCCGTTCTCCCTGGTCGAGCATTACGGCCTGGATCAGGTGCGTTACTTCCTGCTGCGCGAAGTGCCTTTCGGTCAGGATGGCAATTACAGCCATGAGGCGATCGTCAACCGCACCAATGCGGATCTTGCCAACGACCTTGGCAATCTGGCGCAGCGCTCGCTGTCGATGATCAACAAGAACTGCGAAGCCAAGGTTCCGCAGCCCGGCGCATTGACCGATGTCGACAAGGCCATCCTCGGTCAGGCGGTGGCAGCGCTGGAGACAGCCCGCAAGGCCGTCGGCACGCAGGCCATGCATCTGGCGCTTGGGGCGATCTTTGCCGTGGTGGCGGAAGCCAACCGCTATTTTGCATCGCAGGAGCCATGGGCGCTGAAGAAGACCGATCCCGCGCGGATGGAAACGGTTCTCTACGTGACGGCGGAAGTGATCCGGCGTGTCGGCATTCTCTGCCTGCCGTTCATACCGGGATCGGCGGCCAAACTGCTCGATATCCTGGCCGTGCCCGCGGACAAGCGCAACTTCACCGATCTTCTCGGCGGCAGCGAACTGGTGCCCGGCGCCGATTTGCCCGCGCCGCAGCCGATCTTCCCGCGCTATGTCGAGGCAGACAAAGGCGCCTGATCAGGAACCCGGATCTTTTTCATGCTTGTCGATAGCCATTGCCATCTGGATTTTCCGGATTTTGCCGAAGAACGTGACGCCATCGTGCAGCGCGCGCTGGATCTTGGTGTTGTGCGGCTGGTCACCATCTGCACACGCGTTCGCAAGTTTGACGGCATTATCGGCATTGCCGAACGCTATGACAGCGTCTTTGCTTCGGTCGGGACGCACCCGAACAATGCGCATGAGGAACTCGACGTCACCGCCGATGACCTGATCAAGCTGGCCGAACACCCGAAGGTGGTGGCAATCGGTGAAGCCGGGCTCGACTATCACTATGATTATGCGCCGCCAGAAGCACAGCAGCAGGGATTTCGCACCCATATCGCCGCAGCACGCGTCACCGGCCTGCCGCTGGTCATTCACGCGCGCAGCGCCGATGAGGACATGATTGCGATCCTGCGCGAAGAATCAGGGAAGGGGGCCTTCCCCTTCATCCTGCATTGCTTCTCCTCCGGTGCCGAACTGGCGCGGGTTGGCGTCGAGCTTGGCGGTTACATCTCGTTTTCCGGTATTCTGACATTCAAGAATTCGCCGGAAATCCGCGACATCGCCAGAAATGTGCCGCGCGACCGGCTGCTGGTTGAAACCGACGCGCCTTATCTCGCGCCGATGCCGCATCGCGGCAAGCGCAACGAGCCGAGCTTTGTCACCCATACGGCAGCCGTGCTGGCGGACACCATCGGTGTCAGCGTCGAGGAAATCGGCATTTTGACCACCGACAATGTATTCCGCCTGTTCACCAAGATGCCAAGGCCCGCCGATGCCTGATCGCCTGCGCTTTACCATTCTGGGCTGCGGCTCGTCTCCGGGCGTGCCGCGCATCAATGGTGACTGGGGCAATTGCGATCCGGACAATCCGAAAAACCGCCGCCGCCGGGCGTCCATGCTGGTGGAACGCATTGCCGCGCATGGCGGCGTGACCACCGTTGTGATCGACACGGGGCCGGATTTCCGCTCGCAGATGATCGATTTCGGCTCCGGACGGCTTGATGCCGTCGTCTATACCCATGCGCATGCGGACCATATTCACGGCCTCGATGACCTTAGGACCTTTGTCATCGACCGGCGCGATCTGGTGGACATCTATGCCGATCAGGCGACCCAGCGCAGGCTCGTCGAAGGCTTCGGTTATTGTTTCAAGACGCCGGAAGGTTCGAGCTATCCGCCGATCCTGCGGCCGCATGAGATCGTGCATCACGAGGCTTTTGAGGTTGACGGCGCGGGCGGTCCGATCCGCTTTCTGCCGCTACCGCAGGTGCATGGCGATATCCTGTCGCTGGGCTTCCGCATCGGCGATGTGGGCTATTGTTCCGATGTCAGCGCGTTTCCGGAAACAACAGCGGCCGAGCTGCATGGGCTCGATATACTCATCATCGACGCGTTGCAGTACCGTCCGCACCCAAGCCATTTTTCTCTCGATGAATCAATGGAGTGGATCGAAAAGCTGAAGCCGCGTCGAGCCATTCTGACCCATATGCATGTGCCACTGGATTATGGAACTGTCCTGCGCGATACGCCGGAACATGTCGAACCGGCCTTTGACGGCCTGTCCTTTGAGGTTGAAGCATGAGCAAGAGCGTTGAACGTGTCCGTCAGGCAGCTCATGCGGCTGGGCTGGAGATCGAAATCCGCCAGATGGCCGATTCAACCCACACGGCCGAAGATGCAGCGGTTCAATGCGGCGTCACAGTCGCACAGATCGTCAAGTCACTGATTTTTCAAGGCACCGATACGCAGCAGCTTTATCTGTTTCTGGTTTCCGGACCGCGCCAGCTTGATCTTGCCAAGGCTGCGCGGCTGACCGGAGAAACGCTGCACCGGGCTGATCCAAAGCACATCCGCAAGGAGACTGGCTTTGCCATTGGCGGCGTATCGCCATTGGGGCATCTGATCGACATCAAGGCCTATGCGGATGAAACACTGATGCAGTTCGACGTCGTCTGGGCTGCAGCAGGCGGCACCAACTTTGTTTTCCCGGCAGAACCGCAGGCTTTGATGACGGCGGCAAAGGCTGAAATAGCCGATATTACCGGCTGATCGAGCCATTCCGGTCCATCTTCTGGTTCCATAATCTATCTTATGCGATCTTTGTATTGCTGTTGGGTACATTCCATTTTCAACTGCGACGGCCCTTTCTCGTATGAACCGACGGGCCTCTCCGTCATCGCTCGCCAAACCATATCTCCATCGCTAAGCTCATCGTCGAGTCGCACACGTGCCCTGAACTTGTAGATACAAGAAGGATGACCACCGTGGATTTGAAAACTGTACGCGCGCTGAAAAACGAAATCGCAGAACAGATCATTCGACCGCTTGTCACTGAAATCCGCGCCGAGCGCCGCATTGTCCGCTCTACAGCAATACGGCGTCTGACCGGCGTCGAAGGCGGTATCGCGCTTGGCATTGCCGCCGGCGACGGAAAGAACGATTACCGGCTCGCCGTCCGCGTCCAGCGCCGTGCGCTCGAAACAAATGCCTATCTGCGCCAGCAGATCGAGGAAGCAGCCCGCAACAAGGCCGACATCACCTATATCGGCACCGTGTTCAAAGGCGGCGCTGTGGCAGCGCCGGCAGTCTTGCCCTGGCATCAGCTGCGTCAGAGGCCGCTGCTGATCGGCGCGTCGGTCGGACATTATTCGATTACGGCGGGCACGCTTGGCGGCTTTGCGCAGCACACGGCGAGCGGCAAGGCCGTTATTCTGAGCAACAATCATGTGCTGGCCAATGAAAACAAGGCGAAGATCGGCGATGCGATCCTGCAGCCCGCGGCCTATGACGGCGGCAGGAAAAGCAAGGACAAGGTCGGCGAACTGCTGGCTTTTGAGCCGGTTGTATCAGGCGCAAACAATCTGGTCGACGCGGCCATCGCCTCGATCGATGCGGATATCGACTTCGACGCGGTGACCCTGATGGGTGCGGGAAAACTGAAGGGCCTGCGCAAGACCCCGCTCCGTCCCGGCGACAAGGTGTTCAAGATCGGCAGGACAACCGGCGTGACGCAAGGTGTTGTCACGGCAATCGAAGTCGATGACGTGGTGGTCAGCTATGAATTCGGCGATATCGGTTTTGACAGCCAGATCGAGATCCAGACCACAGGCAGCGGCCCTTTCAGCTCGGGCGGCGACAGTGGATCGATGATCATGGACGAAAAGGGCTATGCCTGCGCCCTGCTGTTTGCCGGCAGCGACCAGGGCGGCACCAATGGCAAGGGTGTCACCTTCGCCAACGACCTTTCCATCGTGCTGGAGAAAATGGGGCTGACGATGCCGGTTTGACCCTCGTGGAACGAATTTGACATTCGCATCCCGTTTCACATCAGGCGCACCAAGCGAATGTCAAATTCGGACCACTAGCGGGACTGGCCGGGATGCACTAAGTTAAAGCCATGAGCACCTCCATCGAACAGGCGCGACTTGCCAAGCCGAAAGCCAGGGAACTGGCCGGATCATGCGGCACCGTCATTGGTGTCGGCCTGATCCGCATCGGTGACTCCTATGCCATCAAGGTCAATCTGCGCGATCAGCTCCCCGAAACGGCCGAGCTTCCGGAAACGGTGGACGGCGTCAGGGTGGTATATGACGTGATCGGGCCCATATCGCTGCAGGCAGCCGGGAAACGCTGACCGATCCTGTGGACAAGCCACCGGCATTTCAGCTCGGTCATATCAGCCGCCCTGCTCCTGTCTTAGTATATTTCTTATGAAACCATCACGCGACATCACCCGCCTTCTTGAGATCATGCAGGCCCTGCGCACGCCGGTGACCGGCTGTCCGTGGGATCTTGAGCAGGATTTCAAGTCCATCGCCCCCTATACGCTCGAGGAAGCCTTCGAGGTGATCGATGCCATCGAGCGCGATGATATCGACGATCTGCGCGAAGAATTGGGCGATCTTCTCCTGCAGGTGGTGTTTCACGCGCGGATGGCGGAAGAGATGAAGGCATTCGATTTCGGTGACGTGGTCCAGGCGATCACCCACAAGATGATCCGCCGCCATCCGCATGTCTTTGGCGAAGAGGCTGCCCGCGGTGCCGGAATGGCCAAGGGCATGTGGGACAAGATCAAGGCCGAGGAAAAGGCGGAGCGGCGCGAGCGCCGTGCTGCGCTCAATCTCGGCGCCGTGGAGCCGACCGGTTTCCTCGACGACATTCCGCATGGCTTTCCTGCCCTGATGCGCGCACTCAAACTGCAGCAGAAGGCGGCCAAGGTTGGCTTTGACTGGTCGGAAGCCGCGCCCATTCTCGACAAGATCGAGGAAGAAATCGGCGAGTTGAAACAGGCCATTGCCAATGGTGACCGGGAAAATACGCAAGAAGAATATGGCGACCTGCTGTTTGCCATAGTCAATCTCGGCCGCCATTTGAAGCTTGAACCGGAAAGCGCCCTGCGCGGCACCAATGAAAAGTTCCGGTCACGCTTCCACTATATCGAGCGAAAGCTGAACGAGCAGAAACAGACGCTCGATGCGGCGACACTCGATGAAATGGAAGCACTCTGGCAGGAAGCCAAAACCGCGAAGTAACACCGTTTACCCGTTGGTCCGGCGCAGCAATTTCTCGTCGAGATTGGCGTGGGACGCGACGGTCATGTCCATGGTGAGGGATACCGATCCGTCGTCCAGATCCTTGCGTTTCACATTGCTGGAGTGCTGGTAGATCCAGTCCATCAGCCGCATCTGGTCCGGCCGCAGGGTGATTTTGACATGCTTCAGCTTGCCAGCAATGCGGTTCTCGATTTCCTTCAGCAGGGCGTCGACGCCCTCGCCCGTGATCGCCGACACCGGAATCGGATGTTCGTCACCCTTCACCGCCGCACTGAGACGCTGCGCCGACTCGCGGCCCGCATCGTCAAGCCTGTCGATCTTGTTCCACACTTCGAGAATGCGCTTCGTATCGCCGCGCTCGATGCCGAGGCTGGTCATGATCGCATGGACGTCTTCCGACTGGGCTGCAGTATCCGGATCGGAGATATCGCGGATATGCAGGATGAGGTCGGCTTCGACCACTTCTTCCAGCGTCGCCCGGAAAGCGGCAACGAGATGCGTAGGCAGGTTGGAGATGAAACCCACCGTGTCGGAGAGGATGATCGTCTCGCCGTGCTCCAGCCGGATACGGCGCAAGGTGGGATCAAGCGTGGCAAAGAGCATGTCTTCGGCCACGACCCCTGCTCCGGTCAGCCGGTTGAACAGCGTTGATTTACCCGCATTGGTATAGCCGACAAGCGCCACGACCGGATGCGGCACCTTCTTGCGCTTGCTGCGGTGCAGGGTGCGGGTACGCACCACCGTTTCCAGTTCGCGCTTGATGCGCAGGATCTTTTCCTGCAGTGCGCGCCTGTCGGCCTCGATCTGCGTTTCACCGGGACCGCCGAGGAAGCCGCCGCCGCCGCGCTGGCGCTCAAGGTGGGTCCAGCTACGGACCAGCCGCCCCTTCTGATAGGTGAGGTGCGCAAGTTCCACCTGCAGGGCGCCCTCTTTCGTCTGGGCGCGCCGTCCAAAAATCTCAAGAATGAGCCCGGTCCTGTCGAGAACCTTGGCGTTCCATGCCTTTTCGAGATTGCGCTGCTGTACCGGTGTCAGGGAATGATCGACGATCACGAGCTCCGCATGGGAAGCCTCGATGAGCTCATGAATCGTTTCAACCTTGCCCGTCCCCAGCAAGGTCGCCGGGCGCGGCGCCGAAACCTGCACGATATCGGAATGGACAATGTCCAGATCGATGGCCCGGGCCAAGCCTTCGGCCTCTTCCAGCCGCGCATCGTCGCTGCGCTGGAATTCGGGCTGGTGCTTCATGCGGCCGTGATCGTCGGCCTTGCCGCCATCGGAAAAGCGCGTCGGCAAAACCGGCACAATGACGATTGCGCGCGTGGCTTCTCTGGCGGTCTCACCATTATCGGTTGATCCGCCAGGGTTTTGCGCGTTACGCCTTGTTTCTTTGGTCAAATGTTATCTCAGTCGCTGTCTTCGGCCTCAGCTTCGAACATTTGTACAGGCTGGCTCGGCATGATGGTCGAGATGGCATGTTTGTAGACGAGCTGAGAATGGCCGTCGCGGCGCAACAGGACGCAGAAATTGTCGAACGAGGTGACAATACCGGTCAGTTTGACGCCATTGATGAGGAAAATTGTCAGAGAAATCTTCTGTTTTCTGACTGAATTCAGAAATAGGTCCTGAAGATTCTGCGATCGTTCAGCCATTGTTTTTGTCCTTTTATGCGATCAGCAAACGTGTCTCATACAAATTTCGGCAACGGGAGCAGAAAGCCTACTCCTGCAGGAGGTGAAAAATAGTTTCTGTTAGTCCCCTCATACTCCGGTTAACAGGATGGCGTTTTTTCCGCAATGTCAAAAAACGCTTCCCGTAACGAAAGTGCGATCGTTCCCGGGTGCCCATTTGCCACCGATTCGCCGTCAATCGCAACGATTGGCATCACAACAGTTGTGGCTGCGGTCATGAAAACTTCGCGCGCCCGCTTGGCTTCCTCGACAGAAAAGCCGCGTTCTTCGATCGTCAATCCCAGCTTTTTGGCCACATCGAAGATGGTTGTGCGGGTAATACCGCGCAAAATGCCGGTTTCCGCCTGTCTGGTCACCAGAACGCCGTCCATGGTGACAATCCACGCATTTGTTGCCGCGCCTTCCCTAACGGTGCCATCCGGATCGATGAACCAGGCCTCCTGAGCGCCCTGCTCCTTGGCCTGCTGGCGCGCCATAACATTTGGTAAAAGGCCGATAGATTTGATGTCCACCCGCTCCCAGCGGTTTTCCGGCACCGTGATGACCTTCACACCCTTTGCCGCCCGGGCAGCGAACATGACGGGATCCGTGCGCTTGGCGGTGATGACGATGGAAGGCGGTGTATCGGCGGACGGAAAGACGTGGTCGCGCTTGGCGACACCGCGCGTCACCTGCAGATAGACCATGCCATTGTACACACGATTGCGCCGGACCACCTCGGCGATCACGCTCTGCAGCGCCTTCCGGTTCATCGGCCAGCCGATCCGCAGCTCTGAAAGCGAGCGGTCGAGGCGGTTGAGATGGCGCGTCATGTCCATGATGTTGCCGCGGGCAACCTCGCAGACTTCATAAACGCCATCGGCAAACTGGTAGCCGCGGTCTTCAATGTGAACACCGGCATTGGCATGGGGAATGTATTGGCCGTTGACATAGGCGATACGGGACATCGGTAGAGCCTCCTATTCGAACTGGCCGAAGACCATGCGCATGGGCGTTGGCAGATCCACCCGCTTGCCGGTATCTTCCAATGCACCCGTTTCGATATCGCGTTTGAACACGGCGATGCCCCCGCCTTTCTGATTGGCAACGAGCATGAACTTGCCCGTGGGATCGATGACGAAGTTGCGTGGGCCAAGGCCCTGCGACGGTGTCCAGCCGATCAGCGCGAGGCTGCCGTCCGCGGCGATGGCATAGCTGACGATGCTGTTGTGGCCACGGTTGGAGCCATAAAGGAACCGGCCGTCGGCACTGACGGCGATTTCTGCGCAGGTATTGGTCGCGGTGAAGTCCGCAGGGATGGACGGAAGCGTCTGACCAAGCGTCAACTCGGCGGTTTCGGCATTGTAATGCAGCACTGAAACAGTGCTGTTCAATTCATTGATAACATAAGCAATCCTCCCATTCGGATGGAATGTTATATGGCGCGGTCCAGCACCATCGGGCAAGGTCGTGAAGGGCGTTGCTGCCAGCTCCAGTTTCCCGCCCTTCGACGGCAGCTTATAGGCCATGATCCGGTCAAGGCCGAGATCGCAAACGAACACGGTCCGATTATCCGGGCTGACGACGGCGCAGTGACCATGCTGCCGCTTGTCCGTCGGCAGGACCGCATTCTTGCCCTCGTGAATGGCAGCGGCAAAGGCCGATTCCAGCCCGCCGTCGGCGCGGATGGCGAAAGCGGCCACGGCATTGCCGGGGCGTTCGCCCAGCGCGGCAACGGTATAATTGGAGGCAAAGATCGTCTCGCCCGACTGATCGAACCCGAGATGGCAGGTGGTGTTGCCAAGGGTCGGCTGCATATTGATATAGGACAAGGCTCCCGAGGCCGGATCGATATCGAAGGCGACAGCCATCCCCTCGTTCCATTCGGGGATTTCCACTGCCGCGTAGAGACGCCGGCGCTTTTCGTCGATGGCGATATAACCGGGATTGTCGATTGCGAGGTATTCGCTGACGAGCGTGAGATCACCGGTATTGTCGTCAAAGCGGAAGACGCTGATCCCCTTTCCTGCATTGGGCAGAGCGTTGCGATTCAGGTTGCCGACAAAAGCATAGGTTTTTGGCATGGTTGGTCTCATGGGTTGGGGGCTGTGAGATGGAGGGTTTCTCCATCGGAAGGAATGATCAGCTTGTGGGAATCGATAGCCGCTGCCTGCGCATGGGCCTTCAGATCGTCGCGGGTGACGGTTGCATGGTCAAGGGCTTCCATATGCGTCGCGATGACTTTTGTCTTCAGGGGTGAAATGCGGCAGACCTCGACGGTCTGCTCCGCATCCATGACGATGAGAACACCGTCCCATTTGGCACCGCAGGAATGGGTGACGATGATATCGGGCTGCGTCGCTTCGATTGTTTCGCGCACCGGCGGATAGAGGATCGTATCTCCTGCCCAATAGATCGAGGGTTCGCCATCCGCCTCGATGGTAAAACCGATGACATTGCCCATCAGCTGAAGCACAGCCCCGGTGCCGTGATTGCCGTCGCGGCGGGTCAGGCGGATATTCCTCCAGGTCAGATCCCCGGTCAGTGGCGTGACGTCGGTGAAACCGAAGGAGCGGATTTTCTCTTCATCGCCCGGCTGGCAGATCAGCGGCAGATGCTTGGGGACAAGTTCCTGAGCCACAGGGTCGAAATGATCCGCATGCAGATGCGAGACGAGTACAAGCTCCACGCCATCAAGGATCTCGTCGGTTGAAACCGGCAGATCCGTCATGGGATTCGGCGAACGGCCGGTAAAGGACGGGCGGCTGTGTTTGGGAGCGAAAAATGGATCGATCAGGACGGTTGAACCGGCATAATCGAGTTTCAGCGTGGCATTGCGGAGAAGTTGCAGTTTCATGTCGGTGCGTCTTTCTGCTGATCAGAAGAATTCGAGACTGACGCGGAACATCTGCTCGACCTGTTTGACCGCTTCGGCCGTGGCAAAGATGACCACCCGGTCCTGCGGTTTGATGCGGACCGAACCGTCGGGGCGGATGACTTCGCCGTTGCGGTAGATCGCGCCGATCCGCAGTCCGTCCGGCAGATCGAGGTCGCGCAGCGGGGCGCCGACAAGCGGCGAGGTTTCAAGCGCCTCAGCCTCGATAATCTCCGCCCGGCCCTTCTGGACGCTGTGTACGGCCCGGATACGGCCGCGCCGCACATGTTGCAGCACACGCGAAATGGTGACGCTGCGCGGGCTGATATGGGCATCGATGCCGAGGGATTTGCTGAGGTCGAGATAATCCGGATTGTTGATGAGGACGAGGCTGGATTTGCAGCCGAGGCGTTTGGCCATGACGCCGGCCAGCATGTTGACCTGGTCATCATTGGTCAGCGCGACCAGAAGGTCCGCATCCTGGATTTCCGCTTCCAGCAGTAGTTTCTGATCCAGCGCACTGCCATGCAGCACCATGGAACGCCGAAGACCGTCTGCGATGGCATTGGCGCGGGTCAAATTGGGTTCGATCAGCTTGACCTTGGTCTTGGGCTGCTTGGCTTCGATCGTCTGGGCGACGTAGAGCCCGACATTGCCGCCGCCGGCAATGACAATGCGTGTTGCCTCGGGTTCCTCGTGACCGAACAGCGCCAGCGTACGGCGCACCTGTGACTTGGTTGTCGCGACATAGGCGATGTCACCGGCCAAGAGGTGATCGGCAGAGCGCGGAATGAGCAACGTGTCATTGCGGATGATCGCCATCACGGTCGACGGCAGGTCGGGGAAAAGATTGCTCAATTGAATGAGCGGCGTGTTGATGACGGGACAGTCTTCCAGGCATTCGATCGCCATGACCACGATAGTCTCGTCGGCAAAGCGGACAACGTCGCTCACGCCGGGCAAGGCGATGCGGCGCAGCACCATTTCTCCGACCTCAAGCTCGGGCGAAATGATGACGTCGATCGGCATGTGATCGCGGGAAAACAGGTCCTGATAGTGCGGCTGCAGATAGGCCTGTGCGCGGATGCGGGCGATCTTGGTCGGCACGTTGAACAGCGCATGCGCTACTTCACAGGCGACGATGTTCACTTCGTCATAAAGCGTTGCCGCAATGATCATGTCCGCCTGCTCGGCGCCGGCGGCCGCCAGAACATCCGGATGGGCGCCGTGACCGACAAAACCGCGCACATCGAGCGTATCGCCTATGACCTGAATGAGCTCGGCCGACGTGTCGATGACCGAAATATCGTTGTCTTCGGCGGCCAGGCGTTCGGCGATGCCATATCCAACCTGCCCTGCGCCGCAGATGATCACACGCATCAGCTGGCTTTGCCTTCGGCAATCACGGCCATTGCGTCCACGTCAATGAGACTGCTGGCCGGCGGGCCTTGCGGATTGACAGCACGAAACATTCCTCACTCCCATGATGAAGGGCCTATGCCGCAGGGCAAAGGCCGCCGACTTTCCCGTAAAAGCCGGAGAGTCGCAACCGAATACTGTCGGCTACCAACGTATTCCTCCGAAGCCTTGGAGATCGCGTGAAACGGTTAGACCCCGAGCGATTTCAGCTTCCGGTGCAGAGCCGAACGCTCCATGCCGACAAACTCCGCCGTGCGGGAAATGTTGCCGCCGAACCGGTTGATCTGCGCGATGAGATATTCCTTCTCGAAGCGCTCACGCGCCTCGCGCAGCGGCAGGGCCATGATGTGCTGGTCAGATTCGGTTGGAGCCTTCGGCAACGTGTCGCCGATTTCCGCAGGCAGCAGATCGGCGGTGATGACCGCTTCCGGATCATCGCCGCGCGCCAGGATAATCAGGCGCTCGATATTGTTACGCAGCTGGCGGATATTGCCCGGCCAGGAATGGGACTGCAGCACGGCCATGGCATCCGGGCCGATCTTGCGCGGCTTGATACCCGCCTGTTCGGCAATCTGCGTCATGAAGAATTCGACAAGCGCAGGGATATCGTCGCGCCGGTCCGCCAAGGGCGGAACAATCACGGGAACCACTGCCAGCCGGTGGAACAGGTCTTCGCGGAACCGGCCCTCGGCAATCATCGCTTCGAGGTTCTGCGCCGTCGAGGAGATGATCCGTACATCCACCTTGATGCGCTTGGTGCCGCCTACCCGTTCAAACTGCTGATCGACGAGCACACGCAGGATCTTGTTCTGCGTTTCGCGCGGCATATCGGCAATTTCATTGAGATAGAGAATGCCGCCATGGGCTTCCTCCAGCGCGCCCACCTTGCGCTCGCCGCCATCGGATTCGGTACCGAAAAGCTCGACTTCCATGCGCTCCGGCGTAATCGTCGCCGCATTCAGGTTGACGAATGGTCCCTTGGAACGGGTCGACAGGGCGTGGATGGCCCGTGCCGTCAGCTCCTTGCCCGCGCCGGACGGGCCGGTGATCATGATGCGGCTGTTGGTCGGTGCGACGCGCTCGATGGTCTGGCGCAGGTGGTTCATCGACAGCGACGTGCCGAGCAGTTCCGAGCTTTCCGTCGAGCGCTTGCGCAGGTCGGAAACCTCGCGCCGCAGCTTGGATGTTTCGAGCGCCCGTTCGGCAATCAGGATCAGCCGATCAGCCTTGAACGGTTTCTCGATGAAATCATAGGCGCCGCGCCGGATGGCCGAAACCGCGGTTTCGATGTTGCCGTGACCGGAAATCATGACCACGGGAATATCGGGATGGCGGCTCTTGATCTCGTCCAAAAGGGCAAGACCGTCGAGCCGGCTGCCCTGCATCCAGATGTCCAGAAAGATCAGGCGGGGAATGCGATCATCGATCGCCGCCAATGCACTGTCCGCGTCCGAGGCTACACGGGTTTCGTGCCCCTCGTCGCTCAATATTCCTGCAACAAGCTCGCGGATGTCGACTTCATCGTCGACGACAAGAATGTCAGATGCCATTTGAATTCACCTGTTTCGCCGATGGATCGGAATTGTCGGCTGTCTGTGTATTGGTATGGGTCGTGGGAAAAACCATGCGGATCATTGCACCCCGCCCGCCGTGGAAGTCCGCGGGGGCGTCGTGCAGTTCAATTTGACCGTCATGTTCTTCAACGATCTTTTTGACAATTGCGAGGCCAAGGCCCGTGCCTTTCTCGCGCGTCGTCATATAGGGTTCAAGCAAACGCTGCCGGTGTTCACGCGGCAAGCCTTTGCCATTGTCGGAAATTTCGACAATCAGAGCGTCTCCCTCCTGCCTCGACCGGATACGGATATGTCCGTCACCCAGTCCATCTTTCACAACGGATTCAATTGCTTCTGCAGCATTTTTGATAACGTTTCCGAAAGCCTGCCCGATAAGCCGGCCGTCGAATTGCCCGATGAGGGGCACATTGCCGAAATCCCGCTCGAAGCGGATATCGCTGCGGCTGACTTCGACCAGAAACGAGGCTTCGCGCAACGCCTCACGCAAATCCACCGCCTTGATTTCCGGTTTCGGCATGCGCGCGAAGGATGAAAACTCGTCAACCATACGCCCGATGTCACCCACCTGCCGGATGATGGTTTCCGTGCACTGGTCGAAGACTTCGCGATCTTCGGTAATCACCTTGCCGTAACGCCGGCGGATGCGTTCCGCCGACAACTGAATGGGCGTGAGCGGATTTTTGATTTCGTGGGCGATGCGCCGCGCGACGTCGGCCCAAGCGGATGAACGCTGCGCCTCCACCAGATCGGTGATGTCATCGACGGTGACCACATAGGAGTGGTCAGCCGATTCCGCGTCCTCCACGGTAATCTGGACATTGAACGTCCGGGCGCTGCCGCGCCGCGACATCGATACCTGTTCGCGGTAAACCGACCGGCCCGTGGCATGGGCAACCTCGAACACCAGCCCGATTTCCGGGACGAGCGCCGTCAGATTCTTGCCGACGGTCGTGACGGGGTCCAGATCGAACATCGCTTCGGCGGAACGGTTCATGATGCCGATTGCCCCATCGGCATCCACGCTGATGACCCCTGCCGTCACGCCGGAGAGCACCGCTTCGGAAAAACGGCGGCGTTCGTCGATCTGGTCCTTGGCGGCAACAAGGTCGCGGCGTTGCGTTCCCAGCTGGCGCACCATGGTGTTGAATGTCTGGGACAGCGAGCCGACATCGCCGTCGGAACGGCGCACCGGCACCGCAACATCCAGATTGCCGGTTGCAACATCATCCGCTGCACCGATCAGCAGCCGGATGGGGCGCACCAGCCGGTCCGCCACCGCAATGCCGGTCCAGATGGCCGACAGAAGCAAAGTCAGGGTCAGGCCGAAGTAGAGCAGAGCAAACAGAATCTGTGTGTCCACACCATTGGCAACCGGTTTACCCGCATCGAGATTATTGCCCTCGATGGCGCGCATGGAGTTGAGAATATCCCCGTCGACCGGGCGGACCGTATAGAGGAACATATCCGGTATCTGCTGAAGTTTCACGACGGCACTCAGCAGATTGGTCCGTTCCGGCGGGATGAGCACCGGCTTGCCGTCCTGTGCCGTGTTGAGAATGGATTTTGCGACCGGCGGAATTGAAAAATTCGTGCGTATGTCGGCGCGAACGGAGGTGTCACCGTTGGAGCGGATGATGAATGCGCCGATCAGGCCGCGGCCGAGCGCCTGCTGGGTCAGGAAGCGCGTAAAACTGGTGCGGTCCAGATTGTACAGCGAGCGTTGTGCGTCGACATCGCTGACCATTTCAAGCGTCGTGCCCTGCAGGTTGCGCGCACTTTCCTGAATGTAGGAATTGGCCAGGCTGATCGACGAGTTGACGATCGTCGTGGTCCGCATTTCGAACCAGCGATCAAGCCCGAGATCGAGCGTGACCGACGCGACGATGGCCACCAGCATGGCCGGTACCGCAGCGACAAGCGAAAACAGCACGACGAGGCGCACATGCAGGCGGGATGCAGCCTTCCCCCGGTTCCGGGCTTGGCTGATGCGATAGACTTCGCGGCCGATCAGCACGATCAAGGCGAGAATCAGCAGCGCATTGAGACCGGTCAGGATGAATGTAAGATTGCTCTCGGGCTGAACCGGGGTCATTCCCGTGAGGATGAAAAACGTTACGCCCGTCGTCAAAAGCGCCAGAACAACCGTGACAACGCCGATACGGGAGTAAAAGCGCTGCGTGTTGCCGCCAGCGGCAGCCGTGAGCGAGTTTCCCAACTGATTGACCGAATTTGATAAGAGCATTGCTTACGTCATCCCAACCAAGTTGCACTCATGCAACACATTGTGGCGGAAATGCAACGCCCTCTCGTCGAAACCTGTGCAGAATTGGTTCAGCACCGCACGTTTGGCACGACTGACCTCATTTTGGCACAACCGTAAAGAGCGCAGTCGTACGATGTTACGTAGAGGCACTTGCGCAAAGTTCGACACCTGTGGCGCTACTTTGTGCAGCTATCGGAAAACGCATTTGTGGTGGGAGACCAAAAGTTCTGTATTTAGGAGCCAAAGTTCCGTTCTCCTACCAACAAAATCAAAGGCTTAGCGGAAGAATATTTCCTGAGAAAACGAGTTTCCCGAGGATTGGGAACCCAAAAACAAAGTCCAGAATGTGGTCTGGATCAGCGCGTGTCCGAACTCCGAGAAATGCAGCAACATTGTTGAATGTTTCCGAGCATCTCGATGCTCGCAATGACATTGCTGGGCAGCGTCTGTTCAACTGCCGTTTTCGCCTATCATCCGGGAATTAGGTCTGAAGCGCGAACATCTCGAGATAGACGATCCGATATTCGCGCGCTCCATTGTCACCAATTGCCTCGTCTCGATCGGTGGGACGTGGTTCGCGCTCGGCAATCACAAGCCGGAAGCGTTCGCCATCTTTTGCAGCGCGGGGCAGAATGACGTCATAGCTTGCGATCTCCGGCATGAGGAGTCCTGACAACAGGTTGCCGCTTGTAGTCAACTGCAGAAAATCCCTCTGCTGACGCAGGGTTTCGGCAGACGCGGTGAGCTTGCGGCTCACGACCTTAGTACGCTGGCGCTGAGACACCTTGACCACCTGAGCGCCTTGCAGCGGCTCCCAACCGAAATCTTCGTCGGCTGCTTTTTCCAGGTATTCGACAAGAACCTCGATTTGAGAACGAGCCTGCCGGCGCCGCGCGCCGAACGTCTGAAACACGCCGACGAAGGGAATTCCGAACAATCCAACGCGATAATGAAGCGAATCCTTGCGAACCAGGGTTGCCAAACGATCATTGGTAAGCTGGACAATCTCTGCAATGGCGGATGGCGACAGATGCGCCCCGGGAGCAGAGATTGGTTGATACCGTGCGAGCGCCAGCCGAATGAAAGGCATGTAGCTGAGCCCGGGATCAAGGACGATGTCGGCGAACCAAAGTTGACGCTCAGCGTCAAAACCCACCAAATGCGGAGCAACCTCCACGCGTACATCTGCTGGGGTGCCAGGCATAGGCAGTTGTGTGACCGGAAGTTGTGCGGCGGGCAGTTCACCTTCCGATTTCGGAAATATCGGATCAAGACGATCCGGTGCGATCGGGCCTTGATAAACCGCTGCCGGAAACCGGCTGCGAGCCGGCGATCCATCTGCCAGGCTGTTGTTATCAGCAGTTGGATCACCGCCCCAACGCGTCACAAAACCTCCAAGTTTCGTATCAACCTCCGCGGCAGCCATTCCTGCGGGAGGCAAGATCACACCAAGCATCTCCATTGCGCCGGTGACCAGCCAGGGTCGCCTCAAATAGACGCGCAATCCGCCGCCATCCCGGTAACTGCGCTGCTCATTGCCCTCGGTTACCCGGGTCCAGCCAAAAGTCGGGATAACATAGACGATATCGGGAGCTGGCGGTGGCGCACTGTTCGGCACGAAACCGATCACTTCGTCGGACGTTACGATCAGATCGGCAGCATGCGTTGGTTCGCGAAGCGCTTCCGGCATGAATTGTGCAAAGCGTGTTGTCGCAGCGAGGGTGTATCCGACACGGCGATAACGTGTGTCGGGGAAAGTGTGCGCAACTTCATCTTTCAGAAAAACGCGGTGCCCCGGAGGAGACCTGCCGGGTGCCTCCAGCCGTGCAAGCTTGAGTTCAGCGGCATGGCCACCGCCGACATGCCAGCGCGGCAATGGCTCGGTTACGTCATCGACCGGATCAAGCCAGTGACCGGAAAGATCCAGCTTCTCCGTGCTGAGGCTGTCAACGGGCGTTGCGAATCCAATTGCACACGCTGTCTTGCCAACTGTCCGACCGATCACCAGAGACTCTATCGCGGGGCGCACAAGCGGTTTCTGAACGGCATGAACGAGGTCGAGATCGCGCCACGGCGTTAACATCCAGTGTCGCCCCTCAACCGCGCGCTGTTCCAATGCCAGTTGTTGATCAGGCTTTGCGTGCTCGATTCCCCACTGATAAATACCCAGCAGAGCAAGATCCTTGCGTTCGAGTGCATGGCTGAGGCGCACACGCACATGTTCGCCTTTCTCCAACGGGACGAACAATATCCGCTGGGCAGGATCAAAATTTGAACCACGCGGCCCCTCGCCGATCGCTATCCGGAAAGAGCTGGCATCCGGCCATGCCGATCCAGGCGAATAAAAAGGAACCTCCAATGTTTCCGTACTGCCGTCACCATAGCCGGCAATGCGCACGCGGCAGACACGGGACAGCGGGTCAGGCAGAAACGGCAGCGTAAACACCGCTTCGGCGACGGGGAATCTTTGCTCGCTCGCATCTGCGGCAAGAGTAGCAAGCTCACCATCGCGAGCGACAAGGAGATTGTATGATACCGGATCCAACCGGCCACCCGTATCCAGCATGCCATGCAACTCTGCCATGCGTTGAGAGCCCGACGGCGGCACAACATGGCGGGAGGCCACTTCGGCGGTGGGTACCGTATTATCGGCTTCCGTCCCATTGAACGTTCTGATCGCTGCAACCTGAAGGCTCTCTCCATGTACCGGTGGAAGCAGATCCGGTGTGCCAACCAAAGCAAAGTTCGGAGCCTCGACCGGCTCGAATCTATAATAAACCGTCGGCGGAGTTTCGACACCGTTCAACGTCGTTGCATTCTCGTCCAGCGGGCGCGCATTGCCAGCAAGATCGACAGTGCGCATCCTCACCTGGTAGCTTTGACCGAACCGCAATGACGGCAAAGACCTGGCTGTGGCAACATGGTCAACCTCCAATGGCAAGCCGGGCGGCGCAAGGCTTTCCGGGTCACCAACCTTATCGGCAGGATCAATTGCACGGCCAGGACGCGGCGCTGTCAGACTCCATCCATCCCAGCTAAGTATCGCCGCATCGACCTTCAACAGATCAGGTTCCGAACCGTCTGCAGACCCCGATGCAGCCAAGCGCACATTCCCTTCCTCATCGGCAACCTGCAATGTGGAATTGTCACCGAGAAAGCGATAGGTGCTGACGCGCCGGCAGAGTGAGCGCCAGGCCCCTCCTCCCGTCGATACGTCGGCCCGCACGCCGCGCAACAAGTCTTCCTGAAACAGCACGATGGGTTGGTTGGTCGCAAGCTGGCTCTGTATTTTGGCGGACCGATCGAAGGCCTCTTCGAGGGCATAGCCCGTTCCGTCACTGGCAAGAACAATACCGCCTGACCGCAGTGCCGGTGCGCCAGCCCTGTCGGGCTCGGGTGCGACCGGATCCCGGCCGTCGAGTGACTGGTTGCCAATCTCCAGTTCGCGCCGGTCAGTATTGGCGATGTTGATGGCGAACTGCCGAACCTTGAGCGCCGATCCATTGACATCCACTTCAACAAGGCTGCTGTCCCCAAGCAAGACATATCCGTCACTGACCATGGGGGTGCCCGCAGGGCGCGGCGCTGGCGCGAAACGGTTATCATGCAGGACTGTACGGGTGGCGGGAAAGATGTCGGGCAATGTGCTGACCGAATTGGTTTTTTTCCAATCGACAATCAGCTCCAGCTCGTCGTCGACATCCCTTGGGAAAACATCGCGCGGCAGCAAGAGATCAAGCCGAAAACCGCTCGCGCGCAGAAGCCTGGGATGATGCGACAGAAGGGAGACGATACGGTGGAAATCAATAGCCTCCCGGAAAGCGCTGGGATCTGGCAGAGGAACCAAATCATGGGTCTGCCATGAGACGTCCTCGCGAGGATCGTCTGGTCCGGCCTTCAATCTCGTGTCTGTCCGAAGTCCGGATAGCGGCGTGTTATACGCGTTGGCCAAGGCAAAGCGCCCCGACCGCGTACCGTTCAGTGGAGATCGGTTCGCCGGGCTTCGCTCGCGGCGGCGAGACCGCAATAGCCTGAAAACATCGGCCGCACGTGGCTCACCTTTACCACCTATGCCTTCAAGCAGCCCGAACCATGAAAGACGCGAGGGGAGTTCATCCTCGCATTTTACGGCCATCGTGCCATAAATCTCGGCAATATCCTTTGCGAGCGCCACGGCTGGTGACGTTAAAACGCTCGTATTCTGACGGTCCTCAAACTGATGAGCGCGAACAAATGTCTTCTCATCAAACAGGCGTCGCTGCACATTGACCTCCGGCAACGTCTCGAAGACGGCCTCGGTAATGTTGCCGTTAAATCGTACAGCGAGCTTTGCGGCAGCAACCCGCGCGGCCCAATCCAGAAAATCAGGAAACAGCTTCAATGGTTCTCCGGGCGTTGCTGTCGTCACAAGGCGGGGAGATACGAGCACGGACAGGCGCAGGCTCTTGCGATCCGCTGTGGTGCCGTTTGGAAGTGCCGTCCAGATCAACTGTTGTGTGCGATCGACCATTTTGGAACCTCCTCAGGCAAATGCGTCGGCATAAGCGTGCCAAACTGCAGGGGTAGGTACGAAGTCTATGAAACGCGGATCCGATTCTGAGCCCGCAAAACTGCGTTCAACAACGACGCTCGCACTGACGGAAAAGAAAGCAATATCAACTTCGACGGTCAAAACGGCCTGGCCCTTGACCACGGACGTGGTGCCTTGCTTGTAATATCCGAGGGACAAGTTGAGGATGATCGACACGGAGATAAGGCCCAGCGCCTGTACCTCTCCGCCCATTTCAACATAGCCCTTGAACACCGTAAGCCGATCGGGCTCGTTCCAGTGGAAGTACAAACCGCCTTTCACATAGATGCCACCGGAGGCAATGCCGAAATCAAGTTCAGCGAAAGCGCCAAACTCAAGTGCAGCCTCGATTTCCTGAATACCTTTGGAGGTCATCCCGAGCATGACAAAACCGCCGCCGCCAAAAAGAGCGACCGTCAACTGAAACGGATTCTGCCTTTCGGCAAAACCGAATTTGAAAACGAGCGGACGGCCATCGAACGGCAACTGAATCGCCGCAAAAATCATGATGTTCTTGAGTGTGAAAACACCCAGTACGACACTCGGAACACCGAATTTGCCGCCAACCGTCAAACCGCCGTTCTCAAGTTTTATGATTGGTTTAAAACCAAAACCGGGTTTGGAAGAGCCGCTTCCACCGCCACCACTACCGCCGCCGCTGCTGCCTCCACCACTTCCGGATGAGGAACCGCCAAACGCGGATTGGCGCAGCGTTTCAAGAAAAGCGAGTGGGCCACCGAACATGATTGGATCGGTACCAGCCAGCTTGGGATCCGGTTCCATTCCCTTCGCGGTGCCCGCCTTGAAACTGAACGAATCGAAGCTGACGATGATCGCTCCGAAAAAGTCGAATTTGAACCATGTGAGCTTGGCTTCAACGGAGGCCTCGGGGTCTTTCAACCCGGCGTCGCGGGCGTAACTGCCTGGCCCCGAACCCACCTGATCTGCCGCGGATTTGGGTTTTGCGACTTGCAGATAGGTTATCGTGGCCGCCTTGACGTCAAAGGTGGATGTGCCGCGTTGATTCATCTTCAAGACAAGGACCTTGTCGGGAAGCGTTGCGACATGGTGCTCGAAGCTGGTTTCAACCTGTTCCTTCGTGCGTGTTGTTTTGAGTTGTGGAATATGGCTGGCCTCGCTCATGACCAGCGGCACGAGCAGATCCTTCAGGTCGATACCGCCAAAGATTTTGGCTGATGGAAACCATTTGTCCGGCTGAAAACTGCCGCCGGCAAATGTCGCGGAGTCGCCCGTCGCTGTGCCTCCGACATGTCCAAACTCCTGCGATAGGCCGACAACCCCGAAGGCCGGTTGGACGAAGCCGCCGGATTTGTCCGATCTTCCGCCGCCGCCAAGATCCGCAACCAACGACATGTCTTTGGCTGCAAGGAACAGTTTCCCGGCATTGGAGCCGCCAAATCCTGCCCCCAGATAGTGATCGGCATACTCGAAGTTTCCAAGCCCTTCACCGCCGGTCATTTGCGCGATTTCAGTGGACTGAAGACGCACGGTCGCAATCAGGGGATAGCAACGTGGACCATTGCCACCCTTCCAGCCGGGCACGTCTTTCACGCGGAAATGCAATTCATCAATCGGAAAAGTAACCGACCCGGGACCAGGTGCCAGCTGCAACAATTGTTTCTGCAGATCGGTCGACGTCCGGCCGGGAACCGCTTGGTCGGAGCCATTGTATTGACCTGCTGCGCCAGCAGTTGGCTTGGCTTCGGAAACGAAGTGAAGCGGCAGATCAAAGCGGGCAACGTTCCCTCCCAGATCTACCGCCTTGATTGTAAAACGGAAATCCTCTTGTTTCCCGGGAGCGACCACAATCTGCGGCCAAAAATCCTCCTGGTCCGAAGGGGGCGCGAGATTCGGAGTCTGTTTGGTGAGGATTTCAACAGACGTGAATGGGAAATCCCGTCCTGCGTGAGGCTGTCCCGGCAGGGGATATGCCCGAACGGATTCGATCAACAGAATGCGCAGCCTTTGGCGAAGCACGGCGATACGGCCACCGTCAGGGCCCGTTTGAAATCTACGCTCGGTAATCTTCAACACCGAAGCACGATGCCCAAGCGGCATCAGCATCCCCACGCGCAGGACTTCGACGGCATAGTCGCGCCCCATCGCAGCATGGTGCACCCATTTGATGAGCGAAAGCGGCAACCCGTTCGGTCCGACAGGCCGCGTCATCCAGGTTCCGTCAACATCCAGCCATCCGCCAAGCGACGTGAGCATCAAGCGATGGGCAGAAGCAGGAATGGGTTGATAAGGTTTTCTCGAAATGGGCAGCAAAGCCGTTTCATCTGCCGTCAGCCGAACGAGGTCTGCGCGATCACCTCCCGAGAGCGACATCTGAAAAGGCGGCTCGCTAGCGGAAGGATTCGGGAAATCAGGGCTCCAGATCGCAGAGATTGAAATGGGGGCCTCCGTCGCATCCACGCGTTTTGCCCCCTGGGTCGCCCCAAGCCGGCTGTGCCACAGTTCGACACGCCGGTTTTTCTCGCCCCTGACAACAGGGCTTTGCGCGTGAGAGAAGCCAACATCATCCTCTATCGGCGACAACAGCAGCCGATAGGGAATTTCGAGCGCCGTCTGATTGTAAGCGGGTTGCCTGGGATAGAAGAGAAGCAATAGCCCAGGAATGACTCCGACCAGGGAACCGACATCGTTCGAACCCGCGAAACGTTCTGCGAACGCATCCACGAGTTGCAACTCCGCCGCATGCTGAGCCTGTTGAACGTCGGATGCACGGACACCCCGGCCGGATAGCAGGCTCTCGACAACGGCACCGACATGCAGCGCCGCCTCGCGTACAGATTGCGTCGTGAGAGCATCAGCGTTCTGTGCAGCACGACGCACCGTACGCGCGATATTGATGGCCAAATCGGGTTTTGCCGTCATAACGGGAGCAGTTCGACTTATTGCGGCCAATGAAGAGAGCACGTCCCGGTACGATGGAGGCAGAAAGGAGAGACGCGGCGGGCTCAGCGGCACGCGCGCAAGCGGCCAGGACGTCATGGCATCGAGAAATCCGGTAGCCGAGGCGTCCCAGTCGGTGGTTCCGCCCGGGAATTGATAGACAACCCGGCTCCGTCCTGCCAACCGGAGCGCCGCTGGCAAATCATTCGGGGCGAGCGCGCTTGGTGTCTCATCAAGCGATACATCCGCAAATACTTCTTCCGCAAACGCTTGCGGTTGATGGCAGACGGCGAGAAAAGCCGGCTTTTTGCCATCAAGCGGAGCAATTCTGCGTCCGCCTGCTGCGCTGGTGATTGCGAGATTATACAGCTTGAGCGTCAATATAACGAGATCATCCGCCCGCCAAAAACGCAGTTGAATTGGGACTGGATCAATCAGTCCCGGTATCAACCCCGCGACGATGGGGTTCAACTCACGAGCGCCAAGCAACCAAGAGTTGCTCTCCACCAGTTTTACTGTTTTGATTTGACTAGCCATTGAAACTCCCCCCCTGGAGGTTCTGCTGGCCTAAACATGCGCTCTTTTCTTCAAGTTATCCATACAGAAAGCGCTAAGAAATATTGGCTAAGCCATTTGCGGAATAGTCAAACGTCAATACATGCCACGGCGCATAGAGTTAATTGACCAAACATAGAAGGATTGACCGGGCGCCAAGTTCTACTTCTGAACGCAGTGAAACAATCGATCGGTCGTCGCGCGCATCACGTTGTTCACGTTTCGTTCACTGAATACTCCCCCTCACTGACGGCGTTTATATAAACCTTTTATGCTGCTCTCCTACCAGCAAAGTCAAAGGCTTAGCGGAAAAACCATTTCCTGAGAAAACGGGTTGCCCAAGGGTTGGGAGCCCTAAGACGAAGCTCAGATTAATGAATCTTACAACCTGAGACCTTCTTCAACGTCGCTAAAAAGCGCAGTCAACCCGCCACTATACACCAGGTAAATCCCTACCGGGCGGGCCACTGGCTATGTCCCGATGATACACGCACATAATCGGCGTCTAGTTTATGTGGCTAAGCATGTCCAAAACGGGGCAAGTCGGAGACACGCCGCCCGAACATTGATCGACCGTTCGCGCGAGGATGCTTTCCAGTCTGCGGAGATCGGAAATCTTGGCTCGCACATCATCAAGATGGGCCGAGGTCAGCGTTTTGACTGTGGCGCAGGACGCCTCGCTCGGCTGCACCAGGGCGAGAAGTGCTTTGATGTCTTTGATCCCAAAGCCGAGCTCACGTGCTCGCCGGATGAATGACAGCCGCCGCACATGCTCGGAACCATAGTTGCGATAGCCGCCGGCGGTCCGTACAGGCTCGGGCATCAGGCCGATACGCTCATAATAACGCACCGTTTCCGGATGGACGCCTGTTGCTCGTGCGATTTTGCCAATCGTCAGATCACGCATGGCCTCTGCTTCCTCTTGAGCCTGTAGTGGCTACAGGGTTCAGAATACACCTATCTTGCGAGGAAAGCAGCCGTGACTGACGCTCACCTGCCTCAGGGAGGAGTGGGAAGCTCGGTATGATCCAAGACTGGCGCATTCGATTACTCAAGCTGGGACAATCACCATGACACAGGTCATCTCGACCCTTACCTGCCCGTTTTGTGGACATCGAGCCACGGAGACAATGCCCACCGACGCTTGCCGATACGTCTACGAATGCGGAGGCTGCGGAACGCTGCTCAAACCTAAAGAGGGTGATTGCTGCGTCTTCTGCTCCTACGGCGATGTGCCCTGCCCGCCGATTCAAGAGACACGCAGGGCACAAAACACGCCACTTCGCATATGAGGAAGCTGTTGATCGTGTTGGCACCGGCCGAGCGCGCCCGATATCGAACAGTGATAAAAAGACTGTTTGTTTGATTTGGCAGTAACCTTTTTGTGCGCCGCGCGAACTTCCTATCAGACGAGCCGCGATGGCCCTGCTGGGCAAAAGCACATCGTCCACCGCCAACCCATAATCGGAGGAACAGAAATGTCCAATCGCATGCTATCCGCTCTGGTCGCCGGCGCGTTCGCTGCGGCCCTCAGTTCGTTTGCCGTCACATCTGCAAGCGCGGAGGAGATGAGGCCAATGAGCAAGGCTGACATGATGAAGATGCGTGACATGACCGCAAAAGAAGTCAAATCCGGCAAGATGGAAAAATGTTTTGGTGTGGCCCTCAAGGGCCACAATGACTGCTACGCCGGTGCTGGCACCACCTGCGCTGGAACGAGCACGACCGACTATCAAGGAAATGCTTTCAAGCTTGAGCCCAAGGGTACGTGCACAACCATGCATACGCCGAAGGGCACGGGAAGTCTCACGCCGAAAGTTTGAAAAAGACTGAACCGGACGGGCATTTGCACCGCTCGTCCGGGCAATTGGTTCCGACGAGGTCACCATGTACAATCAGTTGCCATCCGCCACCCAAGCTTTGATTCCGCCGCGTGCCGGCGTCGGGCTCAAACCCGAGCATTACCGCTTAATCGTTGAGACCGCGCCAGATATTGGCTTTTTCGAAGTCCATGCGGAAAACTATATGGGCGCCGGCGGTCCGCCGCACCGCTATCTCTCGGCCATCCGCGAACGCTATCCACTGTCCCTTCACGGCGTCGGTTTGTCGATCGGGGCAGACCGGCCACTTGATCAAGATCACCTCAAACGCGTCAGGGAGCTGATTCAACGTTACCAACCCGGGCTGTTCTCTGAACATCTGGCATGGTCATCGCACGATGCGGGTTTTCTGAGCGATCTGCTGCCGGTGCCTTATACGTTTGAGGCACTCACCCGCGTTTGCGAACACATTGATGACGTTCAAGAGAACCTTCAGCAACAGATGTTGCTGGAGAATCCGTCAACCTATCTCGCCTTTGCCGAAAGCACCTATTCCGAGATCGACTTCATTGCCGAGATTGTCCGGCGAACAGGCTGCGGTCTCCTTCTTGATGTCAACAACGTGCACGTCGCGTCGACCAATCAGGAATGGGACCCCATCGCCTATATCAATGCCTATCCCCTCGCCCATGTGCGGGAAATCCATCTGGCAGGCTATGCGAAGGAGGCTGACGACAAGGGGCGGCCGCTTCTCATCGATACCCATGATCGTCCCGTCGACGAGATCGTCTGGGGCCTTTTCGAACATACGGTGAAGCGTGTCGGTCCTATGCCCACGCTGATCGAATGGGACGCGGATATTCCCGCATGGACCATGCTCAAGGCAGAAGCTGAGCGCGCCGAGGCAATCATGTTCGCCGGCCTGCCCACGGGATTTTACCATGCTGCGGCTGGCTGAACGGCAACAGGAATTCGCGGCCGCGCTGCTCGATCCCGAGCGGCCAGCCCCGTTCGGCCTTGTCGGGCCAGACGGCGAGGCCAGTGCGCGACGGTTTGCGGTCTATCGCAACAATGTCGTGGCTGGTCTGGTCGAGACGTTACAGGCGACTTTCCCAGCCATTTACCGCATCGTTGGTCAGGCATTCTTTCAGGCGATGGCGCGCACTTACGTGTTTGCCGAGCCGCCAAGCTCGCCAATCCTTCTCGACTATGGTGCCGGTTTCCCGGATTTTATAGGCGATTTTGCCCCGGCAGCGACGCTTCCCTATCTAAGCGACGTCGCCCGCATCGAGTATCGTTGGACGCAGGCATATCACGCAGCCGAAGCCTCGCCGCTCGATCCTTTGGTTCTCGCCGCAATAGCACCTGAGGCTCTTCCAGAAATCTGTCTTCTTCCCCATCCTTCGGTGCATTTGGTCCGCTCGCAATTCCCGGCTCTTACGATCTGGCGGATGAACATGCCCGGCGGGGTTCCAGCGCCCGTCGACTTTGCGCTTGGTGAGGATGTACTCATCGTTCGACCGGCGGCCGAGGTCGAAGTCCGGTTGCTGGCAAGGGGCGGCTTGGACTTCCTGCAAGCACTTGCTGACGGGATGTCGGTGCTGGCTGCGCTGAAGATCGCAATGGCTGCCGACCACGGCTTTGATCTGACGGTCAACCTGGAGGAACTTATGAGGACCGGCGTCTTTGTCGGCTACAGCCCCTCGACCAATACAACGTTGCAAAAATTGGCAGGACAATCATGACCGGGGTCAGGACGTCCTTCCACATTTTCGGTATCGGGCAGACCGCCCGAAATATCACCAGGCGGCTCGTCCAGGTAGCCTTGATGACAGCACCGCCGATGCTTCGCATCGCACTCGCCGTGCCCTTCTTTCGATCCGGCCTTACCCGATGGGACGGCTTTCTTTCGCTTTCACCAAGTACGCTCTATCTCTTCGAGGAAGAGTTCCAACTTCATATTTTCGGCGATCTCTATGGTTTTCCAGCGCCGGTCCTGATCGCACATCTGGTCGGGATCGCCGAGATCACATTCCCGATCCTGCTTGTGCTTGGCCTGGCAACGCGATTCAGCGCCCTCTGCCTCCTGATGATGACAGCCGTGATCCAACTCGTTGTACCGGATGGCTGGGCAACCTTCCATCTGCCTTGGGCAGCCCTGGCGATCGCCCTCATTGCTCTTGGACCGGGCAAGATTTCGCTCGATCATCTGCTCGACAGGTTCAATCACACGGGGAAAGTGCGAGGTGCCGGTTGATGTCTCCTCGCCGCCTCCAAAGCCCCGACAACCGCATTGGTTCCACTCTAATAGCCGCGTCTTCATGTGGAGCGCAGCGATGACCGAGGAACCACGCAGCCACTTTCAGCCATTGAAAATCGTCGCCGGACGACAGCACGATGTGGGAACCAGCGATAACGGAATGCATGATTTCAGCCATGCTGAGCCGAGTATCCCTGACCTCGATTGGACCATCCTCATGGCGCGCGCCCAGGATGGTGACGCATCTGCCTATCTTCGGCTGTTGGAGGCGATAACACCGTATCTTCGCTCACTTGCAGCCCGGCGACATCGCGATCAACGCGACATTGAAGACGCCGTTCAGGATGTTTTGCTCACGGTGCATTCCATTCGCCACACTTATGATCCCGCGCGGCCATTTGGACCGTGGCTGGTCGCGATCGCCAATCGCCGTTTTATCGATCGGCTAAGGCGTCAGGGCCGCGTAAAGGCCAACGAGGTGTCTCTTACTGCAGCGCACCAAGCCTTGGCCGAGCCCCGAGCAAACATGGACGTAAGGCCGGATCGACATAAATTGGAGAGCGCAATCGGCACTCTCGCCCCAACGCAACAGCAGGCCATCCGGCTGCTCAAGCTCAAGGAAATGTCGCTGAAAGAGGCTGCGATGGCAACGGGCATGTCCATCGCTTCGTTGAAGGTCGCCACGCATCGCGCTCTGAAAAACCTGCGCAAGAAGCTGGCCGATTGGAAGAACATATGATCAAGACTCCGGATCTCATCGCGACACTTGCATCAAACATGGAGCCGGTCCGGCGACTGCGGCCGCCGGCCATCCGTGCGGTCTGCTGGCTTTTGCTCGCCGCTGTGTTGCTTGCGTTGATTGCTGTCAGTCAAGGGATTCGGCCCGATCTCGTTCAACGTCTTCGGGATCCCATCTTTGCCATCAGTATGACAGCGTCCCTTTTGACCGGCATATCGGCCGCCATTGCTGCCTTTGAACTGAGCCTGCCGGACCGCTCCCGGCTCTGGCTGCTCCTTCCTTTGCCGGCCGTGCTGTTGTGGCTGTCGAATATTGGATACCAGTGTTTCGTCCAGTGGATCAGCGTCAGTCCCGATGGCATCAGCCTTGGGGAAGCGGCCGATTGCTTCGCGACCCTGGTCCTGACCAGTTTGCCTTTGTCGCTGACAATGCTCGTGATGCTCCGCTACGCGGCTCCGCTCCGGCCAACAGTCACGACCTTGATGGGCAGCCTTGCGGTGGCTGCGATCACTGCGACAGCCTTGTCGCTGTTTCACGTCATCGATGCCACCCTGATGATCCTGATGTGGAACGTGGGCACCGCGGTCCTGCTGATCGGGCTCAGCGGTCTGTTCGGTCGAAGAATGTTCCGATGGGTGGCTCCGCGCACCTTGTCACCACAGGATTGAACCCCGGAAGATGATGGAGATAATCATGAAAAGACGACTGTTTCTTATTTCCTTGCTCACGGCGTTATTGGCGACATGGGCCGCTGGATCCGTGGCGAGCGCAGTTGATCGAAAGTCCTATGATACGGCAAGCTTCAAAGCGGCGCAGCAAGCCGGTGCACGCATTCTCGTGGATATTTCGGCCACATGGTGCCCTACCTGCAAGGCCCAGAAACCGATCATCGACGGGCTTGCAGAGCAGCCTGTGAACACGGACCTTGTGATTTTCGAGGTCGATTTCGACAGCCAGAAATCGGTCGTCCGCCAATTCCATGCGCAGAGCCAGAGCACCTTGATCGCGTTCCGAGGAAAGGTGGAGACCGCCCGGTCGGTCGGCGATACGAATCCGGGCTCAATAGAAGCTCTCATTCAGTCAACGGCAATGAAGTGAGGATAGTGCAATGGGAATTGGCAGCTCCTTGTTTGCGTTCCTGGCCGGTATCCTCTCAACATTGTCGCCTTGCGTTCTGCCACTCTTGCCGCTTGTCGTTGGCGCAGCTGTCTTCCAGCACAAGTTGGGTCCGGTCGCGCTTGCTGCGGGCCTAGCCATATCATTCGTTGGAATTGGGCTGTTTGTCGCAACGATCGGTTTCGCAATCGGGTTGGACACCGCAGCCTTTCAGGACCTTGCCGCCCTGCTTTTGTTGGCAGTCGGGTTGGTCCTCATGGTTCCCAAACTCCAGACTCAACTCGCCGTGTCAGGGGCCCCAATCAGCGGCTGGGCCGATCGCCGCTTTGGTGGATTTTCCGCAACCGGGTTGAAGGGGCAGTTCGCCCTTGGTCTGCTGCTCGGTGCGGTATGGACACCCTGCGTCGGTCCGACGCTTGGTGCTGCATCCGTGCTGGCGGCACAGGGTAAGGATCTCGGACAGGTGGCAAGCGTGATGACAGCCTTTGGTATTGGTGCGGCCCTACCTTTGCTTCTTCTCGGCGTTGTCTCCCGGGATCGCATGCTCCAGTGGCGCGACCAGCTGCTGCACGCCGGTCAACGAGGGAAAGCCATATTGGGCGCTCTGCTCTTCGCCATCGGACTTATGATCCTGAGTGGCTTGGACAAGAGGATGGAGACCTTGCTGGTCGAAGTCTCGCCTGTTTGGCTGACCCAACTTACAACCCGTTTCTGACTGACGGACATTCCACTCTGTAGCTTGGCCGAAGCTGGGGTGATATCGGTGGAACGCACTCACAGCGCCCCTCCGCGCGAGAAGACCAATGTTCATGTGATGGCATGGTTGGCGTGCACAATTGCAACGCGCCCGCTCAGCTGAGTTCTTGGGCAAGTCCGATGAGAAGTCCTTCAGGCCCGCGGATGTAACAGAGCCGATACACGTCTTTGTACTGGACGACTTCCCCTACAAGCCGCGCGCCGCGTTTGCGGAGCCTTTCAAGCGCGTCGTCGATATCGTCTACTGTGAACATGACGCGGAGGTAGCCTAGAGCGTTAACCGGAGCATTGCGGTGATCCGCGATGACGGGCGGCGTGAGGAAGCGGGAAAGTTCGAGCCGGCTATGGCCGTCCGGTGTGCGCATCATGGCAATCTCGACACGCTGATCGCCCAGTCCAGTGACACGTCCGGCCCATTCTCCTTCAATCGTGGCCCGACCTTCGAGGTCGAGGCCGAGCTCGCGAAAGAAATCAATCGCCTCTTCGAGGTCCTCGACGACGATTCCTATGTTGTCCATTCGTTTGAGTGCCATGCACCCAATCTACTGATAACTGCCCCCCTTATGCAAGCACACACCGGGTCGTGCTGGCTCAATGGCTCATCTGGCCTCAGGAGTTACGATCGTCTTGAACTGTCACGCGCAGAATCTTACCGCTTGCATCGAACAGAATGACCTCCTCGCCGGAACGCCGGGACACTTCACCCGTCTCGCGGTGCGTTGCGGCCAGACGCCAAACCGATCTGGCCGATTGGGGCGACAGCTCTTCGATCAGATCGTCTTCGGCAACCTGATCGGGATAGCTTGCAAAATAGACCTTGAATGCGTCCAGGATAGTCTCCTTCCCGGCAATCTCGCCGATACCGCTCGATACATAGACGGCATCGATTGCAAAAAAGCCGGCAAGTGCCTCAAAGTCGAGGGCATTGATGGCAGCGTGGTAAAGGCGGGTTGTTTCAACGGGACTGAACGGCATGAAAGGGTCTTACTCCGGTTTGAGCCTGTGGACAGTGCACTATCCCCCGCATTTGTTCCAGAACCCCCGTGCCCGAAATCGCAGGCGTTTGACAGCCGCCGCCGCTTCAACGACATAATTATCCGCGCACTGTTTCGGTGCGGCAGTGGATGCAGCGGTCTTTCAGCAACGGGGTGAAAACAAGTGCAGACAGCTCACACGGATATCCGTCAGAAGCATATGGCGGTGCGGACCCATGCACTGGACTTCTGGATGGCGCGCGCCGCCGTCCTCGTCGTTGCCGGATTGCAGTTCCTGCTGGTGAATGATTTCTCGTGGGGGCCGCGCTGGCTCGCCCCGGTGATCGAGCTTTTGCTGCTGGCGCCGCTTTCCATGGCAACCGCATGGGTGCAGACGCGGGCAAGGCAGGCAACGACGGACGAGCATTTTCATCTGGTTGGGCGTTCGCGGCGCCTGATCCGCCGCGCTGCCCTCGGCCTGACAATCCTGATCACGTTCATGAACTTTGTCGCGCTGTACTTTCTTGTACGAGCCCTTCTCGGCGGGCATGCCGGGTCGGCGCAGACACTGCTGATCGATGCGGTCAACATATGGGTGACGAACGTCATTGCCTTCACCCTTTGGTACTGGAGCATCGACCGCGGCGGCCCGGCCAGCCGCGGGCTGACATCGAAAACCTATGGCGATTTCCAGTTCCCGCAAATGGTCATTCAGGATGAACGGCTGAAGAATTGGTCACCCGGCTTCATCGATTACCTCTTTCTGTCATTCACCAACGCGACGGCTTTCTCGCCGACCGACACGATGCCCCTGTCACCACGGGCAAAACTGCTCATGATGGCGGAAGCGTCGCTCTCCCTGCTGACCATCGCCCTTGTCGCAGCACGCGCCGTCAATATCCTGGCGTAGCGGCGGAACCGGAAGCCCTGATGAACGAGAAGCGCATTCACCGGATTTTCGAGGTCAGCATCCTGTTGAAGGGCGCCCACGCGCTCATCGAGTGTATCGGCGGTCTGATCCTGGTTTTTGTCAACACGGCTTCTATCCGGTTGATGGTGAACACGTTCACACAGACGAGACTCCTGGACGATCCCGATGATTATATCGCCACGCACCTTGCAAGGCTTGCCGGCGATTTCTCCGTCAGCAGCCAGCATTTCTATGCCTTCTATCTGCTGAGCCACGGCCTCATCAAAGCCCTGCTTGTCATTGCGCTGCTGCGCAACAAGCTGTGGGCCTATCCGTTGTCCCTCGTGGTTCTGGGGCTGTTCATCGCCTATCAGCTTTATCGGTACTCCTACACGCACAGTCCGGCGCTCATCGTGCTGACGGTTTTCGACCTGTTTGTCATGCTGCTCATCTGGCACGAGTATCGACTGGTTCAAAAGCACGTCACGCGGTAGGTCACCCCGATTGCGCTGAAATCCACTTTATGGTTGTCAGAGTTCCATAAAGGACTCGAACCCGCCATAGATCATGCGCTTGCCATCGAAGGACATCTCCCATTTATCGCTGGCAAGTCGGGGATCCGCCATGGCTTTCTTGTTGGTTTCGTCCCGCTGCTTTCGCGACGCATGAACAATCCACGAAAAGATGACGATTTCATCGTCCTTCGCCTGCACGGCGCGCGGAAACGAGGTGAGTTCGCCGTAGGGAACATCATCGCCAAGGCATTCTACATAGGCCAGCGCGCCATGTTCCTTCCAGACGTCACCAGCCACGCGCGCCATGGCCTTGTAGGCATCGATCTTGTCCTTCGGCACGGCAAGCACAAATCCATCAACATAGGTCATCATATCCTCCTCATTCGGTTCAACGGCCCTAGGACGATTGAACGGGCCAACATTCTACATCGTTCCCGTTTTTATTCGGGCGCTTACATACCTTTCGGCCAATGGCGTGTCGCTTCAAGCGATTCACCTGTCTCAAGCAGGCTCTTGAGGCTTGAGAGAAGGCTGGGCCATCCGGTGGAAACCTGTTCGATCAGCTTGGATTCCGGCCGGTCCATCTCATGGACTACAGTCAGTTTCACCATATCGCCCATCGGATCAAGCTCATAGGTGAGGCGCGAAAATCCCTCTTGCTTCAATTCCGGCATGAATTCGTTGCGCCAGGACAGAACGAGGCGCTTGGGCGGATCGATTTCAACAACTTCTCCGGCATCGCCGACCCGCCCATCCGGAATCATGAGTTTCCACGAGGAACCGGGCTGCCAATCGCAATCCTGCCAGGTTCCCGCCCAATACTGCCGGGTAAATTCCGGATCGATCAGCGCGTGCCAGAGCTTTTGCGGCGTTGTGCGGATATAGGTCACGTACACAAATCTGGGTTTAGTCATGGCCGTCTTCCTCCAGGGTTTTCTTGAGTTCATCGAGGGTGCGCAGCGGACCCTGTTCATACTTGTGGATCCAGCGCGTGGAAATTTCATGGATCGGCACCGGGTTGAGGTAGTGCAGCTTTTCCCTGCCCCGCCAGACCGTCGCGATGAGATTGGCCTCTTCCAATATTGCAAGATGCTTGGTTACGGCCTGACGCGTCATGTCGATGCCCTCGCAGAGTTCGCCCAGCGTCTGGCCGTTCCTGGCAAAGAGATTGTCGAGCAATTGGCGCCGGCTCACATCGGCAAGCGCCCGGAATGTCGCGTCTATGGTCATATCCATATTATGCAACCTTTTGGTTGCATGTCAAATCATTACGCGATACCGCTGGGTTGCGCACCCTGTGCAACAGCCCGGCATCAAAACTTGAAGAATAAAATATTGACGAAATAACAATGGAGTAACCGCTCTTTCTAAAGCGGTTACTCCACTTCTTTGCTCTCAATGGTCAAAGACCGTTCTTTTTGAGAATCTCCGGCGCATTCGCCTTGGTGATGGTTTCAGTGCCGAGAACGATCTTCTTTTCCACCTTTTCGCCCGCCAGAACTTTCAGCGCCTGGCGCAATCCTTCCGCTCCGGGTGTCGGATACAGGAATGTTGCGGCAAGCTCCCCCTTGTTGACCCACTGGACGCCTTCATTCGGCAATCCGTCAACGCCAAGGAACAGGATGTCCTTCTCGCGCCCCGCATCCTTGGCGGCGAGATAGGCACCATAGGCCATCGGATCGTTGTGGCCGTAGACCAGCTTGATGTCCTCATGGTTGCGCAGGGCGGTTGCCATGATGTTGTAGGCCTGATCCTGCTTCCAGTCGCCGGACTGCTTGTCCAGGAGATAGGTGATGCCCTTCTCCGCGTCGGTGTATTTGTGGAAGCCGTTGCTGCGGTCATGGCTTGCCTGCGTGCCGAGGCCACCCCAGATTTCGACCACGGTGCCCTTGGCCTTGCCCTTGCCGCCGAGGAGTTCCACGGCATGTTGTCCCGCCGCTTCGCCGATCACCACATTGTCGCCGCCGATCCACTGGGTGAACTTGTCGGTATCGACGTTGCGGTCAAGCACGATCACCGGAATGCCGGCATCCATCGCTTTCTCCACGACACCGGTCAGGCCTGCGGATTCCTTGGGTGAAATCAGGATTGCGTCCACTTCCTGCCGGATGAAATTTTCAACATCGGCCACCTGCTTTTCCGTCTTGTCCTGGCCATCGGCGACAAGCAGCTCAACATTCGGATGGTTTTTGGCTTCGGCAACCAGATCCTTGTTGAACTGGACGCGCCAGGGCTCGACGGTCGTGGTCTGGCTGAAGCCGATGACATACTTATCCTTGGCCCATGCGCCCGGCATGTGCAGCGCCAGCGGCGCGATGAAAGCGGTTGCCATTGCCAATCTGGCAAAATCTCTGCGTGTCAGATTCATCATATCCTCCCTGATATTGCTTGTTGTCAGTTCATTCCCCCTGCCCTTGCCGGTTCTCTGGCTTGCCGGGCACGGATTTCTTGGACGGCGTGGCTGTCATGAGCTGGGAGAGAAAAAACAGCCATCCGCTGGAGCGCCGCTCCTGCAGCAGCACCGCCACGATGATGATGATGCCCTTGAGCACCAGCTGCGTGTTGCTGTCGATATTGTTGAGCTGCAGGATATTGCTGAGAAAGCCGAAGATGAGCACGCCGACAAGGGTGCCGATCATCGAGCCGCGTCCGCCCATCAGGCTGGTGCCGCCGATCACCACGGCGGCAATGGCGTCGAGTTCAAGCCCCATGCCCGCATCGGGCTTTCCCTGCCTGTATTGCGCGACATAGAGAATGCCCGCCAGTGCGGCGAGATATCCCGATATGGCATAGACGCTGATCTTTACCCGCCAGACCGGCACACCGGCGAGCCGCGCCGCCTCTTCATTGCCGCCGATGGCATAGATGTACCGGCCGAACTTGGTGTATTTCAGGATCACCCAGAACAGGAGAATGATACCGGCGAAAATCAGACCCGGCACCGGAATCAGCCCGAAAATGAGCGCGCGCAGGAATTCGAAATTCGCCGTCGCGTTGCTACCGGTATAGACCGGCCAGACCGCCGTATTCTGCCCCGCCGTCAGGCGGGCAATGCCCAGTCCTGCCACCATCATGGCAAGTGTCACGATGAACGGTTGCAGGCGACCGCCGACGATGACGAGGCCGTTGACCATGCCGAGCATGAAACCGACGGCCGGAACCACCACGAGCACCAGCAGCACGCCGGCCTTTGCATCCGTGCCGGAGGCGACCCACCAGGCGACAGCGGCCGCGGCGGCCACAGCCACAAGGGCGATGATGCGGTTCAGTTGCGTCCGGTCATTTTCGGGCTCGCCAACCGAGCGGCCGGGCACCTTGGCAAGGAACAGCCCTGCCCCCAGCACAACAAGGAATGCCAGCACGAAAATGGCGGGAACGCCGATGGAATAGGCGGCCGACCAGCCCTCATTGGTCAGAAGCATGGCGCAGACGACGGAACCCAGCGCAAGCACGGACCCGACCGAGAGGTCAATTCCGGCAATGAGGATCACCAGTGTCATGCCCACGGCAGTAATGCCGGTAACCGAAATCTGCCGGAAAACATCGGACAGGTTGCCATAGGACAGGAAAATATTGTGCCCCTTGGACGAGATCGGCGATGAGAAAATGCCGACCAGAAACAGCAGCACCAATCCCCAGTAGAGCTTGGTTGCATTCAGCAGGCGCTTGATCCGGCCAAGATTGCCTTGGGGTGACTGCATGGTCTGCTCGCTCGTTCGTGTCATGCCGCGTCCCTTGTCAGAGCCGTGCCCAGGGGTGTCGCCAGTTCCATCACCTGTTCTTCGGAAAACGCCGCGCTCTCAAGAATGCCCGCCGCCCTGCCCTCGCACATCACGAGGATGCGGCTCGACAGCGCAAGGAGTTCCGGCAATTCGGAACTCACTATGATCACCGCCACGCCGGACAGGGCGAGCTTTTTCAGGAGCTCGTAGATTTCATCCTTGGCGCCGACGTCGATCCCCCGGGTCGGTTCATCCAAGAGGACGACGCTGGGCCGGGTTTCCAGCCATTTGCCCAGTACGATCTTTTGCTGGTTGCCGCCGCTCAGCTGATCGATCTTCTGGTCCGGGCCATCGCAGCGCACGTGCATCGCTTTGATGATCCGGCCCGCAACAGAGTCCTCGCGCCGGCGGCTGATCCAGCCGAACGGCGCGAGCCACGGCAAGGACGGCAGCACGGCATTGGCCCGGATATCCGCATCCATGAGAAGACCCGTTCCCTTGCGGTCCTCGGTGAGGAACGCAATGCCCTTCGCCACCGACCGGCGCGGGGTCAGGGACGCGGCGGCAAGACTGGCGCCGTTGCGGGTGATCGTGCCGGAGCGTTCTCCGGTTGCCGCGCCAAAAATCAGTTCGAGCACTTCAGTGCGCCCGGAACCGAGCAGCCCGCCGATCCCGAGAATTTCACCGGCGTGAAGATCGAAGCTCACATCGTCAACGACATTGTGCATGCTGCCGCGCGAATTCGGGCGGCGCAGGCCGAGATGGCGCGCTTCAAGCACAATCGGCCTGCCCGATCTATCCGCCTTGGGTTCCGGTGCAGCCAGGTCGCGCCCAACCATCATGCGGATGAGATCGCGCTCGCTTACATCCTGGGCCCGGCGCGTGGCGATGAAACTGCCGTCGCGCAACACGGTGATCTTGTCGGCCAGCGAGAATATTTCATTCATCCGGTGGGAAATGTAGATAATGGCAACGCCGTTACGGGCGAGTTCCCGCACAAAACTGGCCAGTCTCTGGGCTTCGGCCTCCGACAGCGCCGAGGTCGGCTCGTCCAGAACCAGCACATCGGCATTCAGGGACAATGCGCGGGCAATCTCGACAAGCTGCTGCTCGCCGACGCGCAAATTCTCCACGTCGGCACGCGGATCGATATCGATGCCGAAGCGGTCGAGCAGCTCTGCGCTCCTTGTCTCGATGCTCCTGCGATCGATGAACAGGCCGCCGATCAGCGGCTCGCGCCCGAGAAAAATATTCTCGGACACGCTGAGGCTTGGAATGAGATTGAGTTCCTGGTGGATGATGGCGATGCCGTTATGCTCGGCTTCCCGCGGCGAGGCGAAGTCGACCGCCCGCCCCCGGACAAGCATGTCACCGCCGCTGCGGCGATGCACGCCGCTGAGGATTTTCACCAGCGTCGACTTGCCCGCACCGTTCTCCCCCATGATGGCATGAATCTCGCCCGGATAGATGTCGAGATCGATACTTCGCAGGGCAACAATATGAGCGAATGACTTGCTGATGCCGCGCATCGAGACGATCGGCAGCTGACTATCCAAAATGTTCCTCCCAAAACATTCTTTCAAGTTAATATGTAACATGTTAGATGTTATTGGGCAGGAGTCAAATGCTTCATTCGGAGAAATGGAACTCAGCCTCCCGCCATGCAACAGGGCCTATCGGGGAGCTTTGGACGTGCAATTGGGGTCAGGCGGCAAGAGTTTCAGGGAACAGAAGGTCGTCGCGGTCACACGCAAGGACCAGGTCTATTCCATCCTGCGGCAGGCCATCATTTCATCGCAGCTGGCACCCGGCGAAGCCATCCGCAAGGAACTGGTGGCGCTGCAGCTCGGCGTATCGCGCACGCCGGTCAGCGATGCCATCAACCGCCTCGCCGACGAAGGCCTGGTGGAGATTTACCCGCAAACCGGCACTTTCGTTGCCCGGCTGCGCCTCGACAAGATCGAGACCGCGCAGTTCGTGCGCATTGCCCTGGAGACGGCGGCCATCCGGCGGGCGGCGGAGCGCAGCGCGGCTGACATCGTGCAGCGTCTGCGCGATAATCTCGACCGGCAGCGCAAGGCGGCGGACTCCAGGGATTTCGAAGGGTTTTATGCGCTCGACGAGGAACTGCACGACATGATCTGCGATGCGGCGGGTTTGGTCGGACTGCGCGAAATTGCCGCCAAGGAGCGCAGCCAGATCGACCGCGTGCGGCGGCTGCTCCTGCACTACGAAACGCGCATGGTCGAAACGCTGAAAGAGCACCAGGCTATTGTTGATGCCATTGCCGACAACAGCGTCGAGCGCGCGGCGGCGGCGATGGAAGAGCATATTTCCAAGATGGGCAAAATGCTGCTGCAGCTGCAGACCAAACGGCCGGAGCTGTTTGCCGATTAGCGAACCGCCCCTCGCCGCGGCCTAGTCCGCATGCAGGTCACGCGGGATTGCCGGACCGACCTCGAGATCGCGGAATTCCGCCGCAAAGCCACCCCGCTGCGGCGAACAGGCCATGATACCGACCGACGCATCGTCTTTGGGAAATGGCGCGAGCCTTGCCAGCTGCCACGGCGCATCATTGATGGCATACTGGACCCGCACCGCGTCATCATGGCGGGTGAGCCGGATGTGCACGGCATCGTCGATGCGGGCGCTGTGCAGGGGAATGACGGACCAATCGGATATGCGGTTGGTCACGACAACGCTGAAATGCATGAGGCCATCGGTATATTCGATGCCGGTCTTGATCCAGTTGCGGGCGTCGATCCGCAGCATCAGACCGGCCTGATCATAGAGTTCCCGGTAATCGCCGCGCGCCGTCACGCGGGCGCTGAAATCGCCGCTGACCGGCGTCAGATAGGCATGGCCGCTGTCGCGTTCGAAACCATAGAAGGTATGCTGCCAGAAATCGGTATTCTCAGCCGTCGCTAGCGTGAGCAAACGGGCATCACCGTGATGGGACGGCGGCGCATTGAGCCAGTTGAACGCATCAGTCATCACTCTCTCCACGCGCGAATCCGGCCTCAAACGGCAGATGCGGTGTAGCAGATTGTGGCAGGTGCTGAAACGTGCCGATTTCTGATCTTACGGTCGCTGAAAGTCGAGATGCGCTATAAGAGCGGCAACATTTTCATCGATGCCTCGAAGAGCCGTCGCGCGCGATGGCTTTCGTGATTCACGCATACTCATGTCGGATTAACGGAGCAAAGTCTCACGAATGCAGTGTTTGCGGGCGTTCATCGGCTGGCGTGAAGCGGAACGGCTTTTGAAAATGCCCTCTCTCCGCCAAGACGTTCAGTTCGCGATTTGCCGCCATGACGGCCAGCTCATCCACATCGCGCACACCGCTTTCATAGATCGCAATGACAATCCGGGCGAGCTGGTTGCAGCGAGCGTGGGTTTTCGGGCAGCGATCGAGCATTTTGGAAGCGCGGTCATGGGCCTGCTGCATGATATCCCAATCCGTCGTGGAGTGAATGCGTTGGTCCCTGCTTGAAAAAGGCATGACACACTCCCTGGATATGACTGAAAGTTTTGCAATGCCGCACTGCCGTGCCTGTGGCACGCCAAAATCGCGGACAAAACGAGTAGATTCCTCTTTGCGCCGGAACGCAAATCACACCCGACAAAGCTGGCGATAACTATTTTGTGATAGGCATTTTGGGTTAGAAGCGCCAACCATTTTTTGTTGACCAGAGCGCTCATGTTTTGTATGGCTCACTTGTTCCGGGGTCCATTGCTGGCGCAACCGAAATTTGCTCTGCAAGCCATACAAATCAAAGAGGTTTTCATGAAAATCAACTTTCCGACTTTTGCAAGTGCCGCGGCGCTCGCTGTTGCCTTGATCGCCGCGCCGGCGATGGCGCAGAACGCCGATGGCATCGTTGTTTATAATGCCCAGCATGAAAGCCTCACCAAGGCGTGGGCCGACGGTTTCACCAAGGAAACCGGCATCAAGGTGACGATCCGCAACGGCAAGGACATGGAACTGGCCAACCAGATCGTGCAGGAAGGCGCTGCTTCCCCGGCTGACGCATTCCTGACGGAAAATTCCCCGGGAGTGGTTCTGGTTGACAATGCCAAGCTGTTCGCACCGCTCGACAAGGCAGTGCTCGATCAGGTGCCGGCCAATTACCGCCCGGAACATGGCCGCTGGACCGGCGTTGCCGCCCGTTCCACCGTATTCGCCTATGACAAGAACAAGCTGACGGAAGACAAGCTGCCGAAGTCGCTGCTCGACCTTGCCGATGCAAGCTGGAAGGGCCGCTGGGGCGCCGCACCGGCTGGCGCGGATTTCCAGGCGATCGTCAGCGCGCTTCTGGAACTCAAGGGCGAGGAAACCACAGCCAAGTGGTTGAAGGCACTCAAGGAAAATGCGACCGCCTACAAGGGCAACAGCGTTGCCATGAAGGCCGTCAATGCCGGAGAAATCGAAGGCGCGGTGATTTATCACTATTACTATTTCGGCGATAAGGCCAAAACCGGCGAAAACACCAAGAACGTGTCCCTGCACTACTTCAAGCATGAGGATCCAGGTGCATTCGTCAGCATTTCCGGCGGCGGTGTTCTCGCTTCGAGCAAGCACAAGGAAGATGCCCAGGCGTTCCTGAAGTGGGTCACCGGCAAGGCTGGCCAGGCAGTATTGAAGGATGGCGATTCCTTCGAATATGCCGTTGGCAAGGATGCAGCATCCAATGCCGCTCTGGTGCCTCTGGCCGATCTGCAGGCGCCGAAGGTCGAACCTTCCAAGCTGAACAGCAAGAAGGTGACGGACCTGATGACGGCAGCGGGCCTGCTGTAACCACAATGCCGGTTAGCCGGCAATGAAATAACTCTGGACACCTCCTGCACAGACATTTGATCTTGCAGGGGGTGTTGTTCGATTCCCCTTCGGGTATGAAGGCCAATCTGGCCGCCGGCGGGTGTTCGTGCATATGAAAGCAAATGTGAATTGTTGTCTACCGGATCAATGAACGGCCAACGTCCCGATGCAGCTGCTGCGCAGCTGGCCTTGGTCCCGCATCATGCCGTGCGTCGCCTGCCGTTTTTATCCGTTTTCGGCCTTGCGGGGCTTGTTGCCCTGCTCAGCCTTCTGCCGCTCGGTTTCGTCATCTGGGTGACCATCCAGACCGGCTGGGATACGGTCGTCACCCTGGTGTTCCGCGCCCGCGTCGGCGAACTCCTGATCAACACGGTGCTGCTGGAAGTCTGGACAATCCCGCTTTCCATCGTTCTGGCGGTCAGCCTTGCCTGGCTGACCGAGCGCACCGACCTGCCCGGCGCCCGCCTGTGGGCGTGGCTGGCGGTTGCGCCGCTTGCCGTCCCGGCATTTGTCCACAGCTATGCCTGGATCAGCATGGCCCCCAGCCTGCATGGCCTGTTCGGCGGCGTGCTGGTTTCCGTTCTGGCTTATTTCCCGTTTCTCTATCTTCCGGTCGCGGCGCAGATGCGGCGCGTCGATCCGGCCATGGAAGATGTCGGCGCATCGCTTGGCCTCGGTCCATGGCGGGTTTTCTTCCGGGTGCTCCTGCCGCAGCTGCGCTTTGCTATTTGCGGCGGCTCCCTGCTGATCGGCCTGCATCTTCTGGCGGAATACGGCCTTTTCGTCATGATCCGCTTCGATACCTTTGCGACAGCCATCGTCGACCAGTTCCAGTCAACCTTCAACGGCCCTGCCGCCAACATGCTGGCCGGTGTTCTGGTGCTGTGCTGCGCCGGTTTGCTGGCGCTGGAAGCGTTGATCCGCGGCAATGAACGCTATGCCCGCGTCGGCTCGGGATCAGCCCGTCCGATCACAAAGTACCGGCTGGGCTGGCTTGCTCTGCCCTGCCTGCTCATTCCGCTGATGACCACGGCGCTGGCGCTGGGCGTTCCGTTCGTGACCCTTGGCCGCTGGCTGATTGCCGGCGGCACATCGGTGTGGAAGCTGAATGAAATCGGCACTGCCTTCGGGACGACACTGCTGCTGGCGGTTGCCGGGGCGTTGCTGGCCACTGTCGCAGCGACGCCCATGGCATGGCTTTCGGTGCGGGCTCCCGGCCGCATGCAGCGAGCCCTCGAGGCCTGCCATTATTATGTCGGCTCCCTGCCCGGGGTCGTGGTCGCGCTGGCGCTTGTGACGATCACAGTGCGTGTTGTCCTGCCGCTCTATCAGACGGCGGCGACATTGCTGCTTGCCTACGGGCTGCTCTTCCTGCCGCGCGCCCTCGTCGGACTGCGGGCCAGCATCGCGCAGGCGCCTGTCGAACTGGAGCGGGCAGCCATGGCGCTCGGGCGCACGCCGGTGCAGGCGGTCACGCGCATTACCATGCGGCTGGCCGCGCCCGGCGCCGCCGCCAGCGTAGCGTTGGTGGCACTCGGCATTACCAACGAATTGACGGCCACGCTGATGCTTGCGCCCAATGGCACGCGTACATTGGCGACGGAATTCTGGTCGTTGACCAGCGAGATTGATTACGCGGCGGCCGCGCCCTATGCACTGATGATGGTGGTGCTGTCCCTGCCCCTCACGCTCCTGCTGCATGCCCAATCGAAACGGATAATTGGACGATGACCTTTCTCGACATTCGCGGTGTAACAAAACGATACGGTGCCACCACCGCCGTCGATGACGTCACGCTGTCAGTCCCGGCGGGCAGCCGCACGGCGGTTGTCGGGCCATCGGGATCGGGCAAGACCACCCTGCTGCGTCTCATCGGCGGGTTCGAAGCCCCGGACAGCGGCCAGGTGACGTTGAATGGCGACGTATTGGCCGAGGGCGCGGCGATCGTTCCGGCGCATCGCCGCAGTGTCGGGTTCGTGACCCAGGATGGCTCGCTTTTCCCGCACCTGACCGTCGCCGACAATATCGGCTTTGGCCTGGACAAACGCAGTCCCGACCGCAGCCAGCGTATCCTTGCCCTCATGGATATGGTCGAGCTCGACCCCGTCATGCTGAACCGCCGGCCGCATCAGCTTTCCGGCGGACAGCAGCAACGGGTCTCGCTTGCCCGGGCTTTGGCACGCCAGCCCAAGCTGATGCTGCTGGACGAGCCGTTTTCCGCGCTCGACACCGGTCTGCGCGAAAACATGCGCAAGGCTGTTGCTGCGGTTCTGAAAAAAGCCGGCATTACCACCATTCTGGTCACCCACGATCAGGCGGAAGCCCTGTCCTTTGCCGATCAGGTCGCGGTGATGCGGCAGGGCAAACTGGTTCAGGCCGGACCGCCGCGCTCGCTCTATCTGAACCCGTCGGACCGCACGACGGCCTCGTTTCTCGGCGATGCAATTCTGCTGCCGGCGCAGATCGGCAACGGCTGGATCGATTGCGCGTTTGGCCGGCTGAAGGCACGGACAGCCGAACGGCTGGGCACAGCGGAAATCATGCTGCGCCCCGAACAGCTGAAACTTGTCTCCGTCACCGAGAGCGACGCCGTGGCCGCCCCTGACGGGAATGCCGGTTATGGCAGGGTCGTTGACATCGAATTCGGCGGGGCGGTGTGCACGGTGACGCTTGCCATCATGGGCGACCACGGTTCTTGCAATGGCCAGAGGGCCGCGCCGGTGCAGATCAAATGTTCCGCAGTCAATCTTCCTGCAACCGGGGATCATGTGCGCATTGAAGTCCTTGGCGAGCCGCATATATTTGCCTGATGCGGTTGCTGTTCCGGAATCGGAAAGCGCAACTGCTTAAACAAGCATGCTCCCGGAAGGAACACCCATGCCGCTCTCCATGTACCAGATTTCAGTCCCGGTCTTTATCCGCGGGTTTTCGATCGTCTCGGCGCTGATTGCCAAGGCCGAAGCCTATGCGCAGGAAAAGAAGATCGACCCTTCCGTGCTTGTCAGCGCGCGCCTGGCCCCCGACATGCTGCCCTTTTCGGGACAGATCCAACGGGCCAGCGACACGTCCAAGGCGACCATTGCCCGCCTGACCGATGTCAAAGTGCCAAGCTTCCCCGACGATGAAGTGAGCTTTGCCGATCTGAAGGCGCGGATAGACAAGACCGTGGCCTTTCTGGAAGGCCTGGACACATCAGTGCTCGATGACAGCGAAAACCGCGAGGTTACCCTGAGCTTTGGTCCGCACAAGGCGCATCTGGGCGGCCATGACTACATGCTGCAGTTCGCGTTGCCGAACTTCTTTTTCCACGTCACCACCGCCCATGACATCCTGCGGCACAATGGGGTTCCCATCGGCAAGCTGGATTATCTGGGCGCCTACAGCAACTAAAAGAGAAGCCGTTAGCGCTGTCTTGCCTTGCGGGCAGCGTAGCGGCGATCGCGTTCCGCCTTGCGCTCGGCCTCATCGGCGACGACGCGGGCGATCCGGTTGCTTGACTCGGCCTGAAGCGCCTTTGCGGCGGCTTCTGCTGCTTCTGCCACGGCTGCCGCTTCCGCAAGCTTGCGGTCCCGTTCTTCCTGCTTTACGCGCTCGCGTTCTGCCTGCCGTGCCGCACGTGCCGCCGCAATGGCTTCCCGTTCTGCACGTTTTGCCTGCACCTCTGGATCAGTGGGCTTTGGTGCTTTTTCGAACTTTTTGAGAAGCAGTTGCTTGGCCTCGGCCGCCGCTTTGCGGCGATCAGCGAATTCATTGAGATGTTTCAAACCGGGGTAGTCCTTGTATGGGTCGTTTTGGATCTGCCGGAGGCGCGCCCGGCACCTGCCGTTTACGCTACAACGCACCGCATCACGCAGCGCCGCAGATAGACTTCCTGTAACCTACCCGGCTCGCCGTGACAATGAAAGCCCCGTCTAAAGACCAATTGAATTATCAAGATTTCCGGCTCATTGTAATATCTGGTGTCGATTGGCAAAAAGAACGTGAAAACCTTCGGGTCACGCACCATATCTCTGGAAACGATCAGGCGTCACAATCTGGCACCACGGACGGACGCCCATGGGAGAGCAACATGGCTCACTTTGAATATCAATTGCATGCCTTTGATCTTGATAGCAAATTTGGCTTTGCCGACGGCAATATGTTTGGCGCGCTGCTGCGCGAAAAACTCGGCAAGCTGGCACCCAACAAGCGCGAGGTTCTGGTGGAGTGCGTCAAACGCTTCCTGTTGCCAGCCATTCCGCGCCGGGTACAGACAATGATTGTTGCCAAGGGTCATAACCCGATCCGGCTGGTTGCCGGTGAAACCATCGACGATGTCGAAGATGTCACGGTGGGCATCCGGGAAAAGGACGTGCTGCAGATTGCCCGCGAGCTTCTGCGCCGTGTCAAGTCCTAGACGGCTTCACTCCGGCCGCAGATCAAGTGTCCACGTCTGTCCAACAAGGTCGTGGCCGAAAGAATGGTGCCGTTCTTCCTCCACGAGCTTGAATCCGGCTTCCTGATAAATGCGCCGGGCCGAAAGCAGAAAGTCATTTGTCCAGAGGGTTAGTTTGTGATAGCCGACCGCCCGCGCCCGCTCGATGCAGGCGGCAACAAGCGCCGAGCCGATGCCCAATCCCCGCGCTGACGGTTCCACATAGAGCATGCGCAATTTGCCGACCTGCGGGTCGTCCGTACGCATGAGAAAGACCGACCCGGCTATTTCACCATTCCGGTCGGCAATCCACGCCTGCTCCCGCGCCGGATCAAAGTTTGCGATGAACCCGGATATGATGCCGGCAATCAGACCTTCAAACGTCCAATCCAGATTGTATTCCTTGTTGTAAAGATAGGCCTGCCTGTGAACGACCAGGCCAAGATCACCTGCCCTTGGAGCCCGCAACGTGTAGGCCGGAGCCGGGCTGACCGTTTCGGATCGATTGCCCAGTATGGAGCGGATCTCGCGCATGGATTGGGTCAAGCGGCTGACACGGGCTGTATCGAGCGGCGCAAGCACGGCATTGGCCCTCTCGATAGCGCTTCGGTCCAGCGCTGCGAAGGCAGCCTGCCCCTCCGGCGTCAGCGAGAGAATACGCAGCTTGGCGTGATCGGTGCTGACCGTGCTACTGACAAGCTGGCGCGCTTTGAACCGTGCCAGTATCCGGCTGATCTGCGCGGTGTCCATATCGAGTATCCGCGAGAGGTCGGCAGCCGTTTTGACGGTGTCATTGTTGGCAAGTTCATAGAGAATGCGCGCTTCGGGAAGCGAAAACGGACTGTCGGTCAGATGCTCATCCAGCAGGCCGATAATGTGGGTATAGAAGCGATTGAACGTGCGTATTTCTGCGACCGGGTCCGACATCGGCCCATTCCTTTGCTGTTGACTGGCTTGAGTATTGACTCAGTCAACATTAAAAGGCAAGCGATTGCCATGCACAAACGGAAAGTGCCCGCGAACGGGCACCTTCATTGCCGGCGTGACTGGTCAATCAGTCAACGGCGACCATGACATCGGAAGCCTTGACGACGGCATAGGCACTGTCGCCAACCTTCAGCCGCAACTCGTCAACGGCTTCGTTGGTGATTGATGCCGTGACGATTGAACCGCCGACATCGATGCGGACATGGGCCGTCGTTGCTCCCTTGGTCACTTCGACAACTGTCCCTTTCAGCCGATTGCGTGCACTGATCTTCATGGCGTTTCTCCTGTTGTTTGCCGCACTTTAGACGGGCGAATGCTGTTTACAAGAAGCAAAGGAAAAAGGCCCGGAAAACCGGGCCCTTTCTGCGTTCTCCCAAGGAAATTCATCGTGCGGCGTGTGCCTTGCCTTCCCGGTCAAGCGCGCTGAATTCCTCATCGGAGAGGCTGATCCTTGCGGCATCGACGTTTTCCTCAAGATGCTTGACCTTGGATGTTCCCGGTATGGGCAAAATGACCGGGCTGCGCTTGAGCACCCATGCCAAGGCGATCTGGCCCGGCGTCGCCTTGTGACGGGAAGCGATGGTGTCCAGCAACGAGCCCGGCTTTGCCAGGTCACCCGCAGCCAGCGGGAACCAGGGTATGAAGCCGATTCCGTTCTGCGTGCAGTAATCCACGACATCCTCGCTTGCGCGATCAACGAGATTGTAGCGGTTCTGCACCGTCGCCACCTTGAAGAATTTCGAAGCGGCCTTGATCTCTTCAACAGACACCTCGCTCAGTCCGGCGTGGCGGATCACACCCGCGTCGAGCAGCGATTTCACAGCGCCGAACTGTTCGTCACGCGGTACTTTCGAGTCGATCCGATGCAATTGCCAGAGACCGATCTGATCAACACCAAGCTGGCGAAGGCTCTTATGCGCCTCGTCGATCAGGTATTTCGGATCGCCCTTCGGCGTCCAACGGTCCGGTCCCTCGCGCGTAAGACCAGCCTTCGTGGCAACGAGAATGTCGCCATAGGGATGAAGGGCTTCCTTGATCAGAAGTTCTGAAACATCCGGACCATAGGAATTTGCCGTATCGATGAAGTTCACGCCAAGTTCCGGCAGGCGCTGCAAGGTGCGAATGGCTTCCGGCTTGTCGGCGGGCTCCCCCCAGATACCACGGCCAGTGATGCGCATGGCGCCAAAGCCAAGACGATTGATTTCGATATCGCCGCCAATTCTGAATGTACCGGATTGGGATGCAATGGATTGGGACATTGTCACAGTTCTTTCGTTTGAATTGGAGTATTCGATGAAAGTCAGGAACGTCTGTTGCGCACGGAACGCGCGCAAGATCGTGAACGCACGCCATGGTGCGTCCTTGATACATATAGACCGCAACGGCAAAAGTTTAAGGCTTGAAGAAGCGCCCGCTCTCTTTACCGGTCACGAGATCGGCCAACGATTGCCATTGGCCGACACCCGAACGGCTTCATTCTAATTGAAATAGAAGGCGTAAGAGGCGAAATTTCCCTCAAAGATCGCCGTGATCTGGTTCCATTCGCCGCTGCTCATCGCTGGGCCGTCCTGAAGATACGGCACGGCAGCCGGACCGGTGAGCCAGAGGATGAAATCAAACGGCCTTGGATCGTCGAAAACCTTGGCCAGATTGATACCTTTGTCAAAGCGCCAATGGGGAATGAGGATCTTGCCATCCAGGGCCGCCTCGAATTGCGACAACACCGCGAGCCAGGCCTGGATGCGCTCCTGCGTGACATTGAAGGATGGCAGCACACCGCTCTTCTGCTTCGGGCCGGGCAGCCATTCATGGTCGTCGTCGGTTTCCTTGTCGATGAGGGCCCAGGTTTCCCGGTTGAGTGCAATCACCTTCTTCAGATGAACGCGCACCTCGCTCCACATCGCCTTGTCGGCAACCGGCCAGCGGATGGTGTGAATGAGGGTTATGAAATCAGCGATGTCATCGGCCTGTGCCTTGTTCACCCCGAACATCGTATATTCGTCCGCGCCCCTGCCATTGACTGCCGACATGGTCGAGACAGCACGGGGAAACACCACGCTGAAGCTGCTGTTCCAGCTTTCGGAAAAATCATGGGAAAGCCATGCCTTGGCGACGGCCATCAGCAGATTGTCATAGCCTTGCAGCCATTTCGCATCGGCGGTGTCGAAGCCGACAATGAAAGGCAGGGGATCGCCGTTTTCATTGGTATCCGAAATGGCACGGCCGATATGGTCTTCCGGCCCAACCTTGCCATCGCCGTTCCAGTCAAACCGGGCAACCGAAAGATCGACCTTCAGCTTTGCCGGCTTGTCGCCAACGGCGGCAAGTGCCTTGTCGGCAGAATCGAGATCGGCAATGAACGTTGCGAGAATACCGCGGAATTGCTCATAGGTGATGGGTTCCGGATTGCTGTTTCTGGCGATTTGGCTGGCGCCCAGCCCCAGATACAATTCATAGCCATCCGATTTCGAACCAAATCCATGTTTGAAAAGCGATTGCGCCAGCTTTTCGAACGCGCGGGCGGTGCGCACAAGGCCCAGGCCCAGCTGCGCATCGGCATTGTTCGTCGCTTTCGCCGCCAAGGCCAGCAGTTGCTCATCGGCCTCGCCGATGCGGCCATTGGCAAGATATTTCTGGAACAGCTCGGTCGCGGCATTGTCCGCCCGCGCTGTTGCTGAAAAAGCGAAGCAGGCAAAACTTGCCGCCATGATCAGGGAAATGAGTTTTTTCACGCAGATTTTCCGTTGTTGATGACATCGAACAGCGGATTGATAGGCCGGCGGAAAGCAAAAGTCTGTAAAATACAATCTTGTGGTGTACTTATTCACCTATAGATTGCAACTTTCAGCGTGGCTGATCGTCATCCCTGGCAAAAAATGCCGTCTTTTCTGCCTCCGATTGCAGCACTTCCTGAGCCCGGTCAAGCGCGCGCATGGCAGCAAAAAGCACCTCCCGATCATGCTGGTGCGCCTCGAACAGCGCAACAAAGGCCGGGTTGGTGATTTCATGCGGTTTTGGTGCAGCTTTGGCCCGGTTCAAGCTGTCATCGGCGGTGCGCCTGGCCTTCTCCACGTGATGTCTGGCCGCATCAACATCTGACAAGCTCTTGAAATACTGGCTCATTGTGCGCTTTACCGCTTTCGATGAACGCCCGGCTGCGCTGGAGAGCAAAGCCTGCCTGCTCTGCTCTTCCAACGTATTCTTGCCGGCGCGGCCGGCAGATTTGCTGTTCAGGTCGGACACGTTTTTCATGGGCCATTCTTTGACGATTGGCCACAGCATAGGGCATGGCATCCCATGCTGAAACGAAAGCACGGTTAAAACTCCCGTCAAAACGGGCACCGGATTCTGGTTCTGCCACCTGTGCTAGAACCAGATTGCGCTTTGCCCGTCTCCCAACTCTGTGGGAGGCGGTCTGTCGATTCGCCTCGCGCTTGTCATCGCGAGGGTCTATGGGCGGCGGTCAATGCGGAATGCGGCGTCCCAGCCGAGCGAATGGCGGGCTTTCCCGCTGTTGGCGACAACATCCGTCTCGGTAACATTGTAGGCACCGCTTGCACCGCGCTCGATAGCCTTGAGTGCTGCGCTGGCGGCCGCATCGACATGGACGCGCAAATCCGGATTGGCCGGCATATCGACACCGGTCCCCGGCCCGTAGAAAAAGCCGTAGCGCAGGACGATTCCCGCCATGCCGGGCTCGTTCAACACGGCCCGTTCCATGGCTGCGACACCGGCGACAGTCGTCGCGCGGGGTTCTTCCGCGTGCAGATCAAGCGGATCCGTTTCGATGAACACACCAGGTTTCGGCGCGTAGGCCCAGGCGATACTCTGCGCGATGATACGCCCGACACCCGCGGCTTTTGCCGCCTGTACGAGATTGGCGGTTCCCTCGCTGCGGATGCGGGCATTGCGGCTGATGAAATCCTTCATCGCCGCTGGACTGACACCATGCGGCAAATCCGTGAGCTGATGTATGATCACATCGGGCTCGGCCTCAGCCACAACGGATTTGAGTTTTTCGGCATCGAAGACATCGACAATGGCCGGCTCGACCCCGATCTGGCGCAAGGAAGCGGCCTTCTCGGCGCTTCGCGTGGTGCCGGTCACCACATATCCGGCCTACACCAACAGCGGTGCAAGCCGCCTGCCAACCGCGCCGCTGGCGCCTGCGAGAAAGATGTTCCTGATCATGTGTCTGTCTCCTGTCATTGCCTGCAATTGGTCTTGCGCCACCAAGACGAGACAGCCCAATCGAATGTGACATTGCCCTCACGTTTTTCGACCTAGACGGGTTCGAGCATGCCAAACCAGGCAACCAGCCCGAGCACGACAATGCCCAGTGTGATCTCCGTCAGGGTCCCGAGCCGTATGGCGCGTATGGAACCTGCCTCGCTGGTGCGCATGCGCGGAACGAAAACATAGCGGTTGATCAGGGCCAGTCCGGTCAGCACAACAACCAGAATGATCTTCAGCGCCAGCAAGGCCTGATAGGGGGATGTCCAATCAGCCGGCAGACGTCGAAGGACGAGCGTGGTATTGACCACGCCGGATGCGATCACCAGTGCGACGGCCGCATGACCGGCCGACGAAAACCGCATCAGCGCCGTTCGCGCAGCCACACGCCATTCCGCCTGGCGCAACCGGCCAAGGATCAGCACGACCGGTATCAGCGCGCCGATCCACGCGCCGCCCGAGAGCACATGCACCATATCGTTGAAACGGTGGGCTGCGCCGATCCAGCCCTCCCGCATTGTGGCATGGCCGGAAAATGCCAGGCTTGCCAGAAGCAGTCCCGAAGCCATGGCAAGAGCGATGGACGCGCGGCGTGGCGACAGAGCCAATGCGGGCAACAAAAGCAGGGCCGCCGCGACCTGTATCGCCCAGCCGCGGCCGACACTTGTCTCAAGCAGCACGTCCCGGATGGTTCCGAGATCGACGGCATCGCTCCAGCCCTGCCCGATCATTCCAGCCTGCAGCGGCAGCGTGGCAAAGATCGTTCCGATAGCCAGAAAGACCGCGATCCCGCTCGCAGGACGCAAGCGCTCCCCGATCTCCAGCGCCAGGGGTTTGGGCACAAGCAGTGCGAGATAGGCAAACGCGCCCCACAGGAACATCGTGGACGTATTGTGCACGAACCTGCACAGAACAAGCGTGGTCTCCAACCCCATCAGGGTTTGACGGTGAATGTATAGCTGCCCTTGGTCTTGTGACCGTCGGTGGAAAGTGCGGTCCAGTTCACGGTATATTCCCCCGACGCGAGGGGTGCCGACAGCGGAATGACCAGTGTCTTGTGGTCGTTGATCGACAGTTTGGCCTGTCCCGTCGATATGGTCGCCTTGCCCGGGCCGGTGATCGTTGCACCTGAGAATTTCAGATTCAAACCCTCGGAAAACGTCAGATCGATCTCGACGGGCGAGACCTTCACGATGGCGTTTTCGGCCGGAACTGCCGATTCAAGATGGGCGTGCGCCAATACCTGCCCCAACAGGCCGGCATTAAGGACCGCTGCGACTGCAAAAATACGAATGAGCCGTGACATGAGAACTCCTGTGAGCGGGCGGATTTGACGGATCCGGAGAAAGGGTGCGACCGCGCGGCGAAAGCTAAGCCTGATTTTTGCCGGGATCATGGCAGAATCCCTGTGGGGCGCGACGGCGCGCAGGCGGCAGCGCGAAGCATCCACCGGCGGCCGTCGCTGCTCATTTCCGTACAGCTGCGCGGCTCGACATCGATGCGCCAGAATGCGGAATCCGGTGCCTGCAAGACGCTCAGAACAGCGGCACGAATGACGGAAGCGTGCGTCACCACGATTGTGTGACCGCCATCATGCATATGCGCGCTCATCCAATCTGCAATCCTGACGAGAAAATCATGGACGGATTCGCCGCCATGCGGGGCCGAGGCGGGATTGTTCATCCAGTCCGTTACATCGTCCGGGTGGGCTTCGTGGACCGCGGCGAGCGTCCTCCCCGCCCATTTCCCGTAATCGATATCCGCCAACGCCGCATCGACAACGGATTCCAGACCCAGGGCATCGGCGGTTTGCCGGGCGCGCCGTGCCGGACTGGTCAAAACATGGTGCGCACGGCGCAAATGCCCGGCAATGGCCTGCAGGTTTTGGGCTTCCCCGGGTTCAAGCGCTTCGTCGGCGGGGAAAGCACCTGTGCGGACCGCCGGTGTAGCGCCATGGCAAACAAGGGTCAACCGCGTGGCTCTGGTCAAAATATCCCTCAAAACCCTCAGAAAAAACCGGAAACAGCCCGCAGACCGTTCATTGACAGTCTGCGGCGCGCACAGATATAACCGTGCTGTTGCGAGTTTGGAAGCCGGTGAAATTCCGGAGCGGTCGCGCCACTGTAATTAATCAGTCCTTTTTCGCTGATTGAAAGCCAGACCCTGGCCGCAACATCATCTATTCCGTTAGTGAACGCGTCATTCTGGGAGAAAATTCATGTCCGATATCGCTCTTACGCCGTCAGCAGGCGTCACGCCCATTCCTCTTGGCGAAGTCTTGCCCTGGGCCATTTTCGGCGGGCTGATCATGCTGCTCGCAATCTATTTCATTGGTGCGGAAGAAGGTGCGATGTCGCTCTTCTCGGGCATGTATGTGCACGAATTCGTCCATGACGGCCGCCATCTCCTCGGTTTTCCCTGCCACTGAGGAAACAAAACAATGACAAGAGATCTTTTGATCCGCGGTATGATCGCAGGGGTCATCGCCGGGTTATTGGCGTTCGGGTTTGCCCGGGTGTTCGGCGAACCGCAGGTTGATCATGCCATTGCCTTCGAGGAAAAGATGAGCCAGGCGGCCGGCGCAGCGGCTGAACCGGAGCTTGTCACGCGGGCGACACAGGCCGGCATCGGCCTGTTTACCGGCATTGTGGTCTACAGTGCCGCGCTTGGCGGATTGTTCTCCCTGGTTTTTGCCTTTGTGCATGGCCGGGTCAGTTCCCTCAGCCCGCGCAGCACGGCGGCCCTGCTGGCGCTCGCGGGTTTTGTGGCAATTGTTCTCGTTCCCTGCATCAAGTACCCGATGAATCCGCCTGCGGTTGGCAGCCCGGATACCATCGGGGCCAGAACGGAACTGTTCTTCGTCATGCTGGTGGTTTCGCTCGGTGCCCTTGCGGCGGCTGTGGGTCTGGCAAAGCGCCTTTATGCCCAGCACGGCGCATGGAACGCGACATTGATGGCCGGTGCCGCCTATGTCGTGTTCATTGCGCTGGTGCAATACGCGCTTCCCGCCATCAATGAAGTTCCCGAACAGTTCTCACCGACCGTTCTCTGGAATTTCCGCGTCGCATCGCTGGGCATCCATGTGATCGTCTGGACAACGCTTGGTCTGCTCTTCGGCGCTTTGGCTGAACGGGTTCTGGCCGGACATCGTCCGCGCTATCGCCTGCATGCGGCACGCTGAGCGCAGTCGCGCCATTCCTGAACGCCCGCGGGCGTTCAGGCTTCCGCTGCCGATGGGATTGTCATGAGACCGCAACGCTTCGATATCCCCATGGGATGCCCGGCAGGCTGGCTTCTGGCTCTGGTCGTATGCCTGTTCATGCTGCAAACCGAAAGCGGATGGGCGCACCGCAGCAGCGCCGGTACCGATACGTCGGGCATTTCCATTCCAAGCCTGTCCCATGGTGAAATGGCGGTTATCGCCGACTACCGCAAGCCGATCCTCGATCTGGCGGCCCGCATGACCCGCACCGATGAGAAATTCCGGCGGCTGTTGAACTACACCAATATCCAATACAGCTATTGTCTCTGGGGTATTGTCCCCGGCAGCATTGCGGACGAGCAAAGCCCGTTCAATGCCTGTTCGCACGCCTATCTTGCTGCGACGAAGGCTGTGCTTGTGTATATGCGTGACATGCCCGAACACCGGGACGCCGTCAGTGCCCTGGTCTCCGATCTCGATGCCACACTTGTGCGCAATGGCGGCTCTTTCGTCATGTGCCAGTATAGCGGCGATCCCTACAACACGGCTGATATCATCAGGCCGCGCTGGAGCGATGTGCCTGGACACCTGACCAGCCTGTTTTCCTTCCTGGGATTCGCGATGCTGCTTGCTTCGGCGGTTTTTTCCGTCATCCATCTGACACGCCCGCCACGACAGCCCGTCAACGCCTGATCAAGGCTATGGCCTTTAGGTCACACCGCGCATGTCTTGCCGCCAAACTCCAGATCGCCCTTTCCGCTGCGCGCGACTTGACGTAAGCCTGCTGTCCGGATCGTTTTGACCGTTTGAACGTTATTGCATTCCCTGCCCAAAGACGCTGAGAGCCAAGGACACTTCATGCCCTCCTTTGATTATATCCGCCCCATCCTCCTCTTGCTTGGCTCAAATGTTTTCATGACATTTGCCTGGTATGGCCATCTCAAATTCGCGGACCGGCCGCTCTTTCTGGTCATCTTCATCAGCTGGATGATTGCCTTTGCCGAATACTGCCTTGCGGTACCGGCGAACCGCTACGGTCACGAGATCTATTCGGCCGCCCAATTGAAGACCATTCAGGAAGTGATCACGCTTCTGGTCTTTGCCGGGTTTTCAGTGATGTATCTCGGCGAGAAAATCACCATCAACCACCTCGTCGGCTTCGCGATGATCTGCGGCGGCGCATTCTTCGTGTTCAAGGGTCCGCTCTAGGATCAAACGACAGCATACGTGCTTGATGGTGCAGACGGGTAGTATAGTTAGTCAGATAATTATATGAACGACGGCGGGAAACACCGTTGCCGGGAAGGAATCATCGCCCCAGATCGTTCTTGGTGTTCTTGTAGATGTTGACACCCAGTTCGCGGATTTTCTTGCGCAGCGTGTTGCGGTTGAGCCCGAGCAGTTCCGCTGCCTTGATCTGGTTGCCATGGGTTGCGGTCAGGCATGAGAGGATGAGCGGGTATTCCACTTCCTCCAGCACGCGCTGGTAAAGCCCGACCGGCGGCAGATCATCGCCATAGGACAGGAAGTAGCGCTGCATGTTGAGTTCCACCGCCTGGGCGATAGTGATGTCCTCATTGGACATCGACGTCGAGGATGGCTCCGCCGGCCGCAGGTCGGCCTTGAGTTCCGCCTCAATCACATCCGCATTGATTTCTTCCTGCGGATAAAGCGCGGCGAGACGGCGCACCAGATTTTCCAGCTCGCGCACATTGCCGGCCCAGGGATAGCGGCGCATCAGGTCGAGGCCATCGGCGGTGATGCGTTTTTCCGGCAGGCCGTCCTTTGCCGCCATCTTGAAGAAATGCCGGACAAGGTCGGGAATATCCTCGCCGCGCTCGCGCAGCGGCGGCAGGCGCAGCGGCACCACGTTCAGGCGGTAATAAAGATCCTCGCGGAACATGCCCTGATTGATCAGCGTCCGCAGATCCTTGTTTGTCGCGGCCACGATGCGCACATCAGTCTTGATCGGCGTGCGTCCGCCCACGGTCATGTATTCGCCCTGCTGCAGTACGCGCAGCAGACGCGTTTGCGCTTCCATCGGCATATCGCCGATTTCATCGAGGAACAGCGTGCCGCCATCCGCCTGTTCGAACCGGCCGCTCGACCGGTTCTGCGCACCGGTGAAAGCACCCCGTTCATGGCCGAACAGTTCGGATTCGATCAGGTCGCGCGGAATGGCAGCCATGTTGATGGCGACGAACGGCCCCTTGCGGCGACGGCCATACTCATGCAGCGCCCGCGCCACCAACTCCTTGCCCGTGCCGGATTCACCTGAAATCATCACGGTCAGGTCGGTCTGCATCATCCGGGCAAGAACGCGGTAGATATCCTGCATGGCAGGCGAGCGGCCCACCAGAGGCATGGTATCCGGCTGTTCTTCATTGGCCCATTTTTCCGGCTTTTTCTTCGGTTCCGCCAAGGCACGGCCGACAATGCTGACAAGCTCGGTCAGATCGAATGGCTTTGGCAGATATTCATAGGCCCCCGCTTCGGAAGCGCGGATTGCCGTCATGAAAGTGTTCTGCGCGCTCATGACGATAACCGGCAGATCGGGGCGCGATTTCTTGATGCGTGGCAGAAGGTCGAAAGCGTTTTCATCGGGCATCACCACATCGGTGATGACAAGATCGCCGTCACCGGCGGAAATCCAGCGCCACAGGGTGGCTGCATTGGACGTGATGCGCACATCGTAACCGGCACGTGACAGCGCCTGATTGAGGACTGTTCTGATAGCTGCGTCGTCATCCGCAACGAGAATGCTGCCCAAGCTCATGATCAGAATCCTGCCTTTTTCGATATAATCATTTCATCCGCATGGTCGTCGTCCGACGGATCGCTCTGCCATGCGGGCATCAGAATGCGGAATGTCGTCTTGCGCGGTACGGAATCGCATTCGATGACACCGCCATGATCGCCAACGATTTTCGCTACGAGCGCCAGGCCGAGACCCGAGCCGTTCGGCTTTGTCGTGATGAACGGATCGAACAGATGCGGCATGATATCCGGTGAAACGCCTGAACCGGTATCCTGCACGCAGAATTCGAGTGGCAGGGATACCCGGTTGCGGATGCCCGGAATCGACAGGCGGATACCGGGGCGGAAGGCGGTCGACAGCGTGATCTCGCCCGGCTCGCTCGTGCCGATGGATTCCGCCGCATTCTTCACCAGATTCAGGAACACCTGTACCAGCTGATCACGATTGGCAAAAACATAGGGCAGCGACGGGTCATAATCCTCATGGAACTTGATGTGGCTGGCAAAGCCGTTCTTGGCGATGGCTTTGACGTGGTCCAGCACGACGTGGATGTTCACCGCCTCCCGTTCGATCGGGCGCTCGTCGGAAAACACTTCCATGCGGTCGACAAGCGAGACGATCCGGTCGGTCTCGTCGGTGATCAGCCGCGTCAGCGCGCGGTCATCATCGTTGAGACCGGTTTCCAGCAGCTGCGCCGCACCGCGAATACCCGACAGCGGGTTCTTGATTTCGTGCGCCAGCATGGATGCAAGGCCGGTCACCGAACGGGCGGCGCCGCGATGGGTCATCTGTCGGTCGAGCTTTTCCGCCATTGACCGCTCCTTGAACAGGATGACGATCGATCCCGGCGCTTCGCTGACCGGCGTGACGTAGAGATCGACAATGCGGTCCTGTCCGAGGCGCGGCGACGAAACATCGACGCGATATTCATTGACGGGCGACGGGCTTTCCCGCACCTGCTTGACCAGAGCCAGCAACGGGCTGCCGAACGGCAGCAGCATTTCCAGCGTGTTGCGGCTCAATATGCTGGCGCTGGAGCGGAAAAACGCTTCCGCATCGGAATTGGCATAGGAAATATGCCCGCTTTCATCAAGCATGATCACAGGATGGCGGATCGCATTGAGAACGATCCCGGCCAGTTTGTCGTCCATCGCAACATTGTCTGCCGATGTCATCATGCAACCTTCTTCATGTCATGTTCGTCCGGCCGCGCGAGTGCGGCATGCAGGCGCCCGGCAACCAGACGCGGATTGGTTTCGGTCATGATCGAAGCGCGTTCAGCCGCGCTGATGTCGACACCGTGCTTTTCCAGATACCAGCCGAGATGCTTGCGCGCATGGCGAATGCCGGTCGGCTCGCCGTAATGGGCCAGCATCGCCTCGTAATGGGCCACCGCATAGTCGGCGATCAGGCCTGTGTCCTGCCCGTTCTGCGCGCCATGAACGATCATCCCGGGCAGCCAGGGCTGCCCATAGGAGCCACGCCCGACCATGACCGCATCGGCTCCCGACGCCTCGAGAATGCCATTGGCATCGTCGCGGTTCACCACATCGCCATTGGCAACAAGCGGGATGGAAACGGCCGCCTTGACGGCACGGATGGCATGCCAGTTCGCCTTGCCCTCATAGAACTGGCAGCGGGTACGCCCATGCACCGTCACCATCTGCACACCGGCCTGTTCGGCACGGGCGGCAAGCTCAGGCGCATTGATCGTGTCGTCATCCCAGCCCAGGCGCATTTTCAGCGTCACGGGAATGTTTACCGCAGCGATGGTCGCCTCGATCAGCGTCAGGGCATGGTCCAGATCGCGCATCAGGGCAGAACCGGAAAAACCGCCGGTCACTTTCTTGGCCGGGCAGCCCATATTGATATCGATGATATGCGCGCCCTCGCCTTCGGCGATGCGCGCGGCTTCCGCCATCCACTTCGTTTCACGCCCGGCGATCTGCACCACATGGGTGCCGAGACCGTCTCCGCGCAGCCGCAGCAGGTTGCCGCGCTCGCGCGTGCACAGCTCGGCGCTGGCAACCATTTCGGACACAACCATGCCTGCGCCGGCCTTCCACGCCAGCTGGCGGAACGGCAAGTCGGACACACCGGACATCGGCGCAAGGAACACCCGGTTACGCAGCTGTACGCCGCCTATCTCGAGTGGTTGATTCAGATCGATCACGTCACTATTGCCTGTTTCGTATGCAATTTTCCAATCGCCTATCCTTTAGACAGGAACACCGGACTAGGCAAGGCAAAGAGCACCTCGAATGGACGAGATTTCGTTTAAACCTCTGGTCTTTCGCCTCGGCAAGAGGTAACGCAGTCTGGAGTTACGGAGAGAAGTGTGGCGGCAGGTACAAACGACAAGCAGATGCGGGTGGCAGCCGTCATTGTGGCGGCTGGTCGCGGGGAACGCGCGGGCCAAAGCGTTGAAGGACCGAAGCAATACCGCAAGATCGGCGGTGAAGCGGTTCTGGCGCATACGCTGCGGGCCTTTCTCGGCTGCCCGTTCATCGGCGATGTCGTCGTTGTCATCCACAAGGAAGACGAATCCCTCTTCGCCCAGGCGGCAGGAGACTATGCGGCACGCGTCACATGCGTAACCGGCGGGCCGACGCGGCAGGAATCAACCCGGCTTGGCCTGCTCGCCCTGAAGGACCAGGCGCCGGACCACGTGCTCATCCATGACGGCGTGCGGCCGTTCATCTCCGCCGATCTGCTCGAGCGGGTTATTTTCAACCTGACGCCGCATATCGGTGTTCTGCCGGTGCTTGCCGTCTCCGATACGCTGAAAGCAGCGGGCCATGATGCCATGGTCAGCGCCACGGTGCCGCGCGCCGGGCTTTATGCGGCACAGACGCCGCAGGCCTTCCCCTATGGGCCGATCATGGCGGCGCATGATGCGGCATTCGCCATCGGCCGTTCCGATTTCACCGACGATTCCGCCATTGCCGAGTGGCAAGGCTTGCCGGTGCGGATTGTCGAGGGATCGGCTGACAATACGAAACTCACCTGGGCAAAGGATATCGATATGGCTGATGACCGTCTGTCGCAAAGGCATGCCGCCTTCCCGGATGTGCGCACGGGCAACGGCTATGACGTGCATTCGTTCGAGCCCGGCAATGGCGTGACGCTCGCCGGCGTCTTCATCGAACATGACCGCAAGCTCAATGGCCACTCCGACGCGGATGTCGCCTTGCATGCACTGACCGATGCTTTGCTGGCCACGCGCGGCGCGGGCGATATCGGCACGCATTTCCCGCCGTCCGACCCGCAATGGAAGGGTGCCGCCTCGCATATTTTCGTCGAGCATGCCGTGAAAATCGTCAAGGCGGCGGGCGGGCGCATCGCCAACGCCGATATCACCCTGATCTGCGAGGAACCGAAAGTCGGCCCGCACCGCGAGGCCATGACCGCCGCCCTGTCGAAAATGCTCGGGATTACGCCCGATCGCGTGTCGGTCAAGGCGACGACCAATGAAAAGATGGGCTTTATCGGCCGCAAGGAAGGCATTGCCGCCATCGCTACGGCATCGGTGATCTATCCGGGAGGATTACCGGAATGAGCGGACTGATCGCAGAGACAAAGGCCATCGCGGTTCTGGAAGCCTGCCGCGCCAGAGGCATTTTGCTGGCAACAGCCGAATCCTGCACCGGCGGGCTGATTGTGGCCTCCCTCACCGACATCGGCGGTTCATCCGACGTGGTGGATCGCGGCTTCATCACCTATTCCAACGAAGCCAAGCACGCGATGCTCGGCATTCCCATGGAAGTGATCGCTGCCCATGGCGCCGTATCGGAGGAAGTGGCGCTGGCCATGGCCGCGGGCGCATTGCAACACTCCCGCGCCGGCATTGCCGTGGCGGTGACGGGTGTTGCAGGTCCGGGCGGCGGATCGGCGGCCAAGCCGGTTGGTCTCGTCTGGTTCGGTGTCGCTCTCAAGGGACAGGCGCCGCAGGCTGTACGGCATGTTTTTCCCGATCAGGGGCGCGCGAGCATCCGGCAAAACGCCGTCGAAACGGCGCTCGATCTGGTGTTGAAGACGCTCGCCTGAATTCAGGTGCGCGACACCCGGAACGCCATGCCGATGGAATCCGGCGTCACCGGCTCGAAGCCGAATTTTGCGTAGAGATGTTTGGCCGGGCCATCGGCGATAAGGCTGACATAGGCGCCATCAGGCGCTTCCGCCGCCACATAGTCCATCAGCGCAGTCATGATCTTCTTGCCAAGCCCGCGCGCCTGATGGGCGGGATCAACCGCAATGTCCACCACCTGATAGAAACAGCCGCGATCCCCGACGATGCGGCCCATGCCGACTGCCTTGCCGTCCAGCGTCACCGTCACGCCGCAGACCGTGTTGGGAAGACCGATGAGAGCCGCCTCACGGCTCTTCGGACTCAAACCGGAAATCACCCGCAACCGGCAATAGTCGTCGACGGATGGTGCTTCCCCGTGAAGGGTGTAATCGGGCTCAACGCCACTCATCATTCTCTCCCAAGCTGGTTGCGCCGCAGTTCTAGCTGAATCGTCCCGCTGCGATCAATCATCCGATGCGCGGAAACTTGCCATTCTTGACATCATCACCGCCAGCATGGGATATCGGTTCCATGATCGAGAATGACGTTTTGATTGTTGCGCGGGTTGCCGGCATCCCAACAGGCGGGATGCAGGGACTTCGTGCACGCTGATCGAAAAGCGCAACGCGTCACCAACAAACCCCGCCGGCAACGGACGGGGCTTTTTTATGGTGCGCGCCGTCCATCGGCATCAAGATGGAGAACACGATGACACAGAATATTTATGATACGCCGGCCTTCTTCGAAGGCTACAGCCAGTTGGGCCGCTCGGTGGGCGGTCTTGCCAGTGCCGCGGAGTGGCCTGCCTTGCAGGCGCTGATGCCAGACCTTAACGGCCTGCGCGCCGTGGATCTCGGTTGTGGTTTTGGCTGGTTTGCCCGCTGGGCGCGAGAACGGTGCCGCAGAGGTGCTGGGCCTCGATGTTTCGGAAAACATGCTGGCGCGGGCACGATCAATGTCGACAGATGCGGCCATTCGTTATGACAGAGCCGATCTGGAGGTGCTTGACTTGCCCGAAGCAGCGTTTGATCTTGCCTACAGTTCACTCACCCTGCATTACATCGACAATCTGGCCGGGCTGTTCCGGACCGTTCACAAGGCACTCGTTCCCGGCGCGACATTCATCTTCTCGATGGAACATCCCATCTTTATGGCACCATCCCGTCCCGGCTGGTCGATTGATGCGGAAGGCCGCAAATCCTGGCCCGTCGACGGCTATCTGGTCGAGGGACCGCGTGTGACCGACTGGCTGGCCAAAGGCGTCATCAAACAGCACCGGACAATCGGCACCATTCTCAATCTGCTGATGAAGGCGGGTTTCGCCATCTCCAACGTGGAAGAATGGAAGCCGACGAAAGAACAGATCATCGCGAGGCCCGAGCTTGCCGAGGAACTGGAGCGGCCGATGTTCCTGCTGGTTGCCGCACAGCGCTAAGAGCCGCAAGACGCCGTTTGATCGGGAGAAATCCGGGGGCTTCCAATGGCGCCCGGATTTTGATACGGCTCAGCGCGGAAGAGTTTTTGACCCGCCTGGAGTCTCATTTTGCCATCGTAAAGACCGGTCTCGCCTGTATTACCCTGTGCTGCTGACAATGCGCGTTGCGTTCCGGCAGTGCTGACACATGTTCAGCGGGTGGCAGAGTTAGAGGCCGGTTGGCAATTCAAGCGTGTGCTTTGCGCAGACGCATCGGCCCAAAACTCTTCCCATCCCCGAACACGCCACACCGCGCTCAGTCCATGACTGTCTGACAGCCTTCTTGCTGAACTTCCAAAAGGAAGATCAAGACGGCATGTCCAATACTCTCTGCGTCCAATGGACCATTGTTCCACGAACGGCTCCCCAGCCTCGCATCACCTGCAGCCATTGCCGCTGCGTGCGGCCCTTCCAATCCAGCGGCAAGGCCCGGCTCAACGCCAATGGCCGCAAACTCGACGCCTGGCTCATCTACAAATGCACGGTCTGCGACAACACGTGGAACCGCACGATTTTCGAGCGCAGGCATGTCCGGGATATCGACCTGCAAACCCTTGCAGCGCTTCAGACCAACGATCCGGAATGGCTTAACCGTCTGGCATTCAATCCAGTGGGGTTGAAGGCAATGGAGGTCACGGAGTTCTCGGATGTTACCGTCAGGAAGCAGGTTCTATCTCACGCGCCGGATGTAACCCATCTGTCGATCGAACTCATACTGCCGTTGACAACAACCGTGCGCCTTGACCGGCTTCTGGCTTCGGAACTGGCTTTATCCCGCAGCCGGATACAGACACTCGAAAGCGACGGTCTGCTGTCCACGGCGCCATCCGGCCGCAACATTCTGCGAAAAAGCATTGGAGACGGTCTGGTCGTTCTCCTGGATATTTCCGACGAACCAGAGCGCGGCTGGATTATCGATGCGGCAAGCAGACAGGTAAACGGCTGAAACAGAACACCCCACGGCGGTGATTCCTGCGCTGTGGGGTGTTTTAGTTATCCGGCAAATCAAAAGATGGTTTTGCGTTATGAATCGCGGCCGTAAATCTGGTCGGCGCGTTTTTCAAAGGCCTCGGTGAATTTCCGGAAGGCAATATCGAACATCGATCCCATCAAGAAACCAAGCGTGCGGCTTTTGAATTCATAGTCGATGTAGAATTTGACCTCGGAATGTTCCGGGTTTGCGGAGGGCACGAACTGCCATTTGTTGTCGAGATAGCGAAACGGCCCGTCGACATATTTGGTCTCGATCACCTTCTCGTCCGGCTTGAGCAGGACCTGGCTGGTAAACGTCTCGCGGATCAGCTTGTAGCCTACGGTCATATCGGCGATGAGCAGCGTCTTGCCGTCCCGCTCCTTGCGTGAGCGCACCTTCAGGCTTTCGCACATTGGCAGGAACTGCGGATAGCTTTCCACGTCCGCCACCAGATCGAACATCTGCTCGGCCCGATGCACCACGGGGCGTGTCGTATCGAATTTCGGCATTCAGTCAGCTTCTGTTGGCGTGCAGCGCCTCGCGTGCAGCCTTCAGCTTGGCGAAATCATCACCCGCATGGTGCGACGAGCGTGTGAGCGGGCTCGATGCAACCACCAGGAAGCCCTTGGTCTTGGCGATGGTCGCATAGGACTTGAATTCGTCTGGCGTGACATAGTTGAGAACCGGATGATGCTTGCGCGTCGGCTGCAGGTACTGGCCGATGGTCATGAAGTCGACATTGGCCGAACGCAGGTCGTCCATCAGCTGCAGCACTTCGTTGCGCTCTTCGCCGAGGCCGACCATGATGCCGGATTTGGTGAAGATGGTCGGATCGAGTTCCTTCACCCGCTGCAGCAGGCGGATGGAATGGAAATAACGGGCACCCGGACGCACCTTGAGATAGTTGGAAGGCACCGTTTCCAGATTGTGGTTGAACACGTCGGGGCGCGCGGCAACGACGATCTCAAGCGCACCGTCCTTGCGCAGGAAATCCGGCGTGAGGATTTCAACCGTTGTGCCGGGAGAAATCGCGCGGATCGCGTTGATGACGTCGGCAAAATGCTGGGCGCCGCCATCGGGAAGATCGTCGCGGTCGACCGAGGTGATGACCACATGGGTTAGGCCCATCTTCTTGACGGCCTTGCCGACATTTTCCGGCTCGTTCGGATCAAGCGCCGTCGGCAATCCCGTTGCGACGTTGCAGAACGCGCAGGCACGGGTGCAGATCTCGCCCATGATCATGAAGGTGGCGTGCTTCTTGTCCCAGCACTCGCCGATATTCGGGCAACCGGCCTCTTCGCACACGGTCACGAGGCTGTGCGAGCGCACGATCTCGCGCGTTTCCGCATAGCCCTTGGAGACCGGCGCCTTGACGCGAATCCAGTCCGGCTTCTTCAGAATTTCCGTATCCGGACGATGCGCCTTTTCCGGATGCCGCAGGCGCCGCTTTTGATCGATCGTATCGAGAACCGTTACCATCAGGACTTCCTAGTTTAATTCGAGGATCTGGCTTTGCCAAAAATCCAGAGAATGATAATCGCGCCCGCCGTCGCAACAATCAGATTTCCAAAAAAGCCGTAAAAGTTGAAATTCAACAATCCGGCCAGCGTGCCACCCACGAACGATCCGGCAATACCAACAAGAATATTGGTGAACAAGCCATGATTGCGGCTCATCGCCTTTTCCGCGATATATCCGGCGATGAAGCCGATGACCAGCATCCCGAAGAAACCGACACCGGGCATGCTCATGATACCGACTGGCTGATCCATCTTCCCTCGCTCGCCCTATCGTCCTGATGCAATCGCAATGGCACGAAACACCAGAGCCCATATAGCACCGAAAAGAAAACCACCCAACCCGCAGGCAAAAGTCACCACCCACACACCGGTCCAGCCGCCGATGGCCGTGCCATTGATGGATATGGTGTTGCCGGAAACCAGACTCAAGGCAGACGCAGCAAACCCCAGCCCAAAGCCGATCAGGGTCGACCATTTGAGGATTGCCCATGACAGGCGAATCCAGGGTTTGCTGTCCTTGATGGTGACCAACGGACCGGAATTCCTTTCGTTATCAGGCGTTCAGTGCACGTCCATAGGCATCCAGCACGCTTTCCTTCATCGTTTCCGACAGGGTCGGATGCGGGAAGATCGTGTGCATCAGTTCTTCTTCGGTCGTTTCGAGGTTCATCGCAACCACAAAACCCTGGATCAGTTCCGTCACCTCAGCACCGACGAGATGGGCGCCGAGGAGCTGGCCGGTCTTCTTGTCGAAGACGGTCTTGACCATACCCTGGTCTTCACCCAGCGCAATCGCCTTGCCGTTGGCGACGAACGGGAAACGGCCGACGCGGACGTCATAGCCTTCCGCTTTCGCCTTGGCTTCGGTCAAACCAACGGAAGCGACCTGCGGGTTGCAATAGGTGCAGCCCGGAATCTTGGCCTTGTCCATCGGATGCACGTTCGGCAATCCGGCGATCTTCTCGACACAGATCACAGCCTCGTGCTCGGCCTTGTGCGCCAGCATGGGCGGCCCAGCGACGTCGCCGATGGCATAGATGCCGGGAACGTTGGTCTTGCCATAGCCGTCGATGACGATGCAGCCGCGATCCGTCTTGATGCCGAGTGCCTCAAGGCCGATGTTTTCGATATTGCCCTGCACGCCGACAGCCGAGACCATGCGGTCCGCGGTGATTTTTTCGACCTTGCCGTCCTTCTTTTCGACATGGGCGGTGATGGAATTGGCTGACTTCTCGACCTTGGTCACCTTGGCATCGAGAATGATCTTCATGCCCTGCTTTTCGAACTGCTTGCGGGCAAAGTTGGCAATCTCGGTGTCTTCGACAGGCATGACCTGCGGCATGACTTCGACGACGGTCACATCGACGCCCATCGTGCGGTAGAACGACGCGAATTCGATACCGATGGCACCGGAACCCATGACGAGCAGCGACTTTGGCATTTCTTCCGGCTTCATCGCCTCGAAATAGGTCCAGATCAGCTTGCCATCCGGCTCGATACCGGGAAGCGCGCGCGGACGGGCACCGGTGGCGATGATGATATGCTTGGCCGTATAAGTGCCCTCGCCCAGGGTATTCTTGGGCAGCGGCGCCTGCGGCTCGACCGGCTTCTTGGTGGTCTTGGAGACGACGATCTCGCCGGGCTTGGTCAGCTTGGCCTCGCCCCAGATGACATCAACCTTGTTCTTCTTCATCAGGAAGCCGACGCCGCCATTCATCCGCTCGGCAATGCCGCGCGAGCGTGCAACGATGGCCTTGAGATCTGCAGTCACGCTGCCTTCGATCTTCAGGCCGTAATTCTTCGCGTGTTCGGCGTAATGAAAGATTTCCGCCGAGCGCAGCAGCGCCTTTGTCGGTATGCAGCCCCAGTTGGAGCAGATACCGGCGAGATGCTCGCGTTCCACGATGGCCGTCTTCAATCCCAGCTGCGCGGAACGGATAGCGGCGATATAGCCGCCCGGGCCGGAACCAATGATGATCACGTCGTAATTATTGGCCAAGTCTCGGTCCTCCTAAGACTGAACTAAATATCGAGTATGCCTCGAACGATTGGTGCAATGGCCTTGCCGATTGCCCGTGTATTGTCTGCATCCAGATGCACGCCATCGACCGGCGATGTCTTCGCCACCGATCCCGCATCGAAAAACGCGCAATCGGCCTGCCGGGCGGCATCTTCATAAAAGGCGGCGAGCAGGCGCGACTGTTCGATGCCCTGCTCGAACACCAGCCGGAATTCCGGACCGTCCGTCTCGCCCAGCGGCGGCGGTGACATGATCAGGACGTCAGGTGCTTTCGCATCAAGCTGGTACGGCGCAGTACGGATGATCTCGATCAGCCGCTGCATGCCGCGCTTGGCGCCCTGCGCATTGCCGCAGATAAAGCTCTTCATGTCGTTGGTGCCGAGCATGACGATCACCAGATCAAGCGGAAAATGCGTGCCAAGCGCCGTGGTCAGCGTCTTGGCAGCATTGCGTTCAAACCCCGAGAGATGGTCGTCGAACGCGGTTGTCCGCCCGTTCAGACCATCCGCGACAACATTCACGTTGCCGCCAAGCTCTGCCTGCAAAATCTGTGGCCAGCGATCGCCCAGCGCATGGCGTCCTGACCCGTCGGGAATGTACCCCCAGGTCAATGAATCGCCATAGCAGAGGACCGTTTTCATTGGCGGCCTCAGACCAGCATGCCCATCGGGTTTTCGATGTGGCGCTTGAAGGCCTGAGCAAGCTCGGCACCCAAGGCTCCATCGACAGCGCGGTGATCGGTCGAAAGCGTCACGGACATGACCGTGGCAACCTTGATCTCACCCTTCTTGACGACGGCCCGCTCTTCACCCGCACCGATTGCCAGAATGGTGGCATGCGGCGGGTTGATGATGGCGGCGAAGTCCTTGACGCCGAACATGCCGAGGTTGGAAACCGCAGTCGTGCCGCCCTGGTATTCCTCGGGCTTCAGCTTGCGGTCGCGCGCGCGCTTGGCCAGGTCCTTCATCTCGTTGGAGATGGTGGACAAGGTCTTTTCCTCGGCCTTGCGGATGATCGGCGTGATCAGGCCGCCGGGGATCGACACGGCAACGCCCACGTCGGAATGCTTGTGCTTGACCATGTTGGCTTCGGTCCAGGACACATTGGCGTCCGGAACATCGCGCAGGGCCAGAGCCATCGCCTTGATGATCATGTCATTGACGGACAGCTTGTAGGCAGGAACGTCGCCCTTTTCCGTCTTGCGCATCGGCGATGCCGCATTGATCTGGGCACGCAGCGCCAGCAATGCGTCGAGTTCGCAATCGACCGTCAGATAGAAATGCGGAACCGTCGATTTGGCTTCCAGCAGACGCTTGGCGATCGTCTTGCGCATGCCGTCATGCGGCACAAGCTCGTAGGAGCCTTCCTCGAACAGTTTCAGCACCGTATCGTCCGACATGGGCTTAGGAGCCGCTGCCGGCGTGGCCGCTGCAGCTGCCGCAGGTGCCTTGGCACCGCCGCCAGAGATTGCTGCCTCGACGTCTTTCTTGATGACGCGGCCATGCGGGCCGGAGCCCGTTACAGCGGAAAGATCGATACCGGCGTCCTTGGCGATCCGGCGGGCCAGCGGCGACGAGAATGTCCGGTCGCCGGACTTTGCCGGAGCAGCAACAGCGGCGGCTGGTGCAGCCGGCGCTGGCGCCGTTTCCTTGGGTGCTTCGGCCTTGGCGGGCGCAGGTGCGGCTTCTGCTTTCGCGGGAGCTGCGTCGCCACCCTTGGCAGCAGCACCGACATCTTCGCCGTCCGCCGCCAGAATGGCGATCAGCGCATTGACCTTGACGCCTTCCGTACCGGCGGGAACCACGATCTTGGCAACCGTGCCCTCGTCGACCGCTTCGACTTCCATCGTTGCCTTGTCGGTTTCGATCTCGGCAATCACATCGCCGGGACCAACCTTATCGCCTTCCTTGACAAGCCATTTGGCCAGATTGCCCTCTTCCATCGTGGGAGAAAGAGCCGGCATGGTGATATTGATCGGCATATCGATTTCCTCCCCTTTACGCTGTGTATGTCACAGCTTTGACGGCCTCGACGATTTCTTGAACGTTCGGCAATGCCAGCTTTTCCAGATTGGCCGCGTAAGGCATCGGGACGTCCTTGCCGGCAATCGTCAGGATCGGCGCATCGAGATAATCGAAAGCCTGCTGCATGACGCGGGTAGCGATTTCCGTGCCGACCGAAGACTGCGGATAGCCTTCCTCGATGGTGACGCAGCGACCGGTCTTCTTGACCGATTCGACAACCGTCGGAATGTCCATCGGACGGATGGTGCGCAGATCGATGATCTCAGCATCGATGCCGAGCTTGGACAGCTCTTCCGCAGCCTTCACCGTGTAGTTCATGCCGATGCCGAAGGAGACGAGCGTGACGTCCGTGCCCTTCTTGTGGATGCGGGCCTTGCCGATCGGCAGGACGAAATCATCGAGCTTCGGCACATCGAAGGAGTGACCGTAGAGGATTTCGTTTTCGAGGAAGATGACCGGGTTCGGATCGCGGATCGCAGCCTTGAGCAGACCCTTCGCATCGGCAGCCGTGTAGGGCATGACGACCTTGAGGCCCGGAATATGGCTGTACCAAGCGGCATAGCACTGGGAGTGCTGGGCCGCGACGCGGGCAGCCGCGCCGGAAGGACCACGGAACACCATCGGTGCGCCCATCTGGCCGCCGGACATATAGAGCGTCTTGGCCGCCGAATTGATGATCTGGTCAATCGCCTGCATGGCGAAGTTGAAGGTCATGAATTCAACGATCGGGCGCAGGCCGGTCATGGCAGCGCCAACACCCACGCCGGCAAAGCCGTGTTCGGTGATCGGCGTATCGACAACGCGGCGCGGACCGAATTCGTCGAGCAGGCCCTGGGTGATCTTGTAGGCGCCCTGATATTCGGCGACTTCTTCACCCATGATGAAGACGTTGGGATCACGGCGCATTTCTTCCGCCATGGCGTCGCGCAGCGCTTCGCGCACGGTGGTCGAGACCATCTCGGTGCCTGCCGGAATATCCGGATCGGCGGCAACTTCAGTCTTCGGCGCGGCCGGAACGGTCGCGGCGGGCTTTGCAGCCTCCGCTTCCTGCTGCGGGGCTTCTTGCGCCTTGGCAGGCGCTTCAACGGCTGCAGCCTTTGGCGCGCTGGCGGCATCGGCGCTTTCACCGTCGCCCAGGAGAACGGCGATGACGGTGTTGACCTTCACGTTGTCGGTGCCTTCAGCAATAAGAATCTTGCCGATGGTGCCTTCATCGACCGCTTCCACTTCCATCGTCGCCTTGTCGGTTTCGATTTCTGCGAGAACGTCACCGGATGTGACCTTGTCACCTTCCTTTTTCAGCCATTTCGACAGTTTGCCCTCTTCCATGGTCGGCGAGAGCGCTGGCATCAGAATATCTACAGGCATGGTTGCGCCTCCCTTAGAGCAGAATGTCGGTATAGAGCTCGGATGCATCCGGCTCCGGATCGGACTGGGCGAAATCCGCTGCGTCGGCAACGATGTCGCGAACGTCCTTGTCGATCTTCTTCAGGTCGTCCTCGGTGGACCAGCCCTTGTCGATCAACCGGCTCTTCACCTGCTCGATGGGATCGTGTTCGGAGCGCATCTTCTGCACTTCGTCCTTGGAACGGTACTTGGCCGGATCCGACATGGAGTGACCGCGATACCGGTATGTCTGCATTTCCAGGATCATCGGGCCCTTGCCGGAGCGCGCCCATGCGGTGGCTTCTTCGCCAGCAGCCTGAACGGCGCGGACATCCATGCCATCGACCTGAATACCGGGAATGTTGAAGGAAATGCCGCGACGGGAGAAATCGGTTTCGGCCGAAGCGCGGGAAACCGCCGTACCCATGGCGTAACGGTTGTTTTCAATGATGTAAATGACCGGCAGCTTCCAGAGCGCCGCCATGTTGAAGCTTTCGTAGACCTGGCCCTGGTTGGCAGCGCCGTCACCGAAATAAGCCAGGGAGACATTGCCGTTGTCGCGGTAGCGATTGGCAAAGGCGAGGCCCGTACCGAGGGAGACCTGCGCACCGACGATGCCGTGACCGCCGTAAAAGTGCTTCTCTTTCGAGAACATGTGCATGGAGCCGCCCTTGCCCTTGGAAAGGCCGCCGCGGCGTCCGGTCAGTTCGGCCATGACGCCCCGGGCGCTCATGCCGCAGGCCAGCATGTGGCCGTGGTCGCGATAACCGGTGATGACCTGATCGCCTTCAACCAGTGTCGCCTGCATGCCGGTCACAACAGCTTCCTGACCGATATAGAGATGGCAGAAACCGCCAATGAAACCCATACCGTAGAGCTGGCCGGCCTTTTCTTCGAAGCGCCGGATCAGCAGCATTTCGCCGTAGGCGTGGAGCTCCTGCTCCTTTGTGTACTCGATTGGTTTTGGTGCTTTGACAGCAGAGGTCTGCGCAGAACGCGCAGGGCTTTTTTTCGCCCTCGTAGCCATATCTCACTCCCTGTTATTTTGTCGGACGACAATAGCAGCAGGAGCAGAACTTACAATATGCAGAATTGAATAAGAGCTATGCAAATAAGACGTTCAAAATGCACGATAAAAAGTGAATTAACCGGAATTCAGTTAATAGTTAAATCACCCGAGCCACGCATAATTGTGACTTCGTCCGGCCGCGATACATTCAACGCCTTGCGGGCCTGTTCATCTAACATGTCCCGCTCGATTGTTCCATCATGCATAAGTTGTACTTCCCGTTCAAGCTCCGTGCGCGACGCCTTGACCGCGTCGTACTGGGCGCGCAGCAGCCGGGTCTGATCCTGCAGCTTGATGGTGGAATAGAGACCGTATTCGCCGTGATAGGCATGGAAACCGAAATAGGCGAAAAACATCGAGGCAAGGATCGGCACGACAAGCCGTCCGCGATTGGTTTTCCGTCTCTGTTTTGTCCACATGGCAAATGACCCGAAGGGATGCGGAATCAGGTCACGATGGCCCGATTAGTCACACGGCCATAAAACAATGTTTTGCTTAACAGCCGATTAAATTTGCCGTTCCCGCTGCCCTGGGGCCGCCCCACCAAAACAAAATGGCGGGCACAGGGCCCGCCATCTCCATCGCTCGAATGTAACGCGTATCAGAGGCTGCGGAAAATGCCGCGGCCGGCGTAACGGGCCTGCGGTCCGAGTTCCTGCTCGATACGGATCAGCTGGTTGTACTTGGCGATCCGGTCGGAGCGGGAAAGCGAGCCGGTCTTGATCTGTCCGCAATTGGTGGCGACGGCGAGATCGGCAATCGTCGAGTCTTCGGTTTCACCGGAGCGGTGCGACATGACGGCGGTATAGCCAGCGCGATGCGCCGTATCGACCGCGTCGAAGGTTTCCGACAACGTGCCGATCTGGTTGACCTTGACGAGAATGGAATTGGCCACGCCCATCTTGATGCCATCGCGCAGACGAGCCGAATTGGTGACGAACAGATCGTCGCCGACGAGCTGGCACTTGTCGCCGATGAGGTCAGTCAGGTATTTCCAGCCTTCCCAGTCATCTTCGGACATGCCGTCTTCGATGCTGATGATCGGGTAGTCAGCCGCCAGCTTGGCCAGATACTTTGCCTGGGTCTTCGGATCGCGGCTCTTCTTCTCGCCTTCATAGACGTAATTGCCGTCCTTGAAGAATTCGGTTGCAGCGCAATCGAGACCGATGGCGATTTCTTCGCCTGGCTTGAAACCGGCTTTCTCGATGGACTCCATGATGAAGTCCAGTGCAGCCGGTGCCGTCTTCAGGTTCGGCGCAAAACCGCCCTCGTCGCCCACATTGGTGTTGTGGCCGGCATCCTTCAGGCGCTTCTTCAGCGTGTGGAACACTTCCGCACCGTAACGCACGGCTTCGGCCAGTGACGATGCGCCAACCGGGAGAATCATGAATTCCTGAAAATCGATGGGATTGTCGGCATGCGCGCCGCCGTTGATGATGTTCATCATCGGCACCGGCAGGACATGGGCGTTCGGTCCACCGAGATAGCGGTAGAGCGGCAGGCCGGAGGATTCAGCGGCGGCCTTGGCAACGGCGAGCGATACGCCGAGAATGGCGTTGGCGCCAAGACGGCTCTTGTTCGGCGTGCCATCGAGATCGATCATGGTCTTGTCGATGTGGATCTGGTTTTCCGCGTCGAGACCGCCGATTGCATCGAACAGCTCGCCATTGACGGCATCGACAGCCTTCAGAACGCCCTTGCCGAGATAGCGTGTGCCACCATCGCGCAGTTCCACGGCCTCATGTGCACCCGTCGAGGCGCCGGATGGGACCGCCGCGCGGCCCAGTGAGCCGTCTTCGAGAATGACATCGACCTCAACAGTCGGGTTCCCGCGACTATCCAGAATTTCACGGCCAATAATATCGACAATAGCAGTCATAAGGCTTTTCCTTCAATTTGCATTGGGCAGCATTCGCCACTGGAATAGCGAATGAAGATGACAAGGAAAATCCCCATGAAGACGAATTGTTGCTCAAAACAGAAAAAAGGCCGTCAGAGACGGCCTTTTCCTGAAAATCAGATCACGCCGACTTGGCGATCCGGTCGAACTCCAGCAGCTTTTCCAGAAGACGCGGCATCTGGTCGAGCGGCACCATGTTCGGGCCGTCCGATGGCGCATTGTCCGGGTCCTGGTGCGTTTCGATGAACACACCGGCCACGCCGACGGCAACGGCGGCACGCGCCAGCGTCTCGACAAACTCGCGCTGCCCGCCGGTGGAACCACCCTGCCCGCCCGGCTGCTGCACCGAATGAGTCGCATCGAAAATCACCGGCGCGCCGAAGCCCGCCATGATCGGCAGCGAACGCATGTCCGATACCAGCGTGTTGTAGCCGAAGGATGCGCCGCGCTCGGTCACCATCACATTCGGGTTGCCGCTTTCCGTGACCTTGGCAATGACGTTTTTCATATCCCAGGGCGCAAGGAACTGGCCTTTTTTGATGTTGACCACCTTGCCGGTCTTGGCGGCGGCGATCAGCAGATCCGTCTGGCGGCAGAGAAACGCCGGGATCTGCAGCACATCGACGACTTCGCCCAGAACCGCGCACTGCTCTTCCGTATGAACGTCGGTCAGCGTCGGCAGTCCGAACTCCTTGCGGATATCGGCGAAAACCGGCAACGAATTTTCAAGGCCAAAGCCGCGCTTGCCGGTCAGCGACGTCCGGTTGGCCTTGTCAAAACTCGACTTGTAGACCAGTCCGATGCCGAGCTTGCCCGTCAGCTCCTTCAGCGCACCCGCCATGTCGAAGGCATGCTGGCGGCTTTCCATCTGGCAGGGTCCGGCAATCAGCGAAAACTGCGCGGTATTGGAAAAGGCAACCGGGCCGGCGGAGACAGTGCAATTCAGGGACATCAGGCAGCCTCAAATACAATGGCAGCGCCCTGTCCCGGTGCCCTATGCACAATCAGGCGGGAGCCGCGCTTTTCGGTGGAGATATTGTTGTTGGCGAGCAGCGTTTCAACCGCAGCCAGATCGCGAACACCGACAACAAAGGCCTGCAAGCGCAAACCCCGCTCGTTTTCCGGCGCATCCAGACCGAGAAAGGATCGAAGACCGGCAGGCGTCAGCACGGTGATATTGGCATTGGCAGCGCGGATATCCATGCCGAAGGAATGGGCGTTGACGTCGCGCTGGTTGACCAGTTCCTGCAAGGGATACTGGAAATCCGTCGGATTGACTTCCGACAGCACGATCTCACGCAAGCCGACCGCGCCATTCCTGTGAGTCTGCAGGGCCGTGCGGTCCACTTTCGGTGGATTGACACGCTGGCAGGTAAAGAAGAAGGCATCGGGAGCCCGCAGATCCGCGGCAAAGGCAAGACGGAAACCGGCCACGCCTTCTGCACCATCAGGTGTTTTGAAGGCTCTTGAAAAATCGAGTATTTCGCCAGCTGAAATGCCTGATTTCACAAACTCCTTGTGATCTGCCCCAGCATCCTGCGTTCCCATGACCAGGGCGGAAAAACCTTCCTGGCCCTGGCGGAAACGATAGGCCTGATCGCGCGCAACAAAAACATTGCCATTTCTGGCTTCGGTTTCACAGGTTTCGCGCTGTGCGATGGCAAGGGGTTCAAGATAGGTGTTATCCGAGAAGAAGACGCAGGCATTCTCCGTGCCAAACGGATGCTGCGCTGATGGCGCAACAGTAAAGCCGAGCGCTTCCAGACGCTGGCGCGCCGTATCGAGATCCACCGTCGGCAGAACCAGATGATCAACAGGTCGGGGCGTGCGCGGCGTTGCTATGGTCATGGGAAAAGGGTGTGCCTCAATGCGGACTGCAATTCAAGCCACACCCCATATTGTTTCAAACGAGCCGGCTCTGGTCCATGGCCGCACGAATGAACGAGGCGAACAGCGGATGCGGTTCGAATGGCCGCGACTTCAGTTCCGGATGGTACTGGACGCCGATGAACCATGGATGATCGGCATATTCGATGGTCTCAGGCAGAACACCGTCCGGCGACATGCCCGAAAACACCAGACCGCAATCTTCCAGACGGTCCTTGTAATCGATGTTCACCTCGTAACGGTGGCGATGCCGTTCGAATATATCGGTCGAGCCATAGATGTCGGCAATCCGCGTGCCGGATTTCAGCATGGCTTCGTAGGCGCCCAGACGCATGGTGCCGCCGAGATCGCCAGCCTGTGTGCGCTTCTCCAGCATGTTGCCCTTGAGCCACTCGGTCATGAGACCGACGACCGGTTCATTCGTCGGGCCGAATTCGCTGGACGATGCCTTCTCGACGCCTGCCAGCGAACGAGCGGCCTCGATGACCGCCATCTGCATGCCGAAGCAGATACCGAAATACGGGACCTTCTTCTCGCGGGCGAATTTTGCCGCCAGAATCTTGCCTTCCGAACCGCGCTCGCCGAAGCCGCCCGGCACCAGAATGCCGTGTACCTTCTGCAGATAGGGCGTCGGGTCTTCCTGTTCGAAGATTTCCGATTCGATCCAGTCGAGATTGACCTTCACCTTGTTGGCCATGCCACCATGGTGCAGGGCTTCGATCAGCGATTTGTAGGCATCCTTGAGGCCGGTGTACTTGCCGACGACGGCAATCGTGACCTCGCCTTCCGGATTGTGGATACGCTTGCTGACCTCGTCCCAACGCTCCATGCGGGGCTTTGGTGCAGGATCGATCCCGAATGCCGCCAGAACTTCCGAATCGAGGCCTTCCCTGTGATAGGCCATCGGAACGTCATAGATCGTATCGACGTCGAGCGCCTGGATGACCGCAGACGAGCGGACATTGCAGAACAGCGACAGCTTGCGGCGTTCCGATTCCGGAATCTCGCGATCCGCACGAATCAGCAGAATATCCGGGGCGATACCGATAGAGCGCAGTTCCTTGACGGAGTGCTGGGTCGGCTTGGTCTTCAGTTCGCCCGCTGCGGGGATATAGGGCATCAGGGTCAGGTGGATATAGACAGCGCTGCCGCGCGGCAGGTCGTTGCCGAGCTGGCGGATCGCCTCGAGGAACGGCATCGCTTCGATATCGCCGACCGTACCGCCGATTTCGCACAGCACGAAATCGTAATCCTCATTGCCGTCGACGATGAAATTCTTGATCTCATCGGTGACGTGCGGAATCACCTGAACGGTTGCGCCGAGGTAGTCGCCCCTGCGTTCCTTCTCGATGATGTTGCGGTAGATGCGTCCGGTGGTGATATTGTCCTGCTTGTTGGCAGGACGCCCCGTAAAGCGCTCGTAATGACCAAGATCGAGGTCAGTTTCAGCGCCATCGTCGGTCACAAAGACCTCGCCGTGCTGATACGGCGACATCGTGCCGGGGTCGACGTTGAGATAAGGATCAAGCTTGCGAATCCGTACACGGTATCCACGAGCCTGAAGGAGGGCTGCCAAAGCAGCTGCGGCGATGCCTTTTCCGAGGGAAGAAACCACGCCGCCAGTGATGAAAACATATCGGGCCATGGGCTTATCTCGTTAGTCCTTTGTGAGTGATTTGGCCACAAGAAAATCGGCATGAAAGCCGTTTTTCCCGTGCCAATATCTTTTTCAAACAAGCAAAACGGCCAGACGTTAGGTCTGGCCGTTTCAATTCAGCGACGAATAGTTCTTACAGTACAACCACTTCCGTGCCAACAGTGACGCGGTTGTAAAGATCGATCACGTGATCATTGACCATGCGGAAACAACCGTTCGAAGCGGAGCTGCCGATGGTCCAGGGCTGCACGGTACCGTGAATACGGATATAGGTATCCTTGTTGCCCTGTGAAAGGTAGAGCGCGCGCGCGCCGAGCGGATTGCCTGGACCACCGTCCATGCCGTTCTCATACTTGGCGTAGTGATTTGGTTCGCGCTCGATCATTTCCTTGGTCGGGATCCAACGGGGCCATTCGCGCTTGGTGCGGATTTCGGCGGTACCCTTGAATTCGAGACCTTCCTTGCCGACGGCAATGCCATAGCGGCGTGCGGTCGTGGAGGACTCAACCAGATAAAGGAACTTCTGCTTCGGATCGATGACGATGGTGCCGGTCTTGTAACCGGTGAAGGAAACGTCCTGCGGCAGATACTTGGGATCGAGCGAATAGTTGCGCTTGGCCGCTGCCGCCGTTGCACGGGCGGGCTTACGGGCCTGCGAAACCTTAGCTGGTTTTGCAGTGGAAGCGGTTGGCGTCGTGTCAACCTTTGCCGCATCGGCAGGCGTTGCGGCCGTATTGACGGTGGACTGAGCGAATGCCGATCCGGACATGGCCAGAACAGAAATTCCGATGAGCAGAGAGCGACGTGAAATCATAGTGTTAGTTCCCGGATAATATGCACGCGCCATCAGCGGCACTTGCCAGGCCCCCAAGGCCAAACCTGACTATGGCGATATCTGAAGACTGTTTTCCACTCAATGCAAATCACCGTGAAGAACAGCCCAGACTGATTCTTCACCGCCAAGGGTTGCGGAAGCGCAACACATTTGCTGCGCATCCGCAAAGAATCAGTTTCAGCGGCGGTTACTGCGAATTGGGAACGGGGTTTGCAGGCTGCGCCGGCGCGGCCGGAGCAGCAGGCGCAGGCGCTGTTGATTCGGCCGGTGCCGGTGCCGGTGCCGCTGGTGCTGCCGGTGCCGAAGCGTCAGAGGCCGGCGGCGTTGTGGTCGCAGCACCCGGAAGCTGGTTGAGAATGCCGCCGCTGCCAGCTGGCTGTCCGCCGGTTGCGGGCTGTCCGCCCGTCGTTGCCGGGATACGGTTGAGAATATCCGTCGGGCTTTCGGCGTAGCGCGACATGATGCCAAGCGCCAGGGACGTGATGAAAAAGCCCGTCGCAAGAATCGCCGTTGCCCGCGTGAGCACGTTGGCAGCGCCGCGTGCGCTCATGAAACCCGAGCCGCCACCGATCCCAAGACCGCCGCCTTCAGAGCGCTGCATGAGCACAACTCCAACGAGGGCAAGTACAATCAGAAGATGAATGACGATGACGACGGTTTGCATGGGGTATTTTCTGCTTTCTAGGTGTCGGACGCGGCTCTTTACACCGTATCTCTTAATAAACCAAGCCCGTCAGCGGACAGTTTTCTCGGCAATTCGGCGCTTTTGATGCTCGTCAGAGCGAATGGTACGCCTCACAGATGGCCAGGAAGTCCACCGCTTTCAAGCTCGCGCCGCCAACAAGTGCACCATCGACGTTCGCGATGCCCAGAAGCTCGACCGCATTGGACGGCTTTACCGAGCCGCCATAGAGAATGCGCTGCCGCGCGCCTTCCGCACCAAAACGCGCGGTCAGCGCCGCACGGATCGACGCGTGAACCTCACGGACATCCCCCGCGGTCGGCGTCAAACCGGTCCCGATCGCCCATACGGGCTCGTACGCGATAACCGTATTGGCAGCGGTGGCTCCGTCGGGGATGGAACCGGCGAGCTGCGTTGCAATGATATCGAGTGTCGCTCCGGCCTTGCGCTGTGCTTCGGTCTCGCCGATGCAGATGATCGCGACCAGTCCGGCATCCCATGCGGCCACGGCCTTGGCATTGACCATCGCGTCGGTCTCGCCGTGATCCGTGCGTCGCTCGGAATGCCCGACAATGACATGCGATGCGCCGGCATCCTTCAACATGTCGGCGGAGATATCGCCCGTATGCGCGCCGGACTTTTTCGCATGGCAGTCCTCGCCGCCAATGGCAAGCGCCTCGCCTTCGACGGACTGGGCTGCCCGGAAAACCAGCGTGGCCGGCACACAGATCAATGCGTCAATCTTCTCGCCAATGGCCGAATTCGGCCGGTTGACGATAATGCGCAGTTCATCCAGAGACTCTCCCGTCCCGTTCATTTTCCAGTTACCAGCGACGAGTGGACGGACATCAGGGGTCATTCGGCGTTCCTCAAGACGATAGATTTGATGATTTCTCGGTCATTTGATTGTCTGACTAGCAAATTCACTTGATAAAGCAATCGACACAAGCCCTTCATGACGCTATTCCCCTAAGCAATTCAATTTGAGCCTCATACTGTTACGGTGACTTTCTATGCTCGATTCCTTGCGCGACGTGGCCCAGACCTGGGTAGCCAAGCTGCTTCTTGCTCTTCTTGGCGTCAGTTTTGTTGGCTGGGGCGTTTCCAATACCATTCTCAGCGCCGTCGGCAATGGTTCGGCGATCAGCGCCGGAAGCTCGAAAGTCTCACCGGTCGAATATCGTCTGGCCTATGACCGCCAGCTTGCCGCCCTGCAGCAGCGTTTTGGCCAGCGTTTCACCCGCGAACAAGCCGATGCCATTGGCGTCAGCAATCAGGTGCAGGCGCAGCTTGTCGCCGGTGTCGTGCTCGACGAGGAAGCGCGGAAGATGTCGCTTGGCCTGTCCAAGGATCGCCTGGCACAGCTGGCCGCCGAAGATCCGGCGTTTCAGGGACCTGACGGCCGTTTCAATCCCGGCCAGTTTGATCTGGTGCTGCGCAATGCCGGCATGACCCCACAGGGCTATCTCGACAGCCGCAGCAAGATCGCCCGCCGCCAGCAGATCGTCGAAGCCGTCGCCGACGGCATCACGGTGCCCGACACACTGCTGAAGGCGGTCGCGACCTATAAAGGCGAATCCCGCACCATCGATTACGTCTCGATGCCGAAATCCTTCATCACCGACATCCCCGCCCCCAGCGATGCGGACCTGAAGACCTATTTCGATGCGAACAAGGAAGCCTACGCCGCGCCGCAGTACCGCAAGATCACCTACGTCAAGCTTGAACCCAAGGACATTGCCGACCAGGCGTCGGTTTCGCCCGAGGAGATCAAGGCGGAATATGACAAGAACATTGCCCGCTATACCTCGCCGGAAACCCGCACCATCGAACAGCTGACTTTTGCCAATGCCGATGCCGCCAAGGCTGCCCATGACCGTCTGGCTGCAGGCACCTCGTTCGATGATGAAGTGAAGGCCGAAGGCAAGACAATGAATGACGTGCGTCTTGGCACGTTCCAGCGCAACGCCCTGCCCGACCAGACCATTGCCGAAGCGATCTTCAAGCTTCAGGCCGGAAATGTCAGCGACGTGATCACCGGCGCGTTTGGCCCGGTCATCGTGCGGGTGACTGCCGCCGCACCGCAAGTCATCAAACCGCTTTCCGAAGTGGAGAAGGACATTCGCGAGACGATCGCGCTTTCCCTCGCCGCATCGTCTGTCATGTCCGTGCACGACGCCTATGAGAATGCCCGGGCCGACGGCGCGACCATGGCCGATGCCGCTGCCAAACAGAACCTCAAGGTGGTCACCATTGATGCCGTCGACCAGTCGGGTCGCGGACCGGACGACAAGGAGATTCCCGGTATTCCGTTCGGTGAAAATCTTCTGGCTGCTGCCTTCCTTGCCGATCAGGGTTTTGACAATGAGCCGCTCAATATCGGTCCGAACAGTTTCCTCTGGTACGATGTCACCGGCATCACACCGGCACGCGACCGCACCCTCGACGAAGTGAAGGCGCGGGTCACGGACAACTGGCGGACGGCCGAGCTTGAAAAGCGCCTCAATGAAAAGGCAGAGGAAGTGCGCAAGCGCGTTGCATCCGGCACATCGCTTGACGACATCGCGGCCGAATTCAAGTTCACCAAGGAAACCAAACGCGGCATCACGCGCCAGTCAAAGGATACCGACCTCGGTGTCGGCGGCGTTGCCTCGGTGTTCGACGGGCCCAACGGTCTGGTCGGCGTTACGGAATCGGCGGCGGACCAGTCGAAGCTGATCTTCAAGGTGACGGAATCGATCGAACCGTTGAATGTGGGACCCGACTCGCTGACCAAGGCGGAGAAGGATACCTTCACGTCGCGCCTGTCCGACGATCTGCTCGATCAGCTGGTCATGCAGTTGCAGACCGTCTATCCCGTCACCATCAACAAGACCGTTATTAATCAGGCGCTTGCCCGCCAGTGATTGCAGTGAGACCCAGGAATGGCTGAACTGAAACGTTTCATCGGCATTGCGGCAGCGGGAAAAGCGCTTTCCCGCGAGGAAGCCGTGGAAGCCTTCGACATCATGATGTCGGGACAGGCAACCCCGGCGCAGATCGGCGCCCTGCTCATGGCCTTGCGGGTGCGCGGCGAGCAGGTTGACGAGATTGCCGGAGCGGTCTCGGCCATGCGCTCGAAAATGCTTCCCGTGAAGGCCGTGCCCGGCGCCATCGATATCGTCGGCACCGGCGGGGACCAGTCGGGTTCCTACAACGTTTCAACCTGCGCCGCCTTTGTGGCGGCCGGCGCCGGCGTGCCGGTTGCCAAGCACGGCAATCGCGCCCTCTCCTCGCGCTCCGGCGCGGCCGATACGCTGGCGGCGCTCGGCATCAACATCGAAATCGGTCCCGATCTGATTTCCACCTGCATCGAGGAAGCCGGCATCGGCTTCATGTTCGCGCCGTCGCACCATCCGGCGATGAAGCATGTCGGCCCCGCCCGGGTCGAACTTGGCACCCGCACCATCTTCAATCTGCTGGGCCCGTTGACCAATCCCGCTGGCGTTACCCGCCAGCTCGTCGGCGTCTATGCGCCCGAATGGGTTGAACCCATCGCGCAGGTGCTGAAGAACCTCGGTTCGGAATCCGTATGGGTCGTGCATGGCGACGGTCTCGACGAGATCACCACGGCGGGCGTCACCAAAGTCGCTGCCCTTGAGAACGGTGTGATCCGCACCTTCGAGATCGAACCCGAAGCCTTTGGCCTGCGTCTTGTCGATCCCCAGGATCTCAAGGGCGGCACGGCGGAAGAAAACGCGGTCTCGCTGCTCTCCGTCCTTGACGGCGCGCATGGCGCCTATCGCGATATCACCCTGTTCAATGCGGGTGCCGGACTGGTTGTCGCTGGCGCCACCGGCGACCTGAAAACCGGCATCAGCATGGCGGCCCATTCCATCGACAGCGGTGCGGCGCGAAATGTGCTAAAGAAGCTGGTGCACGTATCCAACAGCAAGGCTGACTGACCATGGTTGATATTCTTCGCAAGATCGAAGCCTACAAGCGTGAAGAGATTGCTGCGGCCAAGACACGTCTGAGCGTCGATGACCTCAAGGCCCGGATCAGGGATCAGGACGCCCCACGCGGTTTTCTCAGCGCTTTGCAGCGGAAACGCGCCGCCAATACATTCGGCCTGATCGCCGAGATCAAGAAGGCGAGCCCTTCCAAAGGCCTGATTCGCCCGGATTTCGATCCACCCGCGCTGGCGAAGGCCTATGAACAGGGTGGCGCAGCCTGCCTATCCGTGCTGACCGATGCACCGTCGTTTCAAGGGGCACCGGAATTTCTGACTGCAGCCCGTGCCGCCGTCAGCCTGCCTGCCCTGCGCAAGGATTTTCTCTTCGATACCTATCAGGTCTTTGAAGCTCGCAGCTGGGGCGCCGATTGCATTCTGATCATCATGGCGAGCGTCGACGATGCGCTGGCCGCAGCGCTCGAAGAAACGGCGATGGCGCTTGATATGGATGTGCTGGTCGAAGTGCATGACGAAGCCGAGATGGACCGGGCGCTGAAGCTTACCTCGCCGCTTCTTGGCATCAACAACCGCGATCTGCGCACGTTCCATGTGGATCTCGCCGTATCCGAACGACTGGCCAGAATGGTGCCGGCGGACAAGCTGCTCGTCAGCGAAAGCGGCGTCTTCACCCATGCGGATTGCCAGCGCCTCGCCAAATCGGGCATCGGCAGCTTCCTCGTCGGTGAAAGCCTGATGCGCCAGAGCGATGTGGCGGCAGCGACCCACGCGCTTCTGCATGGCACAGCGGACCAGCAGACAAGCGCCGCATGACAACCGCGCCGAAGCTGACCCATCTCGACAGCACCGGGGCGGCCCATATGGTCGATGTCGGTGGCAAGGCCGAGACTGAACGGGTTGCCGTGGCGGAAGGGTCCGTGCGGATGCTGGCGGAAACGCTCGAGTTGATCCTTTCCGGCAATGCCAAGAAGGGCGATGTCATCGGAACGGCCCGCATCGCCGGGATCATGGCCGCCAAGAAAACCCATGACCTCATTCCGCTCTGCCATCCGCTGCTTCTGAGCAAGATCAGTGTCGATATCGACGCCGACAAGGCCCTGCCGGGTCTGCGGGTGCGTGCCACCGTCAAGCTGACGGGTAAAACCGGTGTCGAAATGGAAGCGCTCACCGCGGTTTCCATTGCATGCCTGACGATCTACGACATGGCAAAAGCCGCCGACAAGGGTATGATCATTCAGGACATTCGCCTGTTGCAGAAATCGGGCGGGAAATCCGGCGATTGGTCCGCGGAAACTTCAGACGGGAATTGAACGATGGCAGACCTCCTTCCGGTTGACGAAGCGCTGCGGCGCATCCTGGCCAATGTGGATCTGCTTGAACCGGAAACCGTTGCGCTCGGCGATGCGGGCGGACGCGTGCTCGCTGCCGACCTGCATGCCACCCGCCAACAACCGCCCTTTGCCGCCTCGGCGATGGATGGCTATGCCGTGCGCGCCGCCGATGTCGCCAGCGTGCCTGTCCGCCTGAAGCTGGTGGGTCAATCCGCTGCCGGGCATGCCTTCCAAGGCTCGGTCGATCCGGGCGAAGCCGTGCGCATCTTCACCGGCGCACCGGTGCCGGCGGGTGCCGACAGCGTGGTCATTCAGGAAAATACTTTGCCGCATGGCGACGAGGTGGAGATCGTCGAGACCATTGCTTTTGGCCGCAACATCCGCGCGGCCGGCCTCGATTTCAACAGCGGCGATGTCCTGCTTGCCGCCGGCCGGCAGCTTGATCCGGCGGCCCTTGCCCTCGCCGCATCCGCCGATCATCCGCATCTGTCCGTCGTGCGGCGTCCGCGCGTCGCGATATTGGCGACCGGCGATGAACTGGTCAGCCCCGGCGAAAGCTACCGGCCCGACCAGATCATTGCTTCCAACAGTTATGGTCTGGCTGAAATCGTCCGCAATGCGGGCGGCATCGCCATCGATCTGGGCATTGCCGAAGACCGGCTCGAAGCGTTGAGCGATGCGCTGGACCGCGCTGTTGCAGCGCAGGCCGATATCCTGGTGACACTCGGCGGCGCCTCGGTTGGCGACCATGATCTGGTCCAGCCTGCCCTTGCCGCGCGCGGCATGGAACTCGATTTCTGGAAAATCGCCCTGCGTCCCGGCAAGCCGCTGATGTTCGGCCATCTCCAGGGCATGCGCATTCTCGGCCTGCCCGGCAATCCCGTATCGAGCCTGATCTGTGCGCATATATTCCTGACGCCGCTTATCCGCACCTTCATGGGGCTATCGCACGCGCCCGATCTGCGCGCTGCGGTTCTCGGCACTGATATGCCCACCAATGACCAGAGGCAGGATTACGTCCGGGCGCGCATCGTCACCGGACCGGATGGCACGCTGACCGCGACGCCGTTTCCGCTGCAGGATTCATCCATGCTGAAATTCCTCGCCGACGCCAATGGACTGATCATCCGCGAACCGCATGCGCCAGCCCTTGCCGCCGGTTCGCCCTGTACAATCCTGATGTTACGCTGATTTAAAAACCGGGCCTCTGGAGTCATGGGTCAGTCCACAACTCCAGAGCGGTATCGCCTGAGAGCAACCCAAGGCAATTCTTATACTCAAATCAGGCAGTTAACCGGTGCTCTCTACGGTCACTTTCCGTTATATTGGCAAGGTCTATTGCTTTTTGCAACCTAGACGCGTGCCGGAAAGATGGTTCGAGTGTTTTGCCCTGTTTGACCGCCTCGACAAACCGCTGATAGTTCGTCGCGACAGGCTCGACCTCGACCTCTTTCCACACCGCCGTTTCGACGTCCTCGCCGAGGCAGACCAGCAGCTTGGAGCCGTCATGACGGTGCACGACTTCGAATGCACCCTTGTCGCCGTAGACGCGCAGGCGCAGCTCATTGACATGTCCCGTGGCCCAGCGGCTTGAATGGACGACACCCAGCGCGCCATTGGTGAAGCTCACCGTCATGGTGAAACTGTCATTGGCGTCGAGTTCATATTCGCCGATGCGATTGCCTTCCGCCTTGTCGAATGCCTTGAGGCGGCAGAACACCTCGTCGATTTCCGTATCGGTGCCATAGACGACGAAATCGAGAATATGCACGCCGACGTCACCAAGCGTGCCATTGGAGCCGTGCTTCTTTGACAGACGCCAGAGCCAGCGGCTTTCCGTCTGCCAGTCGCCCCACATTTTCGAGACAAGCCAACTCTGGAGGTACGATGCTTCCACGTGCCTGACCTTGCCGATCTGGCCGCTGGTGACCAACTTGCGGGCCGCCTGCAACTGCGCGACATTGCGATAGGTCAGGTTCACCATGCCGACGAGACCCGCCGCCTCGATCTCGTCGGCCATTTCGGCGGCGTCTTCATAATTGGCCGCAAGCGGCTTTTCGCAGAACACGTGCTTGCCCGCCGCGATGCACTGCAGGGTCGTGGCGTGGTGGATGCTGTCGGGCGTAACATTGGCCACCGCATCGAAATCGCCCCAGGCCAGTGCCTCCTCCAGCGAGGTGAATGCCCGCTCGATGCCATATTCCGCGCGGAACGCTTCCGCCCGGCCCGGATCGACATCCACCGCGCCCGCCAGTGTTACCCCTTCGATTTCAGCGAAATTCTTGGCATGGGAATTGGCCATACTGCCGGTACCCAAGATCAAAAGACGCATTGGTCCAGTCCTTCACATGAATGTGCCGCACGCTGCAACGCGGTGCCGGCATTGATACTGCGGATATTGGAAACGGCCGCGCGCGGGCCGTCCCCGATCGGATCGGCGTTTAGCGGAAACCTTCCTCGCCGGCTTCATGCAGGCTGCCGCCGCGGGCGGTGATGGGCTCGATGGCCTGTTCGACCGGCGTGTTCGGCGCCGTATTGAGTTCCGGATAGCGGTTGGGGTTATAAGCCCAGTTCACCGCATTGCGCAGGACAAGCCCGACCGTCTCGTCGTGATAGGTTGGATAGGTTTCGTGGCCGGGACGGAAATAGAACACGTTGCCCGCGCCCTTGCGGTAGGTCAGGCCGGAACGGAACACCTCGCCGCCCTGGAACCATGAGACGAAGATCGTCTCGAGCGGTTCCGGCACGGAGAACGGCTCGCCATACATCTCTTCGTTTTCCAGCTCGAAATAGCGTGGCAGGCCTTTTGCGATGGGATGGCCGGGATTGACCACCCAGAGCCGCTCGCGCTCACCGGCTTCCCGCCAGTGCAGCGCACAGGGCGAGCCCATCAGGCGCTTGAAGATCTTGGAGAAATGGCCTGAGTGCAGGACGATGATGCCCATGCCTTCCCAGACACGCTTGGCAACGCGCTCGACCACGTCGTCGGCGACATCGCCATGGGCGCGGTGCCCCCACCAGATCAGCACATCGGTTTCGTCCAGTACCTTGTCGGTCAGGCCGTGTTCGGGTTCCTGCAGGGTGGCGGTCTTGACCGCGATATTGCTGTCGGACTTCAGAAGCTTGGCAATCTGGTTGTGCATGCCTTCGGGGTAGATTTCGGCGACGGTCTTGTTCAGCTGTTCATGAACATTTTCGCCCCAGACGAGCGTGCGGATGGTCATCTTTGTCTTCCTATTCATTGCATATGCGGTTGGGAGGATGCTCAGTTCAGTTTGACGCTGCCGGCCTGCCCGATTGATCGAAGCGGTGGACATTGTCGTTGATCGGCGAAATGTGGAGCAGTTCGCCGGGCTGCTGGCTTGCAGTCCCGTCCTGTCTGACGACAAGCGGGTCCTTCGCGCCAATATCGATGTAGAGATAGGTCTCGGAACCGAGGTTTTCGGACAGGATCAGCTTGCCGTTCCAGGTGCCGCCCCTGTCCTTGATTTCGAGATGCTCCGGCCGCACGCCGAGCGTGTGGGCGCGGTAGGTATCCGCGTGTTTCTCAGTGAGGAAATTCATCTTCGGTGACCCGATGAAACCGGCGACAAAGACTGATTGCGGCTTCTCATAAAGCTCCAGCGGCGTGCCGACCTGCTCAACGATGCCATCGCGCAGCACACAGATCCGATCCGCAAGCGTCATCGCCTCCACCTGATCGTGGGTGACGTAGATCATCGTGGTCTCGTGCATCTTGGCATGCAGTTTGGCGATCTCGAGCCGTGTCTGCACGCGCAAAGCGGCATCGAGATTGGACAGCGGTTCATCGAACAGGAAGACTTTCGGATCGCGCACGATGGCCCGGCCGATGGCCACGCGCTGGCGCTGGCCGCCGGAAAGCTGTTTCGGCAGGCGGTCGAGATAGGCGGTGATCTGCAGCATGTCCGCCGCCTCGTTCACCCTCCGCTTGATTTCGTCTGTGCCGCCCTTGGCCAGTTTCAGGCCGAACGCCATGTTGTCGAACACCGTCATGTGCGGATAGAGCGCATAGGACTGGAACACCATGGCAATGCCGCGCTGCGATGGCGTCAGGCTGTTGACCACCTTTTCGTCGAAGGCGAGCGTTCCGGCGGTGATGTCCTCGAGCCCGGCGATCAACCGCAGCAGTGTGGATTTTCCGCAGCCGGAAGGGCCGACGAACACCATGAATTCGCTCGGGCTGATTTCCAGATCGACCCCCTTGATGACGTCGAACGTACCGAAGGACTTGCGGACATTGTTGAGATGAATAGCTGTCATTTGAGTTACCCCTTGACGCCGCCGGCGGTGAGGCCGGAAATGATCTTGCGTTGGAAAATCAGGACGAGAACAACGAGCGGCACCGTCACGATGACGGATGCGGCCATGATCGTGCCCCACGGGATTTCATGCGCACTGGCTCCGGACAAAAGCGCGATGGTGACCGGCACCGTGCGCACCTCGGTCGAAGACGTGAATGTGAGGGCAAACAGGAACTCGTTCCATGCGGCGATGAAGGCGAGCAACCCGGTCGTTACCATCGCCGGCCACATCAGCGGCAGGAACACCTTGGTGATGATGACCCAGGGCGTTGCGCCATCGACAATGGCCGCCTCCTCGATTTCCACAGGCAGATCGCGCATGAAGGTGGTCAGCACCCACACGGTGAACGGCAATGTGAAGATCGTGTAGGAAAAGACGAGACTCCACAGCGTGTTGTAGAGGCCGAGAAAGCGCACGACCTCGAACAGGCCTGCCAGCACCGCAATCTGCGGGAACATCGAGACGGACAGGATGGTCAGCAGCAGCAGCGAACGGCCGCGAAACCGCACACGGGCCAGCGCAAAGGATGCGGTGACGGCGATCAGCAAAGCCAGCAGCACCACCAGTGTCGACACGACAAGCGAATTCAGCAGATTGCGGGTGAAACTGCCGGCATTGATGACCGATACGTAGTTTTCCAGCGAGAACGACGACGGAAAATACTCGACGGTGAACAGGTTGCTGCCGGTTTTGAAGCTGGTGATGATGGCGTAATAGAACGGAAAGACCGCCAGCACGACAATCAGGGTGACGAGCGCATAAAACGCCGTGTTCTTGGTGAGATTCCAGATCATCAGCGGTCTCCTCCGTCGAGGCGCACGCGGCCAAGCCAGATCGCCAGCACGGTCATCAGGGCGATCACCAGAAATAGCAGCGTCGACTGTGCCGAACCATAGGCGAACTTGTCGAATTCGATGAGATTTTCCCGCGCCAGCACCGACATGGTCTTGGTCTGCGAGCTGTTGGGCGTCAGAACATAGATCAAGTCGAAAATGCGCATGGCATCGAGCAGGCGGAAAATGATGGCGACCATCAGCGCCGGCTTGATCAGCGGCAGGGTGATGCGGAAAAACTGGCGGATCGGATGCACGCCGTCGATATGCGCGGCTTCATAAATGTCCTTCGGCACCATCTGCAGGCCTGCCAGAATGAGCAGCGCCATGAAAGGCGTGGTCTTCCAGACATCGACGATCAGCACCGCCGTCATGGCCGTATCGGCACTCGCCGTCCAGGCGATGGGATGGCTGATGAAACCAAGGCGCATGAACAGATCGTTGAGAATGCCGAACTGGTCGTTCAGCATCCAGCCCCACAGGCGGGCTGACACGATGGTCGGGATCGCCCAGGGAATGAGGATGGCAGCGCGGACAATGCCCCTGCCCTTGAACTCGGCATTCAGAACAAGCGCGACGATCATGCCGAAAAAGGCTTCCAGCGCCACGGAGATGATGCTGAAGCGCACTGTGTTCCACACGGCGTTCCACCAGGTCGGATCGACCAGAAGTCCTGAGAAGATCGTGCGGCCGCTTTTCAGCTGGATCCACGACAGATAGTTCTTGAATCCCACCCATTTGGCCGCACTCATATTGGTCAGCGAGGCATCAGTGAACGAGAAATAGATTGTCCGAAGCAAGGGCCAGCCGGCAACAATGGCCAGCGCGATGATCATCGGAATGAGAAACAGCTGCGCCGAGCGGGCGCGCTGCCGCAAAAGCTCTGAACGTGCGGTGGAAGGCGTCATGCTCGTATTCCTGCCCGTGTGGTTCCGGATGAAGCGAAAGCGTCAGGCAAACGGTGCGAACGGGTTCGGGAGGTTGTGAACGCCATCCGCACCGTGCCCTTTTGCTGGCAGGGGTCTACCAGCTGTTTCCCTTGAGTTCGGTCAGCTTTGCTTCCAGAAGCTCAAGGTTTTCGGCAGCGGTGCCATTGCCCGATAATGTATCGTGGACCGCGCTCCAGAACATGTTGGACACTTCATTGTATTTCACCTTCGTCGGCGCCGAGGGGCGCGGAACGGAATTTTCAAACACCGGCTTCCAGTTTGGAATCAGCGGCTGCGCGGCGGCGATATCCTTGTCGTCGTAGAGCGCCTTGATGGTCGGCATGCTGGCCTGGGAAATCGCCCGCGCCTTCTGCTGTGCGGGAGAGCCGAGGAACAGCGCCAGCTTGATCGCCTCTTCTGGCGCCTTCGAGTATTTTGAAACCGCCAGGTTCCAGCCGCCAAGCGTTGCAGCGGAGTTCTGGCCCTCCTTGCCGCTCGGCAGGGGTGCCACGTCGAACTTGCCCTTGATGGCGCTGCCATCGGCCCCGGCCAGCGCATAGGCATAGGGCCAGTTGCGCATGAAAACGGAATTGCCGGTCTGCCAGACACCGCGTGCCTCTTCCTCCGTGTAGGCGAGCACGCCCTTGGGCGAGATGGTATCGACCCAGCCCTTGGCGCGGTCGATGGCCGCTGCGGCTTCCGGATTATTGATCGAAATCGTGCCGTCCGCCTCGACAATCTGCCCACCGCCCGAGGATTTTACCCATTCGAGCGCGTTGCAGGTCAGGCCCTCATAGGCATTGGCCTGGAAGACAAAGCCATAAATGCTCTTGTTGCCGCCCGCCCGCTCGCCATCCTGGATTTCCTTGGCGGTTGCCGCCATCTCGTCCCAGGTTTTTGGCACCGGCTTCTTGTACTTTTCCAGCAGGTCCTTGCGGTAGTAGAGCGCCGGGGCGTCGGTGAACATCGGCAAGGCGACCAGCTTGCCGCCGACGGTCTGGCTTTCGATGATCGACGGTATGTGCTGATCGATAACGTCCTTTGCGGCTTCCTTCAGGTCGAGGAACTGGTCGGCCAGCTGCGGCGCCCAGATCACGTCGGTGCGGTAGACGTCGATATCGGTATTGCCGGCGGCGAGCCACAGGCGGTACTGACCGAAATTGTCGGAACTGTTGGCTGGCATGGCAACGATGGACACCTTGTTGCCGGTTTCCTTCTCGAACTGGTCAAGCTGCTTGCGCAGGAACTCGCGTCCATTGCCGGTGTCGCCGGATACGATCGCCAGATTGGCGGCAAAAGCCCCCGAAGCCAGCAAGGTCGTGGTCAAAAGGGTCGCAATGAATGATTTGGCTTTCATGATTTCCTCCCAAAAATCTGACAGAATCGGCTGCCGCACATCGCAGCGATGCTTGGCCCCTCTTCAAAAACTCCTCCTGAAGCGCTTTGGAAATCATTTGAAACATCAAAATTCAAAGCGCTTTGAATGAAAAATGGCAAAGGCTCTTTCACCTGTCAAGCCGCAAATTGGAGACACAAGCCAGACATCAAGGTCAACCACATGGAGAAATGGATTATTATATATATGTTACAGTGCATTATACGGTATTGCTGAGAACACGAATTCCGGGCTGCCGCCCCGTTGAAACAGCACGGAGCCGACCACGGATCACAATATCGCGAGCAATTTACCAAAGCGCTTTGAATTTAGCCTCTGGTTATGTTTATTATTTGGAGTCATATCTGCATTGCCTGAACAGACCGTACTGGATTGCTTGCCATGAAACTCAAGGAACTGGCTGAACAACTGGGCCTCTCGCAAACGACCGTCAGTCGCGCCCTGAACGGCTATCCTGAAGTCAACAAGGCGACGCGCGAACGCGTCAGCCAGGCAGCCCTCAAATTCGGTTACAGCGCGAATGCCAATGCCCGGCGCCTTGCCATCGGCCGCATCGGCGCCATCGGCATCCTGATGCCGCGCGACCGCAGCGAACGTTTCGGTCCGCACACGAGCGAGTTCTTTTCCGGTCTGGCCGAGCAGCTGTCGCAGCATGAAATGGACCTGCTGATGAGCCCGAGCATCAACAATGACGAGCTTGCGGCCTACCGGCGGCTGATTTCCAGCAAGCGCGTGGACGGCATCATCGTCACCGGCCCCACCCTGATGGACGAGCGGGTCGCCATGCTGACGGAAGCGAAATTTCCCTTTGTGCTGCACGGGCGAACCAATATCGCCGCCCCGCATGCCTGGCTCGACATCGACAATGCCGGCGCCTTCCGGCAGGCGGCATCGCACCTGATCGATCTCGGCCACCGGCATATCGCGATGATTGACGGGCTGAAGGGCCACACGTTTTCCGAACACCGGGAAATGGGTTATCGCGAAGCATTGCTGGAGCGCGGCATTGCCGTTGATCCGCGCTTCATCGTGCATGAGCGTTTTTCCGATGAAACCGGTTTCCATGAGGCGCAGCGGCTCTTGTCCTATACGCCGCATCCGACCGCCATTCTCGCCGGCTCGATGATGACGGCGCTCGGCATTTTCCGCGCCATCCGTTCAAGGGGCTATGAACTCGGCAAGGAAGTTTCGGTGATCGCCCATGACGACGTGTTCCCCTATCTCAATGCCAGCAACATGGTCCCCGCCATGACCACCACCCGGTCGTCGATCCGCTCCGCCGGATCGCGTATCGCCGAACTGCTGGTGCGCGTCCTCGACGGCGAGCCGGTCGAGAACATCCATGAGATATGGCCGGTCGAACTCATCCTGCGCCAATCGAGCGGTCCGCCCGTCGCCCCGCGCCGGTGAGTGCCTAGCCCAATTCGAAGGTTGTGATGCCAAAAATCCGGTCGAGCGGCAATTCGGGCGCCGGTCCGCGATACATGCGTGCGGTTTCGAACACCGGCGCGAGACCATAGCGGTCGCAAAGGCGCCGCGCGGCCCCATTGGTCCCGGGAATATCCAGAAAGACCTGTGCATCCCCGGCTTTTGCTGCGAGCGATTGAAACAGCCGGTCGGCGATCTCTTCGGTTTCGGCAAACAAGGGACCGATTTTGCAACCCTCGCGGCATGCGCGCACGACGCCATACCCCGCGATTTTTCCGTCGGCAATGCAGGCCAGGCCGTGGCGGGAGCCGGACGGGCCAAGCCAGGCACGGATAAACGATTCCCGTGGTTCGGGATTGAATTGACGGTCATAGGCGGCGACGGCGCCAATCCATTGCGTATCGATGGCGACGATATCGCCGCTGACGGGTGCCCTGCAGCCGGGTGCGCCGCCATAGCGGTAATTCGCATGGGCATAGACAAACCCCGACTTCCGATAGTTTTCCTGCTGGGCAACGACACCATCAAGGCCGACGGTCTGTCCGGCAAATCCGCTCAGCACGTCCTGCCAGAGCGACCAGCCGAAACCCAGACCGCGCGATTGCGGACGCACCATGTAGAAACCGAGAAAGCCGTAGTCTCGCGCATAGCGGACCAGCGAGACCGCTGCCGTCAGCTCACCATTCACCTCAAGCACGTGATAGCCCTTGGGGTCCGCGGCCCAGAATGCATCCGCATCGTCCAACCCGGGGTTCCAGCCCTCGGCGGCCGCCCAGTCGATGATGCTGCCAAGATCCCGGCGCTCGGCGATTCGGATGAAAGCTGTCATGATATTGTGATATCCAGTTGGAAACCGGCGGAACAGTACCCTGAACGGGCGCATTTCTGCCCCCACAAGCTTCGTAACCAAGCTTCCAGCATTGCCGCAACGGAATATTAAGCACTTGTAGAACAATGCTGGAACAGATAGTGTTTGTTCTGGTTTTGTTTTTCCGATTCCCTGCTAAAGGATCGCCAATGCTCACGCGTAAACAACATGAACTTCTTCTCTTCATTCATGAGCGTCTGAAGGAGACGGGCATTCCGCCATCCTTCGACGAAATGAAGGATGCGCTGGATCTGGCCTCCAAATCCGGCATTCACCGGCTGATCACTGCGCTGGAAGAGCGCGGCTTCATTCGCCGGCTTGCGAACAGGGCGCGCGCGCTGGAAGTCCTGCGCCTGCCCGACTCCATCGCACCCGGCCTCAACAGCCAGAGAAAGTTCGAGCCGAGCGTCATCGAGGGCAGTCTCGGACGCAATGTTGCACCGCCGAAGCCGCAGCCGCGCGCCTCCAACGACATGGATATGCCTGCCAATGTCAGCATTCCGGTCATGGGCCGGATTGCCGCCGGTGTGCCGATTTCTGCGATCCAAAACCAAACCCACATGCTGAGCCTTCCGCCAGACATGATCGGCAGCGGCGAACATTATGCGCTTGAGGTCAAGGGCGACTCGATGATCGAAGCGGGCATTTTCGACGGCGATACCGTTGTCATCAAGCGCGGCGACACCGCGAGCCCCGGCGAAATCATCGTGGCGCTGGTCGATGACGAGGAGGCCACCCTCAAGCGGTTTCGCCGCAAGGGTGCCTCGATTGCCCTGGAAGCCGCCAACCCTGCCTACGAAACGCGGATTTTCGGACCGGACCGCGTGCGGGTGCAGGGCAAGCTCGTCGGCCTGATCCGCCGTTATTGACCGGCCGCCGCGTCCCGTTCAGCATTGTCCGGGACGCCTTCGGTCGCGTGGGCCTTGTGTGAACGCTCCGGCCGGTTGCGCGCCGCATTGGAGTGGATGCGGTACTTGTTCCAGGGTCGGTCCGGCGGACCGATCGCCCAGGTCAGGCGGGCCGACTGCACTCTTTGCTCCAGCGCTTCTCCGGCTTTCGATAGATTCGTCAGGTCACCCTGCCCTTGCCCGCCGGAACCGAACCGGATTTCGGCAGCACCGTTCAAGGCGAGATCACGGCGCGTGATCACCATCGGACCGGGAACGGGGCAACCGGTTTCCACACCGGCAAAGCCCAGCACGACAATATTCCCCTCGCTGCAGGCGGCGTTCCTTTGCGCGGGATCATCCGTATAGGCAATGACGAGACCGCCCGGTTCTCGCGCCAGACAGAGCTTTCCGGCGCATTCGAAGGCACCCTCCGCTGCCTTTTTGCCGATCCGCGCCGGTTTGACGATCTGTTCCAGCCCAAAGCCCTGCCGCCAGTTGTTCAACGTGAAGGCGCCGCCCTGCGGGCGATTGATCATCAATGCCGCGCCATTGCGCACACCGGCCAGCCGGCCATCCTCGGACAGGACGATATCCGGCGGCGCTGTGCGTGCCATGATCAGGACGGCCGCAGCAAACAGCGGCAGGCTGCACAGACGCAACCACGACGTCGTGAGAAGCAGGATCACAAGTGCCGCACTCATCAGGATCAGGCTCGGCTGCGGCATCGGACCAAGATTGCCCGAGGGCGAGAGTGCGGCAACGTGATGGGCGATGAACACCACCATCTCGATGCCGCGTTCCATGACGGCGAACGGCAGGAAATCCAGATCGAACGGCATCAGCAACAGCGCCAATACGGCGAAGGGCATGACCAGAACCGAGACCACGGGCAAGGCAAATGCGTTGCCGATCAGTCCGAGCGGTGCGGTATTGTTGAAATGATAGGCGGCAAAGATCGCACTGGCCGAACCGGCGACCAGGGATGTCAGCGCGACGTCAACGATGTGATCGCCGATCTTGCCGGGCAGCTGCGCCAACAGATTGCTGCGGCGCGGACGCCTGCCATTCCGGCCGGCCTTGCGCGGCGACCACCAGCCGTAAAGGGCAATCAGTGCGGCAGTGGCGGAATAGGACATCTGGAAGCTTGGCCCCATCACCTCGTGCGGCGCGATGGCAATGGTTACCAAGGCGGCCAGGGCAACATTGCGCAGCGACAGCGCCGCCCGGTCCACGGTCATGGCGACAAGCATGACTGCCAGCATGACAAAGCTGCGCTGGGCCGCCACGTCGATCCCCGAAAGCAGCAGATAGAAGGCCGATGCCAGCAGCGCTGCGCATGCCGAAAATTTCTTGATGGGATAGCGCGCGGCAAAGTCCGGAAAAAAGGCCATGCATGCGCGCAGCGAGCCGATGACGATCCCGGCCACGAGCGCCATGTGCAATCCCGAAATGGAGAGGATATGCGACAGGCCGCTCAGCCGCATGGCGTTGTTGGTGGCCTCGCTGATGCCATCGCGCTGGCCGGTGATCAGCGATGCGGCGATGGCACCGGCTTCTCCAGGTATATGACCGAGGATACGATCGGTGAGCGCCTGGCGCATCGCAGCGACGGCAAACAGCGTTCTGGTTGTCAAATCAGCCGGTTCCGGCAGAGAGGCTGCTTCGGGCCTGCCGAGAAAGAAGCCGCTGCCGCCGATGCCCCTGTAGTAATTGTGGAAGGCAAAGTCGTAATTGCCGGATCGCACGGGACCGGATGGCGGGCGCAGATGCACCAGACCGCGCAACCCGTTGCCTATGGCGGCTTCAGGTGGCAAGGCTCTGGCCGATACAACCAGCCTTGCCGGGGCATAATGCAGCTGCGGGCGCTCTGTCGCCACGACATCCACCGTCACGCGCCAGCCGCCCCGGTCGGCGCGGTTGATCGCGACGACGCGGCCGGTCAGCCGCGTGGTGACGGCGGAGCCAAGCATTGGCGTATCCAGCCGCAGCGTTTCCAGTTTGGCGCAGAGCATGCCCATGACAACCAGCAGGGCGGCGGAAAGGCACATCCCGGTCAGATGCCGCTCGCGTGCCAGGAGTTTGAACCCGGCAAGCGCGGTCAATCCGAAAAGGATGGCGCTCAGCCGCGGTTCCACGGGCAAGCCGAAATAGGCGATAGCGCCGCTGCCGGCAAAAACCGGAACGAACAGAAAAAGACTGCCGCGATCATAATCCCGCCCGCATGCCCGGGAAACGGCCGGGAGCAAATCCTGCCCCAACTCCATGCGCCGGCGCAGCGCTACGGACAGACTCACGCCTCGCCGGGTGACGGCAATATTTTGGGATATTTGGGTCGCAAGACCCGGCTCATCGTCCGCCGGACGATCAAAAAACTGCCGTTCACTCGTTTGTGTACTGGTGCCGGGCCCCTGCATTTGCCTCCAATTCTGCCAATGCCCTTGCACGACAGCGCTCCTATGCTACATCAACGCCAGATCAAATCGATTGGATGTTAGGCTAATGGCCGAGACGTCTGTTGGAGTCCTTATGTCGTCACCTGTTGTTACCCGTTTTGCACCCTCCCCAACCGGATACCTCCATATTGGCGGTGCCCGCACAGCCCTGTTCAACTGGCTTTATGCCAAGCATACGGGCGGCAAGATGCTGCTGCGCATCGAAGACACGGACCGGGAACGCTCCTCGGAAGCAGCTGTCACGGCCATTCTCGATGGCCTGAAGTGGCTGGGCCTCGATTGGGATGGCGATGCGGTGTCGCAGTACGAGCGCGCGCCCCGTCACCGGGAAGTCGCCGAAGAGCTGATCGCCAAGGGCAAGGCCTATTACTGCTATGCCTCGCCGGCAGAGCTTGAGGAAATGCGCGAAAAAGCCCGCGCCGAGGGCCGCCCGCCGCGCTATGACGGCCGCTGGCGCGATCGCGATCCGAAGGAAGCCCCTGCAGGCGTCAAGCCGGTTATCCGCATCAAGGCGCCGCAGGACGGCGAAACCCTGGTGCGCGACCTCGTACAGGGCGATGTGCGCTTTCCCAACAAGGATCTCGATGATTTCATCGTCCTGCGCTCCGACGGCAATCCGACCTACATGCACGCGGTTGTTGTCGATGACCATGACATGGGCGTCACTCACATCATCCGTGGTGACGATCACCTGACCAATGCCGCGCGCCAGGCCATCATCTATGATGCGATGGGCTGGGATATCCCGGTGATGGGTCATATTCCGCTGATCCACGGTGCGGATGGGGCAAAGCTGTCGAAGCGTCACGGCGCACTCGGCGTCGAAGCCTATCGCGCCATGGGCTATCTGCCCGCCGCCCTGCGCAACTATCTCGTCCGCCTCGGCTGGAGCCATGGCGATGACGAGATCATGTCCGATGCGCAGATGATCGAGTGGTTCGAGATTTCCGACATCAATCGCGGCGCGTCGCGTTTCGACTTCCAGAAGCTCGAAGCGATCAACGGCCACTACATGCGGTTCTCCGCCGATGCCGACCTGGTCAAGGCGATGATCGACATCCTGCCGGAGATCGAAGGCGGCGCGGACATTCTGTCGCGGCTGAACGAGCGGACCCGTCAGCAATTGCTGGCGGCAATGCCCGGCCTGAAGGAACGCGCCAAGACGCTGGTCGAACTGGCGGACAGTGCGAAATACCTGTTTGCGCAACGCCCGTTGGCATTGGATGAAAAGGCAGCCGGCCTGTTGAATGAAGAGGGCCTGGGTGTGCTTTCCGGCGTTCTTCCGGCGCTGTCGGCCGTCAATGACTGGACTGCCGAAGCATTGGATGCCGCGGTGCGGGTTCATGCGGAAAATACCGGCCTGAAGCTGGGTAAAATTGCCCAGCCCTTGCGCGCCGCGCTGACGGGAAGAGCAACATCTCCGGGGGTTTTCGACGTGCTGGCGGTGCTTGGCCGCGAGGAGTCACTGGGCCGTATCGAAGACCGGATAAAAGGTTAATCCGTAGCCTCGGCGGTGCATTTTTGCATTGCAACATTATGCCGTTCGGCTACGGTGACGTGCCTGAGAAAATCAGGATAAAGACCTTGCAAAGAGGTCAAGGCTTTGGGCCAGTGTGCTGAACGCAGAGGTCAGAAAATAACCTGCCTGGAAGGAACATCCTGTTTCAAAGGCATACTGGAATATGAAGTAACTCGTGTGCTTTCACTTCCGAAGTTCGACGAGAGTCTACTGCTCAAGCAGCGAACTTCGGAATGGTACACGGGATGTCAGCGGGAGCTGAAGCAAGAAAGGAACGGCAATGTCTGAGAATAGCGTCAACATCGATCTGAATGGTCACGAGTTTGCGTTACCGATTAAAAAAGGCACCATCGGACCTGATGTCGTGGACATTGGAACACTCTACAAGAACACGGGTGCATTCACCTACGATCCGGGTTTTACATCCACAGCCTCCTGCGAGTCGCAGATCACCTATATCGACGGTGATGAAGGCATTTTGCTGCATCGCGGCTATCCGATCGAACAACTCGCCGAAAAGGGCGACTTCCTCGAAACCTGCTATCTCCTGCTTTACGGCGAACTGCCGACAAAGAGCCAGAAGCATGATTTCGACTATCGCGTGACGCACCACACCATGGTGCACGAACAGATGTCGCGCTTCTTCAGCGGCTTCCGCCGTGACGCCCATCCCATGGCGGTCATGGTCGGCTGCGTTGGCGCCCTGTCCGCCTTCTATCACGACTCGACCGATATTTCCGATCCGCATCAGCGCATGGTTGCATCCATCCGCATGATCGCCAAGATCCCGACCCTGGCTGCGATGGCTTACAAGTATCACATCGGTCAGCCCTTCGTTTACCCGAAGAACAATCTCGATTTCGCTACCAACTTCCTGCACATGTGCTTTGCCGTGCCGTGCGAAGACTACGTCCCCAATCCGGTTCTTGCCCGCGCAATGGACCGGATTTTCATTTTGCACGCTGATCACGAGCAGAATGCCTCGACGTCGACAGTGCGTCTTGCCGGTTCGTCCGGTGCCAATCCGTTCGCCTGTATCGCTGCCGGCATTGCCTGCCTCTGGGGCCCTGCCCATGGCGGCGCCAATGAGGCCGCGCTCAACATGCTCGGCGAAATCGGCACGGTTGACCGCATTCCGGAATTCATCAACCGCGCCAAGGACAAGAACGATCCGTTCCGCCTGATGGGCTTTGGCCACCGCGTCTACAAGAACTACGATCCGCGCGCCAAGATCATGCAGCAGACCACCAAGGAAGTTCTCGCCGAACTCGGCATCAAGGACGATCCGCTGCTCGACGTCGCCATGGAGCTGGAGCGCATTGCCCTGACCGACGAATATTTCATCGAGAAGAAGCTCTATCCGAACGTCGATTTCTATTCCGGCATCACCTTGAAGGCACTCGGCTTCCCCACCACCATGTTCACCGTGCTGTTCGCCGTTGCCCGTACGGTTGGCTGGATTGCCCAGTGGAAGGAAATGATCGAAGACCCGCACCAGAAGATCGGCCGCCCGCGCCAGCTTTACACCGGTGCAACGCAGCGCGACTACGTTCCGGTCGGCAATCGCAAATAAGATCATCCAGAATACGAAAAAAGGCGCCATTCGGCGCCTTTTTCATATCCAAAAGCCTGTTCCTCAGGCCCTCTGATGCACGTATTCGAGAACTTTCCCGGCGGCAATCTCGCCGGAAGGCCGTTCGGTACGCATCAATGCCGCGATCTCATCGAAACCCTCGAGCTGCAACGCCCTGGCGTAACCCGGTTTCAGCAGTTGTTCGATTTCGCGCGCCAGCGGGCCGGGACGAACGAACTGATTGAAATATTCCTGCACGACCCGCTTGTCGGCGATGATATTGGGCAAGGCCGCACTCCAGACCTTGATGCGCGGCGCAATGAACATGCGCGCCAGCCAGTCAGGCCGGTATGACAGCACCGTCGGGATGCGCGCCAGTGCGAGTTCCAGCGACACGGTCCCGGACGCGGCCAGAGCCGCATCGGCTTCGGCGAAGGCTTTCAGGCGTTCCGCTTCGCCCACCACAATGTCTGGCTGGACTTTCCAGCCGGCAGTGAGCTGGCGCACCAGTGGTTCGACTTTGGGAAGCGTCGGCAATGTCAGCCTGAAGCGGTTGCCGCGTTCCGCCAGCAGTTCAATTGCCTCACCGAAAGGTTTGGAAAGGCTTGATATTTCTGCTCTGCGCGACCCCGGCAGGACAACAAGATTGTGTTCGGTTCTGTCAGCGAAACTGCTTTCCCGCGCCCGGTTCCGCTCTGCCGCCGCCAGCAGCGGTGCATGGGTCACCAGCCTGTGGCCGACATAGGTGGCAGGCGGGCCGTCGAGATCTCGCAATGCCTGCACCTCGAACGGCAGAATGGCCAGCACATGGTCGATATAGCCGCGCATCGCCTTGGCGCGTTCCGGGCGCCAGGCCCAGACCGACGGGCTGATATAGTTGATGATCGGGATCGATGGATCGGCATCCCGCACCTTGCGCGCGACGCGATGGGTGAAATCCGGGCTGTCGATAATCACGAGGCAATCGGGTTTCGCCGCAATGATGGCTTTGGCCAGCTGCGCTATGCGGCGGATGAGCTGCGGCAGTTTGGTGACGATGGCGGTCAGCCCGACCAGAGCGATTTCGTGCTGGTCGAACAAGGAGTTGAGGCCGAGGGCTGAGAGATGCTCGCCACCGACGCCGGTCAAGGTCACCTCGCCGGGATATTGCCGCCGCAGGGCCTGCACCAGATCGGCACCAAGCAGGTCGCCGGACTCTTCGCCGGTGACAATGGCAAGGCGAAGCGGCTTGGCTGCGGCCATCACTCGGCCTCCTGCGCAAAAGTTTCGATGAAAATACCGGCTTCGTTGGCAGCAGCGATTGTTTCGGCGTAGCCAAGGATCAGCGTGCGCCGCGCTTCGATGGCAATGCCCTTCAGACCGGCCTTCACCGCATTCTCCACGGTGCTTACGCCGATGGCCGGCAAATCCGCCCGCACTTCCTGCTGCGGTTTGGCGCATTTCACCAGCACACCGCCCTTGCGGTTGATCCGCTTGGCAATGCGCAGTTCGGCCACCCGCTGCAGCATCGCATCGGTGCCCTCCACGCCCTCCAGCGCCACCACGCGGCTGCCGACGGCAATCGCCGCCTGCCCGATATCGAGCGAGCCGATCATGATGGCTGCCGCGCGGGCGGCCCGCATATCGGCAATGCTTGCCTGATCGGCTTTCTTCCGGGTGATGGTGCCCACTTCAGGCGCCAGAATATCCGGAACGATCTCGTGCGCACCGACAACCCGGAAGCCGTAGGACTCAATGGTTGAGATCACGGCCTTGAGCAAACCGTCATCGCCGAGGCGAAAAGCCCGCATGAAACGATACAACGCAACGAGATTGCCGTTGCCGGGCCGCAGCGCCGCGGAGAATTCCGGCCGGTGGCGCACGCCCCCCGCCAGCACGACGTTGCTGATCTCTTCCGATTTCAGGATTTTCATCAGGCCGCCCAGCTCGACAATCGAGATTTCGGCGTGCTTGCGCGCATTGATCTCGGGCGATGCCTCGCCCTTGATGGCAATGATCAGGGGGTTCGCACCCTGCTTCTGCAGGCTTTCCGCGATGGAAATGGGCAGCAGCCCGTTGCCCGCGACAATCGCCGTGCGGCCCGTTATGGCCGCCGGTTGCGTCCCATCCGTTGTCTTAGCTGTTGTCGTCACTGTCGCTGGTCTCGATTCCGGAACCGAGGGGCGGCGTGCAGAAGGCACGTTTGGTATCAGCGGTGATGAAATCGACCAGATCGAGAACCGCCGGCGATTGAGAAAAGGCAAGACGCACGTCACCGGCGCGATTGCGGACCGGCTTGCTGCGGTCGAACAGCATGCGCACCGCACGGCGCAGATTGTGTATCTCCGGACGGGCCATGCCCGAGCGCTTCATGCCGACAATGTTCAGGCCGCCCAGATAGGCATGATTGCCGATCACCATGCCATAGGGAATGACATCCAGTGCCACGGCTGCAAGCCCGCCGACAAACGCATGGTGGCCAACCCGCACAAACTGATGCAAAGCAGCGCCGCCACCGATGATGACGTTGTTGCCGACGGACACATGGCCGCCGATCATGACATTGTTGGCAAAGGTCACATTGTCGCCGATGTCGCAATCATGCGCCACATGCGAATAGGCGAGGAACATGCAGTTGTCGCCAACCGTGGTCAAACCCCGGCTGCCATCGGTGCCGCGATTCATCGTGACGCCTTCGCGGATCGTGCAGTTCCGGCCAATGACAAGCGTGGTGTGCCCGCCCTTGTGCTTGGTGTTCTGCGGATCGCCGCCCAGAATGGCGTTCGGATAGACCTTGGCACCATCGCCGAGTGTGGTCGCCCCCATGATGACGACATGGCTCAGCAGAGTGACATCATTGCCAATGACCGCTTCCGGTCCGATATGGCAGAATGGCCCGATGTTTACCCTGTCACCAATCTTTGCGCCCGCCTCGACAATCGACGTGGGATGAATGCTGGAATTGGACATCAAGCTCCGGTCTCGTCTTCTTCAGGGAAGCTGACCATTGCCGCCACGTCAGCTTCGGCAACCTTCACGCCGTCAACTTCCGCAACGCAGCTGTACTTGTGGATGTTGCCGCGCTGCTTGAGCTTGGTCACGCGCAGCTTGAGCTGATCACCCGGCACGACAGGCTTGCGGAACTTGGCATTATCGATGGTCATGAAGAACACCTTGCCCGGCTTGCCGCTGCCATTATGGAACAGAACGATAGCACCGGCGGTCTGCGCCATGGCCTCAATGATCAGAACGCCGGGCATGATCGGCAGTTCAGGAAAATGACCGGCAAAATGCGGCTCGTTGATGCTGACATTCTTGATGCCCGTGGCCGAGACATCGCGATCGATATCGACGATGCGGTCAATCAGCAGAAAGGGATAGCGATGCGGCAGATTTGCCAGAAGCTTCTGGATGTCCGCGACGCCAAGACTGCTCGCCTGTACATTTTCATTCATCTGAACTGCTCTCCTTCTTGGTCCTGGTCATCGCGCGGACACTCGCGATTTCACGGAACCATTGCTTGAACGGCTGCGCGGGCGCACCGGCCCACCGCTCACCGTCCGGAATATCATTCATCACACCGCTTGCTGCGGCGATTTCCACGCGGGAACCAATATTGACGTGATCCTTGATGCCGACGCTGCCACCCAGCATCGTCATGTCGCCAAGCACCACACTACCGGAAATGCCACATTGCGCAGCAATCACGCAATGGCGTCCAATACGAACATTGTGGGCAATCTGCACGAGATTATCGATTTTCGTGCCTTCGCCGATCACTGTATCGGCGAGCGCGCCGCGATCAATGGTCGTGTTGGCGCCAATTTCGACATTGTCCTGGATGATGACGCGGCCAAGCTGGGGCATCTTGTCGAGGCCAGCCTTGCCCGGAACATAACCAAAACCATCCTGCCCGATACGCACGCCCGGATGCAGTAGCACACGATTGCCAAGAAAGGCATACTGGACCGAGCAGCTCGGCGCGATATAGCAATCGCGGCCGATCTTGCAGCCGTTGCCGATGACGACGCTGGCGGCAATGACGGTGCCGGCACCGATGGAAACGCGCTTGCCGATGATGACACCGGGCTCGATCGTCACGCCGTCTTCTATTTCAGCGGTCGGATCAATGATGGCGTGCGGTGAAACACCCGTCTCTTCGCCGCTCCAGAGATGCGCATTCACCGCCCGCGGATAAAGCGCGCGGCCAATGGCGGCGAAATCCTGCTGCGGATGGCGGCTGACGATAACGGCAACAGTCTTGGGCACGCTTGCCTTGACTTCGTCCGTGCACAGAACGCCGGCGGCTTTCAAACCTTCGAGATTTTGCGCGTTCTTCTTGCCATCGATGAACACAAGCGCATCGGGACCGGCATCAGCCAGGGATGCGAGGCGGGCGACCGGCCGGTTGGCCAGAGAACTGTCCACAAGAACGCCATTGGTCAGATCGGCGATCTGACCAACAGTCACGTTCAGCAGTGGCTCATAAAAGATCGGATCGGCCATCGACTAACTTTCTCCCCCGGGGAAATATGCTCCCCCGGGAGGTCAGCAATCTATCAGAATTTGCTCGACATGCCGAAGTTGAAGTTCTGCACCTGATCGCCATCCACTTTCTTGACGGGGAAAGCGTAGTCGAAGCGCAGCGGACCGAACGGCGATGCCCACATGATACTTACACCCGCGGATGCGCGCCATTCCATGCTGGTGTTCGATGCCTGCTTGAGATCATTGCCATACAATGTAGCAGCGTCGGCAAACAGGGCGCCACGAATACCCAGGCTCTCAGGAACGATCGGCAGCGGGAACTGCGTTTCCACGGTGGCATTGAAGTAGGTATTACCACCCAGGAAGCTGCCCTTGGCATCCGCAACGCTCAAGTCGCGCGGACCGATACCGGCATATTTGAAGCCGCGAATCATTTCCTGATTGTTCTTGAACGTGTCAAACACGCGCAGATCGTCGCCAAATCCCTTGATGTAGCCAGCGCCGACACCGACGAGGCCGACAATGTCCATTTCCTGGGAAAGCGTCTTGTAGTAGCTGCCCTTGAACGTTGTCTTCAGGTAGTTGGCATCGCCGCCGACACCAGCATATTCCTGGTTGAACTTGGCATAGAGACCATCATGCGGGTTTTTCGTATCGTCGATGGTATTGTAGACAAGCGACCAGCTGACCGACGACTTGATCCATGTACCGCGATTTGCCGCATCAATGAATGCCTGCGAAATCTGCGACGGATCAGGAATGTCCGTTCCCGGGATCTTCGCAGCGTCTTCGATCGTGTATTTTTCCTGCGACAGGTTGTAAGCAACACCCGCCGTCAGTGTTTCGGTGATCGGCAGACCAAAACGGATCGTACCGCCGGTCAAATCGGTCTGATACTTGTCATTGACGCCGGACTGGCGCTTGAACAGATCGAAACCAGCCGAAATACGCTGACCGAGGAAGTAAGGCTCGGTGAAGGACAGCGAGTAGGTACGGTTGTTGTTCAGACCGCCACCGGCAGCAATACGGATATACTGGCCGCGACCAAGGAAGTTGCGCTCGGTGATCGAGCCTTCCACTGTCGGTCCGGGGCTTTCACCACCGGTCGTATAACCACCACCGATGGAGAATTCACCGGTCGACTTCTCGACAACGTCCACAACCAGAATAACCTGGTCAGGCTGCGAGCCGGGAGCCGTCGAGATATTGACGGTCTGGAAGAATTCAAGCCGCTCCAGGCGCTTCTTGGCGCGCTGGATCAGGACCTGATTGAAAGCGTCGCCTTCGCTCACATCGAATTCACGGCGGATGACGTAGTCACGTGTCTTCTCGTTGCCGCGGATTTCAATGCGCTCGAGATAGGCGCGCGGACCCTGGTCGATGTTGTAGACGACCGAAATCGTGTGGTTCTCGAAGTTACGGTCGCCGCGCGGCTCCACCTTGGCAAAGGCATAACCCTGGCCGGCCACCTTTTCGGACAGCTTGATGATGGAGTCTTCGACTTCCTTGGCGTTGTACGTATCGCCTTCGGATGTCTGCACGAGACCACCAAGCTTGGATGTATCGACACCCTCGACCGAGCTCTGGATTTCTACGCCGCCGAACTTGTACTTCTCACCCTCTTCAACCGTAACGGTGATCGTGTATTCGTTGGTGGCAGCATCGAGATTGGCCGTCGACGAAACGACGCGGAAATCCGCATAACCGCGGTTGTAATAGAAGCGGCGCAGCGACTCTTCGTCCGCCCGCATGCGGTCTTCGCTGTACACGTCATTGCGCGTCAGCCAGGACAACGGGTTGGAACGCTTGGTCGAGATCACGTCGCGCAGGCGGCGCTCACCAAAGGCGTTATTGCCGACAAACACGATGTTGGCGATCTTGGTGCGGTCACCTTCGTTGATGTCGAAGACAACGTTGACGCGACCCTGACCGAGATCCATGATGCGCGAACTTACCGTAGCATCGCTGCGGCCGATGTTGCGATAAGCGGCGCGGACAGCCTCGGTATCAGCGTCGAGCGTCTGCTGGCTGAAGGCGCTGCGCGACTTCGACTGCACGACACCGGTCAGCTGCGCGTCCTTGATCTTCTTGTTGCCGCGGAAAATGACCTGATTGACGACCTGATGCTCGGACACGGTAACGATCAACGCACCGCCGGACTGGGTGATGCGCACATCGCCGAACAGACCCGTGTTGAACAGGCGCTTGGTGGCAGCATCAATATCATTGTTGGAAAAAGGCTTGCCTGGCGTGATGCCGAGATTGTCCTTGACCGTTTGGGCATCCACACGGGTATTCCCGCGCACTTCAATGCGGCTGACGGTTGCTGCCTGAGCTGCTGTAATCCCCGCAACCGTCGTAACGATCGCTCCCGAACTTACCAGAGCCGCTGAAATGGCGAGCGCCGACGCTGCACCAACGAATTTTGAACTTGCCGCCATAGGCCTACTAAACCTTTGTTTCTCGTTGTCCCCGGGCGAGATCCCGGACTAAGCAATTACTCGCACACCGTCATAGCCGGTTTTTACATACACGCAAGGCTTACGGTTAAAATCTATTTACTTCACACGAAAGCGTGGCATCCCTGCCACGCCATTCACGGCTTATAGTAAACAGATCATAACGCTTTTCCACCCCACCCCTCTAATTTTCACTAATGTTTAATTTTCATCACCGACAGGCGAAAAGATCATTAAACACAACAAAACCCATGAATCCCAGCACCAGAAGGAAGCCCATCCGGAAGAAAATCTCCTGCACGGCCGGCTTTACCGGCCTGCGGATGACCGCTTCCACGGCATAAAAGATCAAATGTCCGCCATCCAGGGGCGGCAGCGGGAAAAGATTGAGCAAACCGATGCCGATCGACAGCATGGCGGTCAGCTGAATCAGCCAGTCGATCCCCTGACTGGCAGCCTGCCCTGCCATCGTGGCAATTTTGACCGGTCCGCCCAGCTGGCACTTGTCTTCCCTGCCGGCAAAGAAACGGCTGAAAAACTGGCCTGTCCGGGCAATGATGAAACCGCTTTCACGCACCGCCTGGCCGACTGATTCGATGGGGTTGTAGGTCACCCGCCGGAAGTTGCCGAACTCTTGATTGTTCACTACGCCGATCGCGGCGACTTTCACCGGATTGCCCAAGGCGTCCTTCTGTTCGGCAAGCTCCGGAGTGGCGGTCAGACTGACCTCCTGCCCCTTGCGCTCGACGACAAATTTCAGAGAATCGCCCGCCCGTGCCGAAACATGGCGCTGAACATCGGCAAAGGTTTCCACCTTGTCGCCATCCACGCTGATGAAGCGGTCGCCCGGCTGAAATCCGGCCACCGCAGCGGGGCCGCCCGGACGCACTTCCGCAACCACGGGGTCTGCCACCATGCGGCCATAGAGCGCAAAGAAGACGGAAAAGATTGCAACGGTCAGCAGAATATTGAACGCGGGGCCGGCAAAGACCGTCGCCGCGCGCTTCCACACGGGCTGGGTGTGAAAAGCAACGGCGCGCTCTTCAGCGGTCATGTTTTCAGGCAGGCCGATCGGCGAACTGGCCACGCTCTCGTCGCCGGCGAACTTCACATAACCGCCCAGGGGAATCGCCGACAATTTCCAGCGGGTGCCGCTGCGGTCGTTGAACCCGAACAATTCCGGCCCGAAACCGATCGAAAAGGCCTGGACGCCGATGCCGCACCACCGTCCCACGAGATAGTGCCCCATCTCGTGAACGAAGACGACAACCGTGAGTACAATCAGAAAGGGTAAAATCGTACCGATAAGCAAACCGTGCGTGCCGAAGATATAGCTCAGCGTATCCGTCAAAGTGTCCTCCGGGCCTTGCCCAACCCCGTCAGAGGGTCACCTAAGCTCAGCCTGCTAGAAAAGAATGTCGTAAGGCGTTTCCGGCTTCACCAGAATTGCCCCGATGAGGTACAGCAATGCCGCTGCGGCTACAAGTCCATCCACCCGGTCCATCACGCCACCGTGACCGGGGATCATGTATCCCGAATCCTTGACGCCGAATTTCCGTTTGACCCATGATTCGCCGAGATCGCCGATCTGCGCGGTCACCGACAGCACAAAGGCGATGAGCGGAACGGGCACACCGCCGGCCGGGGTAATGAAGGCTGCGCAGGCAACACCGGCAGCCACGCCCGCGGCAGCGCCGCCAATGGCGCCAGACCAGGTTTTATTCGGCGAGAAACGCGGAGCCAGTTTTGGCCCGCCCAGTGCCCGCCCGTTGAAATAGGCAAAGATATCGGTCGACCAGACGACGGCAAACAGGAACAGAACAGCGGCAAAGCCATCCCCGGTGTCGCCGCGCACGAATGTCAGCGCGATGGCCGGAAATCCGGCATAGAGCAGACCGATCGCCGGCCACAGGCCGGACTGCCGTCCACCCAGCACGGCCGTCAGCACGGCTCCAGCCAGCAATATGCCGATGATCAAAAGTCCATTGTGCGACAGCAGCAAAAGCCCAAGCACCACGATCAGGCAGGCCCAGGCAACGCCGCGGGTCAGCGGACTGGAGCGATCCAGCGTTATGGCATGCCATTCGTAGAAGACACCCAAACCGATGGCACTGGCCATGAGCGCAAATGGCACGCCGCCAACCCAGGTCAGGGCGACGGCGATTGCAATCATGACAACGGCACTGAGGGTTCGTATATGCAGATTGCTGAGACGGCCGGTGCCCTTGTCCGGTGCCGATGGCCCTGAAGCCGTCACAGAGCTATTTCCTGCTGATTGACGCCGCCAAAGCGCCGCTCGCGCATGTGGAAGGTTTCGATCGCTTCTGCCAGGTGGGTGGATTTGAAATCCGGCCAGTAGCACGGCAGGAACATGAACTCCGAATAGGCCGCCTGCCAGAGCAGGAAGTTCGACAGCCGCATCTCGCCGCTGGTGCGGATGATCAGATCCGGATCCGGAATGCCCGCCGTATCGAGCCGCGCGGTGATAGCCTCGGCCGTCACCTCGTCCTGCGTCAGAACACCCGCTGCGACGTCAGATACCAACGCCTTCACCGCGCGGGTGATTTCATTGCGCGAACCGTAGTTGAAGGCAATGATCAGCGTCAGTGCCGTGTTCTTCTCGGTCAGGCTTTCCGCTTCGGTCAGGAGGGCGCGAATATCCTTCGCCAGGCCTTCCCGCTCGCCGATGATGCGCACGCGCACATTCTCGCGATGCAGATCAGCCAGATCGCGCCGGATGAACAGCTTGAGCAGGCCCATCAGATCAGACACTTCGGATCGCGGGCGCGACCAGTTTTCCGATGAGAACGCAAACAGGGTTAGGTATGGAATGCCCATTTTGCCGGCAGCGCGGATAGTCTCGCGCAGCGCATCGACGCCCGCCTTGTGACCGGCGGTGCGTGGCAGGCCACGTGCTTTTGCCCAACGGCCATTTCCATCCATGATGATGGCAATGTGGCGCGGATTGGACATGGCATTCAACCTCCGGTGGTATTAACGGCTAAAAACAGACTAAACCTGCATGATTTCCGTCTGCTTGACAGCAACGACCTTGTCCATTTCGGCAATGGTCTCGTCCGTCAGCTTCTGTACTTTTTCGGAAAGAACGCGGTTGTCATCCTGACTGATCGCGCCATCCTTTTCGAGCTTTTTCAACTCGTCCATGCCATCGCGGCGCACATGGCGGGCGGCAACTTTCGCCTGCTCCACATACTGATGGGCAATCTTGACGAGTTCCTTGCGGCGCTGCTCATTGAGTTCCGGCAAGGGAATGCGCAGATTGTTGCCGTCGGTGATCGGATTGAGGCCGAGACCCGACTCGCGAATGGCACGCTCGACCTTGCCAACCATCGACTTGTCCCAGACCGAGACGGCAAGCATGCGTGATTCGGGCACGGTGATGTTGGCGACCTGGTTCAGCGGCATATGCGAGCCATAGGCCTCGACGGTGATCGGCTCCAGCAAACTCGCCGACGCACGGCCTGTCCGCAGGCCATTGAGGTCATGTTTCAATGCCTGCACGGCACCATCCATACGGCGCTTCAGGTCATTCAAATCGAGTGCATCACTCATATTCAACGCTCCTATATTCTTTCCGTTATTCTGGTCAGCCCCTGCGAGGTTGGCGGGTCAATCGTCGGAAACGATTGTCGCGCGTCCTCTGCCCTGCAGAATTTCGGCAAAACCACCCTTTTCGTGGATTGAATAGACAATTATTGGGATATTGTTCTCGCGCGCAAGGGCCACGGCTGTTGTATCCATCACCGTAAGGCCGCGATCGAGCATCTCCTTGTGGGTAAGTCGCTCAAAGCGGACGGCGCTGGGGTCCTTTTTGGGATCGGCGGTGTAAACGCCGTCAACCTGCGTGCCCTTGAACAGGGCATCGGCACCCACTTCGGCTGCGCGCAACGCTGCGGCCGAATCTGTCGTAAAGAATGGATTGCCCGTGCCGCCAGCAAAAATCACGACCTTCCCCATGTCCATGTAGGCTGTCGCCTGTCTCTGCGAGAACGTCTCGCACAATTCAGGCATGGCAATGGCGGACAGGACGACGGTGTCTATGCCGATTTTGACGAGGGAGGTGCGCAAGGCCAGTGAATTGATCACCGTGGCAAGCATGCCCATGTGGTCGCCGGTGACCCGGTCGCCGCCCTTGGACGCGACAGCGACACCGCGAAAGATATTGCCGCCGCCAATCACCACCCCGACTTCAACGCCGAGCGCCCGCGCTTCGGCAATATCACTGGCAATACGGTCGGCAACCGCAACGTCGATACCGAAACCCTGATCGCCCATGAGGGCTTCACCGGAGGCTTTCAGTAGAACGCGTTTATAGACAGCCGTACCAACCATAAGACCTCCCGCAGAGTCGTGCATTTCAGATATTCGAAGCCCGGATACACTAAGGGCACCGCGTTGTCACGCGATGCCCTCTGATTTCGTCAGTTGTGAAATTACTTCTTCACAGCTGCTGCAACTTCCGCTGCGAAATCGGTCTCTTCCTTCTCGATGCCCTCGCCCAGAGCAAAACGGGCAAATGCCGTGATCTTGGCCGGTGCGCCGATTGCCTTTTCCGCATCTTTCAGAGCGGCTTCGACAGTCAGGTCGGGATTGATGACAAAAGCCTGCGAGAGAAGGACAACTTCCTCATAGAACTTGCGCAGACGGCCTTCGACCATCTTTTCGATGATGTTGTCTGGCTTGCCGGACTGGCGTGCAGATTCGGTGAAAACCGCCTTTTCACGCTCAACGGCAGCCGGATCGACTTCAGCGGCAGTCAGGGCCAGCGGGTTGGTTGCCGCAACGTGCATGGCCACCTGGCGGCCGAATGCATTGGCAGCGTCGGCATTGCCGGCTGTTTCAATGGCAACGAGAACACCGAGCTTGCCGAGACCATCGGAAACAGCGTTGTGAATGTAGGTTGCAACAACGCCTTCACCAACGCTGAGCGCTGCAGAACGGCGGAAAGACAGGTTTTCGCCGATTGTGCCAACCGCATCCTTGATGGTGTCGACAACGGACTTGCCGGTTGCCGGATAGGTCGCAGCAGCAACGGCAGCCGTGGAACCATCGCTACCAAGAGCAACCGTCGCAACGTTGCGAACGATGTCCTGGAACGCGTCGTTGCGCGCAACGAAGTCCGTTTCGGAGTTGACTTCAACGATAACCGACTTCTTGCCGTTGGTCGCAACGCCAACGAGACCTTCGGCAGCCGTACGGCCGGCCTTCTTGTCGGCCTTGGAAATGCCCTTGGCACGCAGCCAGTCAACGGCAGCTTCCATGTCGCCATTGGTTTCGGTCAGGGCTGCCTTGCAGTCCATCATGCCGGCACCGCTGATTTCGCGGAGTTCTTTTACCTGTGATGCAGAAATGCTCATTATGTCGCCTCTTCTCAAAGCGAAGGCATACTGGGGAAACCAGCATGCCAACTTTGCGGCGCGTCATGCGCCAATACAATTGTTTTTAGTCACCCGTTACGACGGGTATATGAAGCCTCAAGCGGAGGCTTCACCGTCCTGTGCAGGAGCCGGTGCCGGCTCTTCGAGCGCTGGCTCGACAGGTGCTTCGTCCTGGGCGCCGATATCGATGCCGAGCGAGCCCTGCTGACGCAGGATGCCATCGAGGGCAGCCTTGGCAATCAGATCGCAATAGAGCGAAATGGCGCGCGAGGCGTCATCGTTGCCGGGGATCGGGAAGTCGATCTGGTCCGGATCGCAGTTGGAGTCGATAACGGCTACAACCGGAATGCCGAGACGCTTGGCTTCCTGAATGGCAATCGCTTCCTTGTTGGTATCGATGATGAAGATCAGGTCCGGGATCGAACCCATGTTCTTGATACCGCCGAGGGCGCGGTTGAGTTTTTCGCGTTCACGATCGAGGTTCAGGCGTTCCTTCTTGGTGAAGCCCTGTGCTTCGCCGGAAAGAAGTTCGTCCAGCTTGCGCAGGCGCTGAATGGAGTTCGAGATCGTCTTCCAGTTGGTCATCATGCCGCCGAGCCAGCGGGCATTGACGTAGTACTGGGCGGAACGGGTTGCCGCATCGGCAATGATGTCCGAAGCCTGGCGCTTGGTGCCGACGAACAGAACGCGGCCGCCACGGGCTACGGTGTCCGAAACCTTCTGCAGCGCACGGTGAAGCAGCGGAACAGTCTGGGCCAGATCGAGAATGTGAATGTTGTTGCGGTCACCATAAATGTATGGTGCCATTTTCGGGTTCCAGCGATGTGTCTGGTGGCCGAAGTGAACGCCAGCTTCGAGGAGCTGACGCATGCTGAAATCAGGCAATGCCATCTCTTAGTTTTCCTTTTCCGGTTTAACCTCCACAGGAAAGAGGCGGAAAACCCGCCACCGGAGGCCATATCGGATTTCTCCCGATATCAACCCAAATCCCGTGTGTGGAATGAAGCGGCTGTTAATGGATATTACCGGCAAACGCAAGAGCTACGGTGAGAAAAGGCTATTTTCACAGGTTTCACCGTCGGGTTATCGATAAATGGCTCCGCGATGGCCAATCTCAAGAACCAAAATAATAAGCCGTTTTCCCTGCAGGTCGCAAATGATGCGATAGTTTCCGACTCTATAGCGCCAAAGGCCGCCAAGCGGCCCTGTCAGCGCTTTGCCCAATTGCCGAGGATCGTCGACTGAAGCCAGACGTTCTCGCAAAAACGCAGCAATTCGCTTTGCATCATGTCGATCAAGTTTTGCCAGTTGCTTTGCGGCGGTAGCAGATAGCTCAATCTGCCAAACCAAGATCGCGTTCCACTTCATCCAAGGAGTAAACGCGCTCTTCTCCTTTGCGTATCCGCTCGAGAACGCCAAGGCCTAGATAGTAATCTTCCATGTCATCCAGGCCATTCTCGATAATTTCGCGCAAATAGAATGCTTTGCTCCGGCCGGTCTTGGACGCGAGGGTATCCAGTCTCTGTTCGATTTCAGGAGTTAAACGGATAGATGTCGCCATGATTGCCGCCAGTTGTATTCACTGCATTCAATGTATTCACTTTATCGCAAAAGTTCAAGAATGGGAGATTTCGTCCTCTATTTCGTGCATTTCGGCGCGTCGAACAGCTCCAGATTGACAAGCTTGCCGGTCATGGAGAAATCGCCGTAATCCATCTTGAGATCGCGGGTCACGCCGTTGCGATAGAGTTTGAAATTGATGCGGTAGCTGGGCAGGCCTTCCGATTTGTCCGTATCGTCGAAATAGGCGATGGAAACCGGCCAGGTGTTTTCCTTCTCGAGCGCGCCCATCTTCTTCGTCTCGTCATCGGAATCGCCGGGAGCGGGCTTGCCGATGACCACCGTCGTCGCCATGACCTTGTCGGCATCCTCGGAGCCGTCGAACAGTTTTGTCTGGTAGAACACATCCCCGGCGATCGCCTTCTCGATCAGTTCCTGCATGTGGCGTGTCGGGAACTGTGAAAGCTCGAGATTTTCCTTGTTCGCTTCCGGCTTGGTAAGGGAGATTTCCGTCTTGTCCTTGTCCAGAAGCGCATCGCCGCGCACTTCCTTGGTCAGGCTCTGGTCGACAAATGTCTTGTTGACGAAACGGAATTTGGCGCCGTCACCCGACTCGAACGTGGTGGTCTGCTGGTCGGTCACCCTTTGAGGCTGTTCTTCCATGTCGACGCGCGTCACAAAGCGAAAATTTGTCGTGTAACCTTCACAATCCGAACCATTGAATTCGTATACCATGCGGCCTGTCAGCCCCGTGATACCACTGCTTTCCTGCGCGTTATCCAGCTTGAGATCATAAATGGCGCGGTGTGGTACGAGAGTCGCTGTTCCAGCGGCGAGAGCCATCGACGATCCGGAAAGACCAAGGGCACTCAGGCTGAAAACGAGGACGGGGAATAGACGCATTGACAAGATTCTCCAGTTTTCGAATGGCCATATTAAAAAAACTCTTGGCGGAAGCGAGGCAAAAATCGCAACTTCATTCACAATCACTTGCGATTCCGCATGAGAAGGATGAGAAACCCAATGACCAGCACCATCGACAGCCGTCTAAACGACCTTGGAATTACCCTGCCCGTTGCCGCCGCTCCGGCCGCAAACTATGTGCCCTTCGCACGCAGCGGTTCACTGCTTCTCACCTCGGGGCAATTGCCGCTGGCCGGGGGCAAGCTGATCCATACCGGTTTGCTCGGCATTGATGTCGATCTGGCGCAGGGCCAGGAAGCGGCAAAGGCCTGCGCCATCAATATCCTTGCCCAGGCAAAGGCCGCGCTCGGCGATCTCGAGAAGATCGAGCGTATCGTGAAAATCACGGTGTTTGTCGCCTCCTCCAAGGATTTCACCGAACAGCACCTCGTCGCCAATGGTGCGTCCGACCTGCTCGTGGCCGTGCTGGGCGACAAGGGCCGCCACGCCCGTTCCGCCGTGGGTACAGCGGCGCTGCCGTTGAATGCGCCGGTTGAAATCGAAGCGATCATCGAGGTCCGCTGATCATGGCATCATTGGAATGGCTGACAAAGACGCCCATTGCCCATCGCGGATTGCATGACCTCAACAAATCCCGCTGGGAGAATACGCTTTCAGCCTTTGACGCGGCGGCAAGTGCCGGCTTTGCCATCGAATGCGATGTGCATCTCTCGGCCGATGGCAAGGCTCTGGTGTTCCACGACGGCACATTGGATCGTCTGGTTGCAAAGCCCGGCAACATTCATGATGTCACGGTGGCCGACGCCGCCGCGTTGCGGGTCGGCGGCACAAGGGACCACGTGCCGACACTCGCTGAGGCGCTCAAGCTCATTGCCGGCCGCGTGCCGATCGTCATCGAATTGAAGGGTATTCCGGGAAGGGACGATGGTCTCGTCAAGGCAGTCGCGGAGGATCTGGCCGGGTATGAGGGCAATGCCGCCATCATGTCGTTCGACCATCACCTCATCCGACTGTTCGGCAGGGACGCTCCGGGTATCCCGGCCGGGCTCACGGCGGAGGGGCTCGATGACAGCGATCTGGAGGCGCATTTCTCCATGCTCGCCCATGATATCGATTTCGTCTCCTACAATGTCCATCATCTGGAAAACCGCTTTGTCGGCTTCGTGAAGGGCAGGCTCGGCCTGCCGGTCATTTCGTGGACGGTGCGCAGCGCCGCTGACAAGGCCACGAGCGATGCGAATGTGGATCAGATCACGTTCGAGGGCTTTGATCCCCGCGCCGTTTGAAACACGGCTGTCATGCCGCGCTGCCTCTTGTATCGCCGGGTGGAATACCTAGTTTAATCAGAGGCAGCGAGGCGACTTTCATCCTGCCGGCAACGTCAGGAAACCAAGTTCAGCAATGTCAAATCTTGATCAGGGCGAGTTTACCTTGCGCGTCGGCGATGGAATCGGCGCGTTTACGCCGGAGGAATGGTCGCAGCTCTCGGGAACGTCGAGCGGCACACCCGGTTACAATCCGTTTGTTTCGCACGCCTTTCTCTCCGCCCTTGAGGATTCCGGCTGCGTCGACCGCAAGTCCGGCTGGCTGCCGCAGTTCCTGCGCCTTGAGGATGCCACAGGGACAGTCATCGGCGCGGTGCCGTGCTATCTGAAAGGCCATAGCCAGGGCGAATATGTTTTCGACCATGGCTGGGCCGACGCTTTCGAGCGGGCGGGCGGGCGCTATTATCCCAAATTGCAGGCCAGCATTCCCTTCACGCCCGCAACGGGCCCTCGCCTGCTTGTGCATCGGGACTGGGACGGTCCGGCTGTCCGGGCCGCGCTTGCCAATGGCCTGCGGCAGCTCACGGGGCAGCTCGGGGTTTCATCCGCGCATTCGACCTTTGTGAATACAGACGATCTGCCGGCATTCAACGAAGCCGGTTTCCTGCATCGCATCGATCAGCAGTTTCACTTCTTCAACGAAGGCTACGCAACCTATGATGATTTTCTCGACAGTCTTGCCGCGCGCAAACGCAAGGCCCTGAAGCGCGAACGGCGCGAAGCGCTGGCCGATGGCATCTCCATCGACCGCCTCACCGGCAGCGCCCTGACCAAACCGGTCTGGGACGACTTCTTCACCTTCTATACGGACACCGGCAACCGCAAATGGGGCCGCCCCTATCTCAATCGGGAATTCTACCGGTTGATCGGCGAGCGTATGCCCGGCGACATCGTCCTGATGATGGCGCGGCGCGGCGGCCGCTACATCGCCGGAGCCATCAATTTCATCGGTTCCGACCGGCTTTTTGGCCGCCACTGGGGCTGCATCGAGGACCACCGGTTCCTGCATTTCGAGGTCTGCTATCATCAGGCCATCGATTTTGCCATTGAACGCAAGCTGCATGTGGTCGAGGCAGGCGCCCAGGGTGAGCACAAGCTGGCGCGCGGCTATCTGCCGGTCACCACCCATTCCGCCCACTATATCGCGCATGAGGGCCTGCGCCGCGCCGTCGCCGGTTTTCTCGAGCACGAGCGCAATGACGTTGCGATCATGAGCGACGTGCTGAACGAACACGCCCCCTTCAAGAAATCCGACTGCTGAACACACCATTTGTCCGGGCACGCTTGACCTTGCGCTAGTGGAACGAATTTGACATTCGCATCCCATTTGACATCATCTGCAACATGCGAATGTCAAATTCAAAGTTCCACTAGAATTATATGCTTGCTAGTGGTCCTTTGATTCTGACATTTGCCAGAATGGCTTGTATCAAAGGGGTCGCAAATGTCAGAATCGGACCACTAGCACATGGCAAACATCCGATTCATCATTCAGGAAAGACGGGTGCCCCATGAGCCAGACCTATGACGACAACAATGTGTTCGCAAAAATCCTGCGCGGCGAGATTCCCTCGCACAAGCTCTATGAGGATGCCGATACCTATGCCTTCATGGATGTGATGCCGCAGGGCAAGGGCCACTGCCTGGTCATACCCAAGCAGCCCTCGCGCAACATCCTCGATGCCGCACCGGCCAGCCTCGCGGCCGCCATTGCCACGACTCAGAAGCTTGCGCGCGCCGTCAAGACGGCCTTTGACGCGGATGGCGTGACGGTCAGCCAGTTCAATGAACCTGCCTCGGGACAGACGGTTTTCCACCTGCATTTCCATATTATTCCGCGCTTTGAAGGCATTGCACTGAAGCCTCATACGGGTCAGATGGAAGATCAGGGCGTGCTCGCCGCCAACGCTGACAAAATCAGACAGGCGCTCGCACAGGCCGCTTAGGCTGTCGCCATGGCAGGACGTGAGATCGTTCTGGCGGCGACAGCACGGCCCGATTTGTAAAGCAGGCCGGTACCGTACCAGCATATCAGCGCCACGCCGACGCCTGCGATGACATCGACGAGATGATGTCCTCCCTCGATCGGCGTGGCGATCAGGATAATGGTGTTCAATATCAGGATCGGCAGAAACCAGAACCGGACACCGGAAAAAGCCAGCACCAGCAGGACCGAGAGGGTCCCGTGATAGGACGGAAATGCGATCAGTCCTTTCATGGAGTAGAACGAAATCCACTGATCAACGCCGGAACGAAGATCAAAGAAAGTCTGCTTATAGGCGAGATCCACCACCGGCCTGTGTATTTTCCATATGGCATCGGCAGGTTTGATTGTCGCCAATGCTCCGGCTGAAGGCAGAACCGCCGAAATCAGGATGCACGCAAGGGCGCCCGCCATGACGGCTGCAACGAAGTGCTGCGCCCTTTTCGCATCCTCCATCACGCCGAGAATGATGACGGCGCAGGCGACTTGAGCCAACGTCGTCAGATAGGTGATCGAGAACAACAGACCCAGCCAGGGGTGATCGCCAACATATTGCGCATAGGCGAGCCAGTCGAAGCCAAGCAGAGCGTCAAGGCGCATAAGCGGCACGTCAACGGAGGGAAAATCAAGCGATGTCACCAGATAGCTCAGTACCGCCGCGGCAGCGCTGAATGCCATGAGAATCGCCGTTTCAACGCACATCACACTCAGATGACGCACCGGCCGCTTTGCATGATAGATATAGGCCACGATGCTGCAGAGGCCCGTCAGGACGACCGCCTTCAAGGCACTGAAAGTGTCGAACCGGAAGTCAGACACGGCAATCCACACCGCGTCGATCAGCAGTATTCCGGCAACGATCAATGCTTTCCAAAGGGTCTGACTCTTCGACCTCATCTGAACTCCCCGCACGAGTACTCCGGCAAACCTAGAGAGCGGGGATGTTTATCCCGTTAAGCGATTGGCTTAATCAAAGCTAAAAATGGAGAAAAAGCCCGATTATCAAGACGATCTCCGCCGCGATCACACTGACGATCACATGGCGACCCAGGCGCAGATAGGCCAGAAACCCGACAGCAGCGGCACCAATGCGCAGGAACACCGAGGACTCGGCCAGCGCCCCGCTGGGATAGAGAATGAGCTGGGCGATGACACCCGCGACGAGCGCCGTTGCAACGGCACGCACCGCAATGAGCGCGTCGGAATCCTCGCGCACGCGGCCGCCGATGAGCACACCCAGATAGCGCCAGATATCCGTGGGCAGCCAGCCCGCCAGCAGGATGAAGAGATAGGGCCACCACCAGTCGGTCAGGCTATGCCAGGTCATGCTGCGCGCCCCCTCGCCCACCGCACATAGCCCATCGTCACCGCGCCGCCGGCAAAGCCCGTCAGCAGCAGATCATAGGCCGGTGCCAGGTGATGAATGAGCGGGAACAGCGCGAGGCCCGATACCATGGCCACGTGAACCGACCGGTCGCGCGCCGATCCCCACAGCGACGTCAGGAAATACATTGGCGTCAGGAAGAACAGCGCGGCGAAAACAATCGGCGGAAAGTCCGTCGACAGAAAATAGACCAGTGCCACCACGAGCGAGTTGGTCACGGTCAGCGTGATGCCGAGCCCGGCGAAATAGCTGACGCGCATATCGCGCGGAATGTGGCGGAATCGCTCCATGCCCATGACCCAGGCGGTGACGGCAATGAAATGCGACAGGAAAAGCAGCGTGATCCTGCGCGTCTTCGGCCCGCGCATTTCCGGGATGAAGGCGGCGACCATCGGCATGAGACGGATCGACGACAGGGTGACCGCAACCGCCGCCCCTATCAGCGAATAACCGCCGGAAATTGCGCCGATCAGGACGATATTGGCCGGAAGCGCCCAGATTGTCGCGACCATGAAGGTTGCCTGCAGCAGCGACACGCCATTCTCGCTGGCAAAACCGGCAAAGCCCACATGCGCCGTCATCAGAATGAAGGCCGGGATGCTGAAGATCATCGCCATGCCGGACAGAAACCAGGAGAACCGCGTTCTCACGGTGTCGTCTGCCGGCGTCTGTGATGAAGGAAATTCGGAATCGCCCATGATTCAACCGATAGCCCGATCCTGCCGTGCCAGCAAGAAAAAGGCCGCCCGGAGGCGGCCTTTTCGTTACTTCTTGCGCGGCACCTTGGGCACCGATGCCTTGCCGCGCGATGGCGGCGTTGGCTCGTCGGCGATGGAAGGACCGGCCGTCACTTTTTCAAGTATCGGCTTCTTCGGTGCAGGCTTCTTCTTCGCCACCGGCTTTTTCTCGACAGCGATTTCCTGCTTCGGCTTCACCGCCACTTCGTCGGCGATATAGTCAAGCACGAGACCCTTGGAACCATCGGCCTTCTCGGCAACCGAGACGACAACGGTACCGCCCTTCTTCAACCTGCCAAACAGCACTTCGTCCGCCAGCGGCTTCTTGATGTGCTCCTGAATGACGCGGCCGAGCGGACGGGCGCCCATACGGTCGTCGTAACCCTTTTCGGCCAGCCAGGCGATTGCCTCAGACTTCAGATCAAACGTCACGCCGCGATCGGCAAGCTGTGCCTCAAGCTGGATGACGAATTTCTGGACCACCTGATGGATGACCGGGATCGGTAGCGGACCGAACGGAATGATGGCATCGAGACGGTTGCGGAACTCCGGCGTGAACAGCCGGTTGATCGCTTCCATGTCATCGCCTTCACGACGCGAGGAGCCGAAGCCGATGGCCGAACGTGCAGCATCGGACGCACCCGCATTGGTTGTCATGATCAGGATGACATTGCGGAAATCGATCTGCTTGCCGTTGTGATCCGTCAGCTTGCCGTGATCCATGACCTGCAACAGGATGTTGAACAGATCCGGATGGGCCTTTTCGATTTCATCGAGCAGCAGCACGCAATGCGGATGCTGATCGACGCCATCGGTCAGAAGACCGCCCTGGTCGAAACCGACATAGCCGGGAGGTGCACCGAGCAGACGCGAAACCGTATGACGCTCCATATATTCCGACATGTCGAAACGCAGGAGTTCCACGCCGAGCGACAGAGCCAGCTGCTTGGCAACTTCGGTCTTGCCGACGCCGGTCGGGCCCGAGAACAGGTAGGAGCCGATCGGCTTCTCCGGTTCGCGCAGGCCGGCACGAGCCAGCTTGATCGAGGAGGACAGAGCTTCGATTGCCAGATCCTGGCCGTAGACGACGCGCTTCAGTTCGGCCTCGAGATTGGACAGAACCGCTTCGTCATCCTTGGACACCGTCTTCGGCGGGATGCGGGCCATCGTGGCAATGGTTGCCTCGATTTCCTTCACGCCGATGGACTTCTTGCGCTTTCCTTCCGGCAGCAGCATCTGGCTGGCACCTGTCTCGTCGATCACATCGATTGCCTTGTCGGGCAATTTGCGGTCGTTGATATAGCGCGCCGACAGTTCCACCGCCGATTTGATCGCTTCCACCGTGTACTTGACCTTGTGGAAGTCCTCGAAATACGGGCGAAGACCCTTCATGATCTCGATGGCATCCGGGATGGACGGCTCATTGACGTCGATCTTCTGGAAACGCCGGACAAGCGCCCTGTCCTTCTCGAAGAACTGGCGGAATTCCTTGTACGTCGTCGAGCCGATGCAGCGGATGGCACCGGACGACAAGGCCGGCTTCAGAAGGTTCGACGCATCCATTGCGCCGCCCGACGTGGCTCCGGCACCGATGATCGTGTGAATCTCATCGATGAACAGGATCGCACCCGGAAACTCTTCGAGTTCCTTGATGACCTGCTTCAGACGCTCTTCGAAATCACCGCGATAGCGTGTTCCGGCCAGCAATGTGCCCATATCGAGCGAAAACACCGTGGCGTCGGCCAAGACCGACGGCACCTTGCCTTCGACGATCCGTTTGGCAAGACCTTCAGCGATGGCTGTCTTGCCCACGCCTGGATCACCGACATAGAGCGGGTTGTTCTTGGAACGGCGGCACAGAATCTGGATCGTCCGGTTGATTTCCTGATCGCGGCCGATCAGCGGATCGATCTTGCCGGCTTTCGCGCGGTCGTTTAGATTGTTGCAGTAGGCCGTCAGCGCGTCCTGCTTCTTCTTCGTTGCACCCTCTTCCGACTCGGAAGCGTGGTTTTCTTCATTGTTGCTCTCCGTACCCAGCGGGGTACGCGGCTCGGATGCGCCGGGGCGCTTCGAGATGCCATGGGAGATGTAGTTGACCGCGTCGTAACGGGTCATCTGCTGTTCCTGCAGGAAGAACGCCGCATGGCTTTCCCGCTCGGCGAAAATAGCGACGAGAACGTTGGCGCCGGTGACTTCTTCACGGTTGGAGGATTGAACGTGAATAACGGCGCGCTGGATGACGCGCTGAAACGCGGCAGTTGGTTTTGAATCCTCGTCATACCCGGTGACAAGGTTGTCCAGTTCGTGATCGACATAGTCGGTCACCGTGCGGGTCAGCTGTGCGAGGTCAACATTGCAGGCGCGCATGACACTGCTCGCGTCCTGATCATCGATGAGCGCGAGGAGCAGATGCTCCAGCGTCGCATATTCATGATGATGCTCGTTCGCGATTGTCAGCGCCTGATGGAGGGCCCGCTCCAGACTAGGTGAGAAAGATGGCATGAAACCTCACTTTTTCTCCATCACGCATTGTAGCGGATGTTGGTTTTGCCGCGCATAGTCCATGACTTGGGTCATCTTGGACTCCGCGACCTCATAGGTAAAGACGCCGCACTCTCCGACTCCATGATTATGCACATGAAGCATGATGCGTGTGGCATCTTCTTTGTTTTTCTGGAAAAAGCGTTCCAGAACATGAATGACGAATTCCATGGGGGTGTAATCGTCATTCAGGAGCAACACCCGGTAAAGACTCGGCTTCTTCAGCTTAGGCTTGGTACGTGTGATGACAGCCGTTCCCCGGCCGGGGCCATTGCCGCTGCCTTTGTCTTCATCTTGCATTGTTGGTGCAAACCGCTTCATCTCTTCCAATACCCGCATTTGGTGGTCATGTGTTGCCCTGTGCATTCTATGTAGGTCGCAACGCGCTGATTTTAAGCCCTCTCACAAAGCATGCAATATCACTCGGCCCGTTTTCGGGCGCGCAAATAAAAAAAGTCCGGTTGCACGCGCAACCGGACCTTTCGCAAGCCGCCAATAAGGCTGGATTTATTTGGTAACCTTGGCAACTGCCGCCTCGTAGGGCTTGTAGGCTTCCTTGGCGAGGTCGGCATAGAGTTCGCCGAATTTGGTCGCCTGGGCAACAAAGGCTTCATAGGCCTTCTTGGAGAATGCGGTGTGCGCTTCGTAGAGCTGTTCGACCGACTTGGTCGTGCCGAGCTTTTCAACAAGTGCCGTGCCGTCTTCGAAGGACTTCTTCGAATATTCAGCCGCTTCATTGGCGATTGTCTGCAAACCCTGCGACAGGACCGAAACGCTCTTCATCGAGTTGTTGACGAATTCCTTGCTGGATTCACTCAGAGTTTCGAATGGGCTGGCCATGATAAATCCTTCCATGGATTAAATTTCTGCGTAGCCGTATTTAGTGTGCACTGCACAAAAAGTCAATTTTTTTGTGCATCGCAATAATTTCCGACAATTTTAAACAACGCAATGCCGCGGAATTCGTGAACATTCCGGTTACCATAAACAGTTTGGTAACGCTGTTGCGGGTAATGTTCGACGATCCGTACCTGACGAAACATTACGTCAGTCAAATTCCATATACGCTTCAGTATGAGCAGGTGTTGATTGTGCTTTATCCAGCCCGCCAAGGTTCCAGACTTTTTACCAGACTTACCCATACATTCCTGGCTTTGGCGCTCGCTTCCGGAATAGGCCTGACACAGACACCCAGGGCAGAAGCATCCTCGAAGGCATCGGCCATCGTGGTGGATGCCAACACCGGCAAGACGCTCTACTCGTCCAATGCCGATGCCCAGCGCTTTCCCGCGTCCCTCACCAAGATGATGACGCTGTACATGCTGTTTGAAGCGATGGAAGCCGGAAAGGTCTCGAAGTCGACACCCATTCCCGTTTCCGCCTATGCCGCCGGCCAGCCGCCGACAAAGATCGGCTTCAAGCCCGGCCAGACCATCAGCGCGGAAGCGGCCATTCTCTCCGTCATCACCAAATCGGCCAACGACTCGGCGACGGCCATCGGCGAATATCTCGGCGGTTCGGAACAGCGCTTTGCCCAGATGATGACCAACAAGGCGCGCCAGCTCGGCATGCGCAACACCACCTTCCGCAACGCCTCGGGCCTGCCCAATCCGCAGCAGCGCTCGTCGGCGCGCGACCTTGCCCTGCTTGGCATCGCCCTGCGCGAGCATTTCCCGCAATATTATGATTATTTCTCCACCCGCAGCTTCAGCTATCGCGGCCGCCGCATCGCCGGTCACAACCGCCTGCTCGGCAAGGTGCGCGGTGTCGACGGCATCAAGACCGGCTATACCCGCGATTCCGGCTTCAACCTCGTTTCGTCGGTGAATGTCGACGGCAAGAAGATGGTTGCGGTCGTGATGGGCGGCACCAGCGGCGGCGCCCGCGATGCGCAGATGGCCAAGCTGATCGAACAGTACCTGCCCGGCGCCTCGCGCCGTGACGGCGGCAATCTGCTGGCCTCGCGCAAGAACAGCAAGGTTCAGGTTGCAGCCGTCGAACTGCCTGAAGACGACGATGCGCCGATGCCGACACAGCGTGCCGAAGTTGTTGCGAAAACCAGCAATGTCGTGACGGCCTATGCCTCCGCCCCGGCCCAGTCGCCAGCCGCGCAGATCCTGACCGTTCCGACCCCGACCGCACGTGCTGCGGCAGCCGAATCCGACGATGAGGCCGAGGTCGATCCGGTCACCACCGCTTCGGCGTCGGACAAGGGTACGGCCAGCGGCTGGATGGTGCAGATCGGCTCGATGGGCAGTGCCGACGAAGCCAAGGCGATCCTGGCCCGTGCGGCATCAGAAGTCGGCGGCTCGCTTGCCACCCTGTCGCCCTACACCGAAAAATTCCAGAAGGGTTCGGCAACCTATTACCGCGCCCGCTTTGCCGGCATTGCCTCAGCCAAGGCTGCAAACAATGCCTGCACTGCACTGAAGCGTCAAAACTACCACTGCTTTGCAATTGCGCCCCAATCGTAAGGCAGTGATCTGAAAGACCCAGTTTGTACAGAGTTGAGGGTTTTGCGAATGTCGAGTGTCAATGATTTCCATGGATCTGCCGGTGCTGCCGGCAAGGAATCCCGGTCGCTCTTTGGCGGTATGCACGCGTTGCAGCAGGCGGCGCAGCGCCTTGCCGATCTGCGGCGCGGCAACGCAGCGTTCAAGACGATGGACCTGGTGAACGTGCTGCTGTGCCAGGCGGCGAGAACGCGCCGCGCGGCCATGCCTGCCGTGCGCTTGCACATCCGCACCGCCGGTCACAATGGTGTTACCGCAGTCCGCCTCAAGGTTTCCTGAAGATTCGGGTCTAGAGCAGCCCCAGCGACGCCAGTTCGTTGCGCAGTTCCGGCGGCAGTTTGGCCCGGCCCTTGCCCTGCCCCTCATCAGCCGGTGCATCCTCGCTTGTCAGATAGCGCCAGCCCTGGAACGCCCGCCGCGGCTGCCATTCCGTCGCGATGATGCGCGGATCCAGCACCAGATGGCAGCGTGAAATCCCCTCATCATCGGTGAAGGTGCGAATGTCCGTCAGTATCTGGCGGCATTGGATGTTGCCCTTGATAACCCAGTAAAGCGATCCACCGGCCAGCAATTCCTCGACGCGCTTGGGAACCATGCGCGTCGTATGGAACTGTTCGGGCGACAGTCCGGCACGCCTGCGCTCATCCAGGCGAAAATCGATCCACGCCGCGAGATCTTCGATCGCAGTGCAGCCGACACAAAGTTTGACGAGATTGAGAGCCATGCAGGAGATTTGACGCTTTCAGGCGGCAAGGTCAACCGAAACCGGCGGGTTCTCCACAAGGCGCCGGCGGGAAGCATGGCGATGCCGCCCGCCGGTGAAAGTCTCAGTGACCGGTTGCGGGTATGGCCGCCCCGCCGCCCGATTGCCGTTTGACCGCCGGGGCATGAGCGTCCGCCGCAACGACCGGCACCTCGACGCCCTTGGCATCATAGAGCTTGCCGTTGAGGAAATAGTCGCCGTCATGCAATTGCGCGATGTCCTGATAGCGCAGCACCCGCTCGGTACCGGCGACGAAGACCGACTGCTGGTCCGAATTGCCCGCGGTCAGATGGTTGAACACGATGTTCAGCGCAATCGCCATGAGTGCAGCCGAGCTGATGCCGGAATGGAAGATCGTGGCGAACCATGTGGGGAAATGATCGTAAAAATTCGGCGATGCAATCGGGATCATGCCGAACCCCAGCGACGTTGCGACGATGATGAGGTTCATGTTGTTGGCATAGTCGACCTTGGACAGCGTGCGGATGCCGCTGGCAGCCACGGTTCCGAAGAGCACGAGCCCCGCGCCGCCAAGGACGGCGCTCGGCACCGCCGCAACGATGCGTCCCATGACGGGCAGCAGACCCAGGGCGACGAGAAACACGCCGCCCGTCGCCACCACATAGCGGCTCTTGATCCCGGTCACCGCAACCAGCCCGACATTCTGGGCAAAGGCGCTCTGCGTGAATGAGCCGAACACCGGCGCGATCAGGCTCGACAGCATGTCGGCGCGCAGACCATCGCCGAGACGGCGCGAGTCCACCTTGGTCTCGATGATCTCACCAACCGCCAGAATGTCGGCCGATGTTTCGACCAGCGTGACCATGATCACGATGAACATGGAAATGATGGCTGCCACCTGGAAGGTCGGATACCCCCATTGAAAGATCGTCGGCAGGGCGATGAACGGCCCTTCGCTCACTTTGGAGAAGTCGGTCATGCCCAGTGCCAGCGCAATCAGGGTGCCGATGACGATGGCCAGCAGGATCGACAGCCGTGAAATGCGGGCACTGCCGACCTTGCTGAGCAAAAGCACGATGACAAGGGTCACCGCTGCCAGCTCGATATTGGCCATGCTGCCGAAATCCGGCGCCCTGCTGTTGCCGCCCATCGCCCAGCGCGCGGCAACCGGCATCAGGGTCAAGCCGATGGTGGTGATGACGATCCCGGTGACCAATGGCGGGAAAAACCGGGTAATCCTGGAAAAGACCGGCGTGATCAGCAGGCCGATGAACGAGGCGACCATGACGGCGCCCAGCACCGCCTCGATGCCGCCATTGCCTGTGATGGCGACCATGGTCGCCACGCCGGAAAACGACACGCCCTGAACGAGCGGCAAACGGCAGCCGAAAAAGGGCAGGCCCATCGTCTGCAGGATTGTCGCCAGCCCTCCGGCAAACAGCGACGCGGTGATCAAAAGGCCGATGTCGTTCGATGACAGCCCTGCCGCCTGGCCAAGGATCAGCGGAACGGCAATGATGCCGCCATACATGGTCAGAACATGCTGAAAGCCATAGGCCATATTGGCCGCCAGCCCCAGATTCTCGTCCTCCGGACGGTCCTCTGGCGTATTTTCATTCAATCGTGATGCCAAGGTAGTGTCCTCCCAATACCTTTATGCAGCCCAACCAAACATTGCTGATCGGGCGGGACGAAAACTATGGCAGCTTTTTGGGATTTGACTGTATCTGATTTATTGAAAGTGTTTTCGGCTGCGTGCGGGTATTGCACGCGCCGGTTCAATCAATCTCAGCACTCCACGACATTGACCGCAAGACCGCCAAGGCTGGTTTCCTTGTAGCGTTCGTTCATGTCATTGCCGGTCTGGCGCATGGTTTCGATGCAGGCGTCGAGCGGCACGAAATGCGTGCCATCCCCCTTGATCGCCAGGGATGCGGCCGTCACCGCCTTGACCGCGCCCAGCGCATTGCGCTCGATGCAGGGCACCTGGACGAGACCGGCCACGGGGTCGCAGGTCATGCCGAGATGGTGCTCGAGCGCAATCTCAGCCGCATTCTCGATCTGCGCGGCATTGCCGCCCATAACGGCAGCGAGCCCGGCCGCCGCCATGGCCGAGGCAGAGCCCACCTCGCCCTGACAACCGACCTCGGCGCCTGATATCGAGGCATTGTGCTTGATGACGCCGCCAATGGCCGCCGATGTCAGCAGGAAATCGCGAATGCCATCGGCATCGGCATCGTCATGGAAATGCAGGTAGTAGCGCAGCACGGCGGGAACCACGCCCGCAGCGCCATTGGTTGGCGCAGTGACGACGCGTCCGCCCGCAGCGTTCTCCTCGTTCACCGCCATGGCGTAGACGGACAGCCAGTCATTGGCCAGCAGCGGATTCATGCGGTTCTGCCGCCATTCCTCCTGCAGGCGGTCGTGCAGATAACGGGCGCGGCGCTTGACCTTGAGGCCGCCCGGCATGATGCCTTCCTGCTCCAGCCCGCGATCGATGCAGGAGCGCATGGCCGACCAGATGCGATCAAGACCGGCGTTGAGCTCATCCCGGCTCATGAAGACTTCTTCGTTGCGGCGTTTCATTTCCGCGATGGAGAGCCCGCTCTCCGCGCTCATGGCCAGCATCTGGGCCGCGTTCTTGAACGGGAACGGCACGGGATGTTCGGGTTTTGGTGCAGTGCGGGTCTTCGCGCTTTCCAGCTCTTCCTCGGTGACGACGAAGCCGCCGCCGATCGAATAGAAGATGCGGCGCAGAAGCAGGCGTTCATCCGCATCATAGGCTTCGAAAGCCATGCCGTTGGCATGCCCCGGCAGCGGTGTCCTGCGGTCCATGATCAGATCGGTTGCCGGATCGAAGCGGTAGGCGGGATGCCCCTCGGGGCGAATACGTTTTTCCTGTTTGACGGTCTCAAGCAGCGCATCCATCTGGTTGGGATCGACCGTGGCGGGCAGAAGGCCGCAGAGGCCAAGGATCACCGCCCGGTCAGTCGCATGACCAATGCCCGTGAACGCCAGCGATCCATGCAGATGCACGCGCAGGCGATCCACCTTCACGCCGGTCGGGCGTGGCCATTGCCCGTTCTTCAATTCTTCGAGGAACAGGCTGCCGGCGGTCATCGGGCCCATCGTATGGGAACTCGAAGGACCAATGCCGATTTTATAAAGATCGAAAACCGACAGGAACATCCGGCTACCTCAAATGGTGAAATTGCATCGCGCTATAATGGCTGCTCAAAGGCATAAGCCGAAGCCAGCCACCGACCTAGCGTTGTGTTTCTACGACATGCCGGACCAAAGAAAAAGGGTGCAGACGCACTGCACCCCTCCATCAGAAATTTATTCCGGCTCAACTGGACTGGAGCCTGATTTTTTATCAGTGCATCGCGATGAGATAGGTCACCAGCATGATCACTGCGAAACCGACAACTGCCCAGGCGGTGATGCCCCAGCAGGACTTTTGAACGCTATCGTCCATGAATTTTGTATTTCCCTGTTGCTCTCGGAAGGACACGATTCTGTCGAAACGCTCCCTCCCTGGGAACGCGGGTATATCCGTCCATGCCGTCCTTCGCAACGCCAAAGATGGCGAAATCAGGGCGGCGCGGCGCATGGCTGCGTTGAGCCCGCCGCATGACTTCAATGATTTCAATGTGTTAAAGAAAGCTTCAGCGCGCTGCGCCATTTACGATTGGGGTAAATTCGTGTTGAGTGAATCTGCAAACTGAGTCATGTGTTTGTGCACGTCTTTGTCTCACACCGAGAGAGCCCGCATGGAACCCGCACGCTTTATGTCCTACTGGCTCGATGCGCTGGCCCTTGTCTATTTCTTTGGCGTGTGGGTGCTCTATTCGCGCACCACGGACAAGGGATTTCTCAACCGGCGCTCGCTGACATCGGAAATGAATCTCGCCCGGCGGCAATGGATGACCACAATGTCGAGCCGTGAACTGCGCATGATCGACACCAGCATCATGATCGGCCTGCAGCAGGGCACCGGCTTTTTTGCGTCAACGTCGATTCTCGCCATCGGCGGCTGTTTCGGCCTGCTGAATTCATCCGGCCGGGTGGTCACGCTGTTCCACGATATCCCGTTCCTCGGCGAGACAACCGAGCGGCTGTTTGAAACCAAGGTTCTCGGCCTGCTGGTGCTCTTCGCCTATGCCTTTTTCAAATTCGCCTGGGCTTACCGGCTGTTCAACTACTGCTCGATCCTGATTGGCGGCGTGCCCATGGCGCGCGACAAGGCGCCGGATGATCCGCAGGTCATTGTCAGCGTCAACCGGGCGGCGGAGATCAACATCCTGGCCGGCCAGCACTTCAACAGCGGACTGCGCGGCATCTTCTTTTCCATCGGCTATCTCGGATGGTTTCTCGATCCGCTGCTGTTCATGATCACGACGAGCCTTGTGGCGGTTGTGTTGTTGCGCCGTCAGTTCTTCTCCAATGCCCGCGATGCGCTAATGCGCAACAATGCCAATGCGGATTCATAGGCTGCGCGGCAGATAGCGCCAGACGACGACGGCGGTGAACACCATCAGCGTGCCCAGGGCGATGAAGATCGCGCCAAGGCTGAAGAATGTCAGGATGATCGAATAGAAGAATGCCGGAAGGAGCTCGGAAAAATCGAGATAGGTCCGGTAGACCGAGGTCATCTGCGCCCGCTCGTGCGGGTGAACCGCGCGAATGAAGGTGGTCGAGGCCAACGTATCCAGCGCAACGCAGAAAAACGCCCCGGCAAGCAGCATGAGCGCCGCGATCATCGGAAATTTCTCACCCGCCAGCCCGGCTCCGGCCAGCGCAATGGCCAGAAGGATGAAAACGCCTGATATCGTCCGCATCAGCCCCTTGGCCATGCCGACCTTGCCCCACAGGATCGATCCCAGCAGGAACAGGTTGCCGAGGGAGACGAGCAGGCCGCCCGCCAGCTTGCCCTGGCCCGTCGCCACCATCAGGATCGGCCCGTAGACGAAGAACGTGCTCCAGTAGCACGACCGCGAAAACGCGATGAGCCAGGCGAGCCGCAGACGTGGCTGAGCGACAAACCGCCGGACATTGGCAATCGGATTGGCCGCCCGGCTCGGCCCCTTCTGCAGGGCGGGATTGTCGCTGAGGCGAAAATACCAGAACAGCGTGAGAAGCAGCAGGGAAAAGCCGATCGACAACAGGAACGGTGCGATCATGCCGATGGTACTGTAGAGAAAGACGCCGAGGAACGGCCCGGCCGTCCAGGCAAAGGTCGCCGTCGCCATGCGCACGGACTCGGCGCGCACGAGTTCGCCCTTCTTGATATGGTCCATGATGTAGAGGCTGAGCGTGATGGACAGTGCGCCTGCCCCGAACGTGCGCAGGAACAGCCCCGCCGCCTGCCCCGGCACCGTGTCGAGCGCGAAGGCGCAGCAGCCCAGGATCAGCGAGGTGGCGCCGGCCGTATAAACCCAGCGGCGCGGGATGCGGACGATCAGCAGCGGAATCGACAGGGTGACCATCAGCCCCAGCATCGACATGCAGGTGTAGAGGATGCTGACGCTGCGTTCGCTCTGCAGCAGGTCGTAGGTCTGGATCGGCACCACGCTGGTGATGATCGCCCGGGCCATCGACTCGATGCCAAACAGGATCGCAAACACCCGGGCTGTCGGACGTTTGGCCGTGCTGATCCAGATGGGATGGCGAACTTGATTGATCACTGGCTTGGCTATCGGGGAAATGCTGATTCGAGCGCCCCCTGACATTGGAGCGCGAAACCATGGATAGCAGTCAATCAAGCGACATTATATGTCTGTTTCGCAGAAACCTTTGAAACAAGTGCGAAATATCAGCCGTGATGCGTGCCGGAAACACATGGATTTTGTGTTGTAACTCCCCTAGCCTGTCAGGAGTTGCAATCATCGAGATTCCCGCATGAGCCAGACCGAGACGCTTGCCCCGCCCGCCAAATCCCGTCTCGGCAGGCTTGATGTGCTGCGCGGTTTCGCGCTCATTGCCATGGCGACCTATCACACGGGCTGGGATTTCGAGTTTTTTGGCTACATGGAGCCTGGCACCACGAGCCATGGGGCGTGGAAGCTTTATGCCCGCATCATTGCCTCGACCTTTCTGGTGCTTGTCGGTTTCAGCCTCGTGCTGGCCCATCGCAACGGTATCCGCTGGCGCTCTTTCGGCATCCGCCTGGCGCAGATCGTTGCGGCATCCCTCGCCATCACCCTCGTCACCCGGTACATCACGCCGGACAGTTTTGTGTTCTTCGGCATCCTGCATGAGATTGCCGCCGCCAGCGTGCTCGGCCTGTTGTTTCTGCGCCTTCCCGCCATTGTCATCGCCGTCGCCGCCGCGGCCGTTATCGCCGCGCCGCATTACCTGACCTCCGCTGCATTCGACGCACCGGCGCTCTGGCCGCTCGGCCTGTCGGAAATGCCCATCCGCTCCAATGATTACGTGCCCATTTTCCCGTGGTTCGGCCCGGTCCTGGCGGGCATGGCCCTCGCCAAGACATTGCTGCACCTCGACCGGATGCGCATTTTCGCCGGAACCATCCGTCCAGCCTGGCTCGACCGGGGATTGCGGTTCATCGGCCAGCACAGCCTGGCGTTCTATCTGATCCATCAACCGGTGCTGATCAGCTGCGTTTTCCTGATCGCGCAGGTGTTTCCACCAGCCACGCTTACACCGCACGAGGTTTTCGACCGGGAATGCACCCGTAGCTGCTCGATGGATAATGACAGGGCGTTCTGCGAACGTTTTTGCACCTGCACGGTGGGTCAGCTGGAGACCCAGAAGATTTTCGATGATGTCTATACGGGCAAGCGCAACCAGGACAATGACCCGCAGATACAGGATATCACCGGCATGTGCACGCAGGAAGCGATGCAGCCCTGATTGAAATTTTCATCGGCAGTTGCAGTGCGCGTGGTTCGACAAGCTCACCATGAGGAAGGTTGAGTGTTGCGGGGAGCCTTATTCCGCGACGTTCGCGATTGGCATGCAGCCAACCCACCACCCTCATGGTGAGCTTGTCGAACCACACAGCACGAACCATGCAGAAGGACATTACCAGCCCTCAGGTATTAACGCCCAGTTCCGCCAGCCGTTCGATGCAGGCTTCTTCAACCTGATCGAGTTCGGCCAGGGTTTCCTCGATGTCACGGCGCTTCTGGCGCAGGTCGCCGCGCTTTTCCTCGACGCGCTTCATCAACAGGTGCAGTTGACCCATTTCCCCCGGCGGCTCGCGGTACATCTGCACGATCTCGTGGATTTCCGCGATGGAAAAACCGAGCCGCTTGCCGCGCAGGATCTGCTTGAGCAGATGCCGGTCCGATGGCCGGAACAGGCGTGTCCGCCCGCGACGGACGGGGTGGATCAGCCCCTCATCCTCATAGAAGCGCAATGTCCGGGTGGAAACGCCGAACTCCCGCGTCAGCTCAGTAATGGAATAATATTCGCGCATGACAGACATTGCTCTGATTTTTCTTACTATTTCACATGGATGTTTGGCCACGCAATTACGTAAAAGTCAATTGTACCTTTGTTAGCATAAATGAACGTTAGTCTCAAATGCCGGGAAATCAGCTGTCAGGCCAGTCCGAACCACCAGGTTGCCAGTCCCAGGAACGAGAAAAACCCGACTACATCGGTCACGGTGGTGACAAAGACAGCCGACGAAATGGCGGGATCGGCCCCGAACTTGTCGAGCAGCAGGGGAATCAGAATACCGCCGAGCGCAGCGGCCATCATGTTGATGATCATGGCCGAGGCGATGATCCCGCCAAGTTCGGCATTGTGGAACCAGAAGCCGGCAACCATGCCGATCAGCACGGCGAACACCATGCCATTGATCAAGCCGACCGAGGCCTCGCGCCGGATGATGCGGCCCGCATTGTAGATATCCATGTCGCGTGTCGCCAGCGCGCGCACGGTCACAGTCATGGTCTGGGTCGCCGCATTGCCGCCCATCGAGGCAACGATGGGCATCAGCACCGCCAGCGCCACCATCTGCTGGATGGTGCCGTCAAACAGCCCGATGATGGAGGCGGAGAGAAACGCCGTGAACAGGTTGACGACCAGCCAGGGCGTGCGCGAGCGCGATGTGGAGAGAACGGAGTCGGACAGTTCTTCGTCGCCGACGCCGCCGAGGCGCATGATGTCCTCCTCGGCCTCTTCCTGAATGACGTCGACAATGTTCTCGATGGTCAGCACGCCGACAAGCCGTTCATTCTCGTCGACAACGGCGGCGGACAGCAGGTCGTACTGCTCGAAAATCTGCGCCGCCTCTTCCTGGTCCATCGTCGCGGGAATGGCATGGCGCGTCTCGTGCATGATCTCGTCGATCTTGCTGTCGCGGCCGGCGCGCAGGATGCGGTCGAGATCGATGGCGCCGAGCAGCCGGAACATCGGATCGATGACGAAAATCTGCGAGAAGGATTCCGGCAGGTCGGCATTGTTGCGCATGTAGTCGATGGTCTGGCCAACGGTCCAGAACGGCGGCACGGCGACGAACTCCGTCTGCATGCGGCGTCCGGCGGTTTCTTCCGGATAGCCGAGCGAACGGCGCAGGCGCACGCGCTCGGTGAACGGCAGCTGCGCCAGAATCTCGTCGCGGTCTTCCTGGTCGAGATCCTCCAGGATGTAGACGGCATCGTCGGAATCCAGGTCCTGAACCGCTTCAGCGATCTGCTGATTCGGCATGGCATCGACGATTTCGAGGCGCACGGCCTCGTCGACTTCGGTCAGCGCGGCAAAATCAAATTCATCGCCAAGCAGTTCAACGAGGGCCGCGCGCTGCTCCGATTGCAGCGCTTCAAGAACGTGGCCCAGCTCGGACTGGTGCAGTTTGCCGACATGGGAACGCAGGAACAGAACATCACGATCCGCAATGGCGGCGCCGACACGGGCGAGATAGGACGAGCGGACGGCACCGTCTTCGCCGTAGATGTCGACGTCCCGCTCGTCATCGGCGGGCGGAGGCAATGTTTCCGTTTCGTCCATCGATCCGCACCTGCCTTCCCGACACGACTTGCACCATACAGTGTCAGTTAACGCATAACCCCCGAAATCCAAATCGATTTCTCCGGGGATTATGCGTCAATTCAGAAGGTTATTCCCCCTGCGGGATCGTGTGCGCGGCGCAGCCGGGTCAGGCGGCGCTGTCTTCCCAGCCGCTGATGGCCTTGACCTCAAGGAAGTCCTCCAGCCCCCAGTGACCGCCTTCGCGGCCGATGCCGGACTGCTTGTAGCCGCCGAACGGGGCGTCCGCCTTGTGCGACGCGCCGTTGATCCGCACCATGCCCGCACGCAGCTGTTTCGATACACGCTTGATCCGCTCGCGATCGCCCGACTGGATGTAGGCGGCAAGACCGTATGGCGTATCGTTGGCGATTTCGACGGCTTCTTCTTCCGTATCGAACGGGATCATTGCCAGTACCGGCCCAAAGATTTCCTCACGGGCAATCGTCATCTCATTGTTCACATCGGCAAACACCGTGGGACGGACGAAATAGCCGCGATTGAAGCCTTCCGGGCGGCCGGTGCCACCGGCGATCAGGCGTGCGCCTTCCTTGATGCCCTGCTCTATCAGGCCCTGCACCTTGTTGAACTGCGCCTCGGAGACGAGCGGCCCCATATGATCGCCGTCCTGCGCAGGATCACCGACAACGGTCGCCTTCGCCGTGGCAGCGGCCACCTCAGTTGCCTTGTCATAGACCGAGCGCTCGACCAGCATGCGCGTCGGCGCATTGCAGGACTGGCCCGTGTTGTTGAACACGTGCAGGACGCCGCGCGTTACCGCCGCTTCGACATCGCTGTCGGCGAAAACGATGTTGGGCGACTTGCCGCCGAGTTCCAGCGATACGCGCTTGACCGTATCGGCAGCAGCCTTGGTCACGGCAATGCCGGCACGGGTCGAGCCGGTGAAGGACATCATGTCGATGCCCGGATGCGCGGACATGACAGCACCCACGGACGGACCATCGCCATTGACCATGTTGAACACACCGGCGGGAAGGCCCGATGCATCGATGATTTCAGCAAAAACCACCGACGAAATCGGCGCGATTTCCGAGGGCTTCAGCACCACGGTGCAACCGGCGGCGATGGCAGGCACGACTTTCAGCACAACCTGGTTCATCGGCCAGTTCCACGGCGTGATCAGGCCGCAGACGCCGATGGGCTCATAGGCGATCCGCACATTGGGGTTGTGCTCGTCGAGCGGACGTTCGAACTCAAAACTCTTCAGCGCCCGCATGAATGCCTTGAGGTGGCCGGTGCCCGAGGCTGCCTGCTCTTCCAGCGCCATCTTGATCGGTGCGCCCATTTCGGAAGAGATGGCCTGCGCCATGTCATTGATGCGCGTCTCGTAGACGGCGGTCAGGCGCTCGAGCCAGGCAATGCGCTCCTCGCGGCTTGTCAGGCTCCAGGTGGCGAATGCCTTGCGTGCGGCGGCAACGGCGGCATCGACATCGGCGGCCGAGCCCATTGAAATGACGGCGAATGGCTGCTCATCGGCAGGATTGATGACATCAAGATCCTTTGCCACGGCCGGAGCGGTCCATTTTCCATTGATATAGAAATCGGTCTTGCGAAGCATGGTTGGTCTCCTGCCTGGTGCTGTCGGATTGGGTTGGTTCAGGGGCGGATGTGCATCCGTTGGACTGTTGGTGTAGCGGATGAATGGACCGGCAGCCAACAGGAATATCGAACAAAGAGGCGAAAATAGCGGCGCGCTGGCGTCTGATCGTCATTTCCTGCGGTGGTGGAAGGCACGCCCGATGCGCAGGAAATTGCCGAGCATGGCGTGGCCATATTCCGTCAGCACCGACTCTGGATGGAACTGCACCCCGAATGTCGGGTGCTTCCGGTGGGCAAGCCCCATGATCTCGCCCCTGTCGGAGCGGGCTGTTACGGTGAGCGACGCATTGTCCTCGTCCGCAACGACAATCAGCGAATGGTAGCGCCCCGCCTTGAACGGGCTCGGCAATCCCTTGAAAACGCCCGTTCCGTCATGCTGGATCAGGGACGAGCGGCCATGCATGGGTTCCTGCGCCCGCAGCACCGCACCTCCAAAAGCTTCGCCGATACACTGGTGGCCAAGGCAAATGCCAAGAATGGGAATGCTGCCGCTGAAAGCTTCGATGATGGCGAGCGACTGCCCCGCTTCATGGGGTCCGCAGGGACCCGGCGAGATGACCAGAGCCGCGGGTTGCAGCGCTTCGATGTCGGCAACGGTGATTGCGTCGTTGCGCACGACGCGTGTTTCCTCGCCGAGCTCGGCAAAATAGCGCGCCACGGTGAAAACGAAGGAGTCGTAATTGTCGATGATAAGGATCATGAGCCGGCATCTCCGGCCATATCGAACACATCGAAAATCCGCGCCGCCTTGTCCAGCGTCTCCTGATACTCCGCTGCGGGATCGGAGAGCGCCGTGATGCCGCCGCCCGCCTGGAACACCGCCTTGCCGCCCTGGAACAGCACGGTGCGGATGGCGATGTTGGTGTCCATATTGCCGTTGAAACCGAAAAAGCCGATCGAGCCGCAATAGACACCGCGCGCGACCTGTTCCATCTCGGTGATGATTTCCATTGCCCGCAGTTTGGGCGCACCGGTGATGGAGCCCCCGGGAAAAGCCGCGCGGATCAGGTCCGGCAGTGATTTTTCGTCCGCCAGACGCCCGGTGACGACCGACACCAGATGATGCACGCTGGCATAGGATTCCAGCCCGCACAGCACGGGCGTGAGCACGGAATGGGGATTGCAGACCCGCGACAGATCATTGCGCATCAGATCGACGATCATCAGGTTTTCGGCGCGATCCTTTTCCGAGGCGAGCAAGGTCTCCGCATGCCGCCGGTCGGTATCCGGGTCGGCCGAGCGCGGCACCGTGCCCTTGATCGGCCGTGTCTGCACGTCCCGGCCCCGAACGGAAAGAAACCGCTCCGGCGAACTCGACGCGATGACCAGATCATCGTGCTCCAGATAGGCGGCAAATGTCGCGGCATTGCGCTGGCGCAGCGCCTTGTAGAAGGCCCAGACGGGATAGTTTTCGGGAAGATCGGCGATAAAGCGTTGCGCGATATTGGCCTGGAAAATATCGCCATCGAGAATGTATTCGACGACTTTCGCCACCGCCTGCATATAGGCTTCGCGCGTGAAATTGGATTGCCAGATATTGCGCGCAACACGTGGCCGCGTGGAGTCTGGCGTGTTCACCGGCTTTTCAAGCGCCGCGAGAAAGACATGAGCGCGTTCGGCAGCACGCCTTTCATCCGCCTGTTCGGGCAAACCGGACGAGACGAGCCAGACCCGTTGCGTCAGGTGATCGAAGGCAAGCACGACATCATGGAAATGCCAGATGGCGTCGGGCACATCGCCCTGCGACTGTTTGCGCGGTTCTGGAAGATTTTCCAGCAACCGCCCGAATTCATAGGAGAAATAGCCGATGGCCCCGCCATGGAATGGCGGAAGGCCAGCCTGATCGTCGAGGCGGAAACGTTTGAGATAGTGGGAAAGAGCCTCCAGCGGGCCGAGATCCAGTGGCTGATCGTTCCAGCTGGCCGCACCATCCCGGACCGCCAGCGTGCCGAAGGGATCGGCCGCCACATAGGAATAGCGGCCAAGCTGGTCGTGCCGCATGGCACTGTCAAGAAAGCTCAGCCCGCCGAACGGCTTCAGGCGTTCGGCAGCATCGACTGGTTCCAGCCAGGGGATTTCACGGATGTACATCCGTTGTCAGCCTTTCCCGAACGATGGCGTTACCCGCTCTTGCGGGTGGAAAGAAGTATACTTGTCTCGGTCAGGGTGATTCCGTCAATATGCCTGATGTCGCGCAGGGTGTGATCGAACGCCTCCAGCGTCTCCACCTCGATCTCCGCAACAATATCCCAGCGGCCGTTGGTGGTATGCAGCGCGCGGATTTCGGGAAAGCCCTGCAGGCGGCGGATAACCTTTTCCGCGCCCTGCCCGGCCACTTCGATCATGGCGATGGCGCGAACGCCATAAACGCCGGCACCCGCCTTCAGCGTCACGGTAAAACCCTGGATGGTGCCATCGGTCGTCAGCTTGTCGACGCGGGCCCGCACGGTGGCGCGCGAAATGCCGAGCAGCGTTGCCATCGACGAGACGGGCATGCGGCAGTCATCGCGCAGCAGCGACAAGAGGCGGCGGTCAAGATCATCCATGTCTGTTCCAGTTTGTACAATTGAGATGCGCAAACTGCGCATTAAGTAGCGCATTTCTATCAGGATGCTGTCTATTTGTCACCGTCTCGGGGTGGCAGTATACTGGCTGCGCCGGTGAATCCCCCGGCTTCATTTGATTGACCATTCAAACGCGAAAGTGGCGCTTGTTGATGAACATGCTCAGCAACTTTGAGAACGACCCCAAACAGAAATTGATGATCGTCGGCGCGCCCATCGAGGAAGGTGCCGGTCGTCTCGGCGCCCTGATGGGCCCGGCAGCGCTGCGCACCGCCGGTCTCATCCGCACTTTGGAAGAGATGGGCCATCCGGTCGACGATCATGGCGATCTTCGCCTGCCGCAGACCCTGCCAGCCGTTGCGCCCGTCACCGGCCTTGCCCATCACATCGAAAAGATCGCCGCATGGTCGCGCATGCTCTGCGTTGAAACCTATGAGGCGATGAAGGACGGCAGTTTTCCGGTCATTCTGGGCGGTGACCATTCGCTGTCCATGGGCTCGGTCGGCGGCATCGCCCGCTACTGCCAGGAAAACAACCGCGAACTGTTCGTGCTCTGGCTCGACGCGCATTCCGATTTCAACACCCCGGCAACCTCGCCGTCCGGCAACATGCACGGCATGTCCGCAGCGCTCCTGTGCAACGAGCCTGGCCTTGAAGGCGTGTTCGGCGACGAGCCGCACGGCCTGATCAAGCCGGAAAACCTGCATCTCTTCGGCATCCGCTCCATCGACACGGTCGAGCGCAAGCTCCTGCGCGAACGCGGCATCGACGTCATCGACATGCGCCAGATCGACGAGTTCGGCGTGGCCAAGCTGATGCGCCGCATCATCGAGCGGGTGCAGAAGGCCAATGGCATCCTGCATGTCAGCTTCGACGTGGATTTCATCGATCCGTCGCTTGCGCCGGGTGTCGGCACGACGGTTCCCGGCGGCGCCACCTACCGCGAAGCCCATCTCGTGATGGAAATGCTGCATGATTCCGGCGTTGTCGGCTCGCTCGACATCGTCGAGCTCAATCCGTTCCTCGATGATCGCGGCAAGAGCGCCATGCTGCTCGTCGATCTCGTCGCCAGCCTGTTCGGCCGGCAGATTTATGAACGGCCCGCCGTTTCAGACCAGAGCACCACGGCGCTCAACGTATAAGAAAATTGGCAAATAGGAGGATATTTTGCTGCAAACAGCCGCCCAACTGATTTCGACCGAGTCCCGTCTTGGCGCTCACAACTACAAGCCGCTTGATGTGGTTCTGTCGCGCGGCGAAGGCGTGCATGTCTGGGATATCGATGGGAACCGCTATCTCGACTGTCTTTCAGCCTATTCCGCCGTCAACCAGGGCCATTGCCATCCCAAGATCCTGGCAGCCATGACCGAGCAGGCGTCAAAGCTGACGCTGACGTCGCGCGCCTTCCGCAACGATCAGCTGGCCCTGTTCTACGAAGAGCTGGCAAGCCTCACCGGCTCGCACAAGATCCTGCCGATGAACAGCGGTGCCGAAGCCGTCGAGACCGCCATCAAGGCCGTGCGCAAATGGGGCTACGAGGTCAAGGGCGTGCCGGAGAATGCCGCCGAGATCATCGTCTGTTCCGATAATTTCCACGGCCGCACCATGGGGATCGTCGGGTTCAGCACGGACCCGTCCGCCCGCGAGAATTTCGGCCCCTTTGCGCCGGGCTTCAAGGTCGTTCCCTTCGGCGATATCGATGCCTTTGCGGCGGCATTGACGCCCAATACCGTGGCGTTCCTTGTCGAGCCCATCCAGGGCGAGGCCGGCGTGAAAATCCCGCCGAAAGGCTATTTCTCCAAGGTGCGCGCGCTCTGCACGCAGAACAACATCACGCTGATCCTCGATGAAATCCAGACCGGCCTCGGCCGCACCGGCGCCCTTTTGGCGGAAGAGCATGAGGCGATAGAGGCCGACGTGACGCTGATCGGCAAGGCGCTCTCAGGCGGCTTCTATCCGGTCTCGGCCGTGCTGTCGAACAGCGATGTACTCGGGGTTCTGAAACCCGGCCAGCACGGCAGCACGTTCGGCGGCAATCCGCTGGCCTGCGCCATCGCCCGCGCCGCGCTGCGTGTTCTGACCGAAGAGAACATGATCGAGAATTCGCGCATCGAGGGCGAGTATTTCCTGCAGCAGCTCAAGGGTATCCGCAGCAATATCGTGCGTGAAGTGCGCGGCCGCGGCCTGATGCTGGCCATCGAGCTGCGTCCGGAAGCCGGTGGCGCCAACCGCTTCTGCTACGAGCTGAAGGAACGCGGCATCCTCGCCAAGGACACCCATGGCGATACGATCCGCATCGCGCCGCCACTGGTGATCAAGCGCGATCAGATCGATTGGGCGCTGGAACAGTTCAACGAAGTGCTGACCAGCATGAATTGAGGCCTAGGGGGTTCAACACCCCCCTCTGGGCTGCCGCCCATCTCCCCCACAAGGGGGGAGATCAGCTTTCACAGCTATTTCAATTAATCTTCAACATTGAAAATAAGGCGAAACCATTGATGCCGACTTGATCTCCCCCCTTGTGGGGGAGATGTCCGGCAGGACAGAGGGGGGTGAAATACTTACATCCTCACCCGCTCCGCCTTCGGATCGTACATCGGCGTGAGCGATGCCACGGCTTGCACGCGCTCTCCGGCGATCTCGATCTCGTAGCTCGACGCCAGCACCTGCTCCGCGCTTTCGCCCTTGCAGGCGACGTAGCCAAGCCCGATCGCCCCGCCGAGATGATGGCCGTAATTGCCTGAGGTGATCGTTCCGACGATTTCGCCATCGCGCACGATGGCTTCGTTGTGGAACAGCAGCGGCTCGGGATCGGCAAGACGGAACTGCACCAGCCTGCGGTCCAGCCCGTTTTCCTTCTTCTGCAACACCGCATCACGCCCGATGAAGTCGCCCTTCGTGGTTTTGACGGCAAAGCCGAGCCCTGCCTCCAGCACATGGTCTTCGTCGGTGATATCATGGCCGAAATGCCGGAAGGCCTTTTCGATCCGGCAGGAATCCAGCGTGTGCAGGCCGCATAGTTTTAGACCCAGCTCCTGACCGGCCTTCTCCAGCGCCTCGAACACATGGGCGGTCTGGTCCGACGCGACATAAAGCTCCCAGCCGAGTTCTCCGACATAGGTGACGCGGTGGGCGCGGGCGAGGCCCATGCCGATCTCGATTTCCCGTGCGGTGCCGAAGGGATGACCCGTATTGGAAAAATCGTTTGGGCTGATCCTTTCGATCACCTCGCGGGATTTCGGCCCCATTAGGCACAGCACGGATTCCGCCGCCGTCACATCGGTGATGACCACGAATTCGTCCTTGAGATGCTTGCGCATCCAGGCGAGATCGCGCTGCAGGGTGGCGCCGGGAACAACGGCAAAGAATGCCGTCTCCGACAGGCGCGTGATGGTCAGGTCGCTTTCGATCCCGCCGCGATTGTTGAGCATCTGGGTGTAGACGATGCGGCCGGGTTCGACATCGAGCTGGTTGGCGCAAAGTCTTTGCAGGAAAGCCAGTGCATCGCGGCCCTCGATGCGGATTTTGCCAAAGGAGGTCATATCGAACAGGCCGACGCCATTGCGCACCGCCAGATGTTCCGCGCGCTGATTGTCGAACCAGTTCTGCCGCTTCCAGGAATAGCGGTATTCGCGCTCTTGCCCGTCATTGGCGAACCAGTTTGCCCGTTCCCATCCGGCCAGTTCGCCGAAAACGGCACCGCGTGCCTTCAGATGTTCATGGATGGGCGAACGGCGGATATTGCGGGAGGTCGCCATCTGCCGGTAGGGAAAATGGTCGGCATAGAGCAGGCCAAGCGTCTCGGAGACGCGTTCCTTCAGATACCGCCGGTTCTTCTGGAATGGCTGGGCCCGGCGGATATCCACTTCCCACAGGTCGAACGGTGCTTCACCGTCGTGAATCCACTGGGCCAGTGCCATGCCGGCGCCGCCAGACGACACGATGCCGATGGAATTGTAGCCCGCCGCCACCCAGTAACCGCCCAGTTCCGGTGCTTCGCCGAGATAATAGCGATCATCCGGGGTAAAGCTCTCAGGCCCGTTGAAAAAAGTGTGAATGCCCGCCGTGCCGAGCATCGGCATGCGGTTGACGCCCATTTCGAGGATCGGTTCGAAATGCTCGAAATCCTCCGGCAGCTGGTCGAAGCAGAAATCCTCGGAAATGCCGTTCATGCCCCACGGCTTGGCCACGGGCTCGAAGGCACCGAGCATCATCTTGCCGGCGTCTTCCTTGTAATAGGCGCACTCATCCGGCACGCGCAGCACCGGCAGGCGGCCGAGCCCCTCGATGGCCTCGGTAACGAGATAGAAATGCTCGCAGGCGTGCAGAGGCACCGTCACGCCTGACATCGACGCCAGATCACGCGCCCACATGCCGGCGCAATTGATCACCACATCGGTCTCGATCGTGCCCTGTTCCTCGCCCTTGGCCCAGGAAACGCCGGATACCCGGCCGTTCTTCTTGTGAATGTCGGTGACTTTCACGTTCTCGAAGATTTTCGCGCCGCGCTGCCTTGCGCCCTTGGCCAGTGCCATGGCGATATTGGCGGGATCGCACTGCCCGTCCAGCGGCAGATGCACCGCCCCGACCACATCTGATATGTTAAGATGCGGGTACATCTCCTTGACTTCCTGTGGAGAAATCTCCCGCACATCCACATCGAAAGCACGCGCCAAAGAAGCCTGGCGATAGATCTCGTGCTTGCGTTCCTCAGTCAGCGCCACGGTGATGGACCCCACCTGGCGCATGCCCGTGGCCACCTCGGTTTCCGCCTCCAGCTTGACGTAGAGATCGGCGGAATATTTGGCGAGCCGCGTCATGTTCTGCGAGGCGCGCAGCTGGCCGATCAGGCCAGCCGCATGCCATGTGGTGCCCGAGGTCAGCTGCTTGCGTTCCAAGAGAACGATGTCGGTCCAGCCCAGCTTGGCAAGATGATAGGCGACGGAACAGCCGGAAACGCCGCCCCCGATGATGACGGCTCTGGCCTTAGCCGGAAGAGAACTCATGCGCGGATTCTTTCGTTAGCGGGATCCCAGAGCGGCTGATCCGGATGCACGGTGGCCTTGAAACGTTCGCCGAAAATCTCAACCTCGATTTCCGTTCCAGGTTCGGTAAGTTCGGTCTTGAGCATGCCGAGCGCGATGGATTTATCGATCCGGTGCCCCCAGCCGCCCGAGGTGGTTTCGCCGACGATGCTGCCCTGGTGCCAGAGCGTCGACATATAGGGCGCATCGCAATCCCCGGCATCGACGGTCAGCGTGACGAAGCGCTTTTTCACGCCGTGCTGCTTTTCGCTTTCCAACGCGGCTTTGCCGAGAAAATCAGGCTTTTCCCATTTGATGAAACGGTCCAGCCCGCTTTGCAGCGGCGTGTAATCGGTGGAAAGATCGCCCTTCCATGCGCGATAGCCTTTTTCCAGCCGCAGCGAATCCAGCGCATACATGCCGAACGGTTTTAGCCCGTATGGCTGCCCGGCCTGCCAGACCGCGTCGAAAATCGCCTGGGTATCGGCAACCTTGCTGTGGATTTCCCAGCCCAGTTCCCCGGCAAACGACACGCGCCCAAGCTGGCAATAGCGTCCGGCGATCTGTGTCGTCTGGTGCGACAGCCAGGATTTGCCGAGGTCCGCATCGCAGATGCCGGCAAAGAGATCGCGCGCCTTCGGGCCCGTGACGATCTGGCAGGAAAACTGCTCGGTGACGTTGCTGATGCTGATCGCGCTGCCCCTGGGCAGATGTTTTTGCAGCCATTCCAGATCGTGCCACTCGGCAACGCCCGCAGTAATGAGGAAAAACACATCCTCGTCGATGGCCATGATCGACATTTCGGTGACGACGCGGCCCTTGGCATCGGCGAAATAGCCAAGGCCGATGCGGCCGGGTTTCGGCACAAGGCCGGTAATCAGGCTGGACAGCCAGTCGCGTGCCCCGGCGCCGCTCACCTTGAAGCGGGAGAAACCGGGCAGATCGAGAATGCCGACCGCATCGCGCACCGCATGGCACTCCTCGCGGATGCGCCGTTGCCACGGCCCTTCCCGCGTGAATGTCTGTGTCGCCTCTTCCGAGGTATCGTCGCCGGGCTGCGCATACCAGTTCGCCCGTTCCCAGCCATTATAGGCACCGAACTGCGCACCCAACCCGGCCACGCGCTCATGCAGCGGCGAAAGCTTCTTGTTGCGTCCGGCCGACCACGTATGGCGCGGGAAATGGATGGCGTATTCGTGGCCATAGACTTCCACACCCTTGGCGACGCTATAGTCATGATCGGCAAAGGCCGTGAAGCGGCGCGGATCGCAGGACCACATGTCCCATTCGGTCGCGCCTTCCGCCACCCATTCCGCCAGTACCTTGCCTGCCCCGCCTGCCTGCGCGATGCCGAAGGTGAAAACACAGGCTTCGAACGCATTGGGCACACCGGGCATCGGCCCGATCAGCGGGTTGCCATCCGGCGCATAGGGAATGGGGCCATTGATGATTTTCGACAGACCGGCCGTACCCAGGATCGGCACACGGGCGATCGCGTCGTTCAGATACCATTCGAGCCGCTCCAGATCGTCGGGAAACAGCTGGAAGGAAAAATCATCCGGCATCGGATCATCTGAGGTGGCCCAGTGCGCCCGGCAATTGCGCTCATAGGGCCCGAGATTCATGCCGTTCTTTTCCTGCCGGAGATAGTAGGACGAATCCACATCGCGCAGCAGCGGCAGCTTGTGGCCCTGCTCGCGGCTCCATGCGGCGATTTCGGGGATTTCATCGAACAGCAGATATTGATGGCTCATGACCATCATCGGCACCTCGCGGCCGAACAGCCTGCCGATTTCCTGCGCCCGGTAACCGGCGGCATTGACCACATATTCGCAGCGGATCTCGCCCTGCGGGGTCGCGATCACCCATTCGTCGCCGTCGCGCCGGGCACCTGTCACCGGACAGAAACGGATGATCTTTGCGCCCATGTCGCGCGCGCCCTTGGCGAGCGCCTGCGTCAGCTGGGCCGGATCGATATCGCCATCATTGGGATCGTACAGCGCGCCCGCCAGATCATGCGTCGCGATGAAGGGATAGCGGCCATTGATTTCATCGACGCCGAGCACGTCGATATCCATGCCCTGGTAGCGGCCCATGCTTTTGACACGCTGGAACTCGCGCATGCGCTCCTTGCCATGGGCGAGCCGCAGCGAGCCGGTGACATGGTAGTTCATGGGATAATCGACTTCCTGCGCCAGCCGCCGGTACAGCTCGGCGGAATAACGCTGCATGTTCATCACCGACCACGAGGCGGAGAAGGTCGGCACATTGCCCGCCGCATGCCAGGTGGAGCCCGATGTCAGCTCGTTCTTCTCCAAAAGCACGCAGTCGGTCCATCCCGCCTTGGCCAGATGATACAGCGACGAGACGCCGACCGCCCCGCCGCCGATGATGACGACCCGCGCCGACGTTGGAAATTCAGACATGCAAAGTCTCCCGTGGTCTCATGCTGTGGTTTTGCTGCCCGGTCATGCCCGGGCGATTTCATCGAGGTACCACTGGATGTACCGCAACTCGTTGTGTTCCATCGGCGCGATGGGCCCCGGCACGAAGTAGTGCGAGCGCACGCCGCGCGCGGTGTGTTCGATGATCGTCTTGTCCTCGGCCGTGGTCACCTTCCACAGCCATGTCAGCTTTTCCAGGTCGTAATCCCGGCCCTCCTCGGCATCGCCGCGCACCAGCCAGATCAGCTCCATCTCGCAGGTATCGGCTGTCTTCGGAATGAAACGATAAATCATGCCATGATCGGGGTAGCACACGAGGAAACTGGTGCCGCCAAGGTGGATGGAGGTCACGCCGCCGTCGAATTCGGTGAAACGGCCCATCAGCGGGCCGACAGGCGAGCCGTCCTGGCTGCCGCTCGATACGCCGTCATAAAGCGCATAGCGGAACGTATGAATCGTTTCATTGCCCTGCGCGGAGCTCTGCCAATGGTCGCCGGTCGCAATGTCGATGCCGAGCGCGCAGGTGCGCTGCTCCATCCGCGCATTCAGCTCGGTGATTTTTTCCAGCGGCTGTTCAAGCGCATGGGTCTGCGAATATTCCGGATGCGCCGGGCCGCAGTGGTAGCACTCGACATAATTTTCCACGGCCAGCTTCCAGTTGGCATCCACCGGATAGGTCTCGCGGTACGCCACCTTGGCATCGGCCCAGCCATATTGCCCGCAGGTGGTGCGCAGCGACTGCTCGATAATGTCGAAATTCAGCGGTTCCTCGGCAAAGCAGATGAAGATCAGCCCTTCGGCCACGCGCACATGCAGCTTTTTCAGGCCATGGGCGCTGCGGTCGAAATCCCGCGGCATCAGCCGCGCTGCGCGCAGGCTACCGTCATTCATGTAGGTCCAGGCGTGATAGGGGCAGACGAAGAAGCGGGCATTGCCCTTCTGCTGGGTGCAGACCTCGGCGCCGCGATGGCGACAGACATTGAGGAATGCGTGGATCGCGCCATCTTCGGTGCGCGAAACTATCACCGCCTCCGAATCGATCTTGAACAATTCGAAATCGCCCGCATTGGGAATGATGCTGGTATGGCCGATACAGTGCCAATGGCGGCGGAACACCCGTTCCATGTCCCGGGCATAGACATCCGGGTCCATGTAAAAGGCGCGCGCCAGCCCATGGCCGGGCCGGTGGTCCGCAATCATGCGGTCGATCTTGTCGCCTGCCGGTGCAACACCGGCCAATGCCTGTTCCGCGCCCATGTTAGCCTCGCTCAAAAAGAGTGGTCCCCCGACGCGCTCCCTTGTTTCCCGGATGCGTCGCAGATTAGAATGATTCCGCATTGGGCGCCGTTCAAGCGATGGTTGCTCATCAAGACATGAATTATTCTCAACAGTCTGTTTTACAGGATGCCGCCCGATGATGTCGAAGCCCCGAATACCCCCGCTCGGCTCGTTGCGCGCGTTTGAAGCCTCGGCCCGTCTCTTGAGCTTTCGCCTGGCGGGCGACGAGCTCGGCGTCACCCAATCGGCCATCAGCCACCGCATTTCCGAGCTGGAGGCTATTCTCGGGGTAAAGCTGTTCGAACGCCTGCCGCGCGGCGTGGCGCTGACCGATGCCGGGACGCTGTATTATCCCTATATGCGCGATGCCTTCGAAAAGATCGCCCGCGGCACGGCGCTGATCAACCGGCTGGGCACGACAGACGATCTGGCGATTGAAACCTATGCGACCTTCGCCATCCGCTGGCTCATTCCGCGCCTGACCGATTTCCGCAAGGTCAATCCGAACCTTGCCATCCGCATCGGCACCAGCCAGCTCGACTGGGAACTCAATATCGACAGTTCCGATATCGGCATCATCCATACGACCCGGCCGGAGCGGATGAACCTGCATTACCGGCTGCTTGTCAAAGCCGAGATGTTTCCGGTGTGCAGCGCGGCGGTTGCGGCACGGATCGCGGGCGACACCGAGGCAAAGGCACTCAACAAGGTACCGCGTCTGGCGCTCTATACCGCGCCGGAGGACTGGGGCACGTGGCTGGATGCCGCAGGAATTGCCGATAGCGGCCAGGCGGTGACGCTGAAGTTCGACACCTACCTCGCCGCCCTGCAGTCGGCTCTCGATGGTCAGGGACTGGCCATCGCACCGGGCTTTCTCGTCGCTGACGATCTGAAGGCGGGGCGTCTGGTGGCACCGTTCGCGCTGAAAGTCCCGCAACCCAGTGCATGGTATATGATCTGCCGCAAGGAGCGGGTCAATGAAGCGCGCATCCGCCAGTTCGAGAAGTGGCTGGTGGAGCAGTTCGAGGCTGCATAGGCTTGTGCGTGGTTCGACAAGCTCACCATGAGGGAAGTTGCATTTTGCAAAGCACTGGATTCCCTCATGGTGAGCTTGTCGAACCACGCACGGTGCTCTTGCAAACCTACTTCCTTTTAATCCCGATCGATTTTCCAACCCGCGCCGGAATCCCGAGCTTCGCATGGGCATCCCGGTAAAACGCGAGCTTTGGCAGCACGTCCTCTGGAAACGGCACAACCTTCGGGCCGTTCATATCCACATGCAGTGACAGAACTTCCGACGTCGCGGCAACCCAGCCATCGACGTGAATGATCTCGTTGTAGGTATGCAGACGCTTGCCGTCGAAATCGATGAGCTGGCTGGTGACCGTCACCAGATGGTCGAGATGGATCTCCTGCACGTAGCAGATATGAACCTCCGCCGTGTAGATCGTCAGCTTGCGCTCCGCCGCATATTTCGGGCCGAATCCCAGTTCGGCAAGGAATTCGTCACCGCCCCGGTCGAACACCACGTTGTAATAGGCCATGTTCAGATGGTCGTTATAATCGATCCATTCCTTTTCCATGGCTATCGGAGCGGAGCGGTACAAATCACCTTCTGGCATGCTGGTAGTCCCCTGATTGGTAAAACTCGGCGGCATTTGAACCATGGCAGCCGCCCGTCCACTGTGTCAAAAACGACTGATAATGGCGGCTGCCTAACGATTGGCTGCCGCGCGCAGGCTGCTCGGCGGCTTGCCCTCGAAGGTGCGGAACGTGCGGGCGAATGCGGCAGCGGATGAAAAACCCGTACGCGCGGCGATATCGGCCAGCGGGGTTTTGGTGTCGGTGATCAGCCGCCGCGCGATCTTCAGGCGCAGGCGCAGATAGTAGCGGCCGGGTCCCTCGCCCACGGCCTTTGCAAAAATCTTTTCGAGGCTGCGGGCGCTGAGACCGCAGCGTTTGGCGATGGCACCGATGGTGAGCGGCGCATCGAGATGCCCCTCCATAAGCCGAATCGCCGTGGCGAGTTTCGGATGCACGCCGTCGAGCCGCCCCAGCGAGACAAGCGGCTGCGCAACATTGGACGCATGCGCTTCGTCGTAGATAAAGACGCTCGCCACATCGAGCGCCACGGACATGCCGCAGCGCGAGCGGATGAGATGCAGCATCAGGTCGAAGGTCGGCGATGCGCCGCCCGTGGTGAAGACGGGCCCGTCGATAACATAGCGGTCCGGCCGGATATCCGCCTCGGGAAATTCGGCTGTGAATTCCTCCATGTCCTCCCAGTGGGTGGTGGCACGCCGTCCCCGCAGCAGCCCCGCCCGGCCAAGCAGCCATGACCCCGCCTCGATGCCGCCGATCATCTGGTAGTGATGCATGGCGCGGCGCAGGCCGGCGGTAAAGGTGGTGCGCGAAATATCCGATGTGCCGAAGCCGCCGATCATCAGCAGCATGTCGGCCTTGTCAGCCGGATCGAACGCGCCGGAGACGGCAATCGGCAGGCCGCAGGTGGTGATCGCCGGGTTGCCGTCCAGCGAAACGATCCGCCATTTGAACAGGGTGCTGCCCGACACGCGGTTGGCGGCACGCATGGGATCGATGGTCGATGCCACGCACATCAGCGATGCGCCGCTGAAGACGAGGACCGTCACGTCAAGCGTTTTGGTGTTGGGTAAAAAGAGTGGCGACGTTTCGCTATTCATCAAATCAAGTTCGTATATTGCAAAGCATGCATTTGCAACAGCTGCATGATTTGCCCAACGAAAAAATGGGAGCAAAGCAATGGGACTCACCCCCAATCGCGACGTATTCATCACCTGTGCCGTCACCGGCGCGGGCGACACCACCGGCCGGTCCGACAAGGTTCCGGTCACCCCGCGGCAGATCGCCGACGAATGCATTTCCGCCGCCAATGCCGGTGCCGCGGTGGCGCATATCCATGTGCGCGATCCGAAAACCGGCAAGGGGTCGCGCGATGTCGCGCTTTATGCGGAAGTGGTCGAGCTGATCAAGGCATCGGGCGTCGACATGGTGCTGAACCTCACCGCCGGCATGGGCGGCGACCTGACGCTCGGCAGCACCGAACAGCCGATGCCGCCCTCGCCCGTCGGCACCGACATGGTCGGCGCCACCGAACGGCTCGTGCATGTGGCCAAGCTGCGCCCGGAAATCTGCACGCTCGATTGCGGCACGATGAATTTCGGCGAAGGCGACTACGTCATGACCAACACGCCTGCCATGCTGAAAGACATGGCGGCACAGATCAAGGCGCTGGGCGTGCGCCCGGAAGTCGAGATTTTCGATACCGGCCACCTGCTCCTCGCCAAGTGGCTCTATGACCAGAAGCTTCTGGAAGACCCGGTCATGGTGCAGCTCTGCATGGGCATTCCCTGGGGCGCGCCGGACGATATCAACACGCTTTTGGCGCTGACCAACAACCTGCCCGCCAACTGGACGTTTTCGGCCTTCTCCATCGGCCGTAACCAGCTGCCCTATGCGGCCATGGCCATGCTGGCCGGCGGCAATATCCGCGTCGGTCTCGAAGACAATATCTGGCTCGACAAGGGCGTCCTTGCCACCAACGGCCAGCTGGTCGAACGGGCCGTGAAGGTCGCCGAGGGCATCGGCGCCCGCATTCTGGGACCGGACGAGGTTCGGGCCCGCATGAAACTGACAAAGGGCTGGTAAGAACATGAGCGTCATTCGCAAAGCGGCAGCCGTCGGCGGCGGCGTCATCGGTGCGGGCTGGGTTGCCCGTCTCATTCTCAACGGCATCGACGTATCAATCTTCGATCCGGACCCGGAGGCGGAACGCAAGGTCAGCGAGGTGATGAAGAATTCACGCCGCGCCTACAAGACCATGGTGCCCGGCGGCCTGCCACAAGAGGGTAAGCTGACCTTCGCCAAGTCAATCGCCGAGGCTGTTGCCGGTGCCAATTTCATCCAGGAAAGCGTGCCGGAACGCCTCGACCTCAAGCACAAGGTGCTGGCGGAGATCGACAAGCATGCGGCGGTCGATGCCATCATCGGCTCGTCCACCTCAGGCATCCTGCCGTCGGACATGCAGACATCGATGCAGCATCCCGAACGCCTCGTTGTCGGCCACCCCTACAATCCGGTCTATCTCCTGCCGCTGGTTGAAATCGTCGGCGGCAAGCTAACCTCGCCGGAAGCCATCGAGACAGCGCGCGAACTCTATGCCTCCATCGGTATGAAGCCCGTGGTCATCCGCAAGGAAATCGAAGCCTTTGTCGGCGATCGCCTGCTCGAAGCCGTCTGGCGCGAAGCGCTGTGGCTGATCAAGGACGACATCACCACCGTCGAGGAACTCGACGACATCATGCGCTATTCCTTCGGCATCCGCTGGGCGCAGATGGGCATGTTCCAGGTCTATCGCGTGGCGGGCGGCGAAGCGGGCATGCGCCACTTCATGGCCCAGTTCGGCCCCTGCCTGTCCTGGCCGTGGACCAAGCTGATGGATGTGCCCGAACTCACCGATGAACTCGTCGACAAGATCGCCGCACAGTCCGATGAACAGGCGCATGGCCTGTCCATCCGCGAACTGGAACGCATCCGCGACGATAACCTCGTGGCGATCATGGATGCCCTCTCCCGCCAGAACAAGGGCAAGGGCTGGGGTGCCGGTGCGCTCTACAAGGATTATACCAAGCAGTTGTCGAAACTGGCAAAGAAGCCTGCGGTCTCCAAGGCGGCCGAAAAGGCCAAATCCACCAAACCCAAGAAGAAGGCTTAAATCATGGATTTCGGTCTTTCGGAGGAGCAAAGGCTGATTGTCGAGACGACGCGGGCCTTTGTCGAAAACGAGCTCTATCCGCATGAGGCGGAAGTGGAGCGTACGGGTGTCCTGCGCAAGGAGCTTGCGGACGAGCTGAAACAGAAGGCGATTGCATCAGGTCTTTATGCGGCGAACATGCCGGAATCCGTCGGCGGCGCCGGTCTCGATACCGTGACTTGGCTGCTTTACGAAAAGGAGCTTGGCCGCGCCAATTATGCGCTGCACTGGTCCTGTGTCGGCCGTCCGTCCAACATCCTGCTCGCCGGGACCGACGCGCAGAAGGAAAAATACCTCTATCCCTGCATTCGCGGCGAAAAGTCCGATTGCCTCGCCATGACGGAACCGGGCGCCGGTTCCGACCTGCGCGGCATGAAGGCGACGGCCGTCGAAAAGGGCGGCGACTGGGTCGTCAACGGCACCAAGCATTTCATCAGCCATGCGCTGGAAGCGGATTTCGTCATCCTCTTCGTGGCGTCCGGCGAGGAAGACACGCCGCGCGGCAAGAAGAAGAAAATCACCGCCTTCTTCGTGGACAAGGGCCATCCCGGCATGACGATCCGCGAGGGGTATCGCAACGTCTCGCACCGGGGCTATACCAATGCCATCGTCGAATTCGACGATTGCCGGCTACCCGCCGATGCGATCCTTGGCGAGGTGCACAAGGGTTTCGAGGTTGCCAACACGTGGCTCGGCGCGACGCGTCTGCAGGTCGCGGCGACCTGTCTCGGCCGTGCCGAACGGGCGCTTGGCCATGCCATCGAATATGCCGCACAGCGCGAACAGTTCGGCCAGCAGATCGGCAAGTTCCAGGGCGTCTCGTTCAAACTCGCCGACATGGCAACGGAACTGAAGGCCGCCGATCTCCTGACCTTCGAGGCGGGCTGGAAGTTCGATCAGGGCACCGTCACCGATCAGGACATGGCCATGGCCAAGCTGAAGGCCACGGAAATGCTCGCCTTCGTCGCCGACGAGGCGATCCAGATTCATGGCGGCATGGGGCTGATGGACGACCTGCCGCTTGAGCGCATCTGGCGCGATGCACGCGTCGAGCGCATCTGGGAAGGCACATCCGAAATCCAGCGGCATATCATCTCGCGCGCCCTGCTTCGCCCGCACGGAGCGTAAGTGATTATGCGGTCAGGTTTTACCCCCCTCTGTCCTGCCGGACATCTCCCCCACAAGGGGGGAGATCAGCCTGCATTGCCGTTTCTGCGAAATTTGAAACGTTTCCTGTTGTGCGAAAGCATTCATGCCAATGTGATCTCCCCCCTTGTGGGGGAGATGTCCGGCAGGACAGAGGGGGGTGTCTGACACATGCGCGCACTCGACCGTCTGCTCCGTCCCAAAACCATCGCTGTCTTCGGCGGCCTTCAGGCTGCCGAAGTCATCAAGCAATCGCAGAAAATGGGGTTCTCCGGCGAGATATGGCCGGTCCACCCCAAGCATGACGAAGTGCTTGGCCTCAAGGCCTACCGCTCCGTTGCCGATCTGCCCGGCAGTCCCGATGCAGCCTTTGTCGGGGTCAACCGCTTTCTGACCCTCGATATCGTCCGCCAATTGCGCGAACGCGGCGCGGGTGTTGCCGTCTGCTACGCTTCGGGGTTTCTTGAAGCTGGCGCCGACGACGTGGATGGCGCACGCCTGCAGGATGAGCTGATCGCGGCGGCGGGCGACATGCCCATCATCGGGCCGAATTGTTACGGCCTGATCAATTATTGCGATGGTGCCCTGCTCTGGCCGGACCAGCATGGCGGGCGCAGGCTCGCCGCCGACAAGCGCGGCGTCGCCATCATCACGCAATCGTCCAACATCGCCATCAACATGACCATGCAGACGCGCGGATTGCCGATTGCCCATGTCATGACGGCAGGCAACCAGGCACAGACCGGCCTGCCCGACATGGCCATTGCCCTGCTCGAGGATGAACGGGTCACGGCGCTGGGTCTGCACATCGAGGCGTTTCAGTCAGCGGCGAAATTCGAAGCTTTGGCCAAACGGGCGCGGGAATTGAACAAGCCCATCGTTGCCATGAAGGTCGGACGCTCCGCCCAGGCGCGCGCCGCCACGGTGTCGCATACCGCCTCGCTGGCCGGATCTGATGCGGCGTCGGATGCATTCCTGAAGCGGCTCGGCATTGCCCGCGTCAATTCCATCGCCTCGTTCCTCGAAACACTGAAACTGCTGCATGTGCACGGGCCGCTCGATGGCGATACGCTGTGTTCCATGAGCTGTTCCGGCGGCGAAGCCTCCGTCATGGCCGACAGCGCCGAGGGGCGGAGCATCCACTTTCCACCGCTCACCCCGGAACATCGCGCCAAGGTCAAATCCACGCTGGGGCCGCTGGTCGCCGTCGCCAACCCGCTGGATTACCACACGTTCATCTGGAACAACGAACCGGCGCTGACCGAGACTTTCACGGCCATGGTATCCGGCGGTTTTGCCCTGAGCTGTCTCGTGCTCGATTTTCCGCGCAAGGACCGCTGTTCCGATGTCGACTGGTGGTCGACGGTGCGCGGCCTTGAATCGGCCCTCAAAACCAACAGGGCCAAGGGCGCCATCGTCGCCTCGCTGCCGGAAAACATCCCGGAGGAATACATGGCCGGGCTGATGGCGCAGGGCATTGCGCCGCTCTGCGGCATCACCGAGGCATTCGACGCGGCCGAGGCCGCCGCCTTCATCGGCAAGGCATGGAAGACACCCCTTGCTCAGCCGGTCGTCTCCCCGGAAATCCGAGACCCGGACGAACAGGCGCCCGACGAAGCCGCCGCAAAGGCCCTTCTGGCAAAGCACGGCCTGCCCGTGCCCTTGGGCTGGCGCTGCCAGACGGTCGACGCCGCGATTGCGGCTGCGGAGGACCTGACGTTCCCGGTTGCGCTCAAGGTGCTCGGCGTTGCGCACAAATCCGAGCACAATGCCGTGCGGCTCAATCTGCGCGATGCGGATGCCGTGCGCGCGGCGGCAACCGACCTGATTGCCATCGGCAGCGGCCTCTATGTCGAGCGCATGGTGACCGATGCCGTTGCGGAACTGATCGTCGGCATTGTCGATGATCCGCAGTTCGGGCCGCTGATGACCCTCGGGACCGGCGGCGTGCTGGTGGAACTGCTGCAGGACAGTGTCACGCTGCTGCTGCCCTCCAGCCGCGCGCAGATCGAAGCCGCCCTTCGCTCCCTGCGCATGTTTCCGCTGCTCGACGGTTATCGCGGCAAGCCGAAGGCTGATCTGGACGCGGCGCTGGACGCCATCCTTGGCATTGCCGGATTTGCGGTCAAGAATGCCGGCCGGATCGTTGAACTCGATATCAATCCGCTGCTTGTATGCCGCAGCGGCCAGGGCGCATGGATCGCCGATGCATTGTTGATCACCAGGGGAGAGCTGCATGAATGATGTTGTCAGGACGCGCCGCGAGGGCGGTATTCTTGAAGTCACACTGGACCGTCCGAAGGCCAATGCCATCGACCTGAAGACCAGCCGCCTGCTCGGTGAAACATTTCAAAAGTTCCGCGACGATCCGGAGCTTCGGGTCGCGATTGTCCAGACCGAAGGTGACAAGTTCTTCTGCGCGGGCTGGGACCTCAAGGCCGCTGCCGGCGGCGATGCGGTGGACGGCGATTACGGCGTCGGCGGTTTCGGCGGGCTGCAGGAATTGCGCGACTTCAACAAACCCGTCATCGCCGCGGTCAACGGCATGGCGGTGGGCGGCGGGTTCGAACTCGCCCTCTCCTGCGATCTCATCTACGCATCCGATCATTCGAGCTTTGCCCTGCCGGAAATCCGCGCGGGCACGCTGGCCGACGCCGCCACGGTGAAACTGCCCAAGCGCATTCCCTACCATGTCGCCATGGACCTGCTTCTGACCGGCCGCTGGATGGATGTCGCCGAGGCGCATCGCTGGGGTCTCGTCAATGAGGTCCTGCCCAAGGACAAGCTGATGGAACGGGTGTGGGAGATCGCCCGGCTCCTGGAAAGCGGCCCGCCGCTGGTGTTCGCCGCCATCAAGGAAGTGGCGCGCGAAGCGGAAGACATGAGCTTCCAGGACGCGATGAACTGGATCACCAAGCGCAAATTCCGCACGGTTGACATGCTTTATGCTTCGGAAGACGGTCAGGAAGGCTTCAAAGCCTTTGCCGAAAAACGCGATCCCGTATGGAAGGGCAGATGAGCACGGATTATTCAGTCCTGATCGACGCGGAAACCTGGGCCTTCATCGAGCGGACGAACAGCTTTTATCCGCCCGATGCCGTCGACTATACCGTCGCGCAGCAGCGCGACGTCTACAACACCATGTGCAAGGCCTTCTTTGCCGGCTACCCCGCGGGCGTCTCGGCAATGGATCGTTTCATCGAGGCCGATGGCCGGAAAATACCGGTGCGTCTCTACGACAAGGCAGGCACAAACCCGCAAGCGGTATGCCTCTATTTCCACGGTGGCGGTTTTGTCGTCGGCGGTCTCGACAGCCATGACGATGTCTGCGCCGAGATTTGCGAGAGCACCGGATTTCACGTCATCGCGGTCGACTATCGCCTTGCGCCGGAACATGCGCACCCCGCCGCCTTCGAGGATTGCCTTGCGGCATTCGAACACGTGGCGGCAACATCCAGCCTGCCGATTGTCCTGTGCGGTGACAGCGCCGGCGGCAATCTGGTGGCAGCCGTGTCGCACCATGTGCGCCATAGCGATCGCGCGCCGATCGGCCAGGTCATGGTCTATCCGGGACTGGGCGGCGCGCAGGACCAGGGGTCTTACCTCACCCATGCGGAAGCACCGATGCTGACGACGCGCGATACCGCCTATTATGCGAAAATCCGAAGCGGCGGCCGCGACTGGTCGACCGACCCGCGCTTTGCCCCGCTGGCCGATACGGATTTTTCTAACCTGCCCGATACCGTCGTGATCTCGGCCGAATGCGATCCGCTTTCCGACGATGGCAGGCAGTATTGTCAGCGCATCTCTGCCGCGGGCGGCAAGGCGATCTGGAACAATGAGCCCGGCCTCGTGCACGGCTATCTGCGTGCCCGCCACAGTGTCACACGCGCGCGCTCCAGTTTCCGCCGCATCTGCACCGCCGTGCATCTGCTGGGTCAAGGGCGCTGGCCGGGCCAGCTTTAAACCCGATTTTGCAGTTTGGTGATGCAGATCAGTTCCCGGCGCTTGCCATGCGCCGGTTCTTGACCGCACCTTCCAGCCAGCCCAGCTCCATTTCCGGAACCGATGACAGCAGCAGGTCGGTATAGGCATCGAAGGGTGGCTTCAGCACCTGCGTTTTCGGACCGTAGCGCACCACCTCGCCGCGATACATCACGGCGATGGCGTCGGCGATGGATTTCACCGTCGCAAGATCGTGGGTGATGAAGAGATAGGCGACATGTTCGTCCGCCTGCAGGTCGAGCAGCAGTTTCAGAATACCGTCGGCCACGAGCGGATCGAGCGCGCTGGTCACCTCGTCGCAGATGATCAGTTTCGGCTTGGCGGCGAGCGCCCGGGCGATGCAGACGCGCTGCTTCTGTCCGCCGGACAGTTCGGCGGGGTAGCGGTCGGCAAAGCCTTTGCCCATCTCGATCTTGTCGAGCAGTTCGGCAATGCGTGCGTCGCGCTCCTTGCCGCGCATGCCGAAATAGAATTCGAGCGGACGGCCGATGATGGTCCCGATGGTCTGGCGCGGGTTCATCGCCACGTCGGCCATCTGGTAGATCATCTGCAACTCGCGCAGATCGTTGCGCGTGCGGTTGGCAAGGCGCGGCGAAAGCGTGCGCCCGTCAAAGGTAATCGTGCCTTCCATCGGCGGCAGCAGACCGGTGATGGCACGCGCCAGCGTGGATTTGCCGGAGCCGGATTCGCCGACAACCGCCAGTGTCTGGCCGGGATGCAGATCCACGGAGACGTTCTTCAGCACCTTGACCAGCCCGCCGCCATAGGCCGCGGTGATGTTCTTCACCGACAGGATGGGCGCGCCTGCACTCGTCTTTTCCTGATGCGGGATGTGATGCACCGACACCAGCTGGCGCGTATAGTCCTCGCGCGGTTCCTTGATGATCTGGCGCGTATCGCCATATTCCACCATCTTGCCGTGGCGCAGCACCATGATGTCGTCGGCGACCTGCGCCACCACGGCCAGATCGTGCGTGATGTAGAGCGCGGCGACGTTGGTGTCGCGGATGGCATCCTTGATCGAGGCAAGCACGTCGATCTGCGTGGTCACGTCGAGCGCCGTTGTCGGTTCGTCGAACACGATCAGATCCGGCTCGGAACACAGCGCCATGGCGGTCATGGCCCGCTGCAATTGCCCGCCCGAGACCTGATGCGGAAAGCGCTGCCCGAAGGTTTCAGGATTGGGCAGACCGAGCTTCTTGAACAGGCCGATGGCGCGTTTTTCCGCCTCGGCGCGCGTGGCGATCCTGTGCTGCAGCGCCGCTTCAACCACCTGGTCCATCAGCTTGCGCGCCGGATTGAAGGCAGCGGCGGCGGACTGCGCGACATAGCAGACCTCACGCCCGCGGATTTGCCGCAGGATGGTCGCACCGCCTTTGAGAATGTCGCGGCCGTTGAGCAATACTTCGCCGCCGGTGATGCGCACGCCGCCGCGGCCAAATCCCATGCCGGACAGGCCGATGGTGGATTTGCCGGCACCGGATTCGCCGATCAGGCCGAGCACCTTGCCGCGTTCAACCTTTACCGAGACATTGTCGACGATCACCACATTGCGCGGCGCTTCGCCGGGCGGATAGCTGGTGGCCTCGATCCGCAGATTGCGGATGTCGAGAAGCAGGCCGGTCTTGTCCTTCGCAGGCGCTTTAGCCATTGCCGCGTCCTCCCTTCAGGCTGGTGGTCCGGTTGAGAATCCAGTCGGCGACGAGATTGACCGAGATGGCGAGGATCGCGATGGCAGCCGCCGGGATCAGCGCGGCCGGAATGCCGAACACGATGCCTTCCTTGTTTTCCTTGACCATGCCGCCCCAGTCCGCATCCGGCGGCTGGACGCCGAGGCCAAGGAAGGACAGCGCCGACAGGAACAGCACGGCAAAGATGAAACGCAGGCCAAGTTCGGCAACCAGCGGGGTCAGGGCGTTGGGCAGTATCTCGCGGAAAATGATCCAGATACGCCCCTCGCCGCGCAGCTTTGCCGCCTCGACGAAATCCATGACATTGATGTCGACCGCCACGGCCCGCGCCAGCCGGTAGACGCGCGTGGCATCGAGCAGGCCCATGACGAGGATCAGCGTGGTGACGTTGCCCGGCAGCACCGATAGCACCACAAGCGCGAAGATCAGCGTCGGGATCGCCATGATCAGATCGACGAAACGCGACATCAGCTGGTCGAACCAGCCGCCGATGACGGCGGCGGCGAAACCCAGCACCGAGCCGAGAATGAAGGACAGCGCCGTCGCCATGGCGGCGATGAAGATGGTGATGCGCGCGCCGTAGATCATACGGGAAAGCAGGTCGCGGCCGAGATTGTCCGTGCCGAGCCAGTATTTCGCCGACATGGGCTCCCACACATCGCCGACGGTTTCGCCGACGGAATAAGGCGCAACCCACGGCGCAAAGATGGCCGCGAACAGAAAGACCGCCGTGATGATCAGGCCGATCCAGGCGCTGATGGGGATGTTCTTAACATTCAGCATGGCGCGGCCTCACTTGGGATGTCTGAGGCGGGGATTGGAAACAATCGCCACGATATCAGCAATGATGTTGAGGGTGATGTAAACAGCCGCGAACACCAGTCCGCAGGCCTGCACGACCGGCACGTCGCGCTTGGCCACGTGGTCGACCAGATACTGCCCCATGCCGGGATAGACGAAGATCACCTCGACCACGACGACACCGACGACAAGGAAGGCCAGGTTGAGCATCACCACATTGATGATCGGGGCAATGGCATTGGGGAACGCATGGCGGGCGATGATCTGGAACGGCGTCAGCCCCTTCAGCTCAGCCGTTTCGATATAGGCCGACTGCATGACGTTGAGAATGGCCGCCCGGGTCATGCGCATCATGTGCGCGAGAACGACGAGCGTCAGCACCGTCACCGGCAGGGCGATGGCGCTCAGCCTTTCGCCAAGCGGCATGCCGTCATAGACGGTCGAGACGCTCGGAAACCATTGCAGGCGCACGGCGACGAAGTAGATCAGGAGATAACCGGTAAAGAACTCCGGCAACGACGTCGATGCGAGGCCGAGGCCGGAGATGATCTTGTCCACCCAGCCGTTGCGGTAGCGCACGGCCAGCAAACCCAGTCCGATGGCGAGCGGAATGGAAACCACCGCCGCCCAGAAGGCGAGGAACAACGTGTTCCACAACCTCCCCTTGAGCGACGATGCGATGTCCTGCCCACTGGAAAGCGCCGTGCCGAGATCACCGGTCAATATGCCGCCGAGCCAATGCAGGTAGCGGATATAGGCCGGATCGTTCAGCCCCATGTCACGCCGCAGGTTTTCCAATGCCTCCGGTGTGGCCGACTGGCCGAGAATGGATTGCGCCACGTCTCCCGGCAATATCTGGGTGCCTGCAAAAATCAGCACCGAGACGGCAAGGAGAAGGAGAAGGCCCATCGCAATGCGCTGGGCCACCAGTTTGAGGACAGGACCGCTCATTCGCCCCGGCCTTAGGCGTTCAGCCAGCAGCGGGACAAGGCATAGCCGCCACTCATTTCCTGATTGCCGTCCTTCACCCAGCCGCCAACCTTGGCGCTGGTGGCGTCGATGAAGTCGTTAAACATCGGCACGATGACACCGCCCTCGTCCCGCACCGTGACCGACATGTCGCGGTACATCTGCTTGCGCTTGACGGGATCAAGTTCGGCGCGCGCTGCAATCAATGTCTTGTCGAACTTTTCATTGAAGAAGCGCGTGTCGTTCCAGTCGGCGGTGGACAGATAGGCGGTCGAATACATCTGGTCCTGGGTCGGACGGCCGCCCCAATAGGATGTCGAGAACGGCTGCTTGTTCCAGACTTCCGACCAGTAGCCGTCGCCCGGTTCACGCTTGACCTCGATCTTGATGCCGGCCTTGGCCGCGCTCTGCTGGTACAGCTGGGCCGCATCGATAGCGCCGGGGAAGGCAACATCGGAGGTGCGCAGCAGTATTGCGCCGTCATGGCCGGATTTCTTGAAGTGGAAAGCCGCCTTGTCGGGATCGTAGGCGCGCTGCTCGATATCGTCCGAGAACAGCGGATAGGCCTTGTTGATCGGGAAATCATTGCCGATGGTGCCATAGCCGCGCAGGATCTTCTGCACCATGTCTTCGCGGTTCATGGCGTATTTCAGCGCCAGACGCAGGTCGTTGTTGTTGAACGGCGCCGTGTTGCAATGGGCGATGAAGACGTAGTGTCCCTTGCCTGCCGCGTTCTGGATGGTCACACCCGGCACGCGCTTGACCAGATCGACGATCTTCGGCTCGACGCGGTTGATCATGTGCACCTGGCCGGACTGCAGGGCAGCCGTGCGGGCGGTGGCATCGTTGATGACGATGATTTCGATCTGCGCCGCATGGCCGCGCTTGTCGCCATCCCAGTAATTGGCGAATTTTTCGCCGATGTGCCGTACGCCCGGCTCGTCCTTGACCACCTTGTACGGTCCGGTGCCGATACCGGCAGTGGGCTTGTCCTTGCCGCCGTTCGGCTGGATCATCAGATGGTAGTCATCCATCAGGAACGGCAGGTCGGCATTGGCTTCTTTCAATGTGAAAACAACGGTATCGCCGTCTTTCTTCACACTTTCGATGCCCTTCATGACGCCAAGGGCGCCGGACTTCGAATTGGCGTCGGAGTGGCGCTCCATCGTGGCCACGACGTCATCGGCCGTCATGTCCTTGCCGTTGTGGAACTGCACGCCCTTGCGGATCTTGAAGGTCCAGACCTTGGCGTCGGGGGTTGATCCCCATTCGGTTGCCAGTTTTGGATTGAGCGTGCCGTCCGGCTGGATTTCGACAAGCTGCTCGCCCCACTGGCGGCCGAACTTGTACGGCACCTGGCTCTGCCATGTCGCGGGGTCCATGCTGTCGGTCGAGGCACCGCCCTGCATGCCGGCTTTCAGCGTGCCGCCCTTGACCGGGCCTTCGGCGAGAGCCGCACTGGACAGAAGTGAATTGGCAAAAACGGTGGTGACACCGAGGGCTGCTGCACGGCCGAGAAAGTCACGCCGCGACAGATGTCCGCGGGCGACCTTGCGGCTCAGATAATCGAGTTCTCTTGACATACCCATTCCCCTTTTGTTGCTTGGAACGCATGGCGTCCAAATTCGGTTTTTGTGAATTATGCGACTTGATACCCGTAAATTTCAACCGTTAACGTGACTGTCTAACGTTCTCCTCCAGCAATCAGATGTATTGACGCGCGATCGTCTCGGCGAAATTCCGCTCGAAAACCAGTTCGTCATTTTCGTAGGCTTCGATCCGGCCGGTCAGATGAAAATTGGCCTTGTCCGACCGCATCGTGGTGAACGTTTCCGTGCGGACGCGCCATTCGTCGCGGCCGGACAGTTCCGTCCAATGCGTCTCGCCATGGGCGGACAGCGGATCGTCCGCGTGGATTTCCCAGCGTTCGCGCGCCACGCTGCCGTGGACGAGCCCATGTTCCTTGTCCCGCGCCTCGCCAAAATCATCCTCGATCGACAGGATGATCCTGCCGCTGACCTGATCATGTTCGATCCGCCGGCTGTTGGTGCCCTTGCGCAGGATGTCGAGCTGCCAGGGCGATGCGGCTTCGGGCTCCGGAAAGGTCCATTCATCGCCGGTGGCGAGATCGCGCGATGGCAGGTCGAGCGCGCCCGCATGCAGCGTCAGGCTGACCGCTTCCGGCGATGGCCAGACCATCGGCCAGTAGCTGGAGGAAACGGCGATGCGCAGCCGGTGCCCGGCGGGCACGCGATAGGCGATATCGTCGAGCTTGAAGCGGATTTTTACCGGTTCGCCCGGCGTGAGCGCTTGGGGTTTTTCATGGCTGTCGCGGTGGCACAGGTTGAACACACCGTAGGTGATGCGCGTTGAAGCACCATCGGGATGCACGTCGCACAGGCGCACGGCAACCATGGCAACGGGCTTGTCGCTGGACACGGTCAGGCTGATTTCCGGCGCGCCGACAATATCGACCGCTTTTTCCAGGATATCGCCGTCATAGCAGGCCGACAGCGCGTCATCGCGGCGCTGGTCGCCGGGAAGCTCCGGGCCGAGCCAGATGGCGCAATATTCGCCGCCCATCATGCCGCAATCCTGCGGCGAGGCGACGAGATGGGAAAACGCCCCGCCCCGTCTGGCGCTCAGGGACTTGTCGGCACCGAGCTGAAAGACCTCGTTGCCGATGGTCTTCGACGGCCATTGCGGCTCGGCAATCCAGTACCCCGGACGCTCCGTGTACCAGCTCTTCGGACGGACCGAATCCATGAGATAGCCGCGATAGGCCGGATCGTTCTCGACGCCCGTATCGATGTCCTTCAGCCAGCGGTCCCACCAGCGCAGTGCCTCCTGCAGGAAGCCGATGCGCGGTTCCGGCACGGCAAAATGCGGGTATTTGTGCACCCACGGGCCGACAATGCCTTTGACGGGCGCCTTTATGCCTTCCATCAGGCGCGGCACCGCGTTCTTGTAGGCATCACCCCAGCCGCCGACGGCCAGCGTGGCGGCCTTGATGGCGGAAAAATCCTCGCAGACCGAGCCGCGCTTCCAATAGGCGTCGCGCGTCTGGTGCGCCAGCCAGACGGCCGGCAGGAACGGTTCATGATCGAGCCGGTCCAGCCACATGCTGCGCCACTTGTCGCCGACCAGAGCCGGATCGGGCGTGCGGGAGGAATAGGCGAGCATGGTGGCGCCCCATCCCAGATTCTCGTTGAGCAGCAGCCCGCCCTTGTAATGGATATCGTCGGCATAGCGGTCGTCGGTGGAGCAGAGCGTGATGATGGCCTTCAGCGCTTCCGGCTGCAGCGCGGCCACCTGCAACGAATTGAACCCGCCCCAGGAAATGCCCATCATGCCGACCTTGCCTGTTGACCAGGGCTGCGCCGCGATCCATTCGATCACCGCGCAGGCATCGTTCAGCTCCTGAACCGAATATTCATCCTCCATCAGCCCTTCCGAATCGCCATTGCCGCGCATGTCGACGCGCAGGCAGGCATAACCATGCCCGGCGATGTAGGGATGGGTGAGATTATCGCGCGCCGTCGTGCCGTCGCGCTTGCGATAGGGCAGAAATTCGAGAATCGCGGGAACCGGATTTTCCATGGCGTCCTCGGGCATCCAGACCCGGGCCGACAGGCGGCAGCCATCGGGCAGGACAATGCCCAGATCGGCGGTTTCTTTCACTTGGTGCTGAAATGTTTCGACTGTCCGCATTATCATCTTTCGTCCTCACAGCGGAGCTGAAAACAGATAACGCACACCGGGCAGAACACCCGGTGAAAACATCAATCCCATTTTCTCGTCTTTTGCGAGGTGTTCCTTTTTATCCTACTATGCGCATCTGTCCGGCTAAGCGGACCAAACACTTGCGACATATGTGCGGTCATTTGCGTCACGATGAAAAAGTCTCATCCGAGCCTCGATGGTATGAGCTTTTCCAGCCGCCGGAACAGGAAAACGATGATGCCGGTGATGACGAGATACCCGGCCGCCAGCAGCAGAAGCGGCTCATAGGTGATGTAGGTATCCTGCCTGACGCGCGAAGCCACGGAATAGAGATCGACGACCGTAATCGTCGCCACCAGGGGCGTGGATTTCAGCTGCAGGACCGCCTCGCCCGCCAGTGTCGGTAGCGCGCGGTGAATGGCCTGCGGCAGCCAGATGCGGCGGAAAATCGTAAAGCGGCGCATGCCGAAGGCGCGCGCGGATTCGAGCTGTCCCTTGGGCACACCGGCGAAGGCGCCGCGCATGACTTCGCCCTCATAGCCCGCATAGGACAGGGACAGCGCGAGAACGGCATAGGGCCATGCCTGCCGCAGATACGGCCAGAGTTCGGAACTGCGTATCCACGGATATTGCGGAAACAGCGAGCCCAGGCCGTAATAGAGCAGCCAGAGCTGCAGGAGCAGCGGCGTGCCGCGGATGACCGTGCAGAACACGCGCGCCGGCACCGCCACCACAGCGGGCCCGGCTGCCTGTGCCAGCCCAAGCGGAACCGCCAGCAGAAAACCGATGATCACGGTGACGACCAGTATCCAGATCGTCCGCCACAGGCCCTGCAGGATCAGATCGCCGTAATTGGGCAGCCAGTCCCAGCGCATGAAGACAATAGCCGAGGCCACAAGCGCGAGGCCGATGAGGATAAGAACGATGCGGTGCGGCGGCAGTGCGCGCGCCTGACCGCTCGTGTCGCTGTCCTTGTGGATCGGGAATGTCTCGATCGGGGTTTCCAGCGGCGTCTCGGTCATTACCGCGCCTCCTTGACGGAAGGCATGCCGCGCCGCGCCCATTGCTCGACCTTGGCAAGGATGACATTGGAAAACAGCGTGATGGCCAGGTAGAGGATGCCGGCGGCGATGAAGAACAGGAAATACGCCTTTGTCGTGCCCGCCGCCTGCCGGGTGACGAGCGTCAACTCGCTGAAACCGACGACTGCCAGCAGCGCCGTATCCTTGGTCGAGATCAGCCAGAGATTGGCAAGGCCCGGTAGCGCATGCGGCAGCATGGCCGGCAGGGTGATGCGGCGCATCATCAGCGTCGGCGACATGCCATAGGCCCGCGCCGCCTCGATTTCCCCCTGCGGAATGGCCTTGATGGCACCGCGCAGCACCTCGGTTGCATAGGCGCCCTGCACGAAGCCGAGAACCACGATCCCCGCCACCAGTCCGCTGATGTCGACGCGCTGATAGCCGAGGCTTTCGAGCACCCGGTTGATCATGTCGGTACCAGCATAATAGAGCAAAAGGATCAGCACCAGTTCCGGCACGGCGCGGACGATGGTGGTGTAGATGGCCGCGATGTCGCGCACCAGCGGGCCGCCATAAAGCTTGCCATAGGCGCCGACCGTGCCGATGAGCAATCCCATGCCAAAGGCACCGACGGCGATCTGCAGCGAATTCGCCAGACCGCGCAGGAGGTTGCCGCCCCAACCCGGCGGATTGGGCGACAGAAGGTCGAACATGCCGGCTATTGCGGCGGGAGCAATCGATGCGTCGGCCAAGCGATCCTCGATTCAAAACAATGTATTACCATTCTCGCATGGTGCGTGGTTCGACAAGCTCACCATGAGGGAGCTTGTGGGCTGCAATCAAACCACTTCCCTCATGGTGAGCTTGTCGAACCACGCACCACAATCCGGTGAGCGCGTTAACCGCCGTAAATATCGAAGTTGAAATATTTCTTCGAAATCTCGTCATACTTGCCGTTGGTGCGAATGTCCTTGATGGCCGCATTGATCTTGGTCTTCAGCTCCGTCTCGCCCTTGCGCAGACCGACCCCGACACCCGGTCCAAGCACTTCCAGATCGGGCGCAACCTTGCCCTTGATTTCGCAGCAGGCCTTGCCAGCATCGGTCTGGGCAAAGGTCTCGAGCGCCAGCGAATCGGCCTGCGTGGCGTCGATGCGTCCGGCAGCCAGATCCTGATTGGCTTCGTCCTGCGTCTGGTATTCCTTGATTTCAGCGGCGGTCGCGGCGAAATGCTTCTTCGCATAGGCCTGATGGATGGTCGACACCTGCACACCGAGCACCTTGCCCTTCAGGCCTTCCGGCGACGCGTCCATCTTGACGTCCTTCGAGCCGAGAATGACCGTGGGCGTGTTGTAATATTTGTCGGAGAAATCGATCGTCTTCTCGCGCTCCGGCGTGATCGACATCGAGGCGGCGATCATATCGATCTTCTTGGTGGTCAGCGCCGGAATGATGCCGTCCCACGACACGGGCGTGATGACGCAATCAAGCTTGGCCTGCGCGCAGATGGCAAGGGCGACATCGACTTCCCAGCCTTCCCACTTGCCCGAGGCATCCGGCGAGGCGAAGGGCGGATAGGGTTCGGCGGCAATGCCGACCTTGATCTGTTCGGCGCTGGCGACTCCCATTCCGGCAACCAGCACAGCGGCGGCAACCGCTGATTTCAAGAAAGCTTTCATTCCTATCTCCATTTCTCTTTATTGTTCCCCAGGATTATTCCCTGTATTTTTTCATGCGACTTATGAAACAGTACGGATAAACTGCTTCAAACGTTCGGATTTTGGTGATCCGAACAATTCTTCCGGCGGCCCCTCTTCTTCGACAATGCCGTTGTGCAGATACATGACATGGCTCGCCACTTCCCGGGCGAATTTCATCTCATGCGTGACCAGGAGCATCGTCCGCCCCTCCTTGGCGAGGTCACCGATAACTTTCAGGACTTCACCGACCAGTTCCGGATCGAGCGCGGAGGTCGGTTCGTCGAACAGCATGACGCGCGGCTGGATGGCGAGCGCGCGGGCAATGGCGCCGCGCTGCTGCTGGCCGCCGGAGAGAAAGGCGGGATAGACATCGCGCTTGGCCGAAAGCCCGACCCGCTCCAGCAATTGCTCGCCGATGGCCATGGCCTCGTCACGCTTCATCCCCAGCACGTGAACCGGCACTTCGATGACGTTCTGGATCAGGGTCATATGCTGCCAGAGATTGAAATTCTGGAACACCATGCCAAGGCGGCTGCGGATACGCTCGATCTGGCGCCGGTTGGCGGGGTACTGGCCGCCCTCGCCGTCGCTGACCATCTGCACGTCCTCGCCATTGATGCGGATGACGCCGCTCGTCGGGTTTTCGAGGAAATTGATGCAGCGCAGGAAGGTGGATTTGCCCGAGCCGCTGCCGCCGATCATGGCAACCACGTCGCCGTCCCTGGCTGTCAGCGAAACGCCCTTGAGAACCTCAAGGGCGCCGAACTTCTTGTGCAGGTTCCAGACGTGGATGGCTTCGGCCCGTTCGGCCGCACCGGGTTGGAGCGGGTCCGTGGCAACGGATGCGCGCAACGCCTCCGTCATTGCTGGGTTCCCATGGGTTGTCTTGCACCTGCTGTCATGACACCGTTCATTTCTGCCTGTTTTGTCAGCATGAGGCGAAACTGCCTAATTTAGGGCATCACACCACTTGCGCTCTAATTATGCAAGCGTATAAATACTCCCAGATGCAATTTTTACGAGAGAGCAGTCGCATGAGCGCATTCGGTTCCCAGTCCATGGCCCTTCCCCTGAAACGCGTCATCATGCGCATGCCTGACCGCGTCATGGCGGGCGCCGAACGCGACGTCTGGCATTACGGTCCGCAGTTCGATCCGCGCCGCGCATCCGAACAGCACCGCGTCTTTGCCGGTCTCGTCGCCCAGTCGGGCGCGGACATCACCTGGATCAGGGACGGCAATGACGGATTGTCGGATTCCGTGTTCACGCACGATCCCTCCCTCGTCACCGACAAGGGCGCGATCCTGCTGCGCATGGGCAAATCCCTGCGCCTCGACGAGACGGACCTGCACCACGAAACCTACAGCCAGATGGATGTGCCGGTGCTCGGCCGCATCGTCGCGCCGGGCACCGTCGAAGGCGGCGACTGCGTCTGGGTCGACAGCAAGACACTGGCCATCGGCCGCGGTGTGCGCACCAATCAGGCCGGTATCGAGCAGATGGCCGCCATCCTCGAGCCGCTTGGCGTCACCGTCCTCGGGTTCGACCTGCCGCTGTGGCAGGGCGAAGAAGCCTGCCTGCACCTGATGTCGATCATTTCGCCGCTGGCCGAAGACTTGGCGCTGGTGCACCTGCCGCTGCTGCCCGCCGCCTTCTACCAGCTTTTGAAGGAGCGCGGCATCCGCCTGATCGCCGCGCCGGAAGACGAATTTGCCGCCAGCAACGGCCTCAACCTCAACGTTTTGCCAACTGCCCCCTATGAAGTCATCGCCGTGGCCGGATTCGAAAAGACCAAAGCCGCCATGGAAGCTGCCGGCTGCACCGTCACGACCTTCGAGGCGGATGCGCTGTGCATTGCCTGCGAGGGCGGCCCGACCTGCCTCACCCGTCCGGTTTTCCGGCAATGAACGCACAATCGGCTACACGCAAAACCTTTCGCCGTGAGGGCGAAGACAAGCGCCGCGAGGATCTGATCGCCGCGACGCTTGAATGTGTGGCCGAGCGCGGTCTTGCCGGTGCGACCGTGCGCGAAATCGCCCAGCGGGCCGATGTAACCGCCGGGCTGATCCGCTATTACTTTCCGACCAAGGATGATCTGATCGGCGCCGCCTACCGCGCCGTGATGAACCGCATGACCGTGCAGGCCAGCGATGCCTTGCAGAATGCCGCTGACGATCCGCGTTCGCGCCTGCAGGCGTTCGTTACCGCCAATCTCGGCGAACCGATCATGGACCCGCACAATCTCTCGCTGTGGGCGGGTTTCATCGCGCTCGTGCATGCCGACCCGGCCATGGCCGCAGCCCACCGCGACGGCTATCTCGGCTTTCGCGACGAGTTGGAAATCCTGATCCGCGAGGCGCTGCGTGCCGCCGGCAAACCGGCGGAACCGAACCACACCCGCCGCCACGCCATCGCCATCAACGCCATCATCGACGGATTGTGGCTGGAAGGCTGTCTTGCCGGCGATATTTTCGACGATGGGGAATTGGCGGAAACCGGGGTTGCCGCTATTGAAGCCGTACTGGGAATTTCATTACAAGCTGAAGGAGGCGCCCAATGATGCGCTATGCGTCTGTGACCGGCCGTCTGGCCGGACTGGGATCGGATAAATGGGCCGTGCATATCCGTGCGCGCGAAATGAAGCGCGCCGGTCATGAGATCATTGAGCTCACCATCGGCGAACCGGATATTCCCACCCCCACCGACATGCTGGATGTGGCCGAACACGCCATGCGCTCCGGCCGCACCGGCTATTCCAACGGCCGGGGCGAACCCGGCGTTCTCGCGGCGCTTTCGGCAAAGTACACCGCACGCACCGGCCGGGCCATCGGTCCGGAGCATATCCTGTGCTTTCCCGGCACCCAGACCGCGCTGTCGCTCGTCATGCTCGGCCTTGCCGAGGAAGGCGACGAGATCATCACGGGCGATCCGCTCTATGCCACCTATGACGGCGTCGTCCGTGCCACCGGCGCAACGCGCGTGTCCGTTCCGCTGCGGCCGGAAAACGGTTTCCGCATGCAGGCCGCCGATCTGGAAAAGGCGATCACGCCGAAATCCCGTGTCCTCCTCCTCAACACCCCGCACAACCCGACCGGGGCGGTGCTGAGCGCCAAGGAAGTGGCCGAGATCGGTGAAGTCTGCCGCAAACACAATCTGTGGATCGTCTCCGACGAGGTTTACGAACTGCTGATCTTCGACGGCAGTTTTGCCTCGCCGCTCGACCGGCCGGAACTCGCCGACCGGACGATTGCCGTTGCCTCCATTTCCAAATCCCATGCCGCGCCGGGTTTCCGCAGCGGCTGGTGTGTCGGTCCGGCGGAGTTCACGCAGAAACTGCTGCCGCTGTCCGAATCCATGCTGTTCGGCGTCCAGCCCTTCATCGCCGACATGACCGCCTATGCCCTCGGCCAGCCATCGGCCGCCGCTGCCACGATGCGCGAGAGCTATTTCCGCCGCGCCCAGCTTATTTCCAAGCGGCTCGACGGCATTGCCGGCATCGGCGCCGACGTGCCGCAGGCGGGCATGTTCATTCTCGCCGACATCCGCGCCACCGGATTGAGCGGCAATGATTTCGCCATGCGTCTTCTCGAAGAGGAACACGTGGCCGTCATGCCCGGCGAATCCTTCGGCGACAACCTCTCCGGGTACCTGCGTCTCAGCCTCAGCGTCGCCGATGACAAGATCGATGCCGCCTGCGCCGGGATCATCCGCCTCGCAACCCGCCTCCAGCAACGGAAATCCGCATGACCACGGTCGGTGAAGCCCTCGTCCATCTGCTTGAATCCTACGATGTCGATACCGTCTTCGGCATTCCCGGCGTCCACACCATCGAACTCTATCGCGGCCTTGCCGCATCGACGATACGCCACATCACGCCGCGCCACGAACAGGGCGCGGGCTTCATGGCCGACGGCTATGCCCGCGCGACCGGCAAGCCCGGCGTCGCCTTTGTCATCACCGGCCCCGGCATCACCAACACGATCACCGCGATGGGACAGGCGCGCGCCGATTCCATTCCCATGCTGGTGATCTCGGGCGTCAACCAGCGGGACTCGCTCGGCAAGGGCATGGGTTTCCTGCATGAACTGCCCAATCAGCGCGCCATGTTGCAGACGGTTGCAATGTTCTCGCATCGCATTGAAAAAGCGGACGAATTGCCCATCGTGCTCGCCCGTGCCTTTGCGCTGTTCGCCTCGCGGCGTCCCGGCCCCGTGCATATCGAGATACCGCTCGACGTGATGGCGCAGCCGCTGGATGGTGCGAGCCGCCAGTTGTCCGATGCGCCGATCCCGCAGGCATCGGCCGAAACCATGACGGAACTCACCCGCCAGTGCCTTGCGGCGGAACGTCCGGTCATTCTCATAGGCGGCGGCGCCAAGGGCGCTGCGGCGGAACTCAGGGATCTGGCGGAAAAGCTGGATGCGCCCGTGGTGGCCACCACCAATGCGCGCGGCATCCTGCACAATCACCCGCTGCTGATCCCGGCGAGCGCCAGCCTCACCGCCGTGCGCAAACTTCTTGCGGAAAGCGATCTTGTCCTTGCCATCGGCACTGAAATGGGACCGACCGATTATGACATGTATGGCGATGGCGGTTTTCCCGAGTTGAAACGCCTTGTGCGCATCGACATCGATGCCGGACAGCTCGACCGGCGTCCGGCCTTCATGCCCATCGAGGCTTCGGCCAGGGAAACCGTCGAAGCGCTCGCCGCTACCTTGCCCGCGCGGCGCAATACGAAGTCCGGCGAAGACCGCGCCCTGGCAACACGCGATGCCGCATGGGCCGAGATCGGTCCGCGCACGCAAAGCCATGTGCGCTTTCTGAATATTCTGCGCGACACACTGCCGGGCTCACTCATCGTCGGGGATTCCACGCAGGCCATTTATTCCGGCAATCTCTATTACGATCACGACCGTGTCGGCGGCTGGTTCAATGCGGCGACAGGCTTCGGCGCGCTCGGCTTCGGCCCGCCCGCCGCCATCGGTGCGGCCCTCGGGAAACCCGAGACCTCGACGATCTGCATTGTCGGCGATGGCGGGTTTCAGTTCGTGCTGGGAGAACTCGGCGCTGCGGTCGACGAGAAAGTCCCTGTTATTTTCGTGGTCTGGAACAATCAGGGCTATCAGGAAATCGAGCGCGCCATGCGCGATGTCCACATCAATCCGGTGGGCGTGCGTCCCTCGGCGCCCGATTACCTGAAAATCGCCGAGGCCTATGGCGTGGCTTCGCAGAAGCTGAAAACATTGGAGGAACTGCCCGCTGCTCTGTTGGAAGCCAAGGCGAGCGGACAGCCCTATCTGATTGAAATCGATGAAACATTGATTGGTTGATGGCTTCATGCCATCAACCATTTCTGCCCGTTACGGCCGGTGGATCGTCTTGACCTCGAGAAAGTCTTCCAGCCCGAATTTGCCGCCCTCGCGGCCATTGCCCGACTGCTTGTAGCCGCCAAACGGGCTGCCATAGCGATGCGGTCCGCCATTGATATGCACCATGCCGGCTTTCAACCGTGACGCCACGCGCTCGGCACGCTTGGCATCGCCCGTCTGCACATAGGCGGCAAGGCCGTACGGCGTGTCATTGGCGATGGCGATGGCTTCTTCCTCCGTATCGAACGGAATGAGCGCGAGCACGGGCCCGAACACTTCTTCCCGCGCAATGCGCATATCGTTGCGCACGTCGGCAAAGATGGTGGGGCGGACGAAATAGCCGGTCTCATAGCCCTCCGGCTTGCCCGCACCGCCGACCAGCACGCGTGCGCCCTCGGAAATACCCGCTTCGATCAGGTTCTGCACCCGGCCATACTGGATATGGCTGACGAGCGGGCCGATATGATCGCCCTCCTCCTGCGGATCACCGACCTGTGCCTGCCTGCCGGTGGCTTCGGCGATTTTCACCGCCTTGTCATAGACCGAGCGCTGCACCAGCATGCGCGTCGGCGCATCGCAGGACTGGCCGCTGTTGTTGAAACATTCGAGCACGCTGCCCGCCACGCGATCTTCCAGATCGGCATCCTCGAACACGATGTTCGGCGACTTGCCGCCCAGCTCCAGCGTGACGCGCTTGACCGTTTCGGCCGCGTCCTTGCTGACGGCGATACCGGCGCGGGTCGAGCCGGTGAACGACATCATGTCGACGTCCTTGTGCTTGGACAGGGCCGCGCCCACCGTCGCACCATCGCCATTGACCAGGTTGAACACACCGGCGGGAAAGCCCGCTTCGTCCACCATCTCGGCATAGAGCAGCGCGTTGAGCGGCGTGAACTCGCTCGGCTTCAGCACGCAGGTGCTGCCGGTGGCCAGCACCGGGACGACCTTCAGCGCGATCTGGTTGATCGGCCAGTTCCACGGCGTGATCAGCCCGCACACGCCGATAGGCTCGCGCACCAGCAGATCGCCGTTCGGCAGTTCCTCGCGCATGTGCAGGGCTTTCAGCGCGTCGATAAAACCCTGGAGATGACCGACGCCGACATCCGCCTGCTGCTGGGTGCTCATGGTGATCGGCGCGCCGAGTTCCAGTGTGATGGTCCGTGCCATCTCGTCGTAGCGGCGCTTGTAGATCGCGAGCAGCTTTTCCAGGAGCGCCAGCCGCTCCTCCACCGACGTCCGGCTGTAGGTCTGGAAGGCCGTCTTCGCCGCAGCCACGGCGCGGTCGATATCGGCGGCCGTGCCCATGGAGATGACGGCGACCGGCTTTTCCGTTGCCGGGTTGATCACCTCGAGATCATTGGCCTTGAGAGGCGGCACCCACGCGCCATTGATGTAGAAATCCCGCTTGATGAGCATCGTCGCCTCCTTATGAATGCCGTTTGTCCCGGAAATGGTATGGGGCTTTTCATCCGGATACCAGACGCAAAAGCGACGGAAAGTTTATCCACTCTCACCCCGCCGACCGCACCAGCGCCTGTGCCATGCAGTGAATACCGCCGCCGGTTTTGGAAATCTCGCTCATATCCACCGCCGCCACTTCAAATCCGCGTGCGCGCAGCTTGCCGATCAGCGTCCTGCTCGACGACGGCGCGATGATCCGGTCCTTGCCCAGCGCCATGAAGTTGCAGCCGAGATTCATCGTATCCTCAAACGGCACGTCGATGATCTCGTGGCCCTTGGCTTTCAGCCAGTCGACAATGCCCGGTTCGGTGCAGGCGAGGCACACGGCGGTCAGTTTCGGCGCAATCGGCACCACCATCAGGTCGATATGCACGTAATACTCGTCGATGAAGGCAAGGCGCGTCTCCCAGCCTTCCCGCCGAAACCATTCCTCCACCTGCCGCGCGCCCTCTTCCTGCGTGCGGGCGCCGCCGCAGCCGATGAGGACACAGCCCTCCTCGATCACGTTGAAATCGCCGCCCTCGAAGGTGCCGGCGGTCACCATGTCATAGATCGGAATTCCAAGCTTTTCATAGGTGCGGATCGCGGCATAGTTTTCGCCGCGCCGCCACCAGTTGGCCATGGCTGTGATGATGGCGCCATAGGGCGTCATGACGCTGGAATCGCGGGAATAGACCTGCATCGGCAGTTCCGGTTCCGGCTCATGCCAGTGGATCTTCACACCGAAATGCTCATAGGCGGCGACCAGTTCCTTGTGCTGGGCCTGTGCGGTCTGAATGTTGCACGGCGCCTCGCGCAGATGCTTGCGTGACAGCGAGCTTGTCGCCATGTGGCGCAGGAAGGCGGGCGAGCCCAAGAGTACATCGGTCAGCGGGTCGGTTTCGTTGCGAAAGCCCCAGCCTTTCAGCGGCGCGGTGCCGCCGTTCGGATTGCGGCGCTTCAGCGTGAACGCGTCGCCGTCAAAACCCTGTTCATGGCGTGTCATTGGTCCGTCTCCTCGTCAGGGGCGCGTGGGTATCCACCACTCCCGCCCGCGTGCAGTGGTCACATATTCCGGCCAGCGGAAATGAATCGGCGGTTCGTAGTCGCACAGCGGTGCGATCCAGTTTGACCCGCCAACGCCGCCGCCGGTGCGTTGAATGAATTCATCCTTTGCCTTGTCCCTCGCCCCGCCATCCTCAAGCAGGCGCAGGGCCGTCAGCGCCACCGTCTTGGCGGCGGTTAGCACCATCGGATCGATCGTTGCAGGGATACCGCCGAGCGCATTCATCACCCAGCCCGGATAGGCAAAGCCTTTCGGTGCCTTCAGGGCGGGACGCGCCACGTAGAACCGCACGGTGGGCGCATGCCACGTCATGTCGGTATAGTCGTCGGAGGTGGAATTGATCTGCGACGGCGGCAGGTCGCGGCGCAGGATCGCCTCAGCTTCTACAGGCGCGATCAATGCCTCGCATTCATCGAGAAACGGGTCCTGCATCGCATCGATCCCGGCATTCACCTGAATCTCCCGCGCAACCGCCTTTGCCGCCTCGTTCCAGCGCGGTGCGCCGACAGCCTGCAGGGCATCCCAGGTCACTTCGGCCATGGCATGGTTGGCTAGGCCGGGCCGCGATTTGCACACCCAGTGCCGCTCCACCCGGCAGCCGGTCATGGCGGCAGCGTGCTCGGCGTTGCGGTCGAGCACGGCGGTGACGCGCTCGGCCGTGGCAATGTCAGGCACGCGCATCATGTACTGGATTTCGGCAAGCCCGGCCGGAAGATTGTCGGCGGTCGCCTGCCCCGCCGTCAGAATCGCCTCGCTGATCGACCAGCCGCCCTGATGCGGCAGCATGGAATCGCGCAAGGCTTTCGAGGCCATGTACATCATCATCAGCGCGTCGTTGGCGCCGGGCGCGCGCACCGCCGAATGGGATTGCGGGATCGGCGCGCCGTCGCTGAGCCCCCAGCCCTCCGGCTGGTCGCAGACAAAGCGGTAGATCATCGAATAGGCGGCACCGCAGTGGGTCTCCCAGCGTACCGTATTGCACAGCGGCAGCATGTAGAACGGATGGAACGAGATCATCCCGTCCAGCCCGTCATAATAGCCCTTGGCGGCATGGATGGGTTTCGAGCCCCGCACTTTTTCAGCGGGTTCGCCGGTGAAGCGCAGCGTGCCCGCAATGCCGTGCTTCTGCATGGCGGCTTTTGTTGCCAGCAGCCCGCCAAGGCTGGAAATGCCGAGGCCGGAATGCGGGTCCGTGTGGCCGCCAGCATGCTCGTTCAGGCCGGGTCTTGGCCGCTTGACCGTTGCCGCGTCCTGGCAGTTGCCGGGGACGGCGTCATACTCCGCATACATGCCGATGACAGGGGATTTGCCGGTTGTTCCCGCCCTGTTGGTCCAGTGCGCGCAGAATGCCGTGGGCATGCCGCCCGAGCCGACCTCGACGTCGAACCCCTCGCGGCGCAACAGCGCCACATACCACTCCGCCGATTGATATTCGCGCCAGGCGGTTTCGCCGAAGTCGAAAATGGTGCGCGTCCATGCCGACAGGTCGGCCTGATGCGCGTCGACAAAATCCAGCGCTGTGCTTCCTGCTGCCGTGATCACCATCCATCTCCCCGTTGCGCCGAGATAATCATCTGGAAGGCGGGACAAAAAGTGATATGTTTTTTCAAAACGTGCAAATTCTATTCACCTCATCAACCGGAATTCCATTCATGCGCATTCCTTCCACCCAGGCCCTGCGGTCGCTCGAGAGTTTTGCAAGGCACGGCAGCGTCTGGCGTGCGGCGGAAGAGCTGCATCTGACCCGCAGTGCGGTCAGCCATCAATTGCGCCTTTTGGAGCGCGATCTCGGCTTCGAACTCTTGCAGCGCGACGGCAAGGGCGTTGCGCTCACGCCGCGCGGCCGCAAATACGCCAATGATGTGCGCAAGGCGCTGATCGTCATCGACGATGCCGGCGGCAGGCAGAGCCCGGCGGGTGTCGGCGGATCATTGTGCGTGAGTTCGACAGCGGGCTTCGCGTCGCTGTGGCTGTGCACGCATATCGCCGAGTTTCAGGAGAAATATCCCGATGTCGCGCTGCGCATCGTCACGCCGCGCAAGCTCGACGACGTGACTGATTCCACCGTCGATATTTTTATAGCCTTCGGCGACGGCAACTGGCCGAACCGCGCGGTGGAACTGCTGTGCGAGGTGGAATTCACGCCGCTGTGCAGCCCGGTGCTGCTCAACAAGATCGGCGGCATTGCCGAACCAAGAGACCTGTTGCGCGCGCCACTGCTGCATCTGGGCGATTTCGAGGACTGGACCCGCTGGATGGCGCTGGCCAATGTCGAGAACCCGGATTCGGAGCGCGGCATCATCTTTTCCGACATGAACCTTGTCTATTCCGCCGCCATCACGGCGCAGGGCGTTGCCATGGGCGATGAGCTCACCTGCCGCAAAGCCATGAAGGCAGGTCAACTCATCCGTCCGTTCGACCTCAGCATCAAGTCGCCGAAGTCGTATTTTCTCGTCACGGATTTCGCCAAGATCGAGCATCCGGCCCAGCTGGCGTTCACGGAATGGCTGAAATCCCGCCTGTCGCAAACGCGCAACGCATGAGGTCAGGAATAACATCTGCTCATGCTGGCGTGAATTTCATTCACGTATCGCGGCAATATATTTCAATTGTCGTCACCGGAGATTGTGCCTAGGCTTTCCCGAAAAGAAGGGGAAAGAGGTCAATCAATGCCTCAACGCATGCAACTGGGCGATGCGAAAGCCGCCGAGATCAAGGCTGTTTCCATTGGCAAGACGTTCGGTGCATTCCGTGCGCTGAAGGATTTGTCGCTCGACATCGGACGCGGCGAGTTTCTCACCCTTCTCGGTCCTTCCGGGTCGGGCAAGACCACGTTCCTGATGATTCTCGCCGGCTTTACCGCGCCGAGCGAAGGCCGCCTGATGATGGATGGCCGGGATATCACCGATGTGCCGGCCGAAGACCGCTCCTACGGCATGGTGTTCCAGGGTTATGCCCTGTTCCCGCATCTGACGGTTGAACAGAATATCGCCTTCCCGCTCAAGGTGCGCGGTCGCTCCGCCGCCGATATCAAGCGCCGCGTCGGCGAGATGGTCGAACGGGTTGGCCTCATCGGGCACGAGAAAAAGCTGCCGACAAAACTCTCCGGCGGCCAGCAGCAGCGTGTTGCTCTTGCGCGGGCACTGGCTTTCGAACCCGCGGTGCTGCTGCTGGACGAGCCATTCTCCGCTCTCGACAAGAATCTGCGCGAGATGATGCAGGAGGAGGTCAAACGGCTGCATCAGGAAACCGGCACGACCTTCGTCTTCGTCACGCATGACCAGTCGGAGGCCCTCGCTCTGTCCTCCCGCGTGGCAATTTTCAACCATGGCGAGCTTTTGCAGGTCGGACGCCCGCAGGACGTCTATGAGCGGCCGGCCAATCGCTTCGTTGCGGAGTTTCTCGGCGAGATCAACCTTCTGCCGCTCGATGCGCTGCGCCTCGACGGCGACAGGGCGGCCGGGCAGTTCGAGGACAGGACCATCGTGCTTGCCCGGACCAAACCGCAGATCGGGCCAAGAGCCGTCGCCGCCGTGCGCCCCGAACATATGACCATCGCAGCAGCGCCGAACAACGCCGGGCACAATGCCATCGCCTGCCGGGTCGAGGACGCGACCTATCTCGGCGCCGTCACCCGCTATCACCTGAAAACCCGCACCGGTGCATCGATCGCGGTGTCGATGCCGACGGTTGCAACGCCGCCCTTTGCGCACCGCGCCGATGTCTGGGTGTCCTGGCCCATAGAACAGGGGTTTTTACTGCCGCACCAGACCTAGAACCATGCATACGGCAAGACAGCCGGACATACGGAATGTGACAATAACAATCCTAGGGGAACACAATGGATCACGCATTTCAAAAAGACTGCCTGGAAATACTGGCTGAAAAGGTGGAACGCGGCGAAATCAGCCGCCGCCGTTTCACCCAGATGGCCGCGATGCTGCTGGCGGGTGCGCCGGCTCTCATGCGCTCGAACCGGGCACTGGCACAGGCGAAAGACCTCGTGCTGGTCAACTGGGGCGGCGATGCCATGACCGCCTATGACAAGGCATATGGCCAGCCCTTCACCAAGGAGAGCGGCATTGCCGTCAAGATGGACGGATCCGGCCCGACGGAAGGCGCCATCACCGCCCAGTTCAAGAGCGGCAAGCCCAGCTGGGACCTGATGGACATCGATCCGTTCTCCGGCATTACATTGGGCAAGCAGGGCATGCTCGAGCCCATCGACTACGCCATTGTCGACAGGAAAAAGATGCGCCCCGGCTTTGGCTGGGATCATGCGGCATCGACCTATTTCTTCTCCTACATCATCGCCTATGACTCGTCGAAATTCGGCGATCACGTGCCAACGGGGATGGCCGACTTTTTCGATGTGAAGAAATTCCCCGGCAAGCGCTCCCTCTACAAATGGGGCTCGGCGATGTGGGAAGCGGCGCTGATGGCCGATGGCGTGGCGCCGGAAAAACTCTACCCGCTCGACCTGAAGCGCGCCCATGACAAGATCGCCGCCTTCAAGGAAAACGTCGTGGCCTATTGGGGCGGCGGCGCCGAGAGCCAGTCCGTGCTCATGGACGGCGAAGCCTCCATGGCGCTGATCTGGTCGACCCGCGCGCAACTGCTCGAAAAGGATTCCGGCGGCAATATCAAATTCGTCTGGGATCAGGGCCTGATTTCACCCGGCGCCCTGGCCGTGATGAAAAACAATCCCGGCGGCAAGGACAATGCGATGAAGTTCATCGCCAGCGCGCAGACGCCGGAACGCCAGCTGCAGATGTTCGAGCTGCTCGGACAGGGCCCGGCCAATCCGGCCACCGATGCGCTCATTCCAGCCGACAAGAAGCGGGTCAACTGCGTCGATCCGGCCAACATGGCCAAGCAGATCCCGCTGAACATGGAATGGTATGCCGAACACTATGCCTCGGCTTTCGACGAATACACGAAAGTCATCTCGGCTTGAGCATGGCTTGGTGATCTTCCCCTTGCGGGGGAGATCACCGGCCGCATTTTGACAGCAACAGGGATTTTGAATGGGAAAGTCGGCGACATCACGAACAATCCTGCTGCTTGCGCCGCTGCTGCTGTTTCTCGGGCTTGCCTATGTGGTGCCGTTTCTCGGTGTCGTCAGATGGAGCGTCACCCTGCCCGAACCGGGTCTGGGGCAATATCGCGCCGTGCTTACCGATCCGCTCGTCCAGTCCGTGTTCATCCGCACGCTGCGCATCTGCCTGATCGTCACCGCCGCCGTGCTGGTCATGGCCTATGCCATCGCCTATGTCTGGGTGCGCGGAACACCGGTGCAGCGCATGCTGGCGGAATTCTGCATTCTCGTACCCTTCTGGATTTCCGTGCTGACCCGCGCCTTCGGCTGGCTGGCGCTTCTCTCCAATCGTGGCCTGATCAACACCTGGCTGCAGGCGGCCGGTATCATCAGCGAACCGCTGGCGCTTGCCCGCAACGAGTTCGGCGTCATCGTCGGCATGACGCATTTCCTCATTCCCTTCGCGGTCTTTCCCATTGCCTCGGCCATGCGCGCCATTGACGAGCGCGTGCTTCTGGCGGCGCGCGGCATGGGCGCATCGCGCAGCCGCATCTTCTGGAGCGTCTTCGTGCCGCTGACCTATGGCGGCCTGATCGGCGCGGCGCTGATCGTCTTCGTCTTCGCCCTCGGCTTCTTCGTCACCCCGGCCATTCTCGGCGGCGGCCGCAGCGTCATGGTGGCAGAACTGGTGTATCTGCGGATCTTCCAGAGCCCCGACTGGGGGCTCGGTGCGGCGATCAGCGTGGTTCTGGTGCTGTTCATCGGCATCCTGCTCGCACTCATGCGCCGCTTCATCAAACCCGCGCATCTGGTGGGCTGACCCATGCAATCATCCCGTCCCGGTCCCGTCCTCCTGATCATTGCCACCGCCGTCGCGCTGTTCCTGCTGATGCCGCTTCTGGCCGTCGTGCCCGTGTCGTTCACGCCGCAACGGTTTCTGTCGATGCCGACGGGCACGCTGTCGCTGCGGCATTATCAGGCCCTCATCGACAATCCGGCATGGGGACAAAGCGTACTGCTCAGCCTGCGCATCGGCCTTCTTTCCAGCGCCATCGCAACGGTGCTCGCCACGCTGTTCGGCCTCGGCATCTGGATGTTCCAGCCGCGCTTTTCCGCGCTGCTCATCGGCTTCGTGCTGCTGCCGCTCATCGTCCCGCCCGTCGTGTCGGCCATGACGCTGTATTTCCTCATGACCACGCTTTCCGCCTTCAACAGCTTCATCGGCTATGACACGTGGATCGGCGTGGCGCTGGCCCATGCGGTGATGATCACGCCCTTTGCCGTGGTTCTCATCCTTGTGGCGCTGTTCCAGGTGGACCGGCGCATCGATCTTGCGGCGCGCGGTCTTGGCGCTGATCTGACCACCCGCGCCTTCCGCATCATGATCCCCAACATCAAATTCGGCATTGCCACAGCGGCGCTTTTGTCCTTCGTGCTGTCGTGGGAGGAGATCGGCGTCACCCTGTTCATCACCAGCGTCAATGCCATTACGCTGCCGCGCCTGATGTGGATGGGCCTGCGCGACAATATTGATCCTGCCATCGCCGCCATTTCCGTGCTTCTGATCATCGTCACCGCGGTCATCCTCGCCCTGAGGATTTTTATCGAACGGCGCGGGACATCGGAGACAAAATGATTGCAGACCATAGTGTAGCGGCGCTTGAGGCGATAACCGGCGCGGGCGGAATCAAGACGGGCGAAGCCTTGCGGGCCATTCATCCGGGCTCCGATCCGCACAATCTCGATGCGGGGCTGATGGTCATCCCCCGGAATGTCGAACAGGTCTGCGCCATCGTCAAATTCTGCAACGGCAACCGGATCGCCATTGTCCCGCATGGCGGGCGCACCGGCCTTGCCGGCGGCGCCGTCTCGCAGAGGGACGAAATCATTCTGTCACTGGCTGCGCTCAACCGGATCGAATCCGTGCAAGCGGCGGCGGGAACCGCCATCGTCGAAAGCGGCGTCACCCTGCAGGCGCTGCAGGAGGAAGCCGCCAAGGTCGGCCTCACCACCGGCATCGACATCCCCTCGCGCGGCAGTGCCACCATTGGCGGCATGATTTCCACCAATGCCGGCGGCATGGAGGCATTCCGGCTCGGCGTCATGCGCCAGCGCGTGCTGGGGCTTGAAGTGGTCCTGCCCGACGGCTCCGTCATGAGCGATCTCGCCGAGGTAACCAAAAGCAATGAGGGATATGACCTGAAGCAGCTCTTCATCGGCGCGGAAGGCACGCTCGGCATCGTCACCCGCGCCGTCCTCGCGCTGGCGCCGGTCGACCGGTTTACCGCCACCGCGCTTGTCGCCTGCCCGTCCGCCGCAACGGCGGTGTCGCTGTTCCAGACGCTCCGGCAGGATCGCGCGCTGCGTCTGCTGCGCACCGAATTCATGGCGCAGAACTACTTCAGCCTTGCCGTCGAAGCCCTTGGTCCCGCATCGCTCGCCGCATTCACCGCAGCGCCTGTCTATCTCATTGTCGAAACCGAGGGCCTCGACCAGCAAGCCGCACAAACAGCGCTGGAAGAAGCGCTTGGCGCTGCCATCGAAAACGAACTGGTGCTCGATGCCATCATTGCCCAGAGCGGCAAGGAACGGAACGACATCTGGAATATCCGCGAAGACAGCAATGTCATCACCCGTGCCTATCCGCATGGCTACTGGTTCGACATTTCCGTGCCGCTGCAGCATCTGGACGCCTATCTCAGGCAGTTCAACAGGGGCGTCGCGGCGCTCGGCGCTGATGTCAGGGGCTTTGCCTTCGGCCATCTCGGCGACGGCAACCTGCATATCTGCGTGGCGGGCGAAGACGAGAACCCGCACAAGGATGCGGTCAAGGATATCGTCTATGCCAACCTGCGGCAGATGGGCGGCTCCTTCTCCGCCGAGCATGGAATCGGCCTGGAAAAGATGCCGGAACTGCAGGCGCTGGCCGATCCGGTAAAACTTGCCCTGATGCGGACGATCAAGCGGACAATCGATCCGAACGGCATCATGAACCCCGGTAAAGTTATTGGTTAGCCATTCAAATAACACATGGCATTACTGGTGTGCGTGGTTCGACAAGCTCACCATGAGGGAGATTGGTGCTTTGCAGGGAGCCATATTCTGCAGGAGTGTTCAAACTCAACATTTCCGATTGGCCTTGCAGCCCGCCATCTCCCTCATGGTGAGCTTGTCGAACCACGCACGGTATCATTGCAACAAGCGTATTCTGCTCTTCCCAGCCATGTCGCTGAGAACAAAGCATGTGGCGCGTTCGGGCTTCTCGGGCACCCCATGCAGGGTTATCGTTTCAGCCATGGTCCAGCCTTTCTCCTATCGGCTTTGTACAGGCCGGGTGCAGTCCCTGCGTCCGGTGCTGCTGCGAACGGCCATCTCCACCACCAACACCATAAAACCAACAAAAGGGGTTCTCACATGAAGACACTATTGATGAGCAGCGTCATGGCCTTTGCCCTGATGGGTGCCGCGGGCGCGGCTTCGGCAGCCGAGTGCGGTGACGTGACCATTGCCAGCATGAACTGGCAATCGGCGGAGGTTCTGGCCAATCTCGACAAGATCATTCTCAACAAGGGCTATGGCTGCAATGCCGACATCGTGCAGGGCGATACGATCCCGACCCTGACATCGATGACCGAAAAGGGCCAGCCGGACATCGCTCCCGAAGGCTGGGTCGATTTCATGCGCGATATCCTCGACAAGGCCGTTGCCGACGGCAAGCTCGTCTATACCGGGAAATCGCTGTCGGATGGCGGCGTTCAGGGCTGGTGGATTCCGAAATACATCGCCGACGCCCACCCCGACATCAAGACCATCGACGATGCGCTGAAACATCCCGAACTGTTCCCGGCGCCGGAAGACGCTTCCAAGGGCGCTGTGTTCAATGGTCCTCCCGGCTGGGGCGGCACGCTGGCGACCGCACAGTTCTTCAAGGCCTATGATGCGGAGAAGAAGGGCTTTACCCTGGTTGACACCGGGTCGGCTGCCGGCCTCGACGGGTCGCTCGCCAAGGCCTATGAACGCAAGCAGGGCTGGGTCGGTTACTACTGGGAACCCACCGCCCTCCTCGGCAAGTACCAGATGGTCAGGCTTGATCACGGCGCACCTTTCAACGCGGCGGAATGGAAGCGCTGCAACACCGTGGCCGATTGCGCCGACCCGAAAAAGAACGCCTGGGAACTGGCCGAAGTGGATACGGTGGTCACCAAGAAGTTCAGCGAAAAGTCCGGCCCGGTCATGGACTACCTGAAGGCGCGGTCTTGGTCCAACAAGACCGTCAACGAACTGCTCGCCTGGATGACCGACAATCAGGCAACCGGCGAAGACGGTGCAAAATACTTCCTCAAGAACCACGAGGACATCTGGACCAAGTGGGTCAGCGCCGACGTGGCAACAAAGGTGAAGGCTTCGCTGAAGTAACACTGGCTGGCGTCGTTTATCTCCCCCTCATTGGGGGAGATAGCTGCCGCATCACGCGAGCGCCGTCAAAACCGGATGGCGTAACGCAGCCCGTCATAGATGGCGGCATGGATATTGCGGGCATGCACCGCATCGCCGATCCGCAACAGATCGAATTGCCCCTCCGCCAGCCGCTGCGGGAAAATCGCGCCGCCATTGACCAGATTGCCGTAGTCCACCGCACCGCCATTGCGCGACAGCGGCTTCAACTCGCGGTAAAGATCGTCGATCGGCAAGGTGCCGTGCTCGACAACCACCTGATCCACCAGCCGTTCCTCGCGATAATCCGGATTGAAATCCGAGCCCAGTGTCGCGACAAGCTGGTTGCCGTTGCGGGCGACGCTCATCAGCCGCGTGTTGATGGTCACCCGCACCCCGTGCTCGTGGAACGCGCGCATATAGGGCACGTGGTTCATGCCGCCCATCTCCGGCGCGAAAAACCGTTCCGGGCTGACGAGTTCGAGCTTTGAACCGGCGCGTGCGATCATCTCCGCCGCGCTCATGCCCTGATGGCCGCCATTGTCGTCATAGAGCAGCACCGATTCACCCGGCTTCACCGCGCCCGCCAGGATATCCCAGCTTGAGGTGACCAGATCATCGCCCGCCGCCAGGGGCGGATTTTGCGGCAACCCTCCGGTGGCGATCACCACCACATCGGGCGAAAGCCCAAGCACATCGCCGGTTTCGGCCCAGACATTGTAGCGCAGGGAAACACCCAGCCGCTGCAGCTCCTCAAGCCGCCAGTCGACAATGCCGATCATCTCCTTGCGCCGCGGATTCTGCGCGGCAAGGCGCACCTGCCCGCCCGCATGGTCCGAGGCCTCCAGCACGGTGACGCTGTGCCCGCCTTCGGCCGCAACACGCGCCGCCTCCAGTCCGGCAGGCCCTGCCCCGACGACCACGACCGTCCGGCTGATTGCCGCTTTGGCGATGGCGTGCGGCATGCTGCCTTCGCGGCCGGTCGCGGCATTGTGGATGCACAGGGCCTCGCCGCCCTCATAGATGCGGTCAAGGCAGTAGGTCGCGCCGACGCAGGGGCGGATGCGATGCTCCTCGCCCGCCTCGATTTTCCGCACGATATGCGGATCGGCAATATGGGCGCGGGTCATGCCGACCATGTCGAGCTTGCCCTCGGCAATGGCATGGCGGGCCGTGGCTACATCGGCGATGCGCGCCGCATGGAAGACCGGAAATTTCGTCTCCTGCCGGATATCCCCGGCAAAATCCAGATGCGGCGACGAGCGCATGCCCTGCACCGGAATGACCTCGTTGAGCGCTGCATCCGTATCGATATGGCCGCGAATGATGTTGAGAAAGTCGAACTTGCCCGATGCCGCGATGCGCCGGGCGATCTCGACGCCCTCCTGCCGCGACAGGCCCTGCTCCCAGTCCTCGTCAGCCACCATACGGATGCCGACGATGAAATCCGGGCCGACGGACCGGCGCACAGCGTCGATCACCGCCCAGGTGAAGCGCAGGCGATTGTCGAGCGAGCCGCCATATTCATCGTCGCGCCGGTTGGTGGCGGGCGACCAGAACCCGTCCATCAGGTGGCCGTAGGCTTCGAACTCGATGCCGTCGAGTCCGGCCGCCTGCATGCGCTGCGCCGCCGATGCATAGTCGGCAACAATCCGCTCGATATCCCAGTCTTCGGCCTCTTTCGGAAAGGCCCGATGGGCGGGCTCGCGCACCGGCGAGGCGGAAACCACGGGCAGCCAGTCCGCCTTGTTCCAGCTGGTGCGGCGGCCGAGATGCGTCAGCTGGATCATCACGGCGGCACCGTGTTCATGACAATCGTCAGCAAGGTCGCGCAGCCAGGGCACGATCTCATCCTTATAGGCATGAAGATTGCCGAAGGCCGGCGGCGACTCGCGCGACACGACCGCCGACCCCGCCGTCATCGTCAGGGCGATGCCGCCCTTGGCCTTCTCCGCATGGTAGAGCCGGTAGCGGGTCTTCGGCATTCCGTTTTCCGAATAGGCCGGCTCGTGGCTGGTCGACATCAGACGGTTTTTCAGGCGCAGATGTTTCAGCTGATAGGGTTGCAGAAGCGGATCGGCATGTGAGGACAATGGTCTGGGTTCCCGTTGTTTTGGGCACCTTAACTTGCCATTTGGATATGGTGTTTCTCGGCTGCGACCTATTCTGACACGAAGTCGCCCTTAACGGTTTAATCTCTGCGCAACCGTAACGGCCATGACTCCCGCTTTACCGGATTCGCCCACGGCATCTGGCGACGAAGCGGCGGAAAGGGATTATGCGCCTCCAGACCCAGCGCAACGGTCGTAAAAGCTGATTGATAGCGCCAAAGGTAGCTTCATGTTGAATTTGCCGCTGTTCGATCTGGTGAATAGCCCATTGCAAATGACCAATGCGGTCAAGGACAGTTTGCTCCGAATTCCGGATGGTTGATAGGATGGCCTGAATGAGGCCTAAATTACCCGGTTCCTTGCTTAAAAACTCTCTTAAAAGGCCATTGCGGTAAAGAATGTTATAGTCGATATGCTGGCTTATACCATCGACGGTCGAGTTTCCGTACGCCCGATTGGTTTGAGATCGACGGCGGTGGCAATGATATGCCAAGCTGCTGCGAATAGTGCCGATATCACCAAGGGTGAGCAGGCGCAGATTGAAGTCCCAATCACCCAGAACGGCCATTTGAGGATTAAAGGCGCCAAGACTATCGACCGCCGCTTTTCTGACCACGAGACTGATGGGAGGGAATGTGTTGCGTATCAGCAAGTCGCTCATATCGATGCGGTCAGACCAGGAACCCCAGGCCTCGCGCCTTTCCTCGATAGTGGAATTGCCATCCAGACGCTCGTGTATGACTGTGCAATTTGTGACAACAGCGACATAAGCGGCATTTTCCGGCTCGCTCAAAAATGCGGTTGTCTCCTCAAGAAATGAGGGATCCCAGGCATCATCATCGTCGTGAATTGCGACGAAATCGCCTACTGCCTCCTCTAGAGCGGCGTTCGATGCCGCTTCCATGCCAAGACTTATTGGATGATGTTTGACCGTCACCCGCCCGTTAAAAGCATTTACATGCCTTTGCAGGAGCTTTTCCACCGGCAGCGGATCGCCGCCGTCATTCACAAGATAGAGATGCCAATCTTGATATGTTTGATTGAGAATGCTGGCGAAGGCACGAGCCAGAAGCAACGGTCTATCTTTGGTGCGCGTGACGACGACGACGCGCCCTCCTTGCTCGCGGCATGGCAAAGAGCGCATGCTGTTGGGGAAGATATGTTTGATATGCATTTTTAGATAATTACCTAAAGAAACTGCTTAAGGGTACGTTCGTTCAAATGGCTGAGATACTGGCTGGCTAGTTGACGAATAAACTCACGTTGTTCACCATTCGCCGTTTGTAGCCATTTGCCAAGCGTGCCTGTCCGCCACCCTGTTCGCCAGAATTGTTCCTGGGCTTGGTTCGGTTCGGCGGGCATCACCGGGCAAATAATGGGGTTAAAAACGGAGTGGTCAAAATTGGCACTATGCCTGATCTGTGACAATAAATGTATTTCATTGGAGGTGGGTGAAAGAACAACCGCTCCCAAGGCCGCGATGGCAACGTCCTTGCATAGATCATTAATTCCTAAAGACCCCACGCGGTTGTTTTTGAACAGCCCGGTGATGGTGTGGAGCACACCCTCCTGAAAGTGTTGGGTAATTGCGCTATACTGATCCATCTCTAGGGGATTTTCGGCACAAACAGGCTCCCACCGTTCCTGCCTTTGCTGATAGGAAACAACTGTTCCGTGAGGAGCAGAATGCAGCTCTTCAAGAATTTCGACCGCACCGTGGATTTCTGCCTGCTTTTCCATTGTGCTGAAATCTGAAGCAAAGGCTGCTTCCAGGAGGCCAGCAGCATATCGATTGCCCCGTGCGGCCGGCCAAAGGCCGTAGTAAAATCCCACGAGCGAAACTGCCTGATGGTCTTCTTCCATCAATGTCCGCAACGATCGTTGCATTGTTCCATGCCAACCCATATCGACAATTGCCAGATTGCCGGGTGACATAAACCCCTCTTGTTTCAAGTATTGCGTGAGCCGATCGCGTTCATCCGCCAGATTGCGATAAATGAGTCCCGCGTGCCGTTGCAGAAGCTGTTCAAAACTTGCAACGATATTCGCTCCATTCAAGCGCACATCCACAGATCCGAAACATGTGATGACATCCCTGAGAATATCAGGGTCATCAGACAAGCCAATGCGTTGCAACGCGATCTCCATTGTCGTCCAACCATCACTACTGCTCAAGAAACTTAACAGCGATGGTGAGAGCCGCCGGGAAGTGCTCTCAATATAACCGCATGCCAAATTGAGCGGACGCCTTGAAATAGCGAGGTAACGGCTTTCGATACCTGTTTGAGCCCCCAGTCCGGCTGCATCCCAGGCAGCTTTGATAAGCCAACCGTCGCGTGCACAGAAATACAATCGATCGATCTTGTGCAGTGTGGCTCTGCGTTGAAGCCAGTCTATGAAACTTCCTACTACTATGCCTCCAAGGCATTTACCCATGTTCCTCCACTGATCACGATCGGAAATTGGCATTCGCGACGACCTTGACTCTAAAGTCAGGCGGCGTTGAAAATAGGAGAACGGCAAGATCGATGGGTTCAATGCTCCGCCAACACGACGTTCAGAGCGCGCACGTTCGTAAGAAACTGTCGTGATACCGAAATTTCTCGGATTGTTACAGTCAGACCACTCGTCATCTCCGATATGGAGTATCTTTTGAGTGCACTGTGATTTTACCACCTCCCAAATAGCACCGGACGCCTTGGTAACGCCAACCTCATTCGAGATGTAGAGTGCCTGCCACCCGTGATATCCAGCATCTCCCAGAATTTCGGCCAAGAATGCTGCGGGAAGATACATATCGGATACGAAAATAAACGCCTTGCTCCGTTTGGTTAGTCGACGGGTGAGCTCCAGGATATCGGGGACGGGTTGCAGCACTTCACGTTCTACCGCTAGCTCGGTCCGCAATGCTTGTTCCCATGCCGAAAACTTGGGAAGCTCTGTTAAAATTGCTCCATAAATGTCATTGAGACCAACGTCCTCTGCCCCGGTGCTAAGCTGTTTCAGATTTCGTGCATTTGCTTCAGCTCTCTCGCGGGCGGCCGCATAGCCTTTGGCAATCTTACCGAAGAGCACGACAAGCCGCCGCTCCACTTCAGCAAAAACATCCGCTGGGCTATCGGTTATTCGAGTCAATGCCGTATCAAATATATCGAGAGATATAATTTCGGACGCCTGCGCAAGCTCCACAGTGCGGGCTATGAAATCTTCGTCAACCGCCCAATCGAACAACACATTCATTAAATTCGGCTCTCATTAAGAATATTGGCAATATTTGATACCCCGGCTCTGTTGTCGATGAATGGCTGATGCAACAGCCAGATCTAAGGCCCGCCGGTCCAAGCCAAAAGTACGTCGCCCAAATTGACGCATTTTGTTTTTCTACACGGACACTCTCCTGTGGGCTGCCGTCTCGACTTTAAAACATGTCCCTCCGGGAGATGGTTTGAACCCAAAAGGCGGCATCCAGCAATTATCAATTAGTCTAAGATATGGAGGTTCCTAAACCTCTGCATCACGCTGTCGGCGTCTTTCGAACTTCACAACCGCTTGATCGCACAGAAATTCCCTAAATCCGCTCCGCCGCACCGCGTCTACATCCTGGATGAAAATTTTTCATGCCGTGTTTCGCATGGATGCAACCAACAGCGGAGAGATCGCCCCGATGATCAGTGAGATCACCTGCCCTGACAACAAGAGCGCCCTGTGCGCCGACATCATGAGCGGCCTGCCGGAATGGTTCGAGGAACCGGATGGCATTGCTGCCTGCGCCAATCTGGTGACGGGGCTGCCCGTTCTCGCCCATACGGACGGCGGAACCTGCACCGGTTTCATCGCGCTCAAATATCACCCGCCGGCGGCGGCGGAAATCCTTGTAATCGCGACACGCCGGGAATTCCATGGCCGGGGGATCGGCCGTTCCCTCCTCCAGGCCGCCGAAGCCCATGCGCGCCAGTCCGGCTGCTCCCTGCTGACGGTCAAGACGCTGGCGCCGCGCGGCCGGCATGAACCGCATCTCGACAGCACGCGCGCCTTCTATGACCGCAACGGTTTTCTCAAGGCGGAAATCTTCCCCACATTGTGGGCGGAAGGCCATCCGTGCCTCTTTTTGGTCAAACCGCTGCACTAGGCGATCACCGCAAATCTCCTGTCCGGAGCCGGTTTTGCTCGACCCATCGTCATGCTGCCGCGCTTCTACCGTGTTGATGAAATACGATGCGGCTTGGAATTGTTCTGCCAACCGGTGTATAGGCAGGTCCGGCAGGGCCTTGCCCGCATGCTAAAGCCCGCATTGTAAGGAAAGACGCGCGTCGACATGACCATAGCGAATTCGCAGAAAATCACCGCATGGGAAGATATCACGGCTGCCGTGAACAATTTTCATCTCGCCGCGCTTCTGGGCTGGCAGGACGTGGCGCAGCGTTACCGGCGCTCCAGCGTGGGCGCCTTCTGGCTGACCATCAACATGGGCGTGCTCATCGGCGCCCTGGGTCTGATATTCGGCACCATTTTCCGCTCGCCCATGTCCGAGTTCCTGCCCTTCATCTGCGTCGGCCTCATCATGTGGGGGTATTTTTCGCAGCTGATCAACGAAGGCTGCCTCAGTTTCATCTCCAATACCGAGACGATGCTGCAATTGCCGCTGCCGTTCTTCACCTATGTCCTGCGCACCTGGTGGCGCAACTCCATCATCCTGTTCCACAACATCGTCATTTTCCCCATCGTGCTCTTGCTGTTCGGCAAGTTCATGGGATGGACCGCCCTGCTGGTCTTCCCGGCGTTCATTCTCGTCTCGCTCAACCTTCTGTGGATGATGGTGGTGCTGGCGGTGGTGTGCACGCGCTACCGTGACCTGACGCAGATCATCCAGAACGTCATGCAGGTCGGCATGTATGTAACGCCCATCATGTGGCAGCCGCACCAGCTGCCGGCGGACAAATCCATGCTGATGCTGGATCTCAACCCGTTCTATCATCTCATCAGCGTGGTCCGCGAGCCGCTGCTCGGGCAGACGGGCACCGCGCTCAATTGGGGCGTGGTTGCCGGCATGGCCATCATCGGATGGATCATCGCTCTGCTCTTCCTCAACCGCTACCGCTCGCGCATCACCTATTGGCTCTAAAACCCTTTCGGCACGCCCCACCATTTTCCTGCGAAGGCCAACATGACTTCTATGATACTCGATAACGTCACTGTGGATTTTCCGATCTACAATGCGAAAAGCCGGTCCCTCAAGAACCAGGTCATGAGTCTGGCGACGGGCGGCACCATCGGCTCGAACGCCGAAGGCCATGTGATCATCCGCGGCCTGGAATCGATCAGCCTGAGCCTGAACGACGGCGAACGGCTCGGCCTGATCGGGCACAACGGCTCGGGGAAAACCACGCTCCTGCGCGTGATGAGCGGCGTGTACTATCCCTCCGGCGGGCGCATCGCCATCAACGGCAAATGCACCTCGCTGATCAACATCTCGCTGGGCATCGATGCGGAAGCCACGGGGCGGGAAAACATCCGCATCCGCGGCGCGCTGCTCGGCTTTTCCAAGCGCGAGATGGCCGCCAAGCAGGCGGAGATCGAAGAATTCTCCGAGCTCGGCAACTTCCTCGACATGCCGGTGCGCACCTATTCGACCGGCATGCAGCTGCGCCTGGCCTTTTCGATCTCGACCGTCATCCAGCCGGAAATCCTGATCATGGACGAATGGCTGGCAGCGGGCGACGAAAGCTTTCAGAACAAAGCCAATGAGCGCCTGCACGACCTCGTCAACAAGACCAAGATCCTGATCATCGCCAGCCACTCCAGACAGTTGCTTCTCGCCAATTGCAGCCGTATCGTCTGGCTCGAGCATGGCAAGGTCAAGATGGATGGCGATGCCGAAACCGTCGCGAACGCGTATTTCGGCCACCAGTAACGCCAAGCGCGAAACGTGCTGGAGACATCCGGGTCGCTCTTGACCCGCGCGGAGGGACATGCCTCCTGACATGAGGCTGTCAGGAGGCCTGCTGTATGCGGGACCATCGCGATGAAGGATCCATTCCATGCATGACACAGAGATGAACCGCCTTTTCGAGAGATTATGGCGCGGCGAAGCGGCTATGGAAGAATGGAGCGCTGCCGTTGCCGGCGGTTCCGCGCAAGCCGTCTGCGACGATATGATTGTTGTCTCCACGCATTACGTCGTCGGCAATGTCACGGCAATCCGCACCGGCGCCGGGCTGGTGCTCATCGACACGGGCGGCCGGGAGACCGCGCGGGAAACGCTCGACGTGATCCGCCGCTGGGACAGCAGTCCCGTCCACACGGTCATCTATACCCACGGCCATATCGACCATACCTGGGGTGCCCGCCTCCTGGATGAGGAAGCGGACGCCAACGGTGTTGCCCGCCCGCGGATCGTTGCACACCGCAACGTCTTGCAGCGCTTCGCACGCTATGACCAGTCGCAGGATCTGAACAGTCTCGTCATGGGACGCCAGTTCAACAAAGCCGGCTATGTCTTCCCCGGCGAGCACCGGCGCCCCGACGACGTCTATGACGATCGGCTCAGCCTCGATATCGGCGGCCTGCGCATGGAACTGACGCACGGGCGCGGCGAAACGGACGATGCAACCTTTGTCTGGTTGCCGCAGAAGAAAATTCTGGTCAGCGGCGATTTTGTCATTTGGGTGTTCCCGAATGCCGGCAATCCGCGCAAGGTGCAGCGATATCCGCAGGATTGGGCGTCAACGCTGCGCAACATGCATGCGCTCGAACCCCACATCCTGGTTCCCGGCCATGGACCGGTCATTGCCGGCGCCGCGCGCGTGGCGCAGATGCTGGATGATGCTGCCAGTGCCCTGGAGAGTCTCGTTCGCCAGACACTTGAGCGGATGAACAGGGGCGACACGCTGAATTCAATCCTGCAGAGCGTCCAGGCGCCCTCGGAACTTCTCGCCAAACCCTATCTTCTGCCGAAATACGATGATCCCGCTTTTGTCGTGCGCAGCGTCTGGCATCTTTATGCCGGCTGGTTTGACGGAAACCCCGCGCATCTCAAGCCAGCGGCTGACCGGGACCTCGGCCGTGAAATCGCGCACCTTGCAGGCGGCGCCGAAAACCTGACGCAACGAGCCGAGGCGCTGCGGGCCGCGGGCCAGGCCCGCCTGGCCGCGCACCTGATTGAATTTGCCGTGGCGGCCGCGCCGCAGGACACGGCGGTACACCGCGTGCGCGCGGCCATCTATGCCGACTGCATCGACGCTGAGACCTCCTTGATCGGCAAGGCGATCCTGGCCTATTCACAGCGCGAGTCCGAAGAACACCTGCAATAGCAGGCTCAGGCGGCAAAGCGCCGGGCCTTGCATGCTTCGCCGGCACAGGGACGGGACGGCCGCTATCCAGCCATTCTTATCTGGCTTTGTTTCCCCTGCTGGCAGGTGTGCATCCGGCAACCTGCAGACGCCCGCGTGACCCAAGTAGGGACATCGTCGTCACCTTGATTTCCTCGTGTAACCGTTGTTGGATACTTCCGGGATATTGGAGGAAAAAAGCAAATGACAAAGCACAAGTCATCATCTCCAGCACTGTCGAACGAGATCACAACCGATCAATACTACGATCGCGGAGATTCCGTGAAGGTCAGATGGCCCTTTGGCATCGAAGTAATCAGGATCCATATTCCACGTGACTGTCATTATAAAGTAAAACTGGCACCCACCGACGAGAACGAATACAACGTCGACGTCATCACCAGCCGCGGGCTGACACGCGCCGAAAAAGATTGCATCGCAACCGCATACTATGAAACGACGCCCTTTGTCCTGGAGTCCGACATCACGTTCGTGGTTGCGCAACGCAGCTTTACCGATGGTGTGCCCGATGCGGAGTGGACGACCAACAGCGGCCCGAGTTTTTGACCTGATCGGCGACGCCCCGGACTTTCCCCCTCTTTCCGCCCGGGGATGACCGCTATTGTTCTGGTATTGCCAGCGGCATCCACGCGGATGATGACGGGTTGATCCCCGGAGCCTTATTCTGCCATCGCCGCGTTCAGCAATCCTTGGATCAGACTGGAGTTCACACCATCAGGATTGTGCAGACCGTAATGATCATACCATTCCTGGGGCGCTTCAGGGTGCGGCCCGACCAAAGTCGCGCTGCCTTTGCCAAATGCGTAACGAGCGGCCGCCAGATCGCCATTCTGATAATGGGCAAGTTCCCGGAAACCTGAATTCGTGTGATTTCTGGGCAGATGCGGACCATCCTGAAAATATGTCCACAGTGACGCCCCTGCCCATTGAACCGGCACCACGTGATCGCCGATATCGGACACGGAAAACCCCGGCCTCCCGACCTCGGAATCCGTTTCTCCTTCGACGATGTCAAAGCCCAAATCCGTACCGAGATACGCGCCCATGCAAATTCCAAAATACCGGCCGCCTTTGGATACAAAATCCCGGACGGCCTGGATGCCCGCCTTGCCCAGGCTTCTCCTTGCGCCGTCAATGTCCTGTCCGCCGCCGGGTTGTACATATAAGGAAGCTCCAATGAAACTGGATGGCACCAGCTTCAGCTGCTCATTGGGGCCGATGAATTTAACATCAAAATGAAAGGTGCTGTTCCTCAGGGCTTCGGCGGCCGCCGATGAACAATCATCACAACCGGCAGGCCCGCGATATACGAGCGCAACGGCGGATTGCGATGCATTGGCGGGAGCATTCAACACGAGAAAACATGCGAGAAGTGCGTATTTTGCGGCGCTGAGCATCAGAACAATTCCTTTAGAGTGATGCGGTGCGATCTACCCTAAATCGAATTGCGGTTTAATTTTGAGAAGGAACCAGCCAGCGCAAGCTGCACGGAGCGACGACGCCTAGAACTGCAGGCCGGCCTTTGCGTTGAAGCCATGGCGAATGGCGCCGCCTTCTCCAAGCGTGGTGTTGTAGGCGAGGCCGAGATTCAGCCCCTGGTCGAGGACCACGTCGAAACCCAGGCCCAGCCGGACCGCGTTGCGAACCGTGCCATCCCCCTTGAGACTGAACAACGGGCCGCCGGACCAATCGATGTAATTCAGGTCAATGTCGCTCGCATTTGCCATGTCGTAGCGCCATTCGGCCTTCAGGTTCGGCGTGAACGTGTAGCCGGTGAAACGATAGGTATAATCCGCTTCAAAACCCACGACGGCAACGAGTGAATTCACCGTCTGGTTGCCGTAGCGCAGGCTATTCGATCCGCCGTCCCTTTCGTTGAAGGCATCGAGCTTCGTCCAGGATGCGTCCATCCCGACATAGGGGGTGAAGTAGAGGGCATCCCGGCTTATTTCATAACCGGCCTTTACGCTGCCGAACACCTGCTGCCCATCGCGGGAACCATTGGCGAAACCGCCATCTTCCGTCAGATAGCGCTTGCTGTCGAAGGAAAGCGCGCCATAGCCGAGCACGGCTTCAAGATAGGTGTTCCTGATCGGCCGCCAGCTGGCATAGGTTCCGATGCTCCAGCTTTCACCTTCGCTGCGCGTACCATTGCTGCCAATATCCGTCCTGTCCCTGCCGTAACCAAGACCGATACCGGCGGTCAACCGTTCGTTGAAACGGTAATCCAGCCCGGCACTCACACCGGAGGTTGTAAAATCCCGGCTCGATCCGGAGGATTTGCCGGATGTGTCGCCAATGTCGACCTGACCGGCCGTCCAGACGCCGAAGCGGGATGGAACCGGCTTTTCCCCGACCACTCTGTTGAACGGCTCGGCAGGCCGGGTTCGTCTCGGCTCGGTGAAAAACCCGAGCGGCGTTGCGTCGGCCGGGTCGCGCCGGTCCTTTGCCCCGTCGTCACTGCGCGGCGTGTTCAGGCTGATGCCCTGGCTGGACTCATTGCCGCCGCCCCGGCGCAGCTGGCGCAACCGGTCGCCATAGTTCGACAGCTGGGCATCGGCAAACCGGCGCGCACCTTCCGCCTGGGCGTTGACGATACCGATGACTTCCACGTCCTTTGATGGGTCGGCCCTTGCCATCACCGTAATCGTAACATTGGCGGGCGCCGATGTGGTGAATGCATTGCCAAGGGTGTAGCTGACCGTGGCAACGCCGCTGAACGTGGCGGCGGGCGTGAAATCCAATTGGAAAGCCCGGCTGCCGCCGTCGCGAATGGTTGCGGTGCCTGACCCCGATGGACTGAGCGACACCATGGTCGCGGCAGTAAACGGACCGCCGGTTGCACCTTCCGTCAGGTTTACCGTCACCGGCGTTCCCGCCCGTGTGGTGACGGAATGGGCCGCGGCCACCGGCAGCGGATTGACCGTCAGCGTGATCGTGGCCGGCGGCGACGCTCCGAACACGTTGCTCAGGGTATAGCCGATGCTGACGGCGCCTGACGCCCCGGCTGGCGGCGTGTAGATGATATTGGTGCCAGACACGGTCGCACTGCCGAAAGCCGGTGGGGTAACAATGGCCGCGCCCGTGAAGGGACCGCCGGTGGCGCCCGCCGTCGTGTCAATGGTGGTGGCATGTCCAGCCATCGTTGCAGCGCTATGCGCAGCGGCAACCGGGACAGCCTGCGGCGATACGGTAATGGTGACCGTCGCCGGGGCGGAGGTGCCGCCGGGCCCGGTGACGCTGTAGGTGAAAGTATCGGTGCCGAAGAAATTTGCGGCCGGGGTATACACGGCGTTAAGACCGTTCACGGTCACCGTGCCATGCAAGGGCGCGCTGGTGACGGCAATGGAGGTTATTGGGCCGCCATCGTTGAAAATCACGGGAATGGTGACGGCCTGGTTGGCCAAGGTTGCGGCGGCATCGTTGACCGCAACCGGCGCGGCCTGATTGATTATCAATGTGTAGGCCTGAGCACCGTTGAAACTCTGATGGTCCGTCGCCGTGATGGTAAAACTGTACGCTCCAGCCGTATCCGGTGCACCAGACAAAAAGCCCGCGCTGCTTAACGTCATGCCGTTTGGCAGTCCCCCGGATGTGATTGCAAACGTATAGGGGCCCACCCCGCCGGTCGCCACCATTGTTTGGGAATAGTTGACGCCGGTTTTGCCGTTGGGAAGGGTTGAAGGCGCCAGGCTGATGCTAGGGGGATTGACAGTCAGCGTATAATTATTCGTGGCGGAAAATGGCGCGCCGGGGCCTGTGCTGCTGTCCGTCGCCTGCACGCTGAAAGGGAAAGGGCCCCAAACGGATGGCGTCCCCGACAGTAATCCCGTCGCAGCGTTGAGTGTCATGCCCTCTGGAAGTGAGCCAGCCGCGATCCAAAAGGTATAGGGGGCTGTGCCACCACTGGCAGAGAATGTCTGGCTATAACCGGAACCAGAACTGGCAGCCGGCAGCGTCGGCCCTGCCGGACTCAACGTTATTGTTGGTGATGATACATTCAGCATGAAAGCGCCGGTGACTGTGAAAGGGCCGCTACCGGTGCTGCTGTCCTGCGCACTCACGGTTATGCCAAAGCTGCCGGCAACCTGCGGAGTCCCGGAGAGGGTAACGCTGTTGCCTGTCAGTGGCGTGACGAGCATGCCTTGCGGGATGCCGTTGATGAGAAAGTTACGGAAAGGCGCTTGGCCGCCAGCGAAAGTGTAGGTCTGCGTATATGGGGTGCCAACCTGGGCGGTATGGGACGACGATGGCGTGACGGTAAAACTAGGTGGTGAGATCGTCACTGTGACAGTGGCTGGAGCCGACGTTCCATCCAGGTTGGTGGCGGTATAGGTGAAACTGTCACGTCCGGCATAACCGCTTGCCGGCGTGTAGGTGATCGACGTTCCGGATGCTGACGCAGTCCCATGCGCTGCAGCGCTTGCGACCGCCACAAATGTCGGCGCGCCGCCGCCAATACTGAGCGTTACAGGGTTGCCGACACTGCCATAGGCGACAGTGACAGTCATGTCGGATGCAACCGGCGGTGTCTGGGCCTGCGACAGGGCGGGCCAGAATACGGCCAAACAGACGAAGAACAGCCATGCCGCCAATAGTGTTGGGCGCGCGCCACATACCTGCCGGTGGGGCGCTACCCCCTCCGGCCAATTCGATCTCGGCATTATTCCCCCGCCCCATTGCATCCCCAACGCAATCATCATCCGTAATGTGCGCCGTTCATTGCATCAATACGGCAGATGCCGTAGTTCCCGACTATTTTGACCGGAACCGGAGCGACCTTGGTGTTGGCAGGAAGACTGCCGGCCGGAAATGCAATAGGGCAGCCGTTAGGCTGCCCTATTCTGCAATGATTTCAATCTTGAAGAGAAACCAAATGGTGCGGTCGAGAAGACTCGAACTTCCACGTCTTGCGACACAGCGACCTCAACGCTGCGCGTCTACCAATTCCGCCACGACCGCACTGTGGTAGAAGCCGAACGTGTCGGCTCGCGGCATGTAGCAAATGAATTTCAGTGAAACAAGCCCTGTCGGCAATAAACCCGAATGTTTTTCACAAAGCCGGGTGAAAGTTATGCCGCACCCCGCACACTGGAAATCTTCCAGGAAAAAGTCCATATGCGGCTCACCATCTTTATCCCAAGGGAATCGGCGCTTTGATGGCCGCAAACGGCCCCATCCGCCGTCATTCATCCGGGATGAAGCGACAGTCGAAAGTTTGGTTTCCGATCATGAAGAACAACCGCGACGATCTCGTCTCCGCGTTTTTTGCCCAAGGCGATTCCCCGAAAGTGGAGTGGCGCGTCGCCGATGGGCTGACCGATTACGATACCGCCCTCGCCTTCATGGAAGACCGTGTCGCGGCGATTCGCGCCGGCACGGCCAGCGAACTGGTCTGGCTGGTCGAACATCCGCCGCTCTACACCGCCGGCACCAGCGCCAAGGACGGTGACCTTCTGGCTGCCGACCGCTTTCCCGTCTATGCCACGGGGCGCGGCGGCGAATACACCTATCACGGCCCCGGCCAGCGCGTGGCCTATGTCATGCTCGACCTGAAGCGGCGGCGCGAGGATATCCGCGCCTTCGTGGCGGCGCTGGAGCAATGGATCATTGCCACGCTTGGCGCGTTCAACGTACGCGGCGAGCGGCGCGAGGACCGCGTCGGCGTCTGGGTGACCCGGCCGGAACGCCCGCCGCTGCCGGACGGGTCTCCCGCCGAAGACAAGATCGCCGCCATCGGCATCCGCCTGCGCAAATGGGTGAGCTTTCACGGCATCTCGATCAATGTGGAACCGGAGCTTGCCCATTTCGACGGCATCGTGCCGTGCGGTGTGCGCGGCCATGGCGTGACCAGCCTCGTCGATCTCGGCCTGCCCGTCGGCATGGACGATCTCGACCGGGCGCTGCGGGACGCATTCGAGCCTGTGTTCGGGCCGGTCGAGCGCTAGAGGATTTGGCAGAACCGATCTGCGTGGTTCGACAAGCTCACCATGAGGGAGCTTGCTGGCTGCAATCACCCAACATCCCTCATGGTGAGCTTGTCGAACCACGCACTATGGACATGCAACCAGATCAGGCGAATTCCATGATCACCGCATCCACGGCCAGGCTGTCACCCTGCTTGGCATTGATGGCCGATACGGTGAGATCACGGTCGGCGCGCAGCACGTTTTCCATCTTCATGGCTTCGACAATCGCCAGCGTTTCACCCGCCTTCACCTCCTGACCCTCCGCCACGTTGATCGAAACGATCAGGCCGGGCATCGGGCACAGCAGCATTTTCGACGTATCCGGCGGCAGTTTCACCGGCATCAGTTTTTCCAGCGCCGCCACATGCGTCTGCATGGCATGGCCGATCACCGACATGCCCTTCCAGTCGATGCGCACGCCGTTGAGCACGGGACGCAGCTGCGCCTTCACCGCGCGGTCGTCGATATAGCCGTCCCAGACCGCATCGCCGGGACGCCAGTCGCTGCGGATGGTGATGGCTTCGCCGCCATGCAGCGACAGTTCGATCTTGACCGGCGGCTTGGCCACGCTGCGGTGAATTTTCGCCGGCACGTATTCGTCGTTGATCCGCACCTCCCATTCGGCGCGGATCCTGCCCGTATGCGGCCGCAGGCGGTCGCCAAGGCCGTCGAGGCGCCCCTTGCGCACCAGTTCCACCACAAGCGCAATGGCGGCCAGCACGTCCCTGTCGGCGGCCGTTGGTGCAATCGGATGGAAGCCGTCGGGAAATTCCTCCGCGATGAAGCCGGTGGACAGCCGCCCTTCCCGCCAGCGCGGATGCTGCATCAGCGCCGCCAGGAACGGGATGTTGTGCTCGATGCCGTCGACCACGAAGGTATCGAGCGCATCGGCCATGGCGTCGATGGCTTCCAGCCGGGTCGGCGCCCAGGTGCAGAGCTTTGCCACCATGGGGTCGTAGAACATCGAAATTTCCGAACCTTCCGTCACGCCGGTGTCGTTGCGGATGATGGTCTTGCCGACCGGGCCTTCGCTTGGCGGGCGATAGCGGGTCAGGCGGCCGATCGACGGCAGGAAATTGCGATAGGGATCTTCGGCATAAAGGCGGCTTTCGATGGCCCAGCCGTTCAGCTTGACGTCCGACTGCTTCAGCGCGAGCTTTTCGCCCGCTGCCACGCGGATCATCTGCTCGACCAGATCGATGCCGGTGATCAATTCCGTCACCGGATGTTCCACCTGCAGACGGGTGTTCATCTCGAGGAAATAGAAGTTGCGGTGCTTGTCGACGATGAACTCGACCGTACCGGCGCTCTGGTAGTCCACCGCCTTGGCCAGGGCCACGGCCTGTTCGCCCATGGCCTTGCGGGTGGCCTCGTCGAGGAACGGCGACGGGGCTTCTTCCACCACCTTCTGGTTGCGGCGCTGCACCGAGCACTCGCGCTCGCCCAGATAGATGCAGTTGCCAAAACTGTCGCCCAGCACCTGGATTTCGATGTGGCGCGGCTCGACCACGAATTTTTCGATGAAAACCCGGTCATCCCCGAAGGAATTGCGCGCTTCCGAGGTGGCGCGTTCAAAGCCGTCGCGCACTTCGCTCTCGTCCCAGGCGATGCGCATGCCCTTGCCGCCGCCGCCGGCGGAGGCCTTGATCATCACGGGATAGCCGATTTCACCGGCGATCTTTTCCGCATGCGCCGCATCGGTGATGATGTCGAGAAAGCCCGGAACCGTGTTCACCTTGGCGGCATTGGCGAATTTCTTCGATTCGATCTTGTCGCCCATGGCGATGATCGCCCTGGGCTTCGGCCCGATGAAGACGATGCCCTGCTTCTCCAGTTCCTCGCAGAAAGAGGCGCGCTCGGACAGGAAGCCGTAGCCGGGATGAACGGCCTCAGCGCCCGTCGCCTTGCACGCGGCAATGATCTTGTCGGCGACGAGATAGCTCTCGGAGGCCGCCGCCGGACCGATATGCACCGCCTCGTCGGCCATGTCGACATGAACCGCATCGCGATCCGCGTCGGAATAGACCGCCACCGTGGCGATACCCATTTTCCTTGCCGACTTGATCACGCGGCAGGCAATTTCCCCACGGTTGGCAATCAGGATTTTCTTGAACACTTTTATGGACCTCCCGCACAAAATGCGCCTCTGGTTCTATTGCCAATGGCTGATTTGCTCAACTGCTATTGTCAGTGCTTGCATGGAAAGCAGACCGGTTAATTGAAAGCGGGCTCCGGCGTTTTCTGCTTTTTCCCCTCGCGCCAGACCACATAGGCACCCGAGGCAATGATGATGGCGATGCCCAGCCATTTCGACGCGGTCGGAAACTCCTGGAATACGAACAGGCCGATGATGACGGCCATGACGATTTCCAGATACTGGAACGGCGCCAGCAGCGACGCCGGCGCAAGGCGCGAAGCCTGCACCACGAGGAGATGCCCGCCCGTGGCGATCGCGCCGATGGCAAACAAAAGGAACCAGGACATGCCGGTTGCGGGCGTGCCCAGCGTCATGTCGCTGACGCCGAAGGCTGCACCGAGGAACAGCGCGACGATCACCGTCACCGTACCGCCGATGCCGGCATAGAGCTGCATGACCAGCGGCGTGTCGTGCACGCCCAGGCGGCGGTTGAGAACGAGATAGACCGCAAACAGCGCCGCCGTACCCAGCGGCAGCAGCGAAACCCAGCCGAACAGCTCCCAGCTCGGCTGGATGACGATCAGTGTCCCGATGAACCCGACCGCAACCGCAATGCGCCGGCGCCAGCCGACGGTTTCCTTCAGCACCACGGCCGAGAGCAGCGTCAGCATCAGCGGCTCGACGAAAAACACCGCCATGGCGTCGGCAAGCGGCATGTATTTGACGGCGGCAAAGAAGCACAGACTGCCGATGCCCATCAGAAAACCGCGCAGCAGGTTGCCCCAGAGGTTGTGCGGCTTGAGCGAGCGCATGCCGGTCAGCGCCACGATGATCAGCATGGTCAGGATCGTCTGGACAACGAAGCGTGACAACGTCACCGTGGCCGGCGGCAGGCTGTCCACCGTCGACAGCCATTTGGCGATGGCATCCATCATCGGCAGGATAAACATCGCACCGGCCATCGTTCCGACGCCCCTCATTTGCGGCGAGGTTGTGTTTTCCATGGTGCGGCCTTTCCGGGACAAATGGCTCAGGTGGGGCCCCAGCCATATCGGCTCTGCGGAAAAATGCAATCATCCGCATAATGCAAAATGGAAGCAGAATGCCGCCGGATTTGACTTTTCTGCTTCCAAATGGTGCAAAAGCTTTCGTCTACACTTTAAAAACAAGAAAAAGATGGAGAAAGCCATGAATTTCATCTCCAACATCATCACCGCCATGCCCGACACGGACACGCTGGGCGGCCGCCTTTCCCGCGCGCGCGATGCCAAGTCGATGACGGTGGCGCAGCTCGCGGTGCGTGTCGGCGTCAAGCCGGAAACCATCGCCGCCTGGGAATCCGACCGGTCGGAGCCCGGTGTCCACCGCCTGTTCATGCTGGCCGGATCGCTCGGGGTCACGCAGACCTGGCTCATCCACGGGGTCGGACAATCGCCCGACGAGAGCGACACGGCGGACGAAAACCGCCTGCTGAAAAGCCAGATCGCCAATCTCAAGGCTCTGCACCAGGAGCTGGGCGAGCGGATCGAAGAGCTCGAAAAAGCCGTCTCGCGCCTCAAAGCCGCTTGAAACTTGGGTTTTAACCGCATAGTTCTGTGGTGAACCCCGGAACAGATCACGAACGCCCATCGCGTTTCCCGGCGAAGCATGTCAAGATTGCCGGTGATTCGCAGCCCCTGTAGCATTGGCCAAAATACGATATGGATGACAATAACGACCTCTTTTCAGCGGTAGTCAAAACAGCCCGGGAACGCCAGGCAGCGGTGGACCAGACCAGGGTCGAACCCGCCGCGACACCGGTGGCCCCGCCTGTGAAAATCGCGCCGGTTGCGGCCGCGAAGGCCCCGGCACGGGCCGCCCCCGACAGCAGCGGCGGCTACAATGCGGCGCAGATCCAGGTTCTCGATGGTCTCGAACCCGTCCGCCGCCGTCCGGGCATGTATATCGGCGGCACCGACGAGCGGGCGATGCACCATCTCTTTGCCGAAGTCATCGACAACTCGATGGACGAGGCGGTTGCCGGGCACGCCAACTTCATCGATATCGAACTGGACGAGAACGGCTATCTCTCGGTCACCGACAATGGCCGCGGCATCCCCGTCGATCCGCATCCCGATCCCAAGCAGCTCGGCAAATCCGCGCTTGAAGTCATCATGACCACCCTGCATGCGGGCGGCAAATTCGATTCCGACGTCTACGAAACATCGGGCGGTCTGCACGGCGTCGGCATATCGGTGGTGAACGCCCTGTCCGATCATGTGGAAGTGGAAGTGGCCCGCAACCGGCGCCTCTACCGCCAGCGCTTCTCGCGCGGCCATCCGCTCGGACCGATCGAGGATGTCGGCGAGGTGCACAACCGTCGCGGCACGCGCGTGACCTTCCATCCGGACCCGGAGATTTTCGGCCAGGGCGCCAAGTTCGATCCGGCCCGGCTTTTCAAGATGGCCCGGTCAAAGGCCTATCTCTTCGGCGGCGTTGAAATCCGCTGGAACTGCGCGCCATCCCTGCTCGACCCGAAGGACCCGACACCTGACAAGGCGGTGTTTCACTTCCCCGGCGGGTTGAAGGATTATCTGGCGGCCTCGCTCGGCAAGGATTTTCAGGTCACGCGCGACATGTTCGCGGGCAGGACGGAAAAGTCCGGCGGGCACGGCGCGCTGGAATGGGCGGTTGCCTGGTATGGCGGCGACGGCTTTGTCCATTCCTACTGCAACACGATTCCCACAGGCGAAGGCGGCACGCATGAGGCGGGTCTGCGCATCGCCCTCACCCGTGGCCTGAAGGCCTATGCGGAACTGACCGGCAACAAGCGCGCGTCGATCATCACCACCGATGACGTGATGATCTCGTCGGCGGCCATGCTGTCGGTGTTCATCCGCGAACCGGAATTCGTCGGCCAGACCAAGGACAAGCTTGCCACGGTCGAAGCGCAGCGCATTGTCGAAAATGCCATCCGCGATCCATTCGATCATTGGCTTGCCGCCTCGCCGCAGGAAGCATCGAAGCTGCTGGACTGGGTGGTGGAGCGTGCGGACGAGCGCGTCAAGCGCCGCCAGGAAAAGGAAGTCAACCGCAAGTCGGCGGTGCGCAAGCTGCGCCTGCCGGGCAAGCTGGCCGACTGTACCCAGACGGGTGCGCTCGGCGCCGAACTCTTCATCGTCGAGGGTGATTCCGCCGGCGGCTCGGCCAAGCAGGCGCGGGACCGCGCCACGCAGGCGGTGCTGCCGCTGCGCGGCAAGATCCTCAACGTCGTCAGCGCCGGGCGGGAAAAGATGACGGCCAACCAGCAGATCGGCGACCTGATCCAGGCGCTCGGCTGCGGCACGCGGTCAAAATACCGCGACGAGGATTTGCGCTACGACCGCATTATCATCATGACCGATGCCGACGTCGACGGTGCGCACATCGCCTCGCTGCTCATCACCTTCTTCTATCAGGAAATGCCGGAACTCATTCGCAACGGCCACCTGTTCCTCGGCGTGCCGCCGCTCTACCGCATCGCCCAGGGTGGCAAGGTTGCCTATGCCCGCGATGACGCGCACAAGGATGAACTGATGCGCACGCTGTTCACCGGCAAGGGCAAGATCGAGATCGGACGCTTCAAGGGCCTCGGCGAAATGCGCGCCGACCAGCTCAAGGAAACGACGATGGACCGCAAGAAGCGCACGCTTTTGCGGGTGCAGATCGACGAGGAGTGGATCGAGGAAACAAAACTCGCGGTCGATGATCTGATGGGCACGAAACCGGAAGCCCGCTTCCGCTTCATCCAGGACCGCGCCGCGTTCGTGGAAGAGCTGGACATCTGATATTCAGCGATGAAACCTGTTTCAGATGGCGGTGCTTTGCATCGCCATTTTGTTTTGGGGCAAGCGCTCAATGGCTTTCCCCCCCTCTGTCCTGCCGGACATCTCCTCCACAAGGGGGGAGATCGCATCGGCATCAATCATCTCGGTCAACTTTCCCCCTTGAAGATCAACTGAAACAGCTGTGACAGCTGATCTCCCCCCTTGTGGGGGAGATGGGCGGCAGCCCAGAGGGGGGGTGAAAAGTATTTGGGCTGAAACTTATCCACCACATCCCAAGCCGAGATATTCTCATCCCTGTCCTTTCCGGCGGGAATGCTTCCTCACCCCTCAAAATCAGAAAAAGGAAGCGCAGCAGTAGACGGAGCGGCGTCACGCACTCATTTGTGCCTTGTGCGAATACGATCAAGCATGTCAGCAATAGCTTGATGCGGCTTTGATTTTATTATGGAATGAACACCATCAATGCAATCTATCGTATAATTATGATATTCATCATAGGCATCATAACCCAAATATCCCAATATAGATGTGTCATCCAAAAAACAGACACCGAATATTTTCCTGCCGCCATCGAATAGAGAATATTTCACATTGCACGATTCATGCACGACTGGCATGCGCACCAAATGAACCCCTTGTGATTTTATGGATTGATCATCGTTAAGCCACGCATAATGCGTATAGGTTTGGACATGGTGAACATCGTTGATATTCAGGATGTCTTTTTCTCCATAATTTGACAGAAGATCCCTTTCGGCATCCCCTGTCAAATGTATGTTTTTGACTATTTCCATTTCACTTAAAAGCCAATTTTGAAAGCCTTACGAAAGATTCACCCAAGACAAATTGTCATCATCGACATGTCATAAGATAGCGCACTTTCGTCAAAATGCGTCGTGGCTTTTCTTTCTGCGAATATTCACCAACAAGCCCTAAGTTTTTGGAGCTGGCGTCGTGGGAGGACAGTCTATCCCCCGAGTGGTGGTTATTGAATAAGTTCCAATCGGTGTTTTATATACGCAGATCTTATCTCTTCTATAGGTAAAACTCTCTTGAAGGGTTCCTGAAAAAGCAATTCTTGCGCCGTCCAGGGCTGACTTTGCGCTGCCCGTTGGTCCGCCTATCCCCCAATGATCTTTTGAATCGTAGGTTCCTGATCGGCCGGGCGCGCCGCCCCATACGAGATCGAGTTCGGCCTCAGCCAATTCACGCATGTCATCTCCTTTCGCAAAAGTTCGCAACAGGATGGGTGTCGCGTTCAAAAGATGACTGAATTTATCCATTTTAAAAATTCGCAGTCCTCCCTAGGAAGAGCGAACCGCGCATGATGGTTCTGCCAACCGCTTCGTTCGAAAAAAATCACGCCAACTTATCCACCACGTCCCAAGCCGAGATATTCTCATCCCTGTCCTTTCCGGCGGGAATGCTTCCGGAAACCTTCGAAAGTCGGGAAAGGACCGGCACTTCATCCCGCAGGCAAAACCTGCGGGACGAGGAGGTTGCGCTGAGGCTGTGCGCGTTTCCGATGAGGAAACAAGGCAGAACAGGCAAGACCTGAAATCGCCGGGGCGGGTGGTCCCAGGATCGCAAGCATAACATACCACATACCCCAAGACCCGCGTTCCAGGGACCGCCCGTCTTTCCTCTTTTGCAATGGCCAGATGCGATCGCGGGCGTGGCAAGGCAATGCCGCGCCCGGCGCATATGCAAAGGGCGCCGTTTCCGGCGCCCCTGATACGAAGACAAATTGTCTAGATGTGCAGCGCGTGGCCCAGCGCCTTGAGCGCGGCTTCCTGAAACCCCTCGCCCTGCGTCGGATGCGCATGGATGGTTCCGGCGATGTCTTCCAGCCGCGCGCCCATTTCCATGGCCAGCGCAAATGAAGCCGACAATTCGGAGACACCATGGCCGACGGCCTGGATGCCGAGGATGAGATGATTGCTGGCGGCGGCCACCACCCGGACAAAACCATCCTCGCCTTCCTTGGTCATGGCGCGGCCATTGGCGGCAAACGGAAACATCCCGATCTTGACCTCATGTCCGGCCTGCTTGGCCTCATCCGGCGACAGGCCCACCGTGACGATTTCCGGATCGGTGAAGCAGACGGCGGCAATGGCCCGCTTGTCCCAGCTGCGGTTTTCGCCTGCAACGATTTCCGCCACCATCTCGCCCTGCGCCATGGCGCGGTGCGCCAGCATGGGCTCGCCGGTGACATCGCCGATGGCATAGACGCCGCGCATGGAGGTGCGGCACTTGTCGTCAATGCGGACAAAGCGGCCATCCATATCGATGTCGATCTCTTCAAGACCCCAGCCTGAGGTGACAGGCTTGCGCCCGACCGTCACCAGGATCTTGTCGGCGGCAATGCGCTCGTCCTTGCCGTCGGCGGTTTCGATCAACAGCGCATCGCCCTTGCTGCTGACCCCCTTGGCTTTGGCGCCGGTCAGGACGGTGATGCCGAGCGTGTTCAGGTGCTTGACCACCGGGCGCGTCAGCTCCGCATCATATTGCGGCAGAACTTTTGACTGGGCTTCGACAACCGTGACCTTGGAGCCAAGCTTGGCATAGGCCGTGCCGAGCTCGAGCCCGATATAGCCGCCGCCGACCACGACGAGCTTTTCCGGGACGTCCGGCAGCGAAAGCGCTTCGGTCGAGGAAATGACATTGCCGCCGAACGGCAGCGACGGCACCTCGACCGGCGCCGAACCCGTGGCGATGACGACGTTTTCGGCGCGGATGATCTGCAGGCCGGTCAGGGTTTCCACCTCGATGGTCTTGCCATCGCGGAAGCGGGCCTTGCCGGTGACGATCTTGACGTTCGCCTTCTTGAGCAAACCGGCAACGCCGTTGTTGAGGCGGCTGACGATGCCGTCCTTCCAGGCGATTGTTTTGGTGAAATCGATGGCCGGTTCGGCAACCGAGATGCCGAGCGGCGTCTGCCGGGCGGCGAAATGCGCGACCTTGGCAAATTCATCGGCCGCGTGGATCAGCGCCTTCGACGGAATGCAGCCGACGAGCAGGCAGGTGCCGCCGACCTTCGCCGCCTCGACGATCACCGTATCGACATTGAGCTGTCCGGCGCGGATGGCGCAGACATAGCCGCCGGGGCCAGCGCCGATGACCAGCAGCTTGCAGGAAATATCTTTCATCGGATCAACCCTCCACGAATATCAGCGCTGGCGTTTCGAGCAGCGTCTTGATCCGCTGAATGAAGACTGCGGCGTCCCAGCCGTCGATCACGCGGTGATCGAAGCTTGAGGACAGGTTCATCATCTTGCGCGGTATAAAGGCCGCGCCATCCCACACCGGCCGGGTCATCATCTTGTTGACACCGATGATAGCGACTTCCGGATAATTGATCACGGGCGTCGTGACGATACCGCCCATGCTGCCCAGCGAGGTGATGGTGATGGTCGAACCGGTCAGCTGCTCGCGCGTTGCCGTGCCGGTCTTGGCCGCTTCGGCCAGAAGATTGACTTCTGCGGCGCAGCCCCAGAGATCGCGCGCTTCCGCGTGCTTGACCACGGGAACCACGAGGCCGGACGGCGTCTGTGCCGCAATGCCGATATGCACGCCGCCATGCTGGTGGATGATGTTGGCATCGTCGTCATAAAGGGCGTTCAGCTGCGGCTGTTCGGCGATGGCTTTCACCATGGCGCGCATCAGGAACGGCAGCAGCGTCAGCTTCGGCTGGTCGGCGCGTTTCTTGCCGTTGAGCAAAGCGCGCAGTTCTTCCAGCGACGTGACATCGATCTCCTCGACATAGGTGATGTGCGGGATGTGCGATTTGGCAATCGCCATCTTTTCCGCAATCTTGCGGCGCAGGCCCACCACCTTGATTTCCTTGACCGACGTGTCCGGCGCAAGACCGGATACCACGGGCTTTTGCGCGCCGCGGGCAAAGAAGGTGTCGAGATCTTCATGGGTGATGCGCCCGGCCGGACCGGTGCCGGTCACCTGGCGCAGGTCGACACCCGCCTCCCGCGCCCGCAGGCGCACCGCCGGCGGGGCCAGCGGCTTGTCGCCCTCGGCGCGCGGCGCACCGATGCCAAGCGGCACGGCGACCGGCGCATGCACTACCGGCGCTGCGGCCTTTTCGGGCTTTGCAGCCTTGATCTCCGGCTTTGGTTCTGCCTTGGCGGGCTGGGCCTTCGGCTCTTCCGCCTTGACCGGCTTCGCCGGTTCCGCAGCGGGGGCATGGCCCTCGCCTTCGACCTTCAGGCGGATGATCGGCGAACCGATGGCGATCACCTGCCCGATCTCGCCGCCCAGCCAGAGGATTTCACCGTCGACCGGGGATGGAATTTCCACGGTCGCCTTGTCGGTCATGACGGCGGCAAGGATCATGTCCTCGCGCACGAGATCACCGACCTTCACATGCCATTCGACGAGTTCGGCTTCTGCAACGCCTTCACCGACATCCGGCAGCTTGATGACAAATTCACCCATCGTCTGCTCCTACCCTTCCAGCGTTTCAAGGAATGCACGGCCTACGCGCGCGGGACCGGGGAAATAGTCCCACTCCTGCGCATGCGGATAGGGCGTATCCCAGCCCGTCACCCGCGCCACCGGCGCTTCCAGATTGTAAAAGCAATGCTGCTGGACGAGTGCGGCGAGTTCCGCGCCGAAACCGGAGGTCAGCGTTGCCTCATGCACGATGACGCAGCGGCCCGTCTTGGTGACGGATTCGACGATGGTTTCCAGATCGAGCGGCAGCAGCGTGCGCAGATCGATGATCTCCGCATCGATGCCGGTCTCCTCGGCGGCAGCTTCCGCCACATAGACCATGGTGCCATAGGCAAGCACGGTCAGCTGTTTGCCCTCGCGGCGCTTGATGGCCTTGCCCAGCGGCACCGTGTAATGCCCGTCCGGCACCTCGCCCAGCTCATGCTTCGACCACGGCGTCACCGGGCGGTCATGATGGCCGTCGAACGGACCGTTATAGAGCCGCTTCGGTTCGAGGAAGATCACCGGGTCCGGGTCTTCGATGGATGCAATCAGCAGGCCCTTGGCATCGTGCGGATTGGACGGCACGACGACCTTCAGACCGGATACATGCGTGAACAGCGCTTCCGGGCTCTGGCTGTGGGTCTGGCCGCCGAAAATGCCGCCGCCCGCCGGCATGCGGATGACGATCGGCGAGGTAAAGCCGCCATTGGAGCGGTAGCGCAGGCGCGCCGCTTCCGAAACGATCTGGTCATAGGCCGGATAGACATAGTCGGCGAACTGGATTTCGATGCAGGGTTTCAGGCCATAGGCCGCCATACCGATGGCAGCACCGACGATACCGCCCTCGCTGATCGGCGCATCGAAACAGCGGGTCTTGCCGTATTTGGCCTGCAGGCCGTGGGTGCAGCGGAAAACGCCGCCGAAAAACCCGACATCCTCGCCGAACACGACCACGTTGTCGTCGCGTTCCATCATCACATCCATCGCGTCGCGGATGGCTTCAATCATTGTCTTACGCGGCATCGCTCACACTCCCGCCTGCTGGCGCTGACGACGCAGATGCGGCGGCATTTCCTCGTAGACACCTTCGAACATGTCGCGCGCCGACGGCTTGCCGCCCGCATGCAGCGTGCCGAAACTTTCGGCTTCTTTCTGGGCGGTGATCACGCTGTCGAGAATTTCCGCTTCCGCCTGGGTGTGGCGCTCCTCCGACCAGACGCCGCGCCCGATCAGGTGGTTCTTCAGGCGCATGACGGGATCGCCAAGCGGCCAGGCATCGGATTCGGTCTTTGGGCGGTAGGCGGACGGATCGTCCGAGGTGGAATGCGCCCCGGCACGGTAGGTGACATATTCGACGATGGTCGGGCCGAGATTGCGCCGCGCCCGCTCGATGGCCCATTTGGCCACGGCGAAAACGGCGAGATAGTCATTGCCGTCAACCCGCAAGGCAGGCATGCCGAAGCCGAGGCCGCGCGCGGCGAAAGTGCCGGCACCGCCGCGGGCAATGCCCTGGAAGGTGGAGATCGCCCACTGGTTGTTGACGATGTTGAGGACAACCGGGGCCTTGTAGGTGGAGGCAAAGACCAGTGCGGCATGGAAATCCGATTCCGCGGTCGATCCGTCGCCGATCCAGCCGGCCGCGATCTTGGTGTCCTTCTTGATCGCCGATGCCATGGCCCAGCCGACGGCCTGGATATACTGCGTCGCCAGATTGCCGGAGATCGAGAAGAATCCATGTTCTTTCGAGGAGTACATGATGGGGAGCTGGCGGCCCTTGAGCGGATCTCTTTCGTTGGAATAGATCTGGCACATCATCTCGACCATCGGGTAGCCGCCGGCGATAAGCAGACCGGCCTGACGATAGGTCGGAAAATTCATGTCGCCCGGCGACAGCGCCATGCGGAAGGCGCAGCTCACGGCTTCTTCGCCCAGATGCTGCATGTAGAAGGAGGTTTTGCCCTGCCGCTGGGCGATCTGCATGCGCGCATCGAAGGTGCGCAGCGTCATCATGTGGCGCAGGCCTTCAACCAGCTGCTCGTCCGTCAGTTCGCCAGCCCAGGGGCCGACAGCTTCGCCATCGCGGTTGAGAACACGGATGATCGAAAATGCCAGATCGCGGATTTCCTCCGGATTGGCATCGACGGGCGGACGGCGCACCGAACCCGCTTCGGGAATGTTCACATTGGAAAAATCCGGCTCGCCGCCGGGACGCACGGCCGGTTCCGGCACGTGCAGGCTTAGTGGACCAAATTCACTCGTGGAATCATCGGGCATTCAGCAGACCTCCCAGTCACGCGACGTTTCCGCACTCTACCATGAAATATTAGGTCAGTAATACTGTCTTATTATTCCGCCCTGCTCCCCGAAAATGCCTGCAAGCATCAATATCCGGCGGCAACAATATGAAATCTATGATCATTCCGGCGCGGCTGCGGGACCGGGCCATGGCGCTGCGCCGGAAAAAAGCAATTTTGCATCACGGAACATGCGGCCCGCATATTCATTCGTTCACACGGGCATGGGATTTTGTAATCAAATGCGTGCTCACGGCGAAAAAAGCCGGGTCAGGCGGCGGCGATGGCCAGTCCGTGGCTGCGCGCATTCTCCCGAATCGCTTCCAGATAAATCTTGCGCAGGAGCGACTGCATGCCGTCATTGGCCGCGGTCAGGTCATGCGCCATTACAGGCTTTTCCGGCGCCAGACGCTCCATCATGCGGCGCGTGACTTCCTGCGGCCCGATGGCCAGCCGGCCATTGGCGACATCACGCCAGGCATGCAGCGCGACGCGCAGCGGCTGGTGCGTGCTGTCGGGCAGTCCAGCGGCACTGAACAGCGCGCCGAGCGCCGCATCGCGGCCATCGATCAAAAGATTGCGCACCCGGGCAAGGTTGTGCCCGGAGAGCGCCACCAGAATCGCACCGAAGAAATCGATCTTGCCGGAGGCGACGATGCGGATGACAAAGGCCGTGGTCAGGTCACCGCGCAGCTGCAGATGCTCGATCAGCGCCGGATATTGCGCCGGCGGTGTTTCGGCAACCAGACTGATGGAGGCCTTGACGCAGGCTTCACTGGTGACGCGCCTGGCACGGCGCTCGCCCATCAGGGCCATGACCATATCCATCTGGCACAGGGCTTCGGCCACCTTGATCGCCAGCGCATGGCGGCAATCGGCGGGCAAGCGGTCATCATCGGCGAGCAGCGACCGGATATCGGCGACATGGCCAAGGCGCTCGACCAGACGGCGGAAACTGATATCGGCAATCTCGGCGCGGCTGTTGGCCAGCAGTTCGAAAACGGCAACCGGTTCGGCGATCTCGATGAGAGCAGCGCTGACGGCAAAGGACACCTTGGCCCGGCCCGCAATCACCCTCTGGCTTTCCGCGCAGCCGCCGGCAATGCAGTCGATCAGGTCGATATCGGTCAGCACCGTCGAGCGCGCCAGCATGTAGGCGGCGATTTCCGCCTGGTCGCGCGCCAGCCCGGCGACGATGTGAGCCGGCGCATGGGCGCTGGTGGAGAAAGCTTCGGCCAGCGCAAGGCGCACTTTTGGCGACGGGTCGTCCAGCAGCAGCGTCAGCGCCGCCTCCGCCGCACAGCGGTCCTCGAAGGCGCGTCCGGTTTCGAGATAGACATGGGCCAGCGCGCCTGCGGCATGGCAACGCTGCGCCGCAGAAGCATGTCCGACCATCGCCAGATAATGCCGTATTGTCATGAATTTATACCCCAAGCCCTTATTGCAGCCAAGGCTAGCGGCAAAAGGTTTACGATCGGTTCACCATGTCGATTAACCATGTTGTTTCGGCGCCGCGAGAGAACTTTGATCCTTCCCCGTTGCGAACCCGCCGAAGCCGCCCTAGTCTTTCGCCAAAAATCGCATTGAGGAGACGCCAGCACATGGCCGGACTGTATCTGGAAGAATTCGAAGTCGGGCACGTGTTCAATCACAGCCTGCGCAAGACCATCACCGAGAGCGACAACATGCTGTTCTCGGTCATGACGCTCAACACGCAGCCGCTGCACATCGATTTCGACTTCGCCGCCAAGACCGAGTGGGGCAAGCCGCTGGTCAATTCGCTGTTCACGCTCGGCCTGATGATCGGCATCTCCGTCAATGACACCACCATCGGCACGACAATCGCCAATCTGGGCATGACCGACGTGACCTTCCCCGCGCCGCTGTTTCACGGCGATACGGTGCGGGTGGAGACAACGGTGCTTTCAACGCGGCCGTCCCAATCCAAGCCGGATCGCGGCATCGTCGCGTTCGAGCACCGCGCCTACAATCAGAACGGTGTTCTCGTCGCCAAATGCACGCGCCAGGCGATGATGAAATCCCGGAGCGCTGCCTGATGCGCTCGCTTTTGTTCGTGCCGGGCGATTCGGAAAAGAAGCTGGAAAAGGGCCTCGCCAGCGGCGCGGATGTGCTGCTGATCGATCTCGAAGATTCGGTCAGCGCCGAACGCAAGCCCGCTGCCCGGCAGATCGCGGCGGATTTTCTCAAATCGAACCGCGACAAGAGTTCGCCGCGCCTGTTCGTGCGCATCAACGATCTGGCGAGCGGCCTTGCCGATGCCGACCTCGGCGCGGTCATGCCGTCGCTGCCCCACGGGATCCTGCTGCCCAAATCCAACAACGGCAAGGATGTGACGCGGCTGTCGGCCAAGCTGAACGTGCACGAGGCCCATGCGGACGCGGCGGAGGGTTCGACGCGGATTCTCGCCATCATCACGGAAACCGCGCTCGGCACCCTGTCGGCGGCCAGCTACCCCGATGCATCGGCTCGGCTTGTCGGTCTCACCTGGGGTGCGGAAGACCTGTCGGCGGTCATCGGCGCACGTGCGGTGCGCGATGACAACGGGCGCTATACCGACGTGTTCCGGCTGGCGCGGGCGCTGACCATTCTCGGCGCTTCGGCCGCCGATGTCGCCGCCATCGATACGGTCTACATCAACTACAAGGACGATGCCGGGCTTGCCCGCGAATGCACTGAGGCGGAACGCGACGGTTTTACCGCCAAGCTCGCCATCCATCCGGCGCAGGTCCCGGTGATCAACGCGGTGTTTACGCCCTCGGCCGAAGCGGTGGCACAGGCGCAAAAGATCATCCGGGCCTTCGCCGAGGATCCCGCAGCGGGTGTCATCGGCATTGACGGGCTGATGTTCGACCGACCGCATCTGCGCCGGGCGGAACGGCTGATGGGGCGGGTTGGTGCTGCTTAGGCCGTTCGACGGCATGCCTGACAGTGCGTGGTTCGACAAGCTCACCATGAGGGATGAAGCGAGCTGCAGGGCTGCTGTACTCTGCAACGCCTGTGATGAGCCTTGCAATCAACCACTTCCCTCATGGTGAGCTTGTCGAACCACGCACTTCGGTAAGTGCAAGGCTTTTTACCTCACCCCTCCCATTTCGGCCGGAACATCTGAAATGTTTCCGACACCGTGGCAAAGTCCATGTAGCCGAGCCGCGACACCGGCTGCGCCTTGGTCATGTCGACAAGGCCGTTGGTCAGGATCGCCTCGTCGATGTGAACGCCGACGACTTCTCCGGTCACCATGATGGCCTGCACCGGATTGCCGTGCCGGTCGGTCGGATGGCGGATGTCGGTGACGACGCATTCCAGCGTCGCGAAGGCTTCGGCCACGCGCGGCGCGCCGATCAGCCGGCAATCGGCGGCATTGAGGCCGGCATATTCGAACTCGCTGACGCCGCGCGGCGCATTGACCGAGGTCTTGTTCATGGCCACCGACAGGTTGGCGCTGACGAGATTGGCGGCAAATTCCCGCGTTTCCTCGATGAAGGTGACGCTGTCCTTGCGGCCTTCCGAGGAAAACATGATCAGGCAGGGTTTCGTGCTGATCATGTTGAAGAAGGAATAGGGCGCCAGGTTGATTTTGCCCTCCGCCGAACGGCTGGATATCCAGCCGATGGGACGGGGCGAAACGATGGCCTTCAAGGGATCATGCGGCAGGCCATGGCCATCATCGAACTTGTAGAACATGGCGGCTCAGCCCTTCCACGGTCCGGCATATTCGGACAGGATATCCTTTACCTCGGGGCGCGGGCGCTCCGGCACTTTCGTGTCGCAGCTGCCGATATGGACGAAACCCGCCACCCGCTCATGCGGCGCCAGCCCGAGCAGCGCCCGGCCCTTCTCATCGGATGAATACCAGTTGCTGATCCAGTTGGTGGCGTAGCCGAGGCCGTTGGCCGCATGGACAAGGTTCATCGCCGCCGCGCCGGAGGACAGGAACTGCTCCCATTCCGGAATGTGATGATCGACCTTGGAGAAGATCACGCCGATGACCAGCGGCGCGCGGGCAAAGCGCTTCAGCTCCTGCTCGCGCCGCTGTTCGGTCAGCGGCCCTTCCCGCTCCTCGGCCAGATCGGCGAGATATTTGCCGACCTCGACGCGCGCATCGCCGCGATACAGCACAAAACGCCAGGGTGTCAGGCGGCCATGATCGGGCACGCGCGCGGCGATGCGGACCATGGTTTCGATCTCCGCATCGCTTGGACCGGGAAGGCCAATGGCGGAAATCGGGGTTGAGCTGCGCTGCGACAGAAATTCAATGATGGGAGAAGGCATGAAACGGGGTACCAGATGCTGTTTTTCGAATGGGCGGACAATGTCGCGGTTTCACCGGCCGTGTAAAGTCATGATCGCGTGAAAAAGCCTTGAAATTGCCACCGGCTTCGGATCAAAACAGTGCATGGGCATATTCGACACTCAGAAAGCGGGCTTCGGCTCCGGCACATCCTGGATTTTGCCGGCGGCACTGGCAGCAACCCTGTTGACAACCGGCGCCTGGGCGCAGGCGCTTGCACCCGACATCGCCACGCCCGACGTGGAATTGCCGTCGATCCCCAACCTCAACCAATATGCCAACCCGAAAGCCCCGGCCAACAATCCGCTTGCCGCGGAAGCCGAGCTGGTCCTGTCGGCGAAACTGGCGGAGAACGGCGAAAACATTGGCCGCGGCCTCGTCTGGCGCGTGTTCTCGCCGGATGCCGATGCGGATGGCAAGCTGCCCCTGCTGGCAACGGCCAAGGGTGGCACGACCTCGTTCAACCTCGCCCCCGGCAGCTATCTCGTGCATGTGGCCTTCGGCCGGGCGGGCGCCACCAAGCGCATCACCATGACCCGCGCCAAGCGCAACGAGACGATGATTCTCGACGCGGGCGGCGTCAAGCTCAACGCGGTTCTGTCCGGCGGCGCGCGCATCCCGCAGGACCAGCTGCGATTCTCCATCTATGAGGATCACGAGGACGCCAGCGGCGAACGGGCGCTCATCATCCCCGACGTCAAGCCGGAAAGCGTCGTGCGGCTGAATGCCGGGACCTATCAGATCGTTTCCAATTACGGCACGGCCAATGCGGTCATCCGCGCGGATATCCGCGTCGAGGCCGGCAAGATCACCGAGGCCAATGTGGAGCACCGCGCCGCGCAGCTGACGATGAAGCTGGTGCGCGAGGCGGGCGGCGAAGCCCTTGCCGATACCGCCTGGTCGGTGCTGACGACCTCGGGCGACATCGTGCGCGAAAGCGTCGGCGCCTTTGCCTCCATGGTACTGGCGGAAGGCGAATACGTCATCATCGCCAAGAACAAGGACAAGATTTACCAGCGCGATTTCAAGGTCGTTGCCGGCCGCAACCAGGATGTGGAACTTCTGGCGACCAACGGCGCCAGCGCCGCCTCCACTGCCAATCAGCCCGCCAGCGGCGACGATCCGCTGGACTAAGCTGCAAGACCGGGCCGCAGGACCGGGGCTCAGCGGCGCGTTGCGGCCGGAGCCAGCGCAAACACCGCGCCATACATATAATCCAGCAAATTCTTGCGGTCGGCCAGCGGCGCCAGTTCCGACCAGTCCATTGTCCGGCCGATGCGCACGGTGATGGCCTTGCCGGACAGCTTGCGGAATTCGCGGATGAGCAGCGAAATGCGCAGCGTCATTGAAATCTTGCTGGCGAGATGGAAAACCCGGCCGTTCTGCCCGCCGAAATACACCGGGATGACCGACGCCTTGGCCTGCTGCACCAGCTTGGCCGGAAAAATCTTCCAGGGCAGATCCTCCGCCCGGCCAAAACCCTTGGGCGCCGTGGCAACGCCGCCCGCCGGAAAGACGACGATGGTGACGCCCTCCTTCAACAGGCGCACCGCCTCATGGCGGGTGGCCATGTTCATCGCCACCGCTTCCTTGGTTTCGTCGAAGCAGACCGGCAGCGCATAGGGGCGGATTTCCGGCACCTTCATCAGGTCGTTGTTGATGAGCACGCGGAACGGCCGGCCGAGCTGTTCGGCCAGCGCCAGCGCGGCAATGCCGTCGCCGATGCCGAAGGGATGGTTGGCGACGATCACCAGCGGCGTATCTGGCAGATGCTGCGGCGGCCACTGGTCCGCAACGTCGAGCCTGATGTTGATCAGGTCCATCATGCGGCAGAACACATCGATTCCCGCCGGAACGATGTCGGTGCGCCAGGCATTGTAGAGCCGGACATAGTGGTCGCGGCCGGACAGGCCTTCAATCGAACGGATCAACCATTGGGTGATGCGCGACTGGGTGTCATTGGCGTAGGAGAGTTCTCTGAACTGCACGATCGCATCCCGGCAAATAATGAAACGGCTGAATAGTCACGCAACTCCATGACAGCGTGATGAAAGTCACCACGCTGTCACAAAGCAATGTGCGGGCCTACTCCGCAGCGGCGCGCAACAGGTCCGGCGGCGTGGCTTCCTCGCCGAGCTGCCGGATCGCATCATCAAGGCTGAGCGACGTCTGGTTCTGCGAACCCAGACGGCGCATGTTCACCGTCCGCTCCTCCGCCTCGCGCATGCCGCAGACGAGAATGACCGGTACCTTCTGCAGGGAATGCTCACGCACCTTGTAGTTGATCTTCTCATTGCGGAAGTCGGTGATGACCTGCAGCCCCGCCGCCTTCAGTTCCTTGGCGACCTGCCTGCCGTAATCGTCGGCTTCCGTGGTGATGGTGGCCACAACCACCTGCACCGGTGCAAACCACAGCGGCAGATGACCGGCGAAGTTTTCGATGAGAATGCCGAGGAAGCGCTCCATCGAGCCGCAGATGGCGCGGTGGATCATCACCGGCTGCTTCTTCTCGGAAGTCGAGTCGATGTAGAAGGCACCGAACCGTTCGGGCAGGTTGAAATCGACCTGCGTCGTGCCGCATTGCCATTCGCGGCCGATGGCGTCCTTCAGCGTGTATTCGAACTTCGGGCCGTAGAACGCTCCCTCGCCCGGCAGAATGCCGGTCTTGATGTCGTTCGACTGCTGCTGGATCTGCTCCAGCACACCCATCATCACGTTTTCAGCCCGATCCCACAGTGCATCGGAACCGACGCGCTTTTCCGGGCGCGTTGACAGCTTGATGGTGATCTCGTCAAAGCCGAAATCCTTGTAGACGGACAGGATCAGGCCATTGATGCGCAGGCATTCGGCCGCCATCTGTTCGTCCGTGCAGAACACATGCGCATCGTCCTGCGTGAACCCGCGCACGCGCATCAGCCCATGCAGCGCGCCCGACGGCTCATAGCGATGCACATTGCCGAATTCCGCAAGCCGCACCGGCAGATCGCGGTAGGACTTCAAGCCATGCTTGAAGATCTGCACGTGGCCCGGGCAGTTCATCGGCTTGAGTGCGAAGACGCGCTCGTCGTCGGTTTCATCGCCGGCGACCGTCACCTTGAACATGTTGTCGCGATACCAGCCCCAGTGACCCGACGTCTCCCACAGGGACTTGTCGAGCACCTGCGGCGCGTTGACTTCCTGATAGACGCCGTCGAGACGGCGGCGCATGTAGCTGACCAGCGTCTGGAACATGCGCCAGCCCTTGGCGTGCCAGAACACGACGCCGGGGCCCTCCTCCTGGAAATGGAACAGGTCCATTTCGCGGCCGAGCTTGCGGTGATCGCGCTTTTCCGCCTCCTCCAGCACATGCAGGTAGGACTGCAGCTCGGCATCGGTGGCAAAGGCGGTGCCGTAGATGCGGCTGAGCATCGGATTGTTGCTGTCGCCGCGCCAGTAGGCACCGGCCACCTTCATCAGCTTGAAGGCATTGCCGACCTGGCCGGTCGAGGCCATGTGCGGGCCGCGGCACAGGTCGTACCAGTCGCCCTGCGCGTAAATCTTCAGGTCCTGGCCTTCCGGGATCGCATCGACCAGCTCGACCTTGTAGGCCTCGCCCTTGTCGGCAAAGACCTTGCGGGCCTTTTCGCGCGACCAGATCTCCTTGGTGAACGGCCTGTTGCGGGCGATGATCTCGCGCATCTTCTTCTCGATGAGCGGCAGGTCATCGGGGGTAAAAGGCTCGTTCTTGGCAAAATCGTAGTAGAACCCGTTCTCGATCACCGGGCCGATGGTGACCTGGGTGCCCGGAAACAGCTCCTGCACGGCCTCGGCGAGGACATGGGCGCAATCGTGCCGGATCAGCTCGAGCGCACGCGGATCGTCGCGGGTCAGGATCTCGATGCTGCCGGAATGCTGCAGCGGGTCGGACAGATCGCGCACGACGCCGTCGACCGCATAGGCCACGGCCTTCTTGGCCAGGGATTTCGAAATGGATTCGGCAAGTTCCGCACCGGATATGGCCGCGTCGTATTCGCGCTTCGAGCCATCGGGGAATTGCATGGATACAGTTTTGGAAACTGTCTGTGACATCAGTTGCTCCTATCCAGTCCCGCCAACAATCGCGGGTGGTGTTTCATGACCGGAACGGCTCCGGCGAGCGGACTTTTATGCGCAGATTGATCCGGCGTAAAGTGGCGGTTGAGGAAAAGCGGGTTTTGACCGCTGCAAGTGGGTGGTGCGTGGTTCGCCCTTCGACAAGCTCAGGAAGCTCACCATGAGGGAGTTGGGTGGGCTGCAAGGCCAATCACGAACGCTGCAGAACTTAGCTCCCTGCAATCATCCCCCTCCCTCATGGTGAGCTTGTCGAACCACGCGCCACAGCACTGCGAATGACACAGCAGAAAATCCCTAGTGCGGTTTGCTCACACGCCAGTACCGCCACGGCATGTACCAGACAAAACGTTTGTCCAGCATCATCGGCACGGGATCGTGACCACTGGTGCCGCCGGGCCCGCAGCGGACGAACCGGAACAGGCCCATCCAGCCTCCCGTCCACAGGCCGTAACGGGCGATGGATTCATAGGCATATTCGGAACAGGTCGGCAGGTGGCGGCAGGAATTGCCGATGAAGCCGGACAGCGTCAGCTGGTACAGCCGGACGAAGGCCGTGCCGAACAGCCGTCCCGGCGTCTTGCGCCATGGTCCGTTCCAGTTGCGGGAATATTTCTTTCCCGCCGCAGGGGAATGGTTGTGGGCGGGGTCAGCGCACATCGGCGGCTCAGGCGGCCGCTTCGGCGTTTTTCTTCTCGATCTGGTCGAGGCAATCCACCACCGCCTCGAAGGTCAGCATGGTGGAATTGTGCCGGGCCTTGTAGTCGCGCACCGGCTCGAGAAATTTCAGGTCTTCAAAGCGCCCCTGCGGTGGCGCTCCATTCTCTTTCAGCATTTTGAACATGGCATCGCGCACAGCGTGCAATTCCTCGCTGGTCGCGCCGACCACATGCCGCGCCATGATCGACGACGACGCCTGGCCAAGCGCGCAGGCTTTGACGTCATGGGCGAAATCCGTCACCACGCCGTCCTTGACCTTGAGATCGACGATCACCGTCGAACCACAGAGTTTCGAATGCGCCGTGGCGGTTGCATCGGGATTGTCCAGACGGCCAAGGCGCTGGATATTCCCGGCAAACTCCAGAATGCGCGTGTTGTAGACGTCATTGATCATAATGAGCTTCCGCTGGTGACACGGCCCGAAGCGAAGCGCAAACAGACAATTGTCCATCGCTTTGGCCCTATGAATCCCGAATTCACTCTCTATATAGTATGTGAGCGGGCGAGCACAAAGCGCCATGGCGTAAATTCTGCGTCAATGGTAGATGTAGTCGCCCAGGTTCAGCCTCAGGGCCAAGCCGGCTTCAATACACCACGTATTCGTTTCGGAACGACTATCGTGTATTGCCGTTTAACTCGTCGCTCCCTTGAGGGCGACTACGGGAGATCGCGATGGATGCGGTAATAAAAAGTTTGCAGTCAACGACTGGCAATCAGAACAGCCTACGACGCCCAACCCAGGAAGAAGCGGAAGCTGCCGTTCGCACGCTGCTGCTCTGGGCCGGCGACAATCCGGACCGCGAAGGCCTGCTCGACACGCCGCAGCGCGTGGCAAAAGCCTATAAGGAACTGTTTTCGGGCTATGATGAAGACCCGGAGGAAGTGCTCGGACGCACCTTTGAAGAAGTTGCCGGTTATGACGACATCGTCTTCATCAAGGACATACCGTTCTTTTCACACTGCGAGCATCACATGGTTCCCATCATCGGCAAGGCGCATGTCGCCTATCTGCCCGATGGCGAGAAAGTGGTCGGCCTGTCGAAGATCGCCCGCGTCGTGCATATCTATGCCCGCCGCCTGCAGACGCAGGAGAGCATGACAGCCCAGATCGCCAATGCGATCCAGGGGTCGCTGCGCCCGCGCGGCGTGGCCATCATGATCGAGGCCGAGCATATGTGCATGGCCATGCGCGGCATCCGCGTGTCCGGTTCGACGACGACCACCACCACCTTTACCGGTGCCTTCAAGGGTGACGTCAACGAACAGGTCCGCTTCATGACCCTCGTCAAGGGTCGCTAAACCAGTCTTTTCCAGAATTGGCAGTCATGTCCAACGGTTCCTTTTCGTCGCCCCTTGCCGACAAACATGCAAACGAAGAAGGCGCGGTGTTCGCACCGCGCTTCGATGCCGCCGGTCTGGTGACCGCCGTCGTCACCGATGCGCGTGACGGCCATCTCCTGATGGTGGCGCACATGAATGCGCAATCGCTGCGCCTGACTTTGGAGACCGGCATCGCCCATTACTGGTCGCGGTCGCGCCAGTCGCTGTGGAAGAAGGGCGAGACCTCCGGAAACCTGCAGACCGTTGTCCGAATGCGCACCGATTGCGATCAGGATGCGCTTTGGCTGGAGGTAACGGTGGCTGGAAACGGCCCGACGTGCCATACTGGCCGCCGATCATGTTTCTACCGTCAGGTCGTCAGCGAAAATGGCACATCCCATCTGGTCATGACGCCGGAGGCGTAACATATTTCTGCGCTCCGGTGCCGTTGATCGGATGCTCTCGTTTTCGTTGGTTGGCTAAGCGGCCATAATTCCGCAATATTCATCCTTTGGATACCAAAGTGAGGGGATAATGTGCGAATACGACTTTAGGAGTGCATGCCATGCTCGAATGGGCATCGCGACGGCTACGTGCGGCAGAACCGATTGGCGTTACGAACGGTCCTGAAACACCGGTCATGGATCCGTCCCCCCACAGTGACAAGAGAGCCCCAATCGCGCTGGCGCTGGGCGGCGGCGCGGCGCGCGGCTGGGCGCATATCGGCGTGCTGCGCGCGCTCGACGAGGCCGGTATCGAGATTTCCATGATTGCGGGCACGTCGATCGGCGCGCTGGTCGGCGGCTGTTATCTCGGCGGCAAGCTCGACCAGCTGGAAGAGTTCGCGCGCAGCCTGACCAAGCGCGGCATTTTCTCGCTGCTGGACCTGCGGTTCGGCGGCAGCGGCCTGTTCGGCGGCATGAAGCTTGACAAGCGCCTGCGCGACCATCTCTCCGCGCTTTCCATCGAAGACCTGCCGAAACCGTTCATCGCGGTGTGCACGGAGATCAATACCGGCCACGAAATCTGGCTGACGCGCGGCAACCTGATCACCGCCATGCGGGCATCCTATGCCCTGCCCGGCGTGTTCGAGCCGGTCGAGTGCAACGGCCGCATTCTGGTGGACGGCGCGCTGGTCAATCCGGTGCCGGTTTCCGTCTGCCGCTCCTACGAACAGCCGCTGGTGGTGGCGGTGAACCTGCACTACGACCAGTTCGGGCGTGCCGCCGTGATCAAGCATTCCGCCGGAGCGACGCTTGCCGCCGATGCCGAACGCGAGGGCGCGGTGGCGCATTTCCGCGCGGCGCGCGCCACGCGGCTTGGTATTACCGGCGTGATGATGGAATCGTTCAACATCATTCAGGACCGGATTTCCCGCGCCCGCATGGCCGGCGATCCGCCTGACATCGCGCTGCTGCCGAAAATCGGCCATGTGGGGCTTGCCGAGTTTCACCGCGCCGACGAGGCGATCAAACTCGGCTATGAGGAAACCATGGCCCGGCTCGGCGAGCTCGAGCGCATGCAGAAGGTCGTGTTCTGACACGACCTCAGCAACCGCTTCAGGCGGTTGCGATATAACTGCGAATTTCCTGGGACTCGCGCTCCACTTCCTCGATGCGCAGCTTCACCACGTCGCCGATGGACACGATACCGTGCAACCGGCCATCCTTCTCGACCGGCAGGTGGCGGAAGCGGCCGCGGGTCATCATTTCCATGACCTGGTTGACCGTATGCTTTTCCGAGCACACGCTGACCTTGATGGTCATGATTTCGGAAACGGGACGCCAGAGCACATCGGCGCCATCGGCAGCAATGGCGCGCACGACGTCGCGCTCGGAGAGAATACCCTTGATGGCCTTCTTGTCATCGACGATGACAATGGCGCCGATCTTGTGTTTGGCCAGTGCGGCGACCGCGTCGCCAAGGGTCGTTTCGGGTGCTGCGCTAAAAACGTCGTAGCCTTTGCGTTCCAGTATCATTTTGACTGTCATGTACGTCCTCCTTGCACATAAGTCCTAACGCTGACCGCCGCGATCCTCCTTTATCCCGGCGGTCAATGCGCCATGGTGCGCGTATGTTGCCCCCAATGCAACAGCTTTGCAATCATGCCGACAATTCAGCGCCGGTCGCCGCGATCAAACAGGGCAATGCCCAGAAACCCGATGAGAAAGCCGCCAATATGCGCTTCCCAGGCGATCGTTGCGGCATCTCCCGGCACGACGGCGAAAAGGCCGGTGCCGATATTGGTGATGAACCAGACGGCGACGAAAACGAGAACGGTGCGGGTCCGCAGCGCAACGGCAATCGGCAGGATCGGCCCGGTAAACGCCGCGGAATTGCGCTGGGTCGAGCGGCGGAAACCGAAGCGCGCGGCCGCCCCCATCATGCCGGATATGGCGCCGGAGGCACCGACCAGCGGGATCGGGCTGGCGGGGTAAATGGCAAAGTGCATCATGACGGCGGCAACGGCGGTGACGATCCAGAACAGCGACGTGCGCAGCGGCCCGATGCGCGCCGCCAGCGGCGAGCCGAAGGCGGCAAGCCAGACCATATTGAGCGCTATATGGGCAAAACTGCCGTGCATGAAGGAATAGGTGATGGTGGTCAGCCAGGCGGCGGGCGAATAAAACCCGCCGAACTGGGAAAACCGCGCGGGAATGAAGGCGTAATCCAGCAGGAAATTGTTGTCCTGCGCCTCGGTCAGCACGTAGTTTTCAACCAGAAACACCGCGGCGCAGATGGCGAATATGGCGAGGATGACGCCGGGAATGTTGAAGATCGGCTCGCGTGCCGGTGATTGATCAGGGGTGCTCATAGGTCCGTCATTCTTCCCGCAACTGATTCAGTGCAATGCGTGCTTAGCAGCAAACTCTCCAAACAAAAATAAGGCCGTTCAATGATGTTGAACGGCCCCGAGCTGGATACATGAACATAGAACTCTACTCGCCCCCCTTGTCGCATGCCGGCACCGCCCGCACAATCTAAACCATTTGTTAACCTTAATCGTCCCCTGCGGTGGACGCAGCCGCTTCGCCAATGGCGCTTCCCGCCTGCCGGTGCCAAAGTCAGCGCTCGTGGACAGCGGGGGTTCGCGGCGCGTGGTTCGACAAGCTCACCATGAGGGAGGTTGTGGGTTGCAGGGAGTCATAGTCTGCGGCGTTTGGTATTGGCATTGCAGCCAGACCACACCCTCATGGTGAGCTTGTCGAACCACGCACCCCATACGGCGCAAGACCGGAATATCAACAGGAAGCAGCATATGCGGCACGACGGAACCAGCGAGATCTTCGCCTACTGGAACGATCTGCGCGGAACCCGCGCAGCGCCGGAGCGGCGGGAGATTTCGCCCGCGCTCATCCGCTCGCGCCTGTCCGAAACCTTCATCCTGCGCGCCAGCGGCCCCGGCGAAGCGCGGTTCCGGCTGGCGGGAACGCGCATCTGCTCGATCTATGGCCGCGAGCTGAAAGGCCAGAGCTTCAGCTCCATCTGGCAGGCCAAGGACAAGGCCGTCATCGCGCGCATCGTCACCAGCAGCCTGACCAGCAAGACCGTCGTCCAGTCGACCTATGAGGGCAAGAGCAGCCGCGGGCGCAAGATGCTGTTCAACCTCATCCTGCTGCCCCTCGCCAACGAGGTGCATGAACGGCACCTGCTGGGCATGATCGCACCGGCCGGCAAGCCGTTCTGGCTGGAATCCGACGCGATCATCGAAAACAGCCTGCGCTCCATCGCGATGATCGATCCGCGCAATGCAGCCAATATGCCTGCCGGCAGCGTCCGGGCTGAAGATCACAAGCCCCTGATTTCCAATATACTCCTGCCTGCTCCCAATGGCAGCCGCCGGGTCAGGCATCTCATGGTCTTCGACGGCGGGAAAATCTTGGATTAGGTTAGTAAATTCTAAGCAAACCATATCTGCGTTACATCGCCGTTAAGACTTGTGTTCTAGTCTTCAGAGATAAAGAGTCATTTTAAGCCTTCGGACACACTTCATGCATCTGACCCGTGACGATTCAACCCAGACTATCGCCACGACGGGAAAATTCCATCGCGTGAAGGTCGAACTTTACGGCCGCTTCATGCTGGAAGACCGGACCGAGCATGTCGGCCAGATCAGTGAAATGTCGCCGGGCGAGGCCCTGTTCACCACGGAAGTCATGGCCGGCACGGGTGAGCGCATCATTGCCTATGTCGATCATATCGGCCGCATCGAAGGCACGGTGGAGCGCCTCGTCAGCAACGGCTTTTACCTTTCGCTCGTCGCATCGGAGCGCAAGAAGAACAAGATCGCGGCGCAGCTGACCTGGCTTGCCAACAAGCATGAGCTGGACATGCCGGAAGACCGGCGCCATCAGCGTATCGCGCCGCGCAACCCCATTGCCAAGCTCGGCATGGCGGATGGCCGCGAATATCCCTGCCGCATCATCGATTTGTCGATCTCCGGCGCGGCGGTTGAAATCCGCATGCGCCCCGCCCTGCACAGCCAGGTCGTTCTCGGCTCCATGCGCGGGCGCGTCGTGCGCCATTTCGAGGAAGGCATTGCCATCGAGTTCGCGACGGTCCAGAGCCGCGAAGCCATCGAAATCTCCCTGCAGAATTAAATATCCCTCGCTTGGTTACCAAATGACTTCAGCGTGCAAGCTATGCAGCGGCACGCTTTAAGCGATCATAAATAATTACCTTCCGAGAAAAACCAAACTTTAACCGAAATATACTTCGCATACTTCACTCAATTCATGCTTTAAACAAAACAGTAATATTCAATAATACTTTGCAACGAGCGATAGTTTATTTTTTGCTACCCGTTTTGTTCGGATTTATTGCTGCAGATTTCCATCAGATCAAGGTCTCTCTGTCATTGTCGCCTCAACCGGGGAGACGACGGTATGATAAAAAGCATAATTCTTGCGGGCGCAGCCCTTCTGTTGATGAGCATAGGCACCCAGGCGGGCCCGGCGCGGTCCACGGCGACGGTGATGCAGACCGGCGGGCGCACTTCGCAGCCCATCGGCCATTACGATTTCTGCCAGATCTACCAGGACGAATGCCGCATCCGCAGCATCAGCGACACGCCGGTGCCCCTGACGCCAAAAGTCTGGGCGCAGCTGGTTCAGGTCAACACCCAGGTCAACACGGATATCAAGCCGGCCACGGATATGGAAATCTACGGCGTCGAGGAATATTGGGGCTATCCCGACAAGGTCGGCAATGTCGGCGACTGCGAAGACTATGTGCTGCTCAAGCGCCGGATGCTGATGCAGCGCGGCCTGCCCGTCAGCGCGCTGCTGATCACCGTCGTGCGCCAGATGAATGGCGAAGGCCATGCGGTTCTGACCGTGCGCACCGACCGGGGCGACTATGTCCTCGACAATCTGGAACCGCAGATCAAGCCGTGGAACGAAACGAGCTATGACTATCTGAAGCGCCAGTCGACACATTATACCGGCGCATGGGTGTCCATCACCGACGACCGCCAGGTTCTGGTCGGCAGCATCGGGAAATAATGCCGGACAGGATCAGCTGATCTCAAGCCCCCGCATGAAGCGCCTGCCGTTCTCGACATAATGGGCGGCGGAAAGCCGGAGCTGTTCGATGGCAGCCTCGTCCAGCGTGCGGATGACCCGCGCCGGCGATCCGACAATCAGCGCGTTGTCGGGGAACTCCTTGCGCTCCGTCACCAGCGCCCCGGCACCCACCAGCGAATTCCTGCCGATTTTCGCACCGTTGAGAATGATGGCGCCGATGCCGATCAGCGTGTTTTCGCCGATGGTGCAGCCGTGCAGCATGGCGCGGTGGCCGATGGTGCAGCCCTCGCCGATCGTCAGGGGATAACCCATATCCGTGTGCATCACCGTATGTTCCTGCACATTGGTGTTGCGGCCGACATGGATCCGTTCATTGTCGCCGCGCAGAACGGCACCGAACCAGATGCCGGCATTTTCACCGAGAAAGACCTTGCCGACCAGCGTCGCATCGGGCGCGATCCAGTTTGACGGGCGGTGTTCAAATTCAGGCGCGTGGCCGTCGAGCGTGAATAGGGGCATCGTATCTCCTCAGATTCTTCACGCTCAGCTTAGCGAGCCGCCGCCCGCTTGGCGATGCCGATGCGAATACAACTTTCACGTGTGGTTAACCATAAATCAGCACTTTGAGGTTAGCCTTCCTGTCAACCGAGGCAACAGGACCTGAAGGTTGATGCAAGCTTCCGCACAGCGCGTGGAATCGATAACGGGCAGCCCCTTTCTGCAGCGCATTTTCTATGGCATCGCGGCGCTCGCCCTCCTGACGGTCGGGCTTGTCGTTGCCGGGCATTATTTCGGCCATACGATTTCCCTCGGCGGGCATACGGAAGACACGGATGTGCATGAGGTGGTGATCGGCAACAGCGTGCTGGCGCTGCCGGCCAACACCATCCGCTTCCGGGCGCAGCGGCGCGATGGCGTGGCGCAGCGGGTTGATCTCTATCTGCACTGGCCCGACATGCAGGGCTACCAACCGGAATTCATCCGGGATTTCAACGGCGCGGGCGAAAAGAAGGCGCTGCTCTTCCTGACGTTTGAGCCGCGCGCAACCTCGCGCGACATGTCCGGCCGCTACGGTCCGGTCTACAGCACCCTGACGGACGGCCCCGGCATCAAAGGCCCGGCGGGTCTGACAATCCAGACGTTTCGCGCCACCAGCGGTTTCGTCAGTGAACAGCTCGTCTCCTCACCGGAGAGCAAGGGCCGCAGCTTCTTTGTCGCGCGCTGCCTCGATGAGGCGACGTCGAAAAGCAACCTCGCCTCCTGCCAGCGGGATGTTTTCATCGGTGAGGATTTGCAGCTGACCTACCGATTCCCGCGCGAATTTCTCGCCAACTGGCAGGAATTGGAGCAAAAGGTCCTGGCCTTTGCGCAAGGCCATCTCAAGACACCGAAGTGACGCCTCTGGCGGCACTTCCATTCCAAACAGCGTTAACCGTCAGAGATCCATGTCGAGAATGGCCATGGAGAAGTTGTAGGACAGTTCGCCCTCATCTTCATCCTTGTAGATCAGGCCGAGAAATTCATCGCCAAGATAGAGTTCAGCCGAATCGTCCTTGCGGGGACGGGCCTTTACCGTGAGTTCCGTGTTTCTGAATGTACGCTTGAAATAGCTGTCGAGTTTTTTCAGTTCTTCGGGTTTCACGCGGTTTCTCCTGTCGAATGCAAAATTGTGAAGCGGGCTTGTGGCATGCAGCAACCGGCCCTGTAAAGGGCCGGCGTGTTCGTTTCAATCACTGAAGCGCCCGGTTTCAGTCGAAATTGGTGATGAGCTGGTCCATGGCGCGGGACGGTTCGGCGCAGCCGGTTTCGCCAACGACCCGGGCGGGAACCCCGGCGACGGTGACATTGTGCGGCACGGGCTTGAGCACCACGGAACCGGAGGCAACTTTCGAGCAATGGCCGATTTCGATATTGCCAAGGATGCTGGCCCCGGCGCCGATCAGCACGCCGTGGCGAATTTTCGGATGACGGTCGCCGGTTTCCTTGCCGGTACCGCCGAGCGTGACGCCCTGCAGGATCGAGACATTGTCCTCGATGACGGCGGTCATGCCGACGACGATGCCGGTGGCATGGTCGAAGAACACGCCCTGCCCCATCGGCACGGCGGGATGGATATCGGTCTGGAAGACGGAGGATGAGCGGCTCTGCAGGTAGAGGGCAAAGTCCTTGCGGCCCTCGTTCCACAGCCAGTTGGCCAGCCGGTGCGTCTGGATCGCCTGGAACCCCTTGAAATAGAGGATCGGCTCGATGAACCGCGTGCAGGCTGGATCGCGGTCATAGACGGCCTGGATGTCGACGCGCAGAATCTGCGACCAGGACGGCGTGGCGTCCATCATCGCGGTAAAGGTCTGGCGCAGCAGCTCCGACTCGACATCCGGGTGATCGAGCCGCTGTGAAATACGGTGAATGACCGCCTGCTCCAGCGACTGGTGGTTGAGAATCGTGGTGTACAGGAACGTCGCCAGCAGTGGCTCCTGGCGGATGGTTTCCTCGGCTTCGGCACGGATGGACAGCCAGATCGGATCCATCTGTTTGACCGATCCGGTCATTTTCATCGGGTTGCTTGCGGACATGTCCTACTCCAGGCAATCAGCCAATAGTCTTGCGTTGCCACCAGCATACGGCAAAAGCGATGGGTTGACACCCCAAATTCACCGGGCTGAAACAGTGTCGCGGTCTATGCGTGGTTCGACAAGCTCACCATGAGGGAGGTTGGTGCTGTAACGCTCATCGGAACCATTGCAGAAGAGTGCTCCCTGCAATCCTCCACATCCCTCATGGTGAGCTTGTCGAACCACGCACCACACATCTTCTTGCGGTTTACGCGCGCACCGTCAGAGCGGATGGGCTTTCAAAAACGTGAGCACGGCTTCCTTGAACACCTTGTCGCCGACGGCCAGCATGTGATCGCGGTTGGGGATGTCGATGGCTTCGCCCTGCGGCATCAGCGCCGCCAGCCGGTGCGGGCTGCCGCCGATGTCGTCCTTGGTTCCCACAGCAACCAGCGCCGGCTGGGTGATGCGCGCCATATTGGCTTCGCTGATTTCCTCCTTGGAGGTGATCACGCAGGCGGCCAGGGCGATCTTGTCGCTTCTGGTCTTGTCGGCGAACATGCGGAACATTTTTCCGCGCGGATGCGTCACCGTTTCGGCGTCTTCCGCCAGCAGCGCCTCGGCGATGGGATTCCAGTCGCCGGCACCTTCCACCATGCCGATGCCAAGCCCGCCGAAAATGACGTCATGCACCAGTTCGGGATGTTCCAGCGCCAGGAAAGCGGTGATGCGCGCGCCCATGGAATAGCCCATCACATGGGCTTTGGCGATGCCGAGATGCCTGAGCAGGGCCGCGGCATCCCCGGCCATCAGGGTCGGCGTATACAGTGATTTTTCGTGCGGCTTGTCCGACTGGCCGTGGCCGCGATTGTCGATGGCGATAGTCCGGTAACCGGCGGCGGTCAGGGCCGGCACCCAGCCGGGCTGCACCCAATTGTAGAAATGGGATGAGGCAAAGCCATGGATCAGCAGAACCGGTTCGCCCGCGCCCTCATCGAGATAGGCGAGCTTCAATCCATCATTCTCAAAAAACTGCATGGGGTCGGGACTCATTGATCTGGTCAAAAATGGTAAGGGGCTTTTTTCCTGGAAACAAGGCGCAATGCTATGGGTCATCGTGCGTGGTTCGACAAGCTCACCATGAGGGATGTGGTTTGGCTGCAATGCCAATCGCGGGCGCTGCAGAATATCGCTCCCTGTAATCCAAGACCTCCCTCATGGTGAGCTTGTCGAACCACGAACCACGCGAATGCAGCCTATTTTTTGGTGCAGGTGCCGCAGACCGCAGCAATGGCCGGGTGGCGGACCTTGTCGCCGACCGCAACGCCCAGCCGCCGGGCCGTGCCTGCCTTGACTTCGATGACGAACCGCGCGGGACCGCCGGAGGAAATCGTCGTCCGGGAAAACGGCACCGCATTGGCGCGAATCGCCGATACACGGCCGTTTTCATCGAGGAAAATCATGTCGAGCGCCGAAGGGGTATTCTCCATCCACATGGTGACGAGACGGCTGTCTTCGAACACGAACAGCATGGCGCTATTGTCCCTGAGGTCGGTGCGGAACATCAATCCCCGCTCGCGCTCGTCGTCGGTATCGGCCACCTCCACCTGAAAGGGAACATCGCCCCTGGCCGTGTTGATCACCAGCGGCGCCGCATCGATGGGCAGATGCATCGGCTGCTGATCGGCGGCGCGCACGGCCGATGTGGCAAGGACCAGCGCAAGAAGGCCGATCAGCAAAGACCGGCACACGCGCAACAGCCTGTTCATGGGATGTCTTAGTGGGATGCCGGCAGCTGCGTGCCGATATCCGGGTGAATTTCCGAAGCCATCAGGCCCTTGTCACCATTGCCGAAGCGGACCAGCACCACCTGTCCCGGGCGCAGTTCGGTCAGGCCGAAGCGGCGCAGGGTTTCCATGTGGATAAAGATATCCTCGGTGCCTTCGCCGCGGGTAAGGAAGCCAAAACCCTTGGTGCGGTTGAACCACTTGACCAGAACACGCTCCAGTCCGCTCGACGGCGTGACGGTGACATGGGTGCGCACCGGCGGCAGTTCAGTCGGGTGAACTGCGGTGGAACTGTCCATCGAGAGCACGCGGAAGCACTGCATGCCGCGCTCGCCCTGCTTGACTTCACAGACGACACGCGCGCCTTCGAGCGCGGTCTGGAAGCCGTCGCGGCGCAGGCAGGTCACATGCAGGAGGATATCAGGCAGATCAGCATTGTCAGGGATTACAAAGCCATATCCCTTGGCGACATCGAACCATTTGATGGCGCCCGAAACCTCGATGAGGTCGAGGCCATCGGCTAATTGTTCATCATCGGGGGAATGCCGGGCTGATACTGGTCTGTCTGACATGAAGCGAGCCCCTCCTCTCCTGAAAGCAACCACTGATTCTCTGGAGTCAGAATAACACCTGTCCAATGGATGAGGGCAAGTATCATCTGGCTGTTTTTGTTGAAAAACAGGTGCAAATCTTGTGATGACCGGTTCAACCACCCGTTGTAAGCCTGTCAATTTGTGGCGTCATGAAAATAATGTTACCAAAAAGATGTAGGCGCCTAGCCCGGCGATCGCATGATCACCCCGGGGCAATGATACGATTGCCTGGGGGCAATTGCACAATTGCCCGGGGCAGCCGTCCGGTTGCTGCCGCCTTTCATACACTGACGCACACATCAAGGGAAAACGATGCGCTATCTTCACACAATGGTCCGCGTCCGCGATATCGATGAATCGCTGGATTTCTACTGCAACAAATTCGGCCTTGAGGAAATTCGGCGTACGGAAAACGAAAAAGGCCGTTTCACGCTGATTTTCCTGGCCGCTCCCGACGATAAGGGCCGCGCCGTGGCCGAACGGGCGCCGGAACTGGAACTGACCTACAACTGGGACCCGGAAACCTATACGGGCGGGCGCAATTTCGGCCACCTCGCCTATGTCGTCGACAACATCTACGCCACCTGCCAGAAGTTGCAGGACAGCGGCGTCATCATCAACCGTCCGCCCCGCGACGGCAACATGGCCTTCGTCCGCTCGCCCGACGGCATTTCCATCGAAATCCTGCAGAAAGGCGCACCGCTGCCGCCGCAGGAACCCTGGCTGTCGATGCCGAACACCGGCAGCTGGTAAATTTATGCCGACGTCACCGCCGCCTGAGAGGCGGCGGTGACGGATGGTGTTTGATGCAGGGTGCGTGGTTCGACAAGCTCACCATGAGGAAGGTGGGCTGTAAAGTTAGCCGAAATGATAGCTGCCAAGCCAATTGGAAATGTTGCAGAATAGAGTTTCTTGCAACCCTCGTCGTCCCTCATGGTGAGCTTGTCGAACCACGCACCGCACGCCTTGCAAATGGCGACCGGAAGGAAAGGGAGCCTGTGATGAACGGAAAATTCAGGAATCTGCTCCCCCTAAGCGATGAGGAGGAAGCCCGAATACAGCGGGGCATTGCCGAAGATCCGGACAATCCCGAACTGACCGACGAAGAAATCCAACAGATGCGGCCGTTCAGGGAAGTGTTTCCCGAACTTGCCCGCGAAATCGACAAGGAGATCGCCGCGCGTGGCCGCCCAACACAAGAACCATGATTACTCCTGAGCAAATACGCGGCGCACGGGCGATGCTGGGACTGACCCAGGCGGAGCTCGCAACGCTGGCTGGCCTGTCGACAACCGGCCTCAACAATATCGAACGCGGTCTGGCCGACCCCAAGGCGTCCACCTTGCGGGCTATTCAAGCGGCGCTGGAAGCCAAGTCCGTGGTTTTTCTCGGCGATGGGCAAAACATCGATGGCGGGCCGGGTATCCGGCTGCGGCGGGAATAAGTTTCATCATACCATCGTCTATATTGCTGCCAGCCTGGGGCTATGGAACAATCACAAGTGGACCAGATCGGGAGCGTGCATTGCTGACGACGGGAAACCAGCTTCGCGCGGCACGCGCGCTTGTGGATATGGACCAAACAACCCTCGCAAAGGGCGCAGGCCTGAACATCAATACGATAAGCGCCATGGAGAAGAAGGGGCCTGCCGTGCTGACAAGCGGCCTCGACAAGATCCGAGCTGTCATGCGCGTGCTTGAGGAAGCGGGTGTGGAATTTCTCAATCATGGCCAGCCGGGCGTACGACTCCGGAAGGACTGAGGGTCAACACCTCGTGGAGAAAAAGCCTTTAACCGCCGATCAATGCAGGGCCGCACGCGCGCTCACCAACATGTCTCAGGAGGATCTGGCCAAGGCTGCGCGGGTTGGCCTGTCCACCGTCCGCAATTTCGAAACCGGCAGGTCAACGCCGGTGACCAACAATCTGCAAGCCATCATACAGGTGCTTGAGGCACGGGTTTCCTTCCTCGCCGATAGCCAGACCGTCGACGGCGGGCCGGGTGTCAGGCTGAAATAGAGTGATACTCTCCCCCGCACAGTGCCGTGCCGCACGCGCTCTGATTGGCTGGTCGCAATCCAGGCTTGCGGACGTGGCAAAGGTTGCGCCGGCGACCATTGCAACCTTCGAAACCGGCAAACGCATCCCCTATGACCGGACGCTTGACGATCTCAAGGACGCCTTGACGGCGGCTGGGGTGGTCTTTCTCGACAAGGGCACCGAGCGCGCCGGCGGCGCCGGTGTCCGGCTGGCGGATTAGCGCAATACACTTCTGCACCTAAAACAGTTTGCCAAATGGAAAACTTTTGACTATAGTTCTCCATATGGAAAACTATCAGATATCGCTGGATGCCGCCTTTCACGCCCTCGCCGACCCCACCCGCCGGGCGGTGGTCAGCCGCCTGACCCGCGGCCCCGCCCCGGTCAAGGAACTGGCGGAACCCTTTGCCATGGGATTGCCGTCCTTCATGAAGCACCTGCGGGTGCTTGAGGCCGACGGGCTGATCCATTCCAGAAAGATCGGCCGCGTGCGCACCTGCTGGGTGGATACCGAAAGGCTCGCGGCCGCCGAAACCTGGCTCGCCGAGCAGCGGGCCCTCTGGCAGGGCCGGGCGGACCGGCTGGCCGATTATGTCGAAACCCAGATGCACGGGAGTGTTGAAGATGCCGGTTGACCCATCCGAACTGACCATTGCGCGTTTCATCAAGGCGCCGCCCGCCCTCGTCTGGAAGGCCTGGAGCACGCCGGAGCATCTGGCGAAATGGTGGATCCCCGCCCCCATCGAATGCAAGGTGGTCCAGCTCGACCTTCACCCCGGCGGCGCGTTCGAGACGCGCATGCGCGAGGACGGCGGCGATTTCCAGCCGCATGTCGACGGCTGTTTCCTGGAGATCGTGCCGGAAGCGAAACTGGTGTTCACCACCGTCATGACCGGCGGCTGGAAACCGGCCGAACCCTGGCTGGCCCTGACCGCAATCATCACCTTCGCAGCCGAGGGCAGCGGCACCCGCTACGCCTCGCGCGTTCTGCACAAGGACACCGCCGACGCCCGCAAGCATGAAGAAATGGGATTTGACGAGGGCTGGGGCACCGCCATCGACCAGCTGGCGGCTTTCGTCCAAGATTTGGCCTGAACTAGTTGCCCGTCCCGGCCCTCGCCTTCAGCGCCCCGGCATAGTCGAGCACCATTTTCCGCCGCTCGGGCGTGCCGGGATGGGTTTGCAGCATGCTGGTGGGGCTGTGGTCGTCGAGCTTGTCCTCCACCAGCGCGAAGAATCGGGCAATGGCGGCGGGGTCAAAACCGGCCTTCTGCATCAGTTCGACGCTGTGCCGGTCGGCGGCGCTTTCGTCGGCACGTGAATAGGACAAGGCCAGCAAACCGCCGCCCTGCACCAGCACGTCATGGGTGCTGCCGCCGATATCGCCGCCGATCAGCATGATCAGCCCGGCAACCCCGGCGGCGCGGTAGAGCTGGCGCAGGCTGTGTTTCAGCTCCACATGGCCGATCTCGTGGGCAAGCACGCCGAGCAGCATGTCCGTGTCGCCATCCGCCAGCCTGACCAGCTGGTCGGTGATGACGACCGTGCCGTCCGGCAAGGCGAAGGCATTGGGGCCGATGATGCCGCCATCGCGAAAATTCAGGTTGAAGCCGCCAGCACCGAGGCTGGATTTGGCCGCGAGTTTGCCGAAGCCCTCGTTCAGCTTGGCCTTGTCGGCGTCCGGCAACGTGCTGGGGGAGAAAACCGTGGTGTCGAGCGTTTGCAGCGTCCCTTTCGACATGAGGGCGGGGACAACCGGCGGCGTGACCACAACGGCGACTTCGACCAGCGCGGGCACGGCAAAACGGTAGATCGAGAAGGCGAAGACAAAGGTCAGGAGGACGAGCACCAGCAGCCGGGGGTGGAACCGCTCCAGCCGGTGCACCCACCCGGCGCTGCGCCCCTGCTGCGCCGCCACCAGCGCATCGATGGCGTCATTGTCCATCGTCTCGAAACTGGTCCTGTCGGGATAGGTCAGGCGCCGCGGTATCGACCCGACACGGTCGCTGATGCCGATCTGATCGAAGGCGGCGGCGGACAGGACCGTTCCGTCCACGGCAACGACCGATACGGCATCGTCGGCGAAAACCAGACTGGCTCCCCGGCCCGCGCTCGATCCTTCGCGGTACCAGAGGCCTGTCGTCAGTTTTCCCATGTCAGAAGCCAAAGTCGATACCTTCGATATCCATGAATTCCGAACCGACAGCCGAACCGCTGTCCTTGATATCCGAGAAAATCTCGCCGACATCGCCGTCAAAGACAATGGCCGTATAGTCCGCGTGGAAGCGCGCCAGCCGGACGGCGGCCCAGGGCCGCATCAGACCGAGGGTGACGATGGTCACAACCAGATTGGAAATCATCACCCAGGCATAGGTCCAGCGCGGCATGTCGGAATAGAGATAGTGCCTGTCATCGAATGTCGTGGCACTCAGACCGGCGTTGCGTATGCCGGCGGAATAGAGCAGCCCCGTGACGGCATAGATCAGCAGCACGGGCACGAACAGAAGATATATGAGCAGAATGAATGCCACTTCGCCGCTCGAAGCCTGCGCCTTCATTGCCGCAAGCCCGGCCGATGCGCCAGCGATCAGGATTCCGAAAAGAAAAAGCCCGGCAACCGTGAGTATGGCAGGTAAAACCCAGACGCGATAAAGCGAGCCGATCGTCGGGTCCGGCGAAAACACCTTGCCGCCATAGCGCAGGTTGCCGAGCGTGTAGCGCAAGGTCCACCGGCTGGCGACGGGCGCGAGCAGGCCAAAGGAAATCCCCGCCACAAGGCTGCTCAGGAAGAAAGCCCTGACCGCCCCCCAATAACCGCCGGTGAAATCGAAGCGCACATTGCGGTAGCTGGTGACGCGTGCGCTGAAACGCAGGCCGCGCGCGATCAGCCAGGGGATCGCGACGATGAACACCAGGCCGAGCAGCCCGCCGAGGAGCGGCGAAAACCGCAGCAGTATATTGTAGAGGATGAGATAGCCGACGACGAGGACGCGGCCGATCAGAATCTGCTTCGGTCGGGCGTGATAATCGAACCGGCCATCGGCCAGTTTGGTATTGCCGTAGAAATAGCGATTGCGCCGCACCTTTGCCCAGGCGGAATAGATGCCGAGCGTCACAATCGTCAGCAATACATTGACGATCCAGATGCCGAAATATTCCTTGGCGGTGCCGGAGAACGCAAACCGGTGACCGGTATATTCAGCCGGACGGCCGAACCGTGGTTGTGGCGAGCCTTCCATGTTTCCCCCGAAACAGTTTTGTCCGACAGGACTCCAGGAACAGGCTTAGCCCGACTTGGGACGGGATGGCAATCACGCCGCCGGAATTTCGCCGCGACGGCCGTTTGATATCGCCGACAAACCGCTTTCGCAGGCCGGTTTGTCCTGATATCAGAAATGTCACAATGAGGAGGATGCCATGAAGGATGTGCTGATCGAGCTGGAGCGCCGCAGGACCATTGCGCGGGAGGGCGGCGGCAAGACGCGGATCGAGGCCCAGCACAAGCGCGGCAAGCTGACGGCGCGCGAGCGCATCGACATTTTCCTCGACGAAGGCTCGTTCGAGGAGTTCGACATGTTCGTCGAACACCGTTCCACCGATTTCGGTATGGAAGAGACAAAATTTGCCGGCGATGGCGTCGTGACCGGCTGGGGCACCATCAACGGGCGCACGGTTTTCGTCTTCGCCAAGGATTTTACCGTGTTCGGCGGCTCGCTCTCCGAGGCGCATGCGGAAAAGGTGCAGAAAATCCAGGACATGGCCCTGCGCAACCGCGCGCCGGTCATCGGGCTCTACGATGCGGGCGGCGCGCGTATCCAGGAAGGCGTGGCGGCGCTCGGCGGCTATGCGGAAATCTTTCAGCGCAACGTGCTCGCCTCCGGCGTTATCCCTCAGATTTCGGTGATCATGGGACCGTGTGCGGGCGGCGACGTCTATTCCCCCGCCATGACGGATTTCATCTTCATGGTGCGCGACACGTCCTACATGTTCGTCACAGGGCCGGATGTGGTGAAGACCGTGACCAATGAAACGGTGACGGCCGAGCAGCTGGGCGGCGCGTCGATCCACACCACCAAATCGTCGATTGCCGACGGCGCCTATGACAATGACGTGGCGGCGCTGTTGCAGATGCGCCGCCTGATTGATTTTCTCCCGGCATCCAACACCGCCGATATTCCCGAGATCGAATGTTTCCAGGACACGGACGAGCCGGATTACTCGCTCGACCGGCTGGTGCCGGACAATGCCAACAAGCCCTACGACATCAAGGAGCTGATCCGCAAAACCGTCGATGAGTCCGATTTTTTCGAGATCCAGGAAAGTTTTGCCAAAAACATCGTCGTCGGCTTCGGCCGCGTCGAGGGCCGCACCGTTGGCATCGTCGGCAACCAGCCGATGGTTCTGGCCGGGGTGCTGGACAGCGATGCCTCGCGCAAGGCGGCGCGCTTCGTCCGCTTCTGCGACTGCTTCAACATTCCCATCGTCACGTTCGTCGACGTGCCGGGCTTCCTCCCCGGCACGGCGCAGGAATATGGCGGCCTGATCAAGCATGGCGCCAAGCTCTTGTTCGCCTATGCGGAGGCAACGGTGCCGAAGATCACCATCATCACGCGCAAGGCCTATGGCGGCGCCTATGACGTGATGGCGTCCAAGCATCTGCGCGGCGACATCAATTATGCCTGGCCGTCGGCGCAGATCGCGGTGATGGGTGCCAAGGGCGCGGTGGAAATCATCTACCGCAAGGATATTGGCGATGCGGAGAAAATCGCGGCGCACACGAAACGCTACGAGGACCGGTTCCTGTCGCCGTTCGTGGCGGCCGAGCGCGGGTACATCGATGAGGTGATCATGCCCCATTCCACGCGCAAGCGGGTTTCACGGGCACTGCGCATGCTGCGCAACAAGGATCTCGAAAATCCCTGGAAGAAACATGACAATATCCCGCTCTAGGGCGGGATATCGGTATTCAAGACAAAAAGAATATCGGGGAATTAACGGCGGAAGCTGAAGCCGCCGCTGGATTCGCGAAGGATCTGCGAAATGGTGCGCTTGTCACATGGCTCTGCCAATTTGGCGGCGGCCTTGACCATTGTTGCGCTCGACTTCACGCCGACCTTCGGCAGTTTGATGACACGTGCTTCAGACGGCGACGACGTTTCTTTATTTATTGTTAGCATTGTTCACACCTCTAGTTAAACTACTCTCGCCAAGAGAATAATCCTGTTTCAGCATGCGTCTGTATTTCGGATGCATTGTGACATTAAGAAAATTCAAACGATTTAACAAATCACTATTTGTATCCGATTTTGACTCTCGTTTGAATAAAACCAACAAATCGTAAAAAGGTTCCCCGTCCGTAAATATCACGTAAATATTACACTATGAAACAACAGTAAAAGGCCGTTCTGGCCGGGATGATCCCGCTCTTATGGTTAACGCAACCGGCGTGGCCGAGGCTGAGTGCGTGGTTGTGGTGCATGGTTCGACAAGCTCACCATGAGGGAGGTCGTGGATTGCAGCGGGCGATATTCTGCAGCGCCCGCGATTGGCATTGCAGCCAAACCACATCCCTCATGGTGAGCTTGTCGAACCACGCATCAAGGGCTTTGCAACCGGGGTGATCGCGTGGCGGCCTAGATGGACTCGATGCCGACCTTGCGCTGGATCTGGTCAATCGTTTCCTTGACGAAGAAGGTCAGGCCAGCGGTTACGGTCACGATGTGCGTTCCCGTCCCATAAGGGTTGAACGATACGACATGGGCAAAGTTGAGTGTGATGAGATCGCCGTTGACGTCGGTCAGTTTGATCCACATGGCTGTCTTCCCTCCCAGTTTGACTGCACAGCGGCTTCAACAGACACGCTGTGCCGTCAGGGAAGCAGGTTTCCCGGCATCAGGCAATTCGATTAACGGCATTGCCGGAGATTCTTGCCGACTATGGTTTCCGGCGATAGTGATAGCTGTGCAGTTCGCGGTCAAAACCCAGCGAGGCGTAGAGCGCCCGCGCCGGCTGGTTGTCGGTGAGAACCTGCAGGCAGGCACCCTCGGCGCCTTCGTCCCGCGCCCAGTCGAGCAAGGTTCCAACCGCCCGCTGGCCATAGCCGCGTTTGCGGTGATCCGCATCGGTGGCGACGGATTCCAGCACCAGCAGGCCGTTGCTGATGGCACCATAGGCCTTCGCGACGATCCGGCCATCCATGGTGACGGAGGCAAAGGCCTTTGGCACGACGATGGAGGCGATCATATCGGTGAAAACCGCCTGCTCATCATCCGACCAGCCGGAGATGCGCCTGCCGTCACGCGACCAGCCCGGCGTCATCTCGCGCGACAGTTCGGCGGCAGCAGCGCCGCCTGGGCGATGGCGGCGCAGGTCACAATACAGAACCGTGCTGCCGCCCTCGAAGCGGTAACCGCGCTCGACCAGATGCGACTCCATTTCATCGGCGATGGTCGGAACCCGGAAAATGTAGTCGCGGCCGAGCGCGCCATAGAGTTTTTCCGCCGCATCGATCACGCCGGCGGGTTCGGCGCGCGGTCCGCGCAAAGGGTTGACCGAGTTGGTGCGGCGAACGCCGCCGCCGGAAAACCGCAGCAGCCAGCCGCCATGCAGAACCTGCCGCGGCGACGGCCACGCATTGAAACATGCTTCCTCGACACGCCAGTTCAGATCATCCATCACTGCTTTCTCCTAAACCGCCTGCCCTGCCACCCAGCCGGATGACCAGGCCCACTGAAAATTATAGCCGCCGAGCCAGCCCGTCACGTCGACCACTTCACCGATGAAGTAGAGACCCTTGACGGATTTGGCTTCCATCGTCTTCTGGTCGAGCCCGTCCGTGTCGACACCGCCCAGCGTGACTTCCGCCGTGCGGTAGCCTTCCGAGCCGGCGGGCTTGACCTGCCATTCATTGATGGCCTTCTCGACGCCGAGCAACTGCTTGTCGGAGACATCGGCGAGATGGCTGTGGATGCCGCTGTTTTCGGCGATCAGCTGCGCCAGCCGCTTCGGCAGAAGCTCCGACAGGGCTGTCTGCAGCGCCTGCCGCCCATTGCGCGCACGGGCGGCGCGCAGCGCGTCAAGAATTTTGACACCCGGCAGCATGGCGACGCTGATCGTGTCGCCTTCGCGCCAATAGGACGATATCTGCAGGATCGACGGGCCGCTGAGACCGCGATGGGTGAAGAGCATGGCTTCGGCAAATTTTGTCTTGCCGTGGCTGATGACGGCATCGACGGAAATACCGGACAGGGGTTTCAGCGGCGCCAGCGTGTTGTCATCGAAGGTCAGCGGCACCAGCGCCGGGCGGATGTCGGTCAGCGCCAGGCCGAACTGCCTGGCAACATCATAGCCAAAGCCGGTTGCGCCCATTTTGGGAATGGACTTGCCGCCACAGGCGACCACCAGCGAGGTACAGCGCACGCGCTCGCCGGACAGCGCAACGGTATAACCGCCCGCCGTCGCCTCGATGGACTCGACCACCGTCTGCAACCGCAGCTCGACATTGGCCTGCTTCATCTCCGTGACCAGCAGATCGATGATCTGCTTGGCCGAACCGTCGCAGAACAGCTGGCCCAGCGTCTTTTCATGCCAGGCGATGCCATAGCGGTCGACCAGCGCGATGAAATGGCGCTGGGTATAGCGGCGCAGCGCGGAAATGCAGAAATGCGGGTTTCTGCTGATGTAGTTCTGCGGGGCGGCGTTGAGATTGGTGAAATTGCAGCGCCCGCCGCCGGAAATGCGGATCTTGTCGCCCGGCGCCCTGGCGTGATCGACAATGAGCACCGAGCGGCCACGCTTGCCCGCCTCGACAGCGCACATCATGCCCGCAGCGCCCGCCCCGATGATGAGAACGTCCACCTGCTTCATCATGGCGACGGCAACAGTTCATCGGTGCGGCCGGTCGCCCAATAGGCGAAAAGCCCGACCCATTCCTTCAGGACGATCGTCAGGTTCTGCAGGGAATCGATCGGGTTGTCCTGGGCAAATCCGGGATATTCGATGCCGGAGGTGCGGTAATCGGCAGGCCACGGCACCACGTCGAAGCCCGCCTTGCGGAACAGCCCGACCGAACGGGGCATGTGGAAGGCGGACGTGACGAGCAGCCACGTCTCGCCGGGTTTGATATCGAGCAGCTTTTTGGTGAACTGGGCATTCTCGTAGGTGTTGCGCGATTCATTCTCGAGAACCAGCCGGTCGGCGGCAACGCCGAGCGCCGTCAACAGGCGCGGCGCCGTGGCGGCATCGCCCTCGCCCTCCAGCACCAGTGTGCCGCCGCCGCCGGTGACCACAACTTTTGCCTCGGGGTAACGCCGCGCCAGCACTGCCGTTTCAACGAAGCGGTCACCGCTGGCATTGAGCTCGTAGCCGCCGCGCACCAGATTGACCCCGCCTTCGAAACCGCCGCCAAGGACGATGATGCCATCGTCGTGCGGCGGTGCGGGCGACGGGCGCTGGAACCGGTCTTCCAGCGGGTGCATGAGAAGCGCGCCCAGCGAACTCCAGACGGCCAGCCCCAGGATCAGAAATGCCCCGGCGGATGCGGTCATCGCCGTGCGCCGCCAGGAGAACCACACGGCAAAAAATGCGAGGCCCATCAGCAGAATGGAAAAATTCAAGGGTTGAGCAACGAACCAGAACACCTTGGAAACAAAGAAAAACATTGAAAGTTCCTACGTCAGGTTCGCCAGCATTTTGACCTTCTCGATCTTGCGTTCGAGGCTCTCCGACCATTCAAGGCTCCGGTGCACGATTTCAAAGCCCTCGCGCTCATACAGGCGTATGGCACCCGCATTGCGCGCATGGGATTCAAGCCGGGCGGTTGCATATCCCGCCGCGACAATGTCGGCTTTCAGCGCCTTGAGCAGGAGCGAACCGATGCCCTGCCCCTGATGGCCGGGATCGACCCACATATCCGAGATGTAGTCATCGTTCTTTTCGCGCGCGCCCCAGCCGAGAATGACACCATCCACCTCGGCAACCAGCACGCGGGCAAAATGTTCCTCGGCAAAGGCTTGGTAGGCACGCTCGACATGCGCGCGCATGCCGGGCAGTTCCGGTTCAAACGAGAAAATATTCGATGCCCAGGCCCGTGAGCCGACCGCGGCCAGCGCCGCGATGTCGGCTTGCGTGGCAGGCCTGATTACCACCATTTCGGCGCGTTGAACCTGCCTGCGGCCTGTTCGATGACATAGGCGGTCTGGAACAGGGTTTCCTCGTCGAACGGGCGTCCGATCAGCTGCAGGCCAAGCGGCAGGCCCCGGCTGTCCAGTCCGGCAGGCACGGCGATGCCGGGAAGCCCCGCCATGTTGACCGTGACCGTGAAAATATCATTCAGGTACATTTTCACCGGATCGGACGCCAGATCCTGATCGGCGATGCCGAAGGCTGCCGACGGGGTTGCGGGTGTCAGGATCGCATCGACGCCGGCATGGAAGACGTCCTCGAAATCCTTCTTGATCAGGGTGCGCACCTTTTGCGCCTGCAGGTAATAGGCGTCGTAATAACCGGCTGACAGCACATAGGTGCCGATCATGATGCGGCGCTTGACCTCGTCGCCGAAACCGCTGGCGCGGGTCCTTTCATACATGTCGACAATGTCCTTGCCCGGCACGCGCAGGCCGTAACGCACGCCGTCATAGCGGGCAAGGTTCGACGAGGCTTCCGCCGGGGCCACGATATAATAGGCCGGCAGCGCGTATTTCGTGTGCGGCAGCGAGATATCGACGATGGATGCACCGGCGTCCTTCAGCCAGGCAATGCCCTGCTGCCACAGCTTTTCGATCTCTTCCGGCATGCCCTCGACACGGTATTCCTTGGGAATGCCGATCTTGAGGCCGGTCAGCGGCTTGCCGATGATGGATTCGTAATCGGGAACGGCGATATCGACCGATGTCGTGTCCTTGGTATCGACCGAGGCCATGGATTTGAGCAGGATCGCCGCATCGCGCACGTCGCGGGCAATCGGTCCGGCCTGATCCAGCGACGAGGCGAAGGCGACAATGCCCCAGCGCGAGCAGCGTCCATAGGTCGGCTTGATGCCGACGGTACCCGTGAAGGCGGCGGGCTGGCGGATGGAACCGCCGGTATCGGTGGCCGTCGCACCGGCGCACAGGCGGGCGGCGACCGCAGCGGCCGAGCCGCCGGACGAACCGCCGGGCACCAGATCGGCATTGGAGCCGTTGGCGCGCCACGGGTTTTTCACCGGGCCGTAATAGGAGCTTTCGTTGGATGACCCCATGGCGAACTCATCCATGTTGAGCTTGCCGAGCATCACGGCGCCGTCGGCCCACAGATTGGAGGTGACAGTGGATTCATAATGCGGCTTGAAGCCGTCGAGAATATGCGAACAGGCCTGCGTGTGGATGCCTTCGGTGCCGAACAGGTCCTTGATACCCAGCGGTATGCCTTCCAGCGCCCCGGCCTTGCCTGCAGCCAGACGGGCATCGGATGCCTTGGCCATGTCAAGCGCCTTCTCCGGCGTGACGGCGATATAGGCGTTCAGGGCCCCGTTCGCGGTCTCGATTGCCTTGAGATAGGCACTGGTCAGCTCAGTGGCGGTGATCGCCCTGGCTTTCAGCTGGTCGCGCGCCTCGGCAATGGTGAGAGCGGTCAGATCGGTCATATCAAGTCCTGTTTATTGGGCTGGCGCGAGGGCGAGCCGCTTTTCGTAAAATGCACTGTGTTCCGAATCCGGATAATCGAGGAGCGCACCGCAGCGGATGAAGCCGGAACGCTCATACAGCCGCCATGCCGCGTCAAATCCGGGGCCGACGCCCGTCTCCAGCACAAGCCGGGACATGCCCTTGTCGCGGGCGAGCCCGGTTATGGCCTCGAGCAGGATCGAACCGACGCGTTTGCCGCGCACGGACGGCAGGGTGAACATGCGCTTGATCTCGCCGGTTTCCGCGTCATGCTGCTTGAGCGCACCGCAGCCCACCGCCCGCCCGGTTTCGTCGCGGGCGATGAACACCGTGGCGTCGGCGCCTGCCATCTCTTCCACCGTCATCTTGAACTGGAATTCGACCGGCGACAGCGGCAGAAGATGCGCATTCAGCGCATCCACAAGGGCGCGGACGTCATCCTGCAGGGGCGTTTCGATGGCGACCGTGATCGTCATGGCTGCGCCTTACTCCACCACTTTCGGAACGACGAAGAAATTCTCTTCGGTGACCGGCGCATTGGCAACGATATCGGCCGCCTTGCCGCCGTCATTGACCACGTCCCGGCGCTTCTTCATGGCCATGGGCGTGACCGATGTCATGGGCTCGACACCCGCCACATCGACTTCGTTCAGCTGTTCGACGAAACCGAGGATGGCATTCAGTTCGCCGGTCATGCGGGTCGCATCGTCCTCACTCACGGCAATACGGGCAAGACGCGCAACGCGTTTGACGGTGGAAATATCGACAGACATTGGGATTCCCGAAAATTCAATTCTTGATCAAGCAGCTATAGTGTCCGTTGCGGGCAAGCGCAACGGACAAGTCGGCATGCCGGACGCCGATTACTGCGCCTTGTCGGCCTGCGCATCCGGATTGTCTTCTTCATCGTCGGGTGCAGGCACATCAATGACATCCTCGCTGCCGGGTTCGACAACCGGGTCCGGACCTTTCACGGGATTGCCATTGATCGCAACCGAACCGTCGGCCTGCTGATCGACGACCCACCGGATCCGTCCGCCATCGACTTCCGTGCCGAAATCCTTCGCCAGCTTGACGAAGGTGATGTAATTCTGGATTTCGGCGTCGGTTTCCGCCGCCTTGTTCAGGCGCTCGACAACCTTGTCGAAACCGGCCATCTCCCAGGTGGTGTGGCTGGCGGGCTTCAGGCCGGCAAAGGTCATCTCGCCTTCGACCGTCAGCTCCGCATCGGCGGTACGCACCAGGCTCTTCGAAATCACCAGCTTGGGCGGCGCAACCAGGAACTGCGCGGCGGTTGCCGCTTCAAACTCCTCGGAGAGAACCTTGTCGCGGTTCAGGTCCATATCGTCGATGGCGCCCTTGACGACCGTATCGAGATCGACACCGGCAGTCCCGATCACCAGTTCCACATCGGTCGGAAGGAAAGGCACACCCCATTCGGGGATCGGCAGGGCCGGATATTTCAGGCCGTTGGTGCGCATGGCGTAGTGATAAGCGCCATCCTTGCTGATGCCGTCGAGGTTGGTTTCCTGCGAAATGTTCTGGGCGGCGAAATTGCCCAGCGGCGTTTCAACGTTGAAATCCTTGAAATGATACTCGCCCTTGAGCTTGTCCCAGAGCGGCAGGGACGCCCGCAGCTTCAGCTTGAGCTCGTCCTGTCCGGCCTTGTTGAGCTTCTTCTCGTCCATATGGGCGACGACGAATGCCCACAGGTCCAGCAGCTCCCGGTTGCGGAAGCCCTTGCCCTCGGCAACGCTGCCGAGTTCGCCGCTGCGCAGCGTCACCTTCACCGGTTCACCGGCAGCCGGCGTTTCGGTCTTGGCTGCTTCGCCCTCTTCGGAGGCCGCATCAGGCGTGGGGAGCTTCGTGACGATCGTTTCGCTGAAATTTGCGAGGGATTGCGTCATATCGATATCGATGCCGCCCGATGCAGCGGCCTTGGCAAGCATCTGCCCTTTTGCCCCGCTGGCGCTGGCGTCGATATCCTGTTCCGCCGACTTCAGCGACAGCTTGAACGCATCATAGGCGAAGGTCGAGGTCGAGAACGTGCCGATCTTGGGATCGAACAATCCGGTCCAGCTGCCGCCATCGACCGACCAATGGAACGACTCAGGGCCCTTGGGCCCGCTCACGTCGAAGGCCGCCGCAGGTATGTTGCCCGAGGACACATTCCATGTTCCGTCGGCCAGCGGCTTGGTCAGGATGCTGTAATCCCCCAGGCTGCCCTTCAGCAGGTCCTGCTTCGGCATGGTTTTGAGGAAAGCATCGGTGCTGAAGGTAACGCGGTAGCCGTCGGCCTCGGGCGTTACCTTGAGAATGCCGTTGCTGAGTGCGGTCTTGCCGACATATTTCGACAGGGTATTGGCAAGCTCATCGGCGCCCTTGGCATCGATTGTCTGGGCGAAAGCCGGTGTCGACAACGCCATGACGCAGGAAATCAGGATTAGTTTACGCACAATACCTCCAATAGCTCAGCCTATCGTCGTGGTGACGACCAAAATCACAACGGCTTTAGCAACCCAAACTCAAACCGTAAACTGATCATTTGTCCCCGCGACAAAGACCTGCGTCTTGCTGCCTTCCATCGCGGCGACAAATTTGTCGGCGGTCTGGTCGATGATCGGGAACGAGCCGTAATGGCATGGGATCGCCCTGGCGAATTTGAAATAGCGCTGCGTTGCCAATGCGGCGACGGCACCGCCCATGGTGAAGCGGTCGCCGATCGGCACGATGCCGATCTCCGGCTGGTGCAGTTCGTTGACCAGCGCCATGTCGGAGAAGATGTCCGTATCGCCCATGTGATAGAGCGTCGGCTCATTGTCGAAATGCAGGACGACGCCATTGGCCGAACCCAGCGAATGCGACACGCCATCCTCGGTGATCTGTGCCGAGGAATGCAGCGCGTTGGCATAGGTCACGGTGAAGCCATTGTGCGATACGGTCCCGCCGGTATTGGTTGGATCGACCCGGGCGACACCGCGATTGTTGAGCCAGGTCACCAGATCGGCATTGCCGATCACCACCGCACCCGTATCCTTGGCAATGGCGGCGGTATCGCCGACATGATCGCCATGACCGTGCGTCAGGATGATGTGGGTGGCGCCGCGTGTCGCCTCCTTCGGGTCGACGCCGCGCGCACCCGGATTGCCGTTGAGGAAAGGGTCAATCAGAATCGTGCTCAGGGCGATTTCAATGCGAAAGGCCGAATGGCCAAGCCAGGTAATCTTCATGGGGTTTTCCCTTCCAGTGTCAGTCTTTGCTCGCCACAACCGTCTATTGCAGCTATGTGACATTCATTCGAATTACAACGGCGAATTACAACGGCCTTTCGCCGGCCAATTCAAGTGCAGGAAACACCCTTGACGGTTCTGACCATTGAACAGCTCGAAGATCATGTCGCCGACGGCCAGACCGTCGCGGGGCTCGACCTGGGCACGAAAACCATCGGCATCGCCATTTCGGACCGGGGTTTTTCCTTTGCCAATCCGCGCCCGGTGCTCAAGCGCAGCAAGTTCACCCACGACGCGCAGGATCTGCTGAAGGCGCTGAAAAGCGACAATGTCGGCGCCATCGTCATCGGCCTGCCGGTCAATATGGACGGCAGCGAAGGCCCGCGCGTGCAGGCCACCCGCGCCTTCGTGCGCAACATGGAAAAGCTGACCGACCTGCCCTTCGTCTACTGGGACGAGCGTCTATCGACGGTTGCGGCTGAGCGCGCGCTGATCGGCATGGATGTATCACGGCAAAAACGCGCCGAGCGGATCGATTCCGCTGCGGCGGCGTTCATCCTGCAAGGGGCATTGGACCGCCTGCAGAGCCTGCGTCAGAACGCAGACGGCAATTCCTTCGAATAGGCCAGCGCCGTATTGGCCGACGCCGCGGCGGCGGCACGGTTTTCCCGCCACACCTTGACCCAGGCGATGATCTGCTTGCGGCGGCGGAAGGCGATCAGACAGAAAACCAGCCCCGTATCGACGATGCAGGCACGGGCGACCAGCGGCGGAATGCTGTCCGGCGCGATCCCGAGAATATTGCCGTAAATGGTGAAGACCAGATCGTGCATTTCACGGCTGAAGAAGTACATCCCCATGCTCAGATCGTAGTACGACAGAAAATACCAACCCCACAGAAAGCTTAACGGGCCTGCCCAGAATATCAGGAAGCTGCGCATTCATTTCTCCTAGCGGGGAAGTCGGTGGCGGGTTGTGTAACCCCGTGAAATCACGAGGTATTTTCGAATCACATTGATATCTGCTAAGAGTTTAGACGCAACGTAAACCGTTTGTTAAGGTTAATTTAAAAAAATTTTATTAAAATTGAAGGTATTAGCCGGAGCACTTTTCGGCCCTGCGAGAGGACCGATCAGCGGCTGATGCACGTATTTGACAAATGCGGTCCCAGCACCGCTGAAAAGCAGTGGGATTGAGGCCCCGTTGAAGCCCGCAGAAACGGCGCTCAGTTGGCCGGGGGATAGAGCGAGTTGACGATGCTCTTGGCGTTGTGACGGGCATCGAGCATGCCGTAGGTGGTGCGCCACTGCCCGCCGAGGCGGGTTTCGATGAACGCATCGGCGATATCTTCCGAATGCAGGTGCCGCAGTTCCGCACCCGCTGCGGCCAGCGCCAGCTGTTCAGTCAGGATGCGCGCAGCGCCTTCGTCGTTTTCCGCAACACGCATGGCGGCGCGCAGCACCTCGACCGTGCCCTGCCCGCCGCGCCCGAGCTGGGCGCCGATCCAGTTCAGCACCTCGTCGAACAGCTGCGGCCCGCGCTTGAGAACGCGCAACACGTCCAGCGCCATGACATTGCCGGAGCCTTCCCAGATGGCATTGACCGGGGCTTCGCGGTAATGGCGGGCAAGATTGCCCTCCTCGATGTAGCCATTGCCGCCGAGGCATTCCATCGCCTCGTACAGCAAGGCGGGGGCGATCTTGGCAACCCAGTATTTCACCACCGGGGTCATTACCCGGGCAAAAGCCGCCTCGCCGCGATTCTGCGCCGCATTGTCGAAGGCGCGGGCCAGCCGGAAGGTCAGCGCCGTCGCGCCGGCCACATCCAGCGCCATGTCGGCCATGACCCGCAGCATCAGCGGCTTGTCGAACAGCGGCCCGTCAAACACGATGCGATGGCGTGCATGGTGCACCGCCTCGGCAAGACCGGCGCGCATCATCCCGGCCGAAGCGATGGCACAGTCCAGCCGCGTCAGCGTCACCATGTCGATGATGGTTTTGACACCGTCGCCCGGACCGCCGACCATCTGGCCCAGCGCATTGTCGAATTCGACTTCGGACGATGCATTGGAGCGGTTGCCGAGCTTGTCCTTCAGCCGCTGGAAGCGGAAGCCGTTGGATGATCCGTCGGGCAGGATGCGCGGCACGAGGAAACAGGACAGGCCTTCCCGCGCCTGCGCCAGCACCAGGAACGCATCGGACATCGGCGCCGACATGAACCATTTATGGCCGGTAATCCGGTAAAAGCCGCTGCCGGCGGGTTCGGCGCGCGTCGTATTGGTGCGCACATCCGTGCCGCCTTGCTTCTCCGTCATGCCCATGCCGAGCGTCAGGCTTGCCTTCTTGGCCGGGGATTTGTTGCTGGAATCATATTTGCGCGGCAAGACCAGCGGCGACCACTCGCGGTACAGGCTTGGCGACGACATCAAAGCCGCCAGCGACGCGCTGGTCATGGTGATCGGGCAGAGATGCCCGCATTCCAGCTGCGCCGCCGTATAGAAGCGCGCCGTGCGCGCCTGATGGCGCAGGCCGTTTTCCGTCGGGCCGTCTTCCCAGATGGATGAATGCAGGCCCTGCGCCACGGAACGGCGCATCAGCGCATGATAGGCCGGATGATAATCGATGACGTCGACGCGAAAGCCCTGGCGGTCATGGGTGCGCAGCTTCGGCGTTTCCGTATTGGCGAGCCGCGCCAGATCCTGCGCATCACCGGACAGGACAAACCGGCCGCTTTGTTCCAGCTCCGTCCGGGTCGCCTGCGGAAACCGCTTGGTGATCTGCATCAGCAACGGATCGCCGAGATAGGCGTTGAGGCCGATCATGGAGGGTGTCTGGTTGAGAACGTCGTGGGTTTTCAAGAAAATGTCCTGATCCAATATGAGCTGTCTTTACGGCATGGCCCGTTTCATCCGAACACGTCAGCGCCGCAATCATGAGTCGCGCATTTATGGAATGAAGGTTCTGACAAGCGGTTAACCGATCCATCTTCTTCTAGCCGAATGACGGCGCCGATGCAAAATGTCTCAGGCAGCTTTTTCTGTATCCGGGCGCAAGCTTATGTCTAGACAAATGAAAAGCTGCCTGCCTATCATGCCTCTATATTCATCGTGCCAAAAAAATGAACAAAGGGGTCAATCAGATGAAATTCAAATGGTATCTCGGCGCTGCATGCGCGGCGCTTCTGGCATCCGCCGTCCCGTCACAGGCGGACACGGCGGTTTCCGTCGGCCTGTCCGGCTGGACCGGCTTTGCCCCGCTGACGCTGGCCAAGGAGGCCGGCATCTTCAAGAAGAACGGCCTTGACGTCACGCTGACCAAGATTCCGCAGGCAAGCCGCCATCTGGCGCTGGCATCGGGCGACGTGCAGTGCGCCGCCACCACGGTGGAAACCTGGATCGCCTGGAACGCCAATGGCGTCGCCACCAAGCAGATTTTCCAGATGGACAAGTCGTTCGGCGCCGACGGCATGGTCGTGCGCAGCGACGTCGCCAAGATTTCCGACCTCAAGGGCAAGGCCATCGCCGCATCGGCGCCCGGCACATCGCCCTATTTCGTCCTGGCATGGATGCTGAAGCACAACGGCCTGTCGCTGAAGGACGTCAAGGTCGTCAATCTCGAGCCGGGACCGGCGGCCCAGGCCTTCGTTGCCGGGCAGAACGACGCGGCGATGACCTATGAGCCCTATCTCTCCACCGTGCGTGCCGCCCCGGACAAGGGCAAGATCATCGCCACCACGCTGGATTATCCCGTCGTGATGGACACGTTCGGCTGCACCAATGCATTCCTCGAAAAGAATCCGGAAGCGGCCAAGGCCTTCGCCAAGAGCTACTTCGACGCGCTGGAGCTCATCGCAGCCGACAAGGACAAGGCCTACGCGATCATGGGTGCCGACGTGAAGCAGACGGCAGAGGTGTTCGGCAATTCGGCACAATATCTGCGCTGGCAGGACAAGGCAGCCAACCAGGCCTTCTTCGAGAAGGATTTTGCCAAATTCTCCGACGAGGCGGCAGACCTTCTGCTTGAAATCGGCGTCATCAAGAAGAAGCCGGATATCAGCACCATCGTCGATACCAGCTTCATCAAGTAATCAGCTGATGGCTGCAAGAGGAGGGTGCGTGGTTCGACAAGCTCACCATGAGGGAGGTGGGGGATTGCAGGGAGCACTATTCTGCAACCCATCGGATTGGCCTTGCATCAAACCACCTCCCTCATGGTGAGCTTGTCGAACCACGCACTGCAGCTTGCAGCCACTTCAACCGGACAACATCGGCACTCCTAGGGTTATACCTTCACTCTTTGCATCGGAACACTCATGGTTCAACCTCTCCAGCCGATCGGGGCGTCGTCACGCGTCCTGCTTGGCGTCCTCTTCTTTATCCTGTTTATTGCGGCATGGTCCGCCGCCACCTTCGGCGGCTTCGTATCCAGCACATTCCTCGCCGATCCCCTGACCATGCTGCATGACGGCTGGCTCCTGTTGTCCCAGCAGAATTTTCTCTACGATATCGGCATGACGATCTGGCGGGTTGTCGGCGGCTTTGTCATCGCGGCCATTATCGCCGTTCCCCTCGGCATTGCCATGGGCGCCTACAAGCCCATCGAGGCCATGCTGGAACCCTTCGTCTCCTTTGCCCGGTATCTTCCCGCCTCGGCCTTCATTCCGCTCCTGATCCTGTGGGCGGGTATCGGCGAGATGCAGAAACTGCTGGTGATTTTCATCGGCGCGGTGTTCCAGATCATCCTGATGGTGGCCGTGGCCGTCGCCAATACGCGCCGCGATCTGGTGGAAGCCGCCTATACGCTCGGCGCCAATGACAGCGGCATCGTCAAGCGTGTCCTCATCCCGGCCAATGCACCGGATATCGCCGAAACATTGCGGCTGGTGCTCGGCTGGGCCTGGACCTATGTCATCGTTGCCGAAATGATCGGTGCCTCCTCGGGCATCGGCTACATGATCATCAACAGCCAGGCGCTGCTCGCCACCGGGCAGATCATTTTCGGCATCATCGTCATCGGAGTCATCGGCCTGATTTCGGATTTCCTGTTCAAATCGGTCAATCGCCGGCTTTTCGCCTGGAGGCTCGCATGAGCACGCTCGTCATCAAAGGCGTCAGCCGCATTTTTCCGGGCGTGCACGGCGGCAAGCCGACCGAGGCGCTGCAACCCACCGACCTCACCGTGGCGCACAACGACTTCGTTTCGATCCTCGGACCGTCCGGGTGCGGCAAGTCCACGCTCCTGCGCATTGTCGCCGGGCTCGACCGTCCGACCAGCGGCACCGTGACGCTCGACGGGCAGGACGTGACAGGCCCAGGCGCGGATCGCGGCGTGGTGTTCCAGTCCTATACGCTGTTTCCGTGGCTGACCATCGAGCAGAATATCGGCTTCGGCCTGCGCGAACGCGGCGTTGCAGAAAAGGAAAAGCGCGACATCGTCGCCTCCTATATCGACAAGGTGGGCCTGCGCGGTTTCGAAAACCACTGGCCGAAACAGCTGTCGGGCGGCATGCAGCAGCGCACGGCGATTGCCCGGGCGCTGGCCAACAATCCAAAAATCCTGCTGCTCGACGAACCCTTCGGCGCGCTCGACAACCAGACGCGCGGGCTGATGCAGGAGCTGCTGCTCGGCATCTGGGAGCACGAGCAGAAAACCGTCATCTTCGTCACGCACGATATCGAGGAAGCGATCTTCATGGCGTCGCGGGTGGTGACGATGTCGGCACGGCCGGGCCGGATCAAATCCATCATGCCCGTGCCGCTCGGCCATCCCCGGCATTATACGGTGAAGGCAAGCCCGGAGTTTACCCAGATGCGGCTGAAGCTGACGGAAGAAATCCGCAGCGAGGCCATTCTGGCCGCCGAGGCGCATTAGGGGCCTTGCTTCGTTGCATCGGCATCGTGCGTGGTTCGACAAGCTCACCATGAGGGGAAACGGGGGATTGCAGGGAGCACTATTCTGCAACGTTTGTGATGAGCCCTGCAGTCGAACCACCTCCCTCATGGTGAGCTTGTCGAACCACGCACGATATTCATGCAGCGTCACGAACTTATAAGAACAAGGGATTTTTTAGGGGGAACAGGGCGGGATATGCTGCCAAACGCTTGCGGGGCGGCGGCATCAAGCCTATAGGGGGGACTTGATATGACATCAAAAACGCTCCCCCTCCTGTTTCCCCACCGCCATTTGCTTGGCATCAAGAACCTTTCCCCCGAGGACATCAATATTCTTCTCGACCTTGCCGACAGCGAGATCGCGGTTTCGCGCCAGTCCGAGAAGAAAAAGAGTGTCCTGCGCGGGCGGACGCAGATCAACCTGTTCTTCGAGGCATCGACCCGGACACAGTCATCCTTCGAGCTGGCCGGAAAACGGCTCGGCGCCGATGTGATGAACATGTCGGTCGGCAATTCCTCGGTGAAAAAGGGCGAAACGCTGATCGATACCGCCATGACGCTGAATGCGATGCGGCCGGATATCCTGATCATCCGGCATGGCTCGGCCGGTGCCGCCGCCCTGCTGGCGCAAAAGGTGGGCTGCTCAGTGGTCAATGCCGGCGACGGCGCGCATGAACACCCGACGCAGGCGTTGCTCGATGCGCTGACGATCCGGCGCGCCAAGGGCAAGGTTGCCCGGCTGATCGTGGCGATCTGCGGCGACGTGCTGCATTCGCGCGTCGCCCGCTCCAACATTCTCCTGCTCAATGCCCTCGGGGCACGGGTGCGGGTGATTGCCCCGTCGACCCTTTTGCCCGCCGGGATCAGCCAGATGGGCGTCGAGGTTTTCAACTCGATGGAAGACGGCCTGAAAGACGCCGACGTGGTGATGATGCTGCGCCTGCAGCGCGAGCGCATGGCGGGCGCCTTCGTGCCGTCGGTGCGTGAATATTTCCACTATCACGGGCTTGATCGCGAAAAGCTCAGGCATGCCAAGCCCGACGCGCTGGTCATGCATCCCGGACCGATGAACCGCGGCGTCGAAATCGCCTCGGATGTGGCCGACGGCTCGCAGAGCGTCATTCAGGAACAGGTTGAAATGGGCGTTGCCGTGCGCATGGCGGTGATGGAAGCGCTGCTGGACCCGCGCCGCAACGCGGAAGGAGTAGCGGGATGAGCACGACCGTTCTGCACAATGCCCGGATCGTCGATCCATCCCGCGGTCTCGATGAGACCGGAACAATCATCATCAGGGGCGGCAGCATCGTTGCCAGCGGCGCCGATGCCCGCAACCAGGGTGCGCCCGAAGGCGCGACTGTTATCGACTGCACGGGAAAAACCGTCTTGCCGGGCCTCGTCGATGCCCGCGTCTTCATCGGCGAGCCCGGTGGCGAACACCGCGAAACCATCGCCTCGGCCAGCCATGCGGCAGCCGCCGGCGGCGTGACCTCCATCATCATGATGCCGGACACCGATCCGGTGATCGACAATGTGGCGCTGGTCGAATTCGTCCGCCGCACGGCGCGCGATACGGCCGTGGTCAATGTCTATCCGGCTGCGGCGGTCACCAAGGGGCTGCAGGGCCAGGAAATGACCGAAATCGGCCTGCTGCGCGCGGCGGGTGCCGTGGCGATCACGGAAGGGCGCCATTCCATCGCCGATACGCAGCTCTTACGCCGCGCGCTCACCTATGCCAGGGATTTCGGGGTTGTCCTGTCGCACGAGACACAGGATCCCTATCTCGGCATATCGGGCGTGATGAATGAAGGCCTCTACGCCAGCTGGCTCGGCCTTTCCGGCACGCCGCGCGAAGCCGAAGTCATTCCGCTCGAACGCGACCTGCGTCTTGCCGCGCTGACCAAGGGCACCTATCACGCCGCGCAAATCTCGACGGCCATGTCCGCCGAGGTGGTGGCCCGCGCCAAACAGAACGGCGTCAATGCCACCGCCGCCGTCTCCATCAACCATCTTTCGCTCAATGAGAACGACATCGGCGAATTCCGCACCTTCTTCCGCCTGCAGCCGCCGCTGCGGCTCGAAGAAGACCGGCTGGCCATGGTCGAGGCACTGCGCAACGGCACCATCGACATCATCGTCTCGTCGCACGATCCGCAGGATGTCGACACCAAGCGCCTGCCCTTCGCCGATGCGGCGGCCGGGGCCATCGGCCTGGAAACACTGCTCGGCGCCGCCCTGCGGCTCTATCACAATGGCGATGTGCCGCTGATCCGCATCGTCGAGGCGCTTTCCAGCGGCCCCGCCAAAATTTTCGGCCTCGATGCGGGCACGCTCAAGCCGGGCGCCCGGGCGGATATGACCATAGTCGATCTTGACGAGCCGTGGATTGTGAAGGAAGAACAGCTGCGGTCGCGCTCCAAGAACAGCTGTTTTGAAAGCGCACGTTTCCAGGGCCGCGTTCTGCAGACATTTGTGGCGGGCAAGTCCGTTTTCACCATCTGAAGAGAAAACCGGGGAAGAGAGCATGTCGGATTTCATCAACGGGCAGGCAGGATATCTTTTCGCCGCGCTGGTCCTGGGCTACCTGCTCGGCTCCATTCCGTTCGGGCTGATCCTGACACGGCTTGCGGGCCTCGGCGACGTGCGCAGCATCGGCTCCGGCAATATCGGCGCCACCAATGTTCTGCGCACCGGCAACAAGAAGCTGGCGGCGGCAACGCTGCTGCTCGACATGTTCAAGGGAACCGCTGCCGTACTGATCGCCGGCGCCATCAGCCCGCAGGCCGCCATTGTCGCCGGTCTCGGCGCCTTTCTCGGGCACATCTTTCCGGTCTGGCTGAAATTCAAGGGCGGCAAGGGCGTGGCCACCTATCTTGGCGTCCTGCTCGGCCTCGTCTGGCAGGTGGCGCTGATCTTCGCCGCCATCTGGCTGATCATTGCCTACACCACCCGCTATTCCTCGCTGTCGGCGCTGATCGCGGCGGTTGCCACCCCGATCATTCTCTATGTCATGGGCTACCACGCCATCGCCCTGCTCTTCCTCATCCTGACGGTCATCGTCTTCATCAAGCACCGCGCCAATATCGAGCGCCTCCTGGCCGGCACCGAGGGCAAGATCGGGTCCAAGGGGTGACGGAGGATCAGAAAGGCATCCGCCTTTCTGACAGCCAGCGACTGAGCTGGCTTCGGCTGATCCGCAGTGAGAATGTCGGCCCGGTCACCTTCCGCCACCTGATTGCCCGCTACGGCTCGGCTTCCGACGCTCTGGAAATGCTGCCGGAACTGGTGCGGCGCGGCGGCGGCCGCCGTCCCATCCGGATCGCCAGCTTCGACGAGGCCCGGCGCGAAATGGCGATGGCCGCGCGCGTGGGTGCGGTCTTCACCGGTATCGGCGAACCCGACTATCCCCGCTATCTGCGCCACGCCGACAATCCGCCGCCGCTGGTGGCGATCAAGGGCGATGCGGCGGTGTTTCGCCTTCCGGCTGTCGCCATTGTCGGCGCGCGCAATGCCTCGCTCATCGGGATCAAACTCACGCGGATCATTGCACGGGAATTGGGACAGGCAGGCTATGCCGTCATCTCCGGGCTTGCCCGCGGCATCGACAAGGCAGCGCATGAGGCAAGCCTTGATAGCGGCACGGTTGCCGTCATGGCCGGCGGCCTGGACAAGCCCTATCCGCCTGACAATCTCGATCTCTTCGCAGCGATCCCCGCAAGCGGCGGCGCCGTCATCAGCGAAATGCCGTTCGGCTGGGAGCCGCGCGCCCGGGATTTTCCGCGCCGCAACAGGATCATCGCGGCGCTTTCCCTAGGCCTGCTGGTTGTCGAGGCGGCGGAGCGATCCGGCTCGCTGATCAGCGCCCGGTTTGCCGGAGAACTCGGCCGCCTGGTTTTCGCCGTCCCCGGTTCGCCGCTCGATCCGAGGGCCAAGGGCACCAATGCCCTCTTGAAGAACGGCGCCATTCTTGTGACTGAAACCGCCGACATCCTGTCGGCCATCGGACCGCTTGTGGACCGGCCCTCCCTCGACGATACGGCGTTTTTCGCGCCGGAATCCGCCTTTCCGTCCATTCCCCCGCCCGACGAGACAGACCGCGACCGGATCGTCACCCTTTTGGGTCCAACGCCCGCCGATGTCGACGACCTCATCAGGACAAGCGGAATTCATCCGGCGGCCATTTCGCTTATTCTGCTCGAACTCGATCTGGCCGGCCGGCTGCAGCGTCACTCAGGTGGAAGTGTTTCGCTTCTTTAAAGGGGAGACAATGTTTGTCTCTTTTGCCAAAAGATCATTGCTTTCGATGTAAGCGATTTCGATCAGATAGGCCAGCATGTCCAGGTCATTCAACTTGGCCATACTGCGCAATTCTCCCAGCATTTGCTGAATATATCTTATGTTTTCTGTCCGACTGAACTTGTTCTCACCCATGACTTCGTCCTTAAATACGCATTTATACAGAAATAAATAAAGTTATATTATATAGGTCTTTAATCCGGTGGATTTCACAGTTTGCCAGTCCGAACCTCCACAAAAACAATCAAATAGTGATTCGCTTTCTTAAAAAAGGCGGGACTCGCTGCCTTTCTCAATAAAGCGCCTGAGACGCATGGATAATATCATTAATTGCAATATTTCAAATAGCAACTTTAAGTTGCATTTAACGATTTTTCACGCACAGGCCTTGACGTTCCGAGCAAGCCTGTTCATTTCACAAGACCTGTTTCGAAGTGAAAACTGTGCTTTTGTAATGTGACAAGAGCAGGAAAGCCCAATTCAATAATGAACGTTGTCGTCGTCGAATCGCCCGCCAAGGCTAAAACAATCAACAAATATCTGGGTTCAGGCTATACGGTTCTGGCCTCGTTCGGCCATGTCCGTGATCTGCCTGCCAAGGATGGGTCCGTACGTCCGGATGAAGATTTCGCCATGTCGTGGGAAGTCGACGGGGCATCGGCCAAACGTCTGGGCGATATCGTCAAGGCCTTGAAGGACAGTGACGGCCTCATTCTCGCAACCGATCCGGATCGCGAGGGTGAAGCAATCTCCTGGCACGTCCTGGAAGTGCTGCGGCAGAAGAAGGCCATTGGCACCAAGCCGGTCAAGCGCGTGGTGTTCAATGCGATCACCAAGAACGCGGTGCTTGACGCCATGGCCAATCCGCGCGACATCGACATGCCGCTGGTGGATGCCTATCTCGCTCGGCGTGCGCTTGACTATCTCTTCGGCTTCACCCTGTCGCCGGTGCTCTGGCGCAAACTGCCCGGCGCCCGCTCCGCCGGCCGCGTGCAATCGGTCGCCCTGCGGCTCGTTGCCGATCGCGAAGCCGAGATCGAACGCTTTGTGCGCGAGGAATACTGGAACATTGCAGCGCTCTTGAAGACGCCGCGCAATGACGGCTTCGAAGCCCGGCTGATTTCCGTCGACGGCAAGAAGCTTGCCAAGCTCGATATCAAGAACGCCGAACAGGCGGGTGCGCTGTGCACCATGCTGGAGGGCGCAAGCTTCAAGGCGGCATCCGTCGAAGCCAAGCCGACCAAGCGCAATCCCGGGCCGCCCTTCACCACCTCCACCCTGCAGCAGGCGGCATCCGGCCAGCTCGGCTTCTCGGCCTCGCGCACCATGCAGATCGCCCAGCGGCTGTATGAGGGTATGGACCTTGGCGGCGAGACCGCCGGTCTGATCACCTATATGCGTACGGACGGCGTGCAGATGGCGCCAGAGGCGGTTCAGGCCGCGCGCCAGACGATCAGCAAGGTGTTCGGCGAAAAATACGTGCCGGAGAAGCCGCGCTTCTACTCGACCAAGGCGAAGAACGCCCAGGAAGCGCACGAAGCCATCCGCCCGACCGATTTCAACCGCCACCCGAAGGATGTGCGCCAGTTCCTCGATGCCGACCAGGCGCGGCTCTATGAGCTGATCTGGAAGCGCGCCATCGCCAGCCAGATGCAGTCGGCCGATATCGAACGGACCGTCGTGGACATTGACGCGCAGAACGGTTCAAGTTTTGCCCAGTTGCGCGCCAATGGTTCCGTGGTGAAGTTCGACGGCTTCCTCGGTGCCTATGTGGATCACCGCGAGGAAGAGGATGTCGATGAGGACGGCGCCCGCCTGCCCGAGATCCGCGCCGGCGAGGCCCTCGCCCGCGAAAAGATCAACGCGACGCAGCACTCGACCGAACCGCCGCCGCGTTATTCCGAAGCCACGCTGATCAAGCGGATGGAAGAGCTCGGCATCGGCCGTCCCTCGACCTATGCGGCGACCCTCGCCACCCTGCGCGACCGCGAATACATCACCATCGAAAAGCGCAAGCTCATTCCCGAAGCCAAGGGCCGTCTGGTCATTGCCTTCCTCGAGAGCTTTTTCCAGCGCTACGTGGAATATGATTTCACCGCCGATCTGGAGGAAAAGCTCGACGAGATTTCCGACGGCAAGCTGCGCTGGAAGGATGTCCTGCGCGACTTCTGGACCGATTTCTTCGGTTCGGTCGACGGCATCAAGGAACTGCGCGTCACCAATGTTCTCGATGCGCTGAACGACCAGCTCGGCCCGCTCGTCTTCCCGCCGCGCGAAGACGGCAGCGACCCGCGCATCTGCCAGGTCTGCGGAACCGGCAATCTCTCGCTGAAGCTCGGCAAGTACGGCGCGTTCGTCGGCTGCTCGAACTATCCGGAATGCAAGTTCACCCGTCAGCTCGGCGGCAGCGAAGCCTCCGGCGAGAACGGCAATGGCGACGAGCCGAAGGTGCTTGGCAAGGATCCCTATACCGACGAGGACGTCAGCGTGCGCAACGGCCGTTTCGGCCCCTATGTGCAGCGCGGCGACGGCAAGGAAGCCAAGCGCGCCAGCCTGCCGAAGGGCTGGACCATCGACGCCATGGACCATGAAAAGGCGCTGGCGCTCCTGTCCCTGCCAAGGGATGTGGGCCAGCATCCCGAATCGGCCAAGATGATTTCGGCGGGTATCGGCCGGTATGGCCCCTACCTCTCGCATGACGGCACCTATGCCAATCTGGAAAGCGCGGAGGACGTGTTCTCCATCGGCCTCAACCGCGCCGTCACGGTGCTGGCGGAAAAGCTGGCCAAGGGCCCGGGCCGCGGGCGCGGTACACCGGCGGCGCTGAAGGATCTGGGCGAACATCCCGATGGCGGACCGATCACCGTGCGCGACGGCAAATACGGTCCCTATGTCAATTGGGGCAAGGTCAACGCGACCCTGCCGAAGGGCAAGGACCCGGCAACCGTCACCGTCGAGGAAGCTCTGCTGCTGATCGCCGAGAAGGCCGGGGCCAAGGGCACCAAGAAAGCCCCTGCCCGCAAGGCAGCGGCGAAAAAGCCCGCCGCCAAGAAACCAGCCGCCAAAAAGGCGGCGACGAAAAAAGCTAGTTAAGGACCCGAACATTGGCACGCCGTATCTCTCCACCCAAAGGAAAAAAGCGGCCTGCCAGTTCCGCAGACACCGGTCGCGAGCCCTATCTGCCGGGCCGCGAGGAAATTCTCCAGTTCATCAAGGAGAATCCGGACCGCGCGGGCAAGCGCGATATCGCCAAGGCTTTCAACCTCAAGGGCGATGCACGCATCGGCCTGAAAGACATTCTGCGCGATCTGGCCGATGACGGCCTTGTGGAAAAGCGGGCAAAGCGCCTTGCCGTCCCCGGCAGCCTGCCGAGCGTTGCCGTCCTCGATATCACCGGACGCGACGGCGATGGCGGGCTGATTGCCAAGCCGGCCGAATGGCCTGCCGATCACGAGGACCGGCCGCCTACCGTTTTCATCCGCGCCTCGCGCAACCAGAAGGGCCCGACGCCCGGCGTCGGCGACCGCGTTCTCGCCCGCATTTTTCAAGGCGCCGATCCCAGCGGTCCGGCCTATACGGCCCGCGTCATCAAGCGCATAGAACACCGCAAGGATGCGGTACTGGGCGTGCTGCGCCATCTCGACAATGGCGAATGGCGGATCGAGCCGGTGGAGCGGCGGCAGGCGGAGCTTTCCGTCGACCCGGCCCAGCTGAACAATGCCAAGGCGAACGACCTCGTTGAAGTCGAAGTGAGCAAGATCGGCCGCTACGGGCTGGCGCTTGCCCGGATCAGCCAGATCATCGGCTCCGTCGCCAGCGAGCGGGCGCTGTCGATGATCGCCATCCACGAGCATGAAATCCCGCATGTGTTTCCCGACAGCGTCATTGCCGAGGCGGAAAAGGCCAAGCCCGCCACCATGGCGCACCGGGAGGACTGGCGGCACGTGCCGCTTGTCACCATCGATCCGGCCGACGCCAAGGATCACGACGATGCCGTCTGCGCCGAAGCGGACACGGACGAGAAGAATCCCGGCGGATTCATCGCCACCGTCGCCATCGCCGACGTCGCCGCCTACATCACACCGGGTTCGGCGCTCGACCGCGAAGCGTTGAAGCGCGGCAATTCGGTCTATTTCCCCGACCGCGTCGTTCCCATGCTGCCCGAGCGCATTTCCAACGACCTGTGCTCGCTGAAGGAACTGGTCGACCGCCCCGCCCTTGCCGTGCGCATGATTTTCGGTGCCGACGGGCGCAAGATTTCGCACACATTCCACCGCATCATGATGCGCTCGCATGCGCGCCTGTCCTATCCGCAGGCACAGGCGGCCATTGACGGTGCGACCGACGAGAAGACGGCGCCCATTCTCGACAGCATCCTGAAGCCGCTCTGGGCAGCCTACGCCGTGCTCAAGCGCGGGCGCGATTCCCGCGAACCGCTGGAACTCGACCTGCCGGAAAAGAAAATCCTGCTGACGCCGGAAGGCAAGGTCGACAAGGTGGTGATTCCGCCGCGGCTCGATGCGCACAAGCTCATCGAAGAATTCATGATCCAGGCAAATGTCGCCGCCGCCGAAACGCTGGAGCGCAAGCGCCAGCCGCTGATCTTCCGCATCCATGACGCGCCCTCGCTGGCCAAGCAGGAAATTCTGCGCGAGTTTTTGCGCACGCTGGATATTTCGCTGGCGCGCGGCGCCGAACTGCGCCCGAACCAGTTCAACCATATTCTCAAGCGCGTCGAAGGCAGCGAACAGCAGGAACTGGTCAACCAGGTCGTCCTGCGCTCGCAGTCGCAGGCGGAATACAACCCCGAGAATATTGGCCATTTCGGTCTCAACCTGCAGAAATATGCGCACTTCACCTCGCCGATCCGCCGTTACGCCGATTTGATCGTGCACCGCGCGCTGATCGCGGCGCTGGCGCTCGGCCCCGACGGCATCACCCGCAAGGAAGAGGAAGACCTGCCGGAGATCGCCGCGCTGATTTCCACCTCGGAGCGGCGCGCCATGGCGGCCGAGCGCGACACGGTCGACCGGCTGATCGCCCATCACCTCGCCGGACAGGTCGGCAGCAGTTTCCAGGGGCGGATTTCCGGCGTGACCAAGGCCGGGCTGTTCGTTGCCCTTGCGACATATGGTGCCGATGGCTTTATTCCCATTTCAACCCTCGGCGATGATTACTATCTTTACGACGAAACCAACCATGCCCTTTCGGGCGAAAGAAGCGGCAAGGGCTTCCGGCTGGGCGATATCGTCGATGTGCGCCTGATCGAGGCCCTGCCGGTGGCGGGTGCATTGCGGTTCGAAATGCTGACCGAACCGCATGCCGTTCCAAGCGGCGTGCGCTCGCACCACAAGGCCAAGCGTTTTGCGCGCGGAAGCCAGAAACGTCCGGGCGGGTTTTCCCGCGGCGGGCGAAGAGGTAAGGGATGACGGAACATATTTTTGGTGCGGATACTGCCCCGGCAAGACCCGTCCGCCCGGTGGGGCAGGCCATGTGGCGCGGCTTTCGCAGCCGCTGCCCGCATTGCGGCGAAGGAAAACTGTTCCGCGCCTTCGTCAAATCGGTCGACCGCTGCGCCGTCTGCGGCGAGGACTATACCCACCAGCAAGCCGATGATTTTCCTGCTTATATAACCATCACAATTGTAGGCCATATTGTGCTGGGCGGATTCCTCGCGGTGGAAACGCTCGTCCTGCTTTCAAGCTGGGTGCATCTGGCAATCTGGGCACCCCTCACGGTTGCCATGTCCATCGCCCTGCTCCAACCGATAAAGGGCGCGATCATTGGATTGCAATGGGCCAATTACATGCATGGTTTCGGCGGCGAAACCGATGAGCTGGAACCGCCGGAACGGTGACACGATGCCATTGAGCGACCTCGACAAATCCGCGCCTGCCAAAGCCGCACATGCCCGCCTGCGGCCGCGCGATGCCGCATCGCTGCTGCTCGTTGACCGCACGGGCAAGGAACTGCGCATCCTCATGGGCCGGCGCCACATGCGCCATGTCTTCATGCCGGGGAAATTCGTGTTTCCGGGCGGGCGCACCGAACGGGCCGATGGCCGGATTGCCGCCTTCGGCGAGCTGACGCCGGCCGACGAGGGCAATCTTTTGAAAGGCATGGGCACGCGCCCCAGCATCCAGCGCTGCCGCGCCCTCGCCCTTTCCGCCATCCGCGAGACATTTGAGGAAGCCGGGCTGTTCCTCGGCCGGCACGCCCCCGCCGCCATCGGCCACCCCGACTGGGCGGCCTTTGACCAGCGCGGCATCCTGCCCGACCTTTCGGCCATGCGCTATTTCGCCCGCGCCACCACGCCGCCCGGCGGCTCGCGCCGCTTCGACACGCGCTTTTTCATGGCCTTCCGCGAAGCGGTGGCCGACAGCCTGCCCGAAGGCACCGGACCGTCGCTCGAGCTCGAGGAGCTGTGCTGGCTCCCCTTCAACGACGCCCTGAAGCTCGATATTCCGACGATCACCCGCGCCATCATCCAGGAGGCGCAGGCGGTGCTGGAGACCAATCCGGCCCTGCAACCCGGCCACACCGTCGTTGAATACCGCATGAAATACGGGCGCTTCGTCCGAGAGGTCTTCTAGTTCATGGATGCAATGCAGAAGACGTCCGACCAGATCGTGGTCCGGTCATCCTGGCGCGCCCTTGTTGCGGCCATCGCGACGATCAGTGCCGTCGGTGTCGCCATCGGCCTTGGCATTCCGCTGCTCAGCGTCATCCTGGAAAATCGCGGCCATTCCGCCACGATGATCGGCCTCAATGCGGCGGTTGCCGGCATCGCCTCCATCGTTGCCGCGCCCTTCGCCGCCTCCATCGCCGCCCGTCTCGGCGTGGTGCCTACCCTGCTGCTGATGCTTCTGATCGGCGCCTGCTCCTTCTTCGGCTTCTATGTCTTCAGCGATTTCTGGGTCTGGGTGGTGTTGCGCGTCTTCCTGCATTTCGCCCTGACCATGCTGTTCATCCTGTCGGAATACTGGATCAACACCGCCGCGCCGCCGGAAAAACGCGGGCTGGTGCTCGGCGTCTATGCCACGGTGCTGTCCATGGGCTTTGCGCTCGGGCCCTGGCTGTTTTCGCGCATCGGCAGCACCGGCATCACGCCGTTTGCCGTCGGCTTCGGCATCATCATTTTCGCCATGCTCCCTGTTCTCCTTGCCTGGAAGGAAAGCCCCGATTTTCACGAGGAAGAACACGTGCCCTTCGCGCCCTTCATCTGGGCGGTGCCGACGGCAACGGCCGCCGTCTTCGTGTTCGGCGCGGTGGAAACCGGCGGCTTCGCGCTGTTTCCGGTCTACGGCTCGCGCATCGGCTACAGCGAGGCGGATGCCGCCCTGCTCCTGACCACGATCGGCCTTGGCAATGTGCTGATGCAGATCCCCATCGGCCTGCTGAGCGACCATGTGCAGGACCGCCGCAAGATCCTGCTTGTCTGCGCGCTGGTCGGGCTTGCCGGCATGTGCATCCTGCCCTTCATCACCGCCAACTGGTATCTGGTGGCGGGCCTGTTCTTCATCTGGGGCGGCGTGGTGGCCGGGCTCTACACGGTCGGCCTTGCGCATTTGGGCTCACAGCTTACGGGGCGCGAACTCGCCTCGGCCAATGCGGCGTTTGTGTTCTGCTATGCCGTCGGCATGCTGGTGGGTCCGCAGGCACTGGGGCTTGGCATGGATGCGATGGGCCCCGGCGGATTTGCGGTGTCGCTGGCAATATTCTTCGCCGGTTACGCGCTTCTGGTCGGTTCCCGGCTGATAAGACGCAGGAACTAGCTTGACTTTTCGGCGGGTGTTGGTACATGTCCGACTGAATTTCCGCTTATAGCCACGTTGTTGGACTGAACGGCGGTCCTCTTCTAATAAAGACAGGTAAACTGAAAATGGCTAAGGCTGCAAATATCAAGATCAAGCTTCTGTCGACCGCTGACACCGGTTTCTTCTACGTTACGAGCAAGAACAGCCGTACGAAGACAGAGAAGTTCTCTTTCCGCAAGTACGACCCGGTCGTACGCAAGCACGTTGAATTCAAGGAAACCAAGATCAAGTAATCCTGGATTTTCCCGCATGTTCAAAATGCCGCCTTCGGGCGGCATTTTTGTTTCCGGGGATTGGCAATCCGATTCGGGCGGCCTCAGGCCGCCTCGGAGACAACCTTGTTGCGGCCCGACGCCTTGGCGCCATACAGCGCCTCGTCCGCACGCTTGAGCATGTTCTGCACGCTGTCATCCTTCGACTGCACGCTGGCAATGCCGATGCTGATGGTCACCGGCACGCTGGTGGCGCCGTCATCGACGAAAAACGGCGTCGAGGCCACTTCACGCCGGATACGCTCGGCGACAATGGCCGCCATCGTCAGGTCCGTATCGGGCATGACGATGAAGAACTCTTCCCCGCCATAGCGGCTGGCGAGGTCGCTGCCGCGCACGTTGCGGCGCAGGCGCTGGGCGAATTCGCGCAGCACCTCATCCCCGCCATCATGGCCGTAGGTGTCGTTGATCAGCTTGAAGCGGTCGATGTCCGTCATCAGGATCGACAGCGGACGGCGGCGATCCACGGCGCGCTTGAACAGGGTTGCCAGGTGCGTTTCCAGATACAGCCGGTTGTGCAGGCCCGTCAGGCTGTCGGTGACGGCCATCTCGTAGGTCTTGACGACACTGGCGCGCAGGCCGTCATGATAGGCCTTGCGGCGCAGCTGCGTGCGCAGGCGCGCCAGCAATTCGTTGGAATTGAGCGGCCGCACCACATAATCGTTGACGCCAAGCTCCAGCGCGCGGCGGACCTTCGGTTCCTCGCCTTGATCCGCGACGAATATGATCGGCATCGACCGCGTGTTATCGAGCGAGCGCAACTGCGCGCAAATGCGCAGCGGATCGTAATCGGCAAAGCTCGATGCGATGATCAGGCAGTCGTGATTGCCCTGAATGGCGTCGAAAAAACCCGTCTGCGGATCGGTCTGCACGTCGACGGTGCATTCTTCCGCCAGAATGGTTCTGATTCGTTCGACGCTGCCGGGCCGCTCGTCGATGAGCAGCACCTTGGCATCCCGGGCTATGGCTTCGACACCGCTGGGAAAGCGCAGGATGGATTCGAGGCCGACATCGCGGGTCGTTGCCACCCGCAGCCGCAATTCGTCGGTGAGATTCTTCAGCCGCACCAGGCTTTTCACCCGGGCAAGCAGTTGCAGGTCGTTGACCGGCTTGGTGAGAAAATCATCGGCGCCGAAGTTCAATCCGGTGATCCGGTCCATATCCTGATCAAGCGCTGTCACCAGAATGACCGGGATATGCGCGGTGGCGGGCTGCGATTTCAGCCGGCGGCAGACCTCGAACCCGTCCATGCCCGGCATCATGACATCGAGAAGGATGACATCGACGCTGTTGTTTTCACAGAATTCCAGCGCTTCATAGCCGTTCGACGCCGTCACGACTTCATAATATTCGGCGCTCAACCGCGCTTCCAGAAGCTTCACGTTGGCAGGAACATCATCTACGACAAGTATGCGGGCCGTCATAGTTCACTTCTCCGGGAAAACTGACGGGTCAAGCGTCGCCAAGGTAGGATTTGATGGTTTCGATGAATTTCGGCACGGAAATCGGCTTGGATATATAGGCCTCGCAGCCGCCCTGCCGGATACGTTCCTCGTCGCCCTTCATCGCGAAGGCCGTGACGGCGATGATGGGGATCACATGCAGATCATCATCCGCCTTCAGCCATTTGGTCACTTCGAGCCCGGAAACCTCCGGCAGCTGGATATCCATGAGGATCAGGTCGGGGCGATGCTCGCGCGCCAGATCGAGGGCTTCGAGACCGTTGCGTGTGCGGATCGTTTCATAGCCGCTGGCTTCGATAAGGTCGCGGAAGAGCTTCATGTTGAGCTCATTGTCCTCGACAATCATGACTTTCTTCACCATTGGCAACGTCCCGTTGATCATGCGTGGCGTGGGATTGCCGCCTTGACAAGGCTCCCACCGCAGCATCATTGAATGGATGCAAGTAATAGCGCGTTTTGATTGATGAAAAGGTAACTCTTCACGGCGGTCAAAAAATGCTGCAGATCATGTTTAACCAAGGCTTTATTGAACATCTTCTTTTGTAGAGATTCAATTGGTCATTGGCCCTTCCGCCTGCAATGGGGTCGCGGCAGGCGGTCAAACGGGAATATTGTTTTCAAGGGTGTTCGGATGAACACACATTTCGGGACAGACAGGCAGAATGAAACAGCAGATGAACCTCGAGAATGCACAGGATCTGGCGATCAATGCCCTGGTTTTCCTGGCGCAGGACAGTGAATTGCTGCCGCGCTTTCTTGCCCTCACCGGCATCACGGCGGATCAAATCCGCCAGGCGGCGCAGGAGCCGGGATTTCTGGCCGGCGTGCTGCAGTTCTACCTGGCGCATGAGCCGACCCTGATGCGCTACTGCGAAGCGACAGAGACGGACCCTACGCTGTTCCAGCAGGCGCTGCGGCTGCTGCCGGGCGGACGGCAGGAGGATGTGTACTAACGCGCAAACGGCTTGCAAGCGGCCTGTCTCTTCAGTAAGTTCGGCATGTTCTATTTATGTTCCGAGCATCATGGCCCCCCTCAACGATCCTGAATTTGGATTCTGCCGCGACTGTCTGACAGCGCAGACCTCGACCGGGCGCCGCTGCCAGCAATGCGGCAGCCCGCGCCTGCTGCGCCATCCGGAACTCTACAGGCTCTCCATTGCCCATGTGGATTGCGATGCATTCTATGCCTCGGTGGAAAAACGCGACAATCCGGAGCTGCGCAACAAGCCCGTCATCATCGGCGGCGGCAAGCGCGGTGTGGTCTCCACCGCCTGTTATGTCGCGCGCATTCACGGCGTGAAATCCGCCATGCCGATGTTCAAGGCGCTGGAGGCCTGCCCGCATGCGGTGGTCATCAGTCCGAACATGGAAAAATATGTGCGCGTGGGGCGCGAAATCCGCCAGATGATGCGCGATCTGACGCCGCAGGTGGAACCGCTGTCGATCGACGAGGCGTTTCTCGACCTGTCGGGCACGCAGCGCCTGCACCACGATCCGCCGGTGCGGGTCATGGCGCAGTTTTCCAACCGCGTGGAAAAGGAAATGGGCCTGTCGGTTTCTGTCGGCCTGTCCTATTGCAAGTTCCTGGCAAAAATCGCCTCGGATTTCGACAAGCCGCGCGGCTTTTCCGTCATCGGCGAAGCGGAAACGCCGCATTTCCTGCATGACAAGCCGGTGACGATGATCTGGGGTGTCGGCAAGGTGTTTGCCGCCACGCTGGAACGGGACGGCATCCGCACCATCGGCCAATTGCAAACCATGGAGCTTGGCGCGCTGATGGCTGCCTATGGCAGCATGGGCCAGCGCCTTTACCAACTGTCGCGCGGCATCGACACGCGCAGGGTGGAGCCGGACGGCGAATCCAAGAGCGTATCGGCGGAAACGACATTCAACGAGGATATCGGCACGCTGGAAGAGCTGGTTCCAATTCTGCGCTCGCTCTCTGAAAAAGTGTCGCGCCGCCTGAAGGCCGCCGACATTGCCGGCCGGACGGTGGTTCTCAAGCTCAAGTCGAGCGATTTCAAGCTGAAGACCCGCAACCGGCAATTGGCCGACCCGACCCAGCTTGCCGACCGGATTTTCCGCACGGGACTGGCGCTTCTGGAAAAGGAGATCGATGGCACGCGGTTCCGGCTCATCGGCATCGGCGTGAGTGATCTCAGCGACGATGGCCGCGCCGATCCGCTCGACCTCGTCGATGTGCAGGCGACCAAGCGGGCCGTGGCGGAGACGGCCATCGACAAGCTGCGCGGAAAATTCGGCAACAATGCCGTCGAAACCGGCTATACCTTCGGCAAGATCAGGCAAAGGACACGGCCGGTCCCGGACGAGATTGATTGATTTGATTCAAAGGTTTGTCAGATTTGTTTAAAAGATTGAATCCGGCCCTGCTGCAAGACCATTTGTGCGTGGTTCGACAAGCTCACCATGAGGGGCTGGGTGGGCTGCAAGACTATTCGGAAACATCGAGGTATGAGCAATCCTGCAGGATATAACTCCCTGCAATCCTAGCACTCCCTCATGGTAAGCCTGTCGAACCACGCACCACACAAGATGCCTTTTGCGGCAAAGCGAAGGAGAGATAGCCAGGCCACCATTGACCGGCGCTATTTCAGCGGCAGAAACAGCTCCGCAACCGCCTCATGCTCCGGCACCTCCGGGAAGAAGCTCAGACGCTGGCAATAGATCGGGAAGTCACGCGCTTCCTCGCCGCTGGCCGGAAGCCAGTCGCGATACAGATAGAGCGCGGCGGGCTCCAGATTGTCGGTGTTGCCGACGACGCGCAGCACCGCACAGCGACCACCGGGAATCTCGCCGGCCTTGATCTGCTCGCCGTTCGCCTCGATCGGCTGGTCGGTGCCGACACAAAGGTCCATGCTGTAATCGGCGGGCGATGCGGGACGCCGCTCGGAATGCCAGACCGTGAAGGTCGGGCTTGTCCTGGGGTGCAGGCCAGCGGCCTTGCGCCAAGCGATGAACCGCTGGATGGTGGCACCGATCATCGCGGGGTCACCCCGATGTTCCATGATCGCCACCCGCGTCGGGGCCACATCGCGAATCGTCACGTCAATCGTGGTAAAAGTCTTCTGCATGAGCTTGCTCCTTGCATTGTCAAAAGGCCCGAAGACCGCAAGCCACGGCTCCCAATCGGGAGATTTTCGGAACGACGAAGGCGATTGCCCGAACCGTTGCCGAAAGGCGCGGGCGAAGGCATCGGGTGCGTCGTAACCGGCATCCATCGCTATATCCGTGACGCTTTGGGCGTCTATGTAGGCCAGCCGATACGAAGCGCGCTTCATACGGGCAAGCTGGACATAGCGATGCACTGATAACCCGAAGGTCGACATGAACTGCCGGTGGAAATGGTATTTCGAGAACGCCGCGACGCTGCTCAGCGCTTCCAGGCCCAGATCATCGTCAAGATGCTGTTCGATGTGATCCAGCACCCGTTGCATCCGGGCATGGTAGTTTTCAAGTGCCGCCTTCATCGCCTGTTCCTCCGTGGCGCCACCAGCTAGCCCCTTGCGGATATACAGCGCTCGACCGATCTTGCGGTTTGGGAGGGATCGATCGATACAGTCCAACCGGCCTCACTGCAGCTGTGGCTGCGCCTAAACCATCTCCACATCGACGACGCCGGGAATGGCCTTCATGGCGCTGGCGACCTGCGGGCCGACGCGGTAGCGGTTGGGCAGTTCGATCTCCACTTCGCTAGCGCCATTCTCCTTGATCAGGATGAGCGAGACGATCTGGCCGTCATTCTGCGGGGCGAGATAGGGCGTGATGGCGCTCAGCGGCTCGCTGGAGCGCATATAGAGGCGCAAGGCCTTCTGCATGCGCGTGGCTTCATCCTCAAGCGACTGCGCCGTCTGGATGCGCAGGCTGATGCCCTCTGGCCGGTCTTCGGCGCCGACCGTCACCACGACGGAGCGTCCCGGCTCCAAGAGATCGCGGTATTGCGCCAGCGCCTCGGAGAAAAGCACCGCCTCGAACTGGCCCGATGCATCGGAAAACTGGATGATGCCCATCTTGTTGCCGGTCTTGGTCTTGCGTTCCTGCTTGGCGGTGATAGTTCCGGCAAGCCGTCCGGCATTGGCGCCGCGCTTGACCGCAGCGGAAAATTCGGCCCAGCTCTGCACCCGCATCTTTTCCAGGATCGGCCGGTATTCGTCGAGCGGATGGGCGGAGAGGTAAAAACCCGCCGCTTCGAATTCGCGCCGCAGTTTTTCCGCCGACAGCCATGGCGCCGCATTGGGCAGCTGCAGCCCTTGCGATCCGCCTGCGGCCATGCCGCCAAAAATGTCCGCCTGCCCGCTGACACTGTCTTCCTGCGTGCGCTGCGCATGGCCGATGATGCGGTCGAGACCGGCAATGAGCGCCGGGCGTTCCCGCCCGAAGCAGTCGAACGCCCCGGCATTGATCAGGCTTTCAAACACGCGCCGGTTGACGACGCGCGGATCGATGCGTTCGCAGAAATCCTCGAGGCTGGCATAGGGCGCGTCGCCGCGCTTCTCGACGATATGATCGACCGCCGCCTCGCCCACGCCCTTGATGGCGGCGAGCGAATAGAAAATACGGTTGTCGCCGACTTCAAACAGGCGGAACGACGTGTTGACCGAAGGGGTGACCACCTCGATGCCCAGCCGCAGCGCTTCGCGGCGGAAATCGTTGAGCTTGTCGGTGTTCGCCATATCGTAGGTCATCGATGAAGCGAGGAACTCGACAGGATAATGCGCCTTCATATAGGCGGTCTGGAACGACACGATGGCATAGGCGGCGGCGTGCGACTTGTTGAAGCCGTAGTCGGCGAACTTGGCGAGCAGGTCGAAAATGAAGTTGGCCTGCGGCTTGGTCACGCCGCGTTCCACCGCGCCGTCAACGAAACGGACGCGCTGCATGTCCATCTCGGAGCGGATCTTCTTACCCATGGCACGGCGCAGAAGATCGGCTTCGCCCAGCGTATAGCCGGACATTTCCTGCGCGATCTGCATCACCTGTTCCTGGTAGATGATGACGCCCTGGGTTTCCTTGACGAGATGGTCGATCTTGGGATGGATCGACGCCATCTCCTCGTCGCCATTCTTGCGCGCGTTGTAGGTCGGGATGTTTTCCATCGGACCCGGACGGTACAGCGCCACAAGCGCGATGATGTCCTCGATCCGGTCGGGCTTCATGCCGATCAGCGCCTTGCGCATGCCGGTGCTTTCCACCTGGAACACGCCAACCGTCTCGCCGCGCGACAGCATTTCATAGCTGAGCTTGTCATCGAGCGGCAGGTTGGACAAATCCACGGTGATACCGCGCCGCTTGACCAGATTGACCGCAGTCTGCAGCACCGTCAGGGTTTTCAGGCCGAGAAAGTCGAATTTGACCAGCCCGGCCTCTTCCACCATCTTCATGTTGAACTGCGTGACCGGCATGTCCGAGCGCGGATCGCGGTACATCGGCACAAGTTCGGACAGCGGACGGTCACCGATGACAATACCGGCGGCGTGGGTCGAGGCGTGGCGGTACAGGCCTTCCAGCTTCAGCGCAATGTCCAGAAGGCGCTCGACAACCGGCTCCTTGTCGCGCTCTTCGCGCAGGCGCGGCTCATCCTCGATGGCCTTTGCCAGCGTCACCGGATTGGCCGGGTTGGCCGGAACCATCTTGGTCAGGCGGTCCACCTGCCCATAGGGCATTTCGAGCACGCGGCCGACGTCGCGCAGCACGGCGCGCGCCTGCAGCGTTCCGAAGGTGATGATCTGCGCCACCTGATCGCGGCCATACTTGGCCTGAACATAGCGGATGACCTCGTCGCGCCGCTCCTGACAGAAGTCGATGTCAAAGTCGGGCATCGAGACGCGGTCGGGATTGAGGAAGCGTTCGAACAGCAGGGAGAAGCGCAGCGGATCGACGTCGGTGATCGTCAGCGCATAGGCAACGAGCGAACCCGCACCGGAGCCACGACCGGGACCGACAGGAATATCATGGGCTTTCGCCCATTTGATGAAGTCGGAAACGATGAGGAAGTAACCCGGATATTTCATCCGGGTGATGATGGAAATCTCATATTCCAGCCGTTCGGCATATTCCTGCGCCGTGTGGCCATCAGCCATGCCGAGCGTCTCGATGCGGCTTGCCAGGCCTTCCCGCGCCTGCCGGGCCAGTTCGTCGGCTTCCTCCTGCAGGGCCGCTTCGGGATCGTCGCTTTCACCGGTGAAGCGCGGCAGAATCGGCGCGCGGTTCTTCGGATAATAGGAACAGCGCAGCGCGATCTCGACGGTATTTTCCAGCGCCTCGGGCAGATCGGCAAACAGCGCCACCATCTCGTCTTCGGTCTTGAGATAATGGTCCGGCGTCAGGCGGCGGCGATCGTCGATGGAAAGCAGTGAACCCGCCGCAATGGCCAGCAACGCATCATGCGCCTCATAGTCGGCGCTCTTGGAGAAGAACACGTCATTGGTGGCGACCAGAGGCAGTTCCAGCTCATAGGCAAGCGCGATATGGGTCGCTTCGAGGGCGCGGTCATAGCCGCGATGACGCTGCAGCTCGACGTAGAGCCGGTCGCCATAGAGCGAGCGCAGATGGATGAGCCGCTGGCGGGCGCGGTCGATGCGGTCGTCCTTGATCGCCTTGGCGATCGGCCCCTCGGGACCGCCGGAAAGAACGATGATTCCATCGGAAAGACCCGGCAGCCAGGAGGCAGCAACATGGACGGGATCGCCGGCGGGCGTTTCCAGATAGGCGCGGCTGACAAGCCGGACGAGATTGGCATAGCCGATTTCCGTCGCCGCCAGCAGCACGAGCGGCGCAAGCCCGAGCGCTTCGCGCCGGTTGGCGCTGCGGCTTTCCTCCGCCTGGTCGTGAAAGGCGATGTCGAGCTGGCAGCCGATGATCGGCTGCAAGCCGGACTTCGAACCCTTCTGGGCAAATTCGAGCGCCCCGAACAGATTGTTGGTGTCGGTGATGGCGATGGCCGGGCTTTTGTTGGACGTGGCGAGATCGATGACCTTGGCGACCTGCAGTGCGCCTTCCAGCAGGGAATAGGCGGAATGCACCCGCAGATGGACGAAACGAAGCGCCTGCTTTTCCGCACTGCCTTCGCCGGGTCTGCCCTGTCCGTCTGCCACTGTATCCATCTCCAGAAAATTCCGGCGAACGCGCTGATTCACCACCCGCGCATTCTCGAACAATGGTCAGGGGGTGTCCACCTATACTTTGACCGCCGGATCGTGCGACTGTGAACAACCTGTGATGTGCCAGCGAAAGGCCCGTGAATGAGCAATGCATATCCCGAAATCTATCTGGTGCGGCACGGTCAGACGGAATGGAGCCTGTCCGGCCAGCACACCGGGCGAACCGACATGCCGCTGACGGCAGCTGGCGAAGCGGCAGCCCGCACCCTGGCAGGCCGCCTGCAGGGCCTTGCCTTTTCCGCCATATGGTCGAGCCCCTCCCAGCGCGCATCGAAAACCTGCGCCCTCGCCGGATTTGGCGACGCCCGCGTGATCAAGGACGATCTGGCGGAATGGGACTATGGCACCTATGAGGGCATCACCACCAAGGCGATCCTGGCGGAGCGCCCCGGCTGGCAGCTTTTCCGCGACGGCTGCCCCGGCGGCGAATCCGCAGCCGACGTCGGTGCGCGTGCCGACCGGATCATCCACGCCATCCGCGCGGCGAATGACAGGATTCTCATCTTCTCGAGTTCGCATTTCCTGCGGGTGCTGACGGCCCGCTGGCTTGGCTTGCCGCCCGAAGGCGGCGCGCTTTTCGTTCTGGATACCACCAGCATCAGCGTGCTCGGTTATGAGCACGACCTGTCGGAACCGGTTGTCCGCATGTGGAACCAGATATGATGATGGGCGACGCCCGCGGGCCAGGAACCAGGGAAAACCTAGTCATCCCGGCCCCGCCGGTTCTTTCAGATAACGCTGACCCACATGGCGAATGTTGCAATAAACAGACTGACTGTAACGAATGACATGACGTCCTGGAAAAGTTCGCTCATCGGTAAAACCCTTCTTCGTTTGCTCTATGTATATGTTTTGTTCTATTTTTGTTCCAAAGTCAAGCGCACCAAAGCTGCCATTGGCGCTATGGTTGTCGATTTCTTAACAGAGGGTAAAACGCGGACCGGCGAACGGGTGCCGCCAAACGCAAACGGGCGCGGATTTTTCCGCGCCCGTTTGCTTTCCATGGTGTGAACGGATCAGGAGACCGTGGTGATCTTGCCGTCCTTGAGCGTGACGCGGCGATCCATGCGGCGGGCCAGTTCGTGATTGTGCGTGGCGATCATCGCCGACAGGCCGGACTGGCGCACCAGGGCTTCCAGCGCCTCGAACACATAGGAGGACGTCACCGGATCGAGATTGCCGGTGGGTTCGTCAGCAAGCAACACAAGCGGCGCATTGGCCACCGCGCGGGCGATGGCGACGCGCTGCTGCTCGCCCCCGGACAGTTCCGACGGCCGGTGCGAGGCGCGCGCGCCCACCTTCATGTAATCAAGCAGCTGCTGCGCGCGTTCGGAGGCGACACGCGGTTTCATGCCGCGGATCATCTGCGGCATCATCACGTTCTCCAGCGCAGAAAATTCCGGCAGGAGATGGTGGAACTGGTAGACGAAACCGATGTCGTTGCGGCGGATGGCGGTGCGCTCTTCATCGGACAGCGAACCGCAGGCGCGGCCGTCCAGAATCACATCGCCATTGTCAGGCCGCTCCAGGAGACCCGCCGTGTGCAGAAGCGTCGACTTGCCGGCGCCCGACGGCGCGACAAGCGCGACCATCTCGCCCCTGCCGAGGGAGAAATTGGCATCGTCCAGAATAACCAGCTCCCGGTCGATCTCATTGTACCGGCGGCCGACGCTGGTCAGCTGAAGAATGGGCCCGGCTGACATTATTCGTACCTCAAGGCTTCAACGGGATCGAGCTTGGCCGCGCGCCATGCGGGGAAAAGCGTTGCCAGAAACGACAGGACAAGCGCCATCAGGATGACCGTGAAGGTTTCATTGAAATCCATCTTGGCGGGCAAGGTGCTCAGGAAATAAAGCTCCGGATTGAACAGGGTCGTGCCTGACAACCAGGAGAAGAATTGCCGGATGCGCTCGACGTTGAGGCAGACGAGGACACCCAGGGCCACGCCGGCAATCGTACCGGTCACGCCGATCGCCGCGCCCGTCATCAGGAAGATGCGCATGACCGAGTTGCGCGTCGCGCCCATCGTTCGCAGGATGGCGATATCGCGTCCCTTGTCCTTCACCAGCATGATCAGGCCGGAAATGATGTTCAGGGCCGCCACGAGAACGATCAGCGTCAGGATCATGAACATGACGTTGCGCTCCACCTGCAGGGCGGAGAAGAAGGTGACGTTGCGCTGGCGCCAGTCGGTGAGCATCAGCGGACGCTGCGCCGCATCCTCGATGGGCTTTTTCAGCGCGTCGACATTGTCGGGATTGTTGGCAAAGATCTCGATGGACTGGACCTTGCCCTCCTGGTTGAAATAGAGCTGCGCTTCATCCAGCGGCATGAGCGCGATCGAGGCGTCGTATTCGGACATGCCGATCTGGAAAATGGCGACGACCGGATAGGATTTTACCCGCGGCGAAACCCCGAGCGGCGTCACATCGCCGTCCAGCGACATCAATGTCAGCTTGTCGCCGATGCCGAGCCCCAGATTTTCCGCCATGCGCGTGCCGATGGCCACGCCGCCCGCCTTGTCGAAATTGGCGAAGGTGCCCTGCTTGACGTTCTTGGCGACGAGCTGGAGCTTGTTGATATCCTCTTCGCGCAGGCCCCGTACGAGCGTGCCGGTGCCCTGCCCGACATTGCCCTGGCCGAGCACCTGGCCTTCCACGACGGGAATGGCGAAGGAAACACCGGGAACCGCATCGATCCGCTTGATCACATTGTCGTAGTCGTCCAGCGGCCGGTCCATGGGCTGCATGATGACATGGCCGTTGATGCCGAGAATGCGCGTCAGCAATTCGCTGCGAAAACCGTTCATGACGGCCATGACGATAATGAGCGTCGCCACGCCGAGCATGATGCCGGTAAAGGAGAAACCGGCGATCACCGAAATAAACGTTTCCTTGCGCCGGGCGCGCAGATAGCGCCAAGCGATCATCCGTTCATAGGCAGAGAACGGCTTGGGACCTTGTTGTACAGCAGTGACGGCCGATTCTGTCATAGAGTTCCAGCCTGAAAGTCAGCGGGGCCTGCAAGCTTGTTGATTGCAGCTTCAATGCTCAGGGTCTCCCGTTCACCCGTCGCGCGATCCTTGATCTCGACTTCGCCCGCGGCAACACCGCGCGGCCCGATGATCACCTGCGTCGGCAGGCCGATCAGGTCCATCTTGGCGAATTTCGCACCGGGACGATCATCCGTATCGTCCAGCAGCGGCTCAAGACCGGCATTGGTCAAGGCCTCGTAGACCTTGGCGGATACCGCGTCGCACGCCTCGTCACCCGGCTTCATGTTGACGATGCCCGCGCCGAACGGCGCAACGGCCTTCGGCCAGATGATGCCGTTCTCGTCATGGGATGCCTCGATGATCGCGGCGATGACACGCGAGGGTCCGATGCCGTAGGAGCCCATGGAAACCATGTGTTCCTTGCCATCGGGACCGGTGACCTTGGCGCCCATCGGTTCGGAATATTTGGTGCCGAAATGGAAGATGTGGCCGACCTCGATGCCGCGTGCGGCAAGCTGTTCGGACGCACCGACCTTGTCCCAGGCGGCTTCGTCGTGCATTTCATCCGTCGCCGCATAGGGCGTCGTCCATTTCGTCACGATATCGGCGACCTGCGCATTGTCATCGAAATTGGTATCGGCACCGGGAACCGGCAGGTCGAGATAGGCGCGGTCGCAATAGACCTGGCTCTCGCCGGTTTCGGCCAGAATGATGAATTCGTGGCTGAGGTCGCCGCCGATGGGGCCGGTATCGGCACGCATGGGGATGACCTTGATGCCGAGGCGCGAGAAGGTGCGGAGATAAGCCACGAACATGCGGTTGTAGGCGGCCTTGGCGCCTTCGAAATCGATATCGAAGCTGTAGGCATCCTTCATCAGGAATTCACGCGAGCGCATGACGCCGAAACGCGGGCGGCGCTCGTCGCGGAACTTCCACTGGATGTGATAAAGATTGAGCGGCAAGTCCTTGTACGACTTCACATAAGCCCGGAAAATCTCGGTGATCATTTCCTCGTTGGTCGGGCCAAACAGCATCTCGCGGTCACCGCGATCCTTGATGCGCAGCATCTCGTCGCCATAGGCGTCATAACGGCCGCTTTCGCGCCACAGATCGGCGGACTGGATCGTCGGCATCAGCAGCTCGATGGCGCCGGACCGATTCTGTTCCTCGCGGATGATGTTGGACACCTTGTTGAGGATGCGCAGGCCTGCCGGCAGCCAGGCATAGATGCCAGCCGACTCCTGACGGATCAGGCCGGCACGCAGCATCAGCCGGTGCGAGACGATTTCCGCCTCTTTGGGATTTTCTTTCAGGATAGGCAGGAAATAACGGGAAAGCCGCATTGAGATCACCAAATTGAAACACAGCCTGAATGCTTGAAGAATCAGGCAAAACCAAGTGCAAAGTTAGCGTATTACCCAAAAATCGTTGCCGATTTCCGGAAAGACTCATACGCCGCCAAATGTGTTGCCGCGTCCCGCCCAAAACCCGGATTAATCCGCGACGCAGCAATGTTTCTTAGCGGCTTAACAGCGGGTTGGGAACCCGCCAACGCCAAATGAGACATCTCAGATTTGTGACAGTTTTGTTACGCTGCCAGATTTGTAAGCAAAAAATGACTGTACCGAATATTTTTCGTGACATTTCGAAGGCAGTCCGCTATTTTTTTAATCATAATGAGAAAGTAAGAATAATTCTGCTTTCCAGCGCGGTCAAAGTCTTGGGAGGATGTGACCTTTGGCGCGGTAATACGCAGCCACCATGCAAATGGAATAGGGTCAGACGCGATCTAACAATGCAAGGCGAAAGCCTTGCATTTTTTTTGTCTTGTTGCGGCAATACAAGCACTTATCAAATAAACTTAAAGGTGGTTGCACAGACTGCAGCGCCTCGATCGCGTTGCTTCAGTTCTATTTTGCAACTACTTGGGTGGCAGGCAGATGCGCTCCACCCCGACCAGCCTGCACACCTGATGGGATATTTCCCTTCAACCCCTCTATCCGGAAGGTCCGCAACGGCACGATGATGCCGGTGTCGATTCGCGCGATGTCGTCTCATCCCCGCAGCGCGATCTTAGACCAATGTCGCAATGTTCAGCTCATCTTCGCCTGTTAATTTGGCGTCGCAGGATCAGTGTGCCAGGCGCGGGGATTGGCACATCAGCGACGTTACAATGTTCGGGGACGAACCATGGGAATTCACACACGCGGCGCGGCTGAGCCCGGCAAGCGCAGCATATGCATAAGCACGATTACACGTAATCGTCCGTTCATGCTGCAGAACCTGTTGCAGTCCTATGCCGCCATGGGCGTACCCCATGGTGCCCATCTGCATTTCCTCATCGTCGAGAACAATGAGAAGGCAACGCTGCACGATGTCATCGCGCATTTCCGGGCGCTCGTGCCGCAATGGACGGTTCAGTACGAGGTGGAACCGCGTCTCGGCATTGCCCGTGCCCGCAACCATGCGCTGGCATGCGCCCTGGCCGGCAATCACGATCTCATGACATTTGCCGATGATGATGAACGGGTCGAACCCGACTGGCTGATTGAACTGCTGGCGGAACTGGATGCCTCGAGGCTCGATATCGTCGGCTCCCCCGTGCGCGCCGCGCCGATTTCCGCCGACGCGCCGTTTTCCGCGCAACTGGTCTGGGCCGGTCTCAACCGCAGGGGCATGGACAGCGAACGCAAGGCCCGGCGGCGGTACCAGCGCAACGAAGCGCACAGGATTCTGCTGGCAACCGGCAGCTGGATGGGCAGGCTGAGTTTCTTTGACCGGACGGGCCTGCGTTTCGACGATACGCTTGATCTGGCCGGCGGGGAAGACTGGCGCCTGTACAGGGAAGCCAAAAAACTCGGCGCCAGGACCGGCTGGACGCCGCATGCCATTGCCTACGAAACCGTGCCGATGGACCGGCTGACCCTCGGCTACCATTTCCGCCGTGACCGGGACAGCAGTTCGGTTGAAACCTGCCGGAAGCTCGACCAGCAACGTGCGCTGACCTTGCTGCGCATCCCCGGCTCGCTGGCGATACGGGTGTTCAAACTGTGCAGCTATGCCGCCGCGGCGCCGTTCACGCGCGGCGAAGCGCTGGTGCGGCTGGCGGCATGCATGGGCAGTATTTTCGGCATCTGTCAGGGCTGCCTTGGCAAGAGATCGTCGCACTATCGGCGGACAAGCGGTTTTTGACGATTGCACGCTTGTCATGCGTGGTTCGACAAGCTCACCATGAGGGAAGTGGTTTGGCTGCAATGCCAAGCACGGAGATTACAGAATTATGCTCCCTGCAATCCTCACTCTCCCTCATGGTGAGCTTGTCGAACCACGCACAATGCACCACGGTGCGGATGCCGGATCAGACCGCAGTCCTAATGCAGTTGCGGGAAGAAAACCGGAATGCTCTCGACGCCGAAACCAAGCTTCTGGTTGACGATGTAGAAGAGGATAAAAACCACGGCTGAAATCGCTGTGGTGATCAGGAACACCCGTCCCATCCGGTGCTTGTGCGGCGCACTGGCGGTCGTGCCCAGCGTGACATCATCCTCATCGGCCTGGGTGCGCAGGCCAAACGGCAGCACGGTGAACAGCGTCAGCCACCAGAAGATGAAATAGATCGCCATTCCAGTTGCGATGGGCATGTCAGACTTGCTCCAGTTCGATCAGCGTCCCGTTGAAATCCTTCGGGTGAAGGAACAGCACCGGTTTGCCATGGGCGCCGATTTTCGGTTCGCCATCGCCCAGGATACGGGCGCCCTGCTGTTTTAGCTGATTTCGTGCCGCCAGAATATCGGCCACTTCGTAGCAGACGTGATGCATGCCGCCGGACGGGTTCTTTGCCAGGAACGCCGCGATGGGCGAATCCGCATTCAAGGGTTCGAGAAGCTCGATCTTGGTGTTGCCGACATCGATGAAAACGACAGTCACGCCATGCTCCGGCAGAACCTGCGGCTCGGTGAGTGTCGCACCGAGCGTATCGCGATAGACCGCAGACGCTGCCGCAAGATCCGGTACGGCGATGGCGACATGATTCAGACGACCAAGCATCCTTGACCTCACGTGCGGGTTACGAACACGGTGACGATCGGCTTCTTGCCCCAGGCCTCGTTGGCAGCGGCACGGACGGCGCGGCGCACCGCCTCGCGGACCATCGCCAAATCCTTGCGCTTTTCACGCGGGATACTCTGCACCGCACCAACGGCCGCATCGTACAGCAGATCTTCAAGCAGCTCGCCTTCCCGATCGTTCTCCGGCAGGCCGACCGGCACGATTTCCGGGTCCTCGATGATGTTGTACTTCGCATCGAGCAGCATCGATACCGCGACATGGCCGACATAGGACAGCTTGCGCCGGTCGACAATGCCGACCTCTTCCTCATCGCCGATGAGCTTGCCGTCCTTCATCACGCGGCCAAACGGCGCCTGATCGATGATCTCCGCCCTGCCCGGCGCCAGACGCAGAATGTCGCCATTGCGCACCTGCGGCACCTCGGGAATGCCGGCCATGGCCGCAAGCGAGCCCTGCGCCACGAGATGCGCGGCTTCGCCATGCACAGGCACGAGAATGCGCGGACGCACCCATTCATACATGCGCTTCAGCTCATTGCGGCGCGGGTGGCCCGAGACGTGCACCAGTTGATCATCGTCGGAGATGATATGGATGCCCTGCTCGATCAAAAGGTTTTTTGTCTCGATGATCGGCTTTTCATTGCCGGGAATGGTGCGCGAGGAATAGATCACAGTATCGCCGGCTGACAGCGCCACATTGCGCATTTCATCGCGGGCAAGCTTGGCCAGCGCCGCGCGGGATTCGCCCTGGCTGCCGGTGAGAATGATGACGATATTCTCGCGCGGGATGAAACCATAATCCTCTTCGGAGAGAAATTCCGGAATGCCGTCGAGATAACCCAGTTCACTGGCCACATCGATCATCCGCTTCATCGAGCGGCCGAGCACCAGCACCTGGCGTCCGGCATCGCGGGCGGCGATGGCGATGGAGCGGATACGTCCGACATTGGACGAAAAGGTGGTGATAGCAACGCGGCCGCGGGCGTTTTCGATGATGTCGCGCAGACTGTCGCCGACCTCCCGCTCGGAGGGCGATTCCCCGTCACGCAAGGCATTGGTGGAGTCGCACATCATTGCCAGCACGCCTTCGTCGCCGAGGGCACGGAATCCTGCTTCGTCGATCAGCGGTCCAAGCGACGGCTCCGGGTCCATCTTCCAGTCGCCGGTGTGAACGACGATGCCAAGCGGTGTCCTGATCGCCAGCGAGACCGGTTCCGGGATCGAGTGGGTCACGGCAAGCGCTTCGAACTCGAAGGGGCCGACATTGAACTTTTCGCCGGCGCGGTAAATGGTGACGGGAATATCCGGCGCACCCGGCTCCGACTGGCGCTTGGCTTCCAGCAACCCGGCGGTGAACGGCGTCGCATAGACAGGCACATTCAACAGCGGCCAAAGGTCGAGCAAGGCGCCGTAATGGTCCTCGTGGGCATGGGTGATCACAATCCCCTTGAGATTGTGCCGCTCGGCCTGCAGAAAACGGATATCGGGAAGAACGAGATCAGCGCCTGGAAGATCCGGTCCGGCGAAGGTGACGCCCATGTCGACGACCACCCATTCGCGCTTGTGTGCGGGGCCATAGCCATACATGGCCAGATTCATCCCGATTTCACCAACGCCGCCCAAAGGCAGGAACACGAGCTCTGCCTGATCGGAATTTGCCATTTATACTCCTTACAACCGGCTATCCGGCACTTGCCGATGCAACTGCTCCGAAATGAACATCGCCGGCAGCAATCTTCACCCGTTCCCCATCATTATCGCGTATGACGAAACGGCAGTCTTCGTCAATTGTTTCGAATATACCACGCAGCACCGAGCCGTCGACCCGCACGGCAACTTCACTGCCAATTCCTGCCGCGCGCTTGAGCCAGCGCTTGCGAATGTCGGCAAGCCCGCGCCCCTCGTTCCAGATGCGGCTGTTTTCCTGCCAGGCATCGGACAGCGCCAGAAACAGCGTTTCCGCATCGCAGGCCGCGCCAAGCTGTTTCAGCGATGTCGCTGGATAAGGCACGTCCTCGGGGTAAGCAACCACATTGACACCGATGCCGACGACGACGGCAAACCGCCCGTCCGGCAGATGCGTCGATTCCAGGAGAATGCCGGCAAGCTTGGCCTTGTTGGCCAGGAGATCGTTCGGCCACTTCAGCTCGACACGCAAATCCGACCTGCTGGCACCGATGCCATCGACGCCGACCGAAACCGCGCCTTGCGGGCAGACGGCGTCAAGCGCGTCCGCCAGGGAAAGCCCGGCGACAAAGCCGAGGGTTGCCGCCGTCTTCAACTCGAAATTGCCGGTGAGCAGCAGCGAGGCCGCCAGATTGCCGTGGGACGTGGCCCAGGCGCGGCCGCGGCGCCCGCGCCCGCTTTCCTGTTTCTTCGAAACAATCCACAGCCGTCCGGGATCGCCAGCCTGCGCGCGCTCCAGCGCGACCGCATTGGTCGAGCCGACCGTATCGAAGGCCTCCATCCGGAAGCCGTTTTGCTGCGCCAGCGGCGAGAGCGAGAATCCCATTGATCAGGGTTCCCGGCCTCAGAAGAACGTTTTCGCGGCAGCTTCCGCATAGGTGCTGACCGGTCCGCCGATCAGTACATAAAGCAGCGTCAGCAGGCCCGAGACACCAAGGACCAGGCGCAGTTCGCCGGCAACCGGCACGAACCCGCCAGCCGGTTCATCGAACCACATGATCTTGATGATGCGCAGATAATAGAACGCACCCACGACCGAAGCCACGATACCGATGATGGCCAGCGCATAGAGATTGGCCTGCATCGCGGCAAGGAAGGTGTACCACTTGCCCCAGAACCCGGCGAGCGGCGGAATACCGGCCAGCGAGAACATGAGGATGGTGAAGATCGTCGCCATGATCGGATTGGTGCGGGACAGGCCGGCCAGATCTTCGATCAGCTCGACATTGCCGTGCTTGCGGCGCATGGCCAGGATGAAGGCAAACACGCCGAGCGTCGTGATCAGGTAGATCAGCATGTAGATCGCCACGCCGCGCACACCGACCTGCGTACCGGCGGCAAGGCCGACAAGCGCATAGCCCATGTGGCTGATCGACGAATAGGCCATCAGGCGCTTGATGTTGCGCTGGCCGATGGCTGCGAATGCACCCAGAACCATCGACGCAATGGCGATGAAGACGATGATCTGCTGCCAGTCATGGGTGATCGGCTGGAACGTCTCGACGGCAACGCGTGTCAGAAGCGCCATGGCGGCCATCTTCGGCGCACTGGCGAAGAAGGCGGTCACCGGCGTCGGTGCACCTTCGTAGACATCCGGCGTCCACATGTGGAACGGCACGGCGGAAATCTTGAAAGCAAGACCGGCAAAGATGAACACCAAGCCGAACACGACGCCAAGCTGACGCTCGCCGCCTGCCAGCGCCTGGGCGATGCCCGCAAAGCCGGTATGGCCGGTAAAGCCGTAGACGAGCGAAATGCCGTAAAGCAGCATGCCCGACGACAATGCGCCGAGAACGAAATACTTCAGGCCGGCTTCGGTCGAGCGGGCACTGTCGCGGTTGATTGCAGCGATGACGTAGAGCGCCAGGGACTGCAGTTCGAGGCCGAGATAGAGCGACAGGGTGTCATTGGCCGAAATCATCAAGAGCATGCCGAGGGTCGACAGCAGGATGAGGATCGGGAACTCGAACTTGTCGAACTTCTCCGCCTTGGCGAAGCCAACCGACATGACGAGCGCAACGATCGAGCCGACCAGCGTCAGCACTTTCATGAAGCGCGCGAACGGATCCGAAACGAAGGCACGGCCGAAGACGTGACCATCGTGCGGGAAGAGAACGAGGATTGCCAATGCTGCAAGCAGCACGGCAACCGCCAGTCCGTTGACCAGGGAATTCGCCCGTTCACCGGAGAAGGCCCCGATCATCAGTAGAGCCAAAGCGCCCACTGCGATGAGCAGTTCGGGAGCCATAAGCGTCAGGTTGGCAATCATGTCGGTCTGCATCGGCCTTGGCCTCTTCCTGCTATTTCAGCGCCAGTGTGGCGGCTGCGGACAGCGCGTTATTGTATTGATTGATAAGGGCGTGCACCGAGCTTGCCGTCGCATCGAAGACAGGCATCGGATAAACACCGTAGAAGATGGTGAGGATCACCAGCGGATAGACCACCAGCTTTTCGCGCGGCGACATATCCAGAAGCGACTTCAGGCTTTCCTTGTCGAGCGAGCCGAACACGACGCGGCGATAGAGCCACAGCGCATAGGCCGCCGAGAAAATCACGCCTGATGTTGCAAACAGCGCAACCCAGGTGTTGACGCGGAAGACGCCAAGCAGCGTGAGGAATTCACCAATGAAGCCCGAGGTGCCCGGCAGGCCGACATTGGCCATGGTCAGGACCAGGAACACCACCGCATATTTCGGCATGTTGTTGACGAGGCCGCCATAGGCGGAGATGTCGCGGGTGTGGGTACGGTCATAGACAACACCGACGCAGAGGAACAGTGCGGCAGAAACCAGACCGTGCGACAGCATCTGGAACAACGCGCCCTGGATGCCCTGCTCGTTGGCGGCGAAGATACCCATGGTCACATAGCCCATGTGCGCAACCGAGGAGTAGGCGATCAGCTTCTTGATGTCTTCCTGCATCAGCGCCACCAGCGAGGTGTAGACGATGGCGACAACCGAAAGCGTGTAGATCAAGGGAGCAAAATCAGCTGATGCAACCGGGAACATCGGCAGGGAGAAGCGTAGGAAGCCGTAGCCGCCGAGCTTCAACAGGATGCCGGCCAGGATGGCGGACGCCGCCGTCGGCGCTTCCACGTGCGCATCCGGCAGCCAGGTGTGCACCGGCCACATCGGCATCTTCACGGCGAAGGACGCGAAGAAGGCCAGCCACAGCCATGTCTGCATGGAGGCCGGGAACGGATAGGCCAGCAGCGTCGGGATATCGGTCGTGCCAGCCTGCCAGTACATGGCCATGATGGCCAGCAGCATCAGCACGGAGCCGAGCAGCGTGTAGAGGAAGAACTTGAAGCTGGCATAGACGCGGCGCTTGCCGCCCCACACGCCGATGATGATGAACATCGGCACCAGCACGGCTTCGAAGAACACGTAGAACAGCACGATATCCAGCGCGCAGAACACACCGATCATCAGTGTTTCCAGCACAAGGAAGGCAATCATGTATTCCTTGACCCGGCTCTGGATGGCTTCCCAGCTGGCCAGGATGCACAGCGGCATCAGGAATGTCGTCAGGATGACGAACAGCATCGAAATGCCGTCCACGCCCATGTGATAGGAAATCCCGGAGTCGAGCCAGGCTGCCTTTTCCACGAACTGGAAGCCGGCATGGCCCTTGTCGAAATAATACCAGATCGGCAGGGAAAGCAGGAATGTGATGACCGTCGTCCACAGCGCCACGTTGCGGATATTACGCCGCGCGGATTCACTGTCATCCCGGATCAGAAGGATCAGGAATGCACCGACCAATGGCAGGAAGGTAACAGTCGATAGAATTGGCCAGTCGGTCATCAGAAGTTGCTCCCGAGCATCATCCACGTGACGAGTGCGGCGACCCCAATGAGCATCGCGAACGCATAATGATAGAGGTAACCGGTCTGCAGGCGCACCACGCGGTTGGTGACATCCACGACGCGGGCCGAGATACCATCCGGACCATGGCCGTCGATCAGCCAGCCATCGCCCTTCTTCCACAGGAACCTGCCAAGAGCCTTGGCCGGACGCACGAACAGGAAGTCGTAGAGTTCGTCAAAATACCACTTGTTGAGCAGGAACTGGTACAGGCCGCGGTGCTGCTCGGCCAGCCGGACAGGTGTCTGCGGCGAGCGGATGTAGAAGTACCAGGACAGGATGAAGCCTGCGAGCATCGCAAGGAACGGCGAGGCAGCAACCAGAGCAGGCACATGGTGGTGCAGCTCCAGAATCTCGTTTTCCTTGCCGGTGAACAGTGCACCCTTCCAGAACTCGGCATATTCGTGGCCGAAGAAGTATTCGCGGAAGATGACGCCGGCAAACAGTGCGCCGATGGCGAGAATGAACAGCGGCACCAGCATGACATAGGGCGATTCATGCACGTGATGCATGACGTCGTGCGACGCGCGCGGCTTGCCATGGAACGTCATGAAAATCAGGCGCCATGAATAGAAGCTGGTGAACAGCGCTGCGATAACCAGGAGGATGAAGGCATAGCCCGCCGCCGGGCTGGTCGACGCATAGGCCGACTCGATGATCGCATCCTTGGAGAAGAAGCCGGCGGTGCCGATCGACGTGCCGGGGATACCGAGGCCGGTCAGCGCGACGGTGCCGATGACCATCATCCAGTAGGTTTGCGGGATCAGCTTGCGCAGGCCGCCCATGTGACGCATGTCCTGCTCGTCGGAAACCGCGTGAATAACGGAACCGGCGCCAAGGAACAAAAGGGCCTTGAAGAAGGCGTGCGTGAACAGGTGGAAAATCGCCGCGCCATAGGCACCCAGACCAAGCGCCACGAACATGTAGCCGAGCTGCGAGCAGGTGGAATAGGCGATGACGCGCTTGATGTCGTTCTGCACCAGGCCGACCGTGGCGGCAAAGAAGGCGGTCGTGGCGCCGACAAGCGTCACAACGATCAGCGCCGTATGCGACAGTTCGAAGATCGGCGACAGGCGGGCAACCATGAACACGCCTGCGGTCACCATCGTTGCGGCATGGATCAGCGCGGACACCGGTGTCGGGCCCTCCATGGCGTCAGGCAGCCAGGTGTGCAGCAGGAACTGCGCGGACTTGCCCATCGCGCCCATGAACAGCAGCAGGCAGGCAACCGTGATCGCTTCCTGCTTGCCCAGGGCATAGCCGAGGAAATTCAGGACAACCTTGCCGTCCCCTGCGCCCTCTGCCGGAAGATACTGGGCGGCGGACTGGAACAGCGTGTCGAACTGAACCGTATCGAACAACACGAACAGCGCGAAAATACCGAGAAGGAAGCCGAAATCGCCGACGCGGTTGACGATGAAAGCTTTCATCGCCGCGGCATTGGCCGAAGGCTTCTTGAACCAGAAACCGATGAGCAGGTACGAGGCAAGGCCCACGCCTTCCCAGCCGAAGAACATCTGAACCAGATTGTCGCCGGTCACCAGCATCAGCATGGCGAAGGTGAAGAGCGAGAGATAGGCGAAGAAGCGCGGCCGATGCGGATCGTGATGCATGTAGCCGATCGAATAGGTATGGACGAGCGCCGACACCGTGTTGACGACGATCAGCATGACAGCGGTCAGCGTATCGATGCGCAGGGCCCAGTCGAAGCTCAGCGAGCCGGACTCGACCCAGTGCATGACCGGAACCTTGAACGCCTCGCCATGGCCGAGCGCCACGGTCGTGAATGCGATCCATGAGAGAACCGCAACCACGATCATCAGACCGGTGGTGACATACTCGCTCGCCTTCGCGCCGATGGACGAGCCGAACAGACCCGCGATCAGAAAGCCGAGCAGCGGAAGGAAGACAATCGCCAGATACAGCATGCCCCCGTCAACCTTTCATCATGTTGACGTCTTCTACGGCAATCGATCCACGATTGCGGTAGAACACGACGAGAATAGCCAGACCGATGGCAGCCTCAGCGGCCGCTACGGTCAGGACAAACAATGCAAAAACCTGTCCAACCAGGTCACCCAGTGCGGCGGAGAACGCCACGAAATTCAGGTTGACGGCGAGCAGGATCAATTCGACCGACATCAGGATGACGATCACGTTCTTACGATTGAGGAAGATACCGAAGATCCCCATCGTGAACAGGAGTGCCGAAACTGTCAGATAATGTGCAATACCGATGACCATCATGCGCTCCTGTCAAATACCCTTGCCCGTTTCGACCTGCTTGACCTCGATGGCCGTTTCAGGCGTGCGTCCGACCTGCTGCGAGATGTTCTGGCGCTTGATGCCTTCCTTGTGGCGAAGCGTCAGCACAATCGCGCCGATCATGGCGACCAGAAGCACGAGACCGGCAATCTGGAAGTAGTAGATGTAATCCGTGTAGAGGATGTCGCCGAGCGCCGCCGTATTGCTGCGCGTGGCGATATCGGGTGTCGGCTGAACAACCACGCGGCCAATACTTGGCGTGAAGACCGAACCGCCGAGAACGACAATCAGTTCCACCGCAAGGATCATGCCGACAAGCGCACCGATGGGCGCATATTGCAGCGCCCCGCGCTTCATTTCGGCAAAATCCACATCCAGCATCATCACGACGAAGAGGAAGAGGACGGCCACCGCGCCGACATAGACCACAAGAAGGATCATCGCCAGGAATTCAGCACCCGTCAGCAGGAAGAGCCCCGCCGCGTTGAAGAAGGCGAGGATCAGAAACAGCACGGAGTGCACGGGATTACGCGCCGCAATCACCATGAACGCACTGGCGACGGTGATGAAGGCGAAGAGATAAAAAAACGCCGCCGCAATACCTGTCAGCATGGGTTCCCCCGATTTCCATTCCGGCAGACTGTTCTGCCATTTTAAAAGCGATTCACGGAGATTCCGCGTATTCGCAGCCTCATAACGCATGTTCCGGGCGGGTAGAAGCACCCTGCCCTAAGACACATGCGCGCACTCGGACGGGACGACGCCCCATCCACTCAATTGTTACCGGTACGGTGCATCCATTGCGATGTTCCGTGCCAGCTCGCGTTCCCAGCGGTCGCCATTGGCGAGCAGCCGGTCCTTGTCATAATAAAGCTCTTCACGGGTTTCCGTGGCGAACTCGAAATTCGGACCTTCGACGATGGCATCCACCGGGCAGGCTTCCTGGCAGAAGCCGCAATAGATGCACTTCACCATGTCAATGTCATAACGCACCGTGCGGCGCGTTCCGTCATTGCGGCGCGGACCGGCTTCGATGGTGATGGCCTGCGCCGGGCAGATCGCTTCGCAGAGCTTGCAGGCAATGCAGCGTTCTTCGCCGTTGGGATAGCGGCGCAGCGCATGTTCTCCGCGGAAGCGCGGGCTGAGCGGTCCCTTTTCGTAGGGGTAGTTCAGCGTCGCCTTCGGCGCGAAGAACTGGCGCATCGACAGGAAGAAGGCGCCGACGAACTCCGCCAGCAGGAGCGATTTAGCAGCTTGTGCGAGTTGTGCCATGCTGATTCTCCTTACGGTGTCAGGCCGGTGATTTTAAGAAACGCCGCGGTGGCGATGACCATGAAGAGCGAGATCGGCAGGAACACCTTCCAGCCCAGACGCATCAACTGGTCGTAGCGGTAGCGCGGAACGAATGCCTTCACCATGGCGAACATGAAGAAGACGAAGAAAAGCTTGAGCATGAACCAGATGATGCCGGGTACCCAGTTCAGGAACCAGACGTCAACCGGTGGCAGCCAGCCGCCGAGGAACAGGATCGTGGTCAATGCGCACATCAGGGTGATGGCGACATATTCACCGAGGAAGAACAGCAGGAACGCGGTCGACGAATACTCGATCATGTGACCGGCAACGAGTTCCGATTCCGCTTCGACCAGATCGAAAGGCGGGCGGTTGGTCTCGGCCAGCGCCGAGATGAAGAAAATGACGAACATCGGGAACAGGCCGAGCCAATGCCAGTCAAGGAAGGTGTTGGGCAGGCCGACCATGGTGCCGAGACCGGTCTTCTGCGACAAGACGATATCCGTGAGGTTCAGCGAACCGACAGTGAGCAGAACGGTGACGATGACGAAACCGATGGAGACTTCGTAGGACACCATCTGCGCGGCGGAGCGGAGCGCACCGAGGAACGGGTACTTCGAGTTCGATGCCCAGCCGGCCATGATGACGCCGTAGACTTCGAGCGAGGAAATGGCGAGCACATAGAGAATGCCGACATTGACGTTGGCAATCGCCCAGCCCTCATTGACCGGAATGACCGCCCAGGCCGCCATGGCCAGCACCGAAGACACCAGCGGAGCCAGAAGGAAAATGCCCTTGTTGGCGCCGGACGGAATGATCGGTTCCTTGACCACGAACTTCAGAAGGTCGGCGAAGGACTGCAGCAGGCCGAACGGTCCAACGACGTTCGGGCCACGGCGCAACTGAACTGCCGCCCAGATCTTGCGATCCGCGTAAAGCAGGTAGGCGATGATCAGCAGCATCACCACGAGCATCAGCGCTGATTTTCCGAGGATAATCAGCAGCGGCAGGATGTAGGTTGCGAAAATATCTTCCATATCAGTCTCTTCCCCGCCTACTCGGCCGCCTGCTTGAAGCCGCCCTTGGCCAGCGCGGAACATTCAGCCATGACGGCTGAGGCGCGGGCGATCGGGTTGGTCAAGTAGAAGTCTTGGACCGGCGATACGAAGGCCGTCTTGTCGACGGTGCCCGACGCATTGGCCAGTTTCTTGATGTCGGCAGCATCACCGGCCTGGATGGCGTCGACGACGGCCAGGTGCGGGTATTCTGCATAAAGTTTTGCACGCAGGGCGGCAAGCGAGTCGAATGGCAGCTTCTTGCCGAGCACATCGGACAGTGCGCGCAGGATCGCCCAGTCTTCCTTGGCATTGCCCGGCGCAAAGGCGGCGCGGTTGGTCATCTGCACACGGCCTTCGGTGTTGACGAAGGTGCCGGACTTTTCCGTATAGGTCGCGCCCGGCAGGATCACGTCGGCATTGTGCGCGCCCTGATCGCCATGGGTGCCGATATAGACGGTGAAGGCACCGCCCTTGCCGGCCCAGTTCAGTTCGTCGGCGCCGAGCAGGAACAGCACGTCGAGTGCCCCCTGCATCTGCGCAACCGACTTGCCGCCTTCGCCCGGCACGAAACCGATATCGAGGGCGCCAACCCGGCTGGCGGCGGTATGAATGACGCCGAAACCGTTCCAGTCATCGGCAAGCGCGCCGGTATCCGCCGCAATCTTGGCAGCGAGACCGAGAACCGCATTGCCATCCGCACGGCTGAGCGCGCCCTGCCCGATGATGATGATCGGCTTCTTGGCCTTCTTCAGCACCGCATGGAATTTCAGCGAACCGTTGGCAAGTTCCGCCAGGGTATCTGCGCCGGCACCGAGATATTCGTAGTTGAAGCGCAGGTCGGCCTGTTCGCCGATCAGCGCAATCGGAATTCCGGCAGCGCGCCAGCGTTTGCGCAGGCGGGCATTGAGCAGCGACGCTTCAAAGCGCGGATTGGAACCGATGATGAGCACGGCATCAGCGTCTTCGATACCGTCAATGCTTGGATTGAAGATATAGGAGGCGCGGCCATTGGCCGTGTTCAGAACCGTTCCGTCCTGACGTCCGTCGATATTGGCGGAGCCGAGCGATGTGACGAGCTGCTTGAGCGCATACATTTCCTCGACGCTGGCGAGATCGCCGGCAATCGCGCCGATCTTGTCGCCGGTCGTCTTGGCAACGGCCGCCTTGATCGCCTCGAACGCTTCCGGCCAGCTTGCCGGAACTAGGCGGCCATCCCGACGCACATAGGGGCGGTCGAGGCGCTGGGTGCGCAGGCCATCCCAGATGAAGCGGGTCTTGTCGGAAATCCATTCCTCGTTCACCGCTTCGTTGACGCGTGGAAGCACGCGCATCACTTCGCGGCCGCGGGTATCGACGCGGATCGACGAGCCGACGGCATCCATCACGTCGATGGATTCGGTCTTGGTCAACTCCCATGGACGGGCCTGGAAGGCGTAGGGCTTCGATGTCAGCGCACCGACCGGGCAAAGATCGATCACGTTGCCCTGCAGTTCCGATGTCATCGCCTGCTCGAGATAGGTGGTGATTTCGGCATCTTCGCCGCGGCCGATCAGGCCGAGTTCGGAAATACCGGCCACTTCCGTGGTGAAGCGGACGCAGCGCGTGCAGTGAATGCAGCGCGTCATGACCGTCTTGACGAGCGGTCCGATATATTTGTCTTCAACGGCGCGCTTGTTTTCCTTGTAGCGCGACGCACCGATACCGAAGACCATGGCCTGGTCCTGCAGATCACACTCGCCGCCCTGATCGCAGATCGGGCAATCCAGGGGATGGTTGATCAGCAGGAATTCCATCACGCCTTCGCGGGCCTTCTTGACCATCGGCGTGTTGGTGAAAATCTCCGGCGTCTCGCCGTTCGGGCCCGGACGCAGGTCGCGCACGCCCATGGCGCAGGACGCGGCAGGCTTGGGCGGTCCGCCCTTCACTTCAATCAAGCACATGCGGCAATTGCCGGCGATCGACAAACGCTCATGGAAACAGAATCGCGGCACCTCGGCACCCGCCGTTTCCGCAGCCTGCAGAAGCGTGTAGTGATCCGGTACTTCGATTTCCCTACCGTCGACTTTGATCTTTGCCATCGTCTGTCCAACCTCGCGGAACATTCCGCATTTTCATTTGGCATTCCCGCGAAACCGCTGAAATACCTTCAATTGCTCCATGCCGGTCCAAGCCAGCACGGCTTTATTCGGGCTTCCCCCCCCCGCCAAGGCAGCGGATTGTTTGACCCACTCATCCCGCACGATACGCCCGCCGAATTTCAGATGATCATCGACCCAGGCAATCTCCCGGGGTGACCATGCCGCAATCTGCGCATGGGTGTAGATGCCAAGACCGTTCAAGACCTGCTCCAGCTTCGGGCCAACGCCCGAAATCCGCTTCAGGTCGTCCGGCAAGGCCGGCTTTGCGATTGCCGCCGGTTTCGACGGCCCCGTTGAAACCGCCGCCAGCTTGGCTTTTTTGCCAGCAACCGCCTTTGGTGCGGTTTCGGTCGCCTTGTTGCGTATGATCGTCTTCAACTCAGCAACATCAGGCGCCTGCTTTGCCTCGGCCGCCGGCGACCTGTCCAGCGGCTTCAGCTTCGTGTTGGCATCAAGCATACCGGCAAGAGCACCGGCCCACAGACCCCACATCTGGCTGGCGATGCCGAGACCCACAACAGACGCCGCCGCCATCGCGCCCATCGGCGGTGTCAGCAGATTAGCAGCCGGAACGATCTGCTTCGGCATCACTGCCGACCAGTCCGTACCCGATCGCTTGTCTGTTCCGGTATCCGGCATATCCCCTCAACCCTATTCCGCCGCAACAAGCACGGGGCTTGCCGCAGAAGCGTTGCGTGTAAACTCATCGATACGACGTTCGATTTCCGGACGGAAATGCCGGATCAGACCTTGTACCGGCCATGCCGCCGCGTCGCCGAGCGCGCAGATGGTGTGGCCTTCGATCTGCTTGGTCACGTCGAGCAGCATGTCGATCTCGCGCTTCTGCGCATTGCCGACCGCCATGCGTTCCATGACGCGCCACATCCAGCCTGTGCCTTCGCGGCATGGCGTGCACTGGCCGCAGCTCTCGTGCTTGAAGAAGTAGGACAGGCGCGCAATGGCGCGAACGATGTCGGTGGACTTGTCCATGACGATCGCAGCCGCCGTGCCGAAGGACGACTTGACGTTGCGCAACCCATCGAAATCCATCGGGCAATCGATGATATCGGCAGCCGGAACGACCGGGCAGGATGCACCGCCGGGAATAACCGCCAGCAGATTGTCCCAGCCGCCGCGAACGCCGCCCGCATGCTTGTCGACCAGCTCGCGGAAGGTGATGCCCATGGCTTCTTCAACCGTGCATGGACGGTTGACGTGGCCGGAGATCATGAACAGCTTGGTGCCGACATTGTTCGGACGGCCGATGCCGGAGAACCACGCCGCGCCGCGGCGCAGGATGGTCGGGGCAACGGCAACCGATTCAACATTGTTGACGGTCGTCGGGCAGCCATAAAGGCCCATATTGGCCGGGAATGGCGGCTTCAGGCGCGGCTGGCCCTTCTTACCTTCCAGGCTTTCCAGCAAGGCGGTTTCCTCGCCGCAGATATAGGCGCCGGCGCCGTGATGGACATAGATATCGTAGTCCCAGCCATTCTTGTTGTTCTTGCCGAGCAGCTTGGCGTCATAGCATTCGTCAATGGCGGCCTGCAGCGCTTCACGCTCGCGGATATATTCGCCGCGCACATAGATGTAGCAGGTGTTGGCGCCCATGGCGAAACCGGCAATCAGGCAGCCTTCGATCAGCGTATGCGGATCGTGGCGCATGATATCGCGGTCCTTGCAGGTGCCCGGCTCGGATTCGTCGGCATTGATGACGAGATAATGCGGGCGTCCGTCGCTTTCCTTGGGCATGAAGGACCACTTCAGACCCGTCGGGAAGCCGGCGCCGCCGCGGCCGCGCAGGCCCGATGCCTTCATCTCGTTGATGATCCAGTCACGGCCCTTGGCGATGATCCCTGCAGTGCCATCCCAGCAGCCGCGTGACATCGCACCCTTCAACGACTTGTCGAAAAGGCCGTAAATATTGGTGAAGATGCGGTCTTTGTCAGCGAGCATATCGCACCCGTCCTACTCTCTTCGTCCATTCTCCAGCGAAAACGCACATCGTTTCCGCCAATGATCTTATCTCGGCTTCTTGCCGAAAACCTTGATGTACTCGGCTTCGCCGCCCTTGGCCAAGGCCTTGGCTTGCTTGACCCAGTCGTCGCGTTCGATACGGCCCTTGAAGTTGAGGTAACCGTCAACCCATTCACGCTCAGCCTTTTTCCAGCCGGCGACCTGGGCAAATGTATAGATGCCGAGTTCATGCAGGATGCCTGCAATCTTCGGGCCAACGCCGGAAATCAGTTCGAGATCATCCACGGCGGCAGGCTTTTCGATCGCGGCCGGACGGTTCTTGTCCTCGAGCGATACGGCCTTTGCCGGTGTCTCGTCCTGCTTTGCCGCACTGGCGGCCGGAACTGCAGCGGCATCGGCAGCCTTTGCCGCGCGCTTCGGCTTGGCCGCGCCATCGCCTTCGATCAGCGTCGTTGCGCCGCCCTCAGGGGCGGAGAAATAACGGTCGATCTGCGGGCCGGGCGTGATCGTATCGCCCTTGCCGGCTTCGAAAGCATCGATGATTTCCTCGAGGCGTTCGGGCGTCAGATCCTCATAGGTATCCTTGAACACCATGATCATCGGCGCGTTGACGCAGGCACCGAGGCATTCGACCTCTTCCCACGACAAAGTGCCGGATTCGTTGGTGTGGAAGGGCTCGTGGTGAATGCGGTGCTGGCAGACCTTCTTCAGGTCTTCCGCGCCGCGCAGCATGCACGGCGTGGTGCCGCAAACCTGGATATGGGCACGGGTTCCGACCGGCTTCAGCTGGAACTGCGTATAGAATGTCGCCACTTCCAGAACGCGGATCAGCGGCATGTCGAGCATGGTTGCAACATGCTCGATGGCAGCCTTGGTGACCCAGCCATCCTGTTCCTGCGCGCGCATCAGCAGCGGAATGACCGCGGACTGTTCGCGGCCCTTGGGATATTTCTTGATGGTCTGCTTGGCCCAGGCAGTGTTTTCGCGATTGAACGCGAAGGCTGCTGGTTGGACGCTATCTTCTGCAAGACGACGGACGGACATTAGCGATCAACCTCACCAAATACGATATCGAGCGAGCCGAGGACAGCGGAGACGTCGGCCAGCATGTGACCACGGCACAGGAAGTCCATGGCCTGGAGATGGGCAAAGCCCGGGGCGCGCAGCTTGACGCGGTATGGCTTGTTGGAACCATCGGACACCAGGAACACGCCGAATTCGCCCTTGGGCGCTTCAACGGCAGCGTAAACCTCACCGGCGGGCACGTGATACCCTTCGGTATAAAGCTTGAAGTGATGGATCAGCGCTTCCATCGACCGCTTCATCTCGCCGCGCTTCGGCGGAACGATCTTGGCGGACATGTTGGAAACCGGCCCTACCCGCTCCTTGCCCAGCAGGAGATCGACGCACTGGCGCATGATGCGCACCGACTGGCGCATTTCTTCCATGCGGATGAGATAACGGTCGTAGCAGTCGCCGTTCTTGCCGATCGGAACATCGAATTCCATCTCGGAATAGCATTCATAGGGCTGCGACTTGCGCAGATCCCAGGCGGCACCCGAGCCGCGCACCATGACGCCGGAGAAACCCCATGCCCATGCGTCTTCCAGCTTCACGACGCCGATATCGACGTTACGCTGCTTGAAAATGCGGTTCGGGGTGATCAGGTCGTCGAGATTCTTGACGGTCTGCAGGAACGGATCGCACCACTTGCCGATATCCTCGATGAGCCTGTCGGGAAGATCCTGATGCACACCGCCGGGACGGAAATAGGCCGCATGCATACGGGCACCGCAGGCGCGCTCGTAGAACACCATCAGCTTTTCGCGCTCTTCGAAGCCCCAGAGCGGCGGCGTCAGAGCACCGACGTCCATGGCCTGCGTGGTCACGTTCAAAAGATGCGAAAGAATACGGCCGATTTCCGAGAACAAAACACGGATCAGCTGGCCGCGCTTGGGCACCTCAATGCCGAGCAGGCGCTCGACGGCCAGCGCATAGGCATGCTCCTGGTTCATCGGCGCCACGTAGTCGAGGCGGTCGAGATAGGGCACGGCCTGCAGATAGGTCTTGGCTTCCATCAACTTCTCGGTGCCGCGATGCAGCAGCCCGATATGCGGGTCAACGCGCGCGACCACCTCACCGTCCAGTTCAAGCACAAGGCGCAAAACGCCGTGCGCCGCAGGATGTTGCGGGCCGAAGTTAATGTTAAAGTTGCGGACGCTGTGTTCAGTCATATTTCGCTTCCTGGCGTCTTACACGTCTGTATTCGCACGCATTCAATTCGCTTTGGCCTTCTCGTCACCCGGCAGCACATAATCCGTGCCTTCCCAGGGTGACTGGAAGTCGAAATTGCGGAATTCCTGCCGCAGTTCGACAGGTTCATATACGACGCGCTTGACCTCGTCGTCATAACGGACTTCGACGAAGCCTGTCAGCGGGAAATCCTTGCGCAGCGGATGGCCGTCAAAACCGTAGTCGGTCAGGATGCGGCGCAGATCCGGATGACCGGAGAACAGCACGCCATAGAGATCGTAGGTTTCGCGCTCATACCAGTCGGCACCGGGATAGACCGGCGTGGCGGAAGGCACGGGTGTATCTTCGTCTGTCGCCACCTTGACGCGGATGCGCAGATTCTGGCGCGGCGACAGAAGATGATAGACCACGTCAAAGCGATGCGAGCGGTAGGGATAGTCCACGCCGCTGATATCGATCAGCGAAATGAACTGGCACTGCACGTCGTCACGCAGGAAGGTCAGAACATCCAGCAGTCTTGCCGCGTCGACTTCAACACTCAGATCGCCATAGGCGAGAGCCACCGAATTCAGCGACGCGCCCAGCTTTTCCTGGAGGTAGCTGGAGAGTTCATTCAATGCTTCTTCAAACATCGCCCTCTCCTATCGCTCGATCGTGCCGGTGCGGCGGATTTTCTTCTGCAGCATCAGAACACCATAGAGCAGCGCTTCGGCCGTGGGCGGGCAGCCCGGCACATAGATATCCACCGGCACGACGCGGTCGCAACCACGCACGACCGAATAGGAATAGTGATAATAGCCGCCGCCATTGGCGCAGGAGCCCATCGAGATGACGTAGCGCGGCTCAGGCATCTGGTCATAGACCTTGCGCAGCGCCGGAGCCATCTTGTTGGTCAGCGTGCCGGCAACGATCATCACGTCGGACTGACGCGGTGACGCGCGCGGGGCAAAGCCGAACCGCTCGCCGTCATAGCGCGGCATGGAGGTGTGCATCATTTCGACCGCGCAGCAGGCAAGGCCGAAGGTCATCCACATCAGCGAACCGGTGCGCGCCCAGGTGACCAGCGCATCGGCGGAGGTGACGAGAAATCCCTTGTCGGCGAGCTCATTGTTGATCTCACCGAAAAACGCATCATCGGAACCGATCGGCTTGCCCGTACCGGGATCAAGAATGCCTTTGGGTTTCGGTGCCACGAGGGTGGTTTGGCTAGCGGTCAATCCCATTCCAGCGCTCCCTTTTTCCACTCATAGATAAAGCCGATTGTCAGAACGCCGAGGAAGATCATCATCGACCAGAAACCGAACCAGCCGATCTTGCTGAAGGCCACGGCCCACGGAAAGAGGAAGGCAACTTCCAGATCGAAGATGATGAACAGAATCGAGACAAGATAGAAGCGGACATCAAATTTCATGCGGGCATCATCGAATGCGTTGAAGCCGCACTCATAGGCCGACAATTTTTCCGGGTCTGGCGACTTGTATGCGACCAGAAAAGGCGCAACCAACAGTGCCAAACCGATTACCAGCGCTACCCCGATGAAGATAACGATGGGCAGGTAGGAACTTAAAAGCTCGTTCATGATCCGACTTTTTCCGCCTTGTGAACTCAGGCTGACAAGAATGCCATGTTATGCACATGACTGCCACCAATACGCGACAGACCGCACCAGCTTTGACACCGGTACGATGCGGCGAGGGTTAGCGCGTTAGCGCCATGCGCGCAAGTGCAACAATCACCCCAATACCACCGGTTTTTTGTCACCATTTCGTGACGCATATCCATAAAAAGCCGCGAATTTCGCAGTTTTAAGCCAGTTTGACCCGCAAAACACGGCTGAATCACTCTTTAGAATGATATTAATGTGCCTTGCCGGCCTGTTTGTCCGCGACGTGGTTTTCAGAACTGCGACATTCGGTCCTATAAACGATTTAGGACAAAATGCAGATATGCCGCGCGCGTGGAAACAGCACGCGCGCCAGGGCGCGAATGCTGTTGTGCAGAGTTTGGGAAAGAGCGGCGCTTAGAGACCCGCGAGAGGCTCCAGACTGAGCCTTTCCCCCTCTTCGGACAGATATTGCTTCTTCTGCGCCCTGCGGTCGAGCAGCAGCGACCAGACGGCCACGCCAAGACCGAGCAAGGCCAGCGCCGATCCTACGAAGGGCAGGTTCTGATAGGACACGCCCCAGGTGAGCGCCGCACCGCCAACCCAGGCACCGGCGGCATTGCCCGCATTGAAGGCGCCCTGGTTGAGCGTGGCCGCCAGATTGGGCGCTTCGCTCGCGGTTTCGACCACCCGCATCTGCAACGGCGGAACGATGACGAAGGTCAGCATGCCCCACAGGAACACCACGGCAATTGCCGCTGCCGCCGTGCCGCTGACTTCCGCCAGCAGGGCATGGGTGAACACCACGGTGACCAGGGTGCCGATGACGGTGGGCATCAGCTTCCAGTCGGCAAGCTTGCCGCCGATGACATTACCCACGGTCATCCCAGCGCCGAACAGCAGCAGAACCCAGGTTACCGCCGCGGTCGACAGGCCGGACACATCGGTGAGGATCGGCTTGATATAGGTAAAGACGGCAAACAGGCTGCCGGAGGCGAGCGCCGAGATCAGCATGGCAAGCCAGACCTGCAGTTTGCCGAGAACCTTGATCTCGCTGAGAATGCCGCCCCCCTTCTCTTCTTCCCCGGCCGCGGGAACCAGCAGCGCGATGGCGATGACTGCGGCAACGCCGATGGCGACGACCGCATAGAAGGTCGAGCGCCAGCCATAGAGCTCACCGAGGGCGGTACCGGCGGGCACGCCGAGAATATTGGCGAGCGTCAGCCCGGCAAACATCAGCGCGATGGCGCTGGCGCGCTTGTGGCGCGGCACGAGGCTGGCGGCCACCACCGACCCGATGCCGAAGAAAGCACCGTGCCCGAAGGCGGTGACAACGCGGGCAATCATCAGCATCCAGTAATTGGGGGCAATGGCGCAGAACAGATTGCCGACGACGAAGAGCATCGCGAGACCGATGAGCACGGGCTTGCGCGGCAGGGATGCCGTGGCAATAGCGATGATGGGTGCACCGATGACGACGCCAAGCGCATAGCCGGTCACCAGCAGGCCTGCATGGGGGATGGTGACATGCAGGTCGGCCGCGACTTCCGGCAACAGACCCATGATCACGAATTCGGTTGTGCCGATGCAGAAAGAGGCAATAGCAAGAGCGAGAATCGGCAAGGGCATGGGCGGCAACCGTCGGAGCTGGAGTAAGGAATCATGCTGCCTAGTCCACAAAGCTTTCACAACTGATTTTTGTGCAACGCAGCAATGCATTTATGCGGGGCGATTCACCCCGGCGGCGAATCGTATCCACGGGTTGAAAAACAGCGGAAGAGATTCGCCGTCTGTATATCAGCGGAAAACCGGACAGGACTGATTTTCCTAAGCCGCACCAGAAACCGGCAGGCGCCTGAGGGGCGAACCGGAGAGCGGCAGGCGGTGGACCATGGGAACATTCGGGAGAGAAGAGATGCAAGCGTGCGGGGCACCACTTTCCGTAATATCAAGCATTTACATCAATTGCTTGAGAGGGAAAGTGGCGCGAGTGACGGGGCTCGAACCCGCGACCTCCGGCGTGACAGGCCGGCACTCTAACCAACTGAGCTACACCCGCGCACTTTGCAAACCAGAAATTCATCTGGCGTGAGCGGTCGTTTAAGGGGTTCGCGGGGGAGTGTCAAGCGCTAGTCGACAGGAAAAATGCGATTGTGAAAAACTCTTCAAACAAATCATAAAAGTGTCTCATACCCTCTTGCCAATATCGCACGAAACGCCTAAACGCTCCCCACACACCCTTTGTGAGGGGGCGATTAGCTCAGTTGGTAGAGCGCTTCGTTTACACCGAAGATGTCGGGAGTTCGAGTCTCTCATCGCCCACCATTCCCCAGCGGAATATTTTCTCCCCTTACTTTTAGTCGAGATAACTTGTCTGTTCACGTCGCAGCCAACATGCGTGCTTGGTTGGGATTCGCCAGTTGCGGATTTTTCCCGCCGGCAGTGAGCAACTGCAATATTTTATCCTTTGCGCCAGCAATTTTCTGCGGCAACAATGTTCTCCTCCTTCCAAGAGCAAACCAGAAAACGGGAACATCACATGCCAAACAACCGTGCAGCACGAATCGCAATCCTTTCATTCGCCACGCTTTACCCTGCCCTTGCCCAAGCGCATGTCGGCGTGGGTGATACCAGCGGCTTTAGCCATGGCTTCGCCCACCCCATGTCCGGCCTCGATCACGTCCTGGCGATGATTCTCGTCGGCATCCTTGCCTTCCAGCTGGGCGGACGCGCCCTGTGGCTCGTTCCGGCAGCGTTTGTCGGGATGATGGCCGCTGGCGGCGCGCTCGGCGCTGCCGGAGTAAGCCTGCCCTTTGTCGAACTTGCAATCGCACTCTCGGTAATTGTGCTCGGAGCGGCGGTGGCTTTCGAGATTCAGGCGCCCGTGGCCATTGCAACCGCCCTCGTCGGCCTCTTCGCCATTTTCCATGGCTATGCCCATGGCGCGGAAATGCCGGAAAGCGCCGGCGGCCTCGCCTATGCGGGCGGCTTCATGGCCGCCACTGCCCTGCTCCACGTCACCGGTATCGGCATCGGCTTTGCCATCGGCAGAATCAGCCAGCGCGCCAGCCCCAGTGCGGTGCGAATCATTGGCGGCCTGGCGGCGCTCGCGGGCGTCGGCATCCTGACAGGCGCGCTCTGAACAATTCGAATGCCGAATCAAAAAGGCCGGGCAATTGCTTGCCCGGCCTTTTGTTTGTTTATTTCCGATGGCGTCAGTGCGCGATCTGCGCCGAAGCATCATCTTCGACCACGGCGGCGGCAGGCACATTGACCGGCTCCGTCCACTCGATCGGCTCCGGCTGACGCACGAGCGCATGCTTGATCACTTCCCCGGCACGCGATACCGGGATGATCTCAAGGCCGTTCTTCACATTGTCCGGAATTTCCGCCAGATCCTTGGCGTTTTCTTCCGGGATCAGAACCGTCTTGATGCCACCGCGCAGGGCGGCAAGCAGCTTCTCCTTCAGGCCGCCAATCGGCAGGACCCGTCCGCGCAGCGTGATCTCGCCGGTCATGGCGATATCCTTGCGCACCGGAATACCGGTCAGGATCGAGACAATGGCTGTCACCATCGCGATACCGGCCGATGGACCGTCCTTCGGTGTCGCGCCTTCCGGCACATGCACGTGGATGTCCCTGCGGTCGAACAGCGGCGGCTCGACACCGAAATCGATGGCTCTGGAGCGGACATAGGATGCCGCTGCGGAAATCGATTCCTTCATCACGTCGCGCAGGTTGCCCGTGACGGTCATGCGGCCCTTGCCGGGCATCATGACGCCTTCGATGGTCAGCAGTTCGCCGCCCACCTCAGTCCAGGCAAGACCTGTGACAACGCCTACCTGATCTTCACCGTCGATCTGGCCGAAGCGGAATTTCTGCACGCCGAGATAGTCGTTGATGTTGGTCTCGGTGACCTTCACCGTCTTCTTGGTCTTCGACTTCAGAATTTCCGTCACTGCCTTGCGGGCAAGCTTCATCAGCTCCCGTTCGAGACTGCGCACGCCGGCTTCCCGCGTGTAATCGCGGACGATGGCACGGATCGCGCCTTCCGATACGGAAAACTCCTTCGGCTGCAACGCATGGTCGCGGATGGCCTTGGGCAGGAGGTGCCGCTTGGCGATCTCGACCTTCTCGTCTTCCGTGTAACCGGCAATACGGATGATCTCCATACGGTCCATCAGCGGACCCGGGATGTTCAGCGTATTGGCCGTCGTCACGAACATCACGTTCGAGAGGTCATATTCGACCTCGAGATAGTGATCCATGAAGGTTGAGTTCTGTTCCGGATCGAGCACCTCGAGCAGAGCCGATGACGGATCGCCGCGGAAATCCTGGCCCATCTTGTCGATTTCATCGAGCAGGAAGAGCGGGTTGGACTTCTTTGCCTTCTTCATCGACTGGATGACCTTGCCGGGCATCGAACCGATATAGGTGCGGCGGTGACCGCGGATTTCAGCCTCGTCACGCACGCCGCCAAGCGACATGCGGACATATTCACGGCCGGTTGCCTTGGCGATCGAGCGGGCCAGCGAGGTCTTGCCGACGCCGGGAGGACCAACGAGGCACAGGATCGGACCTTTGATCTTGGTCGACCGCGACTGCACGGCGAGATATTCCACGATCCGGTCTTTCACCTTGTCGAGGCCGTAATGTTCAGCATCCAGGATCTCGTCGGCGAGGTTCAGGTCGTTCTTCACCTTCGACTTCTTGCCCCACGGAATGGTCAGCAGCCAGTCGAGATAGTTGCGGACAACCGTCGCTTCGGCGGACATCGGGCTCATCTGGCGAAGCTTCTTCAGCTCCTGATTGGCCTTTTCGCGCGCTTCCTTGGAGAACTTCGTCTTCTTGATGCGCTCTTCCAGCTCGGCTGCCTCGTCGCGGCCGTCTTCGCCGTCGCCGAGTTCCTTCTGGATCGCCTTCATCTGTTCATTGAGGTAGTACTCGCGCTGGGTCTTCTCCATCTGGCGCTTGACGCGCGAACGGATACGCTTTTCCACCTGAAGCACGGAAATTTCCGACTCCATGAACGACATGGCCTTTTCCAGCCGTGCACGCACGGACAGGATCGACAGCATGTCCTGCTTCTCGGGAATCTTGATCGCAAGATGCGAGGCGACCGTATCGGCCAGCTTCGAGTAGTCCTCGATCTGTCCGGCAGCGCCAACGACCTCTGGCGAAATCTTCTTGTTCAGCTTCACATAGTTTTCGAAGTCCGACACGACCGAGCGGGCCAGGGCTTCGATTTCAACCGCGTCTTCGGCGGGTTCCGACAGCGTCGTGGCATTGGCTTCGTGGTAATCCTCGCGGTCGCTGAAACTGGTGATTTCAGCGCGGGCAATACCTTCGACCAGAACCTTGACCGTACCATCCGGCAGTTTCAGCAACTGCAGGACATTGGCAATGGTGCCGATGTTGTAGATGGCATCCGCCTGCGGGTCATCATCCGCAGCGTTCTTCTGTGTGGCAAGCAGGATTTGCTTGTCGACGCCCATCACTTCCTCGAGTGCGCGAATGGATTTTTCGCGACCGACAAAGAGCGGAACGATCATGTGTGGGAAGACAACGATATCGCGCAATGGCAAAACGGCATAAAGCCCGCTTTCTCCACCCGCCAGTGTCTTCTTGCTTGCAACCGTCATTTCATGTCCTTTCTCAGGCCAATCGGCCTAGATCGCCACATCCGGGTACCCTTTGGTTGCATGATCTTTTTCCAAAATCGGGATCCATTTTGGGGATCATGCGAAGAGCGGCATACGACCGGCTGTGCAGCTTAACCTTTACTTGGAGTGGCGGGGCTCCGGTTTCAAGCGCCCCGGTTTCAAGCTCGGTCACAGAATCGTAATCTATCCTGCTCCTACCAAACTCCAAGCGCAATCTTTTGCGATGCAGCACACCTCTGAAGAGGATGATTTTCGTGGAAATCATCTGTCGACGGGGGCGATACTGCCCGGCCTACACTGTCTTACCGACGCTGCTCTGCAAAAATTGTGCGCCCCGCATGGTTAATCAACCGTAAATATTGTTTCGTGGCGCAATTAAGACCCGCAACAAATGCGAGGGTTAAAATGCAAAAGGCCCCGCTGACGCGGAGCCCTGCTTTCCAGACACTGGTTCGGCGCCTTACGCCGAAACATTGCCCTTTTCTTCCTTGCGCTCGGCATAGATGTAGAGCGGGCGCGAATTGCCCTCGACCACATCGCCGGAGATCACGACTTCCTGAACGCCGTCGAGCGTCGGCAGTTCGTACATCGTGTCGAGCAGGATCTTTTCCATGATCGAACGCAGCCCGCGTGCACCGGTCTTGCGGGCAATGGCCTTGAGGGCGATTGCCTTCAGCGCGTCCTCATGGAACGTCAGCTCGACGTTCTCCATGTCGAACAGGCGCTGGTACTGCTTGACCAGGGCGTTCTTCGGCTCCGACAGAATCTGCACCAGGGCAGCTTCGTCGAGATCCTCGAGCGTGGCGATGACAGGCAGACGGCCGACGAATTCGGGGATGAGACCGAATTTCAGGAGGTCTTCCGGTTCAAGCTCGCGGAAGATCGCGCCGACGCGGCGATCGTCCGGCGCCTTCACCGCAGCGCTGAAGCCGATGGACGTCTTCTCGCCGCGTGCCGAGATGATCTTGTCGAGACCGGCAAAGGCACCGCCACAGATGAACAGGATGTTGGTCGTGTCCACCTGCAGGAATTCCTGCTGCGGATGCTTGCGCCCGCCCTGCGGCGGAACGGAAGCGACCGTGCCTTCCATGATCTTCAGCAGTGCCTGCTGCACGCCCTCGCCCGACACGTCGCGGGTGATCGACGGGTTGTCGGACTTGCGGCTGATCTTGTCGACTTCGTCGATATAGACGATGCCGCGCTGGGCCCGCTCGACATTGTAGTCGGCCGACTGGAGCAGCTTGAGAATGATGTTCTCGACATCCTCACCGACATAACCGGCTTCCGTCAGCGTCGTCGCGTCTGCCATTGTGAACGGCACGTCGATGATGCGGGCGAGCGATTGCGCCAGATAGGTTTTGCCGCAACCGGTTGGACCAACGAGAAGGATGTTGGATTTCGCCAGTTCGACTTCATTGTTTTTCGATGCGTGGGCCAACCGCTTGTAGTGGTTGTGCACCGCGACAGAGAGAACACGCTTGGCATGGTTCTGGCCGATGACGTAATCATCGAGCACCGCCATGATTTCCTGCGGCGTCGGAACGCCTTCGCGGGATTTCACCATCGAGGATTTGTTTTCCTCGCGGATGATGTCCATGCACAGCTCGACGCATTCATCGCAGATGAAAACAGTCGGGCCCGCAATCAACTTGCGAACTTCGTGCTGGCTCTTCCCGCAAAACGAGCAATAAAGCGTATTCTTTGAATCACCGCCGCCGTTGCTGACTTTGCTCATTGCAGTTTCCTTTCAGTATCGGCGCCCTGTTTGGCCGGGAACCGTTCACACCCTTCGGGACTCTGCCCTGCGGGGAATGATTCGAATAGTAATTCGAAGAATAGGCTTCCTCTACTCACCAATCACTTAACGTAGCGTCTGTTGGCCTGCATGCAAGCCGGATGTGTGGCAAAAAGTCCGCATCCGGGTCAAAAAAAGTTCATTCTCGACCCGGTGCGGCCATTTAGCCGGTTACTTTGCATCCCCTTCGATGATCGCACGGGATTCGAGCACCTTGTCGATAAGGCCGAACTCGAGTGATTCCTGAGCCGTCATGAAGTGGTCGCGGTCGAGAGTCTTCTCGATTGTCTCGTAGTCGCGGCCCGTGTGCTTGACGTAGATCTCGTTGAGGCGGCGCTTCATTTTGATGATGTCCTGGGCATGGCGCTCGATGTCGGATGCCTGGCCCTGGAAGCCGCCTGAAGGCTGGTGCAGCATGATGCGGGCGTTCGGCAGCACGAAGCGCATGTCCTTTTCACCGGCTGTCAGCAGCAGCGAACCCATCGACGCGGCCTGACCGAAGCACAGGGTCGAGACGGCCGGACGGATGAACTGCATGGTGTCGTAGATCGCCATGCCCGACGTGACGACGCCGCCGGGCGAATTGATGTAGAGGTTGATCTCTTTCTTCGGATTTTCCGATTCAAGGAACAGAAGCTGGGCGCAGATCAGCGTCGCCATGCCGTCCTCGATGGGTCCGGTAATGAAAATGATGCGTTCTTTCAGCAGGCGCGAGAAAATATCATAGGCCCGCTCGCCCCGGTTGGTCTGCTCGACGACCATGGGTACGAGGTTCATTGCTGTTTCGATTGGATCTCTCATCGGTGGGCCTCAGCGTTTTGGAGAACAAGGGGTTTGAACGCCCCCAAGATTCGTGGATTACACTTTCGATACATAGGGTGTTGCCACCCTGTTCCGCAAGATGTTCTGCCGCCATCCGGGAAGGAGCGCAAGCGCAGAACCGCTTTTTACGCGGCTTCCGCCCGCAACCAGCGCTGCAGCAGGGGTACATCGCCGGTTCCGAGCGTTTGCGCGACCCGCCGCCCGACCGCCGCGCCGAATTTGTACCCATGTCCGGAACAGGCCGAGACGACGAGGCATTTGTCCCGTTCCACGGCGAAAAACCGTTCATCCGCGGTGAAGGTATAGGCGCAGGTGACAACACTGCTTACCCTGTATTCGCCGATCCGCTGCAGCGGCGGGGCAAAGAGATCGCGGATCGCTTCGCCCTCGCCCGGTTCCGCAACGCGGGCTGCGTCGGCATCCGCCGATTTGCGCTTGTGCAGGCCAGAGCCGAATTTCAGGCCGCCGCCGCCGCTTGCCGGAATGATGTAACCGTCGGTACGCCCGCCCACATCGAGCACGACGGGAGAATGCTCCCAGGCCGCCTGCAAATCCGCCGGCGGTTCGAGATAGACCACGGCCGTCCGGTAGGTGGTGAGCGAAGAGACGAGATCGGGGAACAGTTTTGTCACCCAGGCACCCGCCGTGACGACCACCCTGTCCGCAGCAATGACCGTGCCATCGGCCAAGGTCACCGTCCCTGCGGCGCTGTCGACGGCGGTCACCCCGGTGTTTTCCAGCAGTGTGGCGCCGTGCGCGCGCAGCCAGCGGGCCATATCCCCGGCGATCCTGCGGCAATGCAGCGCGCCGCCCTCCGGCGAGAAGAACGCGTAGCGGAACGTGCCCGCTTCCAGATAGCCATAGCGCTTTATGGCCTCGGCAGGCTCATAAAGCTCGAGGGGATAGCCGCCCTGCTCGAGCCCCTTGCGGTATTCCTCGGCTTCATCGCCCGCGTCGCGCGATATGCAGATGAAGCCGCGCGGATCGAGATGGCTCGTGCCGATGTCCTGCCACAGCTCGTCCCAGGCCGCATAGGCCTCAGAAATCGCATCCGCGTAACCGCCCGCGGCACCGTAGGCGCGGCGGATGATGCGGTGATGATCGCCCGAGGCGGCGAGCGGATTGGGAATCGGCCCCTGCTCGATCAACGTCACCGCATGACCGGCCTTGGTCAGCGACCAGGCGCTGGACAGTCCGGCAATTCCTGCTCCGACGATGGTGATTTTCATGATGGGGTCCTGCTATGACTGAAGAAGGAGGGAGATTCGCATGCAATATGAAACCATTCGCATCGATTGCTCAAACATTTTCGACGTGGAAAGCTTTCATCCGGTGTTTGCCGCGACCTGCGGCTTTCCTTCCAGCAAAGCGGCGACCCGCCTGTTGCCTGTCCTTCCTTCGTCTGACCCACGGTATATCTGACCATGACCCCTGCCACGCCCGCCTCATTCCAGTTCACGCCTGCCACCCGCCATCTGCGGCTCGATCCGCACGACCAGGTCTTCGTGCAGAATCCCTACGGCACCTATGCCGCGCTACACGCGCAGACATCGGCGTTCTTCTGGGAGGAATACGGCTTCTGGTGTTTCATCGGCTATGACGGCGTCAACAAACTATTGCGCGACCGCCGCTTCGGCCGGGAAAACCGCCATGGCATCGCCGATTCCCAGGGCAATACCGGCGATCGCGCGCATCTGAAGGATTTCGACCACGTCGAAAAATTCTCGATGCTGGAGCTGGAACCGCCCACCCATACCCGGTTGCGCACGCTGGTGAACCGGGCCTTCGTTTCCCGGCAGGTGGAAAGGCTGCGCCCGCGCATCGAGACGCTGGCGCACGCGCTGATCGACCGCTTCGAAGCAAAGGGCAAAGCCGATCTCATCGCCGATTTCGCCACGCCCATTCCCGTCACCGTGATTGCCGAAATGCTCGGGGTGCCGACGGAAGCGGCGCCGCGGCTTCTCGACTGGTCACACCGCATGGTCGCGATGTACATGCACGGCCGCAACCGCCGGTCGGAAGACAGCGCCAATGCCGCCGCCGCCGAGTTCTCCGGCTTTCTCAGGGACTATGCCGGACGACGGCGCAGCGAACCTGCCGACGATCTTCTGAGCCTGCTGCTGGCGGCCGAGGCGGATGGTGCAAAACTGTCCGAGGATGAGCTGATCACCACGGCGATCCTGCTGCTCAATGCCGGGCACGAAGCGACGGTGCACCAGACCGGCAATGCGGTCAAAACCATTATGGAAAGCGGCCGCAGCGCCGCCGACCTGTTTTGCGATGCGGATTCGACGGCGCGGACCGTCGAGGAATGCCTGCGCTTCGACGCGCCGCTGCACATGTTCACGCGCTATGCCTATGAAGAAATCGACCTTGGCGACGGCATTGCGGTGAAGCCCGGCGACCAGATCGGCCTGATGCTCGGCGCGGGCAACCGCGATCCCAACGCCTTTGCCGATGCCGGCGCTTTCCTGCCGGGACGGTCAGACCAGAAAAACCTTTCCTTCGGCGCCGGCATCCATTTCTGCATCGGTGCACCGCTGGCGCGGCTGGAACTGCAGGTCTCGCTCAAAGTGCTGTTCGACCGGCTTCCCGGACTGCATTTCAAGGAAGCCCCGCGCTTCAAGGATACCTATCATTTCCATGGATTGGAGCGGCTGGAGGTGGAGTGGTGAGGTGTTTTGCAAAAGCACTGTGCGTGGTTCGACAAGCTCACCATGAGGGAGTTGGTCTGATTGCAAAGCCAACCAGCAACTTTGCAGAATAAACGCCCTGCAACCCACTCATTTCCCTCATGGTGAGCTTGTCGAACCACGAACCACGTTAATGCAATCGCAGCACTCACAACCTGATCACATATTCCTTGCGGGTGGTTTCAATGACTTCCCATGTGCCGCGAAAGCCGGGGCGCAGCACAAAACTGTCTCCGGCCTGCAAATGCCGTTCCTTGCCGCCCTCTTCCGTGACGATCGAGCGGCCCGAGAGAATGTGGCAGAACTCCCACTCGTCATAGACGATGCGCCATTTGCCCGGCGTTGCTTCCCAGATCCCGGCGTAGAGGCCGCCATCGGCCTCGTCGCAGTTCCAGGTGCGGAACTGCGGATCGCCCGCGATCACCCGGTCTGCCGCCGGGGCGCCGTGTTCGGGGTCGATGCTGCCGAAATCGATGGTGACAAAATGCGACGATGCCATGGGCCTATCCCGCCTTCGTCAGTGCCTGGTCGAGATCGGAAATCAGATCCTCGACGGTCTCGATACCGATGGACAGCCGCACCACATCCGGCCCCGCACCTGCGGCGATCTTCTGCGCATCGCTCAATTGCCGATGCGTGGTCGATGCGGGATGAATGATCAGGGATTTGGTATCACCGATATTGGCCAGATGCGAAAACAGCTGCAGGTGTTCGACCAGCTTGACCCCGGCCTCATAGCCGCCCTTCAGCCCGAAAGTGAAAACCGCACCGGCGCCGCGCGGCGCATATTTCAGCTGCAGGGCATGATAGGGATCATCTGGCAGCCCGGCATAGCTGACCCAGGCCACCTTTGCGTGGCTGGAAAGCCACTGCGCCACCTTCAACGCATTGTCCGCATGGCGCTGCATGCGCAGCGGCAAGGTCTCGATGCCGGTCAGGATCTGGAACGCATTGAACGGCGACAGCGCCGGCCCGAGATCGCGCAGGCCGAGGACGCGGCAGGCAATGGCAAAGGCAAAATTGCCGAATGTTTCGTGCAGCACGATGCCGTTATATTCGCTGCGCGGCTCGGACAGCAGCGGATAGTTGCCCGACTTCGACCAGTCGAACGTGCCGCAATCGACAATCACCCCGCCCATGGAATTGCCATGGCCGCCGAGGAATTTGGTCATGGAATGCACGATGATATCGGCGCCGTGCTCGATGGGGCGGATGAGATAGGGCGACGCCAGCGTGTTGTCGACGATCAGCGGCAGGCCATGCTTGTGGGCGATGGCGGCGATGGCCTCGATATCGGTGACGATGCCGCCGGGATTGGCAAAACTTTCGATGAAGATCGCGCGGGTCCGGTCGTCGATCTGCGATTCGAACGAGGCGAGATCGTCGGGTTCCGCCCAGCGCACATGCCAATCGAAGGACTTGAACGACTGGCCGAACTGATTGATCGAACCGCCATAGAGCTTTCTGGAGGCAATGAAATTGTCGCCAGGCTGCATGAGAGTGTGAAACACCAGGAACTGTGCCGCATGGCCCGATGCAACCGCCAGCGCCGCAGTGCCGCCTTCCAATGCCGCCACGCGCTCTTCAAGCACCGCATTGGTCGGGTTGGTGATGCGGGTATAGATATTGCCGAAGGCCTTCAGGCCGAACAGCGATGCGGCGTGGTCAGCATCGTCGAAAACAAAGGCTGTCGTCTGGTAGATCGGCGTGGCGCGCGCGCCGGTTGCCGGATCGGGCTGGGCGCCCGCATGTACGGCAAGAGTTTCAATTCCGGGTGCGCGGTGCGCCATGGTTCATCTCCCTGTCATTCCTGATTTTGCTACACGCTATGGGATCGCGGCTTTGCCGCCAACCTATTTTGGCGATCTGAGGCCAAAACTCTGGAAGCCCTGCCGCATCTGTGGTTTTTTCGCCGACAGGATGCGCGAATTGACGCCGCTCCAGCCGATCTCGCCGCACAGCCGCGCATATTCGATCTTCGGGCAGCGATTCATCACCACCTGAATGCCCGCAGCTTCGGCCCTGCGTGCCGCTTCGTCGTGGCGAACCGTCAACTGCGTCCAGATGACCTTCGGCAGCGGCGTCAGCGTCAAGACCTCATCGACAATCGCCGGCACGGCCTCGGAGGCGCGGAACACGTCGACCATGTCGATGGCTTCAGGGATATCGGCGAGGCGCGCAAAAACCTTCTGGCCGAGAATGTCCTTGCCCGCCTGTCCCGGATTGACCGGTATGACCCGGTAGCCCTTGTCGATCAGGTACTTCATGACAAAGAAACTTGGCCGCACCTCATTGGCGGATGCGCCCACCATGGCAACGGTTTTGACGGATGAAAGAATGCCGCTGATATAGGCGTCCGGGTAATGATCGTGATCCATGCGCTTATTCGCCCGTCCATTCCGGCTTGCGCTTTTCGATGAAGGCGTTGATGCCTTCCTCCGCATCGCGCGCCAGCATGTTTTCCACCATCACCTGCGCCGTATAGGCATAGGCCTCGGAAAGTCCCATTTCGGCCTGCCGGTAAAAGGCTTCTTTGCCTGTCTTGACGGTTAAAGTCGATTTCTCCGCAATGGCTTGCGCGTATTTCCTGACAATCGGATTCAGGTACTCCTCCGGCACGACCCGGTTGATCAGACCGAACTCCCGTGCCGTCGAGGCATCGATGGTCTCGCCGGTGAGGAGCATTTCCATGGCCTGCTTGCGCGAAACATTGCGCGACAGGGCCACCATGGGCGTCGAGCAGAACAGGCCGATATTGACGCCCGGCGTGCAGAATGTCGCCTTGTCCGAGCAGATCGCCAGATCGCAGGATGCGACAAGCTGACAACCCGCAGCCGTCGCAAGACCACCGACGGCGGCAATCACCGGCCTCGGATGATGCACGATGGCCTGCATCAGTTCAGCGCAGAGCAGCATCGTCTTCTCGAAAAAGGCCCGGCCCCGGTCGGCGTCCTGCCGGTGCGCGGTCAGTTCCTTCAGGTCATGGCCCGCCGAAAAAAGCTTCTGCGCCGAATCGATGATGATCACGCGCACCGCCTTGTCATCCCGCGCCGCATGCAGATGATCGAGCAGCAGGCGCATCATGGCGAGCGAGAGCGCATTGGCGGGCGGATTTTGCAATGTCAGGCGCAGGACGCCCGAGGCAAGCTCATATCCGACGATTGGTTCATCCTTGCGGATAATGTGAACTTCTCCCATATCGCTCCTCATTCCCAGCGCTTGCAACCCGGTCAAAGGCTGGTCCATTGTTTATAAAGTGGTTTGATCGAACTCACGTGCTTTTTGACAATAGCGAGATTCTCCGCCGACGGGCGTGCTTTCTCGACCTTTGCCAATCCGCTCTTCAGGCCGTCGATCATTTCCGCCTTCTGCTTGTCGGTCAGGTTGGGCATGGACGGAATGGAGGCGATGGCCTTTTCCACCTCCTCGCGCGGTTCCGGATTGGTCACCCAGTGATAGGTCACCATGATCGTTCTTGTGGTTTCGCCCCAGTCGTTGAAATCCTTGAAGCCGTATTCCGCCGCCTTCTTGTCCAGCCGCGCCGTTGCTTCCGGTGAAAGGACGGCGTTGCCCGCCGCTTCTTCCTTCATCTGCGCGCCGACGGGAGCAAAGCTGTAGAGAAAGCGCTTGATGATGTCCTGGGTCAGCGCCACGGGCCGGACCGGCAGGCTGAAGGGTTCGATCTGCGGCGCGGTCTGTGCAAAGGATGGCACTGGAGCCGCAACAGCGAGCCCGGCCATGATAATCAGCGAGCCGGATAGGGATCGAAGCAAAGTCATAACTGGCTTCCTTGCAAAGAAGACACGGATGGCTAGTGGTCCGATTCTGACATTTGCATTCCTTCGATACAAGCCATTCAGGCAAATGTCAGAATCAAAGGACCACTAGAAAGTCTATGATTCTAGTGGAACTTTGAATTTGACATTCGCATGTTCCGCGTGATGTCAAATGGGATGCGAATGTCAAATTCGTTCCACTAGGAATACCAGCGATCATCGCCAGAGAACAGATGGAGTGCCCTTTGGAAACGGCAATGGATGTAACAGCGTTAACGGCCTTTCTCGAACGGGAGTTTCCACAGGTGAACGCTGACGGGGTTGCCTACACCGTTACCGGTGCCGGCCCGGGTTATGCCACGATGCGGCTTGATCCGGCGGACCGGCACCTGCGTCCCGGCGGCACGGTATCAGGCCCCACCCTGTTTGCCCTTGCCGATATCGCCGCCTATGTGGCGATCCTCGCGCAGATCGGCCCGGTCGCCCTGGCGGTGACGACCAATCTCAACATCAACTTCCTGCGCAAGCCGCAACTCGGGCCCATCGATGCCACGGCAAAGGTGCTCAAGCTGGGCAAACGGCTCGCGGTGATGGATATCGCGCTCACCAATGGCGAAGACAACGAACTGGTGGCCCATGCCACCGCAACCTATTCGATTCCACCGCGCAGCTAGGGCTGCAAGCGGGATTAAAATTCCGCAAAACGCAGCAAATCCGGGCAAGAAGCATGTGGTAATATAATACCTTTTTCATAAACTATTGTTTTATAAAGAGTATTTGTCAAAACCGCCAAAAACATCTGCTTGACGTGATCCTGTTGGGCCGGTATTGAACCCCTCGACTGCGGTAGGTTCTTCCTGCCGCATTTAACTGTTGTGCGGATGTTCGCCATTCACACAACGCAAGCAACAAGAAAAGCCTTCCTATGTGAAGGATGATCTCAAGGACGAACACAAATGGCTACCTTCACCCAGAAGCCGGCAGATGTGACGAAAAAGTGGATCCTGATTGACGCCGAAGGTCTCGTCGTCGGCCGTCTCGCCACCATCGTTGCCAACATCCTGCGCGGCAAGCACAAAGCAACCTTCACTCCTCACGTTGACGATGGCGACAATGTCATCATCATCAATGCTGAAAAGGTTGCCTTCACCGGTAAGAAGTTTACCGACAAGGTTTACTACTGGCACACCGGCCACCCAGGTGGCATCAAGGAACGCACTGCCCGTCAGCTGCTCGAAGGCCGTTTCCCGGAACGCGTCGTCGAAAAGGCTGTTGAGCGCATGGTTCCCCGTGGTCCGCTCGGCCGTCGCCAGATGAAGAATCTGCGCGTTTACGCAGGTTCCAATCACCCCCATGAAGCGCAGGCGCCCGTCGTTCTCGACGTTGGTGCACTGAATTCCAAGAACAAAAGGAGCGCATAAGAATGGCTGAGCTCAATTCGCTCGCAGATCTCGGTACTGCCGCCGCATCGACGCAGGCAGCTGCACCGGTTCATGTCCAGAAGCTCGATGCCAATGGCCGTGCCTATGCAACAGGCAAGCGTAAGGATGCGGTCGCCCGCGTCTGGATCAAGCCAGGTTCCGGCAAGATCGTCATCAACGACAAGGAATACGGCAAGTATTTTGCCCGTCCGGTTCTGCAGATGATCCTGCAGCAGCCAATCGTTGCCGCCAACCGCGCCGGCCAGTACGACATCATCGCGACCGTCGCCGGTGGTGGTCTGTCCGGTCAGGCCGGTGCCGTTCGTCACGGCATCTCCAAGGCCCTCACCTACTTCGAACCTGCCCTGCGCGGTGTTCTGAAGAAGGGTGGTTTCCTCACACGCGACAGCCGCGTTGTTGAACGCAAGAAGTACGGCAAGGCGAAGGCCCGTCGTTCCTTCCAGTTCTCGAAGCGCTAATCCAGCGTTTCCATTGGACAGAACAGAAAGCGGGCCCTCGGGTCCGCTTTTTTGTTGCCAATAAATGCGTTTGCGGTAGCTTCGCCGCCAAGCTGAAGATGCATTATCCCGGAGTTAGAAATCCAATGCCATCGAAGACCATCGATCACGCCTTCACCGCACGGACCCTGACGAGCGCTGCGACCGATCCCACGCATGCGGGAGCGCTGTCCTTCATGCGCCGGCGCTATACGAAGAATCTGAACGGTGCGGAAGTGGTCGTCTGGGGCATTCCCTTCGACGCGGCGGTTTCCAACCGGCCGGGTGCGCGGTTTGGCCCGCAGGCGATCCGGCGGGCATCGGCCATTTTCGACAATGACCCGCAATATCCCTTCCAGCGTGATCTGTTCGAAGACCTCGCCGTGATCGACTACGGCGATTGCCTGCTCGACTACGGCAATCATCAGAAGACTCCGGCGACAATCGAGCGCGAAGCGGCCAAGATCGTCAAATCGGGCGCGTTCCTGCTCTCCATGGGCGGTGATCACTTCGTCACATGGCCCATCCTGAAAGCGCATGCGGCCAAGCATGGCCCGGTGGCGCTGGTGCAGTTCGATGCGCATCAGGACACCTGGTACGATGACGGCAAGCGCATCGATCATGGCTCCTTTGTCGGCCGGGCGGCGCGCGACGGCGTCATTGATCCCGCGCATTCGATTCAGGTCGGCATCCGCACCCACGCACCGGATGATTGCGGCCTGCAGATCGTTTATGGCTACGAAGTCGAGGAAATGTCGGCTGCCGAGATTGCCAAGGCGATCATCAAGCGCACCGCCGGCAAACCCGTCTATCTCACCTTCGACATCGATTGCCTCGACCCGGCTTTTGCCCCCGGAACCGGTACGCCCGTTGCCGGTGGTCCGTCCTCGGCGAAAATCCTTTCGGTGCTGCGCCATCTGACCGAACTCAACATCGTCGGCGCCGACGTGGTGGAGGTCGCACCCGCCTATGACCATGCGGATGTGACGGCCATCGCCGGTGCCACAATAGCGATGTACTACCTTGGTATTCTGGCGGAGAAAAAGGCCAAGCGACGAAGCTGACATTCTGATTCAGGGTTCTTACATAATGAATCCGGTTTTCTCGCTAACTCTCTGAATATCAAGCGCCAAAGGCATCTCACATGAAACCGAAAATCTTTATCGACGGCGAACACGGCACCACAGGACTGCAAATCCGGACGCGACTTGCCGGCCGCCACGATCTCGACGTCCTCTCCATTCCGGAAGCCGAGCGGCGCAACAAGGACATGCGCGCCGACTTCCTGAAGAGCGCCGACGTGGCAATCCTCTGCCTTCCGGACGACGCGTCGAAGGAAGCTGTTGCCATCCTTGAGGGCCATAATTCCACGCGGATCATCGATACATCGACGGCGCACCGGATTCATCCTGATTGGGCCTATGGCTTTGCCGAGCTCGACCGGGCGCAGCGGCAGAAGATCGCCGATGCCCGGCTGGTGGCCAATCCCGGCTGCTATCCGACCGGCGCGATTTCTCTGGTGCGGCCGTTGCGCGATGCGGGCATTCTTCCCGGCGATTACCCGATCACCGTCAATGCGGTTTCCGGCTATACCGGCGGCGGCAAGCAGATGATCGCGCAGATGGAAGATCCAGCCAATCCGGACCATATCAGCGCCAACAATTTCCTCTACGGCTTGCCGCTCAAGCACAAGCACGTGCCGGAACTGCAGACACACGGCCATCTCGACCGGCGTCCGATCTTCAGTCCCAGCGTCGGCCGCTTTGCCCAGGGGATGATCGTACAGGTTCCCGTGTTCACCGGCGATCTCAACGGCAATGCCTCGCTGGAATCCATCCATGCCGCCCTGACAGCACATTATGAAGGCCAGGACATCGTGCAGGTGGTGCCGCTGGCGGAGAGCGCATCGCTGGCAAGAATCGATGCGGAAGAACTGCGCGATACCGACATCATGAAGCTGTTCGTGCTCGGCACCGAAGGTCAGGGACAGGTGAACCTCGTGGCGCTGCTCGACAATCTCGGCAAGGGCGCTTCCGGCGCGGCCGTGCAGAATCTCGACCTCATGCTGAACCATGGCTGACAGCATCCACGAGACATTCCCGGCCGAATGGCAGATATCGTCTCCGGAACTGTTCGTTGAAACCCATACCAGCCGCATCATCATGGTGCGGCTGGCTGACGGCACACCCGCTGTCATCAAGGCACTCAACGAAACCGGCATGCGGGAAGAGTTGCGCGGCGTGCACTATCTCGACTGGCACGACGGCAATGGCTCCATCCGCGTGCTGGCCGAAAAAGGCAATCTGCTGCTGCTCGAACATGCCGGCAGCCACACGCTGCTGGACCACCTGAACGCGCATGGCGACGATGCGGCCACTGCGATTGCTGTCGATGTCCTGCTGAAACTGCTGGGCAATAATGGCAAGGGCAAATCCGTCGCACCGGACCTGCGGCCATTGCGCGAACAATATGCCAGCCTGTTCAAGAAAGCGGAAATCGACCGGAACAACGGTGATGCCAGCATTTTTGTTGCAGCGGCGGGGATTGCCGACACGCTGCTCAGCAACCCGGTCGAGGTTCAGCCGCTGCATGGCGATGTCCACCACGAGAACATTCTTCTGGGCGAGCGCGGCTGGCTTGTCATCGATCCGCAGGGGCTTCTCGGCGATCCGATGTACGATGCCGCCAACATGTTCTACAACCCGCTGGAACGGCAGGATTTGCGCACCAGCGAGCAGCGTGTTGCCACCATGGCCCTCACCTTCTCCCGCGCCTTCAACCGCGATATCCGCACGATCCTCGGCTATGCCATGTCGCACGCGGCGCTGTCGGCCTCATGGCACACGGAAGACGAAAATTTCGAGGAAGCGGAGCGGAGCCTCGGCGTCGCACGGGCAGTGCAACGGGTGATGGCCTCACTGGGTTGAGCGCCTGATCAGGCGGGCGACCGCAAGGAATGTCAGGACGCCGAGAATGCCCACCGTGGCGGCAACCGACAAGGCCAGCGTCGGCCCGAGCTTTTCCATGATGAAGGCGAAAATGAACGGTGCGGATGACGACACGATCAGCCGCGCCGAGGTGATCTTGCCCAGAATTTCGCCATAGCCCTGATGCCCGAACAGCGCCAGCGGCAGGGTGCCCTGAACGATGCTGTTGAGCCCCGAGCCCATGCCGAAGAGCATGGCGAAGACCACGGCGCCCGCCACCAGCGGCACCGGCAATGGCGCGATCAGCATCAGGAACGACAGGGGGATCAAGGCTGTCGACAGCACGGCGATCGACATCGCCGACAGCTTGGTGCCGAAAACCATGTTTACCAGACGTGCGGCGAACTGCGACGGCCCGAAGATGGCGCCGACCAGAACGGCCGACGTGCCGACACCCACAGCGGCCAGAACAGGCACCAGATGCACGAGCATGGCCGACAGCGAAAAGCTTGCCAGCGAGAACCCCGCCATGATCAGCAGCAGCGCCGGACGCCTGTTCTCGACGGGCAACTGCCCGCCGACGCCTCTGGCGGGTTCATCCGCGCGTTCCTCATGCAGCTTTGGCGAGCGCCGCGTCATCTGCGACAACCAGAAATGGATGGGAAAACAGATGAAGACCTGCAATCCCGCGTAGAACAGGTAAATCTCCCGCCATGTAAACATTGTCAGCAGACGTGTTGCCAGCGGCCAGAACAAGGTCGAGGAAAACCCGGCTATCAGCGTCAGATAGGTGATCCGGCGCGGCGCCGTCTGCGGATCGATCTGCACAAGCACCGCGAAGGCTGTGTTGTAGAGGATGAACGGTGTGGCCATCCCCGTTGTCACAAGCGCCGGAGCGAACCAGATCCAGCTTTGCGCCAGGACGCAGAGGATGAGCGACAGTGCTGCGGCGAGCGAGCCGAATGTCATCACCCGCCCTGCTCCGAAGCGGTCGGCCCAGCGGCCGGACCATGGCGAGATGATGCCGCCGATCAGAAGCGTGCCGGAGAAGGCCGCAAACAGCCATTGGCGGGACTGGCCGAACTCCTGCGCCATGGCAGGCTCGAGAATGCTGAAACTGTAATAGAGCGTGCCGTAGCTGACGATCTGCGTGACACCCAGACCCGTAACGGCGGCCAGTGAGCGTCTTGCGCTGAGAATCATGATGGTTGCTTTCGATACGGCGGGAATGCCCCGCTGTCCGTAGCCAGCGAAGCTCTCGAATCACTACACCGAGTCTTTGCGCAAAGACAGCCGCTACGAGCGTGCGGTGGTGATTTCCGTTGGCAAGGGATAGGCGCCCTTGGTGGCACGCCAATGGGCAACGGCAAAGCCAAGGATGACGATGGCAAATCCCTGATGCAAAAGGCCCAGGCTCATCGGTACCTGCATCAGCAGCGTAGTGATGCCGATGGCTGCCTGCGTGAGGACAAGGACCACCAGGAATATCGCGCGCCGCGCATGGGTTGTGCCCGGCAGGCGCCGCACCGTCGAGACCGCCTGCCACAGCGCCGCAAGCAGCACGAAATAGGCGAAGCAGCGGTGAACGAACTGCACGGTCTTCGGATTCTCGAAGAAATTGTGCCAGATGGGCTGGATCGGGAACATGTCGCCGGGAATGACGGCCCCATCCATCAGCGGCCAGGTATTGTAGGAAAGACCGGCATCCAGCCCGGCAACCAGCGCGCCGAGGTAAATCTGGATGAAGACAAACACCACGAACCATCCGGCCAGACGCTGGGTGCTCCGGCCTGCGGAGCTTTCCGAATAAACAGCAAGCCCGCGTGCCACATACATCACGGCGGCAAAAATGATGCAGGCCAGTGTCAGGTGCGTCGCCAGCCGGTACTGGCTGACGTCGACGCGGCCGCTGAGACCCGATGCAACCATCCACCAGCCCACGGCGCCCTGCAGGCCGCCAAGCGCCAGGATGCCGATCATGCGCGGCTTCAGCAGCCGTTCAAGCCGGCCGGTCAGCCAGAAGAAGGCAAGCGGAATGGCGACGAGGAAGCCGACGCCCCGCGCCAGGAACCGGTGCGACCACTCCCACCAGAAAATGCGCTGAAATTCGCCAAGGCTCATGCCCTTGTTGAGCTGTTCGTACTGGGGAATGAGCTTGTATTTCTCGAACTCTTCCAGCCATTGCGCGTGGTTCAAGGGCGGAATGATGCCGTGGATCGGCTTCCATTCAGTGATTGAAAGGCCCGAACCGGTCATGCGCGTCGCACCGCCGACCAGAACGATCGTGGCGAGCACAAGCAGCACGAGATAGAGCCACACGCGGATCAGTCTGCGGTTGCGCGCTTCGCGATCTCCGGCGGAGGACACAGCGCCTTCGGATAGGGTGTGGGCGGCCATTCAAAACACTCCTGTAACTGGCCGGATAGGTGCAGCATATGCGCCGGGATGACAAGCCGGGTTTACGCGACAAGCCGTCGCGTTTTTGCCGCAAGGGGGGCTTTTTTGCTTTTCGCCCGCGGCTTAACCGGTTAGATGAAACCCTTGCGCACGTGTTGCAGATGAAAAAGACCAGAACTGGAATGGATTCATGCCCGTAAGGCTCAAGAAACTCATCGGAACCATCCTGCTGGTTACCCTGGTTTGCGTCTACGCCATCGTCGCCACGATCTTCGCCGTGGCACTGCTTGCCAATGCCAGCCCGTGGATCCACCTGATCTATTTTCTTGGCACCGGCCTGCTTTGGGTCATTCCCGCCATGTTCATCATCAGCTGGATGGAAAAGGCACCGAAGAAGAAGGCCTAACTCAGGCCTGGATGACGCGCCGTCCGGCATTGGCGATCGGCGTTGTCACACCGCTCATCATCGTCTTCGCATAGACAAGCTTCTGAAAACGGCCATTGATCGAAATACGCGGCAAGGCATGCAGATTGTTGCTGTGCTCGGTATGGATGGTGCCGTGGCGCGTGGTGACCGCCGACAGAAAACCTTCCGATGCCGCAATGTCGGCTTCCCGCCGCCCGGCAGCCTTGGCCGAGCCGTAGGGATAGGCAAAATGCTGCGGCCGCCGTCCGAGCTGGTCCTCGATCATGCCTGCCGACAGATGCATTTCCTGCGCGACCATGCCCGCCGTCAGCTTTTTCAGATTGTAGTGGTGCACGGTATGGCCGCCGATGGTGCACAGCGGATCGCGGTTCATCTGGCGGATCTCGTTCCAGCTCATCACATCGCGGTCCGGCGCGACGCTGCACACCATATCCTGCACCGCGCACATCGCGCGCAGGACAGGCATCTGTTCCAGTTCGGTCAGCGTATATGAGAAATACCGCATAATGGCATGAAATGCCGACCTTTTCTGAGAAAGCGTCCCGCATCGCCATTCCGGCCCGTCTGGGATTCGGATGAAATCCGCCTTGGCGACAAGACTTTCGACGACTTCCCACCACAGCACCGCCGCCCCTTCGATAAAACCCGGCGCGACATACACGACGAATGGCACCGAATGTTTCTGGAAGACGGGATAGGCGTGGTGGAAATTATCGTCATAACCATCGTCAAGCGTCACCGCGACGAAACGCCGGTCGGAACGTTTGCCGCTCTTCACCCGTTCGACCACCTCGTCCATGGAGATGAACTCGGTTCCCTCGGATTTGAGCGAAACGATGATCTGTTCAAGGAACGCTGGCGTGATGGACAGGGAGCGCGTCACGCCAAGCGGGCTGACGCAGTCCGGACGGACGCGATGCAGCATGATGATCGAGCCCAGCCCGCCAAAATGCTCGCGCGCCGTCGACGCAAAACCGGTGTGCCACGCCAGTCGCATCACGGCCTTTCGTATCAAGTCGGCCGCGTGGACCATTCCTTCACCAATTCGCGCTAATAGGCATGTTGAAACGGGATCGTGACCGTCATTTCATGCAGATTAAGTGTTTATATATCGTTGATCAACGGCATGGTATTTGACGCAACACCGCTTTCACTGGAACCCGCCATGCCTTTACCCCATCTCGATCCAAGAATCATTGCGGCACCCGGTGAAATCGCAACAATCTGGCGATCCCTGCCGCAGAACCATGTCTGCGGCCCGGCACAGTCCGAGGATTGGGTTTCCCTGTGGCAGTCGAATGTCAATGCGGATTGCCTGATCGCCTGCCTCTGCGCCGGGGAAACACCGGTCTTCATTCTGCCGCTGGCGATCAGCCGGTCCGGCCCCTTCAGGGTCGCCGCCTACCCCGGCGGGCCGCATGCCAACTGCAATTTCCCCGTTGTGTCCCCCGCGCATGCCGTCAGCCCCGGCGACCTGAACCGGCTCTTCGAGGCCCTGCACCAGGCGCGGCCGGACATCGATCTCGTCACGCTGGAACGGCAGCTTCCGCTGCTCGACGGTTGCGCCAACCCGCTGCTGCAACTGCCGAACCGGGAAAACGCCAATATCAGTCTGGCGATCACGCTGGACCGCAATTTTCAGACGGTTCTCGAGCGCCACAACGCCAAGCGCAAGAAGAAGAAACACCGCAACAGCATCGGCAAGTTTGCCGAGGCCGGCGGGTATCGCATTGTCACGGCAACGGTGCCAAGCGAGGCCGATGCCATGCTTGAGAACTACCTTGCAAACAAGGCAGAAAAGTTCGCCCGATCCGGGATCAGGAACACGTTTGAACCCGAGGAAATCCAGCGTTTCTTCCGGCAGCTGTTTGCCCGGCACGCGGCGAAGGAACAGCCCCTGTTCCAGCTCAAAGCCGTCGAGGTCGCCGGGCGCTATCGCGCGGTCCTCGGCAAATCCCGGGCGAGAACGCAGACCTTCATCGACTTCATCGGCATTGCCGACGATGACATGAGCAATGCCAGTCCGGGTGAATTCCTGTTTTTCGAAGACATTCAGGACAGTTGCAACACCGACCTTGCCTCCTACAGTTTCGGGGTTGGCGATGAGCCGTACAAGCGGAACTGGTGCGATGTCGAAACGCTGCTCCATGACACGCAGCACAGCCTGACGGCCAAGGGCCGCGCCTGTGCCGCCTACCGCGCCGCCCGCGGCAATCTCGTGCGTGCGGTCAAGAGAAATGACCACCTGTGGACCGCGGTGAAAAAACTGCGGTCCCGGCTCTTTGGCCGCGCCTGAACAGTCTCAGTGGCGATGGCTCGCGGCAGCGGCGCGGACGATCAGCCCGTCGTCCAGCTCCAGCGCACCATCCTTGAACGGGGTGAGAAGCTCGGGCTTGATGAACTCGCCGTCAAACAGCGCCATGGATATCGCCTTGACGTCATGGTCTTCGGGATCGACCAGGCTCAGCACAAGTTCCGAACCATCGTCGACAATGTGCTTCAGCTCGGCCGCCGTGGCTGGCCCGCTGTCGATGACCACCAGATCATAGGCGGACTGCAAGGCATTGAGAATCATCGGCAGGCGCCCGATGGACTGCATGGCCTTGACGGGGTCGTGGATGCCGAGGGGAATGAGCTCCGCCTGCGAGTAATGATCGGCGTGGATGACTTCGCTGAATGACCGCTCATTGGCCAAAAGGTCGGTCATTCCCGCGAGATTCTGGCCATCCAGCATGGAACGGCCAATTTCACCCGATCCGGTCATATCGATCAGAACGACCCGCACGCCGCGATCGGCAAGTTCCCGCACCAGCAATATGGTCAGCGCGGAGGCCTCGTCCCCTTCCGGCGACACGATAACCGCGCGGGCGGCACCGCTTGCCATCAGGCGGTCGGCAACGCCGGCAACACCCGAATGATCCGCATGGTGATCGGAACCTTCTGCGGATGGCGCGGCAGCCAGAACCGGGGCTGCAACGGATGGTGCCGTGAATACCGGTGCGGCAACCGGCGACGGCTCCGCATGAAGGGGCTTGCTGCTTTCAACCGGAGGCACAGCCGCTGCCACGATTTTCGGGGGAGCGGCCACCTTGGGTTCCACCATATCAACATCTGCAACGGCCGTGGGCGCAGGACGCAGGGCCCGGCCACTGAACAAGGCGCTGAGCAGCGTGCCGATGCTGAGGATCAGCAGCGAGGCGACGAAGGCCGCAGCGGTCATCGGGAGAACCTTCGGGAAATAGGGCTCGACCGGCTTGTCCGCGCGGGAGAAAATCCGGACATCGGCGGGCAGATAGCCGCGATCCGTGCGTGAGGAAGCCTCGCGGTAACGCGTCAGGTATGATTCGAGCAGCTGGCGTTGCGCCGTCGCCTCGCGCTCCAGTGCGCGCAATTCCACTTCTTCTTCGCCGGCCTTGGATGATTGCGCCTTCAAACCGTTGAGGGTGCGCGTCAGTTCGGCCTCACGCAGACGGGACGTTTCCGCCTCGTTTTCAAGGCTGGCAAGCACCTTGCGGGCCTCCAGCCTGATCTGCTGATCGAGATCGGCCAGCTGCGACCGCAATGCCTTGATGCGCGGGTGGCCGCTGAGCAGAGACGCGGACAGATCGGCAATGTCGTTGTTGAGCTGAACCTGGCGTTCGCGCAGCCGCTGGATCAGCGGCGACGCCATCACATCAGGCAGGGTTTCCACCGGGGCACCCTTGGCGAGCGCTGTGCGAATACCCGTCGCTTTGGCTTCACTGGCCGCCTTGCTGGCGCGCACGCGCGACAGTTCCGATGACAGTTCGGACAGCTGCTGCGTGGCCAAAACCGCATTGTTCTGGCCGATCAGCAGGTCCGACGAGCTGCGATAGGCGGCAACCTTGGCTTCGGCATCCTTCACCCGCTTGCTCAGATCGGCAATTTCAGGTTCGAGCCAGCCGGTGGCATCGGCATTCGACTGGGATTTCGACGCCTGTTGCGTTGCCACATATTCGTCCGCGATGGCATTTGGCACCGCGGCGGACAGCGTCGGGTCCTTCGAGGAAAACTGGATGACGATGACGCGCGAATTCTGCACGCTGTAGACCACGAGGCGATCGCGCACGGCCTGCAGGATATAATCATCGCGTGCCGTGGCATCGGGATCGGCGGCCAGGCCAAGCTTGGCCAGGATACGCGTCAGCGCGGAAGGATCGGCACCAGCAGCGAGTTCAGCGTTGTTGCCCAGGTCGAGTTTTGCGATCACCCGCTTCAACAGGTCGGACGAACCGATGAGTTCCACCTGGCTCTTGATTCCTTCCTGATCGAGAATCGGCCGGTCGTCACCCTGCTCGCCGCTCGGGCGGGTAAACACGGATTCGCGCGTCTCGATGAGAATGCGTGTTTCCGCGCGGTATTTGGGCGAAATAAGCGAAAGAACCAGGAACGCCGCCAGCGTCAGTAGGATGGCGCCCAGCAAAACACGCACCCTGTTGCGCCATAAACTGGCAAACAGCGCACCAACGTCAATATCCACGTCACTATCGACAGAGCCAGCCCGAGGCATTCCCCACTCCACTTTGAATGCCGCAATGGTAAAGACCCATGGTAACCAGCGGGTTAAAATATCCGGCACTATAAAGCAGACAGCGCAACAAAAGTGCACGCGCAGTTTACCAGCCATTAACCCTAATGAACTGATAATCCCGCTCAGAGTCGAGCGAATTCGTCGCCATTGTTGCAAGGGTATTTACGGTGTTCAGCAAGCAAATCTTTCTGGTCGCGATCAGCGTTGTGTCGATGACACTCGGCGGCTGCGCCAGTTATCGCCCTGCCCCTGCGGCATTCCATGACGCCATCAACAAACCCTACCTGCTCGATGCGGGTGACCGGGTGCGCCTGACCGTGTTCGAACAGGAAGGCTTGACCAATACCTACAGCGTTGATCAGGCCGGTTATATCTCGGTGCCGCTCATCGGCAGCGTGCCCGCCCGCGGCAAGACAATCCAGCAGATCGAAGCCGCCGTGGCCGCCAAGCTGCGCAAGGGCTATTTGCGTGACCCTGATGTAGCCGTGGAAGTCGACCGCTACCGGCCGATCTTCGTTATGGGCGAAGTCGGCGCCGCCGGTCAGTATTCCTACGTGCCGGGAATGACCGCCCAGAAGGCGATTGCCGCGGCCGGCGGTTTCAGCGCCCGGGCCAATCAGGGGGATGTCGACATCACGCGCCAGCTCAACGGTGAAATCCTCACCGGCCGCGTGACGATTTCCGATCCCGTCCTGCCCGGCGATACCGTCTATGTACGCGAGCGCTTCTTCTGATCGCGGGAGATGAGCGACAGCCGATCCCTTCGTATTGTTCACTGCTTTCGCGCACCTGTCGGGGGAATATTCCGGCACGTGCGCGATCTCATTGATGCGCAGATAAAGGCAGGACATCGGGTCGGCGTTGTCTGCGATGCATCGACCGGCGGGGATTTCGAAGAGGCCCTGCTTGAACAGATGCGGGACAAGCTGGCATTGGGGATGCAACGCATCGCCATGCAGCGGCAGATCGGCCCCGGCGATCTGATGGCGGCCGTGCACACCCGCAAGACGCTCAAGGCAATGCAGCCGGATATCCTGCATGGGCACGGCGCCAAGGGCGGCACCTATGCCAGACTGTTCGGCTCGCTGCTGCGGCTCTCGGGAAAGCGCGTTGCGCGGTTTTACTCCCCGCATGGCGGCAGCCTGCACTACAGCCCGGCCACCACGGCCGGCCGCGTGATTTTTCGCATCGAGCGGTTCATGGAAGGGATGACCGACCGGATCATCTTTGTCTCCGTTTTCGAGCGCAACACATACATCACCAAGGTCGGCGCGCCGCGCTGCAAATCCGCGTTGATCTATAACGGTCTGGCGGATGCTGATTTTGAACCCGTCCGGCCGGACAAGGATGCCGCGGATTTCCTGTTCATCGGCGAACTGCGTAGCCTGAAAGGGCCTGATATTTTTATCGACGCCCTGGCAGGCGCGAGCACCATGGGCGGACAAGCGCCGACTGCCGTCATCGTCGGCGATGGCGGCGAGCGCGATCCGCTTGTCCGGCAGGCTGAAGCGACGGGCATGCGCGCGCAGATCAGGTTCCTGCCGCCCATGCAGGCGCGCGCAGCGTTTGGTCTTGCCCGGATTGTGGTCATTCCCTCCCGCGCGGAAGCCCTGCCCTACATTGTCCTGGAAGCGCTGGCCGCCGGCCGGCCCGTCATCGTCAGCCGTGTCGGCGGCATTCCGGAGATAGTGGGTGAGAATTCCGTCGCCCTGGTGCAACCGGATGCGCAGGAGCTTGCCCGCAAGATGGCGGCCGTTCTCGGCGATCCCGCCGCCTATCTGGCTGCCCTTCCCGGTCCCGATCAGATCAGGCAACGCTTCAGCGCCGACAGCATGGCGGCGCAGCTCGAGACGGAATATTTCGCCGCGCTGAATGAATAGGCCGAACCCCGTCCGCATGCATTTTTCAGGCAAGCATTCCTTAGCTCATCCGTGATATGACGGATCAATCGAACTCTTCAAGGTGCAGTATGAAAGACAGAAAAGGGGAAAACAGGTTCTCGCGGGATGCCGTGCGCGATCTTGCGGCCGATGCAGGTTCGTCCAAGCCGGCGGAAAAGGCCAAACTCAGCCCTGTCGCCTACCAGATTGCCTCGCAATATGCGCGCAACAGCAATTCGCCCGTCATGATCAGCGGCATCATGCGCATCGTGGAATTCCTGATTATCCTGTTGACCGGCATGACGGTCTTTCTGATGTATGTCGGCCTGCAGCGGGGGGCAATCTTCAGTTATTTCTCCGCCGTTCTTGTGACCGCCATTGTCGGCGTGCTCGTCCTGGAACTCACGGACAGTTACCAGCTTGCGGTGATGCGCAATCCGTTCACCCGATTCGGCCGCCTGCTGATGGCGTGGTCCGGCACCTTTGCGCTGATGGCGCTGGCCGCCTTTTTCCTCAAGATTTCCGAAGCCTATTCGCGGGTCTGGCTGGGCACCTGGTATGTTTCCGGGCTGATCCTGTTCATTGCCTTTCGCGTGATCATGTCGCGGCTTATCCGCCGCTGGGCCCGCAACGGCAAGATGGAACGCCGCGCCGTGATTGTCGGTGGCGGCAAGCCGGCCGAGGACCTGATCCGCTCGATCGAGCAGCAGCCCTACAACGATATCCGCATCTGCGGCGTCTTTGATGACCGGGATGCCAAACGTTCCCCGCCGGTCGTCGCGGGTTATCCCAAGCTGGGCAATATTTCCGAGCTGATCGAGTTTGCACGCATCGCGCATATCGACATGCTCATCGTCTCCCTGCCGATCACGGCGGAAGAGCGCGTTCTGGCGCTTCTCAAGAAGCTCTGGGTCCTGCCGGTGGATATCCGGTTGTCGGCCCACAACAATCACTTGCAGTTCCGCCCGCGCGCCTATTCCTATATCGGCTCGATCGCCATGATCGATCTGTTCGACAAGCCCATCAATGACTGGGATTCCGTGGCGAAACGGGCATTCGATATCGTCTTCAGCCTGTTCGGCATCATTGTCTTCAGCCCGATCATGCTGGCGACCGCCCTCGCCATCCGGCTGGAGAGCAAGGGCTCGGTCATTTTCAAGCAGCAGCGGCACGGCTTCAACAATGAAATCATCGAGGTCTGGAAGTTCCGTTCCATGTATACGGAAATGTGCGATCCGACGGCGCGCAATGCGGTGGTGAAGAACGATCCGCGCGTCACGAAGGTCGGACGCATCATCCGCAAGACATCCGTCGACGAATTGCCGCAGTTTTTCAATTCCCTGATGGGAACGCTTTCGCTGGTCGGCCCCCGGCCGCACGCCATATCGGCCCATACCCACAATCTGCTCTACAACGAGGTCGTGGACGGCTATTTCGCCCGCCACCGGGTCAAGCCGGGTGTGACGGGGTGGGCTCAGATCAATGGCTGGCGCGGTGAAATCGATACGGAAGACAAGATCAAGATGCGGACGGAGTTCGATCTCTACTACATTGAAAACTGGTCATTGTGGTTCGATCTGAAAATCCTGTTCCTGACACCGGTCCGCCTGCTCAACACGGACAACGCCTATTGAGCGCCGCCGCCGATCCCACTGATTCAGCCCGCGTCGGCAGAGCCGCCGGCAACCGTGCGCTGATCCGGATGTTTTCGATGACCGCCGTCGGGTTCGGCGTGTTCCTCAGCGGGTTCGTCATCAACGAACCCGCGCCCTACGAATTGTACATGGCTACCCTGATCGTGGGCTGGGCACTCTTCGGCCTGCGCTTCTCGCGCAGCGTGGTGGTTCTTCTCGCAACGCTAGTGCTGTTCAATCTCGGCGGCTGGCTGTCGGTGGCGCAGATGGCCGATCTGAAGACCGCACCAATGTATATGGCCGTGTCGCTGTTTCTGGCGCTCACGTCGGTGTTCTTCGCTGCGATCATCGAAGGCAACCACCGCATTCTGCAGGCAATCTTCAACGGCTACGTGATCGCGGCGGTCTGTACGACGATGCTGGGGATTCTCGGCTATTTCGACGCCTTCCCGGGGGCGGAGGTTTTTACGCGCTATGGCCGCGCCATGGGCGCCTTCAAGGATCCCAACGTCTTCGGCCCCTTCCTGATTCTGCCGATTGCCTGGCTGGTGCATGGCATATTGGTGGGCGATCTGCGGACCCTGCCGCTGCGCCTCATCCCCACGCTCATCCTCACCCTCGGCGTTTTCCTGTCGTTTTCCCGTGCCGCATGGGGCATGGCCGTGCTGGTGATTGCGGGCCTTGCCCTGGCGCTGTTCATCCGCAGCCCGAGCCGCCTCTTCCGCATCAGAATCATCCTGCTTGCCGGCCTGGCGGTCGCGATTCTTCTCGTCGCCATCGTCATCGCGCTGCAGATTCCCAGTGTGTCGGAACTGTTCTTTGCGCGCGCCCAACTGGTGCAGGATTACGACAATGCCCAGTTCGGACGCTTCGCCCGCCACTGGTACGGCCTGCTGATGTCGGTCGATCATCCCCTCGGCATCGGACCGCTGGAGTTCGGGCCCATCTATGGCGAGGATACCCATAATATCTGGCTGAAAGCGGCGCTTGATTATGGCTGGATCGGCTTCGTCAGCTACCTGACCCTGACCATGCTGACGCTGGGTCTCGGCCTGCGCATCCTGTTTCGCGACAGGCCCTGGCAGCCCTTCCTGCTATGCGCCTATCTCACCTATCTCTCACATGTGGCGATCGGCAATGTCATCGATACCGATCACTGGCGCCATTTCTACATTCTTGTGGGCATCATCTGGGGCTGCGTCGCGCTGGAAGCCCGATATTCGCCGGCGCCCGCCGCTTCTGAAACAAGGGTGTGAAGCGGTCGCGACAGGCTCTACCCGAGCGCTTTTTTCCTATGAATTCCAGTTATATATTTAGCGTCAATAGGCACTTCGGAACCACAGCCGGATAATCACTTATAATAGATTTCCAATGTCGCCTCCGTGCGTTACCTTGAGAAAGACGCAATTTCAACGCAGCATCAGGCGATTAAATCAAGCTTCTCATACAAGTAGAATTTATAAACTACCGGTTGCATCCAACACATAAAATAATGGGTGGAAATGGTCATTGACGTTTTTAGATACCGATAATCCGAATTATTCAACGGCCGACGGCGAACTCATGCAGCAGGCGCTGGACGAGGCGGCAAGCACGTTGAAAATCGAGGATGACAACGATCCGGAACGGAAAACTCTGGAGCGTTTTGTCCGTGCCGCATTCATTATCGGCAACCGGGATGCCGAAGCGATAGCCCGATTTGCCGTGAATGCCGTACTCATCCGGCGGAAGGCTGCCAAAGGCAGAATCCGCCCTACCCCCGGAAATTACCGATAAACTGCCGGAATGCGGGCGAGGTCGCGCCGCTGAACATCTCCGCCGGCGAACCGTCGCAATCGATCAGCCCTTCGCGCATGAACACGACGCGGTTGGAAACATCCCGCGCAAAATTCATTTCATGGGTCACGACAAGCATCGTCATCCCCTCCTCCGCCAGCGAGCGCATCACCCGCAGCACTTCACCGACCAGTTCGGGATCGAGCGCCGAGGTGGGCTCGTCAAACAGCATGACCTTCGGTTTCATCGCCAGGGAGCGGGCAATGGCTGCCCGCTGCTGCTGACCGCCGGACAGATGGGCCGGATAGGCATGGCGCTTTTCCGCGATCCCCACCTTTTCCAGAAGCGCTTCCGCTTCTGCGATGCATTCTGCCCGAGGGCGTTTGAGCACGTGAACGGGGCCTTCGATCAGGTTTTGCAGGATGGTCATATGCGACCACAGATTGAACGACTGGAACACCATCCCGAGCTCCGCGCGGATATGGTCCACCTGCTTCGAACTCGCGGGGACATTCCTGCCGTGCTTCCTGACCATGTTGATATGTTCGCCATCCACCCAGATCTCGCCTTCATCGGCAATTTCGAGAAGATTGATGCAGCGCAGGAACGTCGATTTGCCCGAACCGCTCGACCCGAGAATGGAGATGACGTCGCCGTCATGGGCTTCGAGCGAAATCCCGCGCAGGACTTCCAGTGAACCGAATTTCTTGCGGATATTGCGCACGGAAAGCCGGTTGACGGTTGCTGCGGCGGGATCGGCGGAATGTTCATGCACCATAATACAAGGTTCCTTACGGCAAACGCGGAACAGCGCGCCGATGGTGGGAAAGCCGGTGTTCCAGCAGCGCCATGGCCTGCAGGATCAGGAAATTGAGGATGAGGTAGATCGCCGCCGCGCACAAAAACACTTCCATGGTGCGGTAGGTCTGCGAAATGAGACGCTGCGCCACGCCCGTGACCTCCCACACCGTCACGAGGCTGGCGAGCGCGGTCGATTTGACCATCATGACGATTTCAGTGGAATAGGCGGGAAGCGCATGGCGGAAAGCGATCGGTCCGATGATCCGCCGGACGAGCAGAAAACCCGACATGCCGATGGAGCGCGCGGCCTCGATCTCCTTGACGGAAACGGCCCGCAGACCGCCGCGAAATATCTCGGCGGTATAACCGGCCGTGCACAGCGCGAGGGAAAGCACGGCGCAGACAAAGGGTTCGCGCAGGAACGGCCAGAGAAAACTGTAGCGGATAAAGCCGAACTGACCGAGGCCGTAAAACACCAGGAACATCTGGATCAGCAGCGGCGAACCACGGAACACGAAAATGTAACCCTTGGCAAAATTGCTGAGGATCGGGTTTTTGGCGACACGCATCCACACGATCAGCAAGGCCAGCAGACCGCCGAAGAAGATCGAGAGGAAAAACAGCGCCAGCGTCATCGGCACCGCTGCCAGCAGGGTTTTCATGGTCTGGAAAATGAAGACAAAATCCATGACCGCTCCTCAGGCCTGACCAAGGGACGACGGCATGGAGCGGTTGGCGCGCCGCTCCGCCCGGTTGAACAGCCGGTCCGACAGGCTGGTCAGAACGAGATAGAGACAGCCGCCGGCAATGAAGAACAGGAAATATTGCCGGGTCGATCCGGCGGCGACCTGGCTCGTGCGCATCAGATCCGCCAGCCCGGTCACCGAAACCAGCGCCGAGTCCTTCAGGCTCAGCTGCCAGACATTGCCGATACCGGGAATGGCGAAACGCAGCACCTGCGGCGCGATGATGCGGCGAAAGCGCAGGCCGCGATGCATGCCGATGGCCTCTGCAGCCTCCAGTTCCCCCTTGGGAATGGCCAGAAAAGCGCCGCGATAGACCTCCGCCTGATAGGCGCCGGAGATGATGCCGACCGCCAGCGCGCCCGCGGCAAAGGACGGCAGTCCGAGAAAGCCTTCATAGCCGAGATAGCGACCGATGGCAGTGACGGCGCCCGATCCGCCGAAATAGATGAGATAGATGATCAGAAGCTCAGGAACACCGCGAAACACCGTCGTATAGGTGTTTCCGAGCGCGCTCAGAACCCTGTTTCCCGACAGTTTCGCCCAGGCAACCATGGTGCCGAGAACAGCGCCGAGAAGCAGGGCGACGATGGTCACGCACAGGGTCATCAGCGCACCGGCGATAAGCAGCCCGCCCCAGCCCTGCTGTCCAAATCCGAGCACCTCGATTATCCACATGCGCCGTGTTCCCGCTCCGCCCGGTTGTTCCGGTTTTTCAGAGTATAGGCGGGCATTGTCAGATGCTGCAAATGCCGCGCCTTTCTGACAATGCCCCATTCATCCACAGGGCGTTACCGCCTCGCGGCGATCGTCACGGGCTGACGTCGGTCTTGAACCACTTCATCGACAGGGTCTTGACCGTGCCATCCGCCAGGGCGGCGGTAATGGCCTTGTCGAACATGGCCTTCAGATCCGTATCGGCCTTGCGGATGCCCAGCCCCTCGCCGATGCCGAAGATCGTACCGCCGAATTCAGGGCCGGTGAAAACCAGCGCGCCGTTGGCCTTTTCGAATGTCGTGCCGAAATACACGGCATCGTCGAAGGCAAGATCGATACGGCCGGACTCCAGATCGAGATCGCGTTCGGCGCCGGTCTTGTATTCGCGCACGGTGGCGATGCTGCCGAAATTGTCATAGATGAACTTGGCATAGACGGTCGCCGCCTGGATGCCGATGGTCTTGCCCTTGAAGGCTGTCTTCATCGCCTCAATTTCGGCAACGCCGGTCTGCCCCGGCGTGAGCTTGAGAACCGAACCAGTTCCGGCCGCATTGGCCAGCGGGCTGTCCTTCTGGGTGGCAAAACCCGCATGGGTATTGGCATAGGGGATCGTGAAATCGATGACCTGCTTGCGCTCGTCGGTGATCGACAGCGCATCCATGATGACATCGAACTTGCCGGCGTTGAGCGCTGGAATCATGCCATCCCAATCGGAGGCCACCAGTTTGCACTCGACCTTCATCTGGGCGCACATATGTGCGGCCAGTTCCGGCTCGAAACCACCCAGCGTCCCGTCCGGATTGGTGACATTCCAGGGCGCATAGGCACCCTCCAGCGTGATCGTGACTGTCTTCCAGTCCTTCGCATGGGCCGCAGACATGGACAGCGCGGAAAGCGCCATCGCACCCGACAGCAGGAGCTTGTGTAGTTTCATCAGCCTTCTCCTCTTGAGGTTGGCAAGTGTTGAACCCGTGTTCCCGTGCCACACTGCGGTGGCTTTTGAGCTTTTGTCTTTTGGCAAGTTGTATATGGTACCTTATGACATCCCCTGTGCCGCGCAAGAGGGAAAGTCGCACAGCGAGGCAAATTCTGATCCTGCACAAGGAATGAGCAATGAAGGGCCTGCGATGACCGATGCCATGCTCAAGAAGCAACCCGCCACACGTTATGGTGCGCCGCTTTATGCCCATGTGAAACGGATGATTCTTGGCCGCATTCATAGCGGCGAATGGCCGCCCGAGCATCGCGTCCCGTCGGAGAACGAGCTGGTGGCCGGACTGGGCGTCAGCAAGATGACCGCCAACCGCGCCCTGCGCGAGCTTGCCAATGAGGGTGAGCTGGTGCGCATCCGCGGCGTGGGCTCGTTTGTCGCGGCGCGCAAGGGTTATTCAACGCTGTTCGAGGTGCGCAACATCGCCGACGAAATCATCGAGCGCGGCCATGTCCATGGCGCGTCAGTGGTTCGTCTGGCACGCGAAAACGCCACCTGTGCCGTCGCCGATGCGCTTGAACTGCCGTCCGGCGCACCCGTCTTTCACTCGGTGATCGTGCACTTGGAAAACGGCATCGCCGTGCAGATCGAGGATCGTTTCGTCAATCCGCGCGCGGCTCCCGATTATCTGGCGCAGGATTTTTCGGCGCGCACGCCCAACGCCTATCTCAGCGCAATTGCCCCGCTCAGCGGGTCGGAACATATCGTCGAGGCTGCCATGCCGTCGGCACGCGACCGCAAGCTGCTCGGCATTGCGCGCAGCGAGCCATGCCTTGCCATCCGCCGCCGCACCTGGTCGGGCGACACCGTGGTCTCGCTGGTCCATCTGGTCTATCCCGGCAATCGCTACCGGCTGGAATCGCGGACGGGTGCCACGCCGGAGAAGCTTTGACGGCGCTGCCAAGCAAAAAAGCCAGACCCGAGGTCTGGCTTTTTGGTAACCGATCTATCCAACCAATGATTGATCTGGCGGGATAAATGGTCGGAGCGGCCGGATTCGAACCGACGACCCCTTGACCCCCAGTCAAGTGCGCTACCGGGCTGCGCTACGCTCCGCCGGTGCCGAACCCCTAGAATACTGGGGTTTTTTTGGCAATAGCCGATTTGGAAGAAAAAGAACAAACTGCACACAAATGCACGGCGTGGGCGTTTTCGGCACGGACCATCCCACGGATTTCTTTACCTTCCCCACCCTTACCTCATACTCGCCGGGCTAAACGGGATGATTCGAATGCGGAATTCGGATTTCATTTTGGAGGACCGTCATGTTGATCGATTTCCAGGGCCGCTATATCGAGAGAGCGGCCCTCGTCGTTATGCACTATCAAGCCGACGTGTTTGCAATCCTGTTCGGGGAGCAGCCGTCGCCCTTGCTGGATCGGTGCAACACTCTGATCAGGCGCTGGCGCGCCACCGGCCGGCCGGTGCTGTTCCCTAACTTTTCGCTGGGTGAAGCCTATGAACACGCGCCGCCGGCAAGCAACCGCCAGATTTCGCCTTATATATCGTCCGGACATTTTCGCACCGGCCGCCCCGTTGCGGGGCTTGCGATCGAACCGGGTGACCTTTTCTATGCATGTCCGCGGGCCAGCGTTTTTCACGGCACGTCGCTCGACGCCGATCTTCGGACGCGCGGTGTAAGCACCCTTGTCATGGCCGGGATAAGCACCACCGGCGTCGTTCTTTCCAGCGTCACCTGGGCCAGCGATGCGGACTACGATGTGCGCCTGATCGAGGACTGCTGCTACGACCCCGACCAGGAGGCGCATGACGCTCTGTTCCGCTCCGGGTTCGGCGGACGCGTCCAGGCCCACACACTTCAGGAGAAGCCATGTTTGACCATGTGAAATTCGGCGTAAGCGACTATGCAGCCAGCAAGGCGTTCTACCTCAAGGCACTCGAACCGCTCGGTGTCGCTGTCATCGCAGAGGGGACGACACCGGCGCAGGGTGCCGAGCTCAGCCCAAAGGGCAAGGCCTCCCTGTGCCTGTACCAGACCGAGGAGAAGCCGGCGCATCTTCACCTGGCGTTCACGGCCGAGAATCGCCAGCAGGTCGACGCTTTCCATCGGGCGGCTCTGGCGGCGGGCGGCAAAGACAATGGCGCGCCGGGTCTGCGCCCGCGCTACCACGCGAACTACTATGCGGCCTTCGTCATTGATCCGGACGGGCACAACATCGAAATGGTTTGCCACGAACCCGAGGCCTGAGGGACGGCCATGGAAAGACAGGGCGAGCTAAGGTCCTCGCCCGTCTCAAATGGACAGGGGATATTTCGTATTCGGCTGGATCTAAAGTGCGATCGCGTGCCTGTTCTTTCCCGCAGCCTTTGCCTGGTACAAAGCTTTGTCGGCCTTATCCAATAAAACGCCGGCTGCACTACCGTGCCGCGGAGCAAGGGCAATTCCCATGCTGGACCCCACTTCCACGCTGCTGCCGACGTTCAAGCGGATGCGCTCGCCTATGTTTTCAGAGATTGACGCCGCAAACGCCGTAAGGTCCTGATCGTCCTCGCTCGCTTTCACAACCACAAACTCATCGCCGCCAATACGGGCCGCTGCGTCTTCGGGCCCGAGATTGGCTAAAATCCGCCTCGACACTTCATACAGCACCTCATCGCCGCTTGCGTGGCCGTATTGATCGTTGACGAGTTTGAAGCCATCCAGATCGAGGTAAAGCACGGCAAAGCCTGTCTGATCCTGCTGCAGCGCCGACAAACGATCATTGATGTGTGCCAGCAGGCCCGTGCGGTTCAGCAGGCCCGTCAGCGCATCTTCATTTGCCCGGCGCTCATTTTCGCGTTCAGCCAGCTTTGTCGCAATCAGCATCGCATTGAGCTTGTGCGAGGCCATGGCCATGCTGATGAGATAAAGCGGAATTTGCAGAAGCGTGACGTATAAGATCGGTTCGCCCGACAGCGCACCACCGAGGCAAGCAGGCCCAAGGCTCAAGATGATCATGACCGAGGCAAGACGCGGCGCGCCAAAATTGCGAAAGCAGATGCCCCCCACCATAGCGCCGGCGGACAGGCAGGCGAGCGTTGCCACCACCCAATCCCCGCTCATCATGCTGATGAAACAGCCGTAACCGACGGCGCCTGACCAGGCCAGAGCCAGCAGAATGTAAATGTCGGTAGGCGTGGCTTTGCCCGCTTTGGCATTCCTGTGGCTGATGAGCAGCACCACGAGCCTCGCGCTGCAGATCAGCAATTCACATCCCAGCCAGAAGATGAATTCCAGTCGAGGTATCCGGTATGCGATGAATGCCGATACCAGAATTGTATTGATAACGCCTCCGGCAAAAATCGGTAATGTTCCGAACAGGCTCGCAATCAATTCCGATCGAATATAGCCCGGCACATTGGATCCAGCATCGGCCAACCAGCGTGTCAGCCGCCATCTCGGTACACTGAATCCTGAAATATCCTCGCGCATAGGCACCTGCTCCGTTGTCGGCGAGATGCCTAGCGAAGAGTCGTCAAGAATTAGAGAATCCCGCGACAGTTCCGAACCAGATAGTTAGAAATGCCTTAAGATGTGAACAGCAGTGTTGATGACCGGGCATCATCGCATCGGCAACGGATTGTCCGACCACGAGGGATCGCCTGCCGGATTTGCGGACCAAAACCGGATGCCCGTGAAATCGATCGATTGCACATTGTCCGGCAGGGCATCACGATAAATGCCAAAGCGCGGCTGGACGTCGATAAACGGGCGGCCGGAATCATCGCGGACACCATGATCGGGATAACCGAGAAGCCCTGTATACGGATCGCAACCGCGCCCGTTGAGCCAGACCTGCACCTGGCTTGCCCCCTCCTTCAGGCTGGGCTTGATCATGACCTTCACATCATTCCAGTGGTCCAGGTCCAGGTGCCATGGACCGCATATTATTCTGGATTCCCCGAGATTGCAGTCGCTGGTTCCGCGCACCTTGACCAGGAAATCCGCCCCCGTGGCCGACGGGCGGGCCTCGACCTTGAACAGGGGATTGGCGGCGGGACACGCCCCTTGCGGCTTCTCGTCACGCGCCTGGATGTTCTGCTTTACCTGATGAATGACTGTCCGGTTGCCGATGCCCTGCCAGGGACGTTCAAGACGGAACCGGAAGCGGTACCAGGTCGGCGCATCGAACTTGACGACCTCCTTTCGCATCTGGATTTCCACGCGTTCCGTCGATTTTTCGTCGGACTCTTTTTCAACGGCGTCGCCCGGATGCACGGAGAGGCGCAACACCGGCCCGGAGGAAGGGGCAGCGCTGGAATCACAGGACAGGCGCGACCGCCATGCCCCCTGATCCAATTTCTTGCTGATCTTCCATAGGCTTGGGGGATGCTGCGGATCGGGTGCGCACAACTCGGCAAGGTCGCCTGACAGAGCCGGAGCCGCCTCCTGCGCTGCGGCTGACCCCACAACCATGACGCTTAGGCTGAAGAAAACACAAGCTATCCACGAAAGACGTGCGTTCACGAAACGAGCTCCCCCTGTCCCATATCCTCTCATTCCCTTGGTCATAAGCCGCAATCCCAATGGCAACATGACACAAAAGTATAAACCTGTATAAAACTGTACATTGCCTATGACGCTTGTCCTTGCTCAGGCAAATGTGCGGATCGCGGGATGTTGAAACCGGCGCAGATTGGCGCCGAGCTGTTCAAAGTCCTCTGTCCGGGGATCGCTGCGCCGCCAGGCCAGGACAATGGTGCGCGCATATCCGCTGCCCTGCAGCGGCAGGTAGTGCAGCCCATGAACGTCACTCACCGCAAGGACGGGCAGCAGGGTACATCCCTCGCCTGCAGCCACCATATATTTCAGGGTCTCCAGGCTGGTCGCATGCCGGTTCGTGGTGTCGATCTCCGCACAGGCGGCAATGGCCTGATCCCGCAGGCAATGCCCCTCCTCCAGCAGCAATCGCTCACGGGCGGACAGATCTTTCCATCCGGCACCGCCAGCCAGCGTTGCCGCATGTCCCTCGGGACAGGCCATCACGAACGGTTCGTGAAACAGCGGGATTTCGCTCAAGCCCGGCTCTCCTGATGGTGTCGACATGAGCACGGCATCAAGGTCACCGCGCAGCAGAGCCGTGACGAGGTCGTCGGTGCGTCCTTCACCCAGCACGAAGGCAAGCGCCGGGTAGTGCGCGCGCAAGCTCTGGAGAATGCGCGGGAAATAATAGGGGCCGAGCGTGGCGATTGCCGACAGGCGCAACGTGCCGCCGAAGGCCTCCGCGGAACGGACGGACAAATCCAGCAGCCGGCGCGCCTCCAGCACCACACGGCGCATCTGGTCAAGGAGTTCCTGACCCTGCGGCGTGACGATGACCCGCCGCGTCGTGCGTTCGAAAATCACCGTCTTCAGCCGGGTCTCGAGCTTGCTCACCTGTACGGAAAGCGAGGGTTGCGCAACCCGGCACTGTTCGGCGGCCTTGCCGAAGCTGCCCAGATCCGCAACCGCAATGGCATATTCCAGATCGCGAAGCGACAGGCCGGACAACGTCATGACGATCATGCTCCTTTCAATACAGGCCGATGGTCGAGCCACTTTCATGCGACTGGCCCATCGCACGGCCGGCATGACATACTCATAGTCTATGCCTATTAGAATATGACAATTCTTATATTATGCCAATGTATATCAGCGCGGTATATCGGACATGCCTGACAGGGCGCGCATGAGCGGCGCCCGGGGCAAACGAGCCAGGCCCGGTAGGGCCAAGGCATTTCCCGTTGTGTAAAGGAACGAATGATGACGACGAACGAGCAGATACCGGTCAAGGAGATGGAAGTCGCGGCCACGATCAAGGCGCTGAATGCCGCACTGTCCGAAGCGGGAGTAGAGGCCGACAAGATCATCTCGATCCATTTCGTCCTGGGGGTCAAGGCAACGGTCGGACAGCCGGTCGAAGACAGGTACCGGGTCCATTACCGCGGCTGAATGAACGACACGGGACGACGCGGGAAACATGACGGCTTGATTGTGACAAACGCCTTTGGCAAGTGAGCTTCGCTTGAGCAACCCAAGCATGGGGTCCAGTGCGTGCCCGCCCTCGCTCGGCGCTGCACTGGGCCTCGCCACAGGCGCATCCGCGCGCCGGCAGACATGCTGTCCCCGAGGCCGGACTGCATCTCAGTTTCGCCTCAGGTTCGGATAATCTCCTGCTCAGGTTCTCGTGTTATCACCCGCACGTTGTCACCTTCGGGCAACGGAGGCTCGGCATCCCATCACCCCCCGATGCCCCTTGCCGGGCCTCACCCGAAGGATACGGGTACCGCGCAGCGTGAAGTTTGCGCCCCCCGCACGCCGACATCCGGCTTTACCCTAAATTGCAGATTGTGACGGATTGGAACCAGGCGTTGAATGCGCTATGGGGTATGCATGAAGCTCATTCAAATCGCCGCCTGGCTGCTGTTCGCAGCCATACTTTTCATCACTGTCGACCCCATCAGCCTGCGGCCGGAGAGCGGCTTGCCGGTCAATGTCGAGCGCTTTGCAGCTTTTGCCGTGCTTGGCTTCGTCTTTGCGGCAGCCTATCCGCGGCGGTGGCTGCTCATCCTGGTTTTGGTGGTTGGCGCAGCTTTCGGTTTCGAGCTGGCGCAGATGCTTGCCCCCACCCGGCATGCCCGGCTGCTCGATGCCGTGGTGAAGGCGGCGGGCGGAGCCTTCGGGGTTGCCGCAAGCACGCTCTTCCTGCGCCTTTTGCGCTAAGGGGATTCGCCCTGCCATTTGCCAACGGCAAGCCCCGGAAGCATTTTACCTGCGGCGGGCCGTCTGGAAGCGGATATCGCCCGCGGCACCCAAAAGGATAATGTCGTCACCCAGCGACCATTCTGCCGCCCGCGCCGCCAACCGTGCGGGAACAGCCTCTGAATTGCCCGGACCAGCCGGCACATCGTAGGTTGCGTGGCCATCATGGGAAAGGATCACCGCAAATCCCTTTTCCAGCGCGGCTCGCGCTGTCGCCGCCAGGCACATTTCCGACAGCATGCCGCAGATCGCCATCGACCGGACACCATGCGCCCGCAGCATATTCTCGAGCCCGGTGCCATCGAAGCCATCATCTCTGGACTTGCGGATCACCGCTTCGCGCGACTCAGGCGGAAAGAACAATTGCCATCCATCGGTATTCGGCGCGTCAACCGCGCCGGCTGGACCGTCATTCTGCAGGAAGACAACCGGCACCTTGGCCGCGCGCGCATTCTCGAGAAGCCTTTTCACCGCACCCTGAAGCTGGACGCAATCCGGAACGGCTTCGGCTCCCGTGATGAAGGCATTTTGCACATCGACGATCACCAGAGCGTGGGCAGTTATCTCATCTTTTGTAAACGCCAAATCTCCACCCTCCTCCATCCGCAGCGCCAACCGATAGGACAGTCGCGCGCCGAGGTTTATTCACTGTTTCGTGTATGGCCAGCCCGGCATTTGAACACCGGATATATTCCAAACCACCCGGAATCATTGCATATAAGAGGTCTCTCAAAAAAAGTCATAAGACATGAGGGGTGTGGAACATGCGAACAAGAATTAAGTTTCTGGGACGACAGAGCTGCAAGGAAAAAATCATCGTTCAGGCGGAGGAGCAGAGTCGCGCTGCTCAGATGAATTTTCAGGATTGCACAGCCGATGTGCAGGCGCTCGTCAGGCGTATACGACGAAAGGCGAGAATTAAACTTCTGACATCACACAGATAATCCGCATTCCGGACATGGCATGTCACCCATGCATACCTTGCGGCTGGCTGCAGCCATTGTTGAATGGCGTATCAATTGCGCTCAGAATCAGCCACAACCAAGCTGCCCGCAAGGGCAAGGCGCGACTGCTATCAACTTAAGGATAGGGTCGGGCGGGCTGATTGACGTCTCACCCGCTGCCACGAACGGACGTGGCCGCCTCCAGACCAATGCCGGGCGGTCAGGCACGGGAAACAGCAGATCCACCAGATCGCCGGCGCCACGCAGCTGGCGGAAATACCAAGCGAAAACCTGATAATATTTACAAACCCTATCACAATTTTGTTACAATAGCATGATATGCTTGTACGTTAAAGTATTCATGGTGATTATACTTGATATTAACCCTGTGTTAACTTATAGTTGCAAATCCGCAACAATAAAAATCCCATCGCTCCCGGCATTAAAGATTTGTAATTTGACATTTGACTCTACGACCAAAGTCGCAGAATACCGAATTGTCACTACCAATCTCATGGAGAGCAACAATGAACATTAAGAGCCTGCTACTCGGCTCCGCTGCAGCTCTGGTTGCAGTAACTGGCGCGCGCGCTGCTGACGCAGTTGTCGTCGCCGAACCTGAAGCTGTCGAATACGTTCGCGTTTGCGATGCATACGGCAAGGGCTTCTTCTACATTCCTGGCACCGAGACCTGCCTGAAGATCGGCGGCTATGTCCGTTACGACGCCAAGGGCGGCGACAGCGTATACACCGGCGGCCATGTCAGCGGCATCAAGGGCTCAGACGGCTTCAACGAAGACACCTATTACAAGCGCACACGCGCCACAGTTCGTTTCGACGCCCGTTCGGAAACCGAACTCGGCACACTGCGTTCGTACATTGAAACACGTTTCAACTACACGAACGGTTCCAACAGCGGTGGCCTCATTCCTAACGCGTTCATCGAACTCGGCGGTTTCCGCATCGGTGTTGCTGACGAACTGTTCGGTTCGTTCACTGGTTATGCTGGCAGCGTCATCAACGACGACGTGATCAACTATCAGTCCGGCACTTCCAACCAGGTTAGCTACACGTTCGCAGCTGGCAATGGCTTCTCGGCCATGATCGGTGCTGAACAGGGCGAATCTGAATCCGACAACGACGGCGTTTCGCACGACTACCGCATCAACGATTACATGCCGCATGTAGTCGGCGGTGTGAAGTACGAGCAGGGTTGGGGCGGCATCTCGGCTGTTGCTGGTTATGACTCGGTTATCGAAGAATGGGCCGGTAAGGTTCGTTTGGACGTCAAGATCACCGACGCTGTTAAGGCATTCGTCATGGGTGGCTATCAGTCCAACTTCGACGACAATTACACGACCGGTCACGTCCGCAGCCTGAACTGGTTCGGCCGCTGGGAAGGCGACTGGGCTGTTTGGGGTGGTCTGTCCGCCAAGGTTTCGGATAAGGCAACTGTCAATGCACAGGTTGCATACGAATCCGAAGGCACCGTTGCTGGTACTTTGAACGTTGCTTACGAGCTCGTTCCTGGCTTCACGATCACGCCAGAAATCAGCTACACCAAGTTCGACGGTCATCGTAAGGATGTATCGATCGACAAAAACGGCGGCAACGACGATGCATTCGGCGGCATGATCCGCTTCCAGCGCAACTTCTAATCCTTAACAGGATTTGAAGATGTATCCGGGGCCCGTCCCCGGATACTCAGGCCTTGGCCCAACAAACATATGAATTGTGTTTGGCAATGGAGAAGGACTGCATTGCTGAACTGCGATGATGAGATCTCCAGTCACGTCATTTTTTGAAACGGTGGGCTTCGCGGCTCACCGTTTTTTACATGTGCGGCGTTGCACGCGCTGCACGCCGGCCGGATCGATATGTTGTGATTTGGAAACCGGCACGTTTCCCGCTATATTCCGCCCTGGAATGCAGGAGGTTACGGATATGCGTGATCTTGATTTCTTGCTTGCAGTCATTGTGATTATCTTGCTGGCGTACCAGACGAAACCGTCGCACCGGGTGTAAACGGCAAGAGTTGACTGACCTCTCCATAGAATGATCCAGGCAAGGATCGACTGTCCGTCGTATGATCCGGGAATATCCGTATACGAACCACAGCATTGGGCTTTCGGCATGGGCCGGGAGCGGAACGTCGTCAGGGAGCGAATGAACTATGGGAGAAGCGATTCTTCACACGCCGCACCATGCACAGCCTGCATCGCCCAAAACGATGCAAAAGGTGAGCAAACAAATTCCTAAAATTGCCTGTGACCCGACAAAACTCTCTTCAATCCTGCGGTTGGCCAAAGGTGGATTCAGCCACCGACGCTTCAAGCATGACACCAAGTAGGTTTTGACCGGAGAAACAAAAAGCCCGTTATCGGAACGCCGATAACGGGCATGCGGGGGTGTCGGCCGGAGCAGCGTTTGCCGCTGTCTTATTTTGGCAGGAGAACCTTGTCGATCACGTGAATGACGCCGTTCGACTGTTTGACATCAGCGATCGAGACATGAGCGACGTTGCCCTTCTCATCCTTGATCGAGATTTTGCCGCCCTTTTCGCTGACGGTCAGAATGCAGCCACCGACCGTCTTCACCTTGTGCGAGCCGCCGTCGTCCTTGATCATCTTCTTGATCGTCATGGACATGGCGTCAGCAGCCACCACATGGCAGGTGAGAACCTTGGTGAGCGTCGCCTTGTTTTCCGGTTTCAATAGCGTCTCGACAGTGCCCTTTGGCAGCTTGGCGAAAGCTTCGTTGGTTGGCGCGAATACCGTGAACGGTCCCTTGCCCTGAAGCGTTTCGACAAGACCGGCCGCCTTGACCGCGGCGACAAGTGTTGTGTGGTCCTTGGAGTTGACCGCATTCTCGATGATATTCTTGTTGGCATACATCGGTGCGCCGCCAACCATCGGGTTGTCCTTTGCCAATGCTGCTCCGCTCAGTGCTGTAACCGCCAAAAATCCGGCGAAAATACCTGCAGTCAATTTACCCATTGTATTGCTCCGCGTTTGCCTCCCCTTCCTGGGGAATGCAAACAAGAACGAGGGCTTGACCGGGAAAGTTTCCGGCAGGTGCATTTATTATTTTTCCGGGCGCTGACATTCGAACAAAACCCGGGGGGAACCGAAACGGCCCCTGCCCGTTATAGGCTTGTCATGCACAGGAGCATATGAAGAATGGCAATATTTTCCAAAACCACCGATGATATCCAGGACGACGTCGAGGCTCAGATCGCAGCCTTGCGCAAGGAAGTGTCGAAACTCACGGCCAATCTCGCCGACATGGGCGGCGAAAAGCTGGACGATGTGAAACGCGCTGCCACCAATCAGGTGCGCTATGCCGCCGATGCGGCCAAGGAAAACCCGCTGGCAACCCTTGCCATCGTGGCAGGCGCAGCCCTGCTCATCGGGCTTGTTTCAAGACGCTAACGAAGGGTGATGGCCATGGACAGTGCTGAACCAAGCCGCAACGACGAGGATCGCGCCCGTTTGCAGCGCGAAATCGAAGATCTGAAGCGCGATCTGGCGGCGCTGACGCAGTCGCTCGCCGACAAGGGCGTGCAACTGCTCGATGATCTCGAAGGCGATGATTCCTCGGCCTTTGAGGCCATCAAGGACGGCGGACGGCGGGCAGCGCATGCTGTCGGCCATCAGGCCCGCAAAATCGGCGGTATCCAGACGCAGAATTCCGTGTCGACGCTGATGGTCATTGCAGGCCTCGGCATCGTCATCGGTATGCTGGCCCGTTGAATCAGTTGCAAAATTTTTTCAAAATATTTTGGAACTTTTGGCCGATGGCGGCGTTTCCACAATACTGGTCCCCCAACCAGCTAGGCTGAACCCCACAGCCAACCCCAAATCCCAGCTTTCACTCCCCGTGGAAGCTGGGTTTTTTTGGCGGGAGCGCGGGTGCGTGGTTCGACAAGCTCACCATGAGGGAATTCATTTGATTGCAAGGCCAATCGGATACGTTGCAGCCTATGGCTCCCTGCAATCCTCAACCTCCTTCATGGTGAGCTTGTCGAACCACGAACAACCTTATTGCCAGCCTGCAACTCTGCAGCGAATTGCGCGGTGAACCTAACGGACCTGATCCAGCAGGCGCTTGCATTCCAGGAGGTCGAAAAGCGTTTCCTGCAGCAGGGTCCGGTTGTCCTTTGACAGCCGCTTGCCGTCGGCAGCCACCGGCCCGTCGTCGTCGCCCTTGATCAGGCCGAAGAGGCGCCGGCCATGGGACGATGATTTCGGCGATCCCATGATGGCGGCTTCTTCCGCCGCGTCGGCGCGTTCCTGCTCGGCGGAATGCGCTTCCTCCTCGCGAACGGCCGCCTGCTTCTGCTGGCTGATGGCTTCGGCGGCAGCGGTGTCGCCGCTGCCGAGCGCAATGATGAACTGTGCGCCATTTTCCCGCAAAAGCCGCTGCACGCCCTTGATCGTATAGCCCTGATCATACAGCAGATGGCGAATGCCCTTGAGCAGGTCGACATCGAGCGGGCGATAGTATCGTCGTCCGCCGCCGCGCTTCATCGGCTTGATATGGGTAAAACGCGTTTCCCAAAAACGCAGAACATGCTGGGGAAGATCGAGATCTTCAGCAACTTCACTGATGGTTCTAAAAGCGTCGGGACTCTTGTCCATGTTTTCACCCTTTCAGGAGAAAATCTGATTCGACGCCTATTTCAGCGGTTTATCAAGTGGTTTTCAAGTACAACGCGAGATTGCCCCACAGCAATCTCGCCCAGGGAGCCGAAGCGCCCTGCATAAATCCGCTATGCAGATTTCTTCTTGCGTGCCTGATGCGAACGCAAAATGCGCTGTTTGAGCACATTGGACGCCTTGAACGTCATGACCCGGCGAGGCAAAATGGGCACCTCTTCACCCGTTTTCGGGTTGCGGCCGATGCGTTCGTTCTTGTCCCGGACCTGAAACGTGGCGAACGATGACAATTTGACCGTTTCGCCACGAACAATGGCATCACATACTTCATCGAGAATGGTTTCGACGAGTGAAGCTGACTCCGTGCGTGAAAGCCCTACCTTGCGATAGACTGCTTCGGCCAGATCAGCGCGCGTAATGGTCTTACCCCCCATACGATCTCTAAGCTCTCGTTTGTTGCAAAACTATCAAGGTGGAAGCGGAAGTTATAGGATCAAATCCGATAGGGCAAGCAGGTAAAACAGTTGATAAAACAAACTGCTGACCCAACCGGACCATCACCACCGTAGCAGAACTGCACCCCACGTAAAGCCCCCGCCCATGGCTTCAAGAAGGACAAGATCGCCCTGCTTGATCCGCCCGTCGGCAACCGCTGTCGCCAGGGCCAGGGGGACGGACGCCGCGGAGGTATTGCCATGCTGGTCAACCGTAATGACCACCTTTTCCTCGGCAAGGTTCAATTTCTTGGCTGATGCGTCGATGATGCGCTTGTTGGCCTGGTGCGGAACGAACCAGTCGACATCCTCGGCAGTGATCCCGGCTTCCGAGAACGAGGCCTCGATCACGTCGGTGATCATGCCGACCGCATGCTTGAAAACCTCGCGGCCCTCCATGCGCAGGTGACCGACGGTCTGGGTGCTGGATGGTCCGCCATCCACATACAACTTCTGCTTGTGCGAACCGTCGGACCGCAGGTTGGCGGTGAGGATGCCGCGATCGGATGTCAGGCCGCGTCCCTCATTGCCCTCAAGCACGACGGCACCGGCGCCATCGCCGAACAGGACGCAGGTCGTGCGGTCATTCCAGTCGAGAAGCCGCGAGAACGTCTCTGAACCGATGACCAGAACGCGCTTGGCCATGCCGCCGCGAATGTAGAGGTCGGCAGTGCTGATGGCATAGACGAAGCCGGAGCAGACCGCCTGCATGTCGAAGGCAAAGCCATGGGTCATGCCGAGGCGTGCCTGGATATCGACGGCGGAGGCCGGGAACGTATTGTCGGGTGTCGAAGTCGCCAGAATGATCAGGTCGATGTCGTCCGGTGTCATCCCGGCATTGTCGAGCGCTGCGCGTGCTGCTGCCTCGCCCAGCGAAGCGGTTGTTTCGCCCTCGCCTGCGATATAGCGCTGACGGATGCCCGTCCGCTGCACGATCCACTCGTCGCTGGTTTCGACAATGCCTTCCAGATCGGCGTTCTTGACCAGACGCGCCGGTTTGGCCGCCCCTACACCTCTAACAACGGACCGGATCATTTATTTTTCCTACGCCTGTGGTTCTATCTCAGCTTCTGAATCATTTTCGGTCTCGCCCTGAAAAGCGACCCCGACCGGGCTTTTGTGAAAATGGCTCAGATCCGAGGCAATTTTGCTCAGGAGCTTGTTGCGCGCCATATCATAGCCGACATCGACGGCGGACGCGAAGCCCAGCGCATCGGTTCCGCCATGGCTCTTGATGACAACGCCATTGAGCCCGAGAAACACGCCGCCATTGATCTTGCGCGGGTCCATTTTCTCCCGCAGATGATTGAATGCGCCCTTGGCGAAGAGATAGCCGATCTTGGCCATCAATGTGCGGCCCATGGCATCGCGCAGATACTGCGCGAACTGCTTGGCCGTGCCCTCCGCCGTCTTCAGGGCGATGTTTCCGGTAAACCCTTCGGTGACCACCACATCGACGGTGCCCTTGCCGATGTCGTCGCCTTCGACGAAGCCGTAATATTCAAGGCTTGGCAAGGGAATCTCGCGCAAAATGCGCGCCGCGTCCTTGACGTCGTCCTGTCCCTTGATTTCTTCCACCCCGACATTGAGCAGGCCGATCGTCGGGCGTTCGATCTCGAACAGCGAACGGGCCATGGCGGCGCCCATGACGGCATAGTCGACCAGCTGCTGCGCGTCGGCACCGATGGTCGCGCCGATATCGAGCACGATGCTCTCACCGCGCAATGTCGGCCAGATGCCGGCAATGGCCGGGCGTTCGACATTGGCCATGGTGCGCAGGCAGAATTTCGACATGGCCATCAGCGCGCCGGTATTGCCCGCCGATACGCAGACATCCGCCTCGCCGGTTTTCACCGCCTCGATGGAGCGCCACATGGATGACTTCCAGCGGCCATTGCGCAAGGCCTGGCTGGGTTTTTCGTCCATCCGCACCGACACATCGCAGTGGTGGAATGTTGAGCTCGCAAGCGTGGGATGACGGTCGAGAACCGGCCTTACCTCTTCCTCACGACCGAAGATCACAAACCGGATATCAGGATGGCGCTCCAGCGCCGTTGCCAGACCGGGAATGACGATCTCAGGACCGAAATCACCGCCCATGGCATCAATGGAAATTCTGATCACTCTCGATTGTCCTGTTCAGTGAGTATGCTTGCTGGGTTTATCAATTGCTCAAAGACTCGGCGAAAATAGTCAATTTCCGTCGCTGTACAACCGGAATCTGCCGGACCTCCGGCACATAGACTGGAATCATTGTGAAAAACACTGCCCCTTTTTGGGTATTTTCCGTTGTTATAGCCCATCAGGGCAGTATTTCGATAGTCAGCCTCAGGAAATCGTCACAATCAAGGCTTCTGTTTCCAGTCCTTGAGGCCGGCAAACGGACTGACAGGCTTCTCCGCTGTTTCATCATCACCGAAGACAACCTCGATGGGTGCATCCGATACGCCCTCCTTGCGGGGATATGGATCAATGGCCAGCTCAAAAAACTCCTCGGCTATGGCACCGGCATCCAGCGTATCGCCGGAAAATGTCTCCGGTATATCGGGACCGTCGGCGCTGATGATCAGCTCGCCGTTCTCATCGAGCGGCAAACGCGCCAGCTTGGAGTTCTCCGGCACGAACAGCGTATCCACTTCCGCATTGACGACCGCATCGACAGGATCCGACGTGACAACGCAGGACTGGACGATCCGGGCCTTCACCACGCCGCGCACGCGTATGCCGTCCTTCTTCCAGGGAACAATCTGCAGATCGGCCTTGAACGACGTCACATCCTGCAATTCGTGAAAGTCCCGCAGCGCTATGCGCTCGCGCTCGTCCGCTTCGATCTTGACGGTCAGTCCCTTCTGCGGAAGCCGTTTGACCGAGACCGGGAAACTGAGTGCGCCATCGATATTTCTTGTCATTTTGCTCCCCTTCCTAATTCTGCAGGGTTTCTGCACCGGCGCTGGCGTCCGGAAAGGCCAGCTGCCCGCGGGCTATATCTTCATCCGACTGGTTTTCCAGGAACAACGCCGCTTGGATGGTGTATCCGGCCAGCGCTGAGGCGCCTGTCCATTCGCTGGTGTCAGGGCGGACATTGCGGGCCAGTGCGGCCGCCAGGGCCGGATGGTCGTTGGTCTGGAGCGCCTTGTCATAGGACTCCACCCGGCCATAGAACATGCGCGCCAGTTTCTTCATCCGCTTCGGGATACCGGAGTCGCCGATCCCAAGCTCCCGCAGCGAGTGATCCACGTCGCGGAAGAATTCATCCGTCACTTCCTGTCCGATCATCTTGAGGGCGGGCGTCCTGCCCTTTATCCGGCGCATGAAAAGAAAAACGTGCAAAGATACCATTTCATAGCGTCCGAGCGGCGAATCCGGCACATCAATGTCAGAATAGAGGTATGGCTGCCGCGCCGCCGCCACGATCACATCGTAGAGGGCTGTGGTAATCGCCTCATTTGCTTTGGCCTTCCGGCTGAATAAATTGAGAATCATATATGTGCTTTCACTTGGGTCGGGCCGCAACACGAGTCGCCGGTTGCATCGGACTTCAAGGTGGTTTACCGAAGTTCTGCGGGCAGCGAAAGACGTGGCCCCACTATTGAAATGGAGATGTCGTTGTTGCAGCGGATTTTCAAGGCCGATCGTTCCCGGGAATATCTTCTCGCCGGAACTCTGTTTTTTGTCGTAGGGCTTGCCGGCTGTAATACCGCCAACCTCAATCCATCCGAAACATTGTCGGAAGGCTATATTCTCGACGAGAAGGCGCTGGCGTTCGTTCCGGTCGGGTCCAGCCGCGAGCAGGTCATCCTGTCGCTTGGCAGCCCGTCCTCGACGGCAACGTTCGACAACGAAGTCTTCTACTACATTTCCCAGAAGCGCAAACGCAGCGTCGCCTTCATGCAGCCGAAGGTGACCGATCGTCGCATTCTTGCGGTTTATTTCGACCAGAAAAGCAAGGTCGCCAGCATTTCCAATTACGGATTGCAGGACGGCAAGGTTTTCGACTTCATCTCCCGCACCACGCCGACCGGCGGCAAGGACCTGTCGTTCCTCGGCCAGTTGCTCGCAGGCGTTGGCAAGGCACCCGGTTCCATTGGCGCAGGCGGACCTCCCGGTCAGTAATCCCTGAGCTGAAAACAAAAAACCCGCGAAACCTGATTTCGCGGGTTTTTCTTTGACGTGAAGGACGCTTATCCGTGCGCAAGCACCGCCAGCAGCAGCAAGGCCACGATGTTGGTGATCTTGATCGCCGGATTGACCGCAGGGCCAGCCGTGTCCTTGTAGGGATCGCCAACCGTATCGCCGGTCACGGAAGCCTTGTGGGCTTCAGAGCCCTTCAGGTGCCGCGTTCCATCCTTGTCGACAAAGCCGTCTTCGAAGGACTTCTTGGCATTGTCCCAGGCGCCGCCGCCGGATGTCATCGAAATGGCAACGAAAATGCCATTGATGATCACGCCGAGAAGCGAAGCACCGAGCGCGGCGAAGGCCGAGGCTTTTGAACCGGAAATCAACAGCACGCCGAAATAGACGACGAGCGGCGCCAATACCGGCAGCAGCGACGGCACGACCATTTCCTTGATGGCGGCACGGGTGAGAATATCCACCGCCCGCGCATAATCCGGACGCTCCGTACCGGCCATGATGCCCGGCTTTTCACGGAACTGCCTGCGCACCTCTTCCACCACGGAACCCGCCGCACGGCCAACGGCCGTCATCGCGATACCGCCGAAGAGGTAGGGGATGAGACCGCCGAAGATCAGACCGGCGACAACGTAGGGATTGGACAATTCGAACGATACGGCGCCTATTCCCTTGAAATAGGAGAAGGCCGTCGAACCATCCTTGTTCGCTTCGCTGATGAAGAACTGCAGGTCGTTGGAATAGGCGGCAAACAGCACCAGCGCGCCCAAACCGGCCGAACCGATTGCATAGCCCTTGGTCACGGCTTTCGTCGTGTTGCCAACGGCATCCAGCGCGTCGGTGGACTTGCGCACGTCCGGATCAAGCCCGGCCATTTCCGCGATACCGCCGGCATTGTCCGTCACCGGACCGAAGGCATCGAGCGCAACGATCATGCCGGCAATGCCGAGCATGGCGGTAACGGCGATGCCGGTGCCGAACAGCCCGGCAAGCTGGTAGGTCGAGATGATGCCGCCGACGATGACCAGGGCGGGCAGCGCCGTCGATTCAAGCGACACGGCCAGACCCTGGATGACGTTGGTGCCGTGGCCGGTCACCGACGCCTGGGCAATCGAATTGACCGGACGCTTGTTGGTGCCGGTATAATATTCGGTGATCACCACGATCAATCCCGTCACCACGAGCCCGACAAGGCCGCAATAGAAGAGGTTGATGCCGGTGATCGACTTGCCTGCGACCGTTCCCACCTCACCCCAGCCGACAGTCATCGACGTGGCAAGGGCAAGACCGGCAATCGACAGAAGACCCGTCACAATGAGGCCCTTGTAGAGAGCGCCCATGATCGAGTTGTTCGCACCGAGCTTGACGAAGAACGTCCCGGCAATCGAGGTGATGATGCAGGCGCCGCAGATGGCGAGCGGATAGAGCATGACCGTGCTCAGGACGGGCGTTGCGGCAAAGAAGATGGCACCCAGAACCATGGTGGCAACAATGGTCACCGCATAGGTTTCGAAAAGGTCGGCGGCCATGCCGGCGCAGTCGCCGACATTGTCGCCCACATTGTCGGCGATGGTTGCCGGGTTGCGCGGGTCATCTTCGGGAATTCCGGCTTCAACCTTGCCGACGAGATCGCCGCCGACATCGGCACCCTTGGTGAAGATGCCACCGCCAAGACGGGCAAAGATGGAAATAAGCGACGCACCGAACCCGAGGGAGACAAGCGCGTCAATGACAACACGGTCCGCAGGCAGATGGCCCATCGGGCCGGTCAGGATATAATAATAGACCGAGACGCCCAAAAGCGCGAGACCGGCGACCAGCATGCCGGTGATCGCGCCGGATTTGAAGGCGATCTCGAGACCGGCGGCGAGACTGCGGGACGATGCCTGCGCCGTGCGCACATTGGCACGGACGGAAACATGCATGCCGATGAAACCGGCAAGCCCCGACAAGACAGCACCGATCATGAAGCCGACTGCCGCGGTGGAAGACAAGAGGTACCAGACTGCTAGAAAGACAACGACGCCAACCATGGCGATCGTGGTATACTGACGTGTGAGATAGGCCTGTGCACCTTCGCGAATTGCACCGGCGATTTCTTGCATGCGCGCATTGCCCTGGTCCGCTGCGAGCACCGATTGGGTAGCCCAGAAAGCGTAAACGACAGACAGCAGACCGCAGGCGATGACGAGAAACAGTATAGTCATGCCACTCCCTCAGATTTTGACCCGAAAAATACCCCTCCCCAGGTCAGGTTCGGTACGGCACGCAAAATCTGCCAGGCCGGCAGAAACGCGACCGTATGTACTAGGAGTAACGAAGCGGATGCGAAAAGGTCAAGGCCTTTCGCTGAGGCGGCTCAGGGTTGGGATAAGCTTGCCAACAGGCACGATGGAACACCCCCCTCTGGGCTGCCGCCCATCTCCCCCACAAGGGGGGAGATCAGCTGTCAGAGCCACTGCAAATCAACTGCCAACGTCAAAGACACTGTAACCACATCGATGCCGATGTGATCTCCCCCCTTGTGGGGGAGATGTCCGGCAGGACAGAGGGGGTGTCCGCCACTTTCAATGAATGGACGTCAGCCGCGCGGGTTCTTCGCGCCGCGGCTTTCACCGCGCAATTCGAAGGCCAGACGGTCGAGCACGGCATTCACCAGTTTGGGTTCGTCTTCCGTGTAGAAGGCCTTGGCGATGTCGATATACTCCGAAACGATAACCGCCGTCGGCACATCGGGACGGTTCTTCAGTTCCCAGATACCGGCACGCAGGATCGCCCGCAGCGTGGAATCGAGCCGCGACAGCGGCCAGTCTTCGGTCAGGGCCTGACGGATCATCGGATCGAGGGATGTCTGCTCGGCCACCACACCGGCGACAATGGCACGGAACCATTGCGGATCGGCATCCAGATACTGCGTACCGTCGACTTCCTTGCCGAGACGGTGCGCTTCATATTCCGCCACCACCTCGATCACGCCGGTTCCGGCAACATCCATCTGGTACAGTGCCTGCACCGCCGCCAGGCGGGCAACGCCGCGCTTGTTGGCGGGCTTTACAGCGGGACTTTCCCCATCTTTGGAAGCAGGCATCCGGTCAGGCTCCGAGTTTTTCCTTGAGGGCAATCATGGTCAAGGCAGCGCGCGCTGCAAAGCCACCCTTGTCCTTGTCCTCGCGGCGGGCACGGGCCCAGGCCTGCTCTTCATTCTCGACGGTGAGAATGCCATTGCCGATGGCAATGCTTTCATCCACCGCAAGCTCCATCAGAGCACGGCAGGATTCATTGGCAACGATATCGAAATGATAGGTTTCGCCGCGAATGACCGTACCAAGCGCCACGAAGCCATCATACTCCGTTCCGCCGTCTTCCGCTGCATCGAGGGCAAAGGAAATGGCGGCAGGCACTTCAAGCGCGCCGGGAACGGTCACGACATCATAGGTTGCCTTGCCTTCATCGAGCGCCAGCTTGGCACCGTTCAGCAGGGCATCCGACAGGTCGTCGTAGAATCGCGCTTCCACGATCAACAGATGGGGCGCATGCGCCTTTTTTTTGGACATGGAAAACTCCAGAACTCAATGGGGGTGGCGAAGATGCTCCGCCTCTGCGTGTGGTCCTAGGCTGATTTCGGATATTCTGCAAGCCGTGCAGCGTATCTCGCCATCTGATCGATCTCGATATTCACCTTGTCACCGGCCTTGCGGTCGCCCCAGGTGGTGACTTCAAGCGAATGGCGGATCAGCAGGACATCGAATTCATTGCCATTGACGGCATTGACCGTCAGCGACGTGCCGTCGAGCGCCACGGAGCCTTTCGGCGCGATGAACCGCGCCAGTTCTTCCGGCACCCGCAGCGCGAAACGGACGGCATCGCCCTCATCCTCGCGCTTGACGATCTCGGCCATGGCATCGATATGGCCGGAGACAAGGTGCCCGCCCATCTCGTCGCCCAGCTTCAGTGAGCGTTCCAGGTTGATGCGCGTGCCGTTCTTCCAGTTGGCGATGCTGGTCAGGCGCAAAGCCTCTTCCCAGGCTTCCACCTCGAACCAGCGGGCATTCGAACCCTTTTCCGGCAGCGTCACGACGGTCAGGCACACGCCTGAACAGGAGATGGAGGCGCCGATCTCGATCGTCTGCGGATCGTAATTGGTCTCCACGCGCAGAAGCACGCCTTCATTGAGCGGCTTGACCTGACCTATCTTGCCGATATCCGTTACAATTCCCGTAAACATGCATGGTTCCTCAGATGGGTCTTACGTATTCGCGATAGTGATCGTCACCGAAGCGGTCATCCCGCGACAGCGTGAAGTCACGAGCGATATGGGAAGAAAGTTCCGGTACTGCAAGACCGCCGTCCGATCCGATTGCCAGCGGGCCTTCAAAAAGCGCAATGCGGTCAACGAGATCGTCCTGCAGAAGCGCGGACGCGACAGCAGCACCGCCCTCCACCATCAGCGTGGCGATGCCCTGCGCCGCCAGATCGTCGAGCAGTTCCGGCAGCGCGGTTGCGCCACAATCGGTTTCGGTCGCGAGCATGCGGCAGCCCGCCGCGACCAGCGCCTGGCGCTTGGCCGGATCGGCCTGGGCGCTGGCGGCAATCCACAGGGGAACGCTACCCGCCGATTGCACCAGCTTGCTGTCCAGCGGCAGACGCAGCCGGCTGTCGAGCACGATGCGCACCGGCGAGCGGTCTTCCAGCCCCGGCAGGCGGCAGGTCAAGACGGGGTCATCGGCCAGCGCCGTGCCGATTCCCACGAGAATGGCATCGGATTCAGCCCGCATCAGGTGCACCTGCGCCCGCGCAATCGGGCCGGTGATGGCAATCTGGCCCGTCCCGTGCCTGCCGATATAGCCATCGGCGGAAAGTGCAAGTTTCAGAGTCACTTCCGGGCGTTTTTTCGATGATCGAATCAGGTAGCCGGCGAGATAATCGGCGGCTTCCGCTGCCAGAACGCCGGTCACCACCTCAATGCCGCCATTGCGCAGGATGGCATAGCCCCTGCCCGCCACCCGGTCATCCGGGTCATTGGCGGCGGCAACGACGCGGCTGACACCCGCCGTGACCAGTGCATCGGCACAGGGCGGCGTCTTGCCGTGATGGGCGCAGGGTTCGAGCGTGACATAGGCGGTAGCGCCCCTCGCCCGGTCGCCAGCCTCGGCCAGGGCTTGTGTTTCCGCATGCGGCCGCCCGCCGATGGCGGTCACGCCACGCCCGGCAATGACACCATCCTTGTCGACAATCAGCGTGGCGACGGACGGGTTTGTTCCCGTCAGCCCCTGATGGCTGCGCGACAGACGAATGGCCGCAGCCATGTAGCGCCGGTCAAGCGCACTCTGCTCCGATGGGTTCATGCGGTTCACTCATCCTCGACCGGATCGGACGCAACATCGCCAGCCGTGATTTCGTCGATCACATTGTGGAAATCCTTGGCCTCGCGGAAATTGCGGTAGACCGAGGCGAAGCGGATGTAGGCGATGTCATCGATGCCTTTCAGCGCATCCATGACCAGCCGGCCGATTTCGTCAGAGCTGACCTCCGGTTCGCCGGAGCTTTCGAGCTGGCGGACAATGCCCGACACCGCGCGCTCCACCCGTTCCGGATCGACCTGCCGCTTGCGCAGCGCCACTTCCACCGAACGCATCAGCTTGTCGCGGTCGAAAGCCACCTTGCGGCCACTCTTCTTGATCACGCTCAGATCGCGCAGCTGCACGCGCTCGAAGGTGGTGAAGCGCCCGCCGCACACGGTACAGATGCGCCGTCTGCGGATCACCGCCCCATCTTCGGCGGGGCGGGAATCTTTCACCTGAGTATCCTCAGACTGGCAGTAGGGACAACGCATCGTTTGGCTTTCCGGAGATGATTCTGAAATCGGTAGTGGTCCGATTCTGACATTTGCGTCCCTTTGATACAGGCCATTCAGGCAAATGTCAGAATCAAAGGACCACTAGCAAGTCTATGATACTAGTGGAACTTTGAATTTGACATCCGCATGTTGCGGGTGATGTCAAACGGGGTGCGGATGTCAAATTCGTTCCACTAGGGGAAGATAGTGGCTTTCGGTACGATATAAAAGCACCCTGGCCGCAACGATGTGTCAAAGAAATGGTTGGCGTGGCTAATCTTGACCGGCGGGTGGCAAAGCTGCTGTGTGTGGTTCGACAAGCTCACCATGAGGGAGATGGAGGATTGCAGGGAGCCATACCCTGCAACCTTTGCGAATAGCTTGACGCCAACTCACCGCCCTCATGGTGAGCTTGTCGAACCACGCACTTCCTCCCGCACCCGCAAACAAAAATGGCGGCGCTCAAGCACCGCCATTTCCAGTATTTCTCCCGGATTTACTGTCCGAGATAGGGGTAAAGCGGGAAGCGGCCAGTCAGCTCGACGACCTTGGTCTGCACGGCCTTTTCCACCGCTGCATTGCCCTCATCGGAATTGGCAACCTTCAGGCCATCGAGCACTTCCGAAATCAGATTGCCGATCTCGGTGAATTCGGCCGCGCCGAAACCGCGCGTCGTGCCAGCCGGCGTGCCCAGGCGCACGCCCGAGGTGACGAACGGCTTTTCCGGGTCGAACGGGATGCCGTTCTTGTTGCAGGTGATGTTGGCGCGGCCAAGCGCGGCTTCCGCACGCTTGCCGGTGGCGTTCTTGGGACGCAGGTCCACCAGCATCAAATGGTTGTCCGTGCCACCCGAAACGATGTTGAGGCCGTTCTTCTTCAGCGATTCTGCCAGGGTACGGGCATTGTTCACGACATTCTGGCCGTAGGTCTTGAATTCCGGCTTCAGCGCTTCGCCGAAAGCCACGGCCTTGGCGGCGATGACATGCATCAGCGGTCCGCCCTGCAGGCCGGGGAAGACAGCCGAATTGATCTTCTTGGCAATATCAGCGTCGTTGGTCAGGATCATGCCGCCGCGCGGGCCGCGCAGGGATTTGTGCGTCGTAGTGGTGGTGACATGCGCATGCGGTAGCGGCGACGGGTGCACACCGGCAGCCACGAGACCGGCGATGTGCGCCATGTCGACCATGAGATAGGCGCCGATCGCGTCGGCGATCTGGCGGAAGCGTTCGAAATCCCAGACGCGCGAATAGGCCGTGCCGCCGGCAATGATCAGCTTTGGCTTGTGCTGATGCGCCAGGCGTTCGATTTCGGCCATGTCGAGCAGGTTGTCGTCCTGGCGCACGCCATAGGAAACGACATTGAACCATTTGCCGGACATGTTAACGGGCGAACCGTGGGTCAGGTGCCCGCCGGAATTGAGGTCGAGGCCCATGAAGGTGTCGCCCGGCTGCAGCAGTGCCAGGAACACGGCCTGGTTCATCTGGCTGCCGGAATTCGGCTGCACATTGGCATATTCGCAGTTGAACAGTTTTTTGGCGCGCTCGATGGCCAGTTCTTCCGCGATATCGACAAACTGGCAGCCGCCATAATAGCGCTTGCCCGGATAGCCCTCGGCATATTTGTTGGTCATGATCGAGCCCTGTGCCTCAAGCACGGCACGCGAAACGATGTTTTCCGAGGCGATCAGCTCGATCTCGTGGCGCTGGCGGCCCAGTTCCTTGCGGATGGAGCCAAAAATTTCCGGATCGATGTCTTCGAGTGATGCGTTGAAAAATGTATCTGCAACGGAAGCGCTTGCATTCGACATGGTGCCTGGACCCTCATTTGCCGGTAAGTGAGTAGGTATTTCCGGCGCATTATCATACTTAAACGATCAAGGCCAATGGCCGGTGGGCGAAAAGCACTAGCCCGAAACCGCCATCCACCATTCAAATGCAAAAAGACCGCCCGGAGGCGGTCTTTGCAATATCAGCATATTCAAGCAGATGCGGCGATCAGGTGTTGGTGCCGATCGACAAGGCCTGCTGGCCATCGCGCTCATAAATATCGTCGCGCAGCTGGACAACGCCGTCGCCGGTCGACCAGGCGCTGACATAGACGAAATGCAGGGGAACCGGATCGGCAACGGCAATCGGCGTGTTGACGCCGGATTTGATCGTCGCATCCATGGTCTGGCGGTCCCAGCCCGGCGTGTTGCGCAGCAGCCAGACATTCAGGTCGCGCACGTTCTGCACGCGCACGCAGCCTGAGGAATCGAAGCGCATTAGCTTGTTGAAATTGCCCTGCTGCGGCGTGTCATGCATGTAAACCGCATAGGGATTGGGGAAGTTGATCTTGGTCGAGGACATGGCGTTGATCTTGCCCGGGTCCTGACGGAACATCAGCTTGACCGCATCGTCGGTGTTCCAGTCGACGCTTTCCGGCGGCACTTCCTGGCGCTGTTCGTTGAACAGGCGAATCTTGTTGCGCGTTAGGTATGTCGGGTCCTTGCGCATCAGCGGGATAATATCCTTCTGGATGATCGACTTCGGTGCCGTCCAGTAAGGGTTGAGAATGACTTCGGAGATCTTGGAGTCGAGAATCGGCGTCTGGCGGTCGATCTTGCCGACAATGGCCGTATGGCGCTGCACGACGCGGCCGCCCTCGACGGCCTCGATCTGCGCGGCCGGAATATTGACCATGACATAACGGGCGCCCTGGTTGGCAGCGGCGAGCGTGCGCACGCGCTCCAGATTGGTCTGCAGCTGGCCAAGCCGGATATTGGCCGGAATGTTCATGGCGGCAATGGTGAACTGGCCCATGACGCCATCGGCGGGAAGGCCGTGGCGGGTCTGGAAACGCTTCACCGCCGCATCGACATAGGTGTCGAACGAATTGGAAATGCCGGCGCTCGCGGACAGATCACCCGATACCATCAGGCGCTTGCGCAGGATGGAAACGGAAGGATCGACAACGCCGAGTTGCAGTTTGGTGGTAACCGGCACGTTCGGCCAGCCGCCACCGGCAACGATCTGGTTGTAGCTGTTGATGGCCGCCTGAATGAAGGACACCGTCTCGGGGCTGGCAATCGGCTGGAAGCTGGCCACCTTGGCGTGGGCGCTGGAGCGAGCGTCGAACTGATCGTCCCAGTTGCCGCGGCGCGGAGAAGCAAGGATGTCGTTGATTGCGGCATCTTCCGCCCAGGCGGACGATGCAATGGCAGCCAAACCAGCTGTTGCCACGCCCGTGAGGAATGTGCGGCGATCAAGCGCTGATGATCCTAGTTTCTTCATAGTATTGCCCAACCCAATTGGAAGTTCTGTAACCAACCCGTCGCCTCATAACGCAGAACACGGATTATGGTTTCCAAAATTATCAGGAACACCCTTAATAAACAGCAACTTTTGCACTGATCGCGTTATCGTGATGGTTCGAGCGCCGATCAGCCCGTGCGGAGGCCGCTATTTAAGCTTCACTGAATTATGGAATAACTCAAAACGCCATTCCACGCCATTATGGCGGATTGATGACTTTTGGCCCGTTGGCACAGCCCTGCACAGCAAAGCCCGCCTTCGCTGTCACGCGAAGGCGGGCTTTTGTTTGGCAGCGGTCTCGAGGATTACATGCGGTAGGCGATGGTATCGTTCCAGAAGCGGTCGAGACGCTGCAACGCCTTGTTCATCGACTGGAATTCTTCCGCCTTGATGCCGCCGACATGCTCGATCGAAGCCACGTGACGTTCGTAAAGGCCTGCAACCAGTTCGGCCACTTCATTGCCCTTCTCCGTCAGGCTGACGCGAACCGAACGGCGGTCGGTGCGGGAACGCTCGTGGGAGATGAAGCCGAGTTCGACCAGTTTCTTCAGATTGTAGGACACGTTCGAGCCGAGATAGTAACCGCGGCTGCGCAGTTCACCGGCGGTCAGTTCAGCATTGCCTATGTTGAAAAGCAGCAATGCCTGGATGGCGTTGATGTCGCTGCGGCCGTTGCGGTCGAATTCATCTTTGACAACGTCAAGTAAACGACGATGCAGACGTTCGACCAACTGAAGTGCTTCAAGATAAAGAGTCCGCAATGCTGTATCATTGACGGTCGCATGCGGGCTCGTGCCAGACTTTCTCTGTATGTTGTTCATAATACCTGCCTCACTGTTGTTTCGGTGTATTTTTCTCACCGTTGAGGCAACACTATCGAATACGCATAAAATTCGAATTAAAACTCAGACTTAACAGTACCTTACCACGAGGCATGCAATTTCAGGCTTAATGAAGACTTACCGCTGCGGCATGGCCTGCTGGCGCTTCTGCAGCAAAAGCACGATACGGAAGGCGATATAGAGCAAGGCGACGCAGCCATGGATAACGGCGATTGCCGGCCGGTAATAAAAGTATTCCCAGAACACCGTGAACATCAGCGTCTCACCCGCGGCAGCCACGAACCAGATGACGGGACCCCACGAAACCATCATCCAGAGCCCGGTCGCCGCCACGGGAAACAGCATGGCCAGCGACACGGACGCCACCTTCCATTGCCAGGGCATCAGGTCGAAGCGCCAGAGCAGCCCGTCGTAATAGCCCATGATCTGCACCCAGTAACCGACACCGGCCGCGAGGCAATACAGCGACACCAAACGCAGCAGCCAGATGAATCCGGTCTGGGCCAGCGTCGAATCGAAGGGCAGATGGGTGGGCTTCTCGATCATGTAAGCTGCAGTTCCCGCTCGCCCAGAGGCGCGAAATAAGCGTCCACCATCTCCGGCGTCACGTCTTCGACCGTTGCGGGCTGCCAGACCGGCGCATTGTCCTTATCGACCAGCAGCGCCCGGACACCTTCATAGAAATCGTGGTTTTCCAGCATTCGGGACAGGATCCGGTATTCCATCTGCATGCATTGATCCATGTCGAGATCACGTCCTTCTTCGATCTGCCTGAACGTCACGTGCAGGCTGGTGGGAGAACGTGTCCTGACGATATCCAGAACGCGCTGCGCATCCTCGTTTCCGTTCACACCGGCAGCGGCCAGGCGGATGAGACAACCGCCAAGCGTTTGCGAATCGAAGAGCACGCCGATCATATCGCGTATTTTTTCACTGGTTTCATAGTCCGGATTGATCGTTTTGCCGTGCAAGGCTTCCGCCGGGTCGCCTGTTTTGATCAGGCTGTGGCGGATCGCCTCCTTGTCCTGCGCCCGGATGGCATGGGTGGCAATGCCGCTCTGCAGGCAATCGCCCTGGCGGATACGGTTGCCGGTCAGAGCGAGATAGGTGCCGAAATGTTCGGGCAAATGCGGCAGGAAGGCGCTGCCGCCCACATCGGGAAAGAAGCCGATACCGACTTCCGGCATGGCGAACATGACATTTTCCGTGACGATCCGGTGCGAGCCATGCACGGAAATGCCGACGCCGCCGCCCATGACGATGCCGTCGATCAGGGAAACATAAGGTTTTGGAAAATGGCGGATGAAGGCGTTGAGCCGGTACTCGTCGTAAAAGAAGTCATAGAGCGGCTTGCCCGCCTGCCCCGCATGGTAGACGGCAAGAATATCGCCGCCCGCACAAAAGGCGCGGCCTTCGCCTTCCACGATGACACAGGCGATATCGGGATCGGCGGCCCATGCCTGCAGGGCGCGATGCATCGCCCGGACCATGATCGGGGTCAGGGCATTGAGGGCTTTCGGGCGTGTCAAACGAACCAGTCCGGCCTTGCCCCTGGTTTCGAATACTATTTCGCCTTCGCCGCCGAAATCGATTTCCATGCACCCCTCCTCATTGATTATTATGAGGTTAGGAAACTCCGGCGCACCGCGTCAATGGATCACATCTGTTGCCAAGCATCTTGGTCGGAGGGGGGAAGCCTGTTAAAACACTTCTAAACAACAGCAGAAAGTCCGCCGCACGCGGATAAGGCAGCCATCATGAACAAAGTTTCCCCTTTTCATGCCAGCACCGGCAGGACCGTCGATGAAATCACGCAGAGCCGCCGCCTGCGCCGCATGCGCAAGGCCGACTGGTCGCGCCGCCTGGTTCAGGAGAACCAGCTGACGGTGAATGACCTGATCTGGCCGATCTTTCTGTGCGAGGGGACGAATCGCCGTGAAGACATTGCCGCCATGCCCGGCGTGCAGCGCTTTTCTGTGGATATGGCCGCGCGCGAGGCGGAACGCGCCGCAAAGCTCGGCATTCCGGCCATTGCCACCTTCGCCAATATCGACCCGGCGCTGCGCGATGAGACGGGATCGGGCATTCTCGATGCCGACAACCTGATCAACCGCGCCACCCGCGCAATCAAGGACGCAGTGCCGGAAATCGGCATGATCACTGATGTGGCGCTCGACCCGTTCACCAGTCATGGCCATGACGGCATTCTGCGCGACGGCATCATCGTCAATGACGAGACGGTGGCGCAGATCACCCGCGGCGCCGTGCTGCAGGCAGCCGCCGGTGCCGATATCATTGCACCGTCCGACATGATGGACGGCCGTATCGGCGCCATCCGCGAAGCGCTGGACCAGAATGGTTTCCAGGATGTGGCGATCATGGCCTATGCGACCAAGTTCGCATCGGCCTTCTATGGCCCCTACCGCGAAGCCATCGGCACGTCGGGACGCCTGAAGGGCGACAAGAAGACCTATTACATCGATCCGGCCAACACGGACGAGGCGGTCCGCGAAGCGGAGCAGGATCTGGCGGAAGGCGCGGATTCACTGATGGTCAAGCCCGGCCTGCCCTATCTCGACATCATCCACCGGCTCAAGCAGACATTCTGCGTCCCGACATTCGCCTATCAGGTGTCCGGCGAATACACGATGATCAAGGCCGCCGGCGCCAATGGCTGGATCGACGAGGAACGGGTGATGATGGAAACGCTGCTGGCGTTCAAGCGTGCCGGTTGCGACGGCATCCTGACCTATTTCGCCCCGCTTGTCGCCGAGCGCCTGAAAGCCGGGCTTTAGACTGCATCAGCTCCGTGCGTGGTTCGACAAGCTCACCATGAGGAAAATGGATGGGCTGCACAGTCGATTGGGAACATTGAAGAATACAGTTCCCTGCAATCCTCACTCTCCCTCATGGTGAGCTTGTCGAACCACGCACAATGGCCATATGCAGCCCTATTGCGCAAAATCTCCTTGAATTTCCATTCTGGAGTTCCCACGTTCTGCAGCACGGCACTGTGTCCGTGTGTTTGAAACGGGAAACGAAATGAATACGAGCGCGCTTGACGGCGAAATAATCACCAACCGCCTGGATGACTGGCGGATGTATCAGGGCGTGCGGTCCAGCCGCATTTTCGCGTTCCTGATGGATTATGTCATCGTGTTTTTCCTGTGCATCCCGGTCGCGATCATCATCGCCATTCTGGGTGTTGCAACGCTTGGCCTTGGATGGATGCTGTACGGCATCATGTTCCCGGCCGTGGCGCTCGCCTATGTGGCGACAACACTCGGCGGACCGCGCCAGGCAACCAAGGGCATGCAGATGATGGGCCTCAGGCTCGAACGTCTTGACGGCCAGAAGGTCGATGGCCTGCTTGCGATCGTCCATACGGTGCTTTTCTGGGGATTGAATGTGGTGCTGACGCCGCTTATCCTGCTCGCAACTTTCGTCGTCGACCGCAAATGCACGGTCCACGATCTTCTTCTTGGTACGGTCGTCGTACGCGCATATCATTAATCCAGAGGGCTCCCGTCGGGAGCCTTCTTCCTTTACCGGCCACATCCATGACTCATCTCAGGCTTGCTGCTCTCGCCGCAATGGCATTTGCATTCTATGGTTCCGGACTTGGCGTCAGCATCGCTGCTTCGCCGGCCGGACGGTTTTGCGGCGAGGTGATTTCAAGCGGTGACTACCGGGATGTCGTCACAGCACTCAATGTGGATCGTGATGGCCGCATATCGGGCACATACCAGATCGAAGCGCGCGATGGCCTGGTCATGGGAACCCTCGCGGAAAAAGATCCGGCCAAGGGTACCGAGCGCACGATGGTCTGGGTCGACAAATACGGCTCGGGTCTGCTGACCATTCGCTTTTCCAACGATTACCGTTCCTTCGCCGGCCGCTGGGGCCGGACGGTCGACGGCAAGGCGGACGCGCCGAGCCATTCATGGAACGGCCAGCCCTGCTACAATCTCAATGACGAGCACGGCTGACATTTTGCCTGGCACCTCGGTCCTGGCCGTAACGTTTGCAACGACGACCCGCGACATTCACATCTGAATGCAATATAATTGAATTGACGTTTTCGGGGGTCTTACGATTCTATAGGGGTTGCAGACTGTTCCAGGATAACGAATGACGCATCAACCGCAGCAATCACCGCAGTTCTTCCTGACAGCACCCTCGCCCTGTCCTTATCTGGAAGGGCAATTGGAGCGCAAGGTTTTTACACACCTCGTCGGCGGGCGCGCCGCCGAGCTGAATGATCTGCTGACCCAGGGCGGTTTCCGCCGCTCCCAGAACATTGCCTACCGTCCGGCCTGCGAGAATTGCCGGGCCTGCGTTTCCGTGCGGATTCTGGCCGGGGAGTTCAAGCAGGACAAATCCATGCGCCGGGTCTGGAACCACAACCGGGACCTGATCGGCAATATCCACCAGGCGGAACCTTCGACCGAACAATACGCCCTCTTCCGGCGCTATCTCGATGCGCGGCACAACAAGGGCGGCATGTCGGAAATGACGGTGCTCGACTATGCGATGATGGTCGAAGACACCCATGTCCCCACCCAGATCATCGAATACCGCCGCCGCGGGCCGGATTCCTTCATCACCAAGAAGGGCGAAGGCGAGCTGATCGCCGTGGCGCTGACCGATGTCATGGGCGACGGATTGTCGATGGTCTATTCCTTCTTCAATCCGGATTACGCCGACCGTTCGCTCGGCACCTTCATGATCCTCGATCATATCCAGCGCGCCGCTGCCGCCGGCCTTCCGCATGTCTATCTCGGCTACTGGGTCGAGGGCTCGCGCAAGATGCAGTACAAAATCCGCTACAAGCCCCAGGAACATCTGGGCCCGAAGGGCTGGGAACGCCGCGATTAGTTCATGTGCACTTTGGTGGTGCGTGGTTCGACAAGCTCACCATGAGGGAGGGTGAGGATTGCAGGGGAGCACTATTCTGCAACGTTTGTGACCAACCTTGCACCAAACCACATCCCTCATGGTGAGCTTGTCGAACCACGCACCACGAAACTGCCTTCTGCCGTTTGAAACAGATTTATGTGCAGGCGACCTAGAATAAGCCAGCGCTTGCGGCTAATGCTCGGGCCTCAAAACAAGAAAAAGACTTGGAAAGTCAGAGGAAATGTCCCAACCGCATCTCGATCACCGCAAGGGCCTGCTCATCACGGGCATAGGCGGACTGATACTCTCCGTCGATATCCCGCTGCTGCGCCTCGGCCAGGGGGAAACCTGGTCGACGCTGCTTTTGCGCAGCGGCACGACCTTCATCTGCGCCCTGATCATCTGGGCGGTGTGGAGCATGGTGACCGGCCGGGTCAAGACCATCCTGCCGGGGCGGATCGGCGTTGCCGTGGCCGGGCTTTACGGCCTGGGCTCGATCTTCTTCATGATCGCCGTCTACAACACCTCGACCGCCAACCTTGTTTTCATCCTGGCGTTCAACACGGTGTTTGCCGCGCTGCTTTCCTGGATTTTCCTGAAGGAGCGCCCGAAAACCGCGACCTTCGTCGCCATGTTCTTCATGCTGATCGGCGTGGGGATCATCGTGCGCGAGGGCCTGTCATCGGGGCACCTGTTCGGCAATATCATCGCCCTGATGTCGACATTCTTCCTCGCCTCCGCCATCACGGTCACCCGCGCCTCGAAGAAGGATATGAGCTTTGCCGCCATTATCGGCACCGTCCTGCCGATGACCGTGGCGATTTTCATGGTTTCACAGCATGGCTTTTCCGTCGCTGCGCCCGGCTGGATCATCTTCAACGGCGCCGTGGTGACGACAATCGCCTTTGCCTGCCTGGCGACCGGCCCGCGCTTCCTGTCCGGGCCCGAAGTGGCGATGTTTTATCTGCTGGAGACGGTTCTGGCGCCGATCTGGGTCTGGCTGGTCTTTGCCGAACGTCCGAGCGACCCCACCCTGTTCGGCGGTATCATCATCATCACCACGCTGGTCAGCCATTCGATCTGGCAGATGCACAGCGCCCGCAAGCGCTCGCGGATGGCGGCGTTCCGCCACCCGATCTGAGAACCCCTATTCGGCTGCCTCGCTGGCATAGCCCGGTGCCGGATAGGCGGGCACGGTGCGCACGCCAGGGCGTGCGGCCGCTTCGGCTTCGTCCGGCTTGTTCGGACGGAAGCCCCAATGGAACGCACGCGCCATCCAGCGGCTGAGATCGTCCATGATCGTGTAGAAGGACGGCACGAACACCAGTGACAGGACAGTCGAGATCAGCAGCCCGCCGATCACCGCGATGGCCATGGGTGCCCGGAACTCGCCGCCATCGCCGAAGGCCAGCGCCGCCGGCACCATGCCCGCGGACATGGCAATCGTCGTCATGACAATGGGACGGATGCGCTTGCGTCCCGCATCGATGATGGCCTCATTGCGCGGAATGCCGTGCTTGACCTCTTCAATGGCAAAATCGACCAGCATGATGGCATTCTTGGTGACGATGCCCATCAGCATGAGAATACCGATGACCACGGCCATGGAGACGGAATTGTTGGTGAGCAGCAGGGCGGCGGCCACACCGGCAATCGACAACGGCAATGACATCAGGATGGTGAACGCATGGAAGATACTGCCGAAGAGTAGGATCAGCACCACGAACACCAGCATCAGGCCCATGATCATCGCATTGCGGAAACCGGCAAAAACTTCGCCCATCACTTCGGCGTCGCCGGTTTCCTGAATGCGCACGCCATCCGGCATGGATTTGACCTGCGGCAAGCCCTTGACGATGGAAAGCCCCTCGCCGATCTCCTTGCCGCCGGCCATGTTGGCGCCGACGACGACGCGCCGTTCGCGGTTGAAGCGTTCGATGGACGACGGTCCCTGGCCGAAACTGACCTGTGCGATGGATGCCAGCGGCACCACGACGCCGGATGGGGCGGTCACGGTCAGCGTGTTCAAGACGGTGAGATCGCGGCGGGCGTCCTCGGTCAGCTGAACCCGGATCGGAATCTGCCGGTCACCCACGGTGTATTTCGCCAGATTGGCATCGAGATCGCCAAGGGTTGCCACGCGCAGCGCATCGGAAACGGCAGCCGTGGACAGGCCAAGCTCGGCCAGCTTGTCCATGCGCGGTGTCACGATGATTTCCGGACGGTCCAGCGCGGCGCTGGAGGACACCGCCTGGAAGCTGCCCGTTGCCGTCATGCCGCTCTGCATGGACCGGGCCTGCTCGCTCACTTTCTGGCCGTCCGTGCCGATGACGCCGACGGCAAATTCGCGCTCGCCGCGATCATTGACAAAGTTGGCGCGCAGATCCGGCACTTCGGAAAGCTTGGCGAAAATCTCGGCTTCGATCTGCTTCTGGCTCCGGTTGCGCTCGCTCTTGTGGCTGAGCTTGACGATCATGGTCGCGCGGCGCGTGTCCGTCTCGCCCTTGGGCGACGACCCGCCGACGACATAGGTCTGCTGCACTTCCGGGATTTCCCGGACCCGCAGCGCCGCTTCATCGGTGACGCGGCGGGTTTCATCGATGCGCGAACCCGGCGTCAGCTCAAGATTGACCGCCACCCGCGCCTCGTCCTGTGCCGGGACAAACCCGGACGGCAGGAACCCCATGGCCCAGATGGCCGTTGCGAACAGCAGGACGCCACTGATGAGCGTGAGCCAGCGATAGCGCAGTGTCACGCCAAGGAAGCGTGTATAGGCGCCAACCCAGCCGGTGCCATTGTCCTCATGGTGCAGGTTCTTGCCATCGCGCAGGAGATAGGCGGTCATCATCGGCGTGATCAGGCGGGCAACCAGCAGCGAGAAGAACACCGCCACGGCGACCGTCAGGCCGAACTGCTTGAAATATTGTCCGGCGATGCCGCTCATGAAGCTGACCGGCGCAAACACCGCTATGATCGTCACGGAAATCGCGATAACGGCGAGCCCGATTTCGTCGGCCGCTTCCAGCGACGCGCGATAGGGCGATTTGCCCGACCGCATGTGCCGGACGATGTTCTCGATCTCCACGATGGCGTCGTCGACGAGAATGCCCGTCACCAGCGTGATGCCGAGCAGACTGATCAGGTTCAGCGAGAAGCCGAGCATATCGATGGCCCAGAATGTCGGAATGGCGGACAGAGGCAGGGCAATCGCCGCGATCAGCGTCGCGCGGATATTGCGCAGGAACAGGAAGACCACGACGATCGACAGCAGCGCGCCTTCGACCAGCGAGCTCATGGCGGCTTCATAATTGCCGTAGGTGTAGTTCACCGCATTGTCGATGATGCTGAACCGCACATCGGGGTATTTCTGCGTCAGCAGATCCATGCGGTCCTGAACCCGCTTGAACACATCCGCATCGCTGGCACCCTTGGCGCGGAACACGCCGAGGGACACCACGGTCTGGTTGTTGACGCGGGCAAAGGATTTGGGTTCCTGAAACGAATCCGACACGGTGCCGATGGCATCCAGCCGGACAGAGCGCCCGCCCGCCAGCGGAATTTCGACGCTGCGCAGGTCGTCCAGCGTGCGGGATGCGCCAAGGGTACGGATGGTCTGCTGGGTTGAACCCAGATCGCCGCGCCCGCCGGTCAGATCGGCATTCATCGATTTCAGCGCGCGGTTGACGTCAAATGCGGTCACGCCCAATGCCGTCAGACGGTCCGGATCGAGCGAGACGCGGATTTCCCGCGTCACGCCGCCATAGCGTTCGACACGGCCGACACCCTTGACGCCCTGGATATCGCGCAGAATCTTGTCGTCGACGAACCAGGACAGTTCCTCGGATGTCATCGCCGGCGCGGAAATCGCATAGGTCAGGATCGACGAGCCCTCGACATCGACAGAGCTGACGATGGGTTCCTTGATCGTGGCAGGCAGATCGCTGCGGATGCGGGTGACCGCATCCTTGACATCGTTGAGCGCCTTCTGCGTATCCACTTCGAGGCGGAACTCGACGAGCGTTGTCGAAATGCCTTCGGTCAGCGTGGTGGTGACGTTCTTCACGCCGGTGATGTTGGCAACCGAATCCTCGACACGCTTGGCGATCTGGGTTTCCAGCTCGCTCGGCGCAACGCCGGGATCGGTGATCGCCACGGAAATCAGGGGAACATCGATATTGGGAAAGCGGGTGATCGGCAGCTTGGAAAAGCTCATCAGGCCGAGAACGACGAGCACGACAAACAGCAGGATCGACGGAACCGGATTGCGGATCGACCAGGCGGAAATGTTCCAGTTCATTTGACTGCCCCCGTCGTTTCCGCGGCAATGCGCATGGGCGTCACCCGGTCGCCATTGGCAACGAACGTACCGGCCCGCGCGACAACGTCTTCGCCGTCGGCAAGGCCGTCGAGCACTTCCACAGCGCGGTCATTGCGGATGCCGAGGGTGACCTTGCGCGTGTCGACCACGCCGTCCTTGACCACCTGCACAAGGGCCGTCGGGCCGCGATAGACAACGGCCGAGAGCGGGACGCTGACGCCATTGCGCCGGGTCAATTCGATGACCGCACGGGCAAAGTTGCCGGGCCGGATCGCGTCATTGTGCTCCAGTGAAATCTTCACCGCACCGAGGCGCGAGCTTGCGGTGATTTCCGGGGAGATGAGACGCACCCGGCCGGAAACCGGCTGCTCCATGCCGGACACGCGCACGGCCACCGGCATGTCGGGCTTGAGGCGCGGCAAATCCACTTCCGGTATATTGGCCGAAAGTTCGAATTCGCCGTCACGGGCAATGCGGAACAGCGGACCGGCATTCATCGACACAATGCCGCCGAGCAGCGCATTGCGGCTGAGGACGACGCCGGTCGTCGGCGCCTTGACATCGGCCTTTTCGATGCGCAGCAGGACATCGCGCTTCTGCGCGGCCACCAATTGCAGCTGTGACTGGCTGGCGACCAGCGCCTGCCGAGATGTGTTGAGCCGGGCATTGGCGCTGTCATAGGCATTGGTGGCATTGTCGAAATCGGCTTTGGAGGTGATGCCCTTGGCCGACAGGGCGCGGGCGCGGTCGAGCGCTTCCTGGGCCTGCCGGACGGCGATCTGCGCATCAACGATCTGCGCCTCCGACTGGGCGATGGACGCTTCGGCCTGGGCGCGCTGCGCCTCGATCTGCGCCAGCTGGATTTCGAGGGATGATTTGTCGAGGCGGGCGATGATCTCGCCCTCCTTCACCCGGTCACCCTGATCGGCACTGAGTTCGAGCACGATCAGCCCCGCCACATCGGTTCCCACCGCAACTTCCTGACGCGGAACGATGGTGCCGGTGACGGTGATGGACGCGACCATTTCGGCTTCGGCGGCCGGAATGACATTGATGACCGGCGGCTTGACCGCCTGTACGGCCGTTTTGTCCTCGGCCATGGCGGCCGGGACGAGCGCGGCAGTGAGGCCGAGGGCCAGAACGACGGATGCCAGAAGTTTAGTGCGACGGTTGCGCATCGGATTACCTGATCAAAAGAGGTATTTGCTGGATCGGTATGTCAGTATTTATGCTTGCACGGGGCGCAGGATGCCGACTGCAAGAGCGCGGAACATCGGCTCCAGCGCCTCGACAGGCACACCCTGTGCCGGAAAATTCCGCATGATGATCCCCTCGCCCATGGCGGCAAGGCTCGCCACGACAAGCTCCAGGTCACCGACGGGATCAATCTCGCCCCGGGCCTTGGCGGCGCCGACGGCCGACAGAAGCTTTTCGCGCATCTGCCCTTCATAAAGCTCGCACTGGGCGGCAACGGCTTCGTTGCGGATGGCTTCCGCCCGCACCTCGGCAAAAAGCCGCGCGCTGGCGTCGTCAACGCCGTTCGCCGACTTCTGGCGAACGTGATCGAGGCCCACCATCACAAGCGCATCGATGATGTTGCCGTACCCGCTCATGCGGTCGAGAATTTCGGCGCTTGCCTTGCGATGGCCGGCGACGATGGCTTCGATCAGGGATTCCTTCGAGGGGAAATAACGGTAAAGCGCGCCGGGGCTCATGCCGGCCTCGGAGCAGATGTCATTCATCGATGCGCCACGAAAGCCCGCACGGACAAAACAGTTGGTGGCGGCTTCAAGGATGCGCGCTTCCTGCACTTCGCGGTTCTGCGCCCGTTTGCCGAACAGCTTGGCGACAAAACAGCCGGATTCCCTGTCCGATCCGTCATCGGTCAGGAGCTTCGATTGCTTTGGCAGAATACTGTCGGTCACGAGGCACCACAAAAAAGAGCGAATGTTCACTCTCATTTACAGCGAAACGCAAAACTGGTCAATACGAGAATGAACGCTCTCGTTTAATTTTTCAATCGGCCGTCACATCGATGTCAGGAAAACTTGCCCGAGCGCGGGAAACCCTTCGGCACCATGCGGCCGGCGGAAGCACGCGGTCCGATCCATTCGGCCAGTTCCTCCCGGCTGCGCGTGAACGTCCGGTCCGCCGCATCCTGCCATGTGAGCCCCCGCTCCATGGCAAAGACGCGGATATCGGAGACGCCGCCATCCTTGTAGCGCTGCAGGCGTACGCCCTTGCCGCGCCCGAGTTCGGGGATTTCCGCCAGCGGGAACACCAGCATCTTGCGGTTCTCGCCGACGATCGCCACGCTGTCGCCGGTGACGGGAATGCAATGGCGCGCCTCATCCGGCGCCTTGACGTTCATCACCTGCCTGCCCTTGCGGGTATTGGCCATGACATCCGCCTCCGGCACGAGGAAGCCGTTGCCGTCATGGGATGACAGCAGCAGCTGGCGCCCGGGGTTGTGCACGAAGGCCGTGACGATGTCCTGATCGTTCTCCATATCCACGATGATGCGGATCGGCTCGCCATGGCCGCGCCCGCCAGGCAGGCTGTTGGCGCCGATGGTATAGAACTTGCCGCCGGTGGTCAGGATGAGAATGCGGTCCGTGGTTTCCGCGTGGAATGCCAGCTTGAGCTTGTCGCCCTCCTTGAAGGTCAGCGACGAGAAATCGGGCAGATGCCCCTTCATGGCGCGCAGCCAGCCCTTTTCCGAGACGACGACCGTCACCGGCTCCTTCTCGATCATGGCATGGTGAATATCGGCCTGGTCATGCTGCGGCGCATCGGCAAAGGTGGTGCGTCGCTTGCCGAGCGGTGTGTCGGCCGCATATTTCTTCTGCATTTCGGCGATCTGCCAGGAAATGGTCTGCCACTGCTTGGCATCGGAACCCAGCAACTGCTCGATTTCGCCCTTTTCGGCGGTCAGCCCGTCGAATTCCTTGCGGATCTCGAATTCCTCGAGCTTGCGCAACGACCGCAGGCGCATGTTCAGGACCGCTTCCGCCTGAACATCGCTCAGCCCGAAACGGGTCATCATTTCCTGCTTGGGCTCATCCTCCTCGCGGATGATGCGGATCACCTCGTCCAGGTTGAGATAGGCAATCAGGAAACCGCCGAGAATTTCCAGGCGGCGCTCGATCTCGGCCAGCCGGTGGCGCGAACGGCGGATGAGGACGTCCTTGCGGTGTTCGAGCCATTGCTTGAGCACGTCGCGCAGCGACAGGACGTTGGGCACCTTGCCGTTCGAGAGAACATTCATATTCAGGGGAAAGCGTGTTTCCAGCTCGGACAGCTTGAACAGGGATTCCATCAGAATATCGGGATTGACGCTGCGGCTCTTCGGTTCGAGCACGATGCGCACATCCTCGGTGGATTCGTCGCGCACATCATCCAGCAAGGGAATTTTCTTGGCGATCAGGAGCTCGGCGATCTTTTCGATCAGCCGGGATTTCTGCACCTGATAGGGAATTTCGGTGATGACGACGATCCAGGTTCCACGCCCCTGATCCTCCACATGCCAGCGGGCGCGCAGGCGGAAACCGCCGCGCCCGGTCTTGTAGGCATCGAGAATGGCATCGGCACTTTCGACAAGCACGCCACCGGTCGGGAAATCCGGCCCGCGCACCCTGGTTCTGGTGTGATCCTCGGGATCGTCCTCCAGCGACATCAGCTCTTCGACCGTCGCCTCGGGATGCTTGATCAGGTGCAGGGCGGCGGCGCAGAGTTCCGATACATTGTGCGGCGGGATCGACGTGGCCATGCCCACCGCAATACCGGACGAGCCGTTGGCGAGCAGGTTCGGGAAGGCGCCGGGAAGAACGATCGGTTCTTCGTCTTCCTCATTATAGGTCGGGCGGAAGTCGACGGCATCCTCGGTGATGCCTTCGAGAAGCAGCATGGCGACATCGGTCATCCGCGCTTCGGTATAGCGCATGGCCGCCGGGTTATCGCCGTCGATATTGCCGAAATTGCCCTGCCCGTCGACAACCGGATAACGCACGGCGAAATCCTGCGACAGGCGCACCAGCGCGTCATAGATCGACTGGTCGCCATGCGGGTGGAACTTGCCCATGACCTCGCCGACGATGCGGGCGCATTTGGCATAGGACTGGTCGGGCGAAAGCCGCAACAGCCGCATCGCATGCATGATTCTGCGGTGGACGGGTTTGAGCCCGTCGCGCACGTCCGGCAGGGCACGGTTCATGATTGTCGAAAGCGCGTAGGCCAGATAGCGTTCTTCCAGCGCGGCTTTCAGATCAACCGGTTCAATATTATCGTCGCCATTGTCTGGCGGAATCAGGCTTTTTCCCATGTCAATGGGTTATCAACTCACCGATTCACGGGCAAGCAATGATTCGCTCAGATCACAGCCTGTTGCCTATCGTGATGGGCAAAAAATGGGCAGGGCTTGCGTCCATCCGTCAAATCTGACTTTCTACCGCCCAATTGGCCCGATTTCGCAGGGAAAGACTGTCATAGTTTTGCCGCGCGGCATGGGATAGATTTGTTTATTGAGCAAAACAAGGAACACACTATGCGTCCAACCTACTCTCTGAAATCCGGCTTGCACCTCATGGCTGCGACCACTGCACTTGTCGTTGTCTTTGCCGGTTCAGCCTATGCGGTGGACGGCAATGCGGTGGCGGCCCGTTTGAAGGCCGTTTACGGCGAACAGGGCGGCACCCTTGAATACGCAAACGTCGAAACCAACGGCTCGACCGTCATCCTCAAGGACACCAAGCTGTCCGCAGCGGGCGCCAAGGAAAGCTTCAATGCCGGCGATGTGACACTCAGCGATGTCAGCGACGTTTCGGGCGGCGGCTTCAAGATCGGATCGGCGACCGTACTGGATATCAAGTTCAGCCCCGCCGATGAACCGGACAGCAAGATCAGTGTCGAAGGCATCAAGCTTGAAGGCATCACCCTGCCGGCCGAAGGCGCAACCGAGCCGCTGGCGAAAATGCTCCAGTACCAGAAAGGCGGGCTGAAGCACTTCAACGTCAACAGCAAGGGCAAGGATGTCTTTTCGGCTGACAACCTGACCGTTTCCGTTTCGCCGTTCACCGCGTCGGCACCGGTTGTCTTCACATCCAATGTCGCCAGCTTCAAGGCGGATCTGTCGGGTGTGGAGGACCCAAAGACCAAGGACACGATCAAGGCGCTTGGTTATGAAACGCTTTCGGGCAAGATCGACATGAACGGCTCGTGGAACATCCCCGATGGCCGTCTCAACGTCGACAAGTTCGCCTTTGCCGCCGACAATGCCGGCACGCTGGGCATGAAGTTCGACATTTCCGGTTACACCCTCGACTTCATCAAGGGCATTCAGGACGCTGTAAAGAGCGGCGACGGCAAGCCTGACGATGCCAAGGGCATGGCCATGCTCGGCCTGATGCAGCAGTTGAGCTTCACCGGCGCATCGATCCGCTTCGACGATGCTTCGCTCACCAACAAGGCTCTCGACTACGTTGCCAAGCAGCAGGGCGCCAAGCGCACCGACCTGGTCAACCAGGGCAAGGCCATCCTGCCGATGATGGCAGCACAGCTCGGCAATGCCGAATTTGCCCAGGCCCTGGGAACAGCGGTCAGCGCCTATCTCGACAGCCCGAAGAACATCGAGATCAAGGCCGCCCCGGCCAAGCCCGTGCCGTTTGCCATCATTGCAGCCGGCGGCATGGCCGATCCGAAGTCGCTGATCAAGACACTCGGCGTCACGGTCAACGCCAACCAGTAATCGATAGAGACGGCAAAGAAAAAGCCCGGCGAGATGCCGGGCTTTTTTGTTTGTCCAGAGTCGGTTGGAAAGGGTTTTTAATCCTCTTTCTTCATCGGCGCGAGGCGGATGTTGAGGTCGCGCAGCTGCGCGGGCGACACATCCGACGGCGCATTCATCAGCAGATCGTAGGCCTGCTGGTTCATCGGGAACATGGTGATCTCGCGCAGGTTCTTGGCACCCACGAGCAGCATCACGATGCGGTCGATACCGGCCGCCATACCGCCATGCGGCGGTGCGCCATACTGGAACGCGCGGTAGAGGCCGCCAAAGCGCTCTTCCACGGTTTCCCGCGAATGGCCGACCGCCTCGAACGCCTTGACCATGGTTTCCGGCAGATGGTTGCGGATGCCGCCCGAGGAAATCTCGAAGCCGTTGCAGACGAGATCGTACTGGAATGCCTTGATCGTCAGCGGGTCCTGGTGCTCCAGCGCGTCCATGCCGCCCTGCGGCATGGAGAACGGGTTGTGGGCGAAATCGATCTTCTTCTCGTCTTCCAGCCATTCGAAGAACGGGAAGTCGACAATCCAGGCAAGCTTGAACTGGTCGCGGTCGACGAGGTTGAGTTCTTCGCCCGCACGGGTGCGTGCGGCACCGGCAAAGGAGACGAACTTCTTGGGATCGCCCGCAACGAAGAACGCCGCATCGCCATCGTCCAGACCCAGCTGCACGCGCAAGGCTTCGGTGCGTTCCGGTCCGATGTTCTTGGCCAGCGGACCGGCGCCGACAATCTTGTCTGACCAAAGACCGAGTTGTTTGGATACTCGTTCTTCGTATTGCTCTGCGCTTTCGTTCGCCAGCTTAGGATGTTCTACAGCATTAAAAACAAGCGAATTGCCCGTACCTTCCTTGCGCCAGAAGATATAGCCGAGGCCCGGCTGGCCCTCACCCTGCGCCCAGGAGTTCATGCGGTCGCAGAAGGCGCGCGAGCCGCCTGTCTTGGCCGGGATCGCCCAGATTTCCACCTTCGGATCGTTGGCGATCATGTTGGCGAAAACCTTGAAGCCGGAACCGGCGAAATGCTCGGTCACGGCCTGCATCTCGATCGGGTTGCGCAGGTCTGGCTTGTCCGAGCCGTATTTGCGCATGGCATCGTCGTAGGCGATGCGCGGGAACTGCTGCGTGACAGGCTTCCCCTCGGCGAATTCCTCGAACACACCGCGCAGGACCGGCTCCATCGTCGACAGCACGTCTTCCTGTTCGACAAAGCTCATTTCGATGTCGAGCTGGTAGAACTCGCCCGGCAGGCGGTCGGCACGCGGATCTTCGTCGCGGAAGCAGGGTGCGATCTGGAAGTAGCGGTCGAAACCGGACATCATGATCAACTGCTTGTACTGCTGCGGCGCCTGCGGCAGGGCATAGAACTTGCCGGGATGAATGCGGCTGGGCACGAGGAAGTCGCGCGCACCTTCCGGCGACGATGCCGTCAGGATCGGCGTCGAGAATTCGGTGAAGCCGATCTCGGTCATGCGGCGGCGCATGGCGGCGATGATCTTGGTGCGCGACATGATGTTCTTGTGCAGCGTGTCGCGGCGCAGATCGAGGAAGCGGTACTTCAGGCGGATATCTTCCGGATAGTCCAGCTCGCCGAACACCGGCAGCGGCAGTTCCTTGGCGGCGGACAGGATTTCGATCTCACGGGCGAAGACTTCAATCTCGCCGGTCGGCATGTTGGCATTGACCGTATCGTCCGTGCGGGCCTTCACTTCACCGTCGACGCGGATCACCCATTCGCCGCGCACGGTCTCGGCCAGTTTGAAGGCGGGCGAGTCGGGGCTGGCGACGATCTGGGTCAGACCGTAGTGATCGCGGATATCGATGAAGAGAATGCCGCCATGATCGCGGACGCGATGAACCCAGCCGGAAAGACGAACTGTCGAACCAACGTCGGATTTCCGCAGGGCGGCGCAGGTATGGCTGCGGTAACGGTGCATGATATGTGCCTCTGAGATGCTTGATGCTTGCTGCCGGGAGGTGTGAAGAAAGCCCCGGCCATGATCTTGGAATTTGCGCGGACAAGCGCATTTTGACGGCGATTTGTCAAGATTGCGAATGACTGGAAGCCCGTTTTGTCGGCCTATCAACCATATAGACGCGACAAGCAGCGAAGAAACTCGGACAGGCGAGACAAATGCATTTCCATTCGCTATAGAAATTTCATGACCATGATTACAACCACAGATCAGCTTGACCAGGCTGTAGCCGCCCTTTCGCAATCCGATTTCGTAACAGTCGACACGGAGTTCATCCGGGAGACCACGTTCTGGCCGGAGCTTTGCGTTATCCAGCTCGCATCCCCTGATCATACTGCCATTGTCGATGCCCTCGCCCCGGGTCTCGATCTTGCGCCGTTTTTCCGGCTGATGGCGGATGAGACCATCGTCAAGGTGTTCCACGCGGCGCGGCAGGATATCGAGATCGTTTTCCATCTCGGCAATCTGATCCCCCATCCGGTCTTCGACACGCAGGTGGCGGCCATGGTCTGCGGCTTCGGCGATGCCATTGCCTATGACCAGCTGGTGCAGCGGGTGAATGGCGCGCAGATCGACAAGTCCTCGCGCTTCACCGACTGGCGCCGCCGCCCGCTCTCCGACAAGCAGCTCGACTATGCGCTGGCCGATGTCACCCATCTGCGCGACATCTATCTGCACCTCAAGGCAAAGCTTGAGGAAGAAGGCCGCACCGACTGGGTCCTCGACGAGATGAAGGTGCTGACGGCGCGCGAGACCTATGACATGCATCCCGACGATGCGTGGAAGCGCCTTAAGATGCGCCTGCGCAAACCGCAGGAGCTTGCCGTGCTGCGCAGCGTTGCCGCCTGGCGCGAACGCGAAGCGCGCGAGCGCAACGTGCCGCGCGGCCGCGTGCTCAAGGACGACGCCATTTACGAGATCGCCCAGCAGCAGCCGCGTGACGTGGAAGCAATGGGCCGGCTGCGCACCATCCCCAAGGGCTGGGAGCGCTCCAGCATCGCCACGGGGCTGCTCAATGCCGTCAACATCGCACTGGACCTGCCGAAGGAAGACATGCCGCGCCTGCCGAAATCCGTGCAGTCGCCGGAAGGTGCAGGAGCGGCGGCCGAACTGCTGAAGGTTCTGCTGCGTCTCGTGACGGAAGAACACGGCGTTGCCGCCAAGGTTGTCGCAACGTCAGACGAGATCGACCGGATTGCCGCGGAAGGCGATGCGGACGATATTCCGGCCCTGCAGGGCTGGCGCCGCGAGGTCTTTGGCGAAAAGGCGCTGCAGCTGATCAATGGCGAGTTGTGCCTGAAGTTCGAGAACAAGCGGATCCGGGCCGTGCCCTGCACGGACTGATACTTCGGCCTAAACCGAAGTACCGGCCCGCCAAAACTGGCTAGCATCGGCCCGTTGAAACCATGCTGATGTGAGGCAATGATGTCTGCTACCCCCGTGCAAACCCCGTCTCCGGCCAGAGAACTGGCGCTTCTCGCCATTCTCGCCACGCTATGGGGCGCCTCCTATACCTTCATCCGGGTCGGGGTCGAGACGATCCCGCCGGTCACCTTCATCGCCGCCCGCACGCTGATCGCCGGCGGACTGCTGCTGGCCATCATCAAGCTGCGCGGCCTTGCCCTGCCGCGCGATCCGGCGATCTGGAAGCGCTTTCTCATCCAGGCCTGCATCAACAGCGTGATCCCCTTCACGTTGATCGCCTGGGCGGAATTGACCGTCAATGCCGGTCTTGCCACCATTCTCAATTCGACAACGCCGATCTTCGCCTTTCTGCTGACGGTCCTGATCACCCGCCACGAAGCCGTGACCACGCGAAAAGTCTTCGGCGTGGCGGCCGGTGTCATCGGTATTTCCCTGATCATCGGGCTCGAGGCATTCAACGGCATCGGCAAGGAACTGGTGGCGCAGCTTGCCATCGTTGCGGCAACGATTTCCTATGCGGCGGCCGCAATCTTCGGCAAGGGTTTCAAAAATCTCGATCCGATGATGCCCGCCGCTGGCTCGATGCTCTGCGGCGCCGTCATCCTCATCCCGGTCAGCCTCGTGGTCGACCGGCCATGGACGCTGGCGCCCTCCGCCCACTCGCTGCTCGCGCTGCTTGGCCTTGCCGTGTTCTCCACCGCCCTCGCCTTCGTGATCTATTTCAGGCTGATCAACACGCTGGGCACGGTCGGCACGACATCGCAGGCCTATCTGCGCGTGCCGATCGGCGTCGGCATCGGCGTATTGTTTCTCGGCGAAAGCCTGGCATCGACCGCATGGATCGGCCTGGTCTGCGTGATTGCCGGTGTCGCGGCGATGACCCTGCCCGGACGCAAGAAGGCGGCTATCGCCGCCTGAGCACCGGCACTTATTTGCCGATGGCCATTTTCAGCGGCTTGCCCGTCAGTTTCGCCAATTGCTGCAAGCGGCCTTCCGGCACATCGCCGATCAGGTCGGCATTCCTTGCCGCCACTTCAAGGTAGATGCCGTCAGACGCCTGTTTCCACGAGAGGTTGGGAACCACCCCCGCCATCGATGCGGAAAACGGATAAACAATCCGCATGATCGCCGCCAGTATCTTCGAATATTCCAGCAGCCGCGGCGTGGCGAGCGCGGCCAGTTCCGGGTCTGCCGCGTTGTTGGCAATACCCTCGTGGCGGAAGAAATTGGCGAGCGCGATATAGGCACGGCCCGGATGATCAATGCCGACAAAAGCGGCGTTGGAGATCATGTTCAGCGCCTGCGAACCGCGATAATCGGGATGGGCACGCCAACTGATATCGGCGATCAGGCAGGCCGCGCGGCGATAGCGCTTCTCGTCCTCCGTCTCGTCATAGCCGAGCGCGGCAAAGGCATCGCCGCTCCAGTCCGCCAGCTCGCGCGCATAGGCGGGCGAGCGGGCGCGCAGCACGGCCAGTTCATCGGCGGCGGCAATCAGCGGGTCTTCCAGCTGCTCGGATTCCGACAGCAGCGAGAACAGAAACCCTTCCCGCACGCCAAGGGCCGAAAAGACAACCTTTGACGGACGCATCTTGCGGATGGTCTCAAGCAGGGCGATGGCGCCATAGGACAAGAGTGCACGGCGGTTCTTCGAGACATCCTCGATCCCGCGCATATTGTCGAGATTGCCGTCCGCGACGCGCTTGAGAAAGCGCTGTGCCTCCTCGAAGGGAATTTCATAGTGGTGCATGACGTGCAGCGGATAGTGCTCGGCGCTCATGTGCAGCTTGGCGAGGTTTCGCCACGTGCCGCCCACGGCGTAGAACGCCCGGCCCTTGCCCTTGGCCAAAAGCTTGGCCGATTCCAGCGTCTTCTTGGCGATATCGGACGCGGCGGAAAGATCGCCGTTCGACATATCCTGCAGACGCAGGCCGCCCAGCGGCAGGGTGATGCCGTCGCCGATGGTGCGGCCCTTGACGTCGACCAGTTCGAGACTGCCGCCGCCCAGATCGCCTGCGATACCATCGGGATCATGAAAGCCGGAGATGATCCCCAGCGCGGAATAATAGGCCTCTTCCCGACCGGACAGAACCTTGATCGGTTCTCCCAGAACGATTTCGGCCTGGGCGATAAAATCGGGACCGTTTTCGGCTTCGCGCGCTGCCGCCGTCGCCAGCACATCCAGCGAGCGGGCGCCCGCCTGATCGGCCAAGGCGCGGAACCGGCGCAGCGCCCGCAAGGCGCTTTGCACAGCCTTTTCATTCAGCTTGCCGGTTTTTACCAGGCCTTTGCCAAGGCCGCAGAGAATCTTTTCGTTGAAAAGGACGGTCGGCGAACGGGTAACCCCCTCATAGACGACCAGACGTACAGAGTTCGAGCCGATGTCGATGACACCGGCCGGATGGCGTCCTTGCACACGCCCCTGCGCTGCGGATATCATGCAGTCTTGTTTTTCGCTGCTTTGGATCGCTTGCGGTGAGCGATCAAGCGTGGTGCTGAAGACTTCAGCGACTTGCCGCGGCCGGACAGGCTGGGATTTGTCATGAAATATTCCTGCGCGTTAAAAGCATCTTCTCCATCCGCCGGAACAATCCGGCGCGACGTACCGTCTGCTAGTAACTCGTAACTCTGCTGATTGTCGAGAAGGTTTGCCAGCATAATCTGTGAAAGAAGCTGTTGATGCACAGTTGGATTGGTGATCGGAACCAGCGTTTCGACGCGGCGGTCGAGGTTGCGGGTCATCATATCGGCTGAACCGATATAGACGAGCGCCTTTTCCGACGGCAGTCCCGCACCGTTGCCGAAGCAGAAAATACGGCTGTGCTCGAGAAAGCGGCCGACGATGGATTTCGCCCGGATCGTGTCGGAAAGGCCCGGAACCTGCGGGCGCAGGCAGCAGATGCCGCGCACGATGAGGTCGATGTCGACGCCGTGCGTGCTGGCATTGTAGAGCGCATCGATGATCTGCGGATCGACCAGCGAATTCATCTTCATCCAGATTGCCGCCGGACGGCCGGCCTTGGCGTGCTCGATTTCTTCGGCGATGTGCTGGAGAATGCGCGGGCGCAGGGTGGTCGGCGACACGGCAATGCCCATCTCACCCGAAGGCTGCGTATAACCGGTGATGAAGTTGAAGATCTGGGCTACGTCGCGGCCGATGGATGGCTCGCACGTGAAGAACGACAGATCCGTATAGATCTTGGCGGTAATCGGGTGGTAATTGCCCGTGCCGAGATGCACGTAGCTGCGCAGCTTCTGTTCCTCGCGGCGCACGACCAGCGACATTTTCGCATGGGTTTTCAGCTCGATGAAGCCGAAGACGACCTGAACGCCGGCGCGTTCCAGATCGCGCGCCCAGCGGATATTGGCTTCTTCGTCAAAGCGCGCCTTGAGTTCGACCAGCGCCGTCACCGACTTGCCGGCATCGGCCGCGTCGATCAGTGCGCGCACGATCGGGCTGTCATTGGAGGTGCGGTAGAGCGTCTGCTTGATGGCAACCACTTCCGGATCCGCCGCCGCCTGGCGCAGGAACTGCACGACGACATCGAAGGATTCGTAGGGGTGGTGCACCACGATGTCCTTTTCGCGGATCGCTGCAAAGCAATCGCCGCCATGCTCGCGCACCCGCTCGGGGAAGCGTGGGTTGTAGGGTACGAACTTCAGGTCGGCGCGCGGAATGCCGACGATTTCGGAGATGGTGTTGAGCGCCAGAAGACCTTCGAGCACGCTGATGCGGTTGTCGGGAACACCGAGTTCCGTCGCCACGAAGGCGCGCAGCGATTCCGGCATTTCATCATCGAATTCGATGCGGATCACCTGGCCGCGGCGGCGGCGCTTCAGCGCGCTTTCGAACAGGCGCACCAGATCTTCTGCTTCTTCCTCCACCTCGATATCGCTGTCGCGGATGATGCGGAATGTGCCGGCGCCCTTTACCTCGTAGCCGGGGAACAGCCGCCCGGTGAACAGGCTGATGGCATCCTCAAGCGTCAGGAAGCGGAAACGTCCGGCATCGTCGGGAATCTGGATGAAACGTTTCAATGCCTGCGGCAGGCGCAACAGCGCCGTCATCGGACGGTTGTCGATGCTGCGGCTCAACAGCATGGCGATGGTGAAACCGAGATTGGGAATGAACGGGAACGGATGTGCCGGATCGATGGAAAGCGGGGTCAGGACGGGATAGATGGTTTCGAGGAAGTGATCCTCGAGCCAGAGGCGTTCGCTTTTGGTCAGCTTGTCCGGGCGGACGATCTCGATGTTTTCCGCCAGCATCTCGACGCGCAGTTCATTCAGGCGCAGCTGCTGGGCGGCCTGCAGTTTGCCGACCTCATCGAGCACGAATTCCAGCTGCTCCTGCGGCGTGCGCCCGTCCGGGCTGCGATTGGCTACTCCGGCACGCACCTGCCCGGCGAGACCGGCAATACGCACCATGAAGAATTCGTCGAGATTGGCGGCGGAGATGGACAGGAAGCGTAGGCGCTCCAGCAGCGGCTGGTGCACATTGTGGGCTTCTTCCAGTACGCGGCGGTTGAACTGCAGCCAGGAGAACTCGCGATTGACGAAACGGTCGACACTGGTGTGCAGATCCGGCAGACCGATGGCTTCGACTGCATTCGTTATGGCGGGTGACTGATCGTTCATTGTCATTCTCCGATTGGAATAGTCCCGTCAAAAGCGGAATCACAGGCCACATTAGTCAAGTCTCTTGAAGGTTTTATAGCAATCGCGGCCCAATCCCTCCTCAGCCCGATAAAAATCGGCACGCGGCAGCTTACACCGGAACCAAAGCCTTTCGCGATGAATTTCTCATGCGGCGCCTGACGGAAAACCCGCCATAATGCCGGTTGCGGCGGAACCAGCCGCCTGTTGTGTCAGATTGCCTCGCTTTAGCGCCGCAGAAGCGATTTTCTTCGCCGCGGAATTGCTCTATGAGAAAGACAACACCATTGCCTATCGACTGAAAGCCCAGGAGCGACACATGGCCGGACACAGCATTCCCCACTTCCAGAACAGCGCTGGTCACGCCGCCATCAGCATTGGCGTCAAGGAATTCATGTGCGTCGGCGCCAATCCGCCTTTCGATCACCCGCATGTCTTCCTTGACCTTGGCGATGACAATGAAAAGGTCTGCCCCTACTGCTCGACCCTGTACCGCTACGATGCGTCGCTCTCCGCCGGGGAAACTGTTCCTGCCGGCTGCACCTATGTGGACGACAAGGCTGCCTGATTGCAAACGCCCGTCATCGATCTGAAGACGGCTCGCAACAGGCGAACTCCCAATCCTGATCAAATCATCATTGCGGGTGCCGGTATCGCCGGCCTGACACTGGCGCTGGCGCTGAGCGCCAAAGGCTTTGCCGTCCAGATCTTTGAGAAGAGCGCCATTCTGGCCGAAGCGGGCGCCGGATTGCAGCTTTCGCCCAATGCCACCCGCCTGCTCGGCCGCCTCGGCGTCCTGGACAGGCTGATGCCTCATGCCGTGCAGCCGGATGCGGTCTGCCTGCAGGATGGCGTGAGCGGGGAAAAGCTGCTGCACCTGCCCATCGGCAAGGCCGCGGCACAACGCTGGCACGCGCCCTACATCGTCTGCCACCGCGCCGACCTGCAGCAGGCACTCCTTGCCGAAGTGCGCCAGCGCGGCAACATCGCCATGCAGCTGGAATCGGCCGTTACCCATCACAACAGCGACGCTCAGGGCGTGCTGGTTCGCGTGCAATACAACGACCGCATCGAAGAGCATCGCGGCGCCCTGCTGGTGGGCTCCGACGGTGTCTGGTCGAACACCCGCAATGCGCTGTCAGACCTTGATCGCGCCCGCTATACCGGCTCCATCGCCTGGCGCGTGTCCGTGCCTGCCGATCGCCTCCCGGCCTCGTTCAGCGCCCTCCTGCCTGAAGGAACCAATGTCGTTGCCTGGACCGGCAGCAATGCGCACCTCATCGCCTACCCCATCCGTTCGGGCGAGCTGATGAATTTCGTGGCGGTGGCGCGCGACCGGAAAAACCCCGGGCGCTGGGACATCGAAGTCAATCCGCAGGCCCCGAACCAGAATTTTACCCGGGATTTCTACTGGTGGCATCCGGGCATCCGCGATCTGGTGCTGTCGGCCGGCCAGTGGACACCCTGGCGCCTGTTCGAAATGAAGCGGTGCAGCTTCCTGCGGGATGAGCGGCTTGTGCTGATCGGCGACGCGGCCCATGCGATGACGCCCTATGCGGCCCAAGGCGCAGCCATGGCCATCGAGGACGCCTGTGCTCTCGCCGCCGCACTCGGCCATGGCAGCGAGGACTGGCCCGCAGCGCTGGCGGCCTATGCCAGGAACCGGACAAAGCGCATCGAGTCCGTGGTGCGGCGCGGCGCGCTCAATCAGCTGGCCTATCACGCCAAGGGGCCGGTGGCGCTTGCCCGCAACCTGCTGTTGCGCAACCGGCCTGCTGAAAAGTTCGTGGCGGGTTTCGACTGGCTTTATGGATTTGATGCGGAAAAGCCCAACGGCGAGATTTGATCGCCACTCGCATTGTTATAGCGCTTGAGTGACCAGACCAGGCTTTGCGGCAAGGGATTCCAGGCGCCGGTGCGCAGGCCGCCTGCCCGCAATACGGCGCCGGTCCAGGTATTGCAGCCGAGCAATGCGGTGAAATAGCCATTGGCTTCGAAGAAACGGTCATTCAGACCATATCCGGCGCCTTCGATCATCATCGCCTTGCCCTCGGCGTTCAGCCGGAAACTACCGAGCATATGTACAAGCATCGCTTCGAAGGCTTCGGGGCCGACCGTCAACCGCTCGATACCGGGCTGGTCCGTGTTGACTACCCCGATGGGCTCCACATGCATCGTGGAACGATCAAGCGTCAAACCACGCATCAGGGGCATGAATTTGAGTTCGGCCCAGGTGGGGGTTTCAAGATAGAAGCTGCGCCCTCCCCAGCCCACGACAATCCAGGCAATGCGCGGGTCGGTCAGTTGGAAATTCTCCCCGTTCAGGATGGACAGCCGCGCCATGACATCGGGATCGGCGGGAAATGCGATGTCCGTATGAATGGGATTGGACAGGAGAAGGACGGTACGGCCAGCCAGCGGCGGAGAGGCTGTCTGCGCGAAGAACGACCGCGGTATCAGGGCACCAGCCACAAACAGCAAAACAGCGGCCACGAGGGCCGCTGCGATGGATGTGACGACGATGCGCAGAATTCTCAATGCAGGATCTGGCTGAGGAACAGCTTGGTGCGCTCGTGCTGCGGGTTGTCGAAGAATGCCGCCGGTTCGTTCTGCTCGACGATCTGGCCCTGATCCATGAAGATCACACGGTTTGCCACCTGGCGGGCAAAGCCCATTTCGTGGGTGACGCACACCATGGTCATGCCCTCTTCGGCCAGTTGAACCATGGTGTCGAGCACTTCCTTGATCATTTCCGGATCGAGCGCCGAGGTCGGCTCGTCGAACAGCATGATGCGCGGGTTCATGCACAGCGAACGGGCGATGGCCACGCGCTGCTGCTGGCCGCCGGACAGCTGGCCGGGATATTTGTTGGCCTGTTCCGGAATCTTGACGCGCTCGAGATAATGCATGGCAATCTCGTCCGCCTTCTTCTTCGGCATCTTGCGCACCCAGATCGGCGCGAGCGTGCAGTTTTCCAGGATGGTCAGATGCGGGAAGAGGTTGAAGTGCTGGAACACCATGCCGACTTCGCGCCGGACTTCATCGATCTTCTTCAGGTCGTTGGTCAGTTCGATGCCGTCGACAAGGATCTTGCCGCTCTGGTGCTCTTCGAGGCGGTTGATGCAGCGGATCATCGTCGACTTGCCCGATCCCGAAGGTCCGGCAATGACGATGCGCTCGCCGCGCATCACCTTGAGGTTGATGTCCTTGAGGACGTGGAAATCGCCATACCACTTGTTCATGTTGGTAATCTCGACGGCTACATCGGTCTTGGAGACCTGCATGAGCGAGCGGTCGACATGAATTTCGGATGGATCGACAACGTTTTGAGTGGTCATGCAGATGCTCCTTAGCGTTTATGTCCTGTGTCCAGCCTGCGTTCCATGAAGATGGAATAACGCGACATGCCGAAACAGAAAATCCAGAATACGAAACCGGCGAAAATCAGGCCGGATATGGGGGTTTGCGGGGATGCCCAATTGGCATCGTTGAAGTGCTGACGCACGGTTCCGAGCAGATCGAACATGCTGATGATGGAAACCAGCGATGTATCCTTGAACAGACCGATGAAGGTGTTGACGATCCCCGGGATCACCATCTTCAGCGCCTGCGGCAGGATGATGAGGCCGGTTTTCTGCCAGTAGCTCAATCCCAGCGAGTCAGCACCTTCGTACTGCCCTTTGGGAATTGCCTGCAGGCCGCCGCGCACCACTTCCGCCATATAGGCCGATGCGAACAGCGCCACGCCGATCAGGGCGCGGAGGAACTTGTCGAAGGTCACGCCCGGCGGCAGGAACAATGGCAGCATGTAGCTGGCCATGAACAGCACGGTCACCAGCGGGATGCCCCGCACCATTTCGATGAAAACGACGCACAGCATCTTGATGACGGGCATTTTCGAACGCCGCCCCAACGCCAGGACGATGCCGAGCGGCAAGGACACGGAAATGCCGACGAAAGACAGGACCAGCGTGACAAGCAGACCGCCCCACGTCGCGGTTTCGATATAGGGAAGGCCAAACCAGCCGCCAACCAGCAGGAAGAATGCAACGATCGGGAAGACAAAGAAGAACACGATCGCGTTGGCGGATTTGAAGGGAATCCTCGGGATCAGCAGCGGAACCAACAGGACGACGAACATGACGCCGACAATGTTGACACGCCAGTGCTGGTCCTGCGGATAGCGGCCATACATGAACTGGTTGAAATTGGCGTTCACATAGGCCCAGCAGGCACCCGACCAGCCTTCCGGCTGGGTACCGCCCTGGGACACCGTCGCGCAGACCGCCCGATCCACCCCCGACCAGGAAGCCTGGACGAACAGCCAGTTGATCATCGGCGGCACGAACCAGGCGAGAAGGAAGAGCGCGAACACCGTCAGAGCGGCATCGACGGGCGTTGCCATCAGGTTGATGCGTATCCAGCGGACGATTCCCCGCTCGCCCAGCGGCGGCGTCTGGCCCTGCAGCATTTCGGTACGAACGAAACTTAGATTGTTGTCGGCCATGATCAGCGCTCCACCAATGCCATTTTGGCGTTGAACCAGTTCATGAACAGCGATGTGAGCACGCTCAGGCTGAGATAGATCACAATGAATATCGCCACCACTTCAATGGAACGGCCGGTCTGGTTGAGGATGGTTCCGCCGACGGCAAACAGATCGGGATAGCCGACTGCGACCGCAAGCGACGAGTTCTTCGTCAGGTTGAGATACTGGCTGGTCAGTGGCGGAATGATGATGCGCAGGGCCTGCGGCACGACGACGAGCCGCGTCGTTGTTCCCGCGCGCAGCCCGAGCGCATGCGACGCCTCACTCTGGCCTTTTCCGACGCCGCGAATGCCGGCCCGGACGATCTCGGCGATGAAGGATGCGGTGTAGAAGGACAGCGCGAGATAGAGCGACATGAACTCCGGTCCGACCAGAGCGCCGCCCTTGATGTTGAAGCCGCCGAGTTCCGGATAATTCATGGTGACCGGAAAGCCCTTGAGCGCGAATGCCAGGAAAGGCAGGCCGATGATCAGCGCCAGCGATGTCCACAACACCGGAAAGCGCTGGCCGGTGGCCATCTGCCGTTTATAGGCCCAGCGACGGACCAGAAAGGCGCCGACGACGGCAAGCACAAAGGCAACGCCAGCCAGCCAGGCACCCTGGCCGAAAACCGGCACGGCAAAGAAGAAACCGCGATTGTTCAGGAAACTGAACGGCAGCGCGATGCTCTGTCGTGCCTGGGGCAAAACCGCCAAAACGCCGGAGTACCAGAAGAAAATAACCAGCAGCGGCGGGATATTGCGGAAAACCTCGACATAGACCGTGCACAGTTTGCGGATGAGCCAATTGTGCGAAAGCCGCCCGACACCGATGATGAAGCCGATGATGGTCGCGGTGATGATACCGACGACGGCAACCAGCATCGTGTTCAAAATACCGACATAGAGCGCCTTTATATAGGTCGAGTCGCTTGAGTATTCGGTGAACGGATGCGAGCTGATATCAAATCCGGAGCGGCCATCGAGAAAACCGAAACCCGTTGCCAGATTGGCGCGCTGCAGATTGGCGATAGTATTGTTGACAAACCAGTAACCCACAGCGACCAGTACAACCAGAACGACGAGCTGATAGATATAGCCGCGAATTCTCGGATCGTTCAGAAGTGATACTTTGGCGCTGCCTGTACCGGCAGGCGTAATATCCTGCGATGCCATTGACCCCTCATTTCTTTTAACCGTTTATTTTTATTATTTTTATTTTTGTTATTTTTTTAATTGTTCCCCCGGAAAGGAGGACGAGCCCCCTTCCCGGATTTCAGATCGATGACTTCAAAAAATCAGCGGATCGGCATTGCGTATTGCAGGCCGCCCTTGCTCCACTGAGCATTGATGCCGCGCGCAATCTTCAGCTTGCTGCCGGAACCGATATTGGATTCGAACACTTCGCCGTAGTTGCCCACGGCCTTGACGATGTTGACAACCCAATCATTGGTCAGACCGAGATCCGTGCCAAGCTTGGTGTTGGCTTCCTGGCCGAGCACGCGCTTGATTTCCGGGCTGTCGCTCTTGATCAGATCCTGGACATTGGCCTTGGTGATGCCAAGCTCTTCGGCCGTCAGCATGGCGTAATGCACCCAGCGGATGACGTGCGCCCACTGGCTGTCGCCCTGGCGGACAACGGGACCGAGCGGCTCCTTGGAAATGATTTCCGGCAGAACGACGTGATCGTCCGGTGCCGAGAGCGTCAGGCGAATGGCGTACAGGCCGGACTGGTCCGTGGTGTACACGTCGCAACGTCCGGCATCATAGGCGGCGTTGACCTCTTCAAGCTTCTCGAACACGACGGGATTGTATTCCATCTTGTTGGCCTTGAAATAGTCGGCCAGATTGAGTTCCGTCGTCGTGCCGGACTGAACGCAGACCGAAGCGCCCGAAAGCTGCAATGCGGAATTGATACCCGACAGCTTCTTGGCGTTGATCATGAAGCCCTGGCCGTCGTAATAATTGACGCCGGTGAAATCAAAGCCCTGCGAGTCACGGCTCAGCGTCCATGTGGTGTTGCGAATCAGAACGTCGATTTCACCGGACTGCAGCGCTGGCAGGCGGTCCTTGGCGGAAAGCGGCGTGAATTTCACCTTGGTTGCATCGCCAAAAATGGCGGCGGCGACAGCGCGGCAATAGTCGACGTCAAAACCGGACCATTCGCCCTTGTCGTTCGGCGAAGCAAACCCGGCCAGACCGGTGTTGACGCCGCATTGCAGAAAGCCCTTTTTCTTGACGTCATCCAGCGTGCCGGCGGAGGCCGCAGAAGCCAGCAAGAGCAGCGCCGATACCCCCAGAACGCTCTTCAAAACGAGATTTTTCATAACGACTAAACCCTTTTAATTGTTGCCCGTGGTTCCCAAGAGAGAAATTTTACATGCCGGTGGGTTCCCCCACACCCTTTTAAGGCTCCAGCATGTCTCCCATTCACCCCTGTATCGAAGGCCATTCTACGTGTTTGGTCAAGGGATAATCTTTGCTCAATATTTTTGCAGAAACGGCCGAATGGCTGCTTCGGAATGGAATTTTCGATTATTTCTTGGTCAAAAACCCCGATCAGCGCCAGAAGCGCTCGCGAAAACGCAAAACCGGGAAGAATCGAGTGCCATCGAACAGAAAGGCCGCCCGGCGCCCGGCGAGGAATCTGGCAAGTGCAAGGGTGAACAGGAAGCCCACGCTGTAGCCCGCGACCACATCCGTCGGATAATGCGCCCTGGCGATGATGCGCGTAAAGGCAATGAACATGGTCGCCAGGATGATCGGCACGCGCCAGCGCGGAAACCAAAGCGCCAGAACCGCGCCGACTGCCCCCATCGTGGTTGAGTGCCCCGAGGGGAAACTGGCGAAATCATACCCTGCGTGCAACGGCGAAAAGCCGTTGGCTCCAAGGGTGTCGATGAATTTCGGCCGGGCCCGCCCGATGCAGAACTTGGCGATATTGGTGAGAATTCCCGACAGCGCCACGGACCAGAAGGCAAACGTCGCCTGGGCATAGATCAGGCCGAGACGCACGCGTTTGGCATGGGGCAGCTTGCGCCAATCGATGTCGATCAGGCAAACCGCAATGAAAAAGGCCGGGATCAGATACCATTGCGACAAACCGATATCCGTCATCAGCCGCAGGGAACTCAGCGGCCCCTGATGCGAGGACAGGTTGCGCGACAGCGGATCGTCGAAGGGATGCAGCAGCAGAATGAAGAAAAAGATCAGGACCGCCGCCATTGACATGCCCCCGGTCCAGGCCGCCGGGCTGTTCGGATAGGCCGGTGCCCGCATGCGGCGCAGGAAATTGACGATCGAGCGGCGCGCGCGCTTCAGGCCGGACAGGGATTGCGGATTGCTGGCATCAGTCATTGTTTCTCCCATCGACCCAAGCGGCCTTATTCTTCCACGCCTGCTGTGCTCGCCTGTTGCAACAGGAACGCCGTGGCCTTATCGACTTCTCCCAGCAGTTACAATTGTTGGCATCGCAGTGCAGAGGATATTCCATGGGCAGAGAGTCGGACAAAATGGCAAAATTCGGGATCAACACACGCCTGGCCCATGGAGGCTACGATCCCCGGGATTATCACGGTTTCGTCAATCCGCCCATTGTCCATGCCTCGACGGTGCTGTTCCCCGATGCGGAAACCATGGCCAGCCACAAGCAGAAATACGGCTATGGCACGCACGGAACCCCCACGACCGACGCGCTGTGCCAGGCCATCGACGAACTGGAGGGTTCGTTCGGCACGCTGCTCGTGCCGTCCGGCCTTGCCGCGGTAACCATTCCCCTTCTGGCGTTCCTGTCGCCGGGCGATCACCTGCTGATGGTCGACAGTGTCTACGGCAACACGCGCTATTTCTGCGATACGACGCTCAAGCGGCTCGGCATCGAGGTCGAGTACTACGATCCGCTGGTCGGCGCCGGCATCGAAACGCTCATCCGTCCCAACACGGCTGTTGTCTTTACCGAATCCCCCGGCTCCAATACGTTTGAAATTCAGGATATTCCGGCAATCGTCGAGAAGGCGCACGCGGCAGGCGCCATCGTCATGATGGACAACACCTGGGCAACGCCGCTCTACCTGAAGCCGCTGGATTTCGGCGTCGATATCTCCATTCACGCGGCAACGAAATATCCGTCCGGCCATTCCGATATTCTCATGGGCACGATTTCCGCCAATGAAAAATGCTTCAGGCAGCTGGACGATACCTATACGGCCATCGGTCTGTGCGTGGGCGGCGACGATGCCTATTACGTCCTGCGCGGCTTGCGCACGATGGCACTGCGTTTGGAGCGCCATGGCGAAAACGCGCTCGAAATAGCGCGATGGCTGGAAAAGCAGCCCGGCGTGATCGAGGTTCTGCATCCCGCGATTGAGAGCCACGCGGGGCACGCCCTGTGGAAGCGGGATTTCAGCGGCGCTGCCGGTGTGTTCTCGATTGTCATTGAAGGCGAGACGAAACAGGCCCGGGCTTTCCTCAATGCCCTTGATATTTTCGCGCTCGGATATTCCTGGGGCGGCTATGAGAGCCTCGCGCTTCAGGTCAACCTGTCCGACCGGGTGCTGACGGGCAAGCATTACAAGGGTCCGCTCATCCGCCTGCAGGTTGGCCTCGAGGATACCAAAGACCTCATCGCCGATCTGGAAAAGGCGCTCGCCGCGGCAAGACATGCGCAATAACGCAATAAACAGAAGGTGATTTCGCCTTGCCGATTGTTCCTGTTATGAAAACGCCATGAGCAGGCTTGCCATTCTTCTGACGTTCCTCACGGCGTTTTCCGTCGGCTGGGTGCCCGTGTTTGCGGCGCCCGTCCGGTTGGCCGACGAAATGGCGGTACAATCGGCCGGTCAGATGGCCGGCCACGCCCATGCCTGTGCCGGCGACCAGAAGCATTGCACGGACACGGCCAAGCTGCCCCATCCCGCGCTATGCTCCGCCTGTATCGCCATTCCCGCCATCGGCATTGCCGCCGTGACCACGGCTTCGACCCGGATGCTGGTGCCGCACGGCATGGAACTGCCCCTCATTGCCCAGGCCAGCGCACCGCTGTCGCCGCCGCCCAAACCGCTATTGATCGCTTCCTATCCTTCATAACGCACGGGTGAACAGGTCATAGCCTGTGCTTGTCTGTCTGACCCAAGGAAAGATCAATTCGATGAAAACCTCTTATTTCTCCGCCGCAGCCCTTGTCTGCGCCCTCGCCTTCACCGCACCAGCCCTGGCGCAGGAGCACAAGATGATGAAGCATGATGCCATGGCGATGCAGCCAACCGGCGATCAGGGCCCGTCATCCAAGGCATTTGCGCAGGCAAACACCAAGATGCACAAGGACATGTCCATCAAATTTTCCGGCGATGCCGACAAGGATTTTGTCCGCGGCATGGTTGCGCACCATCAGGGCGCAATCGACATGGCCAAGGTGGAGCTGAAATACGGCAAGGATGAAGAAATCCGCAAGCTTGCGACCGATATCATCGCCGCGCAGGAAGGCGAAATCAAGCAGATGAAGGCCTGGCTGGCCAAACATGGCGGCTAAACCGCCGCGCCATCCATAATTCATGCCAAAAAAATTACCCGCCGGGTCAAAGCGGCGGGTAATTCAAAAAGCGTCCAATGTGTCTCAGGAGGCGTTGTGATGCTGCATTTCGTAGGAGGCCGCGCGTTTCTGCAGGCTCAATTCCCATAGACTATGGGCAGCATCGGCATAGGTTGACGTACCGGCCTTGAACTCCGCCGAACGCAATGGCAGCAAGTCTTCCACGACATCCAGCGTTCTCGATGGAAGAATGTCGGTGCAGGTCCACAGACGCCGGAACACGGCGCTGATCAGAACCTGCCGGTCGTTGACCTCGATTTGAGGTTCATCGTGCCCGAGTTCCCAATCCTCCAAAGCATCAAGGGCGTCTTGAAAGGCACTATGCAATATGATGGGCGCGTGGCCGTCATGAAGTGGGTGCAGCAAACCAGGCATTCCTGTCTCCTCACTCTTGCGTTGCAATGCCGGGTGCTCCCGGAAACAGAATCATAAGGGCGAGCGGGCGTCATCAGCAAGCCAAAACTTCAATACAAGACCAATTGGCTAGAGATTTCTGATTAAATCGATATTTCACTACAGTTTTAAACATCGACGTTGATATATTCATTATGAAAATCAGCACAACACATTGATGAATTTGAGTTTACAGGCAAATCATACGGCAGCGACGTTGCCGCCGTCCACCGCCTTCCCCTGGCCTGGAGCAATGCTGCGCTGCCGCAAGTGCCGGCGAACTGATTCACGCTGCCATCTTGCCAAAACGGCGGCATTGGCCCATTCATGTCCCGCTATTCGTGATCGAGGAAATTGGCACATGACGACGAAACACCTTCCGCTGATTATTGTGGCTGTGCTGCTGGCCGGCTGCGGCAATATACAGGGGCAGCTTGATCGCGAGAAAATTTCATCCCTGCACTACGATACGGTCGAGTGCCCCGCTTTGATTGCGCAAAAGAACAGCGCGATGGCCGAGATCAGCAGCCTGACCAATGGCGCGGGCTACCGGGAACCGAGCGTGATCACGGGCTTCGGTCCCATTCTGCCGGATTATCGCACCGCCAACCAGAAGAAGGCCGGCGCCCTGCAAGGACAGGTTGATTCCATGACCCGCTCCATCGCACGGCGGAAATGCACGGGCTGATTGCCCGGCAGCCACCCGCCGCGCCGGTCCCGGCAAAGAAATGGCCCCTTACGGGGCCATTCTTGTCTCATGCACCTGTTCTCATGAGCCGCGCAGCAGCTTGCACAGGGCAACCAGCGAGCTGTCATAGCTCGTCGCGTTGGATGAAATTTCCGCACAGCGGATTTTCAGCTTCATCCTGTCCTGGGCCGTGAGCTGTGCCAGCCTGGCGGCGACCGCCTTGTTGTTCACACCGGGATTGAGGCTGCCCGGCTTGGTGCCGCCGCCAAGGATACCACCACCCGTCGTGACCCCGCCGGTACTGACACCGCCGGGACTGGTACCGCCCGGGCTGGTGCCGCCCGAATTGCTGCCACCACCAATGCCGACGCCGACCCCGGCGCCAATGCCACCGGTTCCACCGACATTGGCTCCAGCTCCTGCGCCGATCCCGCCTGATCCGATATTTGCGCCAGCTCCCGCTGTCACACCGCCGGATCCGCCGACATTGGCGCCAAGTCCGGCACTAACGCCATTGTTGACGCTGGCGCCCGCCCCCGCATTGATTCCGTTTGAACCGCCGATCGATGCGCCCACGCCCGCGGCAACACCCTTGGAGCCGCCAACCGATGCATCAGCACCCGCCTTTACACCGCCGAGATTGGCGCTGGCACCAACGCCCAGACCGCCATTCTGCGAACCGCCGACTGAAACGCCGCCCACCGACAAACCTCCGGCAAGCGCCGACGTTGTAAGCACCGCAAGTATGAAAGAGCCAGCTACAATGCAGCTCGTCTTCTTTTCGAACTTATTCATTACAACCTCCCGATTATTACTACTTTGCCCAAGCATTCACAAACCAAGAACACCGATATATGCATCAATAATCGAAATAAATCAATACAACACTTATTACTCAATACATATTTTCTAAATAACATCATTAAAAAACAAAAGTTTTACGCGCAACAATGATGTGTTGCGTATTTTTAATTCTATCTGTTAATTTATTTTCTTAAAATTCTAAACTTCCATCGATCTCCACCGCAAAAATCTCCAACCTCATCTGGAATGGATATATTGCGATACGTAAGAACATGGGATTTAGTTTCATTCCTCAATATTTTTTCTTTCTTATTATAAAGTGCTTCATATTTGCTTTAGGTGATCCGTGATGAAATTGGAAAAACACATGATTACTTACATTTTTAATGAAAACTTATTTTGAAGGGTCCCCTCGAACGCCACCGGACGGTTGCATCTGCTTGCCCAAGCGTTGGCATTGCCGGGGATCGGGCGATAGCGCAGCGGTTTTGAGGGGCCAGCGTCGGGGTACGCCGCACGGCACGGCGCGGGAAATGCACGCCCTGCGGTCATGACTTTCATTTTACTTAAAATATTCAGGGCGATGTAAGCGATGATTAAGCAAGAAATCCGGTGATACTTTGCTAACCAGTTTTTTTAAGTCAGCCGAAATTGTTGAAAGCCTAAGTTCACGACGGTTCAACGAAACCGCGTCAAAAGCAACGCTTCAACAGGGATACAGAACATGACAACTCTTTTCACACGTTTTCTCAAGGATGAGTCCGGCGCAACAGCCATCGAATACGGCCTGATTGCTGCCCTCATCTCCGTCGGCATCATTGCCGGTGCAACCTCCCTTGGCACAAACCTCGGCACGCTGTTCACCAACCTCGGCAAAAAGTTTGGGGCTACGGTCGTTAACTAAACATGCCGTTGGGGTTGCCTGGCCACGGGCAACCCCAATTTCATATCCAACGCCAATGCCGTTGACGTTGGATATGAAATTATCCGGACGGACCCCTGCCCGCCATTTCCATGGCTCCGGTCGTCCCATGGGCCAAAATCAGCCCGATCACCCATATGCATGCATATGCCTGCTGATTACTTCGGGCTTTGATCTATTCTCCTAATAATATTGACTATTTTACTCATATATCGTTTCACGATGCTATATATTTACAATTTCCCGTAAACGTTGTTTCGTCTTCCCAGTTTTGATTCAGAATGCGCTTGAACAAAATCATGGAGGGGACCGCATCATGATCTTTGGCATGACTTTCTATACTTTCGTTCACGTCCTGATCAGCCTGATCGGGATCATATCGGGGCTGATCGTTCTCGCCGGACTGCTTGCGTCCGACAGAAAGGAAGGATGGACACTCATCTTTCTGGTGAGCACGGCAGCCACAAGCCTGACGGGCTTCGGCTTTCCCTACCAGGGCTTTACGCCTGCCATCGGCGTCGGCATCCTCTCGATCATCATTCTCATCATCGCGATCGCCGCCCGTTACCCCCTGCATCTCGCCGGGCCGTGGCGGCGGGTCTACGTGGTCGGCGCCGTGATCTCGCTGTACTTCAATGTTTTCGTGCTGGTCGCCCAGTCATTCCAGAAAATACCCGCATTGAATGCCCTGGCGCCCACCGGCTCGGAGCCGCCTTTTGCGATCGCGCAAGGGATTGTGCTGCTCCTGTTCATTGCCGCCGGCTTTGCCTGCCTGCGGCGGTTTCATCCCGTCATACGGTGAAAACCCGGACCGGATACCCGGCAGCTCCGGATCACTGCACCGCGCCGGCCCATCAAAGGGCCGGACCTCTCAATCGGATGTACTAGAATATTACACCTCCCGATGCCGCCGGGTCAGTGTTATGATCGTGTCTTGAAATTGTTCTCGAATTGCCATGCTGGTCGAACGTGACTTGCTCCTCACCGCAATTGCAGGTTCAAAGTCCGTTAACCTCTGCCTGGCCAAGCCCATGCAGGAGAAAGCAATGGAGGAGGAGGACGAAGAAAACAGGGAGAAGGATGACTATGCGCCCTATATGACATCCATATGGGGTTATCTCGTCGTCTTCCTGATCATCATTCCCCTTGTGCTGATTCTCGGCAGGAAATTCGGGCGATGAGCCCATTCTATTGGCATTTTCCCCGGCCCGCCCATGGCGAAATTGCGGTTCACCGGCAGGAACACCAAGCCACGCAATGTGGCTTATCCAACGGATTTCACGTGGTTTTGTCATATTCATCCCCGCGTGGAACCGTGCAACACGACACAACTGGAGAATGAAGACAAAAGTACCAAAGCTTGTCGCTGGCGGGCCTTTTGTGGCGCATATCGTCTTGTGCTTCACCCCGTCGTCCAATTTGCTGACACCCACCTGCATTGCGTTGGCAGGGGATGTTTGGAAAGGGTCATCTGAGTGCTTACTTTGTACTTTTTGGAAGACTACCGTAATCCGGGCCATTCAAATCGCGAGACAGAAATGGCAACACATCGCCCCGAGAACCCAAAGCCAGTCAAAAAGGCCGGGAAAGTCAAACCCGTCAAAGCCGCGGCGGTGACGAACTGGGATGAACTTATCGCCCGGAACGTGAAGCTCGAAGACAGGCTTATCAAGAAGCTGAGATCGCGCCATATTGTTCGCAAGCTCAAGGTGAGGTTTCTGACCAAATAGGACTTCGGTATCCGACACGGCACCGGTGCAATGGAGCGATGACCGGTGCCATCGATGCCCGGCATTCGACCGGATCTGTTCACGGCGCTTCAGCTCGAAGCGCTGGCGTCAGCGGCCGGACACAACATTTCACCTTCCATAGTTACAGATGTTCTCATTGCATATTCGCGCAATAGTTGTATTCATTTCGATAAAATTTTAACCGCTCTGGAATCTTCAATGTCTGATGACAACAAACAACCCGGCGTATTCGCAGGTTCCTGGCGGCTTGCGATTATCATGCTTGTCATTCTGGCCGCCGTCTGGATCCTTGGACGCGCCTTCGCATAACAACCCTAGGTTTAGTAAACTGTGATTCAACCGGATATTACCGCTCCGGCGGGATGCATCCCGGCTGCGCTTGCAACCGCCAATCCCTGCCCGCATCCGGTGACGGCCCATGAGAATCCCCGTTTTTGATGCACTGCAGCACGCTTCTGTGGGTCGATTCCGCAACACTTCTCTGCCCAACAGGTCATTTTCGGTGCGTTTTCTGAATTATTTTCATGCACACGCTTTGACATTTAACTTTCATGTTGATGGAATAGGCACCTGCAGACGAATTAGGGGAACATTCGAATGTATGAAGATGATGAGGACGAACAGCACTTGCACTATACCACGCCCGCGTGGTGCCATTTGCTTGTGTTTGGCTTTGCGCTGGCAATCGCCGTGCTGATTAGTCAGATTTGTTCTTCCATGGCCTGACGGGCTCCCGTCAGTTCAACCATCGACATCGGGATACTGTCCCATAAGACCCTCACCTGACCCTAGATCGTATTCGCGGGTTTTCCCGGCTGATCGGTCGATGCGCCGAGCGTGGTCCCCAATTGCGATCCGGTGCGCTCGCTGACATCGATGCCCGCTTCCAGCGATGCGGCGACAAAAGCCGCGCGTGCATCCTCGGCGGACAATTTTTCATCAAGTGCATTGCGGCATGCGTCACAGGCGATCCTGTGCTTTTCGCCCCGGCGCCGCGACCAGTACTGCGTCAGCATGGTCAGCGCGTCGCGCACGTTGCGCACAACGATGACGCGTCCGGTACGCGGCGACTTGATGGTCACATGCGTGAATGAAAGCATTTCCATAAGCTTCAAATGCATGAGAAGGCAAGTGGTTCCATCACGCTTGATTGACGAACTGTCCGGCTTGCCCGACACTGGGTTTTTCCGAATGAAAGGGCTGCCCATGGAATATGACAAGGAGACGATCAAAGGCTCGACCAATGGCTACGGGCTTGGGGTAAAGTTCGAACTCACCAATGGCCAGGTATGGGAGCAGACCAGCAGCGACGACGAATATCTGCACCAGTTCATGCCGGAAGTTCTGCTCGATACGGCCGGAAACATCGGAAAACTCAAGATCAACGACATGAATGACTGGGTGGAGATCAAGAGAATTCTCTGACGCCCACAGCGCGGGTGTGACGGCAAGCAAAAGGAAACGCCCCGCCATCCCCTGGGGGGCAGCGGGGCGGATAAAGCTTCAACCCGGCGTCAATTGACCGAAATCACTTCTCCGGTTCGACGATCAATGGAGACGCTGATGTCGTCGCCCTGATAGTCCGTTCCTTCCACGATGATGCGCGACCGCGTCCGCCGGATATCGTCGACTTCGCGCACGCCTTCGGACCGGGCGATCCGCACCGCCGTCCGATCAGTGATGCTGACGCTGCGATAGGGACGATCCATTTGCGGATCGACGAGGCGAACGCCGCCGGGACCTATTTCGATTGATTGCGCGAATGACGGCGCTGAAGCCAATAGCGTCAGAGCCGTTACACCCGCCATTGCCAGAACTTTGAACATGACACTCTCTCCTTAACACGACCCACCAAAACCATACACCACATATGCCTTTGCCGACGCCCCCGAAGCAGGGTTAATGATTAGTTTAGGGCTATAGTGTGGCTGAATTTGCCGCGCCATTGCGTTCCGGATAACTTTCAGAATACGCGTGTTACGAAGCGATCGATTTTCGACCCCTCCCGATAAAAAACGGCAACCGCCAGGGCCGCCAGCAAGGCCGTCACACCGCCGCCGATCACGTCGGAAACATAGTGCGTGCCGACATAGATGCGCGACCAGCAGACGAGAAAGGCCATCAGCCCCAGCAGAATGGTGCGGCGCGCCAGACCGTGAAGCGCAAAGGCCGCGACGATGGCAAGCGATGCCGTCGCATGGTCCGACGGAAACGACCAGTCGGCGCTGGGAGGAACGAGAAGATGCGTGATATCAGCATCATAGGGCCGGATGCGCTGCACAAACAACAGAATGATCTGGTTCAAGCCCAGTCCGATGAGAAAGGTCAGCCCGGCCGAGACGCAGGTATGCCGCACGTGCAGCCTGCCCGCCTTGCTCCACCATTGACCAATGACGGCCACGATCATCAGCGGTACGCCGAAGCTGGTGACGGTCAACATTATTCCGTCGAGAACCGGAGTATGGCCAGCGGGCAAATTGAGCCATTGCGTGATCGTTTGATCCATTCTCTTCTCTGCTTCCTTAGCCTCGAGCGGACTGCGAAAGCCCCGGAATGGCATGTCCTGTCCATCCGGTCTTTCGAATCGGTTTTTCCCGCGACCTCACTGACCGTGAATCGCAACGATTTCATGGCGGAGAACTGGTTCCGTCGACTGGCACGCCGCGGATTGCCGGTCAATGCCGGCTTGGCTTGCATTGTTGCCGCCGCTTCAATTTCCGCAGTTGTCTGCTATGCAGGATCGATCCGCTGTCAGGAAATCGGGGGCCCCATGCAAACCTACGTCACAACCGCACTGATCTACGGCGCCGCCGCCCTGGCCGAGATCGCCGGATGTTTCGCATTCTGGGCATGGCTGCGCATGGAGCGATCGGTGTTTTGGCTGGCGCCGGGCACATTGTGCCTTGTCGCCTTTGCCTATTTGCTGACACTCGCGCCATCGGGTGAAGCCGGACGCGCCTATGCCGCCTATGGCGGTGTCTATATCTTTGCATCGCTGATGTGGCTTTGGCTGGCGGAAGGGCAGCGGCCGGACCGCTGGGACATGACCGGTGGCATTCTTGCGCTTGTCGCGGCGGGGATCATACTCTTTGCGCCGAGAGGAAGCGCTGCCTGACGCCTGTGGCATGAATCGGGTGGCTGGCCATCAAGGGCAAGCGATACACTGAATCCACGCCCCCAGGGAGTGTGAGTTCAATGTTGTCTCTCTTGAATGCTTTGCATGCAATGGCCGCCCGACGCGGCGAGGGTCTGCACCCCGAATTGGCCGCGCGGCTGGAACAGCACGCCCGCAGCAACCCGGAGCGACCGGCCGCGACTCTGCACCCGGATCACACCGGCCAGCAAGAGGGCGGTCAGGTCGTTCAGGTCGATCTCGGTGTGATGCTGTTCAGGCACGGCCGCGGTCGTATCGACAAAACCTGAGACGACAAGCGCGCAGGCCCGTGTACCGATCACCTCGTTTGCGTGAACACGCAAGCATGAAGGCTGGTCAACCCACGCCTCCCCCTGCATCCGCGCAAACTGGGCAGGGCTCACATTGCCCAGCCAAAGTCATTCACCTGTTTGACAACGAACAAAGCGCCCTCAATAATTATCGCGGCGGCAGTCCGCCTGTTCAAGAAGTCCAGGAGCAACCTCGATGATCATTAATGAGATGACGAAGGCGGAGATCAATGCCTTGCTGAGCCGCGCGAGCATTGGCCGCCTGGCCTGCTCCAGGGATGATCATCCCTATATCGTTCCGCTCAGATTCGCCTATCACTCCGTCTTTCTCTATTCTTTTACAACGGTCGGCCGAAAGGTCGAATGGATGCGCAACAATCCGCACGTCTGTGTCGCGTTCGATGAGATCGACGCAACCAATCGCTGGCAAAGCGTGATCGTCAACGGGCTGTATGAAGAACTGTCGAACGATCCGTCCCATGTCGACGCACGCGCAACCGCACACCATCTTCTGAGCGCATCCGCCGAGTGGTGGCAGCCCGGATATACAAAGACGGTCATTCGCGATGCAGAGCGTCCGCTTGAACCCGTGTTTTTCCGGATATCGATCCTCGAAACAAGCGGGCACAAAGCCGTCAAAACCGCGAGCTAGCGGTCCGGCACAATCCGGCACAGGAATTGGCACCCGCTTTTTTCAACAGCACCGTCCTGCGGGACTTGACGCGGCGAATGATCGGATCGCCAAAAAGTGCTGCGGAACCTCTCACGCCCGCCGCCGTTTACCCCATTCAATTGGAGGTCATACGATGCTTACAGCAGCAGTTTTATGGTGGCTGGGCGTTCCGCTCATTGTCGTCATCCTGATTTTCTTCATCTTTCTGCGGCGCCGCTGAATGGGGCGCCTGTTCGGTGCGGCGGGGGCGGCCCTTATGGTTTCAGGTAGGAAAACCCCGTCTGGATCTCATGCCTGATATCGGCGATCACCTTGTGAACCGACTCAATGCGTCCGTCGCTTGCCTGATCGAAGCAGATCCCGACTTTAAGTCCGCGTTGCCGCAATGCCGGCAGAAAATCTTTCAGCACCGCGTCAAGTTCCATCTCAACGATTTCGGTTTTGATATGCAAGCCGGTACCGCGGTCCAGCGGCCCCAGCCACAGCTCCGCAAAGATGGCATCCGGCCAGAGCGGGCAGCACATCGATGTCCCGGCCGGGTCATTGAGAATGAGATAATTCGAACCAAGGTTGATGGTGTATACTTTGTAGGTCTCAACCGCTTTCTTGATGAAATATCTGTAACGCATGGCGTGTGAGAGTTTGAGAACTCTTGTTGCCTCTTCAATACTCTGTTTTGTCTCCATGTGCCCACCCTCGTTGCTGAGGATAGACCAGAATATTAAAGATTGAAGGACAATTATTCCAAAGCGAGAGTTTATTCCGGCCGTGTAAACCGAAATTGATGATCGAGGGTTGGAGAAGCGCTTATTCCAGCGCCTGGGGACGATCGGCTTTATGTGGATGGGAGCGGTGCAACCATGTTGCGCACCCCCACTGGGTCCATTTAATTTACCCTCTGCAATGTGATTTTATCTTGCTGCTCGGCATTCAAACGATGAACGCCCGCTTCTGCTGCAGTTCTTGTTGCCGCATAATATCGGCCGAGGCCAAATGACAGTGCCGCCAGGAACAGGACAACGCCGATATACTTCCAAGCACTGGCTTGATAGGGCTGCGGATCAATCGAATACATTCTAAACTCCAGGGTGACGGCATTGAGCGGGGAAAGCTGGCGCTGTAAAAACCCCACCATCCCGAAAGACGGTGGGGTAAAGTGTGTCTGGAACAGGATTTTGCAGCACTTCCTTCCATCGATAAGTCAATTGACCCAACTCCCTGCACCCGATGGGAGCTTGGATTTCGTTCTTCTCAGGGAACGTGTTGTGGCAGTGTCGTTTCCGGCATATTTGAATTATTGACGGGCAACAGAACAACGTTGCCAGTCATGGACATATCATCAAAACCGGCGTGACGTGAGCGTGACCGAAATCCCGGATCAGACCGGTATTATTGGGCAAAAAGCGTCCATGGCTGCCTTTGCAGGAACTGCGAGCCAACCCCTTGTCAATCAACGCATAAATGCTAGACAGGAATTCCGGTAAACTCGAAGGAAAACGATATGCCGGACTTCTCAACACTCATGCTTTTTGCCGCCGCGTCCGTGGTTCTCACGGCCACGCCCGGCCCCGATATGCTTCTCATCGCCTCCCGCAGCATCAGCCAGGGACGGGGCGCGGGGTTTCTGACCTATGCCGGCATAGCGCTCGGCACCTATTGCCATGCGATGGCCGCAGCGCTTGGGCTTTCCCAGCTTTTTCTTGCCGTTCCCGTGGCTTATGAAATCATTCGCTGGGCGGGCTGCGCCTATCTGCTTTATCTCGCATGGAAAACCATACATTCGGAAGGGACGGCATTCTCCCCGACATCCCGCCTCAAACGTTTTTCGATGAAACGGATTTTCGGCGAAGGCCTCTTCACCAATCTGCTCAATCCCAAGATGGCACTGTTCGTGCTGGCGCTGTTTCCGCAGTTCGTCAAACCCGAAGCCGGTTCTCTGGCCGTGCAGATGCTTATTCTCGCCACCGTGCTCAATGGCATCGGCTTTGTCGTCAATGGCGCGGTGATTCTCCTGAGCAGTCATATCCGCAGCCGGGTCGGCAGCGTCCCCCGCTTCCGCAAACTGCCGCAATATTTGCTGGCAACGGTCTTCACCGGCCTTGCCTGCCGCCTTGCGCTTGGCAGCCGGACCTAGGCAAGTCTGACACGGTGTGGCAGCCGGATTTTAGCTGCAGCCCAGGCGAGGCACACGGCAAAGCAAGCCTTGGACGCGCCGTTCATCTCGAATTGCACCGGGAGCCTACGCCGACATCTCGCGGAATTTGACGTGCGGCGGGGCTGTGACGGTATTGTCCTGCAACGTCCATGTCCCGCCGTCCAATGCAAACCCGCACTTCTGGTACAGGTCGCGGCATAGGCCGTTGGCTTCGGTCGGCGTGTAGACGCCCTTCAGGGGAAGGTGGCTTGCGGCAAGCCCGGCGATAACCGCCTGCTCAACACCAAGGCCAACCACCCGGCAACTCATCACGAACTGGATGATGATGTGATCCCTGACAATGGCGATTCCCACCAGACCATAGTCGGTGTATTTGTCGCCGACTTCGAAAGTCTCGAAGACGGCACCCGAGAGAAAGGCCTGCTGACATTCACCGATGGTCCAGCGCTTGCCCGTGGTGTTGAACTGGTTGGATTTGTTGAGCAGTTCCAGCGCGCGTGGAAAACGTTCGTCCTCTATGGTGTTGATCGGGCGGATGCCGACGGAAACGTCGAGGGAAGCCAGGAACTCTTCCCGGGTCATAACGGCCTTCGCGGTTTCCCGCTGCACCTGAGCCTGGATCATCTCGGTGCGTCTGCTTGACTCCGGCGTGACGTACGGAACCTGCGTTTCCGGGGCCCAAAGCAATGTGCTGCGGATCGAATACAACTCGTCGCCAAGTACCCGCATGGCCGGAAATGCCGCTTGCACGCTTTCCCGCTCAACGGGATTATCGTCAATGAAGAGAGCGTTCTTCGGCAAGAGATTGGTTTCGCTGAGAATATCCTGGATGTTTTCCGATTTTGGCCGCCAGTTTATTTTCCGGACCGCGAAGTCATCGATATTCAGTCTGTGCTTCAGGAACTGAGGCCACAAGTCGAGGATTGTCGCTTCGTCATTCTTGCTGACGATCGCCAGGACGATACCGCGCTGCTTGAGAAATTTCAGGGCTTCGATCAGGCCGAGCGGCCATCCTTCCAGGAGAACGCGATTGTGTATGCCTTCTTCCGCGACAACCCCGCGCCAGAGCGTATCGTCCAGATCAAGGATGACCAGCTTCACGCTGTCTTGCTGGGTGAGCGTCCGATACATGGCATGTATCTCGCTCCAAAACCCGAAGATGAAATCTTCTATGTTGATCGGGTAAAGGCTGGTGAGTTTGGTTGGCTGGACAATGCGGGTTGTGTCGTGGATGGAATCCCAGTCATTGGCATAGCTGGCATGCGACCAGTTCCAGACGAGATCCTCTTGAATGAACTTTCGGCCGAATGTCTGCGCGATGGCATCGGCCTGGACCATATGTGCCCCATGTTCCCGCGCCAGCTCATGCAGTTTGCGGTTCAACTGCTCGACGAAATAGGTGGGGTTGCGCAGGTCATAGCGCGGCAGAAGCCGCCCCATGTGATTCTGCTGCGGTATGAAACATTCGGAAACGAAGGTCATGAGCTTGGTGTTTTCTGTAAACGCCAGCGCGCCCGTAAACGTTTGGATCAAACGCTGCTCGCACTCCCGCAGTTTTTCCTTGAACGGTTCCTCGCTGGTGTGCGGTATATCCGAAAGCATGGTTTCCGGCACAATCGTCCGCAACGGCAAATGTATAAGCTGGAAAGCATATTCTTCGATGGGATGCGGCGGTTCTGTCAGGTCACCGGGATAGTTGTACAGGACATGATCGACTTCCGCGCCCTTGAAAATGACATGGGCGTAGTGGAACAGACCCGCTGCCATGCACGATCCGACAACGAGGATCCGCTTAACAGCGACGGGTGTTGCCTCCAACGTGTCGGGTGTTCTGAATTTATAGGCAACCTTTTGATTTCGCACAGAAGCCGTGGTTTCAAGCATTCAGAGCATCTCCAATCAATCGCAGATCAAGCTAAGCGGTGCCATCCAATCGCCGCAAGACAGATCGCGAAGGCAAAGGACGAAAAACGCAGCATTGAGAATTGGAGTAAACGCGCATCCCGATGGCCTTGCCGCGCAGCCGGCTTCTCCGGGGAATAGCGTGGACGACAGGCCCCGCAGGCGGCTGCGCGGTATCAGGACGTGTTCACTTCACCGGAAAGATCATGTTTTGCGCAATTTTGTGGTCATTTTAACAACAATTGCATTGACACGGCGGCCATAGCAATCTCGATTTCGTGCAACTTGTCACCTGTTTGGATTGCAACGAAAATGATGAAAATACTCGTTATCGCCATATCCGCCCTTACCCTATCAAGCGTTGTGCTTGTCAGCACAGCGGACGCAGCGCGATTCGGATTGAGTTTTGGCGGGCCTCGCAAAAGCGTCGCCAAGGAAAGCGGAAAGGCAAAGAGCAGCAACCCGGGCAAGGGAAGCTCCCGTGGTGGTGGTGGGGGTCACGGTGGCGGTGGTCACGGTGCCGGTGGTAACAGTGGCGGTGGCGGTGGTCACGGTAGCGGTGGTAACGGTGGCGGACACAGACGATAGGTGTCAATGTCACCGGCCGACATGGCTTCGGCGCTGGGCGCGACACACAGACAGGGACATCGTTGTCACCTTGATTTCCCGATTTGGACCATGTTGTTCTGTCTCCCAAAAACGTGGGAGAAGAAGCATGGGCGACAACAACAGATCCGATGAGATTGACTCTCTGCCCGCTGCTCTCGAACTTATCAACACTGTTGACGATCCGGAGCACAAGGTGGCGTTTCTCAAGGACGTTGTCAGCACGCTGGTGGAGGAAGTATTGGAGCTTCGCAAGAAAGTTGCCGAACTCGGCGGCTAAGACCTTTCCTGCTTCGACCGGCCTCCATGAAAGCTTGTTGGTTTGCACAACAGACCAACTGCTGGGTTCGAATTAGCGAAGTCGCGTGGTAGACTACAAGACGTCGTTATATTTCAATGATGGTTTCAAAAAATACTGAATCGATTCGCTACCTAAGTACAGAAGGATCTAAACAACAGATGTTACGGTTCTAATCGACCGCACAGCTTGTTGAAGTATTGCCGAACGGAATGATTCGACTGTTGGCGTTTTCGATACCTTTTGACTCTTTCGCCAGAAAGAACAAATACAGAACACTTAGCGCGTACGGGAGTTGCGTCGATGCTGACTGAAACAGCGCGCACCATATCGAATTTGCATGATGACCAAAAACATGGGAACCGCTATGTTGAACATTCCAAACACCATGCCAGACCAATAAAGCTTAGGGTTATTAGTTCTCGTCCACTCATTGTTTCGAGCTACCCACACACCCGTATGCCATGATCGCAATAATGCCGGCGCGAACAGGTAGGTTGCAAATAGCAAATAGCTGACCAAAATGGGCAGATAGAACACAGCTTCCCCCAGTATTTCACCCGTATTGTTACAGCAATCGTCATATGATCCGCAACAACTGCCCCTGAAAAGCAACGGCCCCCACGTTTAGTGACACGAGGACCTTCTAAGTATGCTGATCTCCGTGGAATGTTATCTGTGAAACAGCTTCACCACCCACTCGACTGAGTTTGCCAGCGTGACACCAAAGGTCACACCGGCGAGCCCGACCACGCCAAGTACGCTGATCCCATCAACTTCCACTTCTTCACCTCGTCCGTGATTTTTTGGAAACCTACACGTCATCCCTTATTGTAGCGACGTCTGTTTTCATGCCTCCAACGTCAGCTATGATCTCATCAGTTTGGCAATGAACTACGGCGTGCTTTTCGTCGACCTCGCGATTCTCCGCGCCAGTTGTGCGCCCAGAAGCGTCGATATCCCTGCGCAAAGCCGCGACTTGCCCGGACAGCAAGCCGACTGCCTAATAGACGTCATTGAGACTTGTTGCCGTCGTTGCCAGCGCTTTCGTGTTTTGCCGACAGCGTTGTGCGAAGTGACCTGATTGGCAAATTACCGGTCAGTTTTCAAAATGGAGACCGATATCTCAGGGCTTGCGGTTAGTGTCGAGAACCTCTCGCACACGCGCTGCTTCATCTTCGATTGACAGCCCGAAATCACCGCACAAAACAGCTGCATCGGAAGAAATTGCGGTTTCATTGATTTCATTCCTTTGCGGGAACCTAGACCGATGTTTGAAGCGCAAGCACAGCGGGTTTGCTGGCGACCTTCGCGCCTGTCATGGAATTAGAAGGAGCAGAAATGATCAACGCGCCCAACACGGCCCCAGCCCCGATTTAACGGTATTTGAGGAGAGTAAGGATCATGTCGGATTAATCCGCTTATTGAGGAACAGGTGAGCGTCAATGACAAAGCTGATCACGAGGATGGCAGCGAGCGCTTCTGCAGCGGCCCGTGTCAGCAAAGGCATAGGACAGCGTTGAAATCGCTCCTATTGAGCTTTTTCGGCAATGTCAGCTTCTCTAACGCACCGGTATTGAAATCGAAGGACACCAGGGCAGCAAACTGATTATCGGTCAGTTTAACCTTGACCAGCCTGTCCACCCTCGCCTCGAACCTCGACAGGCCCGTCAGCAGGAGGATATCGGCTCCATCAGCCGTGATCCACATGCCCGCGGTAACGACGGGCCACCGGCGGCACTGGTATGACCGTAGCCAATGTTCCAGACGCCCACCGTATCGCTATAGGCTGTTGTTCTCAGGGCTTCCCACTCTTTGACAAGCGAAAGCCCAGCCGCATTGATACATCGTGGTATGGTGATTTCCTGATTGTTGGAACGAAGTCTATGTCAGTTGATGGACACTTGCGGCTCGCGTACTTCCCGCAGAGACCGACTGTGATGAAGGGAAAGTTTGCCGCAATCGGGGCTTCTCCCAGATTGACGCGCAAAAAATACCGCCAGTTATGAACGATTTGCATGGATTTATTTGGAAATTCTATCCGCGCACGCAGCGCAGAGGCATGAGGCGCGGGGTTAATTCAGTGACGCGCTACCCCATGCTGGACACGAAACTGGTCCGGCAAGGGCCGGGTCCAATGATACGAGGATTTTGGGATTAGAATCATTGCTGAATTGATCACAGTGAATATAAGGAAACAGGGTGGTTCGATCCATAAAAAGTTCCTGAGACAATCAGTGCTGATTGACTGGAAAGTCTCAGGAATGGGGAACCCTAGTGACGCCAGTTTCCAAAAACAAATGCCATGTTGGATTATTGTGCACTCTTAGACGCGCCGCATTTTCAGGGGTTTCAGTCACCAGAGCAACAAGGCCATAAGGAGCTGGTATACATAAGACAGAACGCAGATGCTAACTGACCTTCACAAGCCCTTTGAGAAATGAGAGACCTCTACTTGCACGCGCCTCATTGCGGATGAACACGATTTCCTCGATATAGCCCGCCCGCATTGGTGCTGGATACCGCATCAGTTCAGCATTGGGCGCGAGCGTCTTTATTACTTCACTCACCGTGAACGAATTGACTTCATGGTTGATCGATAGAAGCACCTTCGCAGTGTCGAGCGCATGTTTGACATAGGTATCGGCCGACGACCTGTCCATTTCGGTCATTGAATCCACGTTGACCACGAGATCCGCTTTGATGTCGGGAAGGCAGATAGGAGGCAGAACGCGAACCGCACCTGGGCAATACTCCTCACCAAAAAGACATACCTTATCCGGCCCGAGTGTCCGTCCGAGGAAGTAGCCTTGTGCGAGATTGGTCAGTGGTATGTCAATGATAGTGTAATTTGTTGCGCCGGAACGATGGCAGTAATAGGCAGTGCGTCCAAGTCCCGCACCGATCTCGAGGATCGAATTTCCTTTGGCCAAACGCAACAAATGCAAGGTTCGGTACTGCTGATATATCGCGAAGACAGCGCGAAGATTAGCCGTCCCGGTTTTCAATTTCAGGCCGAACTCATCCGGGTATGGGTTAGGAAAATCCGCGCGCGTCACGGAGCCGATCAGCGCTATCAGCTCGTCGCTTGTACGCTTCTCGGGAGGTCGATGATCCGGCGCTTCGGGGTTATTCACCCTTGCCACACCGACAGCCGCAGCAAGCGCTTCAATGGCACTCACTACCAAACCCGCCTGCTGAATCTTCAAAGCCTCGTCGTTGAAAAGTTGTTCGTGTCGCTCTGTATAGATGAGGTCAAACCCGTATAACAGATGATTGGAAACGGGATTGCGAAGCGCCGCCGCCAATTCATCGTCCGAGCCATTTAGAACGGTGTTATGGACCGAGGATTTCCAGCCATCCAAAATACCCCACTGCGATTCTCCGTGTTCTGAAAACGTCTTGTGGGCCGCAATATAGGCTGCCCGGACACGGCGAACCAACTGTAGATCGTCTATTCCATCGACTTTAGAGCTAAAATCATACATGTAAAAAAAATCCTCCCCTATAGATTGAAGATTTCTTTAGATTGTCAAAAAAAGTATTTCAATGCCTGACAAGCTAAGTCTTCATATTTTTCCGCAATAAATATCGACATGGACGTTGCCGGCGGATAAATAATTTCTATTCGTCATGGCAATTTGTACATTATCATAATTAGTACTAGCAAGGCGTTTGCCTATTAGCACATCTGACCGAGCAGAGAGACGCACGCATTTGATCCATATGCTATCGATTTGCTCTCTGTCATCCAGTTCATCCAGTAAAACCGTCGATCTGCACCTGCAACAGACCCTTCCCACATGGTGTTTTGCCCGCATAGGCGAAGAAAGTTGCTCGGTCTATTTCACGCTCCAGAATAGCGCTGATCTACCTGAGGGCCACCGCTGGAAGGTAGCCATCACGTTTGAACACCCCACTTGCTACGGACTAGTGAGTGATAGGGCTGAGTAGAAACCAATGAAAGGGATTGGTGGATTGCTGTACGGATACGTATGGGATAGGAATCGCAGGCTGGCCTGTTCTAAAGATATCACCGGAGAGTGCATGCAAACGTTACGTAGACTGAAGGCCCGGCTTTTCCCCAACCTCGTCGTTGACCGATCTCCATTGGATCATGAAATGCAACGCCTACAACGCCGCATTTCCCAGTTGGAGAGAGAGAATACCGCACTTGAGCAACAGTATGCCGCGTTGAAAAAAAATCCTCCAGCGATCAATACCTATCACTTCAAGGGCTACAATATTCCGATCAACCTCATGTTAATGACAGGTGGCGGCCCCGAGACATTCGACGGGATTTCATCGCTCCACAACAACCTTCTCCAAAGGTGGATTGGTATTGAACCAAACCACAATATTTTAGAGATCGGCTGTGGTATCGGGCGCGATGCTATACCGCTCTCCTATCAAGTCACGAACGGCTCATATCTGGGCATCGATATCATCGGTGACTCAATATCCTGGTGCAAACAAGAGATTGAGTCCCGGAACCCAAATTTCAAATTTCTGCACTTCAATGTGGAAGACAAACTTCACAATGCCGGCGGAGTAACAAAGACCACGGACATCGTACTCCCGATAGAAGATGAATCGGTTGATCGGATATTTTTGTTCTCTGTCTTCACCCATTTGTATCAGGCCGATATCGAGCACTATCTGAGAGAATTTAGGAGGGTACTCAAGCCTGGTGGATTGGTGTTGGCGACGACGTTCATCTACGACGACGCCATATTACAGAAAGCTAGGGAAACGAACTTGACAGCCTTCGATCTGCGGTTTGAGCACGAAATTGATGACGGTTGCAGGATAAATGACCTTGACCAGCCGCTAGGAGCAATCGCATTCACCCGCAAGCGATGGGATGAGATGCTGAAGTCAACGGGTATGAAATACGTTCACCCTGTTCTATTGGGCGGTTGGTCTGGTTTCTTCGATACCTATGAAGACGGACAGGACGTCCTCATTTTGGAAGCTGTCCGTTCCTAGCCTCATCTCAGCACTGACGGCCAGACAGCATCGGCAGAGAAAATCGGTGCCGTTGTCGGGATGTCCTTCACTGGGATACGAATTGGTGTGATGGATCCGATTGAGTTTGAACAAGCCGTAACAGCCGCATCAATTGCGTCTGCAATGCTCTCCGGCGTGACCTCGTCGAGGCTTGTTAGAAGTGGACTTCTCTCCGAGATGTCTTTGCATTCGTATCGGTTGGATATTGTTCTGATTCCCGCATATGCCATTTCGAGTGGCGGGTAGCTAGGATGTGGTGAAATCATCAGCGATAGGCCGATCGATGCCTTGCTCAAGAGCTTGGCATACACATCCAAAGGCATCTTTCCGGTAATCACAGCATTTTTGAGTTCGCCGAGTTGATATTTATCAAAGGCCTCGCCAATGCAATAGATCGTCCAGTCGGCTGCCTTTGTCGGGTTACGACGACACCACAAGTTCAAACCATCGATACCAGCCTCGAAACAATTGCGCACTGCAGACGGCCGCGAGTAAAAAAGGATAATCTTTTCGCGCGGAATTTCAGTCAAGGCCGCATTGATTTTTGCATTAGGCGCATATGGAATGACGCATCGGTGCGCGTGCTGGTAATACTTGGCAAAATACCGTTCAAGCTCTTCAGAATTGAAGATAGCAAAAGTGTCTTCGTCACGTTTATAAGTTGCATCGACCAGCGCATACTTAGTCGACCATCCATAGAAGCCGGGTTCAAAATCTTGGATTAGGTAGACAACCCGTGGCGCACTGCCGAAAAGAAGTTTCTGTGTATCGTGTAGTCGATACGCATTGAGGGCGGTCCACCATGCTGTGGCAACAAATATGTCATTCCGCGTGAGTTCAAGAGAATTATAAAGCCGATCGGTAGCGTCAACAATTGTCTTATGACCTCGTTTTTCTTGCCCGATCTTTTGGATTTCGTAACCGTCCAGAATATCTGGAAGAGATTCGCCGACAGCATTATCAGTGACTATTACTCGGAAATCAGTATCATTCTCAGAGACATCCAAGATCTGCCGAAATACTTTTAGAGCCGTATCAATTCCACCGAAAATGTGTGCTGCCTCTAGAGTTGGAACCAACAGATTCAAACGGCGCCGCACTTCATACCTAGGTATTGAAGTTATGCGCGTAGATTCGGGAATAGAACATTGAGTAACGGAAAGAAAGTGCTGGCTTGACGTGATGAGTGGCTCAAAGTCTTTCGTTGGCTTTTCTGTTCCGCCTTCTGTTGTAATTCGAACCCAGCCATAGCCGGACTTCTCGACGAATAAGAGTAGAGAGCGCTCAATTGCGTGCGCCAATGTCCCATCGACCTGACCAGCCTCTTCAGGAAAATCGCTATAATCCAGATCAAGTTCGAGCAATTTTGATATTGCGGCTGACCGCCCCCAGTACATCGAGCCCGACGGAAATTCGAGGATATTGTAGACGTCCAGTGTGACACCGATTCGTGCAAGAAGTTCTTTAGCTATGGGAAAATCATAGCCCCAGTTGATGACGGGCTTAATGAAATCCGCATGCTCTGGATAAACCGCACCGACATTTCCTTCGGACAAAAGGCGTAGGTTTGTTGAAGCAATTTCTTCAGATCCGATGAGTGAGCCAATTAGATAGTCGCGCCAGTTTGCGTATTTGCCGGCCGCATGAAGCGATTGCTTAGAATGCAGATGCAAAAAGGCCGGGTAACGGGCATAGATATCCTTGAACGCGATATACTTTGGAGCAACATCACGGCCACGGTTGGGCACAATGCGTATCTCGCATTCTATGGTGTTGACCCCACTTTTATCAATACGGGCTAGTATCTGGGCCTTCTTGTCGTCAGTGTCAGTCGTTATAAAAAGCCCAAAAGGAACGGGGATGTTCGTTAGGTATTGGATAATCTCAGCGGCCACCTCAGGATAAAAGATGTGCGCGACGACAGCCACACGATCAAAGACAATGCTCTCTCCAAGAGAAGCATCGGGTATATGCACGGCAGGATTCGTCCCATCAGGGATTGTACGGGCGAGAACCGCCCCAATCTGATCAATGCTTCCAACTCGACGCATTTGCGACTCTACGCTGAGTGCCTTCTTTCTGAACAAACTGCGAAATGGAATCTGAGTGGTTTCGACTCGGTGTGCTGTAAACCTCAGAATGTGAGCTACAATCGCCCGCATTCCTCGTTCACGGTAAATCTTCCAGGCTCGCGACGTGTATCGGGTAATCATCCAACCAACCTACAATGAATGCAAAAACTGACGTCCCTCTTTGCAGCGCTAGACTAATGACGGTATGGTGTAAAGAATATTACAGGAACGATTACGCTTTCTGGTCGAATTCCAGATGTGCTGTGTTGCAAATTTATCCAACTCCCGTGAGGCGGGACATGAGCGAGTATTGTCTCTCAGAGAAGCAAATCGTGAACTTTCCCCCTATGCGCCAACGCGCGATCACAACGCACTTCCTGCAGTAAAGAACCTGTCGACCTGCTCAGCCCTGAATGTGCAGCGAAGCCTTGCCGCAGCATTTCATCTGTACGGAAGAATGAGCCCGCCATTTCATAAACAACGCGAATGGCGGGAGGCTGGTACGCTACTGGTGCTATCAGCGGGGCGATGGAGAAGGTCCGCAAGCCGCCTGACGGGCATCCATGACAGTGATCGGCAAATGGTCAACATCCCTCATACATTCCCACCAATGGTCTGGTGGCTCTCGATGCTGCCAGCCAAGGCGCGCCGGATCATGGTGTCTGCTCGGCCTCGATGAACCGCACCAGTCGTCCGAATGCAAAGCGCGCGCGCAACCTCGGGAAGCTCGGCGGTATCGCTCGGCGTCACGGCAAAAGCCACCGTGATAGGGCCGGTTCCTCCCAGTAGCATTGTAAATCGGTCTACTGCTGCCGTGATGCGCCTACTTTTACCCAATTAGACGATTGTAACGACGCTACGCCACCAGTTGCCAGCGATCTGGCGGGACTGAAAGCCTTGTCCCGGTCGCGGGTTGGGCAAGCCAGGAGGGCTGCCGCGAAAATCAGAAACCGCTAGGTATTCACTGCAAGAATCCTATGAGTTCAGATGTTATTTGATCGCGGACAAGTCACGCAATGCGCAGAGTCGATTGGTGGGATACCCCACACATCGACTGTTGGATAAAGGGCTGCAGTTCCTTGTGTTTGGCACTGTGTTGACGATTGTGATTTCAACTAACCAATACGAAAAGAGCAAGCGGATAATGCGTGATCCACACGTTCAAGCCGAGATAACAGAATTGTGGGTAATTAAAACCAGGAACGGATCCGCGAGCAACACTGTGGGCGGCTATATCAAGTCCACCCGCTCGGATTCCAAAACAAGCTATTCGTGCGAGGTATCCATTGTTCTCGGCGAAAAAGATGATCGTCTCAAGGTCGCGGACTTCATAGAGATCGCGCCGGGGCTCGATAGCTGTTATGAACCTGTCGTTGTGTCTAAGTTTGAAAACTAAGATACCCACAGCTCACATAGGGCTGCAATCTAATTTTGGCAAAGTTATCCATGGCGGGAAGCCCCAAACAATGCTGCAATCTCTCACAAGCTTAGGGCATGTATGGTTCGAAGCGCTTAACAGAGGCGGAAGTCTATACGCGCGATGCGGACAAAGTCAGGCTTGCGCGGGGTGCCGCTGAACGCATAGCGAACAATTCAACGTCGCACCTTGAACCAGAGGGCGTCACACCTATCAGTAAAATCAATGACTTAGATGGGCAAGTGGCGATCCCGGCTGGATTCGAACCAGCGACCGTCGGCTTAGAAGGCCGGTGCTCTATCCAGCTGAGCTACGGGACCAGTTTTACACCGGCGAACACAGTATCGCCGGGAAATCCGAACAAACTGCAAACAAGGCCAAACGTCGAAGAATCAGTGCGTCCAGGGCTGCTTGCGGTCAAAGCGGAAGTTTTCCGAATAGGAGACAACGCGCCGTCTTGTTTCCTTGGGTTCCTGCACCGAATAGGCAATGCCGTTCTTCTGTGCGTAGGCGATTGCCTCTTCCTTCGTTTCGAAGGACAGGCGGATCTGGCTCTTCATGTCGCGCGATGACGTATAGCCCATCAGCGGCTCAACCTTGCGCGGCTGTTCCGGCTCGAATTCCAGCATCCAGCTTTCGGTCTTGGCCTTGCCGGACTGCATTGCTGTTTTTGCGGGGCGGTAAATACGTGCTGCCATTAGAAGAAATCCCTTTGTCTGAAATCCCGATATAGTACAGGCTTCGGTTCAGTACCAGCAGCATCATCGGTTGAAATGGTCGGAGCGGAGAGATTCGAACTCCCGACCCTCTGGTCCCAAACCAGATGCGCTACCAGGCTGCGCTACGCTCCGTATCAAGTTCAACGTTGGCTTCCCTAGAGTTTTTGATTCCGGAACGCAATAGCGAAATCAAAGAAAAGCCCGCAAACGGAACAAAAGCTTTGCCACGGCGGGGTACGGCACCGAAAGCCCGGGAAAAGCGCCGGGAATGTTCTGCTGATGTTCCTCCCTGCCCCACAGCCCCATTTGCGAGAGACGAGCTGAAGCATATGATTCGGTGACAAATGGCTTGATTGCACCGTCGCTGTGGACGGGTGCCGGCCTACACTCAACGTCCGAGCTTTTTCACCAAGGTTGCTGCTTTGCGAAGGGGCCGAGTGATTGACCATGACGTACTCGATTGGATGGAACTCAAGCTATCTTCAAGGTCGGCAACGGTTGCAGCCAACCGGGATATCGTAGCGGATTGCGCTTCCATCGCGTTGCGCTCTTTTTCGACCAAAGCGGTTTGAAGGTTGTCCAGTTCGCCTTGCAGCGTTTGTTGTGCCGAGTGCGCCTGCGCCAAATCCCGCCTGGCCGCCACTTCGAGGCGTCTCAGTCTTCTGATCTCTCGTCGCAGCGCAATATTATCCAATTGCTCCAGTGACGGATATTCATCGGCTGATTGCGCCGGAGCTGATACCGGAAACTGGGACACCATTTCCGACCTGACACGAACTTTTTCCGGCTCAACAATCCTCTCGCTCACCAGCTTCACTTGGTCGAAATTTACTGATGCTGGCAAACACCCTCGAAGGACTGAAAAGAGATATTCCGGATCTCGGGTAAAGCGAGGAAAAGCCAAAAGATAAATTGGAACCCCAGCATTCGTCAGCTTGTCCAAGAGCTGATGGAATCCCACGGCGAGGAGCCGGGCTTGATCCAAAGGGTTCAGTGAAAAAACCGTACCTCCAGGTGCGCTCCCCCATGCGTCCCAGGTTTTACTCTCGTCGGCCATCCATTCTTGGGTACGGTGGAGGTTCTGCAGTTCCAGAATGGTCCTGCTGCTTGCCGCTTCCACAAGATTACGAATCGGAATTATGACGCCATCAAGTTTAATGCTTTTGTTTTCAAGCACCTCATCTGCAAATTGGTACAGCCAAGGAGATTTCACAACATAAGGCAGGTTCTCACCGCCGTGGAGAATAAGATCTTCCAAGCCCGCATTGGCATCTTCAAACAATACTGTTTGACCATCCGCTTTGGTGATATGAGTTTCCAGACCTAGCGCATCAAGATATCTGACGAGAAGGCTTGTCCCAGCACGCCCGGTGCCAGCTACAAGGAGATGATTTTTCATTGTTCCCTATGATACCGTTACAACAAATCATGGAGACAAAGAGGCCTAGCATGAACCGATCAATCTCCCATAAAACCAATGGTTTCCGACGTAAGTAAAACTTACGTCAGGGAAAGAATTATCTTCATTCATGGATTCCCCCGAATCCCCATCCAGTAAAACTGATATATTAACCGCAATACAAACTGCAATCACAATTTATTGATGATCAAAGCACAGCCGAAATTCCCGATGTTTTGCGCCCCGTTGAAGAATTCAGCATTCATTACTCCGCGCTGCTCGTGCTGATGCTGCAATACAGCAATCAACGTTGCCCGTCCCAACCCCCCAATCTCATTTCGCAACTCCCGGAGTGCACCGCCGGTTTGGACAAACTCCATCTTGATCACAACGCAGCAAACCAGACAAAGGCCGCTCCTGCGGCCAGTGGCGACAAATGGCTTGATTGTAACGTCCGACTTTGGAACACTCCCTGCTGCTCGAACACACCAGCCTTTGGCGGGCCGATGTGCCACGTTGAAGATACGTCCTTGATCCGGGTTCAATCCCCCGGGACTGGTTTTGCAGGGAACGCCCGTCGCCAGCTTTGATTTCCATGCCGGCGCCTATTTCAAACCGTTGGAGTTTCATCATGTCAGCACATATCGAGATCACAGATTCGGCAGCATTCGACCTGGCCCAAAGCATCGCCGATACCCAGAAGGCGAAACTGCGGGAGCAGCAGATGCGCCAGATCAGCGACGACGACATGCAGGTCGGTGAAACCTGGTTTGTCTGGGGCATCTTCAGCGCCATCACCGATGATCGCCCGCGGCAGCAGAAACTGCTGGCCGATTATCTCGCCCGGAAAATCCAGCCGCGCGGCGACATTGCCAAAATCGTCAGGGATACACTTGCGCTCGACAGCGAGGGCAACCAGCTGTTCAACGCGATCTCCACCGCCGGCCGGCAGGCCTATCACGAAGACGGCGACCACCATCTGAGCAAGATCGCCGCCATCTTTCTCAACGCCATCAAGAACCATTGACGCTTTTCGCGTCAAAGCAGTTCAGATCATGAACGGCCGGACGCTCTAAAGATCGAAGGTCGTCTGCCCCTCGTCGAGGGCCGTGACGACGCTGGCGGCCAGCGCGCGGGTGATTTTCGATTTCTTCTCTAGTGCCGCGCGGTCAAGACGCTCGACAACCCGGCTGGCCGTGGACAGCGACCGCTCGATATGGCTGACCAGAAAGCTGATCACATTGGGATCGACAGCGATCTGCCGGTCGGCAAAGAGCTTGTACATCACCCCGGACAGGAGCATGTCGTCCGGCTCGCCGATCTCGACCGTCGTTGCCGCCTTCAGGCGTGAGGCAAGGTCAGGCAGCTGCACCGGCCAGGTGCCCGGCCAGCGGCGTGATGTCATCAACAGGCTCGATCCGCTCTGGCGCACGCTGTTGATCAGATGGAAAAGTCCGGCTTCATCGATCGGACCATCGCCGATAGCGTCGATCAGGAACGGACCGGTCCTGCCCGAGGCATCGCCGATATGCGCGGCATCGATGACAGTTGCCTCCGATTCGGCCTTCCAGACCGCCGCCAGATGCGTCTTGCCCGACCCGGTCGGCCCAGCCAGAATGACGACGGGAGAAATCCAGCCCGGCCAGCGGTCGACAATGTCCACCGCCGCCATGTTGGAGGCGGTGACAATCAGGTCGTCGCGCGAATATCCCGGCTCATGGCCAAGATCGAGCGGCAGCTGTCGCGGTGCATCGGTCATGTCAGGTGAAATACAGTCAATGCCGCCCGGATGTCACCGGATTTCTTTGGACCGCCCGCTTTTGCTGTAATCGCCTGTGTAGAGCGGGGATTGCCGGTAACGGCCGATGACAAAGCGCACGAGAACACCCATGGCCGCAGCCGTCGGCACGGCGATCAGCATGCCGGTGAAGCCCATGAGCGAACCGAAGGCAAACAGCGCGAACATCAGCCAGACCGGATGCAGCCCGACGGAGGAGCCCACCAGTTTCGGCTGGAGAATATTGCCCTCGAAGAACTGGCCGATGAAGAACACCACGGCCACGGCACCCACATAGAAATAGTCAGGCCAGAACTGCACCAGCGCCACGCCGATGGCCAGCACCAGCCCGACCAGCGAACCGACATAGGGGATGAAACTGATGAGGCCGGCAAACAGTCCGATCAGCAGCCCGAAATTCAGCCCGACGATGGTCAGCCCCACCGCATAGATCATGCCGAGCAGCAGGCACACCGTGCCCTGCCCGCGCACGAAGCCGGCGATGGCCTTGTTCATGTCGCGGGCGATTTCGCGCACCGTCTGCACATGGTCGCGCGGCGTCAGGTTGTCGATGCTCTGCACCATGCGGTCCCAGTCGAGCAGCATGTAGAATGCCACGACGGGCGTGACGACGAACAGCGCGGCGACATCGATAAGCGTCTTGCCCGAGCTCCAGATCGACTGCAGCAGGGTGGACAGGAAACCGGCACCCTGCTGCAGCAGGGAATCGAGGCTGTTGCGGATGACGGACGCATCGACGCCGATGAAATCCTTCAGCCACTGGGAATCGCGGTTGGCGATCAGTTCCTGCAGCCGGGCGACGTAGCTCGGCAGGCGGGCGATGAAATCGGTCATCTGCGATGCCAGGATCGGCACGAGGATCATCAGCAGCAGCGCAAAGGTCACCAGGAACAGGATCAGGATGACGATGGTTGCCAGAAGGCGCGACATGCCCAGGCGTTCCAGCCGGTCGGCGACGGGATCGAGGAAGTAGGCAAGCACGAGCCCGGCCACGAAGGGCAGCAGGATGGACGAGAAAATGTAGAGGAACAGCGCCAGGAACACCACGGCGCCGGTCCAGAAAAACGCCTGACGCCGCACGGCGGTTGCCAGCGTGTTCACCTGCACATCCACGTGGATGTCACGTTCGGCCGGTGGTGTCGTCTTCGTCTTGCTTACGGTTTTGCTCATAGCCAGCCATGTGTTGTGTCCATGCCACGAGATAGGCAGTGGAGGACGCTGCGGTCAAGAGTGCAACCATCCATACCAGAATCGTCCGCCCCGCGCCGAACGAAAATTGGAAGGTCATATCCGCCAGCGTAAACGCCACCAGCACGATCTGCAGCGCCGTGTTCGCCTTGGACACGAACAGCGGGCGCATTTCCACCGGATTGGCCATCACCGTCGACAGCAGCACCGCACTGATAATGAGGATGTCACGCGAAACAACGATGACAACCAGCCAGACCGGCAGCTCGTTGAGGAACCCGAGAACGACGAACAGGGTGACCAGCAGCAGCTTGTCGGCCATGGGATCGAGATAGGCGCCCAGTTCCGAACGCTGGTCGTAGCGCCGGGCGATGTAGCCATCGACACCATCGGAAACGCCGGCGATGACGAAACCGACAAGCGCCGCACCGACGGAACCGGACAGCAGCGCCATGACGATGAACGGCACGAGGATGAAGCGGAAGATGGTGATGTAATTGGGAATTGTCACTCGGCCGGCTTCCTCGCATTTTCTATTGTTACGCTCTAGATGGACGCAGCAGCGGTATTGCTCAACCCCTTTCCGGCGGCCAAACTGTCGATATCTGGTGTTTTCACCCCGCTTGGGGCACTCAGAGCTTGCAGCGACGGCGGAGTCGTGCCATTTCGCCAGCAACAATCCGGAGCTGACAATGACGATCAAAAATGGCCTCACCTATGCGCAGGCAGGCGTCGATATCGATGCCGGCAATCTGCTTGTCGAAAAGATCAAGCCGATCGTGCGCTCGACGCGCCGTCCCGGTGCCGATGGCGAGATCGGTGGTTTTGGCGGCCTGTTCGACCTGAAAGCCGCCGGTTTTACCGATCCGGTCCTCGTTGCCGCCAATGACGGCGTCGGCACCAAGCTGAAGATCGCCATCGATGCGGGCGTGCATGACACGGTTGGCATCGATCTCGTCGCCATGTGCGTCAACGATCTGGTGGTTCAGGGCGCGGAACCGCTGTTCTTCCTCGACTATTTTGCCACCGGCAAGCTCGACCCGGATCAGGGCGCGGCCATTGTCAGCGGCATCGCCGAGGGCTGCCTGCAGGCCGGATGCGCGCTGATCGGCGGTGAAACCGCTGAAATGCCGGGCATGTACCGCGATGGCGATTACGATCTTGCCGGCTTTGCCGTTGGCGCCGCCGAACGCAACCAGCTGCTTCCCTCGGGCGATGTGGCCGAAGGCGATGTCATTCTCGGCCTTGCCTCCTCGGGCGTTCATTCCAACGGCTTTTCGCTGGTCCGGCGTATTGTCGAGCTCTCCGGCCTTGGTTGGGATGCCGATGCGCCCTTCAAGCCGGGCACATCGCTCGGACAGGCACTGCTCACACCGACCCGCATCTATGTGAAGCCGCTGCTGGCGGCGATCCGCGAAACCAATGCCATCAAGGCCCTCGCCCACATCACCGGCGGCGGCTTTCCCGACAATATTCCCCGTGTTCTGCCAAAGGACCTGACCGCCAGCATCGATCTTTCCGCCATTTCGGTGCCGCCGGTCTTCTCCTGGCTGGCCAAGGTCGGCGGCGTCGCGCGCGATGAAATGCTGCGCACGTTCAATTGCGGTATCGGCATGATCGCCGTTGTTGCCCCCGAGAATGCCGATGCTGTGCTCGCTGCGCTGAAGGCGCAGGGCGAGGATGCCGTGCGTCTTGGCACCATGGTTGCCCGCGCCGACAGCGGTGTTGTCTATCAGGGCAATCTGGCGCTGTGAGCAGCGCAGCCCACAAGAAGCGTGTCGCGGTCCTGATTTCGGGCCGCGGCTCCAACATGACCGCTCTGATTGAAGCAGCCAGGGCGGCTGACTATCCCGCCGAGATCGTCGCCGTGATTGCCAACAGGATTGACGCCGGCGGGCTGGAAACGGCAAAGGCGCACGGCATTGCGGCCCATGCCATTGCGCATCGCGATTATCCGACAAAGCAGGCGCATGAGGCCGCCGTCTCCGATGCGCTGCATGCAGCGGGAGCGGAAATCGTCTGTCTCGCCGGTTACATGCGGCTGATGTCGGCGGAGTTCGTTCAGGCCTGGGAAGGCCGGATGATCAATATCCACCCGTCGCTCTTGCCGCTGTTCAAGGGCCTGCACACGCATGAACAGGCGCTCGAAGCTGGTGTTCGCGTGCATGGCTGCACGGTGCACTTCGTCACGGCGGGCATGGATGAAGGTCCGATCATCGCCCAGACCGCCGTGCCGGTGCTCAATGGCGATACGGCAGACAGTCTTGCATTGCGCGTGCTGTCCGTGGAACACGAGACCTATGCCCGCGCCCTGGCGCAGGTGGCATCCGGCAAGGCCGTCATGCAGGACGGACGGACAGTTTTCAGCGATTGATCACGTGACGCCGCTGCTTACGCAGCGTCTTTCTTGTTTTTCGTCGCAGGCACAATTTTCAGTTGCAGTCCAAGCGCGTCGGCGACTTTGGTAATCGTTGCCAGTTCCGGATTACCCTCACCGCTCAAGGCTTTATATATTGTTTGACGCGGGAGACCGGTTCTTTGGGAAAGCTCGGTAATCCCGCGCGCGCGGGCGATGGTACCCAAGGCGCGCGCTATTTCCGCAGGCGTTCCATCCTCACACGTCGCCGCCAGATATTCTTTGATCATCTCTTCGGAATCCAGATGATGCGCGGTATCATAGGGACTTAACTTTATCATGATCTGGCTTTCCTCAAGGTAATGGCCATTGTCTGTGCTCTCTTGATATCGCGGTCCTGCGTACTCTTGTCACCGCCGCACAACAGGATAATCAAGACGCTCTTTCGCTCAATGTAATAGACGCGGTACCCCGGACCATAATCAATACGAAGTTCACTGACGCCCTCGCCGACAGCTTTGACATCACCGGGATTGCCTTCAATCAATCGATCAAGCCGTTTGGCAATTCTCGCTCTGGCTCGCTGATCTCGCAGACCATCAAACCAGTCTAAAAACGTGTCGGTCTTTTCAATCAACCGCTTCATAAATGTAAACCATAGTTGTCAAAATGTATAGATAATCAAAACTACAAATTCAAAAAACAGTCAAAAATATCAATAAAATCAATTCATTGCCGGGCGAACCCAAACCTTGCTGTCGTGGAAGGCTGCGCCGCCATAGGGCGCCGACGCGTCCGAGCCCGTCAGCACGTTGATGCCCTCGCCGCGCTCGAATGCCGAATTGCGGAACAGGCCTTCCGAGATCACCACGCCGCGCTTGAGACCGGCATTCAGGCGGGCATGCACCACCACCTCGCCGCGTTCATTGCCGATTTCGACACGCATGCCCTCCTCGATGCCGAGCGCCGATGCATCGTCGGGATGGATCAGCAGTTCCGGGCGGCCCTCTTTCAGCATCGAGGTCGGTGTTTCGGCAAAGGTCGAGTTGAGGAAATTATGCGCGGGTGATGTGCCCAGCCGGAACGGATGTTTTGCATCCGCGACTTCAATGGCTTCCCAATAATCCGGCCATTGCGGCAGAGTCGCGAACGGTCCCTGCGTACCCATGGACTGCGGCGGACGGTTCGGCGACGGGCTGCCGGTCCAATCCGGCTTGAAGCGGAATTTGCCGTCGGGCCAGTTGAAACCCTTCGCGTAATGCGCGGTTTCGTAATCCGGCTGCACATCGAGCCAGCGGATTTCCTTCAGCACGTCATAGCCCGGCAGATTGCTCGCCGCCATCATATGGTCGATCAGCGTCCGGGCATCGAGATCGAAGCCCGGCAGGTCGCCGACACCGAGGCGTTTTGCCAGTTCGTTGATGACGTAGAGATTGGGCCGCGTTTCACCCGGACCGTCGATCAGCTTGGGGCCGAGCACGATGTGCTGCTGGCCGCCGCCGCGATAGATATCGTCATGTTCCATGAACATGGTGGCCGGCAGCACCACGTCGGCCAGCTTTGCCGTGTCGGTCATGAACTGTTCGTGCACGACCATGAACAGGTCCTCGCGCAGCATGCCCTGCTTGATCAGGCGCTGCTGCGGCGCGACATTGGCCGGATTGGTGTTCTGGATCAGCATCGCCATGACGGGCGGACCGCCATAAAGCGTCTCCTTGTCACCGTTCAGCGCCAGACCGATTTTGGACTGGTCGATATGGCGAACGGAGGAATCCTTGAAGGCCTGTCCTTCGATTTCCCGCTTGTCCATGCGGAAAATGCCGGAGTTGGAGTGAAATGCCCCGCCGCCCTCATGGTTCCAGGCGCCGGTGACGGCCGCAATGGACAGGGCCGCATGCATGTTGACCGCGCCGTTGCGCTGGCGGGTGAAACCGTAGCCAAGCCGGAAGAACGTCTTCTTTGTCGTGCCGACCAGCCGGGCGAACGCTTCGATCTCCGCGACCGTCAGGCCGGTCAGCGCCGCCGCCCATTCCGGCGTGCGGTCGGCAAGATGCGCTTCCAGCCCCTTCGGATCGTCCGTATAGGTATTGAGATAGTCCCAATCGGCAAGACCATCGCGGAACAGCACGTGCATGACGGCGCAAGCCAGCGCCCCGTCGGTGCCCGGCTTCAGCACGAGGCCGAGATCCGCCTGCCGCACGGTGGCATTTTCATAGATGTCGATGGCAACGATCTTGGCGCCGCGCTCCTTGCGGGCGCGCACCGCATGGGTCATCACATTGACCTGCGTGGCCGCCGCATTGGTGCCCCAGATCACCACGCAATCGGACTTGGCCATTTCGCGCGGATCGACGCCGCCAAGCTTGCCGGTCCCGGCGAAAAACCCGGTCCAGGCCATGTTGGTGCAAAAACTGTCGAACTGGTTGGAATATTTCTTGGCGTGCCGCAGGCGGTGCATGGAATCGCGCTGCACCAGCCCCATCGTACCGGCATAGATATAGGGCCAGATGCTTTGCGAGCCGTATTCCGCTTCGGCCTTGAGGAAGCGTTCAGCAACGAGATCAAGCGCCGCATCCCAGCTTGCCTCTTTCCACACGCCCTCACCCTTCGAGCCGCCGCGGACAAGCGGCTTCAGCAGCCGGTCGGGATGGTGGATGCGCTCGGCATAGCGGGCAACCTTGGCGCAGATGACACCAGCGGTATAGGTGTTGTCCTTGGCGCCGCGCACGCGTCCGATCTGGCCGGAATCGAGCACCTCGACATCCAGCGCGCAGGTCGAAGGGCAATCGTGAGGACAGGCCGAATGGCCCGTGCGGAGGATGACAGCTTTGTTCATGGCCTATCCATAGCGCAGTTTTCGCGCCGCCGGAATGGGCTGGATAGCGGCTGCAGACGCAAAATGTCGCGACCGCGCTTGACGCTGGCGAGCGGACTTGATACTTAAGCAATCACTTTAGTATTGAATACTGATCAAACTTTGCATGGGAGGCCCGAAATGTCACTGAAACTGTATTTTCACCCGCTATCGTCGTTCTGCATGAAAGTGCTGACCGCGCTGTACGAGAACGACACGCCCTTCGAGCCCTGCATGGTCGATTTCATGAACGAAGAGGCAAGCGCCGAATTCCGCAAGATGTGGCCGATCCGGCAGTTTCCGGTCTTGCGCGACGAAGCCCGGGGCCAGACCGTTCCTGAATCCAGCATCATCATCGAATACCTCACCGAGCATTTTCCCGGCAGGACGCCGCTTTTGCCCTCCGGGCTGGAGCCGGCACTGGAAACGCGCTTCTACGACCGCTTCTTCGATCTGCACGTGCATGTGCCGATGCAGAAAGTCGTCACCGACAGGCTGCGTCCCGAGGGCCAGAACGATACGCTGGGCGTTGAACATGCCAGACAGAAGCTGCGAACCGCCTATGATGTGCTCGAGGACCGTCTCAAAGGCCGGACGTGGGCGGCAGGCAACGCCTATACGATGGCGGACTGCGCCGCTTCCCCCGCGCTTTTCTATGGCGACATGGCCGTGCCGATCGGCGAGGGATATCCCGTGCTGACCGCTTATCGCGATCGCCTGATGAACCGGCCATCCTTTGCCCGCGCCCTGGAAGAGGCAAAACCCTATTTCGACATGGTGCCGAAATAGGCGTCAGGCGAGACGCATCACGGCGGCGCCTGCGGCGATCAGCGCCACGGCGATCAGGCGCTTGGCGCCGATATTCTCCTTGAGAACCAGGGCGGAGATGGCCACGGCAAACAGGATCGACGTTTCACGCAAGGCGGCAACGGCTGCGACCGGGGCCATGGTCATCGCCCACAGGGCAAGACCGTAGGAGCCGAGCGTGCCGACGCCACCAACCGTGGCCAGCCGCGTCCGCTTGAGGAAATGCGGCCAGAGTTCGCCCTTGCGGGTCACGACGGTCCAGAGAAACAGGGGAATGGCGTTGAGGGTGAAAACCCACATCGTATAGGCCGCCGGTGCGCCGGAATGCCGGACGCCGATGCCGTCGATCAGGGTATAGGTGGCGATGACCAAAGCATTGATCAAAGCAAAGACCGTCGTGGCGCGGTTGGCCCCTGCCCGCCGCCGCGCCTCCAGCGCCAGCACCAGCACGCCGCAGCAGATCAGGGCAATGCCCGACCATTTCTGCGCCGACAGGAATTCGCCGACCAGCGGACCGCTGGCAATGGCGACGAACAGCGGCGCCGTGCCGCGCATGATGGGATAGGCCTGGCTCATGTCGCCGCTGCGGTAGGCCGCCGCGACAAGCGCGAGATAGATGAGCTGGACCACGCCCGATGCCGCCAGAAACGGCCAGCTCTCGCGCGCCGGTACCGGCAGGAACGGCAGGCAGATCATGGCGATCACCCCCGCCGAAGTCACGACCACGACGGTGTTGAGGAATTTATCGCCCTCGGATTTGACGACAGCATTCCAGCTTGCATGCAGGAATGCGGCAAACAGGACAATGAGAACAACTGTTCCGGACATGATCAGACCCCGGCACGCCCGAAATGCGCGTGCTCCCCGCGCTCAATGACACATTTGGGTCATAAGGCAAATTCGATAATCTCATCTTTAAAGTGAGAAGTTCTAAACGGCATTGATGCCGTCGACAAAACTGGCAAGACCGGCGCGCAGCGGCGCACCGAATTCCGCGCTTTTGGCGATGCCGTCCGCGTCCAGCTTCTTGCCCTTGAGCGGCAGGGTGAGCGACGCACTTGTGACCACATGCGCCGACATCGTCATCAGGACTTCCATGAGAAGCGGCGTGATGCGCTCCGAGTGCGGCGAAGTATTGATCAGAAGCACCGGCTTTCCCGGGAATTCGACGCACGACACGAGCCAATCCAGCATGTTCTTGAAGCTGCCGGGAATGCCATGGGCATATTCCGGGCAGGAAATGATCAGACCATCCGCCGCACCGACCTGCTTGCGCAACGCCACAATCTTCTTGGGCGGGTTGTCGCCGTCGAGATCGGGATTGAACGGCGGCAACCCCGCCAGCCCCGCATAAAGCGCCACGCTGACACCGGCGGGCACCAATTGACTGCACGCCTCCAGCACCGACTTGTTCATGGAAACGGCGCGCAGGCTGCCGGACATGGCGAGAAGTTTTGTCATCGGAAGACCTTCGGGAATCAATTTGACAATCAGCATAGCGAGATGCTTGCGATAGCACCAACATCGTGAAACAAGCAGGGCCATGAACTACCGTCACGCCTATCACGCCGGCAATTTCGCCGATGTCGTCAAACACATTATCCTGACGCGGATTGTGCTCTATATGCAGCGCAAGGACCATGGCTTTCGCGTCATCGATACCCATGCGGGTATCGGCCGCTACGATCTCAAGGGAACGGAAGCGGGCAAGACAGGCGAATGGCAGAGCGGCATCGGCCGCCTGCTCGAGGCCAAACTGGATACGGACGTCGCCGGTCTCATCCAGCCCTATCTGGACATTGTCCGCGCCGAAAATCCCGATGGGGCCATCCGCCACTATCCCGGTTCGCCGCTGATCGTGCGGCACCTGCTGCGCAAGCAAGACCGGCTGTCGGCACTTGAACTGCATCCGGACGATGCCCGGCTCCTTGCCGAGCTGTTCGAAGGCGACGTGCAGGTGCGCGTGACACAGCTGGACGGCTGGCTGGCGCTGGGCGCTCACCTGCCGCCCAAGGAAAAGCGCGGCCTCATCCTTGTCGACCCGCCGTTTGAAATCGGCGGCGAATTCGACCGTCTGGCGGAAGGCCTGGTCAAGGCGCACCGGCGTTTCGCCGGCGGCACCTATGCCTTCTGGTATCCGGTCAAGGACCGGCAGGAGGTCAAGCGTTTCGCCTCCCTCCTGCACGATACCGGCATTCCCAAAATCCTGCGCGCGGAGCTGATGATTCGAGCGCCCTCGCCGGAACCGCGGCTCGATGGCACCGGCATGATCATCGTCAATCCGCCTTTCACGCTGGAGGGCGAGCTGCGCAGCGTTTTCCCGGCGTTGTCAAAAGTCCTCAGTGACGGGCAGAATGCCGGTTTCACCGTCGATTGGATCCGCGGCGAGCAAGTTGGTGCTTGACCGCGCGCATCGGCTGTCCGACATTGGTCGCAAATCGATACCTCATGGAGAGTGACCCCTATGGCACGCGTTTCCACCCTTCTCGCCACGACCCTTGGCGCTGCATTGGCAATTTCGTCCGCCGTTCCGGCGTTTTCCGCCGATTACCTGCAACGCGCGCCCAGCCAGACCTATGACGATACCTGCGGCAAATCCGGCGTCCTCAATCGCATCGTCAACCGGTTCTCCTATCAGGTGCATCACGTTCCGGGCCTGCAGCAGGTGGCGATCCAGGATTTCAGCGACGTTCATCAGCAACGCTATGAGCCGAGCCGCAATCCGGAAATGTCCGCCGTCCCGCGCTATTATTGCCAGGCGACCGCCCATCTCTCCGATGGCAGGCAGCGTCCGGTCTGGTACGTGGTCGAGGAAGGCTTGGGTTACGCTTCCATCGGCAACAATGTCGAGTTCTGCGTGGCCGGGTTCGACCGCTGGAACGTTTACAATGGCAGCTGCCGCAGCCTGAAATGATCCGTGACCGCTGATGCAGCTCGGCAGCCTGGCGCGCTACGCCCTGTTTGCAGCGCTTCTCGGCGTGTCGGTACTGACCTATCTGCGTGAGCAGCAGCCGCGGGAAAGTCTTGTTCCGCAACAGACCCCCGAGGTGATTGCCGCGGGCGAACGCCAGACAACCGGCGCGCCCGCCGCACCCGTACCGGCGGGCACCGGTTTTGATTTCTACGTTCTCGCATTGTCCTGGTCGCCCAGCTATTGCGCCGCCGAGGGCTCCAATGCCAACCGGCAGCAATGCTCGACCGGGCGCCCCTACGGCTTCGTCGTGCACGGGCTCTGGCCGCAATATGAACAGGGCTATCCGCAGGACTGCACCACCGACGAACCGCGCGACGTGCCGTTCAGCCAGGCCAGGCAGCTCTCCGACGTCATGCCCTCCGCCGGGCTCGTCACCTATGAATGGCGCAAGCACGGCACCTGCACCGGATTGACGCAGAAAGATTATTTTTCCGTGATGCGGCAGGCGGTATCGCGCGTTGCCATCCCGTCCGCCTACAGCCAGCCCACCCAGCGGGCGCCCGTCAATCCGCAGCTTGTCGAACAGGCCTTCGTCGCGGCCAATCCGGGAATGACGCGGGATGCGGTCTCCGTCACCTGCGACAGCACATACCTGCGTGAGGTGCGCGTCTGCCTGACCAAGGACCTGCAGTTCCGCAGCTGCCCGGAGGTTGACCGCTCCTCCTGCCGCCGGCGTTCCGTCGACATGCCGGGAACGCGGTAGAACATCCATTCCCGCACTGCATGATTTGTCGTGCGTGGTTCGACAAGCTCACCATGAGGGGAAACTGGGGATTGCAGGGAGCACTATTCTGCAACGTTTGTGATGAGCCCTGCAGCCAAACCACCTCCCTCATGGTGAGCTTGTCGAACCACGCACAATTTTGACCGCTTTGCGAAAACCCGCCGGGCGTTTACCGTTCGCCATCGAATCGTCAACCGAGGAGCGTCATCGTGACGAAAGTTCTGTATTCCCCCGCCTCGCCCTACAGCACCAAGGTGCGCATGGTCGCCCATTACGCCGGCATTCCGATTGAAAGTGTCCTCGTGGACACCAATACGGCCCCGGCCGAACTGATCAACGCCAATCCGCTCGGCAAGATTCCGACACTCATTCTCGACGACGGCAAGGCGCTCTACGACAGCCGCGTCATCACCCAGTATTTCAACCGCGTGTCGGGCAACAAGATTTTCCCGCGCAATGCCGAAAAGCGGCTGGAGGCGGAACAGCTGGAATCCGTTGCGGACGGCCTGTGCGATGTCCTGCTTGCCCATGTCTATGAGCGGCGTTTCCATCCGGAAGAGAAAATCCATCAGCCGTGGCTCGACTGGCAATGGGCCAAAGCGATCCGCGTGCTCGACTATCTCAATGCGGCGCCGCCGCGCCTCGGCAAGAAGCTGCATGGCGGCCATATCGCGCTGGCCGCCGCCCTCGCCTATGCAACCCTGCGGTTCGAAGGCAAATGGGAAAAGGGCCGTTCGAAACTCAAGCGCTGGCAGAAGCGGTTCGAAGAACTGCATCCCGAGCTTGCGGCGCTTCTGCCGAAGTAAATCCCGAACAACAAAAAAGCCGGGCAGTTTCCTGCCCGGCTTTTTCTGGAGGTCAAGTCCAGATTAGAACTTGTAGCCAACACCAACGCGAACTTCGTTCGTGGTGATCTTGTTCGATACGCTGTCGATGCCGCCCAGATCATAGTCCTTCTTGCCAAAGTCGGTGTAGCGATATTCAACGCGACCGACGATGTTCTGGGTGATCTTGGCTTCTGCACCGGCACCGGCAGTCCAGCCGACGTGGGTCTTGCTTTCGCTGCCCAGAGGACCGGACAGCTTGCTGTCGGTAATGGCAACACCGCCTGTACCGTAGAGCAGGACCGGATCAAGAGCGATACCGGCACGGGCACGGATAGAACCTTCTACGCCCTGCTTGGCCTTGTAGCCGAAGTTGTTTTCCTTGGCACCGGAGTAGCCGATGTCGCCTTCAGCACCGTATACGAACTGGCCGTTCTGCAGGTTGTAGCCGCCGTAAGCGCCACCCTTCAGGCCGTCAGCATCGAGCTTGCCAACACTGGTCTTGTTCTTGTTCCAGCCATAACCGCCGTAAACACCGAGGTATGCACCGGACCAATCGGCCTGGGGCGCCTGGTACGCAGCTTCAGGCGCAGGAGCCTGTTCGGTGATGACGTCAGCAGCGAGAACTGGGGCGGAGAGCGTCAGCACAGCCGCCGAAGCGAGGATCATTGTCTTAAGAGTGCGCATGGCAATCTCCTTTTTTTAAACTCTTCTACACGGAGCGGGCACTTGGTCGGGGGGATAAACCAAAACTTGCGTCCGCTGAACGAGAGGAACATTCGCTTCTCATTGTGGCGGCACTCGCGCCAGACTGTGAAAAGAAACTGTCGAGAAAATGGCAGAAATGCGATGTGTTCATTATGCAACATTTTGAATTAGCCAATGATTTCAACGATGTAAAAATAGTACGACAAAATAGATTTTACGAAATATTTGAGAAAATTTTATTGAAAAGTCCGCAATCCGCCGGTTTCAATATAGTATACTTAACCGATACTTAAACTCTGCCTTATGCTTGCATTTCTCGGCCAATTTTCGTGGCTATACGCACCTTCATCTGGCAAAAATGCCATGAATGAAACGAATGACTGGAATTTCTCATTTGTCAGTGCAGATGCCGCCAAACCCTCGCGCTTTGCCGATATCCTCCCTATATTCGAGCATGAATCGCAGGACTGGGAGAGCCATTTGCACAGAGATAAGACCGTTGCCCTTGTCACAGGCGGCGCAAGGCGCGTTGGTAAGGCGATTGTAGAGAATCTTGCCGCCAACGGTTTTGCTGTGGCTATTCATTGCAATCATTCGCTCGAAGAGGGTCAAGCCCTGCTGCGTGCAGTAGAGGCGGCCGGAGGCACCGCGGCGGTGGTCCAGGCGGATCTGACCGACGGCGATGCGGTTCGCGGCCTGATCGGCAGCGCCGAGGATGCGCTCGGTCCGGTGGAAATTCTTGTCAACAATGCGTCGATCTTTCATGACGACGGGTTCGGCAATTTCGACGACCACGTCTGGGACAGGCATTTCGCCGTGCATGTGAAGGCCCCGGTCCTGCTGGCGGATGCGATGAAATCGGCGCTTCCCGACGGGGAGAACGGCCTCATTGTCAATATTATCGACCAGCGCGTGTGGCGGCTCACGCCCAAATTCACCTCCTACACCCTGTCGAAGGCCGCATTGTGGGCCGCGACCCAGACCATGGCGCAGGCGCTGGCCCCGCATATCCGGGTCAATGCCATCGGTCCGGGGCCGACCATGCAGGGCGAACGTCAGGAGAGAATCGATTTTGAACAACAAGTTGACGGCCTGCTGTTGAAACACGGGCCCGATCTGGCAGAATTCGGCAACACGATCCGCTATCTCTGGCAGACGCGCTCCATCACCGGGCAAATGATTGCCCTGGATGGCGGGCAGCATCTGGCGTGGGAGACGCCGGATGTCACGGGAATGGCAGAATGACCAACGCACGCAATCATCCGGCAATCGATCCGGCCCCGCCGCTTTCCCCCGACGGGAACGCGGAGGATACCGATGTGATGCTGGATGATGACGGTCCGCTCGCCGAGGAAAACAGCGAGCCGATCCGCGATGTCGCCGCACTGATCAATGCGATCGAATGGGATTCCAGCGTCGAAAGCGACGGAACCAGCGGTGCCGATGTTATTGGCGAACTGGTCAAGCGGCTGCCTAACAAGCCCGGCGTCTACCGCATGTTCAACGGCGACGGCGATGTGCTCTATGTCGGCAAGGCCCGCAACCTGAAGAAGCGCGTTTCCAACTATGCACGCGGTCAGGGCCACAACAACCGTATCGCCCGCATGATCCGCGAAACCATGAAAATGGAATTCGTCGTCACCCGTACCGAGACCGAAGCGCTGCTGCTGGAAGCGAATCTCATCAAGCGCTTGCGCCCGCGCTTTAATGTTCTGATGCGGGACGACAAGTCGTTTCCCTATATCCTGCTGACGGCGCCCAAGCAGACCGACCGGCGGCTGGCACCGGGCATTTTCAAGCATCGCGGTGCCCGCTCCTCGAAGGGCGATTATTTCGGCCCCTTTGCCTCGGCGGGTGCTGTCGGGCGCACGATCAACGCGCTGCAACGCGCCTTCCTGCTGCGCACCTGCACCGATTCGTTCTACGAAAACCGCACGCGCCCCTGCCTGCTCTACCAGATCAAGCGCTGCTCCGGTCCCTGCACCGGTGAAATCAGCGAAGCGGATTATGACGAGCTGGTCACCGAGACCAAGGCGTTTCTGTCCGGCAAGAGCCAGGCGGTGAAAACCCATCTGTCCGATGCCATGCGCGAAGCTTCCGCCGAACTCGATTTCGAGCGCGCGGCGGTCTATCGCGACCGCCTGTCTGCTCTCTCCCACGTCCAGTCGCATTCGGGCATCAACCCGCAATCGGTTGAAGAGGCCGACGTCTTTGCCATCTATCAGGACGGCGGCACCACCTGCATTCAGGTGTTCTTCTTCCGCACCGGCCAGAACTGGGGCAACCGCGCCTATTATCCCAAGGCCGACTCGTCGCTGTCGAGCGCCGAGGTGCTCGGGGCCTTTCTGGCGCAGTTCTACGACGACAAGCCCTGCCCCTCGCTGATCATGCTGTCGGAAACGGTGGAGGATCAGGAGCTGCTCGGTGTCGCCCTGACGGCGAAATCCGACCGCAAGGTGACGATCACCGTGCCGCAGCGCGGCGAGAAGAAGGACCTTGTCGAGCACGCGCTCAGCAATGCCCGCGAGGCGCTTGGCCGCCAGCTGGCCGAAACCTCGTCGCAGTCGCGCCTGCTCAAGGGGGTCGCGGAAACCTTCGGTCTGGAAAAAACACCGCGCCGCATCGAGGTCTACGACAACTCCCACATCATGGGCACCAATGCCATCGGCGGCATGATCGTCGCGGGCCCGGAGGGTTTTGTCAAAAACCAGTACCGCAAGTTCAACATCCGCTCGACGGAGATCACGCCGGGCGACGATTTCGGCATGATGCGCGAAGTGATCGAGCGCCGGTTCAGCCGCCTCGTCAAGGAACACGGCACGCCGGAAAACAAGGACATGCCGGATGCACCGGCGGATGAGGAGATCGATGAATTCGACGAGGAGTCCGATGCCTTCCCCGCATGGCCTGATATCATCCTGATCGACGGCGGTCAGGGCCAGATGAGCGCGGTGCGCGGCATTCTGCAGGAGATGGGGATTGCCGACAAGGTGACGGCCATCGGCGTTGCCAAGGGCGTGGACCGCGATGCCGGGCGCGAGCGGTTTTTCATGGAGGGCAAGCAGTCCTTCACCCTGCCGCCGCGCGATCCCGTCCTGTATTTCCTGCAGCGGCTACGCGACGAGGCGCACCGCTTTGCCATCGGCACGCACCGCGCCAAGCGCAAGAAGGAAATGGTCAAGAATCCGCTGGATGAGATCGCCGGGATCGGCCCTTCACGCAAACGTGCACTGCTTCATCAGTTTGGCACGGCTAAAGCTGTATCGCAGGCCGCTGTCGAGGATCTGATGAAGGTGGACGGGATATCGGAAGCAATGGCCATCACCATTCGCGATCATTTTCGCACCTAGTTTGGTTTACTTATTGAAATCGGGACACAATTGCGCCCGACTCCGGAATGATGAGCTTGACGTTTGGCGGACAAGCCCGTTTGATCGGCACTGATTTGATTGGTTGGAAATATGCCCAAGAACAACGCCTACTCCTTGCCGAACCTGTTGACCTATGGGCGCATTCTCGCGGTGCCGCTGGTCGTGCTGTGCTTTTTCCTTGAAGGCAGCCTGCAATCCAGCGATGCGGCGCGCTGGGGCGCGCTGGCGATTTTCGCCATTGCCAGCATCACCGACTTCTTCGACGGCTATCTCGCACGCATCTGGAAACAGACCTCGACCATCGGCCGCATGCTCGATCCGATAGCCGACAAACTGCTGGTATCGGCCTGCCTTTTGCTGCTGGCGGCGGACGGAACCATTGCCGGCTGGACGCTGTGGGCGGCGATCATCATCCTGTGCCGCGAAATTCTCGTTTCGGGCCTGCGCGAATATCTGGCGGAACTGAAGGTCAGCGTGCCGGTGAGCCAGCTGGCGAAATGGAAGACGACGATCCAGATGTTTGCCGTGGCCATCCTTCTGGCGGGACCCGCCGGCGACAAGATCGTGCCGCATACGACGCAGTTCGGCATCGCCCTGCTGTGGGTGGCGGCCCTCGTGACACTCTATACCGGCTGGGACTATTTCCGTGCCGGCCTCAAACATGTGGTAGATTAGAGCCATGGCAGTGAAACTTGTATATTTCGCGTGGGTGCGCGAACGCATAGGCAAGGGCGAGGAGATCATCGATCTCGCGCCCTCCATCGTGACCGTCGGCGATCTCCTGAGCCATCTCAAAACCCGCGGCGAGGAATATGAGGCGGCGCTGGAATATCAGGACGTCATCCGCGTGGCCATCAACCAGGAACATGTCGACCACAAGACGCCGATTGGCGGCGCACATGAGATTGCCCTGTTCCCGCCCATGACCGGCGGCTGAAGCCATGTCCGGCGCGATCAGACCGCGCGTCGCCATCCAGAGCGACGATTTCGATACGGCCGCTGAAATTGCCCGTCTGACATCGGGACGCCATGACATTGGCGCCGTCGTCACCTTCAGCGGACTGTGCCGGGACGAGGCCGGGACGCTGCAGGCGCTTGAAATCGAGCATTACCCCGAAATGGCCGCCCGCGAGATCACCCGTATTGCCGGCGAAGCGCTTGGCCGCTGGCCGCTGACGGGCCTGACGGTCATCCACCGCTATGGCATGATCCGGCCGGGCGAGAACATCGTGCTGGTCGTGGCTGCCTCCGCCCATCGCCGCGCCGCCTTTGACGCTGCCGCCTTTCTGATGGATTATCTGAAGAATGCCGCACCCTTCTGGAAGAAGGAACACCTTGCCAGCGGTGCGGCAAGCGGCTGGGTCGAGGCCAAATCGACCGATGCGGCGGCGCTTACGCGCTGGCAGGAGATTGAGAAATGAGACGGCTTGCCATTCTGTCACTCTTCATCGGCTTCGCCGGCGTGATCGCGCTGTTCGGCCTGTCGTTCAAGGCACACAGCGAAAGCCGCGTGCCGGTCATTACCGATGTGTCCTGGCTGGCGGAAGACATCAATGGCGGCGGCGTCATCGACTTCGCCCAGACAACCCTCACGATCGGCCGTGACGGTGCGGTGAGCGGTTCCGGCGGCTGCAACCGCTTCATGAGCAAGGCTGTGGTCAAAGGCCGCAAGCTCACATTCAAGCCGGCGGCGGCAACGCGCAAACTCTGCCCGCCTGCCCTGATGGATCAGGAACACAAGTTCTTTGCCGCGCTGGAACGCACCCGTTCCTTTTCGGTCGTCGGCGGCAAACTCACCCTGCGCGATGCATCGGGCAGAACCATTGCGCAGCTGGCGCGGCAGGACTGAATTCACAGCCCTTTAAAACAAAAAAGCCGGGAAAATCCCGGCTTCTTGGTGTCTGATCTGAAACAATCAGCCGACGACTTCCGTACCGGAGAACCAGTAGGCGATTTCTTCTGCGGCTGTCTCAGGCGCATCCGAACCGTGAACCGAGTTTTCGCCGATCGACAGGGCGAATGTCTTGCGGATGGTGCCTTCGTCGGCATTGGCCGGGTTGGTGGCGCCCATGACTTCACGGTTGCGCGCAATGGCGTTTTCGCCTTCCAGAACCTGGACGATGGTCGGTGCGGAGGACATGAATTCAACGAGTTCGCCGAAGAAAGGACGTTCCTTGTGAACGGCATAGAAGCCTTCGGCTTCGCGGCGGCTCATCCAGACGCGCTTGGAAGCAACAACACGAAGACCAGCCTCTTCCAGCTTCTGTGTGATGGCACCGGTCAGGTTGCGGCGCGTCGCGTCGGGCTTGATCATCGAGAAAGTGCGTTCAATCGCCATGGAATAAAACCTTGTCGTTAGGGGAATTGGATGGCGGCTCTATAGCGTCAGGCAGCCCCTTTGCCAAGGGGCTGTGCCGAGAAACAGGCAATGGCATGGTGCGTGGTTCGACAAGCTCACCATGAGGGCGGTGGTTTGACTGCAATGCCAATCTGATAGGTTGCAGAATATATCCCCTGCAATCCTCAATCTCCCTCATGGTGAGCCTGTCGAACCACGCACAACCCTGCTGCCCAAATTGCAGACCTATGCAGCAGCACTGATCTCGCGGGCAATGCCGCCATGCAGATCGAGGCAGCGCTCGAACCACGCGTGCACCGGATCCTTCTCGTCCAGCAGCTTGAACGGCGTCAGCACCCGCACCCACTGGAACGCCCCGAACACGATGTAATCGCTGAACAACGGACCCTTGCCGCCGATGAACGGCTGTGACAGCAGCATCTTGCGCAGGGGCTCAAGGCTTTTGGTGAAGGCGTCGTGCCTGGCGTCACGTTCGGCAGCCACCGCCTCCAGCGGACGGCCGAAGATTTTCTCGCGGCTTTCGCGGAAATAGGCCTGGTTCGGCGCATCGAGAATATCGTGCACCGGCATGAGGATGACGAGATTCAGATAGGGATGCAGCGTCATCTGCGACCAGCCCTCGACGAAGCGGGCCATGGCCCGGCCACCCTCGCCCTTGAACAGCGATGGCCGGTCGGGATAGGTGTCTTCCAGATACAGGGCGATCTCGAAGGAATCCGCCACCCGCGTATCGCCATCGCGGATGATGGGCACCTTTGGCGAGAACGCGCCTTCGAGCTCCGGAATACCCTTGAACGACACGCGATTGCGGTTGAACGGCAGGCCCTTGTGGGCCAGCGACATCACGGTTTTCCAGCAATGCGGGCTGAATGGCCTGTTCAGATCCGTACCGACGAGTTCGTGCAGAATGATTCCCATGGAAAGGCGCCTCTGTTTGGATATTATGGCAGCAAGACTGACGCATTTCGGCGGAAAGTCAATTTGCTGCAACAGCATTTTCGCATGCGCGCCGCCTATAATCCGCGATGAATTGCATAACCAGCGTGCGTGGTTCGACAAGCTCACCATGAGGGACTTGGGCAGATTGCAGGGAACCAGTTCTGCGACGTATCAGATTGGCCTTGCACCAAACCACCTCCCTCATGGTGAGCTTGTCGAACCACGCACCTCCTGACAAGCGTGCCCAATCGGACACAGATATCGCCTAACCCGACTTTCCCGCGCAATCGGGCGATATCTGCAGCATGCACGGCTTGCGAAAAGCGCATTTCCCGTGCAAAAGCGCGGCCATGCTTATTCTCAACGACATATCCGTGCGTATGGCCGGACGCCTGCTGATCGATCACGCCAACCTCAACCTGCCGTCGGGCACGAAGGCTGGACTGGTCGGGCGCAATGGCGCGGGCAAATCCACCCTGTTCAAGGTGATCACCGGCGAGATGCCGGCGGAAACCGGCGATTTCTTCCTGCCCAAGAACATCCGCATCGGCCAGGTGGCGCAGGAAGCGCCGGGAACGGAAGATTCCCTGCTCGAGATCGTGCTGGCCGCCGACCAGGAGCGCACCGCCCTTCTCGCGGAAGCCGAAACCGCCACGGACCCGCACCGCATCGCCGAGATCCACATCCGTCTGGTCGATATCGACGCGCATTCGGCCGAAGCGCGCGCCGGTGCGATCCTCTCCGGCCTCGGCTTCGATTCCGAAGCGCAGAAGCGCCCGGCCTCGTCCTTCTCCGGCGGCTGGCGCATGCGCGTGGCGCTGGCGGCCGTGCTCTTCGCCGAGCCGGACCTGTTGCTGCTGGACGAGCCGACCAACTATCTCGATCTGGAAGGCACGCTGTGGCTGGAGGATTATGTCCGCCGCTATCCGCACACGGTCATCCTGATCAGCCACGACCGCGACCTTCTCAACTCGGCCGTCAATTCGATCATCCATCTCGACCAGACCAAGCTGACGCTGTGGCAGGGCAATTACGACCAGTTCGAACGGCTGCGCAGCGAAGCGCTGGAGCTGCAGCAGAAGCAGCGCACCAAGCAGGAAGCGCACCGCAAACATATGGAGGCCTTCGTCGAGCGTTTCCGCGCCAAGGCGTCCAAGGCCAAGCAGGCGCAGTCCCGCCTGAAGGCGCTGCAGAAGCTGAAGCCGATTTCGTCGGTGATCGAAGACCATGTGGCGCCGTTCCATTTTCCCGAACCGGAAAAGGTGGTGGCATCGCCGATCATCGCCGTTGAAAGCGGTGAAGTCGGCTACACGCCGGGCAAGCCGGTGCTCAAGCATCTCAACCTGCGTATCGATGCGGACGACCGTATTGCGCTGCTGGGTTCGAACGGCAACGGCAAGTCGACGCTGGCCAAGCTGATCAGCGGACGTCTCGCGCTGCAGAGCGGCCGGATGACGGTGGCGCCGAACCTGAAGATTTCCTTCTTTGCCCAGCATCAGCTCGACGATCTGGTGCCCGAGGACAATGCCATCGAGCATGTGCGCAAGCTGATGCCCGATGCGCCGGAATCCAAGGTGCGCGCCCGCGTCTCGCAGATGGGCCTGGCCACGGTGAAGATGAACACGGCGGCAAAGGATCTTTCCGGCGGTGAAAAGGCCCGTCTTTTGATGGGGCTTGCGACCTTCCAGGGTCCGAACCTGCTCATCCTGGACGAACCGACCAACCATCTGGATATCGACAGCCGTGAAGCGCTGATGCATGCGCTCAATGATTTCGATGGTGCCGTCATCCTGATTGCGCACGACAGGCATCTGATCGAAGCCACCATGGACCGGCTCTGGCTGGTGCGTGACGGTGCGGTTGCGCCCTATGACGGCGATCTCGACGCCTACCGTTCGCTGGTTCTGGCCGATGCCAAGGCCGAACGCTCCGGCAACAGCAAGATCAACGCCGATGACGGACAGAAGCTGACCAAGGCCGAGCAGCGCAAGTTGTCGGCGCAGAAGCGCGAAGCGCTGAAGCCGCTGCAGAAGAAGATCCAGGAAGCCGATGCCATGGTGCAGCGCTTCCAGAAGAAGATCGAGACCCTGCAGGACCAGTTGGCCGATCCGGTCATCTACAGCCGCGAGCCGGCCAAGGCGACGCAGATCGGCAAGGAAATCGGCTATGCCAAATCCTCGCTCGCCCGGGCGGAAGAGGAATGGCTGACGCTGTCGACCGAATATGAAGAGGCGATGGCTGATCTGTAACGGGAACGTTACCTCTCCTTACCGTGGTGCGTGGTGCGTGGTTCGACAAGCTCACCATGAGGGAAGTGAGTTGACTGCAAAGCTGATCTTAGACGTTGCAGAATAGTGCTCCCTGCAATCCCCCACCTCCCTCATGGTGAGCTTGTCGAACCACGCACCAGCCATATGCAGCCGGTTTAACTGTTCAAATTTTGCTGCGGTTTTTTGAGAGTTGAGACAGGCGTTCATAATCCAATGCGATCAGCGCCTGCTTTTTCACGCGTGACCACCCCTTGATCTGGCGTTCCCGTGCTATGGCATCAAGGATACGGTCGTAAGTCTCGGTGAAGACAAGTTGGACAGGGCGGCGGCGTTTTGTGTATCCATCGCAAATTCCTGCATTATGTTCCCAAACGCGGGCGTCAACGTCCTGTTTCGTTAGCCCCGTATAATATGATCCATCCGAGCACAGCAGAATATAGACTGTGACCTCCATGCCTGGCTCTCCATATGCGGCGCTGAATGCTAGGAAAACGGATCACAACAGGCAATTCGACAAAAGTTGCAATATGCACAGTGCGTGGTTCGACAAGCTCACCATGAGGGAAGTGAGTTGACTGCAAAGAGCCATATTCTGCAATGCCTGTGACTAGCTTTACAACCAAACCACATCCCTCATGGTGAGCTTGTCGAACCACGCACCACGCACCATCACTCCTCATCACCAACAGCAAAAATCGCAAGAGAGGGGATTTGCAGGTCGAAATCCTCCCCTCTCCTGGATTTTCCGGATAATCCGGAACTGTCGCCCGCCCCTTGTCAGGGCGGGCTTTTTCGTGCCGCTACGGCAGATCGGCGGCGAACACCGTCTTCCTGCGCAACGGCAGGGCGAAACCAGCGATCATGGCGGCAAGGCCGATCATCGTCGAGACGGCAAAGATGATCATCGTCGCATCGCGCAAGGCTTCGGGGCTTGTTGCCTGGGGATAGCTGGCGGCATTGGCGACCAGACCGGCCACCGCAGCCCCGATGGCGTAACCGGCGGATTGCAGCGTCGGCAGGAGGGCGGAAGCCCGGTCGCGCTCGCCGTCACGCGCCGATTCCATCACGCTCTGGCTCAAAAAGCCCCAGCTGACCCCGAACCCCGCGCCGATGCTCATCTGGCCGACCAGAACCACACCCGGCAGATCGGCGGAGAAACCGAGCACGAGAACCGCAAGTCCCGTCACCAGCAGTACCGGTCCGAGCCGGATCATCCGCGAGCGGCGGCGCGGGTCCTGCACATTGGCCACCAGAATGGCAATGCTGCTCCAGGCGACGGCAAAGCTGGCGCTGAACGCACCGGCCATGGTCGGGCCATAGCCCCAGAGATTCTGCAGGGTCATGACGAGATAGACCGAGGTGGACGCCTGGGCGACGGGCATCAGCAGCACGATCCACAGGCCGATGCCGACCGTCGACGTCAAGGCAAAAGCATCGGACGGGAACAGCGGCGTGCGGCTGCGGCGGTCAACCGCAACGACGGCAATGAGAACGGCCGCAGCGCCAGCGACACACAGGACCTCCAGCGTCAGGGTCTGCATGATGCCGGCAAGCGCCACCAGCATGATGCCGCCGCCAATCGCCCCCAGCCGCAGGAAAGGCACGGACAGCGCTGCGGCTTCGGCCGCCGAACGCGGTACGATGCGGAACACCAGCGCGATGAAGATCAGCGCCATGGGTACATTGACGAGGAAAGCCGCGCGCCAGGATACGGTTTCCGTCAAAAGCCCGGCAACCAGCGGACCGCCGAAGGCCGCGATGGCCCAGACGACGGCTTCGGCGCCAAACACTTTTGCCACCAGGCGCGACGGGAACAGGTCGGGAATAAGGGCATAGCAGATGGCGGCGATCACGCCCTCGCCCAGCCCCTGCAGGGCGCGGCCGACAAGCACTTCCGTCATCGACGAGGCCAAGGCGGCAATCAGCGTGCCCGCGAGAAAGACGATGGCGGCGCCGACCAGCGCCCGGCGCGGACCGAGCCTGCCCTTCAGCAGCGCGCCGCTGGCACCGCCGACAATGGACAGGACGAGATAGAGCGTGAAGGCCCAGGAAATCAGCTTCAGCCCGCCGATCTCGCGCACCGCCGTCGGCAGGGAGGTGGAAACGAGAAAGCCGTTGAAGGCAAACAGCGCCACGCCGAGGCAAAGCGTCGTGGTCGCGGCGGAAAACTGCGGGGTCAACAGCTCGGACCAGCGGGCATCGCTGGCTGTATCGTCGGGGTCATGCATGGCGTCACCTCAATTAAATAAGCTTTGTGTTTTTATATTCCGCTTAATAAAATAAGCAATCGCTTTTTAAAAAGAATTTTGTTACATTGCCGACATGCAGGATCGAACGACAAACCGCATGCTCTATTCCCTGAAAGTCGCCGGCGCGCAGACTGCCGCGTCCCTGGCGGATCGTCTCGGCATTACCTCCGTCGCGGTGCGGCAGATGCTGGGACGGCTGCATGAGGATGGCCTCGTCGCCTTTGAAGACAGCCGCGAGACCGTCGGCCGCCCGAAACGCTTCTGGCACCTGACCGAGGAAGGCAACGGGCAGTTTCCCGACAACCATGCGGCGCTGACGGCCGATATCCTCGCATCCGTGTCAGCCGTGTTCGGCGATGCGGGGCTCGACAAGCTGATCGCGCACCGTGAAGCCGCTACGCTCGACCACTATCGCACGCAACTCGCCGACGCGGGCTCCCTTGAGCAACGGGTGCAGCGTCTGGCGGAAATACGCTCCGCCGAAGGGTACATGGCGCAAACCACCCGGGATGCGGCGGGTGCGCTGGTTCTGGTGGAAAACCACTGCCCGATCTGCGTGGCCGCCAGGGCATGCCAGAAACTGTGCCGGTCGGAGCTCGATGTGTTTCAGGCAGCGCTCGGTCCCGATGTCGAGATCAGGCGCTTCGAGCATATATTGAAGGGCGCCCGGCGCTGCGCCTACCGGATCACGGAAAGGCCGGGGGACAGCCCTCAGCTGGCAATGAAGCTGTAGAGCATCGGGCTCATATAGCCTTTCCCGACGCGCCAATAATCGCGCATCGGCCCGCCCTCGCATTGAAAGCCGAGCCGTTTGGCCAGCCGGATCGAAGCGGTGTTGTCGGGATGGATGATCGCCGTGATGCGATGCGCCTTCAGATGGGCCACGCAATAATCCATCAGGGTCTTGACCGCCTCGCTCATCAGTCCCTGCCCGTGCCACTCGCGGCGCAGGATGTAGCCGATTTCAAGCCGGTGATTGCTGACCTCGCGGTGATGGTAGTTCACCATGCCGATGCACTCGTCCGTGATCCTGTCGGCCACCGCCCAGGCCATCGAATCGTAGGGCGATGTGGTCTTTGCCAGGATGCGCAGGCATCGCCGCGTTTCCTCCATCGTCGTGCAGGCGGTAAAGCCCCAATACTGCGTCAGCGTTTCGTTCGCGAGGCAGGCGTGCAGCCCGGCTTCATCGCGGCTTTCGAACGGACGCAGGCGCAGGCGCGGCGTCAGCAGTGTCGGGCAGGCATTGCTCGGCGACACGATCACCGTCCCCATTTGGGCGCTGGCGGCGTGCTGTTGGGGTTGGCCTTGCGGCGTCCCAGGCGGATCAGGCCGAAAATGCTGACGGCGATCATGGTCAGGCCAGCCGGAACGAAGCGCTTGTCGATGCTCACCGCCCCCTTGCGCAGGACGATATCCACCTGCGCCACGTCGAGGCCATCGGCATCGCCGGGTCCAATCTTGATGGTATAGTCGCCCGATACCACGGGATCGATATCGCCGATCCGGTCGCGATAGAAACGCGGCCTCTGCGGCGATCCCCTGTTGGCGGCCTGCGCATTGACATAGGAAAGCGTCTTGACCAGCACGTCCCGGCCGTCCCGCGATACGACCGAGGTCAGGGCGGTGCGCCCTTCGGCCGGAATGAAACTGCGTAGTGGCTGCATGTCGGCAAAGATCCGCACCGGGCCATCGCTGGCCTTCAACGAAACCGTCACGGGTTTGTACGGGCCGGGCCGGTCAAACACCCGCCACGACCCCAGCTCGCTGCCGGAAAAATTATAGGCGTACCAGGGATAGCCAATTCCAAGCGCCACACCGGCGAGCAGGAGCAACAGCAGCAGCTTGCGCATCTCTCAGGCCTTCTTTTCCCAGCGGCCTTCGGCATTCTGCTGCCAATAGGTCAGCGTGTGCCCCCCGGCCTTCAACTGCTTCCACTGCTCTCGCGCCTGTTCAAGCTGCATCTGGTCGTGCCCGTCGAACATCAGCACGAGCCGTTCATAGGCTTCCACATGCACCGGAACCGCGCCATCCACCAGAAAGCGCACCGTGGCCCCATTCGGATTGCCCTCGCCCGTGGTCAGTATCACCGGCTGCTCCTCCGGGTGCGGCTCCTGATCCGTGGCATGGGCCAGAAACGACGCATCCGACCAGGTCCACAGATGATTGTCGAGACTGTCGCGCCGCTCCTGCGATCCGGTCTGGATGACCACCTTCCACTGGCGGCTCAGCGAGCGCTCGACCAGACCCGGAAGCGCGTTTTCCAGTGTCGATTCAGTCAGGTGGTAGAAGAGGATTTCGGTCATTGTCTCTCTTGGCTCAAAAACGCGCCAGTGTCACTTCGTTCAAGCAGTCCTGGACCGATTCGTCAAAGAATGGGTGGTGCGTGGTTCGACAAGCTCACCATGAGGAATGTGATTTGGTTGCAATGCCAATCGCGAGCGTCGCGGAATAAGGCTCCCTGCAATCCACTCCGTCCCTCATGGTGAGCTTGTCGAACCACGCACCACAGTCTCGTCAGCCTTCGAAATTGTCCTGGACCAGCCGGTCAAGCAGGCGGACGCCGAAACCGGATGCCCACGACTGGTTGTAGTCGCTGGCCGGTGTGCCCATGGCGGTACCGGCGATATCCAGATGCGCCCAGGCCGTATCCCCGACAAACCGCTTCAAAAACTGCGCTGCGATGATGGCGCCGCCAAAGCGGGTGCCGATGTTCTTCATGTCGGCGTTCTTGGTATCGATCAGCTTGTCATATTCCGCGCCGAGCGGCATGCGCCACACTTTCTCGCCGGTCGACTGCCCCGCATCGAACAGCTGCGCCGCCAGCGTGTCGTCATTGGAGAACAGCCCCGCATGCGACTGGCCGAGCGCAACCATGATCGCACCGGTCAGTGTGGCGAGGTTGACCATGAATTTCGGCTGGAAACGCTCGTTGCAATAGTAAAGCGCATCCGCCAGCACCAGCCGGCCTTCCGCGTCGGTGTTGAGCACCTCGATGGTCTGGCCCGACATGGAGGTGACGATGTCACCGGGACGCTGGGCGTTGCCGTCGACCATGTTTTCAACGAGGCCGACGATGCCGACCACATTGACCTTGGCCTTGCGGCTTGCCAGCGTGTGCAGGAGGCCGGTGACGGCGGCCGCACCGCCCATGTCGCCCTTCATCTCGTCCATGCCGGCGGCCGGCTTGATCGAGACGCCGCCGGAATCGAACACCACGCCCTTGCCGACGAAGGCGATGGGCGCTTCCTTGCCCTTGCCGCCCTGCCATTCCATGATCGCAAGCCGTGCCGGGCGCACCGACCCTTGGGCGACACCGAGCAGCGAGCCCATGCCCAGCTTCTTCATATCCTTGGGGTCGAGAATCTCGACCTTCACATCGAGCTTCTTCAGTTCCTCGATACGTTCGGCAAATTCAACCGGTCCGAGAATATTGGCGGGTTCATTGACGAGGTCGCGCGCCAGGATGACGCCTTCCGCCACGGCTTCGGCATTGGCAAAGGCCTTCTTTGCCGCCTGCGGATCGGCCACGAGAAGGGTGATCTTGGCCGAGGACTTGTCGTCCCGGCTGTCGTCATTCCTGCCCTTCTTCGTCTTGTACTTGTCGAACGTGTAGGCGCGCAGCAGGATGCCGAGCGCGAAATCCGCGGCATTTTCACCCGACACGTCCGTATCCGGCAACGCCAGAACCACGGAAACATGCTTGGCCTTGCCGATCTTCGAGAAGGCGGAACCGCCCAGTTTCAGCCAGTCATCGGCTTTCAGCTTGGCCGGATCGCCGGTGCCGACCAGGACCAGGCGGTCAAGCTCGGTGCCGCCAGGTGCAAGCGTGCTCAGGCTCGCTGCAAGTTTTCCCTTGAAATCCGAGACATCGATGATACGCGACAGCAACGCCTGCCCGACGACAGATTCGGCTTCCTGCGCGGCCTTGCCTTCGGCTGCCAGAAGCAAAATTGCGGTTCCGTTTTCGACGGCAGCAAACTTTGCAAAACTGATGGATGGTCGTTTGGACATGATATCTCCAGATTGAACAAATTGTGACTTCCTAATTCATCAAAGTTGATGAATGAAGTGGGTAACGATAGGTATCGGGCGCTAACACCTTGTTAACCAGCTTTCTTCGCCTATTTTTAGCCAAGCCTGACTAGATTGAACATATAACGGGTTCGTCCCATAGTGCGGCAAAATAATGCCATGGATTGCATGGCATACATGAAATGGTCGTTCATCCGTGAGCGGCAAGTCGACAAACAAGGTGGCGGAACTCTTTTGCGAAACATGACATGCGCCTGATTGAGTATTACATCTTGCGACGCATCGTCGTCATGTTTCTGGCAGTCCTCCTGTCAGCAGTCGGCATTACGTGGATCGTCCAGGTCCTCGGCCGCATCAACTTCCTGACCACCAGCGGCCAGAGCTTCTTCTACATCCTGAAGTTCAGCTCCAACCTGCTTCCCGCCGCTTTTCCCGTCGTCATGCCGTTCGCGCTGGTCATTGCCGTGACGCAGACGCTGTCGACGATGAACCAGGATTCGGAACTCGTCGTCATCAACGCCTCGGGCGCGCCGCGCTCCACGGTCATCCGGCCTGTCCTGCTCTTTGCCGTCGTCGTCGCCGGTCTTTCATTCGTCATCGCCAATTTCATCGCCCCGTATTCGCAGATGAGCATGCGGCAGATGCTGGCCGACGCCCGCTCCGACGTGATCAATCTCGTCGTGCAGCAGGGCTCCTTACAGCGGCTGGACAAGGATCTCTATCTGCAGATTGAAAGCCGCGATGCCAACGGCGCCATCAAGGGCCTGTTCGTGTCCGATTCGCGCGATCCGGTGACCGACCTCCTCTACTATTCGAAGGACGGCCTTGTCGTCGACAAGGGCAACCAGAGCCTCTTGGTCATGAAGGACGGCGAAATCGACCGCCGCGACGTGAAGACCGGCGATGTGTCGATCATCAAGTTCAACACCTATGCTCTTGATCTTGCTGAATTTTTGCCATCGGACGACAAGGACGTCACCATCTTCCCGAAAGATCGTCCGCTGAACTATCTGATGAACCCGGATCCGAACGATACGGTCTACCAGCAGAAACCGCTGCGCTACACCTCGGAGCTGGCCAAACGGCTGACCGACTGGATGTATCCCATCGTTTTCGCCTTCATTTCGCTGGCCGCCGCCGCGGATTCGCGTTCGCACCGCGAGGCGCGCATTTCAGCCTCCTTCACGGCGATCACGTTGAGCCTGATCGTCTTCTGGATCAGCTATTCCAGCGGGCAGGCTTCGGAAAAGAATGAAAACGTCATTCCCTTCCTCTTTGTTTTCCCGGTTCTTGTTACCCTGTCGGCCATCTATGCATTGGCGACGAATCGTCAGATCGGCATGCCGGCAAAGCTGGCCGACTTCTTCAAGAACGGGTTTTCGTCACCACAGGCGGCCCTTGCAGGTGTCAGGACAAAGCTGCTAAATCCCCGCTCCGGACGTGGAGCGCGTGACGAATGATAGGCTGGACACTCGGACGTTACTTCTTTCTCCGCTACGTGACGATCACCTGCTATTTCCTCATGGGAAGTTTTGCGCTCGCCCTCATCCTCGATTTCACCGAGCTGTCGAGCAAGCTGGCCGCCCTGCCGGAATATTCCTCCATTCAGGCATTCGGCCTGTCCGTGATGCGCATTCCCTACATCATGCAGCAGGTGTTTCCGTTCATCGCGCTGTTTTCGGCGATGACCACGCTGATCTCGCTCAACCGGAAGTACGAGCTTGTCGTGGCTCGCTCCGTCGGTGTCTCGGCCTGGCAGTTTCTCCTGCCCGCCTGCACCGGTGCGTTTTTGTTCGGCCTTCTCGCCGTCCTGATCGTCAATCCCCTCGCCGCCTATGGCTTTGAGAAAAGCGAGGCCGTACAGGCGGCCTGGCGCAGCGGAAAAACCAACGATACAACCGATGCTCGCGTGCCGTGGCTGCGCCAGAAAACCGATGAAGGCGAGACCATCATCGGTGCCAAGGATGTCGTCAACCGCGGGTTGCGTTTGGTCGATGCTTCCTTCATCCGGCTGGACAAGAACAAGGACATTATCGAGCGTCTCGACGCCAAAACCGCTGACCTGGAAGACGGTTACTGGCAGTTGACGGACGTGACGAAATTCGTGCTGGGCGAGACACCTGTTTCACCGGGCGATGTCCGCATCGCAACGCATCTTCGGCCTGAATTCGTTGAAGAAAGTCTGGCCCGGCCCGAGACAATTCCTTTTTTTGAGCTGCGTAACAAAATTGCCGCAGCTCGCTCTTTTGGCTATCCAGCCAATGCTTTTGACATGCATTTCCAGTCTTTGCTGGCTTTGCCTGCCCTTTTAATGGCGATGACCCTAATCGCCGCGACGGTTTCGCTGAAATTTGTTCGCTTTGGCCAATCTGGAACGATGATTCTGGGTGGCGTCCTCGCGGGCTTCGTGCTTTATGTCGTCACAGTTGTGGTCAAGGCATTCGGAAATGCGGGATTCGTTCCGCCTTTCGTTGCCGCTTGGACTCCGGTCCTGATCGCAACTTTTTTTGGGGTCTCCTTTCTGCTGCACAAGGAGGATGGTTAGAGTGGGATTGAATGTAACGCGCTCGGTGTTGCCGACGTGGCTCGCACGGCTTATGTGCGGGACGGCCGTGCTATGCCTTGCAGGCGGGATTTCATTCCCGGCCTTGGCCCAGACAAATGATGCCCTTGCAGGTAATTTCAAGACGAATCCGAATGCGCAGATGCTGCTGGAATCGGATGAACTCGTCTATGATATCAATGCCAAGACGATTTCAGCCGTCGGCGGCGTGAAGATCGAATATGACGGCAACCGCCTCGTTGCCCGTCAGGTTACCTATGACCAGAAGACCGGCCGCCTGAAGGCCGTCGGCAAGGTCGAGATCGTTGAAAAGGACGGCAACCGCATCTATGCGGAAAATCTCGATGTCACCGATGACTTCAAGGAAGGTTTCGTCAACACGCTGCGCGTCGAGGCTGCGGATAACACGCGCTTCGCGGCGGAAAGCGCCGAGCGCATCGGCGGCGAAATCACCAAGTTCAACAACGGTATTTATACCGCCTGCGAACCCTGCCGCGACAAGCCGGGCAAGGCTCCGCTCTGGCAGGTGCGCGCCCAGAAGATCGTCTGGAACGGTAAGAACAAGACCATCCGGTTCGAGCGCGGACGCTTCGAGCTGTTCGGCATGCCCCTGGCCTTCCTGCCGGCGTTTGAAATTGCCGATCCGACCGTGAAGCGCAAAAGCGGCTTCCTGATGCCGAGCTACAAATACGAGACGAATCTCGGCTATGGCGTCAGCGTTCCCTATTTCTGGGCGCTCGCTCCCAATTATGACCTGACCCTCACAGGCACCGGCTATACGAAGCAGGGCTTCCTTGCCGACGCGGAATGGCGCCATCGCCTGGAAAACGGCGAGTACAGCATCCGTGTCGCCGGCATCAGCCAGCGCAAGCCCGGTGAGTTCGATGTGACCGATCAGGTCGATCAGGACAATACCGGCCGCGGCATGATCGGTTCGAAGGGTGCGATTCACATCAACCCGCGCTGGACCCTCGGCTGGGATGCGATGGTGCAGTCGGACAAGGCCTTTGCCTACCGCTATGGCCTCGAAGGCTATGCGGACTACAACAAGACCGACCAGATTTACCTGACCGGCCTGCATGACCGGAACTATTTTGACCTGCGGCTCTACAAGTTCCACGTTCAGGAAGGCTGGAGAGATTCAGACCCCAATTCCTATGAGAACAAGCAGCCCTGGGTTCTGCCAAGTCTCGACTACGCCTATATCCCTACCCAGCCTCTTGCCGGCGGCGAGTTGAACTTCAACTTGAACGTGCAGGCGCTGTATCGCGACAAGGAAGATGGCACGGCATCGACAGGTCTGACACGCTCCGGCTATCTCTCTGGCATCAAGGGCAATGACGGTCGCATCACCGGCGAAGTCGAGTGGAAGCGTACATTCATTACCGATAGCGGCCTTGTCCTGACGCCCATTCTCGCCCTGCGCGGCGATGGCATGTATGTCGACTCGAATTCCGTTGGCGTCAATCGCGATCAAGCCTTTCGCGGCATGGCAACCGCCGGGCTCGAAGCCAAATACCCGATCCTGTTCACGGCAGCCAATTCAACCCACGTGCTTGAACCGACGGCACAGCTCTTTGTCCGCAACAACGAGCCCTATGCCGGCCAGATGCCGAACGAAGATGCGCAAAGCTTCGTCTTCGATGCCTCAAGCCTGTTCGAACGGGACAAGTTCTCGGGTTACGACCGCGTCGAGGGCGGCACACGCGCCAATCTGGGTATTCGTTATTCCGGTACGTTCAACAACGGCCTGTCGCTCAACGGTATTGCCGGCCAATCGTTCCAGCTGGGCGGCATGAATTCCTTTGCCTCGCAGGACTTTGTCAATGCGGGCGCGGAATCGGGACTGGAAACGGCACGTTCCGACTATGTTGCGATGATCGGCGCCAACTACGGCGCCTATACGCTGACGACGGGCGGCCGCTTCGACAAGGATACGTTCGAGGTTCATCGTGCCGAAGTCGCAGCGACGGGCGCCGGCAAGTACGGCTCGGTTTTCGGGAAATACGCATTCATCGGCGCTCAGCCCACCTATGGCTTCACCGAGGACAGGCAGGAAGTCACCCTCGGCGGCACGGCCAAGCTGACACCAAACTGGCGTCTTCTCGGCTCGGGCACCTACGATATCGTGCATGACACACTGGTGAGGCGCACGGCGGCAATTGCCTATGACGATGAGTGCTTCACCTACCAGATGTACTATACGCAGCAACGGCCTATCACCGGCACTGGCACAGCCGGCGACACGACAACAACATACGGTTTCCAGATCTCCTTCCGCACGCTGTGGGAATTCGGCAAGCCTGTCGATATTGGCGGCATTTGATTATTTCTTTTCAACTGGCCGCCCTTGCGGCCAGTCATGCTTTTGCCTTAGTAAAACGGCAATAAGAACGGAAATGAATCTCACAGGAATGGATTTTACCGGTCATTTTTGTCAAAATGGTCAAAAGAGATCCATAATGATCGGATAATGTGGAACATGATGGTGAGGAAGCACATTCTTGCGGCGGCGATTGTTACCGCTTTGGGCTCGGGCCTGGCGGCGGGCATTTCGCTGCCTGCGCAAGCGAGCGACGTCAAGGTAATCGTCAATGGAATGCCGATTACCGATTATGACATTGCCCGGCGCGCGGCCTTTCTGAAGCTGCAGCACAAGAAGGGCAACCTGTCGCAGATGGCGCGGGAGGAACTCACCGACGACATGCTGAAACGCCAGGAAATGCGGCGGCTGAACATCGTCGTTTCCGATACCGAAGTGAATCAGGCTTTCGAGCGCTTTGCAACCAACAACAAGATGACCCTTGCCCAGCTCACCGGTGTCCTCGACAAGGCCGGTGTGACTGCCGACCATTTCAAGGAATATATCCGCCTGCAGATGGGCTGGGGCCGTGCCCTCAGCACCCGCAACCGGTCGCAGGGCGGCAGCCGCGTGTCCGAGCAGGATGCCGTGCAGCGCATGCTGAAGGACGGCGGCAAGAAGCCCGTCTCGACCGAATTCACATTGCAGCAGGTCATTTTCGTTGTTCCGGCCGCCGATCGCGCCAACATCGCCAAGCGCCGCAACGAGGCCAATGCGCTGCGCGCCAAGTTCAACGGCTGTGACTCAACGCGCGATATGGCCAAGGGCATACTGGACGTGACCGTCCGCGATCTCGGCCGTTTCGTCGAACAGGAACTGCCGCCGGAATGGTCGAAACAGGTCACCGCCACTTCGCCCGGACACGCGACCACCACACTCGACACCGACAAGGGCGTCGAATTCCTCGGTGTCTGCGCAACGCGCCAGCTTTCCGATGACCGCGTCGCCCGCCTTGTTTTCTCGCAGGAAGCGGCAGCGGCCAACCAGAAGCCCGATGCCACGGCGGAAGCGGTCAACAAGCAATATCTCGATGATCTGCGGAAAAAGGCATCCATCGTCAACCGATGATGGTATTGCCTTCCCATGAGCAGCATCCTCGCCGTAAGCTCCGGTGATCCCTCCGGAATCGGACCTGACATAGCGCTTGCCGCATGGGCATTGCGCGCGTCGGTGCGTCCGCCGGCGTTTTTTCTGCTTGGCGACGAAAAGCTCATTGCCGCACGTGCGGCACGGCTCGGCATGGATTGCCCCATCGAAATCACCACGCCTGAAGATGCCGACAGGGTTTTCGGGCGGGCTTTGCCGGTTGTTCCCCTGCAAAACCGGCAAATCGACCGTCCCGGCATTCCGCTCGCCGAAAATGCCGCCGGAACGATCGAGGCGATCGAGCGCGCCGTCGAATACACGCTTTCCGGCCGTGCCAGTGCCGTTGTCACCTGCCCTATCGCCAAGAAGCCGCTCTACGAGGCGGGGTTCCGCTTTCCCGGCCATACGGAATTCCTGGCGCATCTGGCCAGTGAACGGTTCGGCCGCGAGGTCACACCAGTGATGATGCTGGCAGGGCCCCTGCTGCGCGCGGTTCCCGTGACCATCCACATTGCGCTTGCCCGGGTTCCCGAGGTGCTGGATACCGCCCGGATCGTCACCATTTCACGCATCACGGCGCAGGCGCTGAAAAACCAGTTCGGCATTGCCAATCCGCGCCTTGCCATTGCCGGGCTCAATCCGCATGCGGGCGAAGGCGGCGCCATGGGCCTGGAAGACGAAGAGATCGTCCGCCCGGCGGTTGAGATCCTGCGCAAGGAAGGCATCGATGCACGCGGGCCGCTGCCGGCCGACACGATGTTCCATGCGGCGGCGCGTGCCAGCTATGACGCGGCGATCTGCATGTATCACGACCAGGCGCTCATCCCGGCCAAGACGCTGGGCTTCGACGACAGCGTGAACGTGACGCTCGGCCTGCCCTTCGTGCGCACCTCGCCCGACCACGGCACCGCATTCGATATCGCCGGATCGGGCAAGGCCAAGCCGGACAGCTTCATCGCCGCATTGCGCCTGGCGGGTGAACTCGCCTCCCATCGCTCCAACCCGGAAAACAACGCCGCATGAGCATCGACAGCCTCCCCCCTCTGCGCGATGTGATCGACCGGCACGAGCTGATGGCCAAAAAATCCCTCGGCCAGAATTTCCTGCTCGATCTGAACCTGACCGCCAAGATCGCGCGGCAGGCTGGCGATCTGCAGGGACAGACCGTCATCGAGGTCGGCCCTGGCCCCGGCGGCCTGACCCGCGCCCTGCTGGCGCAGGGTGCCCATGTGATTGCCATTGAACGCGACGAGCGCTGCCTGGCGGCGCTGCAGGAAATTTCCGATCATTATCCCGGCCGCCTGCAGGTCATATCAGGCGATGCGCTGGAGACGGATTTCAAGGCGCTGGCGGGAGACGGCACGGTCAAGATCGTCGCCAACCTGCCCTACAATGTCGGCACGCAGCTGTTGATCGGCTGGCTCTTGAGCGAGCCGTGGCCGCCCTTCTACGCCTCGCTGACGCTGATGTTCCAGCGCGAAGTGGCCGAGCGCATCGTGGCAAAGCCTGCCTCCGACGCCTATGGCCGCCTCGGCGTGCTGGCGGGCTGGCGCACGGAAGCCAAAATTACGTTCGACGTGCCGCCGCAGGCCTTTACCCCGCCGCCGAAGGTGACGTCCTCGGTGGTTCACCTCATTCCGCGCGCAAGCCCGCTGGCCTGCGATGCAACCATGCTCGGCCGTGTCACGCAGGCGGCCTTCGGCCAGCGCCGCAAGATGCTGCGCCAGAGCATCAAGCCGCTCGGCGGTGAAGCGCTGCTGGCCAAAGTCGGGATTGATCCCACACGCCGCGCCGAAACACTGTCCATTGATGAGTTTGTAGCGCTGGCCAACGCGGTTTAGGTGTGGGTTAGGGAAACCATTGGTAAATCTTGCATAACCACTGTGCGTGGTTCGACAAGCTCACCATGAGGGAATGGGTGGGCTGCAGGGCTAGCCGGAAACATTGCAGAATAAAGCTTCCTGCAATCCTCACTCTCCCTCATGGTGAGCTTGTCGAACCACGCACAATGTTCCTGCAGATATCAGATAACCTGCACCGTTAATCGATCTTCTCATCCAGGAGGCCGCTGACGAAATCGAACAGGCCGGGGCAACGGTCCCGGCGCAGGCGTTCGGCCGTCACGATGGACTGGACCTCGTGATAGGCACGTTCCAGATCCTTGTTGACGATGACGTAATCATAGGAACGCCAGCGTTCGATCTCGTTGCGCGCATTGCGCAGGCGCATGTCGATGACTTCTTCGGTGTCCTCGGCGCGGCGATGCAGCCGCAGCTTCAGGTCGGCCATGGACGGCGGCAGGATGAAAATGCTGACGACATCGCCCTTCATCTTGTCCTGCAATTGCAGCGCGCCCTGCCAGTCGATGTCGAACAGCATGTCCTGTCCGTCGGCCAGGGCGTTTTCCGCCGCCTCACGCGGCGTGCCATAGAAATTGCCATGCACCTCCGCCCATTCGATCAGTTCATCACTGTCGCGCAGGCGTTCGAATTCGCGCACCGAAATGAAATGATAATGCACGCCGTCGATCTCGCTGGCGCGGCGCGGACGGGTGGTGACGCTAATCGACAGCGACAGCTCCAGCTTTTCCTTGTCGTTGAGCAGCAGACGGGCAATGGTCGACTTGCCGGCACCCGATGGCGACGACAGCACCAGCATGAGGCCGCGGCGCTTGATGCTGTTTGAGGCGTTGAGCATGTTTACTCCAGATTCTGTATTTGCTCGCGCAATTGATCCACAACCGCCTTGAGGTCAAGTCCAATCGACGTGATGGAGGCCGCATTGGACTTGGAGCAGAGTGTATTCGCCTCGCGGTTAAATTCCTGTGTCAGAAAATCCAGCTTGCGCCCGACACCATTGCCATCGCGCAGCAGCGTGCGCGCGGCGGCCACATGCATTTCCAGACGGTCCAGCTCTTCCTGGATATCGGCCTTGGTTGCGAGAAACGCCGCCTCCATGTGCAGGCGCGCTTCATCGAGAGCCGGAGATGCATCGAGCAGCAGTGCAACCTGTGCCGCCAGTCTCGACCGGACGGCGTCGAGCGTCCGGCTCGGATCGCGCCGCGCCTCCCCGGTCAGCCGTTCCACCGCATCGATCTGGGTGCTCAGTATGTCGCCGAGCGCCTTGCCCTCGGTCTCGCGGTTGCGCGCAAGCTGCACCAGCGTCTCGTCGAGGACCGCCAGCACGGCCGCTTCGATCTCGGCCCGGTCTTCATCCGTCAACACGTCCTGCGGCGCTTCCAGAACGCCGCGCAGCGCCATCAGACCTTCCGGGGTGGACGGTGCCAGACCGAAGTCCGCACGCAGCTGGGCGGCGATCCCTGCCAATTCCCTCAGCAGCGGTTCGTTGATGAGCGCCCTGGCATCGCCGGCGCTGCGGTCAACGGTCAGGGCCGCCTGGAAATTGCCGCGCTTGAAATGCTGGCTGAACAGCGCGCGCGCCTTCTGCTCCACGGCTTCGAACCCCGCGGGCAGCCGGAACCGCACATCGAGCCCCTTGCCGTTCACCGATTTGATTTCCCATGAAATCTGCGCCCCGGCGCTGTTCCGGAGGTGACGGGCAAAACCCGTCATGCTTTGCAATGACATTTTTCCCCCAAAGTCCGAAAGGACAAAGGCCTGATCGAAACCAGGCCTTCAGACATTATTCCTGTGTCGGCGCGCTGTCGTCCGCCGCAGACGGCTTGGCATTCTTGTCGCCGGTGGCGGCCTTGGCGGCCTCGTCGACACGGTTCTTCTCGACGGTGCGCCAGCGCTTCACATTGTCGTTGTGGTCATCCAGCGTTTCGGCAAAGACATGCCCGCCGGTTCCATCAGCCACGAAGTAGAGGTCCTTGGTCTGCGAGGGGTGCGCAACCGCTTCCAGCGCATCGCGACCCGGATTGGCAATCGGACCGGGCGGCAGGCCATTGATCGTATAGGTGTTGTAGGGCGTCGGCTTCTCCAGATCCGATTTCAGGATTGGGCGGTCGGCCGGCTTGCCCTTGCCGCCGAACAGGCCATAGATGATCGTCGGATCGGACTGCAGGCGCATCCGCTTGTTCAGGCGGTTGATGAACACGGCGGCGACGCGCGGACGCTCATCGGCCTTGCCGGTCTCCTTCTCGACGATGGACGCCAGCGTGACGAATTCCTCGATGGTCTTGAGCGGGATGCTCTGGTCGCGGCGCGCCCAGATATCCTCGACCAGTTTCTTCTGGTCGGCCTGCATCTTCTTGATGATTTCCTCGCGCGTCATGCCGCGGGAGAAGCGCTGCGTGTTGGCGAACAGCGTGCCTTCCGCCGGAACGACCGCCGGCAATGCTCCCACCAGCGCATCGTCCTCGCTGACACGCTGCAGAATCTGGTCGACGGTCAGGCCTTCGGGAACAGTCAGCGAATGCAGGACAGACTTGCCGCTGCGCAGCAGGTCCATGATGTCACGCATCGAGGCGTGCGCCTTGATCTCGTACTCGCCGGCCTTCATGTCGCGCTGAAAGCCATAGGCCTGAACGCCATATTTGAACACGCGGCCATCGGTGATGATGCCGCGGCGTTCGAGGCCATCGGCGATTTCGACGATGCCGCTGCCGTTCTTGACGAGATAATTGGTGGTGACTTCCGTCGGGCCGGGTTCGTTGAAGGCGACCTTGCCGAAATAGACCGCGGCAGCGGCGGCAATCACCAGAAGCACCACGAGCGACAGCATGAAATTGGCGAAGACGACGATCTGGCTGCGCGCACGGCGCGAGCGGCGCCGGGGTGCGGGCGGCGGCGTGCCCGGTTCGGGGCGCAGGGCCTCCGATGCCGACTGCGGGACAATCGGATTGCGCTCCGGCGCGCTGGCGGCGGCTGAACCGTTCGTCTCTTCAGACTGCTGATCTGAGCTCACACGGGCACCTCGAGCATGTTTTTCCGGTTGGAACCGGTATTATTCTGATTGTGAATATGGCGAAAGCGCGAAAACGCTTCCGCCATTGCTTCAATCACTGTTGATAACGCCGCAAAACCAGCGAAGCGTTGGTACCGCCAAAACCAAAGGAATTGGAAAGAGCCACATCGACGGTGCGATGCCGCGGCTTGTGCGGGACCAGATCGATCTTTGTCTCGACCGATGGCTTGTGCAGATTGAGCGTGGCCGGAGCGACATTGTCGCGAATGGCCAGCGCACAGAAGATGGCTTCGGTCGAACCGGCTGCACCCAGGAGATGACCGATGGAAGACTTTGTCGACGACATCGACACTTTCGGAGCGGCATCGCCCAGAACACGTTCAACGGCCGCCAGCTCAATCGTATCGGCCATCGTCGATGTGCCGTGCGAATTGATGTAGTCGACCTGATCCGGGGTAATGCCTGCGCGCTTCAGCGCCATTTCCATGGAGCGCTGCGCACCCTCGCCGCTCTCCGACGGAGCGGTGATGTGGTAGGCGTCGCCGGACAGGCCGTAGCCGATGACCTCGGCGTAAATCTTCGCCCCGCGGGCCAGCGCATGTTCCAGCTCTTCCAGCACGACGATACCGGCACCCTCGCCCATGACGAAACCATCGCGGTCATCGTCGTAGGGACGCGAGGCCGCTGTCGGATCATCGTTGCGGGCTGTGGACAAGGCCTTGCAGGCGGCAAAACCGGCCAGCGAAATGCGGCTGACGGGCGATTCCGTTCCGCCGGCAACCATCACATCGGCATCACCGAAGGCGATGAGACGCGATGCATCGCCGATCGCATGCGCGCCGGTCGAGCAGGCGGTGACGACCGAATGGTTCGGGCCGCGCAGCTTGTGCTTGATGGAGACCTGGCCGGAAGCCAGATTGATCAGACGTCCGGGAATGAAGAACGGCGAAATGCGGCGCGGACCCTTGTCGCGCAGCGTATAGCCGGCTTCGACAATGCCCTCGAGACCGCCGATACCCGAACCGATGAGAACACCCGTGGCGATCTGATCCTCGTCGCTTTCCGGTGCCCATTTGGCATCGGCAAGCGCCTGGTCAGCGGCAGCCATGGCATAAATGATAAAGGGATCAACCTTGCGCTGTTCCTTCGGCTCCATCCAATCGTCCGGATTGAATGTGCCATCGGAGCCATCGCCGACTGGAATGCGGCAGGCAATCTTGCAAGGCAGATCTTCAACTTCAAACTCTGTGACCCGCCGGGCACCGCTCTGGCCAGCCAGGAGGCGGGACCATGTGTGCTCAACACCGGATGCAAGAGGAGAAACCAGCCCAAGGCCGGTTATGACAACGCGCCTCATGGCCGATCCTTCAATGTCATATTCAGCATGATATTTTCCAAGGGCCCTGCGCAGGTTCCGACAAAGGCAATCTGCCGCCTGTCAAAATTCCTGCGCTGCCGGGCCGAATGAAAATCAGGCTTGTGCTTTGTCGATGAACTTGACGGCATCGCCGACTGTCAGAATTGTCTCGGCAGCATCATCAGGAATTTCAACGCCGAATTCTTCTTCGAAAGCCATCACGAGCTCGACAGTATCAAGGCTGTCTGCGCCCAGATCGTCGATGAAGCTCGCACCATCGGTGACTTTCTCGGCATCAACGCCCAGATGTTCAATAACGATTTTCTTGACGCGTTCTGCAGTATCACTCATGTGGAAACCTCAACCTGTTTGTTTTTCTCCATGCCTTGGTTAGCGGCACGGATGACTCTAATCAAGCAATAAGATGGCAGGTCAGCCTTGTTTAACAGCTAAAACCCCTCATCCCAGCCACTTCTTCCTCGCGGAATGGAAAAGGCATCAAATCGATTTGACACCCTGACTTGGTGCGCGACTTATCACGCTTTATTCACGGTCTCAATCGCATAAATGTGATTGCGACCGTTGCATCCGGTTCAATTGCATGTCCGGGTGCCATTTCATCAGATCATCGCCATGCCGCCGTTGACGTGGATCGTCTGGCCGGTGACGTAGGAAGCCTCATTGCTGGCGAGATAGACCACGGAGGATGCCACCTCTTCGCCTGTCCCCATGCGGCGCATCGGGATGGCGGACATGATGCCTTCCTTCTGCTTGTCGTTCAGCTTGTCCGTCATGGCCGATTCGATGAAACCGGGTGCAACGCAATTGACCGTGACGTTGCGGCTGGCGATCTCAGCCGCGAGCGCCTTGGAAAAACCGATAAGGCCGGCCTTGGACGCGACATAGTTGGTCTGGCCCGGATTGCCGGTCACGCCGACAACGGAGGTGATGTTGATGATGCGGCCATAGCGGCGGCGCATCATCGGATGGGTCAGTTCGCGGGTCAGGCGGAATACGGCGGTCAGGTTGACCTCCAGCACATTGTCCCAATCGGCATCGCTCATGCGCACGAACAGGCCGTCCTTGGTGATGCCCGCATTGTTGACGAGGATTTCGACGCCTTCGAGCTCCGCTTCGGCCTTTTCGCCCAGCGCCTTCACTTCATCGCGGTTCGACAGGTTGGCCGGGAAAATCTTGACCCGCTCGCCAAGCTCGTTTGCCAGCGCCTCGAGTTTTTCGACGCGCGTGCCATGCAGGCCGACAATGGCGCCCTGCGCATGCAGCGCCCGGGCAATGGATTCGCCGATACCGCCGCTGGCGCCGGTTATGAGAGCCTTGCGGCCTGTCAGGTCAAACATTGCTCAATCCCTTCCGTTCAAACGTTCAGCGCGGCAACGGCCGCGTCAATATCATCCGGCGTGCCGACGGCGACACCGGAAATGTCCTTGTTGATGCGGCGTGCCAGGCCGGTCAAAACCTTGCCTGCACCAATCTCGTAGAGTGTCGTTATGCCATTGGCGCCGAACCATTCGACCGTTTCGCGCCAGCGGACCTGGCCCGTCACCTGCTCGACCAGCAATGCCGCGATTGCATCGGCCGACGTCACCGGAGCCGCGCGCACATTGGCGATCAGCGGCACCACCGGATCGTGCTTGGCCACATTGGCCAGCGCCTCGCGCATGGCATCGGCGGCCGGCGCCATCAGCGCGGAATGGAAAGGTGCGGAGACCGGCAGCATGATGGCGCGCTTGGCGCCCCGTTCCGTCGCGAGGGCAGCGGCTGCTTCAACGGGAGCTTTCGAGCCGGAAATGACGATCTGGCCGCCGCCATTGTCATTGGCGATCTGCACCGGGCCTTCGAGCGCGGCATCGGCGCAGACAGCAGCGACGACCTCGTGCTCAAGCCCGATGATGGCGGCCATGGCGCCGGCTCCGGCGGGAACCGCCTGCTGCATGGCATTACCGCGGATGCGCAGGAGCCGCGCCGTATCGGCAAGCGAGAATGTTCCGGCAGCGCACAGCGCCGAATATTCGCCGAGCGAATGACCGGCGACATAGGCGACCTTGTCCCTGATCGATATGCCGCGCGCTTCCAGCACGCGGATGACGGCGATGGACACCGCCATCAGGGCCGGCTGCGCATTGGCGGTCAGTGTCAGGGTTTCTTCCGGGCCGTCCCAGATGATGGCGGAGAGCTTTTCACCAAGCGCGTCATCGACCTCGTCGAACACCGCCCTGGCTTCGGCAAAATTGTCGGCCAATGCCTTGCCCATGCCGACGGCCTGACTGCCCTGACCGGGGAAGGTGAATGCTATGGACATGGGGCGTGCCTCCGGATTTCTGCTTTATCGTCGTCAATCTGCCGCGCGATGTGCCTATCGGCAAGCCCGAAGTCAAGCTTTCATGCGCCATAGCGGCCGCACATGCACATTATAATAGGCGGAATAACGGGTTTTCAGCGCCACGCCCGCTCTGTCGCGTCTGGCTGTTGAAAGGTGGGAAAGACGGGCGGTCCCAGGAACGCGGGTCTTGGGGTATGTGGTATGCAATGCTTGCGATCCTGGGGACCACCCGCCCCGGCGTTTTTGAGGGTTTTACCCAATGGGTCCACCACCGGGCCAAACCTCCCCGGCCGCACAGGTTCCTCCCCGTGAAGCCGAAGCGCCGATCCTTTCCCGACTTTCGAAGGTTTCCGGAAGCATTCCCGCCGGAAAGGACACGAGAAGGATAACTTGGGTTGGGAGAACGTGGATAAGTTGGTGTGATTTTTTATGATGGCTGGCAAAACTGCGGTGCGTGGTTCGACAAGCTCACCATGAGGGAGGTGGTTTGACTGCAGCCCACAAACTTCCCTCATGGTGAGCTTGTCGAACCACGCACCACGCGTTACAAATCCCCATAAACCGGCCGGCATGTCGCGTTGCAATATAAAACGTCCATGGCGGGTTGCGTCTTTTACCATTTGCCCGTATAAGCCGCCCGTTCATTGCTCGGCGTCAGCTGGGGGCTGAACGGAGGGTCGGATTTCGATCCGTGGAAGCGTAAAAGCTTCAGCCTCCCGTGTCTCCGCTCTCGATCGTCTCCATCAGCGTCCTTTCTTCCCCGGTCACCCGGCAGAGAGATTCGCAGAGGTTTACCGTTGATTCCGGGCAATATTAACGAAGAAAGGCAAAGACAATGGCTCTTTATGAACATGTGTTCCTTGCTCGACAGGACATTTCGCAGCAGCAGGTCGATGCGCTTGTAGAACAGTACAAGGGTATCATCGAGGCCAATGGCGGCAAAGTCGGGCGTATTGAAAGCTGGGGCCTCCGCGCCCTGACCTATCGCATCAACAAGAACCGCAAGGCGTATTACTCGCTTCTCAACATCGATGCTCCGGCAGCCGCCGTTGCCGAAGTTGAGCGCCAGCAGCGCATCAATGAAGACGTTCTGCGCTTCATGACGATCCGCGTTGAAGAGCACGAAGAAGGCCAGTCGGCCATGCTTGCACGCCGTGACGATCGCCGCGAACGCGACGACAAGTTCGGTGGCCGTGATGACGATCGTCCGCGCCGTCCACGCCGCCCGCGTGACAACGAAGCCGGTGAAGGAGCAGAATAATGGTTGATATCAATCAGATCCCGACCCGTCGTCCGTTCCATCGCCGCCGCAAGACCTGCCCGTTCTCGGGTGCCAATGCGCCGAAGATCGACTACAAGGACATCAAGCTCCTGTCGCGCTACATTTCCGAGCGTGGCAAGATCGTTCCTTCCCGTATCACGGCTGTCAGCCAGAAGAAGCAGCGCGAACTCGCCCAGGCGATCAAGCGCGCCCGTTTCCTCGGCCTGCTGCCATACGTTGTGAAGTAAGACTATCGGAGGCGGCAGGATTTCGTCCCGCCGCCTTCTGCCCTCCGGGGCAACAAAGCCTTCCGCGATGGGCGCGGTCAGGCACACCAGAAAACCCAAGTTGAGGGATCGGTTGAAAAACCACCTCTAACTGCTTCGACAAGCAGGACAGCGAGCGACATGAAACTGACTGGAACAGATATCGGCATTGGTGTGCTGGCGGGCCTTGCGGCTGCGCTGCTGACGACCGGTGTTATCGTGAATTCCAGCCTTGCCATGATATTGCTGCTGCTTTCGCCGCTGCCGATCTTTGTCGCGGCGCTGGGCTGGGGCACGGCCTGCGGCTTCATCGCCGCGCTGACCGTGGCTGTTGCGGTGTCCGTCATCGCCGCCCCGACGGCCGCCGTCGTCGTCGTGCTCATCACCGCCCTGCCCGCCGCCGTCGGTGCCTATTTCACCGGCCTTGCCCGTCCGGCCGCCGAGATCGGCGGACCCAAGGACGTCTATGTCTGGTATCCCCTCGCCGATACATTGTTGCGGCTGGCGCTTGTAGTCGCCGCCGCCTTCATCGTCATCGGCGTCATGATCGGCTTCAGCGAAGATTTTGCCCGCCAGCTGGCGCAGGCGCTGACCCAGCAGCTGGCCGTGAGCAATCCGGAACTGGCGGCCAATGCCGACCTGACGCAGAGCATGGCGCAATTCGTCGTGCGCGTCCTGCCGGCCCTGCAGCCCGCCGCGTGGCTGTGCGTCATCATCGCCAATCTCTACATCGCCCTGCGCCTGACGGCTGCCTCGGGCAAACTGCGCCGCCCGCGGGATGACTGGCCGCGTGCCCTGCGCATGCCGCGCCCGGCGCTTGTCGTGTTTGCCGTCGCCTGCGCCGCTGCGTTCCTGCCGGGCGGTCCCGGCTACGCGGCAACGGCGGTTGCCGGTGCCCTCGGCGCCGGGTTCGTCATGGCCGGCTTCGGCATGCTGCATGCCCGCACGCGCGGCGCCACCTGGCGGCCGTTTGCGCTGTGGTTCGCCTATCTCGCCGTGTTTCTCTTTATTTTTGCACTTCTCGTCTTCCTTCTCGCCGGTCTGTTTGACACATCGCGCAACGCGCCGGTTTCGAAGGCTGTGAATACCGATACCCCACCCAATAACGACAATTGAACTTGAAAGGAAAACTCACATGGAAGTCATTCTTCTCGAACGCATCAGCCGCCTCGGCCAGATGGGTGAAACAGTCAAGGTAAAGGACGGCTTTGCCCGTAACTTCCTTCTGCCGCAGGGCAAGGCGCTTCGTGCCAACGAAGCCAACAAGAAGAAGTTCGAAGGCCAGCGCGCCCAGCTCGAAGCCCGCAACCTCGAGCGCAAGACCGAAGCCCAGGCGATCGCCGACAAGCTCGACGGCAAGACATTCGTTGCTGTCCGCTCCGCCGGTGAAACCGGTCAGCTCTACGGTTCAGTAACGACCCGCGACATTGCCGACCTGATCACGGCGGAAGGTTTCTCGATCAACCGCAACCAGGTTGAACTGAACACGCCAATCAAGACGATCGGCCTGCACAAGATCGTTCTGGTTCTGCATCCGGAAGTTGAAGCAACCGTTACGATCAACATTGCCCGTACGGCCGATGAAGCCGAGCGTCAGGTAAAGGGTGAAGACCTCACCTCCGCCGAAGCGATCTATGGCATTGAAGAAGCACCGCTTTCCGACGAATTCTTCGACGAAGACGAAGAAGGCGAAGAAAACGCCTGATTTCAAAGCAAAAACCGCTCGCAGGAGTGGTGTTTGCTTTACCATGAAACACCCGGCAGAGATGCCGGGTGTTTTTTTGCTTTGCAGAATCAAAAAAACGGGTAAATTTGTTTATCCTACCCACGCCCGACCTTGGCTCAATCCCGAGCCTCATAATGGCCGAGCTCTATCGTCAATGATGGAGATTGTTCATGAATGCCATTCTTAGGGCTGCGCTTTCGCGGCTCATCCACACTGGTACACTTTCGATTACTGACTCATCCGGCCAGAAGCGCACCTTTGGTGACGGGACCGGAGAACCCATCCACTTCCGCATCAACACGGCTGCGGCCGAACGGCGGATTGCCTTCGATCCCTCCCTGCATTTCGCCGAAGCCTATATGAACGGCGAACTCGATGTTCTCGACGGCGATATCTACGACGTCCTGAAGATCATCTTTGAAAACACCGGCGCCACCGCGGCACGCGAGCCATGGATGCTGGCGCTGGAGGGCATTCGCCGTGCCACCCGCCGCCTGCACCAGATGAACAATCTCACCCGTTCATCCAGCAATGTGCAGCGGCACTACGACCTGTCGGAAGAGCTCTACCGCCTGTTTCTCGACCCGGACATGCAGTATTCCTGCGCCTATTTCGAGCATCCAGATGCGACCCTCGAAGAGGCGCAGCTGGCGAAGAAGCGGCATATCGCGGCCAAGCTTCTGGTCGAAAAAGGCCACAAGACCCTCGATATCGGCTGCGGCTGGGGTGGTCTCGGGCTTTACCTCGCCCGTCATCTCGACGCCAATGTGCTGGGCGTCACGCTCTCGCACGAACAGCATGGCATCGCCAACAAGCGGGCCATCGACGAGGGCCTGTCGACCCAGGCTCGCTTCGACCTGCGCGACTACCGGACCATCGACGACAGTTTTGACCGGATTGTCTCCGTGGGCATGTTCGAGCATGTCGGCGTCGGGCATTTCGCCGAGTATTTCCAGCATACGGCGCGGCTGTTGAAGAAGGACGGGGTTTTCCTCCTGCATTCGATCGGCCGGTCGGACGGGCCGTCCTATACCAATGCCTTCATCCAGAAGTACATCTTTCCGGGCGGCTACATCCCCGCGCTCTCGGAAGTGCTTCCGCAGATCGAAAAGGCGGGGCTGGTCATCACCGACATCGAAATCCTGCGGTTGCACTATGCCGACACACTGCGCATCTGGCGCGAGCGGTTCATGGCGAACCGCGACAAGGCCAAGGCGATCTATGATGAGCGCTTCTGCCGGATGTGGGAATTCTATCTCGCCGCATCGGAATCGGCCTTCCGCTGGCAGAACCTGATGGTGTTCCAGATCCAGCTGGCGCACCGGCAGGAATCGGTGCCGCTGACGCGCAACTATATCGAGAAGGAAGAAAAACGCCTGAAGCGGCTGGAAAGCGAGCGCAGCTGCGCCAATACCCAGGTCGACAACCGGGAATCGGCTGCCGGACGCTGACGCCCGCCGCAGCAAACCCATTGGCCCGTCGTGATCGTGCTGATCGCGGCGGGCCAAAGCATGAATCGCGCCCGGTTTTCGCATCGTGGCGGCATATTCTACCAAGTGCGCGGTGGACATTGGCAGGAGAACGCGCTTAAGCCTCCCCACGGGCTGCCGAATAGCCTAGAATCAGCAAATGCGAATCGCGCAAGAGACGTGGCCAATCTTTTTCCCCTCTGTGGATAGCGGGGTCTAAGGTTGTTACCTGCATTGCCTAGGATTCGCGGCGCAGGCCATAGTTAATTCGAACGGGAAAAAATACCATGGCTGAGGCAGCACGCAAATTCATCGAGGTACGGGAAAACGCGGACAAGCTCTACCGCGAGGCACCGAACAATATCGAGGCCGAACAGGCGCTGCTCGGGGCCATTCTCATCAACAATGATGCGTTTTACCGCGTTTCCGACTTCCTCAAGCCCGTGCATTTCTACGAACCGCTGCACCGCAAGATTTTCGACGTGTCGTCGGACATGATCCGCATGGGCAAAATGGCCAATCCCGTGACGCTGAAGACGTTCCTGCCCGTGGAGGAAAAAGTCGGCGAGATGACGGTGATGCAGTATCTGGCGCGCCTTGCCGCCGAAGCCGTGACCATCATCAATGCCGAGGACTATGGCCGCGCCATCTACGATCTTGCCACGCGCCGCGCGCTGATCACCATCGGCGAGGACATGGTCAATATCGCCTATGACGCGCCGGTGGACGTGGCGCCGCAAGGCCAGATCGAGGATGCCGAGCGCCGCCTGTTCGAACTGGCGGAAACCGGCCGCTACGATGGCGGCTTCCAGACCTTCACCGATGCGGTGAAAACCGCCGTGGACATGGCAAACGCCGCCTTCATGCGCGACGGGCACCTGTCCGGCGTTTCCACCGGCATCCATTCTCTCGACAACCGCATGGGCGGCCTGCAGCCGTCGGATCTGATCGTGCTTGCAGGACGACCCGGCATGGGCAAGACCTCGCTTGCCACCAACATCGCCTTCAATATCGCGGCGGCTTACGAGTCCGAGCAACTGGCGGACGGGACGATCAAGGCCAAGAATGGCGGCGTTGTCGGCTTCTTCTCGCTCGAAATGTCGTCGGAACAGCTGGCGACCCGTATCATTTCCGAGCAGTCGGAGATCAGTTCATCGAAAATCCGCCGCGGTGAAATCAACGAGGCCGAATTCGAAAAGCTCGTCGCCTGCTCGCAGCACATGCAGAAGGTGCCACTCTACATCGACCAGACCGGTGGTATTTCCATTGCCCAGCTGGCCGCCCGTGCCCGGCGTTTGAAGCGCCAGCGCGGCCTTGACGTTCTGGTCATCGACTATATTCAGCTGATGCAGGGCTCGTCCAAAAAGGCTTCGGAAAACCGCGTTCAGGAAATCACCGAAATCACCACGGGCCTCAAAGCACTCGGCAAGGAACTCAACACGCCGATCATCGCGCTGTCACAGCTCTCCCGTCAGGTGGAAAGCCGCGAAGACAAGCGCCCGCAGCTCTCCGACCTGCGCGAATCCGGGTCGATCGAGCAGGACGCCGACGTGGTGATCTTCGTTTATCGCGACGAATACTACATCAAGAACAAGGAGCCGAAGGAAGGCACCGAGGAGCATTTCAAGTGGCAGGCCGACCTCAAGGAGGCCATGGGCAAGGCGGAAGTCATCATCGCCAAGCAGCGTCACGGCCCGACGGGCACGGTGAAGCTGGCCTTCCAGGCGGAATTCACCCGGTTCACCGACCTTGCGGAAGATTCACACCTGCCAGAACGCTTCGAGTAATCAATTGAACAGCACAAAACCTCACGTCACCACCGCAGGCGCCGATCCCCGTCTCGCGGGCGGGCGGCTTACCATCGATCTCGATGCGCTCGTGGCCAACTGGATGTTCCTTGCGGAAAAATCGAAACCGGCGCAGGCGAGCGCTGTCGTCAAGGCTGACGCCTACGGGCTCGGCATCGGCCATGTCGTGCCTGTCCTGCGCGACGCCGGCTGCCGGACCTTCTTCGTGGCGCTGGTCGAGGAAGGCCTGCGGGTCAAGGCTGTCGCGCCGGATGCACGGGTTTTCGTTCTGAACGGCCTGTTTGCCGACGCGCGCCCGGTGTTCGAAGCATCGGGGCTGATCCCGGTCCTCGGCTCGCTGCACGAAATCGGCCTGTGGAGCCGCGCCAATGCCGCGAGCGGATTGACGCTGCCCTATGCCCTGCACGTGGATACCGGCATGAATCGGCTGGGACTGACCATGGCCGAAGCACTCGACCTTGCTGCCGCTGGCCGCGAAATGCCGGTGCTGGTGATGACGCATCTGGCGACCGGCGATGAACCCGGCCATCGCCTCACCCGGCAGCAGATCGAGTCATTTCAAACGCTTCGCACCGCTTTTGCAGGCATTGAATCAAGCGCGTCCAACTCATCCGGCATTTTTCACACGATCAGCAATGGCGGCGACCTGAGCCGTCCGGGCATTGCCATGTATGGCGGCGAGGCGCTGGCCGGCGTCGCCAATCCCATGCGCCCCGTGGTGACGCTGGAAGCGCGCATCGTGCAGATCCGCACCAGCCCCAAAGGCGAGACGGCGGGCTACGGCGCCACCGCGCTCTTGGAACGCGACACCCGGATTGCCGTCTGCTCGACCGGCTACGCCGACGGCTATCTGCGCTCGCTGTCGGGCAGCGGCACGCCCCTGCGCAGCGTCGTGCCCAAGGGCGGCGAAGGCTTTGTTGCCGGACGCAAGGTGCCGGTGATCGGCCGGGTGACCATGGACCTGACATCGTTCGACATTACCGATCTTCCCGAGGACGCCGTCAAACCCGGCGATCATGTCGAGCTGTTCGGCGGCAACATCGCCCTGGATGACGCGGCGCGCGCCGCGGGCTCCATCGGCTTCGAGCTGTTGACCAGCCTTGGAAACCGCTATCACCGCCGCTACCTCTATTCCGGAAAAGACGCCTGATGGCCAAGGCAAGAATTCAATTCATCTGCCAGAACTGCGGTGCCGTGCATACGCGCTGGGCCGGCAAGTGCGATTCCTGCGGTGAATGGAACACGCTGGTCGAAGAAGGCACGGCGGGCGGCATCGGCAGTGGTCCCGGCAAGCTGTCCGGCCGCAAGGGCCGCGCCGTCGCCCTCACCTCGCTGTCCGGCGAGATCGAGGACGCGCCGCGCATCCACTCCGGCATCGGCGAGCTCGACCGGGTCACCGGCGGCGGTTTCGTGCGCGGCTCGGCCATTCTGGTGGGTGGCGACCCCGGCATCGGCAAATCCACCCTGCTGACCCAGGCGGCGGCGGCACTGGCGCGGCAGGGCCACAAGGTCATCTATGTCTCGGGCGAAGAAGCGGTGGCGCAGATCCGCCTGCGGGCGCAGCGCCTGCATGCCGCCGACACCGATGTGCTTCTGGCCGCCGAAACCAATGTCGAGGACATCCTCGCCACCATTTCCGATTCCAAGCGGCCCGACCTCATCATCATCGATTCGATCCAGACCCTGTGGACGGATGCCGCCGATTCGGCCCCCGGCACAGTCACGCAGGTGCGCGCCGGCGCGCAGGCAATGATCCGCTTTGCCAAGCAGACCGGCGCCGCCGTGGTCCTCGTCGGCCACGTCACCAAGGACGGCCAGATCGCCGGGCCGCGCGTTGTCGAGCACATGGTGGATGCGGTGCTGTATTTCGAAGGCGAAGGCGGCCATCACTACCGCATCCTGCGCACGGTGAAGAACCGTTTCGGCCCGACCGACGAGATCGGCGTGTTTGAAATGTCCGACCGCGGATTGCGCGAAGTTGCCAACCCGTCAGAGCTTTTTCTCGGCGAACGCAATGACAAATCGCCGGGCGCCGCGGTTTTTGCCGGGATGGAAGGCACCCGGCCGGTGCTTGTGGAAATTCAGGCGCTGGTGGCGCCCTCGACGCTCGGCACACCGCGCCGCGCCGTCGTCGGCTGGGACGGCGGCCGCCTTTCGATGATTCTGGCGGTCCTGGAAGCCCATTGCGGCGTGCGGTTCGGCCAGCACGATGTTTACCTGAATGTGGCGGGCGGATACCGGATTTCCGAGCCTGCAGCCGATCTTGCGGTGGCATCTGCACTGGTTTCCTCCATTGCCGGTATTGCCCTTCCGGCCGATTGCGTCTATTTCGGCGAAGTCAGCTTGTCTGGCGCCGTTCGCCCGGTGGCGCATGCGGTGCAGCGGCTGAAGGAAGCAGAGAAGCTTGGGTTCAAGCAGGCTGTTCTTCCCAAGGGAAGCAACGACGTGCCGAAGGGACGCAATGCGCATCTGACCGAGACCGCGTCGCTGCCGGACCTTGTGGCCCGGATTGCGGCGTCGGGACCCGGTAAAACGAAACGCGACGACTGACGCGGCACAGTCCTCCCGAGAGGGTGTGCAGGTCGGAATTGGATTGGGGATACATGTAAATGCCTATTACGTTGCTAGACGGAATTCTTTTGGGCATCACCCTCGTTTCGGCGGTTCTCGCCATGGTGCGCGGCTTTTCGCGCGAAGTGCTGTCCGTCGTGTCATGGGCAGCGGCGGCCGCGGCCGCCTATCTCTTCTACAAGCCGGTCGTCCCCTTCCTCGCGCCCTATATCAGCAATGAGACCATCGCCCAGATCGCGGCGGCCGGTATCGTCTTCATCGTCACGCTGATCATCGTTTCCGTCATCACCATGAAGATTGCCGATTTCATCATCGACAGCCGCATCGGCGCGCTCGACCGCACGCTCGGCTTCCTCTTCGGTGCGGCGCGCGGCGTTCTTCTCGTGGTTGTCGCGATGCTGTTCTTCAACTGGCTCGTCACGGACAACCAGCCCGCCTGGGTGGCGCAGGCCAAGTCCAAGCCGATGATCGACTCGCTCGGCGCAAAGCTGATCAGCCTTTTACCGGAAGACCCGGAATCAACCATTCTGAAGCGTTTGAAGCCCGGCTCGAGCCATACTCCGGACGCAACGACGGCACCTGAACCCAAGGAAGACATCCCGCCGGAAGGCACGACACCGAAGCCCTGACGGGCTGCCGGGTGCGACAAACGGTTAACTTGGCGTTTGCGTGGTAATACCCCACATAGTGTGGCATAATGGAATGACAGATCTTATAGTTGAATCTGCGGCGAAAGGCTTGCGGTAATGACCGACATTTTTCGTGATGAGACCCCTCTCATGTCCCTTGACGACGACACACTGCATGAAGAGTGCGGTGTGTTTGGCATTTTGGGGCACCCCGATGCCGCCACGCTGACGGCGCTGGGTCTGCATGCCCTGCAGCATCGCGGGCAGGAAGCGGCGGGTATCGTCTCCTATGATGGCAAGCAGTTCTGCTCGGAGCGCCGCATGGGTCTTGTCGGCGACCATTACACCAACCCGGCCACGCTGGCACAGCTGCCTGGCGACCGCGCCATCGGCCATGTGCGCTATTCCACAACCGGCGATCCGGCGCTGCGCAATGTGCAGCCGCTGTTTGCCGAACTGGAAATCGGCGGCATCGCCATTGCCCATAACGGCAATTTCACCAACGGCCTGACCATGCGCCGCAAGCTGATCGCCGACGGCGCGATCTGCCAGTCCAATTCCGACACGGAAGTGGTGTTGCATCTCATCGCCCGTTCGCGCAGCACATCGTCGAGCGACCGTTTCGTCGATGCGATCCGCCAGATGGAAGGCGGCTATGCCATGCTCGCCCTCACCCGCACCAAGCTGATCGCCGCGCGCGATCCGATCGGCATCCGGCCGCTCGTCATGGGCGATCTCGACGGCAAGCCGATCTTTGCCTCCGAAAGCTGCGCGCTCGACATCATCGGCGCGAAGTTCGTGCGTGACATCGAGAACGGCGAAGTCGTCGTCTGCGAAATCCAGAGCGACGGCACGATCAGCATCGAAGCCTTCAAGCCGCAGGCGCCAAAGCCCGAACGCATCTGCCTGTTCGAATATGTCTACTTTGCCCGCCCGGATTCCATTGTCGGCGGCCGCAATGTCTATACGGCCCGCAAGAACATGGGCATCAACCTGGCCAAGGAAGCACCGCTGGACGCCGACGTCGTCGTCCCGGTTCCCGACGGTGGCACGCCTGCGGCCATCGGCTTTGCCCAGGCGAGCGGCATTCCGTTCGAGCTCGGCATCATCCGCAACCATTATGTCGGCCGTACCTTCATCGAGCCGACCCAGTCGATCCGCGCCTTCGGCGTCAAGCTGAAGCATTCGGCCAACCGGGCCGTGATCGAAGGCAAGCGCGTGGTGCTGGTCGACGATTCCATCGTGCGCGGCACCACATCGGTCAAGATCGTGCAGATGATCCGCGATGCCGGGGCGCGGGAAGTGCATATCCGCGTCGCCAGCCCGATGATCTATCATCCGGATTTCTACGGCATCGATACGCCGGATGCGGACAAGCTGCTGGCCAACCAGCACGCGACCCTTGCCTCCATGTGCAAATATATCGGCGCGGATTCGCTGGAATTCCTGTCCATCGACGGGCTGTACAGGGCGGTCAGCGGGGCACCGCGCGACGCACAGGCGCCGCTGTTCACCGACCACTACTTCACTGGCGATTACCCGACCCGGCTGGTTGACCGGGACGGCATCAGCAATGTGCGCCAGTTCTCGCTTCTCGCAAACAACGGCTAACGGTTGAGTTCCCATTCATGATTTCTGACGGCAGTTTCCGGCTGGACGGCAAGCTCGCGCTTGTCACCGGCGCATCCCGCGGCATCGGTTATTTCCTTGCCAAAGACCTGGCAGCGCGCGGTGCGCATGTGATTGCCGTCGCCCGCACGGTGGGCGGCCTGGAAGAGCTGGACGACGAAATCAAGGCTGCGGGCGGCACGGCGACGCTGGTCCCGCTCGACCTGACCGACATGCCTGCCATCGACCGGCTCGGCGGCTCCATCCATGAGCGCTGGGGCAGGCTCGACATTCTCGTCGCCAATGCCGGTATCCTTGGCACGATTTCGCCGATCGGCCATGTCGAGGCAAAAGTCTTCGACAAGCTGATGAACATCAATGTGACCAGCGTCTGGCGGCTGATCCGCAGCACCGACCCGCTGCTGAAGCTTTCCGAGGCGGGCCGTGCGGTGCTGCTGTCGTCAGGCGTTGCCCACTCCGCCCGCGCCTATTGGGGGCCCTATGCGGCATCCAAGGCCGCTGTCGAGGTGATGGGCCGCAGCTGGGCCGAGGAAGCGCGCCAGACAAAACTGCGTATCAATTCGGTCAACCCCGGCGCGACACGCACCGCGATGCGGGCGCAGGCCGTACCGGGCGAAGACCCCGACACACTGCCGACTGCGGCGGAGGTGGCGGCCAAGATCGCGCTCATCCTCGATCCGAGGATCGACGCCACGGGCAAGCTCTACGACGTGCGCGCCGGCAAGCTGCTGGGTTACAACGACCCGAGCTAGATTGTACATTCATCATGGTGCGTGGTTCGACAAGCTCACCATGAGGGATAGAGTAGGCTGTAGGGCGCTGTATTCTGCGACGTTTGTAGTTGACCTGGCATCAGACCACTTCCCTCATGGTGAGCTTGTCGAACCACGCACAGATGGATCTGCAACTGATCATCCGGCGAGGCGGATAATCGCCGCGCCGGATTTGTCGGCGGCAAGCGCCCTGGCGCGCCAGGCCTTCGGGCTCATGCCGGTGACACGCAGGAACTCGCGGTTGAAGTTGGACTTGGTCTGAAACCCGGCATCGAACATGATACCGGTGACCGCACGATCCGTATCCGCCAACAGGCGGCAGGCCTCCCTCACCCGGTAATCATTGACATAGTGCGAAACGCTCATCGCCTTGACCCGGTTGACGGCCGTCGACACCTGCCGGGCCGGCAGGTTCATCTTGCGCGCCAGACGGTTCAGGTTGAGATCGACATCCCGGTAGAGTTCCCGCGCCTGCATCAGCCGATCGAGCGCGGCGGCGATTTCCGTATCTTCGGCGCTGGGCAGCACCGGAGACGCGCCCTCTTCCGCGATTGTTTCGTCCCGTTCCTCCGGGCGGCTGGTTCCCGCGACCGTGGCCGCGCTCCCGAGGACGAGCAGGGCCAGGACATTGCCGATGGCAACGATGCGGGCGGAATGGCTGCCGCCCGACTGGGCAAAATCCCAGCTGATGACGATATCGATGACCGCGGAACTGGAAACGGCAAAGGCTGTCACCTGCAATGCCCGGTAGGCGCTGATGACGCCGTCCAATCGGGATGAACCCAACGCGTCGGGCCCGGTAAAGGCGAGACGGCAGAGCGCAATGCCATAGCCCGCGAACACCAGGATGATGGCCAGCGAGACCGGCGCCGGCCAGAAGGCAATGAGACCGGTGACCACAAGCGTCGGCAAGAGGTGCAGCAGCAGCCACGGACGTTCTCTTGGCGGCCGCTCGCTGCGCAGGCCGTCAAAACTCAGCCATGCCAGCGTGGCGATGATGACGGCGAGCACGGCCTGGACCGGCAAGACCTCCAGCACATCGTACCCCCAGCGCACCCCGATCACCACCGATTGCAGCGCATAGACCGACACCAAGGCGAGGAAGAACGGATTCCTGTCATTGCCGTCGCTTCGCCGGATCATCTGGACGAGAAGAACGACAAGCAGGACGGCGACGACAAACGGCAATGGAACAAACAGCATGGAACCTGCGACCGGGACGAGTGGACGAGGCCCACTATGTCCTGAAACGCGATCGCGGACGACCTGAATTGTGATCAAGGTCGAATTTCAGCGGATAGCGCCCTCCTCTGGTTGCCATGCCAAGCCACAGGAGCCCATCATGCTGAGCCTTATCACCGCCATTCTGCTTCTCTTCGGAACCGTAACCCCCAGCGCCGCCGACCAAGTCAAGCCGCCGCTCGATATCGGCGCGATCAACAGCGTCGCCATTACGGGGGAAGCCAGCCGCATCGTGTTCACCGCAGGCGATGGCGCGCCCTATCAGGCCCGCGTCAACAGCACACGGTCCGGCTGGTTCTCCGGCTGGTATTCGAGCTGGTTCGCCGATCAATGCGCCACCCGCACCACCATGGAGGTCAGGGAACGGACGCTGCGCATCCACGTGGTCAATGCGCCGCTGCTCAGCCTTTCCGACTGCGAGGTGCTGATCCGTGCCAGCCTGCCTGCCGACAGCGATGTCAGCATCGAACAGGCGGCACTGCAGGCCCGGCTGACCGGTGACTATGGTGCCGTGCGCATCAAAGGCCATGCGGCGGATTTTGCGCTGGATGGGCACGCGGCGAGCCTTGATATTTCGGGTGACGCCGTGCGCAGCGACCTGCGCTTTATCCGCGTCAGCAGCAGCGAGATCATCCGGCTCGATTCCCGCGCGCTCGACGCCTCCTTCAGCTTCGGCAAGGACGTTCCCATCAGCTACGCCGTGGATGCCAAGGCATCCCTCGTCGACAGCAAGCGTGACAGCACACCCGGCGCCAAACCCGCGATCAGCATCAAAAGCGATTATGCCCGCGTGACCATCCGCTGATCTCCACCTCTCGAAACAAGGAATATTATCATGCGATTTTTCAGTGCCGCAGCTCTGGTTATTTTGAGTGTGTTTTGGCCTCTTCAACAGGCGCTTGCCGACCAGATTGCTGGTGTTCGGCAAATCGCCGTTCCCTCGAAAGAGCGCGGAACCGATCTCGATGTGACGGTCTGGTATCCGGCACGGACCGGCGGCGAAGAAGTCCTGCTGGGCGATACCCCGCTTTTCACGGGGACCGCCAGCATGCGCGATGCACCGCCTGTTGAGGGGAAATTTCCGCTCATCCTGCTTTCCCACGGCACCGGCATTGCCGGCAATGCGCAAGCCACGGGCTGGATTGCCGCCCCATTGGCGCGGCAGGGATACATTGTCGCCGCGCCAAATCACCCGGGAAATCAGAGCGGAAACACATCGGCAAGCGAGACGATGAAGCTTTGGCTGCGGCCAGCGGATTTTACCGCGACCCTGGATGCGTTGAAAACCGGAACGGTTTTCCGCGACCGGATCGACTGGAAAAACGTCGGCGCGCTCGGCCTTTCCATGGGTGGCTACACCGCCCTTGCGGTGGCAGGCGCCCGCATGGACCAGCAACGCCTCGCGGCCTATTGCGATACCGATCTGCGCAACCACTCCCTGTGCGAATGGCTCGCACAGAGCGGCGTTGATCTGCACAGGATCGATGTGCAGCGGGCAGGCCTGGACTATAGGGACAACCGTATTCGCTCGGCAGTTGCAATCGACCCGGCCATGTCGGACACGCTCACAACCGAAAGTGTTGCCGGCATCGCAATCCCCGTCAACCTCGTGAACCTCGGTCGAAAAGGCGACATTCCCCGCACGCTGCAGGCGTCGTGGATGGCTGACATCATTCCGGGTGCGCGCTATGCAAGCATCGAGGATGCCAACCATTTCAGCATGTTTGCCGCGTGCAAGGCCGGTGCATCGGACAAACTGAAGGCTGAGGGCGTAACGGAACCGCTGTGCGACGATGGCGGCGGGCGATCCCGCAGCGCCATTCACGCGCAGCTGATCGATATGATCACAGACGCGTTCAACCGGACGCTCAAAGCGCAATAGATGTGCTGCAAAGTCTTTGTGCGTGGTTCGACAAGCTCACCATGAGGGAGGAGGAGGATGGCAGGGAGCTTTATTCTGTAACGCTTGTGATTGCAGTGCAGCCCACTCCATCCCTCATGGTGAGCTTGTCGAACCACGCATGATGGCCCCTGCAATCCCTTCAGGACGCCGGTGTCTCTGAACCGGCGGCAGGTTCGGCAGCGGCGGCGGCATCCGCCGCCTCGTGCCGCTTCCACGCGCGGGCGCTGAACGGCAGGCTCAGGAAGAAGCCGACGGTCGTCAGCGTCAACGTCTGCCACGTGTAGCTCATCAGGAATGCCACATAGACCACGATGAACAGGAAGCTCGGCATCACCCAGTCGGATCGGAGTTTTGTTCCGGCTGCCTTGCCGCTGAACACCGGCAGGCGGCTGATCATCAGGATCGCCACGCAGACGGTATAGGCGGCGCCGGCAAAGGCCAGCGGCCTTGTCGGCGCGAGGCCGAGAAAGCCGAGATAGACCGGCAGCATCACCAGCATCGCCCCCGCCGGGGCGGGAACGCCGGTGAAAAAATTACCCTGCCACGCCGGTTTGCCGATCACATCAAGCATCACGTTGAAACGGGCCAGGCGCAGGCAGCAGGCAATGCAATAAAGCAGCGCGGCGATCCAGCCGAAGGAGCGGGCCTGATCCAGCATGTAGGCATAGAGCACCAGCGCAGGCGCCACGCCGAAATTGACGATATCGGCAAGCGAATCCATCTGCGCGCCGAATTTTGTCGAACCCTTCATCATGCGGGCGATGCGCCCGTCAATGCCGTCGAGGAACGCGGCGAGAAGAACCATCGACACCGCCAGCTCGAAGCGGTTCTCGAAGGCCAGCCGGATGCCGGTCAAACCGGCGCAGATGGCCAGAACCGTAATGACATTGGGCACGAGGTAGCGCATGGGGATGCGCGAACCCGTGGGTTCCTGCACCTGCGGCTTTTCATCGAACAGCGGATCGGTCTCGGGTTCGTTCATGCCGCGCGCCTCAGCTGATACGGACCAGCGGGGCGCTGGGCTCGCCGCCGAATTCCGCCAGCACGCTCTCGCCGCCAACGGCCGTCTGGCCGACGGCAACGCGCGGTGCAAAACCTTCCGGCAGGTAGACGTCCACGCGCGAGCCGAAACGGATCAGGCCAAAGCGTTCGCCGATGGAAATGGAATTGTTTTCATCGACCCAGCAGACAATGCGGCGTGCCACGAGACCGGCAATCTGCACCACGGCAAGCCGGCCATTGGGGCTGTCGATCACCAGGCCGTTGCGCTCGTTCTCGGCGCTTGCCTTGTCGAGTTCCGCATTGAGGAACTTGCCCGGCTTGTGGACAATGGTGGTGATGCGGCCGCGCACCGGCGCGCGGTTGATATGGCAGGAAAACACGTTCATGAACACGGAAATGCGGGTCATCTCGCGGTCGCCGAGGTTGAGTTCGCGCGGCGGCACGGCAGGCCCGACGGACGATACGATGCCATCGGCAGGGCTGATCACCAGCCGGTCGTTGGTCGGGGTGACGCGCTGCGGATCGCGATAGAAATAGATGCACCAGGCGGTGAGGATGAGGCCGATCCAGAACAGCGGTTCCCAGAAATAACCGAGAACCACGGTCACGCCGGCAAACCCGGCGATGAACGGATAACCTTCCCGATGGATGGGGACCAGAGTGTTGCGGATGGAATCGACAAGGCTCATTGCTTTGTTCCTGACAGCGCCGGGTGTTCGCCGGGCAGCATACACGCCGCGCCGGAATTTCGCGTTACTTATCGGAGATTGGCAGCGGGGGCAAACCTTTCAACCCGGCTTGCACCGGTCATCAGCAGAATTCTTCAGTGGCGGACTTTTGCTGGCTGCGACTTTTCACGGCTCGACGGCGACGTCGAGTGCGGGTTTGCCGCGAACGACGACACCCAGATCGTCCTCCTCGCGCACCTTGCGCAGGCGTTCTTCGGCCTCGGTTGCCTCGCGCTGGCGGTTCCACATGGAGGCATAGAGGCCGTTTTCGGCCAAAAGCGCCGCATGGCGGCCGCGTTCGGCAATCACGCCATCCTTGAGCACGATGATCTCGTCGGCACCGATGATCGTCGACAGGCGGTGGGCGATCACCAGCGTGGTGCGGTCGCGGCTGACCAGATCGAGCGAAGCCTGGATTTCATGTTCGGTGGCGCTGTCGAGCGCCGAGGTGGCCTCGTCGAGGATCAGGATCGGCGGTGCCTTCAAAATGGTGCGGGCAATGGCAACGCGCTGCTTTTCACCGCCGGAGAGTTTCAGGCCGCGCTCGCCGACCATGGCATTGTAGCCTTCCGGCAGGCTCTGGATGAAACTGCCGATCTGGGCGAGTTCCGCCGCGTTGCGCACTTCCTCTTCCGTCGCCGTGATGCGGCCATAGCGGACGTTGTAGGCGATGGTATCGTTGAACAGCACCGTATCCTGCGGCACCATGCCGATCACCGCGCGCAGGCTTTCCTGCGTCACGTCGCGGATATCCTGGCCGTCAATGCTGATCGAACCGCCCTGGATATCGTAGAAGCGGTAGAGCAGGCGCGACAGGGTGGATTTGCCGGCACCGGACGGGCCGACAATGGCGACGGTCTTGCCGGCGGGAACTTCGAAGCTCACCCCCTTGAGGATCGGGCGCTTCGGATCGTAGGCGAACTTCACATTGTCAAAGCGCACGGCGCCGCGCTCGATCACCAGCGGCCTGGCACCGGGCTTGTCGGTCACCTCCTGCTCGACATCGAGAAGGTCGAACATCTGTTCGATATCGGTCAGGCCCTGCCGTACTTCGCGGTAGATGAAGCCGATGAAATTGAGCGGAATGGAAAGCTGCATGAGCATGGCATTGATGAAGACGAAATCGCCGAGGGTCTGCGTGCCGGCCAGCACCTCCCTGCCCGACATGATCATCATGACCGCCATGCCGATGCCGAAAATCACCGACTGGCCGAAATTCAGCCAGCCGAGCGACGTCCAGATGCGGGTCGCGGAAATCTCGTAGCGCGCCATGGCCGCATCGAAGCGGCTGGCCTCCATCTGTTCATTGCCGAAGTATTTGACGGTTTCGAAGTTCAGGAGCGAGTCGATGGCCTTGGTGTTGGCGTCCGTGTCGGAATCGTTCATGTCGCGGCGGATGCTGATCCGCCAGTCGCTGGCACGGATGGTGAACCAGGTGTAGAGCCAGACCGTCGCCACGACCACGGCGAGATAGGACAGACCATAGGCAAACGCGAAAATCACGGCGGTCAGCAGGAATTCGATGATCGTCGGCGCGGTGTTGAGGATGGTGAAGCGGACGATGGTTTCAATGCCCTTGGTGCCGCGCTCGATGATGCGCGACAGGCCGCCGGTGCGCCGCTCGACGTGGAAGCGCAGGGACAGGTTGTGCATGTGCACGAATGTCCGGTAGGCAAGCTTGCGCACGGCATATTGCCCGACACTGGCAAACAGCGCATCGCGCAGCTGGTTCAAGCCTGCCTGAATGATGCGCGCGGCATTGTAGGCGGCCACCAGCATCAGCGGGCCGACGAGAATGAGCGGCAAGAGATCGGACGGCACGAACTTGCCGTTCAAGGCATTGGTCGCCCATTTGAAGAAATAGGGCACCAGAATGAGGATGACCTTGGAAATCAGCAGGTAGAACGAGGCCCAGACGACCCGCATCTTCAGGTCGGGACGTTCATCCGGCCACATATAGGTCCAAAGATTGCGGATGGTCTGCAGCGTTTTGCCAGACTCGGCGGAGACAGTTTTTTCAGCCACGGCTATTCCTTGATGGCCGCAGCGGCTACCCGCGCTGCCGGCACAATGGTATCGGGCGGACAGCACAGATTGGCCATATCGCCGACAAGAGCGGCGACATCGGCAAAGGCGTCCGGATTGATGCTGTAATGGGAACTCTGGCCGGACTGGCGGTAATTCACCAGACCGGCATCGACCAGTATTTTCAGATGCTGCGATACGGTCGACTGCGCCAGATCAAGCGTTGCGACAATATCCTTGCAGCAGGAGGCATTCAGCCCGGCCAGCTGCCGAACAATGCGCAGGCGCGCGGGATGGGCGAGCGCGGTGAGAATCCGCGCCGTTTCCGCATCTGACATCGCCTGTTGAAATCGGTTGCTGCATTTCATCGTTCATCGGCGATAAACGATATAATTTTCCAATGCAAGGGTTAAAGCGGGTCATCCATGCCATACGGGTGCGGTTTTGGAGCATATCCGACACTCAAGCATCAGAAAAAGCCGTCGAGAAATGCCGCCGTCCGATCCGAGATTCCGACGATCTTGTCGGTTGCCTGGCGGTAGAACTTGAAGTTGAGTTCCGTACCGGGCTCACCATCCTTCCAGTCGGTCAGATGCCTGAGTTCACGCCTGCCCAGCGGATGCGCGGCAAGGGCATTGCGCCGGATCACGACGCTGACACGCGGCGTTTGCCTGATGACGCCGCTCTTCCTGGCGAAGGCTTCGGCTGAGATGACGACACCGCGTGCGACAAGCCCCTGCCCGCCTTCGTTCTCGCTGGCGAAGAGAAAGACCGTGTCACCGGCGGCGATATGCTTGCCGCCATACATGGTCTTCTGCGCGGTGAATGCGAACATTTCCGCCTGCGGATCGCGAATCTCGGCTTTGATCGCGAATGCCACCCGTCCGTCCTTACGCTATTGCGGCGCCGGCTTGTCCTTTTCCGGCAATGAAAAGACCTGTCCGGGGAAAATCCTGTTCGGGTTCTGGATCTGCTCCTTGTTGGCCAGATAGATCGTCGTGTAGCGCACGCCTGCACCGTAGGTCCGGCGCGAAATCGTCCACAGATTGTCGCCGCGCCGGATGATGACCGAACCATCGACATTGCGAAGCGGCTTGGCCGTATCGGTGCCCGGCGCCTGTTCACTGCCGGCAGCCGGGGCTGTTTCGGTCGAAGCCTGCGGCGTTGCCGCCGGTGCGGGCGTTGCGGATGGTGCGACGGCCGACACGCGCTGGCCTGCCTCGCGCTTGAACGGTACGGCGGCGCGGGCAATGACGGTCACGCCATCCTTTTCCACCATGTCCGCACGGATGATATAGTCGCCCACGGGCAGGTCGCGGGTTGTCTGCACGAGAAAGTGGCCATCGGCGCCCGTCTTGGTCGAGCCGATGAGATTGTCATTGGCATAGACCTTGACCGTGTAGCCGGCATCGGCAATGCCGGCGATGAACAGTTTGCTGCCTTCGATCTCCACCGCTTCGACAACGATGCGGGCCTTGGCGGCGGGCTGCTTGGCAGGCTTGTCACCGGTGGGAGCCGCTGCTGCGGCCGGCTGGCTGGAAGCCGCCTGACCTGCTGGAGCTTCCGGCACGGTGATCAGCCGGCTCGGCTGGCCGGATTGTTCGACAAGCGCCAGCACCTGGCCCGATTTGGTTTCGGGGATGGAGACGATGGCGGTTTCCAGCGATGTCATGGCGCTGCCATCGGGTGCCGTCGAGCGCAGGACCAGCTGGTAATCGCCGGGCTTCAGGGGATCATCGAGGACGATGACGAAATCGCCATTGGGCGAGGCCTTGGTGGTTCCAAGAATATCGCCGCGGGCCAGAAGGTCCACCTTGGCATTGTTGGCAGCCTTGCCCGCCAGAACGATCGTCCCCTTGGGGTCAACGCGCAGCACATCGAAGGTTGGCGCACCCGGCTTGCCCTCGGCTGCTTCAACCTGCGGCGTCGTCGTGCCTGTGGCTGGCGCGGCAGCCGGTGCCGTCGTGTCGGCCGAGGGCGCAGCGGGAGCTGCAGCTTGCGGCTGTTCGGCCGGTTTTGCGGCGGGCGTTTGGGCGGTTGGCGCAGGTGTGTTTCCGCTCGCCGTTACGGCCGGCGTATTGGAAGTCGGCTTACCCGGAACAAACCCCAGATAGGCAGCAGCCAGCCCCACGGCGACAACAACGCCAAACCCCAATAGTGCAAACTTGTTCTTGACCATCGATCCCCAACCCTTTTGTTCTTTTTGCTCTAGCGCCTTTTGTGCTCTGCCACAAGAAAACCGTTTAGATTCAGCCTCATTCTTTGTGATTATTCTACCAGATTCGCAATTCGAGGCTTTTGTCGCATCCGCAGCGGCTTGACGTTTCACCGCACAGAAGGCACCACTTTTCAAATGAGCAAGATTCAATCCATCTGCGTTTACTGCGGCTCGTCTCCGGGCCGCGATCCGATTTACAAACAGAGCGGCAGGATGCTGGGCAAATCCATTGCCGAAAACGGGCTTGAGCTGGTGTACGGCGGCGGCACGAAGGGCATCATGGGCGCCGTTGCCGATGGTGTCATGTCGGCGGGCGGCAAGGTCACCGGCATCATTCCGAAGTTCCTGATGAACAAGGAAGCCACCGAGCATGCGCTCGGCCAGCTGTCGGAACTGGTTGTCACCGAGGACATGCACGAGCGCAAGCACAAGATGTTCGAGCGCTCCGACGCCTTCGTCACCCTGCCCGGCGGCATCGGCACGGTGGAGGAGATCGTCGAGATCATGACCTGGGCGCAGCTCGGGCGCCACCGCAAGCCGATGGTGTTCGCCAACATCAACGGGTTCTGGAATCCGATGCTTGCCCTCATCGATCACATGAAGGCGGAAGGCTTCGTGCATACGTCACATTTGGTCAATCCGCTTGTGGTAGAACGCCCGGAAGACATCGTTCCGGCGATCCTCAAAGCAGCAGCAAGAGGCGACCGGGACGGCGACGAAGCGATCATCGAACGGCTGTAGCAGCAAAGGAGCGGGGATTTCATGGTTCAAACGCTGAGCTTAGATCCCTCCCCCGAAGCAAAACTTCTGCCCCATGACGACTTTGTCATATCCTACCGCTTCGGCAGCGACGGCGCCTTGCTGTCCGAACCTGCCGCCGTGACGGACAAGGCATGGACCTGGAAGAGCTATGCGCTGGCCGATGCGCGCGCCCGGCGCAGCCTCGAAGCGGACAAGAGCCTGCCGGACAGCGTGCGCGAAGCCTTTCTCTCCTCCGGCGATCAATGCCAGATCAGCTTCGAAGACGGCTGGCTGTTCGGTGAACTGCCGGATCTGCAGCACGAGCACTACGGCGATCCGCGCGAGCTCGGCTATTTCCGCTTTGCCTTCGACCGGAACCTGTTCATCAGCGGCCGCCGCCACCCGCTGCAATCGGTGGATGACGTGCGCCAGTCCATCAATCGCGGCAAGATCAGGCCGGCCGCGCCGATTGCACTGTTCAACGCGATATTCCGGCGCTTTCTCGACCTGCTCAAGGCCGAGATCAACCGGCTTTCGGAAACGCTCGATTCCATCGAGGACCACATCGTCAGCGAAAAATGGCAGGGCGAGCGCGAACGGCTGGTGCCGGTGCGCCGACAGATCGTGGTGTTTCACCGCTATCTCACGGCTGCCACCAGCCTGTTCCGCCATATCGACCATGCGGACCGGCGCGCCCTGCCGGAAGATCTCGACGATCTGATCGAAGGCCTGTCGATCCGCGCGGCAACGCTGCATGCGGAAGGCGAACAGCTGCAGCAGCGCGCAAGGCTGCTGCAGGACGAGCTGCTGGCCAAGATGACCGATCAGTCCAACCGTTTTCTCTACGTGCTCTCGGTCATGACCGCCGTGCTGTTGCCGAGCAATGTCATCACCGGACTGTTCGGCATGAACACGCCGGGCCTGCCCTTTGCCAACAGCGCGCATGGCTTCTGGGTGGTGGCGCTGCTCGCCGTGATCATCTCGGCCATGGTCTACCTGATCGTCCGCAGGATCGGCGGATCAGGGCGTTAGGAAAGCTTCGCCTTGCGCGATTCATGCAGCATCGACCAGGTGTAGATCGCCAGTGCCGCCCAGATCAGCGCGAAGGCAATGAACTGGCTGTTGGAGAACGGCTCCTTGAACACGAAGATGGCGCAGAGGAACACGATGGTCGGCGCGAGATACTGCATCAGGCCGATGGTGGTATAGCGCAGGAGTTTTGCGCCAAAAGCGTAGAGAATAAGCGGAATGGCCGTGGCCGGACCGGCAAACAGGAGAAGGCCGATATCATGGCTGCCGCCATTGACGAAATGGCTCGTACCCTGCGCCACGGTCCAGGCAATGAAGCCAAGCGAGGGAATGGACAGGATCAGCACTTCCAGCATGAAGCCTTGCGTCGGACCGATGGGCAACGTTTTGCGGAAGAAGCCGTAGAACCCGAAGCTGAAGGCGAGAACCAGCGAAATCCACGGCAGGCCGCCGGATGAAATGGTCAGGAGCACAACCGCGCAGGCCGCAAGGCCGACCGCTACCATCTGCGGGCGCGTCAGCTTTTCCGACAGGAAAATACTGCCGAGCACCACGTTCACCAGCGGATTGATGTAGTAGCCGAGCGCCGTGTCGATGGCGTGCCCGGCACCGATGGCCCAGACATAGGTGCCCCAGTTGATGGTGATCAGCGTCGCCGTCAAGGTGGCCATGGCCAGCATGCGCGGCGTTGTCAGCGCGGTTCTCAGATCGTCGAAACGTCCCAGCCACCACAGCACGGCACCGGCAATGGGAACCGACCAGACGATGCGGTGCGCCACCACTTCCAGCGCCGGCATGTAAGCCACGGCTTTCAGATAGAATGGCAGGATGCCCCACAGCAGATAGGCGGAAAGCGCAAAGATAAAGCCTTTCCTGCCGTCGGACATTCCCGGCCCTGCTTCAGCTGCGATTGCTCCAGCCCCAAGGCCGCTTTGATTGATCTGTTCACTCATGCGGCGATGCTCTACGACTACAGGCCGGAAACGTCTATCGAATTCGGCTGATCATCCCATCAACGCCCTTGATGATTTGGGATCAATTTCATCCAAAAATCGAGAAAACCGGCTCACTCGGCAGCGATTTTGCCAGCGAGATCGCGATTTTTCATCAATTTATAGACGATTGAGTCCATCAGCGCCTGAAACGAGGCATCGATGATATTGTCGGAAACGCCCACCGTCCACCAGCGCACATTGCTGGAATCCGTCGATTCGACCAGAACCCGGGTGATGGCTTCCGTGCCGCCATTGAGGATACGCACCTTGAAATCCGCCAGCACCAGATCGTCGATCTCGTGCTGGTAGCGCCCCATGTCCTTGCGCAAGGCCAGATCGAGCGCATTGACCGGGCCATGCCCTTCCGCCACGGACATGCGCTGCTCGCCATCAACCTCGACGCGGACCACGGCTTCGGAAACGGTCTTGATATTGCCATTGGCATCAAAGCGGCGTTCGACCATGCAGCGGAAGGATTCGACCTTGAAGAATTCCGGCACCGTACCGAGCGTACGGCGGGCCAGCAGTTCGAAGCTGGCATCGGCGCCCTCATAGGCATAGCCCTCAGCCTCGTGCTCCTTGACCAGCGCGATCAGCGTATCGAGGCGCGGATCGTTTTTTGCAACGGGAATGCCGCGCCGCTCCAGCTCATTGATAAAGTTGGATTTTCCGCCCTGATCGGACACCATGACCTTGCGGCGGTTCCCGACAGTCTCCGGCGGTATGTGTTCGTAGGTCGCCGGGTCCTTGATCAGTGCCGAGGCGTGAATGCCCGCCTTGGTGGCAAAGGCCGACGCGCCGACAAAGGCGCCCTGCGCATTGGGCGCGCGGTTGAGCAGTTCATCGAAACTGCGCGACAGGCGCGACAGGCCCTTGAGCTTTTCGGCGCTGATGCCGGTTTCGAAGCGGTCCGACCAGGCGGGCTTGAGCGCCAGTGTCGGGATGATGGTGATCAGATTGGCATTGCCGCAGCGCTCGCCGATGCCGTTGAGCGTGCCCTGGATATGACGCACGCCCGCATCGACGGCCGCGAGCGAATTGGCAACCGCCTGCTCCGTGTCGTTGTGGGCATGGATGCCGAGGTGATCGCCGGGGATGGCTTTGGTGACGGCGCGGACGATCGCGCTGACTTCGCCGGGCTGCGTGCCGCCATTGGTGTCGCACAGCACCACCCAGCGCGCCCCGGCGTCGTAGGCGGTCCTGGCGCAGGCCATGGCATAGTCCGGGTTGGCCTTGTAGCCGTCGAAAAAATGCTCGCAATCGACGATGGCTTCCTTGCCCGCCTCGACCGCCGCCCGGACGGAAGCATCGATGGATTCGAGGTTCTCCTCGTTGGTACAGCCGAGCGCGACACGGACATGGTAGTCCCAGCTCTTGCCGACAAAACAGACGACATCGGCCGGAGAGCGGATCAGCGCCGCCAGCCCCGGATCGTTGGACACCGAAACAGCGGCGCGCTTGGTCATGCCGAAAGCGGCAAACTTTGCCCGTTTGGTGCGCTTTTCCGCAAAGAAGGCCGTGTCGGTCGGATTGGCGCCGGGATAGCCGCCCTCGACATAGTCGAGGCCGAACTCATCGAGCATATCGGCAATGACCTTCTTGTCCTCGACCGAAAAATCGATGCCCGGCGTCTGCTGCCCGTCGCGCAACGTCGTGTCGAAGAGATAAACGCGTTCTTTTGTCACTTGCCCGCCTCCCCCAGCGGCCATGCATCCGTATCATGATCGGGATGCTGGTTGGAAACCATTGTTTTCAGGAATTCGATCGATTCAGGATCGCCATCGGACCTGTGGCCCGGCAACCGGCTGAGATCATCGACATAGGGCAGCTTGTCTTCGATGCCCCATTGCACGAGCGGCGCCAGTTCCTCCGGATGATCGAAGGCGCCGATGGCCAGCGCGACACCGTCGGGCGCCTCGTAGGTCAGGGGCGTGCCGCAAGCGGCGCAGAAGCCGCGCTGGACGTGATTGGACGAGCGGAAGCGCTTTGGCGCGCCGCGCGTCCACTCCAGGTGCGCCGTCCGGGTGGAAACCAGCGGCGCATAGAAATTGCCGAAAGCCTTCTGGCACATGCGGCAATGACAGATGGAGGTATCGGTCAGCGCACCTTCAACGCGGAACCGCACCGCGCCGCACTGACAGCCGCCGCTATAGACGGGCCTGTTATCAAGACTCATGGCTGTGGCTCCCCTTCAGCGCAACACGGACAATGTGCTGACACACGCCCTCGATATCCCGCAAGACATCGTCATTCCAGAAACGCAGGACGACCCAGCCATCGGCTTCCAGCCGGCGGGTTCTGCCCAGATCATAGACCAGATGATCATCTTCACCATGCTGCGCGCCATCAAGCTCAACAATCACGCGATGTGAAGGACAAGCAAAATCAACGATGTAACCGGCAACGGGCATCTGCCTTTTAAAGCTTAGCCCCATCAGCCGGTGCGCACGAACCGCATTCCAGAGCTTCAGTTCAGCGTCCGTCAATGCCCGGCGCATTGCCTTGGCATTGCTTCGAATTTTGCGGGGAACAGGTGTATGTGACGGCATGGTACTCACCCCCCTCTGTCCTGCCGGACATCTCCCCCACAAGGGGGGAGATCACATAGACATCGGTGTTTACCCACAATGTTCAAACTCTCAGATTGTATGACGGCAGCCATGAAAGCTGATCTCCCCCCGTGTGGGGGAGATGTCCGGCAGGACAGAGGGGGGTGAAATAGCGCCGATGTCACCGTTTCACCTCCCAGGTTGTCACGCGTTCGCCGGTCTGCGGGTCCTTGCCGTCCTTCAGCTGGATGCCCTGCTCCAGAAGCTCATTGCGGATGCGATCCGCCTCGGCAAAGCTTTTCGCCGCAAGCAGGGACAACCGCTCGCTGATCCTGGCATCGAGCTCCGCCTTGAAGGCGTCGGACAGGCTGGCGGCGGTTTGACCCGCCACATCCACGCCCAGCAGGGCAAATGCCGCGTGGTAATCCGCCGGGCTGACCGAACCGGATTTGCGGATCGATGCCAGCCAGTTGATCAGGCTTGGCGTCGCCAGATCGTCCGACAGGATGGTGATCGCATCATCCGGGATCGTGCCGACAGGCGCATCGCCGACATATTCGCGCGCCTTGACCAGGATGTTCTCCGCTTCCTCGAGCCGGCTGACGGTGAAGTCGATCGGCTCGCGGTAATTGGTCATCAGCATGGCGAGGCGCAACACCGCGCCCGGCCATTTGCGATCGCCGAAGGTCGTCGTCTGCAACAGCTCGTTGATGGTGAAGAAGTTGCCGGCGCTCTTGGCCATTTTCTGGCCTTCGACCTGCAGGAAACCGTTGTGCATCCAGATATTGGCCATGCGCTCGGTCCCCAGCGCGCAGCACGACTGGGCGATCTCATTCTCATGGTGCGGGAACACCAGATCGATGCCGCCGGCATGGATATCGAAAATGTTCTTCATCGGATCGTCGCAGGCAAGACCGCCGCCGAAGGGCTCGAGCAGCTTGGCCATCGCCATGGCGGAGCACTCGATGTGCCAGCCGGGCCGGCCAAGCCCTTCAATGCCCGCGGGCGACGGCCAGCCGGGTTCATCCACCTTGGACGGCTTCCACAGAACAAAGTCCATCTCGTCGCGCTTGTAGGACGCCACGTCAACGCGGGCACCGGCGAGCATGTCATCGGCCGAACGGCGGGCAAGCAGGCCATAGCGCGGGCCCTTGCGGGCATTCATTGCCGAAGGGGAAAACAGCACATGGCCGTCGGCGACATAGGCGACGCCCTGCTCGACGAGCCGGTCGATCATCGCCACCATTTCCTTGATGTAATCCGTGGCGCGCGGCTGGTCCGACGGCTCGAGATTGCCGAGCGCCGTCACATCCGCCTGAAACTGCGCATTGGTCTTGTCGGTGACGATCCGGATCGCCTCGTTGAGCGGCAGGCCGGGATAGTCGCGCGCCGCACGGGCGTTGATCTTGTCATCCACGTCGGTGATGTTGCGCACATAGGTCACCTGTGCCTCGCCATGCAGATGGCGCAGCAGCCGGAACAGGACGTCGAAGACGATCACCGGGCGGGCATTGCCGATATGGGCATAGTCGTAGACGGTCGGACCGCAGACATACATGCGCACGTTTTTCGGATCGATCGGCACGAAATCTTCCTTCGTGCGGGTGAGCGTGTTGTAGAGGCTCAGGGTCTGCGGCATGTCTTTGATCTCAAATTCGGGTTGCAACGGTAAAAACGCATATCACGGCGCTGGTCTGGCGACCGGTGCGTTTCACATCTTTGGAGCGAATTTTGAGACGAAAACGGCCGGGGCCAGCGAAGCGCTAGCTGATAATAATCCGACAGGTAATAATCGTTACGGACGACGTTTTCATGATTGCATTTATGATTGAGCCGGGGCGCAAGGTCAAGCGCAACTTGCCAACGGCCGGGTGTGGCAAATTTATCGGGTTTGAACTGGTTAATTCAAATTAACCGGAAAGCCCAAAATCCTCCCGGAATGTGCCTTTTTTCCGGCGGAATTGACCGGGATTCCTGCACCCCAGAACAGAGGGGAATTGTCCCCGCGACACAGGACCGGACACATGACCAACACTTCCGTAGCGGCCAAAGCCCGCGACACCGTTTTCGCCGATCATCTGGCCGCACAATACCGTGCGATTGGCCCGGCCGCCGTTCAGGCCGCCGTTTTGACCAAGCCGCGCCAGCGGCCGCTGCTGACCGTTTCAACCGTGCAGGAAACGGACTAACAGACTGAGGGCGATCCCGGCCATGACAAGGCCGATCAGGACGTCCAGGACACGCCATGCGGCCGGCCTGGCAAAAACCGGCTGCAGCAGTCTCGCGCCATAGCCGAGACCGAAGAACCAGACGAACGAGGCGACCGCAGCTCCGGCGCCATAGGCCGCCCGGTTGACGCCTTCAAAACGCGCTGACAGGCCGCCCAGCAGAACCACCGTATCCAGATAGACATGCGGATTGAGGAAGGTCAGCGCCAGCACCGTGGCAATGGCCGCCTTCAGCGAGCCCCCGCCCGAGCGCGCCGCCTGCATGGCCTCCGGCTTGAGCGCACGGCGAAACGCCACCGATGCATACCAGAACAGGAATGCCGCGCCGCCAAGCGTGACCATCGAAATCAGCTGGGGGGACTGGGCAATCAGCGTGCCGAGACCGGCAACACCGGCCGTGATCAGCAGCGCATCGGACAGCGCGCAGATCAGGGACAGGATGAAAACATGCTCCTGCAAAAGCCCCTGGCGCAGAATGAAGGCATTCTGCGCGCCGATGGCGATGATCAACGAGGCACCGAGAAGGAAACCGGACAAAGCGGCGGAAAACATGGGAAAATCCTGAAATCTGAAGGAGAGGCTTGGATGGACGGTCAGAACAGCTTCATCTGATCGTCGGACTCGGGCGGCTTCTGCCGCAGCGGTTTTTTGACCTCAAAAGCCCCTTCGGCCACCCGTTCCTGAATGTCCGGGCCCATATTGGCAACCTTGTTGACCTTGTCGGACACCGGTATCGCCTCGAAAAAGTCCGCCTGGGCCGGTTTCAACAGATCGGCGACATGGCGCGGCTCCTGGGTCTTGCAGTCGAGCCAGCGGCTGAAATCCTTGGGTTCGATGACGACGGGCATGCGGTCATGGATGGGGCGCAGCGTTTCATTGGCGCTGGTGGTCAGGATCGCGCCCGTGTCCATTTCCGAGCCTTCCGCATTGGCCCATGGCTCGTACAGGCCGGCAAAGGCGATGACGCCGCCATGCTTGGGGCGGATCCAGAACGCCTGCGACTTGTTCTTGCCGTCGCGGCGCCATTCGTAAAAACCCGAAGCGGGGATGAGCGCACGGCGATGCCGCATGGCGGTCTTGAAGGATGCCTTGTCGATGGCGGTTTCCGAACGGGCATTGATCATCAGCGGATAATCGGCGGTGTCCTTGACCCAGCCGGGAATGAACCCCCAGCGCACCAGCAAGGCCCGCCGGTCGGGGCGGTTGCTGCCGGGCGGCGGCGTTTCGCCCGAGACGATCATCAGCACCGGCTGTGTCGGCGCGATATTGTAGCGGGCCGGAAAGGCCTCGACATCCATCAGCCCCATCAGGGCTTCAATCTCTTCCGGGGTTCCGAGGAGGGCAAAACGTCCGCACATGCAATGAGAGCCTATTTGAATTGGAGTGGCGATCATCCGGTTTTTCGATGCCGGGTCAAGGTGGAGTTTGCGGGATGTTGCACGATGCTCTTGTCAAAGCCCCAGCCGCGACATACCCCTGACATATGGCACAGATTCCGCTTTCCCCCGATGTTGACGGCGTTTCAGCCGTCTGTATCCGCAACGAGGCTTTCCTCCTGGTGGAGCGCGGGCGCGAACCCGCCAAGGGCTGGCTGGCCTTCCCCGGCGGGCGGCGCGAAGAGGGAGAAGCGCCTGATACCGCCGCCATCCGCGAACTGTTCGAAGAAACCGGCATCCGCGCGACGGAGGTGTCCTATCTCGACACGGTTGTCTTCGATTATTCGACCCCGGAATTTCCCGCCCCCCGGCCCTATCGCCTCGCGGTTTTCCTGGCGCACGATCCCAGGGGTGAGGCCATTGCCGCCGATGACGCGGCGGCGGTCCACTGGCTGAAAGTCAAGGAAATGGCCGGCTTCGATGTCACCGCCAGCGTGCTCGACATGGCCCACGCTCTCGCGCGAACCTTCAAAAGTTGAGGGTATTGCCGCATTGCGCCTTGAAGACGCCTTGCTTTCCGGCCACAACCGTCTGCAGGGGATTCCACCGCCACAGGGTCAAGACGTGCGCCGCAGAGCATTGATATCAGCATTTCTGTTGGCGATCGTCAGCGCGGGTCCCGCCCACGCGGTGGACCCATTGTATGAAACAAAGCTGATCCGGCTGGCGGAAATTCTCGGCTCCATTCATTCGCTGCGCAACATCTGCGGCGAAAAAAGCAGCCAGTGGCGCGACCGGATGGATTCGCTGCTGGCGGCGGAGAATCCGGACCCTGCCCGCCGGGCACGGCTGGTGGCCAGTTTCAACCGCGGCTACCGGACGTTTACCGAGACCTATACGGCGTGCACGAGCCAGGCGATTGCGGCGATTGACCGCTACCAGACCGAAGGAGAAAGGCTTTCTTCGGAGATCATATCGGGCTATGGAAATTAACCAGGCTTTAACTGTTGAAGCCAAAGGACCGCATTTTAAGCAAAACGTATGGTATTGTTTAGCGGCAGTTTAAGAATTGGCTTCGGCCAAGGATGGTATAATCATGAACATGACATCGGCGGACCTCGATAAGTTGGTTGCAGAAGAAAAAAAGCTGGTTGCGATCGAATATCAGAATGAAGTCTGGGCAGATGGCACTCTTGAAGGTATCGAGCCCGAGATCATGGCCGAAGCTGCATTTGCGACCGCGCTGACCGAATTGATCCGGGATAACGGCGAAGTGTCCGCGCTGGCCTTGCTCGAAGTGCTGCGCGAACGTATTTCTGCAGGTGAATTCTCTTCGAATCGCGTCCTGCAATAATTCAACGACCTGGTGATCCTGCATGCTCGACAAGCTCGCTTCCGCTTCCGTGATCGCCAGAACAGGTTTTCTAGCGGCAGTCCTTTGCGCCTGCGCTGTTCCTGCCTATGCCGCTGCACTGGACAGGCCCGTGCAGCTGGCGCTCAGCGAGATCAAGAAGGAAGAGCTGCCGAAGGCCACTGAAACGGCTCCGGCAAAGCCCGAGGAGAAGGCACCGGCGGGCACCGCCCCGGCAGCTCCGCCTGCCGCTTCCGAGACCAAACCCGCCACGACAACACCGGAAAAGCCCGCCGCCCCTGCCGCAGCGCAGGAAAAGAAGGCGCCCGAGGCACCCGCTGCCAAGGAAAACGATACGGCTGGCGCGCCGCGCAGCAATCCGGCCCTGCCGAACGTACCGGAAGGCTCGCCGCCGCCGCACGTGGAATACGACGTCACCAAGCTGCCCTTCCCGGTGCAGAAGATGCGCGAGCTTATCATTGCCGCAGCCAAGACCGGTTCGCTGGAATCCCTGCGGCCGCTGATCGGCTCGGGCGACGACATGACGATGCTGTCGCTCGCCGATACCGACGGCGACCCGATTGCCTATCTGAAGAGCCTTGCCGGCGACACGGATGGACAGGAAATCCTCGCCATCGCCATCGATATCCTCAATTCAGGCTATGTCCATCTGGATGCCGGAACGCCTGATGAGCTCTATGTCTGGCCGTATTTCTTCGCCTACCCGCTCGACAAGCTCGATGCCAAGCAGCGCGTGGAATTGTTCCAGATCGTCACCGCCGGTGATTATGACGAGATGAAGCAGTTCGGCACCTATGTGTTCTACCGCCTCGGCATTACGCCGAAGGGCCGCTGGCGCTTCTTCGTCAACGGCGACTAAGAGCCCCCACCGGCGAAATAGCGCGTGGGCGTGCCCCCGAACACGCGCCGGAACATGGCAATGAAGGCGCTGATATTGTTGTAGCCGACATCAAGCGCGACTGATGTGACCGCCTGCCCCGCTGCCAGCAATTCCAGCGCCCGCATCAGCCGGGCGCGCTGGCGCCACTCGGTAAAGGTGAAACCCGTTTCAACCACGAATTTGCGCGTCATCGTCCGGGTGGGAATACCCGCCCAGTCAGCCCAATCCTCGGCCTTTCGTTCGTCGAGCAGATTGCCGGTAAAGGCATGGGCGATGCGCGCCAGCCGCGCATCCGCCGGCATCGGCAGCCCGAGATCCTCATGCGGCAGGCTGGCGATCTCATCGAGAATGACGCGCGCAATCCGCTCCTGTCCCTGATCAAGCACCTCGCCCTTCCAGCCAGCCGCCCGGCTGACCGCCTCGCGCAGCAGGCCGGAACTGCGCAGGGTGCAGGGAATGGCGGGGAGCATCGCGCATTCCGGTTCCGCCACGTAGACACTCCAGCCGAAATAGGCCCCGTGCGACTGCAGCGAATGCTTGTGATACGGCGGTATCCACACCGCATGGATGGCGGGAACGACCCATTGCCCCGCTTCCGTTCCAATCGTCAACAGGCCGGTGCTCGCCCCCAGCAACTGGCCGCGCGCATGGGCGTGGACGGCAACGAACCGTGGAGCACTCCTCTCCTGCTTGCCCGCAATGATGATCGGGCCTTCGGACGACATGGCTTGTTCCGGGGTGATGAAATAGCTCATTTTGGCCTCAACGCCGTATTCATTGGCATAGATACGATAGCAGCGCCAACGTGTCGTGGCTAGTTTGCTCGCATGATTTTTGCCAAGGAGACGACGATGCGTGCCCAGGACATTTTGCCCGACAATATCAACCAGGTGGAGGTCAACGACGTTGCCGTGCGCAAGGGGACGGTTGGCGCCTTCCTCATCAACGCACGGCTCTGGCTGAAACCCGGCGCAACCGCCGAGGAGCGTGAGGTGACCGAACAGGACATTCTCGATGCGCTGCCCGCACTGGTTGCATTGGGTCTGTTTGACTTCTTATCGATCCGTGATCCCAAACTCAGGGAATTCGTCGCCATGCACCTGTAGGAGACAACGATGCTCATTGATCTGAAGGAATTTCCGCTTGTCTATCTGCGTGCCGACCAGGACAGCACCGAAAGCCCGGAAGCGCAGATCAGGGCGCTGTTTGCCCGCGGCGAACGCTTCGTCATGATCGCCGATCATTCGCCCGACGATCATCAGGAGGAGCCGCACGAGCAGCGCAAGCAACGCTCGCTGGTGCTCAAACGCTTTCGCGACCAGCTGGCACGCTGGTGTGCCGGCGCCATCGTCATCGAGAACAAGGGGCCGGTGGCCAAGCCGATCAAGCTCGCCTCCCAGGCGTTCGGCCATGCTTTCGGCGTTCCCTTTGCCTTTGTCAAAGACGATGCCGCCGCACGGGAAACCGCGCACCGCATCCTTGTGCCGCAGGCTTTTCCGCTCGGCTGAAAAATAATCCGAAAAATTTACGGGGCATGTCACATCCGGCCTTTCCATCTCGTCTTGTCTGCAGGCAACGCAATGCCGCACAAGGAGATGACTGATGAAAGCCCGATTGATTCCCTATAGCTACGCCATCATGAAGCCAATGCTTGACATGGAGGACGTCGTTGTCAAAAGCGGCCTCGAACACAGCCTGATCGAGCTGGTCAAGATGCGCGCCTCGCAGATCAATGGCTGCGCCTACTGCCTCGACATGCATTCGAAGGATGCGATCAAGCATGGCGAAACGGTGCAGCGCCTGGTGCTGCTTGATGCCTGGCGGGAATCGCCGCTTTATAGCGACCGTGAGCGCGCCGCGCTGGGTTGGACCGAGGCACTGACACTGGTTGCGCAAACCCATGCCGACGACCGCGACTTTGAGCCCCTCAAGACTCAGTTCACCGAAGAGGAGATCGTCAAACTGACCATGCTGATCGTGACCATCAACGCCTGGAACCGGATTTCCGTCGGCTTCCGCTCCGTCCATCCGGTCGACAAAGCCCGTGCAGCCTGACGCGACGGAAACATTCAACCGCCTCCGGCCCCGGCTGATCCGCATTGCCTACCGCATGCTCGGTTCAGTCGCGGAGGCGGAAGACATCGTGCAGGAAGGTTTCATCCGCTGGCACCAGGCCGACCGGTCGCAGGTGCGCAGCGCGGAAGCCTTCCTCGTGCGCACCATATCGCGGCTTTGCCTCGATCACCTGAAATCGGCGCGCGTGCGGCGGGAGACCTATGTGGGAAGCTGGCTGCCCGAGCCGATCTTCGACCCCAGCGAGGAGGAAACCGACAATGATATCACCCTCACCCTGATGATGGCGCTGGAACGGCTGTCGCCGCTCGAACGCGCGGCCTTCCTGCTGCATGATGTGTTCGGCCAGGATTTCAATCAGGTATCGGAAGCCATCGGCCGCGATCCGGCAACCTGCCGCCAGCTTGCCAGCCGCGCCCGTACCCATGTGCAGCAGGCAAAACCGCGTTTTCCCGTGTCCGACACGCATGGCAGGACTATTGCGACAGCCTTCTTCAATGCCTCGCGCAGCGGCGACATGCAGGCCCTGCAAGCGCTGCTCGCCGAGGATGTCACGCTCTACACCGATGGCGGCGGCATCCGTCCCTCGGCGATCAATCCCGTCTATACACAGGACAAGGTGTCGCGTTTCTTTGCCGGTATTGCGCGCCACGCCGAATACCGCAAACCGCCGCTGCTGCGTCAGGGACTGATCGATGGCCTTCCCGGCTATGTCACCCGCGAAGCCGACGGCCTGCTCCAGACCACCGCCCTCGCCATCGAGGACGGAAAAATCAAGGCGATCTACATCGTGCGCAACCCGGAGAAGCTGGGCCATATCGCCGTCGCCAATTGATCTTGCGGCAGCAGAGGGCGATCCCGCGCGCCCTACCGCGCGGCTTGCAACGCGCTATCGATGATCGCCGACATCTGGGCCACCGAAAGCGCGCCGACATATTTCCTGCCGTTGACGAAGAATGTCGGCGTACCGGTGACGCCGAACTCCTTCAGTGCGCTTTCCCGGACGGCGTTCACCTTGTTGAGGAGTGACTGGTCGGCCAGGCAGGATTTGAATTCCTGCTCCGACAGCCCCGCCAGCTTGGACGTCTGCTGCAGATAACCCATGATATCCTTGGTCTGGATCCACTGCCGCTGATGCCCGAACAGCGTTTCGATGAAGGGATAATAGCGCTCCTTGGTCACGCAGCGCGCCAGCATGAAAATGCCCGTGGAGCGCGGCTCCAGCGGCAATTCGCGAAAGATGAGCTTCGCCTTGCCGGTGCTGATGTATTTCTGTTTGATGACGGGCAGCGTTTGCACGGTGAAATCCGCGCAATGCGAGCAGGCCATGGACGCGTATTCAACGATGGTCACGGGCGCACCGGCATTGCCGAGGACCATGTCCTCAAGCGGCCCCGGCTGCATGAGTTTGGCCACATCAACGCTGCCGACAGGCGCAGGAACAGTCTCGCCGGCAGCCATCGCCGGGACGGCCATGGAAATGGCGGCGGCAGCGGACATCAGGAGCGTATCACGGCGGTTTGGCATCTTGCCTCCCTACTCAATCTCATAACCAGCCCAGATGCCGGCACGCAACGACTGGTCCGGGAGACATAATCAATCACGCGCTCGCACGCAATCAGCCGGCTCGGGAAAACCACCGCTCCGCTTTTCGCAATTGAACCGCGTGAAACAATACCATGCCCAAAAGATCAAAAAGGCCTCGTGTCATTCACCGGCCAAATCCCCCGCCGCGCGGAGCCGGATGCGTCTTGTCGCAGTCGTTCCAGCCACTGCTTGATACGGTAAAGCTCCCCACCGGCGTGCTGTAGTGGCAATCCGTTCCGAGCTTGAGGCCGTCAATGCCGCGAGTGACCCCCACCAGCGTACCGGAAAATCCGCGTGATTTGGTCGTCGTCGTTGAAACAGAACTATGCGACGAACTGCTCTTGCTGCTGCCTCCCGATTTCGCGGATCCACCCGACAACTGCCCCTTGGAGATACCATGATCGCTATCAAGATTGCCGCCGCCACCTGACACAAATTCAATTTCTTCCGCAGTCAATTCACGCATGACTATCTCCTCGTTGAAAATCGACAAAATCAATCCGTTTTTAAAGGAAACACGGGCAACAACCTGTGTCTATGCTACTTTCGGAGAGGTTTTCGTTGCGCAAGGCGTTGTTTTTCAACACCCGAATTGACCTGCCGAAACATCGCGCTCACGATAGGTGCACCTCTCACACCACGGAATCATCCCATGCCAGAATTCACAATGTATCAGGTCGATGCTTTCACCAGCGCGCTTTTCCGCGGCAATCCGGCCGCCGTTCTGGTGCTAGACGACTGGCTGCCCGAGGCAACCATGCAGAACATTGCCGCCGAGAACAATCTGGCTGAGACGGCATTCGTGCGGCCCAACGGCAGGGGATGGGACCTGCGCTGGTTTACCCCGGTGCACGAGGCGCCGTTCTGCGGCCATGCCACGCTGGCGACCTCGCACGTGCTCGCGCATGAGATGGGCATTGACGGCCAGCTGGTGTTTGAGACGCAGGTCGGCACCTTGCGCGTCGATCGCAGCAATGACGGCTATCAGCTTGATTTTCCGAGTTTTCCGCCTGAAATCCTGAGCGAAATTCCAGCGCCGTTGAGGGCCATCTTCGGCACGGGCGAGGTCAAGGCGTTTCGCAATTTCGAAAACATGTTCGTCGAACTTGCCGATGAACGGGCGGTCGTGGAGTTCGTGCCTGATCTGCCCGCAATCCTGAAACTCGATCCGCTCAGCCTGGTGATCACGGCAAAGGGCAATGAGCACGATTTCGTCTCGCGCTACTTTGCGCCGCTCGCCGGCATCCCGGAAGACCCGGTCACCGGCTCCATTCACGCGACGCTGGTGCCCTACTGGGCGCAGAAGCTGGGCAAGCAGAACCTTTCCGCCTTCCAGCGCTCCAACCGCGGCGGGCACCTCCTGTGCGAACTCAAAGGCGACCGCGTTCTCATTTCAGGATCGGCGGTCACCTTCATGAAGGCGCAGATTTACCTGCCCTGACCGAGCGCTTCGCCAAACAGCACCGGCTCGCCCTGCGACGGCGTGACGATTTCGCCGTCCCACATGACCTTGATACCGCGCACGATAGTGCCGACGGGCCAGCCGGTGACGATCCTGCCGTCATAGGGCGTCCAGCCGGCCTTTGAACCGACCTGCGCATTGGTGATGGTTTCGCGCCGCTTCATGTCGACGATGGTCAGATCCGCGTCATAACCGACGGCAATGCGGCCCTTGCGCGCCATGCCGAACAGGCGGTTGGGGCCGTGCGAACTCAGGTCGACAAACCGCTCGATCGACAGGCGCCCGGCATTGACGTGATCCAGCATGATCGGCACCAGCGTCTGCACGCCGGTCATGCCCGACGGCGATGCCGGATAGGGCTTTGCCTTTTCTTCCAGCGTGTGCGGCGCATGGTCGGAGCCGAGCACGTCGACAATGCCCTGTCCGATGCCCTTCCAGATGCCGTCGCGGTGGCGCGCATCGCGCACCGGCGGGTTCATCTGGATCAGCGTTCCCAGCGTGGCATACTGGCTGGCATCCAGCGTCAGATGATGCGGCGTTGCCTCGCAGCTGGCCACATCCTTGTGCGCGGCGAGGAAATCGATTTCTTCCGCCGTGGAAATATGCAGGACATGGATGCGCGCGCCGGTTTGGCGCGCAATGCGCACAAGCCGCTCGGTGCACTGGAGCGCGGCGATTTCATCGCGCCAGACCGGGTGCGAGGCGGGATCGCCGGCAATGCGATAGCTTTCGCGCTCGCGCAGGCGGAACTCGTCCTCGGAGTGGAAGGCGGCGCGGCGGCGGGTGTTGCGCAGGATGGAAGCCACGCCTTCGTCATCCTCGACCAGGAGATCGCCGGTGGACGAGCCCATGAACACCTTGATGCCTGCAGCGCCGGGCAGACGTTCCAGTTCGGCCACGTCTTTCGCATTGTCGCGCGTGCCGCCGACCCAGAAAGCGAAATCGCAATGCATGCGGTGATTGCCGCGCCGCACCTTGTCTTCCAGCGTTTCCGCCGACGTGGTCAGAGGTTTGGTATTGGGCATTTCGAAGACGGCGGTGACACCGCCGAGGACGGCCGAGCGCGAACCGCTTTCCAGATCTTCCTTGTGCTCGAGGCCGGGCTCGCGGAAATGCACCTGGCTGTCGACAACACCGGGCAGAATGTGCAGGCCGGTCGCATCGATGATCTCGCCGGCGGAGGCACCGCCGAGATTGCCGATGGCGGCAATGCGGCCATTGGTGATGCCGATGTCGCGCAATCCGACACCATCCTGATTGACAACCATTCCGCTTCTGAAAATCGTATCGAACGTCTGAGCCATCTGCTTTCCATTCCTGCCTTGCGAACCCTTCCCTTGCGGCTTACGTAACGGGGACAGCAAAGGCAAGGGTGATATGATGGCATCGGCAAACTTAAGCGGCAGAGCGGTTCTCGACATAACCGGAGACGATGCGGAAAAGTTCCTGCAGAACCTGATCACCACCGATCTCGACACCCTCAGCGAAGGCGATCTCAAACCCGGCGCGCTGCTGAGCCCGCAGGGCAAGATCCTGTTCGAGTTCCTTGTCTCCCGATCAGTGGAAGGTCTCGTGCTCGATACGCTGCAAACCTCGGTCGCCGATCTCCAGAAAAGACTGACGCTCTACAAGCTGCGTGCCAAGGTGCAAATTACCCTGCGGCCTGAATCGGTTGTCCGGGTTTCATGGCACAATGAGTCAGGTGCTTCAGCCAATGATTCAGGTGTGCAGGACCGCCGCTTTCCCGATGCCGTGAATGTCCGCCGCCAGTACGGCGGGGAAACCGCACCGACGGCGGATGAATCGCAATGGACGGCGCTGCGCATTGCCCACGGCGTGGCGGAAGCGCCGCTCGACTATGCGCTTGGCGATGCGTTTCCGCATGATGTCAATCTCGACCAGACCTCCGGTGTGTCCTTCAAAAAGGGCTGCTTCATCGGCCAGGAGGTGGTCTCGCGCATGCAGCACCGCGGCACGGCGCGCCGGCGCATTCTGATTGCCTCGGGCAATGCCAGCCTGCCTGAAACGGGTACGGCCATTACCGCCAACGGCCGCGAGATCGGCACGCTGGGCAGCACTGTCGGCAATGCAGCGCTGGCGCTGGTGCGCATCGACCGTGTCAAGGACGCCATGGATGCGGGCACACCGATCCTGTCAGGAGATGCGGTTCTCACCCTTGCCATTCCGCCCGAACACCGCTTTACATTTCCCGTGACGACCGAAGGGGCCTGAGCGGGAGAATCCATGCCGAAACCGGCAGCAGCTAAAACCAGACAGAGCAACGAAACGCGGGCATGGCAGCGCATGCTGTCGGGCCGCAGGCTCGACCTGCTTGACCCCTCGCCGCTCGACATCGAAATCGAGGATATCGCGCAGGGCCTGTCACGCGTGGCGCGCTGGAACGGCCAGACCGTCGGCGACCACGCCTATTCGGTGGCGCAGCATTCCCTGCTGGTCGAGCACATCTTCGGCCTGATCGTCCCCGATGCAAGCACCGAGCACCGGCTGGCAGCACTTTTGCACGATGCGCCGGAATATGTGATCGGCGACATGATCTCACCGTTCAAGGCGGTGGTGGGCGGCGATTACAAGAGCGTCGAGCTGCGCCTGCAGCAGGCCATCCACCTGCGCTTTTCCCTGCCGCCAAGCGTATCGCAAAGTCTGCGCAGCCTGATCAAACGTGCCGATGCCGTCGCCGCCTATTTCGAGGCGACGCGGCTTGCCGGTTTTGCCGAGAAGGAGGCCGTGCTTTTCTTTGGGCGTCCGCGCGGAATCGACCCGCAATGTCTCGACTTGACGGCCATGGCCACCCAGAATGCGCAGAATGCCTTTTTGCAGCGTTTTGCTGTATTGGAATCACTACGCCACCAGACATAAGGGCCAGCCATGCCGCATATCATCGTCACTCCCCTTTCCCGGCTTGCCGAAACGGCAACACGGTCCGGCGCACGGGACATGGTGACCCTGATCAACATGGGCACCCCGGTTGAACGGCCCGCCGAAATCGCCGAAGCACGCCACCTGTTTCTCGGTTTCAACGATATCATCGAACCGGCTGACGGCATGACGCCGCCGGGTGCCGAGCACGTGCAGAGCCTGATCGCCTTCGGCCGCAATTGGGACCGGCAGGCGCCGCTGCTCGTGCATTGCTATGCCGGTATCTCGCGCTCCACCGCCGGGGCCTATATCACCGCGCTGGCGCTCAACCCCGCGCTTGACGAGGTCTGGCTCGCCCAGACCCTGCGCCGGAACGCGCCTTCCGCCACGCCCAACAGCAGGCTGGTTGCCCTCGGCGACGACATCCTTGGCCGCAAGGGGCGCATGGTCGACGCGATCAAGGCGATCGGGCGCGGCGAGGACGCATTTGAAGGCACCCCCTTCATCCTGCCGCTCGCGGTCCAGCCATGACAACCACCGGTGCGCCCAACGCCGTCGAAATCAATCTGAGCGCCGCCATCGCCGCGGTTGCCGACAACGATCCGCTGATCCTGACGACACCGGCCAGCGACGATGCGCAGCGTGATGAATTGCCGTTCGGCCCGTTCAATCCGCTGGCGCACCGCACCTTCGAGACAGGCCTGCGCGAGTGGGTGGCGGAGCAGACGCCGCTGCGCCTCGGTTATGTCGAGCAGCTCTACACATTCGGCGACCGCGGGCGGCACAAGACGGCCGAGGACCGTGACCTGCACATCGTCTCCGTCGGTTATCTCGCACTGACCCGGATCACCGATGACAACCGGGAAGCGCTGCGCAAATCCGGCGCACGCTGGCGCAGCTGGTATTCATTTCTGCCGTGGGAAGACTGGCGCGGCGGCAAGCCCGCCATGATCGATGACACCATTCGCCCTGCATTGTGCCAGTGGGCAGAACAGGGCAACTCGCATGCGCGCCTGAGCCGGTTCCGGCTGGCCTTCGGCGACGAGGGCATCGCCTGGGACGAAGAGCGGGTGCTGGAACGCTATGAACTGCTCTACGAGGCGGGTCTCGTCACCGAGGCCGTGCGCGACGGGCGCGCCGATCCGCCTGCCCTCACAGGCAATCTCGGCCTGCCGATGAGTTTCGACCATCGCCGTATCCTGGCAACGGCGATTTCACGCCTGCGCGCCAAGCTAAAGTACCGTCCCGTCGTTTTCGAGCTGATGCCGCCGACCTTCACGCTTACCGCGCTGCAGGAAACCGTGGAAGCCATTTCCGGCCGCCACCTGCACAAGCAGAATTTCCGCCGTCTGGTGGAAGGGACGGAACTGGTCGAGCCGACCGGGGCCGAACAGACACAGGCGCGCGGCCGCCCCGCTGCGCTTTACCGGTTCCGGCACAATGTATTGGAGGAGCGCAGCGTCGCGGGCCTGCGGGTCGGCGGGCGCGGATAGGGAGGGGATATGACCGACAAACCCAGTGCCGTGAACGCCGAAGGCATTGCGGAACCGTTCGCCGTGGAAAGCGTGCCGTGGCAGGGCTGGTCGGAAGGCAGCCGTTACGGCTCGCGCTTCCGCTATCTCTCTGCCTTCGGCGGTGCCAGCCATGTCGGCGTTGCGATGGAGGAACTGGCGCCGGGCATGGAGTCCAGCCTCAACCATTATCACATGCTGGAGGAAGAGCAGGCGCTGATCGTCGCGGGCGAGATGACCCTGAAGCTCGGCGACAAGACCTATCTGGTCAAAGCCGGCGATTACATGTGTTTTCCCGCGGGCCAGAAGGCCGGACATTCCTTCTACAACCACAGCAGCGAGCCCTGCCGCTTCCTCATCATCGGTGAGAAGAACCCGCATGACGTGATCGTCTATCCGGAGACCGGCCGGGTCAGCGTCCGCCTGACCGGCGAAGGCTATGACAAGTCGGCCACGATGGAATATTGGCAGGGCGCCGATATGGAGCGGAAGGGGTAAGCGGAGCTTACTTCAGCAGATATACGTTCTCGTCACCCGGGAATGCCCGTGCGCGGACATCATCCGCATAGGCTTTCACCGCCGCGTCGATACCGGCGCCGACTGTACCGTAGACTTTGACGAATTTGGGCGGCTTGGGGTTGTAACCCAGCATGTCCTCCAGCACGAGAATCTGCCCGTCGCATTCTTTCGACCCGCCGATGCCGACGGTCGGAATGGGGATTTCCCGGGAAATCTCGGCGGCGAGCGGCTCGACGATGCCTTCCAGCACCACCGAAAACGCGCCGGCATCGCTGACCGCCTTGGCATCCGCCTTGATCAGCGGCCACAGCGCCGTGTCACGCCCTTGCGTCTTGAAGCCGCCCAGCGTGTTGATCGACTGCGGCGTCAGGCCGATATGCGCCATCACAGGAATGCCGCGTTCGGTGAGAAAGCGGATGGTCTCGGCCATGCGCACGCCACCTTCGATCTTGATGGCGCCGCAGCCGGTTTCCTGCATCACCCGTGCCGCGTTGCGGAACGCCACGGCAGGGCTTTCCTCGTAACTGCCGAAGGGCATGTCGACGACAACCATGCCACGTTTCGAACCGCGCACGACAGCCTTGCCGTGCATGATCATCATGTCGAGCGACACGCCAAGCGTGGAGTCCATGGCGTAGAGCACCATGCCGAGACTGTCGCCGACGAGGAGAATATCCGCATGATTGTCGACGATGCGGGCCGTGTTGGCGTGATAGGAGGTCAGCGCTACGATGGGTTCGCCGCCCTTGCGTGCACGGATTTCCGGCGCCGTAACCCGGCGAATGACGATTTCCTGGCTCATCTGGATGCGCTCCCCTCGCGTTGTTGTCAGCCGATCACGCGCTGGTCGATCAGCCGCACCTTGCCGAAGCGCACCGTGAGCAGGATGACCACGGGCTGTTTGAATTTACCCGAGACGGGATCGAGCGTCTGGGCGTCACGGATATCGACAGCTTCGACGTCGCCCTGCTTTTCCGTTTCCAGCGCCGTGCGCACGGCATTGCGGATGGCCGCCACCGAACGCTGCCCTTTTGCCACCATCGCATCGGCAAGATCGAGCGAGCGCGGCAGGATCGCCGCCGCCTTGCGATGTTCCGGCGTCAGCATGGCATTGCGCGAGGAGCAGGCGACGCCATCCGCTTCGCGCACCGTTGCCACGCCGGTGATGACGACGGGCATGTCGAGATCGGCGACCATACGGCGGATGATGGTCAGTTGCTGATAATCCTTCTCGCCGAAGAAGGCGTGGTCCGGCTGCACGATGTTGAACAGTTTCGTCACAACCGTGCTGACACCGCGGAAATGGCCGGGCCTGATCTTGCCGATCAGAATCCGCGAGAGAACCGGATTTTCGACGATGGTGTGGGCGCCCGCCCGGTAGATTTCGGCCACCTCCGGCGTGAAGACATAATCGACGCCTTCCGCTTTCAGCTTGGCGAGATCTCCGGCCATGTCCCGGGGATAGGTGGACAGGTCCTCGTTGGGACCGAACTGGGTCGGATTGACGAAGATCGACACGACAGTCACATCGCAGGCGGCGCGCGCGTGGCGCACCAGCGTCATGTGGCCGATGTGCAGATAGCCCATGGTCGGCACGAGACCGATGCTCCGGCCCTTCAATCGTTCCGCCTTGAGGGCGGCGCGCAGCTCGGCGATGGTGGCGATGACTTTCATTTCAGTTCTATGTCCAGTCCGATATCCAGCGTTGGCGCTGCCATGGTGATCTTAGAGGTCGAGATGTAATCGACGCCGGTTTCGGCGATGGCCTTGATCGTATCAAACGCAATATTGCCCGATGCTTCAAGCCTGGCGCGGCCTGCATTGATTTTCACCGCCTTTTCAAGCAGTTCCGGCCCCATATTATCAAGAAGAATCACATCGGCATTGACGGACAATGCCTCATCGAACTGGTCGAGGCCATCCACCTCCACCTCGATCTTGACGAGATGTCCGGCATAGGCCCGCGCGGCCAGAATGGCCTTGGCGACACCGCCCGCAACGGCAATGTGGTTGTCCTTGATCAGGATCGCGTCATCAAGGCCGAAGCGGTGGTTGGAGCCGCCGCCGCACTTCACCGCATATTTGGCGAAAGTCCGCATGCCGGGAATGGTCTTGCGCGTGTCGCACACCCTGGCATGGGTATGGGCGATCAGGTCGGCAAAGCGGGCGGTATAACTGGAGATTCCGCTCAGATGCATCAGGAAATTGAGCGCCACGCGCTCGGCCGACAGGATGGCGCGGGCATTGCCTTCGACAATGGCGATGATGTCGCCGGGTTTCACCCGCACGCCGTCCTTGACCAGGGCGGTGAATGTCACGTCGGGATTGATCAGGATGAAGGCCTTGCGGGCAAATTCCATGCCGCAGATCACGCCGGCCTCGCGGCTGGACAGAACCGCCTTGGCGGTCGCCTCCTCGGGAAGCGTGGCATTGGTGGTCAGATCACCGGCGCGCCCGAGGTCTTCGAGCAGGGCGGCACGCACGGCGTCGTCGATCAGCAGTCCCGGCAATGATGGGGGAAACGCCTTCTGCGCTACGGTTGCTTTCTGAGACATATTCATCAGCTCTCTCCACCTGCGCCTAGGCGCGTTCCATCATGTCGCCGACATAGGCCTGCGCATCGTCCAGTGTCAGAAATGTCCGGTGCTGCCATTCCCGGCGTTTTTCGGGAAAATCGGTGCGGAAATGGCCGCCGCGGCTTTCCTCGCGCCGAAGGGCACTGACCGCCACCAGCTTGGCGGTGGCCAGCACATTGCGCAATGCCGGATCGCGGTTGGTCCGTTCAAGGGCGAGAATGGCCTTCAGCCCGGCGCGCATGTCCTCGCCGTTGCGGATCACCCCGAAGCTGGCGCTCATGGTCCTGCGCAACGTCGCCATGGCGGAACTGTCGCCTTCGGTCTGCAGGTCATCGCGGTCGACCGATCCGGCCGACCAGTTATCGACCGGTTTCGCGCCGTCCCTGCCGATTTTGGCAGCGATGCGGGCAGAGAACACGACTGCCTCCAACAGCGAATTGGATGCGAGGCGGTTGGCGCCATGGGCACCCGTGGAGGTGCATTCGCCGCAGGCCCAGAGGCCGTCAATCGAGGTGCGCCCGTCGGCATCGGTGAGGATACCGCCCATGAAATAGTGGGCGGCGGGAATAACGGGTATGGGCTGGGTCACGGGATCGATGCCGGCGTCGCGGCAATAGCGGTACACCGTCGGAAATTCCTCGGGGAACGCCGCGCCGACCGCCGTGGTGCAGTCGAGCCAGGCGCCCCGCCCCGCCATGACTTCGGCATAGATGCCGCGCGCCACCACATCGCGCGGGGCAAGTTCGCCATCGCTGTCGATTTTCAGCATGAAGCGCTCGCCATTGCGGTTGATCAGTGTCGCGCCATGGCCGCGCAATGCTTCGGTTGCCAGCGGCGCCGGGTCCTTGTGCACATCGAGCGCCGTCGGGTGAAACTGCACGAACTCCATATCGGCCATCATGGCACCCGCACGCGCCGCCATGCCGATGCCCTCGCCGCGCGCCTCGGACGGATTGGTGGTGACCGCATAGAGATGACCGATGCCGCCCGTGGCGATGACGACCGAACGGGATGCAAGGCGTATCTTCTCGCCCCGGCCCGCGTCGGCGCGGGCAATCACCCCGGTGACGGCGCCTTTTTCCGTGGTGATGTCTTCCACCACATAGCCTTCCATCACGCGGATGGACGGGGTGTTCTCGACGGTGTGCACCAGCGCCTGCATGATGGCGCGGCCCGCCATGTCGCCGCGCACGCGGACAATGCGGCTTTCCGAATGGGCCGCCTCACGCGACACCTGCAGCTTGCCTTCCAGATCGCGGTCGAATGGCACGCCATAGCCAAGCAGGTCATGCACGCGGGCAGCGGCTTCCGTTGCCATCAAACGTGCAATGCTTTCGTCCACGATGCCGTCGCCAGCGGCCATCGTGTCGGCGACGTGCTTGTCCGTTGTATCGCCCTCGGAGACGGCGGCGGCAATGCCCGCCTGCGCCCAGGCCGAGGACGCACCGCGGCCGATGGGTGCGGCCGCGAGAATGGTGACGGGACGCGGCGCAAGCTTCAGCGCGCAAAACAGGCCGGCCAGACCGCCACCGATAATGATCACCGGCTCAACCGGCGCCGGGGCCTTGGAGAATGGTACGCTCATCGGAATTACCCCCTGTTGCCCAGCCGGGCCGTTGGGTTGAAGGTCAGTTCTTGAGGTTCACCATGCGCTCGACGGCAAGACGGGCACGTTCGGCAACCAGCGGATCGACGTGAATTTCCTCACGCATGTAGGCGAGGCTTTCCAGAATGTTCGGCAGCGTGATGCGCTTCATGTGCGGGCACAGGTTGCACGGCTTGATGAACTTCACCCCGGGCACCTCCGACTCGATGTTCGACGCCATCGAGCATTCGGTGACGAGAAGCACCTTTGCGGGCTTCCGGTCCTTCACATAATTGATCATGCCGCTGGTGGAGCCGGTATAATCGGCGATGGCCACGACTTCCGGCGGGCATTCCGGATGGGCAATGATCTGGATATCCGGATCGGCAACCCTGTAAGCCAGAAGCTCATCGGCGGTGAAGCGCTCATGCACCTCGCAATGGCCCTTCCAGGTGAGGATCTTGACGTCCGTCTGGGCGGCGACGTTCTGCGCCAGGAATTCATCGGGAATGCACAGAACCCGGTCAACGCCAAAGCTCTCGACCACCTCTACGGCATTGGCCGAGGTGCAGCAGATATCGCTTTCCGCCTTCACCTCGGCCGAGGTGTTGACATAGGTGACGATCGGCACGCCGGGATAGGTTTCCCGCAGCAGGCGGACATCGGCGCCGGTGATGGATTCAGCCAGCGAACAGCCGGCTCGCATATCCGGAATAAGAACGGTTTTCTGCGGGTTCAGCAGTTTCGAGGTCTCGGCCATGAAATGCACGCCGCACTGGACGATGATTTCCGCGTCGACACGCGTGGCCTCGCGGGCCAGCTGCAGGGAGTCCCCGACAATGTCGGCGACGCAATGGAAAATTTCCGGCGTCTGGTAATTATGCGCGAGAATGACGGCATTGCGCTGCTTCTTCACCCGGTTGATCGCCGCCACATAGGGCGCGTAAACCGGCCATTCGATGCGGGGAATATGATGCGCAACCCGCTGGTAGAGGTGTTCGGTTTCCGCCGCCACTTCCGGGGTGAAAGACAGGTCCGGCATGGTGAGAACGCCGAAACGTTCCGCTGCGGATGGGCCGGCGATAGGGCCGTTTACGGTGCGCGCAGTGCTGGTCATCGTCTTTTCCTCCAAGGGCAACCTCCTCAGATTGCCTGCTGCCGATCATTTATACTCAATATGAGCATATTTGTGATCAAAAGAAAAACGGCAAGGCCGTCGCTGAATACATAGGCCAATATTTCCACGGCTTCAAGGGGCAGATTTTCAACAATCGGCTAAAGATTGCGGGAGGAATGAACGCGCCGAAGACAATCCGGCGCGGGTTTTCCCTGTGTCACGCAGGACGTGCGAGCCGATGGAAACGCCCGGTTTGAGGGCATTTCCCCGATTTATTTCAGAGGGTTAGTACGTGGTTCCCCGGTGGCGGTAATAGTTGCGGTCCTGCCGGTCGCGTTTGGCCGGGCTGTCGCCACCCAGACGCGGCGAGCAATCGGTGAATATTTTCGCGTTGATATCCGTTGGCCGGTCGCAAAAGACCAGCGGGCTGACCCGGCCCGAATTGGCGCAACCGGCCAGGGTAATGGTGGCCAAAGCCAGAAGTGGCAGAAGAAATCGCATCGGGAAAACCTTTGTCTATATGTGCGGCGGGGAATCGAAGGACCCATAACGTATCAATTGCGTTGATGTGCCAATTCACATCTATTCAATTGATTGAGAGTACAAATAGGATAATTCTCTCCTGGATTTAAGGGGAGAGACCATGATTCAATCGCGCACAGCAAAGCCTGCGGGCTTACCGTGGCTGATCATCACCGCCGGTTGTCTCATCGCGGTCATGACATTCGGCCCACGCTCGGCCATGGGTCTTTTCCAGTTGCCGCTGCTGCATGACAAGGGCTGGGACCGCACTACATTCGGCATGGCCATCGCCTTGCAGAATCTGTTCTGGGGTATCGGCCAGCCCTTCTTCGGCGCCATCGCCGACAAATTCGGCACATGGCGGGTCCTGCTGATGTCGGCGATCCTCTACAGCGCCGGGCTGATCCTCATGGCATGGGCTTCCTCACCCGGCATGCTCTATATCGGCGGCGGCCTTCTTGTCGGCCTCGGCATCGCCTCCGGTTCCTTTGGAACGATCCTTTCCGCATTTGCCCGCAATGTTTCGGCCGAAAAACGCACCTTCGTCTTCGGCCTCGGCACCGCAGCGGGTTCCGCCGGCATGTTCGTGTTTTCGCCGCTCAGCCTTGCGCTGATCGAGCGTTTCGGCTGGTCCGATGCGCTGGTCTATCTCGGCATCGCCATGCTGATCGTGCCGCTTCTCGCCATCCCGCTGCGCGGCAATTCCACCAGCGGCCGTGTCAGCGAGGCACAGTACAAGCAATCGATGGGCGAAGCCCTGCGCGAAGCGCTCGGCCACAGAAGCTATGTGCTGCTGACGACAGGCTTTTTCGTCTGCGGCTTCCAGCTGGCGTTCATCACCGCGCATTTTCCCGCCTATATCAGCGATATCGGCATCGATGCCAAATATGCGGTGCTGGCGCTGGCCCTGATCGGCTTTTTCAACGTGATCGGTTCGCTGGCATCCGGCGTCATCAGCCAGCGTTACTCCAAGCCGAAATTCCTCGCCTATCTCTATATCGGCCGCTCGGTGCTGGTGGCGGCGTTCCTGCTGCTGCCGCAGACCGGCGCATCCGTCGTGGTGTTTGCCATCGTGATGGGGCTGATGTGGCTTTCAACCGTACCGCCGACCAATGCGCTGGTCGCCATCATGTTCGGCACGCGCTATCTCGGCATGCTCGGCGGTATCGTGTTCTTGTCGCACCAGATCGGCTCTTTCCTCGGTGTCTGGCTGGGCGGCTATCTCTACGATCACTTCGGCAGCTACAACCCCGTGTGGTGGCTGAGTGTCGTCCTCGGGATTTTCGCCGCCATCGTGCATTGGCCGATTGAAGAGCGCCAGGCGGACCGCCCCGCCCTGCAACCGGCCGAATAGGCTGCGTTACGGCTGAAGGCGCTTACGGATGGGTTCGAATTCCGGCGTGGCCTTGCGCTTGACCGGATCCGGCTCGTTGGCATCGATGGCTTCCCAGTACTTCCAGTTCACCTTTTCCGATCCAAGCTCGTAGTCCATGCCGTCCCAGCTGTCCTCACGGAAACTGTAAAAAGCCCAGTGCAGCCTGTCTTTATCGAGCACGGTCAAGACATCCTCGAGATAGGCCTTGCAACCCGCAAGCATGCGCATGCAGCCATATTCGCCTGCAGCCAGCCGGTTGAGCGGGATATGATGCGCTTTTGCCCAGTCGACCGGCTTGGCGAGGTAATCGGCAACTTTCTGCGCATTCCATGTCACCGTTGATCCGGCATAGGGAACCTCGCCCGGATAGGCATAGGGCTTCTTCCGCTTGATATTCGGCGCGCTTGTTGCTTCGTAGGGTTCGTACATGTGGAAGCTGTAAACGACCTTCGTGTCATCGAGCGGTGTCGGCCAGTAGCTGAAGGCATCGGCAGCCGCATACCACCCGGCATCCGCCATGACAGGTGTGACGGGATCGACCTTGCGGATTTCGGCGATCACCGTGTTGTAGAAGGCGATCAGGTCGCGCGAGCCGCCCTTCTGCTTGCCGTACCAGGCCTGCATGTCCGCAACACTGGCATGTTCGGCAATACCGCCCATCTTCTCCGGCGCGGGCTCGTTGATGATATTGTAGGCCGCAATGGCCGGATGATCCTTCAGGGCGGTCGCCAGATCCCGCCAGAACTGCGCGGCTTCCTGCCATTTTGCCTTGTCCTGCCAGAGCCGGTCATCGAACGTGCCGTTGTTGTTCTGCGACCAGCGCATGGATGGCAGGGACAGCGGCGTGATGACGACCTTGAGGCCGGCCTTATCAGCGCGGTCGAGCGTCGCCCTCAGCGTGGCAAGATCGGCTGCGGGAATGCCTTCATAGTGATCGGCATCGCCGATGAGAAAATCCCGTCTCGCCGGCTTCCACTTGTCGTAGGAGAGCCGCACCCAGCTTGCGCCATATTTCTTCAAGGCGTCGAAATAGGCCTGGTCCGGCGGCAAGCGATTGAAACTGTTGCCGCCATGCTGCGGCGTATCCCAGAAAGTGATGAGATCGGCGGCATTGGCGGCGCAGCTCATGGCGAGGGAGAGAAACAGGGTCGTCGCGATACGCATGGGCACTCCTTCGGATCAATGGTCAGAGGGACAACTGACGGGGCACTGCGGCGGCAATGGGCCGGGTTTTGCCCGGCACGACGGTTATAAACAGAAACCGCCGCCTGACGGGTCAGACGGCGGCGATTTGCATCGATATGGTAAGCGCTTCGTTAATCGCGCAATGCCGCCTCGATCTTGTCGAGCGCCTCGGCCTTGCCGATGCCGGTGAGGAAGGCGAGCGTCGTGATCACCGGCTTGCCGAGATCCTTCGGCAACTGGGTCGTGGTGACGACAAGGTCGACATCATCGATCTGGCTGGCTACCTCGGTCGCCTTGCACTGGCGTGAATTGAAGGTAATGCCGCGTTCCTTCAGCGCGTCCTCCACCGCGTGAGCGACGACGGTCGACGTCGCGATACCGGTTCCGCAGGCGAAAAGTACAGTCTTTTGTTTGGTCATTGGTCCCTCTTCATCCCGGATGGCGCATCAGGCCAAAAGCCGGGTCACATCGTCAACAGTGGTGGATCGCATCAGGGCGGAGATCGTATCCGCCGACTGAATGGTCAAGGCGATTTCCTGCAGCATTTCAATCTGCTGGTCCTTGTCGTTGAGGGCCATCAGAAAAACCACGCTGACCTGCAGTTTTTCCTCCGGGTCCTCCATATTGCAAAAGGCCACCGGTCTGCACAGCGTCGCCATGGCGAGGCCCGGTTTCAGCACATGTTCCGGGTCCGTGTGGGGAATGGCAACATTGTTGTCCAACCCCAGCGGCAAGCCGGTGGGCAGCGCCGCCTCGCGGGCAAGCACCGCCGCGGCAAAGCTCGGCTTCACATAACCCAGGCTGTGCAAACGATCGGAAAGGATCCGGATCACGTCCTGATCATTCCCGGCCTCGACCCCAAGGATAATCGCCCCGGGATCGAGATAGTTCATCAGGGCTTTCGCCATTCACTTACTCCAGTACACGTCTTGTCAGGCAGTCTTGTCGGCGTTTTCATCGGCACCGGCGGCACGTTCCCATGCGGCGGTGTTGCGGTGATAGGCCCAGAAGGCACCGGCGATGACGATAGCAATGACACCAAGACCCGCCGCGCCGAGACCGCGGATCGCAGCGATCACCGCATAGGACACCCACAGGAACCCGTCGACGACGCTGGTGATCTGCACCGCATTGGCCGGCATCTTGAAGCCGGACGACTGGGCCGCGCTGGTGAACAGCGGTGCCAGCGCGTTGGCGACGTAGAAGCCTACAGCCAGCGTGAAGGTGCCGACAATGACCATGCGGAAGACATTCCCCTTCAACAGCGGCGCTGTCATGGCGACGACGAACGGAATAACCGCGAGATCGGCAAAAAGAATGACGCGGTTGCCCGGCAGGATCACCGAGAGGATGATGGCAATCGGCACCAGGATCAGTGACGAAGAGATCGCCGCGGGATGACCGATCAGAATTGCCGAATCAAGCCCGACCAGCAATTCCCTGTCGCCCGTCCGCTTCTTGACGAAGGCCTGTGCCGCATCGGAAACCGGCAGAAGCCCTTCCATCAATATCTTGACCATGCGCGGCAGCAGCAGCATCACGGCAGCCAAGGTCATGCCGGTCTGCAGCACCTTGCTGAGAACCACGCCGAAATCCCCGGCGTTGTAATAAGCGATCACGCCCAGCACGAGACCGATGATCAGGCCGAGAATGACCGGCTCACCGAAGACGCCGAAGCGCTTTTCGAAGGTTTCGGTGTTGATCTCGATCTTGTTGATGCCGGGAATCCGTTCGATGATCCAGTTCAAGACGATGGCAATCGGCAGGATTTGCGCTGAGGCCAGATGCGGCACGGAAATGCCGGGAATGCCATAGAACTGCTGCACGGCCTTGGCCGACCAGTCGGCAAAGAGCAGGCAGAGTGCGACCATCAGCGCCGCGACGATCAGGCCGTAGGCCAGGCTGTCGGTGGCCGCGACGGCGAGCGAGCCGATGAAGGCAAAGTGCCAGAAATTCCACACGTCGACGTTCAGCGTGCGGGTCATGCGCGTCAAAAGCAGCACGATATTGACCGCGATGCCGATGGGAATCACCCACAGGCCGACGGACGATCCGAAGGCGATGGCAGCGGCCGACGGCCAACCCACATCGACGATATCGCGCTGAATGCCGGTATTGGTGACGATCGCCTTGGCGACATCGCCAATCGATGTCAGCATCAGCCCGAGCACCAGATTGATACCGATAAAGGCAACGCCGATGGTGACGGCTGCACGGAACGCGCGCCCCACCTTGGCGCCAAGCACCACGGCAATGATGAAAATAACGATCGGCAAGAGGACCGTCGGCCCCATCGTGTCGACGGCAGCCTTCAGGCCCGCCAAGAAACTGTCCATTTAAACCTCCCCAGCAACCCTGCGGCTGCGATACCCCAAACGCTGTTTTCGCGTCGCGCCAATGTTTGACAGGATATGCGGGAAAAACTAGCGGATTTTCCGAAAATTCGACCGAAATTCACACTTGTGCGCAGCGATTTCGCTGCAATTTCCCAGTTCCTGGGCAGATTTTCACGGACCGGGTAAAAGCTTGATCATTCCGGCCGGCAAACCCCGAAAACGCGCGTTCAAGATGCCTCTGGAACCGGCACTGCCTGCTGGTCGCGATACCGCAGTGCAAGGTTGACATTGCGTCCTGCGGTCATGCCGAGAAACCACGCCCAGACACCCGCGGCAATCGGCTGGACCGGCCAAGCGGCAACCCATGCAGCATGGGATTCGATGCCGTAATGCAGGGTGAATTCGAAGGCGAAGCTGGCAAGGATAATCGCGAACATCATGATGTCACCCGGCACGGTGATCTGTCCGGCCTGCTGGTCGATGGCGATGGTCCAGCGGCGGGCGTGATGCCAGCCGAGCGCCAGCCCGATGGCGAGTCCCAGCAGCGCGGCAAGAATGTCCCGATCCGCCGGATGCGGAAACAGGCCGAAGAACCCGCGAAAACCGAGAGCCGCAAACAACAGGGGCATGATGAGAAGCCGCCGGATGCGGATCGTGCGCCGGAAGCAGCGCGTAACCCCGACCCACAGCAATGCAATGAAGATAAAATAGACGTAGACCGGGATATGTGACATGGCAAAATCCGTTCTGATTGCAAGCGCATCTCAAATAAACTAGAATCCTAACAGTGTAAAGATGGTCTGAATACGCATGGACGAACACGATCAAAACCCCGCCGGTTATCATCATGGCAATCTGCGCCAGGCGCTGCTTGCTGCCGCCCGCGGGCTGCTGGAGGAACGCGGCCCCGGCGCCTTGAGTTTGCGCGAGATCGCCCGCCGGGTCGGCGTATCCGCGCCTTCGGCCTATCATCACTTCGCCAGCCTCGATGCCATTGCCGTGTCACTGGCAGAGCAGGGATTCACGGAATTCGCCGAGCAGCTGGAAGCAGCCCCGACCAATGCCAAGGGCATGCTGGCGCCGACCGGCGAGGCCTATATCGCCTTTGCCCGCGCCAATCCGGCGCTTTACCGCCTGATGTTCGGTGAAGGATTGCGCGGTGCCTCGAGGGAAAGCGAGGCCGTGCGCGCGCTGCGCCAGCGCGCCTATGAAAAGGTCAAAGCCGGCCTGTACAAAAGGCTGCCCGCAGAAGAGGTTCCCGCAGCCGCCCTGTTTCTATGGTCGCTGACCCACGGGCTGGCATTGCTGATGATCGACGGGCAAGTGGACGCCGGGGCTGATGCCGACGCATTGATCCGAAAGGTTCTGAGACTGTCGGGAACCGGCTTGCCGAGCGCCGGGTAGAAAGATCTGATGGCCGTCAAAAACCTCAGCCGCCGCGCATGAAACTTTCAAGCGGGAAAATCGCGCACGTCTCGGTGCCGTGGGCCAGCAGCTTGCCGTTGGCATCGCGCAGGAAGGCTTCCGAGGTCGCCAGCGTGCGGCCGCGATGCACAAGCTTGCCCTCGCAGAAGACAGGGCCGGTATCGGGCGACAGCGGCCGCACCAGATTCACCTTGAATTCCACTGTGGTGTAGGCTTCGCCCGGCTTCAGGGTCGTCATCACGCAGCAGGCCAGCGCCGAGTCCATCAATGTCGCCACCCAGCCGCCATGAATGCCGCCCAGCGGATTGAGATGCTCCTGCGCCGGGACGCCCTTGAAGACAACCCGGTTCGGCTCGACCTCGTGCAGGGCGAAAGACAGGGTTTTGGCCATGGGCGGAGCGGGATACTCCCCGCGCAGCATCGCCTGCAGGACGTCGAGACCGCTGCGCTTTGCCAGATCGGCAAGCGGCAGCGTACCGATGCCACCGGGAAACGCGATGGCAGGCATGGTATCTGAACTCATGGTTGTGCTGACCTTTCCTGCGCGGCCTGGCCCTGCCCTGCCGTCCTTGCTATCGAGCGCGATACCGCCGTCAAAAATCCGTCGCGCGACTCCGGCGCCTTCAGCGCCCGCGGTTCCCAGACGTGACGGGTGAAGAAGAAACTGGTCAGGCGGAAAGCATCCGTCAGTTCCGCGAGCGACGCCGCCCGCACCGTCGAACTGATCATGAATGGCGGCATCGCCAGAAGCTTGTCGGCCCAGGGCGCACCGGCATCGCGCGATACAGCCCGGCCGGATTTCGGCGAGACATAGGCAAGGTTGTCGCCGCTGCCCGTCGCCGCGCAGCGTTTCAGGTCGAGCCCGAAACCCAGCTCCTCCAGCATCATCACCTCGAAGCGCAACAGCAATTCACCCGAGATCAGCGGGTCGTCGCAATGTTCGAGGATGATGGCAAGCGTCTCGAAAAGCCCCTGATGCGGATCACGCTCCGGCAGGAGGCGCAGATGCGCTGCAGCTAGCTGCAGCGCATAGAGGCCGACGGGCTGTTCGATCAGCCGGGCGGCGGCAAAGGATACCGGCTCGACCTGCATCATGCCGAGATGCTCGTCAATGCGCGCGCGCCAGATCACATCCACCCGGTTGCCCGGCTGCAGCAGCGGCTGCATGCGGCGGGAGCGGCCGCCGCGCACCAGCCCCATATGGCGGCCATGCGCGCGCGTCATCAGTTCGAGGATCGCACTGGTTTCCCCGTGCCGCCTCGTTCCGAGTATGATTCCTTCATCCCGCCATTCCATGAGGCGAGACTCGCGCTATCCGTGCGGGAATTCAAGGCCCATTTCGCGGTAGCGCTCGGGATCATTGCCCCAATTGTCACGCACCTTGACGAACAGGAACAGATGGACCTTCTGTTCGAGGATTTCCATCAGTTCCTTGCGGGCGGACTGGCCGATGGCCTTGATCGCCTGCCCCTCGTGGCCGAGCACGATCTTCTTCTGGCTGTCGCGCTCGACATAGATCACCTGCTGGATGCGGACGGAACCATCCGGCTTCTCTTCCCAGCTTTCGGTCTCGATGGTCGACGAGTATGGCAACTCATTGTGCAGGCGCAGGTAAAGCTTTTCCCGGGTGATTTCCGCCGCCAGCATGCGCATCGGCATATCGGAAATCTGGTCTTCCGGGTAATACCACGGACCTTCCGGCAGGTTGTCGGCGAGGTACTTCAACAGATCCTTGCAGCCATAGCCCTTCAGGGCCGAAATCATGAACGTCTTGTCGAAATTCACCTTCTCGTTGGCGCGCTGCGCCAGTTCCAGGAGTTTCGGCGCTTCGATGCGGTCGACCTTGTTGAGGACGAGAATGACCTTGCGCTTCTTCTCGTGCAGGCTGCCCAGAATGGCTTCCGCTTCTTCGTTGATACCCTCTTCCACGTCGATCAGCACCAGAATGAGGTCGGCATCCTTGGCGCCGCCCCAGGCTGTCGTCACCATGGCGCGGTCGAGCCGGCGCTTGGGTTTGAAAATACCGGGGGTATCGACCAGCACCATCTGCGTGCGGTCGTGAATGACGATGCCGCGCACCAGCGCGCGCGTGGTCTGGACCTTGTGGGTGACGATCGAAACCTTGCTGCCGACCAGCTGGTTGACCAGCGTCGACTTGCCGGCATTCGGCGCGCCGATCAAGGCGATGAAGCCCGAACGCGTCGGGCCTTCGGGCTGGGCCGTTTCCGGCGTTGCATCCTGGTCGGTCATGTCTGTCCTTCTTCCTGCGTCTTCTGACGGACGCCTTCCCGGTAAAGCAGGGCAACGGCCGCTTCCTGCTCGGCAATGCGCTTGGAGCGCCCCGTGCCGGTGGCTGGCGCAAAGCCCTTCACCTCTACCTTCACCGTAAATTGTGGATCGTGGTCCGGGCCGGTGCGCTCGACCACGCTGTATATGGGCTGGGCACCATCCTGCTGGTGTGCCCATTCCTGCAATTCCGTCTTGGGATCGCGCTGCGCCGAGTTGATCTCGCGCGAGCGGGCATCCCAATACCGCTGGATGAAAGGTTGCGCCGCTTCCAGCCCGCCGTCCAGATAAATCGTTGCGATCAGCGATTCCACCACGTCGGCTCGCAGGCTTTTCAGCCGCTTGTCCGCCAGTCCCTTCACATCGGAGCCGGTGCGGATGAATTCATGCAGGCCGATTTCATCGGCCACCGCAGCGCATGTATCGGCATTGACCAGCGAGTTCAGGCGCAGCGACAACTCCCCTTCGCTCGCGGTCGGATAGGCACGGAAGAGCATTTCGGCAATGACCAGCCCGAGAACGCGATCGCCGAGGAATTCGAGCCGTTCATAATCCGATCCGACCGACTGGCGGGCACTGGCATGGGTCAGCGCGCGCTCCAGGCGGGCGAGATCGCGAAATGTGTGGCTCGTCTGCTCCTCCAGTCTGCGAACGGCGTCAGCGGACAGGGTCATGGGCGGCTCATTGGCTCTTCGGGGTGAAGGAGGTTCCGTTCACGCTGTGAAGCAGACGGTCAAAGCGCAGCTCCGACGGCCAGCGCCACAGTTCCAGCGGGCTTGCCTTGCCGGCAATGGAGAAGAAGATGATGTTGGCACGGCCGATGAAGTTTTCGAAGGGCACGTAGCCGACGTCAAAGCGGCTGTCGGCGGAATTGTCGCGATTGTCACCCATCATGAAATAGTGGCCGGCCGGCACAACGAATTCACGCGTGTCGTCGCCGAGACCATTGGGGGTCAAATCGAGCGTGTCATAGGTCACGCCGTTCGGCAGCGTTTCGCGGTAGACATCCACGGGACGGTTGACTTCGGTGACATCGGGATTGTTGATCTGGCCAACCTTGACGCGCGGCACGGCCACGTCGTTGAGGTAAAGCACGCCGCCACGCATCTGCACGCGGTCACCGGGAAGGCCGACCACACGCTTGATGAAATCCAGCGATGTATCGTTGGGCTTGCGGAACACGGCAATGTCGCCGCGCTGCGGCTCGCTGGCCCAGATGCGCCCGGAAAACAGATTCGGCGCAAAGGGAATCGAGTATTTCGAGAAGCCGTAGGAGAATTTCGAAACGAAGAGATAATCGCCCTCAAGCAGGGTCGGACGCATCGAACCGGACGGAATGTTGAACGGCTGGAACAGCACGGTCCGGATCACCAGAGCGAGCAGCAGGGCCTGCACGACAACGCTGATCGTCTCGCCAAGACCGCCAGATTTTTTCACAACAGATTTGTCGCTCACGCTCGTCATATCTCCAAATTTCTAAGCTGCACCCTCTTAACCGCTGAATCTGCAGGGAGCAATGCTACATAGCTCTGCTCAATGGCGTTTGATTGCGGCTATTCCACGATTTTCAGCGCTTCGATAATCACGAATGCTTGCGCAAGCGGAAAATCGTCGGTGATCGTCACGTGGATGTGCGCGGTATGTCCGGCGGGCAGAATCGCCTCAAGCCGACGGGCGGCACCATTGGTCAGCCGCATCGTCGGCGCGCCGCTCGGAAGGTTGATCACCCCCATGTCGCGCCAGAAAACACCTTCGGACAACCCCGTCCCGAGCGCCTTGGCGCAGGCCTCCTTGGCCGCAAAACGCTTGGCATAGGAGGCGGCGCGCAGCTTGCGCCGTTCGGAGCGGGCCTGCTCGACCGGCGTGTAGACACGATCGATGAAGCGCTGGCCATGCCGCTCCAATGTCTTTTCAATCCGTCTTATATCAATCAGGTCACTGCCGATCCCGATGATCATGAGGGTTCGGCCACCTTTTCCAGCGCATAACCGGCCTTGCGGCGGTGCTGGAAGCTGGCAACGATCCAGCGGGTCGGGAAATAGACCACCAGGGCGGCGATGAAACCGAGGGGTATCGCGCCGATCAGCATCGGCTTGACGATCGGGCCCCACAATTCGGCGAAATCCAGATGCCGCAGCATGTGGCCGAGATGATGCGGGAAAGGCTCGTCGCTGGGACCGCCGCTCAGGATGAACCGCCCGGCCTCCAGCGTCGCGCCCCAGATAAACGGCAGGAACAGCGGATTGCCGAGCGTCGTGCCAAGGATGGCGGCGGCAATGTTGCCGCCGATGATCCAGGCTATCGCCAGCGCCACGGCGATATGCACGCCGAGAATGGGAATGAACGAGGAAAAAATGCCGGCGGCAAGCCCTGCCGCAATGGCGTGCGGGGTTGCCCGCAGCCGCAGCACGCGCTTGCCGAAATAGCGCAGCGACCGGCCGACCGAGCGGCGCGGCCACAACGCAGTACGCATCCGTTCACGGAAGCCCGGTTTGATACGCCGTTTGAAGAGCATTGGTATTCAAGTCCCTCGACGCCGGAGCCAGCGAGTGCGCAACTGGCTCAAGCGCTCACGTCTTTTGGTTAATCAAATATTACGACTACCAGGCTTAACAGGCGGAATTGCGGCAAGCTCTGGCGGTAATTGGTCCGCAGGATAGGCCGGGACTTCATATTCCGCCAGTGCAATCAGCGGCACGCCGACATCTGTCTTGCCGGCGGAGCGATCGATAATGCAGGCAGCAGCCAGAACCTCGGCGCCCAGTTCCTGCAAGGTGGTGACCGTCTCGCGGATCGACAAGCCCGTCGACACGATATCTTCGACGATGACGACGCGCGCACCTTTGGCAATTTCAAAGCGGCGCAGGCGGAACACACCGTTCTCGCGTTCGACCCAGATGGCCGGGACGCCGAGATGGCGCGATGTTTCATAGGCCGGGATGATGCCGCCAATGGCTGGTCCCACCACATAGTCGATCGGGCCAAGACCGGCATTCCTGATCTTGTCGGCGAGCGCTCGGCACACGCGCTCGGTCTTGTCCGCATGCATGAACACGCGGGCCTTTTGCAGGAATGTCGGGCTGCGCAAGCCCGATGTCAGGATAAAATGCCCTTCGAGCACTGCCCCTGCTTCGCGAAATACCTGCAGAACTTCATCCGTATTCATGTGTGCCCTCTATCCGTTCACGCGCTGTGCGTCGCTGACGCACTTGCTTTCCTTGAGTTTCGACAGGATCCGGTTGAGATGTTTCAGATCCCAGACCTCCAGGTCGACGATCATCTGCGTAAAGTCAGGCGCCGTGCGGACCATGGAGAGATTGTGAATATTGGTTTCGTTCGCCGCGATGATCTCGGCGATTTCTGCCAACGAACCCGGCGCATTGATCGCCGAAATGTTGATGCGGGCCGGGAACCGGTCGCGCCTGCTCTCGTCGATATCCCAGCGCACGTCGATCCAACGCTCCGGCTGGTCGTCATAGGCCATCAGCGCCGATGACTGGATCGGGTAGATGGTCATGCCCGCACCGGGCTGCAGAATGCCGACGATGCGGTCGCCGGGCACCGCACCTTCCGGCGAGAAGTGCACGGGCATGTCGGGGCTTGCCCCGCGGATCGGCAGGGCATGCGGGCCGCCCGGCTCCCATCCCGCCGCGCCGTCGCTGCCTTCCGGCATCTTGAAGATCATGCCCGACGTGTTGCGGAAATTGACCCAGCCTTCCTCGCGCTCGCTCTGTGTCGGCTTGGGCTTGGAGTCCTGATACTCCGGATAGACCGCCTTCATGACATCGGAGGACGGCAGTTCCCCGCGGCCGACCGCGGCCAGAACATCGTCGATCTCCTTGCGCGCCAGGCGCGGCAGGCCCTTCTTCAGTTCGTCGCGCGAATAGACTTTCCCGGCCCGCTCGAAAGCCCGCTCGAGAATCTGCGTGCCGAGGCCGGAATACTGCTTGCGCACCGCAATGCGCGTGGCACGGCGGATGGCAGCGCGCGCCTTGCCGGTGACGACCACCGATTCCCAGGCCGCCGGCGGTGTCTGCGCCTTGGATCGGATGATCTCGACCTCATCGCCATTATGCAATTCGGTCATCAATGGCATGATGCGGCCATTGACCTTGGCGCCAACGCAGCTGTCGCCGATATTGGTGTGCACCGCATAGGCGAAATCGATCGGCGTTGCCCCGCGCGGCAGGGCGATGAGCCGGCCCTTCGGCGTGAAGCAGAAGACCTGGTCCTGAAACAGCTCCAGCTTGGTGTGTTCGAGAAACTCTTCCGGATTGTCGCCTTCCGCCAGGGCTTCGATGGTCTGGCGCAACCACGCATAGGCGTTGGTTTCCGTCGAAATGACATGCGGGTTCTGCGCGCTGCCGCGATCCTTGTAGATCGAGTGGGCGGCCACGCCGTATTCGGCAATGTCGTTCATTTCGCGGGTGCGGATCTGCAGTTCGACACGCTGGCGCGACGGACCGACGATGGTGGTGTGGATCGAACGGTAGTCGTTCTGCTTGGGCGTCGAGATATAATCCTTGAAGCGGCCCGGCACCATCGACCACGTGGTATGGATGATGCCAAGCGCATTGTAGCAATCGGCGACGGTATCGACGACAACGCGGAAGCCGAAGATATCGGAGAGCTGTTCGAAGGAGAGCCCCTTGCTTTCCATCTTGCGGAACACCGACCAGGCCTTCTTCTGCCGGCTTTTGACACTGGCCTTGATGCCGCGCTTTTCGAACAGGCTGGAAAGATCGGTTTCGATCTGCGTCAGCGTGCTGCGGTTCTTTTCCATCAGCTCGGCGAGCCGGTTGGTCACGGCATTGAAAGCTTCGGGATTGATGTAGCGGAAGGCCAGCCCTTCCAGTTCCTCGCGCATATCCTGCATGCCCATGCGCCCGGCGAGCGGCGCATAGATATCCATTGTTTCCTCGGAAATGCGCAAACGCTTGTCCGGCGGCACGTGATGCAGCGTGCGCATATTGTGCAGGCGGTCGGCGAGCTTGACCAGCAGCACCCGCACATCGTCGGAAATGGCGAGAAGCAGCTTGCGCAGGTTTTCCGCCTGCACGGCCTTTTTCGAGACGAGGTCCAGCTTTTTCAGCTTGGTCAGGCCTTCGACGAGTTTGCCGATGTCGGGCCCGAACAGCGTGTCGATTTCCTGCCGGGTCGCCGAGGTATCCTCGATGGTGTCATGCAGCAGGGCAATGGCGATCGTCGCCTCGTCCAGATGCATGTCGGTGAGGATCGCGGCCACTTCGAGCGGATGGGAAAAATACGGATCGCCCGATGCACGTTTCTGGTGACCATGCTTCTGCATGGCATAGACATAGGCTTTGTTGAGAAGCGCCTCATTGACGTCAGGCTTGTAACGCTGAACACGCTCGACAAGCTCATACTGACGCATCATGGACGGAAGCCTCCAAACCCAAAACTCTAAATTATCGAGCGATATATGGTAATTGCGTTACCAAGACGCAAAAATAATGCGCCGCAGAAAGACTGCGACGCATCACGATAGCCTGAACCGGCAATCAGTCGCGCTGAAAGCGCGACATTTGATTAATAGTCGTCGCTTTTTTCCGGAGCTACCAGACCTTCGATACCGGCCAGCAATTCCTCTTCCGACATGCTGTCGAAGGAAACATTGTCGTCTGCCTCGATCTCGGCAATCTCGTTGCCTTCGCTGTCGCCGGAGGTGACCTGCGGTACCACAGCAACGGCTTCCGGCTCATCGACTTCCACATGCTTCTGCAGCGAATGGATCAGATCTTCCTTGAGATCGCCCGGCGAAAGCGTTTCCTCTGCGATTTCGCGCAGGGCAACAACCGGATTCTTATCATTGTCGCGATCGATGGTGATCGCTGCACCCTGTGAAATCAGGCGCGCGCGGTGACTGGCGAGCAAAACCAGTTCAAACCGGTTTTCGACCTTGTCAACGCAATCTTCAACAGTGACGCGGGCCATGAGCTGCCCCTTTCATTTTTAACTGAATTAGCGGATTAAGCGGGACATAACGCGGTTACACGGAAAAAACAAGCAAAAGCCGTCAGCAGGTTCAACGCAGGCTGTTTAACAGTAAAAAACAATCACCATATATTGAGCGGCTCCATCCAAAATTCGGACAAATTTTCCGCCCAGCTATTGGCTTTTCACCGAACCCGACGTAGTAAATATGCTACTTTCGTATAAGATCAGATCGAGCTTTATTACCTTCTAGCTGATTTGAAATTGAAGCTCACCTTTTTGAAATGGAACCTTATTATGTTTGATCCACGTGAAAAGATCGTTTTGTTTATCGATGGTGCAAATCTCTACGCGGCCTCAAAGGTACTGGGATTTGATATTGACTATCGCAAACTTCTTACAGCTTTCCAGAAAAGAGGCTATTTGCTTCGCGCGTATTACTACACAGCGCTTGTAGAAGATCAGGAATACTCATCGATACGCCCATTGATCGATTGGCTTGATTACAACGGATATAAGGTTGTTACGAAACCCGCAAAAGAATTTACCGATTCTGCCGGCCGCCGTAAGATCAAGGGCAATATGGACATTGAACTTGCTGTCGATGCCATGCAGTTGACGGACACGGTGGACCATTTTGTTATCTTCTCCGGCGACGGCGATTTCCGCTCCCTGGTGGAAGCCTTGCAGCGCAAGGGCCGCAAGGTCAGCGTCGTCTCGACACTTTCGACCCAGCCGCCAATGATATCGGACGAACTGCGCCGTCAGGCGGATCACTTCATCGACCTGACATCGCTGCGCACCGAAATCGGCCGCGAGGCATCCGAGCGCGCACCGCGCCGCGTCGAAGAAGAACAGGTCGATTACTAATAATCGCTTATTGATATTTGTGGAAAGATTCGGAAATGCCGCATGGAAAACCATGCGGCATTGTGCTTTTTAGCGCCCTATGAGTGTCGAACCTTCCCCCGATTGCCCGATCTGCCCGCGACTGCATGACTTCATCGCCGGATGGCGCGTCAAAGAACCGGCGTGGCACAACGCGCCGGTCCCCGCCTTCCTGCCTGCGGGTGGGATTGAGTCGGTTCAGCTGCTCATTATCGGGCTCGCACCCGGCCTGCGCGGCGCCAACAGGACGGGCCGCCCGTTCACCGGCGACTATGCGGGGGATTTGCTTTACGGCACGCTGGCAGAATTCGGCTTTTCCCGCGGCACTTTCGCCGCCCGGCCGGATGACGGCCTGGAACTGCTCGATGCGGCGATCGTCAACGCCGTTCGCTGTGTTCCGCCGGAAAACAAGCCTGTCGGCGGCGAGATCAACAATTGCCGGCGGTTTCTGACGCCGACCATCCAGCAGTTCCGCAACCTGCGCGCCATCGTGACCCTTGGCACCATCGCGCACCAGTCGACGATACGGTCGCTGAAGCAGCCGGTGGCGAAATTTCCGTTCAGCCATGGCGGACAGTCCGACATCGGCGATATCCGCATTTTTTCCAGCTATCACTGTTCGCGCTACAACACGAACACCGGACGCCTGACCGAACCCATGTTCAAGAGCGTCTTCGCTGCCGTGCGCGCCCATCTGGACACCGTGGCTGCAAGGTAACACGCTGATTATCTCTCCCCTTGCGGGAGAGAACGGATTTTCTTGGATTTAGCCCCCTTTGCTAAATCCTTAGAAAATCCAAGAGAGGGGGAATAGCAATTTCTGTCAAATCCCCTCTCTGGCGATTTCTAGCACTTAGCAAGAGCTAAGATGCTGAAACCGCTTTCTCCCCCGCAAGGGGGGAGATAAGCGTCGGCACTTATTTTCAACCGCGGTCGCGCAGCAGCCGTGACTTCTCACGGTTCCAGTCGCGCTGCTTTTCCGTCTCGCGCTTGTCGTGCAGTTTCTTGCCGCGGGCAACGGCAAGTTCGAGCTTCGCCCTGCCCTGATCGTTGAAATAGAGTTTCAGCGGCACGACGGTCATGCCTTCGCGGTCCACCGATTGCGCCAGGCGTGCCATTTCACGCTTGCTGACCAGCAGCTTGCGGTGGCGGCGCGGCGCGTGGTTGAAGCGGTTGGCCTGCAGATATTCCGGAATATAGGAATTGATCAGCCAGAACTCGCCGTTCTCGAGGCTCGCGTAGCTTTCGGCAATGTTGGACTGGTTGTTGCGCAGGGATTTGACTTCCGTGCCCTGCAACACAATGCCAGCCTCCATCGTGTCGAGAATCTCGAAATTGAAGCGCGCTCTGCGGTTCTCGGCAATGACCTTGCGAACCGTAATGGTTTTTTTGGCAGCTTTGGGCTTGTTCATGAGGCCTATATAATGCTTTGCAAGTAGGTCGTACACTCACAAATCTGGTCGAAATGGCGCCTGAAACGGCATGAAGATGCGAGGAGAGGCGCGAAGGGAGGGGTCTTTCCCCCGGCCGAGCAGTTCGACACGGCAGCTTGCAGCCGTTTCGGCGTCCGGAGGATATGGCTCAATTGTCAGTTGATCAAACCCGCATGTTTCATCGCCTGATCGATACGTTCGGCGGTAGCCGCTTCAATCGGGACGAGCGGGGAACGCACCGAATTGTTCATCTTGCCGAGCTTGGCCAGGGCATATTTCGGGCCTGTCGGGTTTGGTTCGATAAACAGCGCCTTGTGCAGCGGCATCAGGCGGTCCTGAATGGCAAGCGCCGCGGTGAAGTCGCCCCGCAGGGTCGCAGCCTGGAACTCAGCACACAGGCGCGGCGCGACGTTCGAGGTGACGGAGATGCAGCCGACACCGCCATGGGCGTTGAAGCCGAGCGCCGTCGCGTCCTCGCCGGACAGCTGGATGAAATCCAGACCGCAGGTGATGCGCTGTTCCGAAACACGCTCGATCTTGCCTGTCGCATCCTTCACGCCGGCAATGTTCTTGAAGTCATGCGCCAGCTGGCCCATCGTCTCCGGGGTCATGTCGATGATCGAACGGCCGGGAATGTTGTAGATGATGATCGGCAGCGAGACGGATTCGGCCACGGCCTTGTAATGGGCATAGAGGCCGCGCTGGTTCGGCTTGTTGTAATAGGGCGTGACGACGAGAACCGCGTCTGCCCCGGCCTTTTCCGCATGCTGCGCCAGCTCGATGGCTTCGCGTGTGTTGTTGGAGCCGGCACCGGCAATCACCGGCACCTTGCCCTTGGCTTCCTCAATGCAGACTTCGACCACGCGTTTGTGCTCGGCATGGGACAGCGTCGGCGACTCGCCCGTCGTTCCGACAGGCACGAAACCATTGGTGCCCTCGGCGAGCTGCCAGGCCAGGAATGCGCGAAAGGCTTTCTCGTCAAACGACCCGTTTTGGTCGAATGGCGTGACGAGAGCGGTGATTGAGCCTTTCAGCATGGTGAACTCCAAGAAAACAACGTTAGATCAAGGCCGGGCCAGCATGGCGCCAACCAGGAGGTGGCGCACCATAGTCGTGCAACCTTCGCCGGGCAAGATGATTTCCTTGATGAAAAACAGCAATACAATTGATGTTTTGCGTAGAACCAACGGACCATGCTAACCTTTCGTTAAGATTGCCTTCACACGTCCGCCACTATTATCTGATCCAACAGTTCTGGATCCGGGGCTGCGCGTGATCCTTTCGATTAAATTGGTTGCCTGAATGCTGAGAACTTCTGTTTTGCGTCATGTTCTTCTCGCGTCATCGCTGCTGGTGACGACGGCTTCGTTTGCGCAAAATTCAACGCCGCCCATTCCAACTCTCAAACCGTTTGCGCCCACCCAGACACGGACCAGCCCCGCAGCACAGATCATGGCCAAGCCCGATCCGGTGACCACGGCGGGAATCGCCCAGCCGTCGAAACCGTCGGCCATTGCGGGCAGCCTCAAAAGCGGCCTCGATGCCCTGTCGGGCGGCGACGTGCAGCAGGCTCTCGGCATCCGCAACGGACTGCCGGCCGATGCGCTGGACCGTCATATCCTGACCTGGGCCATCGGCCTGTCGAATGCGCCGGGTGTTCCCAGCTCGGAAATCGCCCATGCGGCAGCGGAACTGCCGGGCTGGCCCGGCATGGCGACCTTCCGCAACAATTCGGAACGGGCGCTGTTCAAGGAGAACCCGCCGGCGGCAACGGTGATCAATGCCTTTGGCGGCACCCCGCCGCAGACGGCCGAAGGCACCATCATCCTGGCCCGCGCCTTTGTCGCCACCGGCAACACCGCCCGTGCCCGTCAGGTTCTCGGCCCCTTCTGGCGCACCAAGAAGCTGGACGATGCGCAGGAAACGGCGATCCTGAAGGAATTTGCGCAGGTCATTCCGCGCGAGGACCATCTGGTGCGCATGCTGACCATGCTTTACGAAGGCAAGGCAAAATCCGCCGGCCGCGTCGCCAAGCTTGCCAATGCCGACGTGCTCTATCAGGCCTTTGCCGCGGTTCTGCAGAAATCGCCGGATGCAGCGCAGAAACTGGCGGCTGTCTCAGGCTCCTGGCAATCGAACCCCGCCTACATCTTTGCCAAGGCGCAGTATCTGCGCCGTCAGGAGCGCTTCAAGGAAGCGGCCGATGTGCTGGCCACCGCGCCGCGCGATGCGGCATCGCTGATTGACCCGGACGCCTGGTGGGTGGAACGGCGCGTGCTGTCACGTGAACTGCTGGATATCGGCGATGCCACGCGCGCCTACAAGATCGCGGCCATGCACAGCGCCGAAACCCCGTCCGTCGCCGCCGAGGCGGAATTCCATGCGGGCTGGTATGCCCTGCGGGCGCTCAAGGACCCGCAGACGGCGCAGCGCCATTTCGCCCGCATCGCCGAGATTTCGTCGCGGCCGATGTCCGCCTCGCGCGCCTATTACTGGCTGGGCCGTTCCGCCGAAGCGGGCGCGGGCGGCAATGCGCGTGACTATTACAGCCGTGCGGCGCGGTTCGGCACGACATTCTATGGCCAGCTGGCCGCCGCCAAGCTCGGACAGGCGAGCCTGCAACTGCCCTATCCACGCCCGAGCGATGCGGATCGCGCCCGTTTTGCCCAGCGCGAAGCCGTGCGCGCCATCCAGCGCCTGGAAGATACCGGCTATGCGCAGCGCGCCGCCATTCTGTACGCCAGCCTGAGCCAGGAACTCGACAGTCCCGGCGAACTGGCATTGCTGGCGGTCATGGCGGAACGCACGAGCAATCACTTCGTCGCCCTGCGTGTCGGCAAGATTGCGGCGCAGCGCGGCATCGACGTCGGCGCCCTGTCGCATCCCATCGGCGCCATCCCCGGCAATGCCAATATTTCCGGTTCCGGGGCTGCCCTTGCCTATGCCATCGCCCGGCAGGAGAGCGAGTTCAACGCCAGCGCCGTTTCCAGCGCGGGCGCGCGCGGCCTGCTGCAGTTGCTGCCCGGCACAGCCAAGGACGTCGCCAAGCGCGCGGGTATTTCCTATTCCAAGGACCGGCTTACCGGCGATGCCGCCTATAACGCCACCCTGGGTGCACGGTTCCTCGGCGAACAGATCGCCAAATTCGACGGTTCCTACGTCCTGACCTTTGCCGGATACAATGCCGGGCCCAACCGCGCCAATGAGTGGGTTTCGCGCTACGGCGATCCGCGCGGCAAATCCGTCGACGAGGTCGTCGACTGGATCGAGCGCATTCCCTACACGGAAACCCGCAATTACGTGCAGCGCGTCATGGAGAACTACGAGGTCTACAAATCGCGGCTCTATGGCAAGGCCCAGATCGAGAGCGATCTGACCGCCGGACGGCTGCAGCGTTAGCCGGGCTCTACACTCAACAACAGGATTGCGGATTGGCCGATTTATTGCGCGACATTCATTTCGACGCCCCCGATGGCCTGCATCTCCATATGAGGCTTTACCAGCCCGAGCACAAAAGCGACAACCTGCCGGTCGTCTGCCTGCCCGGGCTGACCCGCAACAGCCGCGACTTTCACGATCTCGCATTGTCCTTGTCGCAGCACCCGCAGACGCCGCGCCCGGTGGTCAGCGTCGATTATCGCGGACGCGGATTATCGGCCTATGATCCGGACTGGTCGCACTACAATATCGGAATGGAAGCGGGCGATGTCATCGCCGGTCTTGCCCACCTGCAGATCGACCGGGCGATTTTCCTCGGCACATCCCGCGGCGGGCTGATCACGCATATTCTGGCAGCCATCGCACCGCAGCTTCTCGCCGGCGTCATTCTCAATGATATCGGTCCGGAAATAACAGTCGAAGGCCTGCAGCAGATCAGTGCCTATCTCAATGGCGCGCGCCAGCCCGGCGACTGGAATGACGCGGCAGAGTTGCAGCGGTCAGTGCACGGAGCAGCCTTCCCTGCCCTGACCCAGGACGACTGGCAGCGTTTTGCCCGGATGATCTACCGCGAAGACAACGGTGCGATCCGTCCGGATTACGACCCCAATCTCCGCAAGACGATGGAGAACATCGACTATTCGCAAAAGCTGCCGGATCTGTGGGCCCAGTTCGAGCTGATGAAAGACCTGCCGCTGCTGCTGATCCGGGGCGAAAACACCACTTTGCTGGCGCAGGAAACCGTTGACGAGATGGCACGGCGGCATAGCGCGCTGCAGGTGTTCAACGTCGCGGGTCAGGGCCATGCGCCGCTGCTGGAGACAGGCCGCATACCCGAGCTGATCGCCGCGTTTTGCGCAGGGGTCGATTTGCGCGCGGATTAGCCGCTCTTTGCCGGCTTCTTGGGTGCCGCCTTGGCCTTGGCCGCAGCCTTTGCTTTGGCTGGGACGTCCCCTGCCTGCCTGATCATATCGGCAGCCTGCTTCATCCAGCCTTCGCGATGGGCACGGCCGGGGAAGCCAATCGCACGGCTCACCCACGCAGCCTGATCCACATCCCAACCCGCAATCTGGTCAAAGTGAAACACGCCGAGCGTATGAAGCTCCGACTGGATCACGGTGCCGATCCCCTCGATGTCCGACAGGCGATCCGGCTTGCCCCGCCGCGCGTTTTTCAACAGCGCGGGGCGGTGCGTGTCGTCTTGAGATACCCTGACCGCCCGGCTGCTTGCAGTCTTTGCCGCGGTCTTTTGGGCCGGAGCCTTCGTCTTTGATCGCGCGGCCACGGGGGATGCCATCGCCGGGACCGGCTCGGCCGGCGGCACCATTGCCGGACGGGACAGCGGCTTGCTCACATCGTCATTGGCAGGCGTGACCGGCACATGCGTTGCGGCGGCGAGACGGGCGTCAGCGGCGCGCGTCGACTCCTGAGAAACAGAATCGGTTTTCGGAGAGAACCTTTTGAAAAGATGACCCAAAATGGCGCCGATAATGAACGCGGCTGAAATGAGCAAAAGCGCCTGAAGAAGAAAAATGACCACAGCTCGTTACCCCAGTTTCAACACAGATCAGTTGCGCTTGCCGCCCTGGGTCGACCAGCCGACATAGAAACCGACAAGAGCGGCCACCAACAGAAAGAGCCATAGCTTCGTGATGAGATACATGATTGTCCGCGCTCCCGTTGATTGCACTGGATCAGCATTCCCGCCGGGCAATCACCCGGCATTGCCGGCCGGCGGCGGCGCCAGCTTCACCTCGCCCACCCTACCATTACCCGGAAGTTGTGTCTTCAATGCGTTGGTGACGGACTCATAATCCGCGGCATTTGCGGCTGTCCCGGTGATGCTGTAGGTCTCGCCGGCAAGCCGGACCTCACCGCTGATCAGCTGCGATGCCTGTTTCAGCGCGAAATTGGCAAGCTCGACAAATCCCTGCGGCGCGCCGCGCGCGACGGCCATTTCGTCCAGGATTTCAATGCCCGGCATGGCATTTTCAGCCGCAGCCAGAAGCTTGGCACGCGTATCGCCGTAGGGGACATTGCCCGACAGAAGGATGCCCTGATCCGACTTGGTCACCACGAAACTGAAGGGATCGACCAGAGGTAAAAGCGTCGCTGCGTTCTCGACCACGCGAATCCCATCGGTGGTTTCCGCGATTTTTAGCGCCGATGCGAGGGCTTCGGCCGATGGCGCCACCCCCTTGAGGGTCAGATCGCGCCCGTCCACCTCGATGCTGGCCCAGCTGTTATCCGTTTCCAATGCGGCAGCGACGGTCTCCGTCAGTTGGCGGTCCATCGGCTCGGCAAGGAACCAGCCGGCAAGCGTTGTCAAACACGCAACGGTAATCAGACCAGGCCAGAACCAGCTTTTCACAATGTGCATGGATGGCATTTTCCCCTTACGGCAACCGAACAGAATGCTGTCTTGCCCGATGTCGGTGGGAATATCAACACGGCGCCTCGCGGCAAACGGCGAACGCCGGAAAACTGGCCACGCGCGCCACAAAGAAAAACCCGGCAGCTTGCGCTGCCGGGTCCTATGAACTCAATCCTGTTAAGGATTAGAAGTTGCGCTGGAAGCGGATCATGCCACCGAATGCATCGTCGTTGCCGCCGACAGCGGGGCTGGTCGCGATATCCTTACGATGACCGTCGAACTTGGTGTAGCTGATTTCTGGCGTGATCGTGAAGCCAGGAACGAGCTCGTAAGCAACGTTCAAAGTACCAGCAACGGTGCCTTCGGATTCGTATGCAACCTGTGCATTGACAGTTGCCTTATCCGAAACCTTGGCGGACAGACCACCCCAAACAGCCCAGTCGCCTTCCCAGCGGCCGAACCAGTTCAGGCTGCGGACGTGACCGGTCGTGTAATTGTCGTCGAAGTTGGACTGATAGCCACCCATGACGAATGCCTTAACAGCGTCGGTGATCTTGACGTCCAAACGAACCTTACCGGCCCATTCTTCGATAACCGAGTCATAACCAGCAACAGCCGAGATGCCGCCCCAACCCTGCTCGAACTTCACACCACCAAGTACGTGCGGCATGTAGTCATTGATGCGGTAGTCGTGCGAGAAGCCATCGTTGTCCGACTCAACTTCACCCTGTTCAGCAGCGATGATCGCCGAGAAACCGTTACCAGCTGTGAATGTGTAGCTGATCTGGTTGGAAGTGCCTGACTGATAGTTGATCACGTCGTCGTTGATGACATCGCCGGCATAACCGGTCCACGAACCGAACAGTTCGTCAGCAACACCAACGCGGAAACCACCGAGTTCGATGAATGCCTGAGGAATGGAGCTGTTGTTGGAACCGTTCTTATAGTTGAAACGTGTTTCAATGTACGAACGCAGTGTGCCGAGTTCGGTTTCCGAACGGGCGTCAAAGCGGATCGTTGCACGTGTCAGCTTGTCGTATGTGCCGTCGCCATCAGGATCGCTGCCCTGGTTGACGTGGCCGCCGTTGTATACGCTGTCACCGACCTTGGCGTCGTAACGCAGATAGCCGCCGATCTTCAGGCAGGTCTCAGTACCAGGAATGTAGAAGAAGCCCTTGCCGTATGCATCGCAAACGCGAACATATTCGACAGCTTCTGGCTCAGCGACGACAACTGCATCGGCAGCGCGTGCGCCAGTTACTGCAACGAGGGCTGCAGCGGAGCCGAGTAGAAGGCTCTTGATGTTCATTTCTGACCTCCAGTCAAAGTTAAAAATGGGTCTGGGCATTCCAATTTGGCTGAAGGACAACCTTGTCCCCATCCCCTAAGTCCTAGAAGAAATGCGATCAACGCCGTTCCTCTGCGACCGAACATACTCGCCCTCTCGGGGGTTTCAACCATGAATGTCGGCATCCACACCTCGCGGCCCCTCTATGCCTTATCCCTGTTGCACAAATGACACGAAAACGTCGCGACCCCGGCGAAATCTTTACCACTCATTAATATAGGTAACCGGATTTTCATCAATTTCTCTGTATCGATGGCGGAAACGGAACGGTGTTTTGACTCGAAATCGGGCATGCATCACCGGCATATTTGCAGTGTATGCATCGAATCAAATGCGACACGTAGTGATTCTGACAGGTGGTTTGCCATGACTTATTTCTATCTCTTTGTAGCCATAATTTTCGAGGTGGCGGCCACGTCGGCGCTCAAGCAAGCGGATGGTTTTACAAAGCTTTGGCCGTCGCTGATCTGTTTGGCCGGTTATGCGGCGGCTTTCTATTTCCTGTCCATACTGGTCAAGACGATGCCCGTCGGGATCGTTTATGCCATCTGGTCCGGCGCCGGGATCGTGCTCATCGCGGCCATCGGCTGGTTCTGGTTCAAGCAGCCGCTCGACACGCCGGCAATCATCGGCCTTTCGCTGATTATCGCCGGTGTTCTCATCGTCAACCTGTTCTCGGGAACCGTCGGACACTAGAGCCTTTCCTGCCGGCAAAAACCCGTTGAATCACCTGGCCTTCCGTCAAACTTTGACTGGAGGTCAGAAATGAACATCAAGAGCCTTCTACTCGGCTCCGCTGCAGCCCTGGTTGCAGTCACTGGCGCACGCGCTGCCGATGCAGTTGTCGTCGCCGAACCGGAAGCTGTCGAATATGTTCGCGTTTGCGACGCATACGGCAAGGGCTTCTTCTACATCCCCGGAACCGAGACATGCCTGAAAGTCAGCGGTCATGTGCGGTTTGATGCCAAGGGCGGCGATGATGTCTCCAAGGGCGGCAAACTCGGTACCTGGAAACTTCTATCCCGCGCCACCATCCGCTTCGATGCCCGTTCGGACACCGAACTTGGTACATTGCGTTCCTTTGCCGAAACACAGTTCAATTATACGAACGGTGACAACAGTTCGTCGATTCCCCACGCCTATATCTCGCTCGGCGGCTTCCGCATCGGCCTGACCGATTCGCTCTTTGACACATGGACCGGTTCGGCCGGCAGCGTGCTCAGTGACGGCGTGATCTCCTATGCCGGCGGTGGCGACAATCAGGTCAGCTACACCTTCACCGGCGGCAATGGTTTCTCGGCCCTCATCGGCCTGGAACAGGGTGACAAGGATCACGTGATCGTGGACTACGTGCCGCACATCATTGGCGGTGTGAAGTTCGAACAGGCCTGGGGCGGCATCTCCGCTGTTGCCGGCTACGATTCCGTCGTGGAAGAGTTTGGCGGCAAGCTGCGCCTGGATGTAAAGTTCACCGACACTGTCTCCGCCTTCGTTCTGGGCGGCTATCAGTCCGGTTACGGCGACCACGCCAAGGAAAAACGCACCACGTCCTATTACGGCCCGTGGAATGGCGACTGGGCCATCTGGGGCGGTCTGTCCGCCAAGGCTTCGGACAAGGCCACGTTCAACGCGCAGTTGGCCTACGAATCCGAAGGGACCTATGCCGGCGCAATCAATGTCGCCTACGAACTGGTTCCCGGTTTCACCATCACGCCTGAACTCAACTACACCAAGTTCGATGGTGCCCGTAAGGCCAAATCCCTGGCCAGCAATGGAAGCGATGACGCGTTTGGCGGGTTCCTTCGCTTCCAGCGCAACTTCTGATGCCATGACACGCATGACCAGCGCCGGAATTTACCGGCGCTGGATTTTTCCAAATTCATTTTCACCACTCCATTTTCAGCGCCCGTCAACACGGCGCACGGACATTTAGCAGGAAAGGATAGCAAAGCGGTCGCGGACCGAGGAGATCTGGAAATGTCGAGGCAATATCGCTGGGAACGGACTGTTGAGGATGCTGTGCAAGGCTTCCTCGAACGGGATGGTATTATCCTAAAGTGCTATTCCCCACCCGATTGTGCTTTTCAGAAAGACGATTACAACTCGTTGCATATTTCACTTATGCATATTTTTCTGATTTAGAGCGTGATCCCTATGACAATTTCATCGATGGGTGCCAAACAGGCAGACACGGACTTCCCGGTTCGGTTTCAGTACAACGTCACCTACGCAGCGGCGGACCGTACCGGCAATCGCGTGGTCAGGGATCATTCTCTGGATGAGCTGACGGCGCGCTATATCGGGATTCTCTGGGACGACGGTTCGCACAAGGGCAATGTCAAATCCTTCCTGGGCGAGACCGGTGAGATTCTGGCCGGCAACCGGTTCAGTGTCTTCACCCAGGACATGCTCGATTCGGTGATCGGCACGCTCCGCGAGCGCGGCAACAGCAATGCAACCATCAACCGCAAAATGGCTGCTTTGAGCAAATTGCTTCGGAAAGCTTACAAGATGGGCGATATTTACAGCCTGCCCGAGTTTCGGCGGCAAAAGGAAAGACAGGGCCGGATTCGCTTTCTCGAACTGGAGGAAGAGGCCCGCCTGTTCTCGGCCATTCGCGCCAAATGCGAAGACAGCTATCGTTTGAGCATCTTTCTCGTCGACACGGGGTGCCGGCTCGGCGAGGCAATCGGGTTGAACTGGAACGATCTGCAGGGAAACCGCTCGACCTTCTGGCTGACAAAATCCGGGCGCAGCCGGACGGTGCCTTTGACCCGGCGCGCCCATGACGTCACCCAGATTCCACGTGGGCGCTTGAAGGGTCCGTTTGCCATGCACGATCAGCCGCGCTTCCGTGCCATCTGGAATGAAGCCAAGGCCGAGGTCGGATTGGGGACGGACGATCAGGTCGTGCCGCATATTTTGCGCCATACCTGTGCATCGCGGCTGGTGCGCGGCGGCATCGATATCAGGCGCGTGCAGATCTGGCTCGGGCACCAGACGTTGCAGATGACCATGCGGTACGCGCATCTGGCAACGCATGATCTCGATCCCTGCGTTGTCGTGCTGGAGCAGAATTGACGACCGGCGCGGAAAAGCCGGATATTCGCGGCGGTCCCATGCGGTCGGGAGCTGGAGTGGTCGCAGCCTGCACCGCGCCCGATCGGCAAACGGCCTCAGAAGCGATAACGGATACCGATCGTATTGGCGTTTGAACCTTCCCCCATATTGCCGAAGGTTTCGCCGGCACCGGAGCGGTGATGCAATTGCCACGTCACTTCAAGGTTGGGCGCCCCGCCCCAGCGAAATGAAAGTTCCGGCCCGAGAAAGCCAAGGAAGGAAGCATCGCCATTGTAGCGCAGTTCGCGTTCCTTCTCGATCTGGGTCTCGCCGGTCACCGCGCTGAAGCCAGCCGTGAATGCCGGGGAGATCACGACATTGCCGATAACGAGGCCCTGGTGGCGCAGCCGGACGCCGGTCCAGATCTCGCCCGATGTGTCGTCGTCCTCACCGAACCGCAACGCGACGCCGACAACGCCGCCAAGTTGAAATCCTGATCCGAGATTGTAGACATCGCGCCCATAGGTGACGCCGACCAGATAATTCTTGGTGTAGTCCACATTGAAGAGATGGATGGCGCTGCCCGCGGTATCGCGTGCAAATGGTCCGCCCAGCAGCGTGACATCATTGCGCGTCGGCGCTTCTCCGGGCTGCAGGAAAGGATCCGTGGTGGCAAAATATATGAAGGGATGGGCCTTGCTGGCGGCCATTGCCTGACCGGAAGAAAAACCGAGAACTGCCGCGCTGACCAGCGCTCCAACACCAACCGAACGCCAAGATTTCATCTCTGCCCTCATGGTTCCTGAATAAGACGAGTCTGGCGCACACGATACAAAAAACGCGGGAAGAAGAAACACAAAATTAAACATAGGCATTTTGTTCTTGAAAATGCGTGGGGCTTGAATGGTTTGGCAGTGTCTGCCGCCCCGGAAAAAGCCTGGACCCCGCGCATGGCGCCGGGTCCAGGCCTTTTTGACTCATCGCTGTGATTCCCTCAGTTTCGCTTCAGGTTGGGATAATCTCCCCCTCAGCTTCTGATGGTATCAAGCGCACGTTGTCACCTTCGGGCAACGTGAGGCTCGGCAATTCATCCCCCGATGATCCCCCCCTGCCGGGCCTCATTTCCGGCTTTGCAACAGCGTCGGTCAAGTATACCCAACCTCGACATGTTCAAAATCACCGTGAATCAGCGCATATATTACGTCTCTCAAAAAAAATCACAAGACAAGAGGGCAAAACAAGATACAGGCAAGAATTGCGTTCCTGTGTCAGTAAAACTGCCAAGAAAAAAATATTCCACACGTCCGATAATACATGGGTTGTGCTGCGCCGCACTGTACCCCTCAGGCATCGGAACGACGCGCAGGCACTGACGCAGCCAGTGGCGGGCCGTCAACGGACAAAGCGGTTTCCGCCGGCGCATCGGCAGAGCGACGGTGCCGGCCCGCCGGCAGTATGGCTCCAGGTCTTGATTTCGCCATATCACGTAACATATAAAGTGTCATGAAATCTGCAAACCGGTTGTCGGGCACAGTCCCCGCCCGGCGGATGTTCAAACCGATGCCATACCCGCTGGAGGCGCAAGCGCGATGACCCCATTTTCCGATCCGCAGGCCGTGGCGCGCTATGCCGACGGACCGACCCGTTTCGTGCCCGGCTTTGATGCCATGCAGCGCATGACCACGCTTCTGCTGGCCGAACGTGCCCCTGACGATGCCCGGGTGCTGGTTCTTGGCGCTGGTGGCGGGCTGGAATTGAAGATGTTCGCGCAGGCCCATCCGGGCTGGATCTTCGACGGCATCGATCCGTCCGCCGAGATGCTCCATCTGGCCGAACGGACGCTGGGGCCACTGGCCGCGCGGGCGCGGCTGCAGCAGGGCTATATCGGCGATGCGCCTGACGGCCCCTACGATGCGGCGACGTGCCTGCTGACCCAGCATTTCATGGATATGGATGAGCGGCGGCGTACGGCGGCCGAAGTCAGGCGCCGCCTCAAGCCCGGCGCGCCTTTCGTCACCGCCCATCTCAGCATCCCGCAAGGCGACGGCGCGCGTGCAACCTGGCTATCGCGCTACGCCGCGTTTGCGGTCGCGGCCGGGCTTGATCCTGAAAAGGCTGCGAACATGCAGCGGGCTGTCGACACGAAAACCCACATTCTTGCGCCCGAGCAGGACGAAGCGATCCTGATCGAGGCGGGTTTTACGCGCGTCGAGCTGTTTTATGCAGCTTTCAGCTTTCGGGGCTGGGTCGCCCATGCCTGATGCCCGATCCGTATCGCGCATGGCGCGCCAGTCCCGGATCGGCTAGGCTGCACCGGGATGCGGGAGAACAAAGGGCGAGGGATGAAGTACCTGACTATTGCTGCTTGCATCGCGCTTGTCGCGGGCGGTGCCTTTTATGCGGCGACGTACAACGCCGCACACAGGGAGCAGAAAGAACAAACGCAGCCAATGCGGGATGCCGAGAACGCATTTTATGACGCCGCCGGAGCAAAAGAGGGAGAAACCGAGAAGGTTCGCACCGTCTGCGAGAATTTTGCACGTGACCCGGCAATGAACGCCGAGCCGGTGAAAAGCTTTCTCAGCAAGTGCCGGCAGTTTGGTTTTCTGTAAAAACCTCCCAGCCCCTCTTGTTGCCCCCCGCTTCGGCGAAAGCTCGCCGCGTGTCTTCCAAGGTCCCATCCGCATGGAAGAAATGCTTTTGAGGATGAGAAAAACTTTGACGGCTCCCCGGACCCAGAACATAAATGGACGACGGTTAAATTCTCAATGAAGATCAACAGGAACTGGAAACGCTATATTGAGAATTCTACTATTCCTAGCTCTTCTGTTGCTGGCCGGTTGTGATGATCGCCCTGCCGGGTGGTCTGCCATTGTTTACCCGGATCGAACCGACCGAACAAAATTTGTCGTAACGCCGCATTTCACGTCTGTGTCGTACTGCCTGGATTCTGCGAAAGAGAAGATGAACGAAATCCAGGTCAATGGCCGCGGCGATTATCAGTGCGGCTATAATTGCGAGGAATACGGAGATCCTCATAGGAAGAATATCTGCGAGAAATACAGCAAGTAGATCGCGGTCCTGTCTGGTTACGAGACCGCTGAGCCGCATTCGATGGCCGATCTTGCCAGCATCAGTGATCGACATCCGCGTCTCATGTTTGGGTATGCCGCAGGCATTCGATTGCGAAGCCGCTTAACAAAGCCATCAAGGATTCGGGCTGCCAAAACTGACCAGCCACGCATTTGGGCGGCTCCAACAGCCGGAGGCTGCTGATCGATACCCATGTCCACGGCGATGCCCACCGGGAGGTGGTAAACCGGGTGTTTTCCGGCAAAACCCGCAAGAACAAACGGTGATTTGCTTGTGCCAATTTTGTGCCGTTTGTGTCTCACCGTTACCGCTTGGTTCCGTTTTCCACGGCTCGGAACTGCAAAATAGAAAAATCAGAAAACTTACACAAAGGCCTTGCCAACAAAGGGTTTCCTCTTTAGTCAGCGTCCTTGGAGAGGTGGCCGAGTGGTCGAAGGCGCTCCCCTGCTAAGGGAGTAGGCCCGTTAAACGGTCTCGAGGGTTCGAATCCCTTCCTCTCCGCCATTCTTCAAATCACCTCAATGACAATGCTATTTTCATCAATTATTTCAAATAGATAATGTCATTATATGGATCGGCTGCTTTAGTCATTTGTGCCAATGATTTGTGCCAATTTTGCATCCCTATGCCAATTGGTCGCACTCAAGCCTGCCCCCGAGAAGTCTCTAAAAGTCGCAAAGGTCCGCCCGAAAGCCGACACTCTCAGATAGAGGCTGTCACGGTTGATCTCGATCTCAAAGCGGCGCGTGTTAATAAGCATTTCGTGGTTTCTTTCTCTCGTTAATGCACCCATCTGCGAGTGCTGCTGAGATGTAGTCTGATCCGCATTCAGCCGTCAATGGCAATTTATTATTATATTTCAAATAGTTATGTGCGCTTGTGCAACGATTGCAGATGTGGATTGATTGGAAAGAAGCATCGGAGATCGAAACAAGGAAGCCACGCTACGACCGCAGCCCTTTCTGTTAAGAATGAAATCATTCCGATATTCCCAACGAATCAATCGCGGATACCTGCAAAGCCGAATCGAGCACCTAGGGAACCGAAGCTGACCTAAGCCAACCTCGGTTCCACTTACGTTGCCTATGGATTAGTGACGGCCACGATTGTGTGGCAATTCACCCACGCCTGAGATCAACGCATTGTTGAACTCTACGAACGGCATGGCTTGAGCAAATGGCAGGATGCGGAGCATGGCCCTTTCCTCTTCCTGAGACATCCCGTCCTTCGCGGCATTCACGCCACCCTTGATAGCCTTGAAGCTGTCCGTGACTACGCTGACCGAAGGGATACCAAAGAGGGCTGAGGATGCCTGCCCGGAAGAGCGACTGTTAGAGAAGACTGGATCATAGAGGCCTGTATCGGAGAAAGTGTCCGTCAGGGTAGGAATGATCGACGACCACCCCGCCCCCGCGAACGAAGCGGCTGCGATGTTGTCCATCGTTAGCTTGCCGCTCTTGCCGTACAGGAACTCCTGTCTGTCTCTGGCATTCATTCCCACTGCTTGTAGCTGCGACCGGAGGCTGTAGTTAAGTCCGGCAATTGCTGCGGTGGTAGCGACCCCGATAGCAGCCTCAGAGTCCCGCATGTGGAGGGTCTTTAGTGTCTGCTTGACGTAGGCTGCGGCCATGAACGTGCGGAACTGCATGATCATCTTGCCGGTCTCGGTACTCATCCAAGGCATGAGGTTCCCGATATCGTTCTTCTGGATAGCCTGCCCCACCTTACGGGCTACAGCGAAACGAAAAGCTTCTGCCGCTTCCTTATCGACTGCTTTGGTTAGATCGAGACCAGCAACCTTAGCGCCTTTCATGTTGACGATAGTCCCCAGTCGAAGCTCGGCATACACACGGTTGGCCATCGGCAAATCGAGACCAAGGTCGGCCAATCGCTGGGGCGACATCTTCAATGTCTGTCCAAAGACGCCCTTACGACCTGCCGCAATGTTCGCGAAGTTCTGGATGATGGCCCTGTGTGCCCAACGCTGGCTGGTCTGATTTACGAAACTCAAGCCGCCAATGTCTGAGGTGAAGTTGTTAGCCCTCTCGAGGAGGTTGTCGGCCGTACCTCGCCAACCGGAACCAACCTTCTCCACAGAAGAGGCCAAGACGTCATCGAACTCCCTATCGGTAGGATTGTAACGGGTCAGCCGTTCCGCCCCGGTGCCGAAGGTGTGTTCGATGTCATCCGCAAAGCGTGAGGTGTGCGCCAGTTCGCCTGCATCATTGACGATCTTACTGAACCAAGACATCTGGGACATGGAAGCCTTCAGGCCTGTTGATGCCAGGACATTGCCCAACTCAGGAACACTGGAGAAGCCTGCTTGGTTCATGACGCGGCTGTAGTTGAACTTACGGAGTGCCCTAAACCAGAATGCCGCCTCGGGATTATCCACCTCGATCTTGTTTACCGAACGTCCCTTGATGCTGTCATAGGCGAACTGGAGGTTCTTAACGAGTGCCGTCGTCTCCTTCGGGTCAATCCTATCGTCAGCCGCCTTCTTCCATGTGGCCTTGAGGAACTTGTCCCAATCACCGTCTGAGGTGATCCCATCCACTGCAGTAATGCCTTGGCTATCGACAAGCCGGATACGTGCAAGAGCGATGTTCCCAGCCGAACGGCGGGAGTACCGAGTGATGAGGCCGGTCGCATCGGTGTTGATGAGGTCACGGATTGAGAGGCCGCGTTCGTCAACGATGCCGTTTAGGTCCTTAGGGTTGTAATTGAGCTTGTAGTTCTCATCCATCAGGGTTCGGTGACGCTGGTGAGTGTCCCTACCCGCATCACTTTTCGGCTTGCTCTTGCGGAAGTTCTCGGCAATGGCCTCGGCTTCGTTGTCTAGTAGACCACCATGAGACTTAAGCAGGGCAATCATCTCGTCGATATTGTCCCCCGACAGTGCCCGAAGAGCGTCATCGGTGATCCCTTGTGAGCGGGTGGTCAGCGCATTGGTGAAGCCCTTGGCTGTCTTCCTCAAGACATCCTCCGGTACGCTTGGATTGGCAGAACGCATAGCTCCGAAGAACAGGTTCTCAAGTGTCCCTGCTTCCATCTTCTCGTGAACCTGCCGAACGGAACTCATTTCGAACTGGCGGGGTGCATAGTGCTTGTTCTCTGGGATGTTCTCATGGCCGAAGACTGCTCGGCCTGTCTTGCCTTCTCGCGCCCATGGGTTCTTCAAGAGACTGTTCTGCTCGGCATAGATGGCTGCGTACTTGTCGCCCACGACTTGGACGGGCTTGCTGTAACGGCTTGCCCTGTCGGTCCCGGTATCGCGCATGTAGGCATCAATCTGAGCATTGAACTTGCGTTCGGCTGCACCCTTGAAGCGACGGTCTGTTACGTCTGTAGCGGTCTCCTTGAAGTGCTCTGCAAGCTGTGCCTTGTACGTCCGGTGGGCTGCAACATTGAACTCATTGAAAAGGTTCTCGGCCTCTTCGGATGCTGCACGGCCATTGACCGCTGCGAGTGGCTTTGATTTGACCACTGTGCCGTTGACCAGCTTTCCGGCTGAGTTCTCGACTTTGCCGACACCTTCCTGCACCAGCGCTGCACCCATGCCCTTGCCCAGTGGGTTCGTTGACCTGTTGAAGGTCGCTGCAAGGTCAAACCGCACACCCTTCAAAGCTGCGTCGGGCGTATCGGAGAGCTTGAAGTTGGCCAGAGCGTGGTCTGGGTTGAGCCTCGGTTCTGCGATGTTCACCTGAGCAGCGCCAACTGAGCTACCATGAGGTACGTAAGGAACGCCCTCATGTTTGGCTAGCGTCCTATGTGCCGCCTCTTGCAACTGACTACCTTCCGTCGCCGTCACCGTACGGGAAGAGAGTTTGCCTACGAGGCCACCAACACCGAAGCCCATGGCCGTGCCAAGCAAGACATCGGCCTTCGTGGTGTTCGGGTTGAAGTTGTAGCTAACTGCCCCCTGCACGAGGCCAGCCGTACCGCCAATCAATGCACTGCCGAGGGCTTTCCCCGTACGGAGGCCATACTTGCCTAAGACTAGCTGTGGTGCCAACGCGCCCACCGCGAGGTCCGTGGCCCGTGCAACTGGGTCAAGGATGACATTCAGAATAGCCAGAGCATCACCCGTAAGACCGGTCTTGCTGAGCCGCTCTAGGCGGTCGCGGTCTTCCTTGGCATTCTCGATTTGCTTGAAGTACCCGGCCTTTGAAGTCGATCCGCCTATAAAGCCTGCATAACGTTCTGGGTCTAGCCCAGACATCTGAAGGTCTGATAGGAGCTTCTCCTCATTCGGCTTCTGCCAATTCGGATCGGCCTTATAGACGTCGAAGTCGAACAGGAAGTCCGATGCTGCCTTGTAGACGTAAGCGGTGTCGGTGTGCTGGTTGAAGCTATCTTTCTCGATATCCCACAAAGATTGATCGTTACCCCTGCGGTGATCGTAAGCCGCCTGAGTTTCCCTAGGTGCACCAGAGACGGCTTCATTGGCCATAAAGGGAACTTCGGTTGCTGCGGTGTAGGCAACGCCCGGAGACACCGTGCCAGCCTGACCGCCACTGCGGATGATCTCGGCTTCCCTATTGCGTCGATTGAGGTTGACGCCCCCATTATCTGAGCCACGGGCAGCAACGGCGTCGGCGATAGCGTTGACGTCACCTGTCTGCACTGCGGCCACGACATCGCTTGTCAGAGAGCCGTAGTTGTACGCGGTGGATGTAAGAGCCGCTTGGGTTGCTGCCGGTAGAGCTTGCCACTTGTCGCGACCAACCTTGTCAGCGGCTGCTTCTGCGAAGATATTCGCGCGTCGGCCTAGGTCCCGGTCGCTGTCCTCGCGAGTGACGACGCTGTCTTTGGTGATCCGCTGGACCGTGCCGTCCGCGAGAGTTGTGGTGTCGGAACCGTAGCCGGCTCGAAAATGGTTTACGTCCCAGTAGGCTTTATTAGCATGGCCTTCAAAGCCTTTGATTAGCGATAATGCGTCGGTCATTGGTTGGGTGGTTCTTTCTGTTGATGAGTGCTGGTGGTGATCTTGAAGCGGTCGTTGAAGCCGCGCGTGATGAGGCCACGCACTACGCCTTCCCGGAGACGCCAGCGCGTTTGAGGAACGGTGAGCCGCATGACGGCTGCTAGATGTTCAATGGTCTTGTACTGGCCGGAGCGGAGGAGAAGGATTGCATCCTTGATCCCGTTCGCCGTGGTGCGTTCTCGTGAGACCCGCCACTGGTGAAGCCGCCTGTAAGCGCGGTCGTTCATGCTGGATCAGTGCTCGCCTTGGTCATTACCACTCGGTCTGGGCTGCTTCCCAAGCTTCCCAATACTCATACTCCTCGGATGCCTGTTCCGCTGTCTTGGCGATGGCTGCTGCCCAAGCTGCAAGCTCGGCTGGGACCTCTTCAGGGTAATCACTAGGGTCACTGGAGTTCATCAAGATGGGGTCAAGGGCGAACTCAAGGTAGGCTGCCGCATTGTCCAAGACAGTCCGTTTGACCTTGACTGCCTGTAGGCTGATGACATTGCCGTTCATGCCGGGAGGGCCTTAGCCTGAGTGTCTGCTTCAGCACGGGCAACTGCCATCGGGTGCGGGACATACCGCTGCCAGATGATGCCCTTGTCATTTTCGGTGACCGAGATGGCACCCCAGTCGCCTAGGGTCCTGTTACGTTTCCAGATGGGTTTCCCCGAGCGGAGTACGGTGGCGATGGTGTCGGCTGGTGCCCCGCGTTTGATAAGTTGCCTTGCGAGAACTGGCACGGGGTCTTTTCCCTTGGTCGTGATTTCGAAGCTTGCGCCTCTGTATGTCGTGCGAGCCATGTAGCTGCCGACTAGTTCGATCTGCATAGGTATTTCCTGCTCCTTCCAATTGAGCGTGGAGCGGCTTCAAACGAAAAGAGGACCCGAAGGTCCCCTCTGTTCAAACGTCGCTGTGTGAGAGTGCTATTAGCGCGGAGCTTTCCAGCCCTTGTTGCCCGCGTCTGACATTGCCTGTTCAAGACCGGCGGTGTGCTGCGCCTTGGTGATGAGACCCTGCTTCAGATAGTCCTTGGCCTGATCCGGAGACATCTCGATGCCGTGGACCCGGATGTTTACCGTCGATGGATCGGTGGCATGCATACCTAGAGCGGAACGGCCAACCTGCTTGTAGTCTGGCGTGAGATCAGTGAAGACGCCCTGACCGTTCACGATAGTCATCCGCTGGGAACGTCCCCGCATTGAACGAGCGGCGGCGGCATCGCCCGCGCGAACAGCTTCTTCGAGGAATGGCATCATCTTGATCTTGTCGGCAACGTCAGCCGCGTAATCCGCTGCCTTCTTATCCATGGAGGAAAGCAACTCGCGCCGCCCTGCGTCTCCCAGTCCTGCAAGTGCTTCTATAGTGCCCTCTGTTAGGGTTGGTTTCCGGTCTACGGTGGCCTTTGGTGCTTCTGATCCGGCCTGATAGCTCATAAATGACGACATGGTGTTTCCTTAGATTGTTGAGTTTGATTGGTTGATGGCTGTGGCCTGCCTTGCGGCATTGCCATTGAAGTAGTCGTAGAGGCTGCGCATGGAGAGTTGCCCGAAGCTATATTCACTCGACAGCAACTTGCAGAAATCCATAAGGTCTCCGAGATCACAGTCGAGTTTGACCGAGAGGTCATCCCAGCTTATTGCCTTGGATGCTTCTACGGCTTCAATTAGTTCCTTGGCTGCTGCATTCGGATGTCCCGGTGTTCGGTGATCAGATGGAAACCTGTACTTGGAGACCCCCGCCGTTGCCTGTGGAAGGGCAAAACCTTGATCATCCCGCCCCTCGGCATAGAGCTTCCTGACAGCCTCAAGACGCGCCTTTTGGTTGAAAGCGGCATTCTCATCTGCATAGCGGTCAAACTGTTCATGCAGGGCTGCTTCACCGCAATCCCAAATCCCATGGATAAGACCCATGCTGTTCGATGCGTGTCGGCACTGGTCTTCAGTAATCCCCAGATGACCTGCGAGGTCTGACCAGCTCTCAGGCCGATGTTTGATCAACACGTAGCGGATGCTGGTTGCGACCATGGACGGCTCAGGTATCTTCCCGCCAACTTCAGGGAACGCCTGAGCCATCTCAAATGCCACTGGGGTTGCCGCTGGTGCATATACGGTGGCCGGGGTAGATGCTGGTGCTGCCACTTCGCTCATGCTTGGCGAAGGCTCTCGGCCTGACTGGCCTGCAAATACACCGTGCCGCTAGGCATACGGCGAACCGTCCTATGAACCGCCTCGGTCACTGAGGAGCTGCGAGCTTCCACCTTCTCAGACGTAAGTGCCTCATCACGGACCCAGTGGTATCCGGGCTTTACCGTAGAGGAGACCCCAGACAGCCTATAGGCATCCGCGTCACCTACGCGCGTGTCAATATTCGTCCAGGGCGACCCCTGCTGTATTTCCGACACCACGCTGTGTTCCTCGGTGGCGATAAGTTGTCTTACGCTCTCACGGCCCCTACGCACCCCCTTTGACTTGCCGAGAACGGCGTCAATCACTTCCACGCCTGATGGGATGGCGATGTTTCTAGCCCTGCGCTTTAGGGTTTCCTTGTCATTGTAACCTGCGGGTGTCAGGCGTTCGATCTTCCGTCCAGTCTTCTTGGACCAGAGCTTCCGTAGCTTCCATGTGTACTTGGTCTTTTCGGCATGGGTGGCGTTGGCTGCTGGTGCTTCTGGCAAGCTGTAAAGGGGAATGCCTACCTTGACGCACTCTACCAACCAGTTTGGCTGGGTCCGTTTGATTGTTGCGTCGGTGCCTACTGTTCGGATGTCCGCTCGCTTGGAGTATTGGTTGTACGGGAGTTGTGCTTTTGCCATTAGAGGAGGCCTCGCTTGAAGTATGGGTTGAATGGGAATTGGCTGGCATAAGCCTTGCCGCTGGGGCCACGTAGCCAGATGCGATACACGTCCTCGGCTCGGGCGTAGGCCAGTTCTTTCGTTCGCTGTACGAACTCGGACTTGGTCATTGATTGGATGTTCTCGGGCGTCTTCAGGTGGAACTGTTTCATGAGTTGGTCGGTCATCGGTTGGTTAGTGCTCCGTTGGGTAGGATTTTGGGTGAACGCTGGCTGTCCTTGGCCAACCTCGTTACGAGGAGCTTCAAGGTGGATCAGCGCTGATGTCTGTGGGTTTTGGTGTGAAGGCCCCCGATGAGGGGACCCATCTTGAGCGTTGCTCTGGGTGTAACAAGAGTTGACCTTAGCTAACTCGACAGAGAGGGACTAATGCGGGTATCTCGTATCTGCGAGATGCATAATCTCTGAGACCCCGAACCCATCAGGGCGCAGCCCAATACAGGATAAACCGAGGAGTACTCCGCACATGGAGACCACGGCTTAAGGTGCTGGGAGGTAACCTCGGTGAATGTTAACGGAGGAGATTATGGGGCCGTTCCGGGCCGTTCAACTTCCCCGCACCATGGTCATCGTTACGATATTGTATCGGAGTTGTTCGAGGTATCTTGGATTTAGATGTCTCGGTTATGTCCGGTAATCCATCGTTATGGGGACTGTTCAGTTCATTGCTGGGAAGGTGTTTCACACACCTAAGTCCGCTTCAGTTCTATAATGCGCAAGGATGTAAATCCGTACTTCCCGAAACGAGTTTGCGGTAGTTGTCACTGACGGTCATCTTGGACAAGCCCGTTCGCTTCACGATATCAACCTGTCGTATGTCCGGCCCAATCGCCAGCAATGCCCTGATCTGGTCAATGGCCCTCACCTTGGCAACCACAGGTTCAGCGAACGCCTTCTCCAGTTGCACCATAGTCTCGATGTAGGCCATCCCTGTCGCAGTTATCCAGTCGAGGCCATACCCATTTCCGCTCTTTGTCTGTTTGGCGTATCCCATCTTAACAGCCCATTCAGATGCCCTTAACCGGTCACTGTACTTTGGCCGGAACTGGGTCGGGTCCGTGAGCATGGGAAGCATCTTTATTGCAACTTCAGTGTGAAGCATCCCTATTGACACAAGGAAGGCTCTGGACCGCCGAGTGCCGCTTCCGAGACCTTTGGCAACGTCGGATAACTTCCTGTCCCCAGCGGCGAACACGTCACGTTCAGGGACTACGGTGATCTCACCCGTTTCGGGATTAACTACCTCATTACCCGCCCGGACATGCCATAGGTGTTCCTGCGTTTTCTGCGATGCCGCATTATCCTTCAGGCACTTGAAGGCCGGGGTGTCCTGCGGTCCGACATAGTTCTCGCAACGCGCCCTGAGGTCCTCGAACGCCTGATGGAAGTCAAAGCCTTCAAGGTCCTGATCATCATAGGAAAGCGTGATGGGCGCATAGACTTCCTGCCCTTGCCGAGAAACCGCCACCCTCTGGTTAGCCATGTGGCATTCCAGCCGGACATTGTAAGCTGCGATGCTTGATAGACGCTCGACATGTTTCGGCAACTCAACACGGGTCTCGTCCCGCTTTCGTTCGCGTTCCATGATCTTAATGTCGGCAGCGCACACAGCCCATGGATTGACGATGTCGGGGTGTACTGCATGGCGTATCCGGCCCCGCGAAAGGGCGGCATAAGTTGGTACTGGTGTTATATTCATTGGCTTAAGTTCCTTTCGGTTGGGGCTGGGGTGGCTGGGGTAGGTCTATTTCTGCTCATGTTCCAAAGGCGCCGAGGACCACAAAGACACCGGCGAGGATTTGGCGGATGAATGGATGGATGTGAAGCGCTAGAGGGGGTGGTTAGGCCCCTGAGCGCTTCGTTGGTGCTAGGGGGTTGGGTAACGTCCCGGAACGCTGCAATAGTGCTAGATGTCACCAATAGGTCACGAGACACTTCGTTGGTGCTAGGGGTCACCACTAGCTGGTGTCGTGCTAGTGAGGGGGTTTAGGTCGGATGTACGGACGTGAAGTGCTAGTGGTGCATGTTAGCGTTCTGACCGCCCATTGCCGTTGTCGTGCTAGTGGGGCCCCATAGCTCCGAACTTGCCGGTGTGCAGATAGAGCGTAACCTAGGGGACAACCTAACCTCAAGAAATACCCGGGGGGTAGTGCTAGAGCGCAACCTTAGGTCCTAAGCCCACCGGAGTGGGCCAAGGTGGCCTAGGGTCCTAGAAGAACCGGGGAGCGGAGATACCTGCGAGCAACGGCATTCATATAGCTAGTGGGGCCCCTTAGGTCCTAGATGTGCATGTTAGGTGAGCATCCCATGCACCGGCTGGCCCCTTCCCCGTGCTAGGCCATTCGCTTGATCACCCGAGCCACCGTAGCGGCCTCCCATCGACCACCGTTAACCGTGGACACATTAAGCTCCTCTAATGCACCTGCGATGGCCCTGAGTGATTTACCAGCATCACGCATAGGCTTGATGACCTCCCATACAGTGGCTGCATGTTCATCAGCCTTAGCGCTCCATACAGCGTTCCGCTTCATGGTCTTGTCCCTGAGGCCACCCAGTTTGACCCCGCGTTCCTTGGCTGCACCTAAGGCGGCAATGGTCCGCTTTGAAATGAAGTCGCGTTCCTGCTCGGCAAGCGCTGCATAGATGTGGAGTTGGAAGTTATCAGCCTGAGGCATAGAGGCCACGCGAAGTTTGACGCGCTTGTCCTCCATGATCTGCGCAATGAAGGAGACCCGACGCGATAGGCGATCCAGCTTGGCCACCAGTAGCTCGGCCCCCGTGGACTTTACGAGGTCAATAGCTGCCTTAAGCTGTGGTCTGGATGCACTAGCTCCACTCTCTATGTCCGTGAAGGTGTCTAGGATTTCGTACGGTTGGTCGCTGTAGTTGGTGAGATACAGATCAATGTCGCGTAGCTGCGCTTCAAGACCGAGGCCGCTATCACCCTGCTTAGCTGTACTGACGCGGGTGTAAATGACGTACTGTTTCAATGGAGCACCCTCGGCTGTGTTGTGTCTGTTACAGCCGTATAGTCCATCGTGTACGTATCGTCAACGGTCGTTGTGATTGTTACAACCTCCCCCGACTAGTGCAATTTCAGCCTGAGCGATATTCCAAGACATCCCTATGGAACATCGTCACCCCACCGGGGGATTTCGCGCTCATTCATGTTCTGATTGAGGACTTCGGATTTATTACCCCAAAACAGGCCTGATTACCTGTTAGCGTCATAGACGAATAGCCGGATTGGCTTTCGCCTTCCCGCCAAATTCAAGCGAATATACAATCTCTGTTTGGGTCGAGAGACCGGGCTCCAAGCGAAATGGTCAAACTCACGAAACAGTAGTGGTATGTCTCCATGGGGTGGAATTGTCAGCCTACCGCCCATATCCTCGGGCTCGATCTCATCAACCACCCTCCGAAGAAAGCAAAGCCGACGCACGGTCCACTCAAGTGTCCAGTAGGAGACAAGGACGGGCTTAGCGGCGAGATTTGTAAGAATGACCTCATTTCCTATATTGGGGTCGCTGGTGAACTGGTAGGTAGCCACAACCCGAAAGCGCTGTTTCCACATCTCGACAAACTTGATGACTGCCAGACTGGTTGAAAGAACTGCGCCCCAAGCCGCTAGACCGTTGTTGGCCAACCAAAGCGAGACCGTAGACATTAACGGTCACCCCAAAGGCTCTTTAGTTTACCTATGCTGCTCTTGAGCCAATTGGGTGGCCCAAATAGATCAGCCTCGGTATGACTTATGGCCGAGGTGATAATACCTTGTTGGAATGTGTCTGATATCTCGGAGAACAGGTCCAAAGCTTCATCAAATTGTTTGAGCGTCCCCACTTTGCCGTCGGGTCCCTTTGCAGCGGCATGGACCGCCGATCTGCCGTTCACATACTCCTCCAGGTTGACCTTCAAATTAGGGAAATAGATGCGAGTTAACATCTGCAATCTTCCGAAAGAGCGCCCCATCTCAGGGTCCGCTTTCGCTGTCAATTCTTGAAGCTGGGTTTGGGTAATCTCGTGCTTTACATACGGATAATAGCAAACCAGTATGGATTTCAGTTGCCGGTCGTAGTGTTCGAAATTCAGATACAATTCTTCAGCCTTGTTCTGTCTCAGAAGATTTACATCGCGACGAGTAGCGAGCCAGAACGATACAATGGCAGCAACGGCACCGCTTGATAGAATTGTGATGATTGAACTCAAGCCACCCATGTATAGTCCCCAATTGATACACCAACACCCGATGTAACAGGATTTCCCTTAGGGACCCACGAAGAAAGTTCCGTTAGCGCACCAAAAATGCTTGCTAACTGAGAAATATCATGATTCCGGTTTTCGACTTATCAACACAGAATTGTGTGTCAACGTGGGATAAGTGTCTAGCCGCACTAGAAAAAAGTTGGGTTGAGTCGCAAGATCGTTTCATGTGGCGAATCACACAAGCATGCTGAGACCGGAGAGCGCTTCAACGCAAACCGGCCCCAGAACTGAAATGACCTGCAATTGCAACTTTGGCAGTCGTCAGCGGGTCACTCGGAAAGAAGGAAGCATTTATTCGTTTCCCCGTAACGCCGGCGACGGTAGCGCGTTCTTTCTTTTCGGGCAAGGCGGTCTGCCGCAAGTACAAGGAAAAGTGAGCGCATGAAGCCACTTCCTCCACAGCCTCGTCGTCATTCTCCCAAGATGACTGACAAACTTGCTGCGCGTATCAAAGCATTGTTGGCGCAGAACGTAATGCAACACGACATAGCGGCCCGACTCGAAATCAATCAGGGTCGAGTTAGTGAAGTGAAAACTGGCAAGAAGTTCCGGGATACACCACCAGAGCAACTTGATCTAGGTCTTTAAGAACTGCCTCCGGCTGTAATGGCCGGAGCTTCTTTTTGCAGAAACGGATCAGTCTGAGGTTATTAGGAGCCAAGCTTGGTTAAGCAGATCACACATTTCAATACGACGTACAAAATCGGCTCCATCTCCATCAACGTAGATGACCTTATCGATATTCTGGAAAGGCGGGGCTTTAAACGGGTAACCGCCAGAACCAACGATCATGAATTCGAAAGCTTGTCTGATATAAAGCAGCACAAATCATTGCTTGCCGGTTCCCCAGACTTGAATACTGACGGGATTAGCCTGAGTTTCAACCGATTTGGTTCGTATCTTAGAATCTATGGGGAGGACCCGGATCTAGTGGTGAAACTTCAGACCATGCTGAAGGACTTTCAAGCAAAAAGAACATTATTCGATGTTATACTTCAGAACTCTTATAAATTATTTGCAATATCATTAGTTATTTATTGGGCGATGCAAATATATCAATGGAAGTATCCGCAGAACATAACAGAATATTTTACAATAATATTCTATATCGTGAATGCCGCATTCATCTTATCACTTCCCATCTACATCTATAGCTCCATAAGACAGCCGGTGAGATTGAAGCCGAACGGCCCATTCGGGAAATACGCTGGTCAGATCATGATCGGTTTGATTGTGGCAATAGGCAGCGGGGTAATATTGAAGAAGTTCTTTGGAGTCTGAATGGGGGGAATTATGGATTGGTTGATGTGGGTTTGGAGTGATCCTCAGCTAAAAGCTGCATCTATATCGCTTGCAGTCACTATACTAATAGCCGTCGTCAAGATATTTCTTGCGGCGAGACCCAAAATTAGATGGGGTATCCAAAACAACAATCACCTGTTAGTGCCAGTAAGCAACGGCCCGACAATGAATGTCTTCATTAGAAGTTTTACAGTTTCCAACAGTGGGTCAAAAGTGGCCGACGATGTGGAGATTGTTCTGAATTACAAGCCGTACCATCTTGAGTACTACCCGCATTTACCGATCACTGAGACGCTCAATGTAGACGGGAGGTGCGTACAGACCATTAAGAGACTGAATCCTAAAGAGCATATTACATTTTCCATGCTCTCTACAAATGCCCAACTACCTGATATTACCTACGTTCGCTGCTATGGGCATAGGGCGAAACAAGTAAATATGGCTCCGATGCAGGTGTTCCCGGTTTGGTGGAACCTCTCGGTAATTGCTATCTTCTTCGTAGGATTGGTCAGCATTCTGTATTGCATTATCTATATGATAGTACGCTGAATGCGTCGCATCTTCTTGGGCATGTATGACATCTTTCCCTCAGATGCGAAGGCAGTCGATTACGGGTAACTTAAAGCTCCGAAATCTTAACCGCCTCAACGCAAGCCCTCTTTTGCTCAAGGCTTGCGCCCTGAGTATAGACACCGAAAGTAATCATCTCCTTCCTTCCGGTATCGTGACCCACAACATCGGCGATGGTAGTCTCAGGTATGTGAGCGTGTCTGGCCTTGGTGATGAATGTGCGCCTCAGACTGTGGAAATTTACCAAGCTACGTCGAACGCCTTCACGCTTCTCGTCAACTTCCAACTCAACACGTCGTCTTGTGAAAGCTTTACTGAGCGTGTCAGCGGCCTTTGGAAGTTTGGATAACTCTTCAAAGAGCAAGGCTTGGGCGGCTTTACCCTCGGTTCTCGTTGCGATCAATTTTGATAAAGCACTGTGAATGGGAATCGTCCGCACACCCGCCTGTGTCTTTGCCTTGTTTAAATCAAAGATGCCCCCTACGCAGGCTTCTACAGTAAGGCCAGTAATCTCGCTGATGCGCATACCAGACAGAGCGGATATAAGGGCGAGCTCTTGGAGTTGTTTTTCCCATCGACCGCCGCAAGAACCATACAGAACCTTGGTCAACTCATCATCCGTGAAGGGCCGCTCAGTCTCCACCTTTGCACCCTGCTTATTGCGTTCTTTGGCGATCTGATCATGCCAAGGGTTGCCGAACTTGGCCTTATCGACATGTCCACGGCGGGCGAGATATTCCCAGTACCCCACGATGGCACCAGTATGCTTCTTAGCCGTCTTGCGGTTAAGCTTGAGCAACTCCGCTGTTACATACTGACCGGCCACCTTACGGGTGACGTCAGACATCGTGTAGCCATTGGACTTACACCAGCCAGTGAGCCTATTCAGAATACCTTGGTAATCTGAGGTCGTCTTGGATGATAGTTTGGCCTCTGCCAGCCACAACTCAACGTATTTATCTACCTCCTCTTGTCCGGTCCAAACCTTGTCAAAGGCGGTCTGAAGGGAGGGCTTGAGGTCTTCAGAATATTCCTGCGCTATACCGACGATCAGGTTGCGCTGATCAACGTCCTGTTCGTTCAATAGTGCTTCACGGCTAATCAATGCAAAACGCTCCGCTTCGGCTTGTGCGTCAACGATCGAAAGGCCAGACCTTATTCTTCTGAACCTACCGTTCAATTCCTTCTCGATTACGTTCCGCCGCTCTTTGGCTTTGACGATATCGCCGGTTTCGGTGCTTTCGACGTAGTTCTGCTTTCCCCCGAAGTGGCTGCGACAATCGGCGGGGATGCCCATCTTGAATTGGAAGATGTTGCCCTTGAGCCTGATATGCCTGTTTGGTTTACCCCTGAAACCTGCCATTTGTGCCAATCCTTTGTGCCAATATCAGGCCGGATTATCTAGTAATATCAATGATGTCAATAACTTGAAGTTATTTGGCGGAGCTTCCCTTCCTCTCCGCCATTTTCCATTGATTTTGTTGAATCTTTTTGTATCATAACAACTGTACCCTAGCGATGAGCTTGGAGGATATTTAGAGCCGTTGAAGTGAGACGCCGGACTTTTGTCCTGATAAGTCCAATAAAAGATTGCCACCTACATCTTATTTAAACAGAATTTGTTTGTGCTATGTTCTGACCTTGGTGGGAATAAACACATGACGACGTACACGTTCCGCATAGCTGATTCTTTTAGACCGGATACCATCCCTATGGCCCGGCTGGCCGAGTATATGGCTGAATTAGCCAAACTTCTTGGCGAGGTCGAACATGTTCACTTTGATGAAGTTTATGCAGGCTCTGTCGCACTTAAAGCTGATATCGATGCGCCCGCTGTGCCGAAGGTGACGCAGCGAATTTTTGCCGTCCGCGATCATAACGGGCCAGAAGACGCCATGAAGGCATGGCGACGCCTGGACGACATGCTCGCCGCTGATAACGCCGTCGGTCAGTTACTGGATACAAATGGGGCTGAGATCATTCCCTTTCCCGGGAAAAGTCGCCCTACACCTGTAATCTTCGGTCCGTTCCGGGAAGAAGGCACTCTTGAGGGTGAGATCATCCGCATTGGTGGTAAAGACGAGACTATTCATGTGGCAATTCGGGATGGCGAAATGCTGTACAGCAAGTGTGTTGCTTCCCGTGAAGTCGCGCGGCGAATGGCTCCGTACATTCTTGGTCCGACGGTCCGCGTGCGGGGCACGGGGACGTGGGAGCGACTGAGCGATGGGATATGGGATCTGAAGTCTTTTCGGATCACTGATTTTGATGTGCTGGAGGATACCCCGCTTGTCGAAGCTATTGCTAAGCTGCGTGCGGTGCCCGGCAACCACTGGAACGACGATCCTTATCCCGTAGATACGATCTTGAGTGAGCGAGGCGATAGCCGGAGAAGTACCCATTGACCGTTGCCATTGATACCTCTGTTCTTCTGTACATCCTCAATGAATCGACCGCTGCTCCGATGGACCCTTCGACGGGAAAGCCGGTTACGCAATGCAAGGAGCGGGTAAACCATCTAATCGAAACGCTGGCTAAGGCAGGGACGACAATAATTGTGCCGACACCCGTACTGTCTGAAATGCTTGTTAGGGCCGAGACGGCAGGGCCAGCCTACCTACAGATAATTGACAAAATAAAGCCCATTCGGCTCGCGGACTTTAACAAACGGGCGTCCGTCGAAGCTGCCGCGATGACAGCGCAAATAATTAAGACTCAAGGCATGTCAGTTGGAGGCGATGCTCGCGCCAAGTTGAAGTTCGACATAATGATCGCTGCGGTCGCAAAAATTAACGGTGCCACAACAATCTACTCCGACGATGGCGGAGTTAAGAAGCTGGGCGAAAAATTTGGTTTCAGTGTCGTTGGAATGGTGGATCTTCCACTCCCCCCGGAAGACGCGCAGAGCCGCCTTGATATCTAAGAAGACGCCGGGCCCAAGCCTGGCAGCGCGTATCATGCCCCTCATTTTGACTGGGAAGAGACGCTCAGACACCGCCGGTTGCCGTGCATGTCCCGGTCTGTCCGGCACCCCCTTTCCGTCAGAGCGTTACCGCCCCGATCTGCTGCAGGACACCCAGGCGGTCGACCTGCAGCCATGCCCGCGTCAGCTTGCCATCCTGCGCCTGATAGATGGCGATTCCCTGCTGAACCGCTGTCTTGCCGGTGGGCGCGATACCCGACAGCGGTCCCAGATGCGCCGCCTCGAAGCGCCAGCGCACGCATACCCTGTCTTCCGCCGCAAACAGGTCTTCCAGCTCAAACCGCAGGCCGGGAAACGCCGTGATCATCCGTTCGACGGTCTGCCGGAAGCCTTGCGGCCCCTGCTCGCCGCCGGCGCCGACGAAACCCTCCGACAGATACTCTGGAAGCCGCTCGAGCAGGCGCGGATTGAGACAATCCTCATACAGGCCTTTGACAAGTTCAGACGGGGTCATGCTATACCTCAAATTGACAATGTGTTGTCAATTTTGCATTTTGACAACATGCTGTCAATATGTCGCTGGAAATTCGGGAGATCAGCATGCGCACCCCTCAGGGCGAAGAATTGAGCCGGCTCGTCTGGGACATCCTGCAAACCGCCGGCCGCCTGACCGAGGCCGGCAACCGGCTGAGCGCGCCGTTCGGATTGACCGCCGCACGCTGGCAGGTCATGGGCGCGATTGTTCAGGAGGCCGCAACCGTGGCGGATGTCGCCCGCCACCTTGCCCAGACGCGCCAGAGCGTGCAGCGCCTGGCCGATGAACTGGTGTATGACGGGCTTGCGGCCTACGGCCCGAACCCGCGGCACCGCCGCGCCAGCCTGCTCAGCCCGACGTCTCAGGGGACTGCGTCCTACGCGGCGCTGATGCGGCGGCAGGCCGAATGGGTGAATGCGCTGTCCGCCGGGATGCGGCTTGAGGATATCGCCGCGTCGAGGGATCTGCTGGCCACTCTCGGCGCGGCGCTGGAGAGCAGCCGGCCATAGAAAAAGGCGGCTCTCGCGAGCCGCCCTTTCTGCATTCCAACGCTCTGACGGGAATCAGAGACGGAAAACACCCAGCGGATACCAGTAGCCATCGCTGTGACGGCGATAGCCGCGGCGATGTTCACGGTAGCCGCGATGATTCTTCCAGTAACCGGGACGGTAGCCGCGGTTGTCGTAGTGCGGGCGGCGGCGATCATCACGGCGATCCCAGCGACGGTCATCGCGGCGATCCCAACGGCGATTGTCGTGGCGGCGCCGCTCAACGTACTGCACCTGCTCGACATTGGATACGACCGGCGCCTTCTGGGCCGATACCGGTGCCGCATTCGAAGAAACGACCGAAGTCAATCCAACGAGAACCGCCAGCAAGCCAGCGGTAAACAGCGAAACAAGATTTTTCATTAGTCACTCCTATCGATTCATACCGGGGATAGGTGCGCCTTCAAGGATGAACAGAGTATGAACGGTATTGCGGTCATCTCGCCCGCAGCGCGCCTTATCCGGATATCGCCGCAGGCCGGGGACCCCGCAAACCGATGCAGTTACCCCAGGGATCGCGCACCTGACACATGGCAAGGCCATCCTGTATTGCCAGCGGCCCGCGGTAGAGCGTGGCGCCCAGTTTTTCCACATGCGCCAGAGCCGCGTCAAAATCGTCCACCGCCCAATAGACGACGGAGCCGAAGGGCCCCGACCCCACCTGCGCGTCCGCAGGCACGATTTCAAGGCAGACGGAGCCAACTTGCAGAAACTCGAAATCAAATTCGTCGAGCCGCGTGCGGACAGCCTCAGGAAACGCCCGCTGATACCATGCGAGCCCCGCTTCGACATCGCCGACATGAACCAGAACCGCGGCAATGGGATGGGATGTCGCGTGCATGGGCGCTGGATCTTCCGTGTGAATGGCGTTGAATCTGCCGGGGATAGCCGAGCGCGGCCATGCTGGCAATGCCGGACGCGCCTTGATTGGATAGTCGCAGGCAAGGTTGGCGGAAGTAGCAAAAGTAGCACGCGCAACGATTGCAGCATTTGAAACAAACAAACGTGTGCCTTACGACAGAACTCTTGGCGATCTCAAAGACGTGTTAGCTGCTGCTGCCTGGGTTGTTCTTTTGACGCGGGCACGTTCGTTGAAGGTAGGGATAGTGTGAGATTGCGCAAATGAATTCAGCACGAAAAAGATAAAGAGATAAGCGATATGGCGTCGGGTGACAGGCCCTCTCAATCAATAGTCCTATTGCAATCACCTGCTATGTGAACGAAATATCAAGGCTCGCCCGCGACAATAAGATTCGCGCGCGGCTTCGGGTGGGATATGGCCAAGAATATCAAAGCACAGGTCAGACCGGAACTGCTTGTATGGGCAAGAACTACAGCTGGCTATGCTCAGGCTGACGCATCTGCGCGCCTTAAAATTGATGAAGATACATATGTTGCGTGGGAGGCAGGTTTAGAACTGCCAAGTTTTCCCCAATTACGGAAGGTAGCAGAACTTTTCAAACGCCCATTAGCGGTATTTTTTCTCTCCGAGCCGCCATCCGGGTTTGAAGTTATGAGAGATTTAAGACGTTTGCCAGGTTCGGGTTTCCGATATCTCCCGCCAGGACTTCAACAAGAGATTAGACAGGCGGCCCAAAGACGAGAGCTCGCCATTGAACTTGCTGAAGACATTGGCATCGATTTATTCCCATTCGATCTCTCAGCGAATTTAACTGAAGATCCGGAGATCGTAGGCGATCGGGTAAGAAGATTCCTGGGCATCTCTACCAAACAGCAATTTGCGTGGAAAGACGCTGAAGGCAGGGCTTCTTTCAGCGGATGGCGCAATAAAATTGAACACGCTGGCGTATTAATTTTTCAAGCAACAAAGTTTTCGTCAGAGGATGCATCAGGATTCGCAATTTGGAAGCCGATATTACCGACGATTGTAATCAACCGAAAAGACGTTCTAACCAGAAGGACTTTTAGCCTTCTCCATGAGTTCGTCCATCTTATGCTACGAGTGAGCAGCGTATCAGATTTAGAAACAGATGCCGCGCGACCAGCAGAAGATCAGGCGCTTGAGATTTTTTGCAATCAAGTTGCAGCGTCGGCCCTTATGCCAATGTTTGATCTCATGGAAGACGACAGGCTTCGTGGTCACGGGGCCAAGTCGATTGACTGGTCAGATGCTGAGATATCTGATTTGGCTCGAAGTTACGGCGTAAGCCGGGAAGCTTTTGTTCGCAGACTGTTGACATTTGATCTCACGACTCCAGAATTTTATCAGAGGAAAAGAAATCAATATAATGCAGAGTACGTGGTGTATCTCGAACGCCAAAAACAAAAGCAAAAAGAGAGCGATGGCATTCCGCGCAATATGCCACTTGAAACAATAAGCAATTTCGGTCGACCGTTTGTCGGTATGGTTCTTGGAAACTATCACCAAGAGAGACTCACATTGAGTGAGGTGTCAGGGTATCTGGGGCTTAAAACCAAACATCTCCCCAAGCTTGAACAGATTGCAGGTTTTCGATGACGCATTCTGCAGTCGGTACAATATACAGTATCGACAGCAGCTCGCTCATTCACGGTTGGCGCAGAGTTTATCGTCCGAAGAATTTTGCATTTATTTGGCGACGACTGGAAGCTCTGGCAGAAGAGGGCCGATTAATGGCGTCAATTGAAGTTCTTCATGAAATTGGCAAAAAGGATGATGATCTGCACAAGTGGTGCCATGAGCGAAAAGAAATTTTATTTCGCGACGTGGATGAGGAGTGCCAAGTCCATTTGATTAGTATCATGAAGACGTATCCACGATTGGTTGACACCGTGAAAGGACGTTCCGGCGGGGACCCGTTTGTCATTGCTCTCGCATTGTCAGGTGGTGGGTATACTGTGGTTACCGAAGAATCACCCGGAAAAATGAGAATCCCTGACGTTTGCCGTGCGGAGAATATCCCATGCATCGGATTGGCAGATATGATTGAGCAGGAAGACTGGCAATTTGCCTAGGAATACGCTGCCCCCTTACCCTTTAACGCCCCCGCCTCCCTTTTGATCTCCGCCGCTGTCGCCTCCAATCCCGCCAGGGCAAAGCGCTGGAAATGGGCGATAATGGCTTCCTGCGCACCGGGCGCCGGTGCGAAGAGATCGGGCAGAACCTGTGACAGCAATTGGCGGTTGCCGAGCAGCAGCATGGCAAAGGGCGAGACCATATTGAGCAAACACCGCCCCACTGCCGGATGGTCGGCGGGCACCCCCAGAATATCGGCAACCAGCCCGGTTACCACCTGTTTCTTCGGCAGCACCTCCTGATTCAACAGCACGGGAAAGGCCTGGGATGGCGCAAGAATCTCGCGGCTCAACACCCGCAACACCCATGTGGATGACGCCGGGGCGGTGATTGCCGCGGCAATCAGTCCGATGAGGATTTTCAGCTTGTCGATGGAAGCCCCCGGTCCCTGCGCCAGCGCCACCAGCCGGTCGTAGGTCAGGAGCCGCCGGTGCGCCTCGACCAGCACCGCCGCATAGAGCCCTTCAATACCGCCATAATAATAATTCACCGCGGCCGAATTGCTCCCGGCCCGCTCGGCGATCTCCTTGCCCGTGGCGCGGTCAAAGCCCTTTTCGGCAAAGATTTCGCCCGCCGCTTCCAGAATCTGGGCCTTGGTCGAAGCGCCGTCCTCGCGCCGTCCGGGAAGTTTTCGAGGTGTTTTGCGTATCATGCCCGTACAGTAACCCAGATTTGAAAGGATTAAAAGTTCAAATTGAAATTCAAATTTGACATAATGCGCACGCGGCCTGTATGATGGCGCATGAGCAAAATCATCCGTTTCCTGCTTCCGCTGATCCTCATTGCCGTCCTCGCCGGCGGAGCCTGGTGGTACTATCGCCCGTCATCGGCGAACGATGCGCTGACGCTGTACGGCAATGTCGACCTGCGACAGGCATCGCTTGCCTTCAACGGGTCGGAGCGGATTGCCGAGGTGCTGGCGGAAGAAGGCGATGTGGTGGGCAAGGGCCAGGTGCTGGCGCGGCTCGATACCAGCCGCCTCGCCCCGCAGGTGCAGCAGGCGGAGGCAACGGTCGCCGCCCAGCAGGCCGCCCTGCTCCAGCTGAAAAACGGCAGCCGGCCTGAGGAAATCGCCCAGGCGCGCGCCAATCTGGTGTCGGCACAGGCCGATGCGCTGAACGCCAAGGCGCAATTCGATCGCCAAAGCGTACTGACCGCCAATGCCACCGCCAGCAAGCAGGACCTTGATACGGCGCGCGCGGCAGCGGCTGTTGCCGACGCCAAGGTGGACGTGGCGCAAAGTGCGCTGGCGCTTGCCATCGCCGGTCCGCGTGTCGAGGAAATCAGCCAGAGCGAGGCGCAGTTGCGCGGCAGCGAGGCGCAACTGGCGCTCATGCGCCAGCAGCTTGCCGATGCGCAGCTTTTTGCGCCGTTTGATGGCGTCGTGCGCTCGCGGCTGATGGAACCGGGCGAGATTGCAGCGCCCAGCAAACCGGTATTTTCGCTGGCAACGCGCGGCACGAAATGGGTGCGCGCCTATGTCTCCGAAACCAATCTCGGCCATCTGCGCCCCGGCATGCGGGCCAGGATCACCACGGACAGTTTTCCCGATCAGCCGCTGGGCGGCTGGGTCGGCTTCATCTCGCCGGTGGCGGAGTTTACCCCGAAAACCGTGGAGACGACCGACCTGCGCACCAGCCTCGTCTATGAGGTGCGCGTCTTTGTCGAGGACCAGAAGGATATGCTGCGGCTCGGCATGCCAGCCACCGTCACGTTGCTGCCGGATGCCGCGCCGCATGCGATTGCGCCAATGGCGGACACAAAACCATGACCGGCGCCGCGCCAGCCTCCCCCGTCACGGCGCGGTCCATCCACAAGACGTTCCACCGCGATACCGGCGAAACGGTCAAGGCGCTCGACGATGTCTCGTTTGAGGCGCGCCACGGGACGGTGACCGCCCTTGTCGGGCCCGATGGCGCGGGCAAGACGACAATCCTGCGGCTGATGGCCGGGCTGATGGCGGCCGAGAGCGGCGAACTCAAGGTGCTCGGCATCGATGTCGCGGCCGATCCGCAGGCGGTGCAGAACCGCATCGGCTACATGCCGCAGAAATTCGGTCTTTATGAGGATCTGAGCGTTCAGCAAAATCTCGATCTTTATGCGGACCTGCATGGCATCACCCCGGACCAGCGCCGCGAGATTTATCCGCGGCTGATGGACATGACCAATCTTGGCCGATTCACCGAACGGCTGGCGGGAAAACTGTCCGGCGGCATGAAGCAGAAGCTGGGTCTTGCTTGCACGCTGGTACGCTCGCCGGAATTGCTGCTGCTCGATGAGCCGACCGTCGGCGTCGATCCGCTGTCGCGGCGGGAACTGTGGCAGATCGTGCTGAAACTGGTGCGCGAAGACGGCCTGACGGTCATCGTCAGCACCTCCTATCTCGACGAGGCCGAGTTCTGCGACCATGCGGTCGTCATGCATCTGGGCAAGGTGCTGGCGCAAGGCAAGCCCGACGAAATCACCGCCCGCGCGAAAGGCAATGTGTTCATCGCCGCGCCGCAGGACGGCATGAATGCCCGCTCGCTGCAGGCGCGGCTGTTCCGCCATGACGGCGTGGTGGATGCGGTGCCTGAAGCAGGCAAGGTGCGCATCGTCCGGCAACCGGGTTTCAACGGTAAACTCAGCGTCGACGGAAGGCCGGTGGCGCTGACCGCAACGCCGCCGCGTTTCGAGGACGGCTTCATGGTGCTGTTCAGCGCCGTGGCGGGCGAAGGCCATTCCAGCAGCCTGGAGCTGCAGCGCGCGGCAGACTCAGAACGCAAGGACGAGATTTCCGTTGAGGTGCATGACCTTGTGCGCATGTTCGGCGATTTCGCCGCGGTGAACCATGTCAGTTTCCGCGTGAAGCGCGGCGAGATTTATGGGCTGCTCGGCCCGAACGGCGCGGGCAAGAGCACCACATTCCGCATGCTGTGCGGGCTGATTCCCGCAACCAGCGGAACATTGCGGGTTGCAGGTGCGGATTTGCGCACGGCGCGGGCAGAGGCGCGGCAGAATCTGGGCTATGTCGCGCAGAAATTCTCGCTCTATGGTGATCTCTCGGTGGACGAGAACCTGGATTTCTTCGCCAGCGCCTATGGCCTGCGCGGCGCGAAAAAGCGCGAACGCATCGACTGGTCGAAGCAGCAGTTTGAACTCGGTGAACTGGCGACGCTGCCGAGCGGCCAGTTGCCCGGCGGGTTCAAGCAGCGCCTGGCCATGGCCGCCGCGCTGTTGCACGAACCGGACATCCTGTTCCTCGACGAGGCGACGAGCGGCGCCGATCCCCTCGCCCGGCGCGAATTCTGGGGGCGCATCACCGCGCTGTCGGAACAGGGCGTGACCGTCATCGTCACCACCCATTTCATGGAGGAAGCGGAATATTGCGACCGGATCATGATCATGGATGCCGGGCGCAACCTTGCCGAGGGAACGCCCGCCGACATCCGTGGCCATGCCAAACCGCAGGACGGGCGCGAACCGAACATGGAGGATGCGTTCATCGCCATTGTCGAGGAATCGCGCAGCGCCGCTGAAACAAGGGGCAAGGCCGCATGAGCACACCCGCCCCGATCCAGCATCATGGCAGCCTGCGGCGCATCCTGGCGCTGGTGCGCAAGGAATCCTGGCAGGTGATCCGCGATCCCAGCAGCATCGCCGTCGGCATCGTCATGCCGATGATGCTGCTGATCCTGTTCGGCTACGGCCTGTCCTTCGATCTGAAGAACCTGCCGCTCGCCCTCGTGATGGAAGAGAATTCCGCCGAAGCGCGCGGCGCGGTGTCGGGTTTCGAGCTTTCGGACTATTTCCAGACCCATCCGGTCAAGACCATGGCTGAGGCCGAGCGGCTGCTCAAGGACAAGACCGTCAGCGGCATCGTGCGCATTCCGCCGCAATTTGCCCGAAACGTTGCGCTGGGCAATGGCGATATCCAGATCGTCGTCAACGGCACCGATGCCAATACGGCGCGCATTTCGCTGGCCTATGCGCAAGGCGCCGTTGCCACGTGGCTGGCGCGGCAGGCGGCCGAAGGCAGGATCGCCAGCAGCGGTGCTTCGGTCAATATGCAGACGCGGCTCTGGTTCAACGAAGCCAATGAAAGCAGCTATTTCCTCGTGCCGGGGCTGATCGTGCTGGTCATGACGCTGATCGGCGCACTCCTGACCGCGCTCGTCATGGCGCGGGAATGGGAGCGCGGCACCTTCGAGGCGCTGTTCGTCACGCCGGTGCGGCCGGTTGAAATCCTGCTCGGCAAGATTATTCCCTATTTCGTTCTCGGCATGCTCGGGCTGGCATTGTCCGTCGTCGGCAGCCAGATCCTGTTCCATGTGCCGCTGCGCGGCTCGCTGTGGATACTCGTCATCGTCTCGATGCTCTATCTGATTGTGGCGCTCGGCATCGGCCTGCTGATTTCATCGGTCACCAAGAGCCAGTTCGTTGCCAGTCAGGTCACCCTCGTCGTCACCTTCCTGCCCGCAATGATGCTGTCCGGCTTCATGTTCGACATCCGCAGCATGCCGCTCGTCATCCAGCTCATCACCTATATTTTCCCCGGCCGCTATTTCGTCAGCGTGCTGCAGACCCTGTTTCTGGCCGGCGATATCTGGGGGGTGATCCTGCCCAACGCCGCGGTGCTTGCGGTGATGGCAACGGTGCTGATGGCCGCTTCCGTGCGGGCAACGCGCAAGAAACTCGGGTGAGGCAACCATGATCCAGTCGCTCTTCCGCATCATCGCCCTTATCCGCAAGGAATTGCTGGCCATGCTGAAGGACCCCAAGAGCCGCATCGTGCTGGTGGTGCCGCCGATCATGCAATGCCTGGTCTTCGGCTATGCCGCGAGCTACGACCTCAACAACGTGCCCTACGCCCTTCTCGATCACGATCACAGCGCCGCCTCGATGGCGCTGGCCGCACGCTTCGACGGTTCCGCCACGTTTACCCGCATCGCCACGCTGCAGCGGACAGGCGATATCGACGGTTATATCAACAACGGGCGCGTTCTGCTGGTGCTGGTCATCGACCAGGACTTTGAAAAGAACCTGATGGCCGGAAAGCCTGCCCAATTGCAGGTTATCGCCGACGGGCGCAATTCCAATACGGCCGGCACGGCGCAGGGCTATGTCAGCGCCATCGTGACGGATTTCACCCATCGCTGGCGTGCCGAGAACGGCCAGGCCGCCAATACCGGAATCACGGTGACGACGCGCGCCTGGTACAATCCGAGCCTCGAGACGCGCTGGAACATGATCCCCTCGCTGATCGGCACCATCACCATGATGATGACGATGATGCTAACCGCCATGTCCGTGGCGCGCGAGCGGGAGGCGGGAACGCTCGACCAGTTGCTGGTCACGCCCTTCCGCCCCTCCGAAATCATGGTGGGCAAGGCCCTGCCGTCGATGATGGTGGGTACCACGCAGGCAACGCTCATCCTGCTCGTCGCGCAGTTGTGGTTCCAGATCCCCTTCGCCGGGTCCTACCTCATTCTTTATATGGGATTGATCCTGTTTCTGGCGGCAGCAGTCGGCATCGGGCTTTTCCTGTCGTCGCTGGCCGCGAACATGCAGCAGGCGATGATCTTTTCCTTCGTGCTCTTGATGCCGTTCATGCTGCTGTCAGGCCTGACAGCGCCCATCGGCAACATGCCGGATATCCTGCAATATTTCACGCTGATCAATCCGCTGCGCTATGCCATCAGCATCACGCACCAGGTCTATCTGGAAGGCGCGGGGATTCGCCAGCTCCTGCCGGAAATGCTGGCGCTCATCGGCATTTCGGTGGTGACACTGCCGGTTTCATCCTGGCTGTTCCGCCACCGGCTGGTGTGAAAATCCTGGACGACCTGATTGCGCGGTGCGTGGTTCGACAAGCTCACCATGAGGGATGTTGTTGATGACAAAGCCAATCGGATATGTCGCAGAATATGGCTCCTTGCAATCTACTCCCTCCCTCATGGTGAGCTTGTCGAACCACGCACTGAAGGGAATGCAAGTCGTCCGCGATCAGCCCGGCCAGCAGCGCATGGCGATATCGATCAGCCTGTAGAGCTCTTCCCGCGCGGTTCCGCTGGATGCCTGTACCGCTGTACCCTGGGATATGGTCATGATAAACCGGGCGATATCTTCCGCATCGCACTCGGTTTTCAGGTCACCCTCGCGTTTCGCCCGGGCAAAACGCCGCGCCAGTGCCTTCTGGCCCATATTGCGCTTTTCGATGATGGTTTTCTGGATCGCGGCGGCGGCATCGCTGCAGCCCATGGCCGCATTGATTCCCAGGCACCCCGAAGGATTGCAGTCGCAGGTCTGCGCATCGGCAAAGCCGTGCAGAATATCCATGGCGACGGTGCGTGCGTCCGGCTGCTCCAGCGCCTTCCAGAAAAACGCCATGTAATTCCGCTCATAGCGCTCCAGCGCCATGCGGAACAGTTCTTCCTTGTTGCCGAAGGCGCCATAAAGGCTTGGCTTGGTGATACCCATGCCGTCCGTCAGGTCAGTGATGGATGTGCCCTCGTAGCCCTTGCGCCAAAAAAGTTCGAGCGCAGTCTGCAGTGCCTCATCGGCATCAAATTCCCTCGGCCGTCCCATGGACAAGACTCCCTAGAAGAAATATACCGTTCGGTATAAAATCCAATTGACAGCCACCGTACCGCAGCCTTATATCTCGTTTTATACCGATCGGTATCGATCGTCAACGATCCAATTTCGTTTAGCCACTCCCAATGGCGATACAACTTTCAAAGCAGGATGACCACGATGTCAATCAGCACTTACAAAAGATCACTCTATGTCGGCGGCTTTATTGTGGCGCTGGCAGCCGTGGGTTCGACCCAACTGTTCGATCTTGGCAAGAGCCATGCCGAAACCAGCAAACAGGCCGCGCCCGTCGCGACGCCCGTTTCCGTCGCTGTCGTCCAGCCGAAACTCATCACCCGGTGGAGCGAGTTCTCCGGCCGCCTCGAAGCCATCGACCATGTCGACCTTCGTTCGCGCGTCGCCGGGGCCATCCAGTCCGTCGCCTTCAAGGAAGGTGCACTGGTCAAGCAGGGCGACCTTCTCGTCAAGATCGATCCGGCTCCCTATGAAGCCGAGGTCGCACGGGCAAAGGCTGCCGTCAGCGCCGCCGAATCGAAACTGTCCCTCGCCAAGAACGAACTGGAACGCGGCAAGCGCCTGATCGATTCGCGCACCGTGTCCCAGAGTGACTATGACCAGCGCTTCAATGTGCAGAGCGGCGCACAGGCCGATCTCGAAGCGGCACAGGCCGGGCTCAAGACCGCCATGCTCAACCTCGATTACACGGAAATCCGTGCGCCCATCAGCGGCCGCGTCGGCCGCATCGAAATCACAGCCGGCAATCTGATCGCCTCCGGTCCCAGCTCCCCGCTGCTGACCACCATCGTCTCGATCAGCCCGATCTACGCCAGCTTCGAGGCCAATGAGAACACCGTGGCACAGGCCCTCGCCGACCTGCCGCAGGGTCTCAACAGCCGCGATTTCTCCGACCGCATCCCCGTCGTGATGGACGTTTACGGCCAGAGCGACGTGAAGGGCAAGCTGCAGCTGATCAACAACAGCGTCGATGTCGCAAGTGGCACGGTCAAGGTGCGGGCGGTGTTCGACAATACGGACGGCAAGTTCATGCCGGGCCAGTTTGCCAAGCTGCGCATGGGCACGGCCAACGAAAAGCAGGAACTGCTTGTCGATGAAAAGGCTGTCGGCACCGACCAGAGCAAGAAGTTCGTCATGGTGGTCAACGACAAGAACATCGTCGAATACCGCGAGATTTCGCTCGGGGCACCGGCCGAAGGCCTGCGCATCGTCACCAGCGGCCTGCAGCCGGAGGAAAAGATCGTCGTCAACGGCCTGCAGCGCATTCGTCCCGGTTCGCTCGTCGCTCCTGAAATGGTCGCCATGGGCGCTGCAGCACACAATTTGCAGGCCTTGGCCACCGATCCAGCCAAGACACAACAGTAATCGCATCAAAGCCCCGCAACGGGCAGGCGGATAGTGATATGAATATCTCCAATTTCTTCATCGACCGCCCGGTCTTCGCGGGCGTTCTGTCTTTCGTGATTTTCCTTGGCGGTCTGATCGCCCTGACGGCCATGCCCGTTTCGGAATATCCGGATGTCGTGCCGCCATCCATCGTGGTGCGCGCGCAATATCCGGGTGCCAACCCGAAGGTCATTGCCGAAACCGTGGCGACGCCGATCGAGGAACAGATCAACGGCGTCGAAGGCATGCTCTACATGGGCAGCCAGGCAACCACCGACGGCCAGATGACCCTGACCGTGACCTTCGCCATCGGCACCGACCCCGACAAGGCGCAGCAGCTGGTGCAGAACCGCGTGTCGCAGGCGGAACCCCGCCTGCCGCAGGAGGTGCGCAGCCTCGGCATCACCACGGTGAAGAGCTCGCCGGATCTGATGCTGGTGGTCAATCTCATTTCGCCCAACAACCGCTATGACATCACCTATCTGCGCAACTACGCGCTGATCAACATCAAGGACCGGCTCGCCCGCATCAAGGGCGTTGGTGACGTGCAGCTGTTCGGTTCGGGCGATTATTCCATGCGCGTGTGGCTCGATCCGCAGAAGACGGCGGAGCTTGGCCTGTCGGCAACGGATGTTCTCAATGAAATCCGCGCGCAGAACGTCCAGGCCGCCGCCGGCGTCATCGGCGCCTCCCCCAGCCCCAACGGCGTTGACCTGCAATTGTCGGTGAACGCACAGGGCCGGTTGCAGACCGAGGAAGAATTCGGCCAGATCATCGTCAAGACCGCCGCCAACGGCGCGATCACGCATCTGCGCGATATCGCCCGTATCGAGCTTGGCGCTGCCCAGTATTCGCTGCGCTCCCTGCTCGACAACAAGCCGGCCGTCGCCATTCCCGTCTTCCAGGCGCCGGGCTCCAACGCCATCCAGATCGCCGATCAGGTACGTGCGGTCATGGACGAGATGAAGCTGACCATGCCGGAAGGCGTCAGCTACGAGATCGTTTATGATACGACGCAGTTCGTCCGCGCCTCCATTGAAGCTGTCGTGCACACGCTGCTGGAAGCCGTGGTGCTCGTGGTTCTCGTGGTCATTCTGTTCCTGCAGACATGGCGCGCCTCGATCATCCCGCTGATTGCGGTTCCGATCTCGATCATCGGCACATTCGCCGTCATGCACCTCTTCGGCTTCTCGGTGAATGCGCTGAGCCTGTTCGGCCTCGTGCTCGCCATCGGTATCGTGGTGGATGACGCGATCGTGGTGGTGGAAAACGTCGAACGCAACATCGAAAACGGTCTGGCGCCGCGTGCGGCAACCGTTCAGGCGATGCGCGAAGTGTCGGGTCCGATCATCGCCATTGCACTGGTGCTGGTGGCGGTTTTCGTACCGCTTGCCTTTATCAGCGGCCTGACCGGGCAGTTCTACCGCCAGTTCGCGCTGACCATTGCCATCTCGACCGTCATCTCCGCCTTCAACTCGCTGACCCTGTCCCCGGCCCTCGCCGCCCTGCTCCTCAAGGGCCATGACGAGCCGAAGGATGCGTTGACGCGGTTCATGGACAAGACGCTGGGCTGGCTGTTCCGCGGCTTCAACGCCGTGTTCACCCGCGGCGCCAATGGCTACAGCCGGGGCGTCACCGCCGTCATTTCGCGCAAGACCGTGATGATGGGCATCTATATTCTGCTGATCGGTGCGACGGCCTTCATGTTCAAAAGTGTTCCCGGCGGGTTCGTGCCGCCGCAGGACAAGCAGTATCTCGTCGGCTTCACCCAGCTGCCGGATGGTGCAACGCTTGACCGCACGGAGGCCGTCGTTCGCCGCATTGGTGACATCGCCCTGAAGATTCCGGGCGTGCAGAGCACCATTGCGTTCCCTGGCCTGTCGATCAACGGTTTCACCAACAGCTCCAATGCCGGTATCGTCTTCGTCTCGCTCAAGCCATTCGAGGAGCGCAAGACGCCTGACTTAAGTGCCGGAGCAATTGCCAAGGCGCTGAACATGCAGTTGTTCGGCATCAAGGAATCGTTCAGCGCCGTGTTCCCGCCACCACCCGTGCAGGGCCTCGGCGCCATCGGCGGCTTCAAGTTCCAGATCGAGGACCGCAACGGTCTTGGTTATCAGGCGCTGAACGATGCCACCAAGGCATTCCTTGCCAAGGCTGCAGCTGCTCCGGAACTCGTCGGCCTGTTCTCCAGCTATCAGATCAACGTGCCCCAGCTCTACGCCGATGTGGACCGTGCCAAGGCACGCCAGCTCAACGTCTCGCTGCCGGAGATCTTCAACACGCTGCAGATCTATCTGGGCTCGGTCTATGTCAACGACTTCAACAAGTTCGGCCGTACCTATTCTGTCCGCATGCAGGCCGATTCGGGCTTCCGGGCCAAGGCGGAAGACATTGGCGACCTGAAGGTGCGTTCGGGTTCGGGTGAAATGATCCCGCTGTCGGCCCTGCTCAAGGTGGAATCGAGTGCCGGACCCGACCGCGCCATGCGTTACAACGGCTTCCTTGCTGCCGATGTGAACGGCAACGCGGCGCCGGGCTTCTCCTCGGGGCAGGCGCGTGCCGCCGTCGAACGCATCGCCGCCGAGACCTTCCCGGCCGGCATCGGCTATGAATGGACGGAGCTTACCTATCAGGAGATCATCGCCGGCAATTCCGCCTACCTGATCTTCCCGCTGTCGATCCTGCTGGTGTTCCTGGTGCTGTCGGCCCAGTACGAAAGCCTGTCCCTGCCGCTGTCGATCATCATGATCGTTCCGCTCGGTTTGCTCGCCGCCCTCTTCGGCGTCTGGCTGACCGCCGGTGACAACAACGTCTTCACGCAGATCGGGCTGATCGTGCTTGTCGGCCTCTCCGCCAAGAATGCCATCCTGATCGTGGAGTTCGCGCGGGAACTGGAGTTTGCCGGATCAACGCCGTTCAAGGCGGTGATCGAAGCCAGCCGCCTGCGGCTGCGCCCGATCCTGATGACCTCGCTTGCCTTCATCATGGGCGTGGTTCCGCTCGTCACTTCGACGGGCGCCGGTTCGGAAATGCGCAGCGCCATGGGCGTGGCCGTGTTCTCCGGCATGATCGGCGTGACGCTGTTCGGCCTGTTCATGACACCGGTCTTCTACGTGCTCGTTCGCGCCATGACCGGCAACCGCCCGCTCAAGCATGCGAGTCAGGGAAGCCACTTCGACGGCGAATCAAGCCACAATTCGGCCACGGTTCATCCCGCTCCGGTTCCGGCCGAGTAGAAAAAACACGCGCGGTGCGCAGGTTTTCCCGCCTGTGCACCGCGCGAATCAAGTCACTGAAACCACATTGTTTTCTTCGGCATTGACAGGCAAAAGGCCCACCGGACGGGCCGTTCACAAAGACGTTTGGGGCCTGAACGTGCTTTTTGGGGTGACAAAAAGTTTCAAGCTGTTACAGTTGCGTGACCAAGCCGACTATCGGCACTGACGAGCATGACCGGGTTTCGCGTTCCGCGGAGGTCGTTTAGATCAGGAGCAGACTTTGACAAGCGTTGCACCAGCCAATGACAACAGAAAGATCAGCGATGGGTTCTTCCCTCTGGTCTTGTTCCTTGTGGTCACCGAAATCGCGGCAACCGTGCTGCTGACTTTGCCAAATTGGTATTGAAACCCAAACAGGCGGAAGCCAGTATGTCGATCCTGCCCCTGCTGGCAGGAATGATCATTATCGTGATGCTTGCCGGCGTCCTCATCGTCTGACCGGACTTTACTTTCCAGACCATTTTTGCCTCTCCGGCAATTCCTCCATCCAATCAATCAATTGGGATAACACGGGCGGATGCTCTGTGATAATCTTGGCCTGTTGAACTGATTTGGCCGCCGTCTCGCGCAGGAGAACGGCGGCATGGAGAGCCCAATGAAACGTGCAACCTGTTCGGTGTTGCTTCTCATTCTGTTCGTTGCCGGATGCCAGACGATCACCCCGGAGGAACGGCGCGCCATCGATGGCCGGACCTGTTCGTCCTATGGTTTCAAGCGAGGCACCGACGCCTTTGCCCGCTGCCTGCTCGACCTTGAACTGGACCGCCGTGCCACAAGCCGGGCTCAATTCGATGACATGCGATTCAATTCTCCGCCCCTGATTATCTATGGGGGCCGCCATTACCGCTGGTAAGTTATAAACAGGGGACAGCGATGTCCCTTGACGGGTTTTGAAACTTCACGAAAAGGTCGTGAACTCTTTTGGCACCCGTCAAAACACAGACGAATCAAGAAGGATAATATTGATGCGAAGCCTGTTTTTTGCCGTAGCGGTGGCTGCGGGACTTTTTGCTGCTGAAAGCCAGGCGCAAGGTATGCCCAATGCCGCTGCCCCCAGTGTCAATGCTCCCGGTGCCAATGCGCAAGCCACACGTGTTCGCCCTGAACAGGATGCCATGTCCGCGCGCATCCGGAAGAACCGTCCGGCCAAACGGACCTATGCGCGCGAAGAAAGCCGGCGGCAGCTGACCGCGGAATATAATCGCCGCGCCCGGGTTTTCGGCCGGGCCAGCGCCGACCGCTGGCTGGCGACCCAGCGCCCCTGACCTATCCCTGCCATTGCTTCCCGTACATCTGCCGGTGACCCGTCGGCGGATTTTTTGCTGTTGCGGGCCCGTCTTGACAATGACCATTGGTTCGCACGACTATTGCCGGGCTGCGTAGGGCGCATCGACGTGTGGTCGAAAGGGCAATGCCCGCCTGCGTCAAATGACAACAGATGCGCCAATGCCGAACCTCGAAAACCTCAGAAAGCAAGCCAAGCAGTATCTGCGCTGGCATCGTGAACGGTACCATCCCGTTGCCGCCGAAATCCGGGCCGCTCTGCCGCGGTACCGGCATCTCGACGACAAGGACGTGCTGGATGCGCCGTTCAGGCTCAGCGATGCGCAGGAACTTGTGGCACGCCAGCGGGGTTTCGAAGGGTGGCAGGCGCTCCTATCAGGAGCCCAGACCATGAGCACCCCCATCCATCAAACTGCGCCGCGCGCCGTCCTCAGTTCCATTGCTGCCCAGCTTTTCGTCGCCGATATCCAGCGATCATGCGACTTCTACACCGGCAAACTCGGCTTTGCCGTTGATTTCATCTATGGCGAACCGCCCTTCTACGGACAACTCATCCGCGACCGGGCCATGCTTGCCTTGCGGCTGGTCTGCGAGCCTGTCTTTGCCGGCGATATCCGCAGCCGGGAGCATCTGCTTTCCGCCTCAATCGCCGTCGACAGCGCGGCGGAGATCAAGCAGCTTTTTCTCGACTTCCAGGCGGCGGGCGTGTCCTTTCACCAGACGCTGAGGAAGGAGCCTTGGGGGGCGCGAAACTTCATCGTGCTCGATCCGGACGGCAATCTCATTCTGTTTGCCGGCCCGGCGGACTGAGCCGCCGGATTGCGTGCTCCACACATCCCGGCATTTTCACGGCTTGTTGTCTTGTCACTGCCGGATTCCTGTGGATGTAAGGAGCCATGTGATCAGGGAAAAACAGCGGCGTGATCAAGTTTCCATGGAATGACCGGGCAGGAAAGCCGTCAGCCATCAAAATCGCAGCCCTTGTTGCTGCCTTCATCCCTCTGGTGTTCATCGCTACGGGCTACAAGGTCAATATTCTCGGACCGCGGCCGATCACCGAAGCCATTCACCAGACCGGTGACTGGGCGATCCGCTTCTTCCTGATCTCGCTCGCCATAACGCCGCTGCGCCACATCACCCGCTGGAACAGGCTTATCCTGATCCGGCGCATTCTCGGCCTCACCGCCCTCGCCTATGCCGCCCTGCACTTCTCGCTCTACATCGCCGACCAGAACGCCAATCTGCTGCGGGTGGCCAGCGAGATCTGGCTGCGCATCTATCTGCTGATCGGTTTCACCGCATTGCTTGGCCTGGCTGCGCTCGGCGTGACCTCCACCGATGGCATGATCCGGCGCATGGGCAGGAACTGGAACCGGCTGCACATGCTGGCCTATCCGCTGGCGGCGCTCGGCGTCCTGCACTTTTTCATGCAGTCCAAGGCGGATGTCACGCAGGCGACGCTGATGGCGGGTTTTCTCATCGCGCTGCTGCTCTACCGCTTCGCCCATGCGCGCGGCTTTGCCCTGTCTTCGCCGTGGACGCTGCTTGCCATTGCCGTGCTGGCGGCGCTGGGAACCGCCCTTGCCGAATATGCCTGGTTCGCGCTCGCCACCCGAATTCCGCCGATGCGGGTGCTGCTGGCCAACCTCTCCTTCGCCTATTCGATCCGCCCGATGTGGTGGGTCCTGGCGGCGGCGCTGCTTCCGGCCCTGTGGGTTGGCATAAAGCCGGCGCTCAACCGGCAAGGCCGCAAACTCAATCCTGTTACACCGAAATAAGAGACAGGTTTTGCTTTTCACCGCCGGAAAAAATGCTATCGCTGTGGCCATGGAACCGCAGCTTACCCCCCTGATTGAATCGCTCCCCTCCACTGTGCCCTTCGTCGGACCGGAAACACTGGAACGCCAGCGCAACCGGCCGTTTCGCGCCCGGCTTGGCGCCAATGAGAACGGGTTTGGACCGGCGCCATCGGTGATCGCAGCCATGCGCGACGCCGCGCCGGAGGTGTGGAAATATTGCGACCCGGAGAATTTCGACCTGAAGGCGGCGCTCGCCGCGCATCTCGCCGTCACGCCGCGCAATGTCGTGGTTGGCGAAGGCGTCGACACCCTGCTGGGGCTGACCGTTCGCCAATATGTGCGCGAGGGAACGCCGGTTGTCACCTCGCTCGGTGCCTATCCCACCTTCAACTTCCATGTGGCCGGGTTCGGCGGGCGGCTTGTCACTGTTCCCTACCGGGATGACCGGGAAGACCTCGATGCCCTGCTGGACGCAGCCGTCCGCGAAAAGGCGCCGCTGGTCTATTTCTCCAATCCCGACAACCCCATGGGGACATGGCACGAGGCAGTGGCGATCGAAGCCTTCATCGCCGCCCTGCCCGAAACCACCCTGCTGATCCTCGACGAAGCCTATGGCGAGACCGCCCCTGCCTCCGCCCTGCCCGCCATCGACGTCTCGCGGCCCAACGTGCTGCGCATGCGCACTTTTTCCAAGGCCTATGGCCTCGCCGGCATGCGCTGCGGCTATGCCATTGGCGCGGAAAGCCAGATCACCGCCTTTGACAAGATCCGCAACCATTTCGGCATGAACCGCATGGTGCAGATCGCCGCGCTGGCCGCCCTTGCCGACCAACCCTATCTCAATGCGGTGGTGGCGCGGATCATTGCCGGGCGCGACCGTATCGCAACCATCGCCGCCAGCAACGGCCTTGCTGCCATCCCTTCCGCCACCAACTTCGTCGCCATCGACTGCGGACGCGATGGGGCCTATGCCGCCAGCGTGCTGAGTGGTCTCATCGAGCGCGACATTTTCGTCCGCAAGCCAATGGCCCCGGTGCTTGACCGCTGCATTCGTGTCAGTGTCGGACTGGACGAGGAACTGGACCTGTTCGAGGAAAAGCTCGCCGAGACGCTGGCTGCATTGAAATAGATCCGGGAAATAGATCCGGGAAACAGATCTGAAAAGCGGACCGGGAAAGCAGACCACTGCTGCACAGACATAGACTGGAACCGAACATGGCATTGAATGGCGACACCCACCTTGGTGATACCAACAGCGGTACCGCCGCCGATACACGCGGGCACAACCTCAATCGGACATTCGCCGGCCTTGGCGGCCTGATCGGCGCCGCTGGCATCGCCGCCTATGCAGCCGCCGCGCACAGCGCCAGTCCGCATATGGCAACGATTGCGCCCATCCTGTTCATCCATGCCCCGGCGTTCCTCGCCCTTGCGGTGCTCGCGAAAATCAGCCGCGCGGCCTATGGCGGCGGCCTCGCGCTGTTGCTCGGCCTCCTCCTGTTCATCGGCGATCTTGCCTCCCGCGATATCACCGGTGACCGCCTGTTCCCCGGCGCCGCGCCTGCAGGCGGTACTCTGCTCATCCTCGGCTGGCTGCTGGTTGCCGCCACAGCCTTCCGCACATTCGATTTCAGGAAATAGTTGTCGCGCTATAGAGAGATATGACGCCCTGCCGTCTGACGACCGGTGAGATCAGCTTATTCCCTTCAGCTTGTTGTTGCACAGCTTGTAGTAACCACCGCCTTTCTCGATCCAGCGCATGCCGCCCAGCGTATTGTTGTCCTTGTTGATGTGATAGTGCTCCAGACAGGTGTGCATGCGCGCCTTGGCCGGTTTTTCCGCCGCAAATTTGCTGGAAACGGCGCTCGGAAACACGAGTGATTTCGGCACCACGGCCGTCGGGGCGGCCTTTGGCGCAATCTCCGACTTTGTCTCCGGTGACCCAGTTTCCGCCGCCGCAGACGCCGCTTTCGCGCATTCCTGCTTGCGGAATTCGTTCCAGCCCGTTGTGCTGCCTGCCGCTTGCGCAGCTTTGTACCTGGCACTGCACTCCTTCATTGAAACGGCCTGCGCCGGCACACCCCCTGCCAGCAGAACAATTGCAGCGGCCAGCGCAGGCAACAGATGTTTGAATTCTCGACCAACCATGCTTTTCAACTCTCAGTCTTGTGAAAAACGCTATTCAATCAAAGGCATATTGAAGACTGGCAATAAACTGAATCTACCCGATTTTGCGCTGCGGCACCATCGGACGCCTCTTATCACTTCGTCTGAGAGCCCTCGTCTCTCAGTTGTGCAAACCAGTATCGAGGGTTGAATTTGCCTCTTGAATGAATTGAACGTTCGTTTTATTAATACCCCATGGCGAGAACAATTGGCTCAGACGGCGAGAAGACCCAGGCAGCGATTCATGTCGCGGCAAGGCGGCTGATTGCCAAGGTCGGCTACGAGGCCATGTCGATGCGCCAGCTGGCGGAAAAGGTAGGCGTGCAGGCGGCGGCCCTCTACCGCTATCACCCGACCAAGCAGGAGCTGCTGTTCGCGGTGATGCGCGACCACATGGACCGGCTGCTGGCGGCATGGCGGACCGAGAGCCAGACCCTGACCACGCCGCTCGAACGGCTTGCCGCCTTCATCCGCTTTCACATCCGCTATCATGTGGAGCGGCGGGACGATGTGCACATTGCCAATATGGAACTGCGCAGCCTGCAGGGCGACAAGCTGGCCATTCTGGTGGAATTGCGGGCGGTCTACGAGAACGAGCTGCGGCTGATCCTCGAGGCGGGCAGCGCATCCGGTCAATTCGATATCGATGACATTCCGCTGACGACCCGGGCCATCATTGCGATGACCACCGGCGTGAATGTCTGGTTTCGCCCGGACGACAGGCTTACTGTCACGCAGATTGCGGAAAAATACGTCACTATGGGATTGCGCCTTGTGGGCGCCAAGAATGTCACGACAAAGGACATGGGAGAGTAGCATGTATCAGTCAGGTCTGCGATTTGGACTTTCAGATGATCTCGAAGCGCTGCGCGAGACGGTGCACCGGTTCGCGCAGGAACGCATCGCACCGCTTGCCGCCGAAACGGACCGGTCCAACCAGTTCCCCATGCATCTCTGGCAGGAAATGGGCGCGCTCGGTCTGCTCGGCATGACGGCAAACCCGGATTTCGGCGGCTCGGGCCTCGGCTATCTCGCCCATGCCATTGCCGTGGAAGAGATTTCCCGGGCATCGGCGTCCGTCGGCCTGTCCTACGGCGCGCATTCCAACCTTTGCGTCAACCAGATCAACCGCTGGGGCACGGACGCGCAGAAGGCGAAATATCTGCCGAAGCTGTGTTCGGGCGAGCATGTGGGCTCACTCGCCATGTCCGAGCCCGGTGCCGGCTCCGACGTCGTGTCGATGAAACTGCGGGCCGACAAGAAGAATGACCGCTATGTGCTGAACGGCAACAAGATGTGGATCACCAATGGTCCCGATGCCGATACGCTGGTGGTCTACGCCAAGACCGACCCCGCCGCCGGGTCGCGCGGCGTTACGGCGTTTCTGGTCGAGAAGGGTTTCAAGGGTTTCAGCACGGCGCAAAAGCTCGACAAGCTGGGCATGCGCGGCTCCAACACCTGCGAACTGGTGTTCGAGGATTGCGAGATCCCGTTCGAGAACGTGCTCGGCGAAGAGGGCAAGGGCGTGCGCATCCTCATGTCCGGCCTCGACTATGAACGGGTCGTGCTTGCCGGCGGCCCGCTCGGCATCATGGCTGCCTGCCTCGACGTGGTGGTGCCCTATGTGCATGAGCGCAAGCAGTTCGGCCAGCCGATCGGCGAATTCCAGCTGATGCAGGGCAAGCTTGCCGATATGTACACGACGATGAACGCCTCTCGCGCTTACGTCTATGCGGTGGCTGCCGCCTGCGACCGCGGCGAGACCACGCGCAAGGATGCCGCCGGCTGCATTCTCTATGCGGCGGAAAAGGCCACCTGGTGCGCTCTGGAGGCCATCCAGGCGCTGGGCGGCAATGGCTACATCAACGATTACCCGACGGGACGCCTGCTGCGCGACGCCAAACTGTACGAGATCGGCGCCGGCACCAGCGAAATCCGCCGCATGCTGATCGGGCGCGAAATGTTCGGGGAGAGCGCCTGAATGGCATGAATTCTATTTTATGTCATTCTTTGGTAGAATTGCCATGTTTTATGAATGATGGCAGGTTTCTTCCATTGTTCTCAAAGAGGTCTTTAACAATGGCACGCAAGAAGAATGAAGGTTTCCGTGAGGAACCGCAAGCGTTTGAGCACGATGCCGATACCTCGTCGGCACCGTTTTCCTGGGCTGTGACTGCTACGATAGGTGATGGCGGCCGCTTGGTTATTCCGGCCGAGATGCGCAAGCTCATGAACGTGAAGCCGGGTGACACCGTCGCCCTGCGCATGGTCGACGGCTATCTTCAGGTTGCCTCCCAGAGCGCGACGCTGAAAAAGATCTGGGAGAGCGCCGAAAAGCTCAAAAGGCCGGGTGTCAGTCTGGTGGACGAATTCATTGCGGACAGACTGGCCGAACAACGCGCTTCCGATGCGCGGTTTGACCGGCTGGCGCGCGAAGCTGCGGAAATCGCCAAGGCACAGAAGAAATGACCACGGTGGTCCTTGATGCCTCGGCGGTGCTGGCGGTTCTTCTGCAGGAGCCGGGGGCAGACCGTGCGCAGGCCTGCCTTTCCGGCGCGCTCTGCACGACCGTCAACCTGGCCGAGATCATGGCCGCCTGCGCCGACAAGGGCCTTTCCCTTGCCGTTCCCGATGCACTGATGACCGGATACAGTATCCGGTATGTTGATTTCGACAAGGATCTCGCACTGACCGCCGCCTTGCTGCGTCCGGCAACCCGCCACAAGGGTCTTTCCCTCGGCGACCGCGCCTGCCTTGCTCTTGCCATAAGGGAAGGCGCCACTGCCATTACCACCGACCGCGCCTGGGCCGACCTTGATGTCGGCTGCCACATCGAAGTGATCCGATAGGAGAATACATGAGCATACTTCAGTCCCAGATCACCACCACATCCGAAACCTTTGCCACCAATACGGAGCGCATGCGCGCCCTTGTCGATGACATCAAGGCCAAGGCTGCGCTGGTGAGCAAGGGCGGGACCGACGAAGCACGCAAGCGCCACACCGCGCGCAACAAGCTGCTGCCGCGCGACCGGCTGGTGCAGTTGCTTGATCCCGGTTCGCCCTTTCTGGAAATCGGCCAGTTTGCCGCCTGGGACATGTATGGCGACACTATCGCATCGGCGGGGCTGATCGCCGGTATCGGGCGCGTGTCCGGCAAGGAGGTGATGATTGTCGTCAACGACGCCACGGTCAAGGGCGGCACCTATTATCCGCTGACCGTGAAGAAGCATCTGCGCGCGCAGGAAATCGCGCTGCAGAACAACCTCCCATGCATCTATCTCGTCGATTCCGGCGGCGCGAACCTGCCGAACCAGGACGAGGTTTTCCCGGACCGCGAGCATTTCGGGCGCATCTTTTACAACCAGGCGAACATGTCAGCGGCGGGTATTCCGCAGATCGCGGTGGTCATGGGCTCCTGTACGGCGGGCGGCGCCTATGTGCCGGCCATGTCGGAAGAAACCATCATGGTCAAAGGCCAGGCGACCATCTTTCTCGCAGGCCCGCCACTGGTGAAGGCCGCGACCGGCGAGGACGTGACGGCGGAAGATCTTGGCGGTGCCGAAGTGCACACGCGCGAGTCCGGCGTTGCCGATCACTATGCCATGGACGATGCCCATGCCCTTGCCATCGCCCGGCGCATCGTCGGAAACCTGAATCGAAAGAAGGTGATAGGGCTCGACCTTCGCAAAGTGAGTCCGCCTCTTTATGATCCGCATGAACTCTACGGCATCGTGCCCACGGACCTACGCCAGCCCTATGATGTGCGCGAAGTCATCGCCCGCGTGGTCGACGGTTCGGAATTTGATGAGTTCAAGCAGAATTACGGCACCAGCCTCATCACCGGCTTTGCCCATCTCTACGGCATGCCGGTCGGCATCATCGCCAACAATGGCGTGCTGTTTTCCGAAAGCGCGCTGAAGGGCGCGCACTTCATTGAGCTGTGCACCCAGCGCGGCATTCCGCTGGTCTTCCTGCAGAACATCACCGGCTTCATGGTCGGCCGTTCCTATGAAGCGGGCGGCATCGCCAAGGATGGCGCCAAGCTGGTGACGGCGGTTGCCACGGCGCGCGTACCCAAGGTGACGATGATCATCGGCGGATCGTTCGGCGCGGGCAATTACGGCATGTGCGGCCGCGCCTTCTCGCCGCGTTTCCTGTGGATGTGGCCCAATGCCCGCATTTCCGTCATGGGCGGCGAACAGGCGGCAACGGTGCTGGCTCTGGTCAAGCGCGAGGGGATCGAACGCAAGGGCGGTGACTGGCCCGCTGCCGACGAGGCAGCCTTCCGCGCGCCGATCCTGGAAAAATACGAGCGCGAGGGCCACCCGCTCTATTCCTCGGCGCGCCTGTGGGACGACGGCATCATCGACCCGGCCAAAACCCGCGAGGTTCTCGCCCTTTCACTTTCCGCAGCCCTGAATGCACCCGTGGAGGATACCACATTCGGTATCTTCAGGATGTAAGGAGAAAAACCATGACAACAATGTTCTCCAGAATCCTCATTGCCAATCGCGGTGAAATTGCCTGCCGGGTCATCCGCACCGCGCAGAAGATGGGTATCGGCACCGTTGCCGTCTATTCCGACGCCGATGCCGATGCGTTGCATGTGGCAATGGCCGACGAGGCCGTGCATATCGGCGGCGCCACCGTATCGGAAAGCTATCTGCGCGCCGACCGCATCATTCAGGCGGCCATCGATACGGGCGCCGAAGCGATTCATCCCGGCTACGGGTTCCTGTCGGAAAACCCCGGCTTTGTCGATGCCGTGGTCAAGGCCGGACTGGTGTTCATCGGCCCCTCGGCCGATTCCATCCGCGCCATGGGCCTGAAGGACGCCGCCAAGCGGCTGATGGAAAAGGCGGGCGTGCCTGTCGTTCCCGGCTATCACGGTGAAGCACAGGAACTGGTCGTGCTCGCTTCCAAGGCGCGCGAGATCGGCTATCCCGTGCTGATCAAGGCACGCGCCGGCGGTGGCGGCAAGGGCATGCGCAAGGTCGACAGCCCCGATGATTTCGCCGAAGCGCTGGGCAGCGCGCGGCGCGAAGCCAAGAGCGCCTTCGGCGATGACCGGGTGCTGGTGGAAAAATATGTCTCCAAGCCGCGCCATATCGAAGTGCAGGTGTTCGGCGACAATCACGGCAATGCCGTGCATCTCTATGAACGCGACTGTTCGCTGCAGCGCCGCCACCAGAAGGTGATCGAGGAAGCCCCTGCTCCCGACATCACGCCGGAGATGCGCGCGGCGATGACCGACGCCGCCGTGAAGGCGGCCAAGGCCATCCATTATTCCGGCGCGGGCACGATCGAATTCATCGTCGATGCCAGCCAGGGCCTGCGGCCGGACGGCTTCTGGTTCATGGAAATGAACACGCGGCTGCAGGTCGAGCATCCAGTGACAGAAATGATCACCGGGCTTGACCTGGTGGAATGGCAATTGCGCGTGGCGGCGGGCGAACCCCTGCCGCTGACCCAGGCGCAAATCCCGCTGAATGGCCATGCCGTGGAAGCGCGGCTTTATGCGGAAGACCCGGCCAAGAGCTTTCTGCCAGCCATCGGCACGTTGCATCACCTCGCCTTTCCGGCTGCCGTCAGGGAAGGCACGGTGCGGATTGAGACCGGCGTGCGCCCGGGCGACACCATTTCCCCCTATTACGATCCGATGATTGCCAAGATCGTCGTTCACGCCAAAGACCGCGCGACCGCGCTGCAAGCCATGGAAGACGCCCTCCTGCACACGGAGATTGCCGGAACGGTCACCAATGCAGCATTTCTCGCCGCATTGGCGCGGCATCCGGGTTTTGCCGCCGGTGATGTCGATACCGGCCTGATCGACCGGGATCTTCACAGTCTGGTCGTTCCCGTGGCCATGCCGGCGGGCGCAAAGGAGCTGGCCGTGCTCTATGCCAGCGGCCTTCTGACAAAGGTCACCTCCGACGATCCCTGGACGGCACTGCGCGGCTACAGCCATCTGGCGCCGTCGCAATACCCGGTCACGCTGGGCGAGCCCGGCCATACGCTCCGCTATGGCATTACGGTTCTGGATGACGATCGTTTCGAGGTCGCTGCAGCCGACGCCACCCTTGACCTGCGGGTGCGGCGCGATGGCAGCGGCTGGCACATCACCGGCAAAGGCATCAACCTGCGGGCAAAGACCGCGGCAATACCGCAAGGCATTGCGGTCATCGCCAGAGGCGTGGTGGCAATTTTTGCCGTGCCGGATCCCCTGCAGCAGGCCGACGAGGCCGGGGGTGCGGGCGACCGGCTGACCGCGCCGATGCCGGGTCTGGTGAAATCCGTCCGGGTCTCTGCCGGCGACCTCGTCAGGAAGGGGCAGGTTCTGCTGGTGCTGGAGGCGATGAAGATGGAACATTCCATCACCGCTCCGCATGACGGAAAAATTGCCGAGATCGTCAACGAAGGGGCTCAGGTCAAGGAGAAGACGGCCCTTGTGCGCTTCGAAGAGGCGGAAGTCGCCGCGTTGACCAAGATTTGAAGCAGAAATGACAAACAGTCGTGCTAGTCGTATATCTGTGACGAGCACCACTTGCCTACTCAAGTCGTAAGAATTTCCCATTCACAGCAGAGGAGATCGACCCATGGCTACCAAATCATTGCAGACGATCAAACGCGCGCCCACCGCAACGCCCACCGATCTCGGCGCGGACGCGACCCGCGACATCGCAGCCGCCGTCAATGCGCTGCTTGCCGATACCTTCGCGCTCTACATGAAAACGAAAAACTTTCATTGGCATATGAGCGGGCCGCATTTTCGCGATTATCACCTGATGCTGGACGAACAGGGCGCCCAGATTTTTGACATGACCGACGTTCTGGCGGAGCGCGTGCGCAAGATCGGCGGCACAACATTGCGCTCCATCGGGCAGATTTCCGCCCAGCAGCGCCTGCTCGACAACGACGCCAATTTCGTGACGCCGGAAGACATGCTGGCCGAACTGCGCGACGATACGAAGAGCTTTATCGGTTATCTGCGGCAGGTGCATGAGCTTTGCAGCGAATACCATGACAGTGCCACCACGAGCATCATCGAGAATTACATCGATGAATCCGAGCGCCGTCACTGGTTCCTGTTCGAAGCAACCCGCACCGGTCCTGCCAGCGTCTGATGTGCTGACAACGGTTTCATCGACAGAGCGGCATGAACAGCGCCTTTATCGGCAACACGGGTTCATGCCGTTCAATCCTTTTAATCGTTCGCCTTGGTCATTTTCGCGCGTTTATCGCGGTTCTGCGTATCGGCAATCAGGGCTTCCACGGCGGAAATGTTCAACGCCAGAGTGGCTATCCGTTTCAAGGTATTATTGTCAGGAAAAGCATTGGTCTTTGCAGTCAAAATTATCAACTCTTTTTGAGCACGGCTCAACCTTGACAATAATGCCCCAAGCTCGTCCTGCATAACTTCCCCGTCTTCTTTAAGAATCAAAAATTCCATAAACCGTTTACTTAGCTGATATCCCAGTGTTCGCAACCCCTAAGAGTTGCGAAAGTCTCACTAAAAAACCACATTAAATCGAATTAACTATCATAATTCTAATGATAGGTTTAATCATAGCCTCTCACAGAAATTCATAACAAAAAGACAAAACAACATAAAAAATGAGCATTGTTATCAAATCAATTCTAAACTGACAAAGATATATCTGATTTAAAACTTTATACTACACGTTATTTAGAAGAAAATATTTGCATTACTGTGACAATCCAAAGCATCTGCTCCAGATTCTCCTGAATGTGCCGCCCCTTGAAATCAGGCCGGCAACTCAGACCCGCCGGGTCGCAGCGACGCTCCCAAGAGAACAATGGCCCCTTAGCATGATGCCGTCTAACGGCTAGGTTGCAATCACAACAATAATCTCGTTTTGATTGCGTCAATAATGTGGAATTGCCGAAGAAGAGCGTTCAGCGTCGAACCGGCAGCGGTGTCAACGGCACGGCTGGCTCCCGCGCCGCAGGAGTACCCGCAGCCGCTTCAGGCGATAACAGCAGGCGATCCCGGCTACGTCCTGGCGCGTGATACCGGCATCGCGCAGCAAATGTTCACCCGGCTTGCGCGACAGTACCGCGAGTTGGCGAGCCTCGCGATCAGCGATCTGCAAACCCTTCCAAAGATTTGAAAACAAGCAGAAAACAGACATGGAGATGGTCTCGAATGGCGAATAGTCACCATGCTTGACGCAAGCATTGACATACATCAAACGAATAGAAATTATGCCTGTCATTCGAAATTTTAATTGCAGGGAACGCCATGAACCCGCCACTCGACAGCGATCTGCTCCGTACGTTCCTGGCCGTGGCAACGGCCGGCAATGTCACCCGCGCGGCGGAAAGGATCGGGCGCACGCAATCGGCCGTGAGTGTCCAGATCAAGCGGCTCGAGGAGGTTCTGGGAGAAAGCGTTTTTGCCCGCGGCTCGCGCGGCGTTGCGCTGACCGCCCAGGGCGAAGCACTGCTCGTCAACGCGCAACGCATTGTCGCGCTGCTGGATGAAACCATGGCGACGATCCGGGCCAAGCCGCTTGGCGGCCCCGTGCGGATCGGCCTTCCCGAAGAATATGGCTACACGATCCTGCCGCGCGCCCTCGCCGCCTTCGCCAGCCAGCATCCGCAGGTGGAGGTAACGGTCAAATGCGGATATTCGGCGCAACAGCTGGCCGCACTGGATGCGGACGAGCTTGATCTTGCCGTCATATTCAACTGGGAGCCGCCGGCAACCGGCGAGGTTCTCTTTGTCGACCCGACCGTCTGGGTCACCTCGGAGGTGCATTGCGTGCATGAAATCACGCCCGTTCCCATCGCGATCTACGAGCGCTCGGACTGGTGCAGGAAATTCGCCATGGGATCGCTGGAGCGCAACAGGATCGAATACCGCGTGGCCTATAGCTGCGATACGGGCGGAGGCTTGAAAATAGCAGCGGTTTCGGGCCTTGCCATCGCCCCGCTTGCGCGCAGCAATATTCCGCCGGGCTGCCGCGAACTGACGGAAGCAGAGGGATTTCCGGTCATTGATTCATCGAATGTCGTGCTGCGGCGCAATCCGCGGATGATGAGCCCCGCGATTGACGGCATGGCCAAGGTGATCCGCGATGCGTTCCAGCCGATGGGCTGAGCCATTGTTGTCTCGTGCCGGTGTGGCTTGAGCGCTCATGCGTGGTTCGACAAGCTCACCATGAGGGAGGGTGAAGATTGCAGGGAGTTACGTTCTGCGACGTTTGTGAATAACCTTGCACCAAACCACTTCCCTCATGGTGAGCTTGTCGAACCACGCACCAAGCATCTGCAGTTCAGTGCGTGGTCATCCATTCGCGGGCTTCGCGCATGGCCGTTGCCAGATCGGCCTTGGACATGGTTTTCACCAGTTCGGCGCGCAGTTCCGCAGCCCGGTCGCTGCCTTTGATTGCCGCAATGTTGAACCATTTGTGCGCGGCGACATGATCGACGGCACAGTCACGGCCCGTGGCATACATGATGCCCATTTCAAAGAGGATGTCCGTTTCTGCGGTGCCGCCGACATGTCCGGCATCGATATTGTGAAGATCAAAACGTGCCATTTTACCGAGTCCCTGTTTAAACCGATAAGCCCTGTTAGACTTCTGAGAACCGCCTGATTTGTTTGTTTTGGCGTGCTCTTTCGATGTTTTCGAGAATGCCACACAGCCCTCAAATTGCTGTTAAGGGGCATGATTAACTGGAGCCAAACAAAACAAAAACAACTGGTAAACTTCGGAATTCATTAAATATATCGCCCCAGCAATTGCAGGCATTTGGATCAAATTCGCTTAAAATGCCATTATCCGATTTCAAGCCTTTGCTAACCAAGGCACAGCTTCTTTTTGCCGGGCTTGGAGCCATTCGCACAGGAATCTCCTCTCCGTTCCGCAACGCCTGCCTGCAAAAAACCCCGGCTGCGAGCGCATAAGGCTTCCTTTCAGGGGTTTTTTGAATTACGTTTACGTAAGGGACATGCAAATGGACGCGGAGAGACCCCATTTGCCGCACAACCCTTATCGGGAGGAACATATGAATCGCAAACTCTTATTGGCATGCGCCGGCGTTGTATTGATGGCAGGTCCGGCACTGGCCGAGGAACCGATCGTCGGCACGTGGAAGCGGCCGACAGGTACGCTCATCCAGTACTCGTCCTGCGGCGCCGACAAGTATTGCGGCACGGTCTTGACCGGCGAGTACAAGGGCAAATCCATCGGCGAGATGTCCGGCAGGGGCGGGTCCTACAAGGGACAGGTCAACAAGCTCGATGAGGGCAAGACCTACAATGGCAAGGCCAGCGTCAGCGGCAACACATTGTCCCTGTCCGGTTGTGTGCTGGGCGGGCTCATCTGCAAGAGCGAAAGCCTGACACGCCAGTAATTTTCAGACGGCATGCCAAACCCCGTGAAAGCGTAGAGCTCTCGCGGGGTTTTTGTTTGCCTGCATCAGATATGGCCGGCCCGGCCGGGTTGCGCCGTCTTGCGATGCGCTTACCGCTGCCCGTACCCGTCGCCGAAACCCCAAGGCGTGCACCGCTTGCCCTCTCCAGGCCTTTGAACGCGGCTTCGATACCCCGCCCCTTCGCTGCGCCCGCCGGTCTGATCGATAGCGACAGGGCCGGAACAACCGGCATGGACCCAACACGTGCAGCGCGGCGTGTAATATGACCTGACATGTCTCATCTGCGTCTCCGGCATCGTGAATCGCAAGGCGGTCCTTGCCGGAGCGGAAACTGATGCGGGATGTGGCGCTTTCCAAGGAAAATGTGTGACGCAAAAAAGTAAGCGCCGGCAATGTTGACGTTGGCAAAATCAGAGTGTAATAAACCAAAAGGTTATTTAACCTATGAGTTAGATATGATCGGTTCGGAATGGGAAGGAAGAGGAACCATGACCGCAGCGCTGGCCCGCAGGGACAATGATCGCGAACTGACAATCGTCCGGATCGTCGATGCGCCGGTGGCGCTCGTTTTCAAGGTCTGGTCACAGCCGGAGCATGTCGTGCGCTGGTGGGGCCCGAAGAATTTCACCTGCCCGAACTGCCAGATCGATTTCAGGGAGGGCGGCGCCTATCGCTCGTCCATCCGCTCTCCCGATGGCGAGGACGCCTGGATGGTCGGCCGCTACACGCGGATCGTCGAGCCGGAGCGGATCGTCTTCACCTTTGCCTGGGAGGATAGCGATGGCCTGCGCGGGCCGCAGACATTGGTAACCGTCACCATGAGCGCGCAGGGACAGCGCACGCGGCTCGTCTTCCATCAGACACCGTTCGATTCCGCCGACGACCGGGATTCGCATGAGAATGGCTGGACCGAATGCATGGAACGGCTGGAGGCCTATGTCGAGCCGCTGGGCCGTCTTCACTGAGGAGCGTATGCCCCCGCTTATGGACTGATTATCGCTTGAACCAATATCAAGGAGGAAACGATGAACACCCATGCACACCCTGACGACCGCAAGGTTGTTTCCCGCGCCGAGTGGGACAAGGCCAGAAAGGCCTTTCTGCTGAAGGAAAAGGCCTTCACCAAGCAACGCGATGCCCTGAACCGCGAGCGCCGTGCGCTTCCGATGGTGCAGATCGACAAGGATTATGTGTTCGAGGGGCCGAAGGGCAAGCTCGGCCTGTCCGATTTGTTCGAGGGGCGCCGCCAGCTGATCGTCTATCATTTCATGCTGGGACCGGGCGAAGGCGAAGGCTGCCCCGGCTGCTCCTTCCTTGCCGACAGTATCGGCAATCTGGCACATCTGCACGCCCGTGACACCACGCTGGTGGCCGTCTCGCGCGCGCCCCTCGCTGAAATCGAAGCTTACAGAAGACGCATGGGCTGGACATTCCCGTGGGTGTCGTCGCATGACAGCGATTTCAACTATGATTTTCACGTGACATTGGACGAGGCCGTCATGCCGCCCGTCTACAATTACACCACGGCCGAGGAATATGAGCGCAAGGGCATGCCCTGGTTCATGCGCGGCGAACAGCCGGGAACCAGTGTCTTCCTGCGCGACGACGATACGGTCTACCACACCTATTCGAGCTATGGACGCGGCGGCGACCTGCAGCTTGGCACCTACAACTATCTCGACCTGACGCCGCTCGGCCGGCAGGAGGGCTGGGATGGCACGCCCGATCTTGGCGGTCTCGGCAAGAACTGGGTCAAGCGCCATGACGAATACGCCGGCACGGCCAAATCCGCCGACGATAGCTGCTGTCACTGATTTCGATCCCCCAGCGGAGATATCCGATGAAAAAAACCTATCATGGCAGCTGTCATTGCCAGGCCGTGCGTTTCGAATGCACGATCGATCTCGATGCCGGTACGAGCAAATGCAATTGCTCGTTCTGTGCCAAGCTGCGGTTCTGGAAAGCCTTTACCGGCGGTGATGAGCTGCAGATCCTCGCAGGCGCTGACAATCTCACGCAATACCAGTTCGGCAGCAAGACCATCACGCATTCCTTCTGCAGAACCTGCGGCGTCAAGCCGTTCGGACAGGGCAATCTGGAGGTGATGGGCGGGCCGTTCTATGCCGTCAACCTGTCCGTTCTCGATGACCTTTCGCTGGAAGAACTGCTGGCAGCCCCTGTGCAATATCAGGATGGCTTGCACGACAATTGGGGAGAGGCGCCGGAGGAAATCCGGCACCTGTAGAGGGATGATCCTGCCCCTGACAATGGCTCGCCTGTCAGCGCGCCCGTTGGCCGAACAGGATTTTCTGCGCATCCTTGTCGTCGGCGAGATTGCGGCGCGCTTCCTTGCCCAGATCCCTGCCCCGCTGAACGGCGGGGCGGGCGCTTATGGCTTCAAACCAGCGCTTGAGATTGGGAAAATCATTGAGATCCTGCCCCTGATTGGCGTAGGAGACAACCCAGCCGAATGACGCCATGTCGGCGATGGAATAGTCGTCAGCAAGATAGTCCCGGCCTTCCAGACGCCGGTTCATCACACCGTAAAGACGGTTGACCTCGTTGGTGTAGCGGTTGATGCCGTATTCGATCTTTTCCGGAGCATATTGCCTGAAGTGATGCGCCTGCCCGGCCATGGGCCCGAGGCCGCCCACCTGCCAGAACAGCCACTCCTCCACGGCGACGCGCTTGCGCTCGTCCTGCGGATAGAACTTGCCGAACTTGCGGCCGAGATATTGCAGGATGGCGCCGGATTCGAACACGGAAATCGGTTCGCCGCCTGGCCCTTCCGGATCGATGATCGCGGGCATGCGATTGTTGGGCGCGATCTTGAGGAATGACGGTTCGAATTGTTCGCCCTTGCCGATATTGACCAGCTTGAGATCGTAGGGAACCCCGAGCTCTTCCAGCATGATGGAAATTTTCCAGCCGTTGGGTGTCGGCCAGTAGTAGAGTTCAATCGGCTTGGTCTGCGTCGTCATGTCGGTCTCCTGGGAGCTTGATCTATCCGGTCAAACATAAGTGCCCGATGCCCGATCGCAATAGCCGGCGGCCGATTTCCGGGCGGCTTTGGCGGGCGGCCTGAACCGAATTGAAATTTCAGGCTTTTTGCCATCTCCCAACTGACATCCGATTTCACTATATTAGGAGCATGAACAATCGAATCGGAACAAAGAAACCCGTCGCCATCAGCATGCCGCCCCATGTTGAACCCGAAGAATTTACCGACGCGAAAGCCGCCGTGCAGGCGCTGATCGCCCTCTACGAGCGGAACACGCAGTTTCTGCGCGATGGCTTCGACAAGGTCGCCAAGGGCAAAGTGGAAAACAACACGCATTTTCGTGCCTTCTATCCGGAAGTGCGCCTGTCCACGTCAAGCTATGCGCAGATCGACTCCCGCCTCGCCTTCGGCCATGTGTCGGCACCCGGCCAGTATTCGGCCAACATCACCCGGCCCGATCTTTTCGAAAGCTACCTGGAAGAACAGATCAGACTGCTGATCCGCAATCATGGCGGGCCGGTTACGGTGCAGGAATCCACGACACCGATCCCCATCCACTTTGCCTTCCTTGAAGGCACCTATGTGGAATCCTCGGTTGCCGATGCGTTCCAGCGCCCGCTGCGCGATCTCTTCGATGTCCCCGATCTCAACGCCACGGATGACCGGATCGTCAATGGCGAATATGAGACCGACGATATTGACGGGATCATGCCGCTGTCGCCATTCACGGCGCAACGCGTGGATTATTCCCTGCATCGCCTGTCGCACTATACCGCGACCCGTCCGGTGCATTTCCAGAACTATGTCCTCTTCACCAATTATCAGTTCTACATCGATGAGTTCTGCGCCCTGGCGCGGCGGCTGATGGCCGAGGGTGGCGGCGGCTACGAGCGGTTCATCGAACCGGGCAACCTGATCACCGAAGCCGGTGATGACGCGCCGACGTCCGGCGTGCCGATTGGACGGCTGCCGCAGATGCCTGCCTATCATCTGGCGAAGAAAGACAATGCCGGCATCACCATGGTCAATATCGGCGTCGGCCCCTCCAACGCCAAGACCATCACGGACCACATCGCCGTTCTACGCCCGCATGCGTGGCTGATGCTCGGCCACTGCGCCGGACTGCGCAACACACAGGCGCTCGGCGACTATGTGCTGGCCCATGCCTATGTGCGCGAGGATCACGTGCTCGATGACGACCTGCCGGTCTGGGTGCCGATCCCGGCGCTGGCGGAGGTGCAGGTGGCGCTCGAACAGGCGGTCGCCGAAGTCACGGGACTTGAGGGCTACGACCTGAAGCGCATCATGCGCACGGGCACGGTTGCCACCATCGACAACCGCAACTGGGAACTGCGCGACCAGCGCGGACCGGTGAAGCGCCTGTCGCAATCGCGCGCAATTGCGCTCGACATGGAGTCGGCGACCATTGCCGCCAACGGCTTCCGCTTCCGCGTGCCCTATGGAACGCTGCTGTGCGTTTCCGACAAGCCGCTGCATGGCGAATTGAAGCTGCCGGGCATGGCAACGGAGTTCTACAAGCGTCAGGTCGCCCAGCATCTGCAGATCGGCATCCGTGCGCTGGAGAAACTGGCGGAAATGCCGCCGGAAAAACTGCACTCGCGCAAGTTGCGCAGCTTCTTCGAGATGGCCTTCCAGTAGCAGAGACGAGCTTTTCTCGGCGGATGGCCTGACGATTTGGCGATTGTTGCTTGGAAACAAGGGCGAAATGCCGTATTCTTCTGGAGTGGAGATGGGCTTTCGCCCACCTCCTTTTTCTAGACTGTGAAATGAACCCGGAGGATCAGTGACCAGCTGCTCCGGGTTTTTTTCACTTCCAGTGTGATGCTCAGCGGCAGATACCACATCGCGTCACCTCCAGTTTTGAGAGCAAGGCCATTGCCATGGTCGGGCGGCCCATCCTCCCGATGCACCGGCTGGCTCAGTGCGTGCTGCTTCACTCTCAAACGCCTGAGTGACAGGCACCTTTGCAAATCCCGCAAAAACAGCAACGCATGCAGAGTTGAATGCTGAGAAGCTCTGCATTTCACGGTTGTTTCAGCCGACGATTTGAGCCAATCCGCAGTCTGCCCGGGGAAAATCGGCTTGGAAATTGGGACAGAATGCCGTATTCTTCTGGAGTGGAGATGGGCTTTCGCCCACCTCCGTTTTCTAGACCGTGAAATGAACCCGGATGGTGAGTTGCCAGCTCGTCCGGGTTTTTTTCACTTCCAGTGTGATGCTCAGTGGCAGATACCACATCGCGTCACCTCCAGTTTTGAGAGCAAGGCCATTGCCATGGTCGGGAGGCCCGTCGTCCCGATGCACCGGCTGGCTCGGTGCGTGCTGCTTCACTCTCAAACGCCTGAGTGACAGGCACCTTTGCAAATCCCGCAAAAACAGCAACGCATGCAGAGTTGAATATTGAAGACGGTGTGCATTTGGAGGTTGCGGCGATGGCGCATCGCTGAATGAGCGGAGAACGCAATCCAGCATTCGGCATCTTGATTGCGTCGCAATTGACCGTTTAATGCGTGACCATGACAACAACGACAAAATCATCCTGGGCGAAGCTCGCGGCGGTGCTTGTACCGGTCCTGCTGTCGGTACCGCTGGTGCTCGGATTTTTCGGTTCCGTGCATCCGGTTTTCGATGCATTCGCGCACTTCCGCATGCACCTCGCCGCGCTCATGATCCTCACGGCACTCCCAGCCCTTTTCATGGGGTTGTGGCGGGAAAGCCTGATGACCATCATTCTGGCGGTCATGGCCCTGTCGACCGTGCTGGCCCCTGCTCCCGCGCCCGCATCAGCCGGGACGCCGCAAGCCGCCACGCCATCCGGCCAGCCGCAATACACGCTGCTGCAGTTGAACCTTCGCTTTGACAATGCCGACCAGACGGAGGTCATCCGTCTGATTGCGCAGCAGAGCCCCGACGTCATCACCCTGCAGGAGGTTTCGGACAGCTGGCGGGCGAAGCTCGCGGCGATCGAAGCGCGGTATCCCTACAATCTCTACTGCCCCAGCAGCAAACGCATCGGCGGCGTAGCGATCCTCTCCCGCCGCCCCTTTGCGCTGGGCACGACGCCGCAATGCATCGGCAACGCCCTTGCCGGCCTCGCCCGGATTGATTTCGGCGGCCGCACCGCACTGGTTGCCGCCCTGCACCTGGACTGGCCCTGGCCGTTTGCGCAACCTGATAATGTCGAGGAAATGCGTGCCTATTTCGAACGGCTGCAGGGACCGATGATTGTTGCCGGCGATTTCAATGCGGCGCCATGGAGCCAAACCGTTCGCCGGATCGCGGCGGCAAGCAAAACCATGCCGGCGGATGGATTGCGCCCGAGCTGGCTGATCAATGGCACGCTGGCAAAAGCGGCCAGATGGATCGGCCTGCCGCTTGATCATATCCTCCTATCAAGCCGAATCTCGGGCGCAAGCGTCGAAACGCTCGGGCCCGTCGGCTCGGATCACCTACCGCTGCTCCTGCGGTTTGCAATCGATGCGGCAGCCGATGACGGTCCGGATCTGCAGACCGTGATGCTAACGCAGTGATTATTCGAATACCGGCCTCAAGAAACTGCGCTCGTAGCTGATGATGCTGCGATTGTGTTTTTCCATTTCAAACACCGCCTGGCATTCGGGGTCTTTCGCCATGCGCCGCCGGTATGTTTCATAGTCAGCAAGACTGGGAAAGCTGAACATCGCATAGGCGATGTTGCTTGCCCCTTCGCTCGGCAGGAAATAGCCGTGATGGTTTCCGCCCAGGCGCGTAACGAGCGCGATCCAGCGGCGGCCATATTCCTCGAATTCGGCGAGCTTGTAGGGATCGATGACATATTTGAGATAGCAGGTGATCACGGGCAAACTCCGGGACAGGTCGGTTGATCGACAAAAGACGCGAGCTTTTACCCGCGTCTCAATCGGAAAAAAGCCCGGATCAACCGGGCTTTTCATCACATGCTGGTATAGACCGGCCCCTCGCCGCCCTGCGGCGGCACCCAGTTGATGTTCTGGTTCGGGTCCTTGATATCGCAGGTCTTGCAGTGAACGCAGTTCTGGGCGTTGATCACGAATTTCGGTCCGGTGCTTTCCTCGACCCATTCATAAACGCCCGCCGGGCAATAACGCGTCGATGGCCCCGCAAAGACATCGTGTTCCGAGGATTTCTGCAGCGCCGCATCCTTGACAATGAGGTGGACCGGTTCGTTTTCCTCGTGGTTGGTGTTCGACAGGAACACCGAGGACAGGCGGTCGAAGGTCAAGACGCCATCGGGCTTGGGATAGGCGATCGGCTTGTGCTTGGCCGCCGGTTCCAGCGATGCCGCGTCGGACTTGCCATGCTTCCATGTGCCGAAGGGCGACCAGCCGCCGAAAATCGTGTTCAGCCACATGTCGATGCCGCCAAGCACCACACCGCCGACGGTGCCGAGTTTCGACCACATCGGCTTGACATTGCGCACCCGCTTCAGGTCCTTGCCGATCTCGCTGGTGCGCCAGGCGTTTTCGTAGGAGATGAGTTCGTCATTGGCCCGTCCCGCAGCCAGTGCCGCAGCCGCATGTTCCGCCGCCAGCATGCCCGAGAGCATGGCATTGTGCGATCCCTTGATGCGCGGCACGTTGACGAAACCGGCGGAGCAACCGATCAGCACGCCGCCGGGGAAGGACAGTTTCGGCACCGACTGCCAGCCGCCTTCGGTAATCGCGCGCGCACCATAGCCAAGGCGCTTGCCGCCCTCGAACGTGCCGCGAATGGCGGGATGCGTCTTGAAGCGCTGGAATTCCTCGAACGGCGACAGATAGGGGTTCTTGTAGTTGAGGTGCATGACGAAGCCGACGGCCACCGTATTGTCCTCGAGGTGATAGAGGAACGAACCGCCGCCCGTCTTCAGGTCGAGCGGCCAGCCGAAGGAATGCTGCACCAGGCCCAGCTTGTGCTTGGCCGGATCGATCTGCCAGAGCTCTTTCAGGCCGATACCGAACTTGGCTGGTTCCTTGCCTTCATCAAGCTTGAACTTGCTGATGAGCTGTTTGGCGAGCGAGCCGCGCGCGCCTTCGGCGATGAGTGTATACTTGCCGAGCAACGCCATGCCGCGCGTATAGGCCGGACCGTGCGAGCCGTCCTTTTCGATACCCATGTCGCCGGTGGCCACACCAATGACCGCACCGCTATCGTCATAGAGAACTTCGGAACCGGCAAATCCGGGATAAATCTCGACGCCCAGCTCTTCCGCCTTGGTGCCGAGCCAGCGGCAGACATTGCCCAGCGAAACAATGAAATTGCCGTGATTGTTCATCAGCGGCGGCATGGCAAAGTTCGGCAGGCGGACGGAGCCTGCCGGCCCCAGAACCAGAAAGTGATCCGCTGTCACGGGTGTCTTGAAGGGGTGTCCCTCCTCGTCCCGCCAGCCGGGCAAGAGCTTGTCGACGCCGATGGGATCGACCACCGCGCCGGAAAGAATATGGGCACCGACCTCGCCGCCCTTTTCCAGCACGACGACCGATAGTTCAGGATTGATCTGCTTGAGCCTGATCGCCGCTGACAGGCCCGATGGGCCACCGCCAACAATCACGACATCAAACTCCATGCTCTCCCGCTCTGGAAGTTCGTTTGTCTCGCTCATGAAGTCCTCCTGAATGCTATGCCCCGCAAACACTTCGCCTGTGTTTTTCCCATTTGTAACGCAACAATAGCCGTATGACAGAGGCTAGCATCCATTCAAGATGCGGCCAATTGCCCTCATCCTACGACCATTTCCACAATTTATAATTTACCTTAACGTAAACGTCAATATTTTAGCCCCGTGTGCGGTGGAATTTCCAAGGCACAGGAACAGGATAGCGGCTGTGACATCAAGGGCGTTTGCCGGTGTTTCTCAGGCGAGATTGCAGGGCCATTGTGCGTGGTTCGACACGCTCACCATGAGGGAGAGCGAGAGTTGCAGGGAACCACATTCTGCGACACCGCAGATGCGCCCTGCAATCAAACCACCTTCCTCATGGTGAGCGTGTCGAACCACGCACCGCGCACCATGCCATCCGCAGGCAGGTCAACCCAGTTGCGCCTTTGCGCATTTCGTTCATACTCGCCTCCATTGACATGTCTCGCATAAAAAAACTGCTGGTGGATCGGGGATAACCAACAAGCGGGGACGGGATGAGATCACTCTGGATGATCTGGACAATGGGCAGTGTTCTGGCTGTCACCATGATTTTTACCCATTCTGCGGCGCAGGAGCAGAAGAAATGGACTGTTGGGCCCTATAGTTTTTCCGATGAAATGGGCGGGTTCAGCATCCGTTCGGTCAGCGGGACCGGCACAACCGAAGATCCGATCGTCATCACCGAAGAGCTGAATGATATCGTTCCGGTCACGCTTGTCATTCGTAACACCAGCGTGGGAAAGCCAGGATTCGTGCCGCAGGGTTTTGGCCTGCTGTTCCATCTGCAGATCCGGGCCATCAATGGCAGCGGCCGCCCGTGGCAGGAGTTCTTCTTCGAACTGCAGTCGGTGCTTGGGGAACCGAGCGACTATAGTGACGGGCTGTCCTTCTGCCAGCCATGCGACAAGACAGGAATGATCCATTCCAATCTCTTTGCCACCTATGAAGACAATCCCGAACCCTATGACCGCCTGACCTTTCAAGACGGCAAGGTTGATCCAAAGGCAAACGCGATCATGGATTTTCCGATTGGCGACTTTACCCCCAAGCGCATCTTTTATCTGGTGCAGGAGCCGCGCATTCCCTCCACCTGACCTTGCAATCACGCGCGCAATTTGCGACTTGAAGGAGAGACCCGCTCCAATCCGGGTTCAAGGATCAGCCATTGCCCGACCTGCGTGAACTCTTGCACTTTTATGCCGAAGCCGGTGCCGACACACCGCTCGAAGACGTGCCGGTCGATCGTTTTGCCGCAGTGGAGCCCGCACGCAAGCCCGTTCAGCCGCCCGCAGCAACGCGCCTGGCAGCGCCGCAGGCCGAGCGGCCGCGGCCGGAGCAGCAACCGGTGGCAGCGCCGGCCTTGAACAAGACCTCCGTCCCCGACGACACCAAGATTGCGCTGGCGCGGCAGCTCGCCTCGAGCGCCACCACGCTTGAACAGTTGCGCGAGCAGCTTGCATCCTTCGATGGCTGCAATCTGAAATTCACTGCCAAGAACCTGGTCTTTGCCGACGGCAATCCGCACGCCCCCATCATGTTCGTCGGCGAGGCGCCGGGACGCGAAGAGGACCTGGAAGGCGTGCCGTTCATCGGCCGTTCCGGGCAGTTGCTCGACCGGATGCTCAGTGCCATCGGCCTTGACCGCACCGGCGTCTACATCGCCAACACAATTCCCTGGCGCCCGCCGGGCAACCGCACGCCGACGCCGCTGGAAACCGAGATCTGCCGCCCCTTCTTCGAACGGCAGATCGAGCTTGCCGGCCCCAAACTGCTGGTTGCCCTCGGCGGGCCCGCCGCCAAGGCGTTGACCCATGCGCCGGAAGGCATTTTGCGGCTGCGCGGCAACTGGAAAACCCACCGCACGGCGGCGGGGATCGACATCCCGGTCATGCCGACGCTGCATCCGGCCTATCTCCTGCGCAATTCAGCCCAGAAGCGCTTTGCCTGGCGTGATTTCATTGCCGCCAAAATACAGTTGCGCGCCCTCACGCAATAATTCATATGCCATGGCGCAAAACTGGAATGACAGTGTCGTAATTTCCGGCTCCGAAGCCCGGTGAAACCTGTACTTTCCGGTGCAGAAACGCAGGGTCCCCATATGTTTCGCCAGCTCTTGCCGATTGCGGCACTGTTGACCAGCACCTTCCTGATGCTGACCGCCGGCGGTTTGGCTGGCATTCTGCTGCCCTTGCGCGCCGGAATAGAAGGCTGGTCGCCGACCACGGTCGGCTGGCTTGGCACGGGCTATGCCCTCGCCTTCACCGGCGGCTGCATTGTCGTTCCGCGTCTGGTGCGCCGCGTCGGCCATGTCCGCGTCTTTGCCGTTCTCCTGACCCTGCTCAGCATGTCGATGCTGCTGCACGGGCTCATCATCGACCCGTGGGCCTGGACCCTGTTCCGGGCGCTTGCCGGTTTCTCGCTGGCCGGCAGCTACATGGTGATTGAAAGCTGGCTGAACGAGCGCGTGACCAACGCCACACGCGGCATGGTGTTTTCAATCTACATGATCGTGTCGATGATCGGCCTGCTGGTCGGGCAATACATCCTGCCGTTCGGCAATCCGGCGACACAGGCGCTGTTCATGATCGGTGCGCTGATCTATGCCGCAGCCCTCGTGCCAACCGGGCTTTCCAATGCCCAGTCGCCGCGCCCGCTGACCGAGGTTTCGCTCGACCTGCCCGGCCTCTACCGCAAATCGCCCGCTGCTATGATCGGCTCGCTGATTGCCGGTATCATAGCGGGCGCGTGGAATTTCCTCTCGGCGATCTATGGCCGCGAAATCGGCCTTTCCACCTTCGACATCGCCACGATGATTGCCAGCGCCATGATCGGCGGCGCCATCTTCCAGTATCCCATCGGGCGCATCTCCGACTTTGTCGACCGGCGCTATGTGATGGTGGTGGCCGGTATTGTCGGCGTCCTGTTGTCCGTGACGATGATCATCGTGCAGCCTGTTACACCCTGGGTCATCTATTCCCTGATGTTCGCCTTCGGCACGGTGCTGTTTCCGATCTATTCGCTCAACGTCGCCCATGCCAATGATTTTGCCGAGCCGAGCGAATTCGTCAAAGTCTCGAGCGGGCTGCTGATCGTCTACGGCATCGGCAGCATGATCGGCCCGCAGATTGCCGGGCGGCTGATGGATGTCACCGGCCCCGCCGGTTTCTTCATGACCATGGCGGGCTGCTATGCGGCCTACGGTTCCTACGCCTTCTGGCGCAGCCTGCGCCGGGCCCGGCAGGTGCCGTCGGAGCGGCCGGACTTCGTCTACCGCGCGCCGGACAGGCCGCAGACACCGGAAACGCTGCAGCTCAATCCGGCCATCAGCGCGGCCAAGGACGACTAGGGTCAGGCCCCTTAGTCAGCCCTGCGGCGTCGAGGCCTTGCGCGCCCGGGCCCGGGCAAGCCCGAGCTGGCGCTCGCGATAGATGATGAAGATGCCGGCGCTGATGACGATGACCGCACCCGTCATCATTTCGCTGGACGGAATATCGCCGAACAGCATGTAGCCGATGACCAGACCGAGCAGCATCGACGTATATTCAAACGGCGCGATGGTCGACATGTCGGCGTGCCGGTAGCTCTCGGTGAGAAGGATTTGCGCCACGCCGCCGGCAATGCCGGCCATGACCAGGAGTGTCGCCTGCATCGGCGTGGGCCAGACCCAGCCGAAAGGCAGGCTGACCAGCGCGATGACGCTCGAGGCAATCGAGAAGTAAACGACGATGGTCGGGGTGCGCTCGGTCTGGACCAGACGCCGTACTAGCAACATGGCGATGGCCGCAAGCCCTGCCCCGCAAAGAGTGGCCAGCGCGCCGATTGCCTCTTCGCCGCCGAATTCGCTTTGACCGGTGAAGAACGTCATGCGCGGCCAGAGAATGATCAGCACGCCGATGAGCCCGACAAACACGGCGCTCCAGCGGTAAAGCCGCACGGTCTCGCGCAGGAACACCGCGCTGCACAATACGGTCAGCAGGGGCGTGGCATAGCTGAGGGCAATCGCTTCCGGCAAAGGCAGCTTGGTAAGGCCGTAGAAACTAGCGCTCATGGCGCTGACGCCGACAAAACCGCGCCAGAAGTGGCTGAAGGGTTCATTGGTCTTGAACGCGACGTTCAGCTGGCCCTGCCACGCGATGAACACGACAACCGGAAAGATGGCGAAGAAGGAGCGGAAGAACACCAGTTGTCCCGCAGGGATGCCGTCCGATGCTTTCAGCAGGCTCGACATGCAGACGAAGACGCAGACCGAAGCGACCTTGAGGCCAATTCCGAGCATGACATTGGTGCTGCGCACCTTATCCGTGAGGGGCGGTCCACCGTCTTTCTGGTGAACGATAGTTGTCACGACTGGTATTCCTTGAGGGAGCGAACGGAGAGAAACGGAATTGATATATCTGTATAGGTTACTTTGACGAATCCTTCCAGATACCAATGCGATCACGTTGCATGTTTCAAGCACATACGGAAGTGAACAAAAGCAACAGCATACGCGGAAAAAACCGGCTGCTTTGTTGTATGCCGGGGCAAACACGGCTACGGTCCGGCACCACAAAAAGGACAGTTTCCCAATGCGTACCGATACCGGCCAGATCTTTCATCTTGAAGATTACAAGCCAACCGATTTTCTTATTCCTGAAACCCATCTTGAATTCTCGCTCCATCCCGAGCGCACCATCGTCAAGTCGACACTGCATATCGAACGCCGGCCGGGCGTTGCCGCCAATGCACCGCTTGTCCTTGACGGCGACGAACTGAAACTCATCGACATCAGCATCGACGGTGTGGCGCTGGGCGACAATGCCTATGTCGCAACACCGGACCGCCTTGAAATCAGCGCCCTGCCCGAGAGCGGCACGTTCAAGCTGCAGATCACCACGGAAGTCAATCCGACCACCAACCGCCAGTTGACCGGCCTCTACCGGTCCAGTGGCGTCTACTGCACCCAGTGCGAAGCGGAAGGTTTTCGCCGCATCACCTATTTCTACGATCGCCCTGACCTTCTGTCGGTCTATACGGTCCGCATTGAAGCCGATGCCAAGGAAGCGCCGCTGCTTCTGGCCAATGGCAATCCCGGCGAAAAGGGTGCTCTGGCCGATGGAAGACATTTTGCCGTCTGGCACGATCCCCATCCCAAGCCCGCCTACCTCTTCGCACTCGTGGCGGGCGATCTCGGTGTCATCACCGACAGTTTCACCACCGCCTCGGGCCGTCATGTTGATCTCGGCATCTATGTCGAGCACGGCAAGGAGCCGCGCGCGCTCTATGCCATGGACGCGCTGAAGCGCTCGATGAAGTGGGACGAGGATGTTTTCGGCCGCGAATATGATCTCGACGTCTTCAACGTCGTTGCGGTCTCCGACTTCAACATGGGCGCGATGGAGAACAAGGGGCTCAACGTCTTCAACGACAAATATGTGCTTGCCGACCACGAGACCGCGACCGATATCGATTATGCCGGCATCGAAGCGGTCATCGCCCACGAATATTTCCACAACTGGACGGGCAACCGCATCACCTGCCGCGACTGGTTCCAGCTGTGCCTGAAGGAAGGCCTGACGGTTTTCCGCGATCACGAGTTTTCCGCCGACATGCGCTCGCGCGCCGTCAAGCGCATCGCCGAGGTCAAAGGTCTCAAGGCCCACCAGTTCCCGGAAGATGCCGGCCCCCTCGCCCATCCCGTGCGCCCGCGCCAGTTCCGCGAGATCAACAATTTCTACACGGCAACCGTCTATGAAAAGGGCTCGGAAGTCGTGCGCATGATCCGCACCATTCTTGGTGCCGAGCTCTTCCGCAAGGGGATGGATCTGTATTTCGAGCGCCATGACGGCGATGCGGCGACAATCGAGGACTTCATCAAGGTGTTCGAGGAGGCCTCCGGCGAGGATTTGAGCCAGTTTGCCCTCTGGTACGACCAGGCCGGCACGCCCAACCTCGCCATCACCTATGATTACGATCAGGCGACGCAGACCTTCGAAATCGAGATCGAACAATCGCTGAAGGCCACCCCCGGACAATCGTCGAAGAAGCCCATGCACATTCCCGTGCAGTTTGCCCTGCTGGGCGCCAAAGGGCGCGAGCTGAGGCCGAAATCCGTCAAGGGCGGAACAGTCAAGGGCGATGTCATCCACCTGTTCAAGCGCAAGGAACGGCTGAGCTTTTCCGGCATCACCGAACGGCCGGTGCCCTCCCTCTTGCGCGGTTTCTCCGCTCCGGTCACCATGACCAGTGAACTCACCCGCTCCGACCTGACGTTCCTTGCCCGCCACGACGGCGACGCCGTCAACCGCTGGCAGGCACTGACGCAGCTGCTGACGGCGAAACTGACCAGCAACGCCAAGCGCGTGCGCGGCGGCAAGTCCGCCACCATTGAAAGCTCGTCGATCAAGCTTCTCGGCGAAATCGCCTTCAACAGCAATCTGGACGAGGCCTTCCGGGCGCTGTGCCTTGGCCTGCCGTCGGAAAGCGATATCGCCCGGGAACTCGGCAGCAATATCGACCCCGACGCCATTCTGGGCAGCCGCGAGGCGTTCATTCTTGCCGTCGCCGAAGCGCATGCCGCCAAATTCGATCAGCTGTATGACGATCTCGATCACAGCGGCCCGTTCAAGCCCGATGCGACAAGCGCCGGACGGCGTGCCTTGCGCAATGTGCTGCTCGATTATCTCAGCGCTGCCGACGGCAGCCCGAAACGCGCGGCGGCCCAGTTCAGCCATGCGGACAACATGACCGACCGCGTCGCGGCACTGGCGGTGCTCGTCCAGCGGTTCGGCGACAGCTCCCAGACGAAGAATGCGCTCAAGGCATTCGAGGATCGCTTCGGCAATGATGCCCTCGTCATGGACAAATGGTTCATCGTCCAGGCGACCCAGCCGGGCGAAGGCGCCCTGGCCAGGGTGCGCTATCTGATGACTCACAAGCTGTTCTCGCTCGACAACCCCAACCGGACACGCGGCCTGATCGGCGCCTTCTCCAGCGGCAACCAGACCGGGTTCAACCGTGCCGATGGCGAGGGTTACAGGTTCTTCGCCGAGACCATCCTGACCGTCGACAAGAAGAACCCGCAGCTTGCGGCGCGGCTCCTGACAGCCATGCGTTCCTGGCGCTCGTTCGAGGCGGTGCGGCGCGAGCATGCGCGCGAGGCCCTGGTTTCCATCGCCGTGGTCAAGGACCTCTCCGCCGACGTCAGCGACATCGTTCAAAGGACGCTTGCCTGAGCCCGCTTCGCACCGGTTTTGCCTGAAGATTCGGCTGTCTCTTTCCCGTTTTGCTGCCCCGGCCGGTTATCCACCGGCCGGGGCATAGTTTTACCCCTCGCCGACTTTTTCCGGACGTGGAGTCTTTTCAAAGGCTTAGTCGAATCGGCTGCAAAACTGATTCATGGCTGCCACAATGATTGCTAAATATTTAACAAAAGGACTGGACACACCGAATCAGTTTTGATTCACTACAGGTGCTTCGGATGTGCGGCGTGGCGAAGCAAATCACTGATTATACAGGCAATTGAGGGGGCCATTCGATGGCAAATGCGGACGCGTATCGCGCGCCGACGGGGAAGGATTATGCCGGAAAGCGGGAGACTGCGCGGGGGCGCACCCGTCTTTCCGGTCATATCAAACTTCTCGCTGACCCTGCCTACGGCAAGCTGCTGGCTGCCGAGCCTTACCTGCGCCGTGCCATTCCGCCGCTGATCATTATTTTCCTCATCATCCTCGCAACGGCCCGCGCGATGTCGCTCCTGTCCTGGCGCGACGATACGGAACGGACGGCCCGGGCCACGCTGGCGCTGGCCGCGAACCACATGGCGAGCATCATCGACAACCGGATGAAGGCCGGCCAGAAACTCGACAGCGGCGAGCTGCAGAACATCATCGCCGAGATGCGTTCCAACGACCTCATCCCGCACGGCATGTGGATCGCCATTGCCTCGGGGGAATCGAAGATCGTCGCCTCGTCGGATGGCGGCGACCGCTGGCGCGACAAGAATCTGGAAAGTTTTGTCACCGACGGCCAGCCGCTGTTCCTGTTCGGCGAGCGTGCCGGGGTGATGGAAGTGCGCATGAACGGCACGACGGGCCTTGCCGCATTCAGCCGGACCGGCAGCGGCGGTTATTCCGTCTTCGTCATGCACCCGGTCGATGCGATCTTTGCCGAATGGCGGCGGATGATATCCGTCAATGTCACCCTGTTCGCCGGAACCGCCGCGATCATGCTGGTGGTCCTCTATGCCTATTTCAGCCAGTCGGCCCGGGCGCAGGATGCCGATGCGCTCTACCAGCACACCCAGGCGCGGGTGGATACGGCGCTGGCGCGCGGACGCTGCGGCCTGTGGGATTGGGACATGGCGCGCGGCCGGGTCTACTGGTCGCGGTCCATGTATGAAATGCTCGGCTATGAAGCCTATGACGCGATCCTGTCGCTGGGGGATATTTCATCCATCATCCACGAAGACGACGACAAGCTGTACGGTCTGGCCGCCCAGGTGGCAGCGGGCGAGATCAGCCAGATCGACCGGGTGTTCCGCATGCGTCACGCCGAGGGCCACTGGGTCTGGATGCGGGTACGCGCGCAGGTTGCCGATGCCACCGTCGGCGATACGCATCTCGTCGGCGTTGCCGTCGACGTCAGCGAACAGCACCGCTTTGCCCAGCAGACCGCACAGGCCGACCAGCGCATCCGCGAAGCCATCGAGAGCATTTCCGAAACCTTCGTTCTCTGGGATGCGGACAATCGCCTCGTCATGTCCAACAGCAAGTTCAACGAATATTCCGGCCTCGCCAATGAATGCCTGCTTCCCGGCATCGGCAGGGATGAACTGGAGCCGCGCATCCGCGCCGTTGCGTTCGAAAAGCGTATGGCCAATGAACATGGCCGTGCCGGCGCGCTGACCTTCGAACGGCAGCTGGCCGACGGCCGCTGGCTGCAGGTCAATGAACGGCGCACGCAGGATGGCGGGCTGGTGTCGGTGGGCACGGACATTACCCAATTGAAGGTGCACGAAGAGCGGCTGGTCGACAGCGAGCGCCGCCTGATGGCGACCATTCACGACCTCAGCCTTGCGCGCAAATCCGAAGTGGAGCGCACGCTCGAACTCACCGAACTCAACAGCAAATATGCGGTGGAGAAGGAACGCGCCGAGGCCGCCAACCGGGCGAAATCCGAATTCCTCGCCAACATGTCGCACGAACTGCGCACGCCGCTCAACGCCATCATCGGCTTTTCCGAAATCATGCATTCCGGCACGTTTGGCCCGCTCGGCTCAGACCGCTACGAGGAATATGTGCAGGATATCCACACCAGCGGCAATTACCTGCTCAACGTGATCAATGACATTCTCGACATGTCGAAGATCGAGGCCGGTCACTTCTCGCTCGACCGTGAAGAGATCGACCTTTGCCCGCTGATCAACGAGACGGTGCGCGTCGTCTCGCTGCAGGCGCTGAACAAGGACGTGAAGGTGGAAACAAAAATCGCCGACAGCGTCACGCTCAATGCCGACCGGCGGGCGATCAAGCAGATCCTGATCAACCTTCTGTCGAACGCGGTGAAATTCACCGATACGGGCGGACGCATCTCGGTGCGGGCGCGCAAGGTGTCGGGCGCGCTGGTGTTTACCATCGAGGATACGGGCTGCGGCATTCCGAAATCGGCGCTGAAAAAGATCGGCCAGCCGTTCGAACAGGTGGAAAACCAGTTCACCAAGACGCATACGGGTTCGGGCCTCGGGCTTGCCATTTCCCGCTCGCTGACCGAGCTGCATGGCGGCGCGCTGAAGATCCGCTCGACCGAGGGCGTCGGTACCATCGTCTCCGTGCGCATCCCCACCCGGACCATCGGCCCGGTGCGGGAGGAATGGCGGGTTTAGAACGCTCTATTTTCCGTTGGATTTACTCGCCCGGGCGTCACGCAGCACTGCATTGAATGTCTTGCGGACCGATTTGGCCGTGTCTTCCAGATGGGTTTCCACCCGCCCGAGATCGGGAAGATCGCAGGCGCGGCACAGGAGATCGCCGAGGCCGGGCGGAAAATCCTCGCGCCGGGTGTCACTGTTCAGGCACAGCCGGATGATCTGGGTCAGCTCCGTATAAAGATTGGCCGCCTCCACCAGTTGATCCGTCACGACAGGCGCGGCAAAACCGGCCTTGAGCTTTGTCAGGACTTCCGCCGTCGAATGAGCGATGATCGGACCCTCGACATTGCCGGTGAGCACGGCAAACTGGGCGATGAATTCCAGATCGATGATGCCGCCGGGAACCAGCTTCATGTCCCAGGCATCGCGCGGCGGCTTCTCCGTTTCCAGCAGTACCCGCATTTCGGCCACGTCCTTGGCAATCTTTGCCGGGTCGCGCGGCAGGCTGAGAATCTCGCTGATGTCTGTCTCGATCTCGCCGAACAGCGCTGTATCGCCTGCCACGGGCCGTGCCCGGGTCAACGCCATGTGTTCCCAGGTCCAGGCTTCCGTGCGTTGATACTTACGGAAGGAATCGATATGCGTCGCCACCGGCCCCTTGTTGCCGGAGGGGCGCAGTCGGAAATCCACCTCGTAGAGAACGCCCTCCGCCGTCGGGGCGGAAAGCGCCGCGATCAGGCGCTGGGTCAGCCGCATATAGTATTGCGATGGCGCCAGCTGCTTTTCGCCATCGGATTCCTCGGCATCCGCATCATGGTCATAGAGCAGGATGAGATCGATATCCGAGCCTGCGGTCAGCTCGCGGCTGCCGAGCTTGCCCATGCCGAGAATGGCGATGCGCCCGCCAGACACGGTGCCGTGCTTGCTGGCGAATTCGTCGATCACCGCCTGCAAGGCCCGGTCGATGACCAGATCGGCGAGATCGGAAAAGGCTTTGCCCGCCCGGATGCCGTCGATGGCGCCGGTCAGAAGCCGGATGCCGATGAGAAAGCGATGCTCGGCTGCAAAAATCCGCAGGCGGTCGAGAATATCCTCATAGACCTGGGCGGGCCCGAGAAAGTTTTCCAGCCGCTCGGCCAGATAGGCGCGGGTCGGGATATCGGCAAAGATGGCGGGATCGAGCATGCCGTCGAAGACATGCGGCTTGCGGGTGATGATGTCGGCAAGGCGCGGCGCGGCGCCCATGATGAGGACAAGCAGATCAAGCAGCCGCGGGTTGGACTGCAAAAGGCTGAACAGCTGGATGCCGGCGGGCAGGCCCTTGATCATCTCGTCGAAACGCATCAGCGCTTCGTCGGCCCGGCTTGTCGCGCCGAAGGCCTTGAGCAGCACGGGCGTGAGTTCGGTCAGGCGCTCGCGCGATTCCGCCGATTGGGTGGCGCGGTAGCGGCCGAAATGCCAGGTGCGGATGACGCGGCAGATATCGCTCGGGCGTTCGAAGCCGAATTTCGCCAGGGTTTCCAGCGTATCGGGATCGTCGACGTCGCCGGTGAACACCAGATTGCCGGCCTCGCCCGCCAGCTCCTGCGCCTGTTCGAACAGCGCCGCATAGTGCGTTTCGACGGTTTTCAGCGACTGGCGGAAATCAGCGGCAAAGGCGTCACCGTCGCGATAGCCCATCATGTGGGCCACCCGCAGGAAATTCTCGTCGTCTTCCGGCAGCATGTGGGTCTGCTCGTCGGCGATCATCTGGATGCGGTGCTCCACATCGCGCAGAAAACCGTATTTCTCCACCAGCGTGTCGCGTGCCTCCGCACTGATCCAGCCAAGGCCGTTGAGCGCCGCCAGCATGTCCACCGTGCGCGAGCCGCGCAGCTGCGGAAAGCGGCCGCCGGCAATCAGTTGCTGGGTCTGCACGAAGAACTCGATTTCGCGAATGCCACCCCGGCCAAGCTTGACGTTGTGCCCGCGTACGGCAATTTCGCCGTGGCCCTTATGGGCATGGATTTGCCGCTTGATCGAATGCACGTCGGCAATGGCCGCATAGTCGAGATATTTGCGCCAGACATAGGGCGCAAGCTCCGCCAGCACCTGCTTGCCCGCCGCGATATCACCGGCGACCGGCCGCGCCTTGATCATGGCGGCACGTTCCCAGTTCTGGCCGCGCCCCTCGTAATAGTTGAGCGCTGCGCCGACGGGAATTGCCAGCGGGGTTGATCCGGGATCCGGGCGCAGGCGCAGATCGGTGCGGAAGACATAGCCGTCAGCGGTGCGGTCCTGCAGGATGCGCACCAGACGCCGCGTCAGCCGCGAAAACGTTTCGACGCATTCATAGGGATCGGGAATGGCCGGGCTGTGCTCGTCAATGAAGACGATCAGGTCGATATCGGAGGAATAGTTCAGTTCGAACGCGCCGAACTTGCCCATGGCGAGGATGATCCAGCCGCACTGCTTTTCCGGGTGTTGCGGGTCCGGAAGCTTGAGTTTGCCGGACTCGTGCGCATCGCGCAGCAGGAACCGCACCGCCGCCCGCACGCTTTCTTCCGCCAGCCGCGACAGCCAGCGGGTTGTTTCTGCCGTATCGAACACGCCGGAAAGATCGCCCAGCGCGATCAGCACATGCCCCTCCAGCTTCAGCTGGCGCAGGACAGCCATAATGCCGGTTTCGGTAATGTTTTCGGCTTCCGAGCTTGCCGCCACGCTCTGCATGAGCGCGTCCAGACGCTGAGCCAGCGGCATGGCGAACAGCGGTTCCAGGATGGCAGGGCGGCGGATGAAGACCGTGCGCAGATAGGGCGAGAGGTCGAGGACAGCCGCGAGGAAGGCCGCCGCTTGTCCATGGCCCTTCACGCCAGCGGTGGCAGGGCATTCCTTCCCGGCGGCGCTGTCGGCAAGCTCGGCCAGAAAGGCGGCGGCCGCCTTCTTGTCCAGCGGTGTCAGCGGGCGCAGATCGCGGGCGAAAAACGCTGCATCATCAAGGCCGGATGCCCTGGTCCTGACATTCATTTGGTCTCCTCCCCCACCGGGAAAGCGAGCACAGCGCGCAGCCCCGGAGCATTGTCCTGCAATTCCAGAGTGCCACCGTGCAATTTCATCACCGCCTTGGCAAGACTGAGACCCAGTCCTGACCCCGGTTGCGAACGGCTTTCCTCCAGGCGCACGAAACGCTCCGTGGCCCGATCCACCTGATCGGGCGGGATGCCCGGGCCATTGTCGGTGACAATCACCCGGATCGTGTGATCCTGCTTTTCCACAGCGAGGGATATTTCCACCGGCTTTTCACCGCCGCCGGCATATTTTATGGCGTTGTCGACCAGATTGGAGATGGTCTGCCCGACCAGTTCGCGGTTGATGCGGACCGGCGTTGCATCCTCCGCGCCCAGAACGAAACGGATGCCCGCCTCTTCGGCCGTGGGCTCGTACAGCTCATAGACGTCCTGCACGACCGTCGACAGCGGCAACAGCTCCATCGTCTCGGAGGAATAACCGGATTCCAGCCGCGAAATCATCAAAATGGCATTGAAGGTACGGATCAGCTGGTCGGAATCGGCAATCATCCCGTCCAGCGCCGCCCGATAGGCCTTGGTGGTCGTGGCATTGGCAAGGGCGGATTCCGCCCGGTTGTGCATGCGGGTCAGCGGCGTCTTGAGGTCATGCGCGATATTGTCGGAGACGTGGCGCACCCCCTCGTTCAACTCCTGGATACGCGCCAGCATGCCGTTGAGATTGGCAGCCAGACGGTCGAACTCATCCCCCGACCCGCTGACCGGCAGGCGTCCGGCGAGATCACCGCCCATGATGCGCTGCGACGCGGCGGAAACCTCATCGATCCGGTGCAATGCGCGCCGCCCGACGAAAAACCAGATCAGAAACGCACCGATGCCCATGATGCCCAGCGCCGCGCCGAGCGAGCGCCGGACCACGAGCCTGATCTTTTCCGGCTCGCCCAGATCGCGGCCGACCATGACGCGGATGCCATTGGGCATGACGATCACCCGCGCGATGGCGGTATGCACCTGCGGATCGCTGCTGGTTTCGCCGTAGCGTTCATAGGCAATCGGCCGCTCGATCCAGCCGTCTGTCTGCAGAACACCCGCCTCGATGCTCTGCACATTGCCGGCGACGATGCGTCCGGCGGGATCGGCGACGAGATAGAGATAGGCGCCGGGCTGACGGCTGCGCCGGTCAACCGAGCGCACAAGACCGGCAATGCCGGCGCGCTGATAGGACTGGCCGACGCTTTCGACCTCCTCGTTGACGGCGGCTTCAGTCTGGGATGTGAGAAGATTGACGGAAAGACTGGTCATGTAGAAGACCAGCACGATGGCGCAGACGGTAAAAAGCAGAAGATACAGCGCTGACAGCCGGACGGCTGTCATTTTCATCATGGCAAGAAAGCGGCTCATGCATCGATTCCGCCAGCCTTGAGCATGTAGCCGGCGCCGCGCACCGTGTGCAGCAGGGGCGTGTCGAAACCCTTCTCGATCTTGCCGCGCAGGCGCGAGACGTGCACGTCGATCACATTGGTCTGCGGGTCGAAATGATAATCCCAGACATGCTCGAGCAGCATGGTGCGGGTCACCACTTGACCGGAGTGACGCATCAGATATTCCAGCAGGCGGAATTCACGCGGCTGCAGGACAATGGCCTGCCCGGCGCGCTTGGCCGTGTGGGACAGGCGGTCGAGTTCCAGATCGCCGACCCGGTACATGGTTTCCGCCTCTTTCGGGCTGGAACGGCGCTGCAGCACTTCGATGCGCGCCAGCAATTCCGAGAATGCATAGGGTTTGGTGAGATAATCATCGCCGCCGGCGCGCAGGCCGGTTACCCGGTCATCCACCTGCCCCAGCGCGGAAAGAATGAGCGCCGGCGTATCGATGCCCTGGGCGCGCAGGGCCGCGACGACGGACAGGCCGTCACGGCGCGGCAGCATGCGGTCAACGATCAGCGCATCATAGCTGCCCTGCTCCGCCAGGGTATAGCCGGTCTCGCCATCGCCTGCCAGATCGGCGGAGTGCCCGGCCTCGGCAAAGGCCTTTTCCAGATAACGGGCCGCTTCACGGTCATCTTCAATAACGAGAATCTTCATGACGTTCATTCTAAGCCGGTTTTGAGACAGAGGTAAGCACCATCGCAATGGCACCCTTTGCGGCAAGCGGGCAGCAGATCTGTCGACAATCTGCTGCCCTTTGCTTTGGCGCTAACGGGGGACAGGTGCAGCGCCGCTGCAATCCTATCCGGACCGCTTAGCCCTGGTTGATGGGCAGGGCCACGAACCGCGACTGGTCGTTGGTCTGCACCTGCAGGAGAACGGCCTTGCGTCCGCTCTTCGTCGCTTCGGCAATCGCCGCATCGATGTCGGAGCCGCTCTTGACCGGCTTGTTGTTGACCGAGACGATGATGTCGCCGGTCGTGATGCCCTTGTCGGCGGCATCGCCGGAGCGATCCACATCGGTCACCACGACACCCTTGCCATCGTCGGAAGGAACAACCGTCAGGCCGTAATCATCCAGCACCGAAGCCGGATCCTGATGCTTGCCGCCGCTGTCCTTGTTCGATGCCTGCTTGTCATCGCCGGGCATCGACTTGATCGACACGTTGAGCGACTTGGCCTCGCCCTTGCGCCAGACGGTCAGTTCGGCATCCTTGCCCGGATTGATCGCGGCAATCTTCTTGGCCAGATCGCGCGGATCGGAGACCGTCTCGCCATTGACGGCGGTGATCACGTCGCCCGACTGGATACCGGCCTTGGCAGCGGGCCCATCGGACTGCGGTTCGGCAACCAGCGCACCCTTCTCTTCGGAAAGGCCAAGCGATTCGGCGATTTCCTTGCTGACCGGCTGAATCTGCACACCGATCCAGCCACGGGAGACGGTGCCGGTCTTGATCAGCTGGTCGACGACCATCTTGGCCGTCGTCGACGGGATGGCGAAGGCGATGCCGACGCTGCCGCCGGACGGCGAGTAGATCGCGGTGTTGATGCCGACGACTTCACCGTTCAGGTTGAAAGCCGGACCGCCGGAATTGCCCTTGTTGACGGCCGCATCGATCTGCAGGAAGTCATCATAAGGACCGGCGCCGATATCGCGGCCGCGCGCCGAAATGATACCGGCCGTCACCGTGCCGCCGAGACCGAAGGGATTGCCGACCGCAACGACCCACTGGCCGACACGCATCTTGTTGTCATCGCCGAAGGACACGTAGGTGAACTTGCGCTTGTCGTCGACCTTCAGAACGGCGAGATCGGTACGCTTGTCCTTGCCGATCAGCTTGGCATCGAGTTCGGTGCCGTCATTGAGCACAACGGTGTAGGTGCTGCCGTCTTCGACCACATGGTCATTGGTGACGAGATAGCCATCCTCCGAAATGAAGAAGCCGGAGCCCTGCGCGGTGGGACGCATGCGGTCCGGACGGTTCTGGTGATCGCGCTGACCTTTGCGCGGCTGCATGCCGCGCTGGCCGTTCGGGCCGCCGAATTCATAGAAGAAGCGCTTGAGCGGATGATTGTCGGGAAGCTGGTCGAAGCCGGGAATGCCCGAACCGTCATCGGCGGTCTGCTGGACGGAGCTCTTCACCCGGACGCTGACAACAGCGGGGCTCACCTTTTCAACGACATCGGCAAAGCCGGGCTGCTGCGCGCCGTCTACACGCACGGCTTCAGCCTGCGCAGGCACAACGGCAGCAAGCGGGCCTGTGGCCAACAGTCCCCCGGCGAGCGCCGAGGCGAGCAGCGCGGCAGCAATGCCCTTGCGGTATGTGGAGGACGTACGATTGTTAGACATAAAACTTTCTCCTTGGACGCCCGATCGGAAATCCGACCGTTTAATAACCAACAGTGATACAGATAAGAACGTTACGCCGCCATTTCCGCAACATGACAAATTTGTAAGATAATTTTCTGGCGCTGCGATTCGTCAGCCACTGGAGGATAGCCCATATGCCATCAATGCCGCCGCTCGGATCCACAATGCGCACGCACCAGCCCTATCCGGGCGTTTATGCATTTTACGATGGCAGGATAGACGGCGCGCGCGCCTATTCCGCCGATCCGAACTGGCTGGATGACGGAGCCTATACGCTTGGCCTGTGTTCCTACGCCATCGTTTCCGGCGAGGAAGCCCTGGTTTATGACACCAGCATTTCAAACCAGCATGCGGCGCTGATCCGCAACACGCTGCAGGAGGCAGGCGTGCGGCACATCCGCGTGGTGCTCAGCCACTGGCATGTGGATCATGTGGCGGGCAATGCGGTGTTTGCCGATTGCGAGATCATCGCCAATGACCTGACGGCCAAGGCGCTCACCGACAACAGGGAACGGCTGGAGAACGGCACGCCGCCCATCCGGCCGCTGGTCATGCCCAACAGCATCTTCACGGGCGAGCGCGATCTGAAGATCGGCGATATCGCGGTGCAGCTGCGTCACGTGGATATTCACAGCCATGACGGCACGGTGATGATCCTGCCGCATCTGAAGCTGCTGTTTGCCGGCGACGCGCTGGAAGAGCCGATCACCTATGTGGCGGAACCGAACCGGCTGGAAAACCACCTGCTCGACCTGGAACGGATTTCAACCTGGGATATCGAAAAAATCCTGCCCAATCACGGCGCGGAGAATGTCATCGTGGCCGGTGGCTACGGGCCGGAGCTGATTGCCGCCACGGGGCGCTATGTCAGCAAGCTGATGCGCCTGCGCAACGAGCCGGAGCTGGCTGGCGATGACCTGCAGGCGTTTACGGCGGACGATTTCCGTTCGGGCGTACTGACCTATTATGCACCCTACGAGCCGGTCCACAGGCAGAATGTGGAATCGGTCATCGGCGCGCATCGCACATAGCGGTTGCGGATCAATCGTTGGAAGCAGCCAGGAGTTTCTTGAGCTGCTTCTTTTCGCTGTCGGACAGCGGCGCCGTTTCCAGAGGGGAACGGCGGCGGCGGCGAATCGAAACCACGATGGCGATTGCACCGGCAACCAGCGCCGCAACGGGAAAGCCCCACAGCAGGATCGTGCTCAGCATCAGGCGCGGCTTCAACAGGACGAATTCGCCGTAGCGGGCGACGATGAAATCAAGCACCTGCTCGTCCGTATCGCCTGCCGTCAGCCGTTCACGCACCAGCACGCGCAAATCCCTGGCCAGATCAGCGTTGGAATCATCGATCGACTGGTTCTGGCACACCATGCAGCGCAGCTCGGTGGAGAGGGTGCGCGCCCGTGTCTCCAGCGCCGGGTTGGCCAGCATCTCGTCGGGCGAGACGGCGCGTGCGCCGGTCGCCGCGAAGCTCAGGGCCGTCAGCAACAGCAAAACCGCGGCAAGCGCACGCCTCATGCCACGGCTCCCCTCGCCCGCTGCGGCTTGGCAGCTTTTGCCTTCCCGGGTGCGCCGACCCGCAGGCGACGGTCAGCCAGGGACATGGCACCGCCGGCCATCATCACCAGCGCGCCGAGCCAGATCAGCGTGACATAGGGTTTCCACCAGACGCGTACGACCATGCCGCCATCCGGCGTGGCGTCGCCCAGCGAGACATAGAGCTGGCTGAAGAGGAATGTCTTGATGCCGGCCTCGGTGGTCTGCATCTTGCGCACGGGGTAGAAGCGCTTGGACGACATCATCGTGTCCACCTCCCGCGCCGCGCTGTCGAGGATGGTGAACTTGCCCTGATCCTCGGTGAAATTCGAATCCTTGACCGGATCGATGCGGTCAAAACGCAGGGTGTAATCGGCGACCCGGACGGTCTGGCCCGGCTTCATCACCGTCACGTCTTCCGTGGCAAAGGTCGAGACGACAACGATGCCCAAAAGGGTGACGCCAAGGCCGAAATGGGCGAAGGCGGTGCCGAACACCGATTTCGGCAGGCCGGCCAGCCGCCGCAGCATGATGCTGACGGGCGCCTTGCCAAAACCGGCTTTCAGGGAAAGATCGGTGAGTGCGCCCAGCATCAGCCAGAATGCCAGGCCGATGCCGAACGCCGAGAAGACCGCCGTGCCCGAGGTCTTGTAGAGAACCACGGCCACCACCAGCAGGGCGAGGAAGAACGCCATCATCAGCCGCTGGGCGACGCCAAGGATATCACCGCGCTTCCATGCCAGCAGCGGTCCGAACGGCACGGCGGCCAGCAGCGGGATCATCAGCGGACCAAAGGTCATGTTGAAGAACGGCGGCCCGACGGAAATCTTTTCGCCGGTCAATGTTTCCAGGAGCAGCGGATAGAGCGTGCCGATCAGCACCGTTGCGGCCGCCGTCGTCAGGAAGAGGTTGTTGAACACCAGCGCCCCTTCCCGCGAGATCGGCTGGAACAGGCCGCCCGGCGCCAGCGTCTGTGCGCGGCGCGCGAACAGCGCCAGCGATCCGCCGATGAAAAGCACGAGGATGGCAAGAATGAACAGGCCGCGGCCCGGATCGGTGGCAAAGGTATGCACCGAGGTCAGGACGCCCGAGCGGACGAGGAAGGTGCCGAGCAGCGACAGGGAGAAGGTGAGGATCGCCAGCAGCACCGTCCAGATTTTCAGGGCCGAGCGTTTTTCCATCACCAGGGCCGAGTGCAGCAGCGCCGTTCCAGCAAGCCACGGCATGAACGAGGCGTTTTCAACCGGGTCCCAGAACCACCAGCCGCCCCAGCCAAGCTCGTAATAGGCCCAGTAGGAACCCATGGCGATGCCGCCGGTCAGGAACATCCAGGCCGTCAGCGTCCATGGCCGCACCCAGCGCGCCCAGGCGGCGTCGATACGCCCGTCGATGAGCGCCGCCACGGCAAAGGAGAAGCAGACGGAAAAGCCGACATAGCCGAGGTAAAGCAGCGGCGGATGGATGGCGAGACCAATGTCCTGCAGGATCGGATTGAGGTCCTGCCCTTCGATCGGTGCAGGACTGGTGCGTGTGAACGGATTGGATGTGGCAACGATGAACAGCAGGAAAGCCGAGCCGATCCAGGCCTGCACGCCCAGCACATTGGCTTTGAGCGAAGGCGGCAGATTGTTGCCGAAAAAGGCAACCAGTGCGCTGAAGAACGTCAGGATAAGCACCCACAGCAGCATGGAGCCTTCATGATTGCCCCAGACGCCGGTGATCTTGTACAGCATCGGCTTTTGCGAGTGCGAGTTCTCCCAGACGTTCTGCAGGGAGAAATCCGACACGATGTAGGCGGATGTCAGTGCGACAAAGGCAAGTGCGATCAGGGCAAAGACCGTGAAGGCGGCCGGAACGGCAACCGCCATCATGCGGTCGTCGTTGCGCCGCGCACCCCACACGGGCACCACAGCCTGCACGATGGACAGGGCGAGCGCCAGAACCAGTGCGAAATGTCCGAGTTCAACGGTCATGGCTGCTTGTTCTCCCCCTGCCAGACGCCCTTGGCCTTCAGACTGTCGGCAACTTCCTTGGGCATATAGTTTTCATCATGCTTGGCAAGCACACTGTCCGCCTGAAACGCGCCGCCCGGCGCAAACGTGCCCTCGATCACCACGCCCTGATCCTCACGGAAGAGATCGGGAAGGATACCGTCATAGGTCACGGGAACGCTCTTGATGTGATCGGTGACGGCAAAGGTGATCCGTGTGCCCGTGCCGCGCACCACGCTGCCCTTTTCAACCAGGCCGCCCAGCCGGAACCGCGATTCCGACTGCAGGTCCGCAGCGGCGATATCCGACGGCATGCGGAAAAACGCGATCCGCTGCTGCAGCGCAAACAGCACCAGGCCGGCCGCGCAGGCCAGCACCACCAGGGCGCCGCCGATCACCGAAAGCCGTTTCTGCTTGCGTGTCATTATTTCTTCTCCCGCGGCGTGTCGCCGGGCTGTTCCACCAGGCCCAGATCATCGGCGACTGCGTCGAGACGCGCAACCTTGTCGGCGCTCAACACTTTGCGAGCATTCGCCAGCGCTTCCAGCGCATCGTTGGGGCGGTTGAGAACCACATAGGACCGGACCAGCTTTTCCCAACCCTCGACATCGTCGGGCGATTGCTTGAGTTTTTCGGCAAGGTTGGAGACCATGCCCTCGATCATGGCGGCGCGATCCTGTACATTCATGGCAGCCGCCGCCTCGACCTGCGACGCATCGGGACCTGTCGCCCTGTCGATGTCGCTGACATCCGGCGCATCGCCGGCGATCTCCTTGTCGAGCCGTGTCAAAGCCGCCTGCGCCTCGTCGCGCCACGGCACGTCGCTGGGCGCATCGACCAGCAGCTTGCGGATCAGGTCGCGCGATTCAACCAGCTTGCCCTGCTGCATCCAGCCATTGATGATGAAGAACTGCGGGCGCATGTCGCCGGGATTGAGCGTGAGCGCCCGGTTGAAACTGGCTTCTGCCTCGGGCGTCATCGTGCCGCCAGCCACTGCGCTCAACGCTTCGCCCAGACCCATTTGGCGCGGACCGCTGTCCCCGTTCAGGCGGATGGCATTGCGGTATGCGGTCACCGCATCGGCGGGGCGTCCCGTGCGCAGGTAGATCGGCGCCAGCACTTCCCATCCCTGCCCGTCATCGGGATTAAGGGTGAGATGCGCTTCGGCACGGGCAATCAGTTCGGCGGGGGTCGCCTGATCCGCCGGACGGGACAGGCGCTCGGCCAGCGGCTGCGCCGGCAGATCCGGCGAGCCGGTCTTGGCATAAATGCTCCAGGAAAGCAGCGGAATGGCCAGCACGGTCACCAGCGTCAGCCATTCGCGGGTGGCGCTCTTCTGCGGGCGATAGACCGTTTTGTCGGCTTCGGCGGCTGCCGCCGACTTCAGCAGACGCCGGCTGATTTCAGCGCGCGCCTGTTCGCTGCTGGCCGCATCGATGATGCCGCGCTTCTCGTCAGCCTCCAGCTCCCGCAACTGGTCACGGTAAACCTCGACATCATATGTGTTGTCCGACACGCTTGTTTTGACGCGGCGTGTCAGCGGCAATAGCACCACGAGCGTTGCGATAACGGTCAACAGTGCGGCAGAAATCCAGAAAACCATGCGTTGAGACATAGTCTGCAAGCGCCGTAAAATCCAAATGGATTTCACGGCTAGGGCAATTCGCCGCAAAGCGGGCAAATGATCGGGCTATGGAAGCGTCAGATCAGCGGCGTCCAGCTGCCGTCTTCGTTGCGGCAGGCCGTCCCGCGTGACGTCTGCGGCGTTCCGTCGATGCGGATGGTGTGGGTATACTGGCGGCAGTTCTGCGAGCCGACCTGGTATGGTTGCGCCGCCACCACTTCGCCGCTGCGGCTGCCCGAACTGTTCTTCCAGTCGACAGCCTTGCCGGCAGGCGAATATTCCAAAGCCTGATACTCGGCCTGAAGCGCGCTCTTGCGGTCAGCCGGATCGAGCGAAGCCGCCAGGCGGCTGCCAAGCAGGCCATTGCCGAGCGGCGCAAGCACGCCCGAGGTTGCCGGCTGGGACGATTTGCCGGTCAGGCGGGCAAAGGTGCCTCCACCCTTGGCGCCCGACGTGGTCGAGCACGCGGAGAGAAGAAGAACGGCAATAAGAGAAAGAGCAATCTGGGATTTCATCATGGGTCCGTTTTTACGGGGCCTCGCAACAAAGGCAATAGCTAGGCAACCATTTATGACCCGATTGGGCATCCCGTTGCAAGCGCCATTCAGTCGCCGGCCACCGGAAGCGTGATCCGCGCGCGCAAACCGCCGAGGTCCTCGCTGCGTTCCAGGCGCAGCGTTCCGCCATATTCGCGCACGGTGTCATGGACGATGGACAGCCCGAGGCCGGTTCCCGGCTTGCTCTCATCCAGGCGTTTTCCGCGCGTCAGTGCATCCTTGATCTGGCCGGGCGCGAGACCCGGACCGTCATCCTCGACGCTGATATCGAATGCATTGTCCATGGTTTCCCGATTGGCGGCCGACACTGTAAGCCGGATGGCGCTGCGTCCCCATTTCCCGGCATTTTCCAGAAGGTTGCCGACGATTTCCTCAAGGTCTTCCTGCTCGCCCGCAAACACGGCATCGGGCATCCTGTTGTCGAAGCGCATATCCATGCCCGGATTGAGCTTGGCGGTGACACGCACGAGACGCGTCAGGATCGGGGTGACGGACGCGCGAAAGACCACGCTGTCGCGCTGCGCCGCCACGCGGGCCCGCTGCAGATAGTGCTGGATCTGCACCTGCATGGCCGCGCTTTGTTCGGCGACGATCTTGCCCTTTACGCCGCCGATCGTCCGGCTTTCATTGGCCAGAACCGACAGGGGCGTTTTCAGGGAATGGGCGAGATTGCCCACCTGCGTGCGCGAGCGCTCCATGATGCGGCGGTTGTTTTCGATCAGCGCATTCATTTCACGCGCCAGCGGCGCAATCTCGATGGGCAGATCCTCGTCTAGCCGCGAAACCTTGCCCTCGCGGATATCGGCGAGCGAACGGCGCACGCGGTCAAGCGGGCGCAAGCCGAACAGGATGACCGCCGCATTGATCAGCGTTCCGGCAATGCCGAAAACGCCGAGGTAGAAATAGAGCGTGTTGCGGAAATCGGCGATTTCGCCTTCCAGCTCGCTCAGATTGCCCATCACACGAAACCGGGCGACGCGGTTTTCCGCATCCAGCACCACTTCCGTCTCGACGATGGAGAGCTGTTCGCCCTTCAGGCCCGGCTCCGTATAGGAACGCTGGAACGAGGTATCGAAGGGAACCATCAGGGTTGACGGGGAATCGATGCTCTTTCCGCCGAGCGAGATCGACCGCAGCGAACCCTTGAGATTGTCCGCGACCGGATCGACGGACCAGTACCAGCCGGAAAACGGGCTGGAATAGCGCACTTCGCCGGGGTCCGGCCGCCCGACCAGCGTGCCGTCATTCACGCTGACGGAGGCGATGACGCTGAACAGATGCGCCGAAAGCAGCTGCTGGAAGCTGTGCTGGCGCGCTTCGCCATAGAGCGCCGAAATGATGGTCGCGATGGCAACGAAGGATACGATGGTCCACAGCGTCGAGAAGAGAATGACGCGCAGGGAGAGTGACCGGACATTGGGGAGATAGCGGGTCAGCCGTATGATCACGCGTGTGCCCTGCCCCTGCCCGTCAGGCCTTGTTGTCCTGGGATTTGATGCGATAGCCCATGCCGCGGATGGTTTCGATCAGATCGATACCCATTTTCTTGCGCAGCCGCCCGACAAACACTTCAATCGTGTTCGAATCGCGGTCGAAATCCTGATCGTAGAGGTGCTCCACCAGCTCGGTGCGCGAAACGACCTCGTCCATGTGGTGCATGAGATAGGACAACAGGCGGAATTCGTGCGAGGTCAGCTTCAACGTTGTGCCGTTGACTGCCGCCTTCGACGTCTTGGTGTCAAGGCGCAGCGGACCGCAGGTGATTTCCGACGAGGCATGACCCGCTGCCCGGCGAATCAGCGCGCGCAGGCGCGCCAGCACTTCCTCGATGTGGAACGGCTTGGCGACGTAATCATCGGCCCCGGCATCGATACCGGCCACCTTGTCGCTCCAGCGGTCGCGTGCCGTCAGCAGCAGCACGGGCATGATGCGCCCGTCGCGCCGCCACTTCTCCAGCACCGTCAGTCCGTCCATCTGCGGCAGGCCGATATCGAGGATCACCGCGTCGTAGGGTTCCGTATCGCCGAGAAAATGCCCTTCTTCGCCGTCGAAAGCGTGATCCACCACATAGCCGGCTTCGGTCGTTGCCTCGACCAGCTGGCGGTTCAGATCACGGTCATCTTCAACGATGAGTATTCTCATGCACAACTTTCCCCGCCGGACAGGCTGAACAACAGATCAAACGGCATCCGGCTCAGTTCGCTGGAACCGCAACCTCGACGCGGCGCGGACGTTCACCGTCCTTGCCGGGAATGAGCACCACGACCACGCAAACCTCGCGGCCGTTCTGCGTCTGCGAGGTGGCGCGCGCCAGGGTGCCTCCCTGGGACTGGGCCACCTGCTGACCGACCTGCGAGCAGTCGGCTGCAGCCAGCTGAAGCAACGCACCGTTCTGCGATGCATCGGGTGCAATCGGAACAGCCCCGGCATGAAGCACGCCGGATGCTGAAATCAGGGCCGCTAGGGGCAAGGAGAAAAGTGTGTGTTTCATCATGGCGCTATTATTATCAATCGCAGTCTGAACGATGCATGAACAGTTGGACGTGGCGTGAGCCTTTGATAACAGGTTTGCCACAGGTCACGTCTTTTAACACTATATTTCTTTACGTGAAATGAGCGCCGTTGCACTCAGCCGGCCAAAAAGCGCGGCGATGCCGCTGAGCGCCGTCAGAAACTGCATGATGGTATCGGCAAGCCGGGCCTCGAGGTCATGATCCAGCGACACATTGAAGAAGCTTGAACAGGACAGGACGATCGTTGCGATTGCTGCCCAGATGGTCTTTGACAGGTACCATTGTTTTTCATTGGTCATAATCAATTCCTTTTGAAACAGTTTGATTTTAAAGGGCTTTTGTCTGCGTATCAAAAACGGCACGGGCGAATCTTCCCGCACCGGCAGCGCTGGAAATCATGGCGACGCTGAAATCGACTGCGCTTGCAAGACTGCCGAAATCCGCCAGGCGCAGCGCCGCCGGATAAAGCCATTCCGGCCGCACAACCTCGGTCGACCGGATCAATTTGCCGCTGCTCCGTATTTCGATCCGATAGGCCTCGCGCTCCTCACCCAGCGGAATTTCCGCAGCCAGCCAGCTGTCCGCATCGATGCGCCCGCGCCGTATCCAGGCAATATGCAGATTGCCCTGCTCATCTGCCCTGCCGCTGAGGTGGACGGGTTCGAGCGGCTCGAGCGCCCGGATGCCTCCGGTCGTTGTGACGGTGCTGAAATAGCGGTCGGAAAAATCCTGGCCCGCCGCACCAATGCGCCAGTGCAAGGCCAAGCCCGTTTCCCGGGCTTTCAATCCCGCCGGCATCACCGCACCGTCCAGAAGGATGAACGGCGTACCCTTTTCCCGTGGCTGCAGCGCCTCCCGCTCGGTTCCGCATTGCCCGCGCAGCAGGCCGGACAAACGCCACCGGTCGGCAGCAACCTCCTCGGCATGCAGGAATTGCAGGATTTCCCATTGACCGTCCGGGGATGCCAGAAGGGCCGAATTCGCCCCGTTGAAGAGCTGCGGCAGCGTGGTGGAACGCAGCTCGCCAAAGTCAAGATCGACCTCCAGACCGGCATTGCCGAGCAGGCGCCCGCTGACACCGCCCGGCAGCGCTTTGGCCAGCCTGCCCATCACCGCCCGCTCCGGCAGCGCGGCCCGCGCCTCAAAACCGGTGTCTTCCGGCGAGGCATGAACGGATGCACCCGCCCACGGCCTGGCAAAGGCGGCAACCCGCAATTGATCGAGCGGATTTTCAGCACCCGGCCACATCGGCAGATCGCACAAATGAAACCGCGGGCGGCCGAACACCGCCACCGTTGCCGTCGCCGCGGAAGCGGGCAATCCCGCCCTGTCCGCATGCAGTACATGCCGGGGCAGGCCTTTTGCCTCGACACGGCGGGTTGCGCCGTCTTCAATGGAGGTGACGAGATAATCCTTGACTGGCATGGAGCCATCCAGCCGGATACGGCTGCCCACCTTCAAGGCGGCATGCTTCCACGGCAATTCGAATGATACGGTCCGCCGGGCGGCACGGTGTGCCTGCAGCCAGTCCTCCGCCAGGCCTTTGACCTGACCCGCCTCAAGCATGGCGGCAACGGCGAGATTTTCCGTCCCCTTGCCGTCGGCCCTTCCAGCGGATGCCATCGCCACCTGATAGTCGAGCATCGGATCGCGATAGGCGATTTCGACCCGGGCGGGCTGCTCCATGATTTCATGCAGCTTTCGCTGCACTGGCCCCCTGTCATCGGGCTCGACGAATTCATCGATCAGTGCGGTTTGCGCGGGCATACGCGCCGCGCTTTGAAACACCAGCGTCGCACCGTCTTCGAAGGCGTTGATGCCAAACACCTCCAGCAGCGGCTCAAGGACCGACCGGGCATGTGCGGGCTCTTCGACGATCAAACCGCTGACAAAGCCATCGGCCGCACTCGCATCCACCCCGGCAACACCGAAATCGGCGAGAACAGCGCCAATCAGCTCGTCGAGCGCAACCCCGGAAAGCCTGCCGTTCAGCCAATGCCCCGAGGTCCAGTTGTCGCCGTCGGACCAGAGCTTGCGGTTGAGGGGAAACTCCGGAAACGGCCTCGTATCCCAGGCCCAGACATAGACGCGGCCCGTATTCAGCATGGCGCCGCTATGACTGTGCCAATGGTCCAGATGGGCACGCAAAAAACGGTTCTGTGCGAGGTCGCTGCGGCCGTGATCGGAAAAATGCGGAAACGCCCCCTCGGAGGATTTGGCATCGGGAAAGACATTGGGCTGATTGGGGCCCTTGTCGACCGCCGGGCAGCCCAGTTCCGTCAGCCAGACCGGCTTACCCATAGGCTGCCACGCCGTGGCATTGGCGCTCTCGACGCCGCCCTTGCGATTGTAATGCGGGTTTTTCCACCAGGCCTCGATGTCCTTGTAGCGGTAGACCCAAGGCTTGCCCGATCCGTCGGTGATCGGCGTGCGCCGCCGCGCGGTTCGATCCGCATCCGATGCATAATACCAGTCAAAACCTTCGCCGGCGGCAATCTGGCTTTGCAGCGCCGCTAGATCATAGGGGCCGGAAAAACCGTTGGCGCTCGGGGCGCTGTAGTCCTCGTCGCGCCAATCGCTGAGCGGCATGTAATTGTCGATCCCGACCGCACCGATGGCCGGATGCGCCCAGAGCGGATCAAGATGGAAAAAGGCGTCGTTCGATCCGTCCTGCGGATGATGGCCGAAATATTCGGTCCAGTCCGCGCCGTAGGTCAAAATGCAGCCACTGCCGAGCACGGTGCGGACATCGTCCGCCAGCCTGCACAGGCCGGAGACAAAGGGAAAACTGTCGCCCTCTCCCCTGATGCCCGTCAGACCGCATAGCTCCGAGCCGAGCAGAAACGCATCCACACCGCCGGCGCAAACGGCAAGATGAGCCAGATGCAGGATGAAACGCCGATACCCCCAGTCATCGTCCTGACCATGGTAGATCACCGATCCGTCATCGGTTCCGAACGAGCGGATCTCGGCGCCCCCCAAGAAAGCGGCGACCTCGGCGGCTGCCGCAGCCGTGCCGTTGCTGCTGCCCGGCCGATAGGGCGCGGGGTGACAACTGATGCGGCCGCGCCACGGATAGGCCGCCTGCCTGATACCGCCATGGGGATCGGGCAATGTGTTATCGGCGGCGATATCAAGCATCAGGAACGGATAAAGCGTCACTTTCAGACCCCGCGCCTTCGCTGCGCGGATCGCCTCGACCACGCTGCGATCCGACGGCGTACCGCCATAGGCGGCACAATCGCCGCTGCGCGACATCAGATGGGCCTCGTCGCGGGCGACATCGCCGGCCCGCCACACCTCGCTTTCATCATAGCCCTCGCGGTCCATCACGCCCGGCCGGATGCGGCAATGGCCAGCGCGCAGATCCGTGCCGAACCAGGGCACGACAATGGCAACGTTTTCCAGGCTGGGACAAAGCGCCTGCAATTCGTCGAGCGAAGCCTGCCAGTCGGTTGCGCCGCGCAGGCAATTGCGGTTCAGGCCGCGCGTTTCGCCGGGTGCGGGCTCGCAGGTGACCGGCGTCGGCGATAGGCCGAATTCGGTGGCGCCGGGAATGAGCGCGACCGCCTTGAGATCGTGGGCAAGTGCACCGATGGCGCGCACCACCTCGAACTGGAATTGCGGTATGCGGTTGCCGTACATCTCAAGCGGAAACCGTTCGAACACCACATAGGCGGTGTTGCGATAGGCGGGCGCGTTGCCGGTTCCCTGTTTCGCCTCGATCAGCGGGTCGGGCAATTGTGACGCACCGCCCTTGTGAACGCGCAGGGTCAATGCATTCTGGTCCACTTCCCTGCCGTCGGCCCAGATCCGCCTGACAAGGCTGATTTCGCCCTCCGCCAGGGCAATGGCAAAATTGCCGACATAGGAATACTCCGTCACCTTTGGTCCGCCCTTGGCGCCGCTCCGGCGCCTCGACTTCACCTCATCGAAGCGTGTCGCCCAGATGAGGGTGCCGGTCAGCCGCACGGAGCCGTAGACTTTCGGCAAGGCGGCCCCTTCCTCAGCAGTCATCGGCTTCATGGCAGCCAGCCGGGGACCCTCGATGTGCTTTGTGCCGGAGAAAGCCCGATCAATCAGATAGGCGCCCAGCGAAGTCACGGCACTGCCGATATAGGCCCCGACTCCTTGAAGAATAAGCGTGGCCATGCCGGACGGTTCCTATCTGCGGCCGGGAAAGGCGAAGACCGCCGCGATGCGTTTTCGCCATTGCGGCACGAGCGCCGATTCCATGACCCTGTGCCCCTCATAGGCGTGAATGAAGCGTTCCTCGCCCGTCACAATGCCGAGATGCTTGGCTGCCATGCCGTCACGCCAGCGGAAGAGGATGAGATCGCCCGTGTCCACATCCTGCACGGCCTTCTCTGCCATGTGACGCCTCGCTGCCAGGACAAGCGGATCGCCGCCGCCTGCTTCCGCCCAGTCGGCGGAATAGACGGGAATCTCTTCCGGTTCGCATCCGTAAAGCGTGCGCCAGACGCCGCGCACCAGCCCAAGGCAATCGCAGCCGACGTGGAGCGTGGAGCCGCCATGGCGGTACGGCGTACCAATCCAGCGGCGCGCTTCGGTGACAACGTCGATTGCGATGGTCATGGCACCAGCACGCCGCCGTCGAAATTGCCCGATCCGTCGGCATAATTATAGGCGGCGTCATTGCCCGGCAGATGCGGAAATCCGCGAAAATTGGCCGTATTGCTGAACTTTGTCTTGCAGGTGCCAAAGCTCTTGTCACAACCCGGCAGCAGCGAAAATGTATCGCCTGCCTGCATGTCCGGAACCGGCGCATCGCGCAGATCCAGCCGGATGTCGTTCCCCGCCATCTCCTGCCCGGTCACCACACTGGTGCGCCCGGCTTTGCCGCCGGAAGTCCAGGTGAGCACGCCATTGCGGAACCAGTTCGCAGCGGCGGCGTGCAGGCCGCTCGCCAGAAAGGCGCGGTCGGATATCACGCCGGAAACGCTGCCCTTCTCGCCATCGCTGCGATAGCCGCAGCGTGCATCGCCGAGCTCCGCATCGCAAAGCCGCGTGATCCGCCGTCCTTTCACCTTGTCCAGGTCGACAGCGCTGCTCTTCAGTTCCGCCACGAACCGGCCGCCGCTGCGGGTAACGGTGCCTATCCTTGCCCGCCGCAAAAGGGCCCGCTGCTGCGGTGCCGCCCAATTGACGATAAATGTCTCGACAAGGGCGTCGTCGAATGCACCAGATTCCACGCCGCTATCGGTAATGCCGAGGGATGACAGGGCACCCTCGACTTCCGCGCCATCAACGGCCAGCCCCAGCGCACTTGTCGCCTCGCTGGCCGTCAGACCCGTCTGCGGTTCACAGCGCACGCCCTCGATGCTCAATAGCCGGTCATGGTCGGTGAAGCCGAGGGTGACGCCATCCTTTCGACGGATGATCCAGCAAAAGCAATGGGTTGTCACATCACCTGCAAGATGTGATTCAAACTCGGGAGAAAGGGGGTTCATGCCTTCACCTCAATGATCGGAATGGTCGGGATTTCACCCGCGTTGAACGATTTGACGCTGATGGTCAGCCGGTCCGTATCGAAGCGGACGGGAACGTCAAAGGCAAAGCCGGCGGTCACAGATGTTCCTGCGGGTGGTATGCGGTCTGGCTTGAACACGATTTGGCCTGTCAGCACATCGACCGTAAAATCAGCCGGCTCCTGCTTTTCAATGCCGCCCACCGCAACGCGCACGGAGCCCGGCACCGGCTTGGAGATGGTGCGCTGATAGTCGCCATAGCGTTTCTGCAGCTGGAACGCCGCCTGCTTTCCGTCACCTTGTCCCAACAGCTGATCCGTCGCGGCAATCGGCTTGCCCGCCGCGCAGGACTGATGGTCGAACGGATCGCGGAACCGGAACGCAAGCAGCGAACCGCACCGCGCCTCGAAGAAGCTCAGGACCTCTTCCAGATCGGCCAGCGACCGTAGGCCCGTGCCTGCATCGTAGTGATGGCGCGAGGACGCCCAGCGCGCATTGCGCTGTTCGTGTCCCGAGGTCAGTGCCACAATTTCATTCTTCCATTCCGGGCCGCCCGTTGCGCCAAAGGATACGCCGAGCGGAAACCGGACGTCATGAAAAGGCTGCATCGCGTTGTTTCCTATAGGGTGCGCGTGCCGCGGCGCACGGCGCGCGCCAGCATGCCGGTCAATTGGGCTTCCGATTTGCGGAAGGAGGCTGCATCGGGCGTATTCACGTGCAGGACCACCTGCACCGGCGAACCGCCTCCGTGAGCAGCAATACCCAGCCTGCCATCCGCTCCGCGGGCCAGAGGCATGATGGCCTCCGCACCCGCCTCGCCCATCAGCCCGAGCGATCCGCCTGCACTGAAATACGTCGGATCGGAAACCACGCCGCCCTTTGCATGCGGTTTTGCCGCGCCCAGCAGGCTTGAAAACATCGACGCGCTCCAATCTTCGAGCGATTTCATACCGGTGGTCAGCGCCATGCCAGCCATGTCCCGCCCCAACTGCCGCAGCACGACACCGAGGTCGTTGCCGCTCATCACAGCGCTTTTCAACGACCCGGTCAGGACACGGCCGAATTGCTCGGACTGCGCCTTCAGGTCGGACAATGCCTTCTCGAAACCCGATGTATCGGCGTCGATCGCCACCGTCATTTTCTCGTTCATGGCTGTTCCTCGCCCAAAGCCGGTGCATCGGGAAACGCCTGCATCAATTGTTCGAACCGCGGCCGGGAGACGGCTGCGTGTCCCGGCGGCTCGGCGAAAGCCGCGCAGATTTCCCGTGGCGTCATTGCCCAGAAGTCATGTGTGGAAAGCCGCAGCAGGCCAAAGCCTGCGCCCATGAGGACCGCCCACGGAAAGACGAGGCCGGAATCTGCTGCGGCATTCAAGGGTTTGCGCCGGATTGCTTCGTTTTTGATTCACCAAAGGTCGCCGCCAGTAGTTCACTGACGATGCGGGCAAAGCCCGTTGCCCCGCCCTCGGCCCGCATCTGCGCGGCTTCCTCCGGCGTTATGCTGTTGCCGCCGCCCTTCAGCCCGGCCGCAATGATCTTTGCCGCATCACGGGCGGAGAGCGTACCGCCGGAAAAGCGCTGCAACAGCATACCCATGTCGGCCGCCATGAAGGCGTCCTCCAATTCGGCCAGTGCGCCCAGTGTCAGGCACAGCGTCCATTCGCGCCCGTCCAGGACGGCGCTGATTTCACCGCGATGCCGGTTTGCCATCAGGCCGCCTCGGTGAAACGGATCAGGCCGGCGGATTCCAGAGCGATGTCGAAGGTCACCTCGGCATCGTGCTTGCCGCCATATTCGAGCGCCGTGATCTGGAAAGGTCCCTGCAACGAACCGAAATCCGGCAGGATGATCTGCCATGTCAGGATATCGCCTGCAAAAAATGCCCGCCGGATCAGCGCGTCCGATTGCGCATCCTTGAACAGACCCGAACCGCTGATCGATGCGCGCTGCACGCCGCTGCCGCCCAGGAGTTCGCGCCACCGCCCCGCCGCATCGGCGTCGGTCACATCGATGGTTTCGGTGTTGAAGGCGATCCGGTTGGACCGCAGCCCCGCGCAGGTGACGAACTTGCCGCCCGCATCCTGCAGTTTGAGCAGGATATCCTTGCCTCTCTGGGCGCCCATTGTTTGAAGTCCTCCATGCAAAAGGGCACCCGGCGGGTGCCCTGGCTCGTTCGAAGTCTACGGCTGAAACTCTTCCGTCACCGCGCGGTACCGCATGACACCGGCGAAGCTGCTGCGGCTGTCAGCCAGTGCCGTCTGCGTGTATTCCAGGCGGATGCCGACGAGTGTGTGCCCTTCCAGGAGCAATGACCCTGACGGCAGGAGCTGCTCGATCCGATCCATGATGGCGAAAACCGTTTTCCGGCTGGCCCGATGTGTCCAGACATGCAGCGTCAGCAAATGCTCGCCACCGCGTTCGGTAGACGTGCTCCAGTCATAGGTGCTGGCCGTCCCGAAGGTGATGTACGGGAATTCGGCCTGCGGCGGCACATGATCGAAAACCCGCCGGTTCACCCACTCATTGAGACCCGGATCCGTCTTGAGTACCTGCAACAGTGCCTTTTGCAGTTGAAGCCCGGCGCTGGTCATCGCACGGGCTTTCGTTTGTCCGGCGCTTCCTGTTCGTGCCCGGCCGACCTTGACGTATCCGTCACCTCTTCGCGCAGCTCAATCGCGCGCCAGCGCAGTGTCCGGATAAGGTCCGCAACCGTTATTTGCAGGCTCAGTTTCATTGCCCCTCCTCCCGTGCTCGGCAGACGAGATATCGCCCGGTTTCATCGGGATCATGAATTGTCACCAGCCGGAAAATGCGGGCTCCCTTGCGCAGGCGCATGCCGCTTTTCAGATCGCCCCGTCCCCGCAGCGTGATGCGATGCGTGATTTCGGCCAGGCTCTGCCCGCCATAAAACACCGTACCGGCGCCCGCCGGCTCGATATGCGCCCAGACCGTCGCTATTTCCTGCCATTGTTCGACGCTGCCGTTCACGGCATCATCGGCAAGAACCGCCCGTTCCAGCTGCAGTTCATGCGCCAGTTTGCCGGGATCAATGAACAGGGTCGGCATCAGAGCGAGACCCTTCGCCAGAGATTGACAACACGCTCGAATGCCGGCGTCAGGGAGGCCGGATGGTCGGCCGGGCCATAGGTCCCGCGAAACTCATACCAGTGGGCAACCAGGGTCATCAGTGCGTGTTTGAGCGCATCCGGCACATCCACCCCGGTTTCGCCGAACCCGGCAATAACATCGATCTCCAATCCGCTCAGCCCATGGGCTGGGAATTGCAGGTGCAGCCGTGCAGGACGGGTTGCGGCCTCCAGATGCATCGCCACTGCCGGAAGAACGACCGGCACCCCGTCAGGCTCGTAGGCCGTGACGGCAGCGACGGACTGCACGGGATAGCGATCGATTCTTATCAGGCCGTCATTTGGCCAGCGGTCGATGTAAAACCGCAGCTGCTGTTTGATCAGCACCAGTCCGGTCAGGGTCTCCAGTGTTTCGCGTGCCGCCTTCAGCAGCCCGGAAAGCAGTGCATCTTCGCCGGTTCCGCTCAGCCGCAGGAACTGGCGCAGATCCGCCAGAGCCACCGGCTCCACAGCCGGCGGCCTTACTACCGTGATGGTCATGGACATTCCTGCATTGGTTGAGAGGAGTTCGGCTGCATGCGTGTCGTGCAGCCAATTCTTGTTTGACTACGCCGCAAACTTCAGCAGCTTGATCGCATCAAAATCCTGCACACCGCCGCCCACGCGCTTGGTCGTATAGAACAGCACGTAGGGTTTGGCGGAATAGGGATCGCGCAGGACCCGCACCCCGGTGCGATCCACCACCAGATAACCCCGGGCGAAATCGCCGAAGGCAATGGCAGCGCCGCCGGTTGTCATCGGTGGCATCGCTTCTGCTTCGGTCAGCCGGAAGCCCAGCAGCGAGGCCTGCTGGCCGGGTGCTGCGGGCGGCGTCCAGAGATAGTTGCCGTCATTGTCCTTGAGCTTGCGCACGGCTGCCTGCGTCTTGCGGTTCATCACCCAGCTGGCATTCTGCCGGTATCCGGCCTTCAGCGTGTAAACCGTATCAAACAGGATGTCCGAGGCGTTCAAGGTTGCAAACCCACCGGCAATGCCGGTCGAAACGCTGCCCAGCTTGCCCCAGCTCCAGATCGCATCGGCAACGCTGTCATAGGTCAGGAACCCCTTGGGCTGGCTGGTGCCATTGCCATTGACGAAGGCCTGGCCCTCCTGTTCGGCGAAAGCGGTCTCGACCTCGGAGGATATCCACTGTTCCACATCGACCGCCGCGTCATCGAGCAGCGACGAGGATGCGGCCGGCATGGCGTAAAGCTCCATGGTGGGAAATTGCAGTTCCGCCAGTTTGGAGGCTTCCGTCTGCGGGCGGGCATCGGTTTCCCCGACCCAGCCCACGGCCGGTCCCTTCACCGCAAACGGCTTTTTCAGCACGGAGCCTGATACCTGCCGCACCGTTGCGAGGGCACGGATGGGCGAGAGCGCGGCGAGCCGCGTGCCGATATCGCGCTCCAGTTCCGGCGGCACGAGATAGCCGCCATCGGGCGCGGAGCCGATGGACAGAGCCTTGGCTTCGATGGTGCGCACGCCGTGCTCATCGCCGCGCCGGATATAACTGTCGAAGGCGGTCTTGTGCTCCAGCGACAGCAACGGGCTCATCCCCGTTTCCAGGGCGGGCCGCGCCTTCTTCAGCAGCATATGGTCGATCATGCGCTTCTGTTCATCCAGCGCGAGATTGATGCGTTCGACCTTTTCATCGGTCAGAACATCGGCGCTGGCACGTTTTTCAATCTGCCTGATCCGGTCATCATTGTTCTGGCGGAACTCATCGAAAGCCTGCATGAAATCATTGAATGCTTCGGCTACATTCTGTGTGCCCGCGCTCTTGGCTTCGGGCGCCGGAGTGGAAAATTGTTCGGTCATTTCAAATCCTTTGTGTGTGAAATGGAGAGAATGATTCAAGCGCGGAGCCGCCGGGCGGCAGCCCGCAGGGTTGCCGCCAGCGCCGCATGAACGTCTGCCGGCTGCGCCTTCACTTGCCCGACCCGGGCCGAGGGCAGCATCGGAAACGTCACCACGGAAATTTCCCAGAGGTCCGCCTCGAGAATACGCCGGTTGCCGAGGCCGTCCGTCTTGGCCTTGACGGTGCGAAAACCAATGGACAGCCCATCGATTGCTCCGGAGCGCATGAGTTCCAGCACGTCGCGCCCGCGGGTTACACCGGTCGTTAAACGGCCCTCGACATAGAGCCCGCGCCGGTCCTCGACGATCCGGGTCCAGACACCGATGGGCTCATTGGGATCGTGCTGCCAGAGCATGCGAATGCCTGCGGCACTCCGCTTGCGAATGGACGCGGCAAAGGCGCCAGGAGCGATGACATCCTTGCCGAGGTCGACCTCGCCGAACAGGCTGGCATAGCCGGAAAAACTGCCGTCGAGCTCAACCCGTTCGATGGCCACTCCGGCGAACTTTTTCTCAATTCTCTTATTTCTCAGCATTGGCGATATCCCTTTTGCTGGAAGGACTTGGATGATCCTGCGGAGGTTTTGATTCACCGATGCGCGCCGTCAGACGGGAAAAAATGCCAAGGGCGGTCCAGGCGGCAAGGCTGGCTGCCGCAGCGCCCATCAGCATCAGTTCGCCATCGCCGAGCTGGCCGCGAATGTCGAGTTCGGATGCGATCTTCACACCGGCCAGCCCGCCAAAAGCCAGGCCGCAGACAATGCCGACGATAAAGCGGATGGCTGCCTCGCTCTTGTCCCTCGGCAGCATATAGGCAAGCGAGACAGCGGAGCCTGCAATGGCACCGGCTGCCTTTGCCGCCAGAATCCAGGCGGCATCGGACCAGTTTGTCATGATCATTCTCCGGAAAGTTCGTGCGGCCTGCGGGCATATCCCACGGCCTCTCTCTTCTCGTCATCACTGAGGAATGGCGCTGCCGATACGCGCTGCCACAGCGCATCCCGTTCCATCGACAATCCGTCGATGCGATCGAAATCCGGCTCCAACCGCAACCCGGTGCCATAAACCGGACCCAGCCAATTACCGATGGCCTTGGCGGTGCGGGTGATCAGCGGGATCACCGTCAGGCGATAGAATGCGCGATTGGCTTCGGCATAATTGGCATAGGTGTTGTCGCCGGGGATACCGAGCAGCATGGGCGGAACGCCAAACGCCAGTGCAATATCGCGGCTGGCGGCATTCTTGCCGGCGATGAAGTCCATGTCGCGCGGTGACAGGCCCATGGATTTCCAGTCAAGCCCGCCTTCCAGCAGCAGCGGCCGCCCTGCCTTAGCCGCGCCGGTGTACCCCTCTTCCAGTTCGGTCTTCAGCCGCTCGAACTGGGCTTCGGTCAGCCGTGCCGTATCGGCAGGCGCATAGACGAGCGCGCCGGATGGCCGTGCCGAATTATCGAGCAGCGCCTTGTTCCAGACGCCGGACGCATTGTGAATGTCGAGGGCCATCAAAGCCGCTTCGAGCGGTGCAAATCCGTAGTGGTCATCCAGCGGATGAAACAGTTTGAGATGCAGCGCCTGCCCGTCATCGAGCGGGATGGTGCGCTTGCTCGCGCCAACGCCATAGCAGAGCGCCAGCGGCCATCCGTTGTCACCCGTGACCACGCGTATCCGGTCCGGTCGCAGAAGGTGCAGTTCGCTGACACCGTTGCCGCTGCTGACCCTTTCCACATAGGCGTTGCCGGACAAAAGGAGATGACCGTAGAGCGTTTCGAACAGGCTGGCCCCGTCGGCGCCGCCATGCGGATTTGACAAGAGATCAAGCAGTGGATGCTGCGTGTGTTCCGTCCGTCCTTGATAGAGCAGCCAGGGCGTGGCGGCAGCGGCTTCCGCCAGCAGACGCACACAGCGGTAGACAACGGGATTGCGCATGAATCCCTGCCGGGACAGTCCGGTGTATCCGCCCTGCGACCAGCGCGCTTCACGGTCGAGCTGCAGGGCGACAAACCCCTGTGCTGCCTTGGTCTGCAGAGGCGGGTTTTCGTTCGCGGCGCGACGGCGCCACGGCCAATGACGTGCCATGGGACATGTTCTCTTTGTTGGGTAAGACGGATCAGGTCGCCGGGACAACCGCACGCGGTATATCGCATCGGCGATTCAACCCTGCATTCGTTGAAGGATTTGTAAAACCCGGCAATGTGTTGAACCGGAACAGGTTTTGAGAGCGAAGCAGCAAACACCGAGCCAGCCGGTGTATCGGGAAGATGGGCCTCCCGACCTTGGCAAGGGCCTTGCTCTCAAACTTGGAGGTGGATGTGTGGTATCTGCCACTTAGCATCACCTTGGAAATGAAAAGGACCCGGACCAGCTGGCAACTGACAATCCGGATCCAATTCATCTTCTAAGAAAAGGGGCGCGGGCGAAAGCTCGCGTCCCACTCCAAGACAAGACAATACAATAACTCCGCGACCTTTCCAAGCAACCCAGAGTGGCTGGGCGCTCATCATAGGAATGGTTTTTCACTCTCATAGCAACCGCACGCCGCATATCGCACCGGCGTTTCAACCCTGCATCGTTGAAGCTTCTGCAAAATCCGGCGATGTTTCGAACCGGAACGAGTTTTGAGAGCGAAGCAGCACGCACCGAGCCAGCCGGTGCACCGGGACGATGGGCCTCCCGGCCTCGGCAAAGGCCTTGCTCTCAAACTTGGAGGTGAACGTGTGGTATCTGCCACTTAGCATCACCCTGGAAGTGAAAAGGACCCGGACGTGCTTGCAACTAACGATCCGGATCCAATTCATTCACTAGGAAATGGGGGACGGGCGAAAGCTCGTTCCCTACTCCAAGACCATACAATAACTTTTCTGCCTTTCCAAGCAACCCGGGGTTTAGCCAACCACGCGAATACGCGGGATGACCTCTCTTTTCAGCATCAGCTCGCTCAAAGCCCAGACCAGCGCGTCGACGCGATCCGGCGAGCGGCCGTTCGACAAGCCCGCATGGGTGAAATCGCACATCTCATCTTCCAGTGCGGCAAACCGGCCCGCATGCCGGACCCTGCCCTGTTCGTACAGGGCGGCAATGGGCTCGGCACGCAGCGCCTTGCCCCGATTGGCCCGCACGCCACGCACCGGCACCCCATCGTCCTGCGCTGCAATCACCGCAGCCACCATATCGCCGCCCTGATTGACTTCCGCAATGATCAGGTCGGCCTCCAGCCGGTGAAACAGTGCAACCGCGCGCCGTGCCCATTGGATGGGCTTGGCCGGTGCAAAGCTTTCATCGGCCAGCACCCAGCCCGTCCCCGCCGCGTCAAGTCCGGCAGCAACAATGCCGCAGGCATCGGATTTTCGCGTGGCGCTGGCCGGCGGATCAATGGCGACAACGATCCTTTGCATCGGCGGCACGTCAGCATGGTAAATCTCATCCAGCATCGACCGGGACCACAGGGCATCGCGCCGCTCCTCGATCAGCTCGCCATCGAGTTCCTGCCGCCCCAGACGGGTTCCGCGATAAAGCCTGTTCACATGTGTCAGAAAGCTTTGGGCAAGATTGGCTTCGTTCTCCGCCGTTCGCATGCGGTTCACCAGAACAGCATCATCATTCATCAATGTCTTGAGCAGGGCGATGGGTTTCGGCGTGGTTGTCACCACCTGCTTGGGATTTTCCCCGAGGCGCAAACCGAATTGCAGCATGTCCCAGGTTTCCTGCGCGTGTTTCCACTTCGCCAGTTCGTCGCCCCAGGCGGCATCGAATTGCGGCCCGCGCAGGCTGTCGGGATCCTCCGAGGAGAACATTGCCGCCGTCGCGCCATTGGCCCAGACGAGCCGCCGGCGCGTCACCTCGAAACGCGGCCGCTCGGCCCGGGATACCGCCATGATCCCGGACGGGCCGTCGACCATGACCTCGCGCACATCGGCAAGCGTTTCGCCCACCAGCGCGATGCTGAGGGATGGCCGCGGCCGGAAGGGCGGAAAGCCCTGCACGATGCTGTTGACCCACTCCGCCCCGGCGCGGGTCTTGCCGGAACCGCGTCCGCCAAGGATCAGCCATGTCCGCCAATCCCTATGCGGCGGTTGCTGGTTCACCCGCCCCTGGAACACCCATTCGTTGATCAGGGACTGCATCTGCACCGGGCTGAGATTGTCGCTGCACCAGTTCGTCGGCGCGGCAGAGGGCAAGTTCATGGATTCTTCCGTCGATGCGCACCAGCGCTTCGCGCAATTCTTCCGGGCTCAGCATGAGCACGGACCGCTGCTGTTCAACGCGCTTCTCCTGCATGTCGCTGAGGCGATCCATGGTGCGGGCAAGCTGCGCCAGGGCATCCAGCCGTGTCTTCGCCGTCGCCGTCTCGTCTCCCAGTTGCAGTTGCTCCAGCTCCTTGCGCACAAGCGCCATGAGATCGTGAATGAGGGTCATTTCCGTGTTCTGGCATTCCAGATATGCAAGCGTCAGCCCGTCCTCGACGAGGCGCTGCTCGAACTCCGGCCGGCCGATGCCGAACACCGGCGCCATTGCATCGGCGGAAATCCCGTAGTGCCGGCAGAGATCATAGGCGTGCCGGCGGCACAGCGCGCTCTCGCCGCGCTCCATCACTGTCATGGCCAATTCCTGGAAGATCAGATCGCCCGCCACCGGAATGATCCGGGCACATTTCTGATGATAACCAGACCCTACACAAGTTCCGTCACGCAGTCAAGGACTATTTTCCTAAATATGATTATTTTCTTTCAATACCCCCGCCGTCAGACGGATGCCTTCCTCCAGCCGAGTGCCAGCAGCCCTGCCCCGATCATCAGCGAACCGCCGGTGCGGTTGACCGCGCGCTGCACCCTCGGCTTGCGGATGGTCTGGCGCGCCATGGAGGCCATCAGCGCATAGGTTCCGGCATTGAGCGTCGCCAGCACCAGGAATGTCGTCTCGAAGATCAGCATCTGGGTGAAGACCGGCCGTGCCGTATCGAGAAACTGCGGCAGGAACGCCACGAAAAAGATGATGCTCTTGGGGTTCAGCGCCGTCACCACATAGGTGTGCAGGAAGATGCGCAGCGCGCTTCCATCGCTCCCCTGCGCTTCGCCTGCGGCGGCAGTGTCCGCCACCGGGGCGCGCCACAGCTTGATGCCGAGATAGATCAGATAGGCCGCGCCGATCCACTTGAGCACGGTGAAGATCGCGGCGGAGGCGGCAAGCAAGGCGCCGAGCCCCAGCATGGATGCGGTCATGGCGGTGAAATCGCCCAGCGCCACACCCGCAACGGTTGCAGCGGCAAAGCGGCGGCCATGGCCGAGCGCATAGGAAATGACCAGCAGGATGGTCGGGCCGGGAATAGCCAGAAGGATTGCCGATGCCGCAACAAATGCCAGCCAGTGTTCGATGGACATGCTCTTTCGCTCCCGCCAAAAACCACAGCAATCCATCACCGGAACACAATTGCAAGTGGAATTTTTGCCGCCCCGGACTCCATCAAATCTCGGTGTTGGCGGCTGCGCCCCTTGTCGCCTGATCAGAAAAAGAGTTAAATTTTTCCTTGAGATAGAAAGGGACGAAACGGACTGCCGCGGTCTTATAACGGCCATCATAAGAAGCTGTTAAGCGTAATCGGCTACATCATATCTTCGCGCGCGATGTGGCTGACGACAGGCAGACAAGAGATTGGCATGATGAACGAGCCTCGGGCCAAAAACACTCTGACCGAGAAGAAACGCAAGCGATTCAAGGTCTCGCCTCTGCTTGGACTTGATGCCTGGATCGATTCGTCGCTGTACGAGCTGCGTTTCCGCCTCGCCGAATTCTGGGAAGACACCACCATCTTCTTCCGCCGCTTCCATGTGTCGGGCTGGCGGCGCGGCGTCGTCGAACTCCTCAGCGAAGGCTTTACCTGGGGCACCGCCGGTTCCGTGGTCATGCTGACGCTCGCCATTCCCGCCTTCCACGACACGGAAAAGAACTGGCGCACGCGCGACGATTTCGCCGTCACCTTCCTCGACCGCTACGGCAATGAGATCGGCCAGCGCGGCATTCTGCACCGCAGCGCCGTGCCCATCGACGAATTGCCCGATCATGTGATCAAGGCGGTTCTGGCCACGGAAGACCGCCGCTTCTTCGACCATTTCGGCATTGATTTCCTTGGTCTTTCCCGCGCCATGACGGAAAACCTGCGCGCCAATTCCGTGGTCCAGGGCGGCTCCACCATCACCCAGCAGCTGGCGAAAAACCTGTTCCTGACCAATGAGCGCAGCCTCGACCGCAAGATCAAGGAGGCGTTCCTGGCGCTGTGGCTCGAATCCAACCTGTCGAAAAAGGAAATCCTGCAGACCTATCTCGACCGCGCCTATATGGGCGGCGGCACGTTCGGCATCGCCGCGGCATCCGAATTCTATTTCGGCAAGAGCGTCAAGGACGTCAATCTGGCCGAGGCGGCCATGCTCGCCGGCCTGTTCAAGGCCCCGGCCAAATATGCGCCGCATGTCAACCTGCCTGCCGCCCGCGCCCGCGCCAATGTGGTCCTGAGCAATCTCGTGCAGGGCGGGCTGATGACCGAAGGCCAGGTGGTGGGCGCCCGGCGCAATCCGGCGACGGTTGTGGACCGTGCCCGCTCGGAAAGCCCGGATTATTTCCTCGACTGGGCGTTTGACGAGATCCGCCGCGTCGGCCAGAAACTGCCCTCGCACACCCTCGTCGTGCGCACCACGCTCGATACCGGCATCCAGAAGGCGGCGGAGGAATCGGCGGAATATCACCTGCGCCAGTTCGGCAAGGAATACCATGTGACGCAGGCGGCCATCGTCGTCCTGGAAACCAACGGCGCGGTGCGCGCCATCGTCGGCGGGCGCGACTATGGCGAAAGCCAGTTCAACCGCGCCACGGCGGCGCTGCGCCAGGCCGGTTCCTCGTTCAAGCCCTATGTCTATGCCGCCGCCATGGAAAAGGGCATGACGCCCAAGACCATGATTTCGGGGGGCGCCGTGTCCTGGGGCAACTGGTCGCCGCAGAACTATTCGCGGCAGTATCTCGGCCAGATCGACCTGACGACGGCCCTCGTCAAATCCATCAACACGGTGCCGGTGCGCCTCGCCAAGGATTATCTGACGACGGCGCCCATCGTGGCGCTGGCGAAAGTCATGGGCGTGGAATCGGTGATCAGTTCGCACAAGACCATGGTGCTCGGCACCTCGGGCATGACGGTCATGGATCAGGCGACGGGCTACAACACTTTTGCCACCGGCGGCCTTGCCGGCGTGCGCCATGCCTTCACCCAGGTGAGCGACCAGAACGGCAAGCTCCTGTGGGACTGGAAAACCGACGGAAACAAGCCGCACCGGGCGCTCACCGAAAAGGCGGCCTTCAACATGAACATCATGCTCAGCCAGGTGCCGGAATGGGGCACGGGACGGCGCGCCGCCCTGCCGATGACGCGCGTGGCGGGCAAGACAGGCACGACCCAGAGTTACCGCGATGCCTGGTTCGTCGGCTTCACCGGCAACTACACCGCGGCCGTCTGGTTCGGCAACGACAACTTTACCCCGACCAAGGAACTGACCGGCGGCATCCTGCCGGCGATGACCTGGCAGCGCTTCATGAACTATGCCCACCAGAACATCGATCTGAAGCCCATTCCCGGCATCGATCCGGCGATGCCGAAGCAGGACAAGGTGGCGGCAGCCAAACCGGCCACGGGCGATGATGCCGAAGCGCTGAAGGCAGCCGAACGCCCGCGCGTGCTCTCCAATGCCACCGTCACCTCGCTGCGTGAAATCGGCCAGGCGCTGAAGGAGGCACCGGCACTGAAACTGCCCGATGTGCCGACGAAAATCTCCGCCCGCTGACGCCGTTTGCCGCGATGCCGTGCGTGGTTCGACAAGCTCACCATGAGGGAGGTGGGGATTGCAGGGATCTAAAATCTGCAAGGTCGACGGCTGGCTTGAAACTCGCTTACCATGAGGAACGTGGGGGATTGCAGGGAGCCAGTTCTGCAACGGTTGCGATTGACCTCGCACCAAACCACCTCCCTCATGGTGAGCTTGTCGAACCACGCGCCACATGTGAGCTTTCTGAGTTTTTCGAAGGGTGAACCACGCACGAACAACCGCGCGGAACACTGATTCGCCATGCCCCGCGCGCAGCGGAAATGCGGGCCAGGTTGTGCTTGCAGCGATCATCTGCCGCCGCACGGCAACATATTCAAGGTTGAATCTAAGGTTGAATTTAAGCATTAAATGCAATCTATAGTACGTTAAATACACGATATACTATACTAAAGTATTATGAATAAGTTAAAATTTACGGGTTGAAATCCCGCGTCTTCTGGTTATCGTTGAACCGGTAACTATACTGCTGCGTGAGTAACGTTGTACTCAGCAGCCATTTTCAGACATTGATTTTGAACCATCCCTTTAGGAGAAATGATGAAAGTTTTCGTCCCCATTATCGCCGTATCCGCCCTCCTTGCCTCCACCGTTTCCGGTTGGTCTGCCGAAACGCCTCCTGCGCCAAAGACGACGACCGGCAAGTTGATCGTCAAGATAACGATCAACCCGGAATGCAAGGTCAATCCTAGCGGCGAGGCCACTCTCGATTTCGGAAGTTATGGTGTTGTGGCTAACGATATCGATCAAAAGAGCTCCATCAACGTCCAGTGCACCAAAGACACGCCCTACAGCATTGGCCTGAATGCTGGCGATAATCCCTCCAGTCCTGGTGATGTTGCCACCCGCCGAATGAAGGGTACTACGGCCAACACTTTCGTCGGCTATCAATTGTATTCGGACGAGGGCCGCCAGACCGTCTGGGGAAATACTGACAAAAAGGATACCGTTACCTCTAAAATCGGAGACGGCACCGTGCAGGCTTATCAGGTCTACGGCCGCGTGCCGAAGTCAGCGGCCATTGTTGCCGGCACGTACACCGACACGGTGACAGTAACAGTCACTTTCTGATTATCCCGGATATTTTACCGCTTTCATGTGGCGAGCAGCGTGCACCCAATGCACGCTCTCGATCAGCTACTTTGAACCATGTTTTAGGAGCGACAATGAAAATTGTTATCCCCATCATTGCTCTGTCCGCGCTGATTGCATCCGGCGTTTCCGCCTGGTCCGGCTCCCCGTCCACAAACAACCTGCAAATCAAGATGAAAATTGACGAGGCATGTACGGTTAATTCCGGCGGCGATGCCGTTCTTGATTTTGGAGAGCATGGTCTTGTGACTGGAGACATCGACGCCCAGACACCTTCAGAGGACGGAGGCTCCATTCATGTCCTGTGCACTGCTGGCATCTATTTTTCAATTTACCTAGACGCCGGCAGGAGTCCTATAGAGCCGGGTAACATCATGGAACGCAGAATGACAAACGGCAAAGGCGATTACATCCGCTATCAACTGTATTTAACCCCCAGTCGCTCCCAGTACTTCGATAATTGGGGAGCGCCGCCACTTCCGCAATCTGGGAGCGTGGGATGGGGGGCCGTTAATCTCGGCAAGGGTCTTACCGACCAGTTTTCCCATTCAGACGCCGGAGCACAGCCCATTCCGGTCTACGGCCGCATCCAGAAGTCAGACATACCCTTCGCCCCGGGCATCTACTCGGATACTGTGACGGTGACGGTGACGTTCTGAGCGGCGTCCTGGCAACCGCGGCGAGACTGGGTCGTTCACCACTCTGATACCCGACGGGATCTCGGCTCACCGATTAACAATCTGGAAAGGCAGCATTTTTCAACGCCAAAATTTTGCTTGAACATTTTAATGTTTCGACAATTGGAACGGATTTTTTATGACTTTATTCCATCCCGCGAAGCTGTTCTTCGCCATAGCCTCTTTTGCCTCCATGCTGGCTTTCAACAACACTGCCCTCGCAGCGCCGCTGCAGGTTTCGCCTGTCTCTGTCGATCTGACCGCCCCGGGCCAGACGTCCACGGTCAATCTGCGCAATGAGGGGGACCGTCCCGTCAATGTCCAGGTCCGGGTGTTTTCCTGGACCCAGGTGAACGGCGAAGACAAGCTCACGCCAAGCCGCGATGTGGTCGCCAGCCCGCCCGCCGCGACGCTGCAGCCCGGCACAACCTATACGATCCGCATTGCCCGCATCGCCCCGCCGCTGAAATCCGGCGAGGAAACCTACCGGCTGCTCGTCGACCAGCTTCCCGAGGTCAATCTTCGCCGCTCGGCCGCTTCGGTGGATATGCTGCTGCGCTATTCCATCCCGGTTTTCTTCACCGAAAGGTCTGCGGGTGCCGACCTGCAATGGAATATCAGCCGGTCCGGCAAGACCCTGATTGCCGAGGCCACCAATGTGGGCAACCGCCATGCCAAGATCGCCGGTCTCGCGGTCGCCTCCAAGGCCGGGACGGTTTCCTTCGGTGAGGGGCTCAACGGCTATGTCCTGCCCGGCTCGACCCGGCGCTGGATCGTCAGTGCGGGTGCGCAGCGCATCCAGCCCGGCGCCAGCGTCAAGGTCACGGCCAAGGGGGATGACTATGCGGTCAATCAGACAGTTGTCGTCACGCCTTGATCTGCGGCTTGCCTGCATGGGGTTTTGTCTGGCGGGCGCCATGTCACCCATCCTGGCCCAGGAGGCACCGCCGATTACACCGGAATTGCCTAGGTCCGGGCAGGAGCTGCTGCTTGGCGTCAAGGTCAATGACAATGCCTCGCGCGTGCTTGCCCGTTTCCGGCACCTGCCCGACGGCAGGCTGGCGGCGACGCCGGACGAGCTGCGCAAGGCGGGGTTCCGCGCGGAGCGCGGTGTCGCCGGCAAGGATGGTTTCATCCCGCTCGACAGCCTGCCCGGCGTGGCCTGGGAATATAATGACGTGGACCAGATGATCGCCTTCACCGCGCCGGATCAGGCGCGCGAGCCGACGACGGTCGATCTCGGCGGCGAGAGCGAGCCCATCGATTATTCCGCAGTCCGTTCGGATTTCGGGCTGGTGACGAACTACACCCTCTATGCCACGTCAGGCTCCAACTGGCATGGCGACAATCTTGACGGCAGCCTGAGCGGCAGTGCCGAGTCACGCCTGCTGACGCCCTTCGGCACGCTGTCGACGAGCGGTCTCGGCCGGATGAACCCCTTCGATGCGGGACGCTATGACATCGCCCGGCTGGACAGCAACTGGCGCTATGTCGATCCGAAGCGCATGCTGACCTATCAGATCGGCGATACTGTTTCCGGCGCGCTGTCATGGAGTTCGTCCTATCGGCTGGGCGGCCTGCAGATCAGGCGCAATTTCGGCATCCGCCCGGATCTGGTCACCACGCCCGTCCCCAGTCTCAGCGGCAGCGCCTCGGTGCCCTCGACGCTCGATCTCTATCTCAACAACATGAAGGTCTATTCCGGCGAGGTGCCATCGGGGCCGTTCGATTTCAGCGGCCTGCCCTTCCTCGGCGGCGGCGGCGATGCGCGCATTGTCATGAAGGACGCGCTCGGCCGCGAATCCGTGATCCAGCGTTCCTATTTTTTTGCGCCGGGCATGCTGCGCAAGGGCTATGTGGATTATTCCGCCGAAATCGGCTTTCCGCGCCTCGGCTATGGCTATACCTCGTTCGACTATGTCAGCGATATCGCCGCCTCCGCCAGCATTCGCTATGGCCTTGCCGACTGGCTGACCCTGGAAGGGCATGCGGAAGGCATCCGCAGTCTGGTCAATACCGGCGCGGGTTTTGTCGCAAGCCTCGGCCCCTACGGCTCCGTCAATGCCTCGGTGGCGGCAAGCCGTTATGAGGGCGATGTCGGCGGCAAGGTTTCGGCCTTCTATCAGGTCTCCCGCAACGGCTATTCCTTCTATATCGGCGGCGACCGCATGGTCGGCGATTACAATGATGTCGGCCTGGTGGCGGACCGGCGCAACAATTACGAGACACCGGTTTCCGCCCGCAGCCGTCAGGTCGATCGCGTCGGCCTCTCCTTCCCGCTCGGGTTCGATCCCTCCTCGCTCAGCCTCGGCTTCTCCCGCATTCACGGCGCCGGGCAAGGCAATGATTCCAGCCTGGTCAGCGCGTCCTGGTCGCGCACCGTGTTCGACAAGGTCTCGCTCTATGTCACCGGCTATGGCGATCTCAGCCGCGGCGGGGATTTCGGCGTCTATGCCGGCCTGTCCATGCCCATCGGCAAGGACATGACCGCCTCGGCCAGCCTGTCGCGCAATGGCGATCACATCGGCGTCGATACCAGCCTGTCGCGATCCTCCGGGCTTGAGGAAGGCGCTGTCGGCTGGACCATACGGGATCGCGAGGGCGGCGGCGGCAACAGCGCCCGCTCGGTCAGTGCCAATTACCGCACGCGGCTGGCGCAGCTTTCGGGCTCCGTCGAACAATCCGGCGATCAGGGCCGCGTGACCGGCACCATCGAGGGCTCCGTCGTTGCCGCCGGCGGCGGCGTGTTCCTGGCCAATCGCGTCGACGATGCCTTCGCCGTGGTCAAGGCAGGCGGTCCGAATGTCGATGTCTCGGTCAACAGCCGCCGCGTCGCCAAAACCAATTCCCGCGGACGCGCCCTCGTTCCCTCGCTGGATTCCTACCGCAATAATCGCATTTCCATTGACCCCGCCAATCTGTCCTTCGATCTGCAGCCGGAACAGACGCAGGCCATTGTCGTGCCCGCCGACCGTTCCGGTGCGGTGGTAGATTTCGGTGTGCAGAAAGTCGATGCCGCCATCGTCAGCCTGACCGGGCCGGATGGCAAGCCTTTGCCGCTCGGCGCCGCGGTGCAGCTTGACGGCTCCAGCCAGTTCACCGTTGCCGGCTATGACGGCCGCACATACCTGACCGGACTTTCCGGCCGCAACAGCGTCACCGTCACCCTGCCCGAAAACGCCGGCACCTGCCACGCCACGTTCGATTACGCGGCCAAACCCGGCGCGCAGCCGGAAATCGGCCCGATCCCATGCCGCTAGAAAGAGGAAGTGCAATGCGTGTTTTCCGTCCGGGCCGGTGGCTGTTTGTGCTCGCCGTCCTGATCGTTGTTCTGGCGGCGTCGCCAGCCTCGGCTCAGACCTGCAAGGTAACCAATGCACCGGCGTTCGCAACGACGAAAATGGACATCGTATCGGGCAAGGAAACCTACACCGCAAGCACGGAGATCGGATATGAATGCTCCGCGATAGGACCCGTCGGGTCGGTTGCAACGATAGGAGTGCAGATTTGCGCCTACATTCTCAAAGATGCGGGAATGTCTCCCGCAAGCAAAACTGACATATTTTACCAGACAGGAGACGGCAATTCCCGCCTTGCTTTCAATGCACAGTTCGAACCGGGCTTGGCGCCGAACGGCCAAAGCACTGTTACCGGGTCTGCAGGGAAGCTGACACTCGACGGCTCGGGCAAACTGAACGGCAGCCTGCGTCTGAGAGTGACCCATCTCGGGCGGCAGCAACAGGATCGTGTCCGGAGCGGAACCTATGGTGGCGAATACCGGATCGTCAGCAATTATAGGTTCAACGCAGCCGAGGTCCCCTGCCCGCAAGACCCGCTCTCCGCTGACGAAGCAACAATTTTCACCCTCCCAACCACCATCCAGCCAACCTGCCAGCTCGAGAACAAGGGCGAAAAGCAGGACACGTTCGATCCGATTGATTTCGGCACAAGAAGCGCCCTTTCCGCAGCAAATGCCGGCGCCGGAGCGATCCGCGCAACGACCAATATCGATGTGCGCTGCACCTATGAAACGCCCTACGCGCTTGATCTCGACAACGGCAAAAACTTCGACGGCGGCACGCGGCGCATGAAGAATGGTGACAATTTCCTGGCCTATCAGCTGTTCAACAAGTCCGCGTCGGGCGAATCCTCGCCCTGGAGCAAGCTTTCGGGGATTGGCAACACGGTCAATGCGGTCAACAAACATACGGTCGAAGGCCAATTGACCACGCCCATTGCCATTGCGCCCGCTGCGGGCGCCTATGCGGATACGGTTGTCGTGACGCTCACATTCTAGGACATCGCATACAATCGTAATTGTCAGCACCACCTTGCCTCACCGCACCGTTCGCGTGTAGTCATCGTTCATGCTTCGAAATGTGCTTCTTGCCCTCATCGCTCTTGTCATTGCCGTCGGCGGCGGCACGCTGAGCGCATGGTATGCGGTCAACCGCTTCGACGGTTTCGGCACGCTGACCATCGGGCAATGGACCGGCTATCCCGATGCGGGCACGCCGCAGTCCGACCCCTATGCCAAGGCGCGCGCCGCGCGCGAGGGTGCGTTTCCGCTCGGCAGCGCCGAGGGCCTGGCCTTCTACGCCTATCGCGACGATCAGGGGCAGGCGCTCAACCGCCAGTGCACCTACCGCATGGCCGGCAACAGTCCCAATTCGCGCTTCTGGACGCTTTATGCGGCGGATCTGGCGCTGATTCCGCTCGATCCCGGCGCAGACCGGCCGCCGGCCCTGCACTCGCGCCAGATTTTCCGCGGCGACAACGGCGCATTCATCGTTGCCGTCTCGCCCAAAGCCCAGGCCGGCAACTGGCTGGCAACGGCCGGCTCCGGCCGCATGGTGCTGGTGATGACGCTCTACGATACGCCGGTCGGCGGCAATTCCGGCCTGGTCGACATGACCTTCCCGGCGGTGAAAAAGGTGAGCTGCGATGGGTAGACTGATCCGCGCCCTGCTCTTCGGCCTGGTCGGCGCCGGCATCGTGCATGTGGCCGTGGTGCTGCTTGTGCCGCTCTATTCCGACCGCAATGCCTGGTCGCGCATATCAGACTATGGCGAAGACTGGGCCTTCCACCCCGTGGTGCGGCAAGCGACGGCGCAGACCGTGCCGCTGGCGCTCGATCCGCTGTTCGAAGCCGTGGCCTGCCGCTTCGACATCACCGACCTTCCCGCCCGCATCACCGGCGTCGGCACGGCGCCCTACTGGTCGATTTCCGTCTATGACCGGCAGGGCGAGAACATCTATTCGATCAATGACCGCACCGCCATTGCCGACCAGCTCGATCTCGTCATCGCCCGGCCCCTGCAGATGATCGAACTCAACAAGACCAAGCCGGTATCGGCGGCCAATTCCGTGCTGATCGAGGCGGATATGAACGAGGGCTTTGTCGTCGTGCGCGGCTTTGTGCCCGACCAGTCCTGGAAAGCCCAGGTCGATGCCTTTCTGAAAAGCGCCAACTGCGCGCCGCTGCTCTGATTGCGTTCAGCGGCGCGCCGGCAGATCCCCGGTGTGGATGATCAGGCTGCCTGCGCTGAAGCCTTGGCTGTCTTGCGGTGGGTAAAGCTGCGCCTTCCGTCGACACTGACCGGCACATCCCCGTCGACCGTGGCCCGGCGTACGACACGGTGCTGGTCGCCATAATCATTGACCGCGTAGTGCTGGGTTGCGCGATTTTCCCAGATCGCCACATCCCCCGCCCGCCAATGCCAGCGAATGGTGTTTTCCGGGCTGGTAATGTGGGATTGGAAAAGCGCGTAGAGTTTGGCAGAATCGCTCTTGGAAAGACCGGACAGGCGTTGGACAAAATTGCCGAGCAGCAATGAGCGCTCGCCGGTTTCCGGATGCACCCTGACCACCGGATGCTCGGTCTCATAGATTGTTGAGGTAAAGACGTCCTCATAATGCCGGCGTTCCGCCTCGGTCGCATGCGGCCGGGCCGCAGCATAATCATAAAGATTGCTGTGAACGGCCCATAACTGTTCAGCCAGAAACTTGAGCGGTGCGGGAAGGTTCTCATAGGCAGCGTGCGTGTTGGCCCAGATCGTGTCCCCGCCCGTTGCCGGGATAACCACCGCCCGCAGGACCGAGAACTTTGGATAGGCATCGACGAACGTCACATCCGTGTGCCACTGGTCCGCGCGTCCCCCGCCCCGGCTTGTGTCCAGGTTGAGAATGGAAGCGGTACCTTGCACGGCGCCCTGCGTGGGATGAGGAACAAGGTCGCCAAGACGCCGGGCGAAAAGCTCCTGCTGCGCATCGTCAAGATGCCCCTGATCGCGAAAGAAAATCACTTTGTGGCGCAGCAGCAGACCATTGATCGCTGCTATATCGGCATCAGGCAGGTCGCCATCAAGTCGAATATTCTGGATTTCGGCACCAATACGGCCGTTGAGTTCCACTACATTGAATTTGAAAGTACCGGTATCAATAAAATTTGCATGGGTCATCGTACCACCCGTATAAATCGGTTGAAAGATCGCGGCGGGTAGCCGTCCACTGCCCGCCCCATCATTCAAATCCGGCGGAAGCGCGATTCACAGGCAAAAACGTTTAAAACCGGCGCTCCGGATGAAAAACACCATCGCGCAAATCCGGTGAGAGAGCCGGGACTGTTTCAAACCGCGGCGATGTCAATCCAGCAGGCCTTCCAGTCCCTTCTGCGTCTTTGTCGCCGTGAACTGCTGAATGTCATAGGTCGCGAGTTTCTTCACCCAGAACGGATCTTCAGCCAGAATGGCGCGCAGCGCCTCCTCGCTCTCGCTCTTCGCCAGAATCACCCCGCCGGTGCGCGGCACCTTGCGACCCGAGGCGAGAAAAGTTCCGCTGGCATAATGGCGGTCGAGAAAGGCAATGTGCGCGGGAACGGCTGCATCGAGCGCGTCGAGCGGCGCGATATAATTCAGCGAAACGATGTACATGGGAGAGCTCCGGCGGGGATGATCGTACCCCTGTCATATACACGTGCGAGCCCTCGGACAAAACCGGTGCGGCGTCAAAAAGCGGTGATCACGGGCGATTGCAAAACCGTGCGTCGCGGTTAACCTGCGCCCGTCCCAACAGCCCGCTGGAGAAAGCGCCCATGAAACGTCTCGTCCTTGCCGCAACCGCCGCCCTTCTCGCCCTCACCGCAGCACTGCCCGCCCGCGCCTTCGATCCGCAGAATGCCGAGCGCATCAAAACCCTCGTCGACACCGGTATGCAGTATTACTGGTCGGGCGGCGACGTCAAAAAGGCGGGAGCCGAGATTTTCAAGGGCATCACCCTGCATGGCCGCTACGACGTGGTGGAACAATCCTTCACCGAGGCGTCGAAGCTGGCGCCGGAGCAGCTGAATTTCCGCTTTGCCGTCGCCTCCTCGCAGATCCTGCAGAAGAAGGTGAGCGAGGCGCGCACCACCTATCAGGACATTCTGGCCAAGGACCAGACCTCATTCGAGGCGCAGGCATGGATCGAGGCGCTGGCCCATGTCGGCAACGATGAAACAGGCGCCGCGCTGGCGCATCAGGCGCTGGCCGGGCTCGACCGCGACAGGGCCGAAGCCTATCGCCAGCGCTTCGTGCGCGCCGAACAGATCATCGCGGACAAGCCCAATGCCGATGTGCCGGTATTGACCGGCAAGGTGATGATCGTGGCGCTCGGCTATGCGCTGGCCAAGGATGGCACGATGGAAAAGCCGCTACTCGACCGGCTCGATGTGACGCTGAAGGCGGCGCAGGCCAACCCGGCGGCGCGCGTCATGGTCACCGGCGGCCAGCCGCAGGCGGGTGTCACCGAGGGCGATCTGATGACCAAGTGGCTGGTGGAAAAGGGCGTCGACCGCGACCGGATCCTGATCGAGGACAAATCCAAGGACACGGTCGGCAATGTGCTGAATGTCGCCAACCTCCTGAAGCGGCACACGGCGGACAGCGTCATTCTGGTGACCAGTTCCAGCCATATGCGCCGCGCGCGGACCCTGCTGGAAGATGCGCTGAAGCAGTATGGCATCGGCGCCAATGTCGTGCCAGTCGTGGCGCTCGATGCACCGTCGCTGGACGAAGCGGCCAAGGTTTCGGCCGATGAGCGGCTGGTGATCTATCGCGACCTGATGCGCGTGTCGGGCCTGTGGGCCTATCCCGGCCTGCAGCAGTAACGGCCTCGTCGGGCCAACAGCCAGCGGCAGGCCACTTGCGCAGCCTGCCGCTCTGTTCAAACCACGGCTCAGAACCTTACCGTCAGATCGGCTTTGACCGCGTTGTCGTTGACACCGGCAGAGAACTGGCCGGTATAGGTGAGGCCGAGTGTGGTGGCCTTGCCGATATCGAAGGCGAGGCCGGCTTCCACCAGCGCCGCATCGGCGGCAACCGGCAGGCCGCTGACATCGAAGCTTTCGCCGCCGCTGGCAAAGGCGAACTGCGCCTGCGGCGTGACATCGCCATAGGCATGCCGCCAGCCGGCCATGCCGCGCGCCGTCAGCGTCGTGGCATTGCCGAGGGTGAAGGCGCGCGATGCCCTGAGCCCGAGTGTCGTCGTCGTCAGGTCCGTGCTGGATGACGGCGCCGACAGGGCGGCAATGCCGCCGGTCTCAGTAAAGCCATCGGTCTTCAGGTGGGTATAGGCTGCCGCGGCGAAGGGTTCGAGCGCCGCATAGGGCGTCTCGATGCGGTAGGCGGCCTCGCCGAAGAGTTGCACCGTGTTGGCGCTGTAACCGGCGGTGTCCGTCTCCTCCAGCGTGCCGAAGGCGACCGTGCGGCGCGTATCGATCACGTGATGCGCCAGGATGGTGCCGAGGCTCAAGGTCAGCGCATCGATTTTCGTGCCGCCATAGATGCCAACTTGATAGCTGTCGGCGGAGACGGAGGAACCCGCCCCATGCAGCGAGGTCGAGCCATAACCGGCAAGCACGCCCAGCCGCCATGTCCCGGCAATCAGGGCATCGACGCCGGTGACGATGCCGCCGGTGTTTCTGCTGTAGGCGGCCGCATTGCCATCGCTGGCGCCATGGCTCCAGCCGCCATAGGCCTGTCCCCACAAAGCGGTGGTTGCAGCGACTGGTACCGGTGTTGCCGCATCAAACGCCTCACCGGCATTCCGCTTGTCCTTGGCCTCCGGGCCATAGGCGAGCGGCGTTGCAACCGGCGCGGCTTTGGCGGCGACACCGTCAAAGGCGGCACGCACCCGCTCGCTCGCCGCCCCGCTGACCAGCCCGGCATCCTGCAACAGCGTGCCGCGCAACGAGGCATGCGCCTCGCCCGACAGGCTGTCATAGGCGAGCACTTCGCCCTTTTGCGAGAACAGCACGGTCTGCAACAAACGGTTGCCGAGACCAAGCTGCATCACCGCACGGCCGGTGCTCTTTTGATTTGGCGTGACCGCATCGACCAGAACAAGATTTTTGATCTGCTCCTCCCGCAGTTGCAGCTTCAGGCGCTCGGCTTCCAGCTGTGTCTGCTCGGCCTTCAGGCGATCAGCCTCTGCCTGCTTCTGCTTTAACTCGTCGGCAAGTTTCTGTTCTTTCTCGGTCCTAGCCGTTTCTGTCAGATCAAAACCCACGCTCACCGTCTTGTCGGTATAGGCAAGCGAGGGCGTGATGTAGTTGTAATTGGGTTCGATCTTTTCAAACCGCCCTGTCACGCCTTTTTCGGCGGTCAGGATGACAAAGCTCTTCTGGAACAGGTTTTTGACCTGCTGTTGGCTTAGTTTTTCGAACTTATTTGTCTTCGTGTCCAAATCTTCCGCACGCACTTCGACCGTACCGCCGTCAAGAGTTGCCTGCCCCTGCACCACCAGCTTGCCGGACCGCACGCCATCATTGGCGACCAGCACGGTGAAAAAGCTGTCCTTGTCGAAGGTCACATTGCCTGTCGCGGTCAGGGCGGCAAACTTGTCAGCGCGCGTACCAGGAACGATCTGGCCACCCGCATGCACCAGCACATTGCCGACACGACCGTTGCCATAGAGCTGGGCATTCCCGCTGAGCGTAATGTCGCCCGCGATGCCGCCGATATAAACAAACGCGGCGGCATCGGTGGTTGAATTGCCGCCATTCAAAACAATATCACCGGCCTTGCCGTCAGGATGGATGTTCAACCAGCCGCCATTGTTGACCGTGCTCTTGCCGGTGATTTCACCGCCAGTCACGACGTTCAACAAGCCGCCCGCGTTGACGGTGACCGTGCCAGCCGTTGCCTTGTCTTTGACTTGCAAATAACCGCCCAGATCGACTGTGCCATGGTCGAGCCTGCTCCCCTCACCAAAGATAAAAGCAGTACCGCCGACGCCGCCCAAGCCCGTTGCTGAATCCCACGCCTTGACGCCCTCGACGGTGAGGTCTTTTACCAAGCCACCATTATAGACATCCAGCCTGCCGCCATTGCGGACAGTGACCGTGCCAGCCGTTGCCTTGTTGATGACTGCCAGCCCGCCGCCCAGATCGACCGTGCCATGGTCGAGCCTGCTCCCCTCACCATCGATAAACGCTAAACCGCCGATGCCGCCCAAGCCCGTTGTTGCATCCCACGCCTTGACGCCCTCGACGGTGAGGTCTTTCACCAAGCCACCGTTATAGACATCCAGCCTGCCGCCATTGCGGACAGTTACCGTGCCAGCCGTTGCCTTGTTGACGACTGCCAGCCCGCCGCCATTGCGGACAGTGACCGTGCCAGCCGTTGCCTTGTCTTTGACTGCCAGCTTGCCACCCAGATCAACCGTGCCGTGGTCGAGCCTGCTCCCCTCACCGGAGATATACGCAACACCGCCGATGCCGCCCAAGCCCGTTACTACATCCCACGCCTTGACGCCCTCGACGGTGAGGTCTTTCACCAAGCCGCTATTATAGACATCCAGCTTGCCGCCGTTGCGGACGGTGACCGTGTCAGTCGTTGCCTTGTTGCCGACTGCCAGCTTGCCGCCCAGATCGACTGTGCCATGGTCGAGCCTGCTCCCCTCGCCGACGATAAACGCAAAACCGCCGATGCCGCCCAAGCCCGTTGTTGCATCCCACGCTTTGACGCCCTCGACGGTGAGGTCTTTCACCAAGCCACCATTCAAGACATCCAGCTTGCCGCCGTTGCGGACAGTGACTGCGCCAGCCGATGCCTTGTTCACGATGCGCAAAAAGCCGCCCAGATCGGCCGTGCCGCTTTCGAGCCTGCTCCCTTCGCCGGAGATATTCGCAACACCGCCGATGCCGCCCAAGCCCGTTACTACATCCCACTCCTTGATGCCCTTGATGGTGAGGTCTTTCACTGTGCCACCATTGAAGACATCCAGCCAGCCACCATTGCGGACAGTGACCGTGCCAGCCGTTGCCTTGTTGCCGACTATCAGATCGCCACCCAGATCGACCGTGCCGTGGTCGAGCCTGCTCCCTTCGCCGGAGATATTCGCAACACCGCCGATGCCGCCCAAGCCCGTTACTACATCCCACGCCCTGACGCCCTCGACGGTGAGGTCTTTCACTAAGGCACCATTGGTGACATCCAGCCTACCGCCATTGTTGGCGGTGATTGTGTCAGCCGCTGCCTTGTTGACGACTGCCAGCTTGCCGCCCAGATCAACCGAACCGCTATCGAGATGGCTCTCCACGTCGGAGATAAACGCAACGCCGCCGACGCCGCCATCCCCAGATGCATCCCACGCTTTGTCACCTTGAACGAGGACATCTTTCACCAAACCACCAGCCCAGGCATTCAGTGTACCGCCGTTTTCGACGGTGAAGCTTTCGTCTTTGTCACCGGGGGTGGCTACTCTGGTCTCGCCGCTTTTGACCGTGATCCGCGTGGCTTTGGGGGCATCAGTTTTTTCTGCCGGGGCCGGTGCCTCCCCGGCCGCTGGATCGGGCTTGGTCGCCTCCGGTGCTGACGCAACGATTTCCGTGACTGGCTTTGCTGGTGCTGGCGGGAGCGGGCTTGATGCATCGACCTCCTTCGGCACGGTGGAGACTGCTTCGGGAACCGCCTGCGATGGGGTGCTTGCCATTGGTTGTGCGCCTGATACCGTCTCAAGGTCCTCCGCCCATGCCATCCCCCCGGTACCGGCCAAAAGTATCGCGGTGCAGACGCTGCACAGGAGATGGTTGCGGAAAGTGAAAAGAAAATTTGGACGTGCGGGTGCAACCGCAGCTGTGGCGTGAAAAATCATAAAATATAGCTCCCAATATACTGTTGGCTAAAATAAAATGCCGTCAAAAAAACGAATCAATACAATACTTACTGGCGCCTATTGATTCAGAACAAAGCTGGAAGCGCAAGAGCACAACCTGAGTGACCAGGCTTTTTCTACCCTGTGTGGCAAAAAAACAATAATTTACGTATTGTTGGTTGTATTAAGTGGCAGCCTGACTGCAACCACCAGTAGTTTCTGATGGAAGAGCACACCAAACAGCTGAACGCGTCACGGTTGAGAACAATGCCGGGATTCGAACATCAGGGGTGAGCGGGTGCACCAGCGCGGCGCAATATTCCCATCCGCAGCGGCCATATGGGCTGCGCCGAATGTCCCGACGCGCCTTTAACCCGGCTGGGGTGTCGGGTCGAAAAACCGGTGGCCCGGCTTGTCCGTGTCACGCGGGCGGGCGGCCAGCGCCGGGCGCTCATAGCGCACGCCGGGAAAAATCATGATCTGCGCGGTTGCCGGCCGCTTCGTCTCGGTGGTGGTGCGGCGCCGCGAGGCGCTGCCTGGAAAGGCAATGACAAACCCCATTTCATCCATCCGTTCGGCTCGTTGATCTCCTTGATACGCAAACGCTCATGCTGGTCTTGGCATCCGGCCAAAGCGCCGGACAACCTGGCTGCCTTGCTCCCCGTTTCCGGGGTGCGGACCGGTCCCGGTCCGCTCGCGCGCGATCATTTCGCGCATAATTTCATTAGACACCCGCAGGGTTAACGGATTGCTAACGCTTCATGGCTCATTTTAGGCATAGTTTGGCGTTGCGCGTGATCGAGTGGAGTGTGTTCGTGAAGTATCCTGAGTTTCGGGCACTTGAAGACCGCAATGGCGGCAGCAAGGCTGACGATCTCCTGACCGCATCGATCACCGCCTTCTGCTGCGTCGCAAGACCGGCAAAGAGCGATGCCCAGCAGCTGGAGGATCTCGCCGTTCCGCTGCTCGCCCTCGCCTCGCCGCGCGTGCGCCGCCATGCCGCCGCTGCCCTTTCCGAAATGCCGCATGCGCCCAAACGCCTGATCCTGGCGCTCGCCGAGGATGATGTGGATATCTCCGCGCCGCTGCTCCTGCGCTCGCCGGTGCTCAAGCCCGGCGATCTCATCGGCCTGATCCAGCGCAGGGGTATCGGCCATGCCCGCGTCATCGCCCGGCGCACGGTGGAGGACGCGGCGCTGCTGCAGACCCTGCGTCATTTTCACGACCCGGCCATTGACCGCGCCCTGGCGCTGCAGAGCGGATTGCCCGCCCATGAGGAGAATGAAGCCTTGGACCGTGCCGAACCCGAATCGCCGCGCCTGCGCGAAACCCGCGAGGCGCTGCGCGCTTTAATGCGCGCATCCGATGCCGGCCATTCCACCGATCAGGCCCTGGCCGACCGGCTGATCGATGCCGCCCTGCTCGACGAAACCCATACGTTCCGCGCCGCCTTCACCACGGCGCTCGATCTCGACGGTGAAACCGCCGAACGCATCATCGGCCACGGGCTCAATGCCGAACTGACCATCGCGCTCGCCGCGCTCGGACTTTCGGCGGAAGCGGCGCATCTGGTGCTGACCGGCCTGTTCGGCCTCGTGCACAAGGATCTGCATTCGCTGCGCCTGTTCGTGCAGTCCTACCGCCAGATCGACCAGGACAAGGCGCAGGCAACGATCCAGCGCTGGAAGACCGAGGAAAACTCGCAGAAGCTGCGGCAGAAACTGCGGGAAATGGCGGCGGATTTCGAACGCGGCGGCACGGCGCCCGGCCCGGCCAAGCGCCGGGTGTCGTAACAACCGCCCGTCCGTGGTCAGTCGCGGGCGAGCGGAAACAGGTCGCCGCGCTCGCCGCGATAATCCTCGATCTCGACGATCCACAGATCCCGGTCCCAGCGCTTCTGCTTGTCCAGCGCCGCATCCGCCTCGGCTTCAGCCACCCCTGATTGCAGCAGGGTGAACTGCCGTTCGTCCGGCTTGGTCTCGTCATAGACCATCTGCGGCGCCGGGCCGAACAGGTCGTAGCTGCCGTCGGCATTGCGGAACTTGATGAAGATCGCCCCGGCTTCCGCCGCGCCCTTATGGCCAAGCGCGGCGAAGGCACCGCTGCCGTTGATGCGGCGCACCAGCGCGGAAACCCAGAATTCCGATGTCAGACGCATATGCCGTAACCGCCCATGCCCAGCCTCATCAGTTGATCAGGCCGATTTCCTGCATCTTGGCCAGCAGTTTCGCATCGGGCTCGCCGGTGACCGGCAGCTTGAACAGGTTCTGGAATTCCCGGATGGCGGTCTTGGTGCTGGCGCCGACCTTGCCGTCGATCTCCACCTTGTCGTTGCCGAAGGCGCGCAGGCCCGCCTGGATGCGGACGATTTCCGCCGGGGCGAGGCTGCTGCCCGCGGGCGGCTGGGCGGTGCCCGCCGTCAGCTTGTCGGCCGGGGTGGCCGACACGGTCTGGACGGTGGCTTTTTCGGCGGAGTGGCCGGGCTTGGCGGCCGGGATCGCAATGCTGGCGGTGGTGTCGCTGGCGCTGCCGACGGCGGGCTGGGCCGTCTCGATGCCCATGTCGGCCGAAGCCTTGCGGTAGGCCTCGATGGCGGCGCGGGTGCCCTTGCCGGCGAGGCCATCCACCGCGCCGTTGTAGAAGCCGAGCGACAGCAGTTTCTGCTGCATCTTCGCCACTTCCGGATCGCCGCCGGGTGCCAGCACGGGCGTGCCGCCATTGCCGGCGGCATTGTTGATCGCCGCAGCGACCGGATCAGGATTGCCCTGCGGCACGGGAACCGAATTGACCTTGCGCACCGGCGCATCGACGGCGCTCTGCTTCTGCGGTGTGCCGAATACGCCGCCATCGTGCTTGATCGGCTTGAACACCAGTTCCGGCCGGGTGCGGAAAAACACGCCGTCATGCACCTGCGGCTGATACCACAGCGCATTGGCGGAGATGAAGCCGAGGGTCACCAGAAAGGCCGTCGCGCCGCCGGTGATCGTCGGGTTGCGGGCAATCAGCCCGCCTGCCCCGATGGCGATACGGGCCATATGGCCGCGCTTCGGCGCGCGGCGCTTCCTGCTGTCAGGCCGATTTGCGGGCTTGCGCATGCGAACCTCCCTCACTGTCGCCGTCGGCCCGGAATTCAACGATATTGACCGGTTCCGCCGGAACCGGCTCGATCCGCGGACCGGCGAGTGGAATGAGAACATTCACCACCGTGCCCTCACTGGGACGGCTGCGGATGTCCATCTGACCGCCATGCAGGCCGATCAGGCCCTTGACGGTGGCAAGGCCAAGGCCGGTGCCTTCGTGCCTGCGCGTGTAATCGTTCTGCACCTGGCGGAACGGCTGGCCGAGCGTCAGCAGATCCGCCTCGGCAATGCCGATGCCGGTATCGCTGACGGAGAAGGCCAGCATGTCGCCATGCAGCCCGGCGTCGATGGTGACCACGCCGCCGCTCTCGGTGAACTTGACCGCATTGGACACCAGGTTGATCAGCACCTGCTGGATGGCGCGCTGGTCGGCAACAACAGTGCCGATGTTGCGGCTGACGCGGTCGCACAGCGTCACGTTCTTCTGCGAGGCCTGATGCGCCATCATGTCATGCACCATGGTCACCGCATCCTTGAAGGCGAAGGGCTCGGCCATGATCGGGTAGGTTCCGGCCTCGATCTTGGATACGTCGAGGATGGCATTGACCACGGAAAGCAGATGCGTGCCGGACTGATGCACCAGCTCGACATATTCGCGCTGGCGCGCATCGGGCAGCTTGCCGCAGATTTCCTGCAGCAGCACATCGGAGAAGCCGATGATGGAATTGAGCGGAGTGCGCAGCTCATGGCTGACCGAGGCCAGGAAGCGGCCCTTGGTCACCTCGGCTGTCTCGACCTGGGTGCGCGCGGCATCGAGCGCAAAGCGGTCGGCGACTGCGCCGGAAATATCCGTTGCCACAACGACGAAACCATTGTCCCGGCTCTGCGGCACGCCCGAAAGGCGATAGGTGGCAAAGCGCACGGTATGCGCCGGTTTCGCCGCATCGCCCGGTGCAACGCAGCGCAGCTTTATCTCCGCCGCCGTGGCGGCCGTACCGCTGCGCAAATCCGACAGGAACGCCAGGAAATGCACGCGGTCCGAGACGTGCACGCGGTCGACCAGCGCCGTGCCGATCAGCAGGCTGCGGGCCACGCCGAAATGCTCCTGCGCCTTGCAGGACAATGCGGTGATCATGCCGTCGCGGCCAAGCCCGATCACCACGCCGTCAACGGCGCTCTCCAGATCGGCGACACGGTCGTCGCGGCGCGCTTCCTGACCGCGCGCCACCAGCGCACCGGCGGAACGGACCAGCAGCGTTGCCCCGTAAGCGAGCGCGGCAAGCAGGGAGAATGCCGTCAGCGTGACGTTGCCGCCCATCCACACGGACACGCCGAGGAGAACGGCAAGCACCGCCGCGGCAATGCCGCCGGAGAGGACAAGCGCCTTTTGCGAGCGCATGACGAACCAGGCTTCGAGCGGGATCGCCGCGCCCATGATCCAGAGCAGGAGATTGGCGGACGGCGCCATGACGGCGATCAGCGCGATGGCAGCGCCGTAGGACGCCAGCGCAGCCAGACCCAGCCGCGTGCTGTTGCGAACCAGCGAGAGCGTTCCGCAGAAAATCATCGGCAGGGCAAAAACACCGACACCGAGGCTGAGCATGCCACCGGCTTCACTGAACAGGGAGTGGCTGGCGGCCAGCGCAACGGCGAGCAGGAACGGCATGGCGAGGAAGGCACCGGCCATGCGGGCGTCCCTGTCGCGTTCGGCTGCGCCGGCAACAGATGTGCTTACCCAGCGTTTGCAATGGCGCCGGTAGGCATCAGCAATTCTGGGCAGTGTGACGGAATGAATCGGCACCAGTTTTTTCCTGCTATCCGGACGGTCCGGCCGGGGCCGGATGCGTCACGGTCATTTCAATGTCGCCGTTAACTTTTGCAGACGAGGCTTTAAGGAAAGGATAAAACCGGGGACGCAGATGTCCCGCACAACCGGTTTCAGCCGAATGTGCGGGGGCTTTTCAATGCATGGTAAATGAAGGGTTTCGGGTTGCCGCCGATTTGCCAATCGAATCGCAAAACCGGCATTTCGGGCTCCAAGATTTCTTAATCCTTGGTTTCTATGATCGCTCAAATGCAAAACCGCGTCTCAACCGGTTTTTGCCTTGTCTGTGGCAATGTCTCGGCATGGGCTGCTCCTGGGAAGCGGTTCCGGTGTTGGCAGAGGATATCTGAAATGTTCTTCCTGATCAGGTTTGCGATCAAGTTCTGCTTCTGGATGTTTTTGATTTCGCTGTTCATTCCAGTGGACTCAAAGGACAATCCGCAAGGGACGGCCCAGCCCGGCCCGCTCGAGGCTTTCTTTGCCGCACGCGAAACCATCAGCGATCTCAGCCAGTTCTGCACGCGCAATCCCAATGCCTGCGAAACCGGCAAGGCGGCCCTGAACAATGCGGGCGTTCGCGCCGGCGAAGTGGCCAAGGTCGGTTATCAGTATCTCGATACGCAGCTGGGCGCCAAGACCAACGGCGCCGATGCGGCCGTTGCCGCCGCCCATGGGGACACCGCCGATGCCGCCACTGCCACGGACAAGAGCGATCTGATCAAGGCCAAGCTGCGCGAGATGGCGATGCGCGAAATTCTGGAAGCGGCCATCCGCCAGCGCGAACAGGCCAATGCCGTCGACGGCAAGACAACGGGCACAATCGCAAAGAAGTAGCCTGCGCGACAGGAAAAACGATGACGTACGGCTTTCGCATCACTATATGTGCCACATCACATGCGAGACTGGACCTATGGCACAGACAATTGACGACATCATCGCGGATTTCGACTTCCTGGACGATTGGGAAGACCGCTACCGCTATGTCATCGATCTCGGCCGCGAATTGAAGCCCTATCCGGATGCCGCCCGCGATGCGGCGCATAAGGTCAATGGCTGCGTCAGCCAGGTCTGGCTGAAGAGCACGCCGAGCGACGGTGCCGATCCGGTCATCGATTTCCTCGGCGATTCCGATGCGCATATCGTGCGCGGCCTCGTCGCCATCATGATGGTGCTCTATTCCGGCAGGAAGGCGTCGGAAATCCTCGCCATCGATCCGGAAGCCATCCTGAAGAAGCTGGGCCTGAACGAAAACCTGACGCCGCAGCGCTCCAACGGCCTGCGCTCGATGGTCGCCCGCATCCGCAACGAGGCACAGGCTGCCCTCGGATCAGCCAGCGCCACGCAGCACTGAGGACACGCCCTGACAGTGGGATTTTCATCGGGGCATTCCCGCCAATGCGTGGCGCGTGGTTCGACAAGCTCACCATGAGGGACGTTGAGGGCGGCAGGGAGCTACTTTCTGCAACATCTGCAAGTGGCATTGCAGCCCACCTTTCTCCCTCATGGTGAGCTTGTCGAACCACGCACAACAAGGCTGCTACCGCGCAAGTGTGGGGCGGTAATCCCCGGTTCCCCAGTGAATAATGCGCGGATTGCGCCGGGCGGGCGATGGCGGGCAGTAATGCCTGTCCAATGCCGCCAGCGCCGTCTTGAGGATGAGCTTGGCGGAACGGACCGGCCACTGCCGTTCCCGCTCGACACTCTCGAGGCCCTTGAGAAAGCAGCAGACATCCACCAGCACGCCGGACAGTTCCGGCCCGACCGCATCCAGCGCCCGCTCGACCCGCTGCCGTGCCGCCAGTACGGCATCGGTGATTTCCAGGACACCATTGCCGGATCGGCGGCTGGCACCGCTTCCCACGGCACTCCAGTTGACGCCAAGCGGCGGCATGAAATTGCCGAGCGTATAATCGTTGCGCAATTGCTCCCCGGCCTTGAAGGCGGCCTCGCTGATCAGCGGGGCGCCGGATGAATCCCTGCGCCGGCGCAACAGGCCGAGCGGCGATTCCGCTTCGTTGCGCCGGACCCTTGCCGCGCCGGGCCGGACGTCCGGCACCGCCAGCGTTTCAAGGCGATGCTGGGCGGCGAAGGCATCGGCCCCGCCATCCAGCCGGCGCAGAAACGCCCTGCCCGCATCGGTGATGATGAGCATGCCGTCAGTGGAGCGCGCCAGTCCTTCGCGCAGGACATGGTCAAGCACCGCCGTTCCGATGGAAATCGCGCCGCCCCCTGCACTTTCCAGCGTCATCTTGCCATTGCCTGCAGTTGCAGGTTCCGCGGCAGCCTTGGCCAGAAAGCACAACACCCGGCGTACGCCGGCACCGCTTTTGCCCCGGACGCTCATTGGCGCACCATGCCGCTGCGCAGGAACGCCGCCCGCAGAATGTTTTCAAGAGTCTGCACAACCCGGTCGAACTCCGGCTCGTCGCGCATATCCTCGATCAGATGACAGGCATGGTTGACCGTGCTGCGGTCGCGCCCGAAGGCACGCCCGACCTCCGTCATGGTCAGCGACAGCGTGACATGCGCCACATACATGCCGATCTGCCGGACGCGGGCCACCGACCGCTCGCAACGGGAATGCGCGCGCAGTTCGCGGCCGCTGACATTGAAGAAGCTGGCGAGAATGTCGATGACGCAGTCGCAGACATGAAAAAGACGGCCGTCCGGCGGTTCACCCCCATCCGGGGCAACGGGCTCTGCCCGCTTCGATTTCGGACGCGCTTGACGGAGGATCTCAATCATCGCCCGCGCCTCGGCGGCAGAGCGGATCAGATGGGGGAAATTCTCGGACATGCTCGCTCCACTTCATATATAGGAATATCTTCTTATATTATTCCCAGCAAGACCGTGGATAAGTTTTCCCGCGCACAAACATCATGTCGTTGTTTTCATGGATTCTTTTCTGAACCCGCTCACGCAATCTAGGACTTTTGTCCTACATTCCTCAAAGCAAGGCAAAGTGTGTCCATCTACCATCGAGGACGGAAACATGGTTCAGAGCGAATGGACGAAGCAGAGGGCGGCATTCCTGGCTGCGAGGGACGCGCAGCGCAGCATGGCGCGGCAACGCCTGGCGCTGCAAATCCTCTGCGGCGAAGATCTTGACGCGGTGATCGCGCTTGGTGCGGCCGAGAAGCAGACCTATTGCAGGCGATTAAAGCGTTTGATTGAACGAGAGAGGATCAAGGGCGGCAAGGGGCACTGGAGCTACGACCTCAATCGTCATATCGGTCTCAAGCAAGCCCTGGATACTTTGCTGAAATCCATGAGGGGCTAAAGTCCATGAGGGGCTGAAATCCGTGCCGTCGCCCGCGCGCGGAAAATGGAGCCCGGACAACAAAACGGCGCCCGAAGGCGCCGTCTTGCAAATAGTCTGAACCGCTTGCTGTCAAGCAGCCTTCTTGCGCTTGCGGCCGAGGCCCATGTTCTTGGCCAGACGCGAGCGCGCAGCAGCGTAATTGGGTGCAACCATCGGATAGGAGGCATCCAAATCCCACTTTTCGCGGTACTGCTCAGGCGTCAGACCGTAATGGGTCATCAGATGACGCTTCAAAGACTTGAACTTCTTGCCGTCTTCGAGGCAGACAATGTAGTCATCCGCAACGGATTTCTTCGGGTTGATTGCAGGCTTTGGCTTTTCCTGAATCGCGACGACTGCTTCTGCACCACTGCCGACCCGACCAAGAGCAGCGTGGACATCAGCGATAAGCGCGGGAAGATCGCCAGATGGCACTGAATTGTTGCTTACGTAAGCAGCAACCAATTCAGCGGTCAGTTCCAGGAGAACGTCTCCAGCAGCTGTATTTGAATTGTCGAATGTTGTCATCAAAGTCCAAATCCTTCATCTAATTTGAAAAGTTGGTATTACACGGGAAAGCAAGCAGTATAAATCTGCAAATATCAGAAACCCTGACACTGATGACGACACTGTATTCAGGATGGAGCTCTAATTGTCAAATCAATACTTCACCTAAAAAAGAAATATTTGTAATTTTTCCTTGATATTGAATTTACTGCGAACCTGGCGCTGATTGGACCAGGAAAGCTAAAATCCCGCTACACATATGATAACATAAATGTTCACACGTGAACATCCGCACAACACCACTAAGACCAAAAATGGCAAAAATGAGGAACCAATCCGCATTTCACAAGCATTCTATAACAACGGAGGCCGCTCAGTGCAGTGCCAGACCTACTTTAGTGCAACATGAGACAATATTAAGTAATTCTGTTTTTGATCAAAAAGACAAATTACGTGGAAATATGCGCGAAAAATCCTGCTCGAGAGCCCCGATCAGCGGCCGAACGGGTGTAAAACCGGCAAAAGATGCGACTTTCGTCACCGGATTGGCGACGGGCGCGGGAGCGCGGCAATAGTGTTGCAGGCGGCGCGCCACAGTATTCGCAGATGAACCGGCGGATCTCGTCTATCGGCACGCCCGGAGCACGGCGCTGTTCCGGACAGGCAGGATTGACGAATCCTTCGCAGATGTGATTGTCATCGTGTTCTCCGGCAAAGTGCGACATTGTTCCGTTGCAAAGTCATCAGCCTGTTCCATCCACTGTACTGAGAGTATTTCATGACCAAAACATCACGTTTCACCTCTCTTCCCGCCCCGCAATCCGCCAAACACCCGGTATCGGACACGCGCCACGGCATAACCCGTGTCGACAACTATGCGTGGATGCGCGCCGACAACTGGCAGGACGTGTTCAAGGATCCGTCCGTGCTCGATCCGGCCATCCGCAGCCACCTGGAAGCGGAAAACACCTATCAAACCGCGCTGATGGCCGACACGAAGGCGCTGCAGAGCACCCTGTTCGACGAGATGAAGGGGCGGATCAAGGAAGACGATTCCTCGGTCCCCTCCAAGGACGGCCCCTTTGCCTATGGCACGTCCTACAAGACCGGCGGCCAGCATCCGCGCTTCTTCCGCATACCGCGCGACGGCGGCGCCGAGACGATGCTGCTGGACGGCGACCTGGAAGGCGAAGGCAAGGCCTATTTCAGCCTGGCTTCCGCCGATCATTCGCCGGATCACGCCAAAATGATCTGGGGTTTCGATGACAAGGGATCCGAGTTCTACACATTGCGGGTGCGCGATCTGACGACGCTGGCCGACGCAACCGATGTGGTCACGGAAACATCGGGCGACGGCGTGTGGAATGCCCAGTCAACCGGCTTTTACTACACCAAGGTGGATGCCAACCATCGCCCGTCGCGCCTGTTCTACCACGTGCTCGGCCAGCCGGAGAGCGCGGACCGCCTGATCCATGAGGAAATGGATCCCGGCTTTTTCATGGGCGTCAGCGGCAGCGCGCTCGATGATTTCATCTTCATCGATTGTCACGATCACGAAACGTCGGAAGTCTGGCTGCTCGATGCCAGGGATGCCGCGTCCGAACCCCGCCTTGTCGCCGCGCGCCAGTCCGGCGTGGAATACAGCATGACCGAAGGCGGCGATGTCTTCTACATCCTCACCAACATCGACGGTGCCAAGGATTTCAAGATCATGCGCACGCCGGTCACCGCGCCGGAACCGGCCAACTGGACCGAGGTGGTGGCGCACAAGCCGGGACGCCTGCTGCTCGGCCATGGCGCCTACAGGGATTATCTGGTCTGGCTGGAGCGGGAAAACGGCCTGCCGCGCATCATGATCCACAACCGCCACACGGGCGAGGAACACGCCATCGCCTTTGACGAGGAAGCGTTTTCCCTCGGCCTGCAGGGAAGCCCCGAATATGACAGCGAGGTCATCCGCTTCTCCTACTCCTCCATGACCACGCCATCGCAGCTCTACGATTATAATATGCGCACGCGCGAGCGCACGCTGCTGAAAACCCAGGAAGTCCCCTCCGGCCACAACCCGGACGACTATGTCACGCGGCGGCTGCTGGCTCCGGCGGCGGACGGCGAAACCGTGCCGGTTTCCATCGTCTATCACCGCGATACGAAACTGGATGGTTCCGCACCCTGCCTGCTCTACGGCTATGGTTCCTACGGCTCGACCATGTCGGCAAGTTTCAGCACCACGCGCCTGTCGCTCGTCGATCGCGGTTTCATCTACGCCCTCGCCCATATTCGCGGCGGCAAGGACAAGGGCTATGCCTGGTATGAGAACGGCAAGCGCCTGCACAAGAAGAACACGTTCAGCGATTTCATCGCGGTCGCCCGCCATCTCGTGGCGGAAGGCTTTACCAATCCGCAAGGCACCATTGCCCATGGCGGCTCGGCCGGCGGCCTGCTGATGGGCGCGGTTGCCAACATGGCGCCGGAGGCGTTTGGCGGCATCATCGCCGAAGTGCCCTTTGTCGACGTCATCAACACGATGCTGGACGATACCTTGCCGCTCACCCCGCCCGAATGGACCGAATGGGGCAATCCGATCACCTCGCCGACGGACTATGCCTACATGGCGTCCTATTCGCCCTACGACAATGTCCGGGCACAGGCCTATCCGCCGGTTCTGGCGGTCGCCGGGCTGACCGATCCGCGCGTCACCTACTGGGAACCGGCCAAATGGGTGGCCAAATTGCGCGAGCTCAAGACCGACGATCATCCCGTGCTGTTCCGCGTCAACATGGATGCCGGGCATGCGGGCGCCTCCGGCCGCTTCTCCCATCTGGAGGAAGTCGCCTATGTCTATGCCTATGCCCTCAAGCTCGTGAACAAGACCGCCGCCTGATCACAGGCACCTCATCCCCGCCGCCCGTTGACACCAGCGGGCGGCCGATGCACTGGGTAGCTGGAAATATCAGCGCGGCATTTCCCGCGAGTGTACCCCTATCGCAAGATCAGTTTTGACCTGTCATCCGGGTCGGTATCGATAAGGCGCTCTGTCTTTACTGCCAGGATATAAGCCGGAATCTTGAAGACAATTTCCATATTTCCCAAAATTGCCAGAGCGTGCTCCGGCAGTTTCCGCCTCTTATATGCCGCCAGATCGATACCGGGGCCGACATGTCGCCATAGCCCCGGCGGATTGGCTTGGCGAAAGCTGCAGGCATCGGCCCAGTCGAAGGAAACGATCCAGCTTTCGCCCGGCCGCGTTCGCTCGATTTCTGCAGCAAAATCGCGCGCCAGTTGCAAGGCACGGACAGAAACCCGGACCGAGCCCGGCCCGGCAAGCTCCCAAGCATGGGGCGCATCGTCAAAAAATCGCGTTGCCATCGACGAAATCCTCAAAACGGTCTCAGGAACTGCGGTGGTTTTAACTTCTCGTGAAAGCACTCAAGGGATAATATTCCTATTTCTTGCTCTCGTCGTCAATTCGACTTTGGTCGCGCAGATGTGTTCGCCCGTGCACCGCGTCACGGTTACACGTGCTGCGGTTTCGGCTATAAAGGCACAAAGCGCTTGTGGGGAAGCAATGTCAGACTTGGTTCACTGCGGAGGTTTATGATGAAACGAAGCGCTCTTGTCCTGATGCTCGGCGTGGCGTTCGCCGCCCAACCCCTGCTTTCGGTTCTGGATACAACCGGGGTGCAGGCAGCGGTTCGCAAGAATGTCAGCGAATTTGCCGGGCAGCGCTGCAACAACCCGCCGCGCGGATCGGGCGTGATCGTCGGCCGCTATTCCGGCACGACCGACAATCCGATCATTTCCATGGGCAGCGACAATGTGCCGGTTTCCGACTTTCGCTGCTTCCGCACGATGGAAGAATGCCGCGGCTGGCTCTACACCATGCGCAGCAAATATGTCGACGGGAATTCCGTGCTGATCGGGTGCAACAGGCGCTGAGTTCAGGCCGCGCCGCTGATCCGCTTCATCGTTGCTTCCAGACTGTCCTCGGCAAAACCGGCGGCCATCGCCTGCATCGCCTCGCCCGCAGCCGTCGCGGCCCGTTCCCACATCAGGGCTTCGTAAGCCCGCACAGCCGTGTTCCGGTCCTCGTCCCCGGTCAAGGCATCGGCGAGATCGGCGGCATCGCGCAGCGCCAGATTGCCGCCCTCGCCCGCCGGTGGCATGACATGCGCCGCATCGCCGATCAGCGTCACTCCAGCACGGCTCTGCCAGCGGTGCCCGACGGGCAGCGCGCAAATCGGCCAGGGCCGCACCGTGTCCTTTGCCGATTCTATGAGCTGCAGCAGACTGCCGTCCCAGCCGGCAAACTGCGCGGCAAGGCTTGCCTTCGTCGCCTCGAACCCCGGCGTCTCCTCGCCTCGCAGCGCCGCATAGACGCGGATATGCGCATTGGCGTTGCGCTGCGCGAAGATCGACTTGCCGTCGCCCTTGGCAATCATCGTGCCGCGTCCGACCAGCGCCGCGATATCGGGATGGCGCGTGTCGGCATCGTCGATCGCAAGTTCATAGAGGGTCAGTCCGATATGCCGGGGCTTTTCGTCCGACACCAGTGCACGCACCCTTGACCCGACGCCGTCAGCTCCGACAACGAAATCATGCCGGGCGACGGAACCGTTTTCGAAATGCAGTTCGAACGTGCCGTCATTGCACCCCAGGGCTTCCGTCAAACGGCAGCCCCAGCGAACGCTGTCTGCCGGAATGGACCGCAAAAGCAGGTCTCTCAATTGGCTGCGGTCAATCTCCGGGCGGTCCCCGTCGGAGGCATCGTCCTTGTACACAAGCAGGCCGTGCTTGTCATAAAGCCGCGTGCCCTGGTCTTCGTAGCGCGCAAAATGCTGAAACTCGGCAAACAGCCCAGCTTGCTTCATGGCATACTGCCCGGTTGCGGGATGCAGGTCGAGCATGCCGCCCTGCCCGCGATGCACGGCCGATTCATCCCGCTCATAAACGGTGAAGGCGACGCCCTTCAGATACAACATACGCGCGAGCAACAGCCCGCCTGGGCCACCGCCGACAATGGCGATCCCTGAATTCTTTGACATGTTCATCATCTCACTGGTAGATTGCATAGGGTCCTATTATCATATCATAGGGTCCTATGCAAGGAGAATCGCCATGCCCGGCCCGGACCCGAGACAAACCCCATCTTTCCTCATCAAGCAGGCAGCGCGAGAGCTGATGCGCAGAGGCGAGGAGCGGCTGCGGCCGCTTGGTCTCGGCGCGGCCTATCTCCCGGTTCTGGTGGCGGTGAAGAATGGCGAAGCATCGACGCAGGCCGATCTGGCCCGGCTGCTGCAGGTGGAACAGCCGTCCATGGCCCAGGCGCTGGCCCGGATGGAACGGGACGGCTTCATTCAGCGCAAGCCCGATCCGGCCCATCGGCGGAGCCAGATCATCGAGCTCACCGCGCTCGCCTTCGAGCGCCTGCCGCAGGCTTATGTGGCGCTGAACGAGGGCAACATCCTGGCCATGACGGGTTTTTCCGCCGGCGAGACGGCGCAGTTCGTGGCCTTTCTCAATCGCGTCAATGCCAATCTGCGCAATGAGGATAGCAAGTCCTGATTCCCCCGAATGGGCGGCTCAGGCGGGCCTGCCCTTCCAGACGATGTCGCTGACGTTGAGTTTTTTGGGAATGATCTTCAACGCATAGAACTCATCCGCCAGCGCCTGCTGATAGGCGACAACCTCCGGGGTGACGGCTCCGACATTCCCCAGCTGGGCACCGTCGCGAGTCAGCGTGACCCTCTGGATATCCTCAGGCACGCCGGTGATTTTCGACAGGGCGGCGACGGTTTCGTCCAGATTGTCCTGCGCCGCCCGGCCAACCCGCGCCAGTTCGTCCAGCACATCGCTCAGGATGTCGCCATGGGCGGCGGCGAAATCGCCATTGCTGAGGAAATACGACCAGCTGTCGACGATTCCCCGGCCCGTTGCCAGAACACGGGTTCCGGGACGTTTTTCGGCAACCGCCAGATAGGGGTCCCAGATCGACCACGCATCGATCTGGCCGGAGGAAAAGGCCGCCGCCGCATCCGGCGGCGACAGGTCCGACGCCGTGATGTCGTTCACCGACAGGCCCGCCGTGCGCAGCGCCTTGACCGTAAAATTGTGTGCGCTCGAGCCGCGCTTGAAGGCAACGCGCTTGCCCTTGAGATCGGCAAGACTGTTGATCGGCGAATCCCTGCGCACCAGAATGGCCGATCCGTCCGGCGAGCCCTTGTAGGTGCCGGCATAGACCAGATTGCCGCCCGCGGCCTGCGCAAAGAGCGGCGGCACATCGCCGGTCGGACCGAAATCGACCGCACCGGCACCCAGCGCCTCGAGCAGCGGCGGACCGGAGGAGAATTCGGCCCAGCTCACGGCGATGCCGCGCGCTGCCAAGCGTTTCTCCAGCGCGCCCGTCCCTTTGGCCAGGGCGAGGACACCATTCTTCTGCCAGCCGATGCGCAGTATTTTCGGCGGCACCGTAGCGGCCGCCCGGACGGTCAACGGCACGAGCGCAGTTACGGCCGCCGCCCCGATCAGCGAAAGAGTCTGTCTGCGTGTAACCATCGATGCCATCCTTTCCATCTCCTGCGGGCTGCCACGGGCAGACACCTCACACGCAAGGATGGGGTAAACGCGGAACCGGATCGACGTCATAAATATTGAACAATAGGCGGGATCGAGAAAATCATGCCCCGCCAGGCCGGATGAAGTGAAATCGTTTGGCCGAAAGGCAATCCCGGCGGCGTGCGTTCAGGGTTTTGGGAACCCCCGGGGATGGGCAGGAATGGCTTTCAGGTAAGCCGCGATCGCCGCCCGGTCGGCCGGCTCCAGATGCGCCGTGTTCAGCACGACATCGGTCATCGACCCGCCGAGCGAGTCGAAATCGGGCGTAAACCCGCTTTCCAGGGCATAGGCGATGACCTTTTCCGACCAGCTGTCGATACCGCCCTCGCCGCCCGTGATGTTGGGAACGACACCCTTGCCCTCGGGTGCCTTTGCGCCGGCCAGCCAGCGGCTCTTGTCCAGCCCGCCAATGGCGTTGCGCGGTGTGTGGCATTCACCGCAATGGCCGGGGCCTTCCACCAGATACTGGCCGCGCTTGATCGCATCCGTGGCATCGGCGATCGTGAGAACCGGATCGGATGTCAGATAGAGCCATTTCCACAGCCCCAATCCCCGGCGAACGGTGAAGGGGAAACGCAGCCGGTGAGCCGCCGCGACATTGTCCGACGGCGGCAGCGTTTTCAGGTAGGCATAGAGATCGGCGATATCCTGCACCCGCATGCGCGCATAGGAGGTGTAGGGAAAGGCGGGATAATAGTGCCTTCCATCCGGCGATACCCCGGCGAGCATGGCATTGGCCAGGTCTTCGAACGACCAGGTGCCAATGCCCTTGCCGGAGGGAGAAATATTGGGGGTAACGAAGGTACCGAACGGCGTGACCAGCTCATGGCCGCCTGCCAGCACCAGACGCGCATCGCCTCTGGCGCCCGGCGCGGCATGGCAGGAGGCGCAGCCCCCTGCCCAGAATACCCGTTCGCCGCGCTTGGCATCACCGGGAGCCGCGGCGGCAAGCCGTGCCGGATCAACCCGCGACGGTGCCGACAGCAACCAGAATCCGGCGCCCCCGGCCAGGGCAGCCACAATGACGAGCAGCAGCAGCTTGCGGATCATTGTGCCTCCCCCGCCTGTCCGGTCAGTTCTTCTTGACGCGGAAGGTCTGATGGCAGGCGCCGCAATTCTGCGAGACTTGCGCGAAGACAAGCTTGAAGCTGTCAAGGTCCTGCGGTTTGGCGGCAGCCGCCGCTGCGGCATCGGCCTTGTACTTGTTGACAGCCGCGACGAAGCCCGCATTGTCTTCCCAGATTTTCGGCGAAGCGGTGGTTTCGCCGCCGGTGTCGCTGCCGGCCGGAAACAGCGCTGCCGGATCGATCTTCTGCGCATCCTCGTTCAGCCTGCTGAGAGCCGCCAGCACCGCAGCCGCATCAAACGGCTTTTCGCCTTTGGCAATCGGGACGATACTGCCGATGGTCTTGCCCTGATCCTTCATAATCGCCTGCCGGTCCGCAATCGGATCAGCGCCTGCGGCAGCCGAAAACACTGCCATGGCCAGCAAAGGCGCCGCAGCGAATGCAATCAGTCTCTTCATGGATGTCTCCAACTCTCGTGGCTTCAAGAACATGTGGCTTCAAGGGTTTTCAGGGGCATTCTCGGGTCCGAACCCTACAGTAAACATCCCGGATTGCACCCGCCCCATACGATCACATTTTCGTATGACAGAGGTTGGTTCGCATACGAAAAACCCCGGCTTTCGGCCGGGGTTTTGCTGTCTGTCCGTCAGATACGGCGCCATCTGCGATCATGGCGGTGATGCCAGTACGGGCGATCCCAACGGCGGTCATAGCGATGATAATAGCGCCGGTCCCAACGACGGTCCCAACGGCGATCATAGCGATGGCGCCAGTGCGGGCGATCCCAGCGGCGGTCATAGCGATGATAATAGCGGCGGTCGTAGCGGCGATCGTAATAGTCACGGTAATACTGAACGCGCTGCACATTGCTGTCTGCAGCCGCTGGCCCTGTTGCGGTGATGGGCCTTTCGACAGTCATCGGGGCGGCGGACACCGGTCCGGCTGCTCCGAGGGCCCCGATCGACATCACGACGGCAAAAAGAGCTGACATCAACTTTTTCATAGTGCCTCCAGTGAAATGCGCCCTGAGTGAACGTGCATTTCGACATGTTAAGTCCCTTGGGAATAGACTTAAGTCTAATCCCATGAACCAGAGATGAATAATCAATATGGCGCAGCAATGGCACGGGGGACGCGGGCGATCACATATAAAAACCGGCCGTGCGAATATGTGAAAACACCTTCGCACGGCCCGCCGGGGCATCCCTTATTCGCTCGCGCCGTTGTTGGCATCCAGCCGTGTCAGTATCTGATAGGCCATGCGGATGCGGTCCTCATTGGGATAGTATTTGTTGGCCAGAATGACGATGCCGAACTGCTTTTTCGGCACGAAGGCGACATAGCCGCCGAAGCCGTTGGTGGAACCTGTCTTGTTGATGAGCACATCGTCGCGGGCAGGCTGCGGCGGCGTCAGCGCGGTCACCGGCGTCGGCTTGAGCATGTCGGGAGAGTTGCCGCGCAGCAGCGTCTTCAGATCGACCGGATAGGCATATTGTTCCCAGATCAGGTCCTGCGTCATCGCGCCGACCTTGAAATAGCCGGTATGCGTATCGGCGATTGCCCGCTGCAGCTTGCCTTCCAGCCTGGCCATTTTCATGTTTGCTTCCAGGAAGCGGACCAGGTCCGTGCTGGTGGTTTTCACGCCATAGGCTTCCGAGGAAAGGACCGCCTTGCTCACCCGGGCCGGGACATCCTTCCTGGTATAACCCTGGGCATAGTCCGCCATTTTGGTGTCCGGGACGTTGATATAGGTGCTTTTCAAGCCAAGGGCCGGAAACAGCTGGCCTTCCATCAGTGCGGCAAAATTCCGGTTCATCGCCTTTGCCGCGATGTAACCCAGCATGCCGATGCTCGGATTGGCATAGGTCCGGTATGTTCCGGCGGCATAGGCCGGCTTCCAGTTCTGCAGATAGGTCATCAGCTGGTCATCGTTCTTCACCTCGTCGGGAACCTGCACCGGGAAGCCGCCCGGCGTATGGGTGCCAAGATGCATCAGGCTGACATTGCCGAAGGCCGTATCCCGCATGGACGGCAGATACTTGCTGGTCTTGTCCGACAGGGAAAGCTGACCGTTTGCCTGCGCATAGGCCGCAAGCGTGACCACGAAGGTCTTGCTGATCGATCCGATCTCGAAGAGCGTATCGGCCGTGACCGGCTTGCCGGTTTCCCGGGAGGAAACGCCGTAGTCAAACAGATAGGGCTTTCCCTTGATCGTGACGGCGACGGCCATTCCGGGAATATTGTATTTTTCCATGACCGGCCTGATTGCCGCATCCACGACGGCCCTGACTGCCGTCGCCGGTTTGTCGGCCGCATGCCCCATGGCGGCCGGCGCACAGGCGGCAAACAGGATGGAGAGCAGAACTCTGGTGGCTTTCGCTGGCATTTCTTCGACTTCCTTTGCTGGTTCGGCATTGTGGACGGGTCCGCGACCGGCGCGGATTGCGCGCCGGTTGAAAACCCCGCAGGTGCTGGTCATGGAGATCGCCTGACATAAGACTGGCTTCCGCATTGCATCGCAGACCTGCTGAGCCGCATCTATCTAACCGGCTGGGATGCCCTGTCAAAACATGATATCTCGGGGCAGACATAAGAAAAACTAGGGCACACATGGTTCGGCCATTTCTCCCTCTCAACGGCCTCAGAGCCTTCGAAGCTTCCGCGCGGCACCTGAGCTTCACCCGCGCGGCCATCGAATTGTGCGTGACGCAGGCTGCGGTGAGCCAGCAGGTGAAAAGCCTGGAAATGCGCCTGGGCGTACCGCTGTTCCTGCGTCTGCCGCGCGGCCTGAAGATAACGGCGGAAGGCGAAGCGCTTTTGCCCGTGGTCACAGGTTCCTTCGACCGGATGGCCGACACGCTTGACCGGATCGAGGGGGGACAGGTCCGCGAGCTGCTGTTTCTGGGCGCGGTCGGCACATTCGCCGTCGGCTGGCTCCTGCCGAGACTGCCGGATTTCCAGCGGCAGTTTCCCTTTATCGAGGTCCGGCTGTCGACCAACAACAATCGCGTCGACATGGCGGCGGAAGGGCTGGATTTTGCCATCCGCTTCGGCAACGGCGCCTGGCACGGCACGGATGCGACCCGTCTGTTCGAGGCGCCGCTCTCGCCGCTGTGCGTGCCGCAGCTGGCCGAGACGCTGCTGGAGCCTGCCGATCTTGCCAGTCACACGCTGCTTAGAAGCTATCGCATGGATGAGTGGAACAACTGGTTCGCGGCGGCCAACGTTCCCGCCTCGCCGCAATTGAACAAAGCCATCGTGTTCGACTCGTCCTTGGCCATGATGGAAGCCGCCCTGCAGGGGATCGGCGTTGCTCTTGCACCACCGATGATGTTTTCACGCCATCTGACCGCAGGCGCCATCGAACAGCCGTTCCAGACCTCGATCTCGCTGGGAAGCTACTGGCTGACGCGGCTGCAATCGCGCACGCCGACACCAGCCATGACCGCCTTTGCCGAATGGATCGTTTCAGCGCCCTGATCAGGCCGATGCGGCTTGGCTTTTCAATGCCTCGCCGAGATTGTCGAGCATGGCGCTCCAGCCGGCCTGGCGGTATTCCGGCTTGTCTTCATCATCAAGAAAGGCCGCCTGTTCGGTGAGAACAAGGCGGCAGCCTTTGCCCGACGGCGTGAGGTCAACGGTCACGATGCTGCTGGAAATGGGCGTCGTTTCGCGTCTCATCGTACCGGCGGAAATGATCCGTTCATTCGGCACGATATCCTGGTAGGAACTGGTGCTGATATAGGTTTCGCCGCCGGTCTTGCCGAAACGGAAGATGTCACCGCCGCCGATACGAAAATCGAAGTGATCATAGGCCGCGTGCCAGCCATCGCCCATGGCGTTCCAGCGCAGGAGCGCCTCGACACTGGACCAGGCAGCAAATACGCGCTCCGGCGAGGCATCATAGGTGCGCTCGACAACGATGGTTGCATGGTTGACGGAACCTCCGGTCATGATGTCCTCCCTTGCCGGTCAATTCATTAAGTGATTGCTTAAGTATCACGCGATTGGCTGTCACGCAACCAATACTTAATTGTTGACTTAAGTGTCTTGCCACCGAAAATGTCCGCTGCCAGCGCAGCGCACCGGTTCTTGCATAAGCGGCAATCGGGTAAACTCCATGGTGCTGGTGAGTCGAAGGAAAAGCCCGTGAAGAAAAAACGCGCCGACCATGTCTGGGATGTCCCGCCTTCCGCGCGCGGCAAGCCTGCCCGGCTGACGGTGGCCACCTGCCAGTTTCCGGTTTCGCATGACATCAACTCCAATCTGACCCACATGCTCGATCTCATCGCCCGCACCGCATCTGCCGGTGCTGATGTCGTGCATTTTCCCGAATGCGCCCTCTCCGGCTATGGCGCCGCGACATGGCCATCGTGGGATGATTTCGAATGGGCAACGCTCAACGCCGCCATGGACAGGGTTGCCGAGGCGGGCCGCACCCACGCGATCTGGATCGTCACCGGTTCGGTGCATTGGGATCACGCGCACACCCGGCCCACCAATGCGCTGTTCGTGTTTGACGATAGGGGAGCGATTGCCGGGCGCTATGACAAGCGGCGCTGCTCGATCAACGATCTGCGCGCCTTTGCGCCGGGCGACACGCCGTTGATTCTCGATATCAAGGGCGTGCGCTGCGGTTTTCTCATTTGCCTCGACTGGGCCTTTCCCGAACTCTGGCAGGAACACGCCGGCAAGGTCGAGCTGGTCTTCCATTCCTGCTACGCGGACAATGTATCGCGCGACCGGATCGAGGCCCACACGATCCAGCCGCTGATCCAGGGCTATGCCTGGCTCAACCAGTATGCCGTCAGTTCATCCAACTCGTGCCGGCCGCGCCAGAATTTCCCCAGCTTCTGGATCGAGCGCACTGGCCATCACGGCGGCAGCGCGGTACGGGACGAAACCGGTTTCATCCTGAATGTGCTGACCGACGATCCGGAACTCGACGCCTTCTGCCAGCGGGTGCTGGAATTCCGGCGTTCAGCCAGCGACGGCAGCCTCTACGCGCCCTATCTGGAAGTCAAGAAGGCTTGATGCAACCACTGCCAAAATATGGCATGATGTGGCAACGCATCCCCGCAGGTGAGTAACCGTGTCCCGATCCCAGCGCCTTCTCGACCTGATCCAGACCATGCGCCGCTATCGGCGTCCGGTCGCGGGCAAGGTGCTGGCGGAGGAGACCGGCATCAGCATCCGCACGCTCTATCGCGACATCGCCACCCTGCAGGCGCAGGGTGCGCATATCGAGGGCGAACCCGGCCTCGGCTATGTGCTGCGCCCCGGCTTCATGCTGCCGCCGCTGATGTTCACCGAGGAGGAGATCGAAGCGCTGGTGCTCGGCTCGCGCTGGGTGGCCAAACAGCCGGACAACCGGCTTTCCACGGCGGCGCGCGATGCCCTCAACAAGATCGCGGCGGTGCTGCCGGACGACCTGCGAGAGAGCGTCGATACCTCTGCCCTGCTGGTCGGTCCCGGGGACGGATCGGCAACCGATGGCGTCGATCTTGCCGACGTGCGCAAAGCGATCCGCAGCGAGCGTAAGCTCGATATCACCTATCGCGACGGCAATGGCAGTCAATCCAGCCGCCTGATCTGGCCCTTCGCGCTGGGTTTCTTCGATAAAATGCGCGTCATCGTTGCCTGGTGTGAACTGCGCCAGGATTTCCGGCATTTCCGCACGGACCGGCTGTCGCGGCTCGAAGCAACGGACATACGCTATCCCAAGCGCCGGCAGGTCCTTTTGCAGGAGTGGCGCGACGCGCAGGGTATCGCCCAGCCGCGCTGATCACTACTGCCAGAAACTGGCAGCATGCCGTTTTATGGTGTTCCCATCAAAACCTGAAGGAGAAATGCCGTGGCCAACCCCAATCTCATCATTCTTTACGTTGCCAATGCCCCTGCCAGCCGCGCCTTCTATGCGGCTCTGCTCAAGCGCGAACCGCTTGAAGAAACGGTCAATTTTGCCATGTTTGCCCTCGACTCCGGCTCGCTGCTCGGCGTCTGGGCGCACAACAAGGTTGAACCGGCCGTTACCAGCATTGGTTCGGGCAGCGAACTCGTGTTCAGCGTGGATACGGACAGCGAAGTCGAGGCAACCCACAGGGACTGGGCGGCACGCGGGTTGCCGATCGTTCAGGCGCCGGTGCACATGGATTTCGGCTATACCTTTGTTGCCCTCGATCCGGATGGTCACCGGCTGCGGATGTTTGCCGCCACCCCACAACAGGGAACGGCGCAATGAGCCGGCACTGGATCGCAGTTGCTTCGGCGGACCATGTCCGCCGCGGCCTGCAGGACGGCTTCATGCAGGTGTGCCACGGCAAGGAAGGCCCACTGAAGCGCATCAAGCCTGGCGACGGGGTGGTCTATTATTCGCCGACCGAGATATTCGGCGGCAAGGACCGCCTGCAGGCTTTCACTGCCATCGGCATGGTGCAGGCGGAAGACGCCTACCGCCACGACATGGGCGGAGGGTTCGTGCCGTGGCGCCGCAATATCGGCTGGTTCGATGCCACGGAAGCGGACATCCGCCCGCTGCTCGACAGTCTCAGCTTCACCAGGGGCAGGCAGAACTGGGGCTACCAGTTCCGCTTCGGGGTGCTAGCCATCAGCCCGGAGGATTTTGATGTCATCGCCGGGGCCATGCATGCCCATCGTCAAGGGCTTAATGTTGCCCCGCCTCTGCCATCGCTCCGGATGGCGTGCGATGACGGGTTGCAGCCCAGAACATCAGGGCAAGCGCACTGATGCCCGCCCCAGCGAGGCTGACCCCTGCCCAGCCGGCGGAGGCGTAGACCAGCGTGGAGCCGAGCGAGCCTGCCGCACTGCCGATTGAATAGAAGATCATATAGCCCGCCGTCAGGCGGCTCTGCGCTTCCGGACGCACGCGGTAGATCAGGCTCTGGTTGGAAACATGTACCGCCTGCAGGGCGAAATCGATGGTCACAATGCCGATGATCAGGAACCACAGTGACGTCTGCATGAAGGCGACCGGTATCCACGACAGGAGCATGATGGTCAGGGCAATGCCGGTGGTGCGCTGCGCATGGCCCCGGTCGGCCCAGCGCCCTGCCCGCGAGGCCGCCAGCGCTCCGGCAGCGCCGGCAAGACCGAACAGCCCGATTTCAGTATGCGACAGCGAAAACGGCGGAGCGCTCAGCGGCAGCACCAGCGGTGTCAAAAGCATGGTGATGTCGGCGAAGATGAACATGGCAATGATGGCACGGATACGCAGCACCGGCTCTTCGATGAACAGGCGGAAAACCGATCCGATCAGCTTCGGATAGGCGATTTTTGTCCGCCGCACTTCGTTGCGTGGCAGGAAGTGAAACAGCAGCGCTGCAATGATCAGCGTCAGCACCGCCGAGACAGCATAGACCGAGCGCCAGCCCGCCAGATCGGCCATGCCACCGGCAATGGTGCGGGCGAGCAGAATACCAATGACGATGCCGCTGGTGACGATCCCGACCACCTGCCCCCGCTCATGCGGCTTTGCCAGACTGGCGGCATAGGCGACGAGCGCCTGCGTGACAACGGCGAGCAGGCCGATGGCGGCCATCGCCACCAGCAGCGCGAGCGAGGTCGGGGCAAAGCACACCGCCAGCAGGGCCAGCGCGGAGAGAACCGATTGGCCGGCGATCAGTCGGCGGCGGTCGATCAGATCGCCCAGCGGCACGATCAGCAGCAGGCCAAGCCCGTAACCGACCTGTGAAATCGAGACGATCATGCCGATGGTGGCGTGGCTCATGCCAAAACTGTCGGCAATGGCGTCGAGCAGCGGCGGCGCAAAATAGACGTTCGCCACGGCCAGTCCGCAGGCAACGGCAAACAGAAGTGCCAGGGGGCGGGAGAATTCTATGGCCTGCGGCCCGCTGAAAGGCGTTTTTTCAGCAATTTCATCCGTATAGACCGCTTGTCCACCGCCAATGACCAGATTATCGTCCTGCTCAAGCTTCATCGCATCCTCCTGCGAATGTGGTTGCAAATTAAAACCTATTGCGTCTTAGCTCCATCGGTTTTATATTGCAACTACCCTTCGCAGAGGGAGAAACAAGATGAGCACTGCTCTGCGACCAAAAAAAGGGGGACTACAATGGTCAAGCGAACGAGCCACAAGGATGATCCGTGCCCGGTGGCAAGGCCACTGGATGCGATCGGAGACTGGTGGTCACTGCTGATAATACGCGACGCGTTTGAGGGATCGCGGCGTTTTGGGGAATTTCAGAGAAGTCTTGGCCTGGCCAAGAATATTTTGTCGACGCGGCTGCGCAATCTCGTTGCCCATGACATTTTCACCATCGCGCCCTGCGCCGATGGCAGCGCCTACAATGAATATGTGCTGACCGAAAAAGGCCGCGATCTCTTCCCGCTGCTTGTCGCCCTGCGGCAATGGGGCGAAGAATACTACTCCGACAGCTATCAGGCGAAAGTTCAACTGGTCGACCGCGAAACGGGTAAACCGGTGCGGCGGCTGGAGCTGCGCTCCGATGACGGGCGCCTGCTCGGGCCTGACGATACGGTGGTTGTCGGGAACTAGATTTCCCTGCCCTCGCCCTGCCTGACATCGCTCCGCGGTGTCTGGCATGGTCATCGCGTAAAATGCAAATGAAAATCATTTGCAATAAGACTTGACGATGATCCGATTATCCGTATTCTGTGATGGTGCCAGTGGGACGCTGGCTCCGGGCGGACAATAGAAAAAGGCCCCATCCTTGACGGGGCCTTTCCATCGATATCACTCGGGAAAAAGCTTATTTGGCTTTTTCGTAGAGTTCGAGGACGTAATCCCAGTTGATGAGACTGTCGACGAAAGCTTCGAGATATTTTGGACGGGCATTGCGGTAGTCGATGTAATAGGAGTGTTCCCATACGTCGACGCCGAGGATCGGCGTTGCGCCATGAACCAGCGGGTTTTCGCCGTTTGGTGTCTTGGAGATTTCAAGCTTGCCGTTCTTGACGGAGAGCCATGCCCAGCCGGAGCCGAACTGTGTGGTGCCGGCAGCGATGAAATCGGTGCGGAACTTGTCGTAGCCGCCGAGATCCGAGTCAATGGCCTTTTCCAGAGCGCCCGGAAGCTTCTTGCCGCCGCCGTTCTTCTTCAGCCAATGCCAGAAATGCAGGTGGTTGTAATGCTGGCCGGCATTGTTGAAAAGGCCGGCATTCTTGCCATAGGACTGCTTGACGATCTCTTCAAGCGAGAGATTTTCAAGACCGGCTTCGGCAGCCAGTTTGTTGCCGTTGTCAACATAAGCCTTGTGGTGCTTGTCATGATGATATTCCAACGTCTCGCGCGACATGAAGGGGGCGAGCGCGTCGTAATCATACGGCAGTGCGGGCAGTTCGAAAGCCATGGAAGTCTCCTCTTCGATTCAATCTGTGATCGGGATTGGCACCGGATGTTCCCCGTTGCGGGGTGATGGCCAATCCTGACAAAACCTGCGCTTGTTACATAGGTCCGTATTTCCCCGGGGGCAATGCGGAACGGATCAATATTTCGGTTTGATCCGGTTTCGGCGTTAAATTTTCGGCGTGGAGTGGGCGAACTCCCAATAGAGCTCCCTCGCCTTCTTGGTGATCGGACCCGGCTGAAGGTCGCGGCCTTCAATACGGGTAACGGGCACGACCTTCGAATGGTTCCCCGTGGAGAAAATCTCGTCGGCGTTGAGGAAATCCTGCACCGTCAAGGTCGCCTGCGTCGTGCGGAAACCGTAATCGGCCAGCACGTCGATCGTGCGGGCGCGGGTGATGCCGGACAGGAACGTGCCATTGGGCGCGGGCGTGAAAATGTGCCCGTCCTTGACCATGAAAATGTTCGAGCTGCCGGTTTCAGCGACATTGCCCAGCATATCAAGCACCAGCGCATTGTCGAAACCGCGGGATTTGGCCTCGAGAATGGCGCGGCCATTGTTGGGATAGAGGCAACCGGCCTTGGCATTGGTCGGCATCGTCTCGAAGCTCGGACGGCGGAAGGGCGAAACGGTGACGGAAAAACCCGTGGGCTCCTGCATCGGCGATTCGTACAGGCTGAGACAGAAGCGGGTTGAAGCGGGATCGGCGGGCACACCCATATAGCCGCCATGCTCGGCCCAGTACATCGGCCGGATATAGACGGCGATCCGGCCATCGAATTTTTTCAGCCCGTCGCGGGCAAGACCGGCAATGTCTTCAGCGCTCATGGTCGGCTGGAGACCAAGCGCGGCGGCGGAGGCATTCACCCGGGCGCAATGGCGGTCAAGATCGGGCGAGACGCCCTCGAACCAGCGTCCGCCGTCAAAAACCGTCGAACCCAGCCACATGGCGTGGCTGCGCGGCCCGATCAGAGGCACGTTGCCCTCGTGCCAGTCACCGTCGACATAGGTCCAGGTGGTTGATTGCGCTGCTGTATTGACTGCCATGAGAGTGATTCCGTCGCTGAGAATAGGTCGCCCTATCGAAGGGTTATTCGACCGCAAGGTCAATGGTTCAGACGCTGCGGAAGGCAAATTGCGACAAACGGACCGCCATAACCAGCACTTTTCCGCGTCAAACCACGGCTTCTCATACTTTTGATGAATTGCGCATCGGAATATCGCCGGTCCACTATGACACGGCAGCATTGAGCCGTTTGTCAGTTCCGGACTTCAAATGTTGTGAGAAAACGCACCGTATCATTTCCCCCCGCTCCCCTCAGGATACGGCTTCTTGGCGGACCCCTTGCCGGGTCTGCTCTTCTTTTGGCTCAAAGAAAAAGGCCGGCAACCCCAGGTCACCGGCCTTTCATGTGGATAAAGGCGGCAGATTACATCACCAGGATCGGCGTCTTGTTCGGCACGCGATCATAGAGATCGATAATGTCCTGGTTGATCAGGCGCACGCAGCCCGACGAAACCGCCTTGCCGATGGACCACCATTCCGGCGAGCCGTGCAGGCGATAGAGCGTGTCCTGGCCATTCTGGAAGATGTAGAGGGCGCGGGCGCCCAGCGGATTGGTCAGGCCGGGCTGCATGCCGCCATTGCGGGCGCTGTACTGCACCAGCTCCGGCTGGCGGGCAACCATCTCATCCGGCGGAGTCCAGGTTGGCCAGTGGCGCTTCCACTGGATGACCGCGCGTCCGGACCAGGCAAAGCCTTCGCGGCCGATGCCGACGCCGTAGCGGATCGCCTGACCGCCTTCGCGCACCAGATAGAGGAACTTGTTCTGGGTATCGACAACGATGGTGCCGGGCTGTTCGCCGGTCGGGTCCTGCACGACCTGACGCAGATAGCGCTTGTTCATCCTCTTGATCGGAATGGCGGGCAGCTGATAGCCGTCATCCTCGCGCGCCGCATACATGGCTTCGTAGGAGCCAAAGGCCGGATCGACATCCGCCTGCGGTGCGAGCGGCTGGCCATTGTCGTCAACCTTGATAACCGGCATATCCGGGATTGCGGCGCATCCGGCGAGGCCGACGGCCGCTGTTGCGGTCAATGCAGTCAGGAAACCGCGGCGGGAAATCATGTTTTGCATCATTGAACCAATTTAGCGGTGGGAGATGGAGTGTGAGATAGCATGGATCGGGTTTACCAGCTCTAAACGCACATAAAATATGGCAACGGACCGTTGGCAATATGGCGCAAACAAGGCGGGTGGCGGACTGTTGCCCTCCCGCAACAGAAAGGCTGCCTGAAGGATGCCTGCACCGTTCACCGGGCGATAAACAATTCGTGAGACCGCGAAACCCGTATTCCAATCGCCGAATCACCGGGGTTCATAGCGAAAATCCGACACGCCGAACCGCCCGGCAAGGTTGCTGAGCGGTGCAGCGCCGGTCTTGCCTCTGACATAGCGATCCATGAAGGCGACACTGGCTTCGCTGATGCGCGTGCGGGTGAACAGGCCGAGATCGGTCCACGTCAGATGACCTGCCCCCAGGAATTCCACGTAATATTTCGGGCCTTTCGACAGGTCGTAGCCGCCGCCCGGCCGCCTCACTTTCGGGGTCACAAAAATATCGCGCGTGCCGCCCTGGTACATGACCGGAGCTTCGAGATGCCGCAGCGCATCCCGGTGCAGATAGGGACCGACATAGGGGGACAGGGCAAGCGTTGCCTTGACGCCGCCGATGCGCCAGCCGGGCCAGGCGCCGCTCATGCCCAGCACGGTATAGCCGCCGAGGGAATGCCCCGCGAGCCCCATCTCGTTCCAGTTGATCCGGCTGTTCCACTGCCGGTCGCGCTTCAGGGCGGCAATCACCTTGCTGAAATCATCGGCGCGGTTCCTGAACGTGGCTTCCGTCCAGCGCAGCGGTTTGCGCAGGGAAACCTGCGGCTTGTCGAGAATGCTCTGGTCGCCATTGTTGCAGGTGGCGTCGTGATGATTGGGCGCGAAGACGATGTAGCCCGCCTTGGCAAAGGCCCGCATCAGGAATTTCGATTGGGTCGAACAGCCGTGGAACCCATGCGAGAAGAAAATGACCGGCTGGCGGGCAATCGTCCGCTGGTCGGGTTCCCACACATGGACCGGCACCCCGCCGATCACCGCTTCGCTGTCCCTGGCAAGGGCGGTTCCTGCCGTGGCCAGCATGGCGGTGAGAACGACGGCGATCAATCGCAACAGGGGGCGCGGCGGAGCGAAAGATTGGCCTGTGCTGTTCATCGGCGCCCGCCTTGTCCGCTATCGTAGTCCTAGCGCTTGCTCAGGCTTCCCAGGATGCCGCGCACCAGCGCGCGTCCGAGCGAGCTGCCCACCGAACGGACCACCGATTTCATCGCCGCTTCCGCCACTGTCTGGCGGGCACGGGGCTGGCCGCCGCGCGGGCCCGGCGCGCTGCTGCCGCCGCCCAGAATATCCGGCAGGCGCCAGCCGCTGGTGCTGTCGGCTTCCTGTTCCTTCGTGGCTGCAGCTTCCGCCTGTCCCTGCGCCGCCTTTTTCTGCAGGACCTCATAGGCGGATTCGCGATCGATCATCTGGTCATACTGGCCGGCGACCGGGCTGGCATTGATCAGTTTCTGCCGCTCGTCAACGGTCAACGGGCCGATGCGTCCCGCGGGCGGGCGGATCAGCGTGCGCTGCACGACGGACGGCACGCCTTTTTCCGCCAGGGTCGACACCAGCGCTTCGCCGGTGGACAGGTTGGTGATCGCCGCGAAGGTATTGAAATCCGGATTGGGGCGGAAGGTATCGGCCGCCGTCTTCACCGCATTCTGCTCGCGCGGCGTATAGGCGCGCAACGCATGCTGGACGCGGTTGCCGAGCTGGGCCAGCACGGTTTCCGGCACATCCAGCGGGTTCTGCGAGATGAAGTAGACCCCGACCCCTTTGGAGCGGATGAGGCGCACCACCTGCTCCACCCGGTTGAGCAGGGCTTTCGGGGCCTCGTTGAACAGAAGATGCGCTTCATCGAAGAAGAAGACGAGGCGCGGCTTTTCCGGATCGCCGATTTCAGGCAGTTCCTCGAACAGTTCCGACAGGAGCCAGAGCAGGAAAGTGGAATAAAGCCGCGGATTCATCATCAGCTTGTCGGCGGCCAGCACGCTGACCACGCCGCAGCCATTGGTGCTCGTGCGCATGATATCGGCGATGCGCAGGGCCGGTTCGCCAAAGAATTTCGTGCCACCCTGCTGCTCAAGCACCAGGAGGGAACGCTGGATGGCGCCGACGGACGGTTTCGTGACATTGCCGTAGCGCGCGGAAATTTCCTCGGCACGCTCGGCGATATTGACCAGCAGAGCCTGCAGGTCCTTCATGTCGAGCAGCAGCAGCCCCTCTTCGTCGGCGATCTTGAAGGCGATGTTCATCACGCCTTCCTGCGCTTCGGTGAGGTTCATCAGGCGCGACAGCAGCAGCGGCCCCATTTCGGAAATGGTGGCGCGGATCGGATGGCCCTGTTCGCCGAAAATATCCCAGAAAATGACCGGCGACGCCTCGAGCGCATAGGGATCGAGCCTGACCTCCGCCGCCCGCTTGACGAGAAAATCCTTTTCCTCGCCCTTCGCGCCGATCCCCGACAGATCGCCCTTGATGTCGGCACAGAAGACCGGAACGCCCGCACGCGAAAACCCTTCCGCCAGAACCTGAAGCGAGACGGTCTTGCCCGTCCCTGTCGCGCCGGTGATCAGGCCGTGGCGGTTGCCGTATTTCAGCAGCAGCGCTTCGGCCTGCTGATAGCTGTCATCCGGTTTGCGGCTCGCACCAAGGAAGATACTGTCGTCAGCGGCCATGGGGGGTGATCCTCTTCACTGTGGTGTTTCTGCCATCCGATATAAAGGCCGGATGCCCGGGGGACAATGCCTTGCGGCCGGGACTCATGCATAAGATTGCAAGGCGGCGCTGAAATTGCTGACGTTTTTGTGTCATCTTCCCGTGCCACAACGGGAGCGACGCCGCCTGAAGAATGTCATGCCGGCTGATCCAGATTGACGCAGTGGCTTGCAAGGCGGATGATATCCGCATATTACGTAAACGTAATTCATGACAGACGGGAGATTAGGCTCATGGACGAACTTATCGCGCGTATTACCGCCAATGTCGGCACCGATCCGGAAACCGCAAAGAAGGCCGTCGGCCTCATCCTTGCTTTCCTGCAGAAGGAAGGCCCGGCCAAGGCAACCGACCTGATCAGCAGCATCCCCGGCGCGGATGCGGCCATTGCCGATGCCAATTCCGGCGGCGGCTTCCTGTCCGGCCTGATGCCCGGCGTCATGGGCCTCGGCTCCAAGCTGATGGGCGCTGGCCTCGGCATGAGCGAAATCTCCGGCATTTCCAAGGAAACCATTGCCTTTGCCCGTGAAAAGGCTGGCAGCGACGTGGTGGACGAAGTCGTCAATTCGATCCCGGGCCTCAGCCAGTTCGTCTGAGACGCACGGCGCGGCCGCTCACAACCAGCATGTCAAACGCGCGCCAGGAGGCGCGCGTTTTCGTTTGGCCATTCCCTCGGTGCGTGGTTCGACAAGCTCACCATGAGGGAGGTGGTTTGATTGCAGCCCACAAGCTTCCCTCATGGTGAGCTTGTCGAACCACGCACCGCATATTTCTGCTCGTTACCTCACGCAGGCTTGCGTGCCGGGACCGTGACGAGATTGACCAGCACCGCCACGACAACATTGGCAGCCAGCGCCAGCAGCCCGATATAGACCGTGAACGGTGCGCCGCCGAGGCTGATGGCCTGCAGCGGTTTCAGGCCGTTGATCCACACCAGATATGTGCCGCCGCAGAAGCCGACAAGCCATCCGGCCAGCAGGCCCGGTGCGCGGAACCAGTTCGAGTAGAGCCCGAACACCAGCGCCGGCAATGTCTGCAGGATCCAGATGCCGCCGAGCAGCTGCAGGTCCAATGCAAACTGCGTCGGCAGGAAGGCAATGACCAGCAGCGCGCCGATCTTGATGATCAGCGACGTCACCTTGGCGACCTTCGCCTCCCCCGCATCCGTCACCTGAGGATTGACATAGGCCTTCCAGAAATTGCGGGTGAAGAGGTTGGAGGCGCCGATGCTCATGACGGCGGCGGGAACCAGCGCGCCGATGGCAATGGCGGCGAAGGCAAAACCGGCGAACCAGCTGGGGAACAGGGTCTGGAACAGCGCCGGAACCACCTGGTTCGGGCTGGAGACATTGAGATGGGCGGCGTGGCCCATATAGCCCAGCAGGGCAAGCAGACCGAGGAGCAGCGTATAGGCCGGCAGCATCACCGCATTCTTGCGGATGGTGTTGCCGCTGTTCGACGCGAAGATGCCGGTCAGCGTATGCGGATACATGAAGGCTGCCAGCGCCGAACCGAGCGCCAGCGTCGCATAAGCCACATACTGGTTGCCACCGAGCAGCAGATTGCCGGAGCCCTTGGCCTTGAAGGCGGCATCCGCCGAGGCGAATACATTGGCATAGCCGCCGAGTTTCGACGGGATCAGCGCCACCGCGGCGATCACCGCGATGTAGATCATGATGTCCTTGACGAAGGCGATCAGCGCGGGCGCGCGCAGGCCCGCCGAATAGGTGTAAAGCGCCAAGATGACGAAGGCGACCGCCAGCGGCAGCTCGCCGGTCAAGCCCAGAGCCTGCAGCACGGCAGCCATGCCGACCAGCTGCAGCGCGATATAGGGCATGGTTGCGATGACGCCGGTGAGCGCCACCGCCAGCTCCAGCCCGCGCGAGCCGTACTGTCCGAATACCACGTCGCCGGCAGTCACGTAGCCATTGTCCTTGGCCCGTTTCCACAGGAGCGGCATGACCATGAAGACGAAGGGATAGACGATGATCGTGTAGGGCAGCGCAAAGAAGCCATAGGCGCCGACCGCATAGACCAGCGCCGGAACCGCGATCACCGTATAGGCGGTGTAGAAATCGCCGCCGACGAGAAACCAGGTGATCCAAGTGCCGAAATTGCGACCGCCCAGGCCCCATTCATCGATATGCGCCATGGTCTTGGGCGCCCGCCAGCGGGAAGCAATGAACCCGAGCACCGTGACAAGGGCGAAAAAGAAGACAAAAACCGAAACGGCAACCGGATCAAGATTAGTCGTCATAGCGCACACTCCGGTAGACGATCCACGTCACGAAAGCCGTCAACGGCACAAAAGCCAGCTGATACCAGTAGAAAAAGGGGAAGCCGAGCAGTTCCGGTTCGCGGGAATTATAGAAGGGAACCCAGAGAAGTCCGATGTAGGGAATCGCAAGTAGCCATAATATGGCCTTTTTTGAACCGTTTTCCATGGATATGTCCTCTCGAAATTAACTTTTGAGGAAAGATGAAACCCGAGGGTTTCATTAATAGGCTCCGCCATCATTTGCGCAAGACGCGATCGATGCGGGCAGCGCGCGGATATGGTTCCAAACGCGCATTATCAACAATGTTCTTTTCGGCACTGTGGCAATTCGTGATCAACAAGACCCCGATACATAAAGAAATTAGTAACCAAGATTCTTCATGCTCCCAGGCAGTCGGCAATTGACGCCAGACACGCGTGTTCCGTGCCTGATGGTTGGTATTGGCCGTGGCGGACCCCTTCGGGGCAGTCGCAGGTTTGAGTAAGCGTTTGGAAAAAGAGTACGATGGCGTTCGCGACCGATACATTCAGGCAGGCTGGTTCCTTTAACCCTTCGGCCTTTCGCGTGGGCAAACCGCGCGGCGCGCTAGTCAGCGCGCTGGCCATCGGCGTCGGCATTGCCGCCACCGTGTGGGTTCTGGCAACCGTGAGCACGACGCAGAAAATGGTGGCCTCCTTGGGCTCAAGCCCGGCGGTGCTGCACCATGGCTCCCATGCGCTCGACAGCATCGCGCTTGTCGACCCGAACAATCAGAAGGTCCGCAGGCCAAGCAGCGCCGCACTCGCAGCACTCAATCCCGAATTGCGGCATCGCATTCCCCACGGCGCACCGACGGACGCCAAAAACGCCAATACAGCGGACCGCGTCGTGGTCAGCCATAACGATGCCTTCGCCGAGCCCGCATCCGCGCTGGTGATGCTTGAGACATCGCCATTGTCTGAATCCGACGTCACCGCGCTTCTCAACACGCCATCCGGACCGGTCGACGCCGAGGTGCAGAACGCAATCCGCGCCGCAATGGTCAACAGCGCCCTGGCGCTGGCAGCAAATAGCAGATCCGCGCCGGCGCTCGACAGCAGGCCAGTTGGTTCCATACCGCTGCCCGCCAACGCCCCCGACCGGGAAAAACTGGAGATCGCCGCGGCGGGCGCGGCCCTGGCCACGGCATCGGACAATCCATTCAGCGCCCAGCCTGATCTCGTGGACAAGCGCCGCCACGAACCGGAAATACCGATCCTCGCCAGCTACGCACCCTCTGCAACCGAGAGCAACCCGATGATGGGGCCGCTCGCGCCGGACCTTGAAGTGGCCGTGCCCGTGCCGGAAGATGCGCCGGACAGAAAGACCGCCAGCGTGGCGCCGGACGATGCGGCCTCTTCCGATGATACGCAGGACACGGTTGACGTTCCGCTCCCTTCGAAGCGGCCGAAACTGGCTGCCGGGACCGCTCCTGCAGCCCCCACCGCCCCGGCAAAACAGCGGCCTGAGGTGAAGATGGCTTCCATCCGCCCGGATGATGCAGCCATCGAAGCCATGCCCCGATCGAAAAGCCTGTTCGGATCGCTATTCGGCGGTTCGCGAAACGGTGTCGCTGTCTATGACATCTCGGCGCGCACGGTTTACCTGCCCAATGGCGAACGGCTTGAAGCGCATTCGGGCATGGGTCACATGCTGGACAATCCCCGCTATACGCGCGAGTCGAACCGCGGGCCGACGCCACCGCATACCTATAATCTGACCATGCGCGAACAGCTTTTCCACGGCGTCGCGGCGATCCGCCTGACACCGGTCGACGGCCGCAATGCCTTCGGCCGCAACGGCCTGCTCGCCCATACCTACATGCTGGGACCGCGCGGCGATTCGAACGGATGCGTGGTTTTCAAGGATTATCGCCGCTTCCTCAAAGCGTTCCAGCGCGGTGAAGTCTCGCGTCTCGTCGTGGTGGAACGCATGTCGTCGTTCTCACGCATGGCCACGCGCTAAGGTCTGGCTCTAGTGTTTTATGCCAAGGCAATAGACATTTATTACGACTGGTGTTATTGAGCACGCAGCTCAATTCAGGAAAGGAGGGCTGCGCATGAATACGTTCTTCCGGCATCATCGCCAGCGTGGCCCCGTCAACGCCCTGCAGATACGTTTGCAGGGCTGACCGGAAACAGCTTTCCATACATTCCAGGTCTGCCCTTCGTGGTCACGCAGCGTCTGCTCGCTTTTTGAGCGGCCTTGCGTCTCTTCACAACCCACCGAGCCAACACGGTTACCTCACCGTTTCGTGCACCCGACGACAGCAGAAGAGAACTGCGTCGCAGCACATGGCCCGGCAGACCAGAGAATAAAATGGCACTGATCAATGTAAGAAACCTCGGCGTCACTCTTGGGGCCCCGCTTTTCACCAACCTGAGTTTTGTCGTGGGCGCGGGTGACCGGCTCGGCATCGTTGCCGCCAATGGCCGCGGCAAGTCCACCCTGCTGCACTGTCTCGCGGGAACGCTCGATTCCACCACCGGCGACATCACCCGCACGCGCGGCCTGCGTATCGGTTATGTCGAGCAGGCAGTACCGGACGCTCTTCTTAGCACCACCTTCTACGACATGGTCCTGCAGGCCTTGTCCGCCGAACAGCAGGAGACCGAAAGCTGGCGCGTCGATGTCGTGCTTGCCTCGCTCGACGTGCCGGATGTCTTGCGCGAGCGCACCGTCAGCCAGCTCAGCGGCGGCTGGCAGCGGCTTGCGCTGATTGCCCGCGTCTGGGTGACCGACCCCGATGTGTTGCTGCTGGACGAGCCGACCAACCATCTCGACCTTACCAAGATCGCGCAGCTGGAAGACTGGCTGAACAGTCTTCCCCGCGATGTGCCGGTGGTGATCTGCAGCCACGACCGGGCCTTTCTCGATGCGACGACCAACAGGACCCTGTTCCTGCGGCCGGAGAATTCGCATGCCTTCGCCCTGCCCTACACGCGGGCCCGGGTAGCGCTTGACGAGATCGACGCGGCGGAAGCGCGGCGCTACGAGCGCGATATGAAGGTGGCGCAGCAACTGCGCCAGCAGGCGGCCAAGCTCAACAATATCGGCATCAATTCCGGCAGCGACCTCTTGGTTGTGAAGACGAAACAGCTGAAGCAGCGGGCGGAAAAGCTGGAGGATGCCGCGCGGCCCGCCCATCAGGAACGGTCAGCCGGGGCGATCCGGCTTGCCAACAGCGGCACGCACGCCAAGGTGCTGGTGACGCTCGACGATGCGTCCGTCGAGACGCCGGATGGTACGCCGCTGTTCAAAACCGGCAGGAAATGGATATGCCAGGGCGACCGGATCGTGCTTCTGGGTGCCAACGGCACCGGCAAGTCACGTCTCGTCGGCATGATCCGGCGTGCCATCACCGATCCGCTGAGCTCGCCGGACACCGTCAAGGCGACACCCTCGCTGGTGCTTGGCTATGGCGACCAGGCGCTGGCCGACCTGCCGGACCGCGACACGCCGTTCGACACGATCAGCCGGCGGTTCGATATCGGCGACCAGCGCACGCGCACCCTTCTGGCCGGGGCCGGACTTGGCATCGATATCCAGAACAAGCCCAACAGCGTGCTGTCGGGCGGGCAGAAGGCGCGGCTGGGCATGCTGGTGCTGCGGCTGGCCAATCCGAACTTCTTTCTGCTGGATGAACCGACCAACCATCTGGATATTGACGGGCAGGAAGCGCTGGAATCCGAACTGATGGCGCATGAGGCCAGCTGCCTGCTGGTCTCGCATGACCGCAGCTTTGTCCGGGCGGTCGGCAACCGGTTCTGGCTGATCGAGAAACGGCGCCTTGTCGAGGTGGAAAGCCCCGAAGCGTTCTTTGCTTCCGTCAGCGGCACCCCATCCTGAAAGGGGTACCGGGCCGTCTCGCCGAGGCGGCCCGGTGCCGGTTCAATGGGCGTGCGCGGCCTGCGCCGTGACGATGGCGTCGGCCTCCTTGCCGTAGAGCTCCTCGAAATGATCGAAGGCCTTGGAAAAGCTGCCGATGCCCTGCGTGGCGGAGCGCAAGGCCCGCCCCAGTTCATCCAGCGAACTGCCGGGGATCATCGCGCGGAAAACGTCCCAGCCCTTGGTGTTGTCATCCCGGTCGAAGCCCAGAACCTGTCCCTTGAAGGCGGATACAATAGGCACGAGATTGCCTGAATAGACCGATGGTATGTGAATTTCGATGCGGAAGACCGGCTGCATGAGCACGGCCGAGGCTTCCGACAACGCCTGCCGGACACCCATTTTTGCCGCAGCGCGGAAGGCAAATTCCGAACTGTCGACCGAATGATGCTGCCCATCGGTCAGCATCACGCCGACATCGATGACGGGAAGGCCGAGCGGGCCCCGCTCCATCGCTTCGCGCGAGCCCGCTTCCACTGCGGGGATGTAGTTGCGCGGCACCGCCCCGCCCTTCACCGTTTCGCCAAAGGAAAAGCCCTCGCCGCGCCCGTTGGGATGCACGCTCAGTTTCACGTCGGCAAACTGGCCGGCGCCGCCGGTCTGCTTGCGGTGGCGGTAGTGAACATCGGCGGGTTTGGAGATCGTCTCCCGATAGACCGGACTTGGCATGCGGTCGGTGACATTGACGTGGAAGACCTCCGCCAGGGTTTTGCACAGGTCGCGCAGATGCACCGGCCCCTGCACGCTGACAAGCTGGGCACCGGTGCCCTCTTCCTGCGCCACCTTGAGCCCGCGGTCCGTTTCCACCAGTTTCGCCAAAGTTTCGGAGAGCTTTGTTTCGTCCCGCTCGCTTTCGGGAACGAGAATACGCTCCAGCATGGGTGTGGGCGGTGTCGTCCATTCCGGCGCCGCTATGGCTGCATCCACTGTCAGCAGGGACGGCACCGGCAGATGATCCGACTTGACGGTGCTGAACACATCGCCCGGCGCTGCGGTTCCCGACGCCGTGGGGCGCCCGGTTCCAGGGTCCTGCACAGGGCCAAGACGCCCGCCACCCAGAAGCGCGCCTTGCTTGAGGCCATCCTTCAGTGCACGCACCAGCACGGTCTTGCCGATGTTCTGGCGGTGATAGGCATGAAAACTGACGGCTGCCAGTGCGTTTTCCGGCGTGCTGTTGGCCGCGGCAAGGCGCTTGCGCAGGGCATCGACCGGCGGCGCTTCATGGCGCAGGGCTTTCATCAGGCGCAGCATCCCGTTGCTGTGGCTGGCCGCGCCAAGCAGGACCGGAATGATCTTGTTCTCCCGCAACACGCGCGACGAGATGGCAAAGACGGCGTCACTGGGCGGCTCGCGGTCTTCGATCAGCTCTTCCAGCAGCCAGTCGTCGAATTCTGAGAGATGTTCAAGCAGCTCGGCGCGCGCCTCGTGTTCCCGTTCAAGCTCGCCTTCCGGTATGGCGATCAGGGCGGATGTCTGGCCTTCGCGATAACGCCAGGCCCGTTCCGAGATCAGGTCACAGGTGCCGACAATCTTGTCGCCTTCGCGGATCGGAATCTGCCGCAGGACAAGGGAATGGCTGCAATAGCCCTGCAGCGCGGCAATGACATCGCGTATCCGCCCCCTTGGCTCGTCGATGCGGTTGACAAAGACGATGCAGGGCGTTCCCGACGCTTCGATGACCCTGAGGTACGGGGCGGCGAGCACCGCCTCTTCCGGCACGGGCGAAACGCAAAGGATACAGGCATCGCTGGCAATCAAAGCATCCTGCGCGTGGGCCAGGGCTTCATTGCCACCCGGCGTGTCCAGCGCGCACCATGCCTCGTTTCCGAAGGTGAATTCCGTCAGATTAAGCCCGTAGGGCGAGACCGACTTCTTTGGCGCGCCCTCCAGCGCGCCGAGTTTTTCCACGAGCGTGGATTTTCCGGTCTGCGAGGGCCCAAGTACCGTAAAGCAGCGCATTCGCGTCCTCCCCTGCTACGATCATAGTCTCGCCTGACAGGATGCCTCAACATGGCCAAAAGCGCCAGAGTGCGGTTGTTTTTCTTGGTTTGGCAGCGCTTTTCCAGCCATGCAAACGAAAACAGGCCGGACTTTCGTCCGACCTGTTTCATTCCGGTCTGTCATCGCGGACCGCCATGACGGCGGTCCCGCTGGCGACGCTTTAAGCGGCGCTCAGCTGATCCGCTGACATTTTGCCCGACTTCTTGTCGCGCACCAGTTCGTAATTGATTTTCTGGCCGTCGTTGAGATCACGCAGACCTGCGCGTTCAACTGCAGAGATGTGTACGAATACATCTGCACCGCCATCTTCAGGCTGAATGAAGCCGAAGCCCTTTGTAGAATTAAACCATTTAACTGTGCCTGTGGCCATAATGAACCTCCGTAGGGCAGATGTATCGAGTGTCGCGCATAGCGCACGACGCACCCTTGTAGCGATTTTTTATAGAAGCCGTAAAGCCCATATGCGTGAAAGTGTTAACGTGTCTTGCAACTGTTTTATTACAATGGCGCGACAGAGCCCGGTTCTCCGGCCGGATGGCCTTGCACTTGCGGCGCGTCCGCGCCATGAGTGGGCGCAGGGTTTCGGGCGTCGGACAGACATATGCAGGGTAAGAAAATAGCGATTATCGGCGGCGGTCCCGCCGGGCTCATGGCGGCGGAAATGCTGTCCGGCACCGGGCACGCCGTGACCGTCTACGACGCCATGCCAACCGTAAGCCGCAAATTCCTGCTGGCGGGAAAATCCGGCCTCAACATCACCCATTCGGAAGATTATGACCGCTTCGTCACCCGTTACGGCGCCGCATCGGCACGGTTGCGCCCGGCACTGGACGGGTTCACACCGGCCGATGTGCGGCGCTGGGCGGCAGATCTCGGCACGGAGACATTCACCGGATCATCCGGCCGGGTTTTCCCGACGGCGATGAAAGCCTCGCCGCTGCTGCGGGCCTGGCTGCGGCGGCTCGAGGCACGCGGCGTCCGTATCCTGACCCGGCATCGCTGGACGGGCTTTGCCGAAAACGGCTTCGCCTTCGACACGCCCGAAGGCCCCAAAACCATCGATTGCGATGCCACCCTGCTGGCACTCGGCGGTGCAAGCTGGCCCCGCCTCGGTTCCGATGGCGCATGGACGGCCTGGCTGAGCGGGAAAGGTGTTGAGATCGCCGCATTTCGTCCGGCCAATTGCGGTTTTGACGTCGCTTGGGACGATGGGTTCACGCAGCGGTTTGCCGGCCAGCCGGTGAAATCCGTCACGGCGACGTCGGATGCCGGTACATTTCCCGGCGAGTTCGTCATCACCCGGAACGGGATCGAAGGCAGTCTGGTCTATACCCATGCGGCCAGTCTGCGCGATCGGCTCGAACGCGAAGGCAGGGCCGCCCTTACGCTCGACCTTGCGCCGGGCCGGAGCGTGGAAAGGCTGGCAAGGGACCTGGCACGGCAGGACAGCAAGGCCAGTTTCGCCAATCGCCTGCGCAAGGGCGCCGGCATCGACGGCGTGAAAATCGCCCTGCTGCGCGCGTTCGCGCCTCCCGCGGCTCTCGCCGATCCCAAAAAGCTGGCGCGGCAGATCAAGGCCACGCCGCTGGCGGTCCTGCGCCCGCGCCCCATCGCCGAAGCCATTTCCTCGGCGGGCGGCATTTGTCTGGACGCCATCGACGACGGATACATGCTGAAGGCGCTGCCGGGCGTGTTCGCCGCCGGGGAGATGCTGGACTGGGAGGCACCGACCGGCGGTTACCTCCTGACCGCCTGCTTTGCCACCGGTCGCGCCGCGGCGCGGGGCATGGAAGCCTGGTTGAACCGGTAGGCAATCTTTCCGGTCCATACGGCAAGCGCGAGCTCTGCCAGGCCGCACGCCAGGATCAACAGCAAAAGCCCGTTCTTGCCCGCATGGACCAGCATCCAGCCGCCGACCGACGGGAAGCCGAACACCCCGACAAAATAGGACAGGACGAACCATGTCAGTGCGGCAGGGCGACGGTCGGCGGGCGAGTCGTTGACCGCCTGCGTCTGGATGATGGAGTAGACGAGCCCATAGCCGATCCCGAGCAGCAGCGCGGCCAGCACGTGAAACACGGCACTCGCCGGAACGGCAAACATGGCAATGATGCCAAGAACCATGATGAACAGGAGGACTTGCGCACTGATTTCCTTGGGTACCCGGTTGACCAGCGGTGCGAGCAGCCAGCGCGACAGGACAACCGTAACCGCATAAATGGCAAAGAATGTGCTTGCCCGTGCAGCGGTACCGGCGACCAGCGCGGTCTGGAATGTCAGGATGCCGGAGAAGACGCAGGCGCCAAGGGCAACCATGACAATGGGATAGATCGCCGCCGTGCGGCTGATGGCAGGAAAATCGCGCAGCCACCGGCGTGAACCGCTGGCCGGATGCAATGCCACAGCCACCCGCTGGAAGGCCGCAAGCAGGACTGCGGCAGCAAGAGCAATGCCGCCGACAATCAGGAACGTCGTGACTGTCGCAAAATGCAGCGTGCGGATGGCAAAATCCGCCAGAATCGGACTGCCGCCGATGCCAGCCATCTGGAACGCGCCGAACCGGGTGAACCAGAATGCACGATCAGCATCATCCGTTCTTTCAATGACCGCCATGGGCGCCGCGAGATAGAAGGTGCCCCAGCCGAGGCCAATGAGAAACCCGCCAACGGCGATCAGCGGCGTGATGGACGTCAGCATCGCAAGGAGAACAAAACCCGCCGCGACGCTCAAGGCGCCGCAGGCCGCCAGATTTGCCGCACCGGCCCGGCCGGAAAACCAGCCGACAAGCGGCACGCCGACGAAGGTACCGGCCATGGCCGCCGCCAGCGCCAGGCCCGTATCGACTTCATTGCCGCCGAGCGTGTGGAAATAATCGTTGAGCAGGAAGGTGGCGCCATAACCGGCGGAGGTCAGCAAGGTGCCGAGGAACAGAAAAATCGCAGTGGTGAAGCGCATGGCCTTGACTCGCACGAGGAGGAATAAGTGGCTTCATAAAAGCTGCAATACTGTATAAAATACAGGTCCACTTCACGCCGCCCGCGTGGACCACTTGGGAGAGGAAATGCCCGTTCCCCGCAAAACGCGCCGGCGTGAAAGCCCCGTGCATTCGTTCGAGCCGTTCATTGACAGGGACGCGGCCTCACCCGTGGCGCGCCAACTCTACCTGTCGCTGCGCAAGGCAATTCTGACCGGCCAGATCCGTCCCGCCTCGCGTCTGCCGTCGACGCGCCTTGCCGGCATCGAATGGGGGCTTTCGCGCGGCGTGGTTGCGGAGGCCTATGACATCCTCATCACCGAGGGGTATGCGCGCGGCGTGCACGGTGCGGGCACATTCGTTGCGGCCAGCATTCCCGCCCGGCAGCAGACGCCGAAAACACCCCAGACGGAGAAACCGGCGGAGCGCACCATTTCCGCAGCCGCCCGCCGCGCCCTCGCCAGTGCCGGCAGCTTCGATACCAGCACGCAGGTGCCGTTCGTCACCGGCCGCGTGGTGCACGACGAACGGACGAGCGCGCTGCTGCGCAAGCTTTCGGCCCGTCATCTGAATTTCAGCCGCGACCATTATCGCCATGTGCAGGGCCAGGAAGAGCTGCGTGAAGCCATCGTGGCCTACCTCACCGCTTCACGCAGCGTCCGCTGCGACGCCAGCCAGATCTTCATCACCTCGGGCACACAACAGGCCATCGATCTGGTGGCCCGGACCCTGGTCACGCCGGGTGACCGGATTTTGATGGAAGACCCCTGCTATCCCGGCGCCCGCCACGCATTCGCGCTGCACGGTGCGGAACTTACAGGCATAGAGGTCGATGAAAACGGCCTGCAGACAGCGCTGCTGCCTCCGCTATCCGGTCAGGTGCGTGCAATCTATGTGACGCCGTCGCATCAATACCCGGCAGGCGCAGCCATGTCGCTGCCGCGCCGCCTCGCGCTGCTCAATTGGGCGCGCGACAACCACAGCTGGATCATCGAGGACGATTACGACAGCGAGTTCCGTTATGATGGCAGGCCTCTGGCTTCGCTCCAGGGGCTGGATGAAAACGAACGTGTCATCTACCTCGGCACGTTCAGCAAAGCGCTTCTTCCAAGTTTCCGTGTCGGCTACGCCGTTGTGCCGCATGATCTCGTGCCGGCGTTTGCAGCCATACGCCCGTTTTTGGACCGCTTCCCGCCCCCGTTCCAGCAGAGTGTTCTGGCGGATTTCCTGGCGGAGGGCTATTTTTCCAGCCATCTGCGGCGGCTGCGGGAGAGCTACCGCAAATCGCGCGACCTGCTGGTTACTCTGCTGCAGGAGCAGGTTGCCGATCACTTGACGGTCGCGGTCCCGCACCAGGGCATTCATCTTGTCGGCCGCAGCACCGGAACGTGGCAGGCAGACCAGGCAGTTGCGGCGGCCTGTGCCGTTCGAGGGGTCAAGGTGATGCCGGTTTCGCCCATGCATATCTCAGCAATGCCGCGCCAGGGGCTGCTCCTGGGTTTTTCGGCGCTGACATCCGGTGAAGCGGAACCTGCCACGGCGCGCCTGCGGGCGGCCCTCGATGAGGTGGCTATCTGTTGACCACGAGCATCTTCATCCGCATGCGCCGGCGCAATCGCCGCATGGCAGCCTGAAAATGGGCGTGGGCCATTTCACTGCACCCCTGCGCCCGGACACATATCTTGTTCCTGTGGTTTTGCGGATCGACGTAAGTAATCCTGGCACGCACAACCATGCTATCCTCACATTGTCTCATGACATTGTATGAGAGATGCTGGTTATGCGCTTTTCCGGTTATTTTTAGAATAGCTCTATTGTGAGTAACGTTAACAGCGCCGGTGCTGGCGATACTGCCTCCATAGACCCAAGAGATGGGAGGAGGCTCGACAACAGCTAATTTCGAAGGACTGGCAGCCGTCGAGCCCCATGCTGGCCCCACGACAAACCAGCGCCGCCATGGTGATCCCCGGCGCGGCGCGGGTCAAATTACAAATCGGCAATGAAACCTGTCGGGTTAGATAAACAGCTTGAACGCAACCGGTATCGCAACGCCAACCATGAAGATTGCCAGAGCACAGGTGCGGCAGACGAAATCAGTCCAGATGCTGTCGTTGTCATTGTCGCTTATCATCGGATCAGCCTTCACATCCAACATGGAATATACGCCCTCCAAGGCTTCAAGAATAAGCCTGCATGCTTAACGACCTGTAAATGCGGTGCGGCGGCTGGAGAAAACGTGCCTGCCGGCCACTGCCCGAACCGGCAGTGGCCAGATGATGGAAGACAAATCAGAGAGATTGTGAGGCTCGACACCGGCCATTGCATGTCACTACCATGGAGAGCACCGAGCCTCTGCCAACAGTCGTTCCATATGCGGCCTGGGCACTTTCGTCTTTGGGGGACCAGTTCGACAGATCGCATACTCACCATCAGCATGCTTACATTTATTGAACGGAACAGGGTGTCAATGGAATAGGTAAATGTACCCAGAAATGTCCGTGGGCCAGGTGCGCGCCGTCACCTCAAACGACGCCCGGCACTATGTCCGGTTGATCGATACGCCGCCATCGACCAGCATGGCCGTGCCCGTGGTGAAGCTGGACGCATCCGAGGCCAGATAGAGCACGGAACGGGCTATTTCCGCTGGTTTTGCCAGCCGCTTGAGCGCATGCATCCCTTCGACAAAGGCACGCTTTTCCGGCGTGTCGATCCAGGCTTCCGCCATGGTCGTATCGGTACCGCCCGGCAGCAGTGCATTGACGCGAATACCCTGCGGCCCGAATTCCACCGCAAGTGTCTGCATCAACCCGATAAGCCCCGCCTTGCTGGCCGCATAGGCGGCCGTGCCGGGCATGCCGGCGGTATATCCGACAAAGGTCGATGTGAAGATCAGCGATCCGCCGCCCCGCCTCTGCATGGCGGGCAACTGATATTTTGCCGCCAGGAAAGCCGATGTCAGATTGATGTCGATGGTCTCCTGCCAGCCGCCAAGCGAAACATCCGGCGTCGGGCCCATTTCACCATTGGTCGCGGCATTGTTGAAGGCGATGTCCAATCCGCCGAATTTTTCTTCGGCCAGCTCCACCAGCGCCCTGGCATAGGCGGCATCGCCGACACTGCCCGCGAGCGCCACGGCCTCACCGCCCTCGCCGGCAATCTCCGCCACCAGTTTGTCCAGTTCATTCCCCCGCCGTGCGGCAACGACCACACGGGCGCCTTCCCGCGCCAACAGCTTGGCCGTTTCGTAGCCGATGCCGGAGCTGGCACCGGTGACAATGGCGGTTTTTCCATTCAAACTATGCATATCATCGCCTCTTGGATTTCAAAAATGCCGGCATGACAGCCACGCCAGCGCGGCCATCAATGGCTTTCGTGCCCGCACCGCGCCACCCGAAACCTGCGGGCTCCGCCCCTCGCCTTGACGGCTCATGACTTCACTCCCATAATTGTGCCATGCAACCAGACACTCCCCGGCTTCGACTGCGCCAATGGCGTGCGAAAGATCGTGCGCCGAAGGCCGGAGAATCCCCATGAGCAACGAACAGACCTGCCATGTCGCCGTCAGCCAGAAGAATGATACAAGCTGGTATTATGTTCTGGTGATCGATGGTGACGCCGGCCCGCAGATCGGCCCCTACAGGACCGAGCAGGAAGCCCGCAGCGCCGGCGAAAAGGAACTTGCCGATCTCGATCTCGGCACGGAAGAGTGATCGCGGAGCAGTGACGCGCCCGCCAACAGCAAGGATTGCCATGTCAGATCCCCATGCGAGCCAACCGGAGACAGGGACACCGGGTGTTTGGGACGACAGCCGGTCGCACAACTGGATCGTCCTGCAGGACCCACTGGAACGGATGCTTGGCCCGATCGGCGATGCGGCGATCAAGGCGCTCGCGCCGCGGCAGGGCGAGGCCTTCCTCGATGTGGGCTGCGGTTGCGGCCGCACATCGCTGGCGCTGGCCCGTGCCGTGGGGCCGGATGGCAGCGTCACGGGCGCCGACCTCTCCCCGTCGATGCTGGCCGCGGGCAGCGCCGAGGCGGCCGCCGAACGCCTCGGCAATGTGCGTTTCATCGAGGCCAATGCGCAAACCCATGACTTCGGCCCGGCCCGGTTCGACGGCTTGTTCTCGCGCTTCGGCGTGATGTTCTTTGACGATCCCGTCGCGGCCTTTGCCAATCTGGCCAAGGCGCTGAAACCCGGCGGGCGGCTTGCCTTCGCCTGCTGGCGCGACCGGCGCGAGGTGGAATGGTTCGAAATGCCGATCCGGGTTGCAAGCCGGTACCTTCCCGCCCCCGATCTGCCGGGCCAGGGGCCGGGCGCATTTTCGCTGGCAAGGCCGGAGCGTATTCGCGCTGTCCTGACAGCGGCCGGTTTTTCGGACATCGGTGTCGCGCCGCTTGATCTGACGACCGGCGGCGGCGACATCGACGAAGTGCTGAGCATCCTCAAGATCGGCTTTGTCGGCGAGCATATCAGGCAGTTTCCCGATGGGGCAGAGGCCGCCTGGGAGGCCATTCGGCGCGAACTTGCCGCCTATGCGACACCGGACAGCGTCTTCATTGGAACGGGCACATGGATCGTAACCGCGCGGCGGGCATAAGTTTTTGACATTCCTGCCGCTTTGGGCAAATTTCCTCTCCCCGCGATTCGACAAGCAGGCCACCGCCTGATTCCTCAACATCGCTGCCAAGGGCACGGCCCGCCGGCAGATAGAGAAGGCTGATCCCATCCATGAAAAAGCCAACGCTGCTGTGCGCCATTCTTGCCGTGTCCCTGCAATCGGCAGCCGCCATGGACACGAGAATGGAAACCGGCCTGGAGAAACTCGATCCGCAGACCCGGCTCGAACAGCGCTGCGATGTGGAGGCGATGGAGCGCATCCGCAAGGACCAGAACGGCTACAATCCCGATAAGGTGCTGGCCTACGCCTTTGCCGACCCGAAAGTCGACCAGCACGCGATCAAATCGCGCGGCGCGGCCTTTCGCAGCCGGGGCGAATGGTATCACCTGGCATTCAAATGCGCGACGAATGACGACAATATGGAAATCGTCGCTTTCAAATACCGCATCGGTGAAAAAATCCCCAGGAACGAGTGGGGCCAGCACTATCTGGTGCCCTGACCGCATCTTCGGGGCAGCGGCGTGCCGGGCGCGTGCGCGGCAAACCGCGCAAATAAGTTACCTCGGCCCACAATTTTGCAATGCTATGGCAATGGTGCACGCCGATTGCTGTTGCGGACCGATGCTTCCCGCCACTCCCATCGCATCGGTTCCGGAGAACCACCATGCGACGTTTCTGCCATGCCCTGCTCTCAGCCACTCTCGTGATGAGCCTTGCTCCCGCCATGGCGGCCGAGCCGCCGGCCCTTTTCGTCCAGTACGACACGGACCCATGCACCGATGGCCGCTACAGCGACGGCAAACCGCGCAGCTGCCGTGAACTCCTGCGCATGCTCGAGCGCCGTGACCGCTACCGGGAACGGCGGGAGCGCTACGAGCCCTGCACCGACGGCCGGATCAGCGATGGCCGCCCGCGCAGCTGCCGCGAAATCAGGCGCTGGCTGCGTGAACGGGACGACGAGGACGACTGGCGGCCGGGCAAACAGTGGAAATAGATTTTGCAGCGCGGAACAAACGGCGCGATCCGCCGTTTGAATGATCGTGAATGTTCACAACGGAGGGTATTGATATGGGAACTGCAGGCGTGGGCTGGATTGCAGCCATCATTATCGGCGGACTGGCCGGCTGGCTGGCCGAGATGTTCATGAAGAGCGACACAGGCATCGTCATGAATATTATTCTGGGTATCGTCGGCGCGGTTCTTGCCAATGCCATTCTATCGGTGTTCGGCATCGTTCTGACCGGCTGGATCGGCTATCTCATCGCCGGATTCATCGGTGCCTGCATTCTGGTCGGTGTCGGGCGAGCCATCCGCCGCTGACAGCCGCTGCCCGGCCGGTTGCGTGTGACCGGGCAGTTTTGACGATTTCAGCCGTTTGCCGAAGCGATAACCCGGCAAATGGCGGTTTTCGTTGTGCCTTCGGGTGCCACCTGCCCCGGTGCAGGAAGACGCGAAAGGGAATTTTAAAGCGCTTGATGACAGCCGTTCGAGCTTGCGCGATGCCGGAAAAAGCCTATTAGATCAATGCCAAGACGATTGTTGCAAAATCGTCCAGAAGGGGTGCGGCAGTATCGCGATCCATCCCGACAGGTTTGACCGGAGGGCCCGCATGCAATACCGCTTACTTTATCTCCTGCCCGCCACCTTTTTCATTCTCGCCGCCCAAGGCAGCCAATCACGGGCCGATGGTGACACCTATACAGCCTACAGCAACACGGCCCAGAGCATCACCGGCGATATAGAAATGGACGATTTCAGCATTACCTTTGCCAATGGCGAGGCGCTGGCTTTTTCGTCGTTGCTCGGCGACCACTTCATTGTCGATGGAAAGAATCTCAACGCATCGGTCTACAAAGTCGAAACCCCTGCGGATCCCGAACTGGAAAACGGCAACAGGCTGTGCGGGTCCGGCGATGTTTCCTATGTCGCCACCTGGCGCGCCGGCGAAGGGCTGACGGAGGTTGCCGTGTTCACCGGCGACAAGGCGCCGGCCAGCAACAGCGATATGTGCGCATCCTATATTTATCAGGATTAGCAGACGTTCTTGCTTTCGCCGGAACAACGCGGTTGATTGACCCGGTGAAAACATGCAGGGGACAGTCATGAGTTTGTTGGCCTGGACCGATGAGCGCTGGTACACACTTCGCAGCGGCTATCGTGATCTCTACAACCCGTCCGATGCGCTTCAGGCACTCGAACAGGGGGATTTCACCCTCGCCTGGGACGAATTGTGGGAAAACCTGCATCATCACGGGGATGTGGACACGGCTGCCTATGCCGCCGTCCCGGAAATCGTGCGGATCGCCTGGCAGCTCAAGCTCAGGGATTGGAACGCCTTTGCCCTTGTCGCCACCATTGAAGCGGCCCGCCTGAACAATGACCGCAATCCCCCGATCCCGGAATGGCTGATGGACGCCTATGAACGGGCGTGGGTCGATATGGCAACCCTTGCATTGCACATCTATCCGAAAGCCGAAGACCCGGCCCTGGTGACAGGTCTCCTGTCGGTCCTGGCCTTTGCCAAGGGAAACAGGACCATTGGCACCTTTGCGGTGGATCTGACCGAGGACGAACAGCGCACTCTGCCCGGGTGGCAAGCCAGCGATTCGCCCTAGGATTGCAACAGTGCCTTCCCGGCGCCGCCGAACCTAAAATTTTTGTCATGTGGGAACCGGGCGCAAAGCCAATGTATTGTTGTCGTGTCAACAGCTCAGAGGTTCAACATGAAAAGCCTGATACTTGCCACCGCGATTGCCGTTACATCCCTGATGGCGTTCAACGCGCCGTCCGAAGCGGCCCCGCTCTCCGTACCGCTGGTCCAGACCACCAGCCCTTCCGGCACGACGGGCAGCGTTGTCCAGAACGTCGATTACCGGCCGGGTTACCGGCGTCACTATCGCCGATGGAATCGCCACTGTTTCGTCCGGACGGAGCGGCACCGTGTACATGGCCGAATCATCGTCAGAAAAGTCCGCGTCTGCCGCTGATTTCCATCTGAACCAAAACCCGGCAAGGCCGTCCTGCCGGGTTTTTCTTGTCTGCGTCGCCCATTCGGCACGCGCCAGCGGACCGAATTTGACCTGCGACCCGATTGCTGCCAAAAAACTGTTCCACAGTCACATCGACGTCACAATGGAGATGCCTGATGAGACACAAATGCCTTGTGATCGGCGTGCTTGTTCTTATGTTTGCCCTTCTGGGAGCCCTTGCGCTGTTCTCAAAGAAACAAGCCGGGCCCGGCCAAGTACCGCCCCATTCCCTGCAGGATCCCCTTCGCGCTCCTTGAGATCACAGTGTTCATGGCAAGCATCCGTCTGAAATGGCTGGGATATTTCATACTGGCTGCAGCATTGCCGCTGGCGCTTCTGGCGGGCGGACTACCCGTCAACGAATACGAGGCGCAGGGCATCGATGGCGTGGATTGCGACGGCCCGATTCAGGTGCTTTTCTATGCCGTGCCGACCCTGCTGGTGTATGGCACCGGCCTCGCGCTGCACGCCAGAACGCTGCGAAAGCCGTTCAGTCTGGCTGTCGCGCTGATGTGCGCCGCCCTGTGCCTGTTCGCCGGACTGAATGCGGCAGCGGCGCTGCGCGAGCAACGGCAGCAGGACCGCACGGCGGAAACCTGCAGCCCGGGGCTATGACAACAGGCCAAGCCACTTGCATTCCCGCCGCGGGCAGGATTGGATCGGCAACGAAAACTGCACCATCAATCGGGAATATGACAATTGGCCTTCCAGTGCGATCTGCCCGCAATACCGACCGTTCAGCAAGACGATGATGCCGTGCGCATAACCCGCTGGGATTTTCAGCCGGGCGCCGTCACGGGCTGGCATGAGCATGGATGGCCCTATTTCGTCGTCATGCTGGTGGATGGAACCCTGCGCATTCACAACGGAACCGATATCACCGACGTGCCGCTGGCCGCCGGCCAGTCCTATCAGCGCCCGTCCGGCATCAAGCACGATGTCATGAACGGTTCGCCGCATGCGATTGCCTTTGTCGAGATCGAGATCAAAAAGCCGGAAGCGCTCATCGCCTAGCTCTTGGCGCAACCCGTAAAATACCATCGTTTCCTGCAATTTTTTATTGATATGGAGACTATAGATTGCTCGGCAGCCACTGGAGCCTGCCGATGTTTCGCAACCTGTTTCTGTCTTTAGCCGCCGTCCTCCTGCTTGTTACTGCTGCACAGGCAGAATCGGGGTCATTCGAAGGAAAATGGCAACAAATCGGCTCGAACGCTGGCGATTGCAAAACCTGCAAGATTGAAATCACGAAAACAGGCATGTCTTTGAATGTAACGTCAAACAACGGCTGGGCTGCTACGTTTAAAAAGCCCAAAGCCGACTCTGTCAAAGTCGTGGAAGGTACGGGCGAATGGCGCAGCAATAGTGGCGGTGCCTATGCCGGGAAACTGTTCCTCGCCCACATGGAGATCCGCAACGCACGTCTTTATCTGAAAATGATGGTGAGACAGAACAATGGCGTGATCTCGACCGTGGAAGCCAGTTTTCAACGGTCTAAGGCATTGGATATATAGGCTTTCCTTTTAACTTTGATTGTTTCCGGACTCGTTGCGGTCATGACGATGTCAACATGGACAGCAGGCAGGTTATCCACAGCGCAGGTTTTTCGCAGCTTGGCATTGCTGCCGTTTGCCGTAAAATCGGTGCTCGCAAGTCAATGAGCACCAGGAGCAGACCGTGATCGATCCATCTGATGTCAATCGCGACGCAGAAACAATCGTACTCACCCTCGACAACAATCTGGCTTCGACAGAGCACAAATATCCAAGTGTCGATCAGGCGTGCATGGCCATTCCCCAGCTTCGGGACGTGTCGAGAATTTACATCAACGGCGATACGCCCATCGAGGCGACCGAGTTCGTGCAGTTGTGCGCCGTACTCGACAAGGGATCGGCCATCCGATCCTGACCGGCCGCTGCCCGCTTGATGAGCTTCAATCGGGCGGATAGGTTGCTGCGCATGATCACAGACCGCACCGCACCAGCCGTCGACGACATCGTCACCCCCCGCCTCACCCTTCGGCTCATGCCCGCCGATGCGGTCACCGCCTGTCTGGCCGGTGATCTCGCCCACGCCGGCCGCATGACCGGAACATCCATACCGCACGAATTGCTTGAGGACCCCGGTGCGCTTGAAGCAGGCCGGATGCGTCTGGACGAAGACCCGGATTATCTGCCGTGGTCCGTGCGTGCGATCATATTGACCGCGGAACGGCGCATGATCGGCCACATCCGGTTTCACACCCGGCCCGATCCCGATTATCTGCAGTCCTATGCGCGCAATGCCGTCGAGTTCGGCTATCTCATCTTCAAAAGTGACAGGGGCCACGGCTACGCTTCCGAAGCGGCCAAAGCCGTCATGGAGTGGGCGCGCGATGTCCATGGCGTCCAGCATTTTGCCGCCTCCGTATCGCCGGACAACCCGCCCTCGCTTCGCATCGTACAGCGCCTGGGCTTTGCCAAAGTCGGCGAGGAAATGGATGAGATCGACGGGATCGAATATGTTTTCCTGCGCGCGGCGCGTTGATTTTCACGCGGTGGCCGTACGCCGACTTTCTGTAGACAACACAATAGATTACCGGAACAGCTGAATTGTGACTGTTCATCGGGTGTTGTCGTACAAAATGTGCTGGAACAGCAGAAGAATTTAAGGAACCATTCACGGCTGAACTTGTTTGAGTAAACAAGTATGATGTTCGGGAGTACATCCGATGTCTATCAAGTCTCTTATCGTCGCAGCCGTGATCGGCTTTTCAGGCCTGGCGCTGTCCGGGTGCGTCGAAGGTACCTACTACCGGGGATATAGCGGCTATGGCGGTTATTATGGTGGCTATGGCGGCTACTATGATTCGGTCTATTTTGGCGGTCCGCGCTATGGACGCAGCTATTACGGGCGCAACTATTACGGGCGGAACTATTACCGCCGCGATTATGGCAGGCGCTACTGGGACAACCGCGGCAATCGTCCGGGTTGGAATGGACGTTCCGGAATGGCACGGTCAGACGGCCGCCGGGTCTTCGTTCCCCGCTACCGGACCAGCAATGACGGCGGTCCCGGCCGGTCAAATCAATAACCGGATCGAGGCTGCTTCCGGCCGCATCGATCCCGCGGAAAGCAGGGATTTACCGGCCCGTCACGTCGACGGTGCCGACAGCTGGACCATATCGACCAGCCGAAGCGGGTTTTCCAGACCCAATATCTCAGGGCCATATGTTTTGTTTTATTGCGAAGCAGCATAACACCCCCTAAAGTTGGCAGGAAATATCGGGCCTGACGCAAATTGCGTTTTTGCGTACCGAAAACCAACAGTGACGCCGGTTTCCGGCCGAAATGATCTCATTCGGCGGAAAGCCGGTTTGATTCGACCGGGAGTGAGCATGGACGCGTCTATCCTAAAGGACACGGCGTTTGCCGCGGCAAACCGCGAGGGCTGGGTCAAACTGGCGCAAAAGGCCCTGAAGGGTGCGGACTTCCATGAGGCCCTCGTCTCGCGGACCGACGACAATATTCCCATCGAGCCGCTGTATGAACGCCGCAAGAATGCCAAACTGACTCCGCGCCGCAATCCGGCGCAGCCATGGCATATCGTCCAGCGCATCGACGATCCGGACCCGGTTCGCGCCAACAGGCAGCTTCTGGAAGATCTGGAAAACGGCGCGACCGGCATTTCGCTGGTGTTCGAAGGGGCGCCCAATGCGTTTGGCTACGGTTTGCCGTCAACGCGCGAGGCGGTCGATCAGGTGCTGCGCGGCGTGCATCTGGAGATGATCCACCTGCGCATGGACGTGCATCCGAAAAGCCGCGCCTGTGCCGACTGGTTCGTCGATTACATGCGCCCGCGCAACATCAACCCGAAGACACTGAGCTTCTCCCTGGGGATCGATCCCGCGGCAACGCTGGCCGGAACCGGCCGCCTGCGCATGACGCTGGCAGCGCTCAAGGCATCCCTGCCGCAGTCGCTGGCCGGGTTCTTCTCCACCGACCTGCCGGGGATCGTGCTGGAAGCCGATGGCCGCGTCTACCACAATGCCGGTGCAACGGAGGCGCAGGAGCTGGGCGCCATGCTGTCCATCGCATCGGGCCATTTCCGCCTTTTTGAGCAAGCGCGCCAGCCGATTGTCTACGCCGCCCCGCATATCGGTTTTTCCATCGCCGTCGATCAGGACCAGTTCCTGTCGATCGCCAAGCTGCGGGCGCTGCGCCGCCTCTGGGCTCGCCTGCAGGAGGCCTGCGGCATTCCCCCGTCTGCCGCGACCATCCATGCGGAAACCTCCATGCGGATGATGACGAAAAAGGACTGCGAAACCAACACGCTGCGCACCACGATTGCGGCTTTTGCGGCGGCAGTGGGCGGTGCCGACAGCCTCGCCGTCCTGCCGCACACCATCACCCACGGCCTGCCCGATCCGTTTGCCCGGCGGCTTGCCCGCAACACCCAGCTGGTACTGGCCGACGAGAGCAACCTTGCCTTCGTCGCCGATCCGGGAGCCGGTTCGGGTGCGATCGAAGCCCTGACCGACGCCCTGTGCGAGGCCGCATGGAAAGAATTCCAGATGCTGGAAAAGGAAGGCGGCATCCTGCAAAGCCTGGTCGAAGACCGCTTCCAGCAGCGCATCATCGCGGCGCGGGTGGCGCGCAACGAAGAATACCGGTCCGGCACGCGTGCGATCATCGGAACGACACTTTTCCCTGCGAAGGAGGAGCGGCCAGTGACCGTGCTTGATGCCCCCCATATGCCGCTGCCGACGGATGGCGTGGTTCACTGCGAGCCGCTGACCTTCCCGCGCATCGATGAAACATTGCAGGCTTCCGCAGAATGAGAGTTCCCGATTTTACCCAGATCGACTGGCAAGAGCCCAAAACGTCTGCCCGCAAGCCCGAAGCAGCGGTGTGGAAAACCCCGGAAGGTATCCGCGTCAAGCGTGCCTACGGCGATGCGGCGCTGAAGGGCCTGTCCCACCTCGATACGTTTCCGGGATCGGCCCCGTTCATCCGCGGGCCCTACCCCACCATGTATGTCCAGCAGCCCTGGACCATCCGGCAATATGCGGGATTTTCGACGGCCGAAGAATCCAACGCGTTTTACCGGCGCAATCTGGCGGCCGGCCAAAAGGGCCTTTCCGTCGCCTTCGATCTTGCCACGCACCGCGGCTATGACAGCGATCATCCGCGCGTGGCCGGTGACGTCGGCATGGCGGGCGTGGCCATCGATTCCATTCTCGACATGCAGCAATTGTTCGATGGTATTCCGCTCGGCGAAATGACCGTGTCGATGACCATGAACGGCGCGGTCCTGCCGATTCTGGCGCTTTACATCGTTGCCGCCGAAGAACAGGGCGTCGACCAGAAACTGCTCGCCGGAACCATTCAGAACGACATTCTGAAAGAGTTCATGGTGCGCAACACCTACATCTACCCGCCGCAGCCTTCGATGCGGATCATTTCGGACATTTTCTCCTATACCTCGCAGAATATGCCGAAATTCAACTCGATCTCGATTTCCGGCTATCACATGCAGGAAGCGGGCGCGACCGCCGATCTCGAGCTTGCCTATACCATTGCCGACGGCATCGAATATGTCCGGGCCGGTGTCGCGGCCGGACTCGACATCGATACATTCGCGCCGCGCCTGTCGTTCTTCTGGGCCATCGGCATGAACTTCTTCATGGAAGTCGCCAAGATGCGCGCCGCGCGCCTGCTCTGGGCGGTGCTTTTGAAGAAGAACTTCAACCCGAAAGACGAGCGCTCGCTCTCACTGCGCACCCATTCGCAGACATCAGGCTGGTCGCTGACCGCGCAGGACCCCTACAACAACATCATGCGCACCATGATCGAGGCGATGGCATCGACCCAGGGGCACACCCAGTCGCTGCACACCAACTCCTTTGACGAGGCGCTGGCGCTGCCGACCGACCATTCGGCCCGCATCGCCCGCAACACCCAGCTGATCCTGCAAAAGGAATCCGGCACAACGCGCATCATCGATCCCTGGGGCGGTTCGGCCTATGTGGAGCGCCTGACCCACGATCTGGCGACGCGGGCGCTCGCCCATATCGAGGAAATCGAGACGCTCGGCGGCATGGCGAAAGCCATCGAACAGGGCATTCCCAAACTGCGCATCGAAGCGGCCGCGGCACGAACCCAGGCACGCATCGACAGCGGCCAGCAGCCGGTGATCGGGGTCAATTCCTACCGGCCGGTCGATGACGTCAAAATCGATGTGCTGAAGATCGACAATGCGGAGGTGCGGGCCCGCCAGCTGTCGAAGCTGCAGCAGCTCAAGGGCACGCGCGATGTGACCGCAGTGGACGGCGCCTTGACCGCCCTGACCGGCGCCGCCAAATCCGGCACCGGCAATCTGCTCGATTTTGCCATCAAGGCTGCACGGGCCCGGGCAACGGTCGGCGAAATTTCGCTGGCACTGGAAAAAGCCTATGGCCGCCATGTCGCCGATATCCGCACCATTTCCGGCGTCTACCGCAAGGAAGTCGGCAAGAGCGCGGTGATCGACCGGGTGCAGGCCAAGGCCGCCGCCTATGAAAAGCGCACCGGCGAAAAGCCGCGCATCCTCGTTGCCAAGATGGGCCAGGACGGCCACGACCGCGGCCAGAAGGTGATTGCAACGGCATTCGGCGATCTCGGCTTCGACGTGATCGTCGGCGCCATGTTCCAGACACCGGATGAAGTGGCGGAGCTTGCCATTGAGAGCAATGTCGACATTGTCGGCGTGTCCTCGCTGGCAGCCGGACATCTCACCCTTGTCCCCGAACTGAAAGAGGCGCTGAAGCGGCGCGAGCACGACGATATCCTGATCATTGTCGGCGGCGTCATTCCGCCCCAGGATTTCGATGCCGTGCTGAAGGCCGGCGCGACTGCCATCTTCCCGCCGGGGACCGTGATCGGTGAAGCCGCGGAAAAGCTGATTGATACCTTGCTGGGTTCATTGTGACATGATCGTTGTTTACACGCTTGAAGCAGATCATCTGGCCGCACGCCCGGCCAAGGCCGGCGATGCCCTGCCTGACAATACGGTCTGGATCGACCTGCTCAATCCCACCCATGACGAGGATGTCCAGACCGAGACCTGGACCAAGACCGCCATTCCGACCCGCGAGGATATGGTGGAGATCGAGGAGTCCAGCCGTTTCTATACGGAAAATGGCGGACAGTACCTGACGGCGCCGATCCTCTATTTCACCCAGGACAAGCATCACGCCATCAGTCCGATCTCGTTCATCCTGACGGGTTCGTTCCTGGTTACGGTGCGCTATGCCGAGCCGCGGGCCTTCAGCCTCTATGTCAGCCGGGCGTCGAAGCCCGGCAACGGGCTGATCAACGACAAATGCAGCGGCGTGACCATTCTGCTTGGGATCATCGAAGCCGTGACGGATCGCATTGCCGATATTCTCGAAGGCGTCGCCTCGGATATCGACCAGAACTCCCACACGATCTTCCGCCGTTCCGACAATGACAAACCGATGACGACGAAGAATTTCCGCGACAGTCTCACGCGGATCGGCGGCCAGGGTGCGTTTCTGTCGAAGGTGCGGGAAAGCATTGCCGGGGTGAGCCGCCTGCTGGTCTACCTCGCCGCCATTACCGAGCAGAACAGCTACAAGAAAGAGACGAAGGCGTGGATCAAGTCGCTGGAGCGCGACACCCAGTCACTGAGCACCTATGTCGACTTCCTCTCCAACAAGATCACCTTCCTGCTCGATACGGTGGTTGGCCTCATCTCCATCGAACAGAACGCCATCATCAAGATCTTCTCGGTGGCGGCCGTCGCTTTCATGCCGCCAACGCTGGTGGCCTCGATCTACGGCATGAATTTCGAGTTCATGCCGGAGCTCAAGACGATGTGGGGCTATCCCATGGCCATCGGCATGATGATTGCCTCGGCCGTCATCCCGCTGCTGATCTTCCGCAAGAAGGGCTGGCTGTAAGACGAAGTGATGAGATCAGCGATCTTGATTCACTTGACTGCAGGTGTTGTAATTCATTCGCAACACTGGGGCGCAGATCATGTATGTGGTCACCTTGATCGAGATCGGAGACGAAGTTGGTTTCATTATTCCAGATGAAATTCTTGATCGTTACAATCTTAAAATTGGTGACGAACTTGAGGTTTTAGAAACGGGCAAGGGACTGATCCTAATACCGTCTGCTGTTGCTTCTGGGGCAGATAGAAATGGCTTATGATGCATCCGCAAAGCTGAGCCTGACTTTTCCAGCTCAATTGGGGCAACCAGCCAAAGAACCCTTGTAAGCGAATGGTTTAAGGCTTTCTCTCGTTATTCCGATTCAACCTGCGGCAGTCCGATCGCGATGATTTCCCATTCGCGGCCGTTGAGTTCGAAAATATCGCCGAGCGATTTGCCGAACATCAGCTGCGCCATGGGCGAGACATGCGAAATCTTGCCGTGGCTGGCATCGGCCTCATCTTCGCCGACGATGGCCCAGCTGTGGCGGGTATCATGCTCGTCGGCGATGGTCACCGTCATGCCGAAGCGCACCACGGAGCTGGCGGGGTCGGGATGGGAAACCTCCGCCGTCTCCCGCCGCGCCGTCCAGTAACGCAGGTCACGCGAGGCCCGCGCGATCAGGTCACGGTCGGCCTCGGCATTGCCCTTGGCCAGTTCCTCATGCAGGGCAGCGATCTCAGCATCGATCATGGCAAGACCGTTTTCGGTCACCAGATTCCGGTGCGGACTGACGGGGCGCTCGCCCAGATCAATCGATGAATTGCTGTCGTCTTCCTTGGTGAAAGCTCTGCTCATCCGGTGAAGGTATGCCTTGCCTGACCAAGCTGCAAGTGCCATCAATCGATTGGCCAAAAGACATACAATCCTTGGCCTGTCCAACCGCTGAACCTGAGGTAAAGCCCGTGATCGACAGACGTCTTGTTCTCGGTGGAATGGCCGGGCTTGGTGCCGGGGCACTCCTGCCCGCCCGGACTTTTGCAGCGGCATCCACAGGACTGAATCCCGGATCGCCTGACGATCAGGGCAAGGCGCTCAATGCCCTCCTGCAGAAGGCGAGCGCGACCGGCGATCAGATTTTCCTGCAACCCGGAACCTATATTGTTTCCGGCGTGGATTTGCCCGCACGGACCAATCTCGCCGGCATTCCCGGCGCAACCCGCCTCGTTTATGGCGGCGGCGGTTCCTTTCTGAGGGCCAGCAGCGGCGCGCAGATCCGCCTCAGCGGGCTTGTCATCGACGGCGCGAACCAGCCGCTTGCCGGCGGCGCCAAGGCGCTGGTCGATGCTGCCAATGTCACCCGGATCGTCATCGAGGATTGCGATGTCGCGGCATCGGGCAAAAACGCCATCGCGCTTTCTCAATGCGGCGGCAGTATCCGCAACAACCGTATCAGCGGCGCCCGGGATGCCGGTATTTTTGCGTCGCAATCCGCCGGGCTCGACATCACAGCCAACCATGTCGGCGATTGCGGCAATGGCGGCATCCTGATCTTCCGCGATGCACAGGGGCCGGACGGGACCATCGTCAGCGGCAACCGCGTCGAGAATATCCGCGCCGATGGCGGCGGCACCGGCCAGAACGGCAATGGCATCAATGTGTTCCGTGCGGGCAACGTGCTTGTTTCCAACAATGTGCTGGTGGGGTGCGCCTTCTCCGCCGTCCGCGCCAATGCCGGGAACAATGTGCAGATCATCGGCAACAATTGCACCGGCAGCGGCGAGATGGCGCTTTATTCCGAATTCGCCTTCGAAGGCGCGGTGATCGCCAACAACATCGTCGACGGCGCGGCCAGCGGCATTTCCATGGTCAATTTCGATGGCGGCGGTCGCATGGGCACCTGCAGCGGCAATGTGGTGCGCAACCTCACCGCCATCGGGCCCTATCCCGCCGATGCGCCTGGTTTCGGCATCGGCATCAGCGTCGAAGCGGATATTGCCGTGACGGGCAACGTCATCGAGACTGCCGCCCTCTACGGCATCAAGCTGGGCTGGGGTCCCTATATGCGCAACCTCACCGCCACAGGCAATGTGATCCGGCAGGCGGGCACCGGCATTTATGTCAGCGTCGTCGACGGTGTCGGCTCCGCTGTCATCACCGACAATATCATCGAGAAGGCCGCCCGAGGCGGCATTCTCGGCCATCGCTGGATGGATGCGGTGACCAAGGATCTCGCCCGGCAGAATGCCAGCGGTTATGACAAGCTGATCGTCGCGCGCAATATTCTCAGTTGATATCGGCTTCGGTCAGGATATCGGCCGGGCTGACAACACCGTAGGTGATGCCGTTCCAGTTGCGCATTTCGCGGTCGGCAAACCGGTCGAGCTTCGATTCCAGTTCCGCATCCCCACGGAAAATCCGCGCGAGAACCGCTCCGATCATCGCTTCGGAGGCGCGGGTCGCACCATCATCGCATTTGAGCGCGATGCCGAGACCGAATTCCGGCAAAGCCGCCACAAAAACGCCTTCCGCACCGGTCTTGACGAAGATGCGCCCCGGCGCCATTTCCATCAGCCGCGTGCAGGCGCGGTTGGTGCCTGCGACATAGTATGGGGCTGCCATGGTGGCATCGAGCAGACGCTTTGCTGCCTTGGCCCGTACCGGCGGCAGGCCGGTGCCGGTCGCCATGCGGGCAAAGCCATGGGCAAGGCTTTTCAATGGGATGGCATAGGTCGGGATGGAGCAACCGTCCGTGCCGCAATGATCCAGCGAATGAACCGCGCCGGTCACGCTCTCCATGGCTTCGCATACCATGGTCTGAGTCGGTGATCCCAGGGTCGAATAGCCTGCGGTCTCGATGCCGAGATGCACGCAGGTGCAGAGAAATCCGGAATGCTTGCCGGAGCAGTTGTTGTGCAGCGCCGTCGGCTCCTGCATGCTGCGGGCCTGGGCGATCAGCACGGACTGATCGGATGACCAATGCGCACCGCATTCCAGTGCGGAGAGGTCGAGACCGGCGCGGCCGAGCATGTCGGCAGCCTTGCTCACATGCAGCGGTTCGCCCGAATGCGACGCGCAGGCCATGGCCAGTTCCTCATTGCCGAAGCCATAGGCATCGGCAGCGCCGCTTTCCACCAGCGGCAGCGCCTGGATTGCCTTGATCGCCGAACGGGGAAAGGTCGGCCGTTCGATATCGCCGGCCGAATAGACAATCCTGCCGTCGCCATCTGTGACAACAACCGCGCCGCGATGGCGGCTCTCCACTGTTTCGCCGCGAAAAACTTCAACCAGAACCGGATTGCTCATAACGCCCTACATTGCTCAGGAAATCGACCGGCGTCCGCCGGAATTGATGGTCTTATAGGATGCCCCGTTTGCCTTTCCAATGGCGAAAACGGCACAATTGCGCTCAGCCGCCCTTCTGCCACTCCATGACAAGGAAATAGGGTACCCGGCGGTAGCGATCGGCCTTGTCGGGATCGCCGCCATAGGGTGCCGGTTCGGCAAAATGGCGCAGGGTGAGACCATGACCAAGGAGAAGCGACATGTAAGTGCTCAGCGGCCGATGCCAGTTCTGGATGCGGATACCGCGCCACTCCACCCAGTCCACACGCTCCTCAAGATAATGATCCACGTAGAAGCGCGGATCGCCGTTGATATCGGGCTGCCAGCCCCCCGGTTGTCCCGCCGTGTTGAAACTGTTGAGATTGGCAATCAGCAGGGTTCCACCCGGCGCAAGCACCCTGACCATTTCAGCGATGGCCTTGCGCAGATAGGGAATATCGATGAGCGAGAGGTAGCTTACGACCAGATCGAAAGAGGCATCCGGAAATTCCAGCGCCTCCGCATAGCCGAAACGATAGTCTCCTTCGGGGTCACGGGCCTGCGCCTGCGCCAGCAATTCCTCGGTCGGGTCAATACCGACCGGCTTGATTCCAAGGCCCTTGAGGATGCGGCAGAAGCGGCCTTCGCCGCAGCCGACGTCGAGTGCGTTTTTAAAGCCGCGTCCGCTGACGCGTTCCAGCATCGGCTTGTCGAGAACATAAACGCGGCCGTAGTCACCGTCTTGCGCCTGTTCGGCAATCCAGGCGGATGCCGATTCCTTCCATCCGTTCGACATGTCTTTTTCCTCTGCCGGAAAAGATGATTCAATTCATGGATTTGCCGGATGCTTTTGACACGGCGAATCCGGGACTTGAAGTCCCGGATTCGAAAAGAACGCTATCGGATGGTTTATTTGATGCGTTCGAGGATCGACACATAGTTGGCGACGGCAGCGCCGCCCATGTTGAAAATGCCGGCAAGCTTGGCATCCGGCACCTGAATGCCGCCGGCTTCGCCCGTCAGTTGCATGGACGAGAGCACATGCATGGAGACGCCGCTGGCGCCGATCGGATGGCCTTTGGCCTTGAGACCGCCGGATGGATTGACCGGCAGGCGCCCGCCCATGGCCGTCTGGCCTTCCAGCGCAACCTTGGCACCCTCGCCTGGCTTGGCCAGACCCATCGCCTCATATTCGATGAGTTCGGCGATGGTGAAGCAATCATGGGTTTCGACAAAGGACAGATCGTCGATGGTGACACCGGCCTGATCGAGGGCGCGCTTCCAACCTTCGGCGCAGCCTTCGAACAGCAGGATGTCACGCTTGGAGATCGGCAGGAAATCCTGCACATGGGCAGCGCCACGGAAGGCCACGGCGCGCTTCATCTTCAGTGCCGTCTGCGTGTCGGTGAGAACCAGCGCTGCCGCGCCGTCCGACACCAGCGAGCAGTCAGTCCGCTTCAACGGACCGGCAACGAAGGGGTTCTTCTCGCTTTCATGCCGGCAGAATTCATAGCCCAGATCCTTGCGCATCTGCGCATAGGGATTATTAACGCCGTTCTTGTGGTTCTTCGCGGCGATTGTCGCCAGCGCATCGGACTGGTCGCCATATTTCTGGAAATAGGCCGCCGCAATCTGGCCGAACACCCCGGCAAAACCGGCGGGGATATCGCCCTCTTCCGGCAGGTAGGAGGCTTTGAGAAGGTTCTTGCCGATTTCGGGTCCCGGCGTCGATGTCATCTTCTCGACACCCACCACCAGTACAACACGGGCAGCGCCGGCGCGAATGGTCTTGATGCCCTGATGCACGGCCGCCGAACCGGTGGCGCAGGCATTTTCCACCCGGGTGGCGGGCTTGAAGCGGAAGGCATCGCTGGCCTGCAGGACGAGGCTGGCGGTGAAATCCTGCGGCGAGAACCCGGCATTGAAGTGGCCGAGGACAATCTCGTCGACATCCTGCGGGCCGATGCCTGCATGATCGAGCGCAGCGACGGCCGCCTTGACGATCAGGCTTTCCACGCTCTCGCCTTCCAGTTTTCCGAAAGGCAGATGCGACCATCCAACGATACAGGCTGTCATGTCATTCCTCCAAAATGTCATTCTTGTTGAGGTAACCATGAACCCGCATCGTTTCAAGGTAAAGGGCTTTGTTGCAGTGCAATACCAGGGCCTGTGGTTTGGCAATTATCGTGCGGTTGGGAGCATCGTGGAGAGTCGTTTATTGCTTGCCGGTGGTTACACCAGTGCTGCCAGAATGTGGTGCGTGGTTCGACAAGCTCACCATGAGGGAGGTGGTTTGGTGCAGGGCCAATTGCAATCCTTGCAGAATATACTCACTGCAGCCCTCACCCTCCCTCATGGTGAGCTTGTCGAACCACGCACGGAGGCTTTGCGCCGCTTCCATCAAATACCGCTCCAAAACGTCGCTATTTTTATTGATTGATCAGTCAATCAAGAATAATAATTCCTCCGAACGAGGTTTTTCAGCATGCCCAAAGTCGGAATGGAACCACTGCGCAAGCGGGAGTTGATCGATGCGGCGATCCGCACCATCGGCCAGCGCGGCTCGCTTGATGTGACTGTCGCGGAGATCGCCCATGAAGCGGGCGTTTCGCCGGCGCTGGCGCATCATTATTTCGGCGGCAAGGAACAGCTGATCCTGGCCACCATGCGCCATCTCCTGAAAGAACTCGGGCAGGATCTCCTGGCGGCGCTGGCGCCAGCGCAGACACCGGCGCAACGCATTGCCGCCATCATCGCCGTCAATTTCTCCGCCTCGCAATTCGCGCCGCAGACCGTGGCGGCATGGCTGACCTTTTACGTGCACGCACAGCAATCGACCGAGACCCGCCGCCTCCTGCGGGTCTATGCCCGGCGCATGCACTCCAACCTCGCCTTTGCGCTGAGCAGCATGACCGACCGGGCGACTGCTCTGCAGATTGCCGAGGGCACCGGCGCGATGATCGACGGGCTCTATATCCGCCATGCGCTGCGCAATGGCGCGCCTGAGGCAGCTTCGGCAATCGCGCTCGTGGAAGATTATGTGACGACGAAATTAGCCGCCGCCGGAGCATGCCAATGACAAGACCGAATATTCTCATCCTGATGGTCGACCAGCTGAACGGAACCCTGTTTCCGGACGGTCCGGCCGATTTCATCCATGCCCCGCATCTGCGTGCGCTGGCGCAGCGTTCGGCCCGCTTTGCCAACACCTATACCGCTTCGCCGCTCTGTGCCCCGGCCCGTGCCTCGCTGATGTCCGGGCAGCTGCCGTCCCGCACCCGCGTCTATGACAATGCCGCCGAGTTCGCCTCGGATATTCCGACCTATGCGCACCATCTGCGCCGCGCCGGTTACTACACCGGCCTTTCCGGCAAGATGCACTTTGTCGGGCCTGACCAGTTGCACGGTCTTGAAGAACGCCTGACCACGGATATCTATCCCGCCGATTTCGGCTGGACCCCGGACTACCGTAAGCCGGGCGAGCGCATCGACTGGTGGTATCACAATCTCGGTTCCGTCACCGGCGCTGGCGTCGCCGAAACCAGCAACCAGATGGAATATGACGACGAGGTGGCGTTTCATGCCACGCAAAAGCTCTACCAGCTGTCGCGCACATCGGATGATCCGGCGCGCCGCCCGTGGTGCCTGACGGTCTCCTTCACCCATCCGCACGACCCCTACGTGGCACGGCGCAAATATTGGGACCTCTATGAGAATTCCCCTGCACTCGAGCCTGCCGTTCCTGCCATCCCGTTCGAAGCGCAGGACCCGCATGCGCAGCGCCTGATGCAGGCCTGCGACTACACACAATTCGATATTACCCCGGAAAACATCCGCCGGGCACGCCAGGGCTATCTCGCCAATATTTCCTATGTCGATGACAAGATCGGCGAAATTCTGGAGGTGCTGCAGGCTACGCGGATGCTCGACGACACCATCATTGTCTTCACGTCAGACCATGGCGACATGCTGGGCGAGCGCGGCCTGTGGTTCAAGATGAACTTTTTCGAGGGGTCGGCCCGCGTGCCGCTGATGATTGCAGGCAAGGGCATCACGCCGCAATTGGTTACCCAGCCGGCCTCGACGCTTGACATCAACCCGACCCTTGCGGCACTCGCCGGTATCGACATTGCCGCCGTCAAACCATGGACCGACGGCGAGGACCTGACCGGCCTCATCGCGGGCGGCAAGCGGCAGGGCCCGGTGCTGATGGAATATGCGGCGGAGGGCTCCAATGCCCCGCTCGTCTGCATGCGCGACGGCCGGTACAAGTTCGTGCATTGCGAGATCGATCCGCCGCAACTGTTTGATCTTGAATCCGATCCGCGCGAGCTGACCAACCTTGCCGGTGATCCCGCCCATGCGGCACTGCTTGCCCAGTTCACGGCTGCCGCCAAGGCGCGCTGGGACATGGCGGCCTATGACGCCGCCGTGCGTGAGAGCCAGGCGCGGCGCTGGGTGGTCTATGAGGCGCTGCGCAACGGCTCCTATTATCCCTGGGACTACCAGCCGCTGCAGAGGGCCTCGGAGCGCTACATGCGCAATCACATGGATCTGAATGTTCTGGAAGAAAACGCGCGCTTTCCGCGCGGCGAATAATGGGGCCAGCTATGGAAGCAGATTTCGTCATCATCGGTTCGGGTTCGGCCGGTTCCGCCATGGCCTACCGCCTGTCGGAGGATGGCAAGCATTCGGTCATCGTCATCGAATTCGGCGGCACGGATATGGGGCCATTCATCCAGATGCCCGCCGCCCTCTCCTTCCCGATGAACATGAGCACCTATGACTGGGGCTTTTCGTCCGAGCCGGAACCGCATTTGGGCGGGCGCACGCTGGTGACCCCGCGCGGCAAGGTGATCGGCGGCTCCTCCTCCATCAACGGCATGGTCTATGTGCGCGGCCATGCCCATGATTTCGACCATTGGGCGGAGAGCGGCGCGGCGGGCTGGTCCTATGCGGACGTTCTGCCCTATTTCAAGCGCATGGAACATTCCCATGGCGGCGAGGCCGGATGGCGCGGCACCGATGGCCCGCTGCATGTGCAGCGCGGACGGCGCGACAATCCCCTCTTCCACGCCTTTGTCGATGCGGGCAGGCAGGCTGGTTTCGAAGTCACCGAAGATTATAATGGCGCCAAGCAGGAAGGCTTTGGCGCCATGGAACAGACCATTCACAATGGCCGCCGCTGGTCGACGGCCAATGCCTATCTGCGCCCGGCGCTGAAGCGGCGGAATGTGAGTCTCGTCAATGGCTTCGCGCGTCGTGTGGTCATCGAGAATCAAAGGGCGACGGGGGTGGAAATCACCCGGCGCGGCAAGACGGAAATCGTGCGCGCGCGGCGTGAGGTGATCGTTGCGGCATCATCGATCAACTCGCCAAAACTTCTGATGCTGTCGGGCATCGGCCCGGCACAGCACCTGAAGGAGCATGGCATTGCCGTGGTGGCCGATCGCGCCGGCGTCGGCCAGAACCTGCAGGACCATATGGAAGTCTATATCCAGCAGGAAAGCCTGAAGCCGATCACGCTCAATTCGAAACTCGGGCTGTTCTCCAAGGCCAGGATCGGCGCACAATGGCTGTTCTTCAAGACCGGCGACGGCGCCACCAACCATTTTGAATCCGCCGCGTTCGTGCGTTCAAAACCCGGTGTCGACTACCCTGATATCCAGTACCATTTCCTGCCCGCCGCCATCCGCTATGACGGCAAGGCGGCAGCCAAGGGCCATGGCTTTCAGGCGCATGTGGGTCCGATGCGCTCGAAGTCGCGCGGCAGCGTCACCCTGCGCTCGTCCGACCCGCTGGAAAAGCCGAAGATCGTCTTCAACTACATGTCGCATCCGGACGACTGGGCGGACTTCCGCCATGCGGTGCGGCTGACCCGCGAGATTTTTGGCCAGGCGGCGCTCGATCCCTATCGCGGCCGCGAGATTTCGCCGGGCGCGCATGTGCAGTCCGACGAGGCCATCGACGACTTCCTGCGCGAACACGCGGAAAGCGCGTTCCATCCCTGCGGCACCTGCAAGATGGGCGCAGCAAGCGATCCCATGGCCGTGGTCGATCCGCAATGCCGGGTGATCGGTGTCGAGGGCCTGCGTGTGGCCGATTCCTCGATTTTTCCGCGCGTCACCAACGGCAATCTGAACGGTCCGTCGATCATGACCGGCGAAAAGGCGTCCGACCATATTCTTGGCCGCGATCCCCTGCCGCGCTCCAATCAGGAGCCGTGGATCAATCCGCGCTGGGAAGTGAGCGACCGGTGATGGTATCGGATTTTACTTTGCACAACCGGTGTGCGTGGTTCGACAAGCTCACCATGAGGGATGTCGTTTGGCTGCAATGTCAATCGCAAACCCTGCAGAATAGTGCTCCCTGCAATCATCACCCTCCCTCATGGTGAGCTTGTCGAACCACGCACAAAGCCTATGCTGAAATTACAACTCCAGGAGAACACCATGCGCGCGCAGCCGAAGGCATCGCATTTCATCAATGGCCGCTTCGTCGAGGACAAGGCCGGCAAGCCGCTCGATGTGATCTATCCGGCGACCGGCGAAATCATCGCAAAACTGTTTGGCGCAACGCCGGCCCTGATCGAACAGGCCGTGCAGGCTGCGGCGGCTGCGCAGCCCGCTTGGGCAGCGCTCAAGCCGGTGGAACGCGGCCGCATCCTGCGCCGGGCGGCGGACCTTCTGCGTGCCCGCAATGCCGAGATCGCCGAGCTGGAAACGCTCGATACCGGCAAGGCCATTCAGGAAACGCTGGTTGCCGATCCGGCATCGGCGGCCGATGCCCTGGAATTCTACGGCGGCATCATCGCCGGGTTCAATGGCGAGATGATCGAGCTTGGCGGCTCCTATGCCTATACGCGCCGCGAGGCGCTGGGCGTCTGCGTCGGCATCGGCGCATGGAACTATCCGATCCAGGGGGCAGGCTGGAAATCGGCCCCGGCGCTCGCTGCGGGCAATGCCATGATCTTCAAGCCTTCGGAAAACACCCCGTTGTCTGCCCTTGCACTGGCGGAGATTTACAAGGAAGCCGGCCTGCCCGATGGCCTGTTCAATGTCTTGCAGGGGTTTGGCGATGTCGGCTCGCAGCTCGTCGATCATCCACTCGTGGCCAAGGTTTCGCTGACCGGCTCGGTGCCCACCGGCAAGAAGGTGCTGGCGCAGGCCGGTTCGCACATGAAGCATGCCACGATGGAGCTTGGCGGCAAGTCGCCGCTGATCATTTTCGACGACGCGGACGTGGAGAACGCCGTTGGCGGCGCCCTGCTCGGCAATTTCTATTCCACCGGACAGGTCTGCTCGAACGGCACCCGCGTTTTTGTCCAGAAGGGCATCAAGGACAGGTTCCTTGACCGGCTGGTGATGCGCACCAAGGCAATTCGCCTCGGCGATCCGCTCGATCCCGAAATCCATCTGGGACCGCTGATCAACGCGGCGCAGCGCGACAAGGTTGTTGCCTATATCGAAAAGGGCAAGGCCGAGGGGGCGACGCTTGCCTTTGGCGGCGGCGTGCCGAAGATGCAGGGCTTTGAAGGCGGCTGCTATGTCGAACCGACGATTTTCACCGGTGTGACCGATGGCATGACCATCGCGCAGGAGGAAATTTTCGGCCCCGTCATGGCTGTTCTCGATTTCAACGACGAGGACGAGGTTGTCGCCCGCGCCAACGATACGGAGTTCGGCCTGTCAGCGGGCGTCTTCACCAAGGATTTGTCTCGCGCCCACCGGGTCATCAGCCAGCTCAAGGCCGGCACATGCTGGATCAACACCTACAACCTCGCGCCGGTTGAAATGCCGTTCGGCGGCTTCAAGCAGTCCGGTGTCGGCCGTGAAAACGGTCTGGCTGCGCTTTATCACTACAGCCAGGTCAAGTCGGTCTATGTGGAAACGGGCAAGGTCGAGAGCCCCTATTAGAATTGATCATGGCGGGACATTTATCTGTCCCGCCATGTCCATCATTTGCCGTAGATGGCATCGCGCACACCATCGGGAAATGCCCCAATCATGCCGGCATAGGCCGTATTGGTCAGCGCGACGACGGAGAGCTTGCGCTTGGGGTCGACAAACCACGACTGGCCGTAGACCCCGCCCCATTGCCACGTGCCTGCCGATTGCGGCGAGGCCGCCGCCGCAGGATTTTTCAGAACGGAAAACCCGAGACTGAAACCCCAACCCGGCGGCGTGGCCGTCACGACGATATCGCCAATCTGGTTGTCAGACAGCAGCTTGACGCTGTCCGCCTTCAGCAGGGGCGAGCCGCCCTTGCGCAGGGTTTCGAGGAAGCTGATGTAATCATCAGCGGTTCCGGCCATGCCCGCACCACCGGACGCGTAGGACGCGGGATCGAAGATGCGGTCCGGCGCAAAGCTGACGACGCCGTCGAAAAACGGTACGACATGCGGTCCGTCCATCCGTACCGGCGGCTGGGCATCGCCATAGGCCACCGCCAGCCGTGCCCGGTCACCCACGCTGAATGCCGTATCCTTGAGACCCAGCTTTCCGGTGACATTTTCGCTTACCAGCTCGGGTAGTGTCTTGCCCGTGGCCTTGGCGAGCACTGCACCCAACACGTCGATGCCAACCGAATATTCCCAGGCGGTGCCGGGTTCGAACGACAGGGGGACCGTTGCGATGCGCCGCAGATTTTCTTCGATGGAGAGCCCCGGCTGGTCAAGACCATCTGATATGTTGGCCTTGCGATAGGGGCCATCGGCGGCCTGAAGGAAGCCATAGCTCAGGCCTGACGTGTGATCCATCAGCTGCCGGATCGTGATGACAGGTTCACGGCCATCAGCCAGTTTTGGCCGGAAATCCGGCAGATATCGCGTGACGGGATCATCGAGCTTCAGCTTTCCATCTTCCACCAGCCGCAGGGCTGTAACCGCGACAATCGGCTTGGTCATCGACGCAAAGCGGAAGATGGCATTCTCCCTGATCGGGATCCTGGCCTCGCGATCGGCAAACCCCGCCGCGCGGCGATAGACGATCTCGCCATCCTCGGCGACCAGGATGACGGTGCCCACGATGGTCTGATCGGCGATGGCATGATCAATCACGGCGTCGAGCCGGTCCTTGAAACTGGCCTGTGTAGCCAGTGCCGGAGCGGTCAAGGCAAGTGTTGTCAGGGCGGTAACAACTGGTATGTTCATCGGCCTGTTCCTTTTTAATAGTGGTCGCTATATAATAGGATTAGCACAAGCCTGCTTCGCGTCAACAAATTTATTAGTGGTCACTATGAAAATAAATGAGCCATCTGTCAGCACCGTTGAAGAACCCGCCCGCAAGCGCGGCCGTCCACGCAGCTTTGACCGGGAGGCAGCGCGGGAGAAAGCACTGCAACTTTTCTGGGAGCATGGCTACGAGGGTACGTCGATCAATGACCTGACGGCGGCGATGGGCATTACCCCGCCCAGCCTCTACACGGCCTTCGGTTCGAAGGAAGCGCTCTATGCGGAAGTCCTCGACCTCTACCGCAGCAGTTTCGGCGCCTATTTCCCCGCAGCGCTTACGGAGGAAAAGACGGTTTATGGCGGGATCAGACGTCTGTTGCGCGGCGCGGCGGAAACGTTCACCGCAGGCCCGGGCGGCTGCATGATCTCGACGGCGGTCCTCTCCTGTGCATCGGAAGTGAAAGGCGTCGCCGATAGTCTGGCCGCCATGCGCAGCGGCAGTCTGAATATGATTGAGAACTATATCCGCAAGGGCATCGGCACGGGCGAACTGCCGGAGACCACCAATACGCGCCAGCTTGCCCGGTTTTATGGCACGATCATTCAAGGCATGTCGGTGCAGGCGCGCGATGGTGCCAGTGTCGAAGAATTGACAGGCATTGCTGAAACGGCCATGCGTGCCTGGCCCGTGAAAGCCCCGGATTAAGCCTTGCCGATGTAATCCACATACTGCGTCAGGGCGCAGACGAGATGATAGAAGATCGAGGCCGGCACGTCTTCGGCCCGTGCCCTGCCCTTTTCATCGATCAGGTCGATCCACAGGCCCTTCGGCGCCTGTTCGATATGCCAGCGGAACAGACGGCCCACCCGTGCCTCGACTTCCGGTTTCAAGTCCGGCCCGCCATTGCCGTCCAGCGCAATCGCGGCCTTCACCGCCTCCGTCTGCGGCCAGCTGCGTGAATTGGTGTCGAGCGGCAGGCCGTGCCGGGACACAGCGCCGTAGGCGAGTTCCGTGGTGCGGTTCAGCCCGTTGGCAATAGCCGAGGCATAGAGCTTGCGCGCGTGGCGGATGATGTCTTTCTGGCCCGACGCCTTGGCAAAATTGGACAGGAGGTAGGCCCATTCGAAATGGTGCCCTGGTTCTGTCCACTCGCCTTTTTCGCCCGGTGCCCGCTCCCAGTCATCGGTAAAGTATTCGCCGAGCGTCCATGTCTCCGCATCGAAGAGGTGATGCCGGAACAGATCGACAATCCGCGCGGCACGCTGCAGATAATCACGGTTGCCCGTCACATCGTACCAGGCAAGGAATGATTCCAGCAGGTGCATATGCGGGTTGGACCGGCGCAAACCGGTATCACCCGGCATTTCCAGGAAACCGCGCAATTTGGAATCGGCGAGATACTCATCGATGAAGGCAAAGGTTTCCGTGGCAAGACCAAGCGCCTGCGGATGGCCCGCCCGATGGGCATGCGCCAGCGCCAGCAGCACGAAGGACTGGTCATAGGCATCTTCTGCCCCGTCAAGCACCGTACCGTCGGGGTTGAACGTCTTGACCCAGCCGCCGCGCTTCGTCCGGCCATTGGCCGTAATGAAGCGGATACCATGGTCGATCAGATCATGGGCCGGGCCATCCCAGCCCATTTCGTGCGCCACCGCAAAGGCATAGATCTGCCGCGCCGTGGTGCGCATCCGCTTGGTCTTGACGATGGGGGTGGCGTCGAAGGTCAGCGCCTCATGGAACCCGCCATAGCGCCGGTCGACGCCGACCGTCGACCAGAGCGGCAGCGTCTCCTCGAACAGCCAGTGGCGTACACGCTTTTCATAGGCGCCGACCTGCGGCAGCCGGTCCTGCGCCGGGGTAAACTTGGTTTCAAGCCGCCCCGTCTTTTCCAGCTGTTCAACGATCTTGCGGACATTCTGGCTTTCGGTGACGGGAGCGACGAATGTTGCGTCCGAGGTCGACACGACGGCAAGGTCGCGCAGGCCGATGGCGGACAAAAGGCGGCCATTGCTGCGCAGATAGCTGTTCTCGCAATCGATGGCCACGACGTCGCCGACAATCACATTGCCGCTGCCGTCGCTTGAACTGACTTCGAGCAGGGATTGCCACGATCCAAGATCGTTCCAGCGGAAGCGCGCCGGGACCAGCGCAATGTCCTGCGCATGCTCCATGATGGCATAGTCGACGGAAATGGATGGCACCTCCGCATAGAGATCGTGCGGCAGGTAGGTGCCGGAGACATTGCTTGTCGCCTCGTCGAGCGCCGTGACGGCACCATCCCAGATTTGCGGCGCATGGGCACGGAAGGCATCGCGCATGGTGCTGGCGCGGAACAGAAAGATACCGGAATTCCAGAGGAAGTTCTTCGATTCGAGATACTCGATCGCGGTTTCCTCGTTCGGCTTTTCCACGAAACGGATGACGTCGCGCGTGTTTTCATTCTGCGGTCCGACCTCGATATAGCCGTAGCCTGTCTCCGGCCGGTCCGGCTGGATGCCGAAGACAACGATCCGGCCGGCCATGGCCGCATCGGTGCCCGCTTCCACCGTGTTCCAGAAATCGCGGTCCGTGGTGATTTCATGGTCGGAGGGCACGACCAGCACCAGATCATCGCCATGTTCGCGCAGCGTGATCTCGGTTGCCAGCACGACGGCGGCCGCGGTGTTGCGCCCCATGGGTTCGAGAATCGCCCGCCCGCCCGCCAGATCGACGCCGGAAAGATCCTGGCTGATGCGGTCGGCATGCCGTTCGGAGGCAAGCAGATAGACCGGAACAGGCATTTCGCCGCCGCGCGCGCCCATGCGCTTGACGGTGCGCAGCAGCATAGAACCTTGACCGGAAAGATTATGAAACTGCTTGGGAAAGTCTTCGCGCGACAAAGGCCAGAGCCTCGAACCAACACCGCCACTCATCACAAAGCTGATAATCCGCTTCATTCCCGATGTCATTGCATGCAACCCCATTGTTTCAGTCGATATCTCGTCCGATATACAATTCGCTCTCTTCCGGCAGACTTTGCGATACCTCGCGTCATCCGTATTTTACCGATACAAGACTTTCAGCAGCGATCACAAGGCCGGTTCAACCATTTCCGGAACAAGGTTTATGTTTGCACGGGTATAATTGAAGAAGTGCTTATGAAACGACTTGCAGGCACAAAAACTCGGCGGTATATACCCCGCATCGCTGGTCACGGAGTGTAGCGCAGCCTGGTAGCGCACGTCGTTCGGGACGACGGGGTCGGAGGTTCGAATCCTCTCACTCCGACCAGTGTTTTCAACAGCTTTCCCATTCGATGTCCGATCTGCGGACATGCCACGCGCATGTCAGTGCAGCGTATCGCCGCCGTCGGGATCGATCAGGCCGGCCAGCCCCTCGTCCTCGACCGCACGCAGAAATTCGTCAAATGCAGCCTGGTCCGTTTCGAACGGATCGTCCCAGACAATCGAATCCTTGTCTTCGGTCACCACTTCGAGCGTCCATTCGTTCTGCTCGGCAAGGCGGTAAATCTCAACGCTGACGGTGATTCCATCGCGCGTGAACTCCTTCGACAAACGCGACACAACCAGTTCGGGTTCTTCGTCCATCATCAGCCCTCGGGACATTCCTTGTTTCTCGCTTCATCATCTTACGACGCGTCGTGAAATAGCAAGCGGGAAAATCCAGATTCATCCGTGCCGGCGGCCCCGGCCATGCATGTGCCTTGCGCCGCCGTACCGATCCACTATTATTCCAGTCCACGTTCCATGCATGGCATGAAGCCATGACCACCCCAGATCGAGCGGAGCAATCCATGTACAGACCACCCGCGTTTCGTGAAGATCGCCTCGACGTGATGCACGCATTGATCCGCAAGCATCCGCTGGCCATGCTGGTGACGAGCGGCGAACACGGGTTGATGGCGAACCTCATTCCCTTCGAGCTCGATGCGGATGCGGGGTCGAACGGAACCCTTCGCGCGCATCTGGCCAGGGCCAACGAGCAGGTGGCGGCCTTGCAGGCGGGTGCCGAGGCGCTGGTCATTTTCCAGGGCCCCAACACCTATATCACGCCGTCCTGGTATGCGGCCAAGCGCGAACACGGCAAGGTTGTACCAACCTGGAACTACGTCGTTGTCCAGGCTTGGGGTACACCGCAGATACAGGACGATCCGGAATGGCTGCGCCGGCAGATCGGCAGCCTCACCCGCACGCAGGAAGGCGGCCGCGCCCAGCCATGGGCCGTGGAAGATGCGCCCGAGCCATTCATTGCCGGGCAGGTGAAAGGCATTATCGGCGTTGAAATCCCGATCACGCGCATCGAAGGCAAATGGAAAGTCAGCCAGAACCGGGCTGAAGCCGACAGGACCGGCGTTGCCGAGGGCCTGCGGCAAGAGGGCCCGGAAGCGCAGGCCATGGCGCGGATCGTGCATGAACGGGGAAAAGCCGGCGGCGCCTGACCGCCTTCCCCGCCATGCAAAAACCTGACATTTCACTGGCCGCCGCCGCAGGCAAGCTCCGGCAATTGACAGGCGAGACCGTCCGGCTCGTCCCGATCACGGAAGGCGAGGATTCGCATGCCTTCCGTTATAATCTCGGCAACGAGCGCTTTGTCCTGCGCATCAACCGGTCCGCAGAGGGATTTGCCAAGGACGCCTATGCGAGCCGGCATTTTTCCGCGCCCGCGCTGCCCATTCCGGCCGTCGTCGCGCACGGCGTTCTCGATGACGGCAACGGGTTTTGTATCTCGCAGATGGCAGAAGGTGTCACCCTGCAGGATTTGCCGCCGCAGGACCTGCCGCCGGTTCTTGCACCGGTCGCCAATGTCCTCCAGGCCATTGCTGTCTCAGACATTGGCTCAGCGCGCGGCTACGGCCCGTTCGATGCGTCGGGAAACGGACGCAATGCAAGCTGGCAGGAATTCCTGTCCGCCGTGTCAGCCTATGACTGGGGTAGCGTGACCGGCGATGACCAGGTCACGGATATGGCCGGACGCTGTGCCGAACTGGCCAGGCACTGCCCCGATGTGCGGGCGCTTGTGCATGCGGATTTCGGTTCGAACAATGTATTGACCGATGGCCGTCGGATCACAGGTGTCATCGACTGGTCGGAAGCCATGTATGGCGACCCGCTCTACGATATCGCCAATATCCTGTTCTGGCGGCCGTGGCTGGACTGCATGGAGCAGCAGGCCCGCTATTTCGAGGCTCACCGGCCGGATCTCGTCCGGGACAAAACCGTACTCGCGTGTTATCAGCTGCGCATCGGGCTGCAGCAGGTCCATGAGAGCGCCGTCGACGGGGCAATCGACGACATGCGTTGGGCGCTGCAACGCTGCCGCGCCATCGACAGCCTACTGAGGGCAGCGTAGGGTCCAGACCCTAGGCAGCCATGGCCGCCAGCTCGATGCGGTTTCGGCCGAGGCGCTTGGCCCGGTAGAGCGCCACGTCCGCCTCCTCGATCAGTTCCGTCATTGACTGATGCTGCGCTGTAAAAGTGGCGACACCGGCGCTGACGGTGACATGGGCCCGCGTGCGCCCGAGATCGAAAAAGGTCTCGTTGACGCGCCGCCGGATCGCTTCGGCCATCGCCATGGCTTCGCCGGCGGCTGCGGACGGCATCAGGATCGCAATCTCCTCCCCGCCATAGCGGGCGACCAGATCGGATTTGCGCACCAGCGAGCGAATGATGGTGGAAATTTCCACCAGCACCAGATCGCCATTGGAGTGACCCCAACGATCGTTGATGCTCTTGAATGAATCGATGTCGATCATGACAAGTGAAAAGACGTCGCCGCCGGTCGATGCCGCCTTGCGGAAGGTGCGCCGCGCGACCCGGTCAAACAGGCGGCGGTTGGCAAGGTTGGTCAACGGATCCGTATGGGCGTCCACCTCCAGCGTCTTCACCCGGTCGACACGCAGGCGTTCGCGATGCAGGAACATGGAGATGAGAAAAATCCCGGCAACGCTCAAGGTCAGTATCGGCAAGGCAATGCGCTGGAAAATCGGCAGCGCCTGCTCGAATGGCAGGATGAAGATGCTCAGCGTGTAGAGCGGAACCGTCAGGCCGAGAATGAGGAAATGTTTCCAGGAATAGGTCTGGGGCCTGTAGACCAGCGTGAAGATCAGGCTGATCAGGCCGATGATGACAATGCCGACGACACCGGCCTGCACACCAACGCCTCCGATCAGGACGCGGGACAGGATCGTTAGAGCTGTCGACACCAGCACCGCCACAACGCCGCCGAACGGTGCGCTGAGCGCCAGCAGGATGGAACGCGCATCGACAATGATACCCTCATCGACGATGACGGGGTCGAGCATGGAAATGATGGCGGCACCGCCGAACAGAAGCCCAACCATCAGGCCGCGCGTCCAGGGCAGGTTGAAAGCGCGAATAATGGAGCCATAGGCCATGCTGACCAGGGCAACCAACCCAAGACGATGGACGAGATCGGCAATGACAGGGAAATATTCAGCGTACAATTATCAACCTCAATTCCACTTCACGCGACACTAGCGTTTGCAGGCTAATTTCGTGCGAAGGACATCCCTAAAAATTGAACTATTGGGCGATACCACGCGAATCTTCTACCACAGGTTGTATTGACTGACGACCTTTGAAACAAATTTTACCAACCGATTGCTTGAAAAGCATGGGAGCGGATTTTTATTCCCGGAGCGGGGATCGCCGGGTTCTCAAGCGGCGGGAACCTGCAGTCTGGGCACGGCATCGATCAGAACCCGGGTTGCTTCGGCCTGCGGGGCAGCGAGAACCCGCTCGGTCTCGCCGCTTTCGACAATGCGCCCCTCGTCCAGCACGATCATGCGGTCGGCCACGGCCCGGACCACGGCGAGATCGTGGGAAATGAAGAGATAGGACACGCCGGTTTCCTCCTGCAGATCGAGCAGGAGATTGAGGATCTGCGCCCGCACGGAAACATCGAGCGCCGATACCGGCTCGTCCAGCACGATCAGGTCGGGACGGGTGGCGATCGCCCGGGCAATGGCAATGCGCTGGCGCTGGCCGCCGGACAGTTCCAGCGGGCTGCGCTGCATCAGATCGGGGCTCAGCCCCACCCGTTCGAGCGCGGCGGCGATAAGCTGGCCATAGTTGTCCCGTGGCGCCAGATCGTGCAGGCGCAGCGGGTCTTCCAGGATGCGCCGGACCGTGGCCCGCGGATTGAATGCCGCCAGCGGATCCTGAAACACCATCTGGAATCGCGGGCGCAGCAGCCGCAAGGCTTCGCCCCGCAGGGCCGTGATATCGTGGCCGCACAGGTGGATTGATCCCGCATCCGGATTGCCCAGCCGCATGACGAGGCGGGCGAGCGTCGTCTTGCCCGAACCCGATGCCCCGACCAGCGCCAGCGTTTCACCGCGCCGCAAGGCAAATCCGATATTCGTCAGGCCCGATGCGTTGCGCTCGCCAAAGCGCTTGGCAACATCCTTCACTTCGAGAACAATGGAATTGTCGGTTTCACTCATGGCAGGTTCAGGCTGTCAGGGTTGATTTCAACAAGCCGCCTTTGCCGCGGCGTGTCCAGTGACAGGTGCGCGCCGATCAGCGCCTTGGTATAGGGATGCGCGGGTTGGCCGAGAACATCGGCTGCGGTACCCTGTTCGACCAGTTGTCCCTTGTAGAGAACGGCGATCTGGTCGGCGCGTTCGGAGGCCAGCGCGATATCATGGGTGACGAACAATAGCGTCAGCCCGTCCTCGCGCACCAGCTCGTCCAGCAGGTTGACGATATGGCGCTGTACCACCGTGTCGAGCGCGCTGGTCAACTCATCGGCGATGACAAGCGACGGATTGGCCGCCAGCGCCAATGCGAGGGCGATGCGCTGGCGCTGCCCGCCGGAGAATTCATGCGGATAGCTGTTGAGGCGCGACAGGGCTTTCGGGATGCGCACCCGGTCCATCAGGTCGGCGGCACGCACCCGCGCGGCGATCCAGCTGGTGTCCTCATGCGCCCGGATGACCTCGGCAATCTGGTCGCCGACCCTCATGACCGGATCGAGACTGCCGCCCGGGTCCTGGAACACCACGCCGATATCCCGGCCGAGACGCGGGCGGCCCGACGTGCCGGGAAACGTGATCGAGCCGGTCTGGCGCGCCTGTTTTGGCAGAAGCCCCGCGATGGCCATGGCGAGAGTGGATTTCCCCGAGCCGCTTTCGCCGATCAAAGCCAGCCGGCCGCCCCGGTCGAGGTCGAGCGAGATATCCGCCAGGGCAACGGTCTTGCCGTAGGTCACGCCGACATTTTCCACGCGCAGCAATGGTTCGCTCATGGCTGGAGGAACCTTTCACTGCGCGACAGGCCGCGCCCGATCAGATGCACGCTGAGAACCGTCACCACCAGCGCCAGACCCGGCACGATGGAAAGATAAGGCGCCGCGCGCAGCACCGTGCGCCCTTCGGCAATCATGCTGCCCCAGGTCACCCGGTTCGGATCGCCGAAGCCGAGGAACGACAGGGCGGCTTCGATGAGGATGGCCGCGGCCACGGAAATGGCGGCGAGCGAGGCGGCCGGACCAAAGGCATTCGGCAATATTTCCCGGAAGGCAATCTCCAGCGGCCGCATGCCAAGCGTGCGGGCGGCGGCCACGAAATCGCGCTCGCGCAGTGACAAAACCTCCGCCCGTGTCACCCGCGCGGCTTGCGTCCATGTGCCGAGGCTGATGGCCAGAATGAGGGTCGGGACGCTCGGCCCGGTGACGCTGATTGTCGCCAGCGCCAGCAGAAAACCCGGAACCGTCTGGAATGCCTCGGTGATCCGCATCAGCACCGCATCGGCAATACCGCCGAGAAAACCGGCCAGCGTGCCGACCAGACTGCCGATGACAAGCGATGCCGCAGCCGAGAAGAACGCCACCAGCAGCGTCGTGCGCGTGCCGTAGAGAAGCTCCGATAGCACATCGCGGCCAAGACGGTCGGTGCCCAGCCAATGCGCCTGCGACGCAAAAGGCCGCAGCAATGGTTCGCCGACGATGGAGAGCGGATCGCCCGGCACGATCCACGGGGCGAGCAAGGCCATGAGAACCAGCGCAAGCAACAGCACCAGTCCGGCACGGCCTTCAAGGTTGAGACGCCGCCAGATCGTCATCGGCCGATCCTCACGCGCGGATCGAGCCTGCCATAGGCCAGATCGACCAGCAGATTGGCGATGATCACCGTTATGGCGCTGCACAGGATGACACCCAGCAGCAGCGGCGTATCGCGCCGCGAGACAGCCTCCGCCGCCAGCCGTCCGAATCCCGGAATGGCAAAAACGCTTTCCACCACGACGCTGCCGCCCAGCATGACCGCCGCCTGCAGGCCGAGCATGGTGATGACAGGCAGGACCGCATTGCGCGCCACGTGCCGCCAGACGATTCGGCCACGGCTGAGACCGCGCGCCTTCAGGCCGGTGACGAAGGGATCGCGCCAGACCTCGCTCATGCGGTCGCGCATCAGGCGCAGATACAGCGCGAGGTACACCATGGCAAGCGAGGCGACCGGCAGGACCAGATGCGCGGCGATATCCGCCATGCGCGCCCATCCGCTCTTGCCGGACGCGATGGTCTCGATGCCGCCAACCGGCAGCCAGCGCAGATCGACCGCGAAGACCACGATCAGCACCAGCCCCAGCCAGAAGCCGGGAACCGCATAAAGCGCCAGCGAACCGATGGACAGGAAACGGTCGCGCAGGGAGCCGGGTTTCGCACCGGCGATGACGCCGAGCAGCGAACCAAGGAAGAAGGCTAGCGCCGTGGCAATGCCCATCAGCAGCAGCGTCACCGGCAGGCGTTCGATGATCACCGACAACACCGGACGTTGAAACGCTGTCGACCAGCCGAGATCGCCGTGGCCAAGCGCCGAGACATAGGCGATGAAACGATGGACGGGGCCCTGATCAAGGCCCCATGCCTGGCGCAACTGTGCCAGCTGGTCGGCATCCATACCGCCGGAACGGGCCACATAGGAATCCACCGCATCACCGGATGCCGCCTCCAGCAGCAGAAAGCTGCCGATGAGCACAACGGCCAGAACCGGAATCGCACCCAAAAGGCGTTTCAGGAAAAAGGATGCGAGTGGCGGCAAGAAGGGCTCCGACAGGTCATGCGAATGGAGGGGGACACTAAAGCCAATAATGCCGGAAGACAAACGGGTTTGTGTTCAGGAGGGAAGATGCAGTATCAAGATAAAACCATACCCTCAACCCCTACCCTTTCAGCCAGACATTGGACCAGTTCGACACCGCCCAGCGCGGATTATCGGAAACATTCTGCACCGTATCGCGGGCAACGGTGATGAAGGAGAACTCGGCCACATTGATCAGCGGCAGGTCCTCAGTCACCACTTTCTGCAACTTCTTGTAGAGACCGGCGCGCTTGTCGCTATCCACGGTGGAAGCGGCATCCTTGATCAGCTTGTCCACATCCGCATTGGCATAGCCATACTGGTTGGAGAACGGCACACCGGCGGGCAGCCCGCTTTCGAACAGGATGGTGGTGGAGATCGCCGGATCGGAACGGTAGACCGGCGTTGCCACGGTGATATCGAAATCGTGGTCCGTATAGACCGCCTTCAGATGGGCGGGTGTATCATTGCTGACCACCTGCGCATCGATGCCCACCTTGGCCAGCGCCTGGCGCAGATAGTCGCCGAACTGCTTGGTTTCATTGAAGAATGGGGCAGGCAGGAGCTTGAGCGTGAAACGGTTGCCATCGGCGCCGCGCTTGTAGCCCGCTTCGTTGAGCAGCGCTTCCGCCTTGGCCGGATCGAAGGCATGGGCGGCCACATCCGGCTCATAAAACGCCTTGTCATAGGCAGGAACCGGCCCCGTGGACGGTTTTGCATAGCCGAGGAAGATCGTCTTGACGACAAAATCCCGGTCGATGGCATGGGCAAGCGCCTGGCGCACCTTCGGATCGGCCAGTTCCTTGCGGCGATGGTTGATTTCGACGATGAGCTGATAGGTCAGCCCTTCATAACCATTGGCGTAAACCTTCAGGCCCGGCACCTTGGAGATGCGGGCGAGATCGGCAAGCGGCACGGCGGAGAAAGCAGCCAGCTGGATCTGTTCGGCCTCCAGCGCATTGCCGGCCGATGAACGGTCGGGCAGAATCTGGTAGACGATCTCATCCAGCAGCGGCTGGTCCTTCTGCCAGTACGCCTCATTGCGCTTCAGCAGATAATATTCGCCCGGCTTGTGTTCGCCGAATTTGAACGGGCCGGTGCCGACCAATGCTTGGTTGGCCGGATTCTTGGCGATATCCGTGCCTTCATAGAGATGTTTCGGCACGACGGAGGTGACCACCGGCAGCGCATTGCGGATGAGCTGGAACGGTGTCGGCTGGGAGAATTTGAGGATGGCCGTGTGGTCATCCGGTGTTTCCACACTCTCGAGGTTCTTGAAGACCACGCGGCCGAGGTTCTGCAGCTTCTTCCACACTTCCAGCGCGGAGAAGGCAACGTCGGCCGAGGTGAACGGCTTGCCATCATGCCAAGTCACGCCCTCGCGCAATTTGAACGTTGCAGTCAGGCCGTCGGCCGAGCCCTCCCAGGCCGTGGCCAGGCGCGGCGACAGGCCGTCCTTGCTGTCATAGGACTGTTCGGCCAGCGGTTCGACAATCTTGCTGGCGACAAAGAACACGCCGTTGGACGCGACGATGGCGGGATTGAGATTGGCCGGTTCACTGTCCCCGGCGACGATCAGACGCCCGCCTTTGACAGGCGTTTCCCCCTGCGCCCAGCCAAGACCCGGCATGGCGGTGAGCGCGGCGGCGCTGGCGGTCAGATGGAGAAAAGAGCGTCGGTTCAACAGGATACGGGACATGCTTGCGATCCTCTTATGCATAGGTTTGGCCGAGGGGGCGGGACAGAATCTGGCTGAGAGCCCTGATGGTGGCGCGGGCAAAATCGGGTTTGGCGGACGCGCCCATGTGCCCGACGCGCAGCAGCTTGCCCGATGTGTCGGCGCGGCCGAGCGACAGGAGGATGCCGTGCTCATCGCGCAACCGGTCGCGCAAGGCCGTGTCGCTGAAACCATCGGGCAGCTTGAAAGCGGTCGCCGTCGGCGCGCAGAATTCCAGCTTTTTCGGCCACAGCTTCAGGCCAAGCTCAAGCAGGCCGTTGCGGGTGATTTCAGCCGTTTCCGCATGGCGGGCCCAGACGTTTTCGGCGCCCTCCGCGGCATAGAGATCCAGCGCCGCATCCAGCGCATAGATTTCCGCAATGGACGGCGTCACCGGAAAGGGCTTGCCGGGCTCCGAGGCGCCTTTCCAGCCGAGAAGGCTGAGGAACGAGCCGCGCGGCGCATCCGGGTTGGCCTCGATCTTGGCCCAGGCCCGCTCGCTCACGCCGATAAGGCTGAGGCCGGGTGTGCTGCCCAGGCATTTCGATGGCGAGGTGATGAAAATGTCGGCATGCGTCTCACGCGGATGGGCATCCAACCCGCCAAAGGACGACACGGCATCGACAATGAGATAGGCCCCGTGCTCGGCAACGACCGCACCGATGTCCCGCAGCGGATTGAGCGTGCCGGACGGCGTGTCGTGATGGCAGAGCGAGACAATTTTGATATCCGGGCGCTGGCGCAGCACCGCACGCACCGCCTGCGGGTCGATGATGTCGTCATAGGGCACGGCAAGCTCGATGACTTCCTTGCCATAGCGCGCGGCCCAGCCGGCAAACCCCTTGCCATAGACACCGGAGACAAGGTTCAGAACCACATCGTCACGGGCAATCAGCGCGGCAGCAGCGGCTTCGATGCCGAGAATGGCCTCCCCCTGCATGATGACGGGCGCCGTGTCCTGCCGCAGCGCCAGCCGCAGCTTTTCGATCACCTCGGCATAGAAGGCCTGGAAGGCGGGATGATAGTCATAGAGAACAGGCTTTCCGAGCGCGGCAAGCACTTGCGGATAGGCGGGAACCGGACCTGTGGTCAGCATCAGCGGCGGAATGGGGAGCATGGATCGCACTTCGAAATTTCATCCCATTCACCGGCGCAAATGGCACTTGGAGCAGACCATATTCTCCCGTTTGCTGGAAACCAAGAAAAACTATTCCAATATTCCAAAACGCGCTGGCAAAACCATCATACGTGGTTCGACAAGCTCACCATGAGGGAACCCGGTGGGCTGCAGCGCTAATCTTGAACGTTGCGGAATATAGCTCCCTGCAATCCCCCACCTCCCTCATGGTGAGCTTGTCGAACCACGCACAAAAGCTCTTTACTCCAGCGGAATCACATCCACCGATTGCTTTGCTTCCTGCGAGCCGCTGGTTTTCAGCACGCCGACGATGGGCGAAACATCGGCATAATCCCGGCCGTAGCCGACGGTGATATGGTCATTGCCGGCCATCATCGCATTGGTGGGATCGAACTCCTGCCAGCCCGCCTCGCGCCCGCACCAGACACGCACCCAGGCATGCATGGCGTCGGCACCCTCAAGCCGCTCCTTGCCGGGTGGCGGGATGGTGCGCAGGAAACCGCTGACATAGCCCGCCGGAATGCCGATGCCGCGCAGGCCGGCAATCATGATGTGGCTGAAATCCTGGCAGACACCGGCCCGCAGTTCGAAGGCCTCGCGCGCCGTGGTGCGCACATTGGTGGCGTCGGAATCATAGGCGAAATCCGCATGGATGCGGTTGCACAGATCGCCCGCCGCCTCCATGACCGTGCGCGTCCTGCCGAGGCTTGTCGCGGCGTAGGCCGATATGTCAGGGTCGATGGCCGCGTGGGCGCTGGATGTCAGAAAGTGATGCGGCGCGTCGGATGCCACCGACCAGACGCCGCGTATTTCCCGGATCAGGCCGGCAAGATCGGGCGAAACATCGAGCATGGTCTGCGGCCGCGCGACGTTGATGCGGGCCGTCATCGTCACATCGAGCGTCTCGTGCGGATTGCGGTAGACGATGGAGGTCACCGTATTGGCGAAGAAATCGGTAAAATCGGAGCGTTCCGCCGCGGCGGGGTCAAAGGAGAGACTTGAGGCGACCACGCGCTGGATTCCCGGCAGGGTCTGCGGCATCACCCGGATATGGTGGCGCCCGCCCGCTGCGGAGCGCTCATAGTCATAATGCAGGTGGAGGCGGATGTTATAGAGCATTCCACACCCCCTCAGGCAAAATACGTATCGGAAATGGTATCGGACAGCGCGCCGATTTCATTGGCGAGTTCATGCAGCTTGTCAGCGGTCAGTTCGCTGGATTCCATGATGGCAAGCTGCGTGTGCAGGCGCAGCACATCCTTGGAAAAGGCGGACATATGCGCCCCCGCCTCGCGCTGCGGCAAAAGATTGAACTCGGTTTTGAGCGCATCGAGCTGGAAAATGATCGAGCGCGGATTGAGCGGATCGAGCGCGAGAAGGTCAAGCACGCTCAGGCGGCCGGAATAGACGCTGTACTGCCGGCGATGCGTCATGACGCTGTCGCCGATTTCCAGCAGCATTTCCAGCGCACCTTCCGGCGCTTCATGCCGCGACAGGTTCGCCAGGATGCGCGCCATCTGGATACCGCGCTCCAGCCGGCGGCCGATTTCAAGAAAACGCCAGCCGGTGAAACGATACATGTTCTCGTGCACCAGCCCGGAGAACCCGGCCAGCTTGCGCAGGATGATCGTCATGGCGCGGGTGCCGTCATCGCCCTGCGACACCACCCCCTGGAACCGGTGCACGGTCTTCGACAGATCGCGCAGCGCCAGCCAGCCATCGGGTGAAAAGCGGTCGCGGATACGTCCGGCACTGAGCATGGCGCCATCGATGGAACGCAGGAGGCCCTTGGGAATGGCTTCATCGAGATCAATGCCGAGGGGTTTGAGCTGATCGCGCATTTCCGTCAGAAGCGGCAATTCCGCATTGGCCGTCTCGGCATAGCGGGCATGGCACGCCCGCAGGATGCGGGCCGTGGCTTCGGCACGTTCGATATAGCGGCCCATCCACATCAGGTTTTCCGCCGCACGGCTCGGCAGCGTGCCCGGCACATTGCGGCGGAAGGCATCGTCCTCGCGCGGCAACAGCGTATCCTTGCGCACGGGCGCCGAACTGGTGATCCACACATCCGCCGCCTGCCCGCCGCGCTGCATGGCAATCGCCGCCGTGTCGAGCGTGAACCCGACGCGGGCAAACCCGCCCGGCATGAAACTCCAGCCATCGCCATGACGCGCCGCAAAGACGCGCAGGACAAAGGGGCGCGGTTCCAGCCTGCCGTCCACATAGACCGGCGTCGTCGACAGTTTGACGGCTTCCTGCCCGACCAGTCCACGGCCGTCGGTTTTGAGCTTGTGCAACAGCGCCTCGCGCGCCGCATCGTCGAGGGCGGACCCCAGAACCGTGGCCTGCACGTCTTCAAACGGCAACCGGGTCGACAGCGCAGGGCCGACCATCATCTGGTCAAGCCGGTTCATGACGTGCTGGCGTTCCTTCTCCTGGCCGCACCACCAGGTGGCGATGCTCGGCAAGGCAAGATCGCGGTCGTGCAGGGCCTTCGAGATCGCTGGAAGGAAGGCCAGCAGCGCCCGGGTTTCGAGAATGCCCGATCCCAGCGCATTGACCAGCGAGACGGAACGCTGGCGCAGTGCGCCAACCATGCCCGGGGTACCGATCCACGAATCCGACTTCAGCTCCAGCGGGTCCATATAAGCGGCATCCATGCGCCGCCACAGAACATCGATGGGCTTCAGACCGGACACGGTGCGCACCATGACCCGGCCCTTGCTCACGGTCAGGTCGTCGCCTTCCAGCAGCATGATGCCGAGATAGCGGGCGATATAGGCGTGTTCGAAATAGGTTTCATTGTTCGGGCCGGGCGTGAGAATGGCCGCGCGCCCTGCGGGATCGTGGATCAGGCTCTGCAGGGAATCGCGGAAATCCTTGAAGAAACCGGCAAGACGGTGAACGTTCATCGCGCCGGAAATATCCGAAAGGGCGCGGGTGGTGGCAACGCGGTTTTCCAAGGCAAACCCGGCACCCGAAGGCGCCTGCGTGCGGTCGCCCAGCACCCACCACTGGCCATTGGGCGCACGCCCCAGCTCGAAAGCACAGAAATGCAGGAAATGCCCGCTGGCCGGCTTGATACCGGCGACGGGATGCAGGAACTCGGGGTTCGAGGCAATCAGATCCGGCGGCAGCAGGCCATCACGCACCAGCCGGTTGTCGCCATAGATATCGGCAACGATATCCTCCAGGAGATCGGCGCGCTGGGTCAGCCCTGATGTGATGGCGCGCCAGTCATCCTCGTTAATCAGAAGCGGAACATGAGCGAGCGGCCATTCGCGCTCCTGCGTACCGGTCTCGTCATAGACCCGGTAAAACACGCCCGCATCGTGCAGATACTGGTTGGCGCGGGCAAAGCGGGTGGCGAGTTTTTCGGGGCCGAGGGTGTCGAGCGAGCGCAGCAGCTTTTCCCAGCCGGGCCGAACAACCCCGTTGGGATCGATCATCTCGTCCGCCACGCCCTGCAGGGGCTTGTAGCTGGCAAGGAGACCGGGGAGTAGGTTGGTTTTCACGCTCTGTGACATGTGTCTATCGATAACCGGTTTGTGAGTGCTGCAGGACAGGAGTGCGTGGTTCGACAGGCTCACCATGAGGAAAGGCGTGGTTTGCAACGTCAATCTGCCACGTCGCAGGATATGTCTGCCTGCAATCCTCCCGCTCCCTCATGGTGAGCCTGTCGAACCACGCACAGCCATGATGCCAACCATATCTCAATGCCTCGGCCTTCTCAGATCAAGGGTCATCGGAAATTCCCCCGATGGCTGCTCCCTGCGCAATTCATATCCGCCGGCCGTATGGCCGCGCGGCTCGAAACGCGCCAGCCGGCGTGCCTCGGCCTCGTTCGAATTGACCGGGAACGTATCATAGCTGCGCCCGCCGGGGTGTGCGACATGATAGACGCAACCGCCGATCGCCCGTTGCGACCACTGGTCGTAAATGTCGAAAACCAGCGGCGTGTTGACCGGGATCATCGGATGCAGGCCGGAGCGCGGCTGCCACGCCTTGTAGCGCACGCCGGCAACCGCCGTGCCCTGGCTGTCCGTCATCTTCAGCGGCACCTCGCGCCCGTTGCAGGCAACGCTGTAGCGGGCCGGATTGAAGCCGTCGACCTTGACCTGCAGCCGTTCCACCGAGGAATCGACGAAGCGTACCGTGCCGCCGATGGCACCCTGCTCGCCCATCACATGCCATGGCTCCAGCGCCTGCCGGATTTCCAGTTTCACACCCTCATTCTCGATTTCCCCGCAGAAGGGGAAGCGGAATTCCAGCTGGGCCTCGAACCATTCCGGGCGGAAATCAAAGCCGTTCTCGCGCAAATCGGCGAGAACATCGAGGAAATCCTGCCAGACATAGGCCGGCAGCATGAAACGGTCATGCAGCGCCGTGCCCCAGCGGACGAAACTGCCCTGAATCGGATTGTTCCAGAACCGGGCAATCAGCGCGCGGATCAGCAATTGCTGGGCAAGGCTCATGCGCGCATTGGGCGGCATCTCGAAACCGCGGAACTCGACCAGCCCGAGTCTGCCGGTCGGACCGTCGGGCGAGAACAGCTTGTCGATGCAGATTTCCGAACGGTGCGTGTTGCCGGTGACATCCACCAAAAGATTGCGGAACAGCCGGTCGACCAGCCAGGGCAGAGGCGGCGTGCCCTCGCCCGGCCGCGGCACCTGCGAGAGGGCAATCTCCAGCTCGTAGAGACTGTCATGCCGCGCCTCGTCGATGCGCGGTGCCTGGCTGGTCGGCCCGATGAACAGGCCGGAGAACAAATAGGACAGCGATGGATGCCGCTGCCAGTGCAGGACAAGGCTTTTCAAGAGATCAGGACGGCGCAGGAACGGGCTGTTGGCGGGTGTTTCGCCGCCGACCACCACATGGTTGCCGCCGCCGGTACCGGTATGGCGGCCATCGATCATGAACTTGTCGGCACCGAGCCGCGTCTGGCGGGCTTCCTCATAGATTGCCGTTGTGGTTGCCACGCAGTCGCGCCAGTTGGCCGCCGGATGGATATTCACCTCGATCACGCCGGGATCGGGTGCAACGCGGATGACGTTGATGCGGTGATCCTGCGGCGGGCTGTAACCTTCGATGTGAACCGGCAGCCCGAGCTTGTGGGCGGCAGCTTCCGCCGCCGCAACCAGTTCCAGATAGTCCTCGAGCGCCTCCACCGGCGGCATGAACACGCTGAGGCGCCCGTCGCGCGGCTCGACCGATATGGCGGTGCGCACGGCCCCGCCGATTTCCCCCAGTTCCTGCTCGACCCGCTCCTGCTGGTTGCCTTCATCAGCAATGAAAGAGGCAACCGCCAGGATGTTCTCACGCGCCTGCGGTGCCGGGTCGGGCAGCGCCCCGCGATCCACCGACGGATCGACCGGCACGATATAGGGATATTCCGAGGCCGGAACATGCGGCAGGGCGCCGAGCGGCAGCCGGTATCCGACGGGCGAATCGCCCGGCACCAGGAACAGCTTGCCGCGCCGCGTCTTCCATTTTTCGCTGCGCCAGCGCGGGCCGGAGGCCTGGCTGTTCCAGCGCTGCACCGGCAGGACAAAACCGCTCGGCTCGGTCAGGCCCCGTTCGAAAACCCGGGCGATGCGGCTGCGCTCTTCCGGGTCCTTGAGCCTGGAGTTGGACGGATCGACATTATCGGGAAGATTGCCCTCCTTGATGATCCATTCCGCCGGATCTTCGTAGGCGGGCGCCACCATCTCTTCTTCAACGCCAAGCTCCTGCGCCAACGCGACGAGGAGTTTTCCGGCATCTTCCGGCTTGACGTCAGCCTCGCCGTTCTCCGGCGCGATCAGGTCGGGATTGACCCAGATCGGCTTGCCGTCCTTGCGCCAGTAAAGCGAGAACGTCCAGCGCGGCAGGCTCTCGCCCGGATACCACTTGCCCTGCCCGTAATGCAGAAAACCACCCGGCGCAAAACGCTCGCGCAGCCGCCGGATCAGCTTGTCGGCCCTTTCGCGCTTGGTCGGCCCGACCGCATCGGTGTTCCATTCGCCCGATTCGAAATCATCGATGGACACGAATGTGGGCTCGCCGCCCATGGTCAGGCGCACATCCCTCTCGTTCAGGATCGCGTCCACCTTTTCGCCGAGCGCATCGAGCGCATTCCAGGATTCGTCGGAAAACGGCTTGGTGATGCGTGGGTGCTCGGATACGCGCGTCACGCGCATATCGAAACCGAATTCCACATTGGCGAATTCCGCCATGCCGGAAATCGGGGCGGCATTGCGGTAATGCGGGGTGGCGGCAAGCGGTACGTGGCTTTCGCCGGTCAGAAGCCCGGAGGTGGGGTCGAGGCCGATCCAGCCCGCCCCCGGCAGATAGACTTCGCACCAGGCATGCAGGTCGGTGAAATCCTTGTCAGTACCGGCGGGACCATCGATGGCGACAAGATCGGGCTTCAGCTGGATGAGATAGCCGGAGACGAACCGCGCGGCAAAACCGAGATTGCGCAACACCTGCACCAGCAGCCAGCTTGAATCCCGGCACGATCCCGAGCGCAGGTTCAAGGTGGCGTCTGGTTCCTGAACCCCGGTTTCCATGCGGATGACATAGCCGATCTCGCGCTGGATACGTGCGTTGAGATCGACGACGAAATTCACCGTGTTCGTCGGGCTGCAATCGATGGTTGCAAGGAAAGCCGAAACCAGCGGTCCGGCCGGTTGCGGTTTCATATAGATCGACAGGTCGTCGCTGATCTCTTCGGGATAGCTGAACGGCCAGGTCTCGGCGACCGGTTCGACAAAGAAATCGAATGGATTGTAGACGGTCATATCAGCGACGAGATCGACCTCGATCTTCAGCTCCGTCACCGGTTCGGGAAAGACGAAGCGGGCGAGGAAATTGCCGTAGGGGTCCTGCTGCAGGTTGACGAAATGATTGGCCGGACTGACTTTCAGGGAATGGCTGAGAACTTTTGTCCGGGAATGGGGTGCCGGCTGGAGCCGGATGATCTGCGGCCCGAGCATGATGGGCCGGTCATACCGGTAATGTGTCAGATGATAGACTGCTGCGTGAATTGCCATATCGCCTCAAAAGTCTGATTCAAAAAACTGCGGTTCCACAAATGCTCCCCGCACTCTAACGCGTTACCGGCCAATTGAAATCTTTCATTTGCCAAAAATTTTGGCAGCGGTAAAAATTGCCGCATAAACGTGCTTGCAACTGCGCGGCTGGCCGCATAGCATCCGCGCCGATGGTTTCTTCCGCACGACAACGCGGGAGATGAAAAGGGAACACGGTGAGGCGTACCCAAAAGGGACCGAGACCGTGGCTGCCCCCGCAACTGTAAGCGGTGAGCGATGCCTGACATGCCACTGACCGGAAGGTCGGGAAGGCAAGGCGAAGCTGAGACCCGCGAGCCAGGAGACCTGCCATCTCATCTACAATTCGAACCGGACGGGGTGTGCCGGGAGCGATGCGATGTCCTCTCCCGCATTGTCGCGATGGTGCATTGGCCGCGTTCCCCTAACCTTTGTCCACAAGGCAAGGCACCGGCATGACCACGCCAAGACCCGACCACCAGATTATCGTCTGCACCCTGTGCAAGGCGGCTGACGGACTGTCACGACCGGGACAGGCCCTTGCCCACAGGCTGCAGGCGGAACTCGATGGCCAGCTCGGCTATGAGGTGCGCGGTGTTGGCTGCATGGCGGGCTGCGAACGACCCTGCACGGTGGCGTTCCGGGCGCCCGGCAAGGCGCAATATCTCTTCGGCGATATCGATCCCGCCACGGACTTTGCCGATCTTCTGGACTTCGCCCGGATGTATCACGCGCTCGCCGATGGCTGGTCCAAGGCATCACAGCGCCCGCAAGGCCTTTGGGACAAGACACTCGCACGCATTCCGGCGCACCTATGATAGATCAGGCATTGACTAATGTTATAACGTTACTATACGAGAACGACGCGTCCGCGATAACGCGACGACGTTTACCGGTTGGGATTTGACACCATGTGCCTTGCCTGCAGTCACGGATATCCGCCCATGAGCCATGTCGCCCTGCGTGCCGACGAGGTGACGTTCCGCACCGCCGGCCAGACGCTGGTGGATGAGGTATCGCTCGACATCGTGCGCGGCGCGCGACTTGCCATTATCGGGCCGAATGGCGCGGGGAAATCCACGCTTTTGCGCATGCTGGCCGGACTGCTGCGCCCCTCCTCCGGCAGCATCCATCTCGACGGCACGGCAATAAACCGGCTGCCGCCGAAGGAACGGGCCAGGAGATTTGCCTTCGTCGGCCAGACCGACATGCCGGACCCGCAATTGCTGGTTGACGATTATGTATCCCTTGGCCGCATTCCGCACACCGGCACCCTGACCAAGGCGAAGGACCGGGATATCGTGACGGAAGCCCTGCTCCGCGCGGGGATCGCCGCGTTTTCGCGCCGTCCCATCGGCTCGCTCTCCGGCGGCGAAAGGCAGCGCGTGCAGCTGGCGCGCGCCATCGCCCAGCAGCCGGACATCCTGTTTCTCGACGAACCCACCAATCACCTCGACCCGAAGGCGCGCAGCGAATTGCTGGCGCTCGTCGCCGGTCTCGATGTGACAACCATCGCAGTCCTGCACGACCTGCCGCTGGTGGCGCCGTTTGCCACCCACGTCGCCGTCATGCATGCCGCCCAGCTTGTCGCCGCCGGCACGCCCGACGAAACGCTGACGCCGCGCATCGTCAGCGATGTCTTCGATCTCGATGTCCTGCGCCTGCGCCATCCCTCGCAGGATCGCGATCTCATGGTGTTCGAAGCACCCGGACCAACCACAAAACAAACTGCTCAGCTACGGAGAATTTGATGAAAAGAATGTTGCTCGCCCTCGCCTTGTCGGCGCTGTCCGCCCCCGCATGGGCGTTTCCCGTGACGGTCGACAGTTGCGGCAAGCCCGTCACCTTCGAGGCCGCGCCCAAGCGTGCGGTCATCCAGGACATCAACATGAGCGAAATGGCCTTCGCCCTGCACCTGCAATCCTCGATGGTCGGGGTTTCGGGCATTACCGGCTGGTACAAGCTCGACGACGCCTTCAAGAAACAGCTGGGCGCCATTCCCGAGCTTGCGCCGAAATATCCGACTCTTGAAAATCTCATTGCGGCGGAACCGGATTTCTTCTTCGCCGGCTGGAATTACGGCATGAAGCCGGGCGGTGAGGTCACCCCCGACACGCTGGCGCCGCACGGCATCAAGACGCTTGAACTGACTGAAAGCTGCATCCATCTCGACAAGTCCCGGCCCGCCGCCACCATGGACCTGCTCTATGGCGATATGGAAAAGCTCGGCAAGATTTTTGGCAAGAAAGACGAAGCCAACAAACTGGTCAGCGGCTGGAAGACAGAACTCGCGGCGATCAAGACAAAGATCGGCGACAAGAGCGGCACCCGCGTCTTCCTTTACGATTCCGGCGAGGACAAGCCGTTTACAGCGGGCAAGTTCGCCATTCCCACGGCGATGATCAGCGAAGCCGGCGGCACCAATATCATGGCCGATCTCGACACCAGCTGGGGCACCACCTCGTGGGAAACCGTGGCGACGCGCAATCCGGAATTCCTCGTCCTCCTCGATTATCAGGATGATGCGGGCTACCAGAAGCTGCTCGACTTCCTCAAATCGCATCCGGCAATGAAGGAAACCGACGCCGTCAAGAACAACCGCTTCGTCGCCCTGCGCTATGCGGAACTGACGCCCGGACCGGCCAATATCGAGGCCATCGCCAAGATGGCCAAGGCCATGCATCCGGAAGCATTCTGAGTGCATCTGCCTTTCCGTCAGCATCTGACACTCATGACGGGGGTGATGGCCATTCTGGCCCTCGCCCTCGTGTCGATTGCCTATGGGGCAACGGTCATTCCGCTCGGCGATGTCCTGCGCGCCCTCGCCCATGCCGCCGGCCTCTCCGATACGGCCGTTGGCGGCCCTGTCGGCAAGATCATCGTCGACCTGCGCCTGCCGCGGGTCATCCTCGCCATCTGCGTTGGGGCGGGGCTTGGCATCATCGGCGCGCTGCTGCAGACCGTCACCCGCAACGACCTTGCCGATCCGTTCCTGTTCGGCCTTTCCAATGGTGCAGCGGCGGGAGCAGTCTCGGTGATTACGGTCATCGGCGACCGCTTCGGCATCTGGACCCTGCCGATTGCCGCCTTCAGCGGCGGCATGCTGGCGGCCATCGTCGTGCTGATGCTGGTGCGGCGCGTGCAGGGACAGGGGCCGGAACGGCTAATCCTGGCGGGCCTTGCCGTCTCGTTCCTGTTTGCGGCGCTGACCAATTACATGGTGTTTGCCGGCGACCAGCGCGCCGCGCATTCGGTGATGTTCTGGACGCTCGGCGGCCTCGGTCTTGCCCGCTGGGAGAACCTGCCGCTCGCCCTCACCGGGCTTGCCGCCATCCTGGTCTACGCCCTCTACAACCACCGCAATCTCGATGCGCTGCTGGCCGGCGAAAACACGGCGGAAAGCCTTGGCATAAGGGTGACGCGCCTGCGCAACACGGTGTTCATCGTCTGCGCCTTCTCCACCGCGATCTTTGTCTCGGTGGCGGGTGTCATCGGCTTTGTCGGCCTGATGATCCCGCATATTGCCCGGCGTTTTTCCGGTCAGCTGCATGCGGGACTGATCGTCACCTGCGCCGTGCTCGGTGCCCTGCTGATCCTGCTCAGCGACCTCGCGGCCCGTCTGCTGCTGGCGCCGCAGGAATTGCCCATCGGTATCGTTACCAGTTCCATCGGCGCGTTTTTTGTGGTGACGATCCTGTTGAGGAAGCGACCGGGGTAGCGATCCTTGTACAGCGGAAGGGATTGGCCTATGCTTAGGCATATGCCAATTTAAAGCGAGGTTCTGCCATGCAGGAACGCCAGGTAAAATTATTTCGCAATGGCCGAAATCAGGCTGTTCGAATCCCGGTGGAATTCGAAATGCCGGGCGACACCGCAATCATGCACCGTGAAGGAAACCGGCTGATCATCGAGCCGGTCACGCGGCGATCCTTGAGCGAGTTTCTCGCACATCTCGAACCCATTGATGAAGAGTTTCCCGATGTCGATGAAGGCCTTCTTCCCCTTCGCGAGATTGATTTATGACGCACAGCTATATGCTCGACACCAATACGATTTCAAATTTGCTGCGCAATCAGAATGACCGTCTGACGGACAAAGTCAGACAGCACAGCAAGACAGTTTGCACAAGCATTCTCGTTGCAGCCGAGCTTCGCTATGGCGTGGACAAAAAGGGCTCGTCACGGCTGCGCGCGATCATTGAAGAATTGCTTGCGATCATCGATATCCTGCCATTCGAAAGCCCTGCAGACGCGCACTACGCCCGCATTCGCACGGAACTTGAGGCGACAGGAAAACCAATCGGACCGAATGATCTTTTGATCGCAGCCCATGCCTGCGCGACCGGTACCGTGCTGGTGACAGACAATATAAAGGAATTCAGCCGCGTTCCCGGGCTGCAAATTGAAAACTGGTTATAGCTTTCCCCAGGCCACAAAATCCGGATTGGCGAAATCGGCGTCGTCGGCCTGATTGCGGCGGCCATAGGTCAGCGGATTGCCGTCAAGCGTGAGCGTGATCCCGCCCGCAGCCCGCAGGACCGCATCGCCCGCCGCCGTATCCCATTCCATGGTCCGGCCGAAACGCGGGTAAATATCGGCCTCGCCGCGCGCCAGCAGGCCGAATTTCAGTGACGACCCGACGGACACACAGTCGGCAATACGGAATTTTTCCAGATAGGCATCGGTTTCCGGCGTGCGGTGCGAGCGGCTGGCAACGGCAATGAGATCGTCCGGACTGGTGCGGCAGCCTATGGCTTTGTGTGCGGTGACCGCACCGCCCTCGCCGATAGCAATTTCCTGTGCACCGGCAGTGCCGCCGGTGAACAGCACACCGCGGACGGGGGCATAGACAACGCCGAGAACGGGCGCTGCGTTTTCGATCAACGCAATGTTGACGGTGAAATCACCGTTGCGGTTGACAAATTCCCGCGTTCCGTCGAGCGGATCCACCAGATAGAAGCGCGCACCGAGATCGCCGGGCACGTGGCCGCCGGAGATTTCCTCTTCCGCCACGACGGGTATGTCAGGCGTCGCCCTGCGCAGAGCCGCCAGGATGATGGCTTCGGCGGCATGATCGGCTTCCGTGACCGGCGACTGGTCATCCTTCAGCGCGAAATTACAGCCCTCAGCGTAAATGCGCAGGATTTCCTGTCCGGCGGCAATGGCCGCTGTTTCCAGGACGGCAAGCAGGGCGGCATGATCGAGGGGCGGGAGGGTGATGGTCATGCCCTTAAATCGACCACGAGCTTTGATCGTAGTTGAAGATGATGCCGTGCTCGACCAGCAGCTTCTCCACCTCCGAGGCAAGTGCCTCCGTCGTGCGGCCGACCGTGTGCAGATGCAGTTCCGGATTCTCCGGCGCTTCATAGGGCGAGTCGACGCCGGTGAAATTCTTGATCTCGCCGCGCAGTGCCTTGGCGTAGAGCCCCTTCGGGTCACGCCGCGCGCATTCCTCGAACGGCGTATCAACGAAGACTTCGAGGAACTCGCCATCGGCCAGCAGTTCGCGCACCATGCGGCGCTCCGAACGGAACGGCGAAATGAACGAGACCAGCACGATCAGCCCGGCATCCACCATCAGCTTGGCCACTTCGCCGACGCGGCGGATGTTTTCCGCCCGGTCCTCTTCGGTGAAGCCAAGGTCGCGGTTGAGCCCGTGGCGCACATTATCGCCATCGAGAATATAGGTATGCTTGCCGAGCGACGACAGGCGTTTTTCAACGAGATTGGCGACCGTCGACTTGCCCGAACCGGAAAGGCCGGTGAACCATATCACCGCCGGCTTCTGGTTCTTCTGGTCGGCGCGTGAGGCCTTGCTGACATCCAGCGCCTGCCAATGCACGTTCGATGCACGGCGCAGGCCGAAATCGATCATGCCGGCGCCGACCGTCGCATTGGTCAGGCGGTCGATCAGGATGAACGACCCGGTCGAGCGGTTCGACTTGTAGGGGTCGAAGGCAATCGGCTCCTGCGTTGAAATATTGACGACGCCGACTTCATTCAAGTCAAGCGATTTGGCCGCTTCCTGCGCGAAGCTGTTGATATCGATTCGGTATTTGAGATCGGTGACCGTGGCTGTCGCCTGATCGGTCTCCGTGCGCAGGATATAGGAACGGCCGGGGATCAGCGCATGTTCGGCAAACCAGACGAGGTGCGCGGCAAACTGGTCCGCCACCTCGGGGCGGGCGCCGGGTGCCACCAGCATGTTGCCGCGCGATACCTCGACCTCATCCTCCAGCACCAGCGTCACCGCCTGCCCTTCGACAGCCCGGTCAAGGTCGCCGTCCAGCGTCACCACACGCTTGACGCGCGAGGACTTGCCGGACTTGGCCACCACCACCTCGTCCCCCGGCGCGACAACACCGGAGGCGATGGTGCCGGAGAAGCCGCGGAAGTCGAGATTGGGCCGGTTGACATATTGCACCGGGAACCGGAACGGGCGCTCCTCATCCGCATCGGCGAGCGGCACGTCTTCGAGATGTTCGAGCAGCGCCGGGCCCTTGTACCAGGGCATGTTGGCGGAAGCGGAAATCACATTGTCGCCGAAGCGGGCGGAGAGCGGAATGGGCTGGATCGACTGGAAACCAAGCTTGCCGGCAAAATCCTGGTAGTCAGCGACAATCCTGTCAAAAATGGCCTGGGAGTAATCGACGAGATCGATCTTGTTGATGGCCAGGACGATGTTGCGGATGCCGAGCAGCGAGGCGATGAAACTGTGGCGGCGTGTCTGCCGCAGGATGCCCTGCCGCGCGTCGACAAGCACGATGGCAAGATCGGCGGTGGAGGCGCCGGTCGCCATGTTGCGGGTATATTGCTCGTGGCCGGGCGTGTCGGCGACGATGAACTTGCGCTTGGGCGTGGAGAAGAAGCGGTAGGCGACGTCGATGGTGATGCCCTGCTCGCGCTCGGCTTCCAGACCATCGACCAGCAGCGCGAAATCGATGTCCTCGCCATTGGTGCCGTGTTTGCGGCTGTCATTCTGCAGGGCGGCCAGCTGGTCCTCGAAGATCAGCTTGGTGTCGTAGAGTAGACGGCCGATCAGCGTCGACTTGCCGTCATCGACCGAACCACAGGTGAGAAAGCGCAGCAGCGATTTCTTTTCCTGTTCGGCCATGTAGGCACGGATTTCCTCGGCGGCGGAAGCCTCGATCGGGGCAATGGTGTTCATCAGAAATAGCCCTCGCGCTTCTTTTTCTCCATCGAACCGGCTTCATCCTTGTCGATCATGCGGCCCTGCCGTTCGGAGGTGCGGGCGATCAGCATTTCGCTGACGATTTCCGGCAAGGTCACCGCATCGGATTCAATCGCACCGGTCAAGGGATAGCATCCGAGCGTGCGAAAGCGGACAAGCTTCTCCTGCAGCTCTTCGCCGGGCAGCAGCTGCATGCGTTCGTCATCGCGCATGATCAGCATGCCGTCGCGCTCCACCACCGGCCGCTTGGCGGCGTAATAGAGCGGGACGATCGGGATGTTCTCCTGCAGGATGTACTGCCAGACGTCGAGCTCGGTCCAGTTGGAGATCGGGAAGACGCGGATGGATTCGCCCTTGGCGACCCGCGTGTTGTAGATCTTCCACATTTCCGGGCGCTGGTTCTTCGGGTCCCAGGAATGCTGCGCGTTGCGGAAGGAGAAAATGCGCTCCTTGGCCCGCGACTTCTCCTCGTCGCGCCGCGCGCCGCCGAAGGCCGCGTCGAAGCCGTATTTGTCAAGCGCCTGCCGCAGGGCGACAGTCTTCATGATATGGGTATGGGTGTTCGATCCATGCACGAAGGGGCTGATGCCCTGGTCGATGCCATCCTGGTTGCTGTGCAGCAGCAGGTCGAAGCCGAGACGTTTCGCCTCTGAATCACGAAACGCGATCATCTCCTTGAATTTCCACGTGGTATCCACATGCAGGAACGGAAACGGCGGTTTGGCCGGATAAAAGGCCTTCATCGCCAGATGCAGCATCACGGAGGAATCCTTGCCGATCGAATACAGCATCACCGGCTTGGTGAATGTTGCGGCAACCTCGCGGAAAATATGGATCGCTTCGGCTTCAAGACGCTGAAGGTGCGTCAGGCTCTTGGTCATGAAAATCACTGTCCACTGTTTTTCGGCGTCTTACGATGTGCCGATACGTGCGGCAACCATAGTGGAACGCATCGCCGGAAGAAAAGGATGGTTTCACAACCCGGGGCAAATTCGCGCCAATTTATTGCTGCCGGCACAATGAATGAAAGAACTTCATTCCAGTGAAGCGGAATGCGGGAGTCCGGCTTTTTTAAAAATGCGGATCCGTGGAAAATTGATCCACCCTGATTTCCGCTCCCCGGCCGTGCCTTCCCTCACGTTTTGCGTCGTTGAAATGCGGCCAAACGTCTACGACTTTAGTCTAACAATGCGATTGACCAGGATGAGCAACTCTCATAGATGGACTGGCACTTTAACAATTTTTTCCGCTGGAATAGTTCATGGATATTTGCACCTTCTGGTATGGCCCGCGCCTTCGGGAGGTGGACCGGGTCTGTCTGGCATCGATGGTGATGACCGGACAGCGGGTGAAACTCTACGCGTTCGACGAGATCGCAAACCTTCCCAAGGGCATCGAGATTTGCGATGCGGCACCGATACTGGACAAAAAATATCTTCGGCGCATCGACCCGGATTTTCCCGATATCGAGAACCCCGGTCACGTCGTATCCCAGTTCAGCGACCTGTTTCGCGTCACGTTGATGAAGAAACAGCAGGGCCTTTGGCTCGATACCGACATCTATCTGATGAAGCAGTTTCATCCGGCGACCGACAAGCCTTACCTCGCCCGGGAAAACCACTTCCGCCTCGGCGTATCGGCGATGTACCTGCCGCCGGACAATCCCGTCATCGGCGAGTTCGACGCCTATATGGAAGGAACGGTCGTCGTTCCGCCATGGCTGGGCTTTCGCCGCCGCGTCATGCGCCCGGCATGGTTCCGCATGACCGGACAGAAGGTAACCCCGGCCACAATCGGCATCACCGCCTTCGCCAATGACGGCATTTCGCGCATGGCCAAGCGTTACGGTTTCTTCAAGGATGCCGCACCGAAGGAAAATTTCTACTACTGGACGGCGCGCGATGCCTTGCGCATCTTTGACCCGGCCTATGGACTTGAACCGCTCGACCATCCGGATTTCATCGGTTTCCACGTCCACAAGAAAGACCCGACCAACCAGCCCCTCGTTCCCGGCAGTTTTTACCACTGGGCTGCCAACCGCGTTGCGGATTATCTGTAGGTTTTAAGCCGTCGCGCCCGAGCACTGTTCAACAAGCTACGCGGAAAGGAACGATAGGATTGGCCGCTTATCCCATATCTGGGTTTCAATGTAGCCATCCGACTTGCCGATGCTGTCGGAGAGGCTCTGCCGTTCGGGCAAGCCGTGGGCCGCTATAACGTTCTCAATCCCGACCAATGTGAAAACTTGACCGTGAAACGGCTGTCTTTGAGAAGCGGCGTTGCCGCCCATACCAAGCGAAAAGCTTGTCATGCTATCAGGGTAGGTGAACGTCAGGACGTCGGTTGGGAATGCATCTAGCGGAATAACGATGGAACCCGGTCGAGATGCATCAAGACCGTCCGCAAAGTTGCCCAAGAAAAAATAGAGAGGCCTTGAAAGCGGCGTCCCGCCAAGCAGCCGCTGCCGCTCCCTTATCAACCACGTCTCCGTTTCTCGCCGTCTGCGTAGGTAGTTTGCCTTAATACTCCGTTTTCCAGAGCCGCGAATACGATTTAATACGGCCTCAGCTTGGTCGTCCGGCAGGTCGCAAAGGTTAGCAAGAAACGGTCCCTCGGGATTGTAGTTATGAGTGAGAACCTGAGGTATCGTTCGGATAGGCATGCGCCAAGATAGCATTAGATACAGGCGAGACAAGTTCTCTTTGTTAGGCGCACTTTGCTATGCCTATTGTGCGTGGTTCGACAAGCTCACCATGAGGGAGATGGAGGGCTGCATGCCAACCCCATACATTGGAGGCCTATCGCATATAGTAGGAGGATATAACTCGCCGCAATCTCCTCCATCCCTCATGGTGAGCTTGTCGAACCACGCACTGCCATTGCACCCGCAACCCGCCCATCTCTTGAATGAAACGTTTCATGTTGACAAATCCGTGATCTTCGGGCTCCTATTGAGCTGAGACGCTGCTATTGCGCCCGCGCAATGAAACGTTTCATCGCCATGTTGGAGGACGTGGCAAACCGCTGAACGTCTTTTGTCATTCTGGGAGGAATACAATGAAATTCGCACGTTTTATTGCCGCCAGCCTTCTGGCAGGCACGCTCGCCATGCCTGCGGCCAGCTATGCCGCCGACAAGCCCGTGGTCGGGCTTGTGATGAAATCCCTTGCCAACGAATTCTTCAAGAACATGCTCGAGGGTGCAAAGGCCCACGAGGCCAAGCGCGGCGACTACACGCTGAAAGCCGTCGGCATGCAATCCGAGACCGATGTCGAGACGCAGATCAATGCCATCGAGAGCTTCATCACCCAAAAGGTCGATGCCATCGTTGTTGCGCCGTCCGATTCCCGCGCGCTCGTTCCGCCGATCAAGCGTGCCGTGGATGCCGGTATCACCGTCGTCAATTTCGACGTGGCGCTCGATGACAAGGCCAAGCAGGAGGCAGGCCTGAAGCTCGCCTTTGTCGGCCCTGACAACCGCGAAGGCGCCAAGATGGCCGGCGATGCGCTGGCCAAGAAGCTCGGTGCAGGCGCCAAGGTCGTCATCATCGAAGGCAATCCCGGCGCCGACAATGCGGCCCAGCGCAAGCTCGGCTTCATGGACTCCGTCACGGCGGGCAAGCTCGACCTGCTCGACTCGCGTACCGCCCACTGGGAAACCGAAGAAGCCAACACCGTATTCTCCAACATGCTGACAGCCCATCCGGATATCCAGGGCGTGATGGCGGCCAATGACTCCATGGTTCTCGGCGTCGTCAAGGCCATCGAAGCGGCTGGTAAAACAGGCAAGATCGAAGTCGTCGGCTTTGACAACATCCCGGCTGTCCAGCCGTTGCTGAAGGAAAAGAAGCTGCTTGCCACGGTCGACCAGTTCGGCCAGCAGATGGCCGCCAACGCCATCGACAAGGCGCTTGGTGTCGTGGCCGGCGGCAAGCCGCTCGAAGGCTGGGTCAAGACCGACATCAAGCTCGTGACATCGGACGACGTGAAGTAACACGGGGTAAACCGCGGCTGTGTCTGGTTCGGCACAGCCGCCAACCAGGTCCGGCGATCATGGAAAACACTGACATGGCAGACGCACCGGCAGGCGCTGTTGTTGAACCTGTGCTTGAACTTTCGGGCGTCAAGAAACGCTTCGGCGGCGTTGTGGCGCTGAATGGCGTCAGCTTTTCGCTGCGCCCCGGCGAGGTGCATGCGCTGGTCGGTGAAAACGGCGCGGGCAAGTCGACGCTGATCAAGATCCTGTGCGGGATCATCCAGCGGGATGCCGGGGAGATCACGCTGGACGGCGGGACCTATGATCCGCACACGCCCGGCGATGCGAAGAAGGCCGGCATTCAGGTGGTGCACCAGGAATTCAACCTGCTGCCCTACCTCTCGGTTGCGGAAAACATCTGCTTTGAGGACATGCCGCGCAAGGCGTTCGGCATGGTTGATTACCCCACGCTCTACGCAAAGGCCCGCAAAGCGCTCGATGCGATCGGGCTGGGCGATGTCGATGTGCGCCGCCCGGTGGAATCCCTCGGCGTGGCGCACCGCCAGCTGGTGGAAATCGCCCGGGCGCTGATGGGCGAAAGCCGCATTCTCATTCTCGACGAGCCGACCGCAACCCTGACGGCACGCGAGACCGAACGGCTGTTCCAGATCATCGCCGCCCTGAAGGCCAAAGGCGTCGCTGTCGTGTTTGTCTCACACCACCTCAACGAGGTTTTCTCCATCTGTGATCGGGTCACGGTCCTGCGCAACGGCGAATCCGTCATGACGGCGGATATTGCGGGGACGACGACCGATCAGCTGGTTACCAACATGGTCGGGCGCCAGCTTGCCGCCGCCATGGCCGCCGCGCGCGATCTCGACACGAGCGGCCGCACCGCACTTTCCCTGCGCAACCTGCGCCATCCTGCCTCCCCGCACGCGGAAGGCGTTTCGTTCGATCTGCATTACGGTGAAATCCTCGGCATTGCCGGACTGGTCGGCTCCGGCCGTACCGAACTGCTGCGCTCGATCTTCGCCGCCGACCTGCCGCTGTCCGGCACGATTGAACGCGACGGCCAGCCGCGCCACTACCGCAATCCCAAACAGGCCATTCGTGACGGCATCGGCTTCGTCACGGAAGACCGCAAGGAGGAAGGCCTGATCCTCGGCATGGCAATTGCGGCCAATGTCACGCTGGCGAGCCTGCGCAAGGTTTCGCGGCTCGGCCTTCTCGACAAACGCGAGGAAACCCGGCTGACGCGCGCGCTCGGCGGCGAGATCAAGCTGAAATACGGTGACACCGCCGATGCGGTCTCCACCCTGTCGGGCGGGAACCAGCAAAAGGTCGTCCTGGCAAAATGGCTGGCGAACAACCCGAAAATCCTGCTGCTCGACGAGCCGACCCGCGGCGTCGATGTGGGCGCCAAGGCCGAAATCTATGCGCTGCTACGCGGCCTTTCGGAAAAGGGGCTGGCGCTGCTCATCGTCTCGTCGGAACTGCCCGAGCTCATCACCCTCAGCGACCGCATCCTCGTCATGTCGAAACACCGCATCGCCGGTGAAGTGGCACGCGCTGACTTTTCCGAAGAGCGCATCCTGAACTTTGCCTACAAGGACGAACGCAACCATGGACACCACTGATTTGACCACGGCACAGGCGGGCAGCAAAACCATCGCCACCACGACCAAGACCGTGCTGCGCGAAGCGGGCATCGGCATCGCGCTCATCGCGCTGATCATCGTGTTTTCCTTCACGCCGCACTTCCTGTCCTCCAGCAATGTCACCAATATCCTGACGCAGGTGACGATCAATCTGGTGCTTTCCATCGGCATGACCTTCGTCATCCTCATCGGCGGCATCGATCTTTCGGTGGGCTCCGTCCTGTCCTTCTGCGCCGTTGTGGCTGGTACGGTGATGACCCTGCCGGGGCTCGATCCTGCGGTGGCCGTGTTCCTCGCCACCATCAGCGCCATCGTGGCCGGTATTGCCTTCGGCCTCCTCAACGGCCTGATCAGCGCCTGGTGGGCCATCCCCTCCTTCATCGTCACGCTGGGCACGCTCAACATTGCCCGCGGCGCGGCACTGCAGGTCACCAATGCATCGACCATCTATTCCTTCCCGGCCGCCTTCAACGCCTTCGGCTCGCAGACGTTCTACGGCATTCCGCTGCTGTTCCTGATTGCACTGGTGCTGGTGGCAATCGGTTGGTTCGTGCTGACCAAGACCGTGTTCGGCCGCGTACTCTACGGCATCGGCAACAATGAGGAAGCGGCCCGCCTCGCCGGGCACAACGTGTTCTTCTACAAGGTGGCTGCATTCACCATCTGCGGCGTTCTCGTCGGCATCGGCGCGATCATCTACATGGCCCGCCTGAACATCGCCAGCCCGATCATCGGCATCGGCTTCGAGCTCAATGCCATTGCCGCCGTCATCATCGGCGGCACCAGCCTGAGCGGCGGACGCGGCAGCATCGTCGGCACCCTGCTCGGCGCCTGCATCATCGGCGTGCTCGCCAACGGCCTCATCCTGCTTGGTCTCAGCGATTTCATGCGCCAGATGATCACCGGATTTGTGATTATCCTTGCAGTAATCCTTGACAAATATCGTGAAAGATTGACGAAAGCATAAGGGGAAAACACAGTTGTCCGCATTGGTCGGCACCCGCAACAGGTCAGGCATGGGAAGATGGTCAACATCAAGGATGTAGCAGCACGGGCCAATGTTTCCGTCGGCACTGTTTCACGCGTTCTGGCAAAGAACGAGACCGTCGGCAAGGAACTGCGCGAACTGGTGGAAGCCACCATTCGCGAGCTGAATTTCCGGCCGAACGGCGTTGCGCGCGGTCTGCGCCGCAGCCGCACGGACATGATCGGCCTCGTCATCCCCGATATCACCAACCCGTTCTTTGCCGAACTGGCAAAACATGTGGAGGCGATTGCCTCGCAGGCCGGTTTCTCGGTGTTGCTGTCGATCACCAATGACGACCCGAAGATCGAACTGGCGCAGATCGACAGCCTGCTCAAAAGCTATCCCACCGGCCTCATCGTCGTGCCGACGCAGTTCGGCGCCTCAAAGGGCTGGAGCAGCGACGTGGCGACGGTTGCCGTCGACCGGCGCTTTACCGGATTGCCGCTCATTTCCGTCAATCACTACCGGGGCGCAGCGCTTGCCGCTGCGCATCTCGTGGCGCTCGGCCATGAGCGTATCGCCTATATCGCCGGTTCCGCCGATGCGCCGGTTTCGCGCGAACGGCGCGCCGGTTTCCTCAACATGCTTGGCACGGCAGGCGTGCGCTGCGAGGCGGTCGAGGGCCATTTCGACTATGCGTCGGGCGAAACGCTCGGGCGCTTCCTGCTCGACCGTCCGCCGCATGAGCGCCCGACCGCCATTGCCACGGCCAGCGACCAGCAGGCCATCGGCCTTCTGCGTGCCGCCAGCGATCTCGACCTCAAGGTGCCGGACGACGTGTCGATCATCGGGTTCGACGATATTCCGCTGGCCAATCTGGTGACGCCGCGCCTGACCACGATCAGCCAGCCCGTCGAGCAGATCGCCGCGCGGGCGTTTGCCGCCATCACAGGGGCCGACAATGTGCCTCTGCAGGATGACTATCTCGAGGCAACGCTGGTGGTGCGCGGTTCGACGGCTGCACCGCGCCGGGACGTCTGAAGGCGTTGGGTCGTGCGTGGTTCGACAAGCTCACCATGAGGGAAGTGGTCTGGTGCACGGTTGATCACAAACGCTGCAGAACATAGTTTCCTGCAGCTCGTTCCATCCCTCATGGTGAGCTTGTCGAACCACGCACCACGCTTAGTGCAACGGCAACAAAAGATTTCAGGCCGCGTCCGGCGCAATCACGCCCTTGGTCAGGATGAAGCAGCCGTAAAAACGCCGCTCGCCCGTGGCGATGACGCAATAGGCATTCTTGGCGTGCTCGTAGAAGGCCATGCGGTCGATGGACACCATCGGCCAGTGCTTGCCCTCGGCGGCATCGATTTCCGCCTGCAGTTCCTTCTGCACATCCGGAATCTCATCGGGGCTGCCGACGATTTCCATGCGCGCGGCGGCGTCATCGATGAAGGTATCGAGCGGCATGACCGAAAGAATGGCCCTGGCGGCGCGCGGCGCGCTCACATTATCGATCCGCAGCAGGCGGCCGAGACGGGTCTGCCGGGCGACGGAATCGCCGGGGAAATTCGTATCGCAAATGACCAGGCGATCGCCGTGCCCCATGGACTTCAGCGCATAGAGGACATCGGCATTCAGCAGCGGATCGAGATTTTTCAGCACGGTTGTTTCCTCATTCTAGCGGGTATTGGCCTTAAGCCCTGTTGGCGGCGACGAAGGCCTCGAACTCCGCCGTCGTCGCATAGGATTTCTGCGTGCCCGGACGCGTGATGGAATCCGCCGCATAGAGCGCGGCCTTCTTCAGCGAGGCTTCCAGTTCCTTGGTCTCGACGTAGAAGCGGGCAAAGCTGCCGATGAAGGCATCGCCGGCACCGGTCGTATCCTTCGGCTTGACCTTGACCGGTTCGATCATGGTCGACTTGTCGGCGGTGATCAGCCGCGCGCCGCGCGAGCCGAGCGTGACGATGACGGTGCGGATACCCCGGGTGATCAGCGCATGGGCCGCCTGTTCGATCTGTTCGTCGGTGTCGGTCGGCATGCCTGTCAGCAAGGCCAACTCGCTCTCGTTCGGCACCACGAAGGTGACTTTGGCAACCTTCGCGGCGTCCAGACCGGGCGCGGCGGGGGCGGGATTGAGGATGGTCTCGATACCATGTTTCTCGGCGAAGGCAGCGGTGTAGTAGACCGTCTCCAGCGGCACTTCCAGCTGCATCAGGATCAGGTCGCATTGCTTCAGGTCTTCGGCGGCCGCATCGATGTCGGCGGGCTTGAGATCATTGTTTGCTCCCTTGATGATCAGGATCGAATTCTCGCCCGACTCGTCAACAAAAATCGGTGCGACGCCGCTCGACTGCCCGGCCACCATGCCGACATGGCTGATATCGATGCCGTTGTTCCGCAGATTGTCGATGGTGCTCTGGCCGAACACGTCATCGCCCACCTTGGTGACCATCATTACGTCGGCATCAAGCCGGGCGGCGGCCACGGCCTGATTGGCACCCTTGCCGCCGAACCCCATGGCGAATGCCGGTGCTTCCAGGGTTTCGCCGGGCGCCGGCATGCGGATGATCGACGTGACGAGATCGGTCATGTTGCTGCCAACGACTGCAATGCGACGAGCCATATTATGTTCCTTGCCTTATCCGTAGTGTTTGAAATTGCTCTATATGAATGACTTCACGAAAGAAACATGCCCCTACCTGTCGCTGTTCCTGAAGGCGTTGAGCGCGATAACCAGCAGCAGGAAACCACCCCAGATGAAGTCGATCAGGTGGTTGGAAAAGCGCAGGATCTGGAAGCCGGAGGACAGCAGCATCAGCGCGATCAGGGCAATCGAAACCCCGAGCACCCTGCCCTTGCCGCCCGCCGGATTGGTACCGCCGAGCACGGCAATCAGGATGGCCTGCAGGAGATAGGATGCGCCGTAATCCGACTTGGCGGCGTTGGTCCGGCCCGACAGGATGATCCCGGCAATGGCCGCGAGCAGCCCCGTCATCATGTAGGAGTAGAAAATCATCCGGTCCTTGCGCAGACCGGCAAAGATCGCGGCGCGCGGATTGGTACCGATCAGCATCAGGTTGACGCCGAGCGTGGTGCGCGTCAGCAGGACAGCGACGGCACCCGCAACGACGACGAACAGGATGAACGGGGTGGCAATGCCGAGAATCTTGCCGTTGCCGATAAAGTTCCAGGCATCCGGGAAGCCGACAATCGCCGGGCCACCGGTGAGGACCACGGCAAGACCGGTAAAGATCTGCCCGGTGCCCAGCGTCGCCAGGATCGGCGTGATGCGCAGTTTCGAGATGAGGAAGCCGTTGAGCACCCCGGCGAGAAGGCCGATGGCGAGCGCCATCAGGACGCCGATGCCGGTATAAAGCAGCACCATGCCGGTGGACTGGCTGGTTCCGACGATCACCGAATGGAAGAACACACCGGCAAGGATGCCGGCGAGATTGGCAATGCCCACCACCGAAAGGTCGATGCCGCCGGTCAGCATGGCGATCATCATGGCAATGGCGAGGATGCCCAGTTCCGGCATGATGTAGGTGATGGACTCGAAATTGTAATAGCGCAGGAACTTGTCCGGGTTGAGATAGGACATCAGCGCGAAGACGAGCACGGTGATGACGAGCAGTTGCAGGATGTTGCGGTCCTGTCCGAAAATGCGCTTGGCGAATGAGCTGTTTTGCATGATGACGTTCCCTGCTCTCACACCAGTTTCTTGCGGTCGCGCCAGGCGGTCAGCGCTGTCGCAACGATAATGATCAGGCCGACGACGACACGCTGCCACGTGGTGTCGACCTTCATGATGATCAGGCTGTTCTTGACCATGACAAGCATGAACACCCCGAGCAGCGTGCCCATGACGCTGCCGCGTCCGCCGAAAATCGAGGCGCCGCCAAGCACCACGGCGGCGATGACGTCGAGTTCGAGCCCGGCAAAATCACGCGGATTGGCGAGCCAGATCATCGAGCCGTGCAGGAGACCGGCAAAACCGGCCAGCGCCCCGGCAAAGCAATAGACGAAAAACAGCGTGCGGCGGGTGTTGAAGCCGACACGGCTCGCCGCTTCCGGTGCGCCGCCCAGCGCAAAGATGCTGCGCCCGGCCATGGTGTAGCGCAGGAAAAGGTGGGTGACGAGGGCAAGGCCGAGATAGATCAGGATCATCGCCGTCAGGCCGAAATTGGTACCGGTGGCCGAGGTCAGGCTGACCAGATCGGTCTTGGCGAACGCGATCAGCTGCTGGGGCATCTTGTCGATGTTGATGACGCTGGTGCCGACAAGGCCAAGCAGCAATCCGCGCACCACACTGCCGGTGCCCAGCGTGACGATCAGCGGGATCATCCGGAACGTGTGGATGAAAAAAGCATTGAACGCGCCGAGAAACAGGCCGATCAGCGTCGCCGCGACGAAGGGCAGAAACACACCCTCATAGCCCATATAGATCATCAGCTTGATGGTCAGGTACATGGCCGCGGCGGCAAAGGCGGTGAACGACACGTCGATGCCGCCCGAGATCATCACCACGAGAACGCCGAGCGCCATGATGCCGATGATGACATTGCTGCGCAGAAGCCCGAACAGATTGTCCAGCGACCAGAAGGCCGGGTTGATCAGTCCAATGATGATCATGGCGGCAAAGAGGATGCACGCGATGATGAATTCCGATCGGCGAAACAGAGTCATTTCAAGGCCTTCAGGCGGTCGTTTAGAGTATCTTCATCCAAAGCATCAGGTCCGACTTCATCGACGAAACGGCCGCGGTGCATGATGATGACGCGGTTGCAGTTCTGCACAAGCTCGGGCACATCGTCGGATATCATCAAAACGGCAAGGCCATCCTGGGTGGCGAGATCGCGGATCTTGCGATGGATCTGCGCCTTGGAACCGACATCGACGCCGACGGTCGGGCCGTTGAGGATGAGCACCCGCGCCCCGGTCAACAGCCAGCGCGCCAGAACCACGCGCTGCTGGTTGCCGCCGGAGAGATGGTTGACGGGCGTATAGGGTCCGGGCGCGGCAATCTGCATGGCACCGAACATGGCGGTGGTGGCCTTCGCCGTCTTCTTGCGGTCGATGAACAGACCCCGGACAAAATTGTCGAGCGATGTCGCCAGCATGTTGCGCTCGATCGACTGGGTCAGGAACAGGCCTTCCGTCAGCCGGTCTTCCGGCACATAGGCCAGACCGCTGGCAATGGCCTCCTGCACGGTCTTCGGATGCACGCTGGTGCCGTCGATCTTGACGGTTCCGGTAAACTTGGGATGCATGCCGAACAGCGCCAGGGCCAGTTCGGTGCGGCCGGAGCCGATGAGGCCGGACAGGCCGACAATCTCGCCCGCATGCAATGTCAGGTTGATGTCATCGAGGCTGCCGGCAATGCTGAGATTGCGCACGTCGAGACGCGGCAGCGTATCGCCCTTTGTCGGCTGCCAGCGATAGACCTGATCGGTCAGGTCATGACCGGTCATGGCGCGGGTGATCGCAGGCTCATCGAAATCACTGATCGGGCCTTCGGCGGCCTTCTTGCCGTTGCGCAGGACCGTCAGCCGTTCGCTGATCTCCAGCATTTCGCGCATCTTGTGACTGACGAACAGCACGGCGATGCCCTGCGCCTGAATATCGCGCACGATGCGGAACAGCGCGTCGACCTCGTGCCGGGTCAGCGCCGTCGTCGGCTCATCCATGATGATCAGGCGCGCATCGGCCATGACCGCACGGGCGATCGCCACGATCTGCTTGCCGGATGTCGGCAGCGTCTCGACATCGGCGTCGAGGTCCATCGTCACACCGAGCCGGGCAAGCGCCTTTTCGGCGAGTTCACGCACACGGCGCCAGTTGACGGTGCGCTTGCCTTCGAGAAGCAGCGTGTTCAGCGCCAGATTTTCTGCGACGGTCAGATTTCCGAACAGGGAAAAATCCTGATAGATGACCTGAATGCCATGCTGCACCGACTGGGCAGGCGTCATGCCGGAGACCGGCTTGCCATCGATCAGGATTTCACCATCGGTCGGCTGGTAAACACCGGCCATGATCTTGATGATCGTCGATTTGCCGGAACCGTTCTCTCCGGCGAGACAGTGGATTTCACCCGGTTTGATCGAGAGCGAGACAGCATCCAGCGCCACAAGGCCGCCAAAGCGCTTGCCGATATTTTTCAGTTCCAGAAGGTGTTCGCTCATGCTCTCTCCGGTGCCGACACAGTGTTGAGGCGGCGGGAGTCCATACGGACGCCCGCCGCCATCAAACAATAGCGATCAGAAGTTGTAATCGCCCATATTGGCCGAGGTTACGCCAACCCAGCCTGCACCATAGAGCAGGTTTGGCTTGGATGCATCGGGAACGAGCAGGCTGTTGTAGCCGGGCAGGCCCAGATCAAGACCGGCCTTGATCTCGCCGTTCTTCTTCTCCAGCGCCATGACGGCCAGTTCGTTCATGGCGTAACCGGCAACGGCCGGATCCCAGAACTGGATGTACTGGATGTCGCCATTCTTGAGGTATTGGCCCGCAACGGAAACCAGACCCGTACCGGCAAAGAAGACCTTGCCCTTCAGACCGCCTTCGGCGATCAGACGGCCAGCACCTGCGGAGGTCGGCATGGGCGCACCCAGGATGCCCTTGACATCCGGATAGGTGGTCATGGCTTCCTTCAGCTTGGTGTAATCCTGGTTGGCATCGTCATAGGTTTCCAGACGCTCCGTTGCCAGGGACATGTCAGGGAAATTCTTCTTCTGGTATTCGATGGCACCATCGATCCAGTCCATCTGCGACTTCGAGGTCAGGCTGCCGACGGTGGCGAGATACTTGCCCTTGCCGCCCATATCCTTGGCCAGAACTTCCATCAGCTTCGCGCCGTAGGCCTTGTTGTCGAAGGCTTCGAGCTCATAATCGACATTGACGATGTTGGAGGCTTCGTGCGCGATGACAACGATGCCGCGATCGCGCGCCTTCTTCAGAACCGGCTCCACCGCTTCCACCGAGAACGGCACGATGCAGATGGCATCGACGCCCTGCGCGATCAGATTTTCAACGATCTGCACCTGCGCCGCGGCATCGGCCTGGCTCGGACCGACCATCCATGCGTCTGCGCCGGTTTCCGCCTTGAACTGTGCAACGCCGGTGCGCATGCGGTCGAACCAGGCGATGCCGTCGACCTTGACGACCGTGGCAATCGAATAGGTCTTGCCGCTGGCGGAGGTGACGTATTCCTTCTTCACCTTGGATGTATCGACGGCGCTGTCGGCCATGGCCGGTGCGGCCAGTGCCGCAACGATGGCGAGTGATGCGAGCAGTTTCTTCACAGGTTTATCCTCCCTTGGTTTTGCCTTGTATTTTCCCGGCCGTGCGCGAAGCGCCCACCCTGAAATCCTTCTCATGTCGCGGAAAATGCCTTGGCCTGACGATGCACATCAAAACCGGTCCGCCCTCGATGGGTGCCGCGGTACGATGCCAAAAACTGTCAGATCAATTTGCGCCCGAGATTCTCCCAAACCGGCGCAAATGTGCCTCTCCCTGCGATTCATGCCTTCATGAAACGTTTCATTTAACATTTCGGATCATGCGGGACTTGTCAATACGACTCGGCCGAGATTGAACAAATGTTTATCGGGATATTGAATTGTCACGAATTTTTGGCGCGGCCGCAGCCGGAAATCCGCTTTCCCCGCCATGAATATGGATTGGCGCATTGATTGGCGGCGACACCTCTTGATATGAGTGAGGTTCAGGAATGGGGTTTCACAAAATGGTCAAGGGCAAGGTCCTCGTCACGGGCGCCTCCGGCTTCATCGGACAGGAGCTTGTGCCGCACCTCATGGCCGCCGGTTATCAGGTGACCGGCGCTTCGCGCTCATCGGCGAGCCCGGCGACCCTCCCGATTGAAACGATTCCTCTGCCCTCACCCGCCGCCCCGGACGAAGATTTCGCGCGGCTGCTCGCCGGGTTTGATCATGTGGTGCATCTGGCGGCCATCGCTCACACGCGGCTGCCGGAGGCGGCACAGCTCTACCACGATGTGAACTGTGTCCTCGCCGCCAAACTCGCCAGGGCTGCGGATCAGGCGATCATCGGCAAGCTGGTGTTCCTTTCGTCGATACGGGCGCAATCGGGGGCCACGCAGGAGGGTCTGGTCACCGAGCTGTCGCCGCCCCGGCCAAGCGATGATTACGGCCGGGCAAAACTTGCCGCCGAGGCGGAAATCGCCGCGGCGATGCCAAGGCGCAACTTTACCATCCTGCGTCCCGTCCTTGTCTACGGGCCCGGCGTCAAAGGCAACATGGCGGCCCTGATCAGGCTCGCGGCCCGCAAGATACCCCTGCCGCTGCAGTCATTGACGGGACAACGCTCGGTGCTTGACCGCTCGGCGCTGTGCCGCGCCATCCTGCACAGCCTGTGCAGCACGAACACGGACGGGGGCATCTATATCGTCGCGGACAAGAGGCCCATGACAGCGGCGGCAATCGTCACGGCGATCCGGCATGGCCTGGGCCGGGACGCCGGACTGGTCAGCATTCCCGCCGGACTGCTGCATCTCGCCGCTGCCGTGACCGGCCAGCAGCAGCGCTGGCAGACACTCAACGGCAATCTCGTGGCAAGCGCCGCCCTGCTGGAATCAACCGGCTGGGAACCGACCGTTGATTCCGGGTTGCGGATCGCGCAGTCGGTTTTGCCCGCGAGCCGTGCAGCCGAACGCGGTTGATTCCGGTTATATGAATATATTCAATGGCTTGGATATTGCTGTGACATGGCTGGGGCGCCTGGATTCGAACCAGGGAATGGCGGTACCAAAAACCGCTGCCTTACCACTTGGCTACGCCCCAAAATGCCGATGCGGGTGCATTGCACCGCAGGACAGCGCGGCCTTATAACCTCTGGTTCCAGCTTGCGCAACGTGAATGATTGCCCAGTTTGTCGCTCTTTCACAATTGTTTCGGCATTATTTTCATGACAAGGGTGTGAACAATTCGCCAAGCTCTAGGGGCAGGACTCATTAATATGATCGAAATGGCGCCTGAAACGGCAAGAAGATGCGAGGAGAGATGCGAAGGGCGGGGTCTTCCCCCCGGCCGAGCAGTTCGACACGGCAGCTTGCAGCCGTTTCGGCGTCCGCAGGATATGGTCCATTTGCCCGGCTCCATCGTCGCAAAGACTCGACAATGAACCACATTGCCTTCGTCTTTGCTCCTTGTAACCAAACAAATGGCCTCATACCATTTCGACCAGATTAATGGGTCCTGACCCTAGATTAAGGGTGCCGCTGCCTTGTCGCCGATCCTCACCGTCTTTGTCCTTGCCGCCATTGCCAGCGCCGTGCTTCTTGCCGTTCTCATCCGGTTGCTGCCCCGTCATTTCCTGGCCGCGGGAATCAATGAACGCTCAAACCACACTCAGCCTGCACGCCAGCTTGGCGGCCTTGCCATCGTGCCGGTGGTCGTGGCGCTCCTCTGGCTGTTCGGAGCGCGGATGGGTCTCGACCAGCGCTTTCTCGTCACCGCGTCCATCGGTGCGCTGATCCTCTGGATCACGGGGATGCTCGACGACCGGCATCACCTGCCGGAAAGCATCCGGATCATCGCGCAGCTGATCGCCGCCTGCCTTTGCGTTTACGGCCTCGGGCCGGATTTCCGCCTGCTTCCGGATTTTTTTCCGGTCCTGCTTGAGCGGGGCCTGCTTGTTCTGGCGCTGGTCTATTTCATCAACCTGACCAATTTCATGGATGGCCTCGACCTGATGGTCGTATCCGGCATGGGCATTCCGCTTGCCTTTCTCGCGGGCTTCGCGGCCTTTGGCCTGGCGGGCGTGGCCAGCGGCAGCATCGCAGCGGCCACAGCCGGGGGGCTCTGCGGCTTTGCCCTGTTCAATCGCCCCAAGGCCACGGTGTTTCTCGGCGATTCCGGCAGCCTGCCGCTGGGGCTGCTGTGCGGCCTCGCTTTTTTCATGGTCGCACGCGACATGCGCATTGCCACCGGACTGATCCTGCCGCTGTTTTTCATTGCCGACGCCACGACGACGCTGATCAAGCGCCTGCTCGAGGGCGACAATATTTTCGCCGCCCATTCCAAGCACGCCTATCAGGTTGCCAAACGGTCGGGGTGGAGCGTGTGGCAGGTTGTGCTGACCGTGGCTGCACTGAATGTCATTCTGGGCATCTGCGCATTTGCCGCGAGTTCCACCAGCATTCCGGTCCGCCTGACCGGTATTGCGATAGCGGTTGTATGCGTTTCCGCCGTGCTGCTGCGCTTCCGCCGACGGACAGCGGCCTGATCAGAGCCTGCGAAAAATGGCGGCGAGATAAAGCCCGACCTGGCCCGGAAAGGTCTGCCGGTAAACACCAGACTGGCGCAGGGCGAGAATGCGCCGGATGACGTTGTCGGATCGCACCTTCCAGTAGAGATCGCAGGTCGCCTGCGCTTCGACGGTCAGCAGATCGCGGTTGCGCACCAGCCCCTGAATGTTGAGATCGGCCCGATCGGCAAACCGGACGGCGAAGCGGGCGCGCAAGGCAGCCAGTTGCCCCTTCCAGCCCTCGCCACGGCTCGGCTGGCGGTGCCGCACCAGCGGCTGCGGGTCAAAATGCACCACGCCACCGGCGCCGGAGACAATCAGATACAACCACCAGTCATGGCTGGAAAATTGCGTCGTCCGGCACGACGCCGTGAGCAGATCGTGTGCCTTGCGGTTGAAAAGCATCGTGCTGCCCGCGGCAATGTTCTGGACCAGCGCATTGCGGAATTCCGCCGGGCGCGCATAAAGCGGCGACGAACCGATGATGGCGCCATTTTCGGCGATGGTAAGCGTCCGCGAACAGAAGAGGGATGGCACGGCAAAGGCATTGTGCTCGATCCAGCGGATGGAGGCGGCAAGCTTTTCCGGCTCCCAGATATCGTCCTGATCGGCAAAGGCATAATATTCCGCCTCGATGGCCGGATTGGTGATCAGCGACCGGAAGTTTTCGCTTCGCCCTTCACCCGCGCCGTGCAGCAGGGTCACCCGGCCCTTGGTCCAGCGCCGTGCCCATTGCTGCAGGATCGCCCGGCTGCCATCCGTCGACCCATCGTCCGAGACCCACAGATCGATATCGGGATAGGTTTGCGCGGCGATGGAGGCCAATTGCGCGTCGAGACATGCGGCACCATTGAAGGTTTCCAGGAGGACGGCAACCGTTCCTGATGATGGAGCCCTTTTCAACAACCGCTATCCCGCTTCGTGTCTGTTTCGGTGAAACCAGTGCAGCCGTTTCTGCACGGGAATCTCGCCAAGATTGAGGTCCCGTGTTAACTGAGAGCCTTCTCGAAAAGCAGGGCCCGCACGGCATCCGGGTTTTGTTGTGCGATCAGCCCGCGCAGTTCTTCGACCGCTGCAGGCAGATGGTCGACCGGCGCCACCCGCCGTCTGGCGCGCAGAATCTTGGAATGGCTCGTCGCCGAAACACCCGTCGGATCGTAGAAGAGTTCCTCATGCAGCTTTTCGCCGTCGCGGATACCGATCGTGACGACCTCGATGTCGCCATGGGGGTTTTTGCCGTCCTTCACCGACAGCCCCGCCAGGAGGATCATATTTTCGGCGAGATCACGGATACGCACGGCGTCGCCCATTTCCAGAAGCAGGATGTCGCCGCCCTCCGACAATGCGCCGGCCTGAATGATCAGTTCCGCCGCTTCGCGGACGGACATGAAATAGCGGGTCATCTCGTCATGGGTCACCGTCAGCGGACCGCCATGGGCGATCTGCTCGCGGAACAGCGGAACGACGGAACCGCTGGAACCAATTACATTGCCGAAGCGGACGCAGGTGAAGATCTGGCCGGTGCCGTGCGTCTTCGCCACGTCGCCATGGTAGCGCACGATCAGCTCGGCCCAACGCTTGGTTGCACCCATGACATTGGATGGACGCACTGCCTTATCAGACGAGATGAGGACGAAATTGCGGACACCCGCCTCGCGGGCCACGGCCGCCAGAACATCGGTTCCGATGACATTGTTGCGGGCGCCTTCGACGACGTTTTCCTCGACCAGCGGCACATGCTTGTAGGCGGCGCAATGGTAGACGTTCTCCACCTTGTGCTGATCGAGCACCACCTTGAGCAGCGGGCCATCGCTGATCGAGCCAAGGACAGGCACCAGAACGCAATCGCTGATACCGGCGAGTTCGCGGTGAAGCTGATAGATGCTGTGCTCGTTCACATCGAACAGCACGAGTTTGGCCGGGGCCAGCTTGACGATCGTCCGGCAGAGTTCCGAACCGATGGATCCGCCGGCACCGGTCACCAGGATGACGCGGTTTTCCACCGTCTTGTCGAGAAGGTCGGGGTGGGCCGGCACCGGCGAGCGCCCCAGGAGATCGTCGATATCGATATCGCGCAGATGGCTGACAATGTATTTTCCGGCCGTCAGGTCGGAAATCGCCGGCAGGATGCGCACCTTGACATTGAGCGACTTGAGCTTGCCCATCAGCAAACGGCGCTGATTGCCGCTCAGCGACGAGGTGGTCACGATCATTTCGTTGATGCCGAAACTGTCGATGAGATCTTCGATCTGCGCGGTCGGGTAGACGCGGATGCCGAGAATGTCCATGCCGTGCAGCGTGGCATCGTCATCGATGAAACCGGCGACGAAAACCTCGTTCTGGCTGCGCAGCGCATTGGCCAATTGGCGCCCCGCATCGCCGGCGCCGAATATCAGGCACTGCCGGGCCAGGAGTTTTTCACGAATCGGGCTCCACAGCAGCCATTTGGCGGCAAAACGGCTGCCGCAGATCAGGACAACGGCAAGGACCCAATACAAAAAGGGGACGGCGCGCGGCACGCCTTCGGCACCGGTCATCTGGGTCAGAAACGCGACAACCACCCAGATGATCACCGAAAAGGTCACCGCCTGCATCATCGTCCAGATGGCTTTATCCGGCAGATAGCGAATAACCGCCCGGTAAAGGCCAAACCGGATAAACACCGGCGATGCGATCAGGGGGGCAGCGATCATCAGCATCGCCTGCTCGGTATTGGGCATAAACAGGGTGTTGAACCGCAGCACGTAGCTGAACCAGGCCGCAAATGTCAGCACCACCATGTCAAAGCTGACAAGGAGCACCTGCTTGTAACGACGCGGCATCATGGCGATGCGTTGCCGAAAATTTTCCAATTTCATTGATCCTCGGTGCTTACGGAATGCCTGGGTGACATGAGAAACTGCAATTTTCCTTAAAGTCCAATTTGAGGCATTTGTGAGATGGAGATGCTCATCCCTGGATTCCCCAATAGTTTCAAGACCAGTAACATAGGGTTACATAAATGCAATCATCGTCTGGCGGTCAATCGGCGGTTGTCCTTTCAGCCACTTTATCCAACACAGACTGGCTGCGTTTATCCTTGGCTTTTTTCCAACGATGGAACAACGCCCCATGGACCAGACACCGAACCTTCAGCTCCCCTACATCGCACCGTCGCAAGCCCAGAAGCATGTCACCCATAATGAGGCCATCCGGGCGCTGGATGCCCTCGTGCAGCTTTGCGTGGTCAGCAGAACACTCAAGGAGCCGCCGGCCGAGCCACGGGAAGGCAACCGCTATTGTATCGCATCCGGCGCGTCCGGTGCGTGGGGTGGCAAGGACGGGCACGTCGCGGCGTGGCAGGATGGCGCGTGGGCATTCTTCCAGCCGCGGGACGGATGGCGCGCATGGATCGTTGCCGAGAACTGCCTTACAATTTTCAATCAGGGACAGTGGACCGATTTCCGTCCGGCAACAAATCCCGTCGACCGCGTCGGCATCCAAACCCAGGCGGATGACACGAACCGCCTGAGCGTGAAGAGCCCCGCCTCGCTGTTCGACCATGCGGGCAGCGGGCATCAGCTGAAAATCAACAAGGCAGGCGACCAGCAGCTCGCGTCCATTCTTTTTCAGTCGGCCTATCAGGGCCGCGTCGAGATCGGCACGATCTGGAACCGGGATTTTTCCATCAAGGCCAGCATCGACGGCAAGGACTGGCGGGATATCCTGCTTGCCGACAGCAGAACCGGGGCAGTGCAGTTTCCCGGTGGCATCGTCCAGCCGAGGACGGGCAAGAAACTGTCCGGGCTGATTTTCCTGCCCGATGGCGGCGCTACCGCCGTTCTCGAACCCGCCGCGGGCAGCGCTGTCTGTGCGTCCGTCTCCGCCGACCTGCTGTCACTGAAAGGCAAGGCGGCGGCGGGCATCTTTGCCACGGGCATGCGCGGCGTCGCCATGGTCCGCATCTGGAACACCAGCAAATCTCCGGCCCAGTCCGCTTGGGCGAAATGGGATACCGCTGGCGATCAGCTGCAGGTCAGCGATCCCGCCCATATCCGGCCGTGGGCCGCGGGCGATGCGATCCAGACCGCCGATCCGGCCAATCAGACCATCGCTCTCGATATCTCGCCGCTCATGCAAAAGCAGCTTGGCGGGGCCTTCCCGCAGGAAGGGGTGTTGCTGGGCAACGGGGCGGGCGGGGATGTGACAATCCCATGCCCCATCGCTTCACCGGTATCATCCGGCAATCTGCTCATCTTCAAAGCGGACGAGCGCAGGCGATTCAATGTGATCGGGATTTACGGATGAGCGGCACTGGTTTTTTATCGTGCGTGGTTCGACAAGCTCACCATGAGGGAGGTGGTTTGGTGCAAGGTTAATCACAGACGTTGCAGAACTTAGCTCTCTGCAGCCCGCTCCATCCCTCATGGTGAGCTTGTCGAACCACGCACCACTGCACTGCAAAACTTTCCTCAGCTGCCGCGATAGGTTGAGTAGGACCATGGCGTCACCAAGAGCGGCACGTGGTAATTCGCCTCCACATCCGCGATGGCAAAACGGATAGGCACCACATCGAGAAAGGCAGGTTCCGCCAAAGCAGCGCCCTTTGCCCGAAAATATGCCTCGACAAAAAAACTGAGCTCGTAGCGCCCGACCGCCATTTCGCCGGGCGGCAGCAGCAGCGCGTCGGTACGGCCATCGGCATTGGTGACCGTCGTTTTGAGCAGATGCCTGATCTCATCCGCGTCGATCCGATGCAGTTTCAGCATCATGCCTGCGGCAGGACACCCGGCCGCCGTATCCAGCACATGTGTGGACAGTTTTCCCATGGATGACCTCTCAGGCTAGCAGATCGTCAAGTCGGAACCGGGCGATCAAGGCGATCTGGCGCAGGGCTTCGGCCACCTCTTCGCCGGCATTGTTCTGCAACCGCGTCCTGAATGCCGCCAGGATGGAATGCTTGTCATGACCGCGTACGGCGAGAATGAACGGAAAGCCGAACCGCCGCTGATAGCCGTCATTCAACCGGTGGAATTCGTCGAATTCGCCATCCGTCAGCCGGTCAAGCCCGGCGCCCTTCTGTTCGCTGGTCGAGTGCACCGTCAGGCTGCCCTGGCGGGCGGCCTTGCCTGCAAGGTCCGGGTGGGCACGGATGAGGCCAAGCTGCGCCACCTGCCCGGCCTTGTCGACGGCACCGGCCATGGCCGCGTGCAGGAGTTCCACACTGGCGAAGGGCCGCAGCGGCACCACGGCTTCCGCAACCCACGGTGAATGCTCGAAAATACCGCCCAGCGCCTTGACGAAGGTTTCAGGCGCGGCATCGTTCAGTTCATCGAGAGTCATCGGCATCTTTCTTCATGCGTTGTTTCAGTGCGTTGACCGCACGCAGCACGTTTTCCGGCGTCGCGGGCGCATCGAGCCGGGGAGCGATGGCACCCTGCGCCAGCGAGGCAATGGCATCACGGATGGCGAGCCAGACAGAGACCCCGAGCATCAGCGGCGGCTCGCCGATGGCCTTGGAACGGAACACCGTTTCCTCGCGGTTGGGCGCGTTGTCGAGAATGCGCACATTGAATTCCGGCGGGACATCGCGCGATCCGGGAATCTTGTAGGTGGACGGCCCGACAGTGCGCAGCCTGCCTGTCTTGTCCCACCAGAGTTCCTCGCAGGTCAGCCAGCCCATGCCCTGGACAAAGGCGCCCTCGATCTGGCCGAGATCAATCGCCGGATTCAGCGGCGAGCCGACATCCTGCAGGATATCGGCGCGCAGGCAGCGCGTCTCGCCGGTGAGCGTATCGACGGCAACTTCCGTCACCGCCGCGCCATAGGTGAAATAGAAGAAGGGCCGGCCCTTCATCGTCTTGCCGTCCCAATGGATTTTCGGCGTGGCGTAGTGCCCGGCTTCCGACAGCTGTACCCGTTTGAGCCAGGCCATCTTGGCCAGTTCGCCGAAGGATATGGATTCGTTATCGGCGTGAACACGGCCTTCGCGATAGACGATGGTCGCTTCCTGCACGCCGAAATGTTCGGCGGCAACGGCGGTCATGCGCGCCTTGATCGCCGTGGCTGCCTTGAAGGCCGCCATGCCGTTGAGATCGGAGCCGGTGGACGCCGCCGTAGCGCTGGTGTTCGGCACCTTGCCCGTCGCGGTGGAGGAGATGCGCACCATGTCGAGCTCGACCTGGAAGACTTCCGCCACGACCTGCGCCACCTTGACGAACAGGCCCTGCCCCATTTCCGTGCCGCCGTGGTTGAGGAAAATCGAACCATCGAGGTAGACGTGCACCAGCGCACCGGCCTGATTGAGCGAGGTCAGGTTGAAGGAAATACCGAACTTGACCGGCATCATCGCCAGCCCCCGGCGGATGACCGGATTGGCAGCGTTATGCGCATCGATCTCGGCGCGCCGCTGGCGCCAGTCGGCCGAGGCCAGCACCGCTTCGGTCACCTCGATCAGCCGGTTGTCTTCCACCGGCTGGCCATAGGGCGTCACCGCGCCGGTTTCATCGCCGTAATAGTTGATGGCGCGGACGTTGTTGGGATCGAGCTGCAGCTCCCGCGCGATGGTATCGATGATGTTCTCGATGGTCAGGATGCCCTGCGGCCCGCCGAATCCCCGGAAGGCGGTGTTGGAAACCGTATTGGTCTTGCAGGCATGGCCGATAAAGCGGGCGTGCGGAATATGGTAGGCATTGTCCGTATGCGTCAGCGTGCGGGTGATGACAGGGCCGGTGAGGTCAGGCAGGTTTCCGGCGCGGGCGAGATATTCCACATCCAGCCCGCGAATGCGGCCGCGTGAATCGACACCGACTTTCCAGTTGGCCACATAATCGTGCCGCTTGCCGGTTCCCGCCATGTCGTCGCGGCGTTTCAGCCGCAGCTTGCACGGCTTTCCCGTCTTGGCAGCCACCAGTGCCGCCGCCCCGGCGATGATCGTCGCCTGGCTTTCCTTGCCGCCGAAACCGCCGCCCATGCGCCGCACCTGGCATTCCACCGCATTGGCATGCAGGCCGAGGATCAGCGCCACATGGTGCTGCACCTCAGTCGGATGCTGCGTCGAAGAGTGCACCAGCATCTCGCCATTTTCACCGGGAATGGCATAGGCGATCTGGGTTTCCAGATAAAAGTGATCCTGCCCGCCCATGTGCAGCGTGCCGGAAAAAACATGCGGTGCACCGGCAATCGCCGTCGCGGCATCGCCGTCGATGACTTCCTGCGGCGGCAGGACATAGCTCCTGCGCCGGTGCGCCTTCTCGATATCCAGCACCGGCTCCAGCGGTTCGATGTCGACCTTGACCTTCTTCGCGGCGCGATAGGCCGTTTCGAAATCGCGGGCAGCAACGACGGCGATGACCCGCCCTTCATGATCGACGATATCCTCGGCGAACAGCGTTTCGCCATTGAGGATCGGGCCGACCTCGTTGTGGCCGGGCACATCCCTGGCCCACCAGACACCGGCCACGCCCTCCATCGCCAGCGCCTGCGCCGGATCGATGGATTTCAGCCGCCCATGGGCGACCGGCGAAAGAACAAAGGCCGCGTGCAGCGTGCCGGGCAGTTCGGGCATGTCGTCGATGTAGTTCGCCTCGCCCGCCACGTGGCGTGCGGCGGAATCATGGGCAATGCCCTTGCCGACGATGCTGCGCTGGACAGTATGGGGAGCATTGTCGGTCATAGCGCCATCACTTCCACGGTCTCGCCGGAGACATCCCGCCAGAACCGCTCAACCAGATTGGCTGCTACCTGCAGCCGGTAATCCGCGCTGCCGCGCCAGTCGTCGAGCGGCTTGAACGTCGCGGTGATTGCCGCCGCGCAGGCTTCGACCGCTTTCGCATCGAACTGCGTGCCGACCAGCGCCTGCTCTGCGGCCACCGCCCGGCGCGGTGTTGCCGCCATGCCGCCGAAGGCAATGCGCGCGCTGCGGACCTGGCCATCCTCGCGGGTGATGGAGAAAGCGGCGCAGACCGTCGAGATATCCTGATCGTAGCGTTTGGAAATCTTGTAGACGCGAAAATCCTGCCCCGGCTTCGGCTTGGGGATGGAGACCGATGCGATCACTTCGTCGGCCCGCAACTCCGTCTTGCGATAGTCGAGGAAGAAATCCTCCAGCGCCATGAACCGGCGGCCGTTGAGCGAGGCCAATTCCACATCGGCGCCCAGCGCGATCAAGGCAGGCGGGCCGTCGCCGATGGGGCTTGCGGTGCCGATATTGCCGCCAATGGTTCCCATGGAGCGAATCTGGGTCGAGCCGAAACGGCGAATAAGCGTGGCAAAGGACGGATAGGAACCGGCGACGCGCGCAAGCACCTCCTCCCAGGTCACGGCAGCCCCGAAACTCAGATGATTGTCCGTCTCGCCGATGGCCCGCATTTCCCGCACATGCGCCAGCGAAATGACATCGTCCCAATCCGCATGGTAATCGGCCAGCGCCACGCCGAGATCGGTGCCGCCGCCGAGCAGCAGGGCATCCGGCCTGTCCTTGCGCAGTTGCAAAAGGTCCGCCAGCGTTTGCGGCTGGTGGAAGGTCGAACCATCGGCCGATACCGCCTTTTGCGGCTCCATCTCGGCGAATGCCCTCACCTCAAGGCCCGGTATCGGAGCGCCGCCAGCACCTGCCACCTTGCGGGCGGCTTCAACGATGGGGCGGTAGCCGGTGCAACGGCACAGATTGCCCGCCAGCGCATCGTGGATTTCGTGGTCATCGGGATGTGCCGTGCTGGCGGCAAGGCCGGCCAGCGAAATGACGATGCCCGGCGTACAGAAGCCGCACTGCGACGAGCCGTTTTCCGCCATTGCCGCCTGTACGGGGTGCAGGACTTCGGTTTTCAGGCCTTCGACGGTGACCAGCGCTCGCCCATCGAGCTGACCCATGGCGAGAATGCAGCTGTTGGCGGCGTGATAGCGCACCGAATCACCAGAGGGATCGCCGATCAGCACCGAGCAGGCGCCGCAGTCGCCCTCGGCGCAACCTTCCTTGGTTCCCGTCAGGCGCGGCGCGCTGCGCAGCCAGTCGAGCACCGTCATATCCGGCCGGACCGACGCCAGCTGTTTTTGACCATTGAGAAAAAATTTGATCGTTTGTGACATGGTGCACAGCTTCATCCGGCAGCGATGAAGCGTCAAGGGGCAGAGGGAAGTTCGTGGTGTCTTGGTGCGTGGTTCGACAAGCTCACCGTGAGGGACGTGGTTTGGCTGCAATGCCAATCGCAAAGGTTGCAGAATATAGCTCCCTGCAATCCTCACTCTCCCTCATGGTGAGCTTGTCGAACCACGCACCGCCTATCTGCGATTCAGACCGTTTCGATCCGATAAACCACATCCCCGAAGAAAAACTCTTCAAGATTGTCCCCCGCACCGCCGCGATCGACCACGAGGAAATCCGACGCCGCTTCCAGCGAAATCAGCGGGTGATGCCAGACATTGCGGCCGTAATTGACGCCCTGATTGCCCTGTGCCAGGAACGCCCTCGGCTGCCCCGGACGGCCCGCATCGTCTTCCGCCACGACGACGAGAAACGGCCGGTCCTGCAGCGGATAGAATGCCTGGCTGCCGAGGGGATGGCGCTCAAGCATCGCGATGTTGATGGGTGGGGCGAAAGCCTGTCCGCGAAAAATATTGACCAGAACCCGCGCCTCCGCCCCGCTCACATCGACATGGGCCAGATCGTGAAAACGCTGCGTGGTACCATTGTTGATCAGGCGTATGTCGGCACCCTCGGTTTCGATCACATCGCCAAAGGGTTCGAACGCCGCGCGGGTCAGCGGCTGGACGGCAAGCAGAGAGATGGTCATACGGCACTGTCCGGGCGATGATGCTCGTGCCAGTGGCGTGCGATATCGATGCGGCGCGTCACCCAGGCAGCCTCGTGCCCCTGCACATAATCCAGGAACCGCTCCAGCGCCGCCGCCCGTCCGGGGCGTCCGACAAGACGGCAATGCAGGCCGACGGACATCATCTTGGCCGCGCCTTCCTGCCCTTCCCGGTAGAGCACGTCGAACGTGTCCTTGAGATAGGTGAAAAACTGGTCGCCGGTATTGAAACCCTGCGGCGTGGCAAACCGCATGTCGTTGGCATCGAGCGTATAGGGAACAATCAGATGCGGACCCTTCGGCCCTTTTACCCAATAGGGCAGTTCATCGGCATAGCTGTCGGCGGAATAGACGAAACCGCCCTCTTCCATGACGATCTTCAGCGTGTTGTCCGAGGGCTTGCCCTGATAGATGCCGAGCGGGCGCGAGCCGGTGATTTCGGTGTGCAGCCGCACGGCTTCGAGGATGTGCTGGCGCTCGATGTCTTCCGGAAAATCCTTGTACTCCAGCCAGCGCAGGCCGTGGCTGGCGATTTCCCAATCGGCTTCCTGCATGGCGGCCACCGCTTCCGGGTTGCGTGCCATGGCCAGCGTCACGCCATAGACCGTGACCGGCAGGTTGCGGCGGGTAAAGATGCGCCACAACCGCCAGAAGCCGGCACGGGAGCCGTATTCGTAGATGGATTCCATGTTGAGATTGCGCTGCCCCGGCCACGCCGCCGCACCGACGATTTCCGAGAGCAGGTTTTCCGACGCCGGATCATTGTCGAGAATGCAGCTTTCGCCACCCTCCTCGTAATTGATCACGAACTGCACGGCGATGCGGGCATGGCCCGGCCATTTCGGGTCCGGGGTATTGCGGCCGAAGCCGATGAGATCGCGGGGGTAATCGGACACGGAGTGCCTCTCCAACAGACAATGCTGCACCCCCTCCATCCGGCAGGACAGAGGGGGTGCAAAGAGCAGGAATCAGCGGCGCTTGAGCAGCGAGCCGACGGCCGGGACAATGGCGGCGGCCAGCGCCAGCTTCAGGATATCGGCAACGATGAACGGGCCTACGCCGAAGGCAAACGCCTTCTCGAAGCCGAGCAGGTAAGCCATCCAGAGGAAGCCGAGGCTGAGGATGATCGCCTCACCGGCGAGCATGGCAACACCCATGGCGACGGGGTTGCGGGCAAAGCCCTTGTCAGCGGCAAGACCGACAACCCAGGCTGCGGCGAGATAGGCGACGAGGTAGCCGCCCGTGGTGCCGACCATATAGGCAAGGCCGATGCCCTTTTCCGGCGTTCCGGTGAAAACCGGCATGCCGAGCGCACCTTCGAGCAGGTAAAGCGCCATGGTGGCCACGGCCAGGCGCGAGCCATAGGCGGCGGCAATGGCGAAAACGGCGAAGGTCTGCATGGTGACATTGACGAAAACCATGTCGATCTTGGTCTTCGCCGCAAGGGTCATCAGCGCCGTGCCGACAAGGGCAAGCGAGACAAACCATACGGCTTTGGCAAGCTGGCCTTCCGGCTGGAAGGTTTCAGCAAGGGAACGGGTCTGGGCAGCAATCATGTTCTATCCTCCGGATCGGCTTTCGCCACGCGTTGAAAAGGGTATATTGGGGATGACGCCGCAGCGCAATATGCGCAAGGCCATACACAAGGTCCGCACACCCCCATGTCCCTCGTTTTCGACAGTTCTTTTGCGCCGCATTATGGCGAAGCCGTCGAGATTGCGCCTGATATCAAGCGCATCACGGTCAACAATCCCAGCCCCTTCACCTTTTTCGGCACCAACAGTTATCTGATCGGCCGCGATACGCTGGCGCTGATCGATCCGGGTCCAGTTGACGATGCCCATCACACGGCATTGCTGCGCGCCATCGCCGGGCGGCCGGTCAGCCATATCTTTGTCAGCCATACACACCGGGACCATTCGCCGCTCGCAACGGTGCTGAAAGCCGAGCTTGGCGCCACGCTGGTGGCGGAAGGCCCGCACCGCCCGGCCCGGCCGCTGCATATTGGCGAGATCAACCTGCTCGATGCCAGCGGCGACTATGATTTCGTGCCCGATATCGCCGCTGCCGACAATTCGGTCATCATAGGCGATGGCTGGGCCCTGCGCACCATTCATACGCCCGGCCACACGGCCAACCATGTGGTGTTCGGGCTTGAGGGAACGGACATCCTGTTTTCCGCCGACCATGTGATGGCCTGGGCCACATCCATCGTGGCGCCGCCCGACGGCTCGATGTCGGACTACATGGCTTCGCTCGACCGGCTCCTTGAGCGGCATGACCGGGTCTATCTTCCCGGCCATGGCGGTGCGGTGACCAAGCCGAAAACCTTCGTGCGCGGTCTGAAAGCCCACCGCAAGATGCGCGAGCGCGCCGTGCTCGAGCGGGTCAAACTGGGCGACCGCACGATCGCCGCCATGGTCAAGGTCATCTACCGGGAAACCGACCCGCGCCTGCACGGCGCGGCGGGACTGTCGGTGCTTGCCCATCTGGAAGATCTCGTTGCCCGCGGCAAGGTGCATACGGAAGGCAACCCCTCCATCGACGGCGTCTACTGGGCCGGCTGAGTGGTGTCTTCCTCCGGCTGCGCATTCTGCACCTGCGCATCGAGGTCTGCCATGAACCGGGCGATGCGCCCGGCATTTTCGCCAAGATCGTGAATGCCGTAGCGCGAGACCGACCGCATATCGACATAGGTGGTCTCGCCCTCGTCGCTCAGGCGGATGACGACGTCGCTGGTGAAGCCCAGCAGCCAGGTCCGCGCCACGACTTCCATGAGTATTTCCTCGTCGTCGCCGGGCACGCCCTTCTGATCGATGATGGTCCAGCCATTGTTGGTGATCACCGTCACGGCGGCATCGAGAACGCGGTCCGGCGAGCCTTCGTAGCGCCGGCCCGTCACTTCGGGATAGGCCTTGGCCTGCAGGGCGCGGCTGTGCGGATCGTTGACCAGCGGGTTCATGCGGTCCGTCCGTTGACCGGCCAGGGCAAACAGCGCAGGCGGCTCGGTGACATCGGTCGACACGTCATAGATCGCCGGCAGGGTCATCGCCTGGTAGACCGTCACGACAAAGGGCCCGAGGACCACCAGCGCGATCACCGCGCCCCAGAAGGCGGACGGGCCGCCGCGGTCGCCGCGGCGCCACAGGCTGGTGAATCCCTTGATGCCGAGCAGCAGCGCCAGCACCGCGAGGGCCGCCACAATGGCGAGCAGCCAGAGAAACTCGGGGGTTTCGATCCGCTCGAAGCGGTGCCCCAGGCCGGACAGGACAAACAGGATGGCCGACAGGAACGCGATCCGCACCGACCATTTGGCGGAAATCGATTGGCGGCGTCGGATGTGGTGTCGCATGGAATCCCGATATGGCTGGTCTGTGACTGACATGAACAGCTAACCGTATTTCCCCGGTGAGACAAGCATTGGAACGGCAGGCCCCGCGGCCGCCGGCCGTTGCCAAGGCTCCTGCCCGCTAGACCACTGCCGGGATATAGACCCGCGCCGTCTCGTCGTAGATCATCCCGATGGCCGGATCGGTCCGGCTCATTTTGCCGGTTTCAATGTGGCCCGCATAGCGGCGCAGATACCTGCTGTCCGTGTTCACCGCATCGACGAAGGAAACATCGTACCAGCCGTCCTTTGTGGCGACGTCAACCTTGTCTGTACCATTGGAAACAATCGTCGGCTTTTCATCGGGATAGTAGGCATTGATCATTTTCAGTTTGCCGTTGGCCGTGGGCCAATTTTGCAAATCAAAAGTGAGTGCCTTGCCGTCTTTATCGGGCGTTATATGGCAGTTGAAATAAAAGGCCGTTTCGGTACCGTCGAATATAGTGCCGCGAGCTTCGGCCAAGTAGCCATTGGGCCCGTAGACAGCATGGTGATAGTTCATATCAGCCCCAACGGACAACGGGCAAGAAATCGTCAACTCCGGATCGCCAAGCATTATTCCTTCCACGCTTATGGGTTGGGATTGCAGCCAAGCTTGCTCATTATAGTTGTAAAGTACAAATGACACGCCCAACTTACCTGAATTTTTAAAAATACACTCCGGGTACGCAGTCATGGAGGAAGAAAACCGAAAGCTGACCTGAAAATCGTAACCAAGCGGCAACAAATCGCACTGTGTTCGATCCTGCTTCACTGCCACCGTTTTTTTTGCATTGGGATCGGCATTGACGTGCTCGATCTTGGGTTTGAGTGGATTGTCCGCTTTTTTCTTTGCGTTGGTCTTTTCACCGTCAGTTAGAATTTTTACCGGCAGCGCCTTATTGATCAATGCATCAATTGTTCCGGTCGCCTCGCGGTTAAAATCGAATGTACCGGTCAGGTCGCCTGCAACGGCCCGTCGCCAGGAAGAAACATTCGGAAGGCTTGGCCTTTTGAAATATTCCCCCTTTGCCGCAAATCGTTTTTCGATCCACGTGTCGAGGAATGAAATGAACGAGGTGTGATCGAATACTTCGGAACAAACACGCCCGCCGGCGCTCCATGGAGAAATGACCAGCAACGGGACACGCATGCCCATCCCCAAAGGCCGTGTAGCTTCACGTTCCTTCTTTTCATCGCCGGTTTCTTTATCGGCCAGCTTTTCCTTGAATGCATTTTCCGAATTGAAATCACGCCCTTCTTCTTTTCCTGTTTCGTTGTTCAATCGTGTTGACGTGACCTCTATGCCCTCCGACAAAGCCTTTGCAGGTATGCCGTACCACGCAGCGGCTTCGGGATAACTTAAAGGCGGCACGGGTGGCGGCATATGATCGAAAAAGCCGCCATTCTCGTCATAGGTTATGAAGAACGCTGTCTTTTTCCAGACGTCCTTGTTGGCAGCGAATGCGCGCAGTATCTCATTTACATAATACTCGCCGAAATGCGGGGGGTATTTGGGGTGCTCGGAAAACGCTTCCGGCGCGATAATCCATGAAACGGCGGGAAGCTTGTCCGAAGCAATATCCTGCTCAAACTTCGACGGCTGGTTCGCATCGGTCCGCAATACCGAGTTTTTTAATCGGCTTTTCGTATAGATCGGTGTGTTTTCCTTGCGAAAATTTGCGAAGGCTTCCAGGGTATTATTGTCGTAGTTTCCCGTGAATACATCGCTCCCCAGGCCATCCTGATAAAACTTCCAGCTCAGGCATTTTTCCAGTTCCTGCCTCACCTTCTGTTCACGCGATTCAAGGTTTTTGAGCGCGTCTTCCAATACTTCCGGATAGGACTTCCAATCAGGTCGTCCCAGCACCTTGTGCGGCGTACCGAAGGGAAAATGGCTGTTGTCGTAGCGGCCTTTGCTGGTTCCGGTCCAGAAATAGATGCGATTGGTGTCGGTTCCGCCATTGTGCGAACAGAAATAGGCGTCGCAAATGGTGAAGGCTTTGGCCAGCTGGAAATAGAGCGGAATATCCCGTTCGGTGTAATGGGCCATGGACACGATGCCCTTTTGCGGAATCCATTTGTCCATGAGGCCGCTGTTCCACGCGGCAAGACCGCTTTTGTAATCATGGGCTGGGTCTTGCAGGAAGACACCGCCCGCGCCACCCTCCTCGTCCGGCGTATCACCTTGCGGCAGTTGATACGGCTTTACCATTTGCGCCGAACCGTCCGACTGCGCCTGGTGCCAGACCGGTTCCCCATTTTTCAATTTCAGCGGCCGCGGATCGCCGAAGCCCCTCACACCACGCAATGTGCCGAAGTAATGGTCGAAGGACCTGTTCTCCTGCATCAGAATGACCACATGCTCGATATCCGCCAGCGAGCCTTTCCGGCAGTGCGCCGAAGCGCTCAGCATATCTTCCACAACGGTTGAACTGGCTAAAGCCTCCTGCATATAGGCCGAACATGCCGCATAGGCGGCGGTATTGACGCCGGCGATACCGAGCATCTTGATAAAATCGCGTCTGTCCATAGTAGCTTCCCAGGATAATAAAATATTGAAATAACTATCTTTTTTGGATCGAACGCCTTACTGACAAACCTCGACAGCAGGCTGCAAGCGAGCAGATTCGGCGGCTTTCAGATGGTTGATCTCATCCTGAAGTCGCCTCATTTCGGCTGCATCCGCAGCAAAACCGGCGTTCTGATTGGCAAGCGCAGCAATCTGGTTCTTCAGTTCGTCGAACTGTGCCGCGTCAAATGTCGATGCTGAGACGACATTTGGGTCGGGTTGTTCAGTGTCGGAACAGGCGGTGAGAAAAAGCAATGGGAGCAATAGAAAAAATCGAGGTTTCAAAATCCCCTCCGGTTAATGAATGCGTGACTGAAAATGCAGTGTCTAAAAAATGAAATCGGTTTTTGAGTTTGAATATGGGCAACGGCACATGAATGCCCGCAGTGTATGAAGCTCTGATGACGCAATCGCCTACAACCCGGCGCCGGGCGGCATCTGCCCGCCACCGAACCATCTCAACCGTTTACACTTTATGAGTAGATCGGCTGTCACATAGCTGACATCATCGCCCCGGTGATTCAGGGCAGGATAGAAGGCGGGCAAGCAAGCCGCTTTTACAACGCAAAATGACGAGGCCGGATAGAATGCCTGAGACTGGCAAAGCGGTTTCGCTTGAAGTTGTCGAGATCGAACTGGCGCTTGGCGCACAGGATATTGTTGCCGACGGTTTCGAAGGCGTTTTGCAGAAGGCCGCGGCCCTGGTCGGCGGGGAGGTTGTTTTCAACATTCGCGCGCCGGAAGACGGGGACCAGCAGCGCATTGCGGCCATTTCCCTGTCGGACGGTGCCGTCGACCAGCTCGTTTTCGTCATGCTCGGCAATGACGGCACCAGCCTTACCGTTTCGGCCGAAGATGATGAAACCACGCTGCTCACCCGGCTCGGCAAGGATTATGCGGCCGTGATGAAGGGCCTTCGCCCGGAATAACGACGCAGGCGACGTTTTCTTTTGGAAGCCGCTTTGCTCTTTCCGGCAAGTCTGGCTAAGCTCGCCCCATCCCATCAAAATGGAGTCATGAAATGGCGAGCAGCCGCCCCCTTACAAATGTCCAGCAGCGCGATATCGATTCGATCCTGCATCCCTATACCCCCCTCCATAAATTGCAGGATCAAGGACCGCTGGTGATGGGCCATGCCAAGGGGGTCTATATCTATGACACGCAGGGCAAGGAATATATCGAGGGCATGGCGGGCCTGTGGTGCGCCGGTCTCGGCTTCGGCGACGAGGAAATGATCGACGCTGCGACCGAGCAGCTGCGCACCCTGCCCTATTACCACCTCTTCGGCGGCAAGGGCATGGAACCGGCGATCGAGCTTGCCGAAAAGCTCAAGGAAATAGCGCCTGTTCCGATCTCCAAGGTTTTCTATACCTCGTCGGGTTCCGAAGCCAATGACACGCAGGTCAAGCTCGCCTGGTATTACAACAACGCGCTGGGCCGCCCGAAGAAGAAAAAGATCATCTCGCGCGTCAAGGCCTATCATGGCGTGACCATCATGGCCGCGTCGCTGACCGGCCTGCCCTATAACCACAAGGGCTGGGATCTGCCGGTGGAAGGCATCCTGCACACCGACTGCCCGCACTACTACCGTTTCGGCCAGGCGGGCGAGAGCGAGGCGGAATTCGTGGCGCGTCTTGCCGATTCGCTGCGCGACATGATTGAACGCGAAGGCCCCGACACCATCGCCGCCTTCATCGCCGAGCCGGTGATGGGTGCAGGCGGCGTGCTGGTGCCGCCATCGGGCTATTTCGCCGCCATCGAGCCGATCCTGCGCGAGCACGACATCCTGATCATTGCCGACGAGGTCATCAACGGTTTTGGCCGCACCGGCCACTGGTGGGGCAGCCAGGCCGTCGGCATGACGCCGACCACCATCTCGGCGGCCAAGCAGCTGACATCGGCCTATGCACCGCTCGGCGCCGTGCTGGTTCCCGAAGACGTCTACCAGGCCTATGTGGATCACAGCGCCCAGATCGGCACGTTCGGCCACGGTTTCACCTATGGCGGCCATCCCTTGGGCTGCGCGCTCGGGGTCAAGGCCATCGAGATCTACCAGCGCCGCAACATCGTCGACTATGTGCGCGGCCTGACGCCGACCTTCGAAGCACGTCTGAAGAAGGTCATCGATCATCCGCTGGTCGGCGAAGTGCGCAATTCCGGCCTGATGGGTGCGGTGGAACTGGTGGCCGACAAGGCAACCAAACGCTCCTTCGATCCGGCGCACGGTGTCGGCGCACAGCTCGCCCGCTTCCTCGAAGGCCACGGCGCGGTGCTGCGGGCCATCGGCGATTCCATCGCCTTCTGCCCGCCGATGATCATCACGGAAGCGGAGCTGAACGAGCTCTTCAACCGCTTCGAGCTGGCATTGGCCGATACGGAAGAGCACGTCGCGAAGAACAATCTGCGCGCAATAAGCTAATTTCTCAAAAAGAGACGGGGCGGCTTGCGCCGCCCCGTATCCGGTTCAGCGTGCCTTGAGGAAATCGCCGACTTCCAGCAGGACGAATTCATTGTCATCGGCTTTGTCGAGGGCACGTCCGGCCGAGAATGGCAGGTTGTTGTCGTTGCCGACGATGATGTGGCTGGCATCGACGACGTCGACATTCTCGATGGTGACGAACGGCATGTCGTAAAAGCCCTCGCCGCCGCCCTGGCGCTTCCTGTTGTCAGGATCAGCAATGTTGAGAAGATCGATGTAGCCGATCTTGCGCACGGCGGCGCCCACATTCTGGTCGGTCATTTCGATCTTGTAGATGCGCTTGACCTTGGACGGCACATCGAAACAATCGGGCTTGGGCGTCTTCGGGTCGGCACACGCCTTTGCCGCGGTGCCCGCACCATTGTCGCGTTCGATCACCAGCGCCGTCGTGTCGTCGATCATGTTGAAATCGCCGATCGCCTCGCCGCCCGGTGCCAGCGGATAGAGCCAGCTGCGGCCGGTCCAGTTCTTCGATGCGACATCGAATTCGATGACGCGCAGCGCCGGCTGGCCGTCAACCTTTTCCACCACGCCGTCATCGCCGAACAGCGGGCCTTCGAGCAGGCCGTAGAGTTTCTTGCCGCCCTTTGACTGCGCCAGCCCTTCAAAGCCGCCGGAACGCTTGAGGTTGAATGCCGGGTTCTTCAGCGTCGGATTGGCCGGCAGGGTGATGGCCGGATTGTCGGGCGAACGGACGGCGCGATCACCGACCTTGGTGGCGATGACGTCGGTGACCTTGCCGTCGCGGGTCACCTTGACGAGATAGGGGCCGAACTCTTCGCCGATCCAGAAGCCGTCGGCGACAGGCTGGATCGATTCGACATCGAGATCACTGCCGGTGAGATAGCGGGTATCGCTGCCTTCCATGACGATCGGGAATGGGATTTTCTTGTCCGGATCGCGCAGGAACACGGTTTCCTTGCGCTCGACCGTGCCTTTGTCCCAATTGAAAGCGAGGTGATGCAGCATGAGCATGGCATCGGGCGAATTCAGCTTGGTGCCGAAACCGTTGTCGGAGAGCGACCAGTAGGTGCCATCACCGACCGCCTTGATACCGGAAAAGCCCTGCACCGGCTGGCCATCGAATGGCAGACTAAGGCCGGTCAGCCGCACGCCGTCCTTGCCGGGAACGGTCGCCAGACCTTCCGCCCGCTTGCGGTCGGCGGTGGTGAACTTGCCCGAGGTCTTCAGGTGTTCCGGCGCATCGTCCGGTGCCTTGATGATCGTGTTGGCCGGCAGGATGGCATGGGAGACGAGTTTCGCCTTGAATTCCTGATCCGCGGCCAGGGCCGAGGCAGGAACCAGAAAGGAAGCGCAGAGCAGAGCGGCAAAGAGGGGTCGCATGGGGTTCACCTGAGGTTCGAGTGCGTGGATCGAGCCCGCAGGATTAGGTGCCGTGCATCTCTGCCGTTTGACTGTTCCGTGAAGTTTTGGTGACGCTGCCGGATTGGTCAGGTGGCGATTTCGGTTCGCAAACCGTGAAATGCCTCTTGCAGATAGTCCGCCAGAGGACGTCGCCCCTGCTCGGCGCTCCACGTTTCCGCCGCCAGCCGCAGTGCGCCGACGCTGACCATGGCCACCAGCCGCAGGCCCGCCCGCCTCTCAGGCTCCGGCCAGCGCTCACTCAACGCGTCGAACAGCATCTGCTCCTTGCGCTGATAATTGGCTTGCTTGCGGGCACACAAAGCCTCAGTCGAGCGCAACAGGCCGTCGATGGCGATCGCCTGTTTGGTCTCATAGCTGGCTATGACCTTGAGAAAGGCGTTGCGGACGACATCGAGCGGCGCTTCATCAAGAGGCTCGTCAGCAATGGCCGCCCGGAATGCCTCATCGGTGCTGCTTTCGAACGCGTTGACGACCTCTTCCTTGGAGCTGAAATAATGGAAAAACGTCCGGCGTGAAATATCAGCGGCCGCCGCGATGGCATCCAGCGTCGTGGCCTCGAAACCGTCTTTCAGGAACAGGCGCAGTCCCGCCTCGGCGATACGCTGGCGTGTCTCGCGCCGCTTGCGTGCCCGCAATCCTTCCTGGGTTGATAGGGTGTCCGTCATGTCTGTCTCCGGCGCATCTTATGGCAAATAATTGCCCTACTTGCAAATTTGCACTGAGTGCATATTTAATGCCAACGATCATCAACGCGAGTACGCATCATGGCAGACTGGACTTTTTCGGATATTCCCTCACAGCGTGGCCGCTCCGCCATTGTGACCGGCACGGGCGGCCTCGGCTACGAGACAGCGCTTGCCCTCGCCCGCGCGGGCGGCGCGATCATTCTCGCCGGGCGCAATACGGCCAAGGGGGCAACTTCCGTCGCACGGATCAAGGCTGCCATTCCCGGCGCGGACATCCGTTTCGAGGAACTCGACCTTGCCAGCCTCGCATCGGTGCGCTCGTTCAGCGACCGCATGCGGGAGCAGCGCCAGAGCCTTGACCTGCTGATCAACAATGCTGGCGTGATGGCACCGCCCACCCGGCAGGCGACGAGCGACGGCTTTGAGTTGCAGTTCGGTACGAATTATCTCGGTCATTTCGCTCTCACGGCACATTTGCTGCCCCTGCTGATCAGAGGGGACCGGCCGCGCGTGGTCAATCTGAGCAGTCTAGCCCATCGCAGCGGCAAAATTCATTTCGACGATCTGCAATGGCAAAAGACCTACAAGCCGTGGCCGGCCTACTCCCAGTCGAAACTGGCAATGCTGATGTTCGCCTTCGAGTTGCAACGCCGCAGCGATACCGCCGGCTGGGGCCTGATGAGCAATGCGGCACACCCCGGCTTTGCCCGTACCGAACTTATTTCCAATGGCCCCGGCGCAAGTGGGCTCCTATCCAGGGTCAGCATGCTGATGCAACCCTTTGCCAGTCATTCCGCTGCCGACGGTTCGCTGCCGACGCTGTTCGCCGCCACCTCTCCTGCCGCAACCGGCAGCGGCTACTACGGCCCGAACTGGTTCCATGAGCTGAAGGGACCGCCAGAACCGGCCAAGGTCATGCCGCAGGCCAAAGATACCGCCGTGGCGGCGAAGCTGTGGGATATGTCGGAACATCTGACAGGGGTTGGATTTGATACTGTGGAATGAGATGTATTAAAGCTGATTGCCAACGCGTGGTGCGTGGTTCGTGCAATCGTTTTCAGGTGGGAGACCAGTGTTGACCGACCCCATCATCCGCAAGGCCACAAGCGCCGATCTCCCCGCCATTGTCGCGCTTCTGGCCGATGATCCGCTCGGCAGCCAGCGCGAGGTGATCTCCGATCCGGTCGACCCGCGTTACCGCTCGGCCTTTGCCGCCATCGACAGCGACCCGAACCAGCTTCTGGTCGTGGCGGCAGACGGAGGACTGGTTGTCGGCTGCGCCCAGATCACCTTCATCCCCGGATTATCACGCACCGGCATGTGGCGCGGGCAGATCGAAAGCGTGCGGATTGCCGAAACGCACCGGCGCGGCGGGCTTGGCCGCCGCATGTTTGAATGGGCCATCGACGCCTGCCGCGAACGCCAGTGCGGGCTGGTGCAGCTTACCACCGACAAGACGCGGCCCGACGCGGCGCGTTTCTACGAAGCGCTGGGATTTGTCGCCAGCCATGAGGGCATGAAGCTCGCATTGCAGCGCTAGGCACAGGAAGCCGCGCGCTCCAGGAGGATTGTGCGCTCGCGGGCATTGCGCGTGAGACTTGCGGCCCGCTCGAACTCGGCCCGCGCTTCATCCGGCCGCTTGAGTTTCAGCAGGAGGTCGCCGCGAATGCTTGGCAGGAGGTGATAAGCCTGCAGGGACGGCTCGCCAGTCAGCTGGTCAATAAGGTCGAGCCCGGCTTGCGGACCGAAAGCCATGGAAAGCGCTACCGCCCGATTGAGCTCGACGACAGGCGATGGCATGAGCTTTGCCAGCTGCTCGTAGAGCGCGGCGATCCGGACCCAGTCGGTTTCCTCGGCGGTTCGCGCCCGTGCATGGCAGGCGGCGATGGCCGCCTGCAGGCCATAGGGGCCGTAGACGGTGCCCAGCCTTTCGGCCCGCTCCAGCGCCGCCAACCCGCGCCGGATCAGCAGATGGTCCCAGTGCGCGCGGTTTTGGTCGAACAGCAGGACCGGTTCGCCCGACGGCCCGACCCGCGCGGCAAAGCGCGAGGCCTGAATTTCCATAAGGGCGATCAACCCGTGCACCTCCGGTTCATCCGGCATCAGATCAGCAAGGATCCGCCCGAGCCGCATGGCTTCCTGTGCCAGTTGCGGCCTGATCCAGTCATCTCCCGCGGTGGCCGAATAGCCCTCGTTGAAAATCAGGTAAAGCACGGCAAGCACCGAGGCGAGACGTTCCGTGCGGTCCTTGCCGCGCGGCACCTCGAAGGGAATATTCGCCTCCGACAGCGTGCGCTTGGCCCGGACGATGCGCTGGGCAACGGTGGCTTCAGGTGTCAGGAAGGCGCGCGCGATCTCCTCCGTCGTCAGCCCGCCAATCATGCGCAGCGTCAGCGCCGTGCGCGCCTCGGCCGATAGCACGGGGTGGCAGGCGGTGAAGATGAGGCTGAGCATGTCGTCGCCGATGTCGTCGTCCAGCGCCGTATCGAAATCCGGCATGGCGGCCTGTTCGATTTCCGCGTCATAGCCCAACTGCCCGTGCTTGCGCTTCAGCATCTTCGTGCGGCGGAAGTGATCGATGGCCCGGCGTTTGCCGGTGACCATCAGCCATGCGGCGGGATTGCGCGGGATGCCCTCCGACGGCCAATGGCGCAGTGCGGCGATCAGCGCCTCCTGCGCCAGTTCTTCGGCAAGCCCGACATCCCTGACAATGCGCGCAAGCCCGGCAATGATCCGGGCCTGCTCGATTTTCCACACGGTTTCGATGGCACGATGGGTTTCGGCGGCGGTCGTCATAAGGGCCGATCACATCACCTTCGGGGCCGTCGCGCAAGATCGCGACGTGCGGCTTACTTGTTCTGGCCGGCGCCCATGTCGCGAAAGCGGTCGATGGCTTCGAATTCGCCGAAATCTTCGAGTTCGAACATCTGCCGGATTTCGATCTCGCCACTGTCCGGATGCGGATTGGGAAACCGGTTGGCCCATTCAATCGCCTCCTCGCGCGTCTTCACCTGAATGATGGTGTAGCCCGCCACCAGTTCCTTGGCTTCGGCGAACGGCCCGTCGATCACGGTCCGCTTGCCGCCGGAATACCGGATTTTCCAGCCCTTTGCAGTGGGTTGAAGGCCATTGGCGTCCAGCAGCGCCCCGGCTTTCGCCAGCTGTTCGTGATAATCGGCCATGGCGCTGAAGAGTTCCTCCGGCGGCATGACGCCGGCTTCCGAATCTTTCGTTGCCTTCACCAGAATCATGAATCGCATTGTCGTTTCTCCTTCGGTTCGGATGCCGGGCGGCCGGATGGTCCGGCCGTTGGTAAACCCTCGCTCCGATGACACGACGCGCGGGATTTACCGGTATCGACATATCGCCTGAATTTTTTCATGGGCGAATGCCGGGTTCAGGACAGGGACAAGGGCGGGCCGGTGTAGCGGGCACGCGGGCGGATCAGCTGGTTCATCGACTGTTGTTCCAGAATATGCGCAATCCAGCCGACGGAGCGGGCAATGGCGAAGAGAATGACGGGTGCCGCCGGAGGCAAACCAAAGCCATCGGTCATGGCGGCGAGAGCAAAATCAATGTTGGGCTGCTCGCCGGTCAGCATCTCTGCCGTTTCGCGAATCTGCCGATAGATGGCGCCCGGTTCGAACTGTGCCAGCAGCGCCGTGGCGCGCTGGTCACCATGGGGATAGAGCGGGTGCCCGAAGGCAGGAATGGCCCTGCCCTGGGCCAGCAGTTCGCGTATCGCAAAACCTGCGCCGGTGGCCTGTGCGATCCGGACCAGCGCCTGCACGCTGAGATAGGCCTCGCCATGCAGCGGCCCGGTCAGCGCGGCGAGACCGGCGAGCATGCCGGCCGACAGCGGCGCTCCGGTCGAGGCGGCGACGCGGGCCGCAAAGGTCGAGGCATTGAGTTCGTGATCGGCCAGCAGAACCAGCGCCCGGCGGATGCAGTCTTCCGCCTCCGGCGCATTCCAGGCATGGGCCAGTCGGATGTGAACGGCGTGATTGGCGGCGCTGCCGGTGCCAAGCATCGCCGCAACGACGTCCGCAAAGACACCGGATGCCTCGGCAACCAGCACGGCACGCGAACGGCCATGAGCCGGCAGGTCCGTTGCGGCACGCCGGGCAAGGACAATCATGGCTGCCTCCAGCGGGCGGTCGGACTTGGGCATATCATGGGCGGAAGGTGACGCGGTGATTTCCCCCGCTTCCCACAACAGCGCTGCAACCTGTTCAAGTGTCGACGAGGCGGCCAGTGCGGACGCATCCCTGCCGCGATACCATAGGCGCCCGTCGGCAATGGTCGAGATGCTCGACGGCAGGACCGGATCGCCCCAGCCGATCGCCTCGGCGGCGACATTGGCCACCGTGCGCCGCCCGGCCTTGCGTCCGGCGAGGCGTTTCACATCCTCGCTCTTGTAAAGGCTGCGGCGCGGGTCCTGCGGATCGGGCTTGGCCTGAATCCGTCCCCGGCTGACATTGGCGTAAAGGGTCTGCGGCTGGACGCCAAGGGCCGCCAGAGCCTGCGATGCCGTCAACCACGCCATGGAACCTCACATTGATCATTTACGTCAAGATTGACGTCAATCATAGCGCACCTCATCCTGTGGCGGAAACAAAAACTGGAGTTTGCCATGAAAAACGGTCTTGATGACGTTGTCGCCACGGAAACCACGCTGTCGGATGTTGACGGGCTTGGAGGCATATTGATCATTCGCGGCCGGTCGCTGGATGAATTGGCCGGCGTTGTCCCCTATGAGGAACTGCTGGCGCTGCTGCTGTCGGATGCCTTTGACGAAAAGCTCGATGCGGACGGACTGCGCACGCGCACCGGCCTCGCCCGGCAGGAGATATTCAACGCGATACCCGATGCTGCCGCGCCCTTGCTCGCACTGCCGGTCACCGATGCGGTGCGCGCGCTGACCGCCCAATTCGCCGATGGCGATGACCTTGCCACCGCCCTGCGCCTGATCGCGGCTCCCGCCGTGTTCACCCCGGCGGTCATCCGGCTGAAGAACGGCCAGGCACCTGTCGCCCCCGACACCGCGCTCAGCCACGCCGCGGATATATTGCACATGTTGCACGGCCGAACCGTCACACGGCAGGAAGCCGCCGCACTCGATACCTATCTCGTTACGGTCAGCGATCACGGCATGAACGCCTCGACATTCGCGGCACGGGTGGTGGCGTCCACCCATGCGGGACTGGTGTCCTCCGTGCTGGCTGCATTCGGCGCGCTCAAGGGGCCGCTGCATGGCGGTGCACCGGGGCCGGTTCTCGACATGCTCGATGCCATCGGCACACCGGACAATGCCGAAGCATGGCTGGAAAGAGCACTAGACGACGGCGAGCGACTGATGGGATTCGGCCATCGCATCTACCGGGTGCGCGACCCGCGCGCGGATGCATTGATGCAGGCGCTGCGGCGGCTGGCTGGAACGGGCAATCACGGTGCGGGCCGCTTCAAGCTGGCGGAGAGCGTCGAAGCGGCGGCATTGCGCATTCTCGCCCGCCGCAAACCCGACCGCCCGCTCAAGACCAATGTGGAATTCTATACGGCACTGCTGCTGGAAACGCTTGGTTTTCCGCGGGACAGCTTTACCAGCGTCTTCGCCATGGGACGGGTCGGCGGCTGGATCGCCCATGCAAGAGAGCAGACCCAACATGGCCGGCTGATTCGCCCGCAATCGCGGTATATCGGACCGCGCCCGATCAAGGCCGCATAGGTTTTTCGAAGTAATGGGATGGTGGAAACGGCCCGAAAGGGCCATCCACCATCACATGTGCGTGTTTAAACCCGGATATCCCAGATAATACTGCAATTACCCCAGTAATGTTCAACCTTAGATAGTATTTTTACTCACAAAAACGGGATTTTGGTGGTATTCTACCGATGGACTCAAGTGCACCGTCTTTGGACATTCAAAAGGAGCAACTGGGATCATGACACAGCTTCTCAATCGCCTGTCTCTGGCACTCGCCATGACGCTCTCCACCACTCCCTCCGTGATGGCCGGCCCGCTGACCACTATGGATGATGTCGGCAAAGCGCTTCATGCCTGCTGGACTGCGCCGGAGGGGTCACAAAAATCCACCGTGACACTCCGTTTCAGCTTCAAGCGCGACGGCTCGCTGATCGGCCCGCCGCGAACGGCTGCCATCGATTTTCCGGGCAATGACGCGGCGGCACGCAAATCATTCATCGATGCGGCCATTTCCGCCGTCAAGGATTGCACGCCGCTGACATTGTCACCGGAACTTGCCCAGGGCATTGGCGGCCAGGTCTTCACCATGCAGTTTGTTTCGCCTGACGCCTGCGGCGGCGATTGCAACCGGCAAGCCAGCGTGCGGCCAAACTGACCGGCAGCCATCTACAGCAAAAAGGCGGCTCCGTGAGCCGCCTTTCCTGTTCTCGCATAGAGTGCGCCAGTGCTATTGGCGATGAAGTTCCACCCGGCGGTTCTTGGCCCGTCCGGCTTCGTCGTCATTCGATGCGACAGGCGACTGCAAGCCCTCTCCCTTCGCCTTGAGACGGCTCGCCGAAACACTGTAGGTACTGACCAGATCGGCGACAACCGCATCGGCCCGCGCCTTCGACAACTGCATGTTGAAGTCAGCACCGCCAATATTGTCGGTATGGCCAACCACATCGAGTTTCTCGTTCGGCTGATCCTTCAGGAACTTGGCGATTTCATCAAGGCTCGGGCGCGACTCCGGTTTGATTGACGCCTTGTTGAAGTCGAAATGAATACCGTAGAGCAGAACCTTGCCCGCCGTATCGAGGCTCTTGCTGATCTGCGAGGCGGACACCACGACCATCTGGTCGGTCAGGTTGCCGACCTGCAGGGAGTCAAGGCGGACATAGACCTGGCCCTTGACCGCATCGAATTCCGGCACATAGCCATCCTCGAATTCGATGACGTAGAGCGCGATGTAGGTTTTAACGCCGCCCTCTTCCTTGACGGCCGCCACATAACGCGCCTCGTCCGGGCTGTAGCCGAAAAGCTGGCCGCCGGGGCCCTTTTCGCCAAAGACGTTCTCCAGTTGATAGGTGTCGGCCTGCTTGGCCTGGAACAGGACCTTGTAGCCCGCCGATTGCAGATCGTTCAGGTAGTTGCGGAACACTTCGGCCGAGGAAGGTCCGGCAGGAACGGAATAGACATTCTGCGTCAGGCGGCCTTCCAGTGCTTCCTTGCTGGCAAAATCCGACTTGGCGGAGTCATCCTCGTTCTTGATCCACTTTCCGGTCGGCAGGGTATATTCCGCAAAGTTTCGCGCATCGCACAACATGATCGATGACCCTTCAAAGCGCTTGATACCGGGGAAATCCTGGCAGCCCGGCTTGTCTGCCGCATGGGCCGACGATGCGATGAAAACGGCCATGAACATAAGTGCCGCGAAGACTCCGCTGCAGAGTTTCGATGTCATGAGTATCTCCAAAATGATGTGACGCTGTTGCACTGCCGGCCTGAAACCTTGGACAAGCTGCGCTACGGGATTGCTTTATAATAATACAAAAATCATTTAGCAATACACAAAACATATCCCGTTTTCACCATTGAATGATCAACCGACAGACAAAATCTGGCGATTCTACAGGCGTTTGATCACAGTTTTAATACATGCGGGATGCCCGTCTTCCGCCAAGAGAAATGTCTAAACAAATAGCAAAATACAAAAACAATAGTTCGAAATTCCAGCGCAATGTACAGACAGCTCCGCTCCGGCCCCGTAACGGGACCGGACCAGAGCTGCGCACGGGGCCTCAGGCTTTGGAAGCGGGTTTCTCCACATGGCCGCCAAACTCGCTGCGCATGGCCGACAGCACCTTGTTGGCGAAGTCGGCATTGCCGCGCGAGCTGAAACGCTCCTGCAGCGCCGCGCTGAGAACCGGCGTGGGTACGGCCTCGTCAATGGCGGCGATGGCCGTCCAACGCCCCTCGCCCGAATCCGAAACACGCCCCTGGAAATTCGACAAGGTCGGATCGTCGTTCAGGGCGTCGGCGGTCAAATCCAGCAACCAGGAGCTGATCACGCTGCCACGGCGCCAGACCTCGGCGATCTGCGGCAGGTCGAAACTGTATTGATAATGCTCGGGATGCAGGAGTGGTGTGGTTTCCGCGTCCACCTCATGCGAGCGCAGGCCGATATCCGCATTGCGCAGAATGTTCAGGCCTTCCGCATAGGCCGCCATCAAACCATATTCGATGCCGTTATGGACCATCTTGACGAAGTGGCCCGCACCATTGGCACCGCAATGCAGATAACCGAGCGGCGCCGTGCTCTTGCCCGGCGCAGCCACGGCTGGCGCGGCGGGATCGTTGCCACCCGGCGCCAGCGAGGCGAATACGGGCGAGAGATGCTCCACCACGTCCTTTTCGCCACCGATCATCAGGCAATAGCCGCGCTCCAGTCCGAAGACGCCGCCGCTGGTGCCGACATCGACATAGTGCAGGCCTTTTGTCTTCAGCTCGCCGCCGCGGCGGATATCGTCGTGATAATAGGAATTGCCGCCATCGATGAGGATATCGCCCGGCTCGAGCAGCGGCACGAGCTTGGCGAGAACGCTGTCGACAACGGCGGCGGGCAGCATCAGCCAGATGGCGCGCGGCTTGGCCAGAAGCGAGACGAACTCCTCCAGCACGACCGTTCCGGTCGCGCCCTGTTTTTGCAGGTCCGCCATGCTTTCGGCACGGGTGTCGTGAACCACGAGGGCGTGACCACGCTTCATGAGGCGCTGCGCCATGTTGGCGCCCATGCGCCCTAACCCAATCATGCCAAGCTGCATTTCATTCTCCTTGGAGTGTTTGCAATCCGTCGGGGGAGCCCGCGGGCTCCTCATCGGGAGCAAGTTAGGCAGACAGGACCACGGACACAAGCAAGCGTTGCGTCATAAGCGCGTGATAGCAGCGGCCAGGGCATGGGCGAGTATCGGTTGGCAGAGCGAAATCTTTGATAAAGCGTCAGAAAACGGTAAGATCGCCGGTAATTTCCTGTATAGGTTCTGCAAGACGAAATGATACCTCAACCCGATGAAGGAGGGCCGATGATATCCGGATGGATCAGACTGATTGTAGCTTGGGCAACTGTGGGTGCCTTTCTTGTTTTCGGATATGGCTGGATGGCCGATCTGAGTTCGGTGATGAAAGCTTCGTTTCTGTTTGTCTGGCTGTTCGGCGTCATCATCTGGTCGGCCTTCGGCGTCGTGCATGAGGCGGAGGAACTGGCGGAACTGCTGGGCGAACCGCTCGGAACGCTCATTCTCACCCTCTCCATCGTCATCATCGAAGTCGTGCTGATCAGCGCCGTGATGCTGAGTTCGGATGCGCCGACGCTCGGCCGCGACACGATGTTCGCGGTGCTGATGATCGTTTTGAACGGCGTGGTCGGCCTTGGCCTGCTCATCGGCGGGCTGCGTTACGGCCAGCAGGGCTACAATCTGCAGGGCGCGGCATCCTATCTCATCGTCATCATTCCGCTGACGGTCATCCCGCTGATCCTGCCGAACTTTACGGTTTCCACCAGCAATGGCTCCCTCACCGTGGTGCAATCGGTGTTCTTCTCGATTTTCACCATCGCCCTCTATGTGATTTTCCTCGTGCTGCAGACCGGGCGGCACCGCGACTTTTTCGTCTATCCCAAGGGAGACGAGGACGTTCTGCAGGCATCGCCTGAAATCGAAGCGCCCCACGCGAAGCCTGCCGGGTCGATTGGCGGCCACACGCTGCTGCTGATCCTGAACATCCTGCCGATCGTGCTGCTGTCAAAGAGCCTGGCCTCGCTGCTCGACCATGGCATTGCCAGCTTCGGCGCGCCCACCGCACTCGGCGGTTTGCTCATCGCCGCCATCGTCTTCACGCCGGAAGCCATCACCGCGCTGCGCGCCGTTTCCGGCAATGAACTGCAGCGCGCGGTCAATCTGTGCCTGGGTGCGGCAACCTCGACCGTCGGCCTGACCGTACCGGCCGTGCTTGCCATCAGCCTGTTCACCGGCCAGACCGCCATTCTCGGCCTGTCATCCACCGAAATGACCCTGCTGGCGGTAACGCTGATCCTCAGCACCCTGACCTTTTCCGGCCTGCGCACGACGGTGCTTGAAGGCGCGGTGCATCTGATGATCTTCTTCGTCTATCTCGTGCTGATCTTCAGCCCCTGACCGGCGCAAGATCGAGGTGTTCGGCGACGAAATCGACGAACACCCGCAGCTTGGGCGAGAGATAGCGGCTCGACGGCCAGAGCACGCGGAACGTACCGGAAAACGGGATGAAATCATCGAGAACGCTGACCAGCGTTCCAGCCCGCAGCTCGTCCATTATGGTGAAATCCGGCAGGCAGGCGATGCCAAGCCCCTCCTGCGCCATGTGAATCTGCGGTGCCGACGTGTTGCAGACGAGGGTCGCGGGCAGGTCAAGCTCCACATCCCTGCCATCGCGGGACAGCGGCCAGAGTTGCAATTTCCCGGTGGTCGGATAGCGGTAAAACAGGCAATGATGCCGCGTCAGGTCCTCCGGCACTTCCGGTGTTCCCATGCGCGCGAAATAGTCCGGTGATCCAACGAGGCGCTTGCGGAACGAGCCGAGCACCCGGGTCATCAGCCGCGAATCATTCGGCTCGCCGGTGCGCAGGACCGCGTCGAAACCGTCCTCGATCACATCGACCAGCCGGTCGGAACAGTCAATGTCCAGCTCGATATCGGGATAGGCGCGCATGAAGGCGGAAAGCACCGGCATCATCAACCGGTCCGCAATCGGCATGCTGACACGCAACCTGCCGCGCGGCGCCTCATTGGCCTGCGACAATTCCAGTTCAGCCGCCTCGATCTCGCAGAAAATGCGGCGGCACCGCTCCAGAAACAGCGAGCCTTCCGGCGTCAGCGTGATGCTGCGGGTGCTGCGGTGAAAAAGCCGGGCACCAAGCCGCTCCTCCAGCCGCGCAATGGATTTGCCGATGGCAGAGGGGGAAACGCCGAGGTGGCGGCCGGCGGCCACGAAACTGCGGTATTCGGCGGCCTGCACGAAGGCATTCCACGAGCCCAGATTGTCCATCGACACCACCTCTTCATTGCCGACAAAAATGTCGCTTGTGAAAGGAACTATAGCCTGTTTTTCCGTTTCGCGAAGATGACTAGGTTCGGTTTCCCATCGCGGGTGTGAAGCTTTGCACTGTAAAGGCATCGCCTCTCCGCCTGCCCAACCCCGTACCTATTGACCAGGCAAAGACATGACATCGATCACAACATCGCTGGACGAGGCTACTCCCGCCTCCTCCTTCCGGCTGCCGCTCAGCGGCCTGCTTGCCCTTGCAGCAGCCGGTTTCATCACCGTCCTCACCGAAGCGCTGCCGGCGGGTCTGCTGCCCCAGATGGGCGCCAGTCTGGCAGTGCCCGAATCGCTGGTGGGCCAGCTCGTCACCATCTACGCTCTCGGCTCCCTCATCGCCGCTATCCCGCTGACCGCAGCCACACGCGGATGGCGGCGCAAGCCGCTGCTGCTCAGCGCCATCGGCGGATTTGCCATCGTCAACACGATCACGGCGGTTTCCACCAGCTACACGCTCACGCTCGGCGCCCGATTTTTTGCCGGTGTTTTCGCCGGATTGCTCTGGGCGCTGGTTGCCGGTTATGCCGGGCGCATGGTGCCCGACCACATGAAAGGCAAGGCCATGGCCGTCGCCATGCTTGGCGCGCCCGTCGCGCTGTCCCTCGGCGTGCCCGCCGGGACATTTCTGGGCGCGTTTGTCGGCTGGCAATACACGTTCGGCATCATGAGCGGGCTGACGGTGCTGCTGGTTGGCTGGACCATCTGGAAATTGCCGGACTTTCCCGGCCAGGAAGCGGGCAGGCAATTGCCGATCTCCGGCGTCTTCGCCATTCCGGGCGTCAAGGCGGTGCTGTTTGTCACGCTCACCTATGTGGTGGCCCATAACGTGCTCTATACCTACATTGCGCCGTTTCTGGTTCCCGCCGGGCTCGCCGGAAGCATCGACAAGGTGCTGTTCGTCTTTGGCCTGTCCGCCATTCTCGGCACCTGGATGATCGGCCTGATGATCGACCGCTGGCTGCGTGAACTCACGCTGATCTGCATCGCGGCCTTTGCCGTGGCCGCCGTTCTCCTTGCCATCTGGTCCGCCAACAGCACGATGGTCTATCTCAGCTTCGCCATCTGGGGTCTGACCTATGGCGGCGTGCCGACCCTGTTCCAGACCGCATCGGCTAAAACCGCGGGTGATGCGGCGGATGTCGCGCAATCGATGATCGTCACCGTCTGGAACATCGGCATTGCCGGCGGCGGCATCATCGGCGGCTTCCTCCTGGAAACAACCGGCGTCACCTCGTTCTCATGGGTGCTGCTGGTACTGCTCGCCCTGGCCTTCATCGCCGCCGTCCGGGCACGAAGCCACGGCTTTCCGGCCGCAGTAACAGCGGCATAAATAAGATTGTGAGAAAGCAAAACCGGCGGCGGTCTTTCGCTGCCGGTTTGATCAGACCCCGGAGCGCACCGGCTGGGCGGAAACGGTCACGTCCTGCAGGCGCACGAAGCGGAAGCCCTTTTGCTGCAGGGCCAAAACACCTTTGACAACACCGGCACCGGCCACCCGGCCCGGCTGGTTGATATGGGCGATGATGACATCGCCATCCTTGGCAGCGACAATACGCTTTTCCACCAGCCCGGCCATCAGCGAGGCACCCATATCGGCATTGAGCGAGTAACCGGCCACGCGGTAGCCCATCTCATGGATGATGCGGATACCGTCTTCGCTGTAGCGGGCGGTCGCATCGCGATACCAGACCGGCTTGGCGACGGAGGCTTTCAGCATGGCGTCGACACCGCCCTGGATTTCATTGCGGATGGCGGCTTCCGAGCCTGCCGTCTTCAACCCGAACATGGTGGGCTGGTTGTCGATGGCGGGGATGTGGTTGAAACCGTGATTTTCCAGTTCGAACAGGTCGGGATGCGCCTTCATGACCGCAAGCGCCTCGGCATTGTGCCGCATCCAGCGGGCGGTGACGAAGATCGTTGCCGGGATGCGGTTTTCAACCAGCGTGTTGAGAATGCGCAGGTCCGTCTGCCCCGAACAGGCATCCAGCGTCAGGGCCACCTGCGGCGCCGCGGCGCCGCCCTTGGCGATATAAAGCTTCGGCTCGACGAATGGCGCCGGATGATCCCCGGCCGTTGCGATCCCCGCAGGCGTGACGAGAAGAAGAGCAGCGATGATGGCAGAAGCTGAGCGCACGGTGTTTACCAATCTTGAGAATTGCCCGCAGATACACGCGCAGATCACGTCCAAAATGCGGCACCGGCCCTGCCAACAGGGCCAAGGCACTATTTTTGCTTGGCCGAGGCCTGTGCCGCCGCCAGGCGCGCGATCGGCACGCGGAACGGCGAGCAGGAGACATAGTCAAGGCCGGTTTCTTCGCAGAAGTGAATGGAAGCCGGATCGCCGCCATGTTCGCCGCAAATGCCAAGCTTGATATCCGGGCGGGTTGCCTTGCCCTTTTCCACAGCAATACGCACCAGTTCGCCGACGCCGTCCACGTCAATGGAGACGAACGGGTCCTGCTGGATGATACCCTTCATCTGATAGGTCATCAGGAAAGCGGATGCATCGTCGCGCGAAATACCGAAGGTTGTCTGGGTCAGATCGTTGGTGCCGAAGGAGAAGAACTCCGCCACCTCGGCAATCGAATGCGCACGTACCGCAGCGCGCGGCAGTTCGATCATCGTGCCGACGAGGTAATTGATCCTGATATCCGCTTCCTTCATCACGTCGGCGGCGACCGCATCGATGCGGGCCTTGACGAAATCAAGTTCGGCACGCAGGCCAACCAGCGGCACCATGATTTCCGGTTCGACCGGCGCGCCGGTGACTTCCGCCGCCTGCACGGCGGCTTCGAAAATCGCCCGCACCTGCATTTCGGCAATTTCCGGATAGGAAATGGCGAGGCGGCAGCCGCGATGGCCCAGCATCGGGTTGAATTCATGCAGGCTGTCGGTGCGCTCGCGCAGTTTCTCCGGGCTGACATTCATGACAGCAGCAACTTCCGCGATTTCCTCTTCCGTCTTCGGCAGGAATTCGTGCAGCGGCGGGTCAAGCAACCGGATCGTCACGGGAAGGCCGTTCATGATTTCGAACAGTTCCTTGAAATCGGCGCGCTGCATCGGCAACAGTTTGTCGAGCGCGGCGCGGCGGCCCTTCTCGCTGTCAGCCAGGATCATTTCGCGCATGGCGATGATGCGCTCGCCGTCAAAGAACATATGCTCGGTGCGGCAAAGACCGATGCCCTCGGCCCCGAACGAGCGCGCCATGCGCGCATCATTCGGCGTTTCGGCATTGGCACGCACCTTCATGCGGCGCGTCGTGTCGGCCCATTCCATGATCTTGGCAAAATCGCCGGAGAATTCCGGCTGCAGCATGGGAACGGCGCCCTTGAGCACCTGGCCGATACCGCCATCGATGGTGATGATGTCGCCCTTCTTCAAAAGCACGCCTGCGGCCAGCAGGGTTTCATTGCGGTAATCGACGCGCAGGGAACCAGCACCGGAGACGCAGGGCTTGCCCATGCCGCGCGCCACCACGGCCGCGTGGCTGGTCATGCCGCCGCGGGTGGTCAGGATGGCTTCGGCGGCGTGCATGCCGTGAATGTCTTCCGGGCTGGTTTCGATGCGCACGAGGATGGCCTTGCGGCCTTCCGACTTCAGCTGTTCGGCATCTTCCGACGAGAACACGATCTCACCCGTCGCCGCGCCCGGCGATGCCGGAAGCCCGCTGCCGATGACATTGCGCTTGGCCGAAGGATCGATCGTGGGATGCAGCAGCTGATCGAGCGAAGCCGGATCAATGCGCAGAACCGCTTCTTCCCGTGTGATCAGCCCTTCATTCGCCATTTCGACGGCAATTTTCAGGGCAGCCTTGGCGGTGCGCTTGCCGGATCGCGTCTGCAGCATCCACAGCTTGCCGTTCTCGATGGTGAATTCGAGATCCTGCATGTCGGTGTAATGCTTTTCCAGTCGGTCCGACACGGCGCAGAATTCGGCAAAGGCGGCCGGCATCAGCTTTTCCAGCGACGGCTTGTCGGAACCTGCAGCAATGCGCGCGTCTTCCGTGATGTTCTGCGGCGTCCTGATGCCCGCAACCACGTCTTCGCCCTGCGCATTGACGAGAAACTCGCCATAGAGCTTCTTTTCGCCGGTCGACGGATTGCGCGTGAAGGCAACGCCCGTTGCCGAACGCTCGCCCATATTGCCGAACACCATGGCCTGGATATTGACGGCCGTGCCCCAGCTTTCCGGGATGTTGTGCAGGCGGCGATAGGTGATGGCGCGCGTGTTCATCCAGCTGGAGAAAACAGCGCCGATCGCGCCCCAAAGCTGCTTTTCCGGGTCCTGCGGGAATGGCTCTTCCAGCTCTTCCTCGATCTTGGCCTTGTAAAGGTCGATGATGCCCTTCCAGTCGTCGGCCGAGAGCGCCGTATCGATCTCGACGCCGAGATTGGCCTTGGTATCCTCGAGGATTTCCTCGAAGACCGAATGGTCGAGCCCCATGACCACGTCGGAATACATCTGAATGAAACGGCGGTAGCTGTCATAGGCAAAGCGCGGATCGCCGGATTCGCGGGCGATGGCTTCCACGGTCTGATCATTGAGGCCGAGATTGAGCACGGTGTCCATCATGCCCGGCATGGAAGCGCGGGAGCCGGAACGCACGGACACCAGCAGCGGCTTGGACGGGTCGCCGAAATCGCGGCCCGTCACCGCAGCAATGTGACCGAGCGCCTTCTTGGCATCAGCTTCGAGCGTATCGGGATAGCGGTGGCCATTCTCATAGAACCAGCTGCAGACCTCGGACGTGATGGTAAATCCGGGCGGGACCGGCAGCCCGAGCGCGCACATCTCGGCCAGATTGGCCCCCTTGCCGCCCAGAAGGTTGCGATCGCCGGCAGAGCCTTCCGCCTTGCCGTCACCGAATGTGTAAACCCACTTCACCATTGCAGCCTCCCATGCCGCCGTCCACGCGCCGCAAAGCGCTGAAGAAGGTCTATTCGATAGGTTCGCGAAGCACCACCAAAAAATGCTGCATTGCACCATTCAAATCGATTAGCAGAGTAAATCCGCGTTAATCTTTGAAATCCTTCGTCATTTCAAGCTTGAAGCAGTCTGGTATCAGCTCGCCTCGCGCAGTTGCTCGGCGGTCTGGAGATCGACTGACACCAGCTGGCTGACGCCCTGTTCGGCCATGGTTACGCCAAAGAGGCGGTTCATGCGCGCCATGGTGATCGGGTTGTGGGTGATGACGACAAACCGTGTTTCAGTGGAGGCCGCCATCTCGTCCATCAGGTTGCAGAAGCGCTCGACATTGTGATCGTCGAGCGGCGCGTCCACCTCGTCCAGCACGCAGATCGGCGCCGGATTGGTCAGGAACACAGCAAAGATCAGCGCCATTGCGGTCAGGGCCTGCTCGCCGCCGGACAGCAGCGTCATGGTCTGCGGCTTCTTGCCGGGCGGGCGGGCAAGAATTTCAAGACCGGCTTCGAGCGGGTCTTCCGATTCAATCAACTGCAACTCCGCCGTGCCGCCGCCGAACAGGTGTGTGAACAGGCGCTGGAACTGCGTATTCACCACTTCGAACGCCGCGAGCAGCCGTTCGCGCCCCTCGCGATTGAGGCTCTGGATCGCCTGGCGCAGTTTCTTGACCGCCTCGATGATGTCTTCGCGCTCGCTGACAATCGCTTCGAGCCGCGCCGACAACTCTTCCTGCTCTTCCTCGGCCCGCAGGTTGACGGCACCGAGGCGCTCGCGCTCGATCTTGAGCCGTTCCAGATTGCGGTCCGTCGCATCGACATCCGGCAAGGGATCGTTGGGGCCGAGGCCGGTCAGCTTCATTGCTTCATGCGGCGCGCAATTGAGGGCTTCGGCAATGCGTGTTTCGGCGTCATGGCGGCGTTCCTGTGCCGCGGCAAGACGCTCTTCCGACCGTGCCCGGCCTTCACGCGCCGTGGCCAGCGCCTGAATGGCATCGGTGGCAGCGCGATCCAATTCCTGCTGACGCGCTTCCGCCACGGCCAGACGATCACCGGCCTCCTTGCGCAACGCTTCCGCTTGCGAGAGCTGCGACAGCAGCGCCCGGTTGCGTTCGGCAATTTCATCCGGCGCATCGACCAGATCGGCAAATTCCTCTTCCGCTTCCTGCCGCCGTTCGGTCAGGGATTCAATCTGGCGGTCGGCATTCAGCGCGCGGTCGTTCCAGCTCCTGCGTTCAAACCCGATGGACTCCAGGCGCCGCATGCGGTTCTCGGCCTCGCGACGCAAGCCTTCATGCACGGCACGTGCCTCGGCGAGCGCCGCCCGGTCGGTCATGACTTCTGCGGTCAGCTGGCTAAGGCGGATATTGACCTCTTGCAGATCCGGCGCGCGGGCCAGCCGGTCCTCTGCCTCAAGGAACTGTTCCTGTGTTTCTTCAAGCGTTTCGGCGAGGCGGGCCTTGCCCTCGTCCAAAGCGGCGCGGCGGCTGGAAAGCTGGCCGGCAGCCCGTTCGGCCGATGCAAGCGCCTCACGCGCATCGCTGACGGCGCGCTGCATGGCGCGCCAGTGATCGCGGGCCATACGCTCATTCTCGACCGACTGGCGCACGGCGGCTTCTGCCCCTGCAATCGCGGTCTCAGCCTCACGCAGGCGCTTCGTCGCTTCGACAACTTCGATATCAAGTTCGGCGAGGCGGTTTTTCTGGGCCAGACGCTGTGCCGCCGGTGTCGGTGCATCGGCGCTTGCCGTATAGCCATCCCAGCGCCACAGCGCACCGGAACGGCTGACCAGTCGCTGACCCGGCTTCAACGATGCCTGAATGCGTGCGCCGTCCGCTTCGTCAACAATGCCGATCTGGGCAAGACGGCGGGCCAGCTGGCGCGGCGCCTTGACCACACTGGCAAGGGTTTTCAATCCGGCCGGCAGTGCGGGATCATCACCGGCACCGTCCACATCACCCCAGAAAACCGGGGCGCTACGGTCGAGCGGCGCGTCGAGATCTTCACCGAGCGCCGCGCCAAGCGCGATTTCAAACCCCTTTTCCACCTTTACCGCTTCGACAACAGCGGGAAACAGGTCCGACCCGCCGACATTGATCATCTTTGCCAAGGTGCGGGCTTCAGTCTCGATGCGGTTGAGATTGCTGCGGGCATCCTGCACCGGCTGGCGCAACTGCGCTTCCGTGCGGCGCGCCGTCTCGACGGCCGCTTCCGCCGCCAGGGCGGCTTCCTCGGCCTGCTCGAGCGTTGCCTCGGCTGCTTCAACCAGCGCCTGCTTCTCGATGGGATCGGCAAGAGCCGCAATCTGCGCTGCTATCGCCGCGAGATCGCGTTCCACATCGCCCATCTGGCGGGCAAGGCGGTCACGGCGCTCTGTGCTTTCGCGCAAATTGCGCTCGATCTGCGCCCGTTCGGCGGTGGCTTCGGCGCGTTCAGCGGTTACCTTGGCAAGGGCCGCTTCGCTCTCCCGGAGCTTGGCATCGGCGCGTTCAAAATCGGCGCGGGTTGCCAGTTCGTGTTCGCCCGCATTGGCGTTGTCCTGATTGAGCGAACGCTCTTCCGCATCGAGACGCGCCAGAATATCGGCATTGTCGCGCACCATCTGCTCTTCGCGGGCGATATCGGCGGTGAGCTGGGCCAGACGCTTTTCCAGTTCCGACTGGCGGGCCCGGATGCGCTGGGCCTCTTCCTCGATCTGCGAGCGGGCGATGGTCAGGCGCTGCAGGGCCGCGGCAGCCTTGGCTTCCGCCTCACGCAGATCCGGCAGCTTGTGCGCGCCGATCGCCTGTTCCTTGGCAGCGTTCATCTGGACCTGAGCGAAATCGCCGACGCCTGATGTTGCGGCAGACAGAGCCGATTGCGCCTCGGCCTCCTGGTGTTTGGCAACAGCCCATTTCAGATGCAGGAGGATCGCTTCGGAACGGCGGATATCCGCCGACAGGCTCTTGAAGCGATTGGCCTGGCGCGATTGCCGTTTCAGGCTCTCGATCTGGGTTTCCAGCTCGCCGACGACGTCTTCCAGCCGCTCCAGATTCTGTTCTGCTGCCCGCAGGCGCAGTTCCGCCTCGTGGCGGCGGGTGTGCAGGCCGGATATGCCGGCAGCTTCTTCGAGAAGTGCCCGGCGGGCCTGCGGCTTGGCCTGGATAAGTTCGCCAATGCGGCCCTGACCGACCATGGATGGCGACCGGGCGCCGGTCGACTGGTCGGCGAACAGCAGCTGCACGTCCTTGGCGCGGGCATCCTTGCCGTTGATGCGGTAGACCGAGCCCGCCTCGCGTTCGATGCGGCGCGACACCTGCAGTTCATCGGCATCGTTGAAAGTTGCCGGGGCACTGCGGTCGTGATTATCGAGAAAGAGCGTGACTTCGGCCGTATTGCGCGACGGGCGCGTGCCGGAGCCGGAGAAAATGACGTCATCCATGCCGGATGCGCGCATGTTCTTGTAGGAGCTTTCGCCCATGACCCAGCGCAGGGCTTCCACGAGATTGGACTTGCCGCAGCCATTGGGGCCGACAACGCCGGTCAATCCGCTTTCAATGACGAATTCGGCGGGTTCGACGAAGGATTTGAAACCGAGGAGGCGGAGTTTCGTGAAGCGCATCAGAGGCCCTTCCCGCACAAAACCGCAAGGGCGGACGCGGCAAGGCGTCCGCCTGAATTCAACAGGCAGTTATCAGAGTAGACCGTCGATAATCGCTGACATTTCGTCAACCGATAGGGCTCCTGCATATTTCGTGCCGTTGATGAAGAAGGTCGGCGTAGCATTGACGCCGAAATCCTTGGCTCCGCGGTCACGCGATGCATTCACATCATCCAGAAGTTTTTGGTTCGTCAAGCAAGCGTTGAACGACTCCTGTGTAAAACCGGCCAATTTGGAGATTTGCATCAAAGGTTCTACGGCATTTGCCGATGCGGCCCACTGTTCCTGCTGTTTGAACAGCACATCGACAAGCGGATAGTAGCGGTCTTCCGGGGCGCAGCGGGCGAGCATGAAGGCAGCGGCAGCGCGCGGATCGAACGGGAATTCGCGCAGGATGAGCTTGGCCTTGCCCGTGTCGATGTACTTTTCCTTGATCGCCGGCAGCGTGGCAACGGTGAAGTGGGCGCAATGCGGGCAGGTCATCGACGCGTATTCGACGATGGTGACCGGGGCGTCGGCCTTGCCAAGCACGATATCCTTGAGAGGTCCCTGCTCCATCAGCTTGGCCTGATCGACCTTTCCAGCGGATTCCGGAATCTTGACGTCGGCGGGCGTACCGGGCAACGGCGTCGCGGCGGGCTTGGCCGCATCTTCTGACCATGCCGGGTTGCCCGCAGTCACAGCGAGCGCCGCCGTCGATACGGCCGCGAGGGTCAGAATGTTTCGGCGTGTCAGCATGTCAGTCATAAGGATCACCTGTCTCCGGTGTTGATTATGCGTTGTTTGACTCCGTAGAGCCCTATGGCAGTCTCTTTAAGGCAGAGCTTGCCATCTGTCTTTGAATTTTTCGTGATCTGAACGGGATAAAATCAGGCAGAACGTGTTTCAGCGCTTGATCTTTTCCGCGTGGATGCTTTGCCCGAGCCGTTCCAGCGCCTCGCGCAGGCTATCGTCCTCGATGGCTTCGACGACGCGACTGATCTTCCCCCTGGTTGCCGCGTCGACCGGCGGCAATGCACGCCGCTTCGGCGCGGGCAGCGTGATCGCCTTCTGCTCGATCTTGATGCGGCCGACTGCGGCAAAGCCGAGAAAGGCATTGACCCGGCTGATGATTTCACCGGTCTCGTGCTGGATGCGCATGGCGGTAAACCCCTGGCAGGCAATCACCAGTGTCGCCGGCTGGAACGGGTCGTCCTCATGCGCACGGCGTGGCCACAGCAGCTTCAGCGGGCGGGACTGGTCACCAAGAGCGGGGCCAACCACTTCTTCCCAAGCCTGAACAAGCTCTATAGTGATCCCGGCGCGCTTGCGCAGGACAGGATCGAGCACGCCCGATGCGGGATCGGCCAATGGCCGGAATCCCCTTTGCTTGCGGTCATCGCTCATGGTGCAAACTGCCTTGCATGTCCGGAATGGAAGCGTCAGCGGCCATTATAGCCGCGAAACCATTCGACAAACAGGGGAATACCCTCCTCCAGCGTCGTCTTCGGGCAGAAGCCGAGATCACGCGTGGCAAGGTCGATGTCGGCATAGGTGCGCTCGACATCCGCCGGGGGCATTGGCTCGAACTTTTTGACGGCTTCGCGTCCCACAGCCTGCTCGATGATTTCGATAAAGCGCAGCAGCGCCACCGGATTGTTGTTGCCGAGATTGTAGACCGGTGCAGTTTCCGCCGGATTGGACAGGATGCGGTTCACCGCACCAAGCACGCCGCTGACAATATCATCGATGAAGGTGAAATCGCGCGCCATCTTGCCGTGATTATAGACCTTGATCGGCTCGCCCTTTGAAATGGCGTCCGTGAACAGCCAGGGCGCCATGTCAGGACGGCCATAGGGGCCATAGACCGTGAAGAAGCGCAGGCCGGTCGAAGCGATCTTGTGGACATGCGCATAGGAATAGGCCAGCAGTTCAGCGGAGCGCTTTGTCGCCGCATAGACGGACACCGGATTGTTGACCGGATCGCTCTCGGAAAACGGCACCTTGGTATTGGCGCCGTAAACCGACGACGAGCTTGCATAGACGACCGGCGGCTGCTTCGGCATCACGCGGGCCTGTTCAAACACAGTCACCTGTCCCTGAACATTGGCATCGACATAGGCGGCGGGATTTTCGACGGAGTAGCGCACACCCGCCTGAGCCGCCAGATGCACGATGACATCGGCATCCATGTCGCCGGCAATCGCGGCACGCAATTCCTCGGGCCTGGCAATATTGGCGCGGGCAAAACGGATATTGGACTGGCCATCGAGCGCCGACAGGCGGGTCTCCTTGAGGGCCACCTGATAATAGTCATTGAGGTTGTCGATGGCGATGACCTCAAAGCCTTCCCTGGCGAGCCGCCTTGCCACGTGAAAGCCGATAAAGCCTGCCGCTCCGGTAACAATCGCTTTCATGTCAGAACTTTATCCCCAACCCATTGTCATGCCGCTAGTGCGGCTTTGTCTTGTTCGGCGCGGTCCGCGATTTCCCGCACCGACAGATAGGGCGTCGGACCGGAAATCGTGCAAATGAGCAGCGTCACGTAGATGAAGACCGCGTCGGTCGCGTCGTGCCCGAACATGATGCCAAACATTCCCGTGATCACATAAGCCGTCACGAGCAGCAAGGAAAGCGCCGTCGTCAAATCCCGCCCGGGTCCGGGTTCCTTCAGGCGCGCGGCGACGATGGGGGCCGACAGCAGCAGAAGCAGCGCCAGAACCCCCAGCACCCCGCCATCGACTGCCGCATTCAAAAAGCCGTTATGGACATGCGTGAACAGCATGTACTTCTCGGGAGGCAGATCCAAAGCCCTGTTGACCGACTGCATGCGGTTTTGCGGGCCCTGTCCGACAAACGGTGACGCGAGAAATGCCTTTTCAGCCCCGCTCCACAGCAGGAGCCGGGCACTCAGCGAGCTGATGTCGTTGGGATCTTCGTCCAGCCGCACGATGTCGGTTTGCAACGCGCTGTAGCGGTCCATGACCTTCGGGACTGCCGCAAGAGCCACGACCACGAGCAAAAGCGCCATCAATAATTTAACGGTTCGATTGATCGAGGGCAGTGTCTGGCCGCGCAGGTACCAGAACAGGATGGCGCAGTGAAACGGGATGACGAGCCAGGCCGACCGGGTGCCGGAAAGGAACACGCAGACCAGCCCGCAGGTGAAGCCTGCAACCGCAATCAGCCGTTCGGTTTTGCTTTGTGAGTGGACATTGAGCAGGGCGATGCTGCCGAACAGCACGGCGAACAGCCCGAAAACCGCAGCGTTGCCCGCACCGCCGGTGGCCCGGCTCTCATGCAGGAGCATCTGGACCACGCTGTAAATCAGGGCGCCGATCATTCCGATGCCCGCTCCGGTCACGAAGAACGGACCGATACGTCCGTCGAGACTCACCCTCAGCCTGGGGATAATGGCCCAGACCGCCAGGAACGGGATCATCTTCAAGAGATATTCAGCACCCTTCGCCAGATTCGGGCTGAGAAGCACGACGAGAACCGTCACCAAGACATAGGCGGTAAAAATCCAGCCGATGATGCGGTCCTGGCGCGTCATCTGCCAGGGAAAGCGCCGCAGGACCAGGGAAATTATCGCCCAAAGGAAGGCGCAAACCAGCGTTACCGAGGTTCCGCTGACCAGCAAGCCGGGGAAAAGTGCAAACAGGAAAGTGAAGATGCGATTGTTGCGATCAATACCGACGAGACGCCCTTTTGTGGGTAGCAGCAGGGCGTTGGTCAACTGAGCTGGGAACATTTATGAATCCGAATGTTCTTGAATTTACTTTCGCAACCGTTTCATGAGAAATGTCACTTCACTTCCCTGTAAAGCAGTTTTGAATTGATGCAACCAATAACGAATGAACTGCTCGCCTGGTATGATAGCCATCATCGCATTTTACCCTGGCGCATAACGCCGGGGGATCACAAGTCCGGAATTGTAGCTAATCCCTACCGCATCTGGCTGTCGGAAATCATGCTTCAGCAGACGACGGTCGAGGCGGTAAAACCCTATTTCCTGACCTTCATACGCAAGTGGCCAACGGTCATGGACCTGGCTGCCGCCAGCCAGGATGACGTGATGCGCGCCTGGGCCGGGCTTGGCTATTATTCCCGGGCGCGCAACCTGAAAAAGTGTGCCGATATCGTGGCAGCGGACTTCGGCGGGCATTTTCCCGCCGATCTTGCCGGGCTCAAATCATTGCCGGGAATCGGCGACTATACGGCGGCGGCCATCGCATCCATTGCCTTCGGCATGCCGATTGCCGTTGTCGACGGCAATGTCGAGCGTGTCATCACGCGCCTCTATGCCCTGTCGACGCCCCTGCCCGCGGCGAAGCCCGAGATCCGGCGGCTGATGCAGCTGCTGACCCCCGACAAACGGCCGGGTGATTTTGCGCAGGCGATGATGGACCTCGGCGCAACCATCTGCACGCCCAAGCGGCCGGCCTGCGTGATCTGCCCCCTCAACGACAATTGCGAGGCCCTGAAAACCACGGACCCGGAGTTTTTCCCGGTGAAGGCGCCCAAAAAGGAAAAGCCAATTCGGCTGGGCGCGGCGTTCATCGCCGTTTCCACCAATGGTGAAGTCTATCTGCGCGGACGGGCTCAAACGGGATTGCTTGGCGGCATGACCGAGGTGCCGACGACGGAGTGGAACTCCCGAATCGATGGTGAAACGGGTATCGATGCGGCTCCCTTTGATGCCGAATGGGTGCCCAGCGGCACGATAACCCATATTTTCACGCATTTTGAGCTGCGCCTGACGATCTACGCGGCCCGGAACGTGCGCAAGCCGGCCGGCACGGATGGCTGGTGGATCAGCGTGGAGAAACTGGACAATGAGGCATTGCCGACGGTGATGAAAAAAGCCATTGCTGCCGCAATACCGGATGCTTTCGAGAAAAGAAGGAAAGAGGCATGACACCCGTCAAACACATCGTTTTCGACATCGGACAGGTTCTTATTCACTATGATCCCGATGTTGCTCTCCGCAGTGTCATCCCGGATGCGGCCGAGCGCAAATGGTTCTTCGACAACGTCTGCACCCACGAGTGGAACATCGAACAGGATCGCGGCCGCAAATGGGCCGATGCCGAAGCGCTGCTGATCGCTGATTTTCCCGACCGCGAACACCAGATCCGCGCCTTCCGGCAGAACTGGCACCAGATGATCACCCATAGCATCGACGACAGTGTCGTCATCATGCGCCAGCTGATCGCCGACGGGCACGATGTGACGATGCTGACGAATTTCGCCTCAGATACGCTGCGCGAAGCCTGGCAGCGCTTCCCGTTCCTGACGGAAAGCCGCGGCGTGACCATCTCCGGCGATATCGGCCTGATCAAGCCTGACAAGGCAATCTATAACCATCACGTCGCAACATTCGGCGTGGATCCCGCCGCCACGCTTTTCATCGATGACAGCGCCAAGAATGTCGCCGGGGCGCAGGCTGCCGGATGGCAGTCGGTGCAGTTCATCGATCCGCAAACGCTGCGCGCTGACCTCAACCGCCTCGGCATCCGCGTCTGATCCGCTGCACACAACGAAACGCCCAAGGTGAACCTTGGGCGTTTCGGGATCAGAGCGGTACTGGAGGTCTCGTCCGATCGGATTGGGATTTACACGCCGGCGGAAACCATTCCGTCGCGGACCTGCTTGCGCAGTTCGTCGATCGGCTTGAGCTTGCCGTCTTCCTCATAGTGCCAGAACGTCCAGCCGTTGCAGGCATCAAAGCCCTGCACCTTGGCGCCCATACGGTGGATCGAACCCGCATCGCCATTGCTGGCAACGGTTCCGTCAGCGCGCACGATGGCCGCATGCCGCTGGCGAATGTCGCTCAAGACGACGCCGGGCTTCAAGAGCCCTGCTTCGACGATGCTGCCGAAGGCAACACGCGGCTCGGCCCGCTTGCCGGTCATCACCTTGAGTTCGGCGCCGCCCAGCTCCTCGACCGAGGCAATCCGGCTCATCGCCGCGTCGATGTATTTCTGTTCCCGTTCAACGCCGACAAAATGGCGGCCCAGACGTTTGGCGACCGCGCCTGTTGTTCCCGACCCGAAGAATGGATCGAGAATGATGTCGCCGGGTTTGGACGAAGCCATGAGAATACGGGCCAGGAGGGCTTCCGGCTTCTGTGTCGGGTGGATCTTGTCGCCATTCTCATCTTTCAGACGCTCCGCACCGGTGCAAATGGGAAACAGCCAGTCGGACCGCATCTGCAAATCGTCATTGGCAGCCTTCATCGCTTCATAGTTGAAGGTGTAGCCCTTGCCCTTCTGGTCACGCGACGCCCAGATCATGGTTTCATGCGCGTTCTGGAAACGGCGGCCACGGAAATTCGGCATGGGGTTGTTCTTGCGCCAGATGATGTCGTTGAGCATCCAGAATCCGAGATCCTGCATGGTGGCGCCAACGCGGAAGATATTGTGATAGGAGCCGATGACCCAGATGGTGCCGTTCGGCTTCAGGACGCGGCGGCAGGCAAGCAGCCAGGCGCGCGTGAAGGCATCATACGCCTGGAAACTGTCGAACTGGTCCCAATGATCATCAACAGCATCGACCTTTGACTGGTCCGGGCGATGCAGATCGCCGTCAAGCTGCAGATTGTAGGGCGGATCGGCAAAGATGACATCGATCGAATGATCGGGAAGACGATTGAGGGCGGCAACACAGTCGCCTTTGAGGATCGTGTCGAGCCAGGAGGATTGCGGTGCAGCCTGGGGCAGGTCATTGACGAGACGAACAACGGACATGGGATACTCGATTACTGGAGACGCGTTACTGAACTGACCTTATGGTTACCGAGCAGGGTAAACATCGCGTTAAGGCCGACAGATATCCGTGAATGAAAACAATGCGCTTTTCTTTGACGCATCGCCAATAAGAGTGTAGTCGATGCCGGTAATCCCCCAGACTTGACCCAAAGCTGCGCGATGCAGCCATTTTTCACGAACAGGTATGACGTAATGGAACCCCAGCTGATTATTTTCGACTGCGATGGCGTGCTCGTCGATTCAGAGATATTGGCCGCCGAAGTCGAATCGAAACTGTTGACGGAGTCGGGCTATCCGATTGAAGCCGAGGCTATCGCCGAGCGCTTTGCCGGACTGACCTGGACCGACATCCTCATTCAGGTGGAGAAAGAATCGGGTGTCCCGATTTCCGCGTCGCTGATCGAGGAATCCGCCCGTCAGATGGACCACAAGCTGCGCCATGAACTGAATGTCATCGAGGGTATCGAACCGGTCGTCGCCGCGCTCAAATATCCCAAATGCATTGCCTCGAACTCGACCAGCGCTTCGCTGAAGATGATGCTGGAGCAAAGCTCGCTCTACGAGCTCTTCGCTCCCAATATTTTCTCGGCGCGCGAAGTGGGAACCCGGAAATCAAAGCCGGCGCCGGATGTCTACATCTACGCCGCCAAGCATTTCAATGTCGATCCTGCCCGCTGCATCGTGATCGAAGACTCCGCGCACGGCGTGCATGCGGCGGTGACCGCAGGCATGCGGGTTATCGGCTTTACCGGCGGCGCCCATACCTATCCGGGCCACGCGGACAAGCTGACCGATGCCGGCGCTGAAACCGTCATCAGCCGCCACCGCGACCTCCCCGCCGTTATCGAGGCCATGGCCGTCTGGTCCGAAGCCGTCTAGGATCAGCTGATCCGGCAAAAACTGAGGTGCGTGGTTCGACAAGCTCACCATGAGGAGGGTAAGGGTTGCAGGGAGCACTATTCTGCAACCTTAGCGATTGGCATTGCAGCCAAACCACTTCCCTCATGGTGAGCTTGTCGAACCACGCACCACAGATTTCTGCCATTCAAACAAAACAAAAGGCACCGCCAAAGCGGTGCCTTTTTCATGAAGCCGGCTGCGCCAGCCTTGTTTTTACTTCTTCTTTTTCGTCTTGGTCTTTGCCTGGGAATCATCCGGGCCTTCGTCAAATCCGATGAAGACCTGAATGTCCTTCGCCGTCGGCGTCGGGAAGCTGACGTTGGGGTCGTTGAAAATGAACTGCGATGCGGCCGAGGTATCGGTCGCCGAAATCGGCTGCCGGTAGAGCTTGGAATACAGCACATTCGATCCCTGCATGACAGCAACACGGATCGGCATGGTCAGCGTGCCGGGGCTGAATTTCGGGCCGGGAACGACCTTGCCGGAAATGGCGACATTCATCCCGAGCGCGCCGCCGTTGCGCTGGCAGGAGCGCGTCTCGTCGGCGATCGATGCCTGATAGATCAGGTTTTCCGGTGCCTTTGGCGCCTTGCCGTAATTGTTAAAGATGGCTGTTCCCTCACGGATCGTCACCGGCGGGCAATAGGCGGTCAGTTCCGTTGCGGTGATACGCGCCTGCGCTTCCTGTACTGCCGGATCCTTCGATGCATCCTTGGCACCGCTGGTGGAGCATCCCGCAAGACCCACAGCGAAAATCATGCCGCAAAGTTGATAGAAGGGCAGAGATTTATGTGTTTCTGACTTCATGAACTGAACTTTCCTTGACGAACGGACCTGTTCTATACCAACGGTGAGGTAAGAATGCGACGGTGCTTTCCAGCTTTCTGCCACAGGAGTTGGCTGGCTCGCAAGCGCGGTACAAAAGGCGAATGATATGAAATATGCAAGCACTCGCGGAGAAGCGCCGGTTTTGGGCTTTTCCGATGCCCTTCTGGCTGGTCTGGCGCGCGATGGCGGCCTTTATCTGCCTCAGGAGTTTCCACAGTTTTCCCCTGAAGAGATTCGCGCCTTGCGCGGCAAGAGCTACGAAGAGGTGGCAATCCGCGTCCTCACCCCGTTCATTGCCGGCGATATCGATCAGGCGGATTTCGAGCGCATGGTGCATGAAGCCTACGCAACGTTCCGCCACAAGGCGGTCTGCCCGCTGATCCAGACCGGCCACAATGAATTCGTCCTTGAACTTTTCCATGGCCCCACCCTTGCATTCAAGGATGTCGCCATGCAGCTGCTCGCCCGGCTGATGGACTACATCCTTGCCAAACGCGACCAGCGCGCGACCATTGTCGGCGCCACATCAGGCGACACGGGCGGCGCGGCCATCGAAGCCTTCGCCAATCGTGACCGCACGGACATCTTCATCCTGTTCCCGCACAACCGCGTCTCGCCGGTGCAGCAGCGGCAGATGACGACATCGGCAGCGTCCAACGTGCATGCTCTGGCCATCGAGGGCAACTTCGACGACTGCCAGTCGCTGGTCAAAGGCATGTTCAACGACCTGAACTTCCGCGACTCCCTGTCGTTGTCGGGCGTCAACTCGATCAACTGGGCGCGCATCATGCCGCAGATCGTTTATTACTTCACCGCGGCGGTTGCCCTCGGCAGTCCGGACCGGCCGGTTTCCTTCACGGTCCCGACCGGCAATTTCGGCGATATTTTTGCCGGCTATGTCGCCAAGCGCATGGGTCTTCCCATCGACCGGCTGGTGATCGCAACCAACGATAACGATATTTTGACCCGGACAATCGAGACGGGAAAATATGAAACACGCGGCGTCTTCCACACCACCTCGCCGTCCATGGACATTCAGGTTTCGTCGAATTTCGAACGCCTGCTATTTGAGGCGCATGGCCGCGATGCCGCAGCGGTTCGCCGCCTGATGGACGGTCTGAAGCAGTCCGGCAGCTTTACCATTGCCGACGCGCCGCTTGCGAAAATCCGCAGCGAATTCGATGCGGGACGCTCAACCACTGCGGATACCGCCCTTGTGATCAAGGATGTTCTGGCACAATCGGGCTACCTGCTCGATCCGCATTCCGCCATCGGCCTGAAGGTCGCACGCGAAAAAGTCGGCGCCGGCGTACCCAGCATTGTTCTCGCGACGGCGCATCCGGCCAAATTTCCCGATGCGGTGGAAGCCGCAAGCGGCATTCATCCGGCGCTTCCGCTCTGGCTCGGCGACCTCATGCAGCGAAAAGAACAGTATACGGTACTTCCCAATGACCTTAGAAATGTGGAAGAGTATGTCAGCCGACGTTCAAGAGCGGCAAGGTAAGGAGCATTGAATGGGCGTTGAAATCAGTCGCCTCTCCAACGGTCTGACGATTGCGACAGAGACAATGCCGCATGTGGAGAGTGTAGCCCTTGGCATCTGGGTCAAGGCAGGATCACGTAACGAGGCGAGCAATCAGCACGGTATTGCCCATCTTCTGGAACATATGGCCTTCAAGGGAACGGAAAATCGCTCCGCCTGGAAAATAGCCGCCGATATCGAGGATGTGGGCGGCGAGATCAACGCCGCCACCAGTGTTGAAACAACATCCTTCTATGCCCGCGTCCTGCGCGATGACATGCCGCTGGCCATCGATATTCTCGCCGACATTCTCAACAGCTCCAAATTTGACGCGGAAGAGCTGGAACGCGAGAAGAACGTGATCATGCAGGAGATCGGCGCGGCGCATGACACGCCCGACGACGTGGTCTTCGACCGCTTCACCGAAACCGCCTTCCGCAATCAGACGATCGGGCGCACCATTCTCGGCACGCCGGAAACCGTCCAGTCCTTTTCATCGGCCGATCTGCGCCGCTATATGGATGACCAGTACAGCGCCGAGCGCATGGTTGTTGTCGCGGCCGGCGGCGTCAAGCACGACGACTTCGTCCGGGAAGTGGAAAGCCGCCTTGGCTCTTTCCGGGCAAAGACGACGGCACCGGAACCCGATGTCGCCCATTATGTCGGCGGAGACTTCCGCGAGCAGCGCGACCTGATGGATGCGCAGGTCGTTCTCGGCTTCGAAGGCCGCGCCTATCACGTGCGCGATTTCTATGCCTCGCAGCTCCTTGCCATGATTCTTGGCGGCGGCATGTCCTCGCGGCTGTTTCAGGAAGTGCGGGAAAAGCGCGGGCTGTGCTATTCGGTCTATGCCTTCCATTGGGGTTTTTCCGACACCGGCGTTTTCGGCATCCATGCCGCGACCGGACGCAGTCACCTGAAGAAGCTCGTCCCCGTCATCATCAACGAACTGCACGAAGCGGCCCGCAACATCGGGCAGGACGAATTGAACCGCGCGCGGGCGCAGTACCGCGCCAGCCTGCTGATGTCGCATGAGAGCGCGGCAAGCCGGGCCGGACAGATTGCCCGCCAGATGCTGCTCTACGGCCATGCCGTTTCCACCGAGGAACTGGTGGAGCGCCTGTCCAAGATCACCACGGAACGCCTGACCGATCTTGCCGGGCGGCTGTTCATCGACGCATCGCCGACTTTGGCTGCCGTTGGTCCAATCGCCCCCTTGATGAAGTTCCCTGATATTCGACATGGGCTGGCAACGGCAACGCCGAGCCCACGAAAAATAGCGGTCTAGAGCGTCAACGGCACATCGCCATGATCGCCCTGCCCTTCCTGAAAAGCGCTTCGCCCTTGCTGCAGGGCGAACGGCTTTATCTGCGCCCTCCACAGGTTTCCGATTATCGGGCCTGGGCAAATTTGCGCGCAACGAGCCGGGATTTCCTTGCACCATGGGAACCGCTGTGGGCCGATGACGATCTGGAACGCAGCGCATTCCGCCACCGGATTCGGCACTATGACGACGAGGCGGCAGCGGGAACGGCGCATCCCTTCTTTCTTTTCCACAATTCAGATTCCCGCCTTCTCGGCGGCATCACGCTTGGCAACATCCGGCGGGGTGTCGGTCAAAACGGCATGATTGGTTACTGGATGGGTGCGCCCTATGCCGGTCAGGGCTATATGAGCGAAGCGCTGCGCCTGCTGATATCCCACGCTTTTACCAAAGTCCGGTTGCACCGGCTGGAAGCCGCCTGTATTCCAAGCAATGAAAGATCGATCCGCCTTCTCGAAAAAGCCGGATTTCAGAGGGAAGGACTGCTACGCTCCTACCTGAAAATAAATGGTACGTGGCAAGACCATCTGCTCTTCTCGCTCATAGAAGACGATGTGCGCGCCAAATAACGAAGGTTGAATTCGTGGCATCATTGACCGGACACATGCTGAAAGGCCTATCGAGGATTTTTGTCCTCCTCTTTTTGATGATGTCCATGCTGTCGGCTGCCAGCGCCTTTGAAACCATCAAGATCACCAAGGAAAGCACTGCACTCGATCTGTCCAAGGCCGTGGAGATTTACCGGAACCAGGGCGAGACCTTCCAGATTTCCACGGCGCCCGGTACTGACGGCATTGTCCGCCGCATCGAGGTGCAGGCCAATGACAGCCGCTCGACAGGCGACTGGGCGGCCTTCTCCCTGGCCAATCCCACCGATGAACAGATCGACCGCCTGATCGTCGCGCCGCATTTCCGCCTGGTCGGATCGGGCTTCATCTGGCCGGATCTCGGCTCGACGCGCATCACCTCCATCACCCCCAGTGAGGGCTTTGCCCTCGACAGGCAGGCCAGCGAAGACGCCGATATTTTCCTGGTCACGCTCAATCCGGGCTCGGTCATCACCTTCGTCGCCGAACTCGCCTCGCCCAACCTGCCGCAGGTCTATGTGTGGGAGCCGAATGCCTACAAGGACACGGTCAATTCCTACACGCTTTATCGCGGCATCCTGCTCGGTATTGCCGGGCTTCTCGCGCTGTTCCTGACCATTCTTTTTGTCGTCAAGGGAACATCGCTTTTTCCGGCGACCGCAGCCATGGCCTGGGCGGTTCTTGCCTATATCTGCGTGGATTTCGGCTTCTGGAACAAGCTGATCGAGATCACGCCCGGCAACGAACAGGTCTGGCGGGCGGGCACCGAAGTGGCGCTTGCGGCGACGCTGGTGATCTTTCTCTTCACCTATCTCAATCTCAACCGCTGGCACGACAATTTCAGCTACGGCGCGCTGACCTGGATTCTGGGTCTCGGCATTCTCTCCGGCGTGGCCATCTTCGATCCGCCCATCGCGTCCGGCATTGCGCGCTTTTCCTTTGCCCTGACGGTCATCGCCGGCATCGTCCTCATCGGCTTCTTTTCATTCCGAAGTTACGACCGGGCGATCATGCTCATACCGACCTGGCTGCTCCTGCTTGTCTGGCTGCTGGGAAGCTGGCTGACCGTCTCCGGCATTCTTGCCAATGACATCGTCCAGCCGGCACTCGGCGGCGGCCTCGTGCTGATCGTCCTCCTCATCGGGTTCACGGTGATGCAGCACGCCTTTTCCGGCGGCGCCCTGCAGCAGGGGCTGTTCTCCGACGTGGAGCGGCAGGCGCTGGCCATCATCGGTTCCGGCGACATCGTCTGGGACTGGGACGTGCCGCGCGACCGCGTCGTCACGACGCCGGACCTTACCAATTTCCTCGGCGCTTCGGCGAGCTCGCTGCACGGCGCCGTGCGCAACTGGCTGCCAACGCTGCATGCCGATGACCGCGACCGTTTCCGCACCACGCTCGACGTCATTCTGGAAAACCGCCGCGGCCGCATCTCACAGACCTTCCGCCTGCGCGCCAATGACGGCCACTACTACTGGTACACGCTGAAAGCCCGCCCGGTGATCGGTTCCGACGGTGAGATTGTCCGCTGCGTCGGCACCCTCATCGATGTGACCGAGCAGAAAAAGGCAGAAGAACGCCTGCTGCACGACGCGGTCCACGACAATCTGACCGGCCTGCCCAACCGCGAACTGTTCCTCGACCGCCTCGGCTCCGTCATCACCATGGCACAGACCGAAAGCAAGATCCGCCCGACCGTGTTCATCATCGACATCGACCGCTTCAAGCAGGTCAATGACGGGCTCGGCATGTCGGCAGGCGATACGTTCCTTCTGACCGTCTCGCGGCGCCTGCATCGCCTTTTGCGGCCGCAGGACACGTTGAGCCGTCTCTCCGCCGATCAGTTCGGCCTTATCCTGGTATCGGAAGTCGAGCCGGCGCGCATCGCCGCCTTTGCCGAAGCCGTCAAACAGGCCATCCGCGCGCCCATTGCCTTCGCCAAGCGCGAAATCGTCCTGACCGCATCGCTTGGCCTGATCACCTGGACCAGCGGCAGCACGGCCTCTCCGGAAGATCTCGTGAAGGACGCCGAGCTTGCCATGTTCCAGGCGAAACGCTTTGGCGGCGACCGGATCGAACCCTTCCGTCCGGCGTTCCGGGCGGTGGGCAGCGACAAGCTGCAGCTCGAATCCGACCTGCGCCGCGCGCTCGAGCGCCACGAAATCCACATTGCCTATCAGCCGATCGTGCGGCTGGAGGACAACACCATTGCCGGTTTTGAAGCCCTGATGCGCTGGGATCACCCGCGCCGCGGCTCGATACCGCCATCCGAATTCATCCCGATTGCCGAAAGCTCGGGGCTGATCGTGCAGCTTGGCCTGTTCGTCATGCAGCATGCGGCGGAAGACCTCGTCAATTGGCAGCGCACCATCGGCGCCACGCCGCTGTTTGTCTCGGTGAACATATCGAGCAGCCAGCTGATCCGTCAGGATCTCATCGACGATGTGCGCTCCGTGCTGACCCAGACACAGATCGATCCGGCCAGCCTGAAACTGGAACTGACGGAATCCCTGATGATGGAGAATCCCGAGCGGTCCGCGCATGTTCTCTCCAGCATCAAGGCCATGGGCGTCGGCGTATCGCTGGATGATTTCGGAACGGGCTATTCATCCCTCTCCTACCTCACCTCGTTCCCCTTCGACATGATCAAGATCGACCGGTCATTCCTCAAGGCCGAACAGCCGCAGAAAGTCACGCTGCTGCGCTCGATGATCAGCATGGCGCATGACCTTGGACTGTCGGTTGTGACGGAAGGGATCGAGAATGAGAGCGACGCGCTGCAATTGCGCCAGATGGGCTGCGAATACGCCCAGAGCTTCATGTTCAGCCCGCCGCTGACGCTCGATGTCGCGACAAAGCTGCTGCGCGAGCAGTTCCAGCAGTCAAAGGCATCGTAGGGGTCAGGCGTGGCCGGCGACGGTAGCGAGGCGTGACGGGTCAACGCCCATATGCGCCAGCAAGCGGTCGTACTTGCTCTCGAGATCGGTGTCGAACAGCAGTTCCTGCGGCGCGCGGCAGGTAAGCCAGCCATTGTTGGCGATCTCGTTTTCAAGCTGCCCCGCCGCCCAGCCGGAATAACCCAGGGTCATCAGGGCGCAGCGCGGGCCGCGGCCGCCGGATATGGCACGCAGAATATCCACCGTGCCTGTCAGGCAAATCTCTTCCGAAACCGGCATGGTGGAATCCGTCAGATAATCGTCGGAATGCAGGACAAAGCCGCGGCGCATCTCCACCGGCCCGCCATTGCGCACGATGAAATCGCGGGTGCAGTCAGGCAGCATGATGGCCTGATGTTCATCGAGAACGCCGAGCTGCACGAGAATGTCGGAGAACTCCATCTCCTGGGGGCGATTGATGATCAGCCCCATGGCACCCTTTTCCGAGTGCGCACAGACGTAGATAACCGAACGCGCGAAGCGGCTGTCGTCCATTCCCGGCATCGCCAGAAGGAATTGACCATTCAGAAATCCGGTCTCTTTGTTCGCCGTTCTGAAAATATCCATCGAATAAAGGTATCAAGGATTGCGCAAATGACAACGGTTTTGAACGAGGAATTGTAAAAGAGCCGCAATCCGGGCGCGTTCGCGCAGGATATAACGCGCGCCTCACATAGAAATGATGAGCAAATTCCGTGACATCCTTGATAAGGCCGAAAAGGCCTGCAATGGTCCGCGCATGAACACGACCATGCCCATTTTTCTCGCTGCAGCGTTGACTGTTGCGGCTTTTGCCTCGCCGTCACAGGCTGGAACCTCCGAGTGGACAAAGACACCCGGCGGCAGCGTCCGGCTGATAGTCGACAATCCCCAGAAGGGCGCGAGCGAGGTACATGGCGCGGTGCAGATCAATCTCGATCCGGGCTGGAAAACCTACTGGCGCGAGCCCGGCGATGCCGGTGTGCCGCCGGAACTCGCGCTCTCCCAGGAGGGCAACATCAAAAGCTATTCGCTCGGGTTCCCAGCGCCGCACCGGTTTGAAGACGGCACTTCGAAGTGGTCAGGATACAAGAAATCCGTGGCACTGCCGGTTATCCTGACACTCGCCGACCCCTCCAAACCAGCCCAGTTCAAGGGCCATGCGTTTCTCGGTATCTGCGAGGCGATCTGCATTCCCGTCACCGCCGAATTCGATATTTCCATCGACAACAGCCCGTCGGATGCGCTGACGAAAACGCTTGTCAGCGATGCATTTGCCGCCCTGCCCGACAAGGCATCGGCTTCGTTCGGCGTGAAAAGCGCCGTGCGCCGGGATGATCATGTCAAGGTTACCGTTCAGCTGCCGACGGATCAGCCGCAGACCGACCTCTTCGTTGCCGGCGAGGGCGGCGTGACGTTCGGCATGGCGAAACTGAAAAGCCGCGAGACGACAACCGCCGTGTTCTCGGTGCCGGTTCTCACCGGCAAGGACAAGAAGGCCGTGACGCTGAACTACACCCTGGTCCAGGGCGAGAAGGCGGTTTCAGGCAAGCTTGAGGCACAGGAATAGCACCGGTCTACCCTCGACTTTTGGTCATGCACGCCCTATCTGCATAGGGCTAATTTTGTTCATATGGAGCCAATTCATGACAATCAAGGTAGGCGAGCGTTTGCCGGACGCCACGTTCAAGACAAAATCCGATGACGGTGTCAGCGAAGTCAGCTCGGACACCCTGTTCAAGGGCAAGAAGGTGGTGCTTTTCGCTGTACCGGGTGCCTTCACCCCGACCTGCAGCATGAACCATCTGCCGGGTTATCTTGAAAACCGCGATGCCATTCTGGCCAAGGGCGTCGACACCATCGCCGTTGTCGCCGTTAACGATCCGCATGTGATGGGCGCCTGGGCCAAGGCCACCAATGGCGAAGGCAAGATTCAGTACCTGTCCGATGGCAATGCGACCTTCACCAAGGCTGTCGGCCTGGATATCGACCTTGCTGCCGGCACGATGGGCGTGCGCTCCAAGCGCTATTCCATGCTGGTTGAGGATGGCGTGGTCAAAGAACTCAACATCGAGGACTCGCCCGGTCAGGCTGTGACCTCAAGTGCAGCGACCCTGCTCGGCCAGCTGTAAACAGCGACAGAGCCAACCCATGCAAGGGGGGCCGGTCTGACCGGCCCTTTTGTTTGCTCAGGATTTGTTTTTGAACGGCGCCATGCCGGTTCGGGCAAGCTCGTCGGCACGCTCGTTCTCCGGGTGCCCGGCATGGCCCTTGACCCAGTGCCAGACAACCTTGTGGCGCTTGCGTGCCTCATCAAGCGCCTGCCAAAGCTCGGCATTCTTCACGGGCTTCTTGGCGGCGGTTTTCCAGCCGTTGCGCTTCCAGCCCTCGATCCAACCGGAAATGCCATCACGGACATAGACCGAATCCGTATAGAGATCGACCGAACAAGGCTCCTTCAGCGCATTGAGCGCGGCAATGGCCGCCATCAGCTCCATGCGGTTATTGGTGGTATCCGCTTCACCGCCGGAAAGCTCTTTCTCATTGCCGTTCCAGCGCAGAACCGCGCCCCAGCCGCCAGGGCCGGGATTGCCGGAACAGGCGCCATCGGTAAAAACCTGTATCGACTTCACGAGGCGGCACCCGCTGGCAGAAGGCCATATTCTTCGGCGGATTTGATCTGGCGATGGAAGCGCATGCGGCGGACATATTCCATCGGGTCCTTCTTGACGACGAAACTGCCCTCGGGAACGGTCAGCCAGTCATAGAGCCGGGTGAGCATGAAACGCAGCGCCGAGCCGCGCGCGAGGATGGGCAGGCCCTCCGCCTCCTCCGCCGACAGCGGGCGAACGGAATTATAACCGCGCAGCAATGCCGTGCCCTTGGTCAGATTGAAGGAATGGTCCTTTTCAAAGCACCAGGCATTCAGGCAGACCGCAACATCATAGGCGAGCAGATCCGTGCAGGCGAAATAGAAATCGATCAGGCCGGAAAGCTTGTCGCCGAGAAAGAAGACGTTGTCCGGGAAAAGATCGGCATGGATGACGCCGGCCGGCAGGTGTTGCGGCCAATGGGCTTCGAAGAAAGCCAGATCGGCTTCGGTCTCGCTGGCGAGGCCCGGCTCGACCCGGTCGGCATTGGCCTTTGAATTGTTCCACAATGGCCGCCAGCCGGCGACGGAGAGCGCGTTTTTGCGACGCATGGGGAAATCCGCCCCCGCCACGTGCATGCGCGCCAGCGCCTCTCCCAGCGCGTGGCAGTGCTGCACCGTGGGCCTGCGCATCCACATGCCTTCAAGGAAGGTCACGATGGCGGCCGGGCGGCCCGCGAGTTCGCCGATGCTGGAACCGTTCTTCTGCCCGACGGGCAAGGGACAGCTGATCCCCTTCCCCGCAAGGTGCTGCATCAGCCCCAGAAAGAACGGCAGATCATTGCTGTTTACCCGCTTTTCATAGAGCGTCAGGATGTAGGAGCCCTTGCTCGTATGCAGCAGATAGTTGGAATTCTCGACGCCTTCGGCGATGCCCTTGTAGGAGAGCAGGTTGCCGATGTCATAATCCCGAAGGAAGTGCGCGAGATCGATTTCGTTGATATCGGTATAGACAGCCATAATCAGTGACTTCCGTTGACGAATGCCATGTCGCCGCTGGTCAGTTCCACATCGCGCAGATCGCGCATGACATGGAAATTCTCGGTTTCGATGGTCGTCTCGGCAAGTTCAATCGACACGGAATAGCGCTCCGAAAAGGACTGGATGATTTCATCGACAATGATTTCAGGTGCGGACGCACCGGCGGAGAGGCCGACGGTCGCAATATCGCCGATCAGGTCCCAGTCGATATCCGCGGCCCGCTGCACCAGCAGCGATTGCGAAGCACCGGAGCGCTCTGCAACCTCGACCAGCCGCTTCGAATTGGACGAATTCGGCGCACCGACGACGAGGAACAGATCGCAACCGGGCGCTGCCGCCTTCACAGCGTCCTGACGGTTCGTCGTGGCATAGCAGATGGATTCGGCCGCCGGCGCAGTCAAATCCGGGAAACGGCTCTGCAAGGCGGCGATGATCCCGGCAGTGTCATCGACCGACAGCGTTGTTTGCGTGACGAAGCCGAGGTTCTTCGGGTCCGCCGGCTGATAGTTCTCAGCATCTTCGATGGTTTCGATCAATGTTACCGCGCCCTCCGGCAATTGCCCCATCGTTCCGATGACTTCAGGATGACCGGAATGGCCGACCAGAATGACGTGCCGCCCAAGCCGCTGATGGCGCATGGCCTGCTTGTGCACCTTGGAGACAAGCGGACAGGTGGCATCGAGATAAAACAGGTTCTTGTGTTCCGCGTCTTCCGGCACCGACTTCGGCACGCCGTGCGCAGAGAAAACCACGGGCTGGCTGCGATGTTCTGCCGGGATTTCGTCGAGTTCTTCGACGAAAACGGCACCGCGCGCCTGCAGGCCCTGCACCACATAGCGGTTGTGCACGATCTCGTGCCGGACATAGACCGGCGCACCGTATTTCTTCAGCGCCAGGACGACGATCTGGATGGCGCGATCCACCCCGGCGCAAAATCCGCGCGGTCCGCACAGGCGGATTGTCAGTGGTTTCTTGTCAGCCATGGTCATAGGTCTCGCGGAAGTCGGGGCGTTGGATGTGCCCATGGAATTGGGCGGCAATCAACGGGAAGTCAAGTCCGAAGGTTGAGTTTCTGCTTTGTCGCCCTGTCTGCGCCGCACCATGGAGATGATCACGATGGTCAGCAGCGTCGCCGCCAGACCATACCACGTGACCGCATATTGCAGATGGCTGTTGGGAAGATCGATGATGGTGACACCGCCGATGGGAAAGCCGCCGGGATTGGGCGTTTTGTCGGCATCGATGAAGAACGGCACCAGCTGTTCCGGATTGATGCTGGACTGCGCCGCCATAACAGGCAGGTCTTTCCAGAAATAGATGTTCTTGACGAGATCATTATCGGGAAGAATGGAGGACGGTTTTCCAGCCAACGGATTGCGCGCTAGCCCGGTGACGGTCACCGGTCCCGCCACTTCGCCCTGTTGGCGTGTCGACGCGTTCTTCTGGTCGTAGGGCACGAAGCCCCGGTTGACGAAAACCGCCCGGTCATCATCGAGTTGCAGCGGGGTATAGATGAAGTAACCGGAATAGCCCTCATAGGTGGCGAAGAAATGCCGCTCGCGGTCATTGAGCAGACGCCCGGTGACTGTCACGGGACGGTATTCGACATCATGGTCCTGCGCCCAGATCTTTTCGATCTCCACCAGTGGCTGCGGTGCGGAATGGGTGCGCGCGGCGATGGTTGCCAGCAGCGCTTCCTTCCATTGCAGGCGTTCCACCTGCCAGGTACCGAGCCCGATCAGAATGACAAAGAGGATAGCGCTGAGGCTCAGCGTGATCCATGGAAACCGGGTGGGCCTTACTGGCATTGCGATATCACTCATGGGCCGCGGGAATATCAAGGCGCCCTTCCGCAGCCTTGTGTTTGTATTGAAGGGCAATCAGGACACCTTTCATCCAGCGCAAAGCGGTCAGGCAAAGCACAAGCGCCAGCGGAATCCACAGGATGAAATGCACCCAAAGCGGCGGATCGAGCGTGACTTCCATCCACAGCGCCAGACCGACGACGATAAACCCGATCAGCAGCATCACCAGCACGGCCGGACCATCGCCCGAATCGATAAAGGAATAATCGAGCCCGCAGCTGGAGCATTGCCGGGCCGGTGTCAGAAAACCATCAAACAGCTTGCCCTGTCCGCAGCGGGGGCAACGTGCCTTGACGCCCGCAGTGAACGGGTCAACTGGCGGATAAAGGGCTCTGTCTTCACTCATGGGTTGGTCTCGATCGGTGTTCCATCCTGGACCAGCGCCCAGATTTCATCCATTGCGCGATTAGTGACGCCATTGCACCCCTCTGTCCAGTCGATAAGTTGAAGCACCCACCCCTCATCGGGATTGTGCCCAAACAGTAAGGGCGGCCATGTTTCCATGACCGCCCTCTTTATTTCTGTTTGCAGCGGCTTGCTTATTCGACGGCCAGCGTCGCGCCCCATGAGGCCCAGACGTAGATCGAGAAGAACAGGAACAGCCAGACCACGTCAACGAAGTGCCAGTACCAGGCGGCAGCCTCGAAGCCGAAATGCTTCTGCGGGGTGAAATCGCCGCGCATGGCGCGCAGCAGGCAGACCAGCAGGAAGATCGTTCCGATGATCACGTGGAAGCCATGGAAACCCGTGGCCATGAAGAACGTCGCGCCGTAGATCGAATCCTTGAACGCGAACGGTGCGTGCATGTACTCGTAGCCCTGCACGAACGAGAAGAGCATGCCGAGCAGGACAGTCAGCGTCAGGCCGGTGATCAGGCCCTTGCGGTCCTTGTGGATCAGCGCATGGTGCGCCCAGGTGACCGTCGTACCGGACAGCAGCAGGATGATGGTGTTGTACAGCGGCAGATGCAGCGGATCGAGAACTTCGATGCCCTTGGGAGGCCAGTGACCGCCGGTGAATGCCGCACGGGCAACCTGCTCAGCTTCGCCCGGGAACAGGCTGGCATCGAAGAAGGCCCAGAACCAGGCAACGAAGAACATCACTTCCGACGCGATGAACATGATCATGCCATAGCGCAGGTGCAGGGAAACGACGCGGGTGTGGTGCCCTTCCTTGCTCTCCCGGATGGTATCCGACCACCAGCCGAACATGGTGTAGAGAACGATGGCCAGGCCGATGAAGAACAACCATGGCTGTGCCAGGTTATGCCCAAAGAGCGGCAATTCCCCGCCGCTGTGATAGCGCATGTAAGCGATGCCGCCGATAGCCATGACAAAAGCACCGACAGAGCCTAGGAATGGCCATGGGCTTGGGTCGATAATGTGGTAGTCGTGGTTCTTTGTGTGCGCTTCGGCCATTTTAACCCCCGCAAGTTCTATTCATCTGTTTAGCCACTGACAAAATGTCAGCGCAAGTTCAAAGCTGTCCCGACGGCTTGTCTTTCTTCACGTCCGCACTGGCGGCAACCGGTGCCGGCATCGCGATCGGAAAGAATGTGTAGGACAGGGTAATCGTGTTGACGCCCTTCAGTTCTTCCGAATTGACGATATCCGGATCGACGAAGAAAACGACGGGCATCTGCATGTCTTCGCCCGGCTTCAGCACAGTGTCGGTGAAGCAGAAGCACTCGACCTTGTTGAAATAGGCACCGGCGGCCTGCGGCGTGACATTGAAGGCTGCACGGCCGGCAGACGGCTTGTCCAGCTTGTTGATCGCTTCATAGTGAATGAGCTTGGTCTCGCCAATGTTCATCGTCACTTCGCGCTGCACCGGCTTGAACTGCCACGCCAACCCATCAGATGTATTGGCGTCAAAGCGAACCGTGATCTTCTTGTCGAGGATCGTGTCGGACATCTGCTCGACCCGCTGGGTCGTGCCGCCATAACCGGTGACCTGACAGAACATGGCGTAGAGCGGCACGGCCGCAAAAGCCATGCCAACCATGCCGAAGAAGAAGGCAAGGCAGGAAATCGCGATCGTCCGGTCGGAAACCCGGCGCTTTGGCGCAGGGGTGCTATCCGCGGCTGGTGTCTGGTTATCTTCCACAGGAGCGCTCATCACATCTGCCGTTCGAGAATCCTGGCACCGAGCTTGGCCCATGTGCCGACATAAACGAGGATCACAAACGCGGCCAAGGCCAGGGCAAGCGCGATGGAGCGGCTGCGCTGCGCCCTTTTCTGTTTGGGTGTCAGTGTAACGCGATCATCACTCATGTCATGCACCTGCCAGGAAAAGTGCTTTGCGCACAAGGATTTCGCCGAGAAGTACGGCATAGAGACTGAAAAGATAGAAGATCGAGAAAGCGAACATCTTCTTCGCCGGCTTGATCATCGGCGCACCAACCGGCGCACGCCAGACGGTCCAGGCGTAAAAAAGGAACATTGCTCCGGCGCCGATGGAAAACACGCCATAGACAATGCCGGCAAAACCCATGACCCATGGCAGCACGGCAACCGGCGCCACCAGCAGCGTGTAGAGAAAAATCTGGAACTTCGTCGACGCTTCGCCCATGACATTGGGCATCATCGGGATTTTGGCTTTCTCGTAATCATCCGACATGAACAGCGACAGCGCCCAGAAATGCGGCGGCGTCCACAGGAAGATGATGAGGAAAAGCACGATGCTTTCGATGCCGACCGAATTGGTCACGGCAGCCCAGCCGATCATGGGCGGAAATGCACCCGCAGCTCCGCCGATGACGATGTTCTGCGGCGTCGAGCGCTTCAGCCACATCGTATAGACCACCGCATAGAAGAAGATGGTGAAGGCCAGCAGGAACGCGGAGAGAAGATTGACGAAAAGGCCGAGCGTGACCACCGAGAACGCGGACAGCAGCAGACCGAAGGTCAGTACCTCTTCGCGCGTGATCCGGCCGGCCGGAATGGGACGATTGGCGGTGCGCTTCATCACGGCATCGATATCGGAATCGTACCACATGTTCAGCGCGCCCGAGGCTCCGGCACCGACGGCGATGCAGAGAATGGCGATAACACCGAGAATGGGATTGATATGACCGGGCGCGGCCATCATGCCGACAATGGCGGTGAAGACAACCAGTGACATCACGCGCGGCTTGAGCAAGGCAATATAGTCCGACGCATTGGCTTCAGACAGGCCAATCGCGGTATCTACGGTTGCGTTTTTCTCAATCAGGGCCATTCGATCAGTCTTGTTGTTTCGGTCGTTTCAACTTGAAGATGCCCGGGCCGCTGGGGTTCAGCGGCCCGGTTGTATTGTTACTTGATGCGTGGAAGCTGTTCCCACTGATGGAACGGGGGCGGCGAAGACAGCTGCCATTCCAGTGTGGTCGCACCTGGACCCCAGGGGTTGGCGCCGGCTTCACGCTTCTTGGCAAAAGCCTCGAAGACACCAAAGAGGAAGATCAGCACGGCAACACCGGAGATATAGGAACCGATGGACGATACTTCATTCCAGCCGGCGAATGCATCGGGATAGTCGATGTAGCGGCGCGGCATGCCGGCAAGTCCGAGGAAATGCTGCGGGAAGAACACCAGGTTAACGCCGACGAACATCACCCAGAAGTGCGTGTGCGCAATGGTGTGATTGTACATGTAGCCGGTCATCTTCGGGAACCAGTAGTACCAGCCTGCGAAAATTCCGAACACAGCGCCCAGCGACAGCACGTAGTGGAAGTGCGCGATCACGTAGTAGGTGTCATGCATCGCACGGTCGAGACCGGCATTGGCCAGCTGCACACCTGTCACACCACCAACGGTGAACAGGAAGATGAAGCCGATTGCCCAGACCATCGGCGGCTTGAACTCGATGGAACCGCCCCACATGGTCGCGATCCATGAGAAGATCTTCACGCCCGTCGGCACGGCGATGACCATCGTCGCGAAGACGAAGTAACGCTGTGTGTCGAGCGAAAGGCCAACCGTATACATGTGGTGCGCCCAGACGATGAAGCCGACCACGCCGATGGCAACCATGGCATAGGCCATGCCGAGATAACCGAAGATCGGCTTGCGCGAGAATGTCGAGACGATGTGGCTGATGATGCCGAAGGCCGGCAGGATCATGATGTACACTTCGGGATGACCGAAGAACCAGAAGAGGTGCTGGAACAGCAGCGGATCACCGCCACCTTCCGGCGAGAAGAACGTCGTGCCGAAGTTGCGGTCGGTCAAAAGCATGGTGATGCCGCCTGCCAGAACCGGCAGAGCCAGCAGCAGCAGGAATGCGGTGATCAGCACGGACCAGGCAAACAGCGGCATCTTGTGCAGCGTCATGCCGGGGGCACGCATGTTGAAGATCGTGGTGATGAAGTTGATCGCACCCAGGATCGACGATGCACCGGCAATGTGCAGCGACAGGATGGCAAAATCCATCGCCGGGCCGGGTTGGCCGGTTGTCGAATACGGCGGATAGATGGTCCAGCCGCCGCCCGTGCCGTAGCCGCCGGCAGGACCCGGAACGAACATGGACAGGAGGAGCAGAAGCAGCGCGGGCGGAAGCAGCCAGAACGAGATGTTGTTCATGCGCGGGAAGGCCATGTCAGGCGCACCGATCATGATCGGAACCATCCAGTTGGCGAAACCGCCGATCAGCGCAGGCATGACCATGAAGAAGATCATGACCAGACCATGCGCCGTCGAGAACACATTGTACATCTGCTTGCCACCATCGATGGCGGCGTCACCCTGGAAGCCGTAGACCATCGATGCAAGACCGCTGAAAATCTGGATGCCGGGCTGCTGAAGCTCGGCACGCATGGCGATCGAAAGGCAACCGCCAATGATGCCGGCAACGATCGCGAAGATCAGATAGAGCGTGCCGATATCCTTGTGGTTGGTCGAATAAACCCAGCGCGTCCAGCCTGTCGGCTTATGGGCGCCATGGTCCTCGTGAGCTGCAGAACCTGCCATCAAAGTGCTCCCGTTCCTCAATAATTCGCGTCAACCAGCTCAGTTGCCGGCTACGTTTATGTTCTTGTCTGCGTCGATTTTAGCGGTGAGTGTCTTGTATGCGCCTGGAAGATCCTTCCCGGCAGCAGCAAACCACGCATCATACTGGCTTTGCGAAACCACATGGATCGCAATCGGCATGAACGCATGATCCTTGCCGCAAATCTGCGAGCACTGACCATAATACATGCCTTCCTTGTCTGCCTTGAACCATGTTTCATTGCTGCGGCCGGTGACGGCATCCATCTTGACGCCGAAGGCCGGCATCGAGAAGGAATGGATCACGTCGGCACCCGTCACCAGAAGACGAACGGTTGTGTTCACAGGAACAACCATTTCATTGTCTACGGCAAGCAGACGGGGATAGGCCTTGCGGTCTTCCTTGCCTGCGGCAGCGCGATCGGCATCCTTGAGCATGACGGAGTCGAAGGAGACTGGCGCATCACCCACCTGGTATTCATATCCCCAATACCACTGGTAACCCGTCGCCTTGATCGTCATCTTGGCTTCTTCGGGCGAATACTGCGCGGTCAGAAGCTGGAAGGACGGAATTGCCAGGAACAGAAGAATAACAACCGGACCAACGGTCCAGACCACTTCCACCGCCGTGTTGTGGCTCGTCTTGGACGGAACCGGATTGGCACTGGCGCGGTAGCGAATCATGACCCAGCCCAGAAGGACCATCACGAACAGTGTAATCGGGACGATGAACCACAATGTATAGTGCTCGAACCAGATGATCTGCTCCATAATGGCAGACCCTGCCGGCTGGAACGTCATCTGCCAAGGCTCAGGCTGTGCAGCATATGCAGTACCGGCACTTAACAGGCCCCCCAGGACACCCATCAGCGTGACAATGTTCTTCTTCACCTAGAAATCTCCCGAATGAAGCTTCAATTCCATACGTTAAGACCGGGCTTCAAAAGTGGCCCGGCGATATGCCGCGTTCAAATCACACATTAGCCTACATCGCAAGGAAGGCGAACGTGATGCCGTGCGGCATTTTTGCGCGCAGCGCGCCGCCTGTGGATTACAGCATCTTGTAAAGACGTATCTTTTTTCACTTTCCGGACGATTTTGACCAGCGACACGTGTAGGGCTCACAATCCGGCCATTTTTGCATTACACCAGAGATGACAGAGCCGCTGTATGCTGGGGAGTGTTTGAGCGGTATTCTTTTCATCCGGGCCGTGGCGGTTTAACGTCTGGATGATTCGTTTTGGAGCCTACATGTCCTCTTTCGCGCTACGTAGCATCGCCCTCGGTCTGCTTTCCCTGTCCATTGCCGGTTTTTCCGGCAGTGCTATGGCAGCGCAGCAGAGCGGCACGGTCAAATCCACACACGGCGCATGGTCGATCCTGTGCGACACGCCGGCAGGCGCGAAATCGGAGCAATGCGCCCTGATTCAGAATGTCGTCGCGGCGGATCGCCCGGAAATGGGTCTTTCGGTCGTGGTTCTCAAAACCGCCGACAACAAGGCCAAGATCCTGCGCGTGCTTGCACCGCTCGGCGTGCTCCTGCCCAACGGGCTCGGCCTGAACGTGGATGGCAAGGATATCGGCCGCGCCTATTTCGTCCGCTGCTTCGAAGACGGCTGCTATGCGGAAGTCATCCTGGAAGATCAGCTGGTCCAGACCTTCAAGACCGGCAAGGCGGCAACCTTCATCGTCTTCCAGACGCCGGAAGAAGGCATCGGTATTCCCGTCGAACTCAATGGATTTGGCGAAGGTTTCGACGCCCTCCCCTGATCGCTCCATAAGTTTTCTGTTGTAGCGGGCCGGGCGAGGCCCTACATCCGCTTCATAATCACCTGAACGGATGAATGATCATGAAAAGCCTCATCGACAGTTTTGACGCACCGCGCGAAAAAATCCTCGAAACCGTCAAGCAAAGCCTTGAGGGCGCCGATGACGGCGAGCTTTTCATCGAATACCGGGAATCGGAAGGTCTTGCCTTCGACAATGGCCGTCTGAAGAATGGCACATTCAATCAGGATCAGGGATTTGGCCTGCGCGCTGTTGCCGGTGAAGCTGTCGGCTATGCGCATGCGGGCGAGCTTTCGCTGGGCGCGCTCAAGCGTGCCGCCGATGCGGCCTCGGCCGTGCGCACCGGCTACGCTGGCGCCTACACCGCTGCCCCTCCCGGAACCAACCGCAGTCTTTACGGCGACGAGAACCCGATTGGCTCGCCCAGTTTCGAGGCCAAGGTCAAACTGCTGCAGGAAATCGACGCCTATCTACGCGCCAAGGATCCGAAGGTTCGGCAGGTCAGCGTATCATTGGCAGGATCGTGGCAGCAGGTCGAAATCCTGCGTGCTGACGGGCATTTCGTCCGCGACATCCGCCCCATGGTGCGCCTCAACGTTTCCGTTGTCGTCGGCGATGGCGACCGGCAGGAAAGCGGTTCCTATGGAGCGGGCGGGCGCAAGGGTTTTGGCGAGTTCATCACTGCCGAAAAATGGCAGCATGCGGCGGATGAAGCGCTGCGCCAGGCTCTGGTCAATCTCGAGGCCATTCCTGCCCCGGCGGGAACATTCGATATTGTCCTGTCCAACGGCTGGCCCGGCGTGATGCTGCACGAGGCGGTCGGCCACGGGCTCGAGGGCGACTTCAACCGCAAGAAGACATCGGCCTTTGCCGGGCTGCTCGGTCAGAAAGTGGCATCGAAGGGCGTTACCGTCGTCGATGACGGGACGATTTCCGAGCGTCGCGGCTCGCTGACCGTCGACGACGAAGGCATGCCGACCAACAAGACCGTTCTCATCGATGACGGTATTCTCGTCGGCTATATGCAGGACCGGCAGAACGCGCGCCTGATGGGCATGCAGCCCACCGGGAACGGACGGCGCGAATCCTATGCGCACGCGCCGATGCCGCGCATGACCAACACCTACATGCTCGACGGCGACAAGACGCCGGAAGAAATCATCGCCTCGGTCAAGAACGGCATCTATGCGGTTTCGTTCGGCGGCGGCCAGGTGGATATCACCTCCGGCAAGTTCGTGTTCGGCTGCACAGAGGCCTACATGATCGAGAACGGCAGGATCGGCGCGCCGGTCAAAGGTGCGATGCTGATTGGCAATGGCCCCGATGCCATGCAGCGCATTTCCATGATCGGCAACGATCTGCAGCTCGATACGGGCATGGGCAATTGCGGCAAGGGCGGCCAGTGGGTGCCGGTCGGCGTCGGCCAGCCACACCTGCGCATGGACCAGATGACCGTGGGTGGAACGGCGGTCTGACCGCCCTTCCCACCCCCTATTTCTTTGAGAGCAGCGCCACCGCTTCCACATGCGACGACCAGAGAAACTGGTCGATCGGCACGACGCGGTCGATCTTGTAGCCGCCTTTGACGAGGATGCTCAGATCGCGCCCGAGCGTCACCGGATTGCAGGACACCGCAGCCACTTTCGGCACATTCGATTTTGCAATCTCGATGGCCTGGGCTTCCGCACCGGCGCGTGGCGGGTCGAAGACCAGTCCGGTATAGGGCGCAAGCTCACGCGCCAGAAACGGCCGGCGGAACAGATCGCGGCGCTCAACGCTGACCGGCTTCAGGCCCTGAACATGACGCGCGCCACGATCCAGCGCATCAATCGCGACCTGTTCGCTTTCCACGGCATGAACGGCAGACTTTTCCGCCATCCGCAACGCGAACGTGCCGGAACCGCAGAACAGATCGAGGGTTTTCTTGGCCTTGGCGAGATGCCCTGTCACCAGCGCAGCCATGGCCTCCTCCGCCTCGACAGTTGCCTGCAGGAATCCGCCGGCCGGAAGATAGACCGGAACCTTGCCGAAATGCACCAGCGGCTTTTTCGGCTCGACGATGATTTCACCCTCGAAGCTCAACCGGGCAAAACCCTTTTTCAGAACAAGGTTCGTCAGGGCATGCCGCTTGGCAGCATCAGGCGCGCCGCATCCCGATGCGGTGATATCGAGCCCGGAAGCAGTGGCGGTGACAGTCAGCTTGAACGGCTTCATGCCACCGCCCAGCACCGCAACCACTTCGCGCAGATCATCCAGCCGCGAAACGATTTCCGGAACCGTGACAGCACATTCGGTGATGTCGATGAGTTCGTGGCTCTGGTGTCTGTTGAACCCGAGCACGGCGCCATGGTCGCTGGTGCGGACGGCAAAGACTGCCCTGCGGCGGGTCTGCGGCGCGCAGGGCACGAGCGGATCGAGCTTGAACTGCAGTCCGCGCCCGCCGAGCGCGTCCTGCACGAGCGAACGCTTCCAGTCCTGATAGGCGCTGTCCTGCCAATGCTGGAGCGCGCAACCGCCGCACTCCTCAAAATGGCGGCAGGCGGGATCGATCCGCTCTGCCGATGCCTCAAGCAGGGCCATCATCGTTGCACGGCCGTTTTCCAGCGCGACATTGGCGACCTCGCCGGGCAGCGAGAACGGCACATAGACACTGCCTGCCGTCGTTGCGGCAATGCCGTCGCCACCGGCGCCCATCCGCTCAATTGTTACGCGCGTGCTCATCAGCTCTTCAATCTTTTCTCTTCAAACCGGCCAGAAGATATTCGCGATTGCCATCGCCGCCCTCTATGGGCGAAGGGCACAGCCCCAGGGCTTTCCAGCCCGGCAATCCATCCAGCCAGTTCCTTAGAGCATTTGCAACGCGTTCGCCATCCATTGGATCGCGCAAAATGCCACCCTTGCCGATCGCCTCGCGGCCGGCCTCGAACTGCGGCTTGACCAGGAGGACGCAGTGACTGCCGGGTTCGGCCAATTCCAATGCGGGCGGCAGGGCGAGTTTCAGCGAGATGAAGCTGACATCCGACACCACCAGCCCGATACTTTGCCCACCCAGATGATCGCGGGACAGCACCCGTGCATTCAGGCCTTCGAGATTGGTGACGCGCGGATCGGTGCGCAGGCTGTCATGCAGCTGGTCGTGGCCGACATCGACGGCAACGACGTGCGTTGCGCCGCGCTCGAGCAGGACCTGGGTGAAACCGCCGGTGGATGCGCCGATATCCAGCGCACTGAGGCCATGCACATCGATGGAAAACCAGTCAAGACCGGCAATCAGTTTCAATGCGGCGCGCGAGACGTAACCGCTTGCCGGGTCGTCAACCCCGATGACAGCCGTACCGGAAAACGTTGCTCCGGGCTTGGTGACCACCGCATTGTCGACGGTGACCGTGCCGCGCACAATGGCGTCTCTTGCCCGCGAACGGCTGGCAAACAGGCCCTTTTCGACAAGCAGTTGATCCAGCCGCATTGCCGCCTATGCCCTGGCCGGTGCTGCCAGGTAGTCGCGGCCGAACGCCCCGAAGACGGTCTGGACGATGCCGGCCCGGTCGAGCCCCGAACGCGCATACATGGCTTCCGGCTTGGCGTGATCGAGATAGAGGTCCGGCAAGGTCAGAGTGCGGACCCGCAAGCCATGGTCAAGCAGACCATCGCGGCTGAGGAAGTGCAGGACGTGCGAGGCGAAGCCGCCGATGGCCCCCTCTTCCACCGTCACAAGCACCTGATGCTCGCGCGCCAGACGGCGGATCATGTCTTCATCCAGCGGCTTGGCGAAGCGGGCGTCCGCGACCGTGGTGGAAAGCCCCGCCGCATCCAGCTCATCGGCAGCCGCCAGGCATTCCTGCAGGCGCGTGCCGAAGGAGAGCAATGCGACCTTGCTGCCTTCGCGGACGATGCGGCCCCTGCCGATCTGCAGGATCTGTCCGCGTTCGGGCAGATCGATGCCGATGCCGTCGCCGCGCGGATAACGGAACGAAATCGGACCCTCGTCATATTCTGCCGCTGTGCGCACCATGTGGCGCAGTTCCGCCTCGTCGGAGGCTGCCATCACCACGAAACCCGGCAGGGCCGCAAGAAAACCCGTATCGAACGAGCCCGCATGGGTCGCGCCGTCGGCGCCGACCAGACCCGCGCGGTCAATCGGGAAACGCACGGGGAGATTCTGCAGGGAAACGTCATGCACGACCTGGTCGTAGCCGCGCTGCAGGAAGGTGGAATAGATCGCGGCAAACGGCTTGAAACCTTCCGTCGCGAGGCCCGCGGCAAAGGTGACGGCGTGCTGCTCGGCAATGCCGACGTCGAACACCCGGTCCGGAAAGACTTCGCCGAAGAGATCGAGCCCGGTGCCACCCGGCATGGCGGCGGTGACGGCGACGATCTTGTCGTCGTGGCGGGCTTCCTCGATCAGGCTCGTGGCAAAAATCTTGGTATAGCTCGGCGCGTTCGCAGGCGGTTTGGCCTGTGCGCCAGTGATGACATCGAATTTGTTGACGCCATGATACTTGTCGGCGGCGGCTTCCGCCGGGGCATAGCCCTTGCCCTTCTGGGTGACCACATGAACCAGCACGGGGCCATCCATCGTATCGCGGACATTTTTCAGAACCGGCAGGAGGTGATCGAGATTGTGCCCGTCAATCGGGCCGACATAGTAGAAGCCGAGCTCCTCGAACATCGTGCCGCCGGTCCAGAAACCGCGCACATATTCTTCCGAGAGCCGGGCTTTTTCCTGCAGGAATTTCGGCAGTTTCTTCGCCAGCTGCTTGGCGGTCTCGCGAATGGAGCGGTAGGTCCGGCCGGATACCAGCCGCGCGAGATAGGCACTCATGGCGCCCGTCGGCGGCGCAATCGACATGTCATTGTCGTTGAGGATCACGATCAGCCGCGCATCGAGCGCGCCGGCATTGTTCATCGCCTCATAGGCCATGCCCGCCGACATGGCGCCATCGCCGATGACCGAGATCACATTGCGCTTGATGCCGGAGAGATCGCTGGCAACCGCCATGCCGAGGCCGGCGGAAATGGACGTCGAGGAATGGGCGGCGCCAAAAGGGTCATATTGGCTTTCGCTGCGCTTGGTGAAGCCGGAAAGCCCGCCCTCCTGCCGCAGCGTGCGGATACGATCGCGGCGGCCTGTCAGTATCTTGTGCGGATAGGCCTGATGGCCGACATCCCAGATGATCCGGTCATGCGGCGTATCGAAAACGTGATGCAGCGCAACCGTGAGTTCGACAACGCCAAGACCGGCTCCCAGATGACCGCCCGTGGTCGAAACGGCATCCACCAGCTCCGCCCGCAGCTCCTGTGCCAGTTGCGGCAGGTCGGTCTCCGGCAAGGCGCGCAAATCCGCGGGGATCATGACGCGGTCGAGCAGCGGTGTTTCCAGTTTTTTCGCCAAAGCACAGGTTCCAGTTCCAAGGTCAATTCTTGCCAGAAGGCTGGCGCTTCCTAGATGAATTCCGCCGAAGCAGCAAGAAGGCCAGCCTTCCCGCTGCGCATGTCAATTTTCAGGCAGAGGGATGAATTCTTCCTCGTCGCCCGGCACGATATCGAAACGGCCCGAGCGCCATTCCTCTTTCGCCTGTTCGATCCGCTCTTTCGATGACGAGACAAAATTCCACCAGACATAGCGCTTGGATGGCATGGTCGCGCCGCCAAACAGCATGAAATGCGCACCCTGCGGTGCCGATACGACAATTTCGTCTCCGGCGCGGAAGGCCAGCAGGCGGTCGGCAGGAAAACTCTCGCCCGAAATCTCCACCGACCCATCCAGCGTATAGATTGCCCGCTCTTCCGCCGCATCTGCCGGTATCTGGATATGCCCGCCCGGTTGCAGGCGGATATCGACGTAGAGTGTCTCGGCATGCTGCTTTACCCGCGATCCCGCGCCATGGAATGTTCCCATGACAACGCGGGCTTCCGTGCCGGCCTCGCGCAGCACCGGCAGTTCGCCCGCCGCCGTATTGGCAAAGGTGGGGTCGATTTCCTCGAGATGGTCGGGCAGCGCCAGCCATGTCTGCAGGCCTGATATGGGCAGCGGCTGGGTGCGCAGCTCTTCCGGCGAGCGTTCGGAATGGACAATGCCGCGGCCGGCGGTCATCAGATTGACGTCGCCCGGCCGGATGACCATTTCGGTGCCAAGACTGTCGCGATGACGGATATTGCCGTCAAAGAGATAGGTTACCGTGGACAGGCCGATATGCGGGTGCGGCCGGACATCGAGCGCATCGGTGGGACGCAGGATGGCCGGTCCCATGCGGTCAAAGAAAATGAACGGGCCGACAAGCCGCCGCTTGGCGGTGGGCAGCGCGCGGCGAACCTGCAGGCCGCCGACATCGCTCGTGCGCGGGATGATCAGCGTTTCAATCGAATCAACGGCCGTGGCGTCGCCGGGTTGCGGATCATTGCCGGGAAAAAAGCTCATCAACGCTGCTCCAACTCTTCGGAGCCGCATCATAGCGTCTCGCAGCCCGGCTGAACAGCCGCGGTCTATTCCGGGTCGAGCGGCTCGGTGCCGGCGGGCTGGCCGTCGCGGCCCAGCCGGATTTTTTCGACCTTGTCCTCCGCGGCGCGCAGCAGCGTATCGCAATGTTTTTTCAGGGCTTCGCCGCGTTCATAGATGCGGATCGACTGCTCAAGCGGCACATCGCCGCGCTCGAGATCATCGACAATCTTTTCCAGTTGATCGAGCGCCTGCTCGAAGCTCATGGCGGCGATATCGGCATTGGGTTGTACATCGGCCATGGTTTCAACCTTTCATCAAACGTTTGATATGTGCGCTGGCAGACAGCGACATGCCCTTGAGGTCGTAGCCGCCTTCCAGCAGGCTGACAAGCCGGTTCGACGCGTACTTCCCAGCTCTTTCCAGCAAAACGCCGGTGGCCCAGTCGAAATCATCCTCATCCAGATTGATCTCGGCCAGGGGATCGCGATGATGCGCATCGAAACCGGCCGAAATGATGATCAGGTCCGGCTGGAAGCTGTCGAGCGACGGCAGGATACGCGTCTTGAACGCCTCGCGGAAATCCTCGCTCCCGGTCTGGGGGGCGAGCGGCGCATTGACGATATTGCCTGCGCCCGTTTCATCCCGGGCGCCGGTGCCGGGATAGAGCGGCATCTGATGGGTCGAGCAGTAAAGCACGGACGGATCGTCCCAGAAAATGTCCTGCGTGCCATTGCCGTGGTGCACATCCCAGTCGACGATGGCGATCCGCTCCGCCCCATGCGTCTTCTGGGCGTGGCGGGCGGCGATGGCCGCATTGTTGAACAGGCAAAAGCCCATGGCCCGATTGCGCTCCGCATGGTGCCCCGGCGGGCGCGATGCGACAAAGACATTGTCCGCCTGGCCGGTAAAGACATCATCGACCGCCGCATTGGCCGCGCCGATGGCAGCAAGCGCCGCCTCCCAGCTCTTCGGGCTGACGGAGGTATCGGCATCGACCCGGGTGATTCCCGCGTCCGGAATGGCCTCACGGACCCGGTCGAGATAATGATCCGGATGGGCATAGAGAATGGTTGCCGCGTCGCCCGGCGGCGCCAGCGCCCGGTCCAGGGCATCGAACGCACTGTCCTCCAGCACCTTGTTCAGCGCCCGCAGCCGGTCCGGCCGCTCGGGATGGCCGACGGGCGTCAAATGCTCGAGATAGATCGGGTGCGTATAAAGACGGGTGACCATATCGGCTTTCTGCAACTGTGAATGGACATCGGCACAAGGCTTGGGTTGCGCCGGGAGAATGTGCACAGACATCGCGCTTCGCACAAGAGCCAAAGCAGCGGACTTGGCATGGTGTCCCGGAACTTCGGGCGGGATCAATGCCGCCACCGCGCCTGAAATTTTGCATATTTCAGCGAAAACCTCGACCAATGTCTAATTGACGGCCTCCCGCCCGATGTAGGAATATTATCCCTTTAAAGGATAGTATTCATGAATTTACAGAATGAACATTCTTCCAGACACCTCCGGCTCCGCTGGCATCTTTCCGCCAACGCGCTCCAGCTCAAGGCGCTGAAACTCGCACCGCCCAACAGCCTGCGCAGCGATCAGTACCGCCAGCTCGACTATCAGCGCGCCTTGCTGGAGGCCGAACTGAGGCTGCAGGAGGAAATCGATCTCCTGCGGAAATACGATCCCGACCAGCCGCGCGAGCCAGCCGGAGTACCGGAGGGTGGACAGTGGACCGATGCGGCGGGTGCAAGTGCCGTATTGGGAGCAGCCGCGGCAGGTACCCATGCGCAGGGCTCTCAACCCGCTATGCCAGCGCTTCGCAATCCCGCCAATACGCCAAAGCTGTCATCCGGAAATGTTCGTGGCATTGCCACTCTGTCAGCAATCGTGCCGCGCATGCGGTGGAACGACGACATTGGCAGTCAAGTCGAAGAATATAACGAACTCACCGCAGAAGTTGGGGACGATGCTCGCCTCGTTCCTATTATCGCGTCCCGTGCGCAAGCCTATACCAAGGGCAAAGACGACGCGAAAGTCTGGGCCGCCGTCGCGGCCCTCTCGCGGGAAGAGGCGGCAAAATATTGCCCTAACTTCCTGAGAGTTCAGACCATGCTGAATGAGGCGGCGAGAGAAGCCGGACCGGTTTCCAATTTTGGCTCGACGACGCTTCGGGGTACAGCGATTCATTCCCTGCTCAAGCAGAAAGTCGAGAACATCGGAAGTCCCGACCTGCGCGCTGAAATATCCGCTCTTAAATCGCTCAGCGGATCACTGGCAGATCGCATTTATCCATCGCACAACGACCCATCCAGGTGGGCAAAATATGCGGGCAAGGGGACAATTCGCGTCGATGTCTATGACAGGGCCTCGGAAAAACTTGTCTGTGTCTATGACGCAAAAACCGGGAAAAGAGATATCACGGTTCCGCGGTTGGGTGAAATCGGCAGAACAGTCGCCAGGTATTTTGGCGAAGGCACACAATTCTTTGTCATGGGGATGAAACCGTTCGAATGACCACGATCACGCAAACCAAACAAGCCGTCCAGCCTCTGCTCGCTCGCCATTCTGATCTGGCGCTGGTGGGGCGATACCTCATCCTGACGCCTGTGCGGCATTTTGTTCGCGGTGTCTTCATCGATCGCAGCATCAATCAACACGCATTTGTGCCGACGCTGAGTGTCTGTCTTACATTTGATGGCGACACCGAACAGGGCATCGGCTGGGGTGACCGATTCATCTACCGTTCCTTTGAGGACGCCGATCCTGACCTCGTCGATAAACGGAAAAACGACCCGCGCTTCGGCGTCTGGGACATACGCTATCCCGAGAATATTGAACTGATGCTGCGGTTCACCGAGGCGGCGTTGCAATCGTTACGCGCGATGGTCACGTTCGAGCAAATGATGGAGTTTGCCCGCCGCTACGAGAACAATCTGACGCCGTTTGAATTCATGTATTATCCGCGGCTGCTAATGGCCGCAGCCACCGGCGATTTCGAGACGGCAAGATACATTATCGGCAAAAGGGAGGGACTAAGGCAAAGCTTTGAGGTCCATTATCCAGCATTCTGTCCGGCCCTGCTTTCCGAAGACCGGGCGGCACTGGCCAAATGTCTGCATGACCTGGAAGCAAAAACAATCAAGAATCTCAAGTTGACAAAGTTCTGGGAGCCTACGCCCTTCCCGCTGGAACTGGAGGTGTCCAGATGACAACAGGCGCTGAAATTCGCAAGATGGTAAAACCATTGCTCGAACGCCACGATGATCTGGCAATGATCGGGCGTTTCGTGGTCGTCAAACCCATTCACCACCTTCGACGCGGAATTTATCTGGATTATTGCCGAACACCTTGGATGTTTGATCCGATAACCGTCGTGGATCTCCTCATTCCGCCAAGTGACGTCATCACGCTGGGGTTTGGCGATTTCCTTTCTGATCCCAAAACCGGATACTGGGACGCAACGAATCCGGACTCCGTTCAGCGGCTTTTCGATCTGCTCGAAGGAAAGATTCTACCAAAGCTTCGTTCCACAACGACATTTGAACATTATCGAGCACTGGCAGCACAGTACGAGGCTTCCGGTGACTATTATGACTGGGATCGCTTCTTTGAAATGCTGGGTGCGACGGCGACAGGCAATCTGGACCTTGCTCAATCCATCGTCGAACCATTGCCGGGCATGCAACACTATCTCGCGCAATTGGCACCGTCCTTCTGCCCCGCCCTGCTGGCGCGAGACCGTGTCGAAATCGCCAGGATTCTGCACGAATGGGAGGCGCTGGCTGTCCAAAAATGCAAACTGGAGAAATTCTGGGAGCCAACGTCCTTCCCGCTGGAATTGATCGAGGCTCCGCCGGTCAGGCCGCCGCCAGGGCCTGGGTAAGATCGGCGATCAGATCGTCGGGGTGTTCGATGCCGATCGACAGCCGGATGGTCGAATCGAGCACGCCGATCCGCTGGCGCACATCCACGGGCACGCCGGAATGGGTCATGGTGGCGGGGTGGCTGGCGAGGGATTCGGTGCCGCCGAGGCTGACCGCCAGCTTGAGGATCTGCAGCGCATTCAGGAATTTGAAGGCTGCGGGCTGGCCGCCGCGAATATCGAACGAGAAGGTGGAACCGGCACCGGTGCACTGCGCGGCAAAGGTGCGGCCGAGCGGTGAGTTCGCATCGTGATAGGGCAGATAGTGGATTTTTTCCACTTTCGGATGATCGCGCAGGAAATCCGCGACGGCGCGCGCATTGTTATCGGCCTTTTCCATGCGGATGCTCAGGGTTTCCAGCGAGCGGCCGAGCATCCAACAGGAATGCGGGTCGAGCTGCGTGCCGATGGCACCGCGCAGCGCTTTGACCTGTTTCATCACGGCTTTCGAGCCGAGCGCCGCACCGGCGATCAGATCGGAATGGCCGCCGACATATTTGGTCAGCGAATACAGGGAGATGTCGGCGCCGTGCTCGATCGGGCGTTGGAACACCGGTCCGAGCAGCGTGTTGTCGCAGGCGATCACCGGCGTGTGCCCCTGCTTTTTGCCGATGGCGTCGGCAATGCGGCGGATCATCGCCACATCGACCAGGCTGTTGGTCGGGTTGGCCGGCGTTTCGATGAGGATGATGGAGACGCGGCCCCTGCTCATCGCCTCATCGGCCGCCGCCTGCACCGAGGCTTCGTTGACGCCATCGGCAAAGCCGACGGCAGCCACACCCATATTGAGAAATGTCCTCGCCAGCAGGGTTTCCGTGCCGCCATAGAGCGGCTGCGAATGCAGCACCGCGTCGCCCGGGCGCACGAAGGCCAGCAGGGTCGTCGCAATGGCCGACATGCCGGAGGAGAACAGCGCGCAGCTTTCCGTGCGCTCATAGACAGCCAAGCGGTCCTCGACGATTTCGCTGTTGGGGTGGTTGAAACGCGAATAGACGAGGCCGGCACCGACGCCGGCCGGCGGCTCCTTGCGGCCGGAGACGAAATCAAAGAAATCGCGGCCTTCCTCGGCGGATTTGAACACGAAGGTCGAGGTCAGGAACACCGGCGGCTTCACCGCGCCTTCCGACAGTTCCGGATCGTAGCCATAGTTCAGCATCAATGTTTCAGGATGCAATTTGTGGTTGCCGATATGGGTCTTGGACGGATGGGGAGCGGCCATGCGAATCTCCTCGCGTGAGGGGTGGGGTGCTATCAAGCAAATTATATCAAATGCAGGGATCAATCCTTGCTTTTTACGATCAAATTGCATTGATTGACGCTAACAATTGCCATGAATGAGAGATTATGACGCAGAAAATTGCTGACGAGACCGACCGGCGCATTCTCAGGGAACTGCAGGCGGATGCGCGCATCACCAACAACGATCTGGCCGAACGGGTCGGACTATCTCCATCCCCCTGCCTGCGCCGACTGCGGCGGATGGAGGAAGCCGGCATCATCCGAGGGTACACCGCCCTCGTCGACCCGGTCATCGAGGGCTGGACCATGGCCGCCATCGCCACGATCCGGCTCAGCCGCCAGCATGAGGATGAGATCGTCATGTTCGAGGAAGCGATCCGCGGCTGGGACGAGGTGCTGGAATGCCACCTTGTCACCGGCTCGCGCGATTATGTGCTGAAAGTCATGAGCGCCGGGCTGGAACACTATGAGCGCTTCATCAAGGAGAAGATCGCCCGGCTGAAGTGCGTCGCCTCCATCGAGACCAGCTTTGTCATGAACACAATCAAGGAGCGGCGGGTTTAACAGGGTATTCCCAAGATGGGAATTTTTTACTTGTTCCCAATATGGGAAATTGCTATATATGCCTGATGCAGATCATAGCCAAGAAAGCACTGCGGGCATTTTGGCTTGTTCACAACCAAGCTGAAGCACCCTTAACGGCTTGGTATGTGGCTGTGAGCAGGGCTGAATGGAAAACACCGGCGGACGTGAAATTGCAATTCGGCAACTCTGTCGACTTTGTCCGCGACAACAGGGTGATCTTTGACATTGCCGGCAACAAGTACCGCCTTATCGTGCATGTCGCCTACCCGTTCAAACGTGTGCTCATCAAATTTATCGGCACGCATAAAGAGTACGATGCAATCGACCCGGAGACTGTGTAATGAAAAACATTCGGCCGATCAAAACTGAAGAAGACTATGACTGGGCGATTGGTGAAATCACGCACTATTTCGACAATCAACCCGAGCCGGGAACACCTGAGGGTGACCGGTTCGACGTTCTTGCGACCTTGATCGAAGCCTATGAAGACGATCATTATCCCATTCCGGCATTGGACCCAATTTCCACCATCGCCGCGCACATGGAAATGGCCGGGCTGAATCGCCGGGCCCTGGCAGAGGTTCTTGGCTCTGCGCCAAGAGCCTCTGAAGTTATGGCCAGAAAGCGCGCGCTGACGATGGATATGGTGTTCAAGCTTAATCGCGAATGGCATATTCCTGCCGAACTTCTCGTACAGCCCTATCATCTCGTGCATGATGAGAAAAAGGTTCAAAGAAGGGCCTGACCGCCCCGATCAGTCTTTCCCCGGAAACCTCATCAACACGTCATCCGGCTTTGCCAAGCAGCTCTGCAACGTCGCAATGCATTGCCGTTGCAACCTGCTCGGCGGTTTCCAGCGTAACGTTCATCCGGCCCGCTTCCATGCGGCTGATGTAGGCCTGGTCTGCACCAATGCGCAGCGCCAGTTCTTCCTGCAAGATGCCCAGGGCACCCCGTCTTTCCTTCACAGCCAGACCAAATCGCTTCTTGATGTCCATAAGAGGCAGGAAGCCACGCGTCAGATAATATCCGTCCGCGTGATCTGGATGCCAAAGCCTTCGAGACCGACATAGTGCCGCTCGCGCGATGACAGCAAGCGGATCGAGGTGATGCCGAGATCTTTCAGGATCTGCGCGCCAAGGCCGATCTGGCGCCATTCCTCTTCACGCACCTTGGCTTCCGCATGCGCCTCGCGGTCCTGCAGCGTGGCGCGATTGCGGTCGTCATCGCGGCCGACGCCGACGGAGCCCTCGCGCAGGTAGACGATGACACCGCGTTTTTCCTCGGCAATGCGCTTCATGATGCTGTCGAGCGTGTTGCGCGCACCAAAGACGTCGCTGAGAATGTCCTCGCGCTGCAGGCGCACAGGCACATCCTCGCCGTCGCGGATATCGCCGAAAACAATGGCCGCGTGGTGCATGGGCTCCCATGGCAGCGCATAGGTGATCGCCTTTGCCTGTCCGGCGCAGGTATCGATCTCATATTCGCCGATGCGCTCGATCAGGGTTTCCTTGCGCTGGCGGTAGGCGATGAGATCCGCCACCGTCACCTGGTGCAGCTTATGCGTTTCGGCAAAGCTTGCCACCTGCGGGCCGCGCATCACCGAACCGTCGTCGTTGACGAGTTCGCAGATCACGCCGACCGGCGGCAGGCCGGCAAGCTTGCACAGGTCGACGGCCGCTTCCGTGTGGCCGGAGCGCATGAGCACGCCGCCCTCGCGCGCGATCAGCGGGAAAATGTGTCCCGGACGCACGAAATCGGCAGCGCCGGCATTGGGATTGGCGAGGTTGCGCACAGTCAGGGTGCGGTCATCGGCGGAAATGCCCGTGGTGGTGCCGTGCTTGTAGTCCACGGTCACGGTGAAGGCGGTGGAATGCGGCGCGTCGTTCTCGGCCACCATCGGCGCCAGATTGAGGCGCTTGGCGTGGTCGCGCGGCATGGGCGTGCAGACGATGCCGGAGGTGTGACGCACGATGAACGCCATCTTTTCCGGGGTGCAGTGCACCGCCGCGACGATCAGGTCACCCTCGTTCTCGCGCCCGTCATCATCCATGACAACGACGATTTCACCGCGTTCGAACGCACGCAGCGCATCGACGACCCGTTTCTGATTGTAAGCCATGTATGCGCCTCTTGATTAGATGCTTTAGATGCGGCCGGTCTGGCCGCGATGTCTGAGATAATGATCGGCAATCGCGCAGGCAACCATGGCTTCGCCGATGGGGACAGCGCGGATGCCGACGCAGGGATCGTGCCGGCCCTTGGTCATCACATCCACCTGTTTGCCATCGGCATCGATGCTCTGGCGCGGGGTGAGGATGGATGAGGTGGGCTTGACGGCAAAGCGCGCGACGATGGGTGCGCCGCTGGAAATGCCGCCGAGAATGCCGCCGGCATGATTGGACAGGAAAATCGGCTTGCCGTGATTGTCCATGCGCATCTGGTCGGCGTTTTCCTCACCGCTCAGCGTGGCCGCTGCGAAACCATCGCCGATTTCGACACCCTTCACCGCATTGATGGACATGAGATAGCTGGCGATATCCTGATCGAGCTTGCCGTAGACAGGCGCACCGAGCCCCGCCGGTACATTTTCAGCGACGATTTCAACGACTGCGCCGATGGAGGAACCCGCCTTGCGGATACCGTCGAGATAGCCGGCGAAGAGATCGACGGAGCCGGGGTCCGGCGTGAAGAACGGGTTGTTGTCCACCTCGTCCCAGTCCCAGCGGTCCCGGTCGATCGTGTGAATGCCCATGCCCACCAGCGCGCCGCGCACGATCAGGCCAGGCACAACCTTGCGGGCAATGGCACCGGCGGCAACGCGCGCCGCGGTTTCCCGCGCCGATGAGCGCCCGCCGCCGCGATAGTCGCGGATGCCGTATTTGACGTCATAGGTGTAATCGGCGTGGCCGGGACGGTACTGGCGGGCGATATCGCCATAATCCTTGGAGCGCTGGTCGGTGTTCTCGATCATCATCGAAATCGGCGTGCCCGTGGAGACCATGGTGACGCCATCGTCCTGCAGCATGAAGCCGGACAGGACTTTCACCTGATCCGGCTCGCGCCGCTGGGTGGTGTATTTCGACTGGCCGGGCTTGCGTTTGTCCAGATAGGCCTGAATCTCGGCTTCGGTAAAGCTGATACCGGGCGGACAACCATCGACCACGCAACCAAGCGCGATTCCATGGCTTTCACCCCAGGTGGTGACACGAAAAAGATGACCGAAAGTATTATGCGACATGAGATTACCCGGCGTTATGTCAGGGGGTTTTATGAGCGTTTACGCCTGTGGTCAAACCCGCCGCTGAAATTCCTTTGTCCACCACGAAAAAAGCAATTGTTTTGCCACAAATGCGCGCTTTAAGGTGACGGACAAATCGACCACCAGATTTTGATTAAAGAGGATATCAAAATGCGTTTCATCGTCGCGACCTTCATGTTCGTCGCTTCCCTGCTTCCGGTCGGCGCGCTCGCTGACGATGCGCAGGGCACCATCACCAAAATCGACGAAGACAATTCGACCATTACGCTCGACGATGGCAAGGTCTACAAGCTGCCGGGCGAATTCGACTTCAGCGCCATCGACAAGGGCATGAAGGTCACGATCATGTTCGATCTGGTCAACAAAGAGCGCTTCATCACCGATATCGAAGAATCGGTGCAATAAGCACCTGTTCGTCACAAGCCGAGGCCTGGATGGTCACATCCAGGTCAGACTGCCCTTCTCAAGGCGCAGAATTTTATCCTGGGTGATGGCGAGGTTCGCCGCATCATGGCCATCAAGGCCCTCCACCATCTGGAAAATCGTGCGCATGCAGCCGCCATGCGTCACGCATACGGTCGGCTCCCGCACTTCTGACAGCCAGTTCCCTATCCGTATCGCCAGAATGGCGTAACTTTCGGCCGTAGGCCCCGGCGGAACAAAGTTCCATTTGTCCCGGGCCCGTGCGGCCACGAGGTCGGGAGACCGGGCTTCGATGTCTTCCAGCATGTAACCTTGCCAAGCACCGAAATTCACCTCCATGAGGCGGGCATCGGTGCGGTAGGCCCAGGGATCGATCCCCATGCGGGTTCTGATGCGCTCCATCGTATCGCGCGTGCGGCGCAAAGGGCTGGCGACAAAGTCGAAACCCGCTCCCTCCCCGATCAGGGATTTGAGCATATCGCCGTTGCGTGCGGCCTGCTGCTGGCCGCACGCATTGATATCGACATCTTCCTGCCCCTGGATTCGCTCGGACACGTTCCAGTCCGTCTCGCCGTGGCGCGAGAAATAAACAATCGAGTCCGGCAGATGCACTTTGGAGCTAGTCCTTGACGACAGAGATATCCGGCGCGTCCACAGCCTTCATGCCGACGACATGATAGCCGCTGTCGGCATGGTGAATTTCGCCCGTGACCGAACGGGACAGGTCGGAGAGGAAATACAGGCCGGCATCGCCGACTTCCTCGATGGTAACGGTACGGCGCAACGGGGCGTTGTACTCGTTCCATTTGAGGATGTAGCGGAAATCACCGATGCCCGACGCGGCCAGCGTCTTGATCGGACCGGCGGAGATCGCATTGACGCGGATATTGTCCGGGCCGAGATCCACTGCCAGATATTTCACGCTGGCTTCTAGCGCCGCCTTGGCAACACCCATGACGTTGTAATTCGGCATGACCTTTTCCGCGCCGTAATAGGTCAGCGTCAGGATCGAGCCGCCATCGGTCATCAGCTTTTCCGCGCGCTTGGCAACGGCCGTCAGCGAGAACACCGAAATCAGCATGGTCTTGGTGAAATTCGCTTCTGACGTATCGACATAGCGGCCGGTCAGTTCGTCCTTGTCGGAGAAACCGATGGCATGCACCAGAAAGTCGATCTTGCCCCACTTCTCTTCCAGAGCGGCAAAGCACGCATCGATGGTCGAGGCATCCGAAACATCGCAATGGCCGCAGAGAAAAGCCCCGAGTTCCTGCGCCAGAGGCTCGACGCGCTTCTTCAGCGCATCACCCTGATAGGTGAAAGCAAGCTCGGCACCGGCATCATGGGCCGCCTTGGCAATGCCCCAGGCGATCGACCGATTATTGGCAACGCCCATAATAAGTCCGCGTTTACCTTGCATCAAACCAGTTTTGGCGGTCATTTACCAACCCTTCACGAAAGACATATGATTGATTTGCGGTATCGCACAGCCCGCGCCGGGCTTCAAGCATCGTGTCAGTTTCGTCAAGGATTTTCGGGAACCGTTGATTTTCAGAGACTCGAATCGCGCAGAAATGCTTCCAATGCCGCATCACCATGCTCGGGCAACATGACGCGAACATGAACAAAGAGATCGCCGTGACCATCCGGCTTTTTCGGCAAACCCTTGCCTTTCAGGCGCAAAACCCGGTCAGAACTGGTCCATGGCGCTATTTTCACCGCCACACGGCCATTCAGGGTCTCGACTTCCTGCCGGGAACCGAGTGCTGCATCGCGCAACGACACCGGCAGGTCGAGATGCAGGTCGTGGTCTTCCACCTTGAATTTCGGGTGCGGCTTGAAACGTATCGTGACCAGCGCATCGCCGGGTGTTCCGCCGGGAATGGCCTCGCCCTGCCCCTTCAGCCGAATCGTTTGACCATTTTCAACCTGCGCGGGCAGCTTGATCGCCAGCCTTTTACCGTTTGGAAAAACCGCTTCAACCTTCTCGGCACCGACAGCCTGCTCAAGCGTCACGTCGATGGTGGCCTGGAGGTCCGTGCCTTTGCGCGGGCCTGCGCGGCGCTGTCCGCCGCCGAAAGCGCCGGCGCCCTCGCCGAAGAGGCTGCTCAGAATATCTTCAGCACCAAAACCGGCCGTGCTGCGGTAGTCGAATCCGCCGGACCGCGCACCGCGTGCACCGCCAAAACCGGCGAAGGGATCGCCGCCGCCGGAAAACCCTTCGAAACCCTGCGGCGCGCGCTGCTTGCCCTCGGCGTCGATCTCGCCCCGGTCAAACTGGCCGCGACGTTCCTTGTCGCCGATGATCTCATAGGCCTGGTTGATCTCAGAGAAATTTGCCTGCGCCTTCGGGTCATCCTGGTTCTGGTCAGGATGATATTTCTTGGCGAGCTTGCGAAACGCCGACTTGATTTCTTCAGGCTTCGCCGTCTTGGCGACGCCCAGCACGGTATAAGGATCGCGCATGTGTGTGCCCTTCCTAGTGGAACGAATGTGACATTCGCATATTCCTCGTCATGTACAATGGGATGCGAATGTCACATTCGTTCCACTGGCATAAACGGGGTGCGTTGGGGATTTGCCCGTTATATGCGCATCAATAGGAAGAAATTCCAGACTTTCTGTCAAGAAATCTGCAATCGCTGCCCGGTTCCATCGAAAATATCATTCAGTTGCAGAGAATCAAATCGGCGCGAAGGATTTCAGCGTCCATTGTCCGCCATCCTGCATGCAGGTCTCACCCTTGTAGAGCATGACGCCGTCAAAAGATTCGCGCGATGTCTGGAATTCACGGCAGAGCCCTGTCTCGGTCTTCTTCTCGGCGATTGCCGTGATCGTGCCCTGACTGCCGGTCTCCGGATTGGACCATGGCAGCGGCTTGTTGCCCCATTGGGTGAAATTCAGCGCGGAGACGATATTGCGGACCGTCGACTGGTCGGCGGCACCCTTGGCATCCACCTGCGGCGCTGGAGCAACCGAACCCGTCACCGTCGCCTTGTCCGGGACCGCGCTCTCGACACTGAAGCTTTTCATGGCACAGCCGGAGAGAAGACAGAGCACAAAAACAGCAGCGAACGGCGCAGTCCGCACCGGAATTTTCGCCCCAAGGTTCTTGATATCTGGTATTGCCAATGCCAAACGCATATCTCTCTTTAACAAGGTCAACCAGCTATGACTATGGGTGAAATGAAGTTAACAACCGGTGACTTCACAGAAAAAACCGAACCCTTCGCGCTCTTCGACGAATGGCTCAAAGACGCAACCAAATCCGAGCCGAATGACCCGAATGCTGTTGCTCTGGCAACGGTGGATAGTGATGGCCTGCCGGATGTCCGCATGGTTCTTCTTAAAGGTTTTGACGAGCAAGGCTTTGTTTTTTATACAAATTTTGAAAGTCAGAAAGGTCAGGAAATACTGGGCTCAATGAAGGCCGCCATGTGTTTTCATTGGAAAACGCTGCGCCGTCAAGTGCGTGTGCGCGGTCCCGTGGAAATTGTCAGCGATGCGGAAGCCGATGCCTACTACGCCACCCGCCCGCGGGGCAGCCGTATCGGCGCCTGGGCTTCCAAGCAATCGCGGCCGCTGGAAAGCCGTTTTGCCCTGGAAAAAGCCGTCGCGGAATACACTGCCCGCTATGCCATCGGCGAAATACCCCGGCCCGCCCACTGGTCGGGCTTCCGCATTCGCCCGACATCCATTGAATTCTGGCATGACCGGCCTTTCCGCCTGCACGACCGCGTGGTTTTCAGCCGTGCGACGCCGGATGGCGACTGGGGCAAAACCCGCTTGTACCCATAGGGCTCTTCAGCCCTTCTTGCGCATCAGGAAGGCCATCAGGGCGCCCCGTGCTTCTTCCGACTGGAGCCGTTCCGCAAAATGCCCGGCTTCCAGTTTGATGCGCTCGACCGTTTCAGCACGCGGCATGCGCAGGAGATCGCGCGAGATCTGCATGGCTTCCGGCGGCTTGGCGGCAATTTCCGTCGCCACGGCCAGAACAGTGCTTTCCAGCTGGTCCGCCTCGACGATCCGGTAGACAAGACCGGCGTCCTTCGCTTCGGCCGCGTTCAGCCCGGCGCCCATCGCCAGGAAAGCAAAGGCCTGCTGACGGCCCATCAGGGCAGGTCCGAGCAGGCTCGAACCCGCTTCGGGTACAAGACCCAGATCGACGAAGGGCGTCTTGAACAGGGATTGCGGCGTGGCGAAGGTCAAGTCGCAATGGAAATTGAGCGTCGAGCCGATGCCGATGGCAAGCCCATCCACACCCGCAACAACCGGCTTTCTGCTATTCGTCAATGTGATGAGGAAGTCAACAACCTCGGTGCCCATGGTACCCGACGTGGCAAAGGCCATGAAATCCTGCAGATCATTGCCGGAGGAGAAGGCGCCCGGCACCCCCAGGAATACATGGGTGCGGATATCCGGATTCGCATCGCCTTCCACCAGCGCTCCGGTCATGGCCGTATACATGGCTCGTGTCAGGGCATTCTTCTTGTCCGGGCGGTTCATCCGGATGGTCTGGACGGCGCCGTGGCGCTCGATGACGATATGATCTGACATGAAGTTTCCCTATTGCAATGCGGCACGGGCACCGAGCAGGCTCGGCGCACCGTTGATGACGCGATCTTTCAGCGCCGACGTTTCGTTGAGAAGATTTTCGGCGAAGAATCGCGCAAGGGCCGTCCGGCCGGTATTGTCGCCACCCAGCGCACCCTTGGCGAGGTAGGTTGCACCGGCAGCCAGGCCGAAGAGGCGCAGATAGGGCGTCGCTCCGGCAAGCGCATTGCTGATGTCACCGCCGGCAAGGGTCTGCTGCAGCCAGAGCGTCGTTGCCTCCAGATCGTCAAGACCGGCCTGCAGGCGCTCCGCCGTGTTGCCGAAACCGGTGCTGTTGCTCAGCGAAACGGCTTCGGCCACCGTGCGCAGCTCGGCGATATAGGTCTTGACGTGGTTGCCGCCATCGAGCGGCAGCTTGCGCTGGACGAGATCGATGGCCTGAATGCCGTTGGTTCCCTCATAGATCGGGGCAATGCGGGCATCGCGCAAAAACTGTGCGGCGCCAGTCTCTTCGATGAAGCCCATGCCGCCATGAATCTGGATGCCGATCGAGGCAACGTCGACGCCGACATCAGTGGAAAACGCCTTGGCGACCGGCGTCAGCAGGTTCGCGCGATCTGCCCAGTGCCTTTTGTCGTCATCTGCGCCGGTCCGCGCCATATCCAGCGCGTGGGCGCAGGCATAGGCGATGGAGCGGGCGGCGCCGGTCAGGCCCTTCATGGTCAGAAGGTTACGCTGCACGTCGGGGTGTTCGATGATCGGGCTCATGCCCTCACCCGTCCAACCCGGCGCGCGCATCTGGCGGCGCTCCTGCGCATAGGCCAGGGATTTCTGATAGGCGGCCTCCGCCACCGCAACCCCCTGGATGCCCACGGCCAGCCTTGCATTGTTCATCATGGTGAACATGCAGGCCAGACCGCGGTTTTCTTCGCCGATAAGCCAGCCGATGGCGCCCGGCTTCGCATCCCTGGCAAAACCATCGCCATAGATCATCGTGCAGGTGGGCGAGCCGTGAATGCCCATCTTGTGCTCGACACCGCTGCAGAACACATCATTGCGGGCGCCGAGCGAACCATCGGCATTCACCAGGAATTTCGGCACCAGGAACAGCGATATCCCCTTGGTTCCCGCAGGCGCGTCGGGCAGGCGCGCCAGAACCAGATGGATGATATTGTCCGTAAGGTCATGCTCGCCATAGGTGATGAAAATCTTCTGACCGAAAATGCGGTACGTGCCGTCATCGGCCCGCTCGGCCCGCGAGCGCAATGCTCCCACATCGGAACCGGCCTGCGGTTCGGTGAGATTCATGGTTCCCATCCACTCGCCCGAAACCAGCTTTGGCAGATAGGTGTGTTTCAGATCATCCGTCGCGTGGGCTTCGAGCGCCTCGATGGCGCCAAGCGTCAATGTCGGTCCGATGCCGAAAGCCATGGAACCGGAATTCCACATTTCCAGCGCCGCCACTGCGAGCATCATCGGCAGACCCTGTCCGCCGAACTCTTCCTTGCCGGTCAGGGCGTTCCAGCCGCCGCCGATCCAGTCGCTGTAAACGTCTTTCCAGCCGGGCGGCATGGTGACTTCGGCATCTTTCAGCGGCGTTCCGTGCTTGTCACCAACCTCCAGGAGCGGCGCAACGCGCGTGGACGCGAATTTACCCGCCTCTTCCAGGATGGCATCAACCAGATCGTCGGAGAGCTCGGCAAAACGCCCGGCGGCGATGGCCTCGTCCAGACCGGCAATTTTCTTCAGTGTGTGTGCGATTTCCTCGACGGGCGCCCGGTACATTGATCACAAGTCTCCTCATCCAGTGATGCTGCGTCGTTGCGGATAGACATTGCCGCCCCCAGCCTGGCAAGGCAAGTGGATTTTTACGTAAACGTAAGAAAATCTGCCCTTTGATCCTTGTGCGGCGCGGTCTGTTCGGCACCGCAGACACATGAACCCGCGACTCCGACAGGCGTTCTCGCCGATCAACCCTTGTGCTTTACGGCATTTTAACCATGAACCAGCGATCATGGGCGCTTGTATCGGAAGCCGCAGACCACGAGGTGTGAAGGGACAGGCATTTGACAATCCGAGCGCAGGTTTTCGCCCTTGCTGCCCTTGTCACCGCGTTGATGTCCAGCGCCCCTTCCCGTGCGGACTCCCAGTTCCAGACCCCCTGGTCCAACCAGCAGCGCGCCATCGTTCTCGACGGCTATGAGCACAATTCATTCAATCTCCCGGAAATCGTCAGGGATCCGCGCATTGCCGCCTTCATTCACAAGGCATCCGATGGCATGCCTGCCGCCTATCATTGCGGACGCATCGCCGATGTGAAGGATCAGGAAATATGCCGCCGCATCTGGCGCAACTATGCGGTGTCGCGCGAGCTCTACCAGACACGGCGCGTTCTGGCCAAAGCGCTCGGCCTGAAATGGGGCTCCTACCATCTGGCGCGCCCGGGCAATCCCATAGAACAGGCGAACCATTTCATCGATTATGCCGAGCCGACCAGCGACGAGCTGATGGCCATCGATATCGAGGACAATGACCCGGCCCGGTTCATGTCGCTGGCGGACGGCGAGATATTCGTCGCACAGATCAAACTGCGCACCGGCCGCTATCCCGTGCTCTACACCAATGGCACCACGGCCAAATACATTGCCGATCACCGGCTGGCACTGCCGATCCTGTCGCGCCTGCCGCTCTGGTATGCGCGGTATGAGGCCGACATCGCCCCGCATTTCCCGAAAGGCAACTGGCAGGACTATGCGCTCTGGCAATTTGCCTCGCAGAACAATTGCAGCAAAACGCGCTGCCCCTACCGGCCCAATGGCACGAACCGTGACATCGATGTGAATATCGCCGATATGACCGTTGCGGAACTGAAACGCGCCTGGCCGTTCGACACCCTCGTACCGGCGGTGCTGCCCGACGACATGCCCAGACCCGGCGAACGGCCTGCCTTGCCCAGCGATATTCTGATGGCGTCGATGGAGCCGCCGCTTGTCGATTATAGCGGGTTGCGGCAGATACCGGGCCTGCTCATCGCCGCTGCGAAAGGACTGGCTGCTACCGTGCAAGCCTCTATCGATGGCCTGGGCGACACACCGCAGGCGGTCGATACCATGGTGACGGCGTCCGTCATCCGTATTGCCAAATCACATCCAAGTGAAAAACTGACACTGGAAACGATCAGGACCAGCCTGCGAGAACCGGTGACAACACCCGATGACCACCCGGACAGCCATCTGATCGCCGGCTTGGTCGGTTTCTGCTTTGATGAAACCAGCACGGGCATGAGCCATCTGCCGGCCTATGCCATGCAGCGCTGACCTTCAGAGAGAAGCAGGCACGTGAGCGCATGCGCCTGCTTCAAAGTTCATCCGTGTGTTTGCGCAATCTCAAGAAAAGACAACGTCATCCGGCGAGAGATCGGCAAGGGACACATGCTCGATCAGAATGCCGCTGGAATCGCCGTCAAAGCTGACATAGACGCCGTCAGCCGTGTCGTGCGACGCGGCGAGAAAACTGTCGAAATCGTGAATGCCGCTGCTGCCCGCGGTGAAATCGCGAAGATTGATCACATCGCCTTCCGCCACATTGAAATCCGCGATGTGGTCGACACCGCCAAGGGTTTTGGCATCGAATATGAATGTATCCGCGCCCGCGCCGCCGAAGAGATGGTCCGTGCCGGTACCGCCATCCAGGAGATCGTTGCCCGACCCGCCCTTGAGGATGTCGTCACCCGCACCGCCCAGCAGCGTGTCATTGCCGTCGCCGCCATTCAGCGTATCGTTGCCGGCACCGCCATCGAGGTAATCATTGCCGCGGCCGCCGAAGAGGACATCCTTGCCGTCACCGCCCCAGATTCTGTCATCGCCATTGCCGCCGTCGATGTAATCGTTGCCGGCATCGCCATGGATCTCATCATTGCCGCCGCCGCCGAACAGCGTGTCATTGCCATCGCCGCCAAATATGCGGTCGTTGCCATCGCCGCCTTCGACGCGGTCGTCACCGGCGCCGGCGTTGACATCGATATGGGAAAAATTCGTTGCAATGATCTTGTCATTGCCCGCTCCCGTCGTCAGCTCAAGCCGCTCCAGGTCGACGAAATAGAGATGATTGGCCGGAACCGTCGCATCCCCGAAAAAGAGGTGGCCGCTGGAACCGTTGAAGGTGACCGGTTCGGCAGAGTGGGAAAGATCGACCGCAAGGGTGTCGATACCCGCGCCGCCGCGTGCTGCGCCGCCAACGCCGTTGAACACCAGCCTGTCGTCTCCATCACCGCCTTCAAGCTGGTCAAAACCGCTCGAACTGGTCAGGATGTCATTTCCAGCCCCGCCATAGAGAAAGTCATTGCCCGCGCCGCCGTCGAGAATATCATTGCCGCCAAGACCCCAGAGATTGTCGTTCCCGTCCGTCCCGTGCAGAACATCGCTTGTGCCACCACCCACTATTTTCGCCATCGAAATGATCTCCCAAAAAGCCTGTGATGGCGGAGTATATGTAAGGACATTTGACAAGCAAGTGTCGTTTTAGAAAAACAAAACATAGTATGTATACTTATTTTACTTGTAAAATATTTCAAATTTATAAGTAAAATTTCTGATATTATGGGATCAAAGCGCACGAACGAATTTCCCGCATCGTGCCCCCGCGGCCTGCGGCGGAGGCCCGTGCAAAAACCCGTTTTCGCGGAACGGCTGCCATCGGATTTTGACCAGAGGTGACCGGCATTTTCCCGGAGTTATCCACGCTAAAAACCGATGTTAAGCATCTGTTCAGGTTAACAAGACATTCCGGAAATCGTGAGAATTGCAGCTGATCAAACGATGCTACCTTTGCGCGATCAGCCCCAATCCTCAGTTTCACAATGAGATAATGACCCCACGCAGCGCCCGCGCCCAAAACCGTATCCTGATCATCATGGCCTGTTTCATCGGGATTTTCTGCATTATCAGCGGGCGGCTGGTCTTTTACGGCATGAAGGACGATCCGGTGGATTTCAATGGACCGACGGGCTCCATTCTGGCCTCCCGCCCGGACATTCTCGACCGCAATGGTGCGGTGCTGGCAACCGATATCAACACCGTCTCGCTCTATGCCGAACCGCGCAAGATCATCGATCCGGACGAGGCGTTCGAGCTGCTTGCCACCGTCCTGCCAGATCTCAATTTCGAACAGACCTACGCCCGCCTGAAGGGCAAGGCCGGCTTTGCCTGGCTCAAACGCGGCCTGACGCCGAAGCACAAGAGCCAGATCATGGCGCTGGGCATACCCGGGATCGGCTTTCGCACGGAGAAATCCCGCTTCTATCCCGGCGGCCCGACGGCGGCGCATATTCTCGGCCTGGTCAATGTCGACAATCAGGGCATTGCCGGCATGGAGAAGTATATCGACTCGCAGGGTCTGTCCGACCTGCGCGATGTCGGCCTTGCCCATGCGCGCAAGCTCGCACCGGTCAAGCTCTCCATTGACCTCAGGGTTCAGCACGTGGTGCGCGACGTGCTGGTCAATGCGGTCGAACGTTACCGCGCCATTGCCGCGGGCGCCGTGGTACTCGACGCCGACACCGGCGAAGTCCTGGCGATGGGTTCGGTGCCGGATTTTGATCCGAACAATCCGTTCAACGCGCTGGAGAAGGACCGGCTCAACCGCATGTCGGCCGGTGTCTACGAGATGGGCTCGACCATCAAGACCTTCACCACGGCCATGGCGCTCGATTCCGGCAAAGTGGACCTCAACAGCACCTTCGACGCCACCCGCCCCATCACCATCGGCCGCCAGACCATCCACGATTTCCACGGCAAACGCCGCGTGCTGACTTTGCCGGAAGTGTTCCTGTTTTCTTCCAATATCGGTTCGGCCAAGGAAGCGGATGTGGTCGGCATCGAAGGGCATCGCGAATTCCTGGTCCGGCTCGGCCTGCTCGACCGGATGCAGACGGAATTGCCCGAGGTGGCGCGGCCGACAGAGCCGAAAGTCTGGAAGAAGGTTCACTCGATAACGATTTCCTTCGGCCATGGCATGGCCACCACGCCGCTGCAGACCGCAGTCGGAGCCGCGGCTCTGCTGAATGGCGGCATGCTGATCGCGCCGACATTCCTGCCGCGTGGCATTGAAGAAGCGCGGACCTTGGCCAAGCGGGTGGTCAGCAAGAAGACCAGCGATGATCTGCGCTATCTCTACCGGCTCAATGCCCAGAAGGGCACGGGCGGCTCCGCCAGCCGGACGCAGGTTCCCGGATATCGCGTCGGCGGCAAAACCGGAACCGCCGAAAAAGTCATCAACGGACGCTATTCCAAGGATGTGCGCTTCAACACCTTCATCGCCGCCTACCCCATCGAGAACCCGCGCTATGTCGTGCTGACGATCATCGATGAACCCAAGCCCGTCGACGGGCAGGTTGCCGCCGGCGCCGGCCTCAACGCGGCGCCGATGGCCGCGGAAATCATCCGGCGCTCGGCCAATATTCTCGGCGTGCTTCCGGTGTTCGAGACGGCAGAGGATTAGGCCGGGATGGCCTTGAACATGATCGTGGTGGCGTCGAGATGATCCTTGAACGGATCACGGCAGTAGTCCGGAATGATCCCGGCAATCTGATAACCCAGGCCGAGGTAAAGCGGTTCAGCCTTGTCGCCGGTCCGCGTGTCCAGGGTGATCAATCCCCGCCCCAACCGGTGCGCCGCGCTTTCCAGCTCGACCATCAACGCCTTGGCGATTCCCTGGCGGCGGAAATCCGGATGCACCATCACCTTGCGGATTTCGGCCCGATGCGGCTGATTGGGCGGCGTATCGTAATCAAGCTGGCCGGTTCCCGCGATCCTTCCGTCTTTACGGACCACGAGCAACAATCGTTTGCCTTGCCGGACCGCTGGAAGCACGCTCATCATCCAGAACGCCTCCCCGTCCGCTTGCGAGAACGGCAAGACGAAGCCGATACTGGCACCGCCATGCACGCAGGCATGCAGGAGCGCGCCGAGCGCCTGCACATGGACCTCGATGTCATCGGCATCAAAAACAGCAATATCGTTGGTCAATGGGGCCTCACAGCATGAAAAGCACATAGCGTGCACCGGAATGTTCGGATGTGGCGAAGGCGCTGGGCCCGAACAGCTGATAGCGCAGGCAGTCGCCGGGATTGAGAGCATGGGTCTGACCATCGACGGTCACCTCAAGCTGGCCTTCGATCAGCAGCAAATGGTGTTCGAGACCCGGGCGTGGCGGGTTGTCATAGGAAATGCGGGCGCCCGGATCGAGTTCGCATTCCAGCATCTCGCCCGCCAGGGTTTGCGCCGGCGGCGATACGGAACGGCGCTTGAAGCCGACACTCGGATCAATCCACACGGCTTGCGCCTCGCGGCGGATCAGCGGCGCGAACTCATCCTCGACCATATGCATCAGCCGCGACATCGTGAGGCCATAGGCGGAGCACAGCTTGCCGAGCACCTGGGCGGTGGGACTGACCTCGGCATTTTCGAGCCGGGACAGCGTGGCACGGCTCACCATGCTGCGGCGGGCAAGCTCATCCAGCGACCACTCGCGCTCCGCCCGCAATCCTTTGAGGCGCTTGGCGATGCGTTGATCCATAGCAGCGGTATCAATCGAGGTGTTTTCCATATATGAGAAATTATCTCTATATAGGAAACATGTCAACCGCGTCTCGTGGAGGTATTCAGGATGTTGGCGCCGCTTGTGTCCCAATCAATGGGCGCTTAGCATTTCGTCACATCCTGTCAAACTGCGCCGGAGTTCCCCGCCATGCACATGCTTCATCACATTTCGCTCGGCGTTGCCGATATCGAGCGCGCAGCATCTTTTTACGATGCGGCGCTTGCCCCGCTTGGATATGTCAGGGTCTGGGAGGATTTGCGGCCGGGTGAAGCGGATCAGGCGGTCGGCTATGGCGCGCCGGGTGGCGGCGACAAGCCGGCGATCAAGCATCGCCCGGAAGGCCGATACGCGCCCGGCCCCGGCTTTCACCTTGCCTTTGCAGCACCGGACCGTCAGGCAGTCGACCGGTTTCATGCGGCTGCCCTCAGCCATGATGGCAGCGACAACGGCAAACCCGGCTTGCGGCCTCATTACGGCGCGCATTATTACGCAGCCTTTGTCATCGATCCCGACGGACACCGCATCGAGGCCGTTTTCAATCAGCCGGAATGATCAAAGTGACGGATAGGCGACATGACATCCGGACCAGGACCGAATGCCGCTTCCGCCCGGACACTTTTTGTCTATAGTTCCAGTTCCATTCACCTGGGACCCACGTCCGGAGCCGCACATGCCATCCACCGAACTTTTGATCGCTTTTTTCATCACCACGGCGATCTTTGCCTATATTCCCGGTCCCGCCATGCTGTACGCGGCGGCGCAAACCATTGCGCGCGGCCGCTGGTCCGGGCTGATGGCGGCATTCGGCATTCATCTTGGCGGCTATGTGCATGTGTTTGCCGCGGCGGCCGGATTGTCGGTGCTGTTCCATGCCGTGCCGGTGCTCTATCTCGCGGTCAAGTTCTGCGGCGCGGCCTATCTGGTGTGGCTCGGCATTTCGCTGTTTCGTGCCAAGGTCAATGGCGACGTCACCATGCCGGGCGTGGAGCAGAAATCCGCCCGCCGCGCCTTTCTTGAAAGCATCAGCGTCGAGGTTCTCAACCCGAAGACGGCGATTTTCTTCATGGCGTTCCTGCCGCAGTTCATCGACACTTCTGCGGCGTTTCCGGTCTGGCTGCAGTTCGTGCTGCTCGGAACCATGGTCAATCTGATGTTCTCTTCCGCCGATCTGGTCTGCGTGATCCTGGCGGGAGCCGTGGTCACGCGCCTCAAGCGCTCAAGCCATGCCCAGCGGCTGATGCAGCGTGCCGGCGGAACGATCCTGGTGGGGCTCGGCGTTCATCTCGCCCTGCAGAAGAGCTGATCTAGCCTCGTCCGTCCGGATAGACCGCCGGTCCCTTGATCTCGATCTTGTTGCCGAAGGGATCGCGGATGTAAAACGAGTGTCCCATACCGCGGGCGCCGCCATGCATCGCCTCCCGCTCGATCTCGACCCCATGGGCATCGAGATGGGCGCGCAGCGCATCGTGATCGAACGGCCCGGTTGCGATGCAGACGTGATCGACGTTGCGCCCGCCCGTCACCGGCGGAACAGCACTGGCGGCGCCGGCGTGAGTAATGTCCCACAGGACGATCAGCGCCGACCCGCACCAGACCTGCTCCATCCCGAGCGCCGGATAGATATAGCCAGGCCGGCAGCCGAGAACCTCGTAGTAGAATTTCAGCGCGGACGGCATGTCGTCGACGAGAAAGACCACATGATCGATGCCCACCAGAGAAAACGGAACACTCGCTGCCTGCATGGATGTCTCCTCGGGTTCTGATGTCCTGCGTGTAAACCGCACCCCATAAAGCAAAATCCGGAACGCCCCTGCCAAGGCGCTCCGGAACTGTAATACTCAAAGGGCCTGTTCAGCGGCCGTCGGGGGTTTTTGTACCGCCCCATTTGTCCTTCACGGCGTCAAAATGCTCTTCAGGCTTGTATTCGGCAACCTGCAGGCCAACCTGCTTTGCCGTCAGGCGGCCCATGGCGGAAAGAACCTGATAGCTGCTGACGACGCTGTCATGCTCCGCCTGCACCAGCGCGAGCTGGCCCGTGATGACATCGGCCTGAGCATTCAAGACGTCGAGGGTGGTGCGCTGCCCGACCTTGCGCTCTTCTATCACGCCATTGAGCGCAAGCTGGGCTGCGGCCACGACGCTCCTCTGCGCCACAATGGAGGCTCTGGCTGCATCCAGTTTTGACCACGCGGCAGCAACGGCCTGACGGACGCTGTCTTTCGACACATCCACCTCGATGCGCCGCTGGCCGAGATTCTCCTTCGACTGGCGCACTGCCGCCGCTGTTCGACCGGCTCCATAGATCGGAATCGTCACGTTCAGTTTGGCCGATGCCGCGGAGTTATTGGGTGTCGTCGCCGATCCGCCCTGGAAAACATCCGTCCGGCTGAGCGTTCCCGTTGCCCCGGCCTGCGGCAGCAGCACACCCTCGTTCACCTTGACCTGATACCCGGCAACGTCGGTGTTGAGTTTCGCCGCACCAATCAGCGGATGATTGGCATCGGCGATGGAATAGGCCTGATTAAGCGATTTCGGCAAGGATTTGGCGGTTGCCGCCGCCGTCAGAGACCCTGGAGTGGCCCCGACGGTCTGGACGTAAGTGGCTTCGGCAATCTTCACATTGGCACGGGCGGTATTGCGGTCGTTGACCGCTGTCGCCTGCGATGCCTCAGCCTGGGCGACGTCGGTGCGGGTGCCCTCGCCCACATCGAACCGTGCACGGTTGGAGCGCACCTGCTCGTTGAGGAATGCCAGGTTCTTTTCGCGCAGGGCAACGATCTGGCGGTTGAGGTAGACATCCATATAGGCCTGCACGGTCGTCGCCAGAATGGTCTGCTCACTGCCGCGCAAGTTTTCGCGGGCCGCAAGCACACCGGTTTCTGCAGCCGCAACGTTGTTCCTGGTCTGGAAACCGTCGAACAGCATCTGGTCAACCTCGACACCTTCGGTGGAGGAGCTTTTCGTTCCTGCCCTTTGGCCATCAATTTTGCTGCGCTCTGTATTGACAGAGACCTGGCCGGTCACGCGCGGACGGTAACCGGATTTGGCGATCGCCACGTTCTCGTCCGTCACCCGCACACCGGCGCGGTTCGCATTCAGCGTCGAATTGTTCTGATAGGCCTTCGACATCGCGCCGAAAATCGTTTCGGCCATGGAAGGCGTTGCTGTCAGAACCGAAGTCATCAGCAGGATCGCAGTGAGGCTTCGCTTGGCTGTTATGGACACGGTGAATTTCTCCGACAGTTTGAACAGAGGACTCGGCTCAGCGAACCGTTCGTTCCGATTTGCAAGAGACATTGCGCTACGAACCGCCGATGTCAATGTTGAAAACCGGATGAGCGGTGTTTTTACTATACCTCACCCTTCTCGCGGGCGATAGCGCGCCAGCCGATATCACGCCGGTAAAAGCCTTCCGGCCAGTCGATCCGGGCAATCGCGGCATAGGCGGCGTCCTGCGCCTGCTGCACCGTTTTGCCGCTGGATGTGACATTAAGCACACGCCCGCCATTGGCGACAAGCGCGCCGTCTTTCTCGGCGGTGCCCGCGTGGAATATTCTTACCGTATCCGACTGCGCCGCATCGGCACCCCGGATCACGCTGCCCTTCTGCGGAGATGCGGGATAGCCCTTTGCGGCCATGACGACGGTCAGCGCCGAATCGTCATTCCAGCGCACCGACATCTGGTCCAGCGCACCATCGGCGGCGGCCTTCAACAAAAGGAGCACGTCATCCTTCAGCCGCAGCATCAGCACCTGTGTTTCCGGGTCACCGAAGCGGGTGTTGTATTCGATCAGCTTCGGACCGTCCCCGGTGATCATCAGGCCGGCAAACAGCACGCCGCTGAACGGCGCGCCGATTTCCGCCATGCCGCGCATGGTCGGCTCGATCAGTTCGCGCATGGTGCGGTCAATGATCGCCTGCGTCATTACAGGTGCGGGCGAATAGGCGCCCATGCCGCCGGTATTGGCACCGGTATCGCCGTCGCCGACGCGCTTGTGATCCTGTGCCGTACCGAAAGGAAGGGCTGTCTTGCCATCGCAGAGGCAGAAGAAGCTGGCTTCCTCGCCATCAAGAAATTCTTCCACCACCACTTCGGCACCGGCGCCACCGAAGGCGCCGTCAAAGCAGGCATCCACCGCGTCGAGGGCTTCCTGCACGGTCATGGCCACCACGACGCCTTTACCAGCAGCCAGACCGTCGGCCTTGACCACGATGGGCGCGCCCTGCTTTTCCACATAGGCCCGGGCGGCTGCGGCATCGCTGAAGCGGCCATAGGCGCCGGTCGGGATGTTGAAGCGGGCACAGAGATCCTTGGTGAAGCCCTTTGAGCCTTCCAGCTGCGCGGCCGCCTTGGACGGGCCGAATACGGAAATGCCTGCGGCGCGCAGATCGTCGGCGATACCGGCAACCAATGGTGCTTCCGGGCCGACAACCACGAAATCAACCGCTTTTTCCTTGCAGAATGCCACGATGGCGGCGTGATCGGCCGGATCGAGCGCCACGCATTCGGCCTCATGCGCAATGCCGGGATTGCCAGGGGCGCAGTAGAGCTTTGTCAGCACGGGAGACGCCGCGATCTTCCAGGCCAGAGCGTGTTCGCGGCCACCGGAACCAATAAGCAAGACGTTCATCGTTTTCTGCTCCGTGCATGAAGGGGTTGCTGTGTCGGTATGGCCTCGGGCACGAAGGGTCAAGCACGCAATCACAGATTTGCCCTGAATTCAGGCGTAATTTACTTGACTGGCGCAGCGCCCGCTGCAAGGTCACGCCATGACACCGGAAAAAGACATCATACAGTCAAGCCAAGGCCGGGGCCGCGTTTTCGACGCGCCGTCGGGACATTGGGTTTATCGCGCACTGCCAGCCTGGCTGTGGCCCTACGCGCAGCTGGCGCGCTGGGACCGCCCCATCGGCTGGTGGCTCCTGCTTTGGCCCTGCTGGTGGTCCGTCGCCCTGGCGGCAAGTGCCGGCGCCAAGGTGGGCGATTCCGTCTGGTCGATCATTCCTTCCCCCTGGCACCTCGCCCTGTTCCTGATCGGTGCGGTCGCCATGCGCGGCGCGGGCTGCACCTATAATGATCTGGCCGACGAGGACATCGACAATCAGGTAGCGCGCACCCGTTCGCGTCCGCTGCCTTCGGGCCAGGTGACGCGCAAACAGGCCAAAATATTCATAGTGCTGCAAGCGCTTGTGGGGCTGCTGGTGGTCATCCAGTTCAACCTCTTCACCATTCTTCTCTCCATCGCCTCGCTGGTGATCGTTGCGATCTATCCGTTCATGAAGCGCATCACCAACTGGCCGCAGCTTGTGCTCGGGCTTGCCTTCTCCTGGGGTGCCCTTGTCGGCTGGTCCGCGCATTTCGGGGCACCAGCGACGCTGAAAGACTTTCTCCCGCCGCTGCTGCTTTATGCCGGCTCGATCCTCTGGGTGATCGGCTATGACACGATCTACGCCCACCAGGACAAGGAAGACGATGCCCTCGTCGGCGTGGGTTCGACGGCGCGGCTGTTCGGCAGCCGCACCCGCGAAGCGCTGATGGTGCTCTATGGCGGCGCGCTGGTGCTGTTCCTCGGGGCGTTTGCCGTGGCGGAAGTGCCCATGCCCGCCGTCGCCGGTCTTCTGGCGGCAGGAGCACATATGTACCGCCAGATCATGGTGCTCGACATCGACGATCCCGCGCAATGCCTGCGCCTCTTCCACTCCAACAAAGTTGTCGGCTGGCTGATTTTTGCCGGGCTGGTGCTCGGCGCGCTGTGGACGGTGGTCAAACCGTTCTTTTAGCTTGAACTGATCGCACTCAAGCCTTCAACCAATCGGTCAAGCTCAGCCTCTGTCGTGTAGAGCGCTGGCGAAACCCGCAGGCATTGGCCTTTGGCCACCCCGGTGCGCCGGACTGTCAGGACACGATGCTTGTCGCGCAGGGCCGTCATCAAGGCGTTGTTATCGTCCTTGCTGATCTTGCCCTTGATGCGGAACGACGTGATGCCGGCATGCATGGTATCGTCGTCGGGCGTGAGGATTTCGACAGTTTCGATCGCCCGCGCCTGCTTCACCCAGTAATTGCGAAGATAAGTCAGGCGTGCCTGTTTGCGCTTCGAGCTGATCATCTCGTGCAGATCGAGCGCGGCAGGCACGCTCAAGGTCGCTGCGAAGTTGGTGGTGCCGGTATGGACACGCGAGCGGATATCGTCCTTCGGCCAGTCTTCATCGGCCAGATCGCGGTCGATATCGGCCAGCCTTTCCTTGCGAATGTACAGGAAGCCCATGCCAACCGGTGCGCCGATCCATTTATGCAGGTTGAAGCCGACGAAATCAGCACCGAGATCGGTTACCTTGAAATCCATCTGCCCCCAGGAGTGGGCTGCATCAACCACCACATCCACACCGCGGGCACGGGCCATGTCGGCAATCTCGCGAATGGGCATGACAAGCCCGGTGCGATGGGACAGATGGGTCAAAAGCAGCAGCTTTGCCTTGGGAGTCGCCTCGAGCACGGTGCGATAGGCATCGAGTACGGCTTCCCGCGTCGCCGGCTCCGGAATGGCGAAGGTCTTGACCTCGACACCCCTGCGGCCCGCCAGCGCATTCATGGCATACTGCATGGAATCATAATCGAGATCGGAATAGATCACCGCATCGCCCGGCAGCAGCTTGTTATAACCGGTGATCAGCTTTTGCAGGGCTTCGGTGGCGCCGCGCGTCAGGGCGACTTCCTCCGGCGCCGCACCAACGGCACCGGCAACCCGGTTGCGCACATCCTCAGCATCCTTGCCAAAGGCATTGCGGGCATAGACCGTATTCTGCCGGTTTACGCGCTGCGTATTTTCCAGATAGGCCTGCAGCACAGGGCGGGCCATGATGCCCCAATAGCCATTCTCAAGATTGGCGATCGAGCGCTCCACATCGTAGAGATCGCTCACGGCGGCCCAATAGGCGCGGTCCGTGGCAATGGCCGTGTCATTGGCGGCAGGAAGCACCGCTGTTTCCATGGCTGATGCCTTGACGATTGTTGCGGCGAGCGCGGTTGCCGCGCTGCCCATCAGAAAATGACGACGTTCTATACCTGGCATCGGACCGATCCTTCACGCGCTGTGTTCCATCTGGTTCCTGATTAGGACTCCAATGTCACAGCTGCATGAAGGAATTGACGGTGAAGCCGATTGTTCAGCGGTTGCCGGAGGCGATGATTTCCTCACCGCCGACGACGAGACGCAGTCCGAGATTGCCCATCTTGCGGCGAGCCAGAAAACGCGGACGGCGGCGGCGCGGTTCACGGCCCTGGCGGCGTTCCACCGGTTCGCCCACGGCAACCGGTCCGATGCTCTGCTCGAGCTGGCGGGCTTCGCCGTCTTCCTCGACCAGCATCATCGGCAGCTTGAACAGATTGGACCAGGCGCGCCAGTCCGCGGCGATGTCATTGAGATCGTGAGCGACCAGCAGCGGCACCGAAAGATGCGGATCGCTGTGCATCAGTTCGAGCGTCACGGTGATGTCGCCGAGCTCGTCCTCGGCGGCACGGGCCGTCACGCCCTGAAAGGCGCAGACCGGCAGGGCCAGCGACACCGGCAGGTTGCTGTTCGGCAGTACGCGCTTGACCACCGCGCCGCGCTCATGCAGCGAGAAGGTAATGTCGCCCCGGTCATCGCGCGTGGCGTAGGTGACGGTCTGTGGCAGGTGGAATGGGTCGAGCCGGAATTCCTGGCCTGCCCAAACCGGCTTTGCTCCGGCTTTTTTCATGTGACGCCTTCTGTCGATCCTGAGAGCCGGTTTTCCGGTCTTCTCTTTTGTATTTCCCTGTAGAAGCGGACCAATTTTTCTGGTCTCGTATGGGGAAACAATAGGCGCCAATCCCCCCGCTTCCGCTTAACGAACGCGGTTAACCGTTTCTCATCGCGGGGAATGGTTATCGAAATTCGACCATCGGTAAGGTTTCAAAAAGAGAGATAAACAAAAGACTGACGGGGAAGCTCGACTTGCATCGAAACGCTTCCCCGCCATCGACAGAACCATGAAACAGCGCGCTCAGATCACCTTGCCGGGATTCATGATGCCGGCCGGATCGAAGGATGCCTTGATCCGGCGCATCAGATCGAGCGCCACCGGCGACTTGGTTTCCGACAATTCCTTGCGCTTCAACTGGCCGATGCCGTGCTCGGCGGAGATCGATCCCTTGTAGGCGCGGACGATCCCGTGCACGCGGGCATTGACCTCGCCCCAGCGCGCAAGGAACGCTTCCTTGTCGGCACCGGCGGGCTGGGTGATGTTATAATGCAGATTGCCGTCGCCCATATGGCCGAAGGAAACGATGCGCGCACCGGGTATCATCGCGAGCACGGCCGCATCGGCTTCGGCAATGAATTCCGGGATGCGCGCCACGGGCACCGAAATGTCGTGTTTGATCGAGCCACCCTCGGGCTTCTGCGCCATCGACATGGCTTCGCGCATATGCCAGAAGGATTTTTCCTGCGCGGTGCTGTCGGCAATCGTGGCATCTTCGACCAGTCCCGCCTCAAACGCCTCCGTCAGAATAGCCTCGATGGTCTCGCGTGCATCTTCAGCGGAGCGCGACGAGGAAATATCAATCAGCACATACCAGTTGTGCGCGCCCTGCAGCGGATCGCGCACACCTTCCGTATGCGCTACCGAAAACTCGACGCCGATACGCGGCATCAGTTCGAAGCCGGTCAACGCCGCACCGGCATGGCTCTGCGCCAGCCCCAGAAGTTTCAGGGCGTCCTCGGGGCTGTTCAGCCCGGCATAGGCAACGCCCTTGCCCTTGGGCAGCGGGAAGAGCTTCATCACCGCAGCGGTAATGACGCCGAGCGTGCCTTCCGCGCCGACAAACAGATCCTTCAGATCGTAGCCGGTGTTGTCCTTCTTGACGTAGCGCAGATCGTTGAGAATCTCGCCGGTCGGCAGCACCACCTCGACGCCAAGGCAGAGTTCACGCGTGTTGCCGTAAGCCAGCACCGCCGTGCCGCCCGCATTGGAGGAGAGATTGCCGCCGATCTGGCAGGAGCCTTCCGAGCCCAGCGAAAGCGGAAACAGGCGCCCGGCCTGTTCTGCCGCTTCCTGCAATTTCTGCAGGACGACACCGGCTTCGACGATAATGAGATTGCCGGCGGGCTCGACCGAGCGGATCTTGTTCAGGCGTGACAGTGACAGGATGACCTGCTGGCCCGTTTCATCGGGCATCTGGCCGCCGACAAGGCCGGTGTTGCCGCCCTGCGGCACGATGGCCGTACCGGTTTCAGTCGCCAGTTTGAGGATTGCCGAAACCTCGTCCACGGTGGACGGCCGCAGGACCAGTCCCGTCTTGCCGCCGAATTTTTCCCGCGGTTCGATCAGGTAGGGTTCGATGTCCTGCGCGTCATGCAAGGCGTTTTTCTCACCCACGATGGCAGTAAAACGGGCAACAAGGTCTGGCGTCAGGGTCATTTGATCTGTTCCAACTCTTCTATGGGGGGCACGCGCGGCGCGGCAGCGCGGACAAGGCGGTCATTGATGGCTTCGCCCAGTCCGGTGAAGGGGATCGGCTCGACAGCAATGACGGCACCGCCGAGACGGTCGAGACGCTTCATGTAATCGAAAAGATTGGTGGCAGCCTCCCGCAGATTGCCCGTCTCGCTGAGGTTGAGACACGCGCTCGCCCTATGGGCATCCGCAGCGCGGTCCGGACCGAAGGCCAGCAGTACCTCGCCATCCCGCACCTCGTGCACATTGAGACGGACACCGGCGGCAGGAGCGTAATGCGAGGCCATCATGCCGGGCGCCTCGATCGCGGCACGCTGATCCATGCGCCGCAACGATTGACCAATGAGCGCTTCGATATCCTCGGCGGCAAGCCCGCCGGGCCGTAGCAACAGAACCGCGTCGCCATCCACCTTGACGATGGTCGATTCCAGCCCGACCTCGGACGGACCGGCATCGAGGATCAGGGCAATCTTGCTGCCGAGATCGTCGGCAACGGCCTGGGCACTGGTGCCGCTGATCCTGCCGGATGTGTTGGCGCTGGGGGCGGCCAGCGGATGACCGAGCGCTGCGATGATCTTTCCGGCGATACCGCGCGGCATGCGCAGTGCCACCGTATCGAGACCGGCCGCCACCAGGGGATGAATATGGGTGTCGGGCCGCAACGGCAGGACCAGTGTCAGGGGACCGGGCCAGAACGCATCCATCAGTTTGCGAGACAACGGATCGATCACCGCATAGCGTTCCGCCATGGCGATATCCGAGACATGGCAGATCAGCGGATTGAAATGCGGCCTGCCCTTCGCTTCAAAGATACCGGCAACGGCATCGCCATTGGTGGCGTCAGCCGCCAGGCCATAGACTGTCTCGGTCGGAATGGCGACAAGCTGGCCTGCAGCCAGCGTCTGGGCCGCCTTCAGAATTGCCTGTTCATCTGGTGCTATTGTCTCGGCCAAGGGCGCTTCTCCGATCGTGCGCATTGCCTACACGATGGGCAGGGCTCGCCGCAAGCCTGCGCTGATGAACTCACCGTATGAGGTGATGCGTAAAATTGAATCCACCCGTGGTAAAAATTAGCAAGGTTTGGCTGATAGAGATTGGCGGTCAACAAGGATAGAGCCACATGTTCCGCCATCTGCTTGCCATCATAGCTGCTGCCCTTATCGCACCGGCCATTGCGCATGCCGGAGAATCCATCAAGCTCAAGGGCCCGTCGGCACGGCCAAACTCGGTCACCTTTGTCGGCTATGACAGTTTCGATGCCAATGGCAATCCTGTCTGCACGCCCTGCATCGAGCAGCGCGCGGCGGAAGCCGCCAAGCTTCAGGCCTATCTGGAGCGCCGCGAACGCTCGCGCCAGTACATGGCCCGCCTTCAGGGCAACGGCCCCAAACCGGACTCCTTTATCGCCACCGCCAATGCCGCGACACTGCCGGCAGCACACGCAGCACCGGTCGCGCAAACCACGGCAACGCCGGCACCAGCGGCGCCAGCCGCCGCCAGCGGATTGCTTGCCGTCGAAGCGACGCCGCTGCGCGCCAGCATGCAATAAGCCAGCGCAAGGCCGGCGGACAAGCGCGAGGTTTTCGCGCCTGCCCGTTGATTATCCAGCAATTTTCGAGAAGTCAGCGACCGTGTTCGTGGCTGTGCGGATACGGGCAAGCAGCGCCAGGCGATTGGCTCGAACGGCCAGATTCTCGTCATTAACCAGCACATCTTCAAAAAATGAATCAACCGGTTCACGCAAAGCACTCAGTGCAATCATGGCGCCGGAAAAATCCTGTTTTTGAATCGCTTGCGCCGCGTCCTTCTCAGCCTGATTCACCGCGGCGAAGAGCGTCTTTTCCGCGTCGAGTGCAAGCAGCGCCGGGTCAATCGTATCGGCGACAACCGTACCCTTCTTCTCCTCGGCACTCAGAATATTGGCTGCGCGCTTGGTGCCGGCCAGAAGGTTCTTGCCCTCTTCCGAGTTGAGATAGACCACCAGCGCTTCAACGCGGCGAGCGATCAGCAGAAGATTATCGGCGCCGTCCGTCAGCACCGCATCGATCAGGTCATGCCGTGCGCCGAGTTCGCGCAGATGCACTTTCAGGCGATCATGGAAGAACGCCAGAAGGTCAAGCAGAACCGGCTGCGCATGCTCGGCCACCTCGCCGCGCAAACGCTTTTCAAAACCGGAAATGGCGTTGGTGACATCTTCCTCACCATCGACATCGCCGGAATTCTGGGCGGCCTGCTGCGCCTCGTAGCGCTCGACATGCTTTTCGACGGCGTCTTCGCGCAGCTGCGCAAAGGCGGCCTGGAAGAGCGGCAGAAGCGCGATCTGCCAGTCGCTTGAAAGCAGCAGGCGGATGACGCCAAGCGCCGCACGGCGCAGGGCGTAGGGGTCTTTCGAGCCCGTCGGCTTTTCGTCGATGGCCCAGAAACCGACCAGCGTATCGAGCTTGTCGGCAAGCGCCACAGCCACGGAAACCGCATCGCTTGGCACAAAGTCGGATGGCCCTTGCGGCTTGTAATGTTCTTCAATCGCGGCTGCGACCGATGGATGTTCGTTCTGCAGCAGCGCATATTTGCGGCCCATGCCACCCTGCAGTTCCGGGAACTCGCCGACGATTTCCGTCGTAAGGTCGGCCTTGGCCAGTGCGGCCGCACGGGCGGCCAGTACCGGGTCGGCCCCGACCAGCGGCGCGATATCGCGTGCCAGCGCCTTGATCCGCGTGACGCGCTCGCCCTGGGTGCCGAGCTTGGCGTGGAAGGTGACGTTCAGGGCGTCGAGCCGCGCCATGCGCTGATCGAGCGGCTTCTTCAGATCGAGATCAAAGCGGATGGCGGCAGCCGCGAGCTTTTCCATATCGGGCAGATCGTGCTGGTCGGTCGTCCAGAAGTAGAGCGCGTCGGAAAGACGGGCACGGACGACCTTGCCATTGCCGTAGGCGATCTCCTTGCCGCCGTCACTGGCCACGATATTGGAAACCAGGATGAACTTATTGGAGAGCTTGTCCGTCTCGCCGGCTTTGCGCGTGACAAAGCACTTCTGGTTCGTCTTGATGGTGAGACGAATGACCTCCGGCGGAATGGCAAGGAAATTGTCCTCGAATTCGCCCATCAGCACGACGGGCCACTCGACGAGACCCGACACCTCTTCCAGCAGTCCTTCGTCCTCGACCAGTTCAAGGCCCGACGCAAAGGCTGTATTCTGCGCATCCGCCAGAATGATCTCCTTGCGGCGATCCGCATCGAGCACGACCTTGGCCTTTTCCAGCTTGGCGACATAATCGTCAAAGCGGCGAACGGTGATCGGCTGGCCGTCGCTCAGGAACCGGTGCCCGTAGGTGATATTGCCGGAACGCAGGCCACTCACCTCGAAATCGACGACAACCGGTTCTTCGGTCTCACCGCCGAACATGCAGACGATCGACTGAAGCGGACGCACCCAGCGCAGGCTGCCGGCCTTTGCCGAGGCTGCCCCCCAGCGCATGGATTTCGGCCATGGAAATTCGCGAATGATCTTTGGCAGGAGTTCCGCGATGATCTCTTCGGCGGGCCGGCCCGGCTTTGTCAGATGGGCGACGTAGAAATCACCCTTCTTCGGATCCGTGTGCACGTGGGCCTGTGCAATATCCGTCAGGCCGGCGGAACGCAGAAAGCCTGCAATGGCTGCCTCCGGCGCGCTGACGCTCGGTCCCTTGCGATCCTCATGCACGTCTTTCGACCGTGCGGTCAGGCCGCGGATATCCAGCGTGAGACGGCGCGGCGTCCAGTAGTCACCAGCCGCTTCATAGGTGAGGCCAGCCTCGACCAGACCGTCGGTGACGAGCTTTTTCAGATCGCCGGCCGCCTTGCGCTGCATGCGGGCGGGAATTTCTTCCGAGCGAAGTTCGAGCAAAAGATCGGGCATTATACGGACTCACTCTTGAAATTGACGCCGCCGGCTTCGGTCAGAAGGAACGCCTCGCCGCACTGCCGGGCGAGATTGCGGACCCGCAGGATATAGCTCTGCCGCTCCGTCACCGAGATCACACCGCGCGCATCGAGCAGGTTGAACGCATGCGAAGCCTTGATGCACTGGTCATAGGCCGGAAGGACCATCCGGTGCATCGGGCTGTTGTCGCCGTCCTTGGGTGCGCCCGCGCGCAGAAGCGCCGCGCACTCGGCTTCCGCATCCTCGAAATGCCGCAGCAGGACCGACGTGTTGGCATGTTCGAAATTGTGCCGCGAATATTCCTGTTCCGCCTGCAGGAACACATCGCCATAGGTGACCTTTTCATCGCCCTCGAGGCCATTGAAATTCAGGTCGTAGATGCTGTCGACGCCCTGGATATACATGGCGAGCCGCTCCAGACCATAGGTCAGCTCACCCGAAACAGGCGCGCATTCAATGCCGCAGACCTGCTGGAAATAGGTGAACTGCGACACTTCCATGCCATCGCACCAGCATTCCCAGCCCAGCCCCCAGGCGCCGAGCGTCGGGCTTTCCCAGTCATCCTCGACGAAACGCACATCATGCAGCAGCGGATCAAGGCCGATGGCCGCCAGCGAGCCGAGGTAAAGCTCCTGCAGGTTGGCAGGCGATGGCTTCATGATCACCTGATACTGGTAATAGTGCTGCAGGCGGTTGGGGTTCTCGCCGTAACGGCCATCCTTGGGGCGGCGCGATGGCTGGACATAGGCTGCCTTCCACGGCTTGGGACCGAGCGAACGCAATGTTGTCGCCGGGTGAAACGTACCCGCGCCGACTTCCATGTCATAGGGCTGCAGGATGACACATCCATGCTGGGCCCAGTAATTATGAAGCGTCAGGATGAGACCCTGGAACGAACGGGTCGGGTGCATATGATCGGGCAATGGGACGGTCACCGGTCAGGCCTTTTTGACGGGAAATGGAGTGCCCGTCCTAAGGCGTGCCGTCTGGCCGGTCAAGAGAAAGGACGCCATGACAACGGCTTTCGCAGGCACCCGCAGCGGAAATCATGGCAAGGGTGCCTTGAACAGCACCCCTGTTTCCCACGATGATCAGCCCTTGTTGTCCGGAGCCGGGACAGGAGCCGGTTGCGGCGCTGGAGGTTCCGGTGCTTTCGGGGCATCGCTGCCATTCTTGGCAACGCCCGGCTCCTTTGCATCGGGAAGGCCGTTCTTCAGCTTTTCCTCGATCTTGACCAGATCTTCCGGCTCAGGCTTGGAATCACGGGCGTGGGCCCATTGGAAAGTCGCTTCCAGCTTGCGCCCTGCACGCCAATAGGCATCGCCCAGATGATCATTGATGGTTGCATCTTCGGGACGCAGCTTCACCGCCTGCTCCAGCTGGATGACAGCATCGGCATAATTGCCCATCCGGTAATAGGCCCAGCCGAGCGAGTCGACGATATAGCCATCCTGCGGACGGGAGGCGACAGCCTTCTTGATCAGGTCCAGCCCCTGCTCCAGCTTGATATTCATGTCGATCCAGGAATAGCCGAGGTAATTCTGCACCTGCGGCTGATCCGGATAGAGTTCAAGCGCCTTGGTGAAATTCGGCTCTGCCTTGTCCCACTGCTTCAGCCGCTCATAGGCAATGCCACGCTGGTAGAAAATCATCCAGTCATTGCGTTCGGGCTTTTCGATCGCCGCAACAGCCTTGTCATAGGTTTCGGCGGCTTTGGCGTAGTTCTTGTCCTGCGCATAGATGCTGCCGATGGCAAGATAGGTGCGGATATCCTTCGGATCGGCCGCCAGAAGTCCGTTCAAATGCGTGATCGCCTCGTCATGGCGCTTCAATATGGCAAGATTGATGGCAATCTGCATTTCCGCATCGCGGTTATAGGCGGAATCGGCAGGAATGCGCGTGAAGTACTCGACAGCCTTTTCCGGCTGCTCCAGCTTGGCACTGATGTCACCGATCTGGAAAAGGGTCGCATCGTGATCGGGGCGCAGCGGCAGCGACATCTGCAGATAGAGTTTGGAAAAAGCTTCCGCTCCACTGCGATTGATCGCGGTTGCCAAGGTATAGAGCACTTCCGCCGCGCCCTGCTGCGGGGTCTCCACGAGCGGCTTGACGGCCTTGCCCGACGAAAGCTGCTTGCCGAATTCGACCAGAACCATGCGGCCGGACAGCACTTCCGATGCGTCCTTGATCAGCGTTTCCGCGCCGGCTTTGTCACCGTTGCGCATTTTGAACGAGGCATAGGCCTCGATCAGCCGCTCATAGGTATCGGGCGCCGCAGCCAGGCTCGGGCGGTCCTCGAGAGCGCTCTGATAGAACGCTGCCGCCTTGTCTTTCTGTCCGGCCATGTCGGCGATGAGCGCCGAATTGTAGATCTTGAACAGGGCAAAGCCATCCGGACCCTTCAGCTTGCTGATCATGGCCAGCGCTTCATTGGGCTTGCCTGCCCCGGCCTTGGCCCAGGCCGAAATCAGACCGGTGATCATCCTGTCGAGATCCGACTGGAGCGACAGCATCATCAGGGTATCCACCTTCTGGTACTGCTTCTTGTTCAGGGCATCGATGCCGAGCGCCAGGCGCGAAAAACGTTCGATCTCCGGAACCGATTTCAGTTCCTGCGCAATCGGCAATGCTTCCTTGAACTGACCGTCGGTCAGGAGAACCAGCAGGAGGCTCTGACGCAGTTCCTTGTTCTTCGGATCATAGGCAAGAGCCTGCCGGTAGAAGGAAATGGCGCTGTCGAAATCATTGCTGCGTTCAGCGGTGCGGGCAGAGAGGAAGGCGCCGGACAATGATCCCGCAGCAGTTACCAGATCTTTGCCGGTCGCGGCCGGTGCGGAAATGACACTGATGGTCAAGGCAGCGAGTGTTGCGCCCATCACGGAGCCGAGCAATTTACTGCGCTGCATATACAAAATCCCTCTTCATTGTCGTCATGATGAAATGATCGCCCGAATCCTCAGGAAAAGCATGGCCTTTTTACGGTCCACTCTCAAGTTTCATCGAAAGAATAAAGGCAATTGCCTGCCAGAGGCCATGGCAGGCGTTCGATCCACAACGGATCAGTTCACCCGACTGATGCAAAAGTCGATGACTTCCAGAAGGGCATCCTTTTGCGGCGACTGATCGAGCGGGGCCAATGCATCGCGGGCAATCCCGCCAAAATGCCGGGCGCGCTGGATCGTATCGCTGAGGGCGCCGTAGCGGGTCATCAAGCCCTTAGCCTTTTCCAGGGCCTTGTCGTCGTTGACACCGTTCTCCAGCGCCTCCTTCCAGAACAGGCGCTCTTCCGCCGTGCCGCGACGATAGGTCAGAACCACCGGAAGGGTAATCTTGCCTTCGCGGAAATCATCGCCGGTGTTCTTGCCGAGATCCTTGGCATTGCCGCCGTAATCCAGCGCGTCGTCCACCAGCTGGAATGCGAGGCCGAGATTGAGGCCGTAGGAGCGCAGTGCCTGGCGATCCGTGCGCGAGGAGGATGCAATGATCGGCCCCACTTCCGCCGCAGCGGAAAACAGCGCGGCTGTCTTGGCCTTGATCACCGCCAGATACTCATCTTCGGTTGTCTCGAGATTTTTTGCCGCCGCAAGCTGCATGACTTCACCTTCGGCAATGACCGACGCGGAGGTTGCCAGCACATCGAGCGCTTCGAGCGAGCCGACATCCACCATCATCTTGAACGCCTGGCCGAGCAGGAAATCACCAACGAGAACGCTGGCCTGATTGCCCCAGATCATGCGTGCCGTGCTCTTGCCCCGGCGCAGGTCGCTCTCGTCAACCACGTCGTCGTGCAGCAGCGTTGCCGTGTGCATGAACTCGACGCTGGTGGCGAGCTTGACGTGGCCATCGCCCTGGTAGCCGAACATGCGGGCAGCCGCGAGCGTGATCATCGGGCGCAGGCGTTTGCCGCCGGACGAGATCAAATGGTTCGCCACTTCGGGAATCATCTCGACGTCCGAACCTGCTTTCGACAGGATCAGTTCGTTGACACGGGCCATGTCGGCCTTGGTAAGATCAATCAGCGGCTGCACCGATCCCGTGCTGCTCTTCTTATCATCCAGACTGACAACAACGCCCAAAACGAAACTCCTAAACTTCTCGCATAATGCGGCGACACCTTATTTTGACAGGCTATAACCCGCAAGCGGCGAATTGGCGCGCAAAAATGGCAGGGGTTACAAATTCGTGATAAAGCCCACACATATGCTACAGGACTTACGGCACTTCCGGGCCAGTCATATGGGTAATGGCAATGATCGAAATCATGCGTACGAACGATCCTGTTCTCATCTCCTTTGTCGAATCACTGCTCAAGGATGCCGGCATCCGGCACTTTATCGCCGATTCCAACATGAGCGTCCTTGAAGGTTCCGTCGGCATTCTCGCACGCCGGGTGCTGGTCGATGCCAACCGGGAGGACGAAGTCCGGCGGTTGCTCAAAGACGCCTGCCTCGAACGCGAGCTGCGCGGCTGATCCATGCCATCGACCGATACGCCCCATACGCTGGATGCATTCCATCGCGGCCGGTTCCACCTGCTCCAGCCCGCGCTGAAGGGGCACCGGTCGGGGGTCGACGCCATGGTGCTTGCCAGCGCCGTACCCGATGATTTTTCCGGTCGTGTCGCCGACCTTGGCGCCGGTGCCGGGGCGGCAGGCCTTGCCGTGCTCGCGCGCTGCAGCAAGGCCAAGGCGGTCTTGATCGAGCGTTCCGATTTCATGGCCGACTTTGCCCGCAGATCGCTCGCGCTGCCGGAAAATGCCGCCATCGCTGCGCGCACCGAACTTGTGCAGGCGGATGTCACCCTGACCGGCAAGGCGCGGGTTGCCGCAGGGCTTGCCGACAATAGTTTTGACTTCGTGATCATGAACCCGCCCTTCAACCGGCCCACCGACCGCGCAACGCCCGATCCGGTGAAGGCGGAAGCCCATGTCATGACCGACGGCATGATGGAGCAATGGATCCGCACGGCCGCTGCCATCGTCAAACCCGGCGGGGCGCTGGCGATCATCGCCCGCCCGGCTTCGATAGCCGAACTGCTCGACGCCTTGCAGCGCCGCTTTGGCGGACTGATTATCGTGCCGGTGCAGCCAAGACCGCAGGATGCGGCCATCCGCATCATTATCAAAGGTATTCGCGGCAGCCGTGCGGGCCTTACGCTTGCCCCGGCCCTGATCATGCATCATGAGACCGGCAACGGCTTTACCGAGCGTGCTACGGCGATAAACAATGGCCTGACGTCACTTTTGTAGCATTTTCCGCACCGTGCCATTGTGATTTGATGTGCACCGCTTACATGCGCATGACCTGAAAGCATCAAAGGAGAAAGCATTGGCCCGATTGATCCGAAAATTGCTGCCGCGTCGCTGGCGCCCCGATTTCGTGGAGATACCGGTGGTTCGCCTGCACGGCGCCATCATGTCTGGCGGTGGTCAATTCCGGCAAAATCTTTCCCTTGCGTCCGTCGCGTCGGTTCTGGAAAAAGCCTTTGACGACAAGGATTCACCTGCGGTGGCGATTTCGGTCAATTCGCCGGGTGGTTCTCCGGTGCAGTCGCGCCTGATTTACCGGCGCATCCGTGACCTGGCAGCCGAAAAAAACAAGAAGGTCTATGTCTTCATCGAGGACGTCGCGGCTTCCGGCGGCTATATGATCGCCGTTGCCGGTGACGAGATCATTGCCGATCCGTCATCGATCGTCGGCTCGATCGGCGTTGTCTCGGCAAGTTTCGGCTTTACGGAACTGATCAAGAAGATCGGCGTGGAACGGCGCGTCTATACGGCAGGAAAGAACAAGGCGACGCTCGACCCCTTCAAGCCGGAAAACAAGGCTGATATCGAACATCTGAAGGCGTTGCAGCTGGAAATCCATGACACCTTCATCGATCTGGTCAAGGAACGGCGCGGCGACAAGTTGAGCGACAGCGCCGATCTCTTCACCGGCCAGTTCTGGACGGGAACACGCGGTGTTGAACTTGGTCTGGTCGACGGTCTTGGCGACATGCGCTCCTATCTCCAGTCGCAATATGGCCCCAAAACCAAGCTAAAATTGATCTCGCAGCCGCGCGGCCTGTTCGGGCGCAGAATACCATCCGCCAGCGTGCAGATCGAAGGGTTTGGCAGCGGTTTGGCCAATGGGCTGATGGACGCGGCCGAGGAACGGGCGCTCTGGTCGCGTTTCGGACTGTAAACCGGCGCAGGATTTTTTGGCAAGGACGGAACTCCGTGCTATGAATGCGGATAGGAATGATATCGGTAGTCGAGGGTTACAGACGATGCCACAATTGATCTTTTTTGCTCTTGTCGGCGCCGCCGCCTATTACGGCTATCGTTCGTTCAAGAAGGAAGCACAGCGCGTCTCGCAGCGCGTGCGCGAGGCCGAAAAAGAGGCACAGAATCGTGCGCAGGGAACACTGGTCCAGGATCCCGAAACCGGTGAATACCGCCTGCGCAAAGACTGAGCGTCCATGCTTGCCAGTCCTGACCATACAATCAGCCTGACCGCCCCGGCCAAGATCAATCTCGCCTTGCATGTGACCGGCAGACGTGATGATGGCTACCATCTGCTCGACAGTCTCGTCGTGTTTGCCCGCTTCGGCGACCGGCTGAGCGTGACGAAAGCGGCGGCGGATTCCTTCACCCTGTCCGGTCCCTATGGCATGGGCCTTCCCGCCGACGATACGAACCTGGTGCTCCGGGCGCGGGACGCCCTGCGCCGGCGGTATGGCGAACGGGCGACGCCGGTCGCCATCCATCTGGAAAAACATCTCCCCGTCGCCTCCGGCATCGGCGGCGGCTCCAGCGATGCGGCTGCCGCCCTGCGTGCTCTGGCTGCCCTGTGGGCTATCGATGCCAGCCTGACGGACCTGGCCGCACTCGGCCTGCCGCTGGGTGCCGACGTGCCGATGTGCCTGCACGGCGAGGCGCTGATCGCGCGCGGCATCGGCGAAGAGATCGAGCGCATCGCAGCCTTTCCGCGCCTGCCCATGGTCCTCGTCAACAATGGGGTGACAGTGTCGACACCGCAGGTCTTTTCCGCACTGACCCGCCGCGACAATCCTCCCCTGCCCGCGCTGCCTCCCCTGACATGCCTTGCGGAGGTTTGCGCCTATCTGCGGCAGACGGACAACCATCTTTTCGCAGCCACGCAAAAGCTTGCGCCCTCGATCAACGGAAGCATGCAGGCATTGCTGGACACCAACCCGTTGCTCGCGCGCATGTCCGGCTCGGGCGGCACCTGCTTTGCACTCTATAGCGATGACGCGGCGGCTGATGCAGCCGCAATGCGGTTGCGCCAAAGCCAGCCCGCGTGGTTTGTCGTCGCCACCAGCAGCACTATGGAAGGGAACTGATCTTGGCCCGCATTGACGAGACACGCCCCTTTGTACCCGTCGGGATTGCCGTGCTGACCGTTTCCGATACGCGCACGCTCGATGACGACAAATCCGGCACGACGCTGGCCGACCGCATCACGGCAGCAGGACACCGCCTGGTGGACCGCGCCATCGTGACCGATGACCGCGACGCGATACGCGACAAGGTGCTTGCCTGGTCAAACAGCCACGATGTGGATGTCGTTATCACCACCGGCGGTACGGGCTTTACCGGCAGGGACGTGACCCCTGAAGCGCTGGAGCCGATCTTTGAAAAGCGCATGGACGGCTTTTCCGAGGTATTTCACCGCATTTCCTACGACAAGATCGGCACATCGACCATCCAGTCCAGGGCAACCGGCGGTGTGGTCAATGCCACGTTCGTTTTCGTGCTGCCGGGCTCACCCGGCGCCTGCAAGGATGCCTGGGATAATATTCTCCAGTTCCAGCTCGACTACCGCCATATGCCCTGCAATTTCGTCGAGATCATGCCTCGGCTGGACGAACATCTCAAACGGGGCTAACAGCTATTTCGACGCGCCGGGAATAATCTCCGCCCGCAGACGCTTCATGGCGAGACCGCGCGCCAGGTCCGCCGCACTCTTGCCCGGAGCTGACAAAGCCATCGCCTGACGCTTTGAAATCAGCAGCCCGTTGGCCAGAGGATTTCCTGGCGCGAAAACCCGCGCGAAGAACGGCTTCCGATGCGCGTGGGAACGGGTGAAACAGGCTGGCCCCTGCATGCGTTCCACATGAAGGGAGACAGCCTCGATCCAGCCGTCGATCAACCGCGCACCGGGTTCGATGAACAAAATCCAGTCGCTGCGCGCGCGGCGCAGACCGTCGATCAATGTCTGGTCCTGCAGGAAAATACACCCGGCCGCATCAGCCACACGGTGAGTCTGGTCGGTCGAGCCGTGATCGATGACGATGACATCGCTCAACACACCTTCGACAGCTCCGCCCACCAGTCCGCCGAGCGTTCTGGCCAAGGGTTCATCGGCATTGCGGGTTTCGATCAGGACGGAAATCATTCATTTCAGTTATAGTATTATTATTGAAATTTCCATCATCCTTTTTCAGCAGATTGTTCTTGCTTTGTTCTCATAATTTGTTAGGAATACATTCATGTTGCGACGGTATGAGCGACTCAGTCTCGCGCCGGTCTCAAGGAGAATGTCAATGAACATCATGGTACAGGCGGACAAGGCCGCTTTCGGGCAGGGCCGGGCCGAACATGCCAATGTGCTGGTCGACGAAGCCGGGTTGCGGATCGACCATGGACGCCGGCGCGGACGCGGCGCGGGCGTGAACCCATCCGGGCGGTTCGAGCCGGAAACGCGCCATGTCTTTGACGATGGCTGGGAGACAATCGAGGATTTGCCCGCCTTCAAGACCGAAGTGCAGATCGAGAAGCCGCGCACCATCATCACACGCAATGACTCGCCGGATGTCGGATTCGATCGCTCGATCAATCCCTATCGCGGTTGCGAGCATGGCTGCATCTATTGCTTCGCCCGGCCCACCCACAGCTATATGGGCCTGTCAGCCGGTCTCGATTTTGAATCGAAACTGTTTGCCAAGCCCGATGCCGCCAGGATGCTCGACCGCGAACTGTCCAAACCGGGTTATACCGCCAAGACCATCGCTATCGGCACCAATACGGATCCCTATCAGCCGATCGAGAAGAAGTGGCGCATCATGCGCGAGATTCTGCAGGTGCTCGAAGAGCATCAGCACCCCGTCGGCATCGTCACCAAATCGGCGCTGATCATGCGTGATATCGATATTCTCGCCCGCATGGCCGAGAAGGGTCTTGCCAAGGTCTGCCTTTCCGTCACGACGCTGGACGGCAAGCTTGCCCGGACGATGGAACCGAGGGCCTCAACCCCGACGCGGCGGCTGCAAGCGCTGCGTGCACTCTCCGACGCGGGCATTCCGACGGGAACCCTGGTGGCCCCGATCATTCCGGGTCTCAACGATCACGAGATCGAGCGCGTGCTTGACAGCGTGTATGCCATGGGTGCGCGCGAAGCCGGCTACGTGCTCCTGCGCCTGCCGCTCGAGGTCAGTCCCATCTTCAAGGAATGGCTGCTGCGCAACTACCCGGATCGCTATCGCCATGTTCTTTCCCTCGTGCGCTCCATGCGCGGCGGCAAGGATTACGATGCGGAATGGGGCAAGCGCATGCGCGGCGACGGTCCCTATGCCTGGCAGATCGGACGCCGGTTCGAAATCGCCGCCAAGCGCCTTGGCATCAATCTCGCCAAACGCCGTCTGCGCACCGACCTGTTCGTACCAACGGCAGGCAGCGAACAGTTGTCGCTGTTTTAACCCATCAAACGGGTCTTCGACCTGTTTCTGAAAATCCGTCGGGCGCCCCCCATCCCGCTGACGGAAGTCCCGATGCCCTACCCCATCCGCATCGGGGCCTTGCAGAGAATCAGAACGAATGCGAGTCTCGCCGCAACATGGCTCGATTGCGTTCTGATTCTCTGCTTCTTCCTCTCGATACCGGCAAACCCGATTTTGCGACGGAGCGTCGGCTCATGCGCGACGGTGTGTCTTTTGTCGTGGGTATCGACGAAGCCGGTCGCGGGCCCCTGGCAGGCCCTGTTGTCGCTGCGGCGGTCATCCTTGACCCCGAGCGGATTCCCGATGGTCTTGACGATTCAAAACGACTGACCGCCAGGAAGCGGGAAGAATTGTTCGATATCATTTTGCAGACGGCGCTGGCATCGGGTATTGCCAGTGTCGCCGCGCCGGCAATCGATGCCACAGATATTCTGAAAGCCGCGCTGGAGGCCATGCGCCGCGCCACCTGCGGCCTTTCCATCCTGCCGGGCCACGCGCTCATCGACGGGCGGGATGTGCCGCGCGGCCTTCCCTGCCCCGGCACGGCGATGATCAAGGGCGACCAGCGTTCGGTGTCCATTGCCGCGGCCTCCATTCTCGCCAAGGTCAGCCGCGACCGGATGATGGCGCAGGCCGGCCGCCACTACCCCGCCTATGGGCTCGAGACCCATGCGGGCTACGGAACAGCGTTTCATCGCAGCGCGATGCTAACCCACGGACCAGTGGTTGGCCTGCACCGTTTCAGTTTCGCTCCGCTGAAGAACCGGGACGTTTAGGGCGAGGTCACGCGCCCAAAAGAAAAAGCCGCCTCGCGGCGGCTTTCTCAAATTCCATTTGCCCTCAATCAGTTCAGGCGGGTCTTCACTTCACCCAAGGAAGACTTGAACAGGTCAGCCGATGTCTTGGCGTCAACCTTGTCCTTGAGGATACGGCCAGCAGCGGCAACAGCGATATCGACTGCGGAAGCGCGAACGTCGTTGACGGCCTCGGTCTCGGCCTGGGCGATCTTCTGCTCGGCAAGCTTGTTGCGGCGCGCAACATACTCTTCCGTCTTCTGCTTGGTTTCCTCAATGATAGCATGGGCTTCGCGCTGCGCTGCGGCAACGATCTCGCCAGCTTCCTTTTCGGCTTCCTTGCGCTTGCGCTGATACTCGGCCAGCAGCGACTGCGCTTCCTCGCGCAGGCGGCGGGCTTCTTCCAGCTCGTCGCGGATACGCTCAGCGCGGCCGTCAAGCGACTTGCCGACAACGCCCGGAACCTTGAGGTAAACCATCAGCGCCAGGAAGATAACCAGCGCAATCAGGGCCCAAAATGTTGCGTCCATCATGCTTCTCCTTAACCGCGCACGGCTTTGACCGCAGCGGAAACACTTGCCGTATCGACAGTTCCACCGATGATCTTCTTGACGATTTCCGCCGCCGTTTCCTCGGCGATGGCACCGACGCCAGCCATTGCCTTGTCCTTGATGGACGCAATGCTTGCCTCGGCTTCAGCCAGCTTCTTTTCCAGGGCAGCAGAGATTTCCGCTGTTTCAGCGTCTGCCTTGGCCTTGGATTCATCACGGGCGGTCTGAGCAATGCTGCCGGCCTTTTTCTTGGCTTCGGCAAGTTCCTGCTCATAGGCGGCGAGCGCCTCATCCGATTCCTGCTTCATGCGGGCAGCCTGATCGAGATCGGTTGCGATGCGATCGCGGCGAGTCTCGATGATACCGCCGATACGTGGCAGAACCACACGCGACAGGAACAGGTAGAAAAATGCAAATGTCAGTGCCAGCCAGAGCAGCTGCGAAGCAAAATGGCTGGAGTCGAAAGGCGGGAAAACACCTTTATGCGCCACACCCGTTTCGGAGTGGGTCGCAGTGGCATGGGCATCAGACGCGCCACCCGTTGCAGCCGTGTCGGCATGCGCAGGTGTCTCGGTCTGAGCGGTTGTGGATGCGGCATGAGCCGAAGACACAAACATATGTTGTCCCCTTGGTTCGGGCATTTCCCGATCTGCTGACTTTAAATATTATACTGGCCGCGCAGAGCGCAGCCAGTATGAATTGCTTGCTGATTAAACAGCGAACAGAAGCAGAAGAGCGATGAGCAGCGAGAAGATGCCCAGAGCTTCAGTAACGGCGAAGCCGAATACCAGACGGCCGAACTGGCCATCAGCTGCGGATGGGTTGCGCAATGCACCGGAGAGGTAGCTGCCGAAAATGTTGCCAAGGCCGAGGGCCGTTCCGGCCATACCAAAGCAGGCGAGACCTGCACCGATGTACTTTGCTGCTACGGGATCCATGTTAAACTCCTTTGGATAGAATAGTTATTGATCGATTGCGTTTGGCGGAGCCCCGCCGGCGAAGTTCGTTCTCAGTGACCGCCAGGATGCACTGCGTCATTCAGGTACATGCATGTCAGCACGGTGAAGACGTAGGCCTGCAGGAAAGCCACCAGGAATTCGAGACCGGTCAAAGCGACCGTCATGGCGAGCGGCAGAATCGCGCCGCCAATACCGGCAGCTCCGAGCGCACTCAGCGACACCACGAAACCAGCAAACACTTTCAGCGTGATGTGGCCAGCAAGCATGTTGGCGAAAAGACGAACTGAAAGGCTGATCGGGCGGGAAAGGAAAGAAATGATTTCAATCGGCACCACGAGAAGCAGCAGCGGCGCCGGAACACCGGACGGCACAAAAACACCAAGGAATTTGAAGCCGTGCTTGGCGAAACCATAAACGAGAACCGTACCGATCACGAGGATCGCAAGCGCGAATGTCACGATGATCTGGCTGGTAATCGTATAGAAATACGGGAACATGCCGAGCATATTGGCCACAAGCACGAACATGAAGAGCGAGAAGACAAACGGGAAGAACTTCATTCCCGAGGTTCCGGCCGAATCGCGCAGCGTTGAAGCCACGAATTCATAGGCCATCTCGGAAACCGACTGCAAACGGGTCGGGATCAGACCGCGATTGGAAGAAGTTAGGTAGAGAAACGCCGAAGCAACCGCAACCGTCGCAACCATGAAGGCGGACGAATTGGTGAAGGACAGGTCAATTCCACCGACATCAATGGGAATCCATCGTGCAATCTGGAATTGATGGATCGGATCGTTGGCCACGCTAACCTCGTCTATATCGTTCCATGCCCGCAGGCTTATTCCGGTTTCTCACGGTCATCGCTCTTGTCGAGCTCAAATCCGCGGTTCTCCGCCACACGTCCTGCGGAGCGCAGGATGTTCAGCGTTCCGGCACAAAAACCCAGAAGGAGCAGAATGATCAGCCCCCAGGGTGAAGTGCCCAAAAATCGGTCAGCTAACCAGCCCAACCCCGCACCAACCAGAACGCCGGCGATAAACTCGCTCGACAGTTTCATGGCCTGCGCGACACCGGAGGCGGTCCCCGTCCCCTCGTCTTTCGAACCGGTCTTCCCGCCTACGCCCTTTGAAGCCAGTTTTGCTTCCAGATCGCGGCGGCGGCTTTCCAGTTCATCCGAAGTCAGCGGCTTTCCGGCATCCGGCGTATTACCGACAGAACCTGACTGATCGGGCTTGTTTCCCGTGGCCAATGGCATGTCCTTTACACGCTGAATGCGAGGCTTCACCCCCGCTTCGAAGTCGCGCGCAACATATTGTTACGATCCGCGCTAGTCAAGGCGCAGAAGCAGGAGTCTCAAGGGTAATTTTCGCGGGAAATTTCAATACCTTAGGTAAATATGACTTTATGTCTCACCTCTGAGGGCAAAAATCGCGTGCGAATCCTGTGGATGAGACAGGTGTTCAGACGCATTCCAGCAGCATCGCAACACAGCTTTCGATGGCCAATTACGCCACAACGCAACCCTGCGTTTCTTGCGGCGCAGATCGAACCAAACGATAAATGATACAGGCCAACAAACATGGCGATTTGAGGGGAAAGCAGAAAACACCGAGCCAGCCGGTGTATCGGGACGATGGGCCTCCCGACCATGGCAATGGCCTTGCCCTCAAACTTGGAGGTGAAACTATGTGGTACCTGCCACTTAGTATCACCCTGATATTGAAAAGAACCCGGACCAGTTGGTCGCTGACAATCCGGGTTCAATTCATATGATCAGGAAGGAGGGGCAGGCGAAAGCCTGTCCCTCACTCCAAGGACAGTATAGCAGTTTTTGTTTGGCTTCCAAGGGCCGTCAAATCCAACCACCGCCATAGGTGCGGTAGAAGACGTGCTGGCCGATCTTGTCGACGCGTTTCATGGTATGCGCCCAGTTTGGCCGGACATAGACGGCGTGATAGTGGGTGGCCGAGCCGACCTCCGGCAGGAAGATGCGCCCTGACGTAACAGCCATCGCTATTTCCTGCGCCATTTTCCAGTATTTCGGCTCCGTCACGACCAGCTTGCGTCCTTCACAGGCGAACGAGAACTGACAGCGGTTGATCCAGTCGTCGTTCTGGTAGACGACACCGCAAATGGTCTTTGGATAGGCAGGGTTGCGGACGCGGTTGAGAATGACCTGCGCAACGGCGGCCTGCCCCTTCAGGCTTTCGCTTCTCGCCTCAAAGTAAATGCCCGTCGCCAGGCATTTCTGTTCTTCCTTGGTGAAAACAACCGGCGGCAGCGGCGATGCCAGCCAGGCATGATCGCCGGCCCCCAGTTGCGGGACAAATCGCCCCGGCTGCTTTGGCTCATTGAGAATGTTGTCGAAAGGCGAGGTTTTCGCGTAGTCGGGTTCAGCCGGCGCGTAACCCAATGCCAGAACGTCCGGCGTGTTGTTGGTGATCAGGCTGGCCAGCATGGGCGAGACCTGCGGATCGGCCTTGGCCGGTGCGCGATTATGAAATGCCAGCGCGATCTGGATTTCCTTGCCGGCGATCTTCGGCTTGGCAAAAGCCATTTCGACTTCGACGCCATGGGTCGGGCGGATCAGCATGCTCGATCGCTGGAGGATGGAACCTGCACTGAACGCCTTGGGCGGAGCCTTCTTGCTGATGGTGACGATGCGCCCCTGCTTCTCGGCTCGGTTGATGCGATCTTCATCGGGTGTCGCGTCAGGTGATTTCCCGGTGCCGTTGACAACGATCGGACCAATGCCCGGCACGTCGATACCACTGGCGGGAATGCTCGATGTGATGGCCTTGTCGTCGACAAGGGACATATTGGCTTTCTGGATGGAGCCGGCGGGTGACTTTTCCAGATAGGCCGTCCAGCGGCCCTTGCCGGATTCGGCACCCGACAGCATGCTGGCCATATCCTGATAGGCGACGATCGTGGGCGAGAACAGATAGATGGCCGTGCCGATAATCACCGGACCGATAAAATTCCTGTTTGTCCGATTCTTTTGCAGGGGCTTCAATGCCCTAGAAAACTCAGAGAAACGCACGCCGATACCCCACTCACAACCGAACAATACTGGTTGCAAAAATGAAGCATTAACCTTGATGGAGAGTTAACAGCCCTCGCAAAAGCGCGTAGCCGGTTGGTTTGGCAAACCCGTGCAAATGCAAACCGCCCCCGTGCAAAAACACGAGGGCGGCAGGATTTGTACTAGAGAGATGTCTTAGCGTTTCTTTTTTGCCCGTCCGGCGAACGGATTATCCGAGGTGCGCAGGACCAGCCGCAGCGGAACACCTGGCATATCGAACGTCTCGCGCAGTCCGTTTGTCAGATAGCGCACATAGGAGGTCGGGAACGCTTCCGGCCGCGAGCAGGAGATGACAAAGCCCGGCGGGCGGGTTTTGACCTGCGTGATGTATTTGATTTTGAGGCGGCGGCCGGCGACGGCAGGCGGCGGGTGATGCGTCGTCACACCTTCCATCCAGCGGTTCAGGCGACCGGTGGAAATACGGCGGTTCCATACCTCGTCCGTCGAGGCAACGGCGGCCATCAGCTTGTCGATGCCTTGGTTGCGTTCACCCGAGATCGGGACGGCACGGATACCGCGAATCTGCGGCAGCAGCCGTTCGGTCTTTTCGCGCAGATCGGCCAGCACCATCTGGCGGTTTTCGACCAGATCCCATTTGTTGAAGGCGATGATCGGTGCGCGGCCCTCACGGATGATCAGATCGGCGATCTGCAAATCCTGCTTTTCGAAGGGGATCGTCGCATCAAGCACGATAATGACGACCTCGGCAAACCGAATGGCCCGCAGCGCATCGCCCACGGACAATTTTTCGAGCTTACCCTGAACACGGGATTTGCGGCGCAGCCCAGCGGTATCGAACAGCTTGATCTTGCGGCCGTTCCACTCCCAGTCGACGGAAATGGAATCGCGCGTGATCCCCGCTTCAGGCCCTGTCAGCAGCCGATCCTCACCAAGCATCGTGTTGACCAGTGTCGATTTACCGGCATTCGGGCGCCCGACGATGGCGATGCGGAGCGGCTTGCTGGAATCATAGGCCGGGATGTCTTCGGCATCCGGATCGTCGATGTCGTCGCCGATCAGATCGTCCTTCGGCCCCGCCACGGCGGGAATGGTGACGGCGACCGCGTCGCTCTCGGGATCTTTCGTCTCGTACTCATCCGGGAAAACGCGCTCTTCTCCCAGTATTTCGACGATCGCGTCGCGCAGATCAGGGAAGCCCTGCCCGTGCTCGGCCGAAATCGGGCAAGGTTCGCCCAGTCCCAGCTGATAGGAATCGTACATGCCGGATTCGGCACCGCGCGCCTCGGCCTTGTTGGCAACCAGAACAACCGGCTTGCCGGAACGGCGGACGAGGTCGGCGAAGGTTACGTCGGTGGGGGTGATACCGGCCTTGGCATCGACAAGGAACAGGATGAGATCAGCCTCACCGATGGCCAGTTCCGTCTGGGCACGCATGCGGCCTTCCAGCGAATCGCTGGGGACCTCCTCTAGACCTGCGGTATCGATGACATCGAACTTCAGGTCGTACAGTTTGGCGGCATGGACACGGCGGTCGCGCGTAACGCCCGGCAGATCATCCACCAAAGCGATCTTGCGGCCGACAAGCCGGTTGAAGAGGGTGGACTTACCGACATTCGGACGGCCGATAATGGCGAGGGTGAAACTCAAAGACTCAAATTCCTGTGTTAACCGGCAGCAGCAGCGGGTGCTGCGCCAGTGCTGCGAAGCATGTCGAGCATCGTGTCGGCAAACTGGCGGATATTGGCGGGAGCGGCCTGATCATCGGAAATCTGCTTGAACAGCTTTTCCGCATCACCGCCGCGACCAGCTTTCCATGCGGCAAGGCCAAGGGCCTCACGCGCGGAATGGCGCATCGGATTGCCGTCGGACGAAAGAGATTCGACGCGTTTGGCAACATCGTCGTAAGAGCCCGTATCGAGAAGCAGCAGGGCGGCGCGCAGTTTTGCCAGATCCCGGAGGGACTGGGGAACAGAGGCGTCCGCGGCAACTTCGTCAAACGCAGCCACTGCGGCCGCCGGGTCACCCTTTTGCGCCTGCACGCCGGCAGCGCGCATGCGGGCCAGCACGGGATAAGCGCCGTAACCGGTCTTTTCCAGTTCACTCAGCGTCTTCAGCGCTTCATCATTCTTGCCGTCCCGGACAAGATTGAGCGCAGCCAGAAACTGGTCGCCGGATTTCGACGCCTGCTTTTCGGTCCAGTATTCATAGAAGGCGAAAACACCCGTGCCGACGACAAGGGCCACGGCAGCGCCGATCAGCAGGCCGCCAAAGCGCTTCCAAAACGCCCGCATCTTGTCGGAGCGGAGTTCCTCATTTACCTCACGGAAAAAGCCGTCGTCAGTCATAGTGCCTCATTGGTGCCCTTGGGGCCTGCGATGAAATAAATTGCAGATGCGCGAAGCAGCCCTCGCCGCTCCGCGCACACAGTTAGAGCGCTTTTAGTCGGAAAATCCTCGGGATGTAAGGGCCAAGTGAAAAATAGCCCTCAGCCGGCTGTTTAAACTGGTGATACCCCGATCAGCCAGACATGCAGTTTCCAGACAAACAGGGCATAGAGCACCACACCGGCGACAATGGCCATGATATCGTTGGAAACCGGTCCGGGCACAATCACCGTGCGCATCAGGCCCGCCCTCTCCTGCCGCTTGATAGAAATGCGATCGACCACGGCCCAGGCCAGAAATGACAGAAACAGGACGAGCGACGCCAGATCGCCATTGGCCATGAGATGCGCCAGCGCCCAGATTTTGACGGCAATCAGCGTGGGGTGCTTGAGAATGGGCTTCAGCTTTCCCGGCTTGAAATTCGAAATCATCAGCGAGATGAACGAAAACAGCATTAGAAGCAGGGTGATGTGCTTCAGCCAGACCGGCGGCTCATAAATGAACAGCGAATAAGGCCGCGCCAGCACATACCCCCAGATGATAAGTATCAAACCTAGGAAGGAAATGACGGAGTAAAACCCCTTCCACTTGTTCTCGCCCCATGCGGCGATCTTGTCGAGACGCCATTGCGGCGCAACGATGCGGACCGAGTGAATTCCCAGAAAGACAACAATACCCAGAATCAGCACCAGCATGACCGGTTCCCCCGTTTTCCGGGAGAGTACAGCGGCTTCAGAACAGTTCCAAGACAGGTGCTTGCGGTGGATCGACGCGTCCGATCATCGCCACAATTCCCCTGTAGCGAGAATCGTTCCTCCCATTGATAGCGTCGTATCAGCATTATGCGTTTGATTTCTTGTGCCCTTGCCGCGTCCCTTGCCCTCACGGCATGCATGCCCACTTTTGCCAGCGAAGGCACGGAACTGCGCGGTTCCCTTGGCAGCAAGCCGCAATATGTGCTGATCTCCTTCGACAATTCCGGCAGCAATGCCCTGTGGGAGCGCAGCCGGGCGCTCGCCGAGCGCTCCAATGCCAAATTCACCTACTTTCTCTCCTGTGTCTTTCTGATCGACCGCGCTGACCGCAAATCCTATCAGGCTCCCGGCGAATCCAATGGCCGCTCCAATATCGGCTATGCCGCATCGAAGGATGACATTGCCAAACGGCTCGACAATATCTGGCGCGCGCGCAATGAGGGCAATGAGATTGCCAGCCATGCCTGCGGCCACTTTGATGGACGCACCTGGTCGAAGGCGGACTGGATCAGGGAATTCACCGCCTACAAGCAGGTGCTGCGCACGGCCTGGGCAAAATATGGCAGCGATCCCGAGCCGGAGGGTTGGAAAGCCTTTGTCGACACGGAAGTGCGCGGCTTCCGGGCTCCATATCTCTCCGCCAGCCCTGCCCTGCTGTCGGCATTGAAAGACATGGGTTACGCCTTTGACGCCAGCAGCGTTTCCAAGGGTCCGGCTCTGCCGATCCATGCGGGCGGGCTATATCAGTTTGCGCTGCCCACCATCAGCGAGGGCCCGGAACATCGCCCGGTTGTGGCGATGGACTACAACATGTTCGTGCGCCACTCCGGCGGCTTCGAGCGAGCGGATCACCTCAACGAATTTGAAAACCGCGCCTATGACGCGTTCAAGGGTGCCTTTGACCGCCAGTACAGGGGCGAGCGCATTCCCTTCCAGATCGGCATCCATTTTACGCTGATGAACGGCGACGCCTATTGGCGGGCACTGGAACGCTTCACATCCGACGTCTGCACGAAGCCTGACGTGCGCTGCACGACCTATAGCGATTATCTCAAACAGACCGGCGCCGAAGCGCCCTCCGCCGTCGCTCCGGCAGTCAACCGGAGGAAGGTAACGGACAGCGGTATCTGACCGCCGCCCGTCACTGCATTCTTAGCGCTCAGTCCCTGTTTCCAGATAAAGCTGATCGATGGACGGCAGAGGCTCGCCCTCCAATGTAGCCTCGAAGGCTTTCAAACGCTTCTGGATTGATAGCAGTTCGATGACTGTCGTCCACGAATTGACCAGAAATTGGAAAGAGTTCGTCACATTCGAGAACGCTGACAAGATCTGCTGGAAGATACCCAGGGTGATCGTGCCGGCTGCCAATGTCGGAACAAGCAGGAAAAGACCAAAGACATTGTCGGCCTGCAGATAGACGTAGCGGAAGACGTTGAAGTAGACGTAGTGGAAATACAAACGGAAGTAATTCTTCCGGACGTTTGCAAAGAGCTCCTTTACGGCAAGCGGCTGGGCACGATCTCCATGATCTTCACCATAAACAAGTTCTTTTCGGTAGGCCGCTTCAACTCTCTGATTGCGAAACTGCAAACCCGGAAGCTTTACACCGACCATTGCCAGCAAGCCGGTTCCGAAGATTGCCCAAGCAATGGCCGCGAAAACCAAGGGATGTGGTATGACGCCGACAACAGGCAAGGCGACGATATGGCTGGAGAGCTGTGCGAGCAAGGGCAGGAACGCTATCAGTGTCATGGCCGACTGTATGAAGGTGATACCCAGACCTTCAACAATCGATGCAAAACGCATTGTGTCTTCCTGAACGCGCTGTGCGGCACCCTCAATATGCCGAAGCCTTTCCCAATGTTCCATATAGTAGCTGTTCATGGCTGTTCGCCATCTGAAGACGTAATGGCTGGTAAAGAAAAGCGTTGCGACCGCTACTGCAATTGCCACGCAGGCGATCACCGCGAATGTGATAACGCCGGCGTAAAGATCGGGGGCAGCAACAACATTTTTACCGCCCATTGCCTTTTGAACCATGTCGAAGAACGAGCCGCGCCAGTTGTTCAAAACAACATCGACCTGGACGGAAAAATACGACGAAAACAGGATAAGAGCGGAGCCCAGAATTGACCAGTTCTGCCACGGGTGAGGCGAATACCACGCCCAGAACGCATAAAAAATACCAATGAATACAGCGAAATAGACATAGACCCAAAGATAGGGCTTTGTGAAAAAGACCGTGATGCCAACGATGGGAGGTACCGCCGGGTCAGCGGGAGCCAGTCCCACGTAGGAACCAAATTGTTGACCTCCGGCATACCAGAGCAGAACTGCGGCCAAGGCCCACAGAAGCGCCGAGATGAAAAACAACTTCGGCTTGGGAAAAAATGAGACAAACACGGCAGATGGACCCTCGCATAAACACATAAATCAGGGTTGATTTGATGTGAACCTACCACCACGAATAGGGCAAAGAATGAACGCCAGCAATTAAATTGCTGTAATGTTCATGGTCTGGAAAGAAACGCAAAGGCCGCCCCGACGACGAGGCTGGCGGCGGCGGCAAGAGTCGCGATGGTAAAATTGCCGGTGATATTGGCGAGATAGCCGCCGACGAGCGGCCCGATGATCTGGCCGATGCCGAAGGCCGCCGTCATGACGGCCATGACCCGGCGCGGCGACTGCGGCAGAATGGCCCGCCCCGCCTGAAAACCGGCGGCGGTGATCACGATGAAGGTCAGCCCCAGGAGCACGCCTCCGAGAAGCGGCCCCACGGGAGGCGGCAGGACCACACTGGCGGCCACGCCCACGGCCTGTACCAGCATGCCGAGCGCCACGACGGCAAACGGGCCGACCCGGCGCAGCAGCGGCCCCCACAACCAGACGGACAGGGCGGCGCTCACACCGGTCACAAACCAGACCAGCGCTTCCATGGACGCGCCGCCATGGCTGGTGCGCACGATGGCTATGATGAATGTGGCGGTGATGATGTAGCCGAAGCCGAAAATGCCATAGGCAATATTGATCTTGAGGAAGGCCGGCGTCCAGCGCACCGGCGGTTCCTGGATGTGGGTTCCGGCACGAACAGGCCCTTCACGCAGCAGCCACAGCACGGCAAACAACCCGAGGATGGAGAGGATAGCCGCACCGACCCAATCCTGACGCCAGCCGTAACCGCTTGCGGCGCTTGCCGCCACCAGTACGGAGGAGAGCGCAATGCCGGCACCAACGCCGCCGAAATGCAGTGCCTGCAAACCCGGCCGGTTGGCCGCAGCAAGGTGACTGAAGACGATGGTTGCAGCAAGCACCAGCATGAACGCGCTGGCCATGCCGGCCAGGAACCGCAGGATCGAGAAGACGATGATGCCGTCGCCGAGGCTCATGGCGAGACACAGTGCCGCACTGGCGGCAAGGGAGGCCAGAACCACTGCGCGCTCTATGCCTGACGCCCAGCCGTAACCCGCAATGATCGCACCGAGGAGATAGCCGACATAATTGGCTGAAGCGATGATTCCGGCATCCCCCGGCGACAGGCCGAGATCGGTCATCATGGCCGGCAGGATCGGCGTGAAAATGAAACGGCCGATCCCCATTGCGACGGCCATCGTGACAAATCCGCCAAGGGCGTAACGAACGGGAGAAGAGGCTGGTGGGGTCATGCCGCGGACATTATCGCTGCGATGCAGCATGACAAGACAATAAAATTGATCGACCGATGACGATCGGTGATCGTTCGGGTCACCCACCACCTGTCCGCCGGACGGGATCAGATGGCGACAGGTGTGGTGACGCCCTTGCGGGTGATCCTGTAGACCGCCGCAGGCGGCAGGTTGCGGAATGCCCGGCCAATGCAGACGGCCTCCAGCTGCAATTGATCCAGCACCGGTTTTGGCACCGGGCAGCGGAAGCCGTAGGTGAACTGGTAATAGGCGCCTTCCGGCCGCAGATTGCTGAATGCGCCGCCAAGAATTGCCGCCACCTTTTCCTGCGTCATGCTGAGAAGCGGCAAGCCGCTGACAACGGCACCGGCGGGCTGAATGTCGAAGAACTCGTGCAGGTCGAGCTGGGCCGCGTCCATCTGCAGGATGCGCATGCCGGGAAAGCGCGCCTGCAAAAGCCGCGCAAATTCGGCACCGTATTCAATGAGGGTCAGGTCCTTGGGGCGAACACCCCGGGCAAGCAGCGCATCGGTGAACACGCCGGTGCCCGGTCCCAATTCAAGCACGGGACCCGAGGCCGGGGTGATTTCGCTGGTGATCAATCTTGCAAGGGCCGCTCCCGAAGGGGCAATGGCACTGACGCGAAACGGATCGGTCAGCAGTGCCCGCACGAAAGTCCAAACACTTCCCGTCGTCATAAAAATCAAGCTCCAACGTTCTTAAGGCTGCACCTGTATGGCGCGCCAATATTGAGGGAAGATTGCGTGCACCTTCTGCGGCAACGATACCCACAGCAAAATGGCTTAAACAGGACTGAACTATCGGTAAGTTATTACGGCATTATAGATGCGGCAGCAAACTTCATGGTGAAACAGGCGCCGCCGCCAGATGCCTCTGTTACCACAACCTGCCCCCGATGCAATTGCGCGATTTCCTGGACGAGGTTGAGGCCCAGACCGACGCCGCGATCCCGGGCGTGCAGGCGCCGGAACGGCTCGAAGATGGCACTGCGCTGATCAGGCGGCACGCCCGCCCCCTCGTCTTCCACCACGACGGCCGCATCCGGCTTCACCCGGATGGTGATGGTGCCCTTGCGTCCGCCGTGCTGGATGGCATTTTGCACAAGGTTGATCATGGCCCGTTCCAGCGCCGCCTGATCGCCCCGCACGGCGACACGCGCGATTTCGGGTTCAAACGACATGGCATAACCCGCCGCGATGGCGAGCGGCGCGAGATCGGCCGCCACCCGCCGTCCGACGGCGACAAGATCAACGGCGGCAAATTGCATTCCGTTCTGGCTGAGGCGCTGCAGATCCAGCAATTGTTCGGCGAGAATGCCAAGACGGGCGACATCCTCCAGCAGACGCCCGTTGACCGGGCTGGCCGGGAGCGATTCCAGGCGGGTCTGCAGGATGGCGATCGGGGTGCGCAATTCATGGGCTGCATCCAGCAGAAACCGTTTGTGCCGTTCATAGCCGTCGTCGAGCCGGCCGAGCGCGCTGTTGACAGCCGTCACCAGCGGCGTGACCTCCTGCGGCACATCATCCAGCGGCAAGCGCGTTCCACGCTCGTCAATATTGATCTTTTCAGCCTGGGTCGCCACATGCCCCAGGCCCCTGTGGGCCCTGCGCACGACAAATGGCGTTACCAGGAGCGTCGCCAGCGCCATCACAAGGATGAGCGGGACAATGATGGTTGCAAGAACCGTACCGAGCGCCGAGAGATAAAAGCCGAAGGGAACTGTACTTCCGGGTCCGGCAAGGATCTGGACCACGCCGGCTGTGGTTGTCACGCGTTTGAACCGGGCGTTGGAACGGGGCGGATCACCGAGATTCCAGCCAAATCGCGCCTGTCCCACGGCGCCCAAGGCATCGCCGATGCGCGCATATTCCGGCGGGACCTCGCCCTCCGACAAGGTCTGTCCCTGCATGTCGCGCGCCACAAACCAAAAACTCGGGCTTGTCACCCGCTCGCGCGCCAGTGCGGGTGTTTCGCGCAGGACGAGAGCGCCATTGGCACTGCGCCCGATGGAATCGCGCACGGCGTTGATCGTCGTATCTTCAGGATCGATCGACCCGAGAAATCCGGTGTACCAGAGCGCACAGAGCACCAGCACCACGAACAGCGTCAGCATGACCGCCTGCAAAAGGACAAGGCGGCTGACGAGCCGCCATTTCAATGAATGCGGCCTTGCCTGCGCCATCAGGAGAGGCGCTTCAACAGGTAGCCGACGCCGCGAATGGCGTGAATTTCAACGCCGGCGCCGGATTCCGTCAGCTTGCGGCGCAGCCGGGAAACATGGGTGTCGAGGGCGTTCGACTGGATTTCATCGTCAATGCCGTAGACCGCTTCTTCCAGCGAAGAACGCAGCACCGTGCGCCCCATGCGCCGCAACAGCGTTTCCAACACCAGAAGTTCGCGGCGCGGCAGGTCGAACCGGTTGGCGCCGATGCTGGCTTCGCGGTTGATCAGGTCAAAGGACAGGTTGCCGACATTCAGCGGTTCCGAGGGCATGTTGAGGGGCCTGCGCAGCACTGCGCGCAGCCGCGCCAGCAGTTCTTCCACGGCGAAGGGCTTGGCAAGATAATCGTCCGCCCCCTTGTCGAGACCGGTGACACGGTCCACCAATTCACCGCGCGCCGTCAGCACGATGACCGGAACGCCCTCACCTTTTGCCCGCAGACGCGGCACGATGGTCAGGCCATCGCCGTCCGGCAACTGCCGGTCCAGCAGAATGGCCGCATAGGCGTTGAGCGACACGGCCTCCTCGGCATGGGCGAGCGAGCCCACGTGATCAACGATCATGTCGTAATTCTTGAGAGCCTCCCCAAGGGCAGCGGCCATTTCAGGCTCGTCTTCCACCAGCAAAATACGCACTATTCAGGACCAGTCATGTACGGGGTTAAAACATGGCGACACAAGGAATTCGGACACCGGCCGTTGCTTTGGCAAAATAGTACCGTTCGGGCCGCCATGGCGAGGCCCGTTCCCATTTCATACGCCGCAATCGCTGTGCCCTGCCCGCACTCTTCATTCGCCGCAACACAATTAGGCCACTCACATTGCACCAAGGTTGCGCCCCGCAACATCAGGGCAACTGCGCATCGGGCAGGCCTTTCCCGCCTCAGAGCGCCTCGCTTTGATCCGCCAGCTGGCGAACAATATCCGTCGGCACGACTTGCGCGAGCCTGGCCTGCGCTTCCCGCCACACGGGTATTGCCGCTTCGAGACGGCGCGCGCCGGTTTCCGTCAGCCACACCGCGCGGCGACGCAGGTCGGTTTCCACCAGGGTGATTTCGATCAGCTGTTCGCGCTCAAGCGTGCGCAAGTTGCGCGACAGGGTGGATTGCTCCAGGCCGCTGCGCTGGGCCAGCGCGCCCAGCGTATCATCGGTCAGGGCAGCAATCTGCGCCATCAGGCCAAGCTGTGCCGCGGTGAGGCCAAGATCCGCCAATTCGCGATCCAGAAAAGCCGTGATGCGGCGCGCCGCCAGACGGCTGTTCCAGCCCGCGCAATTCTCAACCAGCGCGCGGGCGTCGGTCCGCAAGGTTTTTTTCGGTTGTTTTGCCAAGGTCATGGATATATGCATATACATAATATGTACCTACATGGAAACTGGTTTTTGCGTACCCGAACCGGATAGTACAGTTTGACGCGGAGTATCGAGACCATGCACGCCTCGCAACGAACGATCCTTGACACCATCGGCAACACATCGCTGCTGGCCCTGCGGACCATCCGTCCCGCCAACGGCGCCCGCATCCTCATGAAGCTTGAAAGCGAAAACCCCACCGGCAGCATGAAAGACCGCATGGCGCTTGCCATGATCGAGGCGGCGGAAGCGGATGGGCGGCTAGCTGCCAACGGCTCTGTGGTGGAATATACCGGCGGCAGCACCGGCGTTTCTCTGTCGCTCGTCTGCGCGGTCAAAGGCTATCCCCTGCACATCGTCACCTCGGACGCCTTTGCCCGGGAAAAACTCGACCACATGGCAATTCTTGGCGCCACACTGCACATCGTGCCAAGCGACAGCGGACGCATGACCGAGAAACTGACGTGCGACATGATCGAGGCGGCGCGTATCATCGCGCAGCAAACCCCCGGCAGTTTCTGGACAGACCAGATGAAGAACAGGGATCAGCTGGCGGCCTATCACGCCATGGCCGCCGAAATCTGGGACCAGACAAACGGACGCATCGACGGCTTTGTGCAGAGTGTCGGCACGGCGGCTTCCCTCCGGGGAACCGGCGAGGCCTTGCGCCGGTACAATGACCAGATCCGCATCGTTGCGGTGGAGCCGGCGGAATCGCCCGTCCTGTCCGGCGGCAAGACCGGCGCCCATAAAATTGACGGGATTGGCGCGGGCTATGTCGTACCGCTCTGGCAGGACGACATTGCCGACGGGATCGATGAGGTGTCGACGGAGGAAGCCAGCGCCATGGCAAAGCGGCTGGCCCGCGAAGAAGGACTGTTTGCCGGAACTTCCACCGGAGCCAATGTGGTTGCGGCGCTGCGGCTGGCCGATACGCTTGCCACTGGCGCAACCGTCGTCACCGTCATGTGCGATACGGGCATGAAATACCTGAGCAGGAAATAGGAATGCGGAGCGCAACGGAGGGCGTCAATGCAGCGTCCAGCGCTGCAGTATCTCGTATTCGGAGAGCCCCCGCTTGCTGTGGATCAAGACAAAATCCCTGACGACAAAGCGGATCGGCTCAATCGGCTGTTCGCTGATCGTTCGGGAATTGTAGAGAAGCGTCAAATGCGGGGTGAATGCGCCGCGATTTCCCGGCAGACCGTTGCGCGTGAGGCAGGCGCCGAGAATCGTGTGGAGCCGGGTCAACCCCTCGCCCTCGCCGATCAGCACCAGCGGCTTCCGGCCCGGCTGGCCACCCTCGAAACTCTTAAGTGAACGTAGTGCCACCTCAAACGGCGGTGTGGACACGGCACTCCCGGCCCGCTTGGCCGCGAAAAGGATAGGACTGGGCAGACGCGAGTAATCCCCCAGGTGGTGCAGCGAAATATGAAAACGGCAAGACCCGATAAGGCTCTTTCGCGTCAAACAATGATCTTTGATCAAGCCGGTCCTGCGGGCATCGACAATCTCCTGCACATCGGCATCGAGCATGATGCCGAAGAAAAGCCGCTCCTGCAGAGCAGGCCGTTTCGGCCGGCTTTGCCAGTTATCGCCCAGATTCAATTCGCCCTGCATGGCCGGCCTCCCGAAATGCAACCGCATTTCCGATCGGACACTTTAGAACAAAAAGGGAACAATCCGCAAGTATTTTTGCGAATGCTCGTCCGTTCAACCGTTCCTGGCAACCATGGCAATGATGGTCTCGAACAGCTCGTGCTCCGCCTGCGCAGCGGTGATGTCGCCCGTTGCGGCGGCATAGGACAGCGCTTCCGCGGCACCGAGCATCGCCCACAAGCCCGCCGAAGCAATGGTCCCGGCTCCGGCAAACGGCGCGAGCATCACCCGGCACTTCTCGATGAAGACGCCGTTATATTCGCGCTTGATCTTCTCCAGTTCGGGCGATCCGGCAAGCGCTGCGATCACACCGGGGATTTCGCGCCCCTGCACAAGCACGCAGTCCACATAAGACGAGGCGATGACCGCAGCCCTCTCCGCCAGCGCCGGTTTGCTCGCGGCGAGCGCCGCGTCCATCAGCATTGTCTGTCGGGCATCGAAGTCCCGGTAAAGCGCTGCCAGCAAACCGGCGCGCGTGCCGAAATGATCATAGACCACCGGCTTTGTCACCTCAGCCTTTTCGGCAAGCCAGCCGAGCGTCAAGGCTTCTGTCCCCTCCTCACGGACAATCCGCCAGGCGACATCCAGGAGCTGGCGGAAGCGGTCCTCCCGCGTCAGCCGCCGGCGCGGACGGACAGCCGCCGTTTCATCCTTCGTTCGCATGCTTGACATCGCTATATACCAAAAGTAACTTGCAGATTATAACTTACCAAAAGTATATAACATCAACCCGCCATCTGCAATCCGTTGACAGGAGTTTTGTCATGCACGCCCTCATCGTTGTCGCACATCCCGAACCCGCATCCCTCACCCACGGCATTGCCGCACAGATCGCGGAAGGGTTGTCGCTGTCGGCTCCCGGCAACACCCACGAAATCGCCGACATCGCGGCCGAAGGGTTCGATCCGCGCTTCTCCGCCGCCGATCTTGCCGTTCACCGCACCCGGGCGGCACCGCCCGCCGATGTCGCCGCCGAACAGGCGCGGATCGACCGTGCCGATGCTGTGGTGCTGGTCTTTCCCGTCTACTGGTGGTCGATGCCGGGACTGCTCAAGGGATGGATCGACCGCGTCTTTTCCAATGGCTGGGCTTTCGACTTCAGCCTGGACGGCGGCCTGGAAAAGAAGCTCCGCCACCTCAAGGTGCATCTCATCGGCGTTGGAGGCGCCGATGCGCGAACCTATACCCGGCGCGGTTACTTCGATGCCATGAAGACGCAGATCGATCACGGCATCTTCGATTATTGCGGTGCCTGCGTCGTCACGTCGGAGCTGCTGCTCGATTCGGAAACGCAGGATCCGGCAATACACCTCGACAGGGCGCGAACCATTGGCAGCAGGCTGTTTGAAGCATCGCCGCAATGCGGGATGCAGGCAGCCTGAGGGCGCCGTTCACCCCATCAGCCGGGGCAAAGCGGCGGCGAGTGCGTCCACGGCCAGGCGGACCCGCAGCGGCAAATGCGGCACCGGCAGCCACAACGCATAGGCGTCGTAGAGATAATCCGGCTGATCCGGCAGCAATTGCACAAGTGTTCCCGCGGCAATCCGGTCGCGGATGAGCCAGGACGGCAGCCAGGCCAGCCCCATGCCCGCCATGGCAGCGTCGGCAATCGCGTCGAGATCATCCAGCCGCACGCGATTGACCGGCATCGCCTCGGCCGGCGGCTGGTCGCCGCGCGGGAACAGCCATGGGCGGATGCGGCCCGACCGGCGATACATGATGGCCTGGTGTCCGGCAAGGTCGTCCACCACCCGCGGTTCGCCATGGTTCGCGATATAGGCGGGCGCGGCGCAGACAACCATGCGCTGGCGCGCGATCCGCCGTGCAATCACGCCGCCCGTGTCGTCGGGAGTGCCGGTCCGGATGGCAAGGTCATATTCGTCCTCGGCGAGATCGACGAAGCGGTCGCTCAGCGACAGGTCAAGTTCCAGCATGGAATATTGCCGGGCGAGCCCGAGCAATACGGGGGTGACGCAGTGCCGGCCGAAATGCGCGGGCATCGTCACGCGCAGCCGGCCGCGCGGTTCGGACAGCTGATCATCCGCGAGCGCATCTGCGGCCTCCGCTTCGGCCAGTATCACCCGGCAACGTTCATAATAGGCACGCCCGAAATCGGTCAGGTTCTGGCGGCGTGTCGTGCGGTTGATCAGGCGTACGCCCAGCCGCTCTTCCAGAAACCGGACATGTTTGCCGACCATCGGGCCGGACAGGCCAAGCGCGTCCGCAGCCGCGGCAAAGGAGCCGAGATCAACGGCCCTGACAAACACGGCCATGCTGGCGAGGCGATCCATATTCGAAACTCCTGGTTTCTACACAACTTCATTATGCGCCATTTATCCGCATTTCTCCTGCTGGCATAGCTTATTCCGTTCAAATGATTTGGAGTTATGACTATGGCACGTGTTGTTCGCTTTCATGAATTCGGTGGTCCCGAGGTTTTGCGCATCGAGAACGTCGAGATTCCCCAGCCCGGCCCGGGCGAGGTTCAAATCCGCGTCAAGGCCTTGGGGCTGAACCGTGCCGAAGCGCTTTTGCGTACCGGCACCTACATCGAAACGCCGGTTTTGCCGTCTGGTCTTGGCCTTGAGGCAGCGGGTATCGTTGAAGCGATTGGCGAAGGCGTCGAGAACTTTGCGCCGGGTGATGCGGTCAGCATCATACCGCCCAAATCGATGGTGCGCTGGCCGGCCTATGGTGAACTGGTGACATTCCCCGCCGGATCGGTTGTCAAACACCCGCAATGGCTCAGCTGGGAAAAGGCGGCGGCGCTGTGGATGCCTTACCTGACTGCTTACGGCGCGCTGATCGATATCGCCAAGCTGCACCGGGGAGATTTCGTCGTCATCACCGCCGCCTCCAGCAGCGTGGGACTTGCGGCGATCCAGATTGCCAACAGGGTTGGCGCGACGGCCATTGCCGTGACGCGCACTTCCGGCAAGAAAGAGGAGCTGCTGGCTTTCGGCGCTGCCCATGTCATTGCCGCCGCCGAGGAAGACCTGGAGACGCGGCTGAAGGACATCACCGGACCGGGCGGCGTGCGCGTGGTGCTCGACCCCATCGGCGGTCCGATATTCGGCCCGCTGACTGCCGCTATGGCACCGGGCGGCATCCTCGTGGAATATGGCGGCTTGAGCCCGGAACCGACACCCTTTCCATTGTTTACTGTGCTGAGCAAATCCCTGACGCTGCGCGGCTATCTCGTGCACGATATCATTGGTGATCGCGCGCGGCTGGAAGCAGCCAAGGCTTTCATCCTGGATGGGCTGGCATCCGGCGCCCTGCAGCCGGTCATCGCCAGAACCTTCCCGTTCGACCAGATCGTCGACGCGCATCGCTTTCTGGAATCGAACGAGCAGTTCGGCAAGATCGTCGTGACAATTTGAGCAAACAGGGCTCCTCCCTCACGTTTCGAAATAGCGCAACCGGTCGAGATCGGACATCAGCCCGGGCTGGTTCGGCTGCCAGTTCAACAGTTCGCGGGTGCGCGTGCTCACGGCATGCGCATTCATACCGGCAAAGGTGGCGAACCAGCCGAAATGTTCGGCCGCCGCCTCGGGGGTCTTGGCCACAACAGGCACATTCAGCCGGCGGCCGATCAGCGTGGCGATGTCCTTGAACGGCACACCCTCCTCGGCAACCGCGTGATAACGGTCGCCGCCGGTCCCCCGTTCAATGGCAAGCCGGTATACAGAAGCCGCATCCAGCCGGTGCACCGCGGGCCAGCGGTTGAGCCCTTCGCCGACATAGGCCGACACGCCTTTTTCGCGCGCGAGGTTGATGAGGTGCGGTACGAAGCCATGGTCGCCGTCACCATGAACCGACGCAGGAAGGCGGACCACCGACGCGCGCACTCCATCCGCCGCGAGCGCCGCAGCGGTCGCTTCCGAAACGCGGGGCACAGCCGCGGAAGCCGGGCCGGGCAGGTCTTCTTCCGTCGCCGGGCGATCCCGTCCCAGATGCGCCATTCCCGTGGTGACGAGCAAGGGGCGATCCGAGCCTTTGAGCACAGTGCCAAGCGTCTCGATGGCGCGGCGGTCCATCTCGCAGTTCTGCGCGAATTTCGAGAAATCATGATTGAACGCCGTGTGGATCACCCCATCTGCGGCAGCAGCCCCATCGCGCAGGCTTGGCAGATCGTCGAGATCGCCGCGATGCGCCTGCGCGCCGAGGGCGGCAAGCGATTTCGCCGCCGTGTCCGTGCGGACAAGGCCGAGCACCTGATGGCCCGCCTTGACGAGTTCCTCCACGACGGCAGAGCCGACAAAGCCTGTGGCACCGGTAACGAAGACACGCATTCCACTTCTCCATTTTAAAATGAAATGACCGCAATCACGGCCGTAGTGGAGAAGATAGGCGGTTGGAGAAATACGATCTATGCTGTAAAATCCGCATTATCTTCGCAATCGTCCGGAATGACCATGGATCCGCTCTCAGACGTCCTGTCTCTGCTGAAACCGCATAATTACATGTCCGCCGGCTTCGATGCCGGAGGCGAATGGTCGATCCAGTTTCCGGAAAGCCGGGACAGTATCAAATGCGGCGCCGTGGTTTCCGGTCAATGCTGGCTGTCCGTGGAGGGCGTTGCCGATGCCGTGCGCCTCGGCACGGGCGACTGTTTCCTGTTGCCGTACGGCCGGCCGTTTCGCCTGGCAAGCGATCTGACTTTGTCGTCAGTCGAGGCGGTCACGGTTTTTTCCGCTGCGCGCAATGGCGGCATCGCCGTACACAAAGGCGGCGGCGATTGCTTTCTTGTCAGCAGCCGTTTTGCCCTGACCGGCAATCATGCAAGCGTGCTTTTGGGAATGCTTCCGCCGATCGTGCACATCCGCAAAGACGCGGATCAGTCCGTGCTGCGCTGGCCCGTGGAACTGATGATGCGGGAGTTGCGCGAGCGGCAGCCCGGCGGCTTTCTCCTCGTGCAGCACCTGGCCCATATGATGCTGATCGAGGCCCTACGACTGCATCTGGCCGGAGGATTGCAAGGCGGCGTCGGCTGGCTGTTCGCTCTGGCGGATAAGCAGATGGGCGCGGCGATCAGCGCCATGCATGAGAATCCGGCGCGCCACTGGACACTACAGACACTGGCGGAACGGGCCGGCATGTCGCGCTCAACCTTTGCACTCAAATTCAAGCAGACCGTCGGAAAGTCCCCCATGGAATATCTGACACGCTGGCGCATGCTGGTGGCGGGAGACAGGCTGGAGAATTCAAGCGATCCCGTGTCCGCTATTGCCCTGTCGCTCGGTTACGACTCGGAAAGCGCCTTCAGTACCGCCTTCAAACGGGTCATGGGCTGTTCGCCACGCCAATACGGCCATAGCGGGAGGACCGCCTTATCATCGGAGAGCCCCCTCGCATCGCCCCTCGTGCGGCGTGCCCTTTCAGAATCGCCAGCTTAGATCACCACGCACCCCATGCGCCTGCACCGCCGACGACATCTGGCCGGTATAGGAAACACCCAGCGTGACAGTCTTCGTCACCGAGAAATCCAGTCCGGCTTCAGCAACGAGAGCATCCCGCGCAATGGGTGAACCCTCGACCGGGAATGGCGACCCTCCGGCCAAGGCGAATGTCGTATCCGGAGCAACATCGCCAAAGGCATGCTGCCATCCGAGCATCCCCCTTGCCGCCAGCTTGGCCGTGTCACCGACGGGAATATCCGTCCGGGCACGCAGGCCCAGCGTTGCATAGACGTTGTCATCATTGTCGCCGTGGGATTTGAGCCCTGCAGTCCCGCTTTCCCCGATGCCATCGGTGTGAAGGTTTGCATAGGCGAGACCTGCGAATGGCTCCAATGCCACACGATTGTAATCGAAGGCATAGCCTGCCTCCCCGAAAACCTGCATCGTTCTCGCGGTGTAATCGGCAGCGGATGCACCAAATGCCGTGGAACGGCTTGTTTCCACCGTGTGCCACGTGTGGGCCGCGCCAAAACGCAAGGCCAGCGCATCCATCTGCGTAGCGGCATAGGCAGCGATCGTATAGCTGTCGACGGATGCCGAGGACGCGCGTGCCGGAGCGTCAAGCGAACTGCTGCCATATCCTCCGGCAAAGCCTGCACGCCATGACTGCCCGAATTCGCCGTCAGCCCCCATATAGAATCCACCCGAGGAGCGCTCGAGTTTCGCAGCATTCGCATTGCCGGACAGGTGCCCCCATGAGCCGTAGGCCTGTCCCCAGACTGCCGAGGACGCATCGGGTGCGGCGGGAATCTGACCACCCGGACCGTAGGCCAGCAGAGGCATCGACGGAGACGGAGCAGTCCCCGATGCCGCGCGCAGCCGCGCGGAAATGACATCCCGGGCAAACCGGCTTTCGTCGAGCAATGCCGATTTGACGCTCGAATGGATTTCACCGGAGAGCGAGTCGAATATTGTCCGCGCATCATGGGCATTCGACCCGATGATCAGGTCGTAGATGGATGCGGCGGGATTGCCTGTCCCGGCAGTACCGGACAGCGCCAGCCCGCCGAGACTTTCCACACCGGCACCCACCGATCTCTGGTTCTTCGTCGTGCCAATATCGGCAAAAGCCGTCTTGTTCCGCAAAACGCTCAGATAGACATTGGTGGCATCGTAGCCGAGTGTCAGGTCGAGGAAGGCGTAGTCAGCCTGCACACGGCTGAACGTTCCGGTGAGCCCGCCTGAAGCAAGGATCGTGTATCGGGCATCACCGCGAAACATGCCCGGATTGAGGAAAGCATCAACTGTGCCACCGTCAAGCTGCGCCGTGCCCGTCACGTCGACGCGGCTGGTACCCTCCGCTGCGCCGATCTTGACCCGCATGCTGGCATCGGCGGATTGATGATAGTTGCCATCAATTGTCAGCGTTCCGCCGGCGCCGCCCCAACCGCCATAGACGATGCCCTGATTGTCGACATTCCCGTAAATGATGCCGTCTCCGGAAAGGGCCCCGCCACGACCTACCAGCGTATCGGATGCGATACTGCCCGCCAGCGCCAGAGTACCGCCATCAATCCGGGTTTTGCCGGCATAGGTGCTGTCACCAAACATCAACAGCGCGCCATCGCCTGATTTGACCAAGCCCCCTGCGCCGGTAATGTCGTTGAACCATCGGCTCTGACCACCGTCAAATTTGACGTTGAAATCGCCCCAATCAAATTTCCCCGGCCCAAGCACGGCACGACCGGCATTGAGAAGTCCGTATCCGTAGACATCATCGACGCCGGGAGCGCCAATGTCGATGGCGGTTCCAAGCAGGACCTGCCTGACCTGATCCATCGTCATGTAGGGGAACATCTGCTTGACCAGGGCTGCGGCACCCGCAACGTGCGGCGCCGCAAAGGAGGTTCCGCTGATCTCCTGATAGCCGCCTCGTCCGTCCACGGTAATGACGGAATAAGCGGGCGCAGTCAGACACCAGTTTTTGGCAACGCCGCACTGATTGCCATATTCATAATCATAACCGGTCACCGCCAGCCAGCCGCGTTCCAGCTCCGGAATGAGATAGGGCAACCCAGCTTCAATGGAGGGCTGGCTACGACTGTCGTTGCCGGTTCCCCAGATAAGCAGGGTGTCGTTGGCTACGGCGTGCCTGTACGCGGCGATTTCGGCCTTATACGTCGAAGCGACGACATCGGGCGGATAATCCGTGATGCCCGCTTCCGTGCCATAGCTGTTGTTGATGATATGCACGTTGCGGGAAACCAAACCATATATTCCCGCAACGGCAGCCTTTGCATCGATATACCCGTCTTCCTCTTCAGCATTCACGGCAACGATCGTCGCGCCTGGCGCAACACCATGCATTCCCTTGCCATCTCTGTTTGCTGCTATCACACCTGCCACCGCAGAACCGTGCGTCACCGAGCTTGAATCGACATACCAGGGCTTGTCGGGCTGGACGGTGATCCCTTCTTCATAGCGTCCGGCAAATTCGGGGTGATCCCTGGCAAAACCTGAATCGATAACGCCAACTTTAACGCCGCTGCCGTCCACGCCCATGGCATAGGCATAATCGGCGAAAATGTAATCGAGCCAAAACTGAGTCTTGTATTCAGGTGTCCGCCACGTTTCTGGATTGGTGGGATCGCCTGCCGTTTGCGCGAATGCCGTTCCGGAAAAGCAGACGCTCAAAAGCAATACGGCGACGTGCTGCCGGCACTTGCTGGCAAGTTTCATGGTCGTTTCCCCCAACTCCACCGTGCCCCCTGGGAACGACAGCACAACTTCTAATTGTTGGAGGGATATAGTCCAACTATTCGATCAGCCATACGGCATTTGCCGTATTTCGTGCCGTACAGAGGGCGAGGAAGCTCCCCGCGCTTTCCGTTGCAGACTGTTAACCCTGTCGTTCTGTTCCGGCGCCCGTGCTGTCGAAGTACGGCGGGTGCCGTATGTTCCCTGCGCATTTCCGGGCGTAATTGTCCCTCCGCATGATGTCGTCGCTTGGTTCGATCAATGTCGCGATCGCCCAAAATCGCTCCGGATAATGAGGGCGGTCCCATCTGCTGGAGGAATAATGATGTTGCCGCTCGAACAACTGATGCCATTTGTCCTGGCAACATTGCTCTTTGCCTGCATGCCGGGGCCGGCCATTCTCTACATGACCGCCCAGACGCTGACGCATGGAACCAGTGCCGGGCTGAAGGCTGCCTGCGGTATTCATCTCGGCTGTTACGTGCACATTGTCGCGACGGCGCTGGGCTTGGCAGCACTCCTTCATAGCGCACCACTGCTTTACACGGTGATCAAGTTTGCTGGCGCCGCCTATCTCGTCTGGCTGGGCATCACCATGTTCATGGGCGGAAAAGGCGGGCATAAAGACACCGTTTCCACGGGGCCGGGTGTTTTTCGCGACAGTGTCGTCGTGGAGGTGCTTAACCCGAAGACGGCGTTATTCTTCCTGACATTTCTGCCGCAGTTTATCGACGCCAATCTGAGTGCACCGGTCTGGCTGCAGTTTCTGCTGCTTGGCATCATCGTCAATCTCGCCTTTTCAGCGGCTGATGTTGCGGCTGTGGGCATTGCCTCGGTCACGCTTGGCCGAATGACGAAGGCCGGATCCGGATGGATTGTTCCAAAGGTCTGCGGGTCCATTCTGATCGGTCTGGGCGTCACATTGGCAACCAAGAATATCTGACGGGACACGGCCTTGCCGGCGTTCAGCCGGCGGACAGTCCAAGACGGATGGCATAGGCCGTCAGTTCGGCTCCACTGTGCAGATTGAGTTTACGCATGAGGTTTTCACGATGTTTGCGTGCCGTGAGCGGACTGATCCCGAGACGCTCGGCAATATCACGTGTGGAGATGCCGTGAGGAATAAGGGTCAGGATTTGCTGCTCACGCCGCGTCAGTTCGACCGGAGACGCAATAGCAGGTTTGGGCTCATGGAAGCCGTCTTGCTTGCCGTGCTGGTCGACGGCAAAGCGCACTTCTTCGGCAACATAGGGTTCGCCGCACCGCATGGCCTCGATGGCGGCCAGAAATTCTGTCGCGTCGCCGCTTTTCGTCAAATAGCCGTTCGCGCCGGCATCAAAGGCGGCGCGAACAGAACGCGGTTCCAGATTTGCCGTCACAATCAGAATCTTCAGCTCGGGCCAGGCCGCTCGCACATTCCTGATGAACTGAAATCCGTTCACGCCCGGCATGCCAAGGTCAAGAATGAGAAGATCGGCGGCCGTTTCCCGGAGCAGGCGGTCGACCGTGTCGCCATCCGCCGCTTCGCCGGCAACCGTCACACCATCGATGGTCGAAAGCAGGAGCTTGAGCCCTTCACGCACAAGAGCATGATCGTCAGCAAGGATGACCCGCGAAAACTCGAGCATAAGGCGTACCTTCTTGTTAAAAAACCAACGGCGTGCATCATGCTCGCATTCCCGAGCCAGAGTTAAAACAGCAATGAGAATTGATCAACATTTACAGCCTCATCTTATCGATCTTTTATACCGACAATCTTACGCAGTATTATTTGCCAACTTCATTATTCCTCTTCCGGTTTTGTATGTTCTCTGGAATTTTGTACAAAGCGAGCTTCTTTTGTCGTGGGTGGGGGCGATTTACTGCCTGACAATCGCTCGTGTCCTGACATCAAGACGCTATTTCGGGCGCCCTAAATCCGAGGCGAAACAATCCGGCCCGGCTTTGTCGGCCTGGGCCTGGCGTTTCACGATCCTGTCCTGGGCATCGAGCGCATTGTGGGGTTTGCTTGGCTGGTTCGGGTTTTTATCGGCAGAGCCGCAAATGCAGGCTTTCACCACCATCGTACTCACCGGCCTGGTATGCGGCGCCATTCCATCACTGTCCGCATTTCCGCCGGCCTATGCGGGTTCGCTGATTGCCATGCTGTTGCCTATGGCAATCCGCGCGCTGACGGCGGAGGCAGCAATCAATGACGTTTATCTGGTGTTTGTTGTTTGCCTTGCCGGTGTCAATCTTTACTACAGCCGTGTGTCGTACAAATCGATGGTCGAGACCGTTCTGCTGCGTTTCGAGAACGTGACACTCATTACCCAATTGAAGGAAGAGCGGGACAAGGCCCGGGCGGCCGATCGCGCCAAATCGCGTTTTCTGGCGGCGGCAAGCCATGACCTGCGCCAGCCCCTGCACGCGCTCAGCCTTTTCAATTCGACGCTGGCCACGCTGGGCGAACGGGGCGACGTCCGCGGTGCAGACGCACGCACGCTGGCGAAGCGGGTAAAATCGATCACGGGAAACCTCAGCGGCTTGCTGAATGCATTGCTCGACATGTCGCGCCTGGACGCCGGCATCGTCACAACCGCTAGAGAACCCGTTTCACTGTCGCGCTTGTTCGATGATCTGCATGACGAATTCAGCGGAACCGCGCGGGAGCGCAACCTCGAATGGCGTCTGGCTGATCGCGATCTCTGGGTCTACACCGACCCGATGATGCTGCGGCGTATCCTGGCAAACCTCCTCACCAACGCATTCAACTACACCGACCACGGGAAAATTCTTCTGGGTTGCCGCAAGCGCGGTTCAAATGTCGAGATACAGGTGCTCGATACCGGTATCGGCATTCCTCCCGATCAGCAGGAAACGGTGTTCGACGAATTCCACCAGTTGAACAATCCGGCGCGGGATCGCGACAAGGGGCTGGGCCTTGGTCTGGCAATCGTCCGCCGTACGGCACAATTGCTCGGTCATCCCTTGAGGCTCGTGTCGCGGGAGGGCCGCGGTTCGATGTTTTCGATCCTTGTTCCGCTGACGTTGCGCCCGCCGGCGTCTCTCCCCGCGCGGCAGGCTGCACTTTCCGGCTCTCTCTGCATCATGGTGGTCGATGACGAACCGGATGTTCTCGACGCCATCACTCAACTGCTAACGGTCCTGGGGCATAGGGTTTACGCGGACAAATCTGCGGCAGCTGTGATACGGCTCCACGCTTCGGCACCGGAACGGACGCCGGTGGATTTGATCATCGCCGATTACAGACTGGCCGCCGGAACAACCGGAGTGGAGGCGATTGCCGACCTGTTCAACCATCTGACCTATACGGTTCCGGCGTTCCTGCTGACAGGCGATACATCCCCGTCCGTCCTGAAACAGATAGCCGAAAGCGGCCTGCAAATGCTCAACAAACCCGTCGATGGCGACGCTCTTCAGGCCGCTATCGACAAAGCTGTGCACCGGAACATGCCTCAGAGCCTTTCCTGATCAGCTATGCTGGTATGATGCGGACCTTGTAGGTGCCTACTTTGGGCGAGGAACCGGTAATCTGCAGCTCATTGTTTTCAAACTGGAAATGCGAGGACGTGACCCGGAATTCCGTGTGGACAAACACCGGATTGAGCTCGCCCTTCTCGGCAAACCGCACGGACGAGACATCGTCGTCGCGAAAGCTGAGATATACCCGCGTGTGTTCATGTGCCAGCCGCGCGCTTTGAAAGATAACGTCGGCGTCGAAACGGCACCGCTCACCCCGGTCCCGGTTGATGCCAAAATGCTCGATGAAATTGCCCATAGCCTCAAAATTCCTGGCTATGTTTGCACTGTCCTGTTCGGAGTCGTTCATGATTGCCCTTTCGTGTGGCGCCGAACGATTAAATCACGGCTTCGTCGCGCTCCCGCCAAAGGGGCACGATGGCCGTCAATTTTTCTTACTCCCACTCGATTATTTCCTAGTACCATAACCAATTGATATTGCGCGCAAAAAAATTTTCCGACGTTCTCTATACCGTCAGGCACACCGTCAAAAACACCGGCTATTGAAAACACTGGTCTTTTTGGTTGGTTTCCGGAATTTGATCCTTCGCGGTCTATCGCGGCGCACGGAAAGCCAACTCCCCTCCTGACCGCGTTCGCACCCCCCGCCGCCTGTACGCCCCGGTACGACTGTTCCCTTACATCCTCCGCCCCACTATACCGTCAGCCGCCGCTAAACTGTTCAATGTATGTCGTTTTCCTCCGCTCCGCGGCATACCGGATTGCTGGCCTTCGCTGAGTCCGGCATTTCAACAGCGGTTATCGGCCTCACCTGTCAGTTATCATTGGCGGATTGGAGAATCTCCTGCTGCATTACTCGAGCTTTGCGCCGCCCACTGCAGGGCGTCACCGAACACGAGCCGCGATGGCGGCTCAAACTGCGCAGCAAGCGCGACGATCCGATGGGCGAGCCGCTTCGGATCGTCCGGCTAGTTGCCGTTTGCGCTGTCGATGAAGGCACGATCCTGCGCGATCGCTTCGGCATAACCCGCGACATCGATGCTGCCGAAACTCGGGGACCTAAAGGCGGAACGAGGCGATGGTCGTTATTCAAGCCTTCGCCTTAGTGATGAGTTCCAGCGCCCGCCGGAGATCATCAGCGACCAACTCCGACAGCTCATCGAGACGAGCGAGGCCGGGCGTGCGTTGCGCCGCCCCAGTCGCGCTCCACGTAAGATCGAGCCGGCAGTCAGCGTTCGCGAGGACGTGAGACGTCGCAAATTGCCGGTGCCGATCGCCGCTTTCCCGATGATCCGATTTGAACAGCGTTACGAATTCGCGAAGGTCTTCAGCCTGCAGCGGCTTGGTACGGAGCGAAAAGCGCTTGTCAGACCGAAGGTCATAGACCCAGATCGATTCCGCAGGACCGCCGGAGGCGCGAACCGGCTTGTCGAAAAAGACGACGTTTGACTTAACGCCCGCGGCATAAAACAGGCCCGGCGGAAGCCGCAGGATGGTGTGGAGCCGGCATGTCTCAACCAAGCGGCGGCGAACCGATGCTGCGGCACCGGTCTCAAAGAGAACATTGTCTGGCACGACGACCGCCGCACGGCCGCCCGGTTTCAGCAGCGCCACGATGTGCTGCATGAAGTTCAACTGCTTGTTGGCGGTCTGAACCCAAAAGTCGGGGCGAACGATAGTAAGGCTGTCGTCGACCCGGGACGACTTCCCTTGTGAATAGGTCACGCTGCCTTTGATGCCGAAGGGGGGATTCGTAAGCACCACATCGACCTGCATCTTTGGTGGTGCCTTCAGGCTGTCCTCGCACGCGATCGGCAGCTCATCTTCGGCATTGCCGCCGACGCCATGCAGCAGCAGGTTCATCGTGGCTAACCGTGCAACCTCTTCGACGAGTTCGACCCCGCGGATCGCTTTGGTGGCAAGCTGTTTGCGTTGCCGCGGCGTCATTTCGGGATTATTCTCTCGGAGGTAGTCGTGAGCCGCGAGCAAAAATCCGGCTGTGCCGCACGCTGGATCACAGATGACTTCGCCCAGACGCGGATCCACACAAGCGACAACGGCCTCGATCAAGGGGCGCGGAGTGAAATACTGGCCTGCCCCGCTCTTGGTGTCGCGTGCATTCTTCTCAAGCAGCCCCTCGTACGCGTCCCCTTTCAGATCATCGGATAGGCCTGTCCACTCCGTCTGGCCAATCAGATCAACGATGAGGAGCCGCAGTTTTGCGGGATCGCGTATCTTGTTTTTGGCGTTGCCAAAAATCAGGCCCAGCATTCCTCCCAGCTCACCGAGGGCGGGCAGAATACGGGTGTAATGCGCGTGCATCTCGACCGCATCAAGGCTGGCAAGAACGCCCCACGAGAGCTCCTTTGGGACCATCTCACCCGCTTGCTCGTCCGCCATCTTGAGAAACAGCAGATAAGTAAGCTGCTCGACATAATCTGGGTAAGACAAGCCATCATCCCGCAGGATATTGCAATACTGCCAGAGGCGACGAACAATGTTCTGTGCGCCATCGGCGCGTTGCTGGGTTCCCACCATAATCAGAGCTTCAACACCACGTCGTTAATCCACCAAATATCACGAAACGATTCGACGTAGACCTTGGCCGCAGCCGCGTACTGCGCCCTCGGGTTCAGCCGCCTTTTGAGGTCACCGATCACATCCTTGAAGGCTTGCGAGGCTTGCGGCATCCCAAGGTAGTCGTTCGGCGCTTCTCGCTTGCCGCGCTCCACGTCGCGCTCAATAATGTTGTAGAGCGTCATGCGGCCCTCCACGAACTTTGGCCAGTTTAGGTGCAGGCCCAATCGACTGGCGGCGATCTTGGCTTCAGCGACAGCATTTCCGCGATACTGCGGAGACAGATCGATCTCGCCGTTCGGTAAAAACGTCAGCAAAATCGGATCCCCGGGGTCGGTGGGATCCAGCAAAGCCGGATGCTCAAGACGGATGTCGTCGCCTGGCTCGGTTGCGCGTACACCGGTCGCGAGAAGCGGGAAATGGGTCGATTTCCCGCCGGCAACGCGGGCGCCCGGAGCAATCCGTGGCCGGTTCGCTCGCTGACAGCTCAACCGCATGTTGCGCCAGTCAAAGGCCAGCCAATAGTAGCCGGGATGACGCCGGTCCTCTTTTACCTTCCCCTTCGGCCGGAAATGGTCGATGTCGTTGTCCGCGCCAGGACTCTCACACTCGGTGTACCAGCATTTGCCGCCCGACGCGCCCTCGAAGGCGTCGCGCAACGCAGTCCACCGGTTCTGGTTTGCCTCAATGAGCGCAGCCCGACGGCGGGGGTCGGCTTCGGCCATGATGAGGTCTTGCGCCGTTTGCAGATCGGCGAGCAGATGCCGGATGTTGGGCAGGATATCTTCCAAATTAATGTACTGCATCGCGTTACGACATGCCCTGCTCGCGACGCAGCTCCTCGACGATGCGAGCGGCTAAACGGCTCCGCGCCTGCTGCTGTTCAGGGGTGAGTTCCACAGTCTCGCGCCAGCGAGGGTCCTCCTGGGCAGTCCAGGCCTTCAGGAATTCCTGATAAAGTGGATCGCGCTGCGTCAGGTCGAAACCGCGCCCGCGCAGCACCTCCCGCAGCCGCGCCAGTTCGGCCTGATCGTCATCAGTGAGGTTCTCCTTCATGGCCAACAGGCGTTGCTTATCAAGATCCGCCTGGGTTTCGGGGTCCAATGTGGTGCGCAGCCGGAAGAGATCGCTTGTTAGAATAGCTGCGACGCCCATGCCCCGCGGGTCTTGGTCAGGAGGGTCAGCAACGGCGCACCCCTGTTCGTCACGCCGAAAAATCCGCACCTGTTCGCGCTTCAATCCAGCGAAGACCAACGGATCATGCGTCGACATCACAATATGGCAACTGTCCCGATCGCGGATGAAACGGTCGAGGAAACTGAGATACTGAGTGCTCCAGGCGGGGTTCAAATGGGTGTCCGGCTCATCGAGCAGGAAGAGAGCTTCATCCCTCGCGGTAAATTTCAGAAGCCCGAGCACGAGCAACAACTGCTGTTCGCCCTCGCTCAAGTCGCGGTAGGTCACGTTCCCGCCGCCAGCTTCCGGCGTCATCTTGACGCGAGTGCGCACCTCGCCGAGCACTTTCGATAGGTGCATGCTCTCCAATGCCGTGAAGAAGGCATATTGGTTGCCGTAGGTTCGGTAAACTTCGGCCAGCGCGTCGGTGTTGGAGAGGAACAGGTATAAGCTCTGAACGATCGGGTTCTTGGTCAAGTCGATCGGAATTCGCCGCGTCATACGGAGCGGCAACAGTGCCTTGTCGTAAAGGTAAGCAAGAAACTGCTGAACCTCGCCCACGGCGTTCCAGAAACGCGGATCGCCGCCTTTGCGCTTCCACGGCGGCTCCTTGAGAGCGAACAGAACACTGTCGAGACCCTCGATTTGCAGGTGGTCGCGAAGGAAGTCGCGGTCGGCCTTCGACGCCTCACTCGCCTCCATGAAGAAGGCGATCAGGGCGAACTGGCCGTGCAGCGTTTCGGCGTAGAACAGCCGTCGCAGCGAATTCGGGTCAGCGATCGCCTTCCCACGTTGCTCCGGCGCTTTGATGATCCAGCTGTAAAAGCGCTCCCGATGCTTCTCGAAGATCGACGTTAGGCGATCACTCGGCCCAGAGTAATAGCCGAACACAAACGCCGGCCGGTGGCGAGGCCGCCCATCCGCGTCCTCCGCCATGAAGGCCTTGCGGGATAAGTCCGCGAACGACTCTTCGCCCGGCCGCCTTATCCGAAAGCTGGGATGCTGGTCGGCCTTCGCCTTGACCGATATGATGTTGTCACGGCACTCATATTGCAGCTCGTAGTCGAAGGGGGCCTCCACATCGAGATCGAGGTTGCGGAAGACCAGCGCTAGGCCCTCGATCAGATTCGACTTCCCGGCACCGTTTTCGCCAACGAGGACGGTGTAAGGTGAGAGCTCGTCGAAGACGACGTTAAGGTCACGAAGGTTTTTGAAGGAGCCGATCCTGACCTTCTCAAGCCGCATCGACGATCTCCACTTCGGCGTTCTCGGTTGCCTCGCCTCTCAGCCGCAAGCTTCCTTTCATGCCCTCGCGAAGCGCGAGGTAGAAAAGTTCGACATGCTCGGGCATGTCGCGATTGTATCCCGCTAATGCGAACAGATCCGGCAAGGGAAGAACCCCGCCATTCTCGCGGAGGACGGACGTCAGATCAGGACTTGGCTCCGCCTGTCGCGATGGGCGTGGTTTACGTTGCGGCATATTCTTTCCTCCCGAGCTCTTCGTCGTCACCGCGGTCACAGCCTGCGGCGGACCGCCCAGCCTGATTGCGAGCGCCGACGCCGGCTCATCGTTGGGATCCTGAGGAGCGAGTTCTCCGGCCACGGCCGCAGCGAACAGCTCCTGCTCGAGATCAGGCAGGCGAGCCAACGAGGTCCGTACGGCTGATATCTGTTGTTGTGTGATGCGCAGCCGATCTCGCGCCGCCTGCACAATCCTCGCCTGCTCCGCCAAAGGTGGCGTCGGGAACGGCAACGCCCGGTATCGCTCTAGGCCTAGGCTCAGGACTCATTGATCCAGAAGATCATGATGGCGGCGATGGTGATGGCGGCCATGAAGGTGTGGGCGCACCGGTCGTAGCGGGTGGCGATGCGGCGCCAGTCCTTGAGGCGGGCGAAGAGGTTCTCGATCCTGTGTCGGCGGCGATAGACGGCCGGGTCGTGGGGGATTGGGATCTTGCGGCTGCGGCTTGAGGGGATGCAGGCGTCGGTTCCGCGGGCGGCGAGAGCGTCGCGGAAGCCGCGGCTGTCGTAGCCCCTGTCGCCGATGAGGACGCGGGCGCGCGGCAGGGCGCCCAGCATGAGGGCGGCGCCCCTGTGGTCGCTCATCTGGCCTTCGGTGAGCAGCATGACCAGGGGCCGCCCCCGGTCGTCGCAGACGGTGTGCAGCTTGGAGTTCAGGCCGCCCTTGGTTCGCCCGATGCGGCGGGGAACATCCCCTTTTTGAGCAGGCTCGCCGCCGTGCGATGCGCCTTCAGGTGGGTGCTGTCGATCATGATGGCGTCCGGCTCTCCCGCCTGTCCGGCCAGGGCCGCGAAGATGCGGTCGAACACCCCCAGGCGGCTCCAGCGCACAAACCGATTATACAGCGTCTTGTGCGGCCCATAGGCCGACGGCGCATCGCGCCAGCGCAGGCCGTTCCGGATCACGAACACGATCCCCGACACCACCCGCCGGTCATCCACCCGAGGTACGCCGTGCGCCAACGGAAAGAACGGCGCAATCACCGCCATCTGCCTGTCCGACAACCACAAAAGATCGCTCATCAACGCCTCCCCGATCCCTATCGGGAATCAGAGCAACGCCCGTCATGCAAGCAATTTAATAGGTCCTGAGCCTAGATGGGCAATGTTGGTCGACCACCGGGCAATGGATTTGAAAACACCCGAATGCATGTAGTGTCGAAAGACCAACAGCGCGTAATTGGGGTCCACGTGCTCATACGCTCTGAAGCGTATAAGCGTATTCTGGAAGCACGCGCCCGGCACCTCACCTCGGTAGATCGCTGGGCGACCCACCAGCTCAGGGCTCTGTCCCTCGTTCAGCAGAATGTCCCCGTCGCGCAATTCATAGATGGCCACTTCCTCAGGCTCGAAGTTCATGCGGAGCACGTCCGAGGTATCGATCCGATCCTCATAGACGTTGGCGACCCGAAGATAGGGCCGCATGTGCTTGCCGCGTTCATGCTTGGGTGAACGCTGGCGGCCGAGGGTCACCTCGCCCGCCCCATCGACGCGCGACCAAGCCCAGCCCGCGGGAAGCACCGGGTCAAAGCCTTCTAGGTTAGGCGCCCGTTCGCTTTGACCGAATAGATCTGGTTCAGCGCGCGCCGCGCTCGCCGGCGTGCGGCTGCGCTCGGATAGCTCTTCATCCCGCTGCGCGACCAGCTCACCGGCAACGGCCGCAGCGAGCACCTCTCGGAGCTGCTCATCCAGAAGCCGCAATGCGGACTGGAGTCGCGTCTCGGCCTCGCGGATTTCGGTCAAGCGTTGGTCAGCTATGGCAACGATCCGCGCCTGTTCCTTCAACGGTGGCAATGGAAAGTCTAGTTCTGCGAATCGCGAAGCGCCGAGATGCTGAATGCCGACACCTCGAGCGGCTTGAGCGAAGGCGCCGGATACGGCCATTTGTCGGAATACGATCAACGCATACTCGGGCGTGGTTAGATGGGGGCGAAAACGGATGACCGTGTTCTGATAGCAGCAGGGCTGCACCTCACCGCGCCAGATCGCTGATCGGCCGACTTGGCTAGCGCTCCCCGAGGCTTCGGTCAGCAGGACATCCCCCACCTCAAGACCGAACACCTGCTGCTCGGCCGGGGTGAAATTCATCTCCAGCAGGTCATCAAGATTGATACCCGCAGGGGTGATATTCGCGGCTCGAATATATTTGGTCAGGTGTTCGCCCATGGCTTGATCCGGGGACCGTTGACGGCCGAGTCGAACGGCGCCGGCCTGGTCGACGCGGACCACCGCCCAGCCGGCCGGAAGGTCGGGTCGAGAAGGTGTCTGATCGTCGTTCGTGCTCATGGTCTTGTGCGCCTATTACCGCGCACCAAGAAGCTGAACCGCCCAAAGGCTCGCCTTCACCCCCTTGATGCGTCCGGCTGTAAGCCGTACAATAGCCTTCAGGCGATCATTAAGGCAATGGCCCATGAAACATACGGCGGCGAAAAGGCGGGTCGCGGCCCGCAGCGAGCGATTGGAGGCGCGTGTGTCCTCTGATCAGAAGGAACTTTTCCTCCGTGCTGCCGAGTTGCAGGGCCGAACGCTCACGGATTTTGTCATCTCGAGCGTGCATGAGGCCGCCGTGCGCACCCTTGAGGACCTGCAGTCGGTCAAGCTAGCGGTTGATGAAAGCCGCGCTTTCGCCGAGGCTCTCCTGAACCCCCGAGAGCCCGGCTCGCGACTTTCCGCGGCCGCTCGGCGCTATATGGCGTCGGTCGCGGCGCATGAGCCGAATGCTCGCTAGCCCTTGTTGATCCAGACACTCGACGACACTCACGATCGCGCCGGGTTCGAGTCCGGCGTGGACGCGCTAGACCGATATTTCCGCACCCAAGCCAGTCAGGACGTTCGCCGACGCGTCGCCTCCTGTTTCGTCCTCGTAGAGGGTGATCTCACGCCTCTCGCGTTCTCGACACTTGCCAGAACATCGATCGCTCTGTCCAACCTTCCGGCAACGCTGACGAAGCGCTTGCCGCGCTACCCCGTCGTACCGGCGACGTTGCTCGGGCGACTCGCCGTCGATCGGCGCCATCGCGGACGCCGACTGGGCGAGCACATGCTTTTGGACGCCTTCGCACGAGCGCTGCGCAGCGAAATCACCACATTCGCCATCCTGGTCGACGCGAAGGACGAAGCCGCAGGAGCTTTCTACCGCGCCTACGACTTCCTTCCCTTGGATAACGCCGGCCGCCGTCTTTTCCTCCCGATGGCCGAGGTCGCTCGCCTGTTCGCGTAACGCCGTAGGCCTTCAAGAGTGAAGTGCCCCTTGAACACCGGTACGAGAGCGTCCATGCCCGCCCAACCCGCCCACTGCGGCTTTGTCCCGCCCTCTTAATCGGTACGCTAACCGAGTAGCACTTCTATCTCTTTGTTCTCAACAAGCGTGCTGATCTCACTGTAGAGATCGACATCTTGGCCGGGCGCAGAGATGGAAATGACCAGAGCGTACCGCGCCTTATCAGCCACCCGCTTCTGGCCGACGTGCGACTTCCACCATCCCCCGACCGGATAGACCGCGATGGCGTCGTGACCTGCCAGTTCGATCGCCCTGCCGCGCCACAGATCGCAATGCAGCGACCCCGCCTGGATAGCTTTTGGCCCTAGAAGCCAGCAACTGGCCTCGCCATCGGCTTCGGTGCCGTCCTTGGCCTGGCTCGCTGAAATCCGGCTACGGAAGCGCGCTGCCGTCTCGGTGCGCTTCTTCATGTCAAACCGCAGCCCGAAAGAACGATAGGTGTCCGGTCGGGTCGCCGCCTTGCCCGCCAAGTTCGGCTCGATGAAATACGACAAGGTCACCTTCATCGTGACAATCTCGTTTTCGAGCTTCTCCAGCGCTGCTTTCGGCCAAGGCAGATCGTAGAAGTGCATCTCATTGAACACGCCGGTCCGGCCGTCCGCACCGATCGCGAAGGGCTGAATCTCGGCCTGGGCGACGAGCGTGGCGTCATTGCGCGCCGACAGGATCGCTCGCTCGATGTCCGGTACGCCGTAACCGAACTCGCGAAGCATCTCCTGCTTCTTGCCCTTGGTGGCCGCCTTCCCGGTCTTCCAGTGGGCACCGGTGCCGATGAACTTTCTCCGGATCGGTTCGGGCCATCGGGCCGAATCCACGGTCAGTGCGCGGTGCGTCTCCGCCCACAGGTCCGGCCGAGCCGCCTGCAGGCGGCCGATGAAGTTTCCGGCCATGCCGGCGGCAGCGCTCGTCGCCCAGAACGGGACAAGCGGTTCAGCCGTCACATCGGAGCCGGCCGACAGGAGAGAGACGGCCGGGTCCCAGCCGCAGAAGCCGGTCGCGTCCGACATTATATTGCCGGCCTCGAACAAGACTTCCGGCTTAATCGGCGTCAGGTCGTCGGGCAGCGACTGTGAGCCACGACTGAACGGGCTGCGGTGATTGGCCGGAACGGCGGCCTGCAACACCGGCGGCGGCGCCGGCGGCTGCTCCTTGCGCGTGAAGCCGCCGATGGTCAGGGCGTTCCAGCTCTGTGACGGGTCTTCCAGAGGCTGCGAAGGAAGGACGTCCACCGCCATGCCACCAGAGACGTTCCCGGTGGCGACGACGATCAGCCTCTTCGGTCGTTCCGCGGCCGGGACGGTGTCATCAGCCTCGCCTGGCATGGCCCCCGCCGCGATCTGGTCGATCGCACCGCTCCAAGTCGATGGCCGGCTTGGAGGGAAATCGGTGGCGGACGTGGCGATGCAAAAGCTCCGCACCACATCCGGGCGCTCGATCTCGACCGAACTGACGGCGCCCTGGGTCACCACACCGTAGCTGGGCGGCTTTGTTGGCGGAAACCCGCCGGGCGGCAGCAGCTTCATGGATTCGGCGCCATGGGTGAGTTCGACAGGACGCTCATCGTTCATCAACGGTTCCAGGTCGCCGTAGAGTACGAGCCCCGCAAGCGGCGTGCCGTGACCGCCATGCGGCTGGTGATCGTCCGCACCCCAGGCGGGATCGTAAGCCCAAGCGCCGCGCAGGCCGGGCGCAATCAACGGATGAGCCGCCATCACGCCAGTGTCGAGCGTACAGACCACGGGAGCGTCAGGAGACGGCGGGCTCACGCGCTGCGCCAGCTCTTCCACCCAGTCATGCTGTCCAAGACCGGTCTCCCCACGGTCGAGGAAAGGCTCGATCGTTCCCGTCGCGCGGCGAATTTCGGTGATGGCGCCTGGCACGCGCGCCGCGAACGCTGCCACCGCCGCAGCAACCGCGTGAATGAAGACAACCGTCGTGTCGGGAAAGATCAGGCGATCGCCGTGCACATCGATGTTCGCATTGCGGGCCGCCGCCACCAGGCGATCCGCTAGTGCGACCGGCTGGCGAACCCAGAGCTCCCACCATAGGATGTCGGGCGCAGCCAGATCCACCTCGCCGGTGAACAGCGATACGGCTTCTGCAGCCCTGACTTCCTCGATCACCTCGAACCGCTCGGCATCGGGGCGTCTCTGATTGCCGGGATCGCGTCCATAGTCAGCGATGCGATTGCGCAGGAAGGCGCGGGCATCATCCGGCACGAACACCAAGGCGCTTTCGGTGCGGTCCTCGTTGCGCTCCGATCGCAAGATCACAACGTCCTGTGTAGGAAACTCCAGCGCCGCGGGCACCTTCACGGCCTTGATCCGGGAGTCTTCCGCTGGCGGCAGCGTCGTGACCTCCACGACAGTACCGGATTTCAGCCCCTGTATGGGCAGGCGCGGGTCGGCAGCGGCAGCCGGAACCGTCCCCAGCGCCGCTGCGAGCTGGTCGAGGAGCTGCGTCGCATGCGCCGTATAGTCTCCCCGGAGGGGTTTGCGTTCCTGATTGCGTGAGGGAAAGGTATAGGCCGCGGTCTCACGAAAGACGTCGATCGAGATATGCGCGCGGTCTCTCGTGTCGAAATTATCGGGCTCTGCCATAGGCTCCTACTTCTTCATTCGCGTTCCGTTCGATCCGTTCGGCGGAGCCTGCCTAACGGCCGGGTTGGCGACGGAACTTGCCCTTCAAAGTCTGTCGATTTTGGAGCGCGTCACGCAAGGCATCGGGCGATACCTTCGAGGCGCCTTCCAGGATGGCGTCCTTGACGACGGCATCGGCCGCGCGGACCAACTCGCCCTGGCTCAGGCCTTCGAGCACGCTTTCAATGCCGGGCCATACCGTCGACGCGAACTTGAACTTGCCAAGCCGACGTTCAACGATGGCCCGCGCTGACGTCGCGTCTGGCAATGTATATTCGACCACTTCGTCGAAACGACGCGCCAGAGCTTCGTCCAGGATCTCGACATGATTGGTCGCGGCCAGCACGAGACTGTCGGTTGAATTTGGCTCCTCCATGAAGGCCAGCACCGAATTCAGAACCCGTCGTATTTCGCCGACATCGTTCGGGTGGCCTCGGCGAGAGCCGATCGCGTCGAACTCATCAAGTAGATAGACGCCGCGGGTCTGCGCAATCTGGTCGAAGAGCAAGCGCAGCTTGCCGGCGGTCTCGCCGAAAAACCGGCTGAACAGCGATTCGAGCCGGACCGTGAACAGCGGCAGCCGCAGTTCGCCGGCCAAGGCCGAGGCCGTCATCGTCTTGCCCGTTCCGGGCGGGCCAACAAGGAGCATGTGCGTGGCGGGGGTCTGTCCGTGCTCACGCAGGGTCGCACGCTCCTGCTGCTGGCGGACGACACGGCCCAGCCGCTTGGCAATTTCATCGGAGAGCACCATGCTCGAGAGCGCAACCTTGGGATAGGCGCTCTCGACGAGGCCCTGCAATTCGCCGCGCGGCCGGGCGAGCGGGATCGGGGTCTGTCCGCCGGCAGGTTTGCCGGTCCCTCGCTGATCACGTGCCTTCTGGACAAGCCGTTTCAGCTTCTCAGCGTCATCCGCACGGCCCTGGCGAGCTTCCTGAGCGGCGATCTGCAAGGCGATCGACAGGAGCTGGTCCTCATCCCCGTCGATATGCGAGTTCAGGAGTGCGAGAATTTGCTTAGTCGACATGCTCGCCTCCTTTCTTTGGTTGGGCCTCGCTATACTGTTGCCTGCTCAGATGCTTTTGGCTCTCGCTTGCTTCGCCAACGCTATCGGAATCAGGCCAAAAGCGCCACCGTTTCCTCTCTACCACAGAGTTTCCTAACCATTCTTTCGACCCGTGGGATGCGAAGCTCAGCCGCCCAGCCGGCCAGACCAGTGTGGGCGACATCTCGACCGGCTGTGCTTCCCTCAATCAACGCAGGAACAAAACAGGAACTTTATATCGAACCCATCCTGGGGATTCAACGGGGTGCTTGCGGCCCCTGCGGGAGCTGATCGCGCGGCCGATGTCCTAGTTGTGGGCCGTCGAGGCTTCCAGAGATGACCTTGAGGGGAAAGCATTCCCCGGCGGCCGAGCCTTTGTCTCGGTCGACCCCTTCTGCGGGGAGACCCCGCAACGCCCCCTGAGAGTGAGAGTGCGGACCGGTTTTCCGTGACGGGTTGAGAGCTGGGAGAGAGCTTCCGGTGCCCGTCGTGGAGATTGGTCCCATGAACATACAGGTCCTCGATGCGCGCAGTGATGCGCGTGGCGGTTACAAGGTCGATGTCAGCCGTGGCGAGCAGATCGGCCGCGTCTCGTCCGAATGGTTCTCCCGGCCAGCGGATGAGCGCTATCTATCTCTGTCCGAGCTGGCGCATTCCGTTCGCGACCGGGCCGACCGCAGCCGGACGCGTGTCGTGGAAAGCGCACTCATCCATGTGGAGGCGAACCGCCGCGACCCGGAACGCCTGGCGTTGATCCTTCCCGGCACGGATACGCCTATCGCCCCGACCCATTGGAGCTTCGGCCAACTGGCCGGCCTGGTCGGCGCGCCGGCCGCCTATCTGCGCCAACTCCCGGCGCCGCTCGCCGCCATCAACCTGCAATATGGCCTGACGTCCAATCGGGCCGAGCAGATCAAGACGCTCGAAACCGATAACGGCCGTGTCGAACTGCGCGCCGTCACCGGCCCGGACTATGGCCGCATCTTCGACCACGAGCTGGTCGAGGCGGTGCAGCGCATCGCCGGCAACGGCACGGGCGACACACGCTGGAAGGTGCCAGGCGTGCTGGACTGGTCGACCGGCATCTACAATCCGCGCGTCGACATCACCAAAGACACCACGACGCTCTATGCCTCCGATCGGGATGTCTTCCTGTTCCTCGTCGACGACCTGAACCCGATCGAGGCCGGACGGCTGGCGGACGGCTCGCCGGATCTCTATTTCCGCGGCTTCTACTGCTGGAACTCCGAGGTGGGCGCCAAGACGCTCGGCATGGCGAGCTTCTATCTGCGGGCGGTCTGCCAGAATCGCAATTTATGGGGCGTGGAGGATTTCGAGGAAATCACCATCCGCCACTCCAAATATGCCGCCAACCGCTTCGCCCATGAGGCGGCGCCGGCGCTGGCGAACTTCGCCAACTCCTCAGCCCTGCCTTTCGTAAACGGCATAAAGGCAGCCCGCGAGAGAATCGTGGCACGCACCGATGAGGACCGTACCGACTTCCTGCGCCGCCGCGGCTTTTCGAAGGCCGAGACCAGCAAGATCATCGACACCGTGCTGGCCGAGGAAGGCCGGCCGCCCGAGTCGATCTTCGATTTCGTGCAGGGCATCACCGCCGTTGCCCGCGACAAGGCGCATCAGGACGCCCGTCTCGACATGGAGGCCAAGGCTAAGAAGCTGCTCGATCGGGCGGCCTGATCTCCGCAAGGCCGGGGATGCGGTTTGCGTGTCTCCGGCTCTGCGCTTCCGTGCCTTTCTGGTTTCCCGGTCCGTGGCGCTGCCCCCTTTAGAGGAAGAGGGCGGCGCTTCGCTTCGTGACGGGTTTAGGGCTGAGAGAGAGTCTCTCGGCGCCCGTCGCGGAGTAATCCCCGATGGCTACTGCAGTTCAGAAGATCATCCTGTCGTCCTCACGCGACATCCCCTTCAACAAGCTGGTGCTCAGCCAGTCCAACGTCCGGCGTGTGAAGGCCGGCATCTCGATCGAGGACCTGGCGGCCTCGATCGCGCGTCGCGGCCTGATCCAGAGCCTCAGCGTCGTGCCCGTGGTCGACGCCGAAGGTCAGGAGACCGGCATGTTCGAGGTCCCGGCCGGCGGCCGCCGCTTCCGTGCGCTGGAGCTGCTGGTCAAGCAGAAGCGCCTCGCCAAGATCGCCCCCGTGCCGTGCGTCGTGCGCAAGCGCGACGACGAGGTCCTGTCCGAGGAAGTGTCGCTGGTCGAGAATATCGATCGCGCGCCGCTTCATCCGCTGGACCAGTTCCGCGCCTTCCAGGATATGCGGGTGAAGGGCAAGACCGAGGAGGAGATCGCCGCAGCGCTCTTCGTCCCGGTCCAGGTGGTCAAGCAGCGCCTGCGCCTCGCGGCCGCATCGCCCGTCCTGCTCGACGTCTATGCCGAGGACGGCATGACGCTCGACCAGCTCATGGCCTTCACCGTCACCGACGACCATGCCCGCCAGGAGCAGGTCTGGGAGGCGATCAAGGACGCCTGGTCGAAGGAGCCCTATCAGATCCGTCGCATGCTCACCGAGACCACGGTGCGCGCCTCCGACAAGCGCGCCGTCTTCGTCGGTGTCGACGCCTACGAGGCGGCCGGCGGCATCGTCATGCGAGACCTGTTCCAGTCCGATGACGGCGGCTGGCTGCAGGATGCGGCGCTGCTCGATCGGCTGGTCGCCGAGAAGCTGAAGGCGACGGCTGAGACGATCGCCGCCGAGGGCTGGAAGTGGATCGAGGTCGCAGTCAGCTTCCCCTACGACGCCACGCGCGGCCTGCGCGAGCTGCAGGGCGAGCCGCTCGACTTGACGGCGGAAGAACAGGCGACGATCGAGGCGCTCAACGCCGAATATCAGAAGCTCGAGGCGGAATATGAAGACGCCGACGAGCTGCCCGACGAGGTCGACCTGCGGCTTGGGGAGATCGAGACGGCGCTGTCGGCCTTCGAAACCCGTCCGGTCCGCTTCGAGGCCGTCGACATCGCCCGCGCGGGCGCTTTCATCAGCATCGCCCATGACGGCAGCATCGCCATCGATCGCGGCTATGTCCGGGCCGAGGACGAGGCTCCCGAGCCCGGCATCGAGGCCGATGGGGACGACACCGAGCATCAGCCGGGCGAACCCGGTGTGCCGGCCTTGCAGCGCGCCGTCATCACGATCGGCGGCCAGCCCGTCGAGGCGGAGGACGACGAAGACGACGCGATCAAGCCGCTCCCCGAGCGCCTGGTCATCGAGCTGACGGCCTATCGCACCCTCGCGCTGCGCAACGCCGTCGCGGAGAACCCGCACGTCGCCATGACCGCGCTGCTCCACAAGCTGGTGTCGGACACCTTCATGACCCGCATGTATACGGGCGCCATGGAGGCCGGGGTGAAGCACGTCTTCTTCCCGGCGCAGGACGATGGGCTGAAGGACAGCCCGTCCGCCCGCGCGGTGCAGGACCGTCACGCCGCCTGGGCCGGCGACATCCCGAAGGACGACGATGCACTGTGGGATTGGCTCGCGGGCCTGGACGACGCCAGCCGGATGGCGCTGCTGGCGCATTGCGTCAGCTACGGCGTCAACGCGCTCTATGAGCGGCCGAACCCGCACAGCGCCGGCGGCGTGTCGCAGCACACGCTCGACATGCGGCTCGCCCAGGCCGACCGCCTGACCAAAGCGACGGGGCTCGATCTGGTGGAGGCCGGCTGGCGCCCGACCTTCGGCAACTACCTCAACCGTGTCACCAAGCCCCGCATCCTGCAGGCGGTTCGCGAGGGCATCGGCGAGCAGGCCGCGCAGCTCATCGACCACCTAAAGAAGGGCGACATGGCCAAGGAGGCCGAGAGGCTGCTCGCCGAGACCGGCTGGCTGCCCGAGCCGCTGCGCCTGATCGACGATGCCGAGGCGCCCACGCCGGAAGTCGAGGCTGGCGGCGAGGACGACGATGCGGCGCTGCCCGCGTTCCTCGCCGGCGACGACGAGGTTGTCACGGCGGAGGCCACCGACGACGAAGCGCACCTTGTCGCAGCCGAATGACGAGCACCCGGAGCGGCTTCGGCCGCTCCGGTCCTTTCCCCGATTGAAGGAGCATCGCCATGTCGCGATCCAACCCGTCGCCACGCCGCGTCGTCTTCCAGTACCTCGTTCCCGTACATGTCGAGGTCGAGGACGGCATCGTCGGCCGCGTGACGATCATCGACGAAACCCCGGTGCGCGCCCCCGTCGTCGTCGAAGGCGATCCCGCCTATCTCGCCGACGCCATCCGCGCCGCCGACGACGGCCAGGCCTGGCCATCCTGGCAGTTCGGCTACTAGCCGCGCCACCCCGAACCCACTCCGAGCCCGGCCCGAGCGCCGGGCTCTTTTCGTTTCCGGAGCCCGCCATGACCGATTTCTCCACCCGCTATTCCTGCCTGCTCGATGTCGGCACCTCCGCCAACGTCGCCCGGGCCTTCGACATCTACGCCGCCTTGATGGCCGAGAACGACCGCGAAGACCCGCCGGCCGAGCCGTTTCATCTATCTGTGACACCCGATCACGGTGCGTCGCGGCTCTGGCTGCGCGATCCCGGCACCGCAGATCCGCAGCTTGCGATCACCTTCGTGACGCGCTGCGCCGAGGCCCTCGCGCTGACCGGCCGTTGGGGATTTCAATGGGCCGGCATCGCCTCCGATCCCGTGGTCGATGGTTTCTCGGGCGGCACCCATGTGCTCGATCTTGCCACCGGCGAGACGATCGCATGGACGAGCACCGGCCGCTGGCTCGCCGACCGGCTTGCCAGGGGAGGCGCGCGATGAGCATCCCCGACCATGCCCGCGCCAACTTCCAGACGCTCCTGCGCGCCGCGAACAGTGGCGACCTGGCGCTGATGGAATGCACCGACGTAGCAACCGGCGAACCGCGCTACGTGATCTGCGCCGTCGGCCGCGATGACGGCGAGTTCGTCTTCACACCGTTCGGCCATCTCGCCGATGGCAATCCCTTCGAAATCTACAGCCCGCCGGACGCGTCGACATAGGCGAGCGCGCGCCCAATGTCCTCGCTCGCCGCTACCAGACCGCAACTTCCCACTGCCCGTTGACGCGGGCAAATCCGATTGGCCGGTTTTGCGGGCTCGCGTTCGGCCTGGTCGGATCGAGCACGATCTGCGTCATGCAGGTCACGCCCGGACCGACCCCACCCGGCGAGCAATCGCCGAGCTTCAGCGTCGCGTTCGCCAGCGACGTGCCCGTGAACAGGCGATGGCGCCGCACGGCCGCGGTCGCTTCGCCCTCGCTCGGCTCTGCGACGCCGGCGGCGACGGCCGGAGATGCAGTGACCGGCGAGATCACCGGCCTGAGCACGAAACCCGCACCGAAGCCGACAGCCAGACAGGCCGCGCCGAGAATGCCAATCGCACTGCCCTTCATCTCGCCTCCGATGCTCACTCAGCCGGCGCGGCACGCGCGAATGGTGCGAGGCACAGCGGCTTGTTTTCCTACGAGAACTTAGCGTCCCATCCGCACCGCCGGAAGCCGGTGCGACAGGCCGGGTTCCGGCCGCGCCAGAGTGAGAGGGTGGCCGGGACGGGTTTGAGCCCGTCCGGTCGAGAGAGAGCGCCGGGCCGGCTCGCTCCTGTTCCGCTCTCCGAGGTTCCTCTCATGCTTCATGATCCGCTTCCAGCCGCTCACGCGGCTTCGCTCCCGCTTGTCCCCCACACGCCGCCGGCCGCCTCTATCCTCGCCGCCGCCGAACGCATCCTCTCCCACCTCGAACAGGGCCGCACCGTTGATGCCGCCATGCTGCGCAGCGCCATGGAGGATGCCTTCGGCGCGTCCGACGCAGCCGGCGCGTGGGACTGGAAAGCCGCCTATGACGCCTGCGAGGTCGCGACCGTCCTGTTCCTACGCAAATACGGAAAGCCGCTTTTCCGTAAAGCCGCATCGCCGGCTTCACGACTCTCCGCGCTTGTGAAGATCGTCGGACTGTTACCGACGCACACGCGCCGATCCGAGGAGGCGCAGGCCTTCCAGCAATTCTCGACGCCGATCCCGCTCGGCCTTGCCGCGCTGACGGCGGCAACATTGGCCCCGGCAGATCGCGTGCTGGACCCGTCCGCCGGGACCGGACTGCTCGCCGTCCTCGCCGAGACCGCAGGCGCATCGCTCATCCTCAACGAGCTGGCCGAGACCCGCGCCGATCTTCTCACCTCTCTCTTTCCGGCCATGCCCGTCACGCGCTTCGACGCCGCCCAGATCGACGACCATCTCGATCCGGCCGCTGTGCCGAGCGTCGTCATCATGAACCCGCCATTCTCGGTGATGGCGAACGTCACCGGGCGGGTCGCGGACGCCGCCTATCGGCACATCGCCTCGGCGCTGGCCCGGCTGGCCGACGGCGGACGCCTCGTCGCCATCACGGGCGCGAACTTCTCGCCCGAGCTTCCGGCCTGGCGGGACGCCTTCGTGCGCCTGCAGGGACGCGGCCGCGTCGTGTTCACCGCCGCGATCGCCGGCTCGGTCTATGCCAAGCACGGCACGACCATCGAGACCCGCCTGACCGTCATCGACAAAGCGCCGGCCGAGGACCCCGAGCATTTCCCGGATTCGGCCGGGATCGCACCCGATGTCGCGACCTTGCTCGGCTGGATCGACGCGCAGCTTCCGGCACGCCTGCCGGTCTCGATCATGCGTCCCGCCGCGACACCGGCCGCAACGCCGCGCACGGTGCGAGGCTATCTCGCCCGCGCGGCGACGGCCCAGCCCGCCCGCCGTATCGCCCAGCTCGAAGGCGTGCCGCTCGACTATGAGACCATCGACTGGACGCCGCCGGAGACCGGCCGCCTGTCGGAGTCGATCTATGAGGCCTATGCGCTCCAGTCGATCCGCATCGCCGGCGCACAGCCGCATCCGACCAAGCTGGTGCAGTCCGCCGCCATGGCCTCGGTCGCGCCGCCAAAGCCGAGCTACCGACCGACGCTGCCGGCGCCGATCGTCGCCGACGGCATCCTATCCGACGCCCAGCTCGAGACGATCATCTATGCCGGCGAGACGCATGGCGAATATCTCGCCGGGGCCTGGACCGTGGACGAGACCGGCGATCTCGTCACCGCCGCGCCGGACGATGCCCCGAACGCGGTCCGCTTCCGCCGTGGCTTCATGCTCGGCGATGGGACCGGCGCCGGCAAGGGCCGCCAGTCTGCCGGCATCATCCTCGATAACTGGCTCCAGGACCGCCGCAAGGCAGTCTGGATCTCCAAGTCCGACAAGCTGCTCGAAGACGCCCAGCGCGACTGGTCGGCGCTCGGCATGGAACGCTTGCTGGTCACGCCGCTGTCGCGCTTCCCTCAGGGTACGTCGATCCGGCTGCCCGAAGGCGTCCTATTCACCACCTATGCCACGCTACGGTCCGACGACCGCGGCGAGAAGCTTTCACGGGTCAAGCAGATCGTCGAATGGTTGGGCTCCGATTTCGACGGAGTGATCATTTTCGACGAGTCCCACGCGATGCAGAACGCCGGGGGCGGCAAGGGAGAACGGGGCGATGTCGCCCCGTCGCAGCAAGGCCGTGCGGGGCTCCGGCTCCAGCACGCGCTGCCGAACGCCCGCGTGGTCTATGTCTCGGCGACCGGCGCGACCACCGTCCACAATCTCGCCTATGCCCAACGGCTCGGCCTGTGGGGCGGCGACGATTTCCCCTTCGCCAACCGCGCGGAATTCGTGGAAGCCGTCGAGAATGGCGGCGTCGCGGCGATGGAGGTGCTGGCCCGCGACCTTCGGGCGCTCGGCCTCTATACGTCCCGTTCGCTCTCTTATGACGGCGTCGAATATGAGCTGGTCGAGCACCAGCTCACACCCGAACAGACCCGCATCTACGATGCCTATGCCGGCGCCTTCGCCATCATCCATAATCATCTCGACGCGGCGATGCGCGCCGCCAATATCACCGGCGATACCGGCACGCTGAACCGGCAAGCGAAATCCGCCGCGCGCTCAGCCTTCGAGAGCGCCAAGCAGCGTTTCTTCGGTCATCTGCTGACCAGTATGAAGACGCCGACGCTGGTCCGCTCGATCGAGCAGGACCTGGCGGCCGGCCATTCCGCCGTCATTCAGATCGTCTCGACCGGCGAAGCCCTGATGGAGCGGCGGCTGGCCGAGATCCCCACCGAGGAGTGGAATGACGTCCGCGTCGACATCACGCCGCGCGAATACGTCCTCGACTACCTCGCCCATTCCTTCCCGGTACAGCTCTACGAGCCGTTTTCCGACAGCGAGGGCAACCTGTCGTCGCGGCCGGTCTACCGGGACGGCCAGCCGGTCGAGAGCCGGGATGCCGTCGCTCGCCGCGATGAGCTGATCGAGCGCCTCGCATCCTTGGAGCCCGTGCCCGGAGCCCTCGACCAGATCGTCCAGCGGTTCGGCACGGACGTGGTCGCCGAGGTGACCGGCCGCTCGCGGCGCGTGGTTCGCAAAGGCGACCGCCTTACGGTCGAGAACCGGGCGGGATCGGCCAACCTCTCCGAGGCGGCCGCGTTCATGGACGACGACAAGCGCGTCCTCGTCTTCTCCGATGCCGGCGGGACGGGTCGCAGCTACCACGCTGACCTTGCCGCCCGGAACCAGCGCCTGCGCATCCACTATCTCCTGGAGCCCGGCTGGAAGGCTGACGCGGCGATCCAGGGGCTCGGCCGCACCAACCGTACAAACCAGGCGCAGCCGCCGCTCTTCCGGCCGATCGCGACTGACGTGAAGGCCGAGAAGCGTTTCCTTTCGACCATCGCGCGCCGGCTCGACACGCTCGGCGCCATCACGCGCGGCCAGCGCCAGACCGGCGGTCAGGGTCTGTTCCGGTCCGAGGACAATCTCGAATCCCACTATGCGCGCGACGCGCTGCGCCAGCTCTACCTGCTGCTCGTGCGCGGCAAGGTCGAGGGCTGCTCGCTCGATCGCTTCGAGTCCGCCACCGGCCTGAAGCTGATGGACGACAACGGCATCAAGGATGAGTTGCCGCCGATCACGACCTTCCTCAACCGGCTGCTGGCGCTGACCATCGAGTTGCAGGGTATCCTCTTCACCGCGTTCGAGCAGCTTCTGACGGCGAAGATCGAGGGCGCGATCCGCAGCGGTCACTATGACGTCGGGCTGGAGACGTTGCAGGCCGAGAGCTTCGTGGTCACCGACAGCCAGGTCATCCACGTCCATCCCGGCACCGGCGCCGAGACGCGGCTGCTCACCATCACACGCCGGGAGCGCAATCGCCCGATCTCACTCGCCGATGCACTGGGCCATCTCGCCGATCCTCGCGCGCGCCCGCTGGTGAACGGTCGCTCGGGGCGCTCCGCCGTGCAGATGCCGGCGCCGTCGATGATGCTCGACGATGGCGAGATCGAACGCCGCGTCTGCCTGATCCGGCCGATGGAGCAGCATTATGCGCCACTGCGCATGATGGACGAAAGCCATTGGGAGGAAGCTGATCGCGCTCGCTTCGCCGCGGCATGGCAAGCGGAGCTTGCCGACATCCCGGAGTTCTCCGACAGCACGATCCACATCGTCGCTGGCCTGCTGCTGCCGATCTGGAAGCGCCTGCCGGACGAGTCGACGCGGGTGTATCGGCTCCAGACCGACGCGGGCGAGCGCATCATCGGCCGCCGGGTCTCGCCGGCCTGGGCCGCCAACGCCGCCTCGCAGGGGGCGAGCACGCTGACGCCGGAACATGCCTTCGCCGCGCTGATGGAGGGCAGTACGGTCCTCGATCTCGCCGAGGGCCTCCAGCTTCGCCGCGCCCGCGTCATGAGCGCCTATCGCCTGGAGCTGACCGGCTTCACCGAGGCGATGCGCGAGCGGCTGCGGGCCTATGGCCTGTTCAGCGAGATCATCTCGTGGAAGCTCCGCTTCTTCGTACCGGCCGACGCCAGCGGCGTGAGCATCCTCACCAAGCTACTCGACACCTATCCGGTGGCGCGCATCTCCGAACGGGAGGCCGCGTGATGTCGCGTCGCGATGCTTCCGATCTCGCGCAGCGTCTCGGCCGGCAGGCCGAGGCGGTGTGTCGCCATTACCTCTCCAGCGGGCGGCGCGAGGGCCGCTACTGGCTGGTCGGCGACGTGCGCAACACGCCCGGTCGCTCGATGTATGTGCGGCTCAAGGACTCTCCGAAAGGTCCGGCCGGCAAATGGACCGACGCCGCGACCGGCGAGCATGGCGATCTTCTCGACGTGATCCGGGAGAGCTGCGGCCTCATCGACTTCAAGGACGTCGCCGACGAGGCACGGACCTTCCTCAGCATGCCCGCATCCACGCCGATGCCGGCGAACCCACGTCAGGCGCCAGCGCCGCACGGATCGCCCGAGGCAGCCCGCCGCCTGATCGGCATGTCGCAGCCGATCACCGGCACGCTCGTACAATCGTACTTACGCGAACGCGGCATTACGGATTTACGCGGAACCGGAAACCTGCGCTTCCACCCGCGCTGCTATTATCGGCCCGACGAGCATTCTCCGACCGAGACCTGGCCGGCGATGATCGCAGCCGTCACCGACCTCCGCGACAGGATCACCGGAGCGCATCGGACCTGGCTCGACCCGCGACGCCGCGACAAGGCGCCACTCGACACGCCGAGGCGGGCGATGGGCGATCTTCTCGGCAACGCGGTGCGCTTCGGCACGGGCGGCGAAGTCATGGCGGCCGGCGAAGGCATCGAGACCGTACTGTCGGTCAGGCAGGTCTTGCCCGACATGCCGATGCTGGCGGCGCTCTCCGCAGCCCATCTCGCCGCCATCCTGTTCCCGGACACGCTGCGGCGGCTCTACGTCCTGCGCGACGACGATCCGGCCGGTGACGGTGCGCGCGACAGCCTGGTCGAACGGGCGAACGCGGCCGGCATCGAGGCGATCGTCATCTCGCCCCAGCTCGGCGACTTCAACGAGGATCTCCGCACCCTCGGCATCGACGCGCTCAGAAGCCAGACCCGGATGCAGATCGGGCCGCAGGACGTGGTGCGTTTCATGGCGCTAGTGGCATAGCCGGCAGGCAGGAAGGCGGCGGCGGTGCCGTCAGGCCCGTCCGGATGCCCCATACCGTCTGAGAGGACCGCGCCTCGGCCTTCGAGAGGGCGATCGGCCCACAGTCGGGCCGGCCCGGCAATGGCGGCGGCCGACTATTTTCCGGCGGCGCGTGCCGCGCCTTTCCATCGCGAGGCAAAATAGCCGGCCTTCGCCATCCTCCGCTGACGCTCCTGCCCTTCGCTGCGCTCCGGGTGCAGAGCCGTCCCGCCGATGGGCTTCGTCGCCATGAAGGCCGCGACGGTCGCGGTCCTACCGACGGAGCATCCCATGGACGACCACGACGACTTCGAACCCCACCACGAATCCTCACCCACCGACCACGTCCTCAACGAATTGCAGCTCCACGGCTACCGGCCCTTCGCCGACGAACCGGACCAGCGGCTTCTTCCGGACGGAAACGCAGTCGCGGGCGCCGTCGCCGACATCTTCGACGCGCTGATCGTCACGCTGGAGGACACACGCCTCGAACCCGACCTCGACGATCTCCTCTGGTCGACCGTCAACGTCTTCCATCGCGCCACCGAACGGATCGCACGCGAGCTCGACGATAACGAGCAGGCCCAGAAGCGCTCGCAGCGGGAACAGGACGGCAGCGAGGTGAAATCGGTCGAACTCGAGCGCCAGATCGCCGAGGGCATGACTCTCATCGAGCGCCAAGCCGCCTTCGAGCTCATGCGCGACCAGGCCGCCGAGCACTACGAGCGCCACGTCGGCAAGCCCTGGCTCCCGCGCAGCGGATCGAAGGTCAACCATCGCAATCTCACCTCGGCAATGATCGACAGCCGCGATTTCCTTATGGCGAAGAAGCGTGCCGAACAGGAAGTCCTTCTTCCTCCCGGCCCGAAGATCGTCGTCACCGGCGGGCTCGACTTCAACGATCACCCGCTGATCTGGGCCAAGCTCGACCAGGTGCACGAGAAGCACCCCGACATGGTCCTCGTTCACGGCAAGTCGCCGAAGGGCGCGGAGAAGATCGCCTCGCTCTGGGCGAAGAACCGCAACGTGCCGCAGATCGGCTTCGCGCCCGACTGGACGAAGCACGGCCGCGCAGCGCCCTTCAAGCGCAACGACGAGATGCTGGAGATCGTGCCGAAGGGCGTGATGCACTTCCCGGGCACGGGCATCAACGACAACCTCGCCGACAAGGCCAAGAAGCTCGGCATCCCGGTCTGGAAGTTCGGCGGCGCGTGAGCGCCGTCAGACTTCGCAATACTTGCCGATCGCGAGTATTATTGCGCGCCGGAATATCAGAAAGGAGACGCCGCTGAATCTCGACCTGGACCTTCCGCCGCGCTCAGAACCACTCATCATTCCCTGGCCATCGCCGGGAATGCCCGGTGGATTCCTTCAATTCAACGATCCCGAGACTTGGCGGAAATTCATCGTCAGCCTCGGCATCGACGAGCGCATCCCGGACGTCGTGCGCGCGAAGTTCGCACGAGCGCAGACGCTCTACCTCCTGGGCTGGGTCGACCTCGACGTGCTGAAAGCCGGCGAGCTTGCGGCGCTGATCGCCCTCGAACTCGCCACGATGGACCGATATGGCGACAAGATTCCGAAGAAGAGCCGCCCCTTCGCGGCGTTGCTGAAGCATATGGTCGACGTCGACGGCCTGACCGACGCGCACATCCCGATGACCGTCCGCACCGGCGGCACCGCGATCGGCTTCGTCACCGGCGACGCGAAGCCCAGCCTCAGCCAGCGGCGCAACGGCATGGCGCATGGCGATCCCTTCGACGGACTGCCGGTCGGCGGGCTGCTCGAGCTGGTTCGCGACCTTATCAACTATGCCTACCGGGACTTCATCGCCAACGCACCGGCATGGCGAATGCAGGTGCTTCCCGACTGACGGGACAGGACCGGCTCGCGGCGCCGAGCACCACACCCGCTTCTCTGCGCTGATCCTTGGTCAGACTGGCCGCTTGGTGCCATCAACCCGTAAAGGGTCGGCTATGCGAGCATGCCGCCGCTGCGGCTGCGCCTGCGCGGTGATTGCAGCGACCAGTCCGACACTTCGGGCGCCTGTCAGCGGGGGATGGTCCTCCGCTCGAAACAGGAGCCGGGTCGATGTCCCTCAAGCAAGCACATGCCTTCGCCTTCAGCCTCGCCACCTCGCTGATGGCCGCCATCGTCATCTTCCAGGCCGGCGACGGCACGCATTCCGTGATGCCCGCCAGCGAGTACGACGGCGACACCGCCGCGATTGTCCATGAGATCGATCCTTTCGCCTGACCGGGGCAACCCGGTCCGCCGAAGCGGAAATCCGCCGCGATTTCCGCTCCCGGCGCAGTCGACCTTCAGCTATAGTGCGGTCGCGCCGTGGTGGTGGTGGCAGGCGCAACCGTCAGACCTTTTGGCACGGAGGCCACCACTATGATCATCCTCGCTATACTCGCATCCCTCGCAGCAATAGGCCTGCTTTGCTGGCTGTTGTTCACGCTGGCCGTCTTCGCGCTGCCGGCCTTCGTCGGCTTCGCCGCAGGAGCCTGGGCCCACGGCACCGGCGCCGGCATTCCCGGCGCGATCCTGGTCGGCCTCGTCGCCGCGGCCGTCACCTTCGCGGTCGGCCAGCTCCTCATCACCTTCGCGCGGCCGATGTGGCTGAAGCTCTGCGTCGCCGTCATCTTCGTCGCGCCCGCCGCCGTCGCGGGCTTCCACGCCACCCATGGCATCGTGAAGCACCTGATGCCGTCGGACGCTTGGCAGATCACATTCTCCGTCGTCGGGGCCATCGCTGTCGGCATCACGGCCTTCGTCCGGGTCGCGGGAATGGCCACGGCCAGCGGCCCCACCGGCCGGGACCTCGCGCGGGCCTGACGTCACGCATGTCGTCATGGTGCGGGCCAGCGCGATGATCGAAGCGGCGATCCCCGTCAGGAGAATGGGCGGTTGCGGGGCTTGGAAAGCGGATCGTCGTTCGGCCCTGAGAGCGACCCACGGCGGGCGCAGGCGAAGCGTCAGCCGTCGTAGCGAGAACCGAGATCCGTTGATGCGGGGACGTCCGCCGGAGGCAGGCCGGGTCAGGATGCCGTGATCGGCCCAGACAAAGGACGACAGCTCGCCGGTGAGGTTCGTGGCGATGTCATCTTGGCGGCAGCGGCGGGCCGCCATCTCTTCCTTTCTGTCCGTCACGCGACCGCTCCAAACGGCCTCTCCAATGGCCTGATCTGGCCGAAGGCCGGCTTCGCCTCGATCGCCTATGACGCAACAGCCGCGTCAAACTTTCTTCCCCTGCCGGCTGCGCCGTCATTCCTCGCGAGACAAGAAAGCCCTCCTTAGCTGTCAGGCCCCTTCGGGGTGCGCCGTCGATCGCCTCCGGCCAACCGATCGCCATCGAGGCCGCAATGGTGCGGCTCGGGAACGGAAAACGGAGACTTACAATGGCGACCATCGGCACCTTCAAGAAGAGCGGCTCGAACGAGTTCACCGGCGACATCGTCACCCTCAGCGTCCAGGCCAAGAACGTACGCATCGTCCCCGACCAGCGCGCCACCGGCGAGAACGCTCCCAGCCACCGGGTCCTGGTCGGCCGCGCCGAGATCGGCGCCGCCTGGTCCAAGCGCTCCAACGAGGGCCGCGACTATCTGGGCCTCAAGCTCGACGATCCGAGCTTCAACGCACCGATCTACGCCAACCTGTTCGACGACGAAGGCGAAGACACCTTCTCGCTGATCTGGTCCCGCCCCAACGGGCGGCGCGGCGACTGAGGCTCCGCGCAAGGCCCCGGCCGGAAGGTCGGGGCCTTCGGTTGTGACAGCCAGGCGACCGAATCAGTCGCCGCGTTTTTGGATCGCACCGAGCCCTCGCAGGCACTTCTTGCTAGAAAATCACGCCGAGAACGACTATTATAGTCGTAGTTTTGGCGTGCGCGTAGGTCCGTATGGGAGGTGATCATGCATGATCACCGCCCGACAGTTTCGGGCCGCACGCGCGTTGCTGGGTTGGACACAGGAGACGCTCGCTGACAAGGCCCGGGTCTCATTGACTGCGCTCAAGCGCCTCGAATCCACCAGTGGTCTCGAGGTCTTTGAGAGTACGCGCGATGAGGTACGAAGGGCCTTCGAACGCGCCGGCATCGTCTTCCTGAACTCCGATCAGGGCAAGGGAGTGCTACTCGTCGATGCAAAGAAGGAAACCTGACGTTCGACACCTCGCCGCGTTGGCTCAACCTCCCGCAGCCGGGCCTTGCGTCATCCTTCCGATAAAATCATCGTTAACAATTCCCTCCGGATTGGATACATCTCGCGATCGGGGGATGTTGTGACCAAAGACGACTTTCTTGATCAGCCGCCGTCCGGGGCAGCGCTCACGGCCTATGACCACGCACATCTGAAGCTCTACGTCCGGCTGCTCGACGCCGAGAGTGAGGGCGCGGATTGGCGTGAGGTCGTCGCGGTGCTGTTCAATCTCGATGCGGGCGCCGATCCGGAGCGCGCCTTGCACGTCTACACCAGCCATCTCGACCGCGCGAAATGGATGACGAAAAGCGGCTTCTGCGAGCTTCTTCAGTGTCGCCTTCATTAAGGTGATGCGCAAACCGCATCACGTCGCGCCCACTTCGTCCTTCCCCCGCCTCGTTCAACCGGGAATCGTATCTGCCGCATAACTCGCGTTGCACGAATTTGCGCAGAGGCAGAGAAGGATGTCCGAAGATGAAGATTGGCGGTCCGAGGCCGCCTATGACTACATCGATAAGTTGACCCCCGGCGATCTTGCTTGGGAGTTCTTGCGTCGTAACCCCGATTATCGGAACGCATACCGTGACTTGGTAGCCACCGGGCGCCTTACCGAAGCTATCGCTCAGGAATTCGCTGAACGATGGGGGTTGCGATTTCGTCGCCGACCCTCGCAACTCGGCGCTAATCCAGCCGATCTTCTGGACCCCGCAAACCGATCCCGCGACACTTCCGTTCACCGTCGGACCTAACCCGGCGAGACATCTCCGCCTCCGCGTTGAGGATCTTCACGCCCACGCCATCATCGAGCATGATCCTGGTCTGATCCGGCTCGTACTGCGCGGCGAACCCCACGACGTCGCCCTGATCGGCGTTGATGATGCCCGCCCTCTTGGCGCGTTCATCATGTTCGATGAACTGACACCCGACCGGCTGACCGCGGTTGAACGCCTCTGGCACGCTATGTTCGGCAAGCGCGTGCCGCCCGATCCACGCCTGACGCCACAAAGACGTCAGCGCGCCCGCCAGATGTTGCGCGCCATCGACGCGCGCGCGAGCGGCGCCATCTACCGCACCGTCGCGGAGCATCTCTTCCCCCAGCACAAGATCGATGCAGCATCCTGGGTCGGCGACCCGATCCGGGAGATCACCATCCGTCTTGCCCGCGACGGCATGAAGCTCGTTCGCGGCGGCTATCGGACATTGCTGCGTCGCCCACGCCGGGATCGCTGATACCCGCTCGCGTGTCGATTTTAGCATCTTACTTCGACATCGTCCGGGGCGCCGTCTTCGCGCCACCGTGCTCGCAACCCGCCGCTTATTCGCAGCGGCCACCCGCGAGACCACGGAGGTTCGATCATGGCCGAAAAAGCCGCCAATCTACCGCCACGATACCTGAGAACGCAGGAGGCAGCCCGCTTCCTCGGGCTTTCCGAGCGCACCCTCGAAAAGCATCGCACCTACGGGACCGGCCCGACCTACCGCAAACTCGGCGGCCGCGTCGTCTATTCCGTTGACGACCTTCAAGCCTGGGCTGATCGCGGTCTCGTCACCTCGACCTCCGATCCGCGCGGCGGCACCGTTCTTCCGGCCAAGCGCCAGGCCGTCTCCCCTGCGGTCGCCGAACGTTTCCCGCGCTGAGTCCGGGCATGTCGGCGCGCCATCACAGCAGCGAACGCGAGCAGCTCGATCTCTTCCGGGCGCTGCCCGGCGATCTCGCGCTGCGCGATGCGCAGGACCTGATGGCGTACCCGTTCTTCGCGCTCGGCAAGTCCAAGCGGGTGGCGCCTATCGACTTCAAAACCGGCTCCATCGTCATCCGTGTCGAAGCCGTCCCCGAGCACGGCATGGCCACCATCTGGGATGCCGACGTGCTGATCTGGGCGGCCTCCCAGATCGTCGAGGCACGAGACCACGGATTGCGCCCATCGCGTCTGATGGCGACCACGCCCTACGAGATTCTTCAGTTCATCGGCCGCGGCGTCAGCCTGCGGGACTATGAGCGGCTGAAGGCCGCGCTCGACCGACTTCAGTCGACCACCATCGCGACGTCGATCCGCCAGCCGACGGAGCGGCGGCTGCACCGCTTCTCCTGGATCAACGAGTGGAAAGAGCGCGCCGACGGCAAAGGCCGCCCGCTCGGCCTCGAGCTGATCGTGCCGGACTGGTTCTACGCCGCCGTGCTCGACGACGCGCTCGTACTGACGATCGACCGCAATTATTTCGGCCTGACGGGCGGCCTGGAGCGCTGGCTCTATCGCCTCGTGCGCAAGCACGGCGGCAAGCAGGAATTCGGCTGGAGCTTCGATTTTCCGCATCTCCACGCCAAGTCCGGCTCGCTCTCGCCGCTCAAGCATTTCGCCTACGACCTGCGGGACATCGTCCGCCGGCAGCCTCTGCCGGGCTACCGCCTGACCATCGAGCAGGGCCTCGGCGGACCGGAAATCCTCTCCTTCGTGCCGACCGACCCGGATGCCCTCGGCATCCCGCGCCGTCGTCGCCGGAGCAACTCTCGCCCTGGGGATAAGCTGTGAATCGTCTCGTGCTATCAGGGACCGGCACTATCGTGCCATCGGGGACCGGACTCTCGTGCTATCGGGGACCGGAATCATCGATTCCTCGCGGTGAATCAGTAGCTTGCGAGCCCTCTAACTTATCTAACTTAGATTCCTACGGAATCTTTCTAACGCGACCGCGTTTTTCGGCCGCTGTGGACGAGTCCCCGATCGCCGGGAGATCGTCATGATCGTCGCGCTGCTCAACCAGAAGGGCGGCGTCGGCAAGACCACGCTCGCCCTGCACCTTGCTGGCGAATGGGCTCGCCGTGGACAGCGCGTCACGCTGATCGACGCCGATCCGCAAGGGTCTGCGCTCGACTGGTCCCAGCAACGCAGCCGGGAGGGGCTGGAGCGGTTGTTCGGTGTCGTCGGCCTGGCCCGCGACACGCTCCACCGAGAAGCGCCGGAACTGGCCCGCAACGCCGACCATGTCGTGATCGACGGCCCGCCCCGTGTCGCCGGGCTGATGCGCTCGGCGCTGCTCGCCGCCGATCTCGTGCTGATCCCGGTGCAGCCATCGCCGCTCGATGGCTGGGCCTCCGCCGAAATGCTCGCGCTGCTCGGCGAGGCGCGCATCTATCGCCCGCAGCTCGCCGCACGCTTCGTGCTGAACCGCTGCGCGGCCCGCACGGTTCTGGCCCGCGAGACCGCCGAGACGCTGGCGGATCACGACCCGCCCTTGCTCTCGACGACGATCGGCCAGCGCATCGTCTTCGCCGATGTCGTTCAGACCGGCCGGCTCGCCGCCGAGCAGGACGAGAATTGCCCTGGCGCGCGCGAGATCGCCGCGCTCGCAGCGGAAGTCGCGAGGATCGGCGCATGAGCGAACGGTCCCCGAAGCGCAGTTTTGCGGCGCGTCCGGCCGATCCCGAAGACTGGATCAAGGCGCCCGAACGCCATGCCTCCCGCAGTCAGCCCGCCGAGGACTTCTCGGCCCGGCTGACGATCGACGTCACCGCCGACATGCGCGGCCGCATCAAGATCGCCGCCTTTCAGCGCGGCCAGACCGTCGCCGACATGCTGCGTGCGCTGTTCGAGCGCGAGTTTCCACCCCCGTCAGGAGAAGGACAATGACCGGCCTTGTCGCCGTGCCAAAACGCGTCGGCCGTGCTGCCGACGAGCTGCCGCCCGAAGCGTTCACCCAGGTCGAACTCGTCTGGATCGAGAAGCACACGGAGTACTGGGTCCGCTTCGGCCGCGAGCGGCGCGAGCAGATCCTCGACCGCCGCCGTCGCATCCTCTTCTTCCCTCCCGGCAGCGTCTTCGCGCTCGTGCGCTGGGCGGCCAACGAGCACGGCACTGTCCTCTCGCGGCTCGACATCCTGCGCACGGTCGAGCGCAACGCAGCGTGCCAGACCGTTCCGACGGTCGCGCCCGGCGCAGAGGTTCTGCTGCATGTCGATGGCTGGCCGAAGGTCGAGCGCGTGCTCCAGCTCATCGACGCCATCGAGGCGCGCGGCATCGACCCGATCGACGTTTCGCCGGACCATTGGCGCCACGTCCACAACCGGATGACCGTCGGCGAAACGCCACGCGCTTATGGCCTTCGGCAGCATCGCGCATTTCTCCTGCGCCGGGAGATCGGCGCATGACCCGGCTCTCCTATGCCATCGTCACGACAGTGGCCGTGTCGCTTCTCGGCATCGCCTCCGTGGCATCGTTCGCGCCGAAGCTGATCTGGAACGCGTCCGCCAGCACGCCCGTCGGCTTCTACACGATAGAAGAACCCGGCCCGGTCGCCGTGACCGATCTGGTCGCGGTGGATGCCCCCGAGCCACTCGCCACTTTCCTGTCCGACGGCGGCTACCTGCCGCGCGGCGTGCCGCTGTTGAAGCGCGTCGCCGCGCTACCGGGACAGCGGGTCTGCCGGTCCGGGCTCGCCATCACGGTCGACGGTGTACCGATGGGTGAAGCCCTTGATCGCGATCGTCGCGGTCGCCCGCTCCCGATCTGGCAGGGCTGCCGGTTGGTCGCGAACGGCGAACTGTTCCTGATGAACTGGCAGGTCCGCGACAGCCTCGACGGCCGCTATTTCGGCCCGCTTCCGGCCACCGCCGTGATCGGCCGGGCCACCCCCCTCTACACCGACGAGGACGGCGATGGCCGCTTCGTCTGGCGCGCGCCGACGCGGTGACGGCCCGCCCATGACCCTGCCCACCGCAATCTGAAGGAGACGACCCATGCCCGTGATCGGTCAATTCATGCGCGAAAATGATGGCTTCATCGGCCACCTGACGACGCTGTCCTTGCATCAGGACATCATCATCGTCGCGGCCGAACCGTCCGATGCCGAGAACGCGCCGGACTACCGCGTCCATGTGCTTGACACCATAAGCAACGAGACCGGCGCGGAGATCGGCGCGGGCTGGAAGCGCACCGGCGAGAAGGCCGGCGAATACGTCTCGCTGCAGCTCGACGATCCGACCTTCGAACATCCGATCCGCGCCAATCTGTTCCAGTCGGCCGACGACAAGTCCGCCTGGGGCCTGCACTGGAATCGCCCGCCGAAGCGCGGCGAGCGGGACTAACGATGCCCGCCGCGCGCCGTCAGCCTGCCGTCGGAGGGAGGATCACCCTCCGACGTGCAGCCCTCCTTCTCCTTTCCGGCCTGATCCTCGCCGCGCCGGGGGCGAGCCCGGCCGGAGCACAGCAGGCGTCCGCCGAGCGGCCGTCGCGCAGTGATCCCTATGGTGCTTTTATCACCGAGGCGGCGCAGCGGTTCGGCGTCCCGGAAGCGTGGATTCGCGCCGTCATGCGCGTCGAAAGCGCCGGCGACGTGCGCGCCATCTCGTCGGCCGGGGCGATGGGCCTGATGCAGATCATGCCCGCCACATGGGCCGAACTGCGCGTTCGCCATCGACTCGGCAGCAACCCCTACGATCCTCGCGACAACATCCTGGCGGGCGCCGCGTATCTGCGCGACATGCACGATCGCTACGGATCGCCCGGTTTCCTGGCGGCCTACAACGCCGGACCGGGCCGTTACGAAGAGTATCTCGCCGGTCGCCCATTGCCGGCCGAGACGCGCGCCTATGTCACGACGCTCGCCCCAATTGTCGGCGGCGAAGAACTCGCCGGCCCAGTCGTGGTGGCGGCTGCCGATCCGCTCGCCTGGACGCGGGCGCCGCTCTTCGTCGTGCAGTCGGCCGGCAGCGGACCTGCCGCGCCAACGCAGTCCGAAGGCGCGCCCGGTAACAGCACGGCGTCTGCACCGGAGCGCGATCAAGGCCCGGCGGCTTCGCGCACCGATGGCCTTTTCGTCGCGCGCAATGTCGCCGGTGGCCCGCAATGACCGCGTTCGCACCCGTTCGCATTGTGGCGTGGTCTGGCGGGCAAATGGCGGTCCGGAGAGGAGGAGCAGTCAGCACAACCGCACGATGGCGAGATAAAAGCGCGCGAGGTGCGGCTTGGTGCGGTCGTGTTTTTTCAGGGACTTATGGCGCATTTGCGCGAGGTGCGCCTGATCGGCGCAGCCTGCGCTCTCGCGTTTTATTGAGGAATTTCCTTGGCTTTGCGCGATGTGCGGGGCCTTGGCCATGAGCGGAGAGGACGATTTCCGCATTCGCCCTGGCCGCATCCGCTCGACCCGGGCTCAAGCTGCGCGGCCCTTTATCGCGCAGGCGCTGGCAGCCGCGCAGCGAGCCGGTGGACGCGTCTCGCGCTCCGGCCAGATCAGCAAGGGCAATCGCTCGCGGTTTGGACGCGGACAGCGCGCGACCGTGCAGGCCAATCGGCTGCTCACGAGCCGATCGCGAAACACGGTCATCAAGACACGCGTCGTCCGTCATAGCGCGCGGGCTGCGCCGCTCTCCACCCACCTCAGCTATCTCCGCCGCGAGGGCGTCACCCGGGATGGGGAGAAGGCCCACCTGTTTGGTGCCGAGACCGAGGACTCCGATCCGAAGGCCTTCGCCGAGCGCACCCAGGACGATCGGCATCACTTCCGGTTCATCGTCTCACCAGAGGACGCGACCGAGATGAGCGACCTCAAGACCTATGCCCGCGAACTGATGGGGCAGATGGAGAAGGACCTGGGCACGAAGCTCGACTGGGTCGGCGTCGATCACTGGAACACCGACAACCCGCATGTCCATATCATCCTGCGGGGACGGACTGACGACGGCCAGGACCTCGTCATCTCCCGCGACTACATCAAGGAAGGCATGCGCGCCCGCGCGCAGGACCTCGTCACCCAGGAGCTGGGACCGCGCACCGATCACGAGATCCGCCGCAACCTGGGGCGTCAGGTCGAGGCGGAACGCTGGACCGATCTCGATCGCCAGATTGCCCGCGATAGCTATCGCACCGGCGTCGCCGACCTCGCCCCACATCCCGATCGGCAGCCAGACGAATTCCACGCGCTGAAGGTCGGTCGGCTGCGCAAGCTGGAGACACTCGGCCTCGCCGATCAGGTCGGTCCCGGCCAATGGGTCGTATCGGAGAATGCCGAGAAGACGCTGCGCGCGCTCGGCGAGCGTGGCGACATCATCAAGCGCATCCACCGCGGCCTGACTGAACGCGGCATCGAACGCGGCGCCGCGAGCTATGTGCTCGCCGGCGAGAGCATCGACGATCCGGTCATCGGCCGGCTGGTCGACCGCGGCCTCGATGACGAGCTGAAGGGCACGGCCTATGCCGTAGTCGACGGCACCGACGGGCGCACCCACCACATCAAGCTCGCCGATCTCGACGCCGCCGGCGACAGCGCACCGGGTTCGATCGTCGAGCTGCGCAAGTTCGACGACGCGCAGGGCCGCCGGCGTGTCGCGCTCGCCGTTCGCTCGGATCTCGATATTGAGCGGCAGGTCCATGCGACCGGCGCCACCTGGCTCGACCGGCAGGCGATCGCCCGCGAGCCGGTAGCCCTTGGCGGTGGCGGCTTCGGCGCGGAGGTGCGCCAAGCGATGGACCGACGTGCCGAGCATCTCGTTGGCCAGGGCCTCGCCGAGCGGCAGACGCGCGGCGTCAGCTTCTCGCCGGGCCTCATCGAAACCTTGCGCCAGCGCGAGGTCGAAGCGCTCGGCGAAAAGCTCGCGGCCGAAACCGGGCGTCCGTTCACCAAGGCCGGATCGGGCGAGTATGTGGCGGGCACCTACCGCCAGCGCTTCGCGCTCGCCTCGGGCCGCTTCGCCATGATCGACGACGGCCTCGGGTTCCAGCTCGTGCCCTGGTCGCCCTCCCTCGAACGGCAGCACGGTCAGCACGTCTCGGGCGTCTCGCGCGGCCCCGGCGGCGTCGACTGGAGCTTCGGCCGCAATCGCGGCCTCGGCATGTAACCCAACTAAGAAAGGAGTGCCCGCCATGTCGGCGACGAAGATCCTCTGGGGCCAGATCCTCACCGTCTTCCTGATCGTGCTGATGACGACCTGGGGCGCGACGCAATGGACGGCCTATCGTCTTGGCTTCCAGCCTCAGCTCGGCCAGCCCTGGTTCGAGCTCGTCGGATGGCCGATCTACTATCCGCCGGCCTTCTTCTGGTGGTGGTATTTCTATGACGCCTATGCCCCGCCGATCTTCGTCGAGGGCGCCTATATCGCAGCGTCCGGCGGGTTCATCTCCATCGCCGTCGCCATCGGCATGTCCGTGTGGCGGGCACGCGAAGCGAAGAATGTGGAGACCTACGGCTCAGCCCGCTGGGCGCGGCCTGAAGAGGTGAAGGCCGCCGGCCTCCTCGGTCCAGACGGCGTCGTGCTCGGCAGGCATGAGCGCGAGTATCTTCGCCACGACGGCCCGGAGCATGTGCTGTGCTTCGCGCCGACACGTTCCGGCAAGGGCGTGGGCCTGGTCGTGCCGTCGCTCCTGACCTGGCCGGGCTCGGCGATCGTTCACGACATCAAGGGCGAGAACTGGACCCTGACCGCCGGCTACCGCGCCCGGCACGGCCGCGTGCTGCTGTTCGATCCCACAAACGCGAAGTCGGCGGCCTACAATCCGCTGCTCGAGGTGCGCCGCGGCGAATGGGAAGTCCGTGACGTGCAGAACATCGCCGACATTTTGGTTGACCCGGAAGGCTCGCTCGAGAAGCGGAACCACTGGGAGAAGACGTCGCACGCGCTTCTGGTCGGCGCGATCCTGCACGTCCTCTATGCCGAGGCCGACAAGACATTGGCGGGTGTCGCGGCCTTCCTGTCCGATCCGAAGCGGCCGATCGAATCGACGCTCGCGGCGATGATGAAGACCGCCCATCTCGGCGAGGCCGGGCCTCATCCGGTGATCGCCAGCGCGGCTCGTGAACTGCTCAACAAGTCGGACAACGAGCGGTCGGGCGTGCTGTCGACCGCGATGTCCTTTCTCGGTCTGTATCGCGATCCGGTGGTCGCGGAAGTAACCCGCCGCTGCGACTGGCGCATCGCTGACGTGGTCGGCGGCAAGCGTCCGACGACGCTCTACCTCGTGGTCCCGCCATCCGACATCAATCGGACCAAGCCACTGATCCGCCTAATCTTGAATCAGGTTGGACGCCGGTTGACGGAGGACTTGCAGGCTAAGGGCAACCGGCACCGCCTGCTGCTCATGCTCGATGAGTTTCCCGCGCTCGGCCGCCTCGACTTCTTCGAGAGCGCGCTCGCTTTCATGGCCGGTTACGGCCTCAAGGCCTTCCTCATCGCGCAATCGCTGAATCAGATCGAGAAGGCCTACGGCCCTAACAACTCAATTTTGGACAATTGCCATGTCCGCGTGAGCTTCGCGACCAATGACGAGCGCACGGCCAAACGCGTTTCGGATGCCCTCGGCACCGCGACCGAGATGAAGGCGATGAAAAACTATGCTGGCCACCGGCTATCGCCCTGGCTCGGCCACTTGATGGTATCGCGCTCGGAGACCGCCCGACAGTTGCTGACGCCCGGCGAGATCATGCAGCTCCCGCCCTCCGACGAGATCGTCATGGTCGCCGGCATTCCGCCGATCCGGGCGAAGAAGGCCCGCTACTACGAGGATCGCAGATTTCAGGAACGCATCCTCACGCCGCCCACACTCACCAAGCCGGCGAGCGCAATGACCGACGACTGGAGCACGCTCGCCATACCGGCGGCTCCCAAGCTGAGCACGGTCATCGCAGTGCAGGACGGGTCCGATGACGATCCGACGGATTCCGAACGCCGGCATCAACCCGAACTGAGCCGGACCCAGGCCGTCGAGCGAAAGCCGGTGCTCGAAAATGAATTCGAGATCGATCCCCGTGACGATGTCGACGAGGATGCCGCACGCCTGAGCCGCATGACGCAGACGATGCGCCAAGTCGCCCGCCAAGCCTCGCTCGATCCGGGCGACGGTATCGAACTTTAGGATGTGTCGGTGAGCAAGCCTCCGAAAAAGCAACGCCTCTCCGTGTATCTCGACCCGGATGTCATGAAGGCGCTCGCGGCCCATGCGGCGCGGCGAGACCTGTCCCTATCGCTGGTTGCCGAGGCTGGCATTGCTTCGTTTCTCTCGCCGGACGCCGCTGAGCGGCAGGAGGCAGCCACGACGAAGCGGCTCGATCAACTCGACCGTCGCCTGGCGCGAATGGAGCGCGACCTCGGCATATCGGTCGAGACGCTAGCTGTATTCATCCGTTTCTGGCTGACGTCCAATCCGCCGTTGCCGGAGCCGGCCCAGGTCGCGGCACGCGCCAAGGCGGCCGAGCGCTACGAAGCCTTCGTGACCGCGCTCGGCCGACGACTCGCGCAGGGACCGAAGCTCAGACAGGAGATTGCGGAAGACATCCCGCCCGCGCGTGACGCGGAATAATCACTGATCCGCGCATCACAAGTATTCGGGCGTTCCGCCGTTTTCCTGTCTTTGTACGCCACAGTACGACTGCCACATCATGGTTGTTGTCAGGCCATGATTTCTGCCTCTTCTACTCATCCCCGATCCAGGGCCGCGCATCGCGGACCCGCAAGAGAACGGGGACGACGTGGCGGCACCTCACCAGAAATCGGAGGCGATCCTTCGCGGCGCGCGCATGCTGCGCACAGCCCTCGGGTCAGCGATCGCCACGTTTCTGGAAGATCCCGCGATCGTCGAGGTGATGCTCAATCCCGATGGGCGGCTCTGGGTCGACCGGCTTTCAGAGGGTCTTTCCGACACCGGTGAACGACTGTCGCCCGCCGATGGCGAGCGGATCATTCGCCTTGTCGCCCATCACGTCGGCGCCGAAGTTCATCCAGGCGCCCCGCGGGTCTCGGCCGAACTGCCCGAGACGGGGGAGCGGTTCGAGGGGCTGTTGCCTCCCGTGGTGTCCGCGCCGGCTTTCGCGATCCGCAAGCCCGCCGTCGCTGTGTTCACGCTCGGCGACTATGTGGCGTCCGGAATCATGGCGGCGGATCAGGCCGAAACGCTGCGCCAGGCCGTTGCCGATCGGCGCAACATCCTCGTCGCCGGCGGAACCTCGACCGGCAAGACGACCCTCACCAACGCGCTGCTGGCAGAGGTCTCGAAGACCTCGGATCGCGTCGTCCTGATCGAGGACACGCGCGAGCTGCAATGCGCCGCGCCCAACCTCGTCGCCATGCGGACGAAGGACGGCGTCGCCTCGCTCTCCGATCTTGTTCGCTCCTCGCTCCGCCTGCGACCCGACCGCATTCCCATCGGCGAGGTCCGCGGCTCCGAGGCGCTCGATCTTCTCAAGGCTTGGGGCACCGGCCACCCGGGAGGCGTGGGGACGATCCACGCCGGCACCGCCATCGGCGCGCTGCGCCGAATGGAACAGCTTATCCAGGAAGCCGTCGTCACGGTCCCCCGCGCGCTGATCGCCGAGACGATCGATCTGGTCGCCGTGCTCTCCGGCCGCGGCGCCTCGCGCCGGCTTGCCGAACTCGCCCGCATCGAGGGCCTCGGCCCCAACGGCGACTACCGCGTCACGCCCGCAAGCCAACCCCTCACAGGAGACCCGTCATGATCAAGCATGCTTTGCGCTTTCGCCGCCACATCGCCACGGCGGCGTCCGTCACCTTCCTCACGCTCGCACTGGCACCGGCCGCGCATGCGTCGGGCTCATCGATGCCGTGGGAAGCCCCGCTCCAGTCGATCCTGGAATCGATCGAGGGACCGGTCGCCAAGATCATCGCGGTCATGATCATCATCATCACCGGGCTGACGCTGGCCTTCGGTGACACGTCGGGTGGCGCCCGCAAGCTGATCCAGATCGTGTTCGGCCTGTCGATCGCCTTCGCCGCATCCAGCTTCTTCCTGTCGTTCTTCTCGTTCGGCGGCGGGGCGCTCGTCTGATGGCCGACGGCGCGGATCATGGCGGCGAGGTTCCGGGCTTTTCCGTGCCCGTCCACCGGGCGCTGACCGAGCACATCCTGCTCGGCGGCGCCCCACGTTCGCTCGCCATCCTCAACGGCACACTGGCGGCCGCGCTCGGTCTCGGCCTCCGCCTCTGGCTAGTGGGTCTCGCCCTTTGGGCGGTGGGGCACTTCGCGGCCGTCTGGGCAGCCAAGCGCGATCCGCAGTTCGTCGACGTCGTGCGCAAGCATCTGCGCATCCCCGGCCACCTGTCGGTCTGAGGAGCGACACCGATGATGAACCTTGCCGAATATCGTAATCGTAACACCCGGCTCGCCGACTTCCTTCCCTGGGTCGCGCTGGTCGGCGAAGGCGTCGTACTGAACAAGGACGGCAGCCTGCAACGCACTGCACGCTTTCGCGGACCTGACCTCGACAGCGCCGTACCGGCCGAGCTGGTCGCGGTCGCCGGCCGCCTCAACAATGCCTTTCGCCGCCTCGGCTCCGGCTGGGCCATCTTCGTCGAGGCACAGCGGCACGGCGCTGCGACCTATCCCGCCAGCATGTTCGCCAACAGCGCCTCGGCGCTGGTCGATGCCGAACGCAAGGCCGATTTCGAGGAAGCCGGCGCGCATTACGAGTCCAGCTACTTCCTCACCTTTCTCTATCTGCCCCCGGCCGAGGATGCGGCGCGCGCCGAAACCTGGCTCTACGAGGGCCGCGAACATACCGGCGTTGACGCACATGAGATCGTGCGCGGCTTCGCCGACCGCACCGACCGCATCCTCAACCTCATCGACGCTTTCATGCCGGAATGCGCGTGGCTCGATGATGCCGAGACGCTGACCTACCTGCATTCGACCATCTCGACGAAACGGCATCGAGTCCGTGTTCCCGAGACGCCGATGTATCTCGACGCGCTGCTGGCCGATCAGCCGCTCACAGGCGGCCTCGAGCCCCGGCTTGGCAACGCGCATCTGCGCATCCTCACCGTCGTCGGCTTCCCGACCGCGACCACGCCCGGCATTCTCGACGAGCTGAACCGGCTGGCCTTTCCCTACCGCTGGTCGACGCGCGCGGTACTGCTCGACAAGACCGACGCCACCAAGCTGCTGACCAAGATCCGGCGGCAATGGTTCGCCAAGCGCAAGTCGATCGCGGCCATCCTCAAGGAAATCATGACGAACGAGGCCTCGGCGCTCGTCGACACCGATGCGGCGAACAAGGCGGCCGACGCCGACATGGCGCTGCAGGAGCTGGGCGCCGATTATGCCGGCCAGGCCTATGTGACGGCCACGATCACGGTCTGGGACGACGATCCGCGCATCGCCGCCGAGAAGCTCCGGCTGGTCGAGAAAATCATTCAGAGCCGCGACTTCACCGCGATGGCCGAGACCATCAATGCCGTGGACGCCTGGCTAGGTTCGCTGCCCGGCCACGTCTACGCCAACGTCCGGCAGCCACCCATCAGCACATTGAATCTCGCCCACATGATCCCGCTGTCGGCGGTGTGGGCGGGACCGGAACGGGACGAGCACTTCGATGCACCCCCACTGCTTTACGGCAGAACGGAGGGCTCGACCCCGTTCCGGCTTTCCATCCACGTCGGCGATGTCGGTCATACGCTGATCGTCGGGCCGACCGGCGCCGGCAAGTCGGTGTTGCTCGCACTCATGGCGCTCCAGTTCCGGCGCTATCCGCAATCCCAAGTCTTCGCTTTCGACTTCGGCGGATCGATCCGCGCCGCGGCGCTCGCCATGCGTGGTGACTGGCATGACCTGGGCGGTGGCCTAACGGACGGCGCCGACGACAGGGTGTCGCTGCAACCGCTGGCCCGCATCGACGACGTCGCGGAGCGGGCCTGGGCCTCCGACTGGCTGATCGCGATCCTCTCCCGCGAGAGCGTAACGGTCACGCCCGAGGTCAAGGAGCATCTCTGGTCGGCCCTGACCTCGCTGGCATCGGCGCCCGTCGCGGAGCGCACGTTGACGGGCCTCTCCGTCCTGCTCCAGTCCAACGACCTGAAGCAGGCGCTCCGACCCTATTGTGTCGGCGGGCCCTATGGTCGGCTGCTCGACGCTGAGGCCGAGCATCTCGGCGAAGCCGATGTTCAGGTCTTCGAGACCGAGGGATTGATCGGCACCGGTGCTGCCGCCGCCGTGCTGGCCTATCTCTTCCACCGTATCGAGGACCGCCTCGACGGGCGGCCGACGCTGCTCATCGTCGATGAGGGCTGGCTCGCGTTGGACGACGACGGTTTCGCCGGTCAGCTCCGCGAGTGGCTGAAGACGCTCCGGAAGAAGAACGCCAGCGTTATCTTCGCCACCCAATCCCTCTCCGATATCGACGGATCGGCGATTGCGCCCGCCATCATCGAGAGCTGCCAGACCCGCATCCTGCTCCCGAACGAACGCGCGATCGAGCCGCAGATCACCGCCATCTATCGCCGCTTCGGCCTAAACGATCGCCAGATCGAGATCCTCGCGCGGGCGATGCCCAAGCGCGACTACTACTGCCAGAGCCGCAGGGGAAACAGGCTCTTCGAGCTGGGCCTGTCGGATGTGGCGCTCGCGCTTTGCGCGGCCTCGTCGAAACAGCATCAGGCACTGATCGCCGCGGTTCACGCCCGTAGCGGCACGGACGGGTTTCTCACCGAGTGGCTGGCCGAAAACCGGCTCGCCTGGGCCGCCGACCTCGTAGCCGACCTCACCAACGTCACCCCCCAACATAATCCGGAGGCACGCCCATGACCCGTTCCGTTCATTCCCGCTCGCGCGCGCTGCGCATGAGCGCCGCGCTACTCGCCGCGCCGCTCGCGCTGTCGCCGATCTTCGCCCCGCCGGCAGCCGCGCAGTGGGTCGTCTACGATCCGACCAACTACGCCCAAAACGTCCTGACGGCCGCTCGCACGCTTCAGCAGGTCAATCAGCAGATCACCCAGCTTCAGAATGAAGCCACCATGCTGATCAACCAGGCGCGCAATCTGGCGAGCCTGCCTTACTCCTCGCTGCAGCAGCTTCAGCAGTCCGTCCAGCGAACCCAGCAGCTCCTGCAACAAGCGCAGGGCATCGCCTACGATGTCCAGCGCATCGACCAGGCGTTCACGTCGACCTACGGCAACGCCTCGATGTCGGCCTCCGATCAGGCGCTCGTCGCCGGAGCGCGCGAGCGCTGGCAGAACACCGTCGGCGGTTTGCAGGACGCCATGCGCGTGCAGGCGGGCGTCGTCGGCAACATCGACACCAATCGCGGCGAGATGTCGGCACTGGTCGGCCAGAGCCAGGGCGCGACGGGCGCCTTGCAGGCGACACAGGCCGGCAATCAGCTTCTCGCCCTTCAAGCCCAGCAGCTCGCCGACCTCACCGCCGTCGTCGCCGCCAACGGGCGTGCCCAGAGCCTTTCCGAGGCCGAGCGCGCCGCCGCGGCTGAACAGGGTCGCGAACAGCGTCGCCGATTTCTGACGCCAGGCAGCGGCTATCAGCCCGGCAACGCCCGCATGTTCCCGAGCGGCAACTGAGGACGTGGTCATGGACGGCAAGATGCTCGCGCGGGTCGGGGCGGTTGTATTCGTCGCGGTCGCGGTCACCGCCACGGCGATCGAGATGACCCGGAAGGAGGAGCCGCCCGAGCTATGGCCGTCCGGCCGCGCCACTCAATCGCAGAGCGATCCGCTGCGTGACGAGTTGATCCGTTGCCAGGCGCTCGGCGAAGCCGGCCCGCGCGATTCAGCTTGCCTACGCGCCTGGGCGGAAAACCGTCACCGCTTCCTCGCGCCTGGCGCGCGGCCCGCCGAGCGGTTGCCGGACATGCCGCCCGCGCAGCGCGATGGCCTCACGCCTCAGTCGGAACGAAGCAACGCACCAGCCGCGACGCCCGCCACGCCTGAGCTCGACGAGGCGCGATAGCATCATGGGCAGCACCGGCGTCATCGACCACTTCCTCGAGGTTTTCACCCGCTATATCGACAGCGGGTTCGGCCTCCTCAGCGGCGAAGTCGCCTTCATCGCAACCACCCTCATCGTCATCGACGTGACGCTTGCGGCGCTGTTCTGGTCGTGGGGCGCCGACGACGACATCGTAGCGCGGCTGGTGAAGAAGACGCTGTTCGTCGGTGTCTTCGCCTACATCATTGGCAACTGGAACAACCTCGCCCGGATCATCTTCGAGAGCTTCGCCGGTCTAGGTCTGAAGGCAAGCGGCACGAGCTTCTCGACCGCCGACCTGATGCGCCCGGGCAAGGTCGCCCAAACCGGCTTGGATGCTGGCCGGCCGCTGCTCGACTCGATCTCCAGCCTGATGGGCTACTGGTCCTTCTTTGAGAACTTCATCCAGATCGCCTGCATGTTCCTCGCATGGGTGCTGGTGCTGCTCGCCTTCTTCATTCTCGCGATCCAGCTGTTCGTCACGCTCATCGAATTCAAACTGACCACGTTGGCCGGCTTTGTGCTCATCCCGTTCGGTCTTTTCGGGAAGTCTGCCTTCATGGCCGAGCGCGTCCTCGGCAACGTCATTTCCTCCGGCATCAAGGTCCTGGTGCTCGCCGTCATCATCGGCATCGGCTCGACGTTATTTTCCGAGTTCACGTCCGGGTTCGGGGGGCAGAACCCGTCGATCGACGAGGCTATGGCGATCGTCCTTGCAGCTTTGTCGCTGCTCGGTTTGGGAATTTTCGGCCCCGGCATCGCCAGCGGCATCGTTTCCGGCGGCCCGCAACTCAGCGCTGGCGCTGCGGTTGGTACCGGCCTAGCCGCAGGCGGAATGGTCGCACTCGGTGCTGGCGCTGTCGGTGCCGCCGCATCCGGAGGTGCAGCCCTGGCTGGCGGCGCCGCCGCTGCGGCTCGTGGCGGCGCTGCGGTCGCCGGCGGCGCTTCGACCGCTTACAGCCTTGGCTCTGCCGGTCAGTCGGGCGCGGCTGGTGTCGCTTCCGGTCTCGGTGGCGTTGCCCGCGCTGGCGGAAGTGCCGCTGTCTCTCCATTGCGTCGGGCCGCATCGCGCGCCGCCGAAAGCATGAAGTCCAGCTTCAACGCGGGCGGCAAGGCCGCCTTCGAGGCGACGGGCGGCTCCTCCACCATGGGCTCGATCGGCGGTGACGCTGCCGGTGACGGTGCCGCGTCCTCGGGTTCCGCCGGTGCCGGCGGGCCACCCGCCTGGGCGCAGCGGATGCGCCGCTCCCAACACATGACCCATGCCGTGCAAGCCACGGCCCACGCTGTCCGCTCCGGCGACGCCCACGGCGGCGGCTCCTCCGTCAACCTGTCCGAAGGCGATCGCTGATGTTCAAACGACCCTCTACCCACTACGGCAAAGCCCCCGAACCCGAGACGCCCTACCAGCGTGCCGGCCAGGTCTGGGATGAACGCATCGGCGCCCCGCGCGTGCAGGCCAAGAACTGGCGCTTGATGGCATTCGGCTCGCTGATCCTGTCGGCCGGCTTCGCCACCGCGCTCGTCGTGCAGTCGGCACGGGGAACGATAGTTCCTTGGGTGGTCCAGGTCGATCGACTCGGTCAGGCACAAGCGGTCGCTCCCGCCGAGGCGGACTACCGTCCGACCGATCCGCAGATCGCCTTCCACTTGGCGCGCTTCATCGAGCAGGTTCGCTCGATCCCGGCCGACGCGATCATCGTGCGGCAAAACTGGCTGCGCGCGTATGACTTCACGACCGATCGCGGTGCCATGGCGTTGAACGACTACGCCAGGTCCAACGACCCGTTCACACGGGTCGGCCGCCAGCAGGTCGCCGTCGACGTCTCCAGCGTCATCCGCGCTTCGCCGGACAGCTTCCGCGTCGCGTGGGTGGAGCGCCGCTACGAGAACGGCCAGCTCGCCGAGACAACCCGCTGGACTGCGATCCTGACGATCGTCGTGCAGGTCCCCCGAAACGCCGATCGGCTGAGGGCGAACCCGCTCGGCATCTACGTCAACGCCATCAACTGGTCACGGGAGCTTGGGCAATGAAGCCGTCTTTCCGTAAAGCCGGAAGCCCGGCTTTACACACATTCGTATTCCCGGCTCTCCGCAGGGCCGCAATCCCGATGGTCCTGCTGGCGACAACCGCACTCGCCGGCTGCGCTACGACCAACCCCCCGCCTGAAATATCCTACGACAACGCGGCTCCCGCGGTGCAGACCGTCGATCCACCAGCGCCCGTCACTGTGGTCGAGCTGCCGCGGCCGCTCCCGCTACCCGGCCAGTTGCAGCGCGTGCCGGAGACGCGACGCGCGCCCGAGCCGGCCAACCCGACGGCGCGCGTCAACCAGGCCAACGAGGCGGCCCGCGTCCAGCCGGTGCGTGATGGATTTATCAATTCGATGCAGGTCTATCCCTGGACGCAGGGTGCGCTCTACCAAGTCTATACGGCGGTCGGACAGATCACTGACATCGCGCTCCAGCCCGGCGAGCAGCTCGTCGGCGCAGGACCCGTCGCCGCAGGCGACACGGTACGGTGGATCATCGGCGACACCGAGAGCGGATCGGGTGCGACGCGCCAAGTCCACATCCTGGTGAAGCCGACACGGGCCGACCTGATGACCAACCTCGTCATCAACACCAACATGCGCACTTATCACATGGAGCTTCGCTCGACCGAGCGGACCTATATGGCATCGGTCTCGTGGCAGTATCCACAGGATCAGCTTATCGCATTGCGTCGGCAGAATGCCGAGGCGCAAGCCGCCCAACCCGTGGCGAGCGGCGTCGATCTCGCCAACGTCAACTTCCGCTACGCAATCGAGGGGGACCGCGCGCCGTGGAGGCCGCTCCGCGCCTTTGACGACGGCCGACAGGTCTTCATTGAGTTCCCGCGCGGCATCGGCCAGGGCGAGATGCCCCCGCTCTTCGTCGTGGGCGCCGAAGGCAACACCTCCGAATTGGTCAACTATCGCGTCCGCGGCCATCACATGATCGTCGATCGGCTCTTCGCCGCGGCCGAACTGAGGTTCGGCTCCGGCGACCGGCAACGGCGCGTTCGCATCACCCGCACCGATGGGAGGCCGACCTCGTGAGCGAGAGCCCGCCCCGGAGTGGGGATGCCCCGGACGACGATCCGCAGCCCTTGACCGGCGAACCCGCCGGTCCCGCGCCAATGCGGCTGCGGGCCGAGCCGCCGCGTGTGACGCGGCTGTCGCGTAAGGTGTTGGCAGGGCTCGGCCTGATCGCCAGCGTCGGGCTTGGCGGCGCATTGATTTACGCGCTTCAAACGCGGGACGGCGCCCGGCCGAATGAGGAGCTGTATTCCACCGAGAACCGCTCCACAGCCGATGGCCTGGCCGGGCTACCGCGAGACTATGCTGGCGTGCCGCGGCTTGGTCCGCCGCTTCCCGGAGACCTCGGCCGGCCTATCCTCAGCACACAGGATCGCGGCCAGCCAGTGCCGACCCCTGGCATCGCCACGCCCAATCCCGGCATCAGCCCGGAAGAGCAGCGGCGCCTACAGGAGATCGAGACCGCGCGGACGAGTCGCCTATTCTCCGGATCGGAAAGCCGGGGTGCGCCCGCTGCGGCGGGGGCGGCCCCGGCACTCCCGCCCGCACCGGATTTGGCGAGCCTTGGCCTCGCGCCGCCGCCAGCAACTCCCTCCGCACAGGATCGTCAGAACGCCTTTCTCAACGCGGCCACCGATCGACGAACGGTGTCTCCCGATCGCGTCGTTGCTCCGGCGTCGCCGAACATCCTTCAGGCCGGCGCAGTCATCTCGGCGGCACTCATAACCGGCATCCGATCGGACCTCCCGGGCCAGATCACCGCCCAGGTGACCGAAAACATCTACGACAGTCCCACAGGACGCATCCTGCTCGTGCCACAGGGCACGCGCGTCATCGGCCAGTACGACAACAATGTGCAGTTCGGGCAAAGCCGTGTGCTGCTTGTCTGGAACCGGCTGATCTTTCCGAATGGTCGCTCGATCGTTCTCGAGCGCCAGCCTGGTGCCGACGCCGAGGGATATGCCGGCCTGCAGGATGGGGTGGATTACCATTGGTGGGATCTCGCCAAGGCGGCAGGACTTTCGACGCTCCTCAGCGTTGGCGCCGAACTTGCCGTCGATAATGATGACCGGCTTATCCAGGCGATCCGCAATGGCGGCCAGGACACGATCAATGACGCCGGACAGCAGATCGTCCGCCGTCAGCTCAACGTGGCGCCCACTCTCACAATTCGCCCAGGCTACCCAGTCCGCGTCATCGTAACGCGTGATCTCGTGCTCGAACCCTATGGGGAATGAATATGTCTAAGCTCAAGCTAGGTCCCCTCGCGGACGATAAACCCGTAAAGGTTCAGGTCGAGCTGCCAGCCCCTCTGCATCAGGACTTGGCCGATTACGCGGACCTCCTGGGCCGCGAGCAAGGCCAGCCGGCGGTGGAACCCGCTCGGTTGATCGTCCCGATGCTACAGCGGTTCATCGCTACAGATCGCGGCTTCGCGAAGGCGCGGCGAGCGTCCACGCAGCGGAAGGCTGATTAGGCGGCGCCTACTTTCATACCGGGTAGAGCGTCGAAACACTTCAGTAGAAGGGGCAGCGCTGGATTATCGTTGTCGCTAGACGAGATCATTGCTGCGGTCGGCGCCCGGCTGGATCGAAGTGGCACCAGAGCAAGGTCTGGACGGCGAACCGCACTCGTGATGGTAACCCCAAACCCCTGTTCGACCATCGTCAGCAGGGTCTCTCGACTGACCTGTTGAATTGAAAGTTGGACGGCACTCTCGACCGCCCCGACCATCCGTCGCAGCATCGCAGCGAGTTCTCGTCCGGCCCCATCGGAGCGGGACAGAAAGATTTCTCCGCAGAGGTCATCCCAGACGAGATTAGGCCGCGATGCCAATTTGTGACCTGGGGACAGCGCGACGAACAGATCCGGTTCACATAGGCGTCGGATTTGGAGCGCAGGGTCTCTAGCCGCGCCCAGGCTGATTGCCGCGTCTAGCAACCCCCGTCTGACACCCAGTGTGTTTGCTTCTGACGTTCCTTCCTCGAGTTTGACCTCAATCGTCGGGTATCGGAGCCGGAAGCTCGCTAGAAGGTCGATGATAGGGCACGCGGGAAATGCTTCGAGCATTCCGAACCTGACGACACCGGTCGTCTGCTTCCGTGTAGTGCGGATTTCCGTCGCGGCTTCGCGAAGGAATCTCGCACCCACTACCGCCTGCTGAAGGAAGCGTTCCCCCTCGGGCGTCAAATCAGCGCCTGATCGCGTGCGGTGGAATAGCGAGCACCCAAGCTGGCGCTCAAGTATCTGAACCCGACGGCTCACGGTGGATTGCGATATCGCAAGGCGCTCGGCCGCGCGTCGAAAACTACCCGCCTCAGCGACCTGAACGGCGTACTTCAAGTATCGAAGGTCCAGCGTCAGATCGGGCATGACACTTTTCCCATGGCTGTGGCCCGCTTGCAGGAGATCGAGCCCAGAAGCCGGAGCCGTCGGAAGCGCGCCCGCTCAAGCCGCCTCGCGCATGAAAAGGTTGCATGCGTATCGATCCCAGATGTGGAATCCGAGCCGAGCCCTTTGTTGAGCATGACCATATCCGAATCCGTGAGAGATGTATGCGTCGGTCATACATTTCTCCCATCTTGATGTCTATGCGCGACGCATATATTATTTCGGAATGGAGCCTGAGGTCGCCAAATATCATTTTGGTGCTCTGGCGCTGGCGGTCGCCGAAAGCATCGCCAGCGTCTCGGCCTCGCTTTCACCCAGCGGCTCCGCGACCGCGATGATGATATTTCTGAGTTTGGAGCCTGGGCTTCCAATCAGTGTTCTAGCGACCCGGATTAGGCTGTCGCATGCTGAAACGGCCCCCGAATTCCCCGGACAGGTCTCACCCTTAAAATAAGGGTTGGGAGTAATGTCGTGCCTATGACTGGTTCTTATCCGAAGATTGAGGTCCTGACTGGACCTGAGCGGCGTCGCCGGTGGTCGGTAGCCGAGAAGTTGGAGATCGTCGCGCAGACGCGTGAGGCGGGCGTCACGGTCAGCCTTGTCGCACGCCGGTGCGGCGTGTCGCCGAACCAGCTTTTCACCTGGCGGCGGCTTGCCGAGCAGGGGGCGCTGACCGCGACGGCGGCTGAGGAGGAGGTTATCCCGGCGTCTGCCTTCCGGGCGCAGCAGGAGCAAATCCGGGAATTGCAGCGCCTCCTGGGCAAGAAGACCCTGGAGGTGGAAATCCTGAAGGACGCCCTCGACGTGGCGGAGGATATAAAAAAACGGAGATTGCGGTCGCTGTCGCTGCCCAAGGACGGTTTGCCATGAGCACCGTCGCCGCGACGCTGGAAGTGGCCCGTTCGCATCTCGCCGCGCGGCTGGCGCAGCGGACGGCCGGGCGCTCTCCACAGCGCAGAGGCCGTCCGCCCCTGCCGGAAGAGGCGCTCCTGGCCGAGATCGAGACGGTCATCGACGACATGCCGACCTACGGCTATGCCCGCGTCTGGGCCAGGTTGCGCCGCAAAGCCCTGGCCGAGGGCCGTGCGCCCGCCAATCGCAAGCGGGTCTATCGGGTGATGAAGGTCCATGGCCTTCTGCTCGAACGCCATGCTGGTGGGGTCGAGCGCCGTCACGACGGCCGCATCGCTGTCGAGCGCTCCAACCTGCGCTGGTGCTCAGACGGCTTCGAGATCGGCTGCGACAATGGCGAAAAGGTCCGCGTCGCCTTCGCGCTCGACTGCTGCGATCGTGAAGCCATGGGCCATGTCGCCACCACCGAGGGCATCAAGGGCGAAGATGTCTGCGACCTGATGGTCACCGCCATCGAGCACCGCTTCGGCAAGGTCAACCGCCTGCCGCAGACCATCGAATGGCTGACCGATAACGGCTCCTGCTTCATCGCAGGTCCGACCCGCCGCTTTGCGCGCGATATTGGCCTGGAGCCGCTCACGACCCCGGTCCAGAGCCCGCAGAGCAACGGCATGGCCGAAGCCTTCGTGCGAACCTTCAAGCGCGATTACGTCTCGGTGAATCCCATCCCCGATGCCAAAACCGTCATGCTCGCCCTGCCGGAATGGTTCGACCACTACAACGAGCTTCACCCGCATAGAGCGCTCGGATATCGTTCACCCCGCGAGTTCATCGCGGCCCATGCAGCACCGTGAGAAATGTCCGGGCTTTTGGGGGCTACAGCACATGCTGGAACAGTGAGGCTGATCGACAGACTGGTACAGGACGATTTGGTGGAACGACGCCGGAATAATGCAGACCAACGCGCGCGACTTATCCACCTCACCGGTTCGGGGGAACGTCTGACTGGAGCTTTACTCAAAGCGCGAGAGCGCGTCATCGATGAGTGTGTCTCTGCGTTGTCGCGCGGAGATCTCGACATCCTCGGCACTCTATCCGAACGGCTGCTTTCAGCTAATGGGTTCGACAAATCCGGCTCTAGCAGCCTCTGCCAACTGCTCGGCTACGGAAAACAAGTCCATTCAGGACCCGTGGGCCAGACAGGGCGGTCCCGGCGCCGAAACGTTGCCCGTTGAGGCTGACAAGATGATTGAGCAGGTCTACAATTGGCTTCGATAGCCCTCGAATTTCTGCTTTGCGTGCTTGCCTTCTGGTTTGGGTATTCCGCCAATCAAGGTGGAACGTGCCTAGTCGTCGCTGCTCACGAAATCCAGAAGCGACGCCCGCCGAGGATGTTTGTTGGATTTCTAGCGGCGTCAGCAGCTGCGGGCCTTATCTCGATACCGCTTGTCTGGTCTGGAGCGCTGGGCGCTACTCTCACGCCGTCGACTAGCATCAACTGGCTTCTCTTAGTTGGAGTGACCTGCCCCCCGGAAGTTCCCTCGCTGTGATGTAGAGTCTGCCCAACCTGAGAAGGAGCAGACGAGATGAGGAAAAGCCGTTTTACCGAGGCGCAGATCATCGGGATGATCAAGGAACATGAGGCGGGTTTGCCGACCTCCGAGCTTTGCCGGAAGCACGGGTTGAGCCCCGCGACCTTCTACAAGCTGAAGGCCAAGTATGGCGGGATGGACCTGTCGGACGCAAAGCGGCTGAAGCAGCTCGAGGACGAGAACGCGAAGCTGAAACGCCTGCTGGCGGATGCGATGTTGGACAACGTGGTTCTGAAAGATCTGTTGGGAAAACCCTGACGACACCGATGGCGCGGCGGGACGCGGTTCTGCGGGCGATGAAGGGTCATCCGATCTCTCAACGCCGGGCCTGCGTCCTGATCGGTGTCGATCCGAAGACTGTGCGGCGTGAGCGGCCGCCCGATAACCCGGAAATCCGTGAGGAGATGCACAAGATCGCCGAGAAGCGTCGTCGCTTCGGGTATCGGCGTGTGGGCATCATGCTGGAGCGCAAAGGCATGATCATGAACGAAAAGAAGCTCTACCGCATCTACCGGGAAGAGGGTCTGTCAGTGCGCCGCCGTCGTGGCCGCAAACGGGCACGCGGCAGTCGGACACCAATGCCGGTGCCGCTGCGGCCGAACCAGCGCTGGTCCCTGGACTTCCTGTCCGACACGTTCGGGGCATGCCGCAAGTTCCGCATTCTGGCGGTCAACGACGATTGCTGCCGCGAGAACTTGGCCCTGATTGCCGACACCAGCATATCGGGGGCCAGAGTGGCGCGAGAACTTGACGCCTTGGTTCGCATCTACGGCAAACCGGCTTGCCTCGTCAGCGACAACGGAACCGAGTTCACCAGCAAGGCGATCCTGAAGTGGGCCAACGAGAACGGCGTCGAATGGCATTACATCGATCCCGGCAAGCCGCAGCAGAACGGCTACATCGAGTCCTTCAATGGCAGCCTGCGCGACGAATGCTTGAACGAGGAGATCTTCGACAGCCTGGCCGATGCCCGCCGAAAGCTGGCCCTGTGGCGCTACGACTACAACAACGTCAGGCCGCATTCCTCACTGGGCAATCGGAGTCCAGCAGAAGCGCGCCGGGCGCTTGAGCAATCTGAGGGCTCCGCGCCCGGCGCGCTTGCCCAACCCGAAACCGACCACTATCAACCCCAAGGACTCTCGTTATGAACGAGGGAACTTCCGGGGGGCAGGTCACCGCCAATGGGCAAGTGACAAGCGGTCGGAAAAGGGCCCATTTAATGTGGTGGAGGGGTCTCCACTTTACGGGATCTTCTGCGAATAAGTCAGACAGGAAGGCGACGATGGAGCAGGTACCGGCTGTTGAGTTGGATTTGGCAAAGCCGGTTGGCTAGGTTCACGGCGTCAACGCACAGTGCAATGTGCCCTGATTGGGACGCACAGCAATGTTTTCGAGCCCAGCGATGCACCATTCGGGGTCATAACGCGCCTCCGTCCCGTCTGAGCGCCATATCCAATGATCCCCATTTATGTCCTAGTTCGATCCGTCTTTCCGGCATGCGGTCCTATCAGCGATACTGATCGGCCAAGGCGGAAGGTGCTCGCTCAATCGAACGCGCGCGCAATGCTGGTGTTGGGTACCGCAGCTTGCATCCTAGCCCAGCATTCAGCCATGCCGCCGCGCGATCCATGTCCAGGCGGTCTCGCGTTCACTGCCGCATCCATGTCTACCAACTGATCATGTTACCTTAATCTCTGCTTCACTTGGCGCGGTGCTTCTCCCGTGACGCGAGCGAACACCCGTGAGAAGGCTGCGGCACTATCATATCCGACGCTGTCGGCCACGGTCTTGACCGGCTTGCCTGCGGCAAGAAGGTCACGCGCAATCGTCATTCGCCACCGGGTCAGATAGTCGATCGGCGTCCGCCCAACGCAGGCGCGAAAATGCGTGGCAAAACGGGTGCGCGACATGCCGGCCACCTCTGCCAGATCATCAAGAGTCCACGAATGCCTTGGCTGTTCGTGCATCGCCGTCAGCGCCTTGGCCAATCGCGGATCGGCAAGGCCGCCCAGCACACCATCATTCACCAGGCCACTGGCGACAACATGACGCACTACCAGGATCAAGAGATAGTCGAACAAATGGTCGATGGCGGCCTGACGCCCATTATTGTCGCCAAATCCTTCGACAAGCAGAAGATCGCAGGCGGGCCCCAGCGTCGGGTTCTCGGCCAGCGGCAGGATGACAAGGTCGGGCAGTCCTTCGCCAATCGGGTTGCCATTATCGCCGCCCAGATCGACCTTCGCGCAGACCAGATCAGCCCCGCCTTCCGCAGCGCCAGTGAACCGATGCGCCTGTCCGCGCGGGAAGAAGAGCAGCGTTGGTTCGTTCAGAATGAGATCGGCCTCACCAGATCGGCTCAGCGTCAACGCGCCGCTCTTGAGAAGGTGGAGGTAGCCGCAATCGGCAAATTGCGCGGTCGTACACAAGTTGCCGGTAAAGAATGTCCGGGCGCTCACGGCAGTGTGGGCAAAGAGAGCGGCAAAGATGTCCATGTGAACGATCTGCAATGAAGTTGGCACCAATCTGCACCGATAACAGCCGATAGAGGCGTTGTGCAAGCCCGCACTGACCAACAGAGGAAACGCAAATGCCCCGCATCAACCCCGTAGAACTCGCCACTGCCGACACCGGCGTCCAGGCCACCCTCGGCGCTGTTAAGGCGAAGATTGGCATGGTCCCGAACCTTTTTGCGACCTTCGCTCATGCTCCTGCCGTGTTGAATGGCAACCTCGCCTTCGCAGATGCACTGGGAAGTGGTGTGCTGACCGCTGCACAGCGCGAAATCGTTGCGCTTGCCGTCGCCCAGTACAACAGCTGCCACTATTGCCTGTCGGCGCACACGCTGCTCGGGAAAGGTGCCGGCCTTTCGCCAGAGGCTATCCGCGCCGCCCGTCTGGGCAAGGGCCAAGATCCCCTCGACGATGCGATCGCGACGCTTGCCTTGCGCATCGTTGAAACACGCGGTCAGGTGAGCGACAGCGATCTGTCAGCAGCCCGCCTTGCCGGCCTCGACGACGCCCGCATCGTCGAAATCGTCGGTAACGTCGCGCACAATGTTCTGACCAACTTCATGAACAACGTCGCCCAGACCAAGATCGATTTCCCGGTCGTCGATGTGGCGGTTGCGGCCTGATCATAATGCGTGCGGGCCGGTGCAGGACATCGGCCCGCTCCTCAATCACTTCCATAGGGAACCCTTGCCATGAAACTGCAATTCCTTACCCCTGCGCTGCATGGCGTGCTTGACTATGTCGCCGCTGCCGCCCTTATTGCGCTGCCATTCCTGCTCGGCTTTCAGGGTATTGAGCTTTGGCTCTCTGTTGCCGGTGGGGCGGGCTTGATTGCCTACAGCCTGCTCACTGACTATGCATTCGGTGCGGTCAAGCTGGTGTCGTTCGATGCACACTTGTTGCTCGATCTTGCCGCAGGAGTAGCCTTCATTGCCGCGCCATTCTTGCTTGGCTTCACCGCTCTGGCTTCGATCTACTACCCGGTTATGGCAGCTGGCGTGATCGCGGTGGTTACCTGTACCTCGCGAGCCAACCAATCAGGCCGAAAGAACGCCGCTGCCTGAGCACGTGTGGATCGGCGTGCAAAAAGAACCCCGTTATGGGGGTGATCGGCGTCTAAAAGGGACCCCCACCTCGATGGTTTAGGTGCGTCGGCTTGGTTGTAGCCAAGCGGCGGGATCGGGATGTTGATTTTGGAGACGGTGGTAAGGATCCGGCGCGAGCACGCCGATGGTAAGTCGATCAAGGCGATCGCGCGAGACCTGCGGGTGTCGCGCAAGGTGGTGAGGAAGGCGATCCGCGCTCCGGAGGCGGGCTTTGCTTATCGGCGGTCAGTGCAGCCGCTTCCCCGGATCGGCCCGTTCCAGGAGCGCCTAGACACTCTGCTGACGGAGAACGAGGCACGGCCCCGGCGCGAGCGGCTGCGGATGACGCGGATCCATGACCTGCTGCTGCGCGAGGGGTTCGACGGCTCCTACGATGCAGTGAGGCGCTATGCGAAGCGCTGGCTGGATAACCGGCGCAAGGATGCGGGCGACGGCGCAGCGGCGTTCATCCCGCTGATGTTCCGGCCCGGCGAGGCATACCAGTTCGACTGGAGCCACGAGGATGTGGAGATCGCTGGCAAGCCGATGCGCGTGAAGGTCGCGCATATGCGGCTTTGCGCATCGCGGGCGGTGTTCGTGCGGGCCTATCCTCGCGAGACGCAGGAGATGGTCTTCGATGCCCACGCGCGGGCGTTCGCCTTCTTCGGCGGCGTGCCGACGCGGGGGATCTATGACAACATGAAGACCGCGGTGACGACGGTGTTCACGGGCAAGGAGCGGGTCTTCAACCGCCGGTTCCTGATCATGGCCGACCACTACATGATCGAGCCCGTCGCCTGTTCGCCGGCGGCCGGTTGGGAGAAGGGCCAGGTCGAGCACCAGGTGCAGACGATCCGGGGCCGGTTCTTCCAGCCCCGGCTGCGCTTTGCGAGCCTGGAGGAGCTGAATGGGTGGCTGGAGGCTGAGTGCCGCCGCTGGGCAGCGCTGCATCCTCATCCCGATCAGCGCGAGCTGACCATCGCCGAGGCATGGGACGCCGAGCGCCCGTCGCTCCAGGTGATGCTGGCGCCGTTCGATGGCTTCCACGAGACGCCGCACGCGGTGACCGGCACCTGCCTGATAAGCTTCGACCGCAACCGCTACTCGGTCATGGCCAAGGCGGCCCGACGCGCGGTGCAGGTGCGCGCCTACGCCGACCGGATCGTGGTGCGCCTGGACGACGAGGTGGTCGCCGAGCATCCCCGCTTCTTCGGCCGGGATCGGATGATCCTTGATCCCTGGCATTACCTGCCAGTGCTGGCCAAGAAGCCGGGCGCCTTGAGGAACGGGGCACCGTTCCAGGACTGGGATCTGCCACCGGCACTGGCGCGGCTCAGGCGCAAGCTGGGGACGGGCGATGAAGCCGACCGCCGGTTCGTGCGCGTGCTCTCTGCCGTGCTGACCGACGGGCTCGAAGCGGTCGAGGCCGCGATCCGCGAGGCGCTGGCCGCCGGTGCTGCCAGCGATGACGTGATCCTCAATATCCTGGCACGGCGTCGTGAGCCGCCCCGGCCACCGACCATCGCCACGTCCGAAGCGCTGGCGCTCAGCCGCCCGCCGGCCGCGGACTGTGCTCGCTACGACCTGCTGCGAGGCGCCCGTGCAGCGGCATGAGATGATCGCCGCCATGAGCGGCCTGGGCCTCAAGGGCATGGCTGGCGCCTTCGACGAGGCGGTCACCACCGGCATCCAGCGCAAGCGCACCGCCATGGAGATCCTGACCGATCTGCTGCGCGCTGAGGCTGCCCATCGCCATGCGGCATCGATCCGCTATCGCATGACCGCGGCCAGGCTGCCGGCGGTGAAGGACATCGATGCGTTCGTGTTCGAGGGGACGCTGATCGACGAACAACTGGTGCGCTCGCTACATGCCGGCTCGTTCCTGCCCGGCCAGCGCAACATCGTCCTGGTCGGCGGCACCGGGACTGGGAAGACTCACCTGGCGATCGCAATCACCGCCAGCGTCGTGCGTGCCGGCGCCCGCGGCCGCTACTTCAACACCGTGGATCTGGTGAACCGGCTCGAGGAAGAGAGCCGCCTCGGCAAGGCCGGTACGCTTGCGGCCCAGCTCTCCCGCCTCGACCTCGTCGTGCTCGATGAGCTCGGCTATCTGCCGTTCGCCCGCTCGGGCGGCCAGTTGCTGTTCCACCTCGTCAGCAAGCTCTACGAGCGCACCTCGGTGATCATCACCACGAACCTGGCGTTCGGTGAATGGCCGACCGTCTTCGGCGACCCCAAGATGACGGCCGCGCTGCTCGACCGCATCACCCATCACTGCGACATCGTCGAGACTGGCAACGACAGCTGGCGGCTCAGAAACCGGAGCTAAAACCCTCCCCCCAGACCCCCCACCCGGCGGTTGACCCGGTGGGTCCACAGGAACCTCCCACGGCCGGCACCGCCAGCGCTTGAGGGGGGCGCGCGGCGCCGGCCGTGGGTCCCTCCTATGGACTACCGGGACAACCGCCCCCCAACCCGCAAAGGGGGTCCCTATTGCACGCCGATATGGGGTCCCGGTTCGACGCCTATTTACACCGCAAATCGTGTAAGAGTTTGGCTTGCTGTCTATGCTCCGCGCACATATAGATGCGGCAATGGATGGACCTCGAGATCGCAACATTTTCGGGGCGTTCGCACTCATGATCAGCGACGACATCGTTCGCGCTAGTTCATCGCGGGCGCCGGAAGCTGGCCCTGCTGCCTCTGCATTGGCGCTGCTCGCGCACAAGCCTGGGCTATCTATTCGTATGCTCGCGGTCGGCGTGGGCCTGTCACACGCAGGAACGGTTCGTCTCGTGGACCGGCTAGCGGCCGAAGGGCTGATCGAACGCCGGGGTCATTCAACAGACGGACGCACGCGGTCTCTCTATCTCACTGAGTCAGGGAAGGTTGCGAGCGACGGCGTGCTCGCATCGCGGGACGAAGTCATCGCCGAGGGTCTTTCGATCCTCGATCCTGCCGAAGTGAAGCTCCTGTGCGATATCGCCGAACGCGTCCTCCGCGCTCGTTTGGAGAACCTCGAGCACTCATATCGGATTTGTCGGCTCTGCTGCTACGATGGCTGCACCAACTGTCCAATCGACGCCGAACTGCACGAAAGAGGCGTGGATCGAGAAGGCAGCGACGGCGCGTAACCAGCTTGTTGACGTGGCGGCGTCAGTGCTGCGCGATCAAATAAGCTGCGAGGAAGCCCACAACGGTTATGAAACCGATGAACGGAGGCGCCTTTTCGAAGGCTTCTGGAATCATTGCCTCAGCCAGCATCGCGATGACCGCGCCCGCAGCGAAGGAAAGAATTGCGGGAGCTTGCGTATCGGCCGAACCAAAAAGCAGATTGCCCAAAGCTGCTGAAATGCCCACGAGAAGTGGGATGCCGATCCAGATCGTGAAGATGTAGCGTCGAGATCGCCCGGCGACTTTCATACCCGATGTACTCGACAGACCCTGCGGCACGTTTGCGAGAAAGAATCCAGCGATCACCGCAACGCTGATCGCGCCGCCGTTCGCGACCGACATCCCGATCACCATCGCTTCCGGGATGCCGTCAAGGACGCTGCCGAGCGCGATCGCAGCGCCGCTCCCGTGCTGCTCGCCCTCACGCGGCTGCTCGGTGCATTCACCGCATCGCTTGCGATTCTTCGCGCCACGCCGAGACAGGTAGAAATTGGCTCCGCTGAAGATCGCAGCGCCGGCAAGCAGCGCGATGACCGCTGTGGGCCCGAGATCGTCCGAGACCCGTTCTCCAATGAGCTCGGTGGCTACAACTGCTATCAAAACACCGCCGCCAAAGCCCATGACGGCTGAAATCATGCGGTGAGTGAGCTTGCCAAAGAGGGCATCCGCGACGATCGCGCCGACAAGCAGCCCACTGCCTGACAGCAATCCCCACAGGCCCGCGATCACGTACTCAGGCATCACGACCTCGCTTCGCATCGCGAGACGCGAAGCCGAACATGAGACAAAGCCGCGCCAGTTTGGAACTCATCGATCTGACCTGTCCAAGCGCCAATTCGCTCGCTCGAAATGGCAGCTATAACCCTGGGGATTCCGGGCGAGATAGAGTTGGTGCTCAGCTTCCGCCTCCCAGAACGGCTCCTCCGGGTTGATTTCGGATACCACCGGGCCAGGCCAGCGGCCTGACGCTTCGATCTCGGCGATCGTTTTTAAGGCCACGTCCATTTGGGCCTGCGACGTGTAAAAGATCGCCGAACGATAGCTTGGACCGACGTCGCTACCTTGCTGCTCGTAAGTTGTCGGGTCGTGGATCTGGAAGAAATATTCCAGGATCTTGCGATAGCTCGTCACCGCCGGATCAAATGTGATCTCAACCGCTTCCGCATGGCCATGATGACGAGCATATGTAGGGTCAGGCATCTCTCCGCCTATGTAGCCAACGCGCGTGCCTACGACCCCCCTGGCTCGCCGAAACAAATCCTCCAAGCCCCAGAAACACCCACCAGCAAGGATTGCGCGTTCTCGACGCATGGTTTCGCTAACTGATTGACCGTGACTTTTTGCGGAAGTCACGATTACGGCTCCACCTTCGTGGGCGTGATGAATGCTAATCCGTCTATCAACTCGGTTTGCACATCCGACCCTCGGAGGAGCGTCAAGTCCACCGGACAGCGATCAGCAATCTCAAGTATCCGCGCACGCTGCTCATCACTCAACGGCCCCTCCAGAACGACCGTCCGTTTGAAGCGATCGGGGGGCATCATATCTGCCACTTTCATGTGCTCGACGGTCGTGCTCGCGCGCTCAAGCGGAAATCCCTTGCGGTTCGCGTAAAGTCGCATCGTCATGACGGTGCAGGCCGCTAGACCGGCTGACACCAATTCATAAGGGGACAATCCGCTGCCAAGTCCGCCGACCGACGGCGGCTCGTCCGCAAACAAAGTGTGCTCGCCGCTGCGCACCGTAAGCTGGAACTTTCCGGCTAGCGTCTCCGTGGCGCTCACGCCCTTCGCCGCTTCAACTTGCGGGAGGTCGTCCACGAGTGGCGGAAGAAAGCGGTTGGCCCAGGCAGCGACCATAGCGGCAGCGTAGTTCGCGTCGCCTGCATCGCTGAGGAGGTGATCCGCCGTATCAAGCGATATGAAGCTCTTTGGGTGGCGCGAGGAGACGAAGATGCGCGACGCATGGTTGATCCCAACCACCTGATCGACCGGGGAGTGCATAACCAGCACCGGACGTCGTAGTGAGTTGATGGCCGTCTCCACATCGATTGCTTGCAAAGACTCGATGAAGCTACGACTGATCACGAATGATCGACCGGCGATTTCGACCGAGGCTTCCCCGTCTTCCCTGATGGCGTCGAGGTCATCTTGCTTAAAGATGCTCAGGATATGGTGCAGGTCCGCCGGCGCACCGATCGTTGCCACCGCAGCGACATCTGGTAGCTCTGACGCGGCTACGATTGCTGCAAGGCCGCCAAGACTATGCCCGATAAGAAGAGAGGGGGTCTTACCGGCGGCCTTCATCGCCTTTGCGCCTGACCTGATATCCTGAACGTCCGAGGCGAAGTTCAAAGCATCGGCGGTCGGCTCGCCGATCCCAGCGCCGGCAAAGTCAAATCTCAAGACGCCGATGCCCGCGCGCGACAACGCGCGCGATATGTGAACTGCGGCACGGTTGTCTTTTCCGCAGGTGAAGCAATGGGCGAAAATCGCCCAGCCGCGAGGTGTTCCCTCCGGGGGTTCTAGCCGCCCGGAAATCCGTGAACCTGCCGCGTTGAGAAACGTGAACGCAGTGCCTGCCATGTCTTCGAGCCTCCCACACGCCGCGGTGCGAGCGTGCCAGCGCGCAAACTCGGCCGAACCGATCGACATATTCGCGACCAAACCCAGCACCGCAGGACATCTCTTTTATATGCGTGGCGCATATAGACAAGCCCCTCGGTCATGATTATATGCGTCGCGCATACTTCTGTAGGGCGTCCGCGGGGGACGTTCAGTCAGCGGTAGCATCTGTCAGGCGCACGGGCCGAAGGGCTATGGAACTCAATCAGGTCAGCTATTTCATCAACTTGGCCGAGACGCTGAATTTCACGGCAGCTGCTCGTCTTAGTGGTGTCTCCCAACCAAGCCTGACCCGCGCGATCCGCCGCCTGGAGGAAGAACTGGGTGGACCGCTGATTTATCGTGACGGGAAGAACAGCAGGCTCACCGGCCTCGGTCAGGATGTCGAACTCGAGTTCCGCCGCATGCTGGTCGCGATGAAAAGCGTAAGGCATCACTCGGAAAACTGGGCCATGGGACGACACCGCGTTCTCGATGTCGCGGTCGCTCCGACGGTCGGCCCAAAGGCTTTCACGACATTTTTCGACAGCGCCTTGGAAGAGGTTCCGTCAATCGAGATCAAACTGCATTCGCTACAGTCGAGCGAAGACACGTCGGAGGTGCTCTCAGGTAAGTACCATGCTTGCATCCTACCCCGCGAATCGAGACCGGACCGCAAGCTCGATGTCCGGCCCCTGTTCAAGGAACGGTTCGTGCTGGGCTGCTCCGTCAATCACCCTTTAGCGGAGACCGACACCGTTCGCGGCGAAGACCTCCTGGCCTTCCCGTTCGTGGATCGGCTGAAATGCGAGTTCCGCGATCAGATCCTCGATCACTTCGCTCGGCGGGAGGTGCTCGTCCGCCCTCGTTTTCGCTCAGATCGAGATGATTGGGTCCAGCGTGTCGTCGCTGAAGGGCGGGGGATTTGCATTCTGCCTGAACGATCGGCTGCCGCGCCTGGCTTGGTAACCAGACCGATTGAGGGTTTCGCCCTGGAACGTGAGGTGGTGATCGCGACCGTTTCAGGGTCCACGGCGCCGGTCGAGATACGGAAAATTGCACAACTCGCAGCGCGTTACGAGTGGAGTTGACCTCGCAAGCAAAGTGCACGGGCGGTATCAAAACTATACACACGACGTATTGGATAAAAACTGGAGCCGCTGCGATAGTTGAGGCGACCACCGCAAAGATAAACTGAACGTAGTGTGCCTGGACCTCTAACTAAGTATTGGAGACCATCATGAAGTTTGAGAAATCAAAGGAAGCAATTGAGCGCCTGACGCCGGAACAGCGCCGGGTCACCCAGCAGGACGGCACCGAGCGGCCCTTCACCGGCGAGTACAACGATAACAAGGAGGCGGGCATCTACGTCGACGTCGTATCCGGTGAGCCGTTGTTCGCGTCGACGGACAAGTTCGAGTCGGGCACCGGCTGGCCGAGTTTCACCAAGCCGATCGTCCCGGCGCACGTCAACGAGGTTCGAGACAGCTCGCATGGGATGGTACGGACTGAAGTTCGCTCAGTACACGGCGACAGCCATCTCGGTCACGTGTTTCCGGATGGTCCGTCCGACCGCGGCGGCCTGCGCTACTGCATCAACTCAGCAGCGCTTCGCTTCATCCCACGCGATGAGATGGAAGCCGCGGGCTACGGTGAATATCTCGATCAAGTAGAGGAGGCCTAACATGCAGCAGCGCGCTGTTCTCGCAGGCGGGTGCTTCTGGGGTATGCAGGATCTGATCCGCAAGCAGCCCGGAATCGTCTCGACCCGCGTGGGTTACACCGGTGGCGACGTGCCAAACGCCACCTATCGCAATCATGGCACGCATGCCGAAGGGATCGAAATCATCTTCGACCCCGAGGTGACGAACTATCGCAACATCCTGGAGTATTTTTTCCAGATCCACGATCCGACCACGAAGAACCGTCAGGGCAATGACCGCGGACTCTCATACCGGTCGGGCATCTACTACGTCGACGACGAACAAAAGCGCGTCGCAGAAGACACGATCGCTGATGTTGACGCATCCGGACTGTGGGACGGCAAGGTGGTCACCGAAGTCGAACCCGTTGGGGATTTCTGGGAAGCAGAGCCAGAGCACCAGGATTATCTGGAGAAGCGGCCGGGTGGCTACACCTGCCATTTCCCTCGCGCAAACTGGGTGCTCCCCAAACGTAATGACGCTGGCGACACTCAGCGCACCGCCGGAGAGGCAGCGGAATAGCTGCAACGGCCAGCGCGGCTAAGCCCCTGGATCGTAAGCATCGGGACCGCATCGACCAGCGATGCGGTCCCCGAGCCAGCCAATCAGGCGGTCACGCTTCTTCGCTGAAATCACGTTGTGGGATCGCCCAGCATGCCAGACCTTTCATCGTTTCCGATCACTCAGCGCTGGCCCGCCTCCAACACTGATCTGTTGCAGCTCTATGCGGCTCCGACGCCAAACGGCGTCAAGGTCTCCATCATGCTGGAGGAGACCGGCCTCCCATACGAGCCGCACTTCATCGACATCAGCCGGAATGAGACCAAAGACCCGGCTTTCGTGTCTCTAAATCCCAACGGCCGCATACCCGCGATCATTGACCCATCCGGTCCGGACGGTGAGCCGCTCGGTCTTTGGGAATCCGGTGCGATCCTCGTCTATCTTGCCGAGAAGACCGGCCAACTGATCCCAGCGGCGGCAGCCAGGCGTTACGAAGCGCTCAGTTGGGTATTTTTCCAAATGTCGGCGATCGGCCCGATGTTCGGTCAACTGGGTTTCTTCCTGCGTTGGGGCGGCAAGGACTATGAGGACAAGCGGCCTCAGCAGCGGTTCGCCGACGAGTCCAAGCGCCTCCTGGGGGTGTTGGATCGCCAGCTCGAAGGGCGCAACTGGATCGTCGAGGACTACTCCGTCGCCGACATTGCGACGCTCGGCTGGGTCAATGCCCTGGTCGGCAGCTATGACGCCGGCGACCTGCTGCGCCTTGACGATCACCGGAACGTCCGAGCGTGGCTAGACCGCGGCCTTGCTCGGCCAGCTGTGCAGCGGGGCCTGCTCATCCCGGCGAGGCCGGCATGAGCGTCATCGCCGCGTATTACTACAACGAGGGTCGGCGGATCCGCGAAGTCGCGATCGACGAGCGCGTCGAGCTCGACAAGAGCCGTTCGGGCTTCTGCTGGATTGGGCTCAGCGAGCCGTCAATAGGCGAACTGAAGACGCTTCAGGCGACCTACAATCTGCATCCATTGGCGATCGACAACGCGATGCACCCGATGTGCCCGCCGAAGCTCGAAGTTTACAATGGCGAGCTTTACGTCGTCGCCCAGACGGCCGAGCTGGTTGGAGATCGCATACGCTACGGCAAAACGATGTTCACTGGCCATAACCACCTCATCACCGTGCGCCACGGCAACGCCGGGGCATTGGGCAATCTTCGAGAGCAACTGGAGGGCTCGCCCGCCCAGTTCGGAAAGGGCGTCGATTACGTCCTTCACGCGATCCTGCACCGGATCGTAGATCAGTATCTTCCCATCTTCGAAATGATCGAAGATGACGTTCTCGAGATGGAGAGGCGGTCGCTCGACGATTTCCTCGGGCGAGAGGAAGTCGCCCGCATCTTCGGCTTACGATGCGAGCTAACGCGCTTTCAGCGTACGCTCGGCGCTATGGCGGAGCTGGTGCGCAAGCTCGTGCGCGGACACTTTCCATGCATCAGCGCTGAAGTTCGCCCCTACTTCAACGACGTCGCGGACCATGTCGATCGCGTTCAGTCCATGGTCGACGGCCTCCTCCAGGTGTTGTCCACTGTTTTCGAATTCAGCAGCCTGCTGGAAGCGCAGAGAACAGGTGTCATCACGCGCCAACTCGCGGCCTGGGCGGCCATCCTTGCGGTCCCGACGGCCATAGCGGGGATATACGGGATGAACTTCAGGAACATGCCTGAGCTGGATACAGCCTACGGCTACTTCGTCGTGCTCGGACTGATGTTGACGTTCTGCCTGTTCCTGTTCGTGCGCTTCAAGCGAGCAAAATGGCTATGACGGAAGCCCACGCTTCGCGCGCTGATTGGTCGATGCGCCATTGCGTGCTCTCCGCCCTGGCGCGATCCTTCCAATGCGAATTCGAGGTGCGTTTATGCCGACCCAAGTGACAGACGTTCTGGATGCCGTGCAGTCCTTCGTGGCGAAAGGCTATGACCGAGAATATCGCGTGAAGGACGGCGCTCTCGTCGATCTCGAACTCGGATCAACGCTCGATCCATGCAGCATTCGCGTCGACGCAGCATTGCGTCTCGAAAGCGGGGACGGGGCCGAAGACGCGTCCAACATTTACGCCATCACCGATCCGGCGACCGAGCACAAAGGCCTGCTGATCGATGCGTTCGACGTATTTGACGAGATATGTCACCGCGACCTGTCTGAACGGCTTATCGAGCACCGCGAGACAGCCCCGGCTGGCGACGAGGACGTCCCGAGCAAGCATGGGCTGCGCAAGGTCTATAAAAGCGAGTTCGATCGCGATCCGGAGCGCTACGTGTTGAGAGAGGGCTTTCCGGACTTTCCAGCGTGTCCGTTCGGGGGCGCATTCAGCATCCTCGGCTTCGATACTGCAGAACAGTCCTACGTTTGGCTCGTCACGAGCATCATTCGGGACCCTCGGCTAATCAGAATTCCCTACCAGGGCGAAGACGTCATTAGCGACGAATGACTCGTTCGCTGTTCGCGGAGACCGCTTCTCGAGCAATCGCCCAGGATGTGCGTCGGCTCCAAATCACGAAGTAACGAGGACAAGATGGACTGGAACAAAGACCACATTCGGGAGACCATGCTGTCGCTTGAGACGGCCGCACTACACAGCGCTCGAGACAACTATCTCGATTACGTTTCCACCGCGCGCCTCGATCGGAGCGAGCCGATAGAGAACGACGAGCAGGCGCAAGCCGAGGTCGCAAGCGATTTCGCTGAAGCGCTCGACGACACTCTCGATGATTATGCGGATAAGCTCGACAAGCTGCGTGCGATCGATTTCGGGCCGAAGTCAGCCGTTGCGGAGGGCGCCGTCATCAAGCTGTCCGGCAAGTACTTCGTGATCGCAGTGTCGACGAGTAGGTTTACCTGTCATGGGCGTGAGCTCATGGGTATTTCCACGATGGCCCCGATCTTCGAGGCGATCGAGGGTGCGCGGGCGGGTGAAACCGTGCAGTTCAACGGCCGGGACCTCACCGTTGAGGCCGTTGCCTAGGCGAGGACCCGCCGTGCTGCATTATGCAGCCCCACAGAAATTCAATCCGGATCTTAGGCGGCCGCGGCCCAGCGGTTGGCACACACAACATCTGGGGGGTGAGGCTGCGGACAGATAGCGTCAAAAGCCTTGCCGACCCAACGGCTATCTCCCGGGGCCGTTACATCGAACCGATGTTGAGTTTATGCCCCTAGAGACGCTCATGATCCCCACGCCCCACCACGGAAAGCCTACCTGCACAGCCAGAAGACCGAAGGCCATGCCATACACGCTGGCTCCCAACGCCAAGGGAAGGATGGCAAGAGCACCCCGCTTCATTTCATGGGCCCCGCTTTGAGCGGGAGCACACACTGTCTCGTCCATGGCGGGCTTCGCTTCGTTTGGGCCAAGCGTCTGCATCAGCTGACTGGCCTTCGGCCGCGAATGATCATTTCTGTGGCTTAGCTTGCGTTGTTATCATCGCATCGAGGGATCCGGTGATCATCGCCGTGCTTGGGCAGCGTATGGCGCGTGTCTCGATGGCGCGGTGAGTACGCCTGCGCGCACCGGCCAACACCGCCAGCGCAGTGAGCAACGCCGCCGCGTAGAGAAACAAGCCGCCGGGCCCCACTAAATCCATCACTACTCCCCCGATGAGCGGCCCAGCAGCGGTCCCGATACCGTTGAGCAGAAGAAGCCCGCGAGCTGTGCCCAGAAGCCGACCCGCAGGAAGATCGTCGTTGGCGACGGCTAGACATAGCGAATAGATGGGAATGCCGAAGCCGCCGAACAGCGCGCCCGCGGCGAGTAGCAGAGGCAGAGGCGCGTCCGCCGCCATCGCTACGGCGATAGCGGACGCTGCGGAAGCCAGGGCCGCGCCGGCGATGACGAGGTTTCGCGACACCTGGTCCGATAGCCATCCGAGAGGCCATTGCAGGGCGAGCGTCCCACCAAGGACTGCCGCCATGAACGCGGATATGCCGCCCACATCGAGGCCGATCCTCTGTGCAAAGTTAGGTCCCAAGCCCCAGAAACCGCCTATGGCCAGGCCCGCCAGGAAGACGCCGACCGATGCTAGAGGCGAGACCGCGAAAAGATCGCGGAAGGCGACGGGTTCCTGTCGAACATCGGCCGGCGGATGGCTGGGCAGCAGAGTGACTGGGACGACCGCCGCCGATATCAGCAGTGAGACGATCAGGAACAGGGTCACGTCTGCAGGTGGGGCCACGTTTAGAAGTGCTTGGCCAAGAGCCCACGAGCCCATCGAAACGACGCCGAAGATCGACAAGAGCTGACCGCGTGTGGACGGAATAGCGTGAGCGTTGAGCCAACTCTCAGTCGCAAGGATCATGCCGGCATAGGCGAAGCCGGTTACAAGCCGAAGTGGCATCCATGCGCTCGCGTCTACGAATGCGACATGGAGGAGAGAAGTCATCGAAGCGATCGCCGCGAAGCCAGCGAAGGTCCTGACGTGACCGACAGACACGATGATCCGGGGCAAAACCAGCGCGCCGATCGTGAAGCCCGCGAAATAAAAGGACATCATTGCGCTGATCGTCCCGGCCGAGAAGCCTTCCTGACCAGCTCTCACAATCAGGAGAGTACCCAGCAGACCATTGCCCAGGAGCAGTGTGGCGACACTTAACAACAGCGCCGCAACCGGAGCCAAAACGAGTCCCCGCGCGCACGCTGCCTTTACGTCGTCCATCGCCTGGCTCATTTCCGAGCCTGACGCGGAGGCTGATACTCCGCGGAACTGATGAACTGAGCAAAGGCTTCGCACCAGATGACAACGGTGCTGTAGTCTCGAACATCGATATCGGCGGGCACCTCTACGATGAAGCCGTTGAACGTTTTCACATCGCCCACCCGAGCGGATGCGTCCTTGATCGCGAGGAACGCTTCCTCTGTGTCGACGAAGTGTGGGGTGAGATAGAGCTTGTAGTCCGGCCCCGGCGAGAGGCGGCCGATGTGCGCGATCCGGAGAGGCAAGACCCGCACTTCACCTTCGCCCCAATGCAGCAGGTCGCTGCCGGCGAGATCCCGAACAAGCCTTCCGGAATAAAGCGCTTCAGGCGTCGAGCTGCGCAGGACAGCTTCGGTCGGCGAAACCGGCGCGGTCAGGATCGGGAGCATGTAGATGCCACCAGCAAAGCCTGCGGCGGCGGCGGCGATATGGGTGGCGGCTAGAATGAGCCAACGTGGCATCTTTCACGTGCTCTCCAGTTCCGCCACCAAACGATCCGCGTCGAGATGAAAATCCGAGAAGACGATGCGACCGTTGGCGTTGATGACGGTAAACCACGGCGTTCCCCGTGTTCTGTAATCTTCCATGAATGTGGGAAAAGCCGCGCCAGCTGGCGGCTCGTCATGCCCGAAAGCAATGGGGAGATTGTATTCGACTTGATTGATGCGCAGTTTCTCGAAGGTATTTTCGTGGGCACCTTCGAAGACCGTTTGGATCACTGCAAACCCGACACCTCTGGATTCCAGCGCTCCGTGCAATTTCTGCAGAGTGGGAAATCCATGCAGATGGCAGCCACGGCACCAATGCTGAAACGCGAACACGATCTTCGGGCCTACGCCCAGATCCGATAGTTGGATCGGCGTGGCGAGGTTGCCGCCATCTACACCGATCCACCGTTGCACACGAAGCTGAGGAGCTTGACGTTCGGCCGGGCTCATTCTTCTCTCCAACCACGATGCAGACACCCGATGCCTGGCGAAACATCGCGTCCACAGCGGCTTTGCTATGCGTTACTGCTCCCTGAGCCAGAGGGTCGCGTGGTCGATGAGACCAATGCTCTTCGCAACTATACCCATCGAAACAAAGCGTTCGCGTGATCGACTATGAATTCCCACGCTGAACTTTTCCAATAGCGACGTGACATAGTTTCTATATCTTCGACGGGAGCAAATCGGAGCGTGCGTTCGACCTGGGTGACGTCAAATCTGGAAAGCGGGCGCAGCAGGTAGCTTACGTTTGTGGGCTGTCGCTCGGTACGCTTCTTCGATTGTCTCTACAGCCGTCGGCGCCACGACGCGTCCCTCGAGGTAATCGTCGATCTCATCGTAGGTCACGCCGTAGACATCCTCATCTGGGCGCAACGGCATGAGATCGTCCAAATCCGCAGTCGGAACCTTGCCGATTATCTCAGGCGGGGCGCCAAGGTGAACCCCAATCGCGCGAACACGTCGCTTGTTGAGACCCGCGAGAGGCAGAACATCCGCGGCGCCATCGCCAAATTTGGTGAAGAACCCCATGACCGCTTCCGCTGCATGGTCCGTACCGATCACTAGGCCACCCAGGCTTCCAGCGAGCGCGAATTGAGCAATCATGCGCTGGCGCGCCTTGACGTTACCTAGCGCTCTGCCGCGGTCGTGAGGATCAACTGGATCGTATCCGGAGTACGTCAGTTCCGCCCAAAGAGCGTCCGTTGCGGGCCTCACATTGATCGCCACCGTACGGTCAGGCTTGATCGTCGAGAGAGCAAGTTGAGCATCGTGCTCATCCGACTGAATGCCATAAGGTAGCCGCACCGCAAGAAACTCGCACTCGTACCCGGTGCGGCGAAGCTCCTTCACGGCCGATTGCGCCAGCAGGCCCGCGGTCAGGGAATCGACGCCCCCGCTGATTCCAAGCACATACGCTCGCTGGCCAGACCTTCTCAAATAATCGCGAAGGAAGCCGATACGGCTCGCGGCCTCTTGTTCAGCATCGAACGTTTGAGAGACGCCGAGCGCTGCGATGATTTCAGCTTGAGCGTGCATGGCGACCTCATGACGTGAACCGCAAGCAGGCGATGACCGTGCCTTCTCCGTCCGACAGCCGGCGGCGTTCGCCTAACATCCCACGGGCGCACATACGCGTGCAACGCTGGTCGGAAGGTATTGAAACTATAGCGAGCAGACATTGGGCAAAGATGCTGCTCTACCGCTATAGTCGAGGTGCGATTAGCGCGATTCATAGTGATGATAAACAGATCTATACTGATACGGCATTCGGTTGTCTGAGTTTCAGCCTGTCGATCCATTCGGCATCATGCAAGTGCGAAGATCATCTACGCAGTAGCCTGAGATTAAGTCGGTTCCGGTCTGTCGTGACGAGCAAGGGGGTTCGGCATGGTCACCAGAGGTTTCACCGGCCGCGGTTCAGGCGGCGACCACGATGGCCGCATTCCGCCGGGTCAACATCTCGTAGAAAATTTTCCCGTACTGACCGCGGGACCGACGCCACGTATCGAGACATCCGACTGGAAGTTTACGGTCAAGATCGGTCCAAAGCCGATCAAGGTCTGGACCTGGAGCGAGTTTAACGCCCTTCCGAAAACCAACGTAACTAAAGACATACACTGCGTTACGTCATGGTCGAAGCTCGACACCAAGTGGGAAGGCGTGCTGATCGAAGACATCCTCGCGGATGCAGGACTCGAGCGGCCCACCGATTTCGTCTTGGCCCACTGCTACGATGGCTATTCGACCAATGTCCCGCTCGCCGACCTTCTGGCCGGTAAGGCGATGGTCGCGACTGGGTATGCGGGCGAGCCGCTTCCCCGTGATCATGGCGGACCGGCGCGCCTGCTAGTACCTCATCTATACTTTTGGAAGTCCGCCAAATGGGTGAATGGGCTGCAGTTCACGACGCGTGATGAAGCTGGCTTCTGGGAACTGCGCGGCTATCACATCTACGGCGATCCGTGGCGCGAACAACGGTACACCCATGACTGAGATCGACGCGCAACCCGCGTCGTGGCAGTCATGTGTGATCGACGAGATCGTCCAGCAGACCCCAAGTATAAAGAGCTTTTTCCTGCTGCTACGGGAGCCTTTCTTCCATACCGCCGGCCAGCACGTTGACGTGCGCCTGACCGCCCCCAATGGCTATCAAGCGATGCGCAGCTATTCGATTGCATCGTCGGCTGCCTCGTCCCCGATCCTCGAGTTGGCAATAGAGCGTCTGCCCGATGGCGAAGTCTCGCCGTTCTTCCACGACGTCGCCGCTCCTGGCGACGAAATCGAACTTAGAGGTCCTCTCGGTGGCCACTTTTTGTGGCCCGAACCTGCTGACGACCCGGTGCTGCTGATCGGCGCAGGTTCGGGCTTGGTCCCACTGATGGCAATGATCAGGCAGCGCCAAGCACTGGCCCAGGCCGTTCCAGTTGCGCTGCTCTTGTCCGCTCGGACCAGTCGCGACGTACTCTTCTCCAGCGAACTTCGCTCGATCGAGATGCGTGATTCTGCGTTGGTCCTAGCCGTCGCGATAACGCGCGAAGCGCCAATGCGCGCCTCGGACTTTGGCCGACGGATCGACGCCGAGATGGTCAAGGAGACGATCGCCCGCCTGGGTCGAGATCCTGCCCACGTGTTCGTTTGCGGGTCCAACGGTTTCGTCAACATCGCGACGGACGGCGCGTTAGCGGCCGGGCTCGACGCCTCGATCATTAAGACTGAGCGCTATGGAGGGTAGAGGCAGCGAAATGGTCGAATCCCTCCAGACGAAAGCGCTCAACTACGGCCCAGGCCGGGGAGCCTGAGCGCACTACGCCGCGTCGCTTATTCGAACCTTTGTCTTTCGGGAGACCACTGTGAGCCGCTTTGCAGAACCAGTTTTCGTAGCCGCAGGCCTTCGGACCCCTTTTGGGCGCGGCGGGGGAGCACTGGCGAATTATGACGCGGTCTCCTTATCCGTGCCCGTCGTTCAGGAGATGGGGAAGCTTGCCGAGCCCGACCTCGTTGTCTGGGGAAGCGTCATCCCAAACCTGGGCTGGAGCAATATCGCTCGTGAGGTATGGCTAGACGCGAAACTCAATCCCAATGTCCCGGCATTCTCCGTTGTTCTTGCGTGCTCAACCAGCATGACCGCGTGTTTCGCTGCGGCCGGCATGCTCGGTGGCGGCCTTAACTTGATCATGGTCGGCGGCTCTGAGGTCATGAGCCGGCCATCGCTCGCGCTTACCCCCGAGGCATCAAAGCGGCTCACCGATTTGTTCGCGCAGGATGCCGCAGCAGCACTTGCCGCCTTGGGGGCGCTGGCTCCTACCGACTATGTGCTCCCGACGAAGGGATGGGCCAACCGCCTTACCGGCAGGACGATGGGCGATCACATGGAGGAGACCGCCAAGGCGTGGCGGATCTCGCGTGAGGCACAGGACGACTGGGCTCTCAAGAGCCACCAGCGAGCGATCGCCGGTTGGGACAGCGGTTTCTTCGATGACCTCGTGATTGCACTGCCGGAACTTGCCCGCGATGCAAACCCGCGTGCGGACACGTCCGCCGAACGGCTGTCAGGTCTGAAGCCGGCCTTTGATCGCGAGAGCGGCATGGGTAGCCTGACAGCTGGCAACAGCTCTCCGATCACAGATGGGGCGGCCGGCTGTTGGGTGTCCAATGAAGAAGGTTTGCAGAGGCTCCCCGAAGGCACGGCTCACGTGCGGCTCGTCGACTTCGAAATATCTGCGGTCGACCTCCACACGGAGGGGCTTCTGATGGCACCGTCATATGCCATTCCGCGTCTGCTCGCGCGACATCAGCTGGCATTCTCCGACATTGCCCTTTGGGAGATCCACGAAGCCTTCGCGGCACAGGTCTTGGCCAATGTCGCAGCCATCACCGATCCGAATTGGGTCCGAGAGAAGGCCGGCGTCTCGCCCGAGATGGGTAACTTCGACTGGGATCGCGTCAATCCCAACGGCGGTTCGGTAGCTATCGGGCATCCCTTCGGCGCGACTGGCGCGCGTGACCTCAGCCAAGCCGTCAAAGAGCTGTGGGCCATGCCGGTCGGGTCTCTCGGGATCGTCAGCATCTGTGCCGACGGCGGTCAAGGCACCGTCGCCCTCCTCGAACGCGTCTGATTGGGGGGTATGAGATGAAGGCGATCCGCTTCCATGAGTTCGGCGCTCCCGAGGTCCTCCGCTATGAGGATGCGCCACTAGCTGTCGCGTCAAGCCGGCACGAGGCTTTCCTCCGCGAACTGGGTGCTGACGAGTTCATCGACTACACGCAGACCAAGCCCGAAGACGATGTGCGCGACGTCGATCTCGTCGTCGACGCTGTCGGCGGCCCGGCCGCGAGCCGCTTTCTGCAGACCATCCGTCCGGGCGGCGCGCTGTTCCCGATTTTTCCCCTCGGCTTTGCCGGACACGACGAGGCTGCCGGCCGGGGGGTGACCGTTTCGGCGACTCAGGTTCGTTCCAACGGCGATCAGTTGGCCAAGCTAGCTCAACTACTCGATAGCGGTGCGGTTCGCGTCGCCGTGGACAGCACATTCCCGCTTTCCGAAGCGGCTGCCGCTCATCATCGAGCAGAGGCAGGCCACATCCAGGGCAAGATCGTTCTGACTATTGGTGCCGCCGCCGATCAGAGCCGCGACACGGGGGGCCCGTCATCGCAGTGGCCGCCGCGCGTGAGGGGGCACTGACGTGACTAAGCCAAAGCGCATGATCGGCCATGTTCAGGCTTCAAGGCCCCGACCGGGAGAGCTCTGGTGAGCCTGAACTCTGACAAAACAGATTTCGGGCCGGCACAGCGGGCGAAGGCGCTTGCGGACCTCATGGTCCTCGACACGCCGGAAGAGCAAGCCTTCGACGATCTCGTTTTCGTCGCGGCAAAGGCTTGCGACGTTCCGATCGCGCTCATCACTCTCCTCGACACCGACCGTCAATGGTTCAAGGCCAAGTACGGGCTCGAGGTGTGCGAGACCGAAATCGAACACTCGGTCTGTCGGATCGAGATCGATCAGGGCGACCTCTTGGAAATCGTCGATCTCACAAATGACGCGCGGACCAAGCGCAATCCGCTCGTCACCGGCGTCAGGCACTTTCGCGCCTACGCTGGCGCACCGCTCATGCTGCGATCCGGCGCGATCGTTGGTCGGCTCTGCGTCATCGATACCGCTCCGCGGCCTAAAGGGCTCAGCGAAGCGGAAAAGGCGATGCTTCAGGCACTTGCTCGCCTCGCCAGCGAAAATCTTGAACTGCGCCGTGTCGCCAACGCGAGCGAGCGCCTCACGGGGCTGCAGACAGCCTTGGTCGAGATCGGCGAGACCATACGAAGCAGTCACGACACCGCCGAGATGGCGTCGGCTACCGCCGCCATCGTGGGCAGGGCGCTTGCCACGGACCGGGCCGGGTTCGGATCCGTCGACGATGACGTCGAGACCATTGACGTCGAAACAGATTGGACGGCGCCCGGGATTATGAGCATCGCCGGCCGCCACCGTCTCGAAGAGTACGGAAGCTTGCGCAAGCCGCTCGTCGGTGGCGACCCCCTGATCGTTTGGGACGCCCTAACCGACGACCGCACGCTCCATAATCTCGAGAGCGCAGTGCGTGTCGGCGTTCGGTCTCTGGTCGACATGCCAGTGAGAGATCGAGGCAAGACCATCGCCGTCTTCTTTGTCCATTCGGCGCACCCCCGACCGTGGCCAGCAGAAGAAATCTCGTTCCTGCGGAGCGCGGCGGACCGGCTCGAGGCTGGGGTCGCGAGGCTCCGCACCGAGCAGCAGCAAGTCATCGTGAATGGTGAGATCGCTCACCGCTTGAAGAACATGCTCACTATGGTTCAGGCCATCGCGAGCCAAACGTTGCGAAACGTCACCGATCGCGATGCAGTCTACGCCTTTGAGCGCCGTCTGATGGCTCTTAGCGCGGCGCACGACGCCTTGCTTCAAATGAGTTGGACGCAGGCTGACTTGCAAACGATCGCCGCGACCGTGATTGACGCGATAGGATTCTCGGATCGGGTCGACATGAGTGGCCCTACGGTGGCCCTTGGGCCGCGAGCGGCGCTCTCTTTTTCGCTGATAGTGCACGAGTTGCTGACCAACGCCTGCAAGTACGGCGCGCTGAGCAATGATCACGGCGAGGTGTCTCTGACGTGGGGCATACTGAACGGGCAGGAGAGCGATCTTCTAAGCATCCAATGGCGTGAGCGCGGGGGACCACCCGTCGTCCCGCCGACGCGCAGAGGTTTTGGTTCGAAGCTGATCAACATCGGCCTTGTCGGCACAGGAGGCGTCGATGTCCGCTACGAGCCCTCCGGGTTAGCTGCTGATCTACACGCCTCCATGCGTCACCTGGTTCAAGGTTGATGGGAGTATGCGTGGAATGGTGAAACCCGTGGTGCTCGTCGTCGAAGACGAGCCACTCCTTCGTCTGTTCGCATCGGACATGATCGAGGAAGCAGGATTCGAAGTGCTTCAGGCGTCGGATGCGTCCGATGCGCTCGTAACTTTGCAAGATCGGCTCGACATCCGTGTCGTCTTCACTGATGTGAACATGCCCGGCGGCATCGATGGAATCATGCTCGCCATCCGCATTCGCGAGCGCTGGCCCGCCATCCAGATCATCATCACGTCCGGCAGGCCGTGGCCGGAAGCAGCGGTCGTGCCGCAGGACATCGTCTTCTTTCAAAAGCCTTATCGCCGGGACCGCGTCTTAGACACGGTCCGAAGGATGGCAGCGTGATGGCCCAACTCATCCGCAATCGGACTTTCGAAACCGAAACCCTTGAGCCCGCCGCTCGGTCCCATGCCTACACCTTCGCAGAGGTCGACGTCCCCCAAGCATCGGCCGCAACCCCACACATGAACGATCGGAGACGAGGAAATGAAACCAGACATCCTCCTTTACACCACGAGCTGGTGCCCGTTCTGCCGTCGCGCGAAGGCACTTCTCACTGAAAAAGGCGTGCAGTGGACCGAGCACGACATCGAGTCCGACCCGGCACACCGAAAGACGATGATCAAGGCGTCGGGCCGCAGCACCGTGCCCCAAATCTTCATCAACGGAACGCACGTCGGTGGCTCCGACGATCTCGCCCGGCTCGATGCCGATGGCGAACTGGACAAGCTTCTTGCGGGCGGGGCGCCCGCGAACTGACTGGGCTTCGCCTCGGCCTGCCGGCCCGAGGGCGATAGGCGACACAGGAGGTTTTTATGGTCTCAGCAATTTGGAAAGACGCCACCATCGCTACGAGCGACGAAACGGTAGTCGTCGACGGCAATCACTATTTCCCGCCCAAAGACGTCGACCACAGCCGGCTCGAACGGAGTGAGCAGACTTCGGTCTGCCCTGTGAAGGGATCCGCCCACTATTTCCACATTCGTGTAGGCGGCGAGCGCAACCTAAATGCCGCTTGGACCTATCCTGACCCAACGGCCAGCGCTGAAGCGATTAGAGGCTACTTTGCTTTCTGGAAAGGCGTGGATGTTGCGTAGCGGTCGGTCATTTTCCAACGCTCACAAAGCTGGGTTTCTTTGGGATGATAACGTGCGGATGACGCTTGGCCGACATTAGAAGTCTGAGCGCGGTCGGCTGACTCTGGACTCGTTGGCCGTTAGGGAAACAACGGGGTTCAAACCGTCCTTCAGATGAGTGTGGTGGGGTCGGATGGAGCGGGCAAAGTTTGATGCGGCCTTCAAGGAACTGCCGGAAGGTTACAGCGAAGGCATCTACGACGGTCGACGGTTCGGCGTGACCGTGCGTCGATCGAAGGATGGACGACGGAACAGTCTTTTCGCCCGGGAGTTGGCAGGCTCAGACCTTATCAGCTTCAATCTTTATCGCGTCTCTTCCGGGAAGGCGTCGCTCAAGCCGTGTGAGATGTCGGCGGATAAGGTTGTAGCGTTCGTTCTGAGCTATCGACCGGACGCCTGAAGAACAAGGCGCTCGCAGCGTCCCTAGGCATCGAATTTCAGCAGCGCCTTTCGGCTCCACCAAGGATATCGAAACTATAGCGACGATTTATTGGACGGGATCATTCAGTAAATCCTTCTTCTACACCGCAGCGTCAGAGGAGGCACGACGCTGATATCCCGCAGAATATTCAATCGAGGAAGTCCTAGCGATGACGAAATCTAGTTCCGCACCCGCTCCGACGCCATCTGACCTCGACGAAAGCGCGGCCATGACTGTCGCCGATGCTCTCAAGATCATCTTGGCGAACAGCTATGCTATTTACCTGAAAACGAAGAACTTCCATTGGCACGTCTCCGGGCCATATTTCAGGGATTATCACCTGCTCCTCGACGAGCAGGCGGCCGAGATACTCGCTGCCACTGACGCGATCGCAGAGCGCGCCCGGAAGACGGGTAACACCACGCTACGATCGATCGGCGATATCGCTCGCCATCAAACGATCAAGGACAACGACGCGGATTTCGTGACGCCGCAGGACATGCTCGCTGAGCTGCGCGCTGACAACCTACACATGGTGGAGTCACTGCGTCGCGCCAAGGACGTGGCGGACAAAGCCAAGGACAACGCAACTTCCGGCCTGATCGACACCTGGACCGACGAGGCGGAGCGACGCGCCTGGTTCTTGTTCGAAGTCGGTCGACCAGCCTGAAGCTCGATCTCACGGGAAGGGAAACTCGATGGCCTCGTCTCTTGTCCGCACCGAGTACATTGAGGTCGACAGCGGCCGTATCGCCTTCGACGACACCGGCGGTCCGGGGCACATCGTGCTGTGCATTCCAGGGATGGGCGATCTGCGATCCGAATATCGGCTCCTAGGGCCCGACCTAAAGCAGGCAGAATTCCGCGTCGTCACGATGGATGTGCGGGGATTCGGCGAAACGTCAGCGCGATGGACTGACTACTCCGCCCGGTCAGTGGGCCTGGACGCAATCTCTATCGTGAGACGCTTGGGCGCAGGCCCTGCCACCATCACTGGCAACTCTTTCGCGGCCGGGTCATGTATGGATGCCCCCGTTCATGCAAGCAGTTCTTCGAGCGGTTTTGAACGTGTGATCGGGTGCGGTCATGTATCAGGCCTGTTGTGCGGCTCGAGTACGACCGCTGGCCGGTATGGAGCTACGCGGACCTGGTGCAAAATCAGCTCTACGAGCTCGTGGCTCACTGACCCGGATGCATTTCCAGACCCACTCTCACCGATCTTCATCCTTACCGTTCGCTGACCTCCTCACACGCCGACGATCCGTCCTGACTTCAGCTCAGTACATACTACGCTGCAGCCAGAGCGGAATCTTTGTAATCTTCGTTCTTGGTCATCATTGCCCAGATGGATCGAGCCATTTTGTTGGCGAGGGCGATTGCAACTAGCATACGAGGTTTGCGCGCCAGCATCCGTGCCAGCCACGAGTTCTCGGGTGGAGCTTTCCGGCATGCCCATCGAATGACGGTCATCGCGCCGATGATAAGAAGCCGACGGATGTCGCGTTGTCCCATCTTCGACGTTCGACCGAGCACCTGCTTCCCTCCGCTCGAATGCTGTTTTGGCACCAAACCGAGCCAGGCCGCAAAATCTCGTCCCCTTCTGAAGGTCACCATGGTGGGCGCGAAAGCCTCTACTGCCATTGCCGTAATTGGTCCCATTCCGGGCATGGACATAAGGCGGGCGGTACTCTGCGAACGCTTCGCTTCCGATCTGAGAGCCTTTTCCAGCGACTCGATCCGAGAAGAGAGCGCCCCTATCTGGTCCAGATACAGTCGAGCGGTCTCCACAACAATAAGGTCGAGGCCCGTGTTGTGATCTTCAACAATCTCCGCCAACAAGGTCAAGCTCGCAATTCCCTGTGGTGCAATGACGCCATGCTCGGCCAGATGTGCGCGAAGGGCATTGATAAGCTGAGTTCGCTGGCGGACAAAGAGGTCCCGCGTCCGGAAGAGCATGGAGCAGGCCTGCTGGGATTCAGTCTTTGGAACCACGAACCGCATCGACGGTCGGGTGGCTGCTTCAACGATCGCTTCTGCGTCGGCCGCATCATTCTTCTGCCGTTTGACAAAGGGCTTAACGTAGGCCGGCGGGATCAAGCGAACATCATGGCCAAGTTTCCCGATCTCACGCGCCCAGTAATGCGCGGTGGCGCAGGCCTCCATTGCAACCTTGCATTTGGGCAATTCCGTAAAAAAGGTGACGACTTGGCCGCGAGACAGTTTCCTACGCAAGACCACGCTTCCATCGCTTCTGGAGGCATGAACCTGAAACACTCGCTTTGCTAGGTCCAGGCCGACGATGCTAACTTCCTTCATGGATGCTCTCTCCTCTAAGTGACGTTTTGGCGCACATCACTCTGGCACATTGCGATGCCGTCGGGAGGGGGCATCCACTCCATCAGCTCTATAGGGCGGCGAGAGAGAGTCCGGACCTGGTCCGCAGTGTCGTGCTCCTCGGTCCGATAGTCCGAGACCTTCCACTGACGAGCGTCCAGAAGCTCGTCCTTTCGATAGGGTTCGCCGGGCCATGGCGGACGTGGTTTTGGACGACATACTGGAGCAGCCTCTATCCAACGAAGCGAGCTTTTGACCACGAGGCGATCAAGTCGGCCATCGCTCGAAATCTCAGAGAGCCGGGACGGATGCAGGCGCTGCTGACGATGCTCTCGCTTTCGAAAGCCGACACGGCCGCCATTCTAGATGACAGCGCCGTTCGCGCGCTTGTTGTGATGGGGACGAAGGATCCGGACTTCCCAAACCCGGTCGAGGAAGCTCAGAACCTAGCAAGCCGGCTGCATGCCGAGACAATGATCGTGGAAGGTGCCGGCCATTATCCCCACGTCGAAATGGCCGACCAAGTGGCGCCGCGGATCATCTCGTTCCTCGGCAGCTTATCGCCCGCGCCGGCGGCGGCCGGGATCACCCGACTGCATAGGAGCTGATGAATGGAGAAAGTCGGCTTCGGCGGCGGATGCCACTAGTGCACCGAGGGCGTCTTTCAGGCGCTGCGAGGCGTCTCCCAAGTCGATCAGGGCTTTCTGCAATCAGAAACGCCGGCCGACACGTGGGCCGAAGGTGTGGTCGTAAGTTTCGACCCTGCGGCTATTGGATTGGCCACGCTCGCCGAAGTGCATCTAAGGACGCACTCCGCCACAAGAGCTCGCTCACCGCGCGGAAAATATCGAAGCGCCATCTATGTCTTTGAAGTCGGTCAGCGGATAGAAGCCGAGAAGGCAATCGCGCAGTTTGCCGCTGAAACAGACAAGGCTGTCCACACTCTGGTGCTCCCGTTCAAGGGTTTCAAAGCTTCGGACGAGCGCTATCAGAACTATTATCGCACCGATCCAAGCAGGCCCTTCTGCCAGCGCTACATCGATCCAAAGCTGGATTTCATCCGGAAGCATTTTTCGGAGATCGCGTTGCCGCGATGAATGAATAATTGGGCTGTCGTGCAGGTCGCGATCTCATATCCCAACTGTCTGTAGGATGCAGTCAATCAGCTTTCCGGGCAGCGGAGGACTTAGGCGGCGATCGGGAACGGGGTTCCTTACGAGACAACGTCTCTCATCACCCATTTAGGGTGCCGCTTTGGGTAGATGGTGCGGGCGGTCGGATTCGAACCGACACGTATTTCTACGGCGGATTTTGAAGTGAGTCGCGGCTTTCATCGGGCTGCTATTCCACGGATGACGGCGCTTCAAACAAGAACCCAAGGGTCAGCCGACACTCCTAGATGGCACTTGCCCGTTGAGACGGCCCGTCCGATGTGCACGCTATAGCCCGATATTACCGCATCCCTTCACGCGGCGGCTTCAAATCGGAAGATCTATCGCCTTCTATCTCCACAAGAGTAAAGAAGTGGAGATACGGTATGAGCGTTGCGCCGCATGTCGCCCGCAGGACAATTCGCCGGCATCAGCTACGAGAGATCGTGCCGCTTGCCGACAGCACAATCTACGACATGGAGCAGCGAGGAGAATTCCCGCAGCGCTTCTATCTCACCTCGCGTTGCGTCGTCTGGGATCTGGCAGAAGTCGAAGCTTGGCTTGACGCTCGACGCCGTGCCTCTCGGGCCAATGCTATCGAACGCGCTCCAAGCCCCGACGTGAGATTGCGCCGCTCTCGGCCTGTCAAACACTAGGCTCGAGCTCAAGCAGCTCCATCGTGGCCGGGAGCAGGGTCGGCACATACTTCCGACCCGCGACCCAAGCGTCCACCAGGTTGGACCACTCCTGCATCATATGCCGGCGCTGGTGCTCATACTCCGCCTTGTTGTAGACGCCACGCGAGGACCGTCCGTCCTCATGCGCCAAGCACTTCTCGATCCAGTCGCTGTTGAAGCCGAGTTCGTTCAACAAAGTGGACCCGGTGCGTCGAAGATCGTGAACAGTGAAGGGCTCAAGTGGCAGCCCCTCCTTTTTCGCTCTAGCGACCACGGCGGTCGTGATCCGGTTGAACGTCGCCCGCGACATTGGCGCGTCAGCGTCATATCGCGACGGAAGGACATAGCGCGAATTGCCGGCGCAGGTTTTCAACGCGATGAAGATGTCGATGGCCTGCTGAGACAGGTAGACGTTGTGTGCCTTCGACCGCTTCATTCTTTCCTTGGGTATCGACCAGACGGCGTTCTCAAAATCGACCTCATCCCAGGTGGCATCCTGGAGCTCGCTCTTCCTGACCATCGTCAGGAGGAAAAGCTTCATTCCCAACCGTATGGTCGGCAGTGTCGGCACATGCTCAAGCTGACCGAGCATGACGCGGATCTCCGCGGGCGATAGGGACCGATCCTTCGGCACGAAGGTCGCGATGGACGCAGGCCCAACCTCATCCGCTGGGTTGGCGACCTTCTCGCCATGCAGGATGGCGAATGCAAAGATCAGCTTCACGATATCGCGCACATGGACGGCCGTGGCTGGAGCGCCGCGATCCTTCACTTTCCCACACATCATACGGAGATCGTCCGGCGTGATCTCCGTTAGGAGCCTGTTTCGGAATGTCGGCAGAATGTCGCGCTCGTAGATGGAGCGCCGCATAGCCCGCGTGCTGTCCGCCATGCGCGACTCCTGGAACCACTTTTCGCCGAACTCGCCGAATCGCTTCGCCTCCTTCAGTCGCCGCTTGTCATGCTGCTTCTCTTGAGCAGGCGACCGCCCCTCTGAAATGGCCCGCTTCGCATCGATCAGCTTCTCGCGAGCCCTGGCAAGTGAGAGGCCGTCAGGGCCATATCGGCCGAGCGTCAGCGTCTCGCGCCGTCCGTTGAGTCGATAGTCGTACCGAAACACGATCGCCCCGGACGGCTGGACCACGACATACATACCGTCACGGTCACTCACCTTGTACAATTTCTTCTGTGCTTTCAGCGCCTTAATCGCTGTGTCCGTGAGCATGGAGACCTCCAAATCTGTCCAAAAACAGCAGAGAGGCACCGATTATACCGTCAGCCCAAAACTGGGGTCACTGAAAGTGAATTTCATTCGCTCTTTCAATGCCTTAAGGCCAAAAACTATACCGTCAGCAGCTCTCTTGGCCATGACGGTATAGCGAAATCTCTAACCGAACAAGTTCCCCCATACCGTCCACTATACCGTCAAACCGGAGCACTGTCCCTCGATAGATGGCGATAGACGATGACAGTTTTATCTTTGTTATTCAGATACTTATGCCGTACCCTGGCGTACAATCGGATACTGCCGGAGGGGCAAAAATCATTCCCACTCGATCGTGCCTGGCGGCTTCGACGTGACGTCATAGACAACGCGGTTGATGCCCTTGACTTCATTGATGATCCGCGTGGCCGCCTGGCCAAGGAAGCTCATGTCGTAGTGGTAGAAGTCGGCGGTCATGCCGTCGACGGAAGTGACGGCACGCAGGGCGCAGACGAATTCGTAGGTCCGGCCATCGCCCATGACACCGACGGTCTGTACCGGCAGAAGCACGGCGAATGCCTGCCAGATCACATCGTAAAGGCCCGCCTTGCGGATTTCGTCGAGATAGACCGCATCGGCTTCACGCAGGATTTCCAGCTTCTCGCGGGTGATACCGCCGGGGCAGCGGATGGCAAGGCCGGGACCGGGGAACGGATGGCGGCCAATGAAGGAATCGGGCAGTCCGAGTTCCTTGCCAAGCACGCGTACTTCATCCTTGAACAGCTCACGCAGCGGCTCGACCAGTTGCATGTTCATGCGCTCGGGCAGACCGCCGACATTGTGGTGCGACTTGATCGTCACCGAAGGGCCGCCGGTGAAGGAGACGCTTTCGATCACGTCGGGATAGAGCGTTCCCTGTGCGAGGAAATCCGCACCGCCAAGCTTCTTGGCTTCTTCCTCGAACACTTCGATGAACAGGCGGCCAATGGTCTTGCGCTTCTTCTCCGGATCGGATTCGCCTTCCAGCGCGTCGATGAAACGATCCTGCGCGTTCACAAGAATGAGCGGCAGGTTGTAATGTTCGCGGAACATGGCAACCACATCGGCTGCCTCGTTCTTGCGCATCAGACCGTGGTCGACAAGAATGCAGGTGAGCTGCTCGCCAACCGCTTCATGGATCAGCAAGGCAGCGACGGAGGAATCAACACCGCCCGAGAGGGCGCAGATCACCTTCTTGTCGCCAACCTGCTTGCGGATCGCGGCGACGGCCTGTTCGCGATAGGCGGACATGGTCCAGTCGCCCTTGATGCCGGCAATGCGATGCACGAAATTCTGCAGGAGCTTGGCGCCGTCGGGCGTGTGCACGACTTCCGGATGGAACTGCACGGCATAGAATTTCTTGGCTTCGTTGGCGATGGCCGCGAACGGCGCGCCGGTCGATGTGCCGACAACCTTGAAACCGTCGGGAATGGAAACGACACGGTCGCCATGGCTCATCCAGACCTGATGGCGTGTCCCCTTGGCCCAGATGCCGTCGAACAGGGCGCATTCTTCCTGAATGTCGAGGAAGGCACGGCCGAACTCGCGGTGATGGCCGCTTTCGACCTTGCCGCCAAGCTGTGCGCACATGGTCTGCTCGCCATAGCAGATGCCGAGAACCGGGATATCCGATTCAAACACGGCCTGCGGCGCGCGCGGGCTGCCGATATCCACGGTGGAATGCGGACTGCCGGACAAAATGACCGCCTTCGGCTTGATGCGGCGGAATGCTTCGTCAGCGGATTGGAAAGGAACGATCTCGGAATAGGCACCAGCTTCGCGCACACGACGTGCAATCAGCTGCGTTACCTGGCTGCCGAAATCGACGATGAGGACTGTATCGGGATGAGTGGGTGTGTTCATGGCGGGCCTTTAAAGCAATTGCCGGGTCGATGCAATGGGTCACTCCACCACACGCGGATGCCAATTGCATTTGTTCACAATTTGAGAGGAATCATCCTTGTGTTGTGGTGTTTGTTCGCATCCGAACCTCTAGCGCAACGATCGCTCCAACGTCATGACAACCCATTTGTTGAGACTCACCCCGGCGCGGCGCGCGGCACTGGAAATGGCCTTGTGCAGGACCGGTTCCGCACGCACGACAAACTGACCGGAAAATGGCTTCTCCGGCTCCTCGCCACGCTCGGCGCAAAAGGCCAGATAATCCTCGATGGAGCCGGCGAGCGCTTGCTTCAGCTCTGCCGCAGATGTTCCCTGAAAGGTAATGACGTCGCGAAGATTGATAACCTCACCGTGGAAAAGAGAAGCATCTTCGTCGTATTCGATAACCGCTTCATAGCCTTTGTAATGCATCGTACTCATGGTCGTATCTCCGCTTCCAGCAGAAAGCGCCTCACTGATTTCACTGCGCCCTTATCCGTTTCCTTTTGCGGATGCGGCCGATGAAACACCGCACGGATGCCATTCAGGGCGATACGAACACGCGAGCCCTGCCCTTCCGTAATCTCGCCTCCACAAGCGAGGATGAGCGCCTCGATATCCCGCCAAGCAATACCTGCACGGACGGGTTCGGCAAAAATGGCGGCAAGCGTCGCCCGATGCTTCCGGTTGAGATCCATATAATGATATCACTTTTCAGTATCAATAAAATAGTCGATAAGAAAATCAAAAAATTATAGCGTGATCGCTCCGGTCTCCAGCGCCTGGCCCATGGCTTCCACAGCCAGCGCCAGTTTTTCGTCGATCACATGCAGATATTCGGTCCAGTCGCCGACATGGCGCAGATCGGCAGCTCCGTCGGAAATGCCGCGCAACCCGATCAGCGGCAGGCCAAAACGCTGGCAGGCGCGCAATATGGCAAAAGTTTCCATCTCCACCATATCCGCATCGATCCGGTCATAGGCGCTGCCCGAGACGATGTTTGCGCCGGTTGAAAGCGATGCTTCCTTCACGCCCGGGATGCGCAGCGGCAAAGGTACAGTCACGGGCAGATCGAGAAACGGCGTTGCCCCCTTGGTAAAGCCAAGCGGCGAAGCGTCCATGTCGCGATAGGAGACGCTTGTCGCCTGATAGACTTCGGTCTGCTCCAGCGTCCGCGACCCGGCTGATCCCAGCGATACAACGAGGTCCGGTACGATTCCATCCCGTTCCAGCGCGGCGAGATTGGCCGCAAGGCTGACCGCTGCCTCCACCGGCCCGACACCGGTCATCAGCGGCCGGAACAGCCGCTGCAGATGCGCACCATACTCCGCATCCACAGCCATGACGAACAGCACCTGTTTGCCGCCAATAGCGGCCAGTTGATAGGGCAAACTCATGTCAGGACACCGGATTGAGCAGATACAGCGATGCGTTGAGAAGCGTGGCGAAGGCGACCCAGACGAGATAGGGAATGAACATGAGCGCGGCGGGCCGTTCAGGCTCCCATGTCACCCGGATGAAGGCGATGATCGAGACCAGCAAAAGCGCGATGACCAGCAAGGCAAATCCCATCTGCTGGAAGCCGAAAAAGGTCGGAGACCACAGGAAATTCAGGACGAGCTGCGCCCACCAGAATTGCTGGGCGGAGGTCATATCGAGATCCCACACCCGCCACCCGGCAACGGCGATCAGGATATACAGGATCGTCCACACCGGCGCGAAAATCCAGTTCGGCGGGTTGAATGAAGGCTTGACCAGCCCGGCATACCATTCGCCAGGCAGCGTGATATAGCCGATGGCAAGCCCGCCACCGACAGTCAACACGAGAAACAAGAGAAACCCTACGGACCGGGACATGGTAGAACCTTTCCTGCGGACAATGTCGCGGATGGTTGTACCGTTATTTCTCGCGTCTGAGAACAGAAATGAAGAAGCCGTCTGTCGACGTCGACAATGGCGACAGGATCGTATTGCCATCCTTGAACAAGGGCCCGAGACCGTCGCTCGCCGAGACCGCCTCCTGCCAGAGCGGGCGGGTATCGACCGGGGTATAATCAGGGTTTGCCCCCAGGAACGCAGCGACCTGCTGGCCGTTTTCCGGCGCAAACAGCGAGCAGGTGATGTAGACCAGCCGCCCGCCCGGTTTCACATAGGCCTTGGCCGCGTCAAGCACCTCACGCTGTTCCACCTCGCGCCGTTCCAGCTGCTGCTCGCTGAGGCGCCACTTCGCGTCCGGCCTGCGCCGCCAGGTGCCGGAACCGGTGCAAGGCGCATCGACCAGAACGAGATCCATCTGGCCTTCAAGCGGAATGAGTTCGCTGGAATTGGCGTGGGCCTGCGCATTGCGCACCCCTGCCCGTTTGAGCCGGTCAAAAATGGGGGCAAGCCGGGCACGTTCCGCGTCATAGGCGTGAATCTGCCCCTTGTTGCCCATCTGAGCCGCCAGCGCCAGCGTCTTGCCGCCGGCTCCGGCGCAGTAGTCCAGCACCTGTTCGCCAGGCCTCGCACCGCTGAGTTTGGCAGCGATCTGCGAGCCGAGATCCTGCACCTCGAAAAGGCCGCGCTGGAAGGCCGGTTCCGCCTGCACGTTCGGATGACGGCCCATGGCGCGCAGTGGCGGCACCCGGACGGCGGTTTCCAGCAGCGGCGCCGCATTGGCACCGGCGCGAACCAGTTCCTTCAGCACCTTTTCGCGATCGGCCTTCAGCGTGTTGACGCGCAGATCAACCGGCGGGCGGTCGCTGAGGGCAGCGGCTTCACCCACCCAGGCATCGCCGAAAATCGCCTGGAAATGCGGCACACACCATTCTGGCGTGTCGGCGCGCACATGATCGGGCGCCGCCGCGAGATCACGCTCCAGCCAGATGGCCATGCGGTCGGCTTCGAGCGGTGCGGGCGCAAACTTGTCACCATCCAGCGCGGCATTGATTTCATCGATAACCAGTTCGGCATCGGACAACAGCACGCCAAAGGCAATATGACGGGCCGCGTTGCTGTCCATGCGCCAGCCGAGCGACAATTTCCGCCGCAAGGCATCATAAACGATATTGCCGATGACCGCGCGGTCACCCGCACCGGCAAAGCGGTGCGACAGTCCCCAATCCTTGAGCGCATCGGAAGCCGGGCGTTTGCGGGTCTCAATATCGTCCAGTACTTCGATTGCCGCCTGCAGGCGTCCGCCAAGTCGCATGGGAATTCCTTCTTGTTGTCTACCGGCTTCGCATACATGGCAAAGCCAATAAAAGAAAGCCGGAGCATCACGCTTCGGCTTTCACATTGAACAACAAAGTTGTTGCAGGCAGCGATTACTCGGCCGCGGCGTGCTTTTCTTCGTTGGAAATCGCGTTGGCTTCATAGCCATGCGCTTCCTTGAGGGCAGCCCGCACGCCGGCTTCATACGCGGGATGAACGCGCTTGAAGTGCGCCAGCTGGCGCTCGATGATAGCACCGGGAACACCGCCCATTGCCGCGGCAATGTTGGAGAACAGGCGTGCACGCTGACCGGCGTCGAACAGGTTAAACAGTGCCGTCACCTGACCGTAGTCATCATTGCCGATGCGGTGGTTGTAGCGATCCGCATTGCCGGAAAGAGCCAGCGGCGGCTCTTTTGCCGACGGCTGTTCGACGGCGCCCGAGAAGCTGTTGGGCTCGTAATAGGCATCGACATTGCCGGTCTTCTGGCCAAAGAAGTTCATCTGGCCATCCTTGTGGTAGTGATGGACCGGGCACTTCGGCTGGTTGACGGGCAGTGCTTCATAGTGCGTGCCAAGGCGGTAGCGATGCGCATCCGCATAGGAGAACACACGGGCCTGCAGCATCTTGTCCGGCGAATGACCGATGCCGGGAACGACGTTCGACGGCGAGAAGGCAGCCTGCTCGATCTCGGCGAAATAGTTGTCGGCATTGCGGTTGAGTTCCATGACGCCGATTTCGATCGGCGGGAATTCAGCATGCGGCCAGACCTTGGTCAGATCGAACGGATTGTAGGAAGTCTTTTCCGCATCGCTTTCGCTCATGATCTGAACCTGAACGGTCCATTTCGGGAATTCACCGCGTTCAATGCCGCCAAACAGCTCTTCCTGGTAGGTTTCACGCGACTTGCCGATCAGGGTTTCAGCTTCCGCATTGGTGTAATGCTTGTGGCCCTGCTGGGTCTTGAAGTGGAATTTTACCCAAAAGCGCTCGCTATTGTCATTCCAGAAGGAATAGGTGTGCGAGCCGTAACCGTTCATATACATCGGCGCGACCGGCAGACCGCGATCCGACATCAGGATGGTGACCTGATGCAGGCTTTCCGGCGACAGCGACCAGAAATCCCACATGGCGGTGGCCGAACGCATGTTGGTGCGCGGATGGCGCTTCTGCGTGTGAATGAAATCAGGGAACTTCAGCGGATCGCGCACGAAGAACACCGGCGTGTTGTTGCCGACCAGATCCCAGTTGCCTTCGCTCGTGTAGAATTTGAGGGCGAAACCGCGCACGTCGCGCTCGGCATCGGCGGCGCCAAGTTCACCGGCAACCGTGGAAAAACGCAGCAGCAACGGCGTTTCGGCGCCCGGCTGCAAGGCCTTGGCCTTGGTGTAACGGGAGATATCGCCGGTGATCTTCAGCGTGCCGAATGCGCCCCAGCCCTTGGCGTGAACAACACGTTCCGGGATACGTTCACGGTTCTGGTGGGCAAGCTTTTCGAGCAGCTGATAGTCGTCCAGGAGAACAGGACCGCGTTCGCCCGCAGTCCTCGAATTCTGATTGTCTGATACCGGTGCACCGGCAGTTGTTGTCAACGTCGGACGGTCAGCCATTGGCTTCTCCTTGAATTTCGTTTTTGACACTATTTTCAGAATCGCACGGCGCGCGGGCTCTCTGCGATCTCAGGGGTGACCATAGAACTATTCCAATCATAGTTTCCAATTGAATTTAGAATTATTATTGATAGGATTTGGTTATCATGTTTTCCGTCCGTCAGATGCGCTATTTCGATATCCTCGCCACCACCCTGCATTTCCGCAAGGCAGCAGAACTCGCACGCATTTCGCAGCCGGCGCTTTCGGCGCAGATCGCGGAGATGGAGCAGCGGCTGGGAACCCCCCTGTTCGAGCGGACGCGCCGCACAGTGGTTCTGACCGATATGGGCAAGCGGCTTTTGCCGCGGGTTCGCGGCATCCTGAACGGCATCCGATCGCTGGAGGAACTGGCGTCGCAGCGGCGCGGCATTCTGCAGGGCCGCCTGCGGCTCGGGATCATCCCGACCATAGCGCCCTATCTCCTGCCCATTCTCATTCCGGAACTGCGCGAAGCCTACCCTGAGCTGACCATCGAGTTGCGCGAGGCGGTGACGTCAAAGCTGGTCGAGGATCTGCGGCTCGGCGATCTCGACGCGCTGATCGCCGCCTTGCCGATCGACAGCGATGGCATTGTCGCCAAACCGCTGTTCCGCGACCGGTTTCTGATTGCCACGTCAAGCAACGATACCGACATTCTCACCTCGCCGATGACCCAGGAGAGCGTGGCGCTGGAACGGCTGCTGCTGCTCGAAGAAGGCCACTGCCTGCGCGATCAGGCCCTGGCGGTGTGCACCAGCGTCAAGCAGCGGCAGCTGGTCAATTATGGCGCCACCAGCATGACAACCCTGCTGCAGATGGTCAGCCATGGCATGGGCCTGACGCTGATCCCGGAAATTGCCGTGCGCACGGAGGCCAGCCGCAACAATGTGCGCATCCTTGCCTTTGCCGATCCCGAACCCTCGCGGGAGATCGGCCTGATCTGGCGCCGGCAAAGCGAAAGGCGCGACGATTTCGAGGCCCTTGCCGCTACGATTGTCGAGTGCGGCAGGCGATTGCTGATCTCAGCCGACGAGCTGGACGATCTGGCGGCTTAGTTCCTGACCGTTCCCTTCAATCCCTTGACCGCTTCTAAGCCGTTGCGGGTATCGCCAGATGCAGCGCGAGTATGAGCCAGAGAATACCGTTCAAGAGATAGCCGATGGTGAAGATCGGCTGGCGCAGCCTCAAACGGTTCGACGTCACATGCACGACGGTGTGGGCGACGCGTGCTGCCACAAACAGCCAGGCAACAATGACGGCAAGAAACGATGAGCCATTGACCACATAAAGCGAAATGCAGACGGCGTAGAACAGGACGGGCAGCTCATAAAGATTGATCAGGTTGCGGATCACCGTGACGCTGACCTCCGGCTCCTTCAGCGGCAGCTTGAAATCGCGGGGCGACGCCTGGCCGCTCTTGACCGCCTCCATGCGGCGAAGGAATACCAGGCCGTAGACGATATAGATCAGCGCGGTCAGTGCGATCATCGGCCAGAAAATTGCGGTCTGCGACATGGTTCCTCCAACGTTGGCGCATCTTACGTCTACGTTCATTTTTTTCGCAAGCTGTTAATTCAACCCGGGAATTCCGGACAAGCCAGCCGCGAGATGATCGACAAACGCCTTTACCTTGCGCGGCAGAAACTTGGCCGAGGCATAGACCACGTGCATATCCATGGGGGCATAGCGGTAAGCGGGCAGCACGCGAACCAGCGTGCCGTCGTCGAGCAACGGTTGGACCAGCGGCACCTGCGCCCCGCCAATGCCCACGCCCGCACACAAAGCCTGATTGAGCACGAAAGCGTTGTTGGCAAGAAAGCCTGATTTGACCGGCACGACAATCGGCCCCTCCGGGCCGATCAGCGGCACCGCCTCGCCCTGCGGCGACCAGATGAACCTGACATGCCGGTGCTCTGACAGTTCCTCCGGCAGCAGGGGGCTGCCATGGCGCGCGAGATAGTCCGGCGAAGCCACGAGAATACGCTCGAACGTCGCCAGTTTCCGTGCCACCAGCCCCGAGGAGGCCAGTGCGCCGAAACGGATGGCAACATCCACGCCCTCGGCCACCAGATCGGCAAAGCGATCATCGAGAATGAATTCGACAGTCAAATCCGGGTGCTGGCGCTGAAAATCGATCAGCACCGGCGTCAGGTGCATCTGGCCGAACCCGACAGGCGCATGCACGCGAAGGTTGCCTTGAATCGAAGCTGTTAGGCCAGCCACCGCCTCTTCCGCCTCGTCGACGCTCTGCAGGATATGCCGCGCCCGCTGGTAATAGGTCTCGCCGCTGTCGGTCAGGGCCAGCTGGCGTGTCGAGCGATGCAGCAGCCGCATGTTCAGATGACGCTCCAGCGCCGCCATCTGCTGGCTGACGGCCGGTTGCGTGAGCCCCAGCTCCCGCGCCGCCGCCGACAGCGAGCCAAGCTCCGCCACCCGTACGAATGTCTTCATTGCAGCAAAGCGATCCACTCATCACCTCAAATATTTTCTTATGAATGATATCACTATTGATAGGCTACGCAAACCTATGCAAATGGATGATGCTGACGGCACCAACAAATATGGAGCTGTTGAAATGACGCAGGACATGAAAAAGGCCGTGATTGTGGGTGCCAATGGCATCATCGGCGGCAACCTCATTGCATATCTCAAGGAATTGGGTGACTGGCAGATCGTCGGCCTGTCCCGGCGCGGCGGGATTGCGGATGGCAGGCTCAACCACATCGCCGTCGATCTGCTCGATGCGGCGGATGCCAAGGCAAAGCTCGCGCACCTCACCGATGTCACCCATATCTTTTATGCGGCCTATCAGGACCGTCCGACCTGGGCCGAGCTGGTGCCGCCGAACCTTGCCATGCTGGTCAACGTGGTCGATGCCATCGAACCCATCGCACCCGGCCTCCGGCACATCAGCCTCATGCAGGGATACAAGGTCTACGGTGCGCATCTCGGCCCGTTCAAGACACCGGCGCGCGAGAGCGATGCCAATCACATGCCGCCGGAATTCAACATCGATCAGCAGGACTTTCTCGAAGCCGCGCAAAAGGGGAAACGCTGGACATGGTCCGCGCTGCGCCCGTCCGTCGTTATCGGATACGCGCTGGGCAACCCGATGAACCTTGCCTCGGTAATCGCCGTCTATGCCTCGATGTCCAAGGAGCTCGGCATTCCCCTGCGCTTTCCCGGAAAGCCCGGGGCCTATGACGGCCTGCTTGAAATGACCGATGCCGGTCTGCTGGCGCGGGCGACGGTGTTCATCGCCACCGATCCGGCTGCAGGCAATCAGGCCTACAACATCAACAATGGCGATCTCTTCCGCTGGAGCGAGATGTGGCCGAAAATTGCCAAGTTTTTCGATCTGGAGGTTGCCCCGCCGCTGCCCATGTCCCTGAACGTGGTGATGGCCGACAAGGAACCGCTCTGGGAGAAAATGGTTGGAAAGCACGGTCTTGCGGCAGTCCCCTACAGGGATGTCTCGTCATGGGGATTTGGCGATGCGGTGTTCGGCTGGAATTACGATTTCTTCGCCGACGGCAGCAAACTGCGGCGCGCCGGCTTCCACGACCATATCGATACGGAAGAAATGTTCCTGAACGTCTTCCGGGATCTGCGGGCGCGGAAGATTATTCCGTGAACTGCCCCCTTTAGGGAGGTCAAGTCGCGAAAGGTTCGCCCTTGCGGCGCGCAATATCGTAGTTCAGGAAAAACTCATCAAGCTGCGGCGGGGGCACTTTTGTTCCCGCCAGCATCGCATGTGCCTGCCCGCGATGATGAATCTGGTGGACGAACAGATGGGACAGAACAAGCCGGATCGGCTCCTGTGAAACCTGCCCGTCCTGCCATTCGATCATAACGATCCGGTCGAGATCCGGCGCACTCAGACTGTCGCAAAAGGCGATCAGGTCGGCGTCGAAAACGTCCTGCGCTTCTCTGAGATCAGCCAGTTTTGGAAAGGGAATATCCCCGACGAGGCTGATGTTCTTGCGCCCGACGCCGGTCATGTCAGCCAGATAGATGTGATCGACAATGAGATTGTGGTTCAACGTCATCTGCAGCGACGGGAAGAAACTGACCCGTTCCTGCGCGAATTCCGCATCCGTCAGCCCGGCACAGGCGCCAAGCAGCCGATGGTTCGACCAGGCGCTGTTGCGCGCCATGGCCGAGAAGTGGTCGCGGAGGGCGTTGTCAGACATGGCCTCCGCGCCCCGATCAGTTGCCGCCCGGATAGTTCGGGCTTTCGCGCGTGATCGTCACGTCGTGGGTGTGGCTTTCCCGCAGGCCCGCATTGGTGATGCGGACAAAGGTCGCCTTGTCGCGGAACTCTTCCAGGTTCTTGGCACCGACATAGCCCATCGATGCACGAAGACCGCCGGCAAGCTGATGCAGCACGCCCGACACCGGCCCCTTGTAGGCCACCTGGCCTTCAATGCCTTCCGGCACAAGCTTGAGCTCGTCGCGGACTTCCGCCTGGAAGTAGCGATCCGCCGAACCGCGGGCCATGGCGCCGACCGAGCCCATGCCGCGATAGGCCTTGAAGGAACGCCCCTGGTAGAGATAGACCTCCCCGGGGCTTTCCTCGGTTCCGGCAAGGGCGGAACCCGCCATGGCAGCGGCGGCACCGGCCGCAAGCGCCTTGGCGAAATCGCCGGAATATTTGATGCCGCCATCGGCGATGACCGGAACACCGGCCTTGTGCGCGGCTTCCACGGCCGACATGATGGCGGAAAGCTGCGGCACGCCGACACCGGCAACGATGCGCGTGGTGCAGATCGAGCCCGGTCCGATACCGACCTTGACCGCATCGGCACCCGCATCGATCAGCGCCTGCGTGCCCGCAGCCGTTGCGACGTTACCGGCAATGATGCGCACGGCGTTCGACATCTTCTTGGCGCGGGTGACCGCATCCAGGACACGCTGCGAATGGCCGTGAGCGGTATCGATGACGAGCACGTCGACACCGGCGGCAATCAGCCGCTCGGCGCGTTCGAAACCGTCTTCGCCGACGCTGGATGCAGCGGCAACCCGCAGGCGTCCCTGTGCGTCCTTGGCGGCATTCGGGTTCAGCTGCGACTTTTCCATATCCTTGACGGTGATCAGACCGACGCAGTGACCCTTGCTGTCCACCACCAACAGCTTCTCGATGCGGTGCTGGTGCAGGAGGCGCTTGGCTTCCTCGTGCTGGACATTGTTTTCGCGCACGGTGATGAGGTTTTCACGCGTCATCAGCTCGTAAATCTTCTGATTGGGATCGGACGCAAAGCGCACGTCGCGGTTGGTCAGGATGCCAACGAGACGGCCCGGCTTGCGGCTGCCCTCGCCGGCGTTCTCGACCACCGGAATGCCGGAAATGCCATGGGCGCGCATCAATGCCTGCGCATCGGCAAGCGTTGCGTCCGGGCCGATGGTGACCGGGTTGACGACCATGCCGGATTCGAACTTCTTGACCTGCCGGACCTCTTCGGCCTGCAGCTCCGGTGTGAGATTGCGATGGATGACGCCCATGCCGCCAGCCTGAGCCATGGCAATGGCAAGGCGCGACTCGGTAACGGTGTCCATGGCAGCGGAGAGCAGCGGCAGGTTCAGTTCGATATCGGGAGCAATGCGGGTGCGAATGTCAGTCTGGCCGGGCATGACTTCGGAATGACCCGGCTGAAGCAGGACATCGTCAAATGTCAGTGCCAGCGCGCCCGTCGCGGATTCAACAATTTTTGCCATAACCAATTCCTTAAAATGCGACAAGCGCACCACGATGGCGGTGCGCCGAGTCAGTAATGTTCCGGTGAATTGGCACGGGCTGGTAACATGGATATGTCGGTTTGGAAAGGTGGAAACGTATTTATTCCGCAATCAGGGATACGCGATCTCCCTCTAGGGGTGGATGGAAACCGGCCTTACTGCGCATAATATTGAAGTTCCTTGATGCGCGCCCGCACGGCGTCCACATTCAGCGCCTCAATATCCATGCTGGCAATGGAACCCCGGTCGGCGCGCCATGGGCCGTTGTCGGCCTTGATCTGGGCCTCGCGCCACGCCACCCATTTGCGCTGCGCATCGCGAATCTGTTTGGCTGATTCCGGATCGACCGATGCCAGGACTTTCTTGTAGACAGCGTTCAGCTGCTTGTCATAGGCGACAAAGGCCTTGTGCGAGCAGTCGACCATTCCTGAAGTCGTCTGCCCTGCCGGGCTGTTCAGACATTCCGTTGCCGCCTTGTCGATCGGATCGACCTTTTCTTCCGGTGAAGCGGCGACCGCTGACGACACAGCCCCGAGCGACAGTGAGACACAAAGCATGGCAAAGAATCGTTTCATGGCGTCCTCCTTGGTGGCAAAATGCCCTATGCATCTTGGCAGTAAAAGGGTGAATTGTTGAGACTGGCCCATCGTTTTCCCGCATGTTAGGACCATACGACCCCTTGGACGGTTGAATGCAGGAGATATGGTGCGCCCGATTTACCGAAAAGTTTCCTTCCTGCGCCGGTCCCGTGCCATGTGGGGCAACACGCGGGTCTGGCGGCCGCGCCTGGTGTTCTGGGCGGGGGCGGTTGCCATTGGTGTGATCAGCGTCCTCTTCGCCAAGCTGGCGGATCTTGCCCAGGAAACGTTTCATGGCGTGATCGGAACCAGCGGCTGGACGACATTCCTGCCCTTGATCATCACGCCGCTCGGCTTCATCTTCTGCGCCTATATGGCCTACTGTTTCTTCCCCAACGCCCAGGGCAGCGGCATTCCGCAGGCCATCGCGGCCCGTCATCTCAACGATCACGAGGATCGCGTCAGGCTGCTTTCCCTGCGCATGGTTTTCGGCAAAATCCTTTTGACCGTTGTCGGCCTGTTTTCCGGCGCCTCCATCGGCCGCGAAGGCCCAACCGTCCAGGTCGGCGCGTCGCTGATGCTGCAGGTGGCGCGCTGGGGCGGCATGGCGCAGGCGCGCGGGCTCATCCTTGCAGGCTCGGCCGCCGGAATTGCCGCGGCGTTCAATACGCCGCTCGCCGGTATCGTCTTTGCCATCGAGGAAATGGGCCGCTCCTATGAGGCACGCACCAACGGCCTTGTTCTGACCGCCGTCATCCTCTCCGGCCTCGCCGCCATCGGGCTTGTCGGCAATTACACCTATTTCGGTGCATCCGTTGCCGTTGCAACCAGCTTTTCCGATTGGCTTCTGGTGATCCTGTGCGGTGTCGGCGGCGGTGCGTTCGGTGCCTTTTTCAGTGCCGGTGCCGTCAAGGCATTGCGCAGGATCAAGCGCTGGACGGCACCCGATCCGTTTCGCCGTACCCTGCTGCTCGCCGCTGTGTGCGGTTTTGCCGTGGCGCTGATCGGGGTCGCTTCAGGCGGTACAACCTTCGGCACGGGCTACGAACAGGCGCGCGGCGCCGTGGAAGGCCATGCCCTGCCGTGGTATTTCTTTCTGGAGAAACTGCTCGCCAGTTTCCTTTCCATGGTCTCCGGCATTCCCGGCGGCATTTTTGCGCCTTCGCTGTCCGTCGGCGCGAGCTTCGGCAGCACAATCGGTCTGCTCACCGGCAGCAATATCGGCCTCGCCGCCGTGCTCGGCATGGCCGGCTATTTCGCCGGGGTGGTGCAGGCACCGATGACGGCTTTCGTCATCATTCTGGAAATGACCGGCAGCCATGACAGCGTCATTGCGCTGATGTGCACATCCATGCTCGGTTACGGCACGGCACGCATCATCTCGCACGAACCGCTCTACCACGCATTGTCACGGGTGTTCATTGCGGATGCGATCCGGCGCAAGCGCGCCGAAGCCGCATCGGCAACGCCCGCACAGGGTCAGACATCGAACTGATAGGTCACCGGTACGAAACGGTAGCCGCTTCCCTGCCGGTCGAGATAACCAGCCGACGGGAACGGCATGTGATAACCGATGAACGGCACGCGGTCGGTGGCGATCATGTCGAGCACCCGTTTGCGCGTCTCGATGCCCTTGGCCCGGTCCGTATCGAAAGCCACCTCCCATTCCGGATGCTGCAGGGCTGCAACGTAGTGATTGGCGGTATCGGCGGTCAGCACCAGACGCTTGCCCGCGGATTCCACGTGGAAAATCATGTGGCCGGGCGTATGGCCGTAAGCCGCTTCGCTGGTAATCCCTGACACAACCGCATCACCCGCCTTGATGAAGGTGGTCTTTTCCGCCAGCGGTTTCACCTTGGCCGCAACACCCTTGGCACCCGCTTCCGCCGGCGTGCCCGCCCGGGCCGGATCGGTCCAGAAATCATATTCGATCTGCCCCGCGATATAGCGCGCATTGGCAAAGGCAGGCTTCTCGCCGTTCATCAGGCCGCCGATGTGGTCACCATGCATATGGGTGATGACGACGACGCTCACCTGATCGGGCGTGTAACCCGCCGCTTTCATATTGGCTTCCAGCTGGCCGAAACCGTTGTCGCGTCCTGCAGCGCCAAAACCCGTGTCGAACAGGATCAGTTCAGCACCGGTATTGATCAACACCGGGGCAAAACCATTGACGAACTTCGTTTCGGGCAGAAAGTTGGCGCGCATCAGTTCTGCCACCTTCTCCTGCGACTGATCGGCACCGAAGGTGGGAAACGGGCCATCGGACAGGCGCAGGCCATCGAGAAGCGTGGTGACCTCAAATTCACCCAGCTTGAAGCGCTTGAAACCCGGCGACTTCACCGGCGAAAGCGGAACCGCCGCGGCGGCAGCATCCGGCATGACCTGCGACATGGCGAGCCCACCGGCTATGGCGCTCGACGCAAGAAACAGGTCGCGGCGGGAAATCTCGTATGACGTCATGAATTCATCTCCTTCTGGCAGTCTTGGGGTCTGCGGTTGAGATCGTGCACAGGCAACGTCATGGCTGCCGGGCCGTTCCCTTTTGCATAGCGGAAAATCGTATTGTGCTGGATCACATCTGATTGATCGGTGCTTGAGCACCCGCCACACTGGTGCTATCGCAGCGCCAGCAAGGGTTGCTTTTCATTGTGAGTCCCGCGACGGACCCCGATTGCTGACGAAGCTCTTTATTGAGAACTGGAATTCATTGTGAATCGCATTGTTCCGCTCGTGCTCGCTGTCGCCCTGTTCATGGAACAGATGGACTCGACCGTCATATCGACATCCCTGCCCGCGATTGCCGCCGACATCGGTACGAGCCCCATCGCGCTGAAACTCGCGCTGACCGCCTATCTCGTCTCGCTCGCCGTGTTCATCCCGGTCAGCGGCTGGATGGCCGACCGGTTCGGCGCCAAAAATGTGTTCCGCGCGGCCATCGTGGTGTTCGTGCTTGGGTCGATCGCCTGCGCAGCCTCCAACTCCCTGCTGGCCTTCGTCGTCTCACGCTTCGTGCAGGGTGTCGGCGGTGCCATGATGACGCCGGTTGGACGGCTGGTGCTGGTGCGCTCGACCCCGCGCAGCGAGCTTGTCGGCGCCATGGCCTGGTTGACCGTGCCCGCATTGGTCGGGCCGCTGGTCGGGCCGCCCATCGGCGGGTTTCTCACCACCTATTTCACCTGGCACTGGATTTTCCTGATCAACGTGCCGATCGGCCTGCTTGGCATCTGGTTTGCGACACGTTACCTGCCGGATGTGGAAACGCTGATCCAGCGCAAGCTTGACGTGCCCGGTTTCTTCCTCAGCGGCATTGCCGCATCCGGCGTGGTGTTCGGGCTTTCCGTGGTCAGCCTGCCGGCGCTCCCCGCATGGGTCGGGTTCTCGACGCTCGGCGTCGGCATCGTTTCGACGGTGCTCTACCTCATCCATGCCAAACGCACGCCGGAACCTCTGCTGGCGCTCGACCTGTTCAAGAACCAGGTGTTCCGTGCGTCGATTTTTGGCGGCAGTCTTTTCCGCATCGGCGTCGGTGCGACACCGTTCCTGCTGCCGCTGATGTTCCAGATCGGCTTCGGCATGACACCGTTCCAGTCCGGCCTCATGACCTTCATATCGGCCGCCGGTGCCATCGGCATGAAATTCGTGACCAAATGGTTCTTCCGCAAGACGGGCTTCCGCAATGCGCTGATGTATGGATCGCTGATTGCCGCAAGCTTCATTGCCATGAATGGTTTCTTCACGCCGGCAACACCGACCGCGCTTATTCTTGGCCTGCTTCTGGTCAGCGGCTTCTTCCGCTCACTGTTCTTTACCGGGGCCAATGCACTTGCCTATGCGGAAGTGCCCAATGAACAGACCAGCCTTGCAACACCGATCGCATCGGTCGCCCAGCAGATATCCATCGCCCTGGGCGTTGCGGTTGCCGGCGGCATTCTGGAAGTGTCCACCAATCTGCATGGCGGGCCGTTGCAGCTCTCGGATTTCCACACGGCATTCTTCCTGGTGGCCGCCATATCGTCGCTGGCATTCTTCTTGTTCATGCCGATGAAGCCGGATGCCGGCGCCGAAGTATCGGGGCATTACCCGGATGCGAAGCCCGCGCCTGCCGAATAGACCGTCGTTTAAGACCGGCCCTTGAAATCACGGGCGAGCAGGTAAAGTTCCACGGACTCAGCGCGCGAGGCCGGCGGCTTGACGTGATGCACGGATTTGAAGTGCCGCTTGAGCAAGGTCAGCACTTCGTTTTCCGTGCCGCCCTGAAAGGTCTTGGTCAGGAAGTGACCACCCGGCCGCAGCACGGAAACCGCAAAGTCCGCCGCCACTTCGCACAGATGCGTCGTGCGGATATGGTCGGTGCGGCGGTGCCCCGTGGTGGGAGCGGCCATATCCGACAACACGATATCCGGCTGGCCGCCCAGCGCTTCGATCAGTTTGTCCGGCGCGGCATCTTCGAGGAAATCCATCTCGAGCAGCGTTACGCCCGGCAAGGGATCGATGTGCAGATAATCGATGCCGACAACCGTCGGCGCGTCCTCGGGAGAGCCGACAATCCCCGCAGCAATCTGGCTCCAGCCACCGGGGGCGGCGCCCAGATCGATGATGCGCTGACCCTTTTTCAGGATCTTGTAACGATCGTCGATCTCGATCAGCTTGTAGGCCGCGCGCGACCGATAGCCGTCGGCCTTTGACCGCTGCACATAGGGATCGTTGATATGACGTTCCAGCCAGCGGCGCGACGATTCCTTGATCGTGCCCGCCTTCTTCTTGATCTTGGTATGCAGGCCGCGCGTACCCGTACCGCCGCGCCCGCCTGTTGTTGTCTTAGCCATTGGGAATGTACGCCCCTCTCTTACGCGACATTGGCGCGAAACCACCGATTGCGCCACGCGCCATCGCGCGACATGAGTTCAGTCAAAATACCTTCGCGCAGGCCGCGATCAGCCACACGCAGCTTCTGGCTGGGCCAGACATTGCGGATTGCATCCAGAATGGCGCAACCGGCAAGAACAAGATCCGCCCGGTCGGCACCGATGCAGGGATTGGCAACCCGTTCGTCAAAACTCCACGACAGGAGCCTGCTCGTCATCTCGGTCACGTCGTCGTTCTGCATCCAGATACCATCGATGCGGCGCCGGTCATAGCGGTCGAGACCAAGATGAATGCCGGCAAGCGTCGTCACCGTGCCGGAGGTGCCGAGCAGGTGAAAATTCTGGCTGTTGACGAGATCGCCGAGCTTGTGCCGTTCGGAGAAATCATTGAGGAGTTCCGCCACGTGATTGACCATGACGGCGAAATTGTCGGTCGTCACATCGCGGCCGCCAAAACGCTCTGCCAGCGTGACGACGCCAACAGGCAGCGATGTCCAGGCAATGATATGCTCAGCCAGACGCGGCGAACGGCGCTCCGACAGGTCGATCAGGGCAATCTCGGAGGAACCGCCGCCAATATCGAACAGCACAACCGCATCGGTTTCGCGCTCGACCAGCGTGCCGCAGCCGGAAACAGCAAGGCGGGCCTCGGTCTGGCGGTTGATGATCTCCAGATCAAGGCCGGTCTCGTGTTTGACCTGATGCAGGAATTCGGCACCGTTTTCCGCCTGGCGGCAGGCCTCGGTGGCGATGAGGCGGGCGCGCCGCACATCGTGGTTTTCCAGCTTGTCGCGGCAAATCTTCAGCGCCTCGATGGCGCGGCTCATGGCATTCGGGCTCAGGCGCCCAGTTGCACCCAGCCCCTCGCCGAGACGGACAATGCGCGAAAACGCATCGATGACACGGAACTGGCCCGGCCGCGTCGGCGTTGCCACCAGCAGGCGGCAGTTGTTCGTGCCCAGATCCAGCGCTGCATAGAGCGGAGCACCGGCATATCTGGGTTCGCGCCGCGGGTTGTCAGGTTCGGATGGCTTGGCCGGACTGTTCTGTTCCACAGTCGCCGCGACAACGGTTTCCTGTTGTTTTGCGCCGGAACGCCCCCGGCGTCTGTGGCGGTTGGGGCGGCGCTTTTTGCCGGTTTTGACCGGCGCTGCGGCATCGGCTTCTCCCGCCGGATGCGCAGGTGCGGCGGAGGCAACAGGGTTTTGCGCCGAAACAGCACCGTGTTTCGACTTGCCGCGCCGACGGCGGCGCGCCCGTTTCTTGGGGCTTTTCTCGAAGCGTCCTTCCTGGGAATCGGACCGGCTCTCCTGCGGTTGACGCGCAGAATCCCCTTGTGGTCCGGGTCCGTTCTTGGCGGGACCTGGGATGCCATTCGACACCGTATGACCGCCAGACGCCCCTTCGTTCGACGCTTTGCGGGCGCCCGATTCGGGGTCTTTCAAAATCTTATCCTTCGGGCGCCGCGCGAACCTCTGGAGGACGCAGGCAAGGCGCTTGTTCATTAACGTTGAAGCCAATGTAACATCATTTGCCGAATATAAAAGTGCCTGAGGCAAATTAGGCGGCCAGGACAGCATGTTGAAAGGTGGAACCGGGCATTTCCATGCACCCGATATCGGCGGCAATGAGCCCCAGCCCGATGCGGGCCTGCAGGCCGCCTTGCGGCCGCATAATTCTGCAAGAGCCTGCCCCGTGGGACAGGCCCTTCGCTTGTCGTCAGCCGAACTTCACCAGATTGAGGACGGCGAGCGGGCCGCCGGGGAACCCCGCCATCTTCTCACCCGTCGCCAGGCTGCCCAGATCGAGCGGGAAAAAGCCAAGCTTTTCAAACAGGGCGCCGACCTTCGCCTTGGCGTCCGCATCGTCGCCGGAATAGAACAGGACGCGCCGACCGCCTTCAGCCTTGGGGTCGCCCGCAAGCAAGGCTGCGGGCAGATGGTTGAGCGCCTTCACCAGTTTTGCACCCGGCACGAGATCGCCGACGACGTCGCTCGGCAACCGCCCCTTGAGATCAACAGGCTTGAAAGACGGAGCTTCGATGGCATTGTTGGCGTTGATGACGATGCGGCCGTTCCAGGCGGGCAAACCGGCCAAAGCCTGCGGCAGTTTCGACCAATTGACGGCAATCACCACAATATCCGCGCTTGCCGCCTGCTCTACGGTGCCGGCCTTGATGGACGGCCCGAGTTCGCCAACCAGTTCCTTCAACGAGTCCGGTCCGCGGCTGTTGGAAATGGTTGCTTCGATGCCGGCCCGGGCCAATACCCGCGCAAAAGCCGTGCCGATCAGCCCGGCTCCGATAATACCAATGCTCATGATCTTGTTCCTTTTTGCGAATGCATGAAATTGCATGACCTGAGAATGGGCCATCCATTCATTGACGAAAAGCAGGTAATGGCTTTAAATATTTTCAATGATCAGTTGAAGGTATGGATATGGAGACCCTGGCCAATCTGGAGTCGTTCGTGCGCAGCGCCGAAACCGGAGGTTTCTCAGCAGCGGCGCGGCGCCTGTCGCTGACGCCTGCGGCGGTCAGCCGGAACGTGGCCATGCTTGAACGCAATCTTGGCGTGCGGCTGTTTCATCGCAGCACGCGAAATCTGGCCCTGACGGAGGAAGGCGAGCGCTTCCTGCAGGCGGTCCGCACAAATCTCGAGGATCTGCAGGCGGCGATCGCCAATGTTACGGCGCATCGCGACGAACCCGCCGGTGTGCTCAAGGTCAGCATGAGCCCGACGCTCGGCATCGGGTTTGTCATGCCGCTGCTCCCGGCCTTTCTCGAGCGCTTTCCGTTGATCCGGCCGGAATGGCATTTCGAGAACCGGCAGGTCGACCTGATCGCGGAAGGTTTCGATGCGGCCATCGGCGGCGGCTTCGAACTTCTGCCCGGCGTTGTGTCCCGATCGCTTGCAACCCTTCATCTCGTAGCTGTGGCGTCTCCAGCCTACATGCGGGGCCGCGCATTTCCCGCGGATCCGGCCGGGCTGGCGACGATGGACGGGATTGTGTTGCGCCAGCAGCGCACCGGGCGCATTCCGGTGCGCATGATGCGCAACAGCGCTGGCATGGAAATGCCGGCGCATATCCGGGACAGGATTGTGGTCAACGACCCCGCCGCCATGCGTCAGGGGGCTCTGCTCGGCCTGGGCGTAACCATCCTCTCGGCCCCCGTTGCCCTGCCGCATCTGGAAAATGGCGAGCTCGTGCGCCTCTTGCCGGACTGGTATGCCGACGCCGGGGCCGTATCGATTTATTATGCCAGCCGCAGGCTGCTGCCCGCAAAAACGCGGGTATTCGTTGATTTTATCGCCGAGGCGTTCCGGCAGGGAAAGCTGACGAAAAGCTTTGCGGGCGTTCTGGGATAGAATGAACTCTCTTGAGAACGGCGCCACCGGGGAGCGGCGCCACGCCCTGCTTCAGATCAGATCAGCCGGTTGCATTCAACCATATGCTTTTGACGCCGTATTTTACCGTCGCTGTCCGCAATGTCGCGCCGCGTCTTGCTCTTGACCGACGGGATCGGCTTGGCTGGTTTGACACTGGCAACCGGTGCTTGGGTAACCGGCATCCTCATGCCTTTCAGAAAGCTCAACACTCGTAATAACATCATGATTTTTCCTCCAACGGAAATGCCATAGGGCCGCTGTGGACCGATGATCCAGCGGTTGGACGTGCAGCATTTTGGCAAGTGGGCGCACCCTATCACCGTTCCGCCACCAGAGATACAGGGCCGCAAATAAACCGCAAATCATGACGATTGTTTTGCTATCGCCTTTTGGATATCCTCGTTTCAGATTTGGCTCTTCGCAGCGTCAGAGGTTCTCGACCCGCCAATCTCGTTCCAAAATGACGACGGTTTTTTGAACGTTGCATGACGACTGATCTCCGGCACCCGCCGGGATGAGAACACAGCAGGCCAGCTTCCGCTGCTTGCCACTTCCAAAGGAGGATTGGCATGTTCACGCGCACAACACATTCCATCGTCCACTTCGACGCACCATTCGTGTTGAAGGGTGTGGACAAGCCATTGCCCGCCGGCGATTACGACGTGGATCAGGATGAAGAACTCGTTGACGGGTTGTCCCGCGCTGCATATCGCCGCGTGGCCACCTACATCCATGTTCCGGCCCGGTCGTCGAAGCTTGGCACCCAGCAGGTTTTCCCGATCGACCATTTCGATCTGGAAGCTGCGCTTCTTGAGGATCAGTCCCGGCCCGGCTAATCACTTCCCGCCCCGATCCCTACCCGAAACCTGAAGGAGAACCACCATGGCTAAAGGTCAACAACGCAGCAACCGCGAAGTACGCAAACCAAAGAAGGACAAGGTAGAGGTAAAGACCGCTGTTCCGTTTGCAAGTTCGATCGGCAAACAGACGGAAGTCGCCAGCAAGGGCAAGCCCAAGAGCTAACGGCATGCCCGGCACGCCAACACCCGATTGTTCAGGTGCGGCGCCATCCCGATGATGGCGCCGCACCGCACATGCATACCCCTGTCCCTGCGGCCGCTCCCCTTCTTCCAGCAATACAACCCGAAACACGCGTCAAGACTAAAATTAGAACAAAACAGGAACAAATTTCTTTTCACATGGACCGGATTGTGCCATTCTGGATTGCGAAGGAGAATCCAATGAATGCGATATTGAAACAGCCGGACGACGAAATTGACGAGGCATTGGCTTATCATCAGGGTGATGTCCGGGCGACAATAGCGGCGCTTCTGGCCGAGCGTGAGTTCCTGTTGCGGGAGATTGAATATGCCTCCCTGGCCATGTCCTATGGCTTTGCGCGGGGCTGGGCACCGGGACAGAATCGGAATGCACGATAGACTTGTGAACCGCCGCGTGCGATGATTGTGGCTCAAAAATGCGAGACACGATGAAACACAGTCCAAAACAATTGCCTGAAGTTGGTGTCCGCCCGAAGCGGGTTCTCAGTCCTTCGGAACAGAAAAGCCTGGCCACAACCGCAGCTGCATCCGCCATTATCAATGACGAGACCGCAAAGTGGGAAAGCAAGACCGCGCGCCTGAAGGCATTGCGTCTGGCCAAGGAAGCGGAAGAAGAAGCTGAGAACGCCTTGAAGCCAGCCAAGAAGCCGGCAAAAGCCAAGGCAAAGGTGACGCTCGCCACCAAGGGCAAATAGCGCCTCATACGTATCATGCCCGACTTTGACGAGGCCTTGCGGCCGCGTGCGAACCCGTTTATCTGCATCGGGAAATGCTTGCGCTTTATTAAATGATCGCTGGTATTGGCGAAATATTGTTCAATAAAAACATCAGAATCATTAGTCGAATTCCGCTAAGTTTTTATAATTAAATTATTTTTTCTGGCGCAGCATTGACGGAATGTCTCACAGTCACTATGTATGACCCATCGGTATTTGGTAGTTTGTTATTAGTTTTATTGCGCCAAAGCGCTCTCAACGATCCTTCTTCAAAAATCGAGCTAAAACTATCGTGCAGTCGCATGGTAGGTGACCAAAACATATTCCTTGAAAGGGTTCATTATGAGCACTGGAACAGTAAAGTGGTTTAATTCCACAAAAGGCTTCGGCTTCATTCAGCCAGACGATGGTTCGGCAGACGTGTTCGTTCACATCTCCGCAGTTGAGCGCGCTGGTATGCGCAGCCTCAATGACGGTCAGAAGATCAGCTTCGAGCTGGTTCGTGACAACAAGTCCGGCAAGATGACTGCTGACCAGCTTCAGGCTGGCTAAAAATAATTCGTCTTCGCGTCTTTGACCACGGATGTACTGGCACTGACAGCAGAGATGAATTTGAGAAGGTCGGGTTTACCCGGCCTTTTATTTTGCCCTGAATTCAGGCGCGCACTCCAAAAAACCAAGACATTTCAGCGCATTCCCCAAGAAAACTCTGGAAAGAATTTTCGCGGCATCCCAGAGTGCGAGTCACTCTTGCGCCGGCATCGGAAATGGCTGGCATATCTCGCGTTGTTTGAAGGAGCGTTCCGCTTATGAAAGTTCTCGTCCTTGGAAGTGGCGTCGTTGGCGTCACGTCAGCCTGGTATCTCGCCCAGGTGGGCCACGAGGTGGTGGTGGTCGACCGGCAGCCCGGTCCGGCTCTTGAGACGAGTTTTGCCAATGCCGGTGAAATCTCGCCCGGCTATTCCTCGCCATGGGCGGGCCCCGGCGTTCCCCTCAAAGCCATCAAATGGATGCTGATGCATTTCGGTCCTCTCGTCGTGCGGCCGAAATTCGACCCCTATATGGCGCTGTGGCTGGTGCGGATGCTGCGCAACTGCACGTCGGCGCGCTACGCCCGCAACAAGATCCGCATGGTCCCCATCGCCGAATACAGCCGCGACTCGCTGCGTGATTTACGCGCGGAAACCGGAATTGCCTATGACGAGCGCAGCCAGGGCACCCTGCAGCTCTTCCGCAAGCAGAGCCAGTATGACGGCACGGGCGGCGATATCGAAGTGCTCAAGCAGTTCGGCGTGCCCTATGAACTCCTTGATCCCGCAGGCTGCATCGCCGCCGAGCCGGCCCTTGCCAATGTGCGGGAGAAATTCGTCGGCGGTCTGCGTCTTCCCGGCGACGAAACCGGCGATTGCAAGATCTTCACGGAGAAGCTGGCGGCCCTTGCAGCCGAGAAGGGTGTGACCTTCCGTTACAACACCACTGTTACCTCGATCAACACCAGCGGCAATCGCATTGCCAGCGTGTCGACGGAGACGGAGGAACTGACGGCGGATGCCTATGTGGTTGCTTTCGGCAGTTATTCACCATTCCTGCTGCGCCGCATCGGCGTACCGGTGCCGGTCTACCCCATCAAGGGCTATTCCATCACCGTCCCCATCGCCGATGCCAGCTGCGCGCCGGAATCCACGGTCATGGACGAGACCTACAAGGTGGCAATCACCCGGCTCGGCGACCGCATCCGCGTCGGCGGCACCGCCGAAATCTCCGGCTATGACCTGACCTTGCGCGATGCGCGCAAAGCCACATTGCAGCATTCGGTCGGCGATCTCTTCCCCGGTGGCGGCGATCTGTCGAAGGCAACCTTCTGGACCGGCTTGCGCCCGATGACCCCGGACGGCCCGCCCATTATCGGTGGCGGCACCAGATACCAGAACCTCTACCTCAACACCGGCCACGGCACCCTTGGCTGGACCATGTCGTGCGGTTCCGGCCGGGTACTGGCTGACATTGTTTCCGGCAAAACGCCGGATGTCGACGCATCGGAACTCGGCATCGGCCGCTACGCCTGAGCTTTGTGAAGCAGTTGCCCTCCGCCCCGCGCATGTTGCCCGCAGGCGGAGGGCAACCAATCCACGACACCATCCATGCGCCAGCTAAGCCATTTAAAACATTACAAATTGTTTAGGTTGACGTTCAGTTTTGGTTCATCTCGCCCCTCGTAAAACAGCATGGTGTTTGATCATAAACCCTGCAATGAACGAGGAACCAACATGAAAAAGATCGCCCTGGCAGCCCTTGCCATTTCCCTGATTGCAACGCCTGCAGCCTTTGCGCAGCAGCAGCAAGGCTATGGCCATCAGCAGCAGGACCGGATGGTCAAGAAGCGGGTCGTCAACGAACGCACCGTCGTGAAGAAGACGCGCTGGGTGCGCGGCCACAAGCTGCCCAGCAACTATCGCCGCAACGTGGTGCGCGACTATCATCGCTATCACCTGAAGACACCGCCGCGCGGCTATCATTGGGTGCGCGTCAACAATGACTACGTCATGGTCAGCATTGCATCCGGCATCATCGCATCGATGATCCAGGGCCGGTAATGATCCCGGCCAAACCAGAGCGGCGCTTCGGCGCCGCTTTTCTGTTTCTAGTCGACAAAGATCCGGACGCTTGCGGCACGGCCGGCAGAATCAATGACCGTCAAGGTCGAATAACCGGCTCCGTCCGGCACCCACTGGTTGTCACGACGGCGCGACATATCGGGCAGAGGCTTGCCATTGGCCAGCCAGCGGAACGGCGCGCGTCCCCCCTGCAGTTTCAGCGCGAGGGGTGACAAGGTCCCGCCGGTCTTCGCCCCGAGCTCGATCCGCGCGCCTTCCGGCGGATAGACGATCTGCGGCGCCGGTTCGCGCGTCGTTGCAGCCAGCAGACCATTCGATGTCCGGGTGAAGCGGCGCTGGCTGATCGGTAGTTGCGCCTGCGCGATGCGCACCGCACCGCCCGGCGCGCGCGGCAGCGGCGTGACCGGCACACCGGATTTGACAAATCCCTCGAACAGGATCGGCGCCGCCGTGCCGAAACCGGTGATACCCGGCACAGCGCCGTTATCGGGACGGCCAACCCAGACACCAAGCACGTAATTGCCATCGAAACCGACCGACCAGGCATCGCGGTAGCCGTAGCTCGTGCCTGTCTTGTAGGCGATGCCGCGTTGCGCCGCGCCCAGCGGCGGCATGACGCCGGACAGGATATCGGCGACATGCCATGCGGCCACCGGTTCCAGCAACGGTTCGGCTTCGATGGGCTGTGGTTTGCCCTGGATACCATCCCCCAGAAGCACCGGCCTGCCGCGATTGGCCAGCGCAGCGTAGAGCTGCACCAGGTCTTTCAGCGTAATACCGACACCGCCGAGGCCAATCGCCAGACCCGGCGCTTCATTGGCGGGAAGCACGGGTCTCACCTCCGCCCGGCGAAAGCGAACCAGCAGCCGCGTCGGGCCCACCGCGTCAAGCAGGCGGACGGCAGGCACGTTCAGCGACAGTTGCAGCGCCTGCCTGATGCTGACGTCGCCCTGATAGCTCATGTCGAAATTGCGCGGCCGGTAACCGAAGAAGTCCGCTGGACGATCCTCGATGATCGTCTCCTGCGAAACGAGCCCGTCCTCGAAGGCGAGGCCGTAGATGAAGGGTTTCAGCGTTGATCCGGGCGAGCGCATCACCCGCGTCATGTCGATCCAGCCGGAGCGGCTGGCATCGAAATAATCGGCAGAGCCCACTTCGCCGACGATTTCACCGCTGCGGGCATCGGCCATCACCATGGCGATCGACACTTTGGGGCCAAGCTTGGCCGCCGCAGCCTTGGCAACGGCTTCAAGGCCCTGCTGGATCGGGCGGCGCAGCGTGGTCTGGTGCCGGTTGACCTGCGGCTCCCGGCGCAAGGCGGCTTCCGCCAGATGCGCGGCGTAGGCTGGAAGCTGCAGGCGGCGGGCAGGAATGGGTACCAGCCCGGCACGCTCGGCCTCGCCTTCCCCCACCACTTTGGCAACGGCCATGCGGTCCAGAACCCGCTCGCGCGCTGTCTCGGCTGCAGCGAGATTGCGGTCGGGGCGGCGCTTTTCCGGCAATTGCGGCAACGCCACAAGCAAGGCGGATTCGGATACGGTCAGGCGGCGCGGCTCCTTGCCGAAATAGGCGAGGCTGGCGGCACGGATACCCTCCAGATTGCCGCCATAGGGCGCGTGGGTGAGATAGAGATCGAGAATCTGCGCCTTGGTCAGACGGCGTTCGATCTGCAGTGCACGCACCAGCTGGGCAAATTTTGCACTGAGCGAGCGCCCTTCCCGTGGTTCGATTAGCCGCGCCAATTGCATGGACAGAGTCGAACCGCCGGAAACGATGCGGCCGTTGCGGACCAGTTGCAGTGCGGCGCGGGCCACGGCCCGCGGGTCGACGCCGCGATGCTGCCAGAAGCGCTGATCCTCGTAGGCGACAAGCATGCGAATGAACTGCGGATCGACATCCGCGGCCGTCGTCCGCAGGCGCCAGCGCCCCTCCGATGTGGCGAAGGCACGCAGCAGCTGGCCATTGGCATCGACCACTTCCGGCGAGACTTCCACCGCCTTTTCCAGCGGCGGCGGAAACTTTTTGTCGGCAAGATCAAGGCCGAAGGCCAGCGCCGTCGCCACCACCAGATTGGCGGAGATGCCGATACAGAATGTACGCCACGTGATCATCGGATCAACCGGTCTTGAGCCAAGGTTTGTTACTGTGCCGCCATTACCTCCATCCGGCCCGTGGCCGTGCGTGCGGAGAATTGCGGACGATACATGTCCTCAACGCTGGCTGCCGGATGATCGTAGGTACCCGGCGTCACGGCCCGGACCACATAGGCCAGGGTGATTTCCCTGTTGTCGCCGGTGTTGCGATCGAAGGCGGCAACGAAACGGTCGCTGCGGAATTCCGTGTGGGCGGCTTCCACCTCGCCGATCCAGTCGAAATTCGACAGTTGTGCACTGTTGACGAGGCCGGGATTGTCGATCTCGAAACCGGCGGGCAGAAGATCGGTGATCAGCACCCGCGACGGCCAGTTGTTGTTCTCGGTGACCTTGAGGACAACGACATAGCGCTCATTCTGCTTGGCTTCGCTGACATTGGCTTCCGATCCGTCGAGCGTGTAGTAAGTCCGCTGGATATTGAAGCCATCGCCACCCGCAGGCAGAGGCTGGGCCGGTGCGGCAACGGTTGTCACGACAGCCGAAACGGCCTCGGTCGATCCGTTGGTGATGCTGACCGGCTGGGCGATCAGCTCGTCGCCGGTCATCCGCGCGGCATAGCCACCCGTGTGCGCCACGCCATTGATGGCAAGCTTCAGATCGTTGTCGCCGCCCTGGATGGCGCGGGCCGCCAGCAGCATCCAGGTCTGTTCCTGCGTGCTGGTATAGATCTTGCGCTCCCATTCCTTGGCAACGATCTGCGACAGCTGCGGAATGATGGCCGGGACCGGCCGGCTTTCCGCAGCGAGCGCCAGAACCGCCGCATCGTCACGCAGGGACGAGCCATAATCCGAGCGCACAAGGCTGACATTGGTGGCCTTGGTCGACATCTGCAGCGAATTGGTAAAGATGCTCTGCGACCGCTGTGCATCCCCGTAAAGCGCCAGCGCCGCCGCCAGATGGGCGCGCGACAATGGCGTCGGGAATTCCGACAGCTTCGTATCGGCGTAGTAACGCAGATCGCTGACGGCAGCCTTGCGGTTGCGGGCCAGAACATAGAGCGCATAGGCGATCTGATTGCCCTGATCCTTGACATTCACGTCGTAGCTCAGCGAATTCTGCAGGTTTTCCAATGCCTGAACGAGCGCCTTTTCCGGCACGTCATATTTCTGTTCGCGTGCGCGGGTCAGGAAGTCCGTGACATAGGCATCAAGCCAGAGATCACCGGAACCCGGACCCCACAGGCCGAAACTGCCGGAAGAGGACTGGTAGGACAGGACACGGAAGATTGCCTCCTGCACCCGCTTCTGCACATCGCCATCGTCGGCAAGGCCCGACTGCCTGGCCAGCTCGCTGAGATAAAGCAGCGGCATGGCGCGGCTTGTCGTCTGCTCCGCACAACCATAGGGATAACGGTCGAGCGTCATGAGCAAGGCCGGTATATCGAAGGCCGACGACCGCGACACGTTGAGGCTGACCGATGCGCCCTGCAGCAGGCTGCTTGCCAGCAATTCGCGGTCGATCTTCAGCGTGCTGTTCGGTGCGATCTTGATGGGATTGCGCACCGTGATCGGCAGCGACGCCGGGCGGACCGGAATGTTCAGCGATTGCTCCAGCGAAATACCCGCGGCGTTTGACAGTTTGACCGAGACAACGCCGTCACCCGGCTGCTGGCCCTTGAGCGGCAGTGTCAGATTGAACTTTCCGCCCGCCGTCAGTTTTACCGTCTGCGCGGCCGCCTGCTGCTCGACGCCGACGGCCTGATTGCTCGTCACCTGCAACTGATAGTCGCCTGCCGGGGCATCCGTATTGGCGATATCAAGCCGCAGCGCCGTCTTGTCTCCGGGCGCCAGGAATTTCGGCAGGCTTGCCGTTACCACGACGGGATCGCGAATAATGACATCCTTGCTGGCATGGCCGACACCGGCCTTGGACCAGGCAACCGCCATGACCCGCGCCGTCCCGTTGAACTGCGGGATATCGAAGCTCACATTGGCCTTGCCCCCCGCGTCAAGCTTGACCGGACCGGAGAAGAACGCAACGAGCTTTTCCGTGGGCGGGCTGCCCTGCAACGGCATCTGTGCGCCATCGCCGCCGGTGCGCAGACGGCCGGCGGCACCTTGCGAGCCATCGATCAGACGGCCATAGAGATCGCGGATTTCCAGGCCCAGCTGCCGCTGGCCAAAATACCAGCCGTCGGGATTGGGCGCCTCGTAACGGGTGAGATTGAGGATACCGACATCGACGGCGGCAACCGTGACATAGGCCGTATCGCCAACGCCTGCGCCGGTCACCTGAACCGGAATGTTCAGCGGCTGGCGCGGCAATGTTTTCTCGGGCGTATCCAGCTTCACCGCGAGATTGCGGTCCCCCGGATTGACCCCCAGCCACTTCACGCCAATGGCGCGCATCGGCATGTGGCTGTCCCGGTCATTGCCGGGACGGTAGAGCGTTGCGGTGACATAGGCACCGGCGCCCCAGTCCGCGGTGACCGGAATTTCCACCTCGCCGCCTTCAGCGGGAATGCTCTGGCGCTTGGTCGCCACGAGGCTCTCGGCACCGACCGTCACCAGAAGCTCGCCGGCAAAACGCGGCGATACCTTTAGCTTTGCCGTGTCGCCCGGCGCATAGTTCTGCTTGTCGAGGGCGATCTCCAACCCATCAGGGGTTTCGGTCGAGGTGGCGGCAACATAATATCCCGCGTCGAATTCGACACTGGATGTCGGGCCTTCCACATCAGCCGTTTCAACCTCCAGGCGGAAGCGGCCCCAGGTCACGGGAACAGAAATCTCCGCGCCATCGGCGGTTGCATCGACCGTGCCATTGGCAACCAGCTTGGTCGAAACGATGGGCTCATATTTCCACGAACTGCCATCCCGGTACCATTGGTAATTGCGCTCGACCGCAACAAGTTTCCAGCTCAGGCCGCTCATGGCCTGCTTCTGGCCGTTGTTGTCAACGCCGATCACATGGAATTTGCCGATGGCATTTTCGGCCAGATCCCCGTCGAACTCGGGCTTGATGCCAATCTTCGCGCCCTGTGATTTCACCGGCAACGTCAAATTGCGTTCAATGGCCCGCCCGCCCGCCTCCTGCATGCGCACGACGATATTGGCGTTGAGCAATTGGGTGGTTGACGGGACTTCGTTCAACGTCACATCGAACGTTGTCTTGCCGTTCTCATCGAGTGCCTGCAAATCCTCAAGTGGAATGCGCGTATCCTGGTTGCCCTGTTCATCGGCCAGACCAAAGCGATAGCCTTTGAAATTGGCATCCTCGTGCGTCGGCTTGAGGCTGACCTCGCCCTCCAGCGTGAGACCTGCCGCTGGCGCACCATAGAGGAAGCGGCCATCGACACTGACCGGCGTGGGCGTGCCCACGGTGATGGCCTTTGCCTCGCTCGTCAGGTCGAACTCGACCCGGTCGGGCACAAAATCTTCGACCATGAAAGACTTTTCGGCGATGGGCGAGCCCTTCGGGTCGGTGTAGATCTGCATGTTCCAGGTGCCGCGCATGGCGTTGGCCTGCAGGGCCAGATCAAGCGTGTGGCCGCCAAGGGCCGCGCCATCGCTGACCATGCGGCGGTCTTCGACCCCATCCGGGCGGCGGAATACAAAGGTCAGCGGCAGATTCTCGATCGCCTTGGCGCCGATATCGCGGGCAAGGGCCGATGCATGCACGGTTTCACCGGCACGGTAGATGCCGCGCTCCGTCCAGGCGAGCACATCAATTGCGCCGGGAGCCGTGCGGCCGGTCACACCGCGGTCGGACAGGTCAAAGCCGGCCCGCGTCATATCAAGAAAGACATAGTCCGCGTCGCCGTTCTTGGCGGTAATGACAGCCGGTGTCATGGCGGCCGTGCCGCGCAGCAATCCGGCGGTAAATGTCGCACGCCCGTCCGTATCGGTGATCGCCGTGCCGAGAATTTCATTGTTCTTGGCCAGGAGCTGCAATTCCACGCCGATCAACGGCTGGGCGGTTGCGAGCGACCGCGCAAAGACATTGAGCCCATCGGTACCGGTATAGGTGGAGAGCCCGATATCGGAAACGACGAACCACTGGGTCGCCTGCGAATCCCATTCATTGCTGTGGGCATCGGTGGAGACGGCGGTCAGGACATAGACGCCCGGCTTGCGTTTCGGCAAAGCCTCGTCAACCGGGAAACTGGTGACGACATCCTTGTTGAGGTCGGATTGGATATCGATCGCCCCCTGCCAGACCAGTTCACCGGACTCATCCTGCAGTTTCTGGGCGTTGTAGCTATCAATCTGGGTGAGGAACTGCGAACTGGTGAGCAGCGAGGCGATGCCGCGGTCGCCGATGCGGTACAGCTTCAGGTTGGCGCTGGTGGTATTGACCGAGACAATCGGGATGCCGCGGCGCGCGGTGCTGGGCAGCACGAAACTGTCGCCGGTAAAGCGCACGACGGCCGAGCGGTCCTTGACGTAGATATCGAGATCAACCTGGCCTTCCAGTGCTTCGCCGACCGAAGACGGCAGTCCGGCACGCAGCGCCAGCTTGTAGCGCTGGCCGTGGGTCAGGCCTTCCACGCAGATCTCACTGCCCTTGGCTTCGACCGCCTTGGGGGCGGCGCCGTCCAGCGTCACGAACGGCGCATAATCCGTACCCATTTTGACCAGGGGCTCGGAGAACTGCACGCAGGCGCGCGGTGCGGCGCTGTCCGCATCGATGGTATGATTGACGATACGGAATCCCTGGCGGGCCTTCAGATCGAGATAGGCGGCGTTGACGGTCTTCGCATCGACAAGCGCAAGGCTCGCCTTGTAGGCGTTGAGCGCGGCGCGATAGTTCTGGGCATTCTGCAACGCGGTTGCCAGCACCGCGAGAGCGTCGGCACGGCTCTGGGTCGTGCGCGTCAGGAGATAGCCATTATAGGCGGCCAGCGCCGCCTGGCCGGCAACATAGGTGTTCTTGTCGGCGCGGTTGGCAGCGCGGGCGGTCTCCACCCACAGATCCGCATCCTCCGGCGAAACCGCCAGCGCGCCCTTGAAGGCATTCAGCGCATTTTCGATATTGCCGGCGGCGAGCTGCGCGCGGGCCGTTTCCTTCAGGCTGGCGGCGCCCTGCCCCTTCTGCTCGTCCGTCAGTGCGAGACGTGCCTTGACCTGGCGCGCATCCTGCACAAGCTGGTCGGACAGGAATACCAGTCTTGGCGGCGCGCCGATATCCGGCTCGCTCGTCGTTTCGACCACCTTGCCGGCGATGGCGCCGGGAAAACTGTGCAGTTCATTGAAGTCGGACTTCATGAAGCACCATTTCACCTTGGGATTGTAGGTGAAGGCCTTGCAGCTTGTCTCGGCCAGACAGACCGCCTCGCACTGGTCGAGGGTCACGTCCTGTTCGGTGCGCAGATCAAAACCGAAATAGTCGCCATCCTTGGTCGTGACAATGTCGCGATTCGTTTCGGCGGCACCGGCAGGTGCCCCTGAAACCAAGGCTGAGAGAAGAAAAACCGAAAAGCCGATAACCGCGCGCATAGACATGAAGTCCTCCCAACGCAACCCGTATGGTGGTGAGCCGCACTGTTCAAACTTCAGTATAACTTGTCAACAGATCATGCGGTGGGCGCGCGGTTGTCTTCGGCGATTTCCGAACGGATCCACGCCTGGAAATGCTGCATTTGCTGGGTCGGCTTGCGGTTTTTCGGCGAAACCAGCCAATAGGCGATATTGGAGGGCACGCGCAGCGGAAAGGGTGCGACCAACCGGCCGTCTGCCAGTGCGTCTTCGACGAAGAGCTCCCAGGCCAGCATGATGCCTTGCCCGCTGATCGTTGCTTCGACCGCCAGCCATGGATCGGAGAATGTCGGGCCATCAAAGGCGAGCGGGCCATCGAGCCCGGCAGCGGCCTGCCATTCGTCCCAGCTGAACATGGGGTTCTCGTAACAGATGATCGGCTGGCGGAAAATATCCGCCGGTCCGGTCAGGCGTTCGGCAAAGCCGCGCGTGCAGACCGGGAACATCCTTTGCGGCAGCAGGCATTCCGGCGTGCCGTCCCGCCACTCGCCGCTGCCAAGCCGGATCGCGAGATCGATGTCGGAACTCTTCAGGTCGAGCACCCCAGGCGACGGATCGATGCGGATCTTCATCTCGGGATGCGCGGCCCGCAGCCGTCCCAGACGCGGCACCAGCCATTTTGATGCGAAGGTCGGGGCGACGGAGAGAAGCAGGGTCTGTTCGACATCGTCCGCCAGCGCCACAGCGCGCGACAGGTGCTGAAAGCCCTCTTCGAGCCGGGCGATGAAGGCCTTGCCAAAGAAGGTCGGGACCAGCCCCGCCCGGGTCCTGTCGAACACCGCATGGCCGATCTGTGCTTCCGTCCGGATCAATTGCTGGCTGACCGCACTGACCGAAACACCAAGCTCGGCGGCGGCTTTCGGCAATGATCCCAGCCGCCCGATTGCCTCGACAGCGCGCAATCCGTTGATGTGAACCCTATTCAAATTCTTCATCATGCAAATTCTTCATCCAGTTTTTCTACATCAAGATATCGCCATTCTTGATTGCTGACCGCAGAGAACGGGATCAAAATAGCACATTCCTCGATTCATGGGAGCTGTGTGATGAAGATTTTCTGGCTAATAAAATGGTTTGCAGAGACTCTCGTTCCGCCCAGCGAGGAGAGTAGTCCTGTCGATCATGATGCGCTGGATCACTGGCGCCGTGATCCGCTCTCTCACCCGGCACTGCAAGCCATGGGCCTCGATGAACTGGCCGACCTGCCCTTCGATCCATGCGGCCTGCGCAGCTGCTGAACGGGAATCAAAAAACAGGCCCCGCGAACGGAGCCTGCCTTGATCTATATGAACGCTGTTATCGGAACAGCACGACCGCCTGCTGCACGGTCACCCAGACACCCCAGAGAATGGGAATACCCACCGCGGCCCAGGCGAGCGCCGCCTTGGCATCGAGCCCGCCATGGCCGATGCCGAACGAGCCGGTGGCGCCAGCATCCGCCGTCTTGGTCTTGGCCTGCAGCGCGGCAACCTCGGCGTCGGACATGAACCATTTCGATGCAAGCGGGCGGATAAAAAAGTTGGCGATGAAGCCCAGCGCCAGCATGCACGCGAGAATATACATGGTGCGGTCATAGACCTGATCGCGCGGCACGCCCGCATTGATCTGGAACTCACGGATGTAATTGACCACGACAGGCCCAACGATACCCGCCGTTGCCCAGGCCGTCAGCAGCCGGCCATGGATGGCGCCGACGAACTGCGTCCCGAAAATATCGGCGAGATAGGCCGGGACTGTGGCAAAGCCGCCGCCATACATGGACAGGATCACGCAGAAAATCGCGACGAACAGCGCCTGGCTGCCCATATGGGCGGCGGTCGGCGCCAGCGCATAGAGCACGATGCCAAGCGCAAAGAAGGTGAAATAGGTGGCCTTGCGGCCGATCCGGTCGGAGAGCGAGGCCCAGAAGAACCGCCCGCCGATGTTGAACAGGGAAATCAGACCGGCAAAGCCCGCGGCAATGGAGGCGATGGCGGTTTTCTGGCCCGCATCCAGCTGGGTGAAGCTGACATCAGGCAGGCCGATGAGCTTGCCCGCAAAGATTTCCTGCAGCATGGGCGAAGCCATGCCGATCACACCGATACCGGCGGACACGTTGAGGCAGAGCACGGCCCAGATCAGCCAGAACTGCTTCGTCTTGTGAGCATCGCGCAGATGCACGTGCCGCGTGGTGATCATCGCCTTGGCGTCCGTCGGCGGTGTCCAGCCTTCCGGACGCCAACCGGCCGGCGGAATACGGTAGCCGAAGGCACCGCACATCATGAACACGAAATAGCCGGCGGCCATGACCAGAAAGGTCTGCCAGACGCCGACAGTATCCGGTGCCTTGAAATGATTCATCAGAAGGTTGGCCAGCGGCGCCCCGATCATGGCACCGCCGCCAAAGCCCATGATGGCCATGCCGGTCGCCATACCCCGCCGGTCGGGAAACCATTTGATCAGCGTGGACACCGGAGAGATGTAACCGAGCCCGAGGCCGATACCGCCGATCACACCGGCACCGACCCACATCAGCCAGAGCTGGTGCGTGATGACGCCAATGGCCGCCAGCACCATGCCCCCGCACCAGCACACCGCCGAGACCACGCCAGCCTTGCGTGGCCCGACGCGTTCGAGCCAGCCACCCCAGATGGCGGCGGAACAGCCAAGAAGCACGAAAAACAGCGTGTAGATCCAGCCGAGATCGCTGACGCGCCAATCACAGCTCGTGGTGAAAAGCGCTGTCAGAAGGTTGAGATCCGCGCAGGCAACCGATTGCTCGACACCGATGGCGCGCGACAGCGGCAGCCAGAACACGCTGAACCCGTAGGCCATGCCGATACAAAGGTGAATGGCAAGCGCTGCGGGCGGCACCAGCCAGCGGTTGAAACCCGCTTTGGCAACGATGCGTTCCCGGTCGAGAATACCCGGGGTTTCATAAATCCGCGGCTCTGCCCTGTCGGTTGCTGACATGTGAATTCCTCCTCCAAGCCCTTATGGCGGTGATTCATGTTTTAATATTTCAGTTTATCGGCCGGTTCCGGCTCGGCCTGATCGTCTTCTTGTTCGGGTGTTCTCCGGCCTTCTGGTAATCAAGAGGCAACGCATGTCGAGCAGCCGAAATGCCGCCCTTGCAACGTTCAAGCCGAGGCGGGAGCCGGCTTGCGGATATGGGACGCTGCCTCGACCACGAGCGGGTCAAGGCCATTGTCATCCTTTTCCAGGATGGCAAAGAGCTGGGTACGCATGCGCGGCTCCCAGAAATTGTTGATGTGGCCAGCCACACCCTCTACCGCCTCATCCTTGGGCTGGGTGTGAAAGAAGGTGGCGATCTGGTTGGCCATATAGACCAGCTTGTCGGCGGTCGACTGCCGGTGATTCTCATTATCCATATTGCACCAATCGAACAGTTGGACTTTGCACAAGGGTGGGCGAGGCCTGATCCAGGTTGGATTTTCCGGACGCAGCGGTGTCATCGGTTGCACCCGCCACTGCATTTACAGCGATCGGAATACGCTCGGCACGCGTGAAGACATCGAATTCATCGCCGCGTACCAGCGCAACAAGCGTCATGCCCGCCGCCTGCGCGGTGCGCACAGCCAAGGCCGTTGGCGCAGATACGGCAATCAGGACGGAAGCGCCGATGATTGCCGCCTTCTGCACCATTTCGATGGAGACGCGGCTGGTGATGACAACGGCGCCCGATGCACCGCTGATGCCGGTTCGGCACAGGGCACCGGCAAGCTTGTCGAGGGCGTTGTGGCGGCCGACATCCTCGCGCGCGGCCACGATACCCTGGCCGGGAACATAGAATCCGGCCGCATGCACCGCACCGGTTTCATTGTGCAGCGGCTGCAGCGGCGACAGCAGCCGCACCGCCTGCGCCAGATCGCCCGGCGTCAGTTGCAGGCGCGTCGCGTCGACCGAAGCCACCGGCTTCAACGCCTGCTCGATGGACTCGATGCCGCACAGCCCGCAGCCAACGGGTCCCGCCATGCGGCGGCGGCGGTCGGTGAGTTCCTGTCCGGCCGCATCGGCGAGGCGCAGCTGGATATCGATGCCCTCGCCATGCTCTTCAACGGCGATTTCACTGATTTCGTCGAGCAGGGCAATAATGCCTTCCGACAGGCTGAAGCCGACGGCAAAATCCTCCATGTCGGCCGGGCTTGCCATCATCACCGCGTGGGTGGTGCCGTTGTAGCTGAATGCGACGGGCGTTTCCTCGGGCACCATGCGGCTGCCGGTCGCGTAGACATCGCCCTCGCCCTTGCGGCGGCGGGTGATGCGCGGGACCTGCAACCGTGTGGGGCGCCCGGCCATGGTTATTCCGCCGCGTCGAGCGTCTGGGCGATGCGCCGGCTCTGGCGGGCCTGCTCGTCATATTTGACCTGCCAGTCACTCGGCCCGTTGGACGCACCCACCTGCACCGCCGTCACCTTGTATTCCGGGCAATTGGTTGCCCAGTCTGTGAAATCCGTGGTGATGACATTGGCCTGCGTCGTCGGATGGTGGAAGGTTGTATAGACCACACCCGGCGAAACCCGGTCGGTAATCAGTGCGCGCAGCGTGGTCTCACCGGAGCGGCTTGTTATCTTCACCCAGTCGCCGTCGCGGATACCGCGCTGTTCGGCGTCGTGCGAATGAATCTCCAGCCGGTCTTCCTCGTGCCAGACCACGTTGTCGGTGCGGCGGGTCTGCGCACCGACATTATACTGGGAGAGAATACGTCCGGTGGTGAGGAGAAGCGGGAATCGCGGCCCGGTCTTTTCGTCGGTTGCCACGTACTCCGTGCGGACGAACTTGCCCTTGCCACGAGCAAAACTCTCGATGTGCATGATCGGGGTGCCCAGCGGCGCCTTTTCATTGCACGGCCACTGAACGGAACCCTCCTTTTCCAGGAGATCATAGGACACACCGGCAAAGCTCGGCGTGGTCAGGGCAACTTCATCCATGATCTGCGACGGGTGCGTATAATTCCAGTTGAGGCCCATGGTCTGCGCCAGTTTCTGGGTAACTTCCCAGTCGGCAAAACCGTTCTTGGGGCTCATGACCTTGCGCACGCGGTTGATGCGGCGCTCGGCATTGGTGAAGGTGCCGTCCTTTTCGAGAAAGGTCGAGCCCGGCAGGAACACATGGGCGTAGTTGGCGGTCTCGTTGAGGAAGAGATCGTGGACCACGACGCATTCCATGGCGGCAAGACCGGCGGCCACATGCTTTGTATCGGGGTCGGACTGGAGAATGTCCTCACCTTGGATGTAGATGCCCTTGAACGTGCCATCGACGGCCGCATCCAGCATGTTGGGGATACGCAGGCCCGGCTCGTCCTGCAATTTGACGCCCCACAGCTTGTCGAAGATATCGCGGGTGGCTTCGCCGGAAACATGGCGGTAGCCGGGAAGCTCGTGCGGGAACGAACCCATGTCGCAGGAACCCTGCACATTGTTCTGGCCGCGCAGCGGGTTCACGCCAACGCCCTTGCGGCCGATATTGCCGGTGGCCATGGCCAGGTTGGCGATGGCCATGACCGTTGTCGATCCCTGGCTGTGCTCGGTCACGCCGAGGCCATAATAGATGGCGCCATTGCCACCGGTCGCGAACAGCCGGGCGGCTTCACGCAGCGTCTGCGGCGGCACACCGGTCAGTTGTTCGATCGCTTCGGGGCTGTGTTCGGGTGCGGATACAAAGGCAGCCCAATCCTGGAACTCATCCCAGTCGCAGCGCTCGCGGATGAATTTTTCATCGAACAGGCCTTCCGTGACAATGACGTGGGACAGCGAGGTGACCACGGCCACATTGGTGCCGGGGCGCAGCGGCAGGTGGTACGACGCCGCCACATGGGGCGAGCGTACGAGGTCGATGCGGCGCGGGTCGATGACGATGAGCTTGGCGCCCTTGCGCAGACGCTTCTTCAGGCGCGAGGCAAAGACCGGATGACCATCGGTCGGGTTGGCACCGATGACGATAACCACATCCGTATGCTCGACACTGTCGAAATCCTGCGTGCCGGCGGATGTGCCGAATGTCTTGTTCAGGCCGTAACCGGTCGGCGAATGGCAGACGCGGGCGCAGGTATCGACATTGTTGTTGCCGAAACCGGCACGAACCAGCTTCTGCACGAGGTAGGTTTCCTCGTTGGTGCAACGCGACGAGGTGATGCCGCCGACGGAGTTGCGGCCATACTGGTACTGGATGCGGCGGAATTCATTGGCAACGTGCTTGTAGGCTTCATCCCAGGAGACTTCGCGCCACGGATCGGAAATCTTCTCGCGGATCATCGGGTTGAGGATGCGATCCTTGTGGGTCGAGTAGCCATAGGCAAACCGGCCCTTGACGCAGGAATGACCGCGATTGGCCTTGCCGTCCTTGTAGGGAACCATGCGCACCAGTTCCTCGCCGCGCATTTCCGCCTTGAACGAGCAACCGACGCCGCAATAGGCGCATGTGGTCACTTTGGAATGTTCCGGCTGGCCGATCTGGATAACCGACTTTTCTGTCAGCGTTGCGGTCGGGCATGCCTGCACGCAGGCACCGCAGGAAACGCACTCGCTGTCGATGAAATGTTCGTGCATGCCGGGTGAAACGCGGCTGGAAAAACCCCGCCCTTCGATGGTCAGCGCAAACGTGCCCTGCACCTCCTCGCAGGCCCGCACGCAGCGCGAGCAGACGATGCATTTCGATGGGTCATAGGTGAAGTAGGGATTGGATTCGTCCTTGGGCAGCCAGCGGTCATTGGCAACGTTGTCCGCCTTGGCAAAGACGTGGTTGTCGCCCTGATAGCCATAACGTACGTCGCGCAAGCCGACCGCACCGGCCATGTCCTGCAGTTCACAATCGCCATTGGCCGCGCAGGTCAGGCAGTCCAGCGGATGATCGGAAATATAGAGCTCCATCACACCCTTGCGGATGTCCTTCAGGCGCTGGGTCTGGGTGTGAACGACAAGACCTTCCATCGCCGGGGTTGTGCAGGAGGCAGGCGTGCCGTTGCGCCCTTCGATCTCGATCAGGCAAAGACGGCAGGAACCGAAGGCATCAACCATGTCGGTGGCGCAGAGTTTAGGGACCTTGATGCCCGCTTCCATCGAGGCGCGCATGATCGAGGTGCCTTCGGGTACCGTGATCTCGTTGCCGTCGATGGTCAGGGTGATCATCTTTTCAGATTTGGAGGCTGGCGTGCCGAAATCGATTTCGTGGATCAGAGACATTTTGGGCTCCTATTCCGCCGCGTGCGCGACGGGCGCAGGACGAAAATCTTCAGGAAAATGCGTCAGCGCGCTCATCACCGGATAGGGCGTGAAACCGCCCAGCGCGCAGAGCGAACCGAACTTCATCGTGTTGCAGAGGTCGGTGAGAACCGCGATCTGCTTTTCCGGCTCGACATTGGCGGCGATGCGATCGACGACCTCGACACCGCGGGTCGAGCCGATACGGCAGGGCGTGCACTTGCCGCAGGACTCGACAGCACAGAACTCCATGGCGAAACGTGCCTGTTTCAGCATGTCGACGCTGTCATCGAAGACAACGAGCCCGGCATGGCCAATGAGCCCGTCCTTGGCGGCAAAGGCCTCGTAGTCGAAGGGCGTATCGAAGAGTTCACGCGGGAAATAGGCGCCGAGCGGACCGCCGATCTGCACCGCCTTGACCGGACGTCCTGTCGCAGTCCCGCCGCCGATATCATCGACGATTTCGCCGAGTGTCAGACCGAAGGCGGTTTCGAAGAGCCCGCCATACCGAACATTGCCGGCGATCTGCAGCGGAATGGTGCCGCGCGAGCGCCCCATGCCGAAATCCTTGTAGAATGCCGCGCCCTTGTCGAGAATGACCGGCACGGAGGCAAGCGATATCACGTTGTTGATGACCGTCGGCTTGCCGAAAAGCCCTTTATGTGCGGGCAAAGGCGGCTTGGCGCGGACGATGCCACGGCGGCCTTCGAGGCTTTCCAGCAGCGCGGTTTCCTCGCCGCAGACATAGGCGCCTGCACCGACTCGCACCTCGATGTCGAAAGCATGGGCAGACCCCAGCACCGAAGCGCCGAGCACGCCAGCCTCGCGGGCGACATCAAGGGCCTCATTCATCACGGCAATCGCATGCGGATATTCGGAGCGGGTATAGATGTAACCCTTGGTGGCACCGACGGCGATACCGGCAATGGTCATGCCTTCGATCAGAACGAAGGGATCGCCTTCCATGATCATGCGATCGGCAAAGGTGCCACTGTCGCCCTCATCGGCATTGCATACGATATATTTGCGTTCGCCCGCCGCATCGAGGACGGTCTTCCATTTAATGCCCGTGGGAAAGCCGGCACCGCCGCGCCCGCGCAGGCCGGATTCCGTCACCTGGGTGACGATTTCGAGCGGCGAAAGGGCAAGAGCTTTCTCCAGTCCCTTCAAGCCGTCATGGGCGCGGTAATCATCGAGCGAGACAGGATCGGTTATGCCGCAACGGGCAAAGGTCAGGCGGGTCTGTTTTGCCAGGAACGGCAAGTGCTCGGTCAAGCCAAGCCAGAGCGGATGGGTCCGGCCTTCGGCCATGCCCGTATCGAGAAGCGAAGCCAGGTCGGAATGTTTGACCGGGCCGTAAGCCACGCGGCCGGACGGTGTTTCCACCTCGACCATCGGTTCGAGCCAATACATGCCGCGCGACCCGTTGCGAACGATACGCGCATCGAGATTGCGGGCAGCAATCTCATCCTGCAGTGTCCGGGCAACCTTTTCGGCGCCGAGGGCAAGCGCGCCGGAATCGCGCGGGACAAAGAATGTGACCGTCATAGCCGCACTCCCGTCGCTATTTCTTCGAGTTTTTCGTCGTCCAGACGGCCAATGACCTCGCCGTCCAGCATCGCGGCGGGCGCACAGGCGCAAAGGCCGAGGCAATAGACCGGTTCGAGCGTCACCGCACCGTCGGCGGTTGTTCCATGCCAGTCGATGCCGAGCAGTTCGCGGGCTTTTCGGGCCATGGCATCGCCGCCCATCGACTGACAGGCCTCCGCACGGCACAGCTTCAGCACATGCCGGCCTGCCGGATGATCGCGGTAATCGTGATAGAACGTGACAACACCGTGCACCTCGGCGCGCGATATGTTCAGCGCCTGGGCAATCAGCGGCAAAGTCTCCTGCGGCACATAGCCGAACTCGCCCTGCAACTCGTGCAGAATCGGAAGGAGCGGGCCTTCTTGACCCTTCAACTGATTGATAATGTCTATCGCTCTCCCAGCGATATCGGTACTTGCGGTCTGCATTTCGTGCAGCGCCCTCCCTAAATGCTCCTCGTAGCCTAGAACAGATCAAAAACGACGCAACTAATCAATATACCAGTCCCGTTGATCGATAGAAGATTTCTATCAAACCATATTGAGTTCGATGGCAAGCGCCCGGGCCTCATGCAGCAGGGCGGACACCAGCGGCGTATGGGGTTCGCGGTCGGCAGCCACTAGCCCGACAAGATGGCGTGCATCGGGCTCGACAATGGGAATAGCGCGGATCGGCTCGGAAAAACCCAGTGTTTCCGCAAGGTTGAGCGGCATGATGCTCGCCCACTTGCCGGTCCGTATGTGCGAGAACAGCACAATCATCAAATTGGATTCCAGCGTCGGATGCACGTCCACCCCCGCTTCGTGCAGGTGTTTGTTGATGATCCGGCGGTTCTGCATGTCCTGGGTGAGCAGGCAGAGCGGCAACTGACCAACCTCCGCCCAGGTCACAAATTCGCGATCCGAATAGGTGCTGCCCGTCGAGGTGATCAATTGGTAGCGTTCCGAGTAGAGCGGAACCGAAGTCACCCGCCCGAGCGGCTCATTGTCGAGATAGCTGATTCCCGCATCAATCTCGAAATTGCTGAGCAGCGTCAGGACTTCCAGCGAGGTGCGCGAGGTCACCGAAAAGGTCACATCGGGGTGTTTTTCGCGAAATGGCGTCGTCAGGCGCGAGACCATGGCAAGCGCCGTGGGGATTGCCGCTATCTTCACATGCCCGGACAGACCATAGCGTGCAGCGCGGATTTCTTCGCGCATCGTCCGTGTATCGCCGACAATGCGCCGCGCCCATTCGAGCACGCGCTGGCCCTCCGGCGTCAATCCCTTGTAGCGTGAGCCGCGCTGAACGAGGACGACACCCAGCGTATCTTCAAGCTGGCGGATCGCGGCCGACAGGGTTGGCTGCGTGACGCCGCATTCCTCCGCCGCGCGGCCAAAATGCTGGTTGCGCGCCAGAGCGATAAAAAATTCCAGCTTGTCGATCATCGAAATCCGTCCTCCGACAAGACTCTATCGATGATTACCCGCCGACAGCAAGAGCGGTGGTCCATTCAGACCGTCAGGAACTTGCGCACCTCCGGCCTGTCGAGACTTGCCGCATCGCCGGAATGGACGATCTCGCCGCGATCCATGATGTAGACATGGTCTGCCAGCTTGCGGCAGAAATCGAGATATTGTTCGACGAGAAGGATGGCGAGACCGGTCTGATCGCGCAGAAACCGGATGGCGCGGCCGATATCCTTGATGATCGACGGCTGGATGCCTTCGGTCGGCTCATCCAGAACAAGCAGCCGTGGACGCGTGACCAGCGCACGACCGATGGCGAGCTGCTGCTGTTGGCCGCCGGACAGGTCCCCGCCCCGACGTCCCAGCATGGTCTTGAGCACGGGGAAAAGCTCGAAAACCTCCGGCGGCACATTGCGGTTGCCGCGTCTGGCGGCGGCAAAGCCCGTCGCCAGATTTTCACGCACGGTGAGCAGCGGAAAGATCTCGCGCCCCTGCGGCACGAAAGCAATGCCGGCCCGCGCCCGGTCGTAGGGCGGCTTCCTGCCGAGCGGCGCACCATCGAAGCTGATCGACCCCGACGATAGCGGGTGCTGACCGACAATCGCCCGGAGCATGCTGGTCTTGCCGACACCGTTACGGCCGAGGACGCACGTGATGGATTGCGGCTTCACCTCAAGCGATATGCCGCGCAATGCTTGCGCGGCGCCATAGTGAAGAGAAACATTTTCAACCGTAAGCATCAGAAAATTCCCTCCCGTTGATGTGCCACACACCGCCTCATCGCCCGAGATAGACCTCGATAACACGCGGGTCGTTGCTGACATGATCGAGCGAGCCCTCAGCCAGCACCGAGCCCTCGTGCAGGCAGGTGACCTTCACGCCGAGCTCGCGCACGAAATGCATGTCATGCTCCACCACGATCACCGAGCGGGTGCGGGCGATGTCGCGCAGGAGTTTCGCCGTCTCCGCGGTTTCCGCGTCGGTCATCCCGGCGACCGGCTCATCCACCAGCAGCAATTTCGGGTCCTGCGCGAGCAGCATCCCGATCTCCAGCCATTGCTTCTGGCCGTGCGAGAGACTGGCCGCCAGCCAGTGGCGCTTTTCAAACAGCCGGATCGTGTAGAGGATTTCGTGGATACGGTCGGCTTCATCCTGGCTCTGGCGATGAAACAGCGCTGACAGGGCCGAGCGCGGCCCGGACAGTGCCAGCACCAGATTGTCCTCAACCGTGTGGCTTTCGAAGACGGTCGGCTTCTGGAACTTGCGGCCGATGCCGAGCATGGCAATGTCGGCTTCGTCATGCCCGGTCAGGTCGACCGTGCCGTTGAAATAGACATCGCCGCTGTCCGGCTTGGTCTTGCCGGTGATGATATCCATCATGGTGGTTTTCCCCGCCCCATTCGGACCGATGATGGCGCGCATCTCTCCCGACTGAAGCACGAGCGAAAGGTTGTTGATGGCACGGAATCCATCAAAGGAAACCGAAACGCCGTCGAGATAAAGCAATGTGTCCTTGGCCTTCATGGGGCTACTCCGCAGCCTGGGGTTCAGGTACCGGGGCGAGCTTGCCGCCCTGTTTCACCACCGGCGACAGCACCTCCTCGTCTTTGCGTGCCGCATGGCTGGCTCTGCGGGCTTGCCACGAGCCGTAGAGCCCGAGAATGCCCTTGGGCAGGAACAACGTGACGAGGATGAACAGCGCACCGAGGGCAAACAGCCAAATCTCCGGAAACGCCGCGGTAAAGTAGGTCTTGCCGAAATTGACGAGGATCGCGCCGATGATCGGACCGATGATCGTGCCACGCCCGCCGACCGCCACCCAGATGACCGCTTCGATGGAATTGGCGGGTTCGAACTCGGACGGGTTGATAATGCCCACCTGCGGCACATAAAGCGCCCCGGCAATGCCCGCCATCATGGCAGAGACCGTCCAGACGAACAGCTTGTACCGGTCAACGCGATAGCCGAGGAAGCGCATGCGGCTTTCCGCGTCACGCACACCGACCAGCACCTTGCCGAGCTTCGAGCGAATGATGAAACTGGACACAAGAACGGCCAGCGCCAGAAACAGGGCGGTTGCTGCGAACAGCGCTGAACGGGTCGTTCCCGCCTGCACATTGAAGCCGAGAATATCCTTGAAATCCGTGAGGCCATTATTGCCGCCAAAGCCCATGTCGTTGCGGAAGAAGGCGAGCAGCAGCGCATAGGTCAAGGCCTGGGTGATGATGGAGAGGTAGACACCCGTCACACGCGAGCGGAAGGCCAGCCAGCCGAAGCCGAAGGCCAGCACCCCCGGCACCAGCACGACCATCAGGGCCGCGAACCAGAAATTGTCGAAACCGTACCAGAACCACGGCAGTTCCTTCCAGTTGAGGAACACCATGAAATCCGGCAGGACCGGATCCGCATAGACACCGCGCGGGCCGATCTGGCGCATCAGATACATGCCCATGGCATAGCCGCCGAGCGCAAAGAACGCGCCATGGCCAAGCGAAAGAATGCCGCAGAAACCCCAGACCAGATCAAGCGCCACGGCGAGCAGCGCATAGGTCAGGTATTTGCCGAGCAGCGAAACCAAATAGGTCGGGATATGCAGGGGCGAGGTGTCCGGTACCAGCAGATTGAGGACGGGCACGAGACAGGCAACCGCCACCAGAATGATGACCGCAATCCGGCTGCGCCGGTCGCCATGTCTGAAAAACCATTGGGTGATCATGCCTCGATGGCCCTTCCCTTGAGTGCGAAGAGACCGCGCGGACGCTTCTGAATGAACAGGATGATGAGCACCAGCACGAGAATTTTGCCAAGGACGGCTCCGGCAAAGGGCTCGAGGAACTTGTTGGCAATGCCGAGCGACATGGCGCCGACCAGCGTTCCCCAGAGATTGCCGACACCGCCAAAGACCACGACCATGAAACTGTCGATGATATAGCCTTGGCCCAGATTGGGACTGACATTGTCGATCTGGCTGAGCGCAACGCCGGCAATGCCGGCAATACCGGAACCAAGACCGAAGGTGAGCGCGTCGACCCATGGCGTGCGGATGCCCATGGAGGACGCCATGCGCCGGTTCTGCGTGACCGCCCGCATGCGCAGGCCGAGCATGGTTTTCTTCAGCACCAGTTGCAGCACGGCAAAGACCGACAAGGCGAACACGATGATCCAGAGGCGTGACCATGTCAGCGTGAGCATGCCGACATCGAAGGAGCCCGACATCCATGACGGGCTGCTGACCTGAACATTCGAGGCACCGAACCACGACCGCGTCGCCTGCTGCAGCACCAGCGATATACCCCAGGTGGCCAACAGGGTCTCCAGCGGCCTGCCATAGAGAAAGCGGATGATCCCGCGCTCAATGACGACGCCGATGGCGCCGGAGACGAGAAAAGCGGCGGGCAAGGCAAACAGAAGCGAATATTCGAACAACCCCGGCATCGATGTGCGGATGATCTGCTGCACCACGAAGGTCGTGTAGGCGCCGATCATCACCATTTCGCCATGGGCCATGTTGATGACACCCATGACACCGAATGTGATCGCAAGGCCGATAGCCGCGAGCAGCAGGACCGAGCCAAGCGACAGGCCGTAAATGACATTCTGGATACCGTTCCAGATTTCGAGTTCTGCGTTGATGCTGGATATGGCGGCACTGGCGGCTTCGCCGACCGGCCCCGGAACACCGGCGAGCGGCGTCAACAGACCGAGCGCCTCGCGCCCGTTCCCGGATTTGATTGCGGCGATGGCGGCGATCTTCACATCGTCTGCCGCGCTGGAACTGAGAACAGCAGCAGCCTTGGCCCGCTGCATCAGCGCCTTGATCCCCGCATCCTTCTCCGCCGACAGGGCCTGGTCCAGCAACGGAATGGATTCAGGATCGCGGTTCTTCAGGATTGCTTCGGCAGCGGACCGGCGCTCTGCCGCGTCGGTGCTCATCAGTGTCAGGCCGCCGATGGCAGCGGCGATATCGCGGCGCAGCCGGTTGTTGACCTTGATCTTGTCGGCCGTATTGCGCGGAACGGGAGGCAGTTTTGCACCGCTCAGCGGATCCGTTGCGGCATAATCCGCGCCATCGCGCGTACCGATAAACACCGCTTTGTCAGCCTTCGAAACATAGAGATCGCCGGCACTCAATGCGTTGAGAATGGCAGCGGCGCGCGGCGTACCGCTTTTGGCAAGTTCTGAAACGGCCTTGCTCGTCTCGTCGAAATTATCACCGGCCAGCGCCTGCACCAGCGATGTGAGTTTGGCGTCGTCCATGCCTTGCGCACCGGCGGCCGCAGGAAACAGGCAAAGCCCGAGTATCGCGATGATGGACAGGAAGCGGCTCAATGACATTCAACAATCCTGCATTTGAAATTCCTGGGAGGAGCTCCATCCCCGCCACGCGACGGGGATGGAGTTGGCTTCGGTGTTGTCGCCCCCGACCCGAAGCCGGAGCCTGATTTTAGCGCTTAGTTCGTCTTGGTCGCGCCGCCGCACTTGCCGGTGACAACGTTGAAATTGCCGCACGACATCGGCTTGCGCCAATCGGAGATCAGGTCCTTCGAGCCTGGCAGATAGTCGGACCATTCATCGCCGACGACGAGGCCCGGCGTCCTGTAGACGATGTCGAACTGGCCATCGGCCTGCACTTCGCCGATGAGGACCGGCTTGGTGATATGATGGTTCGGCATCATCGCCGCGTAACCGCCGGACAGGTTCGGGACGGAGACGCCGACGATCGAATCGATGACGGCATCCGACTTGGTGGTGCCGGCGGCTTCGACGGCCTTCACCCACATGTTGAAACCGATGAACGTTGCTTCCATCGGATCATTGGTCACGCGCTTGTCGTTCTTGATATAGGCATGCCATTTTTTGATGAAGTCGGCATTGGCGTCGGAATCGACGGATTCGAAGTAATTCCAGGCGGCGAGATGGCCGACCAGCGGCTTGGTGTCGAGACCGGCCAGCTCTTCCTCGCCCACCGAGAAGGCGACAACGGGAATGTCTTCGGCCTTGATGCCCTGGTTGGCGAGTTCCTTGTAGAACGGCACATTGGCATCGCCATTGATGGTGGAAACAACGGCGGTCTTCTTGCCGGCCGAGCCGAACTTCTTGATGTCGGACACGATCGTCTGCCAGTCGGAATGACCGAATGGCGTGTAGTTGATCATGATGTCCTCATCCTTCACGCCCTTGGCGTTGAGGTAGGCCTTCAGGATCTTGTTGGTGGTCTGCGGATAGACATAGTCGGTACCAGCGAGAACCCAGCGCTCCACACCTTCCTGTTTGGCGAGATAATCCACGGCGGGAATAGCCTGCTGGTTCGGTGCAGCACCCGTGTAGAAGACGTTGCGCGAGCTTTCCTCGCCTTCATACTGAACCGGGTAGAACAGCAGGGAATTCAGTTCTTCGAAAACCGGAAGCACGGATTTGCGCGAGGACGATGTCCAGCAGCCGAAAACCGCCGCGACCTTGTCCTGTTCGATCAACTGACGGGCTTTTTCTGCAAACAGCGGCCAATCCGACGCCGGATCGACAACGACGGCTTCAAGCTTCTTGCCGAGAACCCCGCCCTTCTTGTTCTGCTCGTCGATGAGGAAGAGCATCGTATCCTTGAGCGTGGTTTCGGAAATCGCCATCGTACCGGACAATGAATGCAGAATACCGACCTTGATTGTGTCCTCGGCTGCCTTTGCCGGTGCAAGGGTCAGTGTCGCTCCCACGGCGGCGGCCGCCAAGGTTCCAATAAATCTGGCTGTTAGACTGAACATTCAGGTAAACCCCTCTTTATGGTTGTTTGTACCGAGGGAATACTATGCAACGACCGTGCCAACTGCGGATTGCAGCGCCCTGCTCGTGTGAAATCTTTGGATTAGCCCGAGATTACAACGGTCAAGCGCCACAGGCCTTGAATATTACGAAGACCGCAGCGGCGGAAACAAGGGTGCGGCCGGCACCGTTTCGGCAATCAAATGCCTATATTATTATCAATTAGTCGCATATGCCTATTTATGGAGCAATGCTCGCAATTTGCGGCCCCGATCAATCGGCTTTGATGTGGCATTGGTCAGCGTTTGATGTATGGTGCTGCCACCAATCACATTCTCAAGGAAAGAAAATGGATATCCGTCAGATTGACGAAGGCTTTGCCGTGACCGGGCAGATTTCACCCGACGATGTACGCGATATTGCTGCGGCAGGCTACCAGACCCTGATCTGCAACCGCCCGGATGGTGAATCACCGGATCAGCCGGAATTTGCCGAAATCGCCAAGGTCGCCGAAAAGGCAGGCATCCCGATCTACTACGTCCCCGTGGTTTCAGGCCAGCTGACCCAGGACGACGTGGATGCAATGGCCGCCGCACTCGAAGAAGCGGACGGCCCGGTGCTAGCCTATTGCCGCTCCGGCGCCCGTTCGACCAATATTTACGGCATCGTTCAGCAGCAGAAAGGCTGACCATGCAAGGGCGGCTGCGGACCCCGCAGCCGTCTTACCGTTGACCTCCCCAAGCCTATAGACAACAGAGCTGACCTTCCCATGAGCCGTATTGCCGATCTGAACAGTGACGATTTCGCCGCCCTGCGCCAAAAGACTTTGAAGGAATACGAGGCCTTCCGTGCCCGTGGACTGAAAATCGACATGACCCGCGGCAAACCGAGCCCCGAGCAATTGGCGCTCGCCAACGGCATGTTGACCCTGCCCGGCAATGGCGATCACTTCAGCGAAGCCGGTGAAGATGCCCGCAATTACGGCAATCTGCAGGGACTGGCGGAAGTGCGCACGCTGTTCGCGCCAACGCTCGGCACGTCGCCGGATCGGATCGTTGTCGGCGACAATTCCAGTCTGGCGCTGATGCACGACTGCCTGCTCTGGGCCTGGGTCAAGGGCGTTCCTGGCGGCATTGAACCCTGGCAGAAGACGGAAGCCCCGGCTTTCATCTGCCCGGTGCCCGGCTATGACCGGCATTTCTCCATTCTGGAGGAATACGGCATCCGCATGCTGCCCGTACCGCTCAAGGGCGATGGGCCTGACATGGACATGGTCGAGAAACTCGCTGCCGATCCGAGCGTCAAGGGCATGTGGTGCGTGCCGAAATACTCGAACCCCTCCGGCGAGACCTATTCCGATGCGGTGATCGAACGTCTTGCCGCGATGAAAACCGGTGCTCCTGATTTCCGTCTGTTCTGGGATAATGCCTATGCGGTGCATCATCTCACGGAAACCGAGCATCAGATCCCCGATATTCTCGACCTGTGCGAAAAGGCCGGACATCCCGACCGGGCCTTTGTCTTCGCCTCCACGTCCAAGGTAACGCTGGCGGGTGCCGGCCTTGCCTTCTTCGCCTCGTCAGCAGCCAATGTGCGCTGGTACCTTGCCAGCGCCAGCAAGCGGACAATCGGACCCGACAAGCTGAACCAGTTGCGGCACGTACGGTTCCTCAAGAACGAGCACGGCATACGCAAGCACATGGCGGCGCATCGCGCCCTGATCGCGCCGAAATTCGACATGGTCAACGCTGCCCTGGAAAAGCGCCTCGCCGGCACGGGCGTCGCCGAATGGTCGAAGCCGCAGGGCGGCTATTTCATCTGCGTCGATGCCATGGAAGGCACGGCCAAGCATGTGGTCGAACTGGCCAAGCAGGCAGGGGTGACCTTGACGCCGGCAGGATCGACCTCACCGCACGGCAAGGACCCGCACGACCGCACTTTGCGGCTGGCGCCGACATTCCCTTCCCTGCAGGAAGTGGAACTGGCCTCGCAGGGTATCGCGCTGTGCATTCTGCTGGCGGCACTGGAAAAGCTGCATTCGGCCCGGAATGGCTGATGTCTAGAGCGGGATGACCAGACCGTCGCGACCGACGGTCAATCGGCCATCCCACTTGCCATCCAGAGCTTTTACCCAGTCGGCTTCGCCGAATTGCGGATCGTCGGCAGGAATGAGGTGATGCAGCACAAGATGCTTCACCTCAGCGGCCACCGCGATCCGCGCGGCATCTTCAACCAGCGTATGGCTGGCGAGAAGATGTTCTTTGAGGCGTGCGCCGTTGCCCGTCCGCGCGACGAGACGGTCCACGCCTTCCGGCAGCATCGCTTCATGCACGAGAAGATCGCTCTCCCGGGCAAAACCGGACAACGGCGGGAAATAGGCCGTATCCGCCGAAAAGACGATGGATTTGCCTGCCGCTTCGATCTTCAGCGCAAAACAATCGACAACCGGCGGATGATCGACGCGCAAGGCGGTGATCGTCAGGCTCGCGTCCTGATAGACCAAACCATCGGCATAGACCTTCAGATCGACAAGATCGCGCAGATCGGGCCGACCCTCGTCCTCGATGCGCAGATCAATGTCGTAGCGCATGGATTGCAGGAAGCCTGACCAGTAGTCTTCAATTCCGGCCGGGCCGTAGACCGTGACTTTGTGCGAAAGCCCCGACGTCCATGCCGTATGCATGAGCGGGCCGAGTTCGAGCACATGGTCGGAATGCAGATGCGTGATCAGGATCATATCGAGATCCTTCAGTGACAGATCCGCGTTGACCAGCGCGCGAGTCACACCAAGACCGCAATCGATGACGATCCGCCGTCCTGATATGTCCAGCAAGGACGACGTGGGCGACGGGCCGCCCGGACGGATTGCCGGGCCACCCTTGGTTCCAAGCAGGACGAGCCTGTCGGCCATTCCTAGAAGAATGCCTGAATGCCGGTCTGGGCGCGCCCGAGAATGAGCGCGTGCACATCGTGCGTGCCCTCATAGGTGTTGACCGTTTCAAGGTTCTGCGCATGGCGCATGACGTGATAGCCGATCTGGATGCCGTTGCCGCCATGCATGTCACGGGCAACGCGGGCAATATCCAGCGCCTTGCCGCAATTGTTGCGCTTGACCAGACTGATCATCTCCGGCGCCATCCGGTCTTCATCCATGAGACGCCCGACCCGCAGGCTCGCCTGCAGGCCCAATGTGATTTCCGTCTGCATGTCGGCGAATTTCTTCTGGAACAGCTGGGTAGCCGCCAGCGGCTTGCCGAACTGCTTGCGGTCGAGACCGTATTGCACGGTGCGCTGCCAGCAATCTTCCGCGGCCCCCATCACACCCCAGGAAATGCCGTATCGGGCACGGTTCAAGCAACCGAACGGGCCCTTGAGGCCTGAAACATTGGGAAGAAGGTGTTCTTCGCCAACGACAACGCCGTCCATGACGACTTCGCCGGTGATAGACGCGCGCAGCGAAAGTTTGCCGCCGATCTTTGGAGCGGAAAGCCCCTTCATGCCCTTCTCGAGCACGAAGCCGCGAATCTGGCCGTCATGCGCATCGGACTTGGCCCAGATTACGAAGACATCCGCGATGGGTGAATTGGAAATCCACATTTTCGAGCCGGAAATCCGGTACCCGTCGGCAACCTTTTCGGCGCGCGTTTTCATCCCGGCCGGATCGGAACCGGCATCGGGCTCGGTCAGGCCGAAGCAGCCGATCCACTCGCCCGAAGCCAGCTTCGGCAGATATTTCTTGCGCTGTTCTTCCGAGCCATAGGCGTAGATCGGATACATGACCAGCGAGGACTGCACGCTCATCATCGAGCGATAGCCACTGTCGACGCGCTCGACTTCGCGCGCAACCAGACCATAGGCGACATAGGACGCACCGGCGGTGCCATACTCTTCCGGCAGCGTCACTCCGAGAAGCCCGGCCTCGCCCATCATGCGGAAAAGCGCCGGATCGGTCTTTTCCTCGAGATAGGCTTCCTCGATACGCGGTGCCAGCTCTCCCTGCGCGAAGGCGCGCGCACTGTCCCGGATCATCCGTTCGTCTTCGGTCAACTGATCTTCCAGCAGAAACGGATCCGTCCAGACAAAGGAAGCTTTGGAATGCGCCATGTAATTTCCTCCATAATGCTTTTCCCAGACCTAGCACCAAAATCGCGTCGATGGCCAGATAGTTTTGGCTTAAAATATATTCCGGTGCGCTTTGGCAGCGAACAATTTCCGTCGCCGGACGAATCCCCTATATGTATGGCATGGCCATCAAACAGCTTACCGAAACCATCATCAACCAGATCGCTGCGGGTGAAGTCATCGAACGCCCCGCAAGCGTGGTGAAGGAGCTTGTCGAAAACGCCATCGATGCCGGGGCAACCCGCATCGAAGTGGTGACGGCGGGCGGCGGCAAGAACCTCATCCGCATCACCGACAATGGATCGGGCATCCCTTCGGATGAACTGACGCTGGCCGTTTCGCGCCATTGCACATCGAAACTGACGGATGACGTGCATGATATCCGGGCGCTGGGTTTTCGCGGCGAGGCCCTGCCCTCCATCGGTTCGGTCTCGCGGCTGTCGGTCAAATCCCGCACGGCACAGGCCGATTCCGGTTTCGAGATCAGCGTGCATGGTGGCCACATGGACGGACCGCGCCCGGCGGCGATGAACAACGGCACGATCGCCGAGGTGCGCGATCTGTTCTTTGCTACACCCGCACGCCTGAAATTCATGAAGACCGACCGGGCTGAGGCCTCTGCCATCAGCGATATCGTCAAGCGGGTTGCCATTGCCTTCCCGCATATCCGCTTTTCCCTGGCGGGCAGCGACCGTACGCCGCTCGAGCTTGCGGCGACGGGCATTGGCTCCGCCAGCATGCTGGAACGGATTTCGCAGGTGCTGGGCAGGGAATTCCCGGAGAACGCGCTTGCCATCGATGCGGAGCGTGACGGGGTGCGCCTGACCGGGTTTGCCGGGATACCGGCCTTCAACCGCGCCAACAGCCTGCATCAGTTTGCCTATGTCAACGGGCGGCCGGTGCGCGACAAGCAGATATGGGGCGCCATCCGCGGCGCCTATGCGGATGTTATCTCGCGCGACCGGCACCCGGTCGTGGTGCTGTTCCTCAACCTCGATCCGGCGCTGGTCGACGTCAATGTGCATCCGGCCAAGGCCGATGTGCGCTTCCGCGATCCGGGTCTGGTGCGCGGGCTGATCGTCGGTGCAATCCGCCAGGCGCTCGGCCAGTCCGGCATTCGCGCCGCCACCAGCGGAGCGGAAGCCATGCTGCAGTCCTTCCGGCTCGGCGGAGCGGAGCCTTTGCGCCCGGCCCAACCGGCACAGCACTGGCAGGGTTCGCCAACGGTCAACCAGAACTATACAACCCAGCAGTCTGCCTTTCGTCCCGTCACACCGGACCCGGCGCCATTCCATGCGGGCAACGGATTTGCGGAACCGCCACGCGGCTTCCTGGCTGAAGCGGACGTGCTGGCTACCGATACGCGGGCCAGCACAACGGAGGTGCCGCAAGCCCTGCTGGCCGCACCGCTCGGCGCTGCACGCGCGCAGATACATGCGAACTACATCGTCTCGCAGACGGAAGACAGTCTCATCATCGTCGACCAGCACGCGGCACATGAGCGGCTTGTCTACGAGGCATTGAAGACGGCGCTGCATTCAAGACCCCTGCCCGCGCAGATGCTGCTCATTCCCGAGATCGTCGATCTGCCGGAAGAGGACGTGGAGCGGCTGGTGGCGCATGCGGAGACCCTGTTGCGCTTCGGTCTGGGCGTGGAGGCCTTCGGTCCCGGTGCGGTCGCCGTGCGGGAAACCCCGTCCATGCTGGGCGAGATCGACGTGCAGCAGCTCATCCGCGACCTTGCAGACGAGATTGCCGAACACGATACATCCGACGGTTTGAAGGCCATTCTCGACCATGTTGCCGCCACGATGGCCTGCCATGGCTCCGTGCGTTCCGGCCGGCGGCTGAAGCCGGACGAGATGAACGCACTGTTGCGCCAGATGGAAGACACGCCCGGCTCAGGCACGTGCAATCACGGCCGGCCCACCTACATCGAACTGAAGCTCACGGATATCGAGCGGCTTTTCGGCAGGCGCTGACGTCTTGACCCGCGGGGCATCTGCCGCCTAAATGAGCTGACGAAAAGAATTGGAAACCACCGGACAATGAACAGGTTTGAAGGCCCCGGCTCACGCGAAGCCAAGATACGCTACCTCGACGGCGACTTTCAGGTCCTGTCGCCGGGCTCCTATGTGCTGTGCGCCGTGACGTCGGAAAAAATCGCGCTGGATGAGCTGCGGTACTGGAGCGTTGCCCGCCAGGAAGCCTATGCGGATGCAACGATTTCGCTTGAGCGCGAGCTTGAAATGAACCCGTCGCTGCGCCAGCGCAGCAAGGCCTGACCGGTGATCAATCGCCGGTCCACGCTTTTGGCCCTTGCCGCGACCGCGCTTCTGGCCGGCGGCTGCACCACGGTGGGCGCCAAACGCGAACCGGCCTATAGCGGACCGACCAAGACGATCAAGGGCTATCTGCGCGGCTCGCCGCTGGCACGGCTTTCACCAAGCTCCGTCGTTTACATCACCGCCTATGATGCGACCAACGGCAACTCGAAACCCATGCCGGTGATCGGCGAGACAAGCTTCACGCTGGGCCGCAGCGGCTATTTCCCCATTGCCTACGAGATTGAAATCCCGGCGGCGAAATCGGCGCCAAAGGTAGCCCTGTCCGTGCAGATCGGCACGCCAGGACGAATTCTCTTTTCCAACGACCGGCAATACAGCCAAACAACCGGCCGCTCCATGGATATACCCATGGGTGAAACGCCGCCGCGCATACGCAACTTCCGCCGCGGACTATAGGCGCCGGATCATTCGCAGGCGCGCCCTTTCCCGGGTTTCATTGATGACGCGCGATACGGTCCGCGGGTGCGCAAAAACCAGCTCCACATCCAGAACCTGCGTTCTCGCGGCGAATGCCCTGGCGATTTCGCTGCCATCGAGCAGGCGAACATGATCCTTCGCCGTGGTGATCAGGGTCAAACCGTCCGCATCGGCACTTTTGAGGAGATCGGCGATTTCCTCATCCGTATAGGGATGGTGATCCGGAAAGGGGCGTGCCTCTTTGATCGTTCCACCGGCTTCTTCCAGCGTGCGGAAGAATTTGGCGGGATCGCCGATGCCGGCAAAGGCGAGCAGCGTTTTGCCCGCAACCGCAAGCGCCGCCTTGGGCCGGAGCATGGCTTCATATACCGGCTTGGCCGCGCGTGCAGCGTTCCTCACAAGCTGGTCCGCGCCATTGGCCGAACCGATCTTGAGCAGGGCATCGGTGCGCACCAACTGATCCGTCAGCGGCGCGCGCAGCGGGCCGCCGGGAATGACGTGGCCATTGCCGATACCCCGCCCCGCATCGACGACCATGAGCGCATAGTCGAAATGCAGGCGGGCACTCTGGAACCCGTCATCCATGATGATGAAATCGCATCCCGCCGCCTGCAGCGCAGTGGCCCCGGCAAACCGGTCGGCGCATACAACCACCGGCGCATGGCGGGCGAGCAGCATGGGCTCATCGCCGACATGCCGGGCGCTGTCGTGATCGGGATCGACCCGGTGCAGTCCGGAGAAGGCGCCGCCATAACCGCGTGAGACAATGCCGGGTTTCAGACCAGCGGCAACAGCGGCCTGCGCGAAGGCAATGGAGGTGGGCGTCTTGCCCGCGCCGCCGACGGTGAAATTACCGATGCACAGAACGGGAATGGGAACGGCAGGCGGCTTGGCGCGGCGGATGCGCCGTCCGGCAACCATACCGTAAATCTTTGACAGGGGGCTGAGGGCCCGCGCGCGCCAATCCGGCTTTTCCCACCAGAAAGGAGGCGCTTCGCTGGTCATTTCCAGCCACCTTCACGCGCGCTCAACCGCGCCTTCAGCACCAGGGGCTGGATGAAGGGCTCGAGCGCCGTCATGGTCAGATCAAGCGAACCGCGCATGTCCTCAACCGTCTTCGTTCCCGCATCAATCATCACCTGGCGTTCAGCCGGATTGTTGAAGAGGTAGTTGACGGCCCCAGCCAGCATGTCCTTGTCACGGATGAGCTTGGCTGCGCCATTCTTGATCAGGCGCTGGTAGGAATCGCGGAAATTCTGCACGTTGCGGCCCGAAAGGATTGCCGTCTTCAACATGGCGGGTTCCAGCGGATTCTGGCCGCCCTGCGCCATGAGCGACCGCCCGACAAAGGCGATTTCCGTCAGCCGCAGATACAGGCCCATCTCGCCGATCGTATCGCCGAGATAGATGTCGGTATCCGGCGCGATGACATCGCCGCGGCTGCGCAATGCCACCTTCATGCCGAGCTTTTCGATTTCTTCGGCAATTGCCGGGGCGCGGTCGGGATGACGCGGCACGATAATGGTCAGGAGGTCGCGATGCCGGACCTTCAGCATGTGATGAACCTGTGCGACGACATCTTCCTCACCCTGATGGGTGGAAATCGCTGCCCAGGTCTTGCGCTTGCCGATCTGCCTCTGCAGAGCCTCGAGTTCCGACTCCACGACCGGCGGGATTGCGGTGTCGACTTTGAGATTGCCCGATACCGTGACCGGACGGGCCCCGAGCGCGCGGAACCGTTCGCCGTCAATGTCGGACTGGGCCACCACATGGGCGAGATTTTCAAACAGCGCTTCCGCGATGGACGGCCGTTTCTGCCAGGCAGCAAAGGATTTGTCCGACAGGCGGCCATTGACCAGAACCTGCGGCACCCGCCGCAGCCCCAGTTCAAGAATGGTCATCGGCCAGATCTCGGATTCGCAGATAACGGCGAGATCGGGCTGCCAGTGGCTGAGGAACCGGTCGACCGCCGGCTTCAGGTCGAGCGGCACATATTGATGGATGACCCGGTCACCCAGACGTTCCTGCACCATCTTGGCGGAGGTCACGGTCCCGGTGGTGAGAACGACGCTGATTCCCATGTCGACGATGGTTTCAACCAGCGGCGTGACGGCAGAGGTTTCGCCGACGCTCGCCGCATGGACCCAAACCAGCGGTCCCGCCGGCCGTGCAACGCTGGCCACGCCATAACGTTCGCCCTGACGTCCGCGTTCTTCCTTGCCCTTGCTGGCGCGGAAGGCGACATAGGCGCCAACAGCCGGAAAGACCATTGCACCCACCCAGCGATAGGTGCTCAGGACAATGCGCGCCCACCGTTCGCTCATGCCCGGCCATCCACAAGCGCCTGCACCCGTACCGTATTGGCGTTCAGGCTGGCGGTCAATTCGACACGCTTGGCTTCAAGCATTGCATCATCGGCATCCTCGGGGACAAAGATCGGGTCGCCGACAATCAACCCTGACCTGCCGAATGGCAAGGGAATGGTTGTCTTATCCCAGCTCTTCTCGAGAATTTTCCTGCGCGATGTCATATAGCAGATGGGAATGATCGGGCGGCCCGACAGTTTGGCAAGGAGAATGACACCCTGACCGGAATCGCGGGGTGTCCCATGGGGAATATCAGCAATCATTGCCGCCGTCTTACCGTCCTTCAATGCCTTTTTCAGGGCGAGCAAGGCCCTTACCCCACCCTTTTCGATGCTTTTCGTCGGCTCCCGCCCGCCGGAACCGCGGATGATCTCGACACCGAACCGTTCGGCTACCCGCGCGTTGAGTTCCGCATCCTTGCTCTTGGAGAACATGGCGGCGAAGCGCACGCCGCGCGGCATCAGAAAGGGCGCCATCAGATGCTGGCCATGCCAGGCCACGGCAATGAACGGCTCACCGCCCCGCTTCATATCCTCCAGATCGGACGAGCCGGGCAGACGCGGGTTGGTGGCATTCACCAGCCGGAAGAACTGGGTGATCAGCCAGACCACGAGGAAGCGGACGAAACGCGACTTCGCCAGCGGGCCCCGGATGGAACGCCAAAACCGTTTCAGCACCCCGTTCTTCTTGCGGGGCGCCTTGGCGGTTGCTGTGCTGTTATCAATCATGCCGTTGTCAATGCGCGACCGGAGAACCGGTCAGCTTGCCTTGCCCGTGTCGGGATCGAGCAATTTGTGCATGTGCACGATGAAATAGCGCATATGTGCGTTGTCGACGGTCTGCTGGGCCTTGGACTTCCAGGCGCGCTGTGCCGTTTCGAAATTCGGGTAGATGCCGACGATATCCAGCTTTTCCAGATCGCGGAATTCAACACCGCCGAGCTTCTTCAGTTCGCCGCCAAAAACCAGGTGAAGCAACTGCTTCGGTTCTGCTGTATTTTCGCTCATGGTCGCCCATCCGTTCAGTGATCAATCGTTGAATTTTCAGTCTGTTTAGCCGAAGGCGGTTTCGGCGACAACGTCCAACATGTTGTCCATCAATAAACCACTGGCCGCGACAAGCGCGCCATGGCGATAATCGCCCGTCTCGTTGTTGCGCAAACCATAGGTCAGCGGCTTGCCGTTCGCCGTCAGGACATGACCGCCCGCCTCCGCAAGAATGAGATCGGCCGCCGCCAGATCCCAGTCATGGGAATTTGGCCGGACGAAGGTCCCGGCAATATCACCCCGGGCAACCATGGCAATGCGATAGGCCAGCGAAGCGATGTAGGGCGCGGCAATCATGGATTGCTGGAAATGATCCGGCAGCTTCTTCAAGAAAGGCCCCGGGCCCGCCACCTTGAACGGAATGCCGCTGGTGCTGACATGAATGGCTGTGCCGTTCTGTTCAGCCCCCTGCCCTGGAAGCGCTGTGATCGTCTCGCCGCGCGCCGGACATTCCAGCACACCGGCCACCGGACGGCCATCCTCGATAACCGCCACGCTGACGCACCAGACATCCGACCCTTCGATGAAGGCGCGCGTACCGTCGATGGGATCGACGACGAAAAAGCGCCGGCGCGCTGTCGCCACGCGGTCATCGAGGGTTTCCTCGGAAATCCAGCCATAATCGGGCCGGGCCGTCAGAAGCATGTCCTTGAGATATTTGTCCGCCGCAAGATCTGCCTCGCTCACCGGCGAATTGCCGGTCTTCATCCAGACCTGCGGGTCCTGGCGGAAATAGGACAGGGCGATACGCCCGGCGCCTTCCGCCGCTTCCCGGATCAGGGCTAGATCATCGCGATTTTTTTCACTTGCCGGCAAGAGTCATGCCTTCGATCAGGAGTGTCGGACTGGCGACGCCAAAGTTACGGTCAATATCGTTCGCCGCAACCATGTTCAGGAACATATCCTTCAGGTTGGAGGCAAGCGTGACTTCACTGACGGGATAGGCCAGTTCGCCATTTTCAATCCAGTAACCGGATGCGCCACGGCTGTACTGCCCGGTGATCATATCGACGCCCTGGCCAAAAAGCTCCGTGACATAGAAGCCATTGCCGACAGCGCGGATCAGGGCCTCCGGCGTTTCATCCCCCGGCTCGATGGCAAAATTGGTGGACGACGGAACAACGGTCGATCCTGAACGCACACCGCGGCCATTGGTGCTCAGCCCCAATTCCGCAGCCGTTGACGTGGACAGGAACCAGTGCTTCAAAACACCGTTCTCGACCATGGTCAGTGCTTCGCCCTCAATTCCTTCGCCGTCGAAGGGCCGCGAGGACGAGCCGCGGATGCGCAGCGGATCATCCGTGACATTGATGCTGTCCGCGAGAATCTTCTGGCCCATGCGGTCCTTCAGAAAACTGGTCTTGCGCGCAACGGATGCGCCATTGATGGCGCTGGAAAGATGGGACGCGATGCCGCGTGCCACGCGCGGATCATAAACCACATTGACCAGGCCGGTCTTGGCCTGCCGGGCGCCCAGGCGTTTGACCGCGCGCGCGGCGGCAGAACGGCCGATGGCTGCGGGGTCCTCGAGCGCATCGAAATGCTGGCGCGAGGAAAAATCATAGTCGCGTTCCATCCCGGTACCCGTGCCGGCGATGGCGCTGACCGAACGGGAAAAGCGCGACCCCATGTAATGGCCGACAAAACCGCCCGATGTCACCAGAACCATGCCGCCGAGCCCGGCGGAAGCCGACGCACCGCCGGAATTGGTAACGCCGTCAACTTCAAGGGCGGCAGCCTCCGCAGCCAATGCATCTTCGGTCAGCCGCGCTGCCGCAACGACGGTCGGATCATAGAGATCAAGATCACGGATGGTGCGCACCAGTTTGGCCGGATCAGCCAGGCCTTCAAACGCATCGTCCGGCGAAACCCTGGCCATGGCGACGGCGCGCTCGGCCAGAATTTTCGGGTCGGAACCGGCGGTTGCCGATATGCTTGCCACTTTCCTGCCAACAAAGACGCGCAGGGAGAAATCGTCACTTTCCGACGATTCGGTCGCCTCGACCTTGCCAAGCCTGACGCTGACACCCGTGGACCGCGAACGCACGACAACCGCATCGGCGGCGTCGGCTCCGGCCCGGCGGGCGGCTTCGACAAGCGCAGCAGCATTGTCAACGAATTCGCGGGAATTGGCCGGCTCGATCATATTCATCCCTAGAGTTGATTGCATGATAGGATGCAAGGACATATCTGACCAATGATCAGACAATGCACTGCCTCCTATATGGTGCAAATTGGGGTCTATCAAGGCAAACACTGGTAACATTCGCAACAGACTGGGTCAGGCTCATGCTTTCACAAAGCGGCAATCTCTACTTTCAGGCTCTGGCTCTGTTGGCTGGGGCGATCATTGCCGCCCCGTTGTTCAAACGGCTCGGGCTTGGGACGGTGCTGGGTTATCTCGCGGCGGGCCTGCTGATCGGGCCGCTGGCGAATCTCATCACCGATGGCGAACAGGTCCTGCATTTTTCCGAACTGGGCGTGGTTTTCCTGCTGTTCGTGATCGGCCTCGAATTGAAACCCACGCGCCTGTGGAACATGCGCCATGCGATTTTCGGCCTCGGCGCGGCGCAGGTCATTGTTTCCGGTGCGGCATTGACCGGGCTCATCCTCGCCTTCCATCTCGTCAACTGGCAGGCGGCTCTGGTCATCGGCTTCGGCCTTGCCCTGTCGTCCACGGCGTTCGCCATGCAGATCCTGGAAGAGCGCGGCGAGACCAATATGCCGCACGGGCAGACATCCTTCGCCATCCTGCTGTTCCAGGATCTGGCGATCGTTCCCTTGCTGGCCATGATTCCCGTGCTTGCACCCGGTTCCGCCCAGCATCAGGCTGATCCGCTTGGTAAATTCCTCATCGCCGTCGTCTGCATCGGCGCCATCGTTGCGGTGGGCCGCTATCTCCTCAATCCGCTGTTCCGGTTCATCGCCAATACCGGCGCGCGGGAAGTGATGATTGCCGCCGCCCTGTTCGTCGTGCTCGGCGCCGCGCTGCTGATGCAGTTTGCCGGGCTGTCCATGGCCATGGGCGCGTTCATCGCCGGCGTCCTTCTGGCCGAATCGTCCTACCGGCACGAGCTGGAGGCGGACATCGAACCGTTCCGCGGTATTTTCCTCGGCCTGTTCTTCATGGCCGTCGGGCTGTCGATTGACCTCAAGGTCATCCTTGCCGACTGGGAGGCGATTCTTCTTGCGGTGCCCATGTTCATGGCGGTGAAGGCACTTGTCGTCTACATCCTCGCGCGGCTCTTCCGATGCAATCACAATGATGCGACCCGCATCGCCTTCTTCCTGCCGCAGGGCGGTGAGTTCGGCTTCGTCCTGTTCACCACGGCGGCGGCGGCCGGATTGCTCAGCACCTCGACGGCATCGGAGATGATCGCGGTGGTCACGCTGTCCATGGCCGTGATGCCGCTGTCGGTCGCCCTTGGCAACCGCTTCCTTGTCGACGCCCACGCGGAAGAACAGATCGACGAGGATTTCGACGGTGCTGCCGGTGCCGATGTGCTCATGATCGGCTTTTCCCGCTACGGGCAGATCGCAGCGCAGATCCTTTTGGCGGGCGGCACCAGCGTCACGCTGATCGATGCCTCGGCCGACCGCATCCGCGCCGCCTCGAAATTCGGCTTCCGCATCTATTTCGGCGATGGCACGCGCAAGGAAGTGCTGGAGGCAGCCGGTATCCGCCAGGCGAAAATCGTTGCCATCTGCACGCACAAGAAGGAGACCACCGACCGGATCGTCGAGCTCATCCAGTCGGAATATCCCGATATCAAGCTGTTCGTGCGGTCCTATGACCGGGGCCACACGCTGAAACTGCGCGCCCGCGGCGTGCAGTACGAATTGCGCGAGACCTTTGAATCAGGCCTGCTGTTCGGCCGCCGCACGCTTGAAGAGCTCGGAACCAGCGAAGATGTGGCCTACGAGATCATGGAGGACATCCGCCGCCGTGACGAGGATCGGCTGCACATCCAGGCGGCCGAAGGCCTGATGGCGGGCAATGACCTGTTGCTGACACGCCCGGTCACGCCGGAGCCGCTGATCAAGCCGACCCGCGAATCCAAGCGCATCGACACGGAAGAGATGCTTCCCGATCCTGAGCCGGCGGAGTGAGGTCGGTAAGACTACGGATTCTGATAAAACCGTGATCCTGATAAAAAGCGACGAATGTACACTCAGTCAGGCTCATTTATCATGGTGACATTCGCACTTGCAGCCGCCGACAAACCAAAACCCGCCCTGCATCGCGGGTTTTGGACAGGAAAGCGCAACCGTTTTGCCATGGCACTCCTGTGGTATGGTATGGCAGCGCTCGGAATAGGTTTCTGGTGGGCCGTCTATCTCGAGGTATTGTCGTTCCTGTGAATAGACGCGGCCAACGGAACAGGCCACCTCTTGAGTATAAGCCGCTATTCCTGTTCGGCATGTTCCGTATAGGCAATGGCGGCATCAACAGCCCGCTTCAATTCATCCTTGATACCAATCGACTCGTTCAGCACCTGTTCGACCCGCAGAAAATCCAGCACGCCAAACCGGGCAACGCTGGGCCGCAGGAAAATTGCAGGCGGATCGGTCCGCAACCGCGTGGCGATGATCGACTGCATCATCAGCTGGCTCGCGCCGAACATCGCGTCAATCGATGACGGAAACTTGCGGCCGTCGCCTTCCGGGCCGCCGACCACATCGATACCGATGACGAACTGGGCCCTGTCCTTGAGATGATCGAAGGGCACCGGATTGTAGATGCCACCGTCGATCAGCACACGGTCGTCGCGGCGCACCGGACGGAACAGCGCCGGGATGGCCGCGGAAGCGGCTATGGCGCTGAAGAGATCGCCCTGATGGATGGGAATTTCCCGTTGACCGTAAAAATCCGTTGCGGTGACGCTGAGCGGAATGGGCAGTTCCTCGAACGTATCGGGTATCTGTTCCGGCAGGAATGTCTTGAGCAGCTTTTCGATGTTGAACTGGCTGAAGCGGATGCCGCCGCCGAACATTTCGCCAAAGGTCGCCGGGCGCAGGCGCCAGAGCCGCGCGGCGATTTCGGCGCGCCGCGACAATGTTGCCACCGCATAGTCGCGTATGTCCCGGCCGGACATGCCCGCTGCCATGCCCGCGCCCATGATGGCGCCGATGGAGGAACCGGAAATGGCGACCGGCCTGATGCCGAGCTCGTCCAGCGCCTCGATGACGTTGATGTGCGCCAGTCCCCTCGCCCCGCCGCCGCCAAAAGCAATCGCAAAGCTTGGCGAACTGCTGACGACGCCGGTTCCCGCAGAACCGGAAACACTTTCGAGATCGCGTGCGCTCATGTCATATCCCCGGCTGATCAGGATTGGGGCGGCCCGATGATCAGAATGGCCGGATCGGTTTCAAGCAGTTTCCGCGCCGCTGCCTTCACCTGATCCAATGTCACAGCATTGATCAGATCCGCGCGCTTGTCGATATAGTCGCGGCCCAGATGCTCATCCTGCAGGCCGATCAGCGTGCTGGCGACGGCCGATGACGAATCCAGATTGTTGATGGCATAGGAGCCGACGAGATATTTCTTGGCCTCGACCAGTTCCTGCTCGGTCGGACCGTCCTTGGCCATGCGGGCAACCTCATCCTTGAGGATCTGCAGGGTTTCCCCGGACCGGTCGGAGCGGGTTGCCGTGGATATGGTCAGGGCGGCCATGTGATCCCTGCTGATGAGGGCTGAACCGGCGGAATAGGCAAGGCCGCGCTTCTCGCGCACTTCGCTGTAAATTCTCGAGGAGAAGGTACCGCCGCCCAGAATGTGATTCATGATGTAGGCCGGGAAGAAATCCGCATCCTGACGCCGCACGCCCGGATAGACCATGGAAATGGATGTCTGCGGCAGGGGATAGTCGACGCGGGTTGTCTTGCCCAAGGCCAGCTTGGCATCGCCAATCGGATCAAGCTGGGCCTTGTCCGGCAGATCACCAAACACCTTGTCGAGCAGCGGTCCCAGCTGTTCCGGACTGATTGCGCCGACAACACCGACAATAAGATGGTCACGGGCAAAGACCCGCTTGTGATAAGCGGCGAGATCATCACGGGTGATCGATGCCAGGCTGGCTTCGGTGCCCTGCGACTGGCGGCCATAGGGATGATCGCCATACAACGCTTCGGCGAACTTGCGGCCGGCGATGGTGTTCGGATCGCGCTCGGCGGCTTTGATGTTGGCGACCACCTGCTGGCGGATCCGGTCAATCGGCGCCTGATCGAAGCGCGGCTTATTGACGGCGAGCGCCAAGAGATCGACCGCTTCATCGCGCTTGTCGGCAAGCATGCGCATGGCGCCGGAAATGCGGTCGTCCCCGGCACTGAAGCTCATTTCAGCGCCGACATCGTCAAGCTTTTCCTGAAACGTATCGGAATCGAGATCGCCGGCACCTTCATCGAAAAGGCCGGTCATCAGATTGGCGAGGCCTTCCTTGCCCTTGGGATCCTGCGCCGAACCGCCCTGAAAGGAAAACCGCAGGGCAATCAGCGGAACGAAGTCATCCTGCACCAGCCAGGCGCGAATTCCCTTGGGAGAAACGACTTCCTTGATTTCCACGGCATAGACCGGCGCCACGGCGAGGATGACCAGCAGCAAGGCGGCGGCCATCCGGTTGAAAGCGGGTGTCAACAGGCGGATCATTGGATGACTCCCTCGGTCTGTGGTTGCATCGGCGCGGTCTCACCCGTCGACGGCATCTTCTCGTCAGGCTTGCCGTTCTCCGGCATCAGGTAACTGGTCACCGAGCGCGAATCGACGAGATAGCGCTTGGCCACGTCCTGAATATCCTGAACCTTCACCGCCTGGATGCGATCCGGCCATTCCTGAATGTCCTTGATCGTCTGACCGGTCGACAGCGTCGAGCCATAGATGCGGGCCATGCCCGCCTGGCTGTCACGGGCAAAGATAACGCTCTTCAGAAAGCGGTTGCGGGCTTTCTCCAGTTCATCTGCTGTAATGCCGTCCTTGATGATGCGGGCAATCTGCGCATCCACGCCGGCTTCCACCTGCTGCAGGGAGGCTGAACCGCGCGGTGCGCCATAGACGGCAAATGTGCCGTCATCGAGCGCGCCGCCCTGGTAATAGACGCCGGCGCTGGCGGCCAATCCATCCTGCACGACCAGTGCCTGATAGACGCGGCTGCGCGTGGACCCGCCGAGGATTTCGCTCAGGAGGTCAAGCGCCTCGGCTTCACCGGGCTTGGCATTGTTATAGGATGGCACCAGCCATATTTTCTGAAAACTTGGCTGCGATACGCGCGGGTCGGCAAGGGATACGGTGCGCTTGGTGTTCTGTTCCGGTTCCTGCGGCCGCATGCGTTTGCCGGGTTCCGAACGGCGCGGCACCTTGCCATAGGTCTTTTCCGCCAGCGCCTTGACCGCCGCTGCATCGACATCGCCCGAGACAACCAGCGTCGCATTGTTTGGCGTGTAGAATTTTTCGTAGAAGGCGAGCGCATCCTTGAGGTTGAGCTGCTGCATCTCGTGCAACCAGCCGATAACCGGGAAGCGGTAGGGGTGGTTCTGATAGAGCGTCGCGTTGACCTCCTCCGACAGCAGGGCGGCGGGATTGGTATCGGTGCGCGACCGGCGCTCTTCGAGCACCACGTCGCGCTCGGTCTTCACCACATCCTCGTTCAGGATGAGGTTTTCCATGCGGTCCGCCTCATAGGTCATGACCATTTCAAGCGCCTGCGGCGACACCTGCTGGAAGAAGGCGGTGTAATCATAGGAGGTGAACGCATTCTCGCGGCCGCCGATTTCAGCCACCTTGCGGGAGAATTCACCGGCCGGATAGGTCTTGGTGGCCTTGAACATCAGATGTTCGAAGAAATGCGCAATGCCCGACTTGCCCGGGTCTTCGTCGGCTGATCCGACATGATACCAGAGCATATGGGTAACGACCGGCGCGCGATGGTCGGGTATCACCACCACTTCGAGACCATTGTCCAAACGGAAGGACGAGACACCGGCACTATCGGCCTTTTGGACCTCCGCGGTGAGCTGCGCCATCGTCTGGGCATATGCGGGAAGAATGAAACCGGCGGTCGATACTGTTCCGGCCAAAACCAATGCCGCAATGGTACGGCTCACTATTTGCGACATCAATCTTCCTTCGCAATTCTGTTCAAAGCCGGAAGTTTTCCGGTCCGGTCGTTTGCTTAGCCGTTCAACGTGACAAATCGTATGATTGTTCCGCCGTAGTGGCGTTCTTCGGCCACCGAGAATCGCGAATCCAGGTTGATCACGGCCTCGGCTTCTTCTTCAAGCACGAGAAGTGTGTCGGGATTGAGCCAGCCGCCTTCAAGAGCGGATTTGAAGGCGAGTTCGCCCAGGCCCTTGCCATAGGGCGGGTCGGCAAAAACGAGATCGAACGGCTCGATCGTGCCGGCATCGCCGAGTTTGGCGGCATCGCGGCGGAAAATCTTGGTGTTGCCCAGCAAACCGAAGGCTTCGACATTGGTGCGGATCAGGCCGCGCCCTTCCGTCGACTCCTCGATGAAGACGCCATAGCGCGCGCCCCGCGATATGGCTTCAAGCCCCAGGGCGCCCGTGCCGGCGAAAAGGTCCAGCACGCGCGTCGCTTCAAACTTTTCCGGATAATTGTGCACCAGAATGTTGAACAGGCTTTCCCGCGTCCGGTCCGTGGTCGGCCGGATGGCATTGGTATTCGGCGTCGCCAATGCCCGCCCGCGAAATTTGCCGCCGACAATCCGCATCAAGTCCACGCCTATGGCTTGGGCTTGCGTGGCGGACGGCCTGCGCCACCGCCGGAACCGCCGCGCGGGCCTTTGGGAGCGCCCGATGGCGCACCACGCGGTGCCGCGCCTTTCGGTCCGCCATAGGGCCGGTCACCGGAGCGGCCATCCTGCCGGGTTGGGCGGCCACTGGTGCCGTATGGACGTTCGGCGCGATTGGGGCGCTCGGACTGGAAGGACGGCTTGCCGCCGGCGGCTTCCCGCTCCTTCAGTTCGGCGCGTTCGCGCTTGCCCACCCGTGGCGGGCGCGGTGGACGCGGGCCATCGCGAGAACCTTCCGGCCGATCCGATCCGAAGGAACGCTTCGGACGCTCGGCCCGCTCGTCATCGCCGCGAGGCGGGCGCGGGGAATAGCTGCGCGGCTTGTCGCCGCCCGCATAGGCACCGGCAGGACGTTCACGCTGCGGCCGGTCACCCGCAGGACGCGCGGAACCTTCCTCGAAACGGCGCGGCCGTTCCGTGCGTGGTGCATCGGAGTGGCGGCGCTCGCCCCGCGGTTCGCCGGTCTTTGCCTTGGGTTTGCCAACCGGGCGCGCGCCCGGCGCCATCCAGACATTGGCCGAACGGGCACGTGGAGGCGCGGCCTCTTCAGCCTTTGCGCCGCGCGCACCCTTGGGGCCAGCGGCATCGCGCGGCTTGCGGTCGTCCGCACGCGGTGCACGGGCCGGACGTTCGTCGCGGCCGCCGCGTGCGTCGCGCGAGGCTCCTGGCCGTTCGCTGCGATCGGTCGTCAGGCGCGACAGGCCTTCCTCGCGCCTTTCGTCCTTGGACTTGCGCGGGCCACGGCTTTTCGCCACCGGCGCACTCGATATCCATTCGGAGGAACGGCGCGCCGGACGATCGGCAGCCGGCTGCTGTACCGCTTCGCCCTTCACCGCATCGTTGGAAAAGACATTGATGATCGGCGCTTCGAAATCGGCACCGGATTCTTCGATCAGGCGCTCGCCAAGCTGGTCGCGCAGCGTACGGCCGTTCATTTCCCGCACCGAACCCTCGGGCAGATCGCCAAGCTGGAACGGGCCATAGGAAATGCGGATCAGGCGATTGACGGACAGGCCAAGCGCACCGAGCACATTCTTGACTTCGCGGTTCTTACCCTCGCGCAGTCCCATCATGATCCAGACATTGGAGCCCTGCTCGCGTTCGAGCGTGGCTTCGATCGCGCCGTAGAACACGCCTTCGACGGCAATGCCGTCCTTCAGCGTATCGAGCTTTTCCTGGGTCACGCTGCCATGGGCACGCACGCGGTAGCGGCGCAGCCAGCCCGTGGACGGCAGTTCAAGCGCACGCGACAGGCCGCCATCATTGGTCAGCAGCAGAAGACCTTCGGTATTGATATCCAGACGTCCGACGGAAAGGACACGCGGCATATCCTTCGGCAGGGATTCGAAAACCGTCTGGCGTCCTTCCGGATCGCGGTTGGTAGTCACCAGACCGGCCGGCTTGTGGTAGAGCCACAGGCGCGTGCGTTCTTTCTGCGGCAACGGCTTGCCGTCGACTTCGATGCGGTCTTCACGCTTGACATTGATCGCGGGGCTGGCAAGCACCTTGCCATTGACCGAGATACGGCCTGCAGCAATCATTGTCTCGGCTTCGCGGCGCGAGGCTATGCCTGCGCGGGCAAGGCGCTTGGCGATGCGCTCGCTGTCGTCGACCGGCGCTTCCTCATGCGATGATCTGCGCGGACCGCGCGTCGCGGGATCCCGCGCTCCGTCATCGAACTTGCGCGGAGCCGGACGGCCACCGCGGCCGCCATCGGCGCCCTTCTTGTCGAAGCTGCGCTTTTCAAAGGGACGTTTACCGCCCTTTCCGTCATCATTTGAACTGGTCATGGAATGTTTGCCTTTCAGCGGGGCTAACTACCAGCTATGACGGCAGCTTGCGAGTAAATTCTGGACCATGAGTGCAGCGTGAACCAAAAAACTGATCCTATGGGCCCCATGGACCTTGCCCTGGCCGAGGCGAAGGCAGCGGCAAAACGCGGCGAAGTGCCCGTCGGTGCCGTTCTGGTGAAGGACGGCGTGGTTCTGGCCCAGGCCGGAAACCGCACCCGGGAACGCAACGATCCCACCGCCCATGCGGAGATTCTGGTCATCCGGCAGGGCTGCGAAGCGCTGAACGATGAGCGTCTGACGGGTTGCGATCTCTATGTCACGCTCGAGCCGTGCACGATGTGCGCTGCCGCCATTTCCTTCGCCCGTATCCGGCGATTGTACTACGGGGCGCAGGACATCAAGGGCGGCGGCGTGGAAAACGGCGCGCGATTTTTTGCCCAGCCCACCTGCCATCACGCGCCGGAGGTCTATTCCGGCTTCCGCGAACAGGAAGCTGAAACCATCCTCAAGGAATTCTTCCGCGCAAAGCGGCTCTAATTATCGACGCGTATCCGGGCGGTAAAGTCTTCCGCCTTGTCGGCATCCATGGCGCGCTGATTGATCAAAGCCGCCTCGATCTCCGCTTCGAGCGGCTTGCTCCGGTCGATGGCACCAAGATCATAGAGATAACCGGGCAGGTAACCGGAAAGGATGACGCGGTAGTCCAGCGGCACTCCGGGCGTGATTGCCCGGATCATGTCAAAGATCACCGTCGTGCAATTGGCCGTCACCGTGTTGTAGAATTGCGCCTGCTTGGACAGCCGGTTGCCGGTGTCGAGGTAGGACAGAAACAGCGCCTGCCGCATTTCCGGTGTCAGGTTGACCCGATACCGATACACATCCTCCTTGCGGATATTGCTGCGCAGCCGGATGATGTCGCGCTCGTCGGCGGCGATCATCGCCAGCTCGAACTGTTTGAAAAAGCCGCCGATTTCCGAGAACTGCTCGTGCCGCTTCTTGCGGATCTCGGCCGAGAAAACCACCTGATCACCATTGTTGAAACCGAAACTCACCAGCGTATGCGCAATGGCCGGGCTCGACCAGTACGACAGAAACACATCCACCGAAGCCAGATTTTCCAGATCATAGGACCGGACTTCCCAGCGCGGCGTGTAATCCGTCTGGCTGCGCCATTCGAAATTGCGGACATTGGCCAGCGTCACATGATTGCCCACCAGTGTTCCCGTAACGGTCTGCGCCACGTCATCCGCCCAGATGCGATTGAGCGACGGAGTTATGGTGCTCCACCAGAACAGGAGGGCCGCCATGACCGGAATGAGCACAATCAGGGCGCGCCGAACCCGCCCCGTCACCTCGAGCCAAAGAACCACAAGCCCGATCAGGACCCAGACAATCACACCGCCCGTCACACCGGGCAGGTCCAGAGGAAGTTGATACCAGAGCGCAAATCCGCCCCAGAAAAAACCGAAGGCTGTCAGGAGAATGAGAATAATCAATCCGGGAAGACGCAAAAGACGCAAGATCGGTGGCCCTCAACTGACAAGCTGTGACGCAATAGTCTCGGTACATCAAGGCAAAGGCAAGACGCTTTCTGACGTCCCAAAAAAGAAAGGCTCCCTGAAGGAGCCTTTCACGTGTCATGCAGCGGTTCAAATTCCGGTGGCATCAATTCCAGGGAATGAGGTTCTTGAAGCTGAAGCCCTTGTCCTTGCGGGCAGCGGCCTTGCGGTCGCGTTCCTTCTTGGCTTCGTCTTCGCCAAGCTCATCGGCAGCGGCCGTCGCCGCCGGCGCGCGATAGGCCAGCGGCGGCTCGCTCAGATAACGCCGCGTGGTCGCCGAACCGGCGGTCGAAGCAAGGCGGCGGGCGCGGAATTCCGCAGACTGCTTGCTTGCCGTGCTCACGCCCGAGGGAGGCGGGTTTCTGTCGTTGTAGACGCCATGCTCGCCATTATCGACAGCCCGTGTTGCGGGCGGCGTGTCATTTTCGATCTGCGGCACATAGTTGGGATTGTTCTGATTGGCCGTAGCGTCATCACGCAAACGCTTGCGCCGCTGTTCCGGCGATTCCGGCCACTTCGTAGCGTTCGCGGCGACGGCATTTTCCTGCGGCGCAGGCAACTGGCCTGGCTTGCCAGCGACAGGGCGAACGAGATCCGGGCGCGGATTATAGGTTATCGGGTCTTTTTTCTTGGGACTGAACGAAGCGATATTGGAAACGTCGTCCAGCAACTGGCTTCCAGATGTCTTGTTGGTGCCATAGGTTGGTGACGACATGCACCCGGCCAGCGTCAAGGACGCTAGCATTGCACCAAGAACCGTAATACGTCCGTTCAAATCCATACTCGCCACTTTCGCCTCAAGCTCATATTGCCGACTCCGCCGAGTCAATATGCTTGATCAATGCCCTGCCTGTTAAATCAGGCAACTCAATGGCAAGCCTTTTACATGAGGCCCGTCCCAATAAGCAAGCCGAAGCAACCTATTGTTAAGCAAAATGCGGATCATCCAGAGAATGATCCGCATTTATACACTTAAATGGCGAGTTTGCCGAGTTTTGCCAGTTCATGCAGTGCCGCCGCGTCACGGGCCGAGACATCCGGGTAGGCCGGATCGGAGCCAACATCATGGGTATAACGCCATGAACGGGCACATTTTGTACCCGATGCGCGCTCGGGAACGACCGCCACGCCCTTCACGTCCTCGGCAATGAATGCGCCAGCCGGAGCCGCTTCGTTCCTGATCGTGATGGCGCTGGTGATGCAGATTTCGGCCATATCGAGATCGGAAACGGCAGCAAACAGTTCCGGATCGCTGACAAAAACCACCGGCGCCGCCTCGAGCGACGAACCGATGCGCTTGTCCGCGCGCTCCAGTTCCAGTGCACCGGTGACGGCGCGCCGGACGTCCCGCACCTTGCGCCACTTCTCGGCCAGGGCTTCGTTCTTCCATTCGGCCGGCGTCGCACGGAACTGCTCGAGATGAACAGAGACGGCGGCGGGATACTGGTCGAGCCAGGCTTCCTCCGTGGTGAATGGCAGCATGGGCGCAAGCCAGGTCACCAGACGGTCGAACAGGTGACGCACAACCTGCAGGGACGCACGGCGCTTGATGCTGGACGGCGCGTCGCAATACAGCGCATCCTTGCGGATATCGAAATAGAACGCCGACAATTCGACGTTCATGAAATCGATCAGGGAACGCGTGATGCGCTTGAATTCGAAGGCATCATAGCTCGAGCGGACCACCTCATCGAGCTCGGCGAGACGGTGCAGCATCAGCTTTTCCAGTTCCGGCATATCAGCATAGGCGATTTCATCCCCGGCATCGTGGGCCAGGGTGCCAAGCATCCAGCGGATGGTGTTGCGCAGCTTGCGATAGGAATCGATGTTCGTCTGGATGATGTTCTTGCCCAGACGCTGGTCTTCCCAATAATCCGTGGTCATGACCCACAGGCGCAGGATATCGGCGCCGGAATCCTTGATCACATCCTGCGGCGTGACCGTATTGCCGAGCGACTTCGACATTTTGCGCCCCTCCTCGTCCATGGTGAAACCATGGGTGACGAGGGTGTTGTAGGGCGCACGGCCGCGGGTACCGCAGCTTTCCAGCAGCGACGAGTGGAACCAGCCGCGATGCTGGTCGGAGCCTTCCAGATAGACATCGGCAGGCCATTTCAGGTCAGGACGATCTTCCAGCGTGAAGACATGGGTCGAGCCGGAGTCAAACCAGACATCGAGAATGTCGCGCACCTGCACCCACGGCTCGTTTGCCTTTTCGCCAAGGAAACGCGCGCGCGCGCCTTCGGCAAACCAGGCATCGGCGCCTTCCTGTTCGAATGCTTCGAGAATGCGGGCATTGACCGCATCGTCCTTGAGCACGTTGCCATTCTCATCGGCAAACACGCAGATCGGCACACCCCAGGCGCGCTGGCGCGACAGGACCCAGTCGGGACGGTCTTCGATCATGGCACGCAGCCGGTTCTGGCCGCCCGCGGGTACGAAACGGGTCTCGTCGATCGCCGCCAGGGCGCGCGAACGCAATGTGGTCAGATCGCCCAGATCCTTGTCCATATAGACAAACCATTGCGGCGTGTTGCGGAAGATGACCGGCTTCTTCGAACGCCACGAATGCGGATATGAGTGCTTCAGCCGGCCGCGGGCAAACAGTGCACTGCGCGCGATAAGCTCCTCGATAACGGCCTTGTTGGCATCGCCTTTCTTGCCGTTGTCGTCGATGACGCGCGCGGCTCCGCCTTCGCGGTCCGGACCAAAGCCCGGAGCGTCCTTGGTATAGAAACCGGCATCATCAACGGTGAAGGGGATAGCCGGAGAAATACCCTTCGCCTCAAGTTCACGCGCTGCAGCGGTCCAGGCGTCAAAGTCCTCGCGGCCGTGGCTTGGGGCGGTATGCACGAAGCCAGTACCGGCATCGTCGGTGACGTGATCACCGGCAACCAGCGGAACCACAAATTCATAGCCGCCGCCCAGCCCCTTGAAAGGATGCGCCAGGGTCATGGCGGCAAACTCGCCGGCCGCAACGGTCTTGATCCGCTTGAAGGTCAGCTTGGCCTTGGCCGCGGATTCCTCCGCAAGCGCGTCGGCGAAGATCAGCCTTTCGCCCGGCCGGGGTCCAAAATCATTTTCAGCGGTTTCGACCTCGTAAAGCCCATAGGCAATGCGCGGGGAATAGCTGACCGCACGGTTTCCCGGGATGGTCCATGGTGTCGTGGTCCAGATCACCACATGCGCCGCGCCGAGATCGCCCGCGCCATTTGCGACCGGGAATTTCACCCAGATGGTGTCGCTTTCATAGTCCTGATACTCGACCTCGGCTTCCGCCAGCGCCGTGCGCTCGACCACCGACCACATGACCGGCTTCGAACCGCGATAGAGCTGGCCCGACATGGCGAATTTCAGCAATTCCCCGGCGATGCGGCTTTCCGCATGGAAAGCCATCGTCGTATAGGGATTGTCGAAATCGCCCTCGATGCCGAGGCGCTTGAATTCGGCGGACTGGATCTTGATCCAATTGGCGGCGAACTCACGGCACTCCTTGCGGAATTCGTTGATCGGCACGTCGTCCTTGTCCTTGCCCTTGGCGCGGTACTGTTCCTCGATCTTCCATTCGATCGGCAGGCCGTGGCAATCCCAGCCGGGAACATAATTGGAATCGAAACCGCGCATCTGGAACGAGCGGGTGATGACGTCCTTGAGGATCTTGTTCAGCGCATGGCCGATATGGATATTGCCATTGGCATAGGGAGGACCGTCATGCAGCACATAGAGCGGGCGCCCCTTCCCGTCTTCGCGCAATTTCCTGTAGAGATTCATCTCGCCCCAGCGCTTGACGAATTCCGGCTCCTTGGCGGGCAGGCCGGCGCGCATCGGAAAATCGGTCTGCGGCAGATAAAGTGTTTTCGAATAGTCGAGTGGGTTGGCGGTGTCGGTCATTTTTCCAGCTTGTGAACAGGCCCGCGCGTGATCGCAGCAGGCAAAGATGTGACGAAAATCAAAAAAGAGCGCGATGGCGCATCCGGAAAACCCGGACCTTCCGCACCCGCAAGCCTAGGCTTCAGGCAAACCGGAAGGCCGGGCCAGTAATTCGTGGTGTCTGAAGCGGTATGGACTGTGCAAGGGTCCAGGAAACAGTTTTCATGAGCGCGCTTTTAGCAATCACTGCTTCCAGAATAAAGGGGCTGACGCAATAAACTTCGCATCAGCCCGATATATCGGTCAAAGCGCGAAGTCGAAGCGGTAGGTTGCCTGCAGGCCGAAGGTCGCCTGATTGGCCGACCCGCGCTCCTTGACGATGCTGGAATCGGCTGCCGGTCCCATCAGGCGGCTATACTCCGCATAGGCACTGGTTTCGATCTTGTCCGTCGCCTTCCAGGTGATCTGGCCGCCGAGACCAAGCGATTTCAGACCGCCGCCATCGGGACGGTAGGTCGACAGGCCGGATGCAGCCGCTTCCGTCGGGTTCACCCCATAATACTGCTTGAAGTAATCCCGCGACGCCACGGTGGCGCGCGGCCCGGCCGAAACGCGCACGGTCGGCGTCAGGTCCTTGAAGGCATCGACGGCAAAGTCGGCAACGACGCCGTCATGCGAACCGATACCCCGGCGCACCTCGACACGGCCGCGAATATTGTCCGTCGGATAGAATTCGGCGAATCCGCCCACTTCCACACCCCAATCGACATCATGCACGCCCTTGAGATTCGCGTCGCCGCTGTCGCGGCCGGTGATCAGCTTGCCGGTGATACCGGTGCGGAACACGCCCGTATCGATCAGGCCGATCGACGCATTGTCATTGAGGGAGCTGAAACGGGCGGCGGCTCCGGCACGGCCCAGCGAGATAACCGGCGCGGCCCGCAGAAGATAGTCCTTTGCGCCTTCATAGCGCGGGGCGATGAAGCCCTTGGCGCCGAGGGTCAGATACCAGTCACCCGACCACCAATGCTGGCGAGGCGCAGCCGCCGTCTGGTTCTGCTGGCCTTCGTAATAATAATCATCGGCAGAGCCCGGGACGGCACCGGCAAGTATAAGGGCGCCCGAAAGAGCGGCGACGAGACGAACATGCATGAAATCACTCCAAAATTTCGCCTGGGAGGGCGGCAGATTTGAGAATGACGCTAGCGAAGGATAGATAAAATTGGATTTATTCTTATGGTAAACAATTTACCGTTTCATCGAAAATTAATCGTGTCGTCCAGAGCGGATAACGGTTTCACTCCCTGCAACAGAGCACGCGCTTCTTCCTCGTCGCGCCTGATCTGCTGCATCATCGGCTCAAGCCCATCGAACTTTTCCTCGCCGCGCAAATAGCCGAAGAACGAAACCGCGCAGATTTCGCCGTAGAGATTGCCGGTGAAATCGAAGACATAGGTTTCGAGCAGCGGCGCGCCATCGGTATCCACGGTCGGCCTGCGGCCAAAGCTGGCCACACCGTCATGGAGCGTGCCGTCCGCACGGCGAAAACGCACGGCATAAATGCCTTCCTGCAGATGCGTCTCGGGTGGCAGCACCATATTGGCCGTGGGGAAGCCGATCGTGCGGCCAAGCTGCTTGCCATGCACCACTTCCGCGCGAATCCGGTGGCGGTACCCCAGAAGCCCCGACGCTTCGACAATGTCGCCCGCACCCAGAAGTTCGCGAATGCGGCTGGATGAAATGGCCTGTCCGCCCTCGTCACGGAATGCATCGACGAGCGTGACCTGAAAGCCGCGCTTTTCCCCGGCATCCATGAGAAAGGCCGGACCGCCCTGCCGTCCCTTGCCGAAGTGGAAGTCAAACCCCGCCACGATACGGCTCGCTCCAAGACCGGCAACGAGAATCTCGTCCACGAACACATCGGCCGTGAGCTGCGAGAAATCCCGGGTGAAATGGCACTCCACCACGGCGTCGAAACCGAGCGCTTCCAGGATGGAAGCTTTTTCCGCCGCGGGTGTCAGCCGGTCGACCGGCTGATCCGGCACGAAGACGCTGCGCGGATGCGGCTCGAAGGTCAGAACCAGCGAAGGCTTTCCGGCGGCGTGGGCGGCATCAAGCGCCCGCCCCAGAACAGCCTGATGGCCGCGATGCACACCGTCAAAATTACCGATCGCCACCACGGCGCCCTTCAGATGCTGCGGCAGATGCGAAGGGTCGGTCAGGCGTAGAATCGGCATGGTGCGTGTACCTCAGGCGAGAGCCGGCATGGTGGCAACGGGGTTGCTGCCATGCTTCTTGAGAAAGCCGAGCAGCTTTTCCAGATCAAATATGCCGCCTCTCACATAATCGCCGGCGTGAATGCCGCCGGAAATATAGAGCACGTCGATTCCGAAGAGATCGGCGCCCTTCACATCCGTCAGCATGCCGTCACCAATGGCGAGCACGCGCGCGAGGTCGACCGGCTCGCCGCGCACGGCCTCCGCCGCGGCAATGGCCGCTTCGTAAATGGGGCGATGCGGCTTTCCGGCAATGAGCGTGCGCCCGCCCAACTGGCCATAATCGCGCGCGAGGGCACCCGCGCACCAGATCAGCCGGTCGCCGCGCTCGACGACGATGTCGGGATTGGCGCAGATGAACGGCAGGTTGCGCGAGCGAAAGCGCGTGAGCATGTCGGCATAGTCGTCCGGACCTTCGGCATCATCATCGAAGAAGCCGGTGCAGACCACGACATCCGCTTCACGCTCTTCGGTCAGCTCGACATCAAGCCCTTCATACAACGTTTCATCGCGTTCCGGCCCCAGATGGAACACACGGCGCGGCGCGTTGCGGATCAGGTCGCGCGTGACATCGCCCGACGTGACGATGCGGTCATAGGCGGCATCCGGCACACCGAGCATCTTGATCTGCTGGGCCACACCGGCGAAGGGACGCGGCGCATTGGTGATCAGGATCACCGTCTGCCCGGCTTCCCGTGCCCGCTGCAACGCGTTGGACGCGGCCGCGAAGGAATCAATACCATTGTGCAGAACACCCCAGACATCACACAGGAGAACATCATATCGGTCTCTGAGCGCATCGAGACGCTGCAAATGTACCATGTCGGTCATGCCGATCCTTTCAGATTGCCGGAGCGAATAAGATGGCATCGCTTAGCCGATAGCGGCAATCGTGTCACCTGTGATTGTCGCTTCTGGCTCTTCAGTTCATCTGGAATGTGGCAGAACAATCGTGCGTGGTTCGACAAGCTCACCATGAGAGAGGTGGTTTGATTGCAGCCCGCAAACTTCCCTCATGGTGAGCTTGTCGAACCACGCACCTCTGGTAATTACGCTGCAGCCTTGACGTAGCCGCGGCTGGCCAGCCGGTCACCGCATTCGCCGAGCACATCGACCAGCGTCTTGAGATGCCGCCCCTCCTCCGTCAGGCTGTATTCGACACGCACCGGAACCTGCGGGATGATCGTGCGGGTCACGTAACCGGCCTCTTCGAGGGCGCGCAGGTCCAGGGTGAGCATGCGCTGAGAAATTTTCGGCATGTCACGGCGCAGTTCGCTGAAACGCTTCGTTCCCTCCAGCAGATAGTAGATGAGCAGGATGCGCCAGCGCCCGCCCAGCACCAGCATGGCATTTTCGACGGGGCATTCGGAAACCAGGTCTTTCATGACGACCATTCCATCTGATTGTTGGTATAAAATTTGTACCAACATGACATTTTTGTGCCTTCTTTACAATAGTGACCGATATCGCCATCTTCATTTTCACCGCGGTATGACATTCAAAAATGAGGAAATGAAAATGGAACCCGTATTGTTTTATGGCGTGCCGCATGGCTGCTCGTTCGGTTCAATCGTCGCGCTGGAATGGCTCGGCCAACCCTATCGCCTTGCCCGCGTCGACATGCTGGCCAAGTCGAAGAGCGCTATCTATGGCCGCGTCAACAGCATGCACCAGACACCGACGCTGCTTCTGGAAAACGGCAGCAGCCTGCGCGAAAGCTTTGCCATTCTCCACAACATCGCCGCACGCGATCTTGGGAAGCAGCTGGGGTTTGCCCAGGGCACCGAGACGCATGACAGGCTCAACCAGATGCTGGCCTATCTGCACACCAGCTTTCACTCTGCCTTTGCGTCGGCCTGGACCGCCTACAAGCTGAAAGAGGGCGATCCGGCGATCAAGATACTGCGTGACCTGGCACGGGAGAAAGCCGCCTCCTGCTATGCCTATCTGCAATCCCATCTGCAGGGGCGGGATTGGCTTGTCGGCACCAACAGGACGATTGCCGATGCCTACATGATCGGCATCGCCCGCTGGGGCGAGGATCTCGGTCTCTTTGACCTCAAAACGGAGTATCCCGGCCTTCATGCCTATCTGCAGAAGCTGGAAGCCGACAAGGCCGTGATTTTTGCCCATGCCATCGAGGACGAAACTCCGGCTGTCACCAGCGGCCAGTTTCTCGGCCACATCACATTGGATGAGGCTGGAACGCGGCTGGCCGCCTGATCGCGCCGATGACGATCCGCCGGGGCCCTTCCGGCGGACCGAACAAACCACCGTTCGGACGCGCTGCGATTGACATAAAACATATGAACATGTATTTATATGATGTATGTCATCAACGGGACGAGCCGGAACAATGTCGCAGTCGCACGCAGGGCACGACCATGGCCCCAAAATAACCAATGACAATCAGCGCAAGGTGCTGATCGCCTTCATCATCACGTTCTCCTATATGATCATCGAGGTGATCGGCGGCGTAATGTCCGGTTCGCTGGCGCTGATTGCCGATGCGGGACACATGCTGACCGATGCCGGTGCGCTTGCCCTGTCCTATGCCGCGTTCCGCTTTGGCCAGCACGCGGCAGACCAAAGCCGCACCTATGGCTATCTGCGCTTCGAGGTTATTGCCGGCCTCATCAATGCCATCGCGCTCTTCGCCATTGTCGTCTGGATCGCCATCGAAGCGATCAACCGCTTCCGCTCACCCGGTGAAATTCTGGCGGGCCCCATGTTCCTGGTGGCCTTCGTTGGGCTGCTCATCAACATGCTGGTGTTCTGGATCCTGACCCGCGGCGACAAGGAACATGTGAACATCAAGGGCGCCGTCCTGCACGTCATGGGCGACCTTCTCGGCTCCGTCGGCGCCATCAGCGCAGCCATTGTCATCTATTTTACCGGCTGGACGCCCATCGACCCGATTCTCTCCATCCTGGTTTCCGTGCTGATCCTGCGCAGCGCCTGGGCCCTGCTGCGCAATGCGCTGCACATCCTGTTGGAAGGCGCGCCTGAAAATGCCAGGCCGGAAGAAATCCAGACATATCTCATGGGAGCGGTTGCAGGGCTTGCCGCCGTCAGGCACGTGCATGTCTGGCTCATCACGTCAGGCAAGGCGCTTGCAACGCTGCATGTCCAGCCAGAGGACGGAACCGACCCGCGCCGTCTTGTGAAGACTGTCGAGGCCGAGCTCGCCAAACGCTTCGACATCCAGCACGCCACCATCGCCATCGATTGGCCGGATATGCCGCATGACGAAGGCGAAATCGGGCAACAGACCGCATCCGCCTCGGCAGATCACGAGACGGACGGCAATCACGCCGGCCATGATCACAGCCACGCGGGACACAAGCATTGACAGCCATGACGATGCCAACGGAATCCGACACCGCAAGCCTGGCTGAAACCTTCAAACTCCTTGGCGATCCGACCCGCCTGCGCATTCTGTTCTATTGCCTCGATGCGCCGCGATCCGTCGGCGATATCGCGGAGAGCCTTCACCTGTCGCAATCGCTGGTCAGCCATCATTTGCGCCTGTTGCGCAGCGCTCGCATCGTGCGCGGCGACCGGCGTGCCAGGCAAATCTTCTATGCGCTTTCCGACGCGCATGTCAGCGGCATGCTGATGGATATGGCCCATCACGTGCGCGAGGACGGTTGAACGCTCCTGACACAAACCGTCAGGGTCGTCATATTCACTGCAAAGATTTTGCAATAACCTTGTGGCATTGATCCACCACAAGCCTGTTTTCGCCCCATGCAATTCATCACGCTACTCCGCCGACGCTCCATCGGTTTGCTCTGGTCCGGCCTTGCCTTGTCCGCTGTCGGCGACCAGCTCTATACGGTCGCGCTGAGCTGGATTGCCGTTGATATATTCGGCCCGGCCGCCGGTTATATCGCCGCGGTCAAATCGGCGATCATCCTTGCCGTCCTGTTCCTGGGCGGCGCCATGTCGGATCGCTGGGACCGCCGCCGCACGATGATCGGCGCCGACCTTTGCCGCTGCGCCGTGCTGGTTCTCGTGGTTCTCGTCTGGATGATCGAAGGACAACCGGACGCCTGGGTGCTTGCCTTGGCCGTCGCGGTTCTTGCCGCCGGTGAAGCCCTGTTCCTGCCGGCGCTGCAGACCATTCTGCCGCAGCTGATCGCCAATGAACCGGGCCTGCTGGCCGGCACCAATGCGTTGCTTGATGCGACGAACCGGCTGGCGCGATTGCTTGGTCCCGGACTGATTGCATTGGCTGGCGCGATCATTGCCCCCATTCATTTTTTCACCGCCAATGCCCTGAGCTTCCTGCTTTCAGCGGCAGCGATCATGGCATTGCCTTTGTCTTCGACAGCGGTCGCGCCGCCCGTGAGCCAGCGGAAAAAACACCCGCTCGCCAGCCTGTCCTACGGTTATCGCGCCATGCACAGGCAACCGCTGCTCGGCTTCCTGCTCGACAGCAATGCCTTCATCGGCGGCGCATGGTATGTGGCCTTCTTCCTCGCTGTTCCCCTGATCATCTCCAGCCAGTTCGATGCGTCGCTGACAACCGGTTTCGGGCTCTACGGTCTGGTGATCGCGGCATTCGGGGTGAGCAATCTCATCGCCAATCTCGTTGTCGGCAACCGTCCCATGCCGGAACATCCGGCGCGGATGATCTATCTCGGCGTGTGTACAACCGGTACTGGTATCCTGCTGATGGCGCTGGCCGCCCTTGCCCCCATGCCTGTGCACTGGCGTCTCATCGGCTTTGTCATCGCTTCGGGAGTGTCGGGTTTCGGCGGCCCTTTCAAGGACGTCGCCTTTGCAACCCTGCGCCAGACCCTGCTGCCGTCAGCCGATATCGCACCGGCCACACGCATCTATATCGTGACCTCACACGCCGGCATGCTCTTCGGTATGCTGGTGGCCCCGATGATGAGCAGCCGCGTCAGCCCCGGCGATCTCCTCCTCATCTGCGGCGGCACCTATCTTGCGGTGGCCATCATCGGCTGGCTGCGGTTTGCGCGATAACGCTATAGCGGGCAGAGCATGGACGCCCTGCCCGCCGCCGTTGTTTAAAAGCCGGTCAGGACAATCTTGCCGCGGGCTCGCCCGCTTTCAATAAGCGCATGGGCCTTCTTCAGATTGGCGGCTGAAATCGGGCCGAGATCGTCGGCAAGGGTGGTGCGCAGCGTGCCGGCATCCACCAGTTCCGCCACCCTGTTGAGCAGCTTGCGCTGCTCCTCGATATCGGCGGTATCGTAACGCGAGCGGGTGAACATCACTTCCCAGTGGATGGAAACACTTTTCCATTTGAACGGCATGATATCGTAGCTTTTCGGATCATCGATCAGGCCGAACCGGCCCTGCGGCGCAATCAGCGCCGCAATCTCCGTGCGATGCGTATCGGAGTTCGTCGTCGCAAAGACAAAGGCGGGGGCGCCGAGACCGAGCGCTTCCACCTGCGCGGCGAGCGGCTTTGAATGATCGATGACATGGTGTGCGCCCAGTTCCTCCACCCATTGGCGGGTTTCCGGGCGCGAGGCCGTGGCGATCACCGTCAGGTTGGTCAGTTTGCGCGCAAGCTGCACGGCAATCGAACCGACTCCACCGGCACCGCCGATAATCAGAATGGCGTTGGCTGCGCCAACCACCGGAATGTCGATGTGGAGCCGGTGAAACAGCATTTCCCATGCGGTAATCGACGTCAGCGGCAGGGCAGCCGCGGCGCTGAAATCGAGGGATTTCGGCTTCGTGCCAACGATGCGCTCATCGACAAGATGATACTCGGCATTGGTTCCCGAGCGATCCACCGCTCCCGCATAGAACACCTCGTCCCCAACCTTGAAGTGCCGGACATCCGGCCCCACCGCTGTAACGATACCGGCCGCATCCCAGCCGAGAACTCTTGGCTGGCCCGCTTCCGGCTTTGCACCGGCGCGGATTTTCGTATCGACGGGATTGACCGATATGGCTTTCACTTCGACCAGAAGGTCGCGCCCCTGCGCTTCGGGCTTGGGCAGATCGATATCGACGAGTGAAGTTTCCGCAGTGACCGGCTGCGGTTCATAATAGGCGACAGCGCGCATAGGCATTCTCCAGATAAGTTGACGCTGTTCAAATGCGCGCTATGTTCGAACAGTGCAAGAATGCACATAAATTGCATATAGTGTCATAAAGGATACCGTGATGCCGCGCATCCGCCATACGAATTTTGATTGCGCCCCGGGTTGTCCCGTGGAAGGAACGCTCAATCTCATCGGCGGCAAATGGAAGGGCATGATCCTTTTTCACCTGATGTCCGGTACGCTGCGCTTCAACGAAATCCGCCGTCACCTGAACAGCGTTACCCAGCGCATGCTGACCAACCAGCTGCGCGAGCTGGAGGCCGACGGCTTCATCACACGCAAGGTTTATGCACAGGTACCACCCAAGGTGGAATACTCCCTGACGGAACACGGCCGCAGCCTGGAGCCGATCATATCGGCCCTCAAGGTCTGGGGAGATACCCATCTGCGTTCCGAAGCGGCAAAGGCTGCAACGGTGCGGTCGCGGGCCGCATAACCGCGGACGCGTCATCATTGGTTCACAATTGCATGGGATGATTTCGCATGGGCTGAAGACGCGCCAGCGTGCATTGCTTTTCAGTCATTCGCCGAAAATTCGGCAAACCTCTCCCTTGACTCTTCCATGGCTGCCCACTATTTCCGAGCCCAGTTAGCACTCGTCACTTGTGAGTGCTAATAACGCGGACGATCACTCGTTCGCTTCACCGTTTTGACACCAACATCAAGGGTTCTAACCATGGCCAAGACCAAGTTCCGCCCGCTTCACGATCGCGTCGTCGTACGCCGTATCGAATCCGAAGCAAAGACTGCAGGCGGCATCATCATTCCGGATACTGCCAAGGAAAAGCCACAGGAAGGCGAAATCGTCTCCGTCGGTACCGGCGCTCGTGACGAAGCCGGCAAGCTCATCCCGCTCGATGTCAAGGCAGGCGATCATGTCCTGTTCGGCAAGTGGTCGGGCACGGAAGTCAAGATCGGCGGCGAAGATCTGCTGATCATGAAAGAATCCGACATTCTGGGCATCCTCGGCTAATCAGCCGGTTTTCCCTTTAATCAACGAATTTCGATCAAACCGGGTTCAATCCCAGGAGAGATAAAATGGCTGCCAAAGAAGTAAAATTCGGCCGCGACGCGCGTGAGCGCATGCTGCGCGGTGTCAATATCCTTGCGGACGCTGTCAAGGTAACGCTCGGCCCGAAAGGCCGCAACGTCGTTATCGACAAGTCCTTCGGCGCTCCGCGCATCACCAAGGACGGCGTAACCGTTGCCAAGGAAATCGAACTTGAAGACAAGTTCGAAAACATGGGCGCACAGATGGTCCGTGAAGTCGCTTCGAAGACGAACGACATTGCCGGTGACGGCACCACGACTGCGACGGTTCTGGCCCAGGCAATCGTTCAGGAAGGCGGCAAGGCTGTTGCTGCCGGCATGAACCCGATGGACCTGAAGCGCGGCATCGATCTTGCTGTTGCAGAAGTCGTCAAGCAGCTCGGCAAGAGCGCCAAGAAGATCAAGACTTCGGAAGAAGTTGCGCAGGTTGGCACGATCTCTGCCAATGGCGAGACTGAAATCGGTGAAATGATTGCCAAGGCAATGCAGAAGGTCGGCAACGAGGGTGTTATCACCGTCGAAGAAGCCAAGACCGCTGACACCGAACTCGAAGTCGTCGAAGGCATGCAGTTCGACCGCGGCTACCTCAGCCCATACTTCGTCACCAACCCTGAAAAGATGGTTGCTGACCTCGAAGACGCCTACATCCTTCTGCACGAGAAGAAGCTGTCGAACCTCCAGGCTCTCCTGCCGGTTCTCGAAGCTGTCGTCCAGACTTCCAAGCCGCTCGTCATCATCTCCGAAGACGTCGAAGGCGAAGCTCTTGCAACGCTCGTCGTCAACAAGCTGCGCGGCGGTCTGAAGATTGCTGCCGTCAAGGCTCCTGGCTTCGGCGATCGCCGCAAGGCCATGCTGGAAGACATCGCGATCCTCACCGGTGGTCAGGTTATTTCCGAAGATCTCGGCATCAAGCTCGAAAGCGTTACGCTGGACATGCTTGGCCGCGCCAAGAAGGTGTCGATCACCAAGGAAAACACCACGATCGTTGACGGTCATGGCAAGAAGGGCGAAATCAACGCCCGCGTCGGCCAGATCAAGCAGCAGATCGACGAAACCACTTCCGACTACGACCGTGAGAAGCTGCAGGAACGTCTTGCCAAGCTCGCTGGCGGTGTTGCCGTTATCCGCGTTGGCGGTGCAACGGAAGTTGAAGTGAAGGAAAAGAAGGACCGCGTCGACGACGCTCTCAACGCAACACGTGCTGCTGTTGAAGAAGGCATCGTTCCCGGCGGTGGCGTTGCCCTACTCCGCGCTTCGGCAAACCTGACACTCAAGGGTGCAAACTCCGATCAGGACGCTGGCATCAACATCGTTCGTCGTGCGCTGCAGGCTCCGGCTCGCCAGATCGCAACGAACGCAGGTGACGAAGCTTCCATCGTTGTCGGCAAGATCCTTGAGAGCAAGAAGGAAACCTACGGCTACAATGCGGCCAATGGTGAGTATGGCGATCTGATCGTCATGGGCATCGTCGACCCGGTCAAGGTTGTTCGTACGGCTCTGCAGGACGCAGCATCGGTTGCCGGTCTTCTTGTTACGACAGAAGCCATGATCGCCGAAGCTCCGAAGAAGGACAATGGCGGCGCTCCCCAGATGCCAGGCGGCGGAATGGGCGGCATGGGCGGTATGGACTTCTAATCAGTCCACGCCAATCACATACGGAAAAGGCGGGCCTTGGCCCGCCTTTTTTGTTGTCTGTATTTCAAGCAGCGTTCTATCGAAGCGGATTATCGCTCGGTTACGGCCTGTTAAGCTGATAGGAGCTTTACCGACACGCCACTTGCTCCAACGAGAGTGGCAGCAGTTTTATCGAAAGTGACGAATACTTCACCGCCCAATCGCTGCCCTTCGAAGGCGATCACGCCATCGGCAAAGTCACCACCCGCGTCGAGCACCGCAAGACCGGCCTCGACGGCAGCTTTGGTGGATGCCACATTTTCGCTTTGGGTCAATGCACGCACGGCTCGCGCAATATCGCTTCGATCAAACTTATAGCCTCTGGCGAGCACCCAGCAGAATTCACACAGGGATGTCGTGCTGACAGCCACCAATTCAACGTCTCTGAGGAGGTTGGCTGCGGTGGCGGACTGGACCGGATCGTCTTGGACAACGGCCCTGAGGAGAACGTTGGTATCAAGCGTGGCCTTCATTTTTTGAGACCAGCCCATCCGTCAGCAATGATCTCATTGATCTCTTCAACGCTGAGCGGTTTTTGATCCGGGCGGCTTAGAAGTCCGATAAAATTCTCGATAGAACCAGACCGCTTGGCGGCATGAACCTCAACTTTTCCATTAGGCAGAAGCTCCGCCACGATTTTGTCGCCGGGCTGTACACCCAGATGCTGAAGGACATCTTTTCGAAGAGTAACCTGGCCCTTTGCCGTCACTGTCAGTACGCTCATCACATCGCCACCTGTTTAACCCGCAACAAAGTAAGGCATTTTTACCTTACTTTCAAGAGTGGTGGTGAACGCGTTACTCAGCTGCGTGGGCAAATGAGGCGGCGATGTCAGCCACGCCGGTGGCGTTGTCGAACCGAGCCCGCGCATTGGCGATACGTTGCTCGTTCTGAATGGCAAAATCTGCCAGCCCGCGCACCGGCACCAGCAGTTCACGGCCAAGATCGGTCAGCTCGTAGTCCACGCGCGGCGGAATGGTCGGATAGACGGTCCGGGTGACGAAGCCGTCACGCTCAAGCCCGCGCAACGTGCTGGTCAGCATCTTCTGCGAAATCCCGTTGATGGTTCGCTTCAGCTCGTTAAAGCGCATTGAACCATTGCCGAGATAGTTGATAACCAGCACGGTCCATTTGTCACCGACACGGGCCAGAATGTGATTCACCGCCGTACAGGCAGAGGTTACTTGGAAGTGCTTCGGTTTCAAAAAAGTGCCTCCTTGCGGGTATTTTCAACAGTCACTTATATAGCGCCAGTAACCAATAGTTACCACAGCAAAAACCTGAGGAATTCTGAATATGACGAAACTGAAGATCGGCATCATCGTTGGCAGCACGCGCATTGGCCGCTTTGCCGAGTTCCCGGCGAAATGGATCGCCGACGTTGCGGGCAAACGCGACGATGTCGCGGTCGAAATCCTCGATCTCATCGACTATCCGATGGCGTTTTTCGGTGAAGAGCGCACAACCACGGAACAGAGCGAGACGGCGGAACGCTGGAAGAAGAAGCTGCGTGAATTCGATGCCTATGTCGTTACGGTCGCCGAATACAACCACGCGCCAACGGGCGTTCTGAAAAACGCGATCGATCTTGGCGACTTCATCCACAAGCCGGTCGGTTTCGTCGGTTATGGCGGTGTCGGCGGCGCACGGGCCATCGAGCACCTGCGCGGGATTTTCGTCGAGATGAGTGCAGCCTCGGTTAAGACAGGCATCCACATCTCGTTCCCGGAATATCTGAGCGTGGTCAAGGGCGAAAAGACGCTTGGCGATTATGCCCATCTGAATGAGGCAGCCACCAACCAGCTCGATCAGCTCGTCTGGTGGGGCAAGGCTCTGAAGGCAGCGCGCTCCGCATAAATTCCAAAGGGCGGCCGTTTCGACGGTCGCCCTTTTTGCTTGTTCAGCCATCACGAATAGGGAGACCCGCCATGACCAAGAAACTTACCCTGATCAGCCATCTCCTTTGCCCCTACGTGCAGCGCGCGGCGATTGCACTGGCGGAAAAAGGCGTGCCCTTCGAAAAGATCTACATTGATCTCAATGCCAAGCCGGACTGGTTCCTCAAGATATCGCCGCTGGGCAAGGTCCCGCTGCTGAAGGTGGAACAGGACGATGGCTCCGAGGCTGTCCTGTTCGAAAGCACGGTCATTGCCGAATATATCGAAGAGACCGAAGGTGAACCGCGCCTGCATCCGGACAATGCCCTCGAGCGTGCCCGCCATCGTGGCTGGATGGAATTCGGCTCGACCATCCTTTCGGATATCTGGTCGCTGGAAACCACAGGGGATGCGGCGCTGTTCAACGACAAGCTTGCGACACTGAAAGCCAAGTTCGCCCGGCTCGAAGAGGTTCTCGGCGACGGGCCGTTCTTTGCCGGCAAGACATTCAGCCTTGTCGATGCGGTGTTCGCCCCGGTCTTCCGCTATTTCGACACCTTCGACACACTCACGGAACATGGCGTGTTTGCCGCTTACCCGAAGGTCCGGGCGTGGCGCCAGGCCCTGTCGGAGCGTCCGAGCGTCAAGGCGGCGGTCACGCCGGAATATCCGCAGCTGCTGCGCCAGTTCATGGAACGCTACGACGCGCACATGCTGAAACTGGCCGCCTGAACGGCCCGCCTATTTGTCGGACCAGACCGCGAGTTCATAGCCATCCGGGTCGGCGAAGTGAAAGCGCCGCCCGCCCGGGAAATCAAAAACAGGCTTGACGATTTTCCCGCCGGCGCTTTCGACACGTTTCTGGGCATCGGTAAGGTCATCGGCGAACAGAATGACCAGCGGGCCGCCGGTTCGCACGTCACCGCCGGCAGCAAAGCCGCCCGTGAGATTGCCATCGGAAAATTCGCAATACTCCGGACCGTAATCCTTGAAGGTCCAGCCGAACGCCTCGCCATAGAATGCGCGCATGCGGCCGATGTCGCTGACGTTGAATTCGATATAGTCGATCCGCTTGTCCCTGCCCGATTGAGCCATCATCCGTCCTTCATATCTGCTGCGTTTCCAAAACGGCTTTCAATGCCGTCAAATCTCTCAAAACCCACGCGGCGTCTTCCGCAAACTTGCCCTCGCTCATGTCAGGCATGCGGAACAGCGTGAAACTGACCTCGCAGCCGTCATTGTTCGGGATCACGCGCAACGGCACATAGACCTCCTCGCCGGTTTCCGTCACAACCCAATGATCCAGAACCCCATAGGCGTTCAACGGGGCGAAGCGGATGCGTAGTCTCCCGACCGGCCCGTCCGCAAGCCACTCATCTCCGAGCTTTTGCAAACCGGATGCCAGCCCGGATGCCCATTTCGGCACATTCTCCGGATTGGACGCGAAGTCGTAGACCGCATGCCAATCCCGTTCGATGGAAACCTGTAGAGTTCGCGAGTCACGCGTCACCACGGCCTGTCCTCCCCATTTGCATGTTACCTATCGCTTATCGCACCGGCCTGTCTTGAACAAAACGGCCAATCAGGCCGCCATCTGCTGCACGACATCGCCGGGCGATATGCCCGCCAGCGCTTTTACCTCCCGGCTCAAATGCGCCTGATCGGCATAATCCGCCTCAAATGCCAGCATGCCAAGGCTGCTTTCCGGCGTGCACTGTGCCAAACGAAGGAAATGCTGGAAGCGCAGGATGCGTTCGAGTGTTTTCGGACCATAGCCGAAATGTGTCCGGCAGTGCCGCCGCAAGGTGCGTTCGCTCATATCGAGAAGCCTGGCGAGCCGGGAAACGTGCGACCCCTCACCCACCCGGCCGAGCGCCGAAAAGGTACGGGACATGGCCTCATCGGGCTGGTCCATCGAACCCGCCATTGCGGCAATAGCCGTTTCCAGCCGTTGCATTGCCTCTGTCTCCGATTGTGCCGGGCTCAGCGTGTCCACAAGCGCCTCGGCTTTTGCACCCCACAATTCACCGAGATCAACCCGCAATCCCACGAGCTCGGACATGGGCAGGCCGAGCCATTTTGCGGCAGCACCCGGCGCGAAACGCATGCCGACAACGCTCGTAATACCCGGATCAACCACATGGGGTGCGATATCGGGACCGGCCACGCTCAGACGGCCTTGCGACCACAGAATATCGACGCAACCATCGGGAACAACGGTCACCGGCTTTCCCCAGACATGCGGGCTTACATGGCTCCAGACACAGAGAAAATGCGGCCTCAGCGCCGCCTGGGGCACCGACTCACGATACTGTCCCGAGCAATTGGCAAGAACAGGCGTCTCCTGGGGTGAATTCATGGGTAACCTTGCCGAAATTTTCATTTGCGCAGAACGCCGTATAATCGATTTTATCCCATTGCCGAACGATTTCCAGAACAACATTCTCCTGGCAAACCTTGCCTCGCGCGGAGGTTAGCAGTAGTTCTTCCGGCAACTTCCAACAGGATAGAAAGCACGATGAGCAATACCCGCACCGAAACAGATACGTTTGGTCCCATCGAAGTCGCCGCGGACAAATACTGGGGCGCGCAAACCGAGCGCTCGCTGCATAATTTCAAGATCGGCGGCGAAAGAATGCCGATCCCGCTCGTCCGCGCCCTTGGCATCGTCAAGCGCGCTGCCGCAGAGACCAACATGGCGCTCGGCAAGCTCGACGACGTGACCGGCCGCGCCATCACGGTCGCAGCGGAAGAGGTCATCGAAGGCAAGCTGGACGATCATTTTCCGCTCGTCGTCTGGCAGACCGGTTCCGGTACCCAGTCGAACATGAACGCCAATGAAGTCATCTCCAACCGCGCCATCGAGATGCTCGGCGGGGAAAAGGGCTCGAAGAAGCCGGTTCATCCCAACGACCACGTCAACATGAGCCAGTCGTCGAACGATACGTTCCCGACCGCCATCCATATCGCCACTGCCGTCGAGGCGACCAAGCGGCTCTATCCTGCCCTTGACCATCTGACCACCGCCCTGGCGAAGAAGGAAAAGGCCTTTGCCGACATCATCAAGATCGGCCGTACGCATACGCAGGATGCGACACCAGTCACGCTCGGCCAGGAATTCTCCGGCTATCGCGCCGCTTTGGAATATGCCCGCAAGCGCATCGAACAGAGCCTTGCCGATGTGTTCCTGCTGGCACAGGGCGGCACAGCCGTCGGCACCGGCCTCAATGCCCCTGTTGGTTTCGATACGGGTTTTGCCGAAGCCGTGTCGGATATCACCGGTCTCAGCTTCAGGACGGCACCGAACAAGTTCGAAGCGCTTGCCAGCCATGGCGCGCTCGCCAACTTCCACGGCAGCCTGAACGCGCTTGCCACCGACCTCTTCAAGATCGCCAACGACATCCGCTTTTTGGGTTCAGGCCCCCGCTCCGGCCTCGGTGAATTGAAGCTGCCGGAAAACGAACCGGGCTCGTCGATCATGCCGGGCAAGGTCAACCCGACGCAGGCGGAAGCGCTGACGATGGTCGCGGCACAGGTATTCGGCAACCAGACGACAGTTACCGTCGCCGCCAGCCAGGGCCATTTCGAGCTCAACGTGTTCAAGCCGGTCATTGCGCTCAACGTCCTGCAGTCGATCCGCCTGCTTGCGGATTCGATGGTGTCCTTCGCCGACAATTGTGTCGAGGGCATCGAAGCGGACGAAGTGCGCATCAAGGACCTGCTCGAGCGTTCCCTGATGCTGGTCACGGCGCTTGCGCCCGCCATCGGCTACGACAATGCAGCCAAAATCGCCAAGACCGCCCACAAGAATGGCACGACCTTGCGCGAGGAAGCACTGGCCAGCGGCCACGTTTCGGCTGAGGATTATGACCGTCTCGTTCGCCCGGAACGCATGATCGCACCGGAATGAGAAGAGAAAATCATTTCATTGTGAACAATGCGTCGAGAAAATAGTGGCTTTGTTTGACAATCGAATTTAGGTATTCGGTTGTCACGACAAACTCTGGAGAACGATCCCATGTCAGACAACGCACTTGCCAACTCAACAACGTCCAGCAATGCCATCGCCACACTGATCAGCCGCATTCTGCTGACCCTTTTGTTCATCCCGGCGGGATATGGCAAGCTGACCAACCTGGCCGGTACGGCTGAATATTTTGCAGCCAAGAGCCTGCCGCTGCCAACGGTAACAGCTGCTGTCGTCGGTCTCGTCGAACTCGTGGGCGGCCTTGCCGTTCTCTTCGGCTTCCAGACGCGCTACGCAGCCATTCTTCTCGGCCTCTTCACGCTCGGCGCCGCCTATGTCGGTCACTGGGCACCCTTCGAAAGCATCCAGTTCTTCAAGAACCTGGCTATCGCAGGCGGTTTCTTCGTTCTGGCCCAGCATGGTGCAGGCACGCTTTCGGTCGATGCCAAGCTTCGCTGAAATCGATCCAAGTTGCATGGAAAAGGCCGCTTAACGCGGCCTTTTTATTGTCCCGGTTTCCCGTCAGTCTGACGCTTTCGCCTCGCTGACCAGAACAGGTTTGTCCCGGTAGTCCTGTGGGAAGAGTTTGCTGAGGCCCTCGATCTTCGGCAGATCATAATAGGCGATATAGGGCTGCGAAGGATGCAGCGTCGCGTAATCCTGATGATAGCCCTCCGCGGGATAGAACTTGTCCAGAGCGGAAATCTTGGTGACGATCGGTCCCGAATAGGCCTTTGCCTTGTCCAATTGGGCGATATAGGCGCTGGCAATCTTCGCCTGATCCTCATTCGTGGTGAAAATCGCCGAGCGATACTGCGTTCCCGAATCCGGGCCCTGCCGGTTCAACTCTGTCGGATTGTGCACCACGGAGAAATAAACCTGCAGGATCTTGCCGAGGCTGACCACCTTGGGATCGAACGTCACCTCGACGGATTCCGCATGGCCTGTGTTGCCGGAACTGACAATCTCGTAGCTCGCGGTTTCCTTCTTGCCGCCGGAATAGCCGGACACGGCATTGGTGACACCCTTCAGATGCTGGTAGACACCCTGCACGCCCCAGAAGCAGCCGCCGGCGAGAACGATCGTTTCCGTCTTCGCGGTTGCCGTCTGGTCCATGGCGGGTGGCGGAACCATGGTGATGCTTTCGGCAAAGGCAGTGACCGGCGTGAAGATGAGGCAGGAAGCGAGCAGAATTTGACGCAATTTCATATCGATAATCCTTTCCCGGATATCAGGCGGCGGCTGGTTTGAAGGTAAGGGCCACGCCGTTCATGCAATAGCGCAGACCGGTCGGCTGCGGCCCGTCGTCAAAGACATGGCCCAGATGGCCGCCGCAGCGGTGGCAGTTGACGGCGGTGCGTGTCATGCCGAAGGAACTGTCCGACACTTCCGTCACAGCACCCTTGATCGGCGCCCAGAAACTCGGCCAGCCGGTGCCGCTGTCAAATTTGGTGTCGGAATCGAAGAGCGGCAGATCACACCCGGCGCAGGCAAATGTCCCCTTGCGCTTTTCGTGGTTGAGCGGGCTGGTGAACGGGCGCTCCGTGCCTTCCTTGCGCAGCACGTCATATTGGTCTGAGGTGAGCAGCTTCTTCCATTCGGCATCCGTATGCTCGACTTCAAAAGTACCGGCTGCATAGGCTTTGGCCTGGGAGGAAAAGCGCGCGGCGATCAGCGCTCCAAGTCCCAGAACAGCTCCGCCAAAAAGCGATCGGCGTGTCATCATGACAAAGTCTCCCTGAACAGGATGACCGAAACATATCAGTCATCTCGTTGGGAAATACGTATGAGCGGCCGTAAAAGTTACAAAGCCACGTGATATCACGGATAGTTGATGCTTAGCCGCGCGCTATCGCCGCCTGTATGCGTTGCGCCAGAGCCGCACCCCCCGCGGGATCGGCACTGCGGCGCGAGGAAACGAGGCACGCCTCGGATTTGAGGATGATGCCGTCTTCCAGAACCTTCAGGTGATTGGCCTGCAGGGTCGAGCCCGTCGAGGTGATGTCGACGATGATATCCGCAGAACCGGATGCCGGAGCGCCCTCGGTGGCGCCAAGGCTTTCAACGATGCGGTAGACCTGGATACCGTGCATCTGCGAGAAAAACTGCTGGGTCAGGCGCCAGTATTTGGTGGCGATCCGCAAACGCCTGCCGTGACGCTGGCGATACTCGGCAGCCACGTCGTCGAGGTCAGCCATCGTCGACACGTCGTACCAGACCTCGGGCACGGCCACGACCACATCCGCATGACCGAACCCCAGCCGCGCTTCGATCTGCACGCGCTCATCGGCTGCCGACAGGCTCTCACGGATGAGGTCCTCGCCGGTTACCCCGAGATCAACGCTGCCATAGCCAAGCTCACGGGCGATTTCCGAGGCCGACAGGAACAGGATGTCGATCCTGCTGTCACCCTCGACCTGCGCGCGATAGTTGCGCTGATCCTTGGGCAGGATGACTTTCAGCCCGGCTTTTTCAAGTACCTCAAGGGCCTGTTCCTTAAGGCGGCCCTTGGAGGGAAGCGCAAGGGTAATGGTCATCGCGCACCTCCGGCAATTTTCTCCAGCCGGTCGAGCCAGATCGAAAAACCGACGCCGGGAATGGAATCGACGGCGCCAAGCATGGTCAAAAGCCGGTCATAGCGCCCGCCGCCGACAATGGCGCCAAGATCAGGACTGGCGAGCGCGCGGGTCTCGTAGACAAGCCCGGTATAATAATCGAGCGGACGGCCAAAAGCGGCATCGTAGACGATGTTTTCCTGCTCGATCCCCGCTTCGCGCACGGCGACAACCCGGGCTTCGAACTGGTCGAGCGCCGGTCCGAGGTCGAATTCATTGGCCCGCGAGAAAGTGTGCAGGTGTGTTGAAGCCGTCTGCAATGGCACCCGGATGGCCAGGAATGTCTCCAGTGCGGCAAAGGCCTGCGCCGGCAGCTTGACCGAGGCCAGATTGGCTTTTTCGATCAGACGGCGCGCAATTTCCTGCGGACTGCGCCCGGCGCCCGGCGAAATACCGGCGACCTGCATGTCCTGTTCCAGCGCGGCGGCAAGTCCGGTCTCGTTACCGTCCGCTACCAGCGCAGTGAGACGGTCGGGCAGAGAACCGTTCTTCTGGCTGGACGAGAGATCGGCGAGCAGGCTCTTCAATTGGCCCGGATTGCCAAAGGCGCGCGCCAGCTTTTTCTGCCAGCCGCGCGGCAGGCCGAGTGCCGCAAGAACCGCTTCGAATATCGCCTGATCGCCGAGCAGCGTTTCAAGCTCGGCTTTCGGCGCGACAAGCCGGATGGAGGCAATGGCATCGGCCAGCGAACGGGCATCCGCACGGGCGCGGTTGGCATCGCCCAGATCCTCGATCCCGGCCTGAAAGAACTCGTTGCCGCCCTCGCGCCGCTGGCGAAACACTTCCCCCAGATAGGCATAACGCTTGGGCGTGGCGGCATTGAGCTCGATATGGTTGCGGCAGACCGGAATGGTGAATTCCGGGCGCAGGCACAGGCTCTGGCCGTTCTCGTTCTCGGTGAGGAAAATCCGGCGGCGCAAATCTTCGCCCGCCATATCCAGAAACTGGTCAGCTGGTTGAATGACCGGAATATCCACAAGCTCCGCATCCCGCGCGGAAATCAGCGCGGCAAGGTCACGGGCAAAGACAGGAGCGCGGGAACCGGTCATAGCGGATCAGCCAGCCTTCAAGGCGTTGGCGCGATCCTCAGCCTGGGCTTCGAGAATCTTGCGCACTTCCGCGACGAGATCGCTTTCCCTGGCGGTGATCTGCGCCTGACGGCCTTCACGCCACACGGTATTGTCCTCGATCTCGGCCGAAAGACGCGCACCTTCGATCAGGTCCTTGATCTGCACTTCGCCATTGTCGCGTTCCTGCGAACCCTGAATGATCACACAGGGTGCGCCACGCCGATCCGCATATTTCATCTGCGGCTTCATGCCGGAACCGCCGAGATACATTTCGGCGCGAATGCCCGCCTGCCGCAGGTCCGAAACCATCTTCTGGTAGCGGCCGAGGCTTGCCGTATCGCGGTCCATGACCAGCACGACCACCGGCCCGACATTATCCGACGTGTCAAGCTTGCCAAGGTTCTTCAGGGCCGTCATCAGACGCGATACACCGATGGAAAAGCCCGTTGCAGGTGTGGGCTCGCCGCGGAAACGCGACACCAGACCGTCATAACGGCCGCCGCCGCCAACGGAGCCGAAAACGACCTTTTCGCCCTTCTCGTTGGTGACATCAAAGGTCAGTTCGGCTTCAAAGACCGGGCCGGTGTAATATTCGAGACCGCGCACCACGGACGGATCGATGCGGATGCGCGCGCCATAACCGGCAGCCGAGGACAGAGCCTCGATGGTAGCCAGTTCGGCAACGCCTTCGACACCCTTGTCGTTTCCGGCGACAACGGCTTCCAGATTGGCAATGGTCTCACTGCCGTCGGCACCACCGGCTGAGGTAAATGCCAGCACCTTGGCGATCGCCGCCTCGTCAAGGCCCGCGCCCTTGGTGAAGTCGCCACTTTCGTCGAGACGACCTTTACCGAGCAAGAGACGCACGCCATCGACGCCGAACTTGTCGAGCTTGTCGATAGCGCGCAGCACGACCAGACGCTGGCCCATCTTGTCGCCGCCGCCCAGCCCGATGGATTCCAGCACACCGTCCAGCACCTTGCGGTTATTGACGCGGATGACATAATCACCGCGCTTGATGCCGACAGCTTCCATCACGTCAGCCATCATCATGCACATTTCCGCATCCGCCGAGACGGAGGGCGCGCCGACCGTATCGGCATCGAACTGCATGAACTGGCGGAAACGGCCGGGACCCGGCTTCTCGTTGCGGAACACCCAGCCCGCGCGATAGCTGCGATAAGGCTTTGGCAGGCTCTCGAAATTCTCGGCCACAAAGCGCGCCAAAGGCGCCGTCAGATCGTAGCGCAGCGACAGCCACTGCTCGTCATCGTCCTGGAAGGAAAACACGCCCTCGTTCGGCCGGTCCTGGTCGGGCAGGAACTTGCCGAGCGCATCGGTATATTCGACGAGCGGTGTTTCCACAGGCTCGAAACCGTAGAGGTCGTAGACCTTGCGGATGTCGGCCATCATCGTTTCGGCAGCACGCAGATCATCGGGAACCCGATCCACAAAACCGCGCGGCAGCCGCGCCTTCAACCTGTCTGCCTTCGTTGTCATGATTTTGATCCGATGCCTTGAAGTATCAACTTTGAATTGGAGTTTGCTCTAACCGATCAGGGCATGGAGGGCAAGGAATTACCGGCTCGCAATTGCCGCAGCAAAGCAAGCCCGCATGCCGTTTTCAGTTTACTACAGGTGGATTAGACAGGCCGTTTGAAATTGGCGCGGATTTTTTCGATCTCCGCCCGGCACTTGCAGCCTTCCACATGGTCGTTCACCAGCCCCATGGCCTGCATATGCGCATACATGGTGGTGGGTCCGACAAAGCTGAAACCGCGTTTCTTCAAATCCTTGGAGAGGCGCACCGACGCCGGTGTCGTGGGATTGGCCATCAGCGTGCCATAGTCGACAATTCTGGGCCGCTCCTCAACAGGCGGTTCAAAGCTCCAGAAATAGGCGGCAAGCGAACCTTTCTCCGCAAGGAGTTCAAGGACGCGTCTGGCGTTGTTGATGGTCGAGGTGATCTTGCCGCGATGGCGGATGATCCCGGCATTGGCCAGCAGCCGCTCGATATCCTTCTCGCCATAGCGGGCGATGCGCTCGAAATCGAAGCCGTCGAACGCCTCGCGGAAGTTTTCGCGCTTGCGCAGGATGGTCAGCCACGACAATCCCGATTGAAAGCCTTCCAGGCATATCTTTTCAAACAGGCGGCGGTCGTCCGTGACGGGACGTCCCCACTCGTGATCGTGATAGTGGATATATTCCGGCAGCGCTCCGGGCCAGGAACATCTGGTCTCGCCGTCCTCGCCCGTCATCAAACCTGTCTTTACCGGCGCTTCGTCTGTCATCTGCCTGTCCTTCCGGAACATGTTCACCTGGCATTAACCAGTGACCGAAACCATCCGGTAACCACAACAAATAGTTTCCGGAAAGAATCGCTTTTTATTGATCCTCGTTCACTTTTTTCTACCGCCACGCGCGCAAACTCAATCCGAAACCTGACAAATCCTGTCAGGAGCGTTGATTGCCAAGAGAATTGCCCGATGAAGACCGCATTGCTGCTTGTCACCTCCTGCCTGACCGCCTTTACAGTCCACGCCAATGCCAGCGAGCGCTACGCGACCCGGCCGCCGGTGGTGATGAGCCCCGACCTGTCCGCGCCGTGGGTGATGCAGCTGCGGGAACGCCCCGTTGGCACCTCGGTCAATATACGCGACCGCGTTGTCCTGAGCGACCCGCCGGCACGCGGCTCAAGCGTGCATCGCCGCGAGGCACGCCGTCCCGTCCGGACCGAAGAGGCGGCCAACCCGGCCGTGCGCGAAGTGTCGTTCCGCCGCCCGGCAGAACCTGCCGCCGAAGCGCAGCCCAAAAAGCGCGCCATGGACCCGAAATTCCTGCCGCAGACCGTTGCCTATAGTGGCCCGCAGGCACCCGGCACCATCGTTATCGATACGTCCCAGCGGTTCCTATTCCTCGTCGAAGCCGATGGCCAGGCCCGCCGCTATGGCGTTGGCGTCGGCAAGGAAGGCTTTGGCTGGAACGGCACCAACAACATCACCCGCAAGGCGGAATGGCCGGACTGGCGCCCGCCTGCTTCGATGATCGAGCGCGAGAGAGAAAAGGGCAAGATTCTCCCGGTTCACATGGAAGGCGGCCCGGCCAACCCGCTCGGCGCCCGCGCGCTTTATCTGGGCAATACATTGTATCGCATTCACGGCACCAACGCGCCCTGGACGATCGGCCACGCCGTCTCCAGCGGCTGTATCCGCATGCGCAATGAGGATGTCACGGATCTCTACGAACGCGTCAAAGTCGGCACGAAAGTCGTTGTGATGTGAGAGTTAGTGGGGACGGCACCGGGGGCGGTGCCGAAACTGGGCGGTGGTTCCGATGGAGCCACCGCCTTTCTTTTGCCTACTCGGCAGCGCGCAAGACAGGCGCAGGCACACCTTCCGGCCGCGGCCCGCCATAGACCCAGTCCAGCAATTCGACCGTGTGGACGATGGGCAGTTTCGCTGCACTGGCAATCTGGGTGATGCAGCCGATATTGCCTGTCGCAATGACGCTGGCGCCCGTCGCCTCGATGTTTTTCACCTTGCGGTCGCGCAGCGTGCGGGCAATCTCCGCCTGCATGATATTGTAGGTCCCGGCCGACCCGCAGCAAAGATGCCCCTCGGCAGGCTCGCAGACGGTAAAGCCGGCGGCTTTCAGCAAATCCTTCGGCTGCCGCGTCAGCTTCTGCCCATGCTGCATGGAACAGGCGGAATGATAGGCGACGACGAGATCCGCCGGTTGCGACGGTGCAGGCAGATCGAGGGTCGTCAGATATTCGGTGATATCCCTGGCAAGCCCCGAGATGACAGCCGCCTTGTCGCGGTAGTCCGGATCGAGCCGCAGCATATGGCCGTAATCCTTGATCGTCGTGCCGCAGCCCGAAGCCGTGACGATGATGGCGTCGAGCCCACCCGCGTTCAACTCACGCGTCCAGACATCGACATTGCGGCGGGCATCATCCAGCGCAGCCTCGTCGCGGCCCATATGGTGGACGAGGGAGCCGCAGCAGCCCTCGCCCTTCGGCACGACGACTTCAACGCCGAGGCGGGTCAAAAGGCGGATCGTCGCCTCGTTGATGCCAGGTTTCAGCACCGGCTGAGCGCAGCCGGTCAGGATGGCGACACGGCCCCGCTTTTCCCGCGCCGGCTTGTGCAGGCCCGGCTCGGCAAAGCGTGATTTTGCCGGAACGGATTTCGGCGCGAGTTCAAGCATGGCTGCAACCGGTTTCAGCGCCGGGATGGACCGGAACAGCGGCGCCAAGGGACGGCCGAATTTCGCTGCCGTCAATGACAGCCGGAAGCGCTGGGGATGCGGCAGAACAAACGCCAGCAGCGCCCGGATGAAACGGTTCATCACGGGGCGTTTATAGGTTTTTTCGATGTGGGCACGGGCATGATCGACCAGATGCATGTAGTTGACGCCCGATGGACAGGTTGTCATGCAGGCAAGGCAGGACAGGCAGCGGTCGACATGCCTGACAATCTGCTCATCGGCAGGTCGGCCATTTTCCAGCATGTCCTTGATGAGATAGATGCGGCCGCGCGGGCTGTCGAGCTCATTGCCCAGCGTGACATAGGTCGGGCATGTGGCAGTGCAGAACCCGCAATGAACGCATTTGCGCAGGATCTTTTCGGATTCGGCAACACCGGGGTCAAGCAACTGCTGCGGGGTGAAATTGGTCTGCATGCTACACTCCTGCAACCATGCGGCCGGGATTGAGGATACCGTCCGGGTCAAACTGCTGTTTCAGCCGCTTCGACAGGGCCGCCAGTGCTGCGGGCTGCGGTTCGAAGACGGGGGTGGCCGCGCGGACCGCGTCGGGCGCGCGCACCAGCGTGGCATGGCCGCCGCCATATTTGCGGATGAGGGCCCGGACTGCCTCCGCTTCGGGTTCACCGTCGAGCCGCATCCAGATGAGTCCGCCCTGCCAGTCATAATAAGCATCGGCCGCAGCGCCCATGCGCATGGATGCCACCAGCTTGTGAGCTTCCATCGGTGCCATGGACACACGCCAGACCGGCCGCTCGGTTCCATCGGCGAACGGAATGACGTCGCGCACCTCCTGCCAGAGCTTGCGCGATATCTCCCCGGAAATTTCCTCGATGGCACCGGCGGATGACAGCAGGCCGCGCAGCATCGCCACACGGTCGGCAACGGAGGGGGCAAAGCCCTCCAGCCGGAGCAGTGTCGAAGACTCGCCTTTCAGAACGCCGTCGATAACCCGTCCGCAAATGTTCACCGGCAAATGCGCGGCAGACGCCACCTCGCCGCTCGATCCCATGGCGATGGCCATGGCCCGTGCGGCCTCATCGTCCATCAGGCCGCGAACAACCAGTGTTGTCTCCGTCTCCGGCGCAGGCAAAACCTTGAAGGTGATTTCCGTTGCAATGCCAAGGGTACCCCAGGAATTGGCCATGCCCTTGGACAGATCATAGCCAGTCACGTTCTTGACCACCCGGCCGCCTGATTTGAACAGTTCGCCCCGCCCCGAGACGACGCGTACGCCCAGCACGTGATCGCGGGCGGACCCCGCCTTCAACCGGCGCGGACCGCACAGATTGGCGGCAAGGACACCGCCAAGACTGCCCTGCCCCGCCGCCTGTCCCAGCAACGGTCCGTAATCCATGGGCTCGAACTGAAAGGCTTGGCCCTTGGAGGCAAGCAGGGCCTCCAGCTCGGCGATGGGTGTTCCGGCCCTGGCGCTCAATACCAGTTCATCCGGTTCATAGAGCGTCACGCCGGAATAGTTCGACAGGGCAATCGTGTGCTCGGTCTGCAGCGGACGGCCAAGTCCGCGCTTCGACCCATGGCCGCAGACTTCCACCGGCGCGCCTTCGGACAATGCCCATTGCACCGCCTCGACGATTTCGGTCTCGGTTGAAGGGGTCAATATGGTCATGTCAGCGCGCCATGGTCTCAAACGTGTACATCATCAACAGCATCGATCAGAATCTCGGAATATCGGGAAAGGGCACCTGGCCGCGATGCACATGCATCCGCCCCAATTCGGCACAGCGATGCAACTGCGGAAAAACCTTTCCGGGGTTGAGCAGGTGCTTGTCGTCGAAGGCGCATTTCACGCGGATCTGCTGGTTGAGATCGATCTCGTTGAACATTTCCGGCATCAGCTCACGTTTCTCGACACCCACGCCATGTTCACCGGTGAGAACGCCGCCCACCTTGACGCACAGCCGCAGGATATCGGCGCCAAAATCTTCCGCCTTGCGCAGTTCATCGGGAATATTGGCATCGTACAGGATGAGCGGATGCAGATTGCCGTCCCCCGCATGGAAGACATTGGCGACGCGCAGCCCGTATTTTTCCGAAAGCGCGCGCATGCCCGCCAGAACCTGCGGCAGTTCCTTGCGCGGAATCGTGCCGTCCATGCAGAGGTAATCCGGTGAAATGCGCCCGACGGCCGGAAAGGCCGCCTTGCGGCCCGCCCAGAACGTCATCCTTTCCTCTTCGCTCTGCGATATGATGCAGGAGGAGGCGCGGTTCCTGCCGGCGATCTTCTCGACCATGTCGATCAGGTGGTTGACCTCCACCGCCGGACCGTCGAGTTCGATGATCAGCAGCGCTTCCACATCAAGCGGATAGCCCGCATGGACGAAATCCTCGGCGGCGTGGATCGCCGGACGATCCATCATTTCCATGCCGCCCGGAATGATGCCGGCGGCAATAATATCGGCAACGCATTGCCCGGCGGTTTCGCTTGAGGGGAAACCCACCATCAGCGCGCGGGCCGTTGCGGGCTTCTGCAGGATGCGGACGGTGACTTCCGTCACCACGCCGAGCAGCCCTTCCGAGCCGGTCATCAAACCGAGCAGGTCATAGCCCTCCGAATCCAGATGCTTGCCGCCAAGTCGCACGACCTCGCCGCTGATCAGAACCATCTCCAGCCCGAGGACATTGTTGGCCGTGAGCCCGTATTTCAGGCAATGCACGCCACCGGAATTTTCCGCGACATTGCCGCCGATCGAACAGGCGATCTGCGATGAGGGGTCCGGCGCGTAATAGAATCCTTCGTGCTCCACCGCCTTGGTGATGCCGAGATTGGTCACGCCCGGCTGCACGACAGCGACGCGGTTCGGATAATCGATTTCAAGGATGCGGTTGAACCGCGACATGACCAGCAGCACCGCGTCTTCGAGCGGCAGGGCGCCGCCGGACAGCGATGTTCCCGACCCGCGCGGCACGACCTTCACATTGTTGTCGTGGCAATATTTCAGGATTTGCGAAACCTGCCGTACGGTCTGCGGCAGCACGACGACGAGCGGAAGCTGGCGATAGGCGGTCAGTGCATCGGATTCGAATGCGCGCATTTCGTTGGTAACGTCGACAACGCCTTCACCCGGAACGATGGCCTGCAAGGCAGCAACGATCTCCTTGCGGCGCGACATGGTCGCCGCATCGGCCTTCGGCATCACCAATCCGGACATGAAACCTCCTCCCAGCAAACTCCATCAACTGGTAAATTATGTTTACCAGTGTCCATTCGAGTTTGTAAACAGTCTAAACTGTTGAACGGAGGTGGCACACAGCCAAAGTGACGCGTCTCACAGCAGACTTTCAAAACCTGCGACAAGCGCGACAAGCCCGAATTCAAAACCTTCATCCGGCGGGACATTTTCGAGCTTCCGGAAGGCTTGGCCGAGCAGCGGAAACTGCGTGCCTATTTCCGATGCCAGATCGGCCCCTGTCCCGTGGTCCGGCAGACTGTTTGCTGCCATGGCGGCCTGCTGTTCGAGCACCGAACCGACGACATAATGCCCGGCCGCCTGCAGGATGTACCCGGCCGCCACACTATCAAATCCTGCGGCAACCATGAAACCGAGTTGCGCTTCCGCAGCGGGATAGAGTGCCGGACTGGGCCGTGACCCGGCATGGACCCTGGCCCCGTCGCGGTAGGCGAGCAGGGCGCGCCGGAAGCTGCGCGCATTCTCGATCAGGAAATGCCGCCAGTCTTCATCCGGCAGCGGCAGGGAGCGGCTGTGGTTTTCAATCAGGATGGCCTCGGCCAGCGCATCGAGCAAAGCGGCCTTGTCCTTGAAGTGCCAGTACAATGCCGGCTGCTGAACACCCAGAGCTGCCGCAATGCGTCTTGTGGTCAGGCCGTCGACCCCGGTTTCGCCGAGCAGATCCAGAGCGGCTCGTATGACCGCCTCGCGCTGCAATTTGATATCATTTCGTTTTGCCATGCTTGACAATTTATCATCGATAAGTGAAATGCGTCTAGTTACTTATCAATGATAAATAAGAGTTATCCATGACTTTCGACAAATCCCTGATCGTGATTCTGACGACTGTTACCCTTGATGCTGTCGGCGTGGGCATGATCATGCCCGTCCTGCCGGAACTGCTGACGGGGCTGACGCATGCGGACAACGTTGCCGCGCATTACGGCATTCTCCTTGCTCTCTATGCGCTGATGCAGTTTCTGTGCGCGCCGCTCCTGGGGGCGCTGAGCGACCGCTTCGGCCGGCGGCCGGTGATCCTTGTCTCCCTGGCCGGGGCGACGCTGGATTATCTGGTCATGGCGTCGGCCATGGTGCTGCCGCTGCTCTATATCGGCCGCATCATTTCAGGGGTCACCGGCGCAACCATGTCCGTCGCAAGTGCTGCCATCGCGGATATCACACCGGAAGACGGCCGCGCGCGGCGCTTCGGCATGATCGGCGCCTGTTTCGGCCTCGGTTTCATCGCCGGTCCCCTGCTCGGCGGCATTGCCGGAGGATTCGGCATCCACTACCCGTTTCTGCTGGCCATGGCGCTCAACGGCGTCAACTTCCTGCTCGCGCTTTTCTGCCTGCCGGAAACCAGCAAAGGTGTGAAAGCGCCGCTTGCGGCCCAAAACCTCAATCCGCTGGGCGGTTTCCGCGGGGCGACCGGCATCAAAAGCCTGACGCCGCTCATTGTCGTGTTCACCCTCATGCAGCTCGTCGGTCAGGTGCCTGCAGCGCTGTGGATCATCTACACGCAGGACCGGTTCGCCTGGAGCGTTTCGACTGTCGGTCTCTCACTCCCCGCATTCGGCCTGTGCCACGCGCTCGTCCAGGGGCTGCTTACAGGTCCCATCACTGAAAAACTCGGCGAAAGGCGCACGCTGATCCTCGGAATGGGCATGGATGGCATCGGCTATGTGCTGATGGCCTTTGCCAGCCAGAGCTGGATGGTCCTGCCGATCCTTGTCTTCCTGTCCATGGGCGGTATTGCCAGCCCCGCGCTCCAGTCGATCATCACGCGACAGGTGGATGAAACCAGGCTCGGCGAAGTCCAGGGCATCCTCGCCAGCGCGACAAGCCTGACCGGCATCATCGGGCCGGCGGCGTTTACCGCCATCTACGCCACCACCCGGACCGACTGGAGCGGCTTTGTCTGGATTTCCGGCGCGATGCTGTACATTCCCTGCGTTCCGTTGCTGCGCGCCATCGCCTATCGCCGGGCGGCAGGCCCTTCAGGGGCTTGACCTTGTGCTGATCCCGCGGAAAGAGTGCGCCGATGGATCATCTGAATGACATGGAAATTTTTGCGCGCGTGGTTTCATCCGGCAGCATGTCGGCGGCAGGACGGGAGCTCGGCGTATCGCCCGCCGTCATTTCCAAGCGGCTGCGGCGGCTTGAGGAACGGCTGGGCACGCGCCTCCTGCAGCGCACCACGCGGCAGATTGCCCTGACCGAAACGGGGCAAGGCTATTACGAGCGGGTCCTGGCGATCCTGTCGGGCGTCGAGGAAGCGGAAGCTTTCGTATCGCGCCGTTCCGAACAGGCACATGGCCTGCTGAAAGTCTCGGCGCCAACCACGTTCGGACGCATGCATATTGCGCCGCATCTCGAACCCTTCATGCGGGCCAATCCCGATCTGTCCATCAATCTCGTGCTGACGGATGAATTCGTCGATATCGTCGGGGAAGGCTATGATCTTGCCATCCGCATTGCCGAACTGTCCGATTCCAGCCTGGTGGCGCGCAAGCTCGCACCGGTGCAACGGTATCTTGTCGCCTCGCCGCGCTATATCGCAGAACACGGAGCCCCGCGCTCCATTGCCGATCTCGACAACCACATCTGCCTCGCCGCCCACAACGGCGACCCCTGGCGGTTGAACGGACCAGATGGCAGCGTATCCCTGCGCCCGACCGGGCCGATCCTGACCAATTCCAGTGAAGTGGTGCGCGCCGCGGTGCTTGGCGGACTTGGCATAGCCTTGCGCTCCACCTGGGATATCGGGCCGGAGCTTGCCGCCGGCCAGCTGGTGCGCGTGCTGACCGACTATGCCGCTTCGCATAATATCGCGATCTATGCGATTTATCCCTCGCGCCAGTTTCTGCCAGCGAAGGTGCGGGTGTTCATCGACTATCTCGCGGGCCTTTACGGCCCCGTGGCGCCATGGGACCGGGTCTGATCATTCATCCTTGTGCGATCTGCGGATCGATTTCACCACGAACCACATGGCGAGGATCGCTATGGGAACGAACGCCGCGGTGACAACGGACGAGTGCAGTTCCGGCATATAGGCCTCGGCACCCTTGGCTAGATAATAGAACAGACCAACGACATAGTAGGAAATCGCGGCCACCGACAGGCCTTCCACCGTCCGTTGCAGGCGCAATTGCAGTTGCGCGCGCCGGTCCATCGAGCTCAAGAGATCGCGATTCTGCCGTTCCAGTTCCACGTCCACCGACGTGCGCAGCAGCGTGGCGGCACGCGACAGCTTTTCCGACAGGTTTTCCTGCCGTCCGCTGACGGAATGGCATGTGCGCATGGCCGGCGCCATGCGCCGCTGGATGAACGCCGCCCAGGTTTCATAACCGGTCACTGGCTCTTCCTGCAGCGCTGCCAGCCGTTCCAGCACGATGCCATTGTAAGCCCGGCTCGCCCCGAACCGGTAGAGGCTTGAGGCCGCATCGGCTTCGAGTTCCGCCGCAAGGGATGTCAACTCGTCCAACAGTTTGTGATTGTCGGCATCCGGCGCGCGCATTTCCGTCGTCAGGCCCGCCAGGCGGTCTTCGATGCGGCGAATGCGCGGCGACAGGGAATGCGCCAGCGGCAGTCCGAGCATGGCGAGGGTACGGTAGGTCTCGATTTCGATCACACGCTGCGACAAGGCACCGGCGCGGGCGGGCGACAGGCCGTTGTCGAGGATGAGAATGCGGGTCATCCCGTCGCCATCCTGCCGGAAATCCGTCACGATGCAGGCAAGTCCGTTCTCGACATCGCTGTAGCAGAGGCTTGTCGGATCGAATGCCTCGATCAAAGCCGCGGCGCCGGCATCCTTGCGGATGATCTCCAGCCGCACACCGTCGATCACCGTGCCGGGCGGATTGAAGCCCTCTCCGAAGGGATGCTGTGCAGCCTGGCCGGTGCGCGGCAGCGGACCTTCCCACAGATAGGTCGAGAATTCCGTGTGCCGCTCCCAGCGCAGCGTGCCATTGCCCCAGGGCATGATGTGGTGACGGGCATCGCGCGCCGGAGAGGCGACACCTATGCTGCGACTGAGTTCCGCCAGAACCGCATGATCGACCGTGGACCCACCCTCGGTCATGAATGCAAGCTGGATAAGAATGCGCGGCGTATCGATCAATGGATAGGGCCGCGCATGCACTTCTCCCAGCGCCACGGAACGCTCCGCATGCCCCGGAAAGCCCATCACACCCGGACTCGTGGCGGAGTTTGAAAACGCCGCTGCGGTTTTCAGTCTTTTCCCCTTCATATCGGCCCCTTGGTATAGACTGTTCACAAGATGGTGAACGCAATGACCGGCCCTTTCAATGCTCCTTTACGCCGGAAGGCTGCGGCTATGCGACGCTTGCCCACTGGATCAAAGAATTGACCAGTTTCGTGATTTGCCGATACGCTGGCACGACACATCACTCCTGCGGACGACTTTCAACATGAGCAGCCCGGTCTTTGCCCGCATCCATTCTTCCCGAACGGCCGACGACATCGTCAGCCAGATCGAAACATTGATCCTTGAGGGTGTTCTGCGCGTGGGCGACCGTTTGCCCGGCGAACGGGACCTTGCCGTACAATTCGATGTCTCCCGCCCCATCCTGCGCAGCGCATTCAAAGTGCTGGAGGCCAAGGGATTGCTTGTCGTCCGCCACGGCGGCGGAACATTTGTTGCCGATGTCATCGGCGAGGTCTTTTCCAAGCCCGTCATGGACCTGATCTCGAGCCATCCGAAGGCCGCGGCGGACTATCTCGAATATCGCCGGGAGATTGAAAGCATCGCAGCGGACTATGCCGCCCGCCGGGCAACGGATGATGACCGCCTGCTTTTGCGCGGGATCGTTGACGCGATGCAGCGCGCCTACGAGACCGATGACTTCAAAAGGGAAGCCGAGCTGGATGTCGAGCTGCACAGCACCATCGGAGAATGCGCCCACAACATCATTCTGCTGCACACGCTGCGGTCGTGCTACCGGCTTCTCGCCGACGATGTGTTCTACAATCGTACGATCATCTACGGTTTTCCCGGCGCCCGGGAAAAGCTGCTGCAACAGCACACGTCCATCGCCGATGCCATCATGGCGTCAGACCCCGAGGGCGCGCGGGCTGCCGTGCACAGGCACATCGACTTTATTGAGCAGGCACAAAAGGACGCGGCACGCAGCAATGCCTGGCAGGAAACGTCGCGGCTGCGGCGCAGGCAGAGGGAGCTGGACCGCCCATGAAGACAGTCGACTTCAAGCATGCGCGCGGTCCCGACCGCCTGCGGGTTTATGCCATCGGCGACGTGCATGGCCGCCTCGATCTGCTGCAGGAGATGCACCGGCGCATTCTGGCTGAAAACGCCAAGTCGCCGCCGTTCGACTGGGTGGCGGTACATCTTGGCGACTATGTGGATCGGGGCCCGGATTCCAGGGGGGTGCTGGACTATCTGGTCAATGCCCAGAGGAAGAATCACCGCATGCTGACGCTGGCGGGCAATCACGATATCGGATTTCTGGATTTTCTGGCCACCGGCGACATCAATGGAATCTTCGCCCGGCACGGCGGCAGGCAGACGGCGCGCTCCTATGGCGTGACGATCGATTTTGACGATCCGGCCTCGGTATCGGCGGGACGCTCCGCCCTGCTGCGCGCCGTGCCGGCAACCCATGTGGAGTTTCTGCGCGGCTTGCGGCGCTCGATGACACTGGGCGATTTTTTCTTCTGTCACGCCGGCATCAGGCCCGGCGTTGATCTCGACCGGCAAAATCCCGAAGATCTGATCTGGATTCGCTGGGAATTTCTCGACGATCCCCGGTTGCATTCCAAGGTTGTCGTGCATGGCCATACACCGGCCAGCGATGTGGAAGTGCGGCAGAACCGGGTCAATCTCGATACCGGCGCCTATGCCAGCGGGCGCCTCAGCGCCATCAAGATCGACGCTGAAGGCAAGTCTTTTCTGGAAGCGATTGTCTAGAAAAAGTCTTAACGCGAAGCGGAGCTGATTCCGTAGCCGTCGCTCGATACGGTGCGGCCTCCGGCATCAACCGATACCAGTTCGGCGCCCATGAAAAGGATCGATGCAAGCATCATTGCGGTCAAAAGGGCGGCACTTTTCATAGTCATTCGGGCGTTTCCATCAGTCTCTACGGCCTGGCTTCATGCCAGCTAACCGGCCCGGCAACTACAGCGCACAATTCTTTCCAGCAAGTGAACGAAAGCCACGCTTCCCATGAATACCGACGGGGCAATTTGATTCAAATTTTGCCTGTTGCACAGATGCAACTGAATCGCCCGCCGCTAGATCAGCGCGACCCAGGCGCGCGCCAAAGCAAGACCCGCGGCATCGGCGGCAGCGCCACTTTCCGCGACCTGCGCCGGATAGTTTTCAAGCCAGGCCGGGTTGTCCCTCATGATCTCGTCGTGGAAAACATGCCGCCACTCCTCGACCAGTGCGGTGTCCGCCTCGAAGTGGAACTGGATGCCGTACACTGCCCGCCCGATGCGGAAGGCCTGATTGCGCGTCATCGCGCTTGAGGCGAGATGCACGGCGCCTTCCGGCAGGGAAAATGTATCCCTGTGCCAATGGAAGATCGGAAAGGTGTGAGGAACAGCGGACAGCAGGGGATCGGCTGCCGCTTCGGCCGTCGCCGTGACGGCATGCCAGCCGAATTCCTGCGGGCGTCCGAGAATGTTTTCGGCATCATAGCCGCGTGCGACAAGCTGACTGCCCAGGCAGATGCCAAGCACCGCCTTGTCCGCATCGCCAAAGCGGCGGATCAACCTGGCAAGCGCGGGAAGATAGGGAAACTGGTCATCGGCAAGGGCATTCTGATCGCCGCCGAGCGAGATCAGTGCATCGTAACCCGCATCATCGGCAGGCAGCGGTTCACCGGTATGGGCCTGCACCAGATCAATCTGTGCACCCGCCTCCGCCAAGGCCTGTCCAACCAGTCCCAATCCGGTATTCTGATAATTCTGTACAACGAGAACGCGCATTCTACCTGCCTGATGATCGCATTGACGATGATCCTGCGATAGCATGGACCCCTCACAGCCGGAAGCCATCAAATGCCCCTGCAAAACCGTGTCACACCCTTCGGCGATATCATCGCCGTTCCCCAGCGCGGGACCTTCATGGGCAATCGCGGCATCATCCACGACCCGTCAACGCGCACCCTCCTGAAACGGCGCTGGTCGACGAGAGCGTGGATCATCTGCGTCTGCGAATTCAAGAACGTCCGGCGTGCAGTCATGGCCCGGCAAAGCTGGACCGAACTGTTCTTCCTCGATGAAGCGACGGCGCTCAGCGCCGGACACCGCCCATGCTTCTATTGCCAGCAGCAACGGGCGAAGGCTTTTCAGGCCGCATGGGCCGATGGCGCGGCCAAACCATCGGCGCCGGAAATGGATCGCGTGCTGCACGGGGAGCGCCTCGAGGCGAACGGCGGCAAGAAACACCACCCGCTTGCAACAGCGATCCTGGACCTGCCGGACGGCAGCATGATCGCCTCCGGCGACAATGCCTATCTGGTGCATCGGGGCCAGACCTATCTCTGGTCGTGGGATGGCTATGCGGCCTGTCCGCCGCCCACAAAGTATATCAGCCTGCTGACACCACCCTCGACGGTGCGGGCTTTGGCCGCCGGTTATATCCCGGTCGTTCTGGGGATATAACAAATATGCATTATTCTATTTGAAAATGCATTCCAATTGGATATCATCCGGCTCCAGGGCCGCCAGCTCCGCGTCTGGCGCTTCCGTGACGACACAACCGAGACGCCGGTAAAAATTGACCGCATTTTCGGATGGTATCGCAGAAACGTACAGCCCTCGGGCGCCCATTTCCCTGGCAACATCCTTGCAATGCTCAAAGAGCTGCATACCCAGGCGCCGACCGCGATAGTTATTGCCGACATGGAGGAAACTCAACTGCAGGAGATCCTTCCCGGGGCCACGCCAAATGTTATCTACGGCCCCAACGCCCGCCAGTGTATCGCCGTCGAAAAAGCCGAAGAATTTTCCACCACGATCGAAACTTTCCTGCAGCAGGGGCGTGTATTTCTCCGCCTCGCCCTCTTCCCAGCCGGGAACATCAAAATATTCCGCATGCAGGACGAGCTTGCCGCCCCGCAGCGTATAAAGGTTTTCAATGATCTCGCGGCGATCGATGGTCCAGACCTGTTCGATCTCGCTGCGTTTCAGTGCGCGGAGTTCCATGTTCCTGCTCTATATCCGTTAGACATAATATGCTCTTTAGTGGCATATAGAACAAATGTGACATGGCAATCAAGTGGTATCCGCGATCAGATTTTGACACTTGCCGGCACCGACCGGCCCAGCTTCCATCCAAGGCTGGTGCCGGCCGCTGCGACGAGAATGGCTGCGGAACCCAGGAACTGTATCGGTTGCAGCTGATGCCCGAAGGCAAAATAGTCAACCAGAATGGCAGCGATGGGATAGATGAAGGACAACGATCCCGTGAGATGGGTCGGCAGCTTCTGGATGGCGCTATAGAGCAGAATGTACATCAATCCCGTATGGACCACACCGATCGTGAGGATGCTGCCCCATTCGGCTGCGCCTTTCGGCATGACACTGAAATCGGCAAGCGGCGCCATCAGCACGATACCAACGCAGACCTGAATCAGCGCAATCAGGTGCGGCGGCGTGCCCTTCAGCCGCTTGGCCACGATGGATGCGATGGCGTAGAGGAAGGCTGCACCCAGCGACAGGCCGATACCGGCCATGTAGTTCGTGCCCGTGTAACCGCCGCCGGGCTTGGCCTGAACGATCAGCAGCATGCCGGCAAATGCGACCGCCAGCCAGAACAGCTTGGTGAATGTCAGCTTCTCCTTGAAGATCAGAGCGCCCAGCACGACGAGCATGAACGGCTGCACATTGTAGACCGTCGTCGCAATGGCAATGGACGCTCGGGAATAGGCGGCAAAGAGCAACACCCAGTTGAGGACAATGGCAACCCCGCCAAGAACAGCAAGACCGAACAGCTTCAAAGAAATAACATTCGGACGCAGCAGACCGAGTGCGGCGCAAACGCCGAGCAATGTCAGTGCACCAAAGGCGCAGCGCCAGAACACGACGGATAAGACCGGCTGACCGGACATCAGCACAAACCAGCCGATCGTACCCGAAATCATCATCGCAGCTGTCATTTCCACGCTGCCTCTCGCTATGTCCCGTTCCATGCCACCTGTCCTTTCGTCTCGCACCACGAGACTATTCGGAGCAATGGCAATTTGATATATATGGAAAAAGGCGTAAAGTTCGCTCGACCTGTTTAATGCAGGCAAAACGCCTGATCTGCCTTACGAGGTTGCTATGCTCGATGAAATGGACAAGACCATCCTCGGTATCCTGATCGAAGATGCGCGAATCTCGCTGAAGGAACTGAGCCAGAAAGTCGGGCTCTCGTCTCCCAGCGTGTCCGAGAGGTTGCGGCGGCTCGAGGAAAAGAAGGTGATCCGCGCCTTCACCGTCGATATCGACCCGGCGGCGCTCGGCTATAGTCTGACGGCCATCGTGCGGGTCAGGCCCCTGCCCGGCATGCTGCATATTGTCGAGCGGCTGATCCAGGAGATGCCTGAAATCACCGAATGCGACAAGGTGACGGGCGACGATTGCTTTGTCGGCAAGCTGCATTTCCGCACCATGGAACAGCTGGATACGCTGCTCGACCGGCTGGCGGAAAAGGCCGAAACCAATACCTCCATCGTCAAATCCTCGCCGGTGAAACGGCGCCTGCCGCCTCTCGGCTGACATCGCCTGCTTGACCGCCCCATCCCCTCTCTGGCATCCATCTCCCATGCGCGCAAATTACAGAATGCAACGGCTTTATATTACCGCGGATCTGGCGGCCGGCAGGCGGGCGGACGCCCCGGCGGAAGCCGTCAACTATCTCGCCAATGTGCTGCGGATGAAGGACGGCGATGAAATCCTCGTTTTCAACGGTCGGGACGGTGAATGGCGCGCTGCCCTGCGCTTTGAAAGCAGGAAGAAGCTGGCGCTGGAGCCGCTTGAACTGACGCGGGTGCAGCCGGAATCACCCGATCTCATCTACTGCTTTGCCCCTCTCAAACAGGGACGGCTCGACTACCTCGTGCAAAAGGCCGTCGAAATGGGTGCTGGCATTTTGCAACCGGTGATTACCCAGCACACGCAGGTCGCCAGAATCGGCGTGGATCGGATCGAGGCCAACGCCATCGAAGCGGCAGAGCAATGCGGCGTTCTGGCCATCCCGGAAACGCGCGAGCCGGTCAGGCTCGAGAAACTGCTGGATGGCTGGGATCCGGACCGACGCCTGATCTTCTGCGACGAAGGTCATGATACCCATAACCCGCTGCCGCTGCTACAAAGTCTGCCGCGCGGGCCGCTCGGCGTTCTCATCGGACCGGAAGGCGGGTTCTCGGATGCGGAGCGCGAAACCCTGCGCAAGCTGCCGTTCGTCACCGCCATTCCGCTGGGTCAACGCATCCTGCGCGCCGACACTGCCGCCGTTGCCGCACTCGCGCTTATTCAGGCGACGATCGGCGATTGGTGAGTTACAAATTCTCTTGATGAGTGCATCAGCGAAATTTGCTTGCGCTCGTTTCCGAAAACAGCCAATCACGCCGCAAGTTCAAAAATTCTAGTGGGGAAGCACCATCCATGGCGCGCGATACAACAGACGAGACGCCCCTTTCCGGCACGGAAGAACTGGCGACCTACCTCGCCCAGGGCTCCAAGCCGCAATCAGCATGGCGCATCGGCACAGAGCACGAAAAATTCCCGTTCTATACCGAAGACAACAGCCCGGTTCCCTATGACGGTCCGCGCGGCATCCGCGCCATTCTGGAAGGCATGCAGTCGAAGCTGGGCTGGGAACCGATCATTGACGAGGGCAATATCATCGGCCTCGTCGAACCGACCGGACAGGGCGCGATTTCGCTAGAGCCGGGCGGCCAGTTCGAACTGTCGGGCGCTCCGCTGTCCACCATCCACCAGACCTGCCGCGAAACCAATGCGCATCTGGCGCAGGTGCGCGAGATAGCCGAGCCGCTCGGCATCCGCTTCCTGGGTCTTGGCGGCAGTCCGAAATGGTCCCTGGCGGAAACGCCGCGCATGCCGAAATCCCGCTACAACATCATGTCCAACTATATGCCGAAGGTCGGCAAGGACGGACTGAACATGATGTACCGCACCTGCACCATCCAGGTGAATCTCGACTTTGCCTCGGAAACCGACATGCGCCGCAAGATGCAGGTTTCGGTGAAACTGCAGTCCATCGCCACGGCGCTGTTCGCCATGTCGCCGTTCACCGAGGGCAAGCCGAACGGCCTGTTGTCCTGGCGCTCCAATATCTGGCGCGATACGGACAACAACCGCTCCGGTGTGCTGCCGTTCATCTTCAATGAAAATTTCGGCTTTGCCGATTACGTGGAATGGGCGCTCGACGTGCCTATGTATTTTGTCCTGCGCCATGGTCGTTACCACGACTGCACGCATGTGACCTTCCGCCAGTTCATGAACGGCGCGCTGAAAGATTCCATTCCGGACGCCACGCCCAATATGGGCGACTGGACGAACCACCTTTCAACGCTGTTCCCGGAAGTGCGGCTGAAGCGCTTCCTGGAAATGCGCGGCGCCGACGGCGGCCCGTGGCGGCGTATCTGCGCACTGCCTGCATTCTGGGTCGGCATTCTCTACGACGCCGAGGCACTGGATGCCGCGGAAGCCCTCACCCGCGACTGGACCTACCCGGAAGTGCAGGCCCTGCGCGACGAAGTGCCGGCAAAGGGCCTGCGCGCCACGCTGCGCAACCGCTCGGTGCACGACATTTCCCGCGATGTGCTGGCGATTTCGCGCCTTGGCCTGAAAAACCGCGCGCTGCTGAACAGCGAAGGCTTTGACGAGACGCACTATCTCGCCTCGCTGGAGGAAGTTGTCGCGCGCGGCACGACCTCCGCCGAGCAGATGCTCAGCCAGTACAACACGGTCTGGGGCGGCTCGGTTGAGCCCGCTTTTCTGGAGTATGCCTACTAATTCCGCCCTTTGGGAGACATGCGATGAGCAAGACCATCCTGATAACAGGCGCGAGCCGTGGCATTGGCCGCGCGGCGGCCATTCTTGCGGGTCAAAAGGGATGGTCGGTCGGCGTCAATTACATCGGCAACAGGGCGGCAGCGGATGACGTGGTCGCGACAATCATCGCGGCGGGCGGCAAGGCCAAGGCCATACAGGGTGACGTCGCCAACGAGGCCGACGTCATCGCCATGTTCAGGCAGACCGAAGAACTCGGCCCGCTCGACGGACTTGTCGTCAATGCCGGTATCGTAGCGCCCGCATCCAAGCTGATGGATATCGATACCGAACGTCTCAAGCACATGTTCGATGTGAACATTCTCGGCGCCTATGTCTGCGCCCGCGAGGGTGTCCGCCGGATGGCGCGGTCTCGCGGCGGCAAGGGTGGATCAATCGTCATCCTGTCGTCCGCTGCAGCCCGTCTTGGCGGGCCGTCGGAATATGTCGATTATGCCGGTTCAAAAGGCGCAATGGATACGCTGACCATCGGCCTTTCCAAGGAAGTCGGCCCCGAAGGTATCCGCGTCAATGCCGTCCGCCCCGGTCTGATCGAGACCGACATCCACGCCAGCGGCGGCCAGCCGGACCGGGCCCAGCGCCTCGGCGTGATGGCACCGCTCGGACGGCCGGGTACGGCTGACGAAGTCGGCGAATCCATCGTCTGGCTGCTCAGCGATGCCGCGTCCTATGTGACCGGGGCGCTTCTCGATGTAACCGGCGGGCGCTAACTCAGAATTTGACTCCCGTTCCTCGACTTATGTGTTATGCGGAAGCCAGATTGTCTGACGCGGATTCTTCACACCATGCCCACACACAAAGCGCTCACCGAAGCCTTCATTCCCGAACTGCCGAACTACTACCGCGGCAAGGTGCGCGAGAATTATGACCTGCCGGATGGGCGGCGCATCATTATCGCCACGGACCGCATCAGCGCATTTGACCGGATTCTCGCCTGCATTCCGCTGAAGGGCGAAGTCCTGACGCAGACCGCGCGTTACCAGTTCGAGCAGACCAAGGATATCTGTCCCAACCATGTGCTCGACTATCCCGACCCGAACGTCGTGGTTGCCCGCCGCCTCGATATCCTGCCGGTCGAAATCATCGTGCGCGGCTATCTCGCCGGAACCACCGGCACATCGATCCTGACACTCTACAAGGCCGGCAAGCGGGAGATGTATGGCACGACCTTCCCCGACGGCCTGCAGGACAATGAAAAGCTTCCAGCCCCGATCATCACGCCGACATCCAAGGCGTTCGATGGCGGCCACGACGAACCGCTGACCGCCAAGGAAATACTTGAGCAGAAGCTGCTGACGCAGGAGCAGTGGGATACGATTTCCGCCTATGCGTTCAAGCTTTTCGCGCGCGGACAGGAAATCGCCGCCAGCCGCGGCCTTATCCTGGCCGATACCAAGTATGAGTTCGGCACGGATGCGGATGGCAACATCGTGCTGGCCGACGAAATCCACACATCGGATTCCAGCCGCTACTGGTTTGCCGACAGCTATGCGCCGGGCAAGCGCCCGGTCAGTTTCGACAAGGATTTCATCCGCACCTGGGTGGTCGAGCGCTGCGATCCCTACAAGGATGAAATCCCCGAGATTCCGCAGGATATGATCGACGCGACGACCAAGGTCTATATCCAGGCCTATGAAACGATTACCGGTGCAACATTCACGCCCGGCGATCCCGCTATTGATCCGCTGGAACGTATCCGCAAGAATCTGGCGCAGTATTTTTAAGGTTTAATGGCCGGATTCATACCCCTGAACCGACCTGACTGAATCTGCGCCGGGCGTGGTTCGACAGGCTCACCATGAGGGAGGGTGAGGATTGCAGGGAGCCTTATTCTGCAACCTTCGCGATTGGTGTTGCGTCAAACCACTCCCCTCATGGTGAGCCTGTCGAACCACGCACTCTAACCCGATAAAAAGATTGAACTTTGCTTGTCGGCAGGGCTACTCTTCCCTCGTGCATCAGCCCGAAGGAGGATCGGCGCCATGAATCTCGTAGACATGTTCCTGAAGGGACAGGGTGGGCAGGCCGTGGAGGCATTGTCCCGCCAGTTTCAGCTCTCGCAACAACAGACAATCGCCGCCATCGAGGCATTAATGCCCGCCTTTTCGCAGGGCTTGCAGCGCAATACCGCCGATCCCATGGGTGTCGGCGCCTTCATCCAGTCGCTGTCGTCTGGCCAGCACGTCAATTATTTTGATAATCCGCAGGCGGCCTTCAATCCGGCAGGCATTGCCGACGGCAATGCCATTTTGAACAATCTGTTCGGCTCGAAGGAGTTGTCACGCGCCGTCGCCGATCATGCCGCGCGAATGACCGGGATCGCCGTCAGCACGCTGCAGCAGATGCTGCCCGTGCTCGCATCCATGACGATGGGCGGGCTCTACAAGCAGTCGACGGGCCAGTTTGCAGCGGCCGGGCTCGGCGGCGGCAATGTCATTGGCGATTTCATCGAGCAGATGATGCGGCAAAGCGGTGGCATCGGCGGCCAGACCGCTCCCAACCAGCCGGGCGCCGCCAACCCCTGGGGCCAGATTCTAGAAAGCATGCTCGGCGGCGGCGCTGCCGGAGCGCCGCAGCAGCCGCAGGGCCAGGCCAATCCGTGGGGCAACAATCCGCTTGGCCAAATCCTCGAACAGATGACACGCGGCGGGTTTCCCGGCGCCACGCCGCAAGGGCAGCAACCCGCAGGAAACGCGCAGAACCCGTTCGGCGACAATCCCCTCGGCAAAATCTTCGGCGATATGCTCGGCGGCGGCGCGCAACAGCGCACGGCACCGGAGCCTCAGCCCCGGCAGCCAGACCAGCCGCCCGCTGCCAACAATCCGTTCAAGGATGTCCTCGACCAGATGTTCGAAACGGGCCGGAAAACCAACGAGCAGTATCAGAAGGGTGTCGAATCGATTTTCGACCAGTATCTGCGCGGCATGGATCGCAACAAATAGCCGGTCCCATAAAGAAAAAGCCCGGCCAGAAGGCCGGGCAGTGGGCAGGCGGGGCACCGGGAGGGGATTCCGGTGTGAATGGGACGCCTGCTAAACCGTCAAAATCGATGCTCAGCTGATCGAGCGTGCTGCGCGCAAACGGGCCCGTACATCGGCCAATGCGCCCAGTTTTTCGCTCGGATCTTCAAGCAGCGACGTGCCAAGGGCCGAATGCAGATCACCGCGCGTGACACCGATGTCATGCAGCATTTGATCGTTCCACTCACCGAGGCTCAAAATCGTTTTGCGATTGCGGCGGGCGACGATCATTCGGGTGACAAAGCCAAAGGCCTGAGCCAGCGCGAAAGTGATCGCGGGCACCAATCCATTTACTTCAGTCGTTCTCGTTGTCGTCGTCATCGCCCTACTCCTTTTTTGAATGGCGCTGATCAAGAAGGGTTGAATCGCGTGGAAACCATTTTCTACGCATTACGCCCGGTATCGTTTCAACACAGGCGTCTCCTGAACATCCGTAGAATGATCCACAAAAATTGATTATTCAAACGAATGTTTTTCATGTAAACGTTCAATAATAATGATGGATTGAACCGTCCGGGAGCAAAGCCATGAGTGCGCCTCTTGATCTTGACCAATTGCAGACATTTATCGCCATTGCCGACAGCGGCAGCTTCACCAGAGCGGCTGATGCGGTCAACAAGACTCAGTCAGCGGTCTCCATGCAAATGCGCCGGCTGGAAGAGCGGGTTTCCAAGGCCCTGTTTGAGCGCGATGGCCGCACCAACAAGCTGACCGAAGACGGCGAACGTCTGCTGGCCTATGCACGGCGCATGATGCAGCTCAACGGTGAAACCATCGCCGCCTTTGACGATACGCAGCTGCAGGGTCATATCCGCATCGGCACGCCCGACGATTATGCCGATCGCTTCCTGCCGGAAATCATGGCGCGCTTTTCCCGCTCCAACCCGCGTGTCGAACTTTCGGTGGTGTGCGAACCCACGGTCAATCTCGACGAGATGATCCGCAAGGGGCAGCTCGATCTGGCGCTGGTCACCCAGTGCGACGACATGCGCCGTTCGGAAGTGGTGCGAAGCGAGCAATTGCTCTGGGTCACCTCGGCGCACCATACGGTGCATGAGGAGAAGGTGCTGCCGCTTGCCGTTGGCCGACCGACCTGCATCTGGCGCGCCGCGGCAATCGACGTGCTCGACACCATGCATCACGACTATCGCATCCTGTTCACCAGCTGGTCGGCGACGGTCCTGGCAGCAGCGGTGCTTGCCGGCCTTGCGGTCTCGATCCTACCGGAATGCGCCCTGCGCCCCGGCATGCGTGTGCTTAGCGAAGCCGACGGCTTTGGCCGCTTGCCGGAATTCGGCATCGGCATCATGCGCGGCCACACCAAGCCCTCCGCCATCGTGGATGCGCTGGCGCAGCATATCGTCGAAAGCCTCGACAACCTGTCGATGCCAACCCCGGTCAGCATGGCGCCGGCGGCCGCGCCGAACCAGGTCAACCAGCGCCTGCGGCAGGTGCGCTCGACAGAGCTGGTTCCGGGCTGGTAGGCGGTTACAGCCCGCCCTGCCACGCCTTGATGGCATCGAGCGGATAGATCAGCATCAAGACATTGAGGGTGAGATTGTCGCGAATGACATATCCCGCCAGCAATTCGAAGACGATGGCGATGATGAACGTCAGCCAGAGCGGCGCGCGGGACGCAAAGAAAAAGCCGATCACCATGAACAGGATATCGCACACCGAGTTCAGCACGCTGTCCCCGGTATAACCGAGCGCAATGGTCGCCTCGCGGTAGCGATTGATGACCATGTCGGTGTTCTCGAAAATCTCCCACGCTGCTTCCACCACGATGGCAAGGAGCAGGCGGAAGCCCGCCGGCTTGCTGCGCGCAACCAGCCACAAAAGGCCGTAGAACAGAAAGCCGTGGATGATGTGCGACAGGGAATACCAGTCGGAAATATGCTGGGAATTGTCAGACGAGTTGACTTCGCCCACCCAGAGCTTGACCGTTCCGCAGGTGCAGATGGGATTGCGGCCCATCCCCAGCAGGATGATGGCGGTCAGCGCGATCATCGCGGTGCCGATCATCAGATAATGGCGCAGACTGAGACGTTGCGTCATGAGCATTCCCCTTTTCATCCCCCGGCCCTGCAACACAGGCCTCGAAGACTTGACGCCATTCATCACCCCGTTAGGAATAGGGAATGACCGAAAAGTCCGAATCGACGTCCAACGTTGCCGAATATTCCGTATCCGAAATCTCGGGAGCGCTAAAGCGCACTGTTGAGGACACGTTCGGCCATGTGCGCGTGCGCGGCGAAATTTCCGGTTATCGCGGCCCCCATTCCTCGGGCCATGCCTATTTTTCCCTGAAGGACGACAAGGCCCGTATCGAGGCCGTCGTCTGGCGCGGCAGCATGAGCCGGCTGAAATTCCAGCCCGAAGAGGGCATGGAAGTCATCGCGACGGGCAAGCTGACCACCTATCCCGGCTCGTCGAAATACCAGATCGTCATCGAGCAGATGGAACCGGCCGGTGCCGGGGCTTTGATGGCGCTTCTGGAGGAACGCAAGCGCAAGCTCGGCGCCGAAGGCCTGTTCGATCCGGCCGCCAAGCAATTGCTGCCCTTCATGCCGCGCGTCATCGGCGTGGTCACCTCGCCCACGGGTGCTGTTATCCGCGATATCATTCACCGCATTACCGACCGCTTTCCGCTGCACGTGCTCGTCTGGCCGGTGCGCGTGCAGGGCGAAACCTCCGGCGCGGAAGTGGCCGCCGCCGTCAATGGCTTCAATACCCTGCAGCCGGGCGGCGCCTTGCCCCGGCCCGATGTTCTCATCGTGGCGCGTGGCGGCGGCAGCCTGGAAGATCTCTGGGGGTTCAATGACGAAATCGTCGTGCGCGCCGTTGCAGCCTCCGATATCCCTGTCATTTCAGCCGTCGGGCACGAAACGGATTGGACGCTGATCGATCTTGCCGCCGACGTCCGCGCGCCGACCCCGACCGGCGCCGCCGAGATGGCGGTACCCGTGCGGGCCGACCTGCAGGCAAGCGTCGTCACCTATGGCGCGCGGCTGGCGGCGGGCATGTCGCGTTACCTCGACAATCGCCGTCAGGCCCAGCGCGCCCTGTCGCGCGCCCTGCCCTCCGCCGACCAGCTGCTTGCCCTGCCCCGGCGGCATTTCGACGAAACCGCCGCCCGGCTCGGCCGCGCCTTGCAGGCGAACACCCAGAAAAAACGAGCGCATTTCGATGGCCGTGCCCGGCAATTGTCGCCGCGGGTCCTGCAGCAGCGGTTCCGCGAAAAGCAGCGGGAAGTGACTGTTTTCGGCGACCGCCTGCCGCGCAGCCTGAGCGTCTTCCTGCGTGACCGGCGCGCTGTCTTTGCCCGTCATACCCAGCGTCTGTCGCCTGAACCGATTGCCCGCCTTGCCGTGCGGGGGCGCCAATCGCTGACCCAGCTGGAACGGCGGCAGGATCAGGCCATCGGCATCACGCTGGACCGGGCCAGGCGACGCGGCAGCGAACTCGAACGGCTGATGAAGACCCTTTCGCACGAGAGCGTACTCGAGCGCGGTTTTGCCATCGTGCTCGACACGGCGGGCGCTCCTGTAAAACGCGCCGCTGCCATTGCCAGCGGCGATCATCTGACGCTGCGCTTCCAGGATGGCGAGGTTCAAGCCGTGGCCGGGGAAGGTGAAGCCAATCCGGTGCGGCCAAAGCCGGAACGCCCGGCTCCGGCAAAGAAGCCTGCCGCGCCCGGCACGGACCAAGGCTCGCTTTTCTAGCTTACTCCCGTGTCCATTCCGGGCTGTTGAGCTCGATCAATGAGCGCGACCAATCCTCGATGAAGCGCTGTCTCTGCGCCCAATCCTGCACTGCCAGCAGCCCCGGCCCGATGCGGATGGGTTGCGCGATTCCCGATTCCTTCAGGTTCTGCGGCCCGTCAACATCCGGCGGCAGGCCGCCCGTTTCGGAAAAATAGAACGCATTGCTCCGCGCAATCGACTGGCCGCGCTCCGACAGGAGATAATCCAGGAACTGCGCGCCAAGGTCGCTGCGCTCTGCGGATTTGGGAATGAGCGCTCCGCGGCTGAGCACCAGCGTATAGTCCCGCGGCACGACAACCCTGAGGTCCGGATGCCTTCGCGCCACGTCATAGGCATAGGAACCCAGCATGTTGTAGCCGATATAGAGGCGGCCGCTCGCCACCTCCTCAAGAATTTCGCCGGTGCAGCATCGCGCCACCGCAGAAGCCCGCGCCATGCTTTCCAGCAAGCGGCCGAAGACGGTGTTCGTCTGCCGCGCGTCGTTGAAGGCCAGCAAATAGCCAACGCCGGACAGGCGGATGTCGTAGGTGCCGACGCGGCCGCGATAATAATCAAGACGTTCGCGCAGGAGGTCGGCGAGTTCCACATGGGTGCGGGGCACCTCGGCCGGCGGGACCTTGCGGGTGTTGTAGACGAAGACGGCCGGTTCATAGGTGAAACCAAAAACCTCGTCGCGCCAGTTGGCCCAATCGGCCACACGCAGCGTTTCCGGCGATGTGTGCGATGCGGCACAGCCATCATTGGCCAGTTTCAGCAACTGATCCACTGACGACGACAGGAGCAGGTCTCCGAGCGGCTCGTCCTTGCGGCAGGCCTCACTGGCCAGCGCATGCAGTTCATTGGTGAGATACTCGATGTAATCAATCGATATGCCCGGTGCGGTGCGCTGAAAATCGTCGATCAGCGGCTTCATGGCAGCCAGGTCGGTGGTCGAATAGATCGTCAGCTTGCCGGTTTCCGTCTGCAGCGCCGGAAACCGCGTATGATTGTCCGTTGCCGCCGGAACCTGCGATGTCAGGGCAAGGATCGTGGCAATCATCGTAGCCATGAAACGTTTCATCATTTCGCGGGGCCCTTGTGCAACGGCAATGTCAGGATAACCGTGAAGCTCTTCTCGTCCCGTGCGCGAAAGCCCAGCGTGCCGCCATGGGCATTGACGACTTCCTGGGCAATGGCGAAGCCGAGGCCGGAACTGCCTTCGTGCGATTTCGATGTCGCGAAACGCTGGGTGGCTTTTTCCCAGCCCTCCGGCGGAATGCCGGGGCCGTCATCCTCCACCTCGACATAGGCATCGAGCGCATCGGAGCGTACCCGCACCTCAAGCCGCTGATCCGTCCCGTGCCGCAGGGCATTGTCGATGACATTGACGATAGCCTCGCGCAGGCTGACCGCATCGCCGAGGACAAAGGGGCGGTCATCGGGCGCTTCGAACGAGATGACGATATCGGGGTCCACGGTGATGGGAATGGCGGCGCGGTAGGCACGGCGGGCCACATCGACGAGGCTGATCGGCTCAAGCTGGATGGAGTCGGCGCGGTGGATGACCATGGCGTGGCTGAGTAGCTGGTTGGTCAGGCGCGCCAGCTCGCCGGTGCGCTGCTGCACCCGCTCGAAATGCTGCCGTCCGGTCTTGTCCAGCTTGTCGTGTCCGAGAAGGTCGATCTGCGCGGACAGGGCCGTCAGCGGTGTCCGGATCTGATGCGCGGCATCGGCGATGAACCGTTGCAGCAGGTCGACGCGTTCATTCAGGCGGCCCATGAAATGATTGATGGAACTGACAAACGGATCGAGTTCGCGCGGAACGCCGACCGAGACGGGCGTCAGGTCATGCGGGTCACGGCGGCGCACGGCGGCCCCCAATCGCTCCACGGGCTGCAAGGCATAGCGGATGGCCAGCATGGCACCGGCAAAGGCGAGAAAGCTCATGACGACGACAAGGATGGTGGCACGCAGCGTCAGTTCCCGCGTCAGGGCGGAGCGCGCCTCGTTGGTCTGCGCCACGACGACATAGGCATGCCCCGTCACCGACGGGTCCGCCAGCACGCGGGTGGCACGGGCTATGCGCACCGCCTCGCCCTTGTAGATACCTTCGCTGATGCTGACGGCGTCGCGCGCACCATCCGGTGGCGCCGGGTTTTGCAGATCATCATAGCCGGTCACGGTTTTGCCGTTGGTATCGATGACGCGGTAGAAAATCCGGTCGCGTTCGGCCAGTCCCAGCAATTCGAATGCCGATGTGGGCAAACGGGCGCTGAGCGCGCCTCTTTCGACGGAAAGACTCTCCGCCATTTGCAGGGCAGCGCCGACAAGCAGCCGGTCATAGGCCTTGTCGGCCGCCGTTTCCGCGTAATACCAGGCCGCGCTGACAAGAATCGCCGCACCGATACCCAGAACCAGCGAAATACGCCGGGCCAGACGGGCAAAGAGGGACGGCTCATGCTGCATCGCCGGCCACCAGTTGATAGCCCAGCCCGCGCACCGTCACGATGCGCGCCTGCGCGCCTTCCAGTTTCTTGCGCAACCGCCCGACATAGAGCTCGATGGCATTGGCATTGGCAGCCTCGTCGAACCCGAAGATCTGGTCGAGCAGTTCGTCCTTGCTGAAAACACGGCCCGGACGCGCCGCCATGACTTCAAGCAATGTCAGCTCGCGCCGCTTCAACTGGACTTCGCGCTTGCCGACATGGACGGACCGTGCGCCGCGGTCGATGGCGATATCGCCGCATTTGATCAGATTGGTCGCCTCGCCGCCGGTGCGCCGCCGGATCAGCACGCGGGCGCGCGCCTCAAGCTCGCGAAAATCGAAGGGCTTGACGAGATAATCATCCGCCCCCAGATCGAGGGCGCCGACGCGGTCCTCGATCTCGGAACGCGCCGTCAGCACGAGGACGGGAACGGCATTGCCGGATCTGCGCAGGCGCTTGAGAATCTCAAAACCGTCCATGCCCGGCAGCATGACATCAAGGATGATCAGCGAATATTCAGTGAAATCGATGATTTCCGCCGCGGCACGGCCGTCGGTTTCCCAATCGACAGCATGGCCGATCGCCTCGAAACGCTTGGCGATAGCCTCCCCCACATCATGCGTATCCTCAACCAGCAATATGCGCATGGTTTTCATTGGCATGAACGCCCGCCGGGATCAATTGACGATGAATGGTTTTACCATGCAGGGATTGAATGCAGCGGCCGGCCGGTGCGGGCTTGAGAACAGCGCCATTACCGGCGCGCGGCATCAGCCGCGGTGCGCAAAAGCAACCGGACCGCTGGTGGTTTGATCCGGCTTTGTATTTTGGGGAGGTTTTGGAAGAAGTGGTACGGACGGGTGGATTCGAACCACCGACCTCAGGAGCCACAATCCTGCGCTCTAACCAACTGAGCTACGACCGCGCACCGTCTTCTTTTCGACAGGGGTCACATACGTAAGATTGATGCTTTTGGCAAGCACCCGATGCAACAGAAAGGTAAAAACCAACAAAAAAGAAAAGGCCGGGGGAGGAACCGGCCTTTTCCATTAATGCAAGACCCATACGGGAGGAACTATCGGGTCTTGCTTGTCCAGCGGCCGGGAGGAGGAGTGCCGCCGGAGTATTTTTTCATCAAAGGCCTTTAAATCAGGCGACCTTGACGTCCTTGATTGCCTTCTCGACAGCCGACTTGACCGGAGCGGAGATTTCTTCAACAGCCTTGGTTGCAACTGTCTGGAATTCCTTGGCCTGGTCGGTCAGGGCTTCAGCCTGCTTGCGAACGAACGCGCTCTGCAGTTCGATGACTTCGCCGAAAGACTTAACACCGATCAGGGCTTCGATATGAGCGAAGCTGGCTTCGGTGTTGGCGCGCAGCGCAGCCAGAGCCTTGAGGGAGAGAGCTGCAGTGTTCGACTGTGCAGTTTCAAACGTGCTTTCGAGTGTCTTCTGGGCAGCTTCGGCCTGATCCTTGATCTTGGCATAGGCTTCCTTGGACTGGGCAACGCCCTTCTCGGTGAATTCGCGAACCTGATCGGTTACAGCGGTCGCATCAAAGGCAGGGATCGAGAACGCATCAGCAGTCTGTTTGGTGGTCTTGCTCATAACATGTTCCTTCCATGTGCAGCCGGTCTATGCGGCTGCTTGTGAATTCATGACCCGTGTATAACCCAATTTATTGTGCATTGCAACATTTCTTTTGCACCGCACAATCAAACGTCTGATTTTTCATCCAAATATTTTTGTGGAGCGTCTTCCAAGTTAACTAAACCAAGAGAAAGACGTGTGACGTAAGGGACTGTGAGTGGACGATTGATCGCCAGACGATTATTAACAGAGTATTAAGACAATCCGCAGACAGCGGATGCTTTATTGTGGAGTGCACCGGTCAAACGATGACGTCTGGAACTTACCCATTCATCGATATTGCCGTTCTGGATGAAATTCGCGAGCATTTTGCCAATGGCGATGCGCTTGTGGTCATTTCGCCGGATCTGGAGAATGTCATCTGGGCGAATGGCCAGGGTGCAAATGCGCTTGGCTACGCGACCATCGACGATATTCTCGATGCCGGCTCCGTGCTCAATGTACAGGCAAGACGCCAGCTCATGGCGCTCGACGGTTTCCCTGCCATCGGCCATGGCCGCACGGTGTCATTGCGTGTGGCCTTCGGCCTGGCCAGCCGCATCCTGACATTCCAGGCAAGCGACCTGACTCTGCCGCGCGGCGAAGCCGCCATCCTGCTGTCCATCGCCAATACGGCTCGGCTGACATCCGAAGCGGAGATAGCCGCGCTGGCCATCAAGGGCTTCGGTGACAGCACCACCCATGCGGCCATGATCGATGCCGCCGGCACGGTCTTGGCAGCCTCCGACCAGTTCCGCAGCATCGGCTTCAACGACAAGATGCTGGGCGATCTGGTGCGCGAAGTGCGTCTCGAACGCAACCGGCTGGTGAAGCGCCCGGTGCAGACAGCCAACGGTTTTGTGCCGGCCGGCATAGCGCGGCTGACCGACAGCCCTGCCCTGCATCTTCTCTTTGCCATCCGCGACGTCAATGCAAGCGCAGAGCAACCGGTAAAAGCCGCAGACAAGCAGCCCGAACCGCCCGCAGTATCGCCCATCACCGTTGTCCATGATGTCCGGGACAGCGGCGTCGAAGCCACGGAACCGCCGCACAGCATCGCCGCCGTTGAACCAGCGCCGCAACAGGCCGAGAACGCGGCGCCCGAGGATGGACCTTTTCAGTACAGGCCCTCCGACAACCCCGTCCGTTTTGTCTGGAAGGTGGATGCGGATGCGCATTTCGACGAAATATCTCCCGAATTTGTCGGTGCGGTAGGCCCCAACTCGGCGGCGGTCATCGGAAAATCCTTCCGCGACGTCGCCAACGTCTACGGGCTCGACAGCGGCGGCGAGATTGCCGAACTTCTCGAACGGCGCGACACATGGTCGGGCCGCTCCGTCCTGTGGCCGATCGAAGGCACCGATTTACGTGTGCCCATCGAATTGGCGGCCCTGCCGATCTATTCGCGCGAGCGGGTGTTCATGGGCTTTCGCGGGTTCGGCGTTGCCCGCATGGGTGATGTTACGACCGATCCCGAGGCGATTGGCAAGGCGCTCGCGCCCAAGCCCATTGCTCCCGTCGATGTATTCAATGGCGAAAAACCCGCCATTGCCATCACACCCGCCGCACCGGTTGAGCCTTCCCGCGACGTAGCCAGAGCCGAAACCATCGAAGGTAATGTCATCCCGTTGAAGACCAACCGTCTTCCGCGCGATGACGGGCGCCTGAACGATGCGGAACGCAATGCCTTCAGGGAAATCGCCGAACGGCTGCGCCGCGAAGTTCTGGCCGACAACCCGAAGGAAGCCGCCCCTGCGGCTGCCGTAACCAACGCCGAAGCGCCATCGGATCAGCCGGCAGTGCCCGCTCCGGTCGTGCCGCCCGTTCCCGATGCGGAAGTCGTCGGCCCCGGTTTCACCGTGTCGGCAGACAAAGAGGCAAAGGCACCTGCAGCCGATCCGGCACCGCAGACGGATTTTGCAGAGAATATCCGCACACAAGCCCGGCAAGGCGTCGATACCGCCGTTCTCGCGGCCCTGCCTCTTCCGGTCCTCATCCATCGCCATGGCATTCTTCTCTATGCCAACAGAGCCCTGCTCGACGCCACGCTTTATGAAACGCACGAGAGCATCAACGCGGCAGGCGGCCTGAATGCACTTTTTGCCGAAAATCCGGAACAGGCCGACAGCGAGACAGCGGACGGTGTGAACCTGCGTCTGAGCGATGGCACGACCCGGCGCGTTCAGGCGCACCTTCAGGCCGTGCGCTGGGACGAGGACGGCGAACGCGCTCTGCTGCTGGCCCTGTCGCCTGAGGCGCAGCCGCCCGTGCTGCAATCGCCGGAACAGCGGTTCGACGACAGCGAGCGGCAGCTCCTGCAAACCCGCATCGACGAGCTGAATGCGATTCTCGATACCGCGACGGATGGGGTTATCCTGCTTGATTCCGCCGGTGCCATCCGTTCGGTCAATCATTCGGCGGCGGCGCTGTTTGGCTATAATCCGGAAGAGGTGGAAGGCAAGGCGTTCTCCCTGCTCTTTGCCATCGAGAGCCAGCGGACGGCCATGGACTATGTCAGCAGCCTGTCGGACAACGGGGTTGCCAGCGTTCTCAATGACGGCCGCGAGGTCATCGGCCGCGAAAGCAAGGGGCGGTTCATCCCGCTGTTCATGACCATCGGCAAGCTCGATGCGTCAAAAGGCTTTTGCGTCGTGCTGCGGGACATCACCCATTGGAAACAGGCCGAGGAAGAACTGCTCAGCGCCAAGCGCGAGGCAGAGCGCACCTCCAGCCAGAAGAGCGAATTCCTCGCCCGGATCAGCCATGAAATCCGCACGCCGCTCAATGCCATCATCGGTTTTTCCGAGTTGATGGCGGACGAAAAATTCGGCCCTGTCGGCAATGAGCGGTATCGCGACTATCTCCACGATATCAGCCGTTCCGGCAATCACGTTCTGTCGCTGGTCAATGACCTCCTCGACATTTCCAAGATCGAGGCAGGTGCGGTGGAGTTCGACTTCCAGGCGGTTTCGCTGAACGACGCTCTCACCGAGGCCGTGGCGATCATGCAGCCGCAGGCAAACCGCGAGCGGGTGATCATCCGCTCCAGCCTTACCTCGCGCCTGCCCGACATTGTCGCCGATCAGCGGTCGATCACCCAGATTGCCCTCAACCTCCTGTCGAACGCCGTGCGTTTTACCGGACCGGGCGGACAGGTGATCGTTTCGACCAGTTACGAACCCAGCGGCGACGTGCTCCTGCGGGTGCGCGATACCGGCATCGGCATGACGCGGCAGGAAGTCGAACAGGCCCTGCGCCCCTACAAGCAGATCACCACGCCCAAACATGCGCGCACCGACGGCACGGGTCTCGGGCTGCCGCTGACAAAGGCCATGGCCGAGGCAAACCGCGCAAGCTTCGCCATCGATTCCGCGCCGGGGCGCGGCACGATGGTCGAAATCAGTTTTCCGTCGACCCGCGTCCTCGCCGACTGAAAATTGTAAGACAGCTTCCCATCGCCTCATTCAGTCCGCAATGCGGTGGCAAACGCTCTGCAACAAATTGGCGCCTGACGATCTCTGGCCCTTGAATTGCAACGCATCATCGCTAAACCGTAGATGGAGAAGCGTAAAACCTTCCGGCGTGCAGCCGGAAGAACAGCAGACATCGGAATATTCATGTCCTGGTACCGGCCGAGGAACATATTCGCGACAATCATCGCATTGGCTCTCGTCGCCGCGGGACTTCTCGCCGCTATTCCCTATCTCGTCAGCACGGATGTCATCCGTGCCCGGCTCATTCAGGAACTCAGCAACTGGACCGGCTACAGTGTCGAATCGCGGCAGACGCCGCAAATTTCGTTCTTTCCGGTCTTTTCCGCCTCGCTCGCCGACGTGACCATCCGCAATCCCTGGCAGAGTGAAGGCACGCCCTTCATGAAGGCGGAACGCATCGAAGTCGATCTGTCGCTGCTTTCCGCGCTGATGGGTCGGACGGAATTCACCGAGACAACCATTATCCGGCCGCGTTTTGTCATTGACGAGCCGATCAAAAGCCTGTCGCAGATCGGCGAATCCCTGGCAAAAACCGATGGGCGCATCGGCGACGTCATGCGCGAGGCACGGGCTGCCATCGAGGCCAATCCGGCAAAACCGGATATGAGCAATGTGTCGTCGCAGCCGTTCGGACGTATCCGGCTTGAAGATGCGATGGTGACGTTCAAGCGGCCGCTCAACGGGTCCGAAGAGCAGATTTCCAGCATCAGCGGCGTTTTTGAATGGCCGCAGACCTCGGGCGTCGCCAGCTTCCGCGGCAATGCCATCTGGCATGGCGAGGAAACCGAGATCGACAGCTCCGCCAGCAAGGCGCTGCTGCTGCTGGCCGGCGGCACCAGCCCGCTGCAGGTGAACCTGACATCGACGCCGCTCACCCTTGCTTTCAATGGCTCGGCCAATATTGCCAAGAACCAGTTCTTTCAGGGCACCCTGTCGTTGACCTCCCCGTCCCTGCGCCGGACGCTGGAATGGTCGAAGACCCCATCCATTCCCGGCGCGCCGATTGGCAGCTTCGCCCTCGACGCCACGGTTTCCGGCTCGGCCAACCGCATGAAGCTCGACGGTTTGACGGCAACCCTGAACAACAATCCCGCAAAGGGCGGCATTGAAATCGTCCTGAACGATGGAACGCCAAGCATCACCGGCACGCTCGCCTTCGAGACGCTTGACCTCCGCTCCGTGCTGTCAGGCTTCATGCCGCTGCCCGACGGGTCGGCCAACGCCAATGCGGTTATCGATACCCGCTTCCTCAAGCAGGCCAATGTGGACCTGCGCGTCTCCACCCAGAAAGCCACGGCAGGCTCGGTCAATCTGACGAATGTTGCCGCAACCGCGCAGGTTCGCAACGGCCGGGCCATTTTCGACATCGGCGAGGCCGCAGCCTTCAACGGCTCCATTGCCGCAAGTTTCCAGCTGGCCGAAGAAGGCGATGGCGGCGCCACGGGTGAACTGCGTCTCAACGGCACGGATGTGAACAGCGCGGCCATCGCCCCGCTGCTGGGGCTTGGCAACCGGTTCGAGCTCGGCAAAGGCACGATGTCTCTCGTTCTCAAGGGACCGATCACCCGGTGGTCATCGGCCATGGAGAACGCCAAGGGCACCCTCAGCATGCGCTTCGGCACCGGGCAGATCAAAAGCATCGATTTCAACAACCTGCTCAACCGGGCCAAAACGGACCGGTTTTTCAGCCTGAACGAGAAAACCGATGCCTGGCTGGCATTCGACCGGATGGAGATCAAGGCCAATATCATGGACGGCGTGGCAGCCCTCGAGACCGCGCAAGTCCAGATGAAATCCGGTGTGCTGAGCTTTGCCGGTATTGTCACCCTTATCGGCAAGAGCCTGGCCTTGACGGGAGACTATGCGGTGCCTGTTCCTGCTGCTGCGGCACCGGCACCGGCACCCGCGCCAGCGGCAATGCCAGCCCCTGCTCCAGCGCCCGCTGACGCGACGGCGCAGGCCGCACCCGTCGAGCAGAAGCCTGCGCCAGTATTCAACCACACGCGCTTCTTTATCGGCGGTTCCTGGGACAATCCGTTTATCTCGCCGATCATCGCACCGGCGAATTAGTGCACCGAGAGGTTAGTGACGGGCAGCAGCCTGCTCGTCGCGTGCCTTCTGCACCTCGCGGCGCTTGTTGGCAATCGATGCGATCACCACCCCCACCGCGACGACGGCGATCAGGATCGTACAGGCGGCGTTGATCTCCGGCGTCACCCCGAGACGCACCTGCGAATAAATGCGCATCGGCAGGGTGGTGGCGCCGGGACCCGAGGTGAAGCTTGAAATCACGAGGTCATCGAGCGACAGCGTGAAGGCGAGCATCCAGCCGGATACCACCGCCGGCATGATCACCGGCAGGGTAACCTTGAAGAAGGTGGTGACCGGCGTCGCGCCGAGATCCATGGCCGCCTCTTCGAGCGAGCGGTCGAACGTGACCAGGCGCGACTGCACCACGACGGCCACGAAACACATGGTGAATGTGATGTGGGCGAGCGTGACGGTCCAGATACCCCGGTCAAAGCCAATGGCCACGAACAGCAGGAGCAGCGACAGGCCGGTGATGACTTCGGGCATGACCAGCGGCGCATAGATCATCGCTGAAAACAGCATCCGCCCCCGGAAGCGCGTATAGCGGGTGAGTGCGAGGGCACCGAGCGTTCCAAGGATTGTCGCGAAGGTCGCCGAGATCAACCCGACGCGGATGGTCACCCACGCCGCATCGATAAAGCTCTTGTTGTTGAACAGCGACACATACCATTTGGTCGAGAAGCCGGCCCAGACGGTGACGAGGCGGGATTCATTGAACGAGAAGACAACCAGCAGCACGATCGGCAGGTACAGGAACGCGAAACCGATGACCAGCGAGACGATATTGAAGCGGGACCAGGTGGTGTTCATGTCACTTCTCGCTTTCCTGGGCTTTGGCTTCCGACCGCTGGAACAGCACGATGGGCACGACGAGCAGCGCCAGCAGAACCACGGCGACTGCGGAAGACAGCGGCCAGTCGCGGTTGGCGGAGAACTCGTTCCACAGGGTTTTGCCGATCATCAATGTCTCCGACCCGCCGAGAAGATCGGGAATAACGAATTCGCCGACGGCCGGAATGAAGACAAGGAAACATCCGGCGACAACGCCGGGCAGCGACAGCGGGAACGTGATTTTCCAGAAGGCGGTGATGGGCGGGCAGCCAAGATCCTCCGCCGCCTCAACCAGCGAGTAATCCATCTTTTCCAGCGTTGAATAGATCGGAAGCACCAGGAACGGCAGATAGGAATAGACAATGCCGATCAGCACCGCGGTATTTGTGTTGAGAATGTTCAGGGGCGTGTGGATGACATTGGCCCACATAAGAAACTGGTTGAGCAGCCCCTCGGGCTTGAGAATACCGATCCATGCATAGACGCGGATAAGGAAGCTTGTCCAGAAGGGCAGGATCACCAGCATCAGCAGGGTTGACCGGACGGTGGCGGGCGCCCGTGCCATGCCGTAGGCGATGGGATAGCCCACCAGCAGCGTCAGGAACGTCGAAATGGCGGCAATGATCACGCTGGACAGATAGGCTTTGACATAGAGCGGATCGCTCCCCAGGAACGTGTAATTGTCCCAGGAGAACTGCGACACGCTGTTGATCAGCCCCTGCCAGCCCGCCCAGACATCAATCGTCGGCGTGTAGGGCGGTATCGCCATCGTCACTTGCGAGAGTGAAATCTTGAAGACGATGATGAACGGGATGAGGAAGAAAATCAGCATCCACAGATAGGGAACGCTGATGACGAGGCGGCTGACGACGGACGCGATCAATTTTTGCATGGCAGCCCCCTAAGCCGTCAACAGGATGCCGGCGTCGGTATCGAAATTGACCCAGACCTTGTCGTCATAGCCAAGCGGGTCTTCGACCGTGCGCACCGCGTTCAAACTGGCTGCCTTGATGATCCGGCCACTTTCAAGCCGGACGTGGAAAACCGTCATGTCGCCGAAATAGGCAATATCGTAGAGCTCGCCATGCGCCGCGTTGACGGCAGTGTTTGCCGGTTCCTTGCGGCTGAGGCGGATTTTCTCCGGCCGGATGGCAAACCCGACGGACTGGCCGGTGGAGCAGTCGCGCGTTGCATCCGTACGAATGGTGATCCTGTCGGCGGGGACATCGATGTCGACCTTGCCCGGCATCACCGTCGAGGCTGTACCTTCGAACATGTTCACATTGCCGATGAAATCCGCCACAAACTTGGAATTCGGAGCTTCGTAGACTTCCGCAGGCGTTGCCACCTGCTTGACTTTGCCCTTGTCCATGACGGCGATGCGATCGGCCATGGTCATGGCCTCCTCCTGGTCGTGCGTCACGACGACGAAGGTCAGGCCAAGCTTCATCTGCAGGTCCATCAGCTCGAACTGCGTTTCTTCGCGCAGCTTCTTGTCGAGCGCCCCCAACGGTTCGTCCAGCAGCAGAACCTTTGGCCGTTTGGCAACGCAGCGGGCAAGCGCCACGCGCTGACGCTGGCCGCCGGACAGCTGATGCGGCTTGCGCTTGGCGAACTGCTCGAGCTTGACCAGCTTGAGCATTTCCGCAACACGCGCGTCGATTTCATTCTTCGGCATGCCATCCTGCTTCAGGCCGAAAGCGATGTTGCCCTCGACTGTCATGTGCGGGAACAGGGCATAGGACTGGAACATCATGTTCACAGGCCGCTTGTAGGGCGGGATGCCGCGCATATCCTGGCCGTCAAGCAGGATGCGGCCAGATGTCGGTTCTTCAAATCCGGCCAGCATGCGCAGGAGCGTGGACTTACCGCAGCCGGATGCGCCGAGAAGGGCGAAGAATTCACGATCGTAGATCGTCAGGGACAAGTCATCGACAGCGGTAAAGTCACCAAACTTTTTGGTTACATTCTCGAAGGAAATATAGGGTTTTGCTTCAGGATCATTCCAAGGTGCGAATTTACGGCGAAAGCTTCCCAGTGATTTCATGATTGCCCCGGCATTTTGGTCTTGACGTTAAAAACCCCGGCATTTTCTGCCGGGGTTTTCTCGAGATTTACTGGCCTGTTACCACTTTGGTCCAGAGCCGCGTGACGGTTCGCTGCGTTTTCGTATCGTAAGGCGTCACGGTAAAGAGCTTGGCCAATGTGGCCGCATCCGGATAGACCGACGGATTTTCCAGAATGGCCTTGTCGATGAATTCCTGCGAGGCCTTGTTGCCATTGGCATAGGACACGAAGTTCGAGGCTTTCGCTGCAACTTCCGGACGCATGATGTAGTTGATGAACTCGTGGGCTTCGGCCACATGCGGTGCATCGGCAGGGATGGCCATCACGTCAAACCACATCTGCGCACCCTGCGACGGAATGGCGTAGTCCAGCTTCACGCCGGCATTGGCCTTTTCCGCACGCGACTTAGCCTGCAGGATGTCACCGGAATAGCCGAGTGCCAGACAGATATCGCCGGCAGCGAGTGCATTGATGTATTCCGACGAATGGAACTTGCGGATCGACGGGCGAACCGCTGTCAACAGGTCTGCGCCCTTGGCGAGATCGTCGGGATTCTTGCTGTCCGGATCGAGGCCGAGATAGGCCAGCGTGGACGGCAGGACATCCGAGGCAGAATCAAGCACATGGACACCGCAATCCTTGAACTTAGCCGCCATCTCGGGTTTGAACAGGATATCCCAGTTCGGACGCGCATCCGATCCGAGAATTTCCTTCATCTTGTCGACATTGTAGCCAAGGCCCGTGGTGCCCCACATGTAGTCGACGGCATACAGATTGCCCGGATCATATTTTTCGATGCGCTGGTTGATCACATCCCACATGTTCTTCAGGTTCGGCAGCTTCGACTTGTCGAGCTTCTGGAACACACCGGCGGCAATCTGGCGTTGCAGGAAGGATGCGGTCGGAACAACGACGTCGTACCCGGTTCCGCCTGCCAGCAGCTTGGTTTCGAGGATCTCATTGGAGTCGAAGGTATCATAGACAACCTTGATGCCGGTTTCCTTGGTGAAGTCAGCCAGGATGCTGTCATCAATATAATCGGACCAGTTGTAGACATTGACAACGCGTTCCTGCGCGCCGGCTGCCGTGGCAAGCCCAAGGGCGAAAGTGGCCGTTAAAAGGATGGATTTGATACCCATAAAATGCCTCCATGCTGCTGGCACCTGATCTTTCAGCCGTGCCAGGGGTTCCCAAATTTCCCCTACCTTTTTAGATTGCGATCACTTCGTCAACAGGGTTGCAGCAACTCCCTCATCTAAAGTTGCTGATCAACGCAATTTTGATCGCCGCATTTTGGCGCACGGCGTCAGGCTGGTGGCTTTCGTGTCAAAGCCGCACGCTGGCGCCGGTATTCCCAGCCCAGATGAAAGAGCAATGCACAAAGGATGATACCGCCGCCAATGATGGTGCGCTGCGTCGGGATTTCATTGTGCAAAAGCCAGACCCAGACGGGCCCGAGCACAGGCTCGAGCGTTCCGATCAATGCGGCGAGCGCGGAGGGGATAAGACGGGCGCCACTGACGAAGAGGGCAAGGCCGAGACCAAGATTGACGGCCCCAAGAGCAAACAGGAAACCGAAATCCCGCGCGCTCGCCGAGAATGATCCGCTCATCACCGAGGCCGCACAGGCGGCCATCACCACGCCGAGAAAAACCGCGGGTGTCATGCGCAGATGCGCCTTGCGCCGCGTGATCACCGTGGCGGACGCAAAGGCGATGGCAATCAGCAAGGCGAGAAGGTCGCCGATGGGGGAAACCGCGCCATCCAGCGAATCGGAAACCATGATGGCAACGCCGGCGATCACCACGGCAATGGCACCCCAGGTTGCAAGGCTGACCCTTTCGCGAAAGAGCACCCAGGAAATCAGCGCCGCCAGCAGGGGCACCGCCGCCTGGAGCAGCAGGACATTGGCGACCGTCGTGTAGGACAGGGCAACGATGAAGCAGGACGACGCGATGGCAAAACAGATGCCGACGCCCACCCCGGCCAGCCCCATGTTGCGGAACAGCCGCAACGTTCCGTGCGGACCATCGCGGACCAGCATGAAACACAAAAGGAAAAGCCCGGCGAATACGGACCGCCAGAACACCACGGTCCAGTTGTCCGTGGTTTCAAGAAAACGGGTTAGAGCGCCGCCCGTACTCCAGGCGATTGCCGAGCCTGCAACCAGCAGGCAGCCGACCGCGGTCTCCGATGCGCTCTTGGCGGGATCGGGCGCAGCAACCGGCGGCAGCGGGACGGACGAAACACTCATGCGGGTACAATGCCAAATTTCAAATCTGCGGTAAGTTTGGGAAACGACTGGAGATTGTCGCTTTCTGCATCGTTTTCGCCCGCAAATCCAGCGGCATCATTGAAAATCGAAGGCACTGAGACCCGTCACCATCTCGTCCAGCCCCAACGGACGGGTGACCGGCGGCTCGGCACGCGAAAGACAGGCAGAGCGCTCGCAGAGACGGCAGGCCGGACCGACCGGCGTCGCACCGATATTCCTGCCGCCGAGCGCAGCGCCATAAACCGTTTCATCGGCGAAACCGATATCGCAGCCGAGCAGGATCGCCGTGCGCCGCGGGCGTTCATTGAAACTGCCTTGCGGCCCCTCAAGCGTGCGGGCAATGGTCATGAATTCAGCGCCACCCGGCATCTCGATGGCTTCCACTAGAATCTGCCCCGGCTGGGCAAAGGCGGCATGCACCGCCAGCTTTGGACACTCGCCGCCGAAGCGCGACTGCGGATAGCCCTGTGCCCCCGCCCGGCGGAAGCGGTTGCCCGCATGATCCACCTCCAGCATGAAGAACGGAATGCCCGCAGCCCCCTGTCTTTGCAGGGTCGTCAACCGGTTGGCCGCCTGCTCGAAGGAGACATTGAAACGCGAGCGCAGCACGTCGACATCATAGCGGGCGCGCAGGGCGGCGGTCTGGAATGCCTGATACGGCATCATCAGGGCCTGGGCGGCATAACGGGCAAGTTCGAACCGGGCGATGCGGCGCGCTTCGTCGGAGGATAGCTTCAGCTCCTGGATCTCCGCCGCGATGACCACCTGCATGCGGATGAGCACCGCCTCGATGGCCAGTTCGCGCAATTGATCGAATGGCGACAGCCGCTCCGAGATGAACAGGCGCTGCGAATGGCGGTCATAGCGCCGCCGCCAGTTCGGCATGGTCGCGACCGGCAGGACGCGCACCGTGATTCCATGCTCGCTTTTCAGCCATGCCTTCAAGGCGCCCGAGAGATCATCGCCCGGCTTGATCAGATGGATGAAGCTGTCAACCTCCCCTTCAATCCGGGCAAAATGATTGGGCTTGCGCTCCAGCACTTCGCGCACTTCGCTGAGCGGCAAACGCGTCGCCGACAGCGACGGCACATGCCCTTCCTTTGCCAGCATTCCAGAGAGGTCGGACAGTCGCTCCAGCGATTCCCGGTAGGCACGGTAAAGCTTGATGACACCAGCCGCCGCATTGGGCGCGGCATCGCCGATCTCGATCAGCTCCTGGTCGCCGGGCAATTCACCATTGAGCAAGGGATCGGAAAACACTTCTTTCAGTGCTGCCATGGACGAGCCGGTTTCGACCTGCAGCGTATCGAGTTCGATCTTGTAGGTCGATGACAGCTTCAACAGCAGCTGCACCGTCAGCGGACGCTGGTTGCGCTCGATGAGATTGAGGTAGGACGGCGAAATGCCCAGCGCGTCGGCCATGGCCGTCTGCGTCAGCCCCTGCTCGTTGCGGATGCGCCGGATGCGGGGACCGGCGAAAATCTTGCCTTCAGCCATTTCCACCCCTTATGTCAGCAATATTGACAAAATTTACACAATTCCCGGCAATCAACCAATATTACAAAATTTACAGATTTACAAATCTTATTTGTCAAAGCAGCGACATGCTAACTCGATAAATCCGCCGATTATAACGATATTTATTGGAATTACTGCACCGCAATGTAAATTCAGTCACATGAACGCAGCCATCGAAACTCCCAAACGACCTGTCTGCGATCGCGTCAACAGAAGCTGGAGAAAGATAATGACTGATTTTTACAATCTCGTACCCAATGCTCCGGGAGGTCGGTTCGATGGTATTGAACGTCCCTATACGCCTGACGATGTCAAAAAACTGCGCGGTTCGGTTCAGATCAAATATACTCTTGCTGAAAACGGCGCCAACCGACTGTGGCAGCTCATCCATGAAGACGGCTTCGTCAATGCCCTTGGTGCTCTGTCGGGCAACCAGGCGATGCAGATGGTGCGTGCGGGCCTTAAGGCGATTTATCTCTCCGGCTGGCAGGTTGCAGCCGACGCCAATACCGCTTCCGCCATGTATCCTGACCAGTCACTGTACCCTGCAAACGCTGCGCCGGAGCTTGCGAAACGCATAAACAAGACGCTGCAGCGCGCCGACCAGATCGAAACCGCGGAAGGCAAGGGCCTGTCGGTCGATACATGGTTCGCACCGATCGTTGCCGACGCGGAAGCCGGCTTCGGCGGCCCGCTCAATGCCTTCGAGATCATGAAGGCTTTCATCGAGGCCGGTGCTGCGGGTGTGCATTATGAGGACCAGCTGGCATCGGAAAAGAAGTGCGGCCATCTCGGCGGCAAGGTTCTGATCCCGACCGCTGCCCATATCCGCAACCTGAATGCCGCGCGGCTTGCTGCCGACGTCATGGGAACGCCGACACTGGTCATCGCCCGCACCGATGCGGAAGCGGCAAAGCTCCTGACCTCGGATATTGACGAGCGCGACCGCCCATTCGTCGATTATGATGCCGGACGGACCACGGAAGGCTTCTATCAGGTCAAGAACGGTCTCGACTCCTGCATCGCCCGGGCGATCGCCTATGCGCCGCACGCGGACCTGATCTGGTGCGAGACGTCGAAGCCGGATCTCGAACAGGCCAAGCGTTTTGCCGAAGGTGTGCGCAAGCAACATCCGGACAAGTTGCTCGCCTACAACTGCTCGCCGTCGTTCAACTGGAAGAAGCATCTGGACGAAGCGACGATTGCCAAGTTCCAGCGCGAGCTGGGCGCGATGGGCTACAAGTTCCAGTTCATCACGCTGGCCGGGTTCCATCAGCTCAACTTCGGCATGTTCGAGCTGGCCCGCGGCTACAAGGAACGTCAGATGTCCGCCTATTCGGAGCTGCAGGAAGCGGAATTCGCCGCCGAGGTAAACGGCTACACCGCCACCAAGCACCAGCGCGAGGTTGGAACGGGCTATTTCGATGCGGTCTCGCTGGCCATCACGGGCGGTCAGTCTTCGACGACGGCCATGAAGGAATCGACCGAGACGGCACAGTTCCGTCCGGCAGCCGAGTAACAGGCACCCAATCCGGACCGCCGGCGAGGCCCTTACATGCCGCCGGTCCACCCCGGGCAGTCACAGGGACTGCCCACTGCAACGCCAGCAACAAGGAGCATCATCATGGCACCGCAGACACGCGTGAAGGAACGGGCCGAGGAGCAATCATCGGCCATGAATGCAGACCAGCAGGCTGTCATTCGCATGGTCGCGAATGATCTGCATCGCCTCAACCAATCCGTCATGAAGGCAGTGGATGCCGGCGTGTCCGTGGAGCTGGTCCGCTCCGCCCGCCACCATGGCGGCGACGGCAACTGGGGCGACCTGCTGATCCCGGTGGTCGTCACCCGGCAATAGCTCACCGTGGCCTTCTCTGGTTTCGGTCTGGAACCAGCACGGCGCGCTGAACCGTCCGCAAGCGATTGCGGACGGTTTTGGTTTTTGACGACGAATTAGCCGAAAGTCTGGATTGATTGACGTCATCGCATTTGTAATCTAATTATTACATGCTTGAGCTACGTCAAACACAGGTCTTCGCGGATTGGCTGGATCGCCTGAAGGATAGGCACGCCAGGCACATGATAGCGCAAAGGATTGTGCGTCTTCGGCATGGGCACAGCGGCGACGTGCAGCCTGTCGGCGAGGGTGTCAGCGAGCTTCGTCTTCACCACGGCCCCGGCTATCGCCTTTATTTTGTCCAGCATGGAACGGTCTTGATCATTCTTCTGTGCGGTGGCGGCAAAAGCAGCCAGCAGAAAGACATCCGGAAGGCTAAAGCTCTCGCTGCTGATTTGGAGAAAGAAAAATGACGATCAGGACAACCCCCTTCGACCCGGCGCGCTATTTCGATACGCCGGAGTCACAGGCCGAACTCTTGAGCGACGCATTTGAAACAGGCGATGCAAGCTATATTGCCGACGCTCTTGGAATCGTTGCCCGCGCAAAAGGCATGACACAAATTGCCAGGGAAGCAGGTGTCACGCGGGAAGCCCTGTACAAAACGCTGAGCGCCAAGGGTGATCCCAAACTGACCACCTTGCTTGGCGTCCTGAAGGCGCTGGGTGTGCAGCTTGCTGTTACGCCGAAACATGCCGCATAGAGTTCAGCTTCGTACCTTTGCACCGTCCGCAAGCGATTGCGGACGGTTTTGGTTTTTGACGGCAAAAAACACGACCACAATTTTCTCGCGCCAGCCTTCCCATAGCGATGAGTTTTGATCTATCATCCGAAAACCGCAATAAATTCTGGTGATTGATGCCTTCTGAAACCCCTGAGAAGAAACCCGCACGGACCTCAACGCGGCGGCGCACGCCCGCCTATGTCAAAGCCACACGCGGCGTAAAAAACTGGCGTGAAGCTTCCGAGTGGCTGGCCTGGCGGGATATCGAAGACATCGAATGCATCACTCCCGATCAGGCGGGCGTTGCCCGCGGCAAGATGATGCCGTCGAAGAAATTCACCTCCAACACATCCCTGGCGCTGCCTTCCGCGGTGTTCATGGCGACGATTTCCGGTGACTATCCCGAAGACGGCTATGGCTTCTCCTATCCGGAAGACGACGGCGACCTCAAACTGATGCCGGATTTGTCGACCCTTTCCGTCGTGCCCTGGGAGAGCGATCCCACGGCACAGGTCATTTGCGACCTCGTGAACAAGGATGGCGCCGCGGTGGAATTCACCCCGCGCAACGTGCTCAAGCGCGTTGTTGCCGCCTACAACAAGAAGGGCCTGAAGCCTGTCGTCGCGCCCGAGATCGAGTTCTATCTCGTCAAGAAGAACCCCGATCCCGATTATCCGCTGACCCCGCCTGTCGGCCGGTCCGGCCGGGCGATTGGCGGCGGCCAGGGCTATTCCATCGCCGGCGTCAACGAGTTCGACGAACTGATCGACGATATCTATCATTTCTCCGAGGGCCAGGGCCTGGAGATCGACACGCTGATCCATGAAGAGGGTGCGGCACAGCTGGAAATAAACCTGCGCCATGGCGATCCCGTCGAGCTTGCGGACCAGGTGTTCCTGTTCAAGCGCACCATCCGCGAAGCGGCGCTGAAGCACGATATGTATGCAACCTTCATGGCCAAGCCCATCCAGGGCCAGCCCGGATCGGCCATGCATATCCACCAGTCGATCGTCGACAAGAAGACCGGGCGCAACGTGTTTTCCAATCCCGACGGCAGTGAAAGCGAGGCCTTCCGCCACTTCATCGGCGGCATGCAGAAGCATGTTCCGGCCTCTCTGGTCATGTTCGCGCCTTACGTGAATTCATACCGGCGGCTGACACCGGCGGCTTCTGCGCCGGTCAATGTCAAATGGGGCTATGACAACCGCACGACGGCCTTCCGCGTGCCGCGTTCGGATCCCAATGCCCGGCGTGTGGAAAACCGCATTCCGTCGTCCGACGCCAATCCCTATCTTGCCCTGGCGGCGTCGCTCGCCTGCGGCCTGCTCGGCATGAACAACCGGATCGAGCCGGATGCGCCTGCGTCGACCACGGTCAATGACAACCTCATCGAGCTGCCACGCGGGCTGATCGAGGCGACCATATTGTTCGAGCAGGACAAGGACCTCACGGCCATGCTGGGACAGTCCTTTGCCATCACCTACGCGGCCATCAAACGTGCAGAATTCGAGACTTTCATGGAGGTTATCAGTCCATGGGAGCGCGAATATCTGCTCCTCAACGTCTGACCCGTAAAACATGCCCTATCAGTCACCGATTTCCCCCGGCGTTTCCTGGTATGAGTCGACCATTGCGGATCGCACCGAGTATCCGGCACTGGACGGTTCGCGCACCGCCGACGTTGTCATCGTGGGCGGCGGCTTTACCGGCCTTTCCGCCGCCGTTCACCTCGCCTCGGCGGGCGTCGACGTCGTCCTGCTGGAAGCCTACCGTTTCGGTGACGGCGCCTCCGGGCGCAATGGCGGTCAGCTCGGCACCGGGCAGCGCGCCTGGGCGGAGGAGCTGGAAGGACAGTATGGCTTTACCCGCGCCAAGGCGCTGTTCGACCTTGCCGAAGAGGCGAAGGCGCACCTTTTGCAGTTCGCCGACACACACAAGATCGACATCGAATTCGTGCCGGGGCAAATGTCCGTTGTGCACAAGAAGCGCTATCTGAAAGATTACCGCGCCCATGCCGAACTGATGGCAACCCGTTTCGGCTATCCGCATATTCATTACATGGATGCGGCGGAGACAGCGGAACGCCTCGGCTCCGCGCGCTATCTCGGCGGCGTTTACGATGCGGGCACCGGTCATATCCAGCCGATGAAACTTGTGGTTGGCACAGCACAAGCGGCGGCCCGGGCCGGAGCCCATCTTCACGAGAATACCCGGGTTACCGGCATCACCTCGCAAAACGGACGGGTGACGGTGGCAACGGCCAAGGGCAATGTGACGGCCGCCAAATGCCTGATCGCAGTCAACGCCTATGGCGGCAATCTTGAACCGATCAGCGCTTCGCATGTCATGCCGATCCGCTCGTTCATCGGCGCCACGGTGCCGCTTGGCCAAGACAGTCCGGTCCTGCCCGGCGGCGAAAGCGTCGATGACTCGCGCTTTGTCGTGCGCTATTTCCGCCGCTCCAAGGATGGGCGGCTGCTGTTCGGCGGACGGGAAGCCTACACCGCAGACAATCCGCTCGATATCAGCACCCATATCCGCCGGCAGATCGCCGAGATCTATCCGGCACTCGCCGACGTGGAAATCACGCAGGCCTGGGGCGGCTCCGTCGGCATCACCCTGCCGCGGCAGCCTTTCGTGCGCGAAGTCATGCCCAACGTCATTTCGGCGGGCGGCTATTCCGGTCATGGCGTGATGCTGTCGAACTACGTCGGCAAGCTCTATGCCGAGACCGTCGCCGGCAACCGCGACCGCCTGAAACTGCTGGAAGAGCTGAAAGTACCGGCCTTTCCGGGCGGGCGCACCTTCCGCGCGCCGCTGCTGTTTCTCGCGCTCAGCTGGTATGCCCTGATGGACCGGATCTGAATCCCAGCTAATTTCCCCGGTACACGGGCGATCGCCGCCCGATCCAGGCATTCAACCCTTCCCGCGTATCGTGCGAGGCGGCGACACGGGCAAACTGTTCGCTTTCCATCTGCAGCCCCTCGCCGATGGGCATGTTCAGCCCGCGTGTGACGGCGGTGATGATGCCCGCAGCCACCACCGGGGAATGACGCAGAATACGGCCGGCAAGCTCAAGCGCTGCGGGAAGCAGGTCTTCGTGGGGAACCACTTTGTTGACAAGCCCGAGTTCCAGGGCTCTCGCCGCTGAAAAGGTATCGCCGGTCAACAACAGTTCCAGCGCGCGCTTACGGCCGGCAAGGCGCGGCAAGCGCTGCGTACCGCCAAAGGTTGGCGGGATGCCGATATTGATTTCAGGCTTGGCAAACACGGCCCGCTCGCTCGCAACGGCCAGATGCACCGCCTCGGTGATTTCACAACCGCCGACGAAGGCAATGCCATTGACGGCAGCAATGATCGGTTTGCGAAACGCCTCCATCCGCGCGGTCATCGCCTGCCCCCGCCGCACGAACGCCCTGACGGCGATATCGATGCCCTTGCTTATGCTTTGCGAGAATTCATGAATGTCTCCGCCGGCGGAAAATGCCCGGTCGCCCGCGCCCGTCAGAATGACGGCGCGGATGCCGGGATCATCCTCGATGCGATCGAGAAGCTGCAGCAACAGATCATTGGTTGCGTAGTTCAGGGCATTGAGCTTTTCCGGCCGGTTCAGGGTCAGAAACGCGATATTGCCTTTGATTTCGAAGAGCACGGGATCGGACATCGATTTTGCCTTTCACTGGGAAGTGATCAAGGCCGAAGATGTAATGCTCCATGCGCATTGTGTATATTCACTGGTTGGTATACTTTATCGTCATGCCAAGGACATCCGACCCGACCCGCGACCGCATTCTCGATGCTGCCAGCCGCCTGTTCTATGCGGAGGGCATTCGCGCCGTCAGCGTGGATGCCGTTGCGGAAGCGGCGGAGCTCACAAAGCGGACGCTGTACTATCATTTCAAGAGCAAGGACGATCTGGTTGCCGCCTATCTCCAGTCCCGCGACCAGCCTAATCTTGCGCTGTTTGCCAAGTGGTTCAACGCGGCGGACGGCACGATTGCGGACAAGGTCGAAGCGATCTTCACCCATCTGGCCAGGGCTGCGCGGCACAAAAAATGGAAGGGCTGCGGTTTTCTGCGGACAGCTGCCGAACTGGCCAACATGCCCGGCCACCCCGCCATCAAGATCGGTTCCGCGCACAAGAAGAAATTCGAAGCGTGGCTGGCGGATGTTCTGGCAACTGCCGGAGTGGAAGAGCCGCAAGGCCTCGCCCGGCAGATCGTGCTGCTGATGGACGGGGCCTTTTCCATCATGCTTGTCCATCGCGATGCCAGCTATGTCGAGGCCGCGGGCAAAGCGGCGGCGGCACTTGTTCACCTGTCGGAAATCAGGGATGCCGAGCGATATTCGCTTGCAAACAAGTCTCAGTCGTCCAAATAGCTTCCAGGACTGTAGAGAAGCTGGACTCGCCTGGCGTTCATCAACTGCTTGGGAGAGAACCAGAAAAATCTCTCGCTCTCAGGATCGTCATCAATGGCAAATTGCAAGCTGCGGAAGATCGCCAGCCAGACAAGCTTGGAACAATAGAAGCCGGAATCGTCGTTCAAATCCAGATTGAAGAATTCATAAGGGCGGCCAAGATATTTCTTTGCTTCGGCTGGTATTTTTGAGCGCTGTACCTGCGGCAGGTCCGCAACGCGGCCATGCCAGACCTCTTCCCCAGGACGGGAAGCAAGCCAATTTTCATAGGGTTGCCTGACAACGCCCTTGCCGGAAACGGCTTCAACCACAAACGGCTTGGCATCGGAAATTTCAAGGATAGCCACATGTCCGACGTAGACGATTGATCCCGTCCCCAGCGATTCCTTGCTCAGCTTCTGCGGCCCGTGATATCGTTTTGCGAACGCTTCAAAATCCAGCCTGTTGAGCCGGGCTTCTCCCGCTGCAGTGAAGTCCGGATCGGATTTTGCCGCCCGCTCCAGGTAAGCACGCTTCTCGGTCTCGAATTTTTGCCTGTCGTAAAAATCAGTTGGAACCTGCCGCATGTCAGGCGCGTAGGCCGCGGAATAGGGAACGATAACGCCCGGCTTCTTCGGCCACACAAAATCACCTGACTGAAACTCCGACGGATCGGGCCGCAACGTCTTCGCCGTGGTGACAGGCTCTGATGCCGCCAAGCTACACCTTCCTCACAATCACGCTGCCGACCGAATAGCCGGCACCGAAGGAGCAGATGACGCCGAGACTGCCCGGTGCAAGGTCGTCGGAATATTGGGAGAAGGCGATGATCGAGCCTGCGGAGGATGTATTGGCATAGTCCTGCAGGATGTTCGGCTGTTCTCCCGCTTCCGGTTCACGCCCCAGCACCTTCGAGCCGATCAGATCGTTCATGCCCTTGTTGGCCTGATGCAGCCAGAGCCTCGACAGATGCGCCGGTGCGATATTCTCGTCGGCAAGGTGGGTAAGGATCAGGTCGGAAACGATCGGCACGACCTGCTTGAAGACCTTGCGGCCTTCCTGGCGGAACAGCATGTCGCGGCGGTCGGTCATGTGGCCCTCGCGCGTGCGGCGCAGGAACCCGTTATTGTTGCGGATATTGTTGGAGAACTGGGTGAGGCAGCGGGTCGAGATGATCTCGAACCGGTCCGATGCGGTTGCGAGGTCGTCGCGCTCCAGCAGCACTGCGGTGCAGACATCGCCGAAAATGAAATGACAGTCGCGGTCACGCCATTCGAGATGGGCGGAGCAAATCTCCGGGTTGACCATGAGGATGGCACGGGCTGACCCCGAGCGGATCATGTCGGCCGCCGCCTGAATGCCGAATGTCGCCGATGAACAGGCAACGTTCATGTCGAAGCCGAAACCCTGTATTCCCAGCGCTTCCTGCACCTCGATGGCAATCGCCGGATAGGGGCGCTCGTGATTGGACGCGGCGCAGATCACGGCATCCACGTCGGCAGCGGTTCGGCCGGCCTTGGCCAGTGCCGCGGTTGCCGCCTTGACCGCCATTTCGGCCATGACTGACAGTTCATCGTCACTGCGCTCCGCCAGGACGGGATGCATGATCGCCGGATCGAGAATTCCCGACTTGTTGAGCACGTAGCGCCGCTCGATCCCCGATGCGCGGACGATGAAGTCTTCCGCGGACATCGTCATCGGTACGCGCGTGCCTGCCGCAATCTCATCGGCATGGATTTCGTTCTGCCGCGCGGCATAGCTGTTGAATGCTTCAACGAGTTCGGCATTGCTGATGGAGAGTTCCGGCGTAAAGACACCGGTACCGCTTATGACAACCTTATGCATGGCGTTTCCATAGTTTTTATCTGTCTCAAGCGTTAGACGCTCAAACGTCCGCGCGCAAGTTGTCATCAAGAGTTCACGCGCCGGCCTTAGCGTTCCCCCTAGTGTTTGAAGCAAATACTGGGGATTTCCTGATGACGGTAAGCAATGCGACTGACACACGTCTGTTGAAAGACGAACACCCGCTCGACAAGCCAAGCAATTTAGGCAATTGGCCTAATTATGCGGTGGTCGCCATCCTGATCGGCGGCCTTTTTTATGTCGGATATTCACTCACCCAGGATTTGACCAGCTCGGTCGCCGTGCCGTGGATTCTTCTGGGGCTTGCACTGGTTACGGCCCTGGGCTTTGAATTCGTCAACGGTTTTCACGACACCGCCAATGCCGTTGCAACGGTGATCTATACGAATTCGCTGCCCGCCGAGATCGCCGTGATCTGGTCGGGCATTTTCAATTTCCTTGGGGTCATGACCGCAAGCGGTGCCGTTGCCTTCGGCATCATCTCGCTTCTGCCGGTGGAACTGATCATGCAGGTCGGTTCGAGCGCCGGTCTTGCCATGGTGTTTTCACTTTTGACCGCCGCCATTCTGTGGAACCTCGGCACCTGGTATCTGGGCCTGCCTGCCTCCAGCTCGCACACGCTGATCGGTTCGATCGTCGGCGTCGGTCTCGCCAATCAGTTCCTGGCCCCGACAGGCACTGCCACCAGCGGCGTCGACTGGTCGAAGGCCACGGAAGTCGGCATGTCGCTGCTGATTTCGCCGCTCGTCGGCTTCGGCATGGCCGCCCTGCTGCTGCTGGCGATGCGGCTGCTGATCAAAAACAAAGCGCTCTATGAAGCACCGAAAGGCCAGACTCCTCCGCCTTTGTGGATCCGCGGCCTGCTGATTTTCACCTGCACCGGTGTCAGCTTCGCCCATGGCTCCAATGACGGCCAGAAGGGCATGGGCCTGATCATGCTGATCCTGATCGGTGTCGTACCGACATCCTTCGCGCTCAACCGCACCCCGGATATCAATTATCTCGAAGCCTACAAGTCCGCCGCGACTGCAGCCGCGACAACCTTGCGCAGCTATGAAAAGCCCGGCATCACCGTCACCGACGCCAATGCGGTGGTCAGCAATGCGGTGCGCAACAAGACATGGAGCGACGAGACCACCGTCGCATTGCGCCAGTTCATTGACCAGACCAATGCCAGCATATCGCCCTACGGTTCCGCATCGACGGTTCCGGTCGGTATGGTCAGCAACACCCGCAACAACATGTATCTGACCGGCGAAGCGTTGAAGCTGATCGACAAGGCCAAGCTGCTGCCGATGCAGCCCGCTGACCTTGCCACCATCAAGACCTACCATCAGGCCATCGACAATGCGACGAAGTTCATCCCGACCTGGGTGAAGGTTGCCGTGGCTCTGGCCCTCGGTCTGGGCACGATGGTCGGCTGGCGGCGGATCGTCGTCACCGTCGGTGAAAAGATCGGCAAGACGCACCTCACCTATGGGCAGGGTGCTTCGGCCGAACTGGTTGCCATGGGCACGATCTTCACTGCCGACACGCTGGGCCTGCCGGTCAGCACGACCCACATTCTCTCGTCAGGCGTGGCGGGGTCGATGGTGGCAAATGGCTCGGGCCTGCAGATGTCGACGGTGCGTAACCTGCTGATGGCCTGGGTGCTGACACTGCCGGTGTCGATTGCCCTGTCCTTCACCCTGTTCGTGATCCTGCGCCAACTGATTTAGGCCAGAATGAAAAATGGCCGGCATTGCCGGCCATTTTCGCTTGATCAGGATCCCTTCGGCGCATCGGCGCCTTCGGTTACCTCGGCCCAGGCATCAAAATCCCGCTGCAGTTCGGTAATCTTGCCGCGGGCTCCGGCTAGTGCAAACTTGCCAAGCAGCAGGCGCAACGGCGGCGTGTCCGCTTCCACGGCCTGGACGATCGCCTTGACCGCCCGCACCGGATCGCCCGGCTGATTGCCGCTGGATGTCCTGATCTGCTGCATGCGCTGATCGGACGTCTCGCGATAATCCTCAATGGTCGTGGGTGCCTCGTTGGCCGAGCGTCCGGCCCAGTCCGTGCGGAAACCACTGGGTTCCACGATCAGAACCTTGATCCCAAGGTGCGCGACTTCCTTGGACAGGGCTTCCGAAATCGCTTCGACGCTGAACTTGGTGGCATTGTAGAAGCTCACGGCCGAATTGGCCACGAGACCGCCAATCGATGAAATATTGACGACAGTCCCCGACCGCTGCTTGCGCATGACGGGCAAGACGGCCCGGGTCATGTTGACGAGGCCCCAGACGTTGATTTCGAACATCTTGCGCACTTCATCGATGTCGCTCTCTTCGAGCGAACCGAAATAGCCGATACCGGCATTGTTGACGAGCACATCGATACGGCCGAAGCGGGCTTCCGCCGCCTTGACGGCAGCGGCGATATCGTCCGCATTGGTCACGTCGAGTTTGAGGACAAGCGCCTTGTCTTCATTGCCCCGCGCCAGGTCCTCGACCTGTGCGGGGTTACGTGCGGTGATGACGGTGGGATAACCCAGTTCAAGCGTATGGCGCGCCAGCTCGCGGCCAAAACCGGTTGAACAGCCAGTGATAAACCAGACAGGTTTCGATGTCATGATCATGTCCTTGAAAGATGAGCCGCGCCGCTGATCGGACCACGATCAGCCGGATACAGCCATTGGGAAAATTGGACGACACTCCGGATGTAGGCCGATCTGCTTCCGGTTCAAGACAAAATCAGTTGATCCCGTCTAAATGCAGCGCCCGCCGTCGACTTCCAGCGCCACACCCGTGATGAACTCAGCTTCACTGGAAGCGAGCCAAAGGGCAGCATTGGCGATATCGAGCGGTGTCGACAGGCGGCCGAGCGGGATCGAAGCCTTGAACTGCGCGCGCTTTTCCGGCGTGTCCTCGCCCATGAACAGGCTGAGCATGCCGGTATCGCCCGCCACGGGGCACAGGCAATTGACCCGGATATTCTTCGGTGCCAGTTCAACCGCCATGGATTTCGTCGCGGTGATCGCCCAGCCCTTGGACGCATTGTACCAGGTCAGGCCGGGCCGCGGACGCAAGCCAGCCGTCGAGGCCGTGGTGATGATGGAGCCGCCGCCCTGCATTTCCATGATCGACACCACGGCAAGCGTGGCGTAGTAGATCGCCTTCATATTCACGGCCGTGATCAGGTCGAAGGTGCTTTCATCCACCTCCAGCATGGAACCGTTGCGGTGCGTGAACCCGGCATTGTTGATCATGATGTCAACGCGGCCGAATGCATCCATTGCAGCTGCAACCATCGCATCGATATCGTGTTTGCGCGAAACGTCCACCTCTACGGCAATCGCCTTTTTTCCGATGGCGGCAGCAACCGTTTCCGCACCCTTGTGGTTCAAATCGGCAACGACGACATTGGCTCCCTCTTCGGCAAAGCGCTTCGCCATTCCCTCGCCGAAACCGGCGGCTGCGCCGGTGATGATCGCTGTCTTGCCTGCCAAACGGGTCATGTCATTTCCTCATGCTATTGATCTTGAAGGGGATTGTTCCGGGTGTCGGCCCGGTCAGTCGTGGCGGAACACGACCGTTTTGGTTGCGGACATATCGAAGAGCGCTTCAAAGCCCTTTTCCCGTCCGTGACCGGACTTCTTGAAACCGCCAAACGGCAGTTCGACGCCGCCGCCAGCACCATAGGCGTTGACGAAAACCTGTCCGGCGCGAACTTTCTTGGCGACACGGTGCTGGCGGGCACCGTCCCGGGTCCAGATACCCGCGACGAGACCGTAATCGGTGCCGTTGGCAAGCCTGATGGCATCCGCCTCGTCATCAAAGGCAAAGAGCGATAATACCGGCCCGAACACTTCTTCCTGTGCCAGAACCGACGCGGGATCGACAGCGCCGAAAAGCACGGGGGCGACGTAGTAGCCCTCCAGCGGCGCTTCAACATGAATGGAGCCGCGGGCAACAACCTCGATCCCGGACTCGGCAGCGGATGTGATGAAGTTCTCGACCTTGCGCTTCTGCGCCGGGTTCACCATCGGGCCAAGGTCAAGGTCCATGTCGTGCGGTGCGGCGACAAGCTTGCTGAAGCGCTCGCCAAGGGCGGCAGCGACGTCATTATAGAGAGGACGCTCGATCAGGATACGGCTTCCCGCCGAACAGGTCTGACCGCCATTCTGTATGATCGCATTGACCAGAACCGGCAGGGCCTTTTCCACATCCGCATCGGCAAACAGGATTTGCGGCGACTTGCCGCCCAGTTCCATGGTGACGCCGCGATTGTTCGCGGCGGCGGCCTGCTGGATCGCGGTCCCGGTGACAGGCGAGCCGGTGAAGGTGACGTAATCGATCCCCGGATGCGATGACAGTGCGGCACCTGCATCACGGCCATAACCGGTGATGACATTGAGAACGCCATCGGGAAATCCTGCCTCAATGGCCAGTTCACCGATACGGATGGTGGACAGCGAGGCATCCTCGGCCGGTTTGATGACCAGCGTGTTGCCCATCGCCAACGCGGCGCCAACCACGCGCGCCATGATCTGCATGGGATAGTTCCATGGAATGATGCCGGCAACCACGCCATGCGGCTCGCGCAGCGTCAGCGCCGTGAAGCCGTCGAGAAAGGGAATGGTATCGCCATGAATCTTGTCGGCGGCACCGCCGTAGAATTCATAGTAGCGCATGGTCGCGGCGACATCCGCCTTGCCCTGACGGACCGGCTTGCCGGTATCGCGCGATTCGAGTGCTGCAAGTTCGTCGCCATGCTCTTCGACGAGCTGGCCGAGCCGTGTCAGCAGGCGGCCACGCTCGAAGGCCGGCATCCGGCTCCAGGGGCCCTGTTCGAAGGCTTGCCGCGCTGCACGCACGGCGCGATCCACATCATCGGCATTGCCCGCCGGGATGGTGGCGAAGGGCAAACCATCGGACGGACACAAAACAGTGATCGTTTCCTGCGAGAGTGCGGCGACCCGCCGGCCATTAATGATATTCAGGAAATTCTTATCCTGTGCGACAATTCGAGAGAGATTCTGATCCATGACGGGTTCCTGCTTTGCACCGATGGTATTGGAATTGAACCGTCTTGGGAATGCATTTTGACGCAGAAGACGGATCGGCGCTGGCCTTTTTAAATCGATTAGATTATACAGGCCTGCATCAGCGGAACACCTATTTTTGGCATAGCGAGACTTAATCTTATGACAAGCCAGATTATCCCGGTTGAACCTTTTGACTGCATCGTCTTCGGTGGCAGCGGCGATCTTGCCGAGCGCAAACTGATCCCCGCGCTCTATCAACGCCAGCGGGACGGACAGTTGACGGAGCCCACGCGCATCATCGGCGCATCGCGTTCGGCGATGTCCGATGCCGACTACCGCAAGTTTGCGGAAGCCGCGATCAAGGAACATGTCAAACCAGAAGAGATCGACAAGAAGCAGGTCGAGCAATTCCTGCAGCGCCTGTCCTATGTTGCAGTCGACGCAACATCGGACAATGGCTGGGACGATCTCAAAAGCGCGATTGGCGACGCGAACAGGAAGATCAGGGCGTTTTACCTCGCGGTCAGCCCGAGCCTGTTCGGCGACATCGCCAGCCGCTTGAAGAAATATGAACTGATCACCGATCAGACCCGCATCATCGTCGAAAAGCCGATCGGCCGCGATCTTAAATCCGCCATTGCGCTCAATGACACGATCGGCAGCGTCTTCAACGAACAGCAGATTTTCCGCATCGATCACTATCTCGGCAAGGAAACGGTGCAGAACCTGATGGCGCTGCGCTTTGCCAATGCGCTGTACGAGCCCCTGTGGAACTCGGCGCACATCGATCACGTGCAGATCACCGTCGCGGAAGCGGTCGGCCTCGAAGGCCGCGCCGGTTACTACGATACGGCCGGTGCGCTGCGCGACATGGTGCAGAACCACATGCTGCAGCTTCTCTGCCTTGTTGCGATGGAGCCTCCCGCATCCATGGATGCCGATGCTGTGCGCGACGAGAAATTGAAAGTCCTGCGCTCGCTTGCCCGCATCGATGCCAAGAATGCCGAAGAGCTGACCGTGCGCGGCCAGTACCGTGCCGGTGCGTCCGCCGGCGGCCCGGTCAAGGGTTATCAGGAAGAACTGGGCGCGACGAGCAATACGGAAACCTTCGTCGCCATCAAGGCCGAGATCGCCAACTGGCGCTGGGCCGGCGTTCCGTTCTACCTGCGCACCGGCAAACGCCTTGCCACGCGGGCCTCTGAAATCGTCGTTTCGTTCAAGCCCATTCCGCACTCGATCTTTGGCGAGAGCGCGGGCCGGGTCGTCGCCAATCAGCTGGTGATCCGCTTGCAGCCCGACGAAGGCGTGAAGCAGTGGATGATGATCAAGGATCCGGGTCCGGGCGGCATGCGCCTGCGTCACGTTCCGCTCGACATGAGTTTTGCGGAATCGTTCCAGGTCCGCAGCCCCGATGCCTATGAACGCCTGCTGATGGATGTGGTGCGCGGCAACCAGACCCTGTTCATGCGCCGCGACGAAGTTGTTGCCGCATGGCGCTGGATCGATCCGATCCTGAAAGCCTGGACCGACAATGACCAGTCCGCAGCAGGTTATACCGCCGGTACATGGGGACCATCCGCGGCCATCGCCTTGATTGAACGCGACGGACGCACCTGGCACGAGACATGATCATGCAGCAGACACTGAACAGTTTTGCCGATGGAAACGCTCTTGCGGAAGCACTGGCGACCGGTGTTGCAGCACACCTGCAGGCCGCATGCGATGCGCGCGGCAAGGCGGTTCTGGCCGTATCGGGTGGAACCACCCCTGCCCGCTTTTTCAAGGCGCTGTCGGTCAAGGACCTGCCCTGGACCCGGATCACCGTCACGCTGGTGGACGAACGTTTCGTGCCGCCAAGCAATGACCGCTCCAACCAGAAGCTGGTGACGGAGCTGCTTCTGCAGAACGCCGCAGCGAAGGCCAATTTCGTCGGGCTCTATCATGCGTCTGCGGATGCGGACGCTGCCGTTCAATCCGCGGCGGCCGCCATCGCCGCACTGGGCCAGCCTTTCGACGTGACTATACTCGGCATGGGCGGCGATGGTCACACGGCCTCGTTCTTCCCCGGTGGCGACCGCCTTGCCGACGCGATTTCGATGACGCAGTCGGCGCTCGTCCTGCCAATGCAGGCGGAAGGTGCCGGTGAGCCGCGCCTGACACTCACCCTGCCGGTGATCGTTCATTCCCGGTTCGTTGTCCTGCACATCGAAGGCGACGGCAAAAAAGCCGTTCTCGACAAGGCGCTTGGCGACGGGGCAACCGCTGACATGCCCATTCGCGCTGTCCTGCGCCACACACCCATCAATCTTGAGATTTTCTGGGCTCCATAAGGAGAAAACCGATGACCGTCCTGCAAAGGGTCAAAAGCATTACCAACCGCATCCGTGAGAGGTCGATCCCGACCCGCGATGTCTATCTCGACCGTCTGCGCGAAGCTGCTTCCCACAAGCCGAAACGCTCTGCATTGGCCTGCGCCAATCTCGCCCACGGCTTTGCCGCCTGCGGACCGTCCGACAAGGCCGCGCTGGCTGGCGACGTTGTGCCCAATATCGGTATCATCACCTCATACAACGACATGCTGTCGGCGCATCAGCCGTTCGAAACCTATCCGCAACTGATCAAGGCGGCCGTGCACGAGGCGGGCGGCGTGGCGCAGGTTGCCGGCGGCGTGCCGGCCATGTGCGATGGCGTGACCCAGGGACAGCCGGGCATGGATCTGTCGCTGTTCTCCCGCGATGTCATTGCCATGGCGACGGCCGTTGGCCTGTCGCATGACATGTTCGATGCGGCTGTTTATCTCGGCGTCTGCGACAAGATCGTTCCGGGCCTCGTCATCGGCGCGCTGACGTTCGGTCACCTGCCCGCCGTGTTCATCCCTGCCGGTCCGATGACCACGGGCCTTCCCAATGACGAGAAGGCAAAAACCCGCCAGCTTTATGCGGAAGGCAAGGTCGGCCGCGACAAACTGCTGGAATCGGAATCCAAGTCGTACCACGGACCGGGAACCTGCACCTTCTATGGCACGGCCAATTCCAACCAGATGCTCATGGAAATCATGGGGCTGCATACGCCGGGCTCGTCCTTCATCAATCCGGGCACCCCCTTACGCGAAGCATTGACGCGCGAGGCTGCCAAGCGCGCCCTTGCCATCACCGCGCTCGGCAATGAATACACGCCGGTCGGCGAAATGATCGACGAGAAGACCATCGTCAACGGCGTTATCGGGCTGCACGCTACGGGCGGTTCGACCAACCACACCATGCACCTCGTCGCCATGGCTGCGGCTGCGGGCATCAAGCTGACATGGCAGGACATTTCCGACCTTTCCGATGTGGTGCCGCTGCTCGCCCGCGTCTATCCAAACGGTCTCGCCGATGTGAACCATTTCCATGCGGCCGGCGGCATGGGCTACATCATCCGCGAATTACTGGATGCAGGCATGCTGCATGAGGACGTCAAGACCGTCTGGGGCGAAGGCCTGCGTGCCTACACCATCGAGGTCAAGCTCGGCGAAAACGGCACGGTGGAGCGCAATCCCATTCCAAGCGAAAGCGCCGACAAGAAGGTCCTTTCCACGGTCAAGGAACCGTTCCAGGCAACCGGCGGCCTGAAGATGCTGAAGGGTAATCTCGGCACCGCCGTCATCAAGACATCGGCAGTCAAGCCGGAACGGCGCATCATCGAGGCGCCTGCCATCGTATTCGACAGTCAGGCGGCGCTGCAGGACGCTTTCAAGGCCGGAAAGCTCGACCGTGACTTTGTCGCCGTGGTCCGCTTCCAGGGTCCAAAGGCCAATGGCATGCCGGAACTGCACAAGCTTACGCCGCCGCTCGGCGTGCTGCAGGATCGCGGCCATATGGTTGCGCTGGTGACGGACGGGCGCATGTCGGGTGCCTCGGGCAAGGTGCCGGCGGCAATCCACGTGACGCCGGAAGCCTTGAGCGGCGGCATCATCGGCAAGATCCGCGATGGCGACATGGTGCGGCTCGATGCGGAAATCGGAACGCTCGACGTGCTCGAAGACCCGGAGGTTCTCGCCGCCCGTCCCGAACCGGTCGTCGACCTTAGCCACAACAGCTACGGCATGGGCCGCGAACTGTTCGCCGCCTTCCGCAACGTGGTGGGCCGCGCCGACGAAGGCGCTTCGGTTTTCGGCTGATCAATAGGTGGTGCGGCGCTCATCGGAGGGTGAGCGCCCGAACTGCGCCCGGTAGCTCTGGGCAAAATAGGAATGGGACGTGAATCCCGTTGCCAGCGCCACGTCGAGAATGGGCGAATGCGTCTGCCGCAGCAGCTCGCGCGCCCGTTCCAGCCGCAGGCTCATGTAGTAGCGACCCGGCGTCATGTTGAGATGGCGCAGGAACAAGCGCTCCACCTGCCGGACGGAAAGACCAACGGCCTTGGCCAGCCGCACCGCCGATTTCGGCTGTTCGAGATTGTCGGCCATCAGCTCGACGATCTTGCGCAGCTTCTCGGATTTTCCGGTCAGGTCCCGCTCGGGCCCGATGCGCTGGCGATCGGTCTGCGAGCGGATGCGCTCATGGTGGAACTGGTTGGCCACTTCATTGGCAAGGCCGGGATCGAAATCCTGCCGGATGATCTCCAGCATCAGATCGATCGAGGTCGTCCCGCCCGCGCAGGTATAGCGCTTGCGGTCGATCTCGAAAACATTGCCGGTGCATTCGATCTGCGGGAAACGCTCCTGAAAACCGGCGCGGTTTTCCCAATGGATCGTGCAGCGATGCCCTTCGAGCTGCCCTGCCTCGGCGAGGATGTAACTGCCGATGTTGAGCCCGCCCAGCGCCGCACCGCGCCGTCCGAGATTGCGCAGCGCTGCGATAACCTTGGGTTTTTCTTCAAACTCGGTGGTCAGCCCAGCGCAGATGAAGAAAATATCGGCGGCGGGAAGCTCCGCCAGCGAATATTGCACATTGATCTGCAGACCGTTCGATGCGGTGACCGGCGCACCCGTGGCGGACACGGTGGTCCACCCGTAGAATGGCTCTTCCGCCATACGGTTGGCCGTGCGCATTGTATCGATGGCAGCGGCAAGGCTGAACATCGGGAATTTGTCGACAAGCAGAAAAGCGAAGGTTCTACTGACCTTGAGGGCTTCGGGCATATGCTGTTCTAACGACAATCCGGTTGCAAACCAATGAATTAGAAGCGGGGCGGTGTTTTTCCGGCACTGCGGTGGGCGGCAACCAGCGTGTTGGCCATCAGCATGGCAATCGTCATCGGCCCGACACCACCGGGAACCGGCGTCAGTGCGCCGGCGACGGGAGCCACGTCGGCAAAATCGACATCGCCGACAAGACGCGTCTTGCCTTCGCCCCGCTCGGGAGCCGGAATGCGATTGATACCGACATCGATGACAGTCGCCCCTGGCTTCACCCAGTCCGCCTTGATCATCTGCGGACGGCCGACGGCGGCCACCAGAATATCGGCATTGCGGCAAAGGCCTGGCAGATCCTTCGTCCGGCTGTGGGCAATCGTGACTGTGGCATTGTGTGCGAGCAGCAGATTGAACATCGGCTTGCCAACGATATTGGAACGGCCGACAACCACCGCATTGAGGCCGGAGAGATCACGGCCGAGAATGCGGTCGATCAGCAGCATCGAGCCCTCGGGCGTGCAGGGGACGAATGCGGTATCGAGCTCGCCGGTCCCCAGCTTGCCGACATTGATGAAGTGGAAGCCGTCGACATCCTTGTCAGGTGAAATGGTCTGGATGATGCGGCCGGAATCGATGTGCTTGGGCAAAGGCAATTGCACGAGAATGCCATGGATGGCCGGATCGGCATTGAGCGTTTCCACCAGCCTGACCAGTTCATCTTCGCTCGTCTGTTCCGGCAGGGTGTGCTGCACGGAATGGAAGCCGCATTCCTTGGCCTTGCGTCCCTTCGAGGCGACATAGACCTGGCTGGCGGGGTCCTCGCCGACGATCACCACGGCAATACCGGGCGTGATGCCAGTGACCTCAATCAGCTCGGCGGCGGACGCCTTGACCTTTGAAACCACGTCTTCGGCAATCTGCTTGCCATCAATCGTCACTGCCATGTGCTGCTCCTGGGCATCGCGCTTCGGGAATGGACGTCATTCTGAGGATTCTTAGGCAATACAATACCGCCAGAACGGCGTTCACTGACGCAATAACGAAAGCGGCCCATAAGGGCAATGCGATGATGTGACCCAAGGATGGTTCTGGGGCTTGCGAATACGCCAAAACCACGCATGATCACACTGTTCCGCCCGCAAACTGGATTCGTCGATGCGCTATTCCGCTTTCTCCCTTCTCAAGAACGCCCTCAACGGCAACAAGGACTGGAAGCCTGCGTGGCGCAAACCCGATCCGAAGCCGGCCTATGATGTGGTGATCATCGGCGGCGGACACGGGCTGGCGACCGCCTATTACCTGGCCAAGGAACACGGCATCCGCAATATCGCCGTGGTAGAAAAGGGATGGCTCGGTTCCGGCAATATCGGCCGCAACACGACGGCGGTGCGATCCAATTATCTCCTGACGGAAAACCAGCACTTCTACGAGGCGTCGATGAAGCTCTGGGAGACCATGTCGCACGACCTCAACTACAACGTGATGTTCTCGCAGCGCGGCGTGGTCAATCTTGCGCACAACCTGCCGCAGCTCGATGTCTATATCCGGCGCGGCAACCAGATGCGGCTCAACGGCATCGACTGCGAGCTGCTCAATCCGAAACAGCTGGAGAAACTCATTCCCGGCCTCGACACCAGCGCATCGGCACGGTTTCCGATCATTGGCGGCCTGATGCAGCGCAGCGCGGGAACCGCACGCCATGATGCGGTGGTCTGGGCCTATGCCCGTGCGGCCGACCAGCTCGGTGTTGATATCATCGAGAATTGCGAAGTCACCGGCTTCATCAAGGACGGCGACAAGGTCACCGGCGTCATGACCACACGCGGTCCGATCAATGCAAAAAAGACCGCCTGCGCCGTGGCCGGACACACCAGCGAGCTGATGCGCCGGGCAGGTGTCGACCGGCTGCCGCTGGAATCGCATGTCCTGCAGGCCTTTGTTTCGGAAGCGCTCAAGCCCGTCGTCGATACGGTTGCGACGTTCGGCGGCGGCCATCTCTATTTCAGCCAGTCGGACAAGGGCGGGCTGGTTTTCGGCGGCGATATCGACGGCTACAATTCCTATGCGCAGCGCGGCAACCTGCCCGTTGTGGAAGATGTGATGAGCGAGTTCGTCGCCCTCATGCCGGCGCTGGCCCGCGTCAAGCTGCTGCGCTCCTGGGGCGGAATCATGGACATGTCCATGGACGGCTCCCCCATCATCACCACCGGTCCATTGCCGGGCATGTATCTCAACACCGGCTGGTGTTACGGCGGCTTCAAGGCAACGCCGATCTCCGGCAAATGCTTTGCCTGGACCATCGCCAAGGATGAACCGCATCCGCTGTCGGCGCCGTTCACGCTCGACCGGTTCTACAGGGGCTATGTCATCGACGATAAAGGCATGGGGCCGACGCCGCGTCTGCACTGAACGCGGCTTTAGTCTCCGGCGGCGCGCTGGCGCAACACATCGCGAATCTCCGCAATATCGGCGAGCATGTCCTCGATGTTGGAGTTGTCATGATGGCGCGGGGCGAAATGCATGTCGGCATATTCGTAGAGAAGCTGCGCAACCGCGACCTGATCCTCGGCCCTTGCCGCATCTTCATCGGCCATTTCCGCCGCATCGGAAGCGGAATTGCGCGTTTGGGCCTGCTTGATGGCAGCACCCAGCCGTGACTCGGCGGGCGCTGCAACCGTCTTGTCCGTACCATGTTCCGTCCGCTTTCCGCCCGACGGCGGATCAAACGGACCGTCGTTTCCGGCACCGGCTGGTGAAGGCTCATGTCGGTTGCGGGCACCCGACCCGCGCAGCATTGCGACACCCAGTCCGGCAAGCAGGCCAGCCAGCATGCCGCCAATCACGGGAATACCGCGTGACGGCCCTGCGGGCTCGGCTGACGGCTGCGCTGGCGAAACAACCCGGATACTGGTGCCGCTCATATCGGCGGTTTGCGCGCTTGCCTGGCCGCGCTGCGCATAGGCGTCATAGGCCGCGCGCTTTGTTGCGGCATCCTGCTCCAGTGCTCGCAGCCGGCTCATATCCCCGCTTGTTCCAGCCGTGCGCGATTTGAGCTGCGCAAGCTGGTTTGCCAGATCCTGCTCCCGCTGCACCGAACGCTTGAGTTCGGCCTGCGCCGAGGCCACCATGCGGCTCAATTCGCTGCGCACGTCCTTGCGGATTGCCTCGACTTCAGACCGCGCCTGTATGAGCAGCGGATGGCGCGGTCCAAGTTTGATCGCCAGCGTATCGGCCTGCTGCTTGAGAACCGAATATTGCGAACGCAGCGCTGCAATCGCGTCGGACCCCAACGCATCCGGCACCGTGTTGCCGAGAACACTATCCACCGACGCGCCTTGAATGGCGGCAGCCTGCGCGTTGAGCTTTATTGTCTGATCGCGGGCGGCGGCGAGCGCATCGCCCGCCTTTGCAACATCGTCAGCCGGTCCGCCCTGGGCATCGGCGAGATTGTTGTCGATCCTGAATTTCTGCGCCGCGTTCTCGGCATCTTCCGCAGCACTGCGCAGCTCATTCAGCCGGCCGGCAAGTGGGGCCGCTGCTCCCGCACCCGGTGACGGATTGCGCTGCTCTTCGATGAAGACATCGGACAGAGTGTTGGCAAGGCGTGCGGATTTCTGCGGATCGCTGGATTTGACAGTAATATCGAAAACAAAATTCTGTGCGCTCCTCCCGATCGTGAGATTGTCGGAGAGATTGCGCACGAGCAATGCTTCGCGTGACGCTGTGTCCGGTGTGCTGTCGGTCGAGAAAAGCTCGCGAACGGCCGCAAGCCAGCCCTTGTCCTTCAGATTGCCATTGAATTCCGGATCTTTGGCGAGACCTGTCCGGTCGATCACCTGGGAAAGCACGCGGTTCGAGCGGATGGCGCGCAATTGGCTCTCGGCAATGGCCAGGGACGCTTCGGCCGGCAGCTGACCGGTTGCTGGCGCTGTCCCGCTCAACGGGATGTTGCTCGGGTCGACCAGCAGTTCAGCGGTTGACGGGTAGAGCTTCGGCATTGTCATCGCATAGCCGGCACCAAGCAAAGTGCCGATCAGGGTCGTCGCGATAATCAGTTTTTTGGAATTGGCGACGCGATTGAGGGCGTTGGACGGCTCGATGAACCGTTTCATCGTGACATGATTGTCCGCAACGGGCTCAACCGGGCTTGTCGCCGGTGCAACGGGTGCATCGGCGGCAATCGTCGGCGAAACCGGCACGGCGGATGCGTTATCGTCGATCCGGCGGTTGAGCTCGGCCTTGATGGCCGCCATGTCGGCACGCATGCGATCGATGGCGATCTGCTCGGCCTCTTCATCCGTCAGGGCAGTATCGGGCGCCGGCGCGGGGAGCTGCGTGATTTCGCTGCTGGCCGCCAGACGCAGCGCCCGCATCCGCTGATAGTGTTCCAGATCGTCTTCGCGGCGGGGTGCTTGCGGGGGTGTTGCAGGCGCCACGCGTGCGGGCGCACTGCCCGCCGTTTCCGGCTGGCTGGCAAACGAGAGCAGCGAGCGTCGTGGCCGCTTGTCTATCCCGTTGTCCCGATCACCCATTCCTGTCCGCACTCCATAAGAACCGTTCAATACCTTACCCCCGAAGCATGGCTTACGGTTAACCCAACCTAAAGTTCTATGGGAAATAAATCGTTAATCATTGGTGAAACACCGGGGAATTTATCCGAAGATGCCCTGCGGTATCGCGATGTCTCCCATTATTTCAATGATCGGTGCACCGGCCGCAGGGTTGCCCAGTTGACCCGGCGCTTAGGACCGGATCAAAGTGCGGCCACATGATTTGGGAGAAGACATATGGTTGACAGCGTGGTTCTGGTTGGTTGCGGCAATATGGGTTTCGCTATGCTCAAGGGCTGGCTGGATGCGGGCATATTGCAGCCAGGACAGGTCCATGTCGTCGAACCGACCGATGCCTTGCGGGATCGGGCAGCGACACTCGGGGTCAATGCCGTCGCGGGCGCCGCATCGCTCGCCGCCGGTCTTCAGCCGCGTGTGATCCTGATTGCGGTCAAGCCGCAGGTGATGGGCGACGTCCTGCCCGCCTACAAGCGCTTTGCCGAACACGCGACATTTGTCAGCGTGGCCGCTGGTATTACCGTGAACTTTTTCGAGAAGCATCTCGGCGATAAAACCGCGATCATTCGCACGATCCCCAACACCCCAGCGGCAATCGGCAAGGGTATGATCGTCACCTTCCGCAATCCCCATGTCGGTGACGACGATGCGGCTTTTGTCGACAAGCTGCTGAAAACCAGCGGCGCCGTCGCCTCCGTTGACGATGAAAGCCTGATCGATGCGGTGACGGCTGTTTCGGGTTCCGGGCCTGCCTATGTGTTCCATTTCATCGAAGGCCTGACCGAGGCCGGGGTCGCCGCCGGGCTGACGCGGGAGATCGCCGGTCTTCTCGCCATGCAGACCGTCTATGGCGCCGGTGCGCTGGCTGCCGCCAGTGCCGACACCCCGACGACGCTGCGCGAACAGGTGACCAGCCCCAACGGCACCACGGCCGCGGCGCTGAAGGTGCTCATGGGCGAGGACCGGCTGAAAAATCTTCTGACCGAGGCCGTGCATGCGGCGCACCAGCGCGCCATCGAACTTGGGAAAGTTTGAGCTTTCCCACCCCGCCGGGCTGCGCTAGCCTTGCGGTATGAACGTTTACCCGTCCCTTGACCTGATACCGGAAACCAGGCCGCAGCGCGCCTACGGGCACGCCCGGCTGGCAGTGAAACCCGTCAATGGGCGTACGCGCATCGCCACGCTCTATCAGGAAGGCTGCGCGAAAATCCGGCTGCCGGATCGCGACGATGCGGCGCTGGAAGCCGTGATGATCAACACATCCGGCGGCCTGACCGGCGGCGACGACATGCGCTGGCAGTTCGACGCGGCCAATGATTGCCACGCGCAGATCACCACGCAGGCCTGCGAGCGCATCTACAAAGCCTCGTTTTCTGTCGCCCAGGTGGAAACCACGCTGTCAGTCGGCGAGAACGCCGGTCTCGCCTGGCTGCCGCAGGAGACGATCCTGTTTGAACGCTCCGCCCTGAAGCGAACGCTGACGGCGCAGCTTGCCGGAACGGGCCGCGCCCTGATCATCGAGCCGGTGGTGTTCGGCCGCAAGGCGATGGGCGAGGACGTCCAGACCTGCACGTTCCGTGACCGGTGGCGCATCTACCGGCAGGACAGGCTGGTTCACGCCGAAGACTTTGCGATTGGTCCCGATACGGCAGCCATGCTTGCCCGGCCTGCCCTGCTCGGCGGAATGCGGACAATGGCCACCATCCTGCTGCTCGACCATGATGCGGAGCGGCATCTGGAGCCGGCGCGAAAAATAATCGGTGAAAAAGGCGGCGCTTCCGCCTGGTCTGGCAAGCTTCTTGCGAGGCTGGTGGATGAGGATGCCTATTCCCTGCGGAAACGGCTGATACCGCTGATCGAACTGCTGAATCAAAAGGCAGGCGTGCCTAAAGTCTGGTCAATCTAGGGGCTGGACCGCGGCGCACGGAACAAACATGGGATGGCCAAGAGGACAAAATGAACCTGACACTCCGTGAAAAAGACAAGCTCCTGATTGCCATGGCGGCAATGGTCGCCCGCCGCCGCCTTGAACGCGGCGTCAAGCTCAATCATCCGGAAGCCATTGCGCTCATTACAGATTTTGTCGTGGAGGGCGCGCGCGACGGCCGCTCGGTCGCCGAACTTATGGAAGCCGGGGCCCACGTCATCACCCGTGCCCAGGTGATGGAAGGCATCCCCGAGATGATCCACGACATTCAGGTGGAAGCCACGTTCCCCGACGGCACCAAACTCGTCACCGTTCACGAACCGATCCGTTAGGAGACACCATGATCCCGGGTGAAATCATTCCTTGCGCAGGCGAGATCGAACTGAACGCCGGCGCAACCACTGTAACACTAAAGGTTGCAAACACCGGCGACCGTCCCGTGCAGGTCGGCTCGCACTATCATTTCTTCGAAACCAACAATGCGCTGATATTTGACCGTGCTCAGGCACGCGGCATGCGGCTGGATATCGCGGCGGGAACCGCGGTGCGGTTCGAGCCGGGACAGGAGCGCGACGTGACGCTCGTGCCGCTTGGCGGCAACAGGACCGTTTACGGGTTCCAGCAAAAGATCATGGGAAAGCTTTGACCGACCAGCTTCCCCAATGCTCTGTCGCGCGGTCAGCTCGGCTTTTTGGTGACAAGGGTCAAAAGGCCCTTGGCATCAAGGCTCGCGACAACCACCGCCGCCGACGTCAGGCCCTTTTCCTTCAGGGCTGCGGAGACTTGCGGCGATGCATCGATCGAGGTGCGCAGCTGCTGCATGTCCTTGTCGGAGCGCTTGGCCACGGCATCGTTGACCTGGGTTTTCGTGCTCTCGGGCAATTCGTTGATATCGACAATGTTGATCGTCGTGATCGGCACCGCTCCGGATTGCGCCGGGGCCTTGCTGGCCGGTTGCTGTGTGGCTGGTGCCGCAGTCTGCGCATAGGCGGCGGACGTGGCGAGCGGGAAAGCGGCACACATGGCCAGGATCATCATCTTTCGCATCGTTTTTCCTTTCACGTGATTGGCGAACGATCATCTTTTGATGACGGGCGCAGTTCACCTGCGGAATTCGATCTCAAGCGGTCGGTTATCGGGTCATTCCGGGGCGATATCGTGGCCGGAATGTGGCTCCGGTCTCCCGCCGCCGTGCGCGTACCGTGCCAGACCTACAGCCCAGGAGGGAACCACCATGCCCGCTAAAATCTCCCGCTCCGCCTATGCCCGCATGTTCGGCCCGACAACCGGCGACAAGGTGCGCCTTGCCGACACGGAGCTGTTCATTGAAGTGGAAAAGGATTTCACCATCCATGGCGAAGAGGTGAAATTCGGCGGCGGCAAGGTCATTCGCGACGGCATGGGACAGAGTCAGGTGGCCCGGGCTGACGGCGCCGTCGATACGGTCATCACCAATGCCCTGATCGTCGACCATACCGGCATCTACAAGGCGGATGTCGGGCTCAAGGACGGGCTGATTGCCGCCATCGGCAAGGCCGGCAATCCCGACACGCAGCCGGGCGTTACCATCATTATCGGACCGGGCACGGAAATCATCGCCTGCGAGGGCAAGATACTGACGGCCGGCGGCATGGACGCGCATATCCATTTTATCTGCCCGCAACAGATCGACGAAGCGCTGATGTCGGGCGTGACCACCATGTTCGGCGGCGGCACCGGCCCGGCACATGGCACGCTGGCAACCACCTGCACGCCGGGCCCATGGCATCTGGCGCGGATGATCCAGGCCTTCGATTCCATTCCGATGAACCTCGGACTATCGGGCAAGGGCAATGCCTCGCAGCCGAAAGCGCTGGAGGAGATGATCCTCGGCGGCGCCTGCTCGCTGAAACTGCATGAGGATTGGGGCACCACGCCGGCCGCCATCGACAATTGCCTCACCGTTGCCGACCGGTTCGACATTCAGGTGATGATCCATACGGACACGCTCAACGAGAGCGGGTTTGTCGAGGATACGGTTGCCGCGTTCAAGGGGCGTACGATCCACGCCTTTCACACGGAAGGCGCAGGCGGCGGGCATGCGCCTGACATCATCAAGATCTGCGGCCTGCCCAACGTCATTCCCTCGTCGACGAACCCGACACGGCCCTACACGAAGAACACCATTGCCGAACATCTCGACATGCTGATGGTCTGCCATCACCTGTCGTCGTCGATCCCCGAAGACGTGGCATTCGCCGAAAGCCGCATCCGCAAGGAAACCATTGCGGCCGAAGATATCCTGCACGATATCGGCGCCTTTTCGATCATCTCGTCGGATAGCCAGGCCATGGGCCGCGTCGGCGAAGTTCTGATCCGCACGTGGCAGACCGCCGACAAGATGAAACGCCAGCGCGGCAGCCTGCCGCAGGAAACCGGCGACAACGATAATTTCCGCGTGAAACGTTATATTGCCAAATACACGATCAATCCGGCGATTGCGCAGGGTGTGTCCCGGCACATCGGCTCGATCGAGGTGGGCAAGCGCGCCGATCTCGTGTTGTGGAATCCGGCCTTCTTCGGCGTCAAACCCGACATGGTGCTGCTGGGCGGCTCCATCGCCGCCGCGCCGATGGGCGACCCCAATGCATCCATCCCGACGCCGCAGCCTGTGCATTACCGCCCCATGTTCGGCACCTTCGGCAAGAATGTCTCCAATACCTCCGTTGTCTTTGTCAGCAAGGCATCGATTGAGGCTGGCCTGCGCCAGTCGCTTGGAACGGACAAGCGCTTGATCGGCGTCGAGAACACCCGTGGCGGCATTTCAAAGGCATCGATGATCCACAATGACGCCACGCCGCACGTGGAAGTTGACCCTGAAACCTATGAAGTGCGCGCCGACGGCGAACTTCTGACATGCGAACCGGCGACGGTGCTGCCCATGGCACAGCGCTATTTCCTGTTCTGAGGAGAATGAACCATGAAACGCGTCACAGGCCATGCGCATGCCGGTCACTACAGCGGCACGCCCTTCGACCATATCGTCCTGGCACATGACGAGAGGCATCTGCGCCGCAAGGTCCTGACCCTGCAACAGGGCGAGCAGATCCTGATCGACCTGCCCGATCCCATCGCCTTCACCCATGGCGACGTCCTTGTCCTCGACGATGGAAGGATGGCGGAGATTATCGCCGCCGAGGAAGTCCTCTATGAAGTGACGCCGCGCGACCGGCAGCACCTGTCGGAACTGGCCTGGCATCTGGGCAACCGCCATTTGCCGGCGCAGCTGGAAGAACACCGCATCGTTATCTTACGCGACCATGTGATCAAGGCCATGCTGGAAGGTCTGGGAGCCAAGGTGACCGAGATTGTCGCCCCATTCCATCCGCTGCGCGGCGCCTATCACAGCGGCCATGGTCACGATCACCACGATCATGCGCATCATGATCACGGGCATCACCATCATTCCCATGACTGATTTCACCGCAAACACCGCGCTGCTGCGGCTCATGACCTGGCTGTCCCCGGCTTTTCCCGTTGGCGCCTTTTCCTACAGCCATGGCATTGAACGGGCGATCCATGACGGACTGATCCGCGACAAGGATACGCTGCATGCCTGGCTGATCGACCTCCTGCATCACGGCTCCGTCTGGAACGACGCCGTGCTGTTTGCCGCCGGTTGGCATGAAGCAGGGGAAGGCGGGGATTGCCAGTCCATTGCAGTCCTTGGCGAAGCCATGGCCGGATCGAAGGAACGGCACATGGAAACTATGCTACAAGGCAGCGCTTTCCTGCAAGCCATCGCGCACTGGGGAGCGGACCAATCGGGCACGACCGGCGAAATGCCCTACCCCGTTGCGGTTGCCATTGCCGCTGCCGGCAATGGCGTGGCGCTGCAGCCGGGGCTGGCCGCCTTTCTGCATGCGGTCATTTCCAACCTCATTCAGGGTGCGGTACGGCTTGTTCCGCTCGGCCAAAGCCACGGGGTCGCGCTGATAGCGGCACTGGAACAGCCGATCCTGGCGGTTGCGCAACGCGCCGCCGCCTCAAGCCTCGATGATTTGGGATCGGCAGCGATCCTGTCGGACATCATGGCGATGCAGCATGAAACACAATATTCAAGGGTTTTCCGGTCATGATCTCGCAGAATGGACCGCTTCGCGTCGGGATTGGCGGCCCCGTTGGCTCCGGCAAGACCACAGTCACCGAAATGCTGTGCAAGGCGATGCGCGACCGCTACTCCGTCGCCGTGGTGACCAATGACATCTATACCAAGGAAGACGCACTGATCCTCAGCCGCCTGCAGGCCCTGCCGGAAGACCGGATCATGGGTGTGGAGACCGGCGGCTGCCCGCATACCGCCATTCGCGAGGATGCCACAATCAATCTGCAGGCGATTGCCGAGATGAACAAGCGCCATCCGGACCTCGATATCGTCTTCATCGAATCGGGCGGCGACAATCTGGCCGCAACATTCTCGCCCGATCTCGCTGACCTGACCATTTATGTCATCTCGGTCTGCCAGGGCGAAAAAATACCGCGCAAGGGAGGACCCGGCATCACCCGCTCCGACCTCCTGATCATCAACAAAAAGGATCTGGCACCCTATGTCGGCGCCGATCTTGACGTCATGGATGCCGACACGAAGCTGCAGCGCGGGGCCAAGCCCTATGTTTTCACCGACATGCTGCGGCGCAACGGGCTTGATGAGGTCATCGCGTTCATTGAGACCGCAGGGGGTCTGCGGCCTTAGCCGCTGGCCCGTGCAGGCTCGGCCTGCTGCCCTGCGATCATGACCTCGGCGAGAATTTCGTAGGACCGAATCCGCGCCTTGTGATCGAATATATGGCCCGTCGCCATGATTTCATCGGCGCCTGTGCGCCGGATGAACTCTTCGACACCCGCCTTGACGGTCGACGGTGAACCGGCGACCGTGCACGACAGCGACTGGCGCAAAATCGCCCGCGCGTGCAGGTCGAGTGTTTCCTCGTAGCCTTCGACAGGCGCGGGCAATGGCCCCGGCATGCCCGTGCGCAGATTGACGAATGCCTGCTGCTGCGAGCTTTTCAGCAAGTGCGCTTCATCATCCGTTGCCGCTGCAAAAACGTTCAGCCCCAGCATCACATAAGGCTTTTCCAGATGTTCGGACGGTTCGAAACGCGCGCGATAAATCTCGACTGCCCGCTCCATCTCGGCCGGGGCAAAATGCGAGGCGAAGGCGTAGGGCAGCCCGAGGGCTGCGGCCAGCTGGGCGCCAAACAGGCTCGACCCCAATATCCAGACCGGGACGTCGAGGCCCGCGCCCGGTACGGCCTGGACTTTCTGGCCCGGTTCCGGTTCACGGAAATAGCCCATCAGTTCCACCACATCCTGCGGAAAACCGTTGATGTCCTGTTCCAGATTGCGGCGCAGGGCATGGGCCGTTATCTGGTCCGTCCCCGGTGCGCGGCCAACACCAAGATCAATACGGCCGGGGTGCAGCGCCGCGAGCGTGCCGAAAGCCTCCGCCACCATCAGCGGCGCATGGTTCGGCAGCATGATGCCGCCGGCACCAAGGCGAATGGTCGACGTGCCGGCGGCCACATGCGCGATGACGACGGCTGTCGCAGCACTCGCAATGCCGCGCATGTTGTGATGCTCGGCAAGCCACAATCGGTTGTAGCCGAGACGTTCGGCATGCTGGGCCAGATCCAGCGAATTGCGAAGGGATTGCCCTGGCGTGCTGCCAACGGGAACCGGTGAAAGGTCGAGGACGGAGAGTGGGGTCATCGCCTTCATATAGGCGAGCAATCACCGCGCACAATGCGCGGCAACCGATTCATGATTCACAAAATTTGAAGCCATGTTCAATGGAGGACAATGAATCCCCGCGCCCTGAATTGAACCAGTATTCAGTTCTTCAGGACCCGCAGACCGGCAGACTCTGCACGCAATTCCATTCCGACAAGCGCACGTGTTTCCTGGGACAATTGTTCATCGGACTCACGGATAGCCGTTTCAATGAAATAGGCGATCATCTCAAAGCCTTCACCATCGGCAATAGCGCACAGTTTCGAGAGTTCTGTTTTCAATACTTTCAGCGTCTGAACTCTTTTGTTCATGCTATTCTCTCCAGATCCCACCAGCGGCACTGCCATTTTTTCTTTTCATTGAAACATTCACACTATTGCAGATAAAAATCCATGTTGCAGACCGCGTGATCAACAAACTCCACGGCACAATTTATGGATATTTTCCTCAGTAGTTAATTGTTCTTGCAGTTTATATTGAAAGTTTTCTAACGGTATTATTAGCAAAATTCACCGCTTGAAAAGCCCCGCAATGATCACAACTTTTGGCAATAACTTCTTACCTTGATTCAAATTTACATAAAATTAGAATTACTTGCGAACAACATCATGAATGCATTCATTTATTTTTTCCGGCCCCAAATTTATCGGTCAGAGCCGGGAAATTCGCAGCTGTGGTTTTCCGCATATTTCTTTTGATCCAGACTTCACAGCCTTGTCGATCAGGCCGGAAGCAAGGTCTGAAACCACTTCGACGGCGATATCTTCCGGCAATCCGGTCTCGGCCATTCCGGCTTTCATGGCGGCAAAACTTGCCGCACTGTCGGTTCCGCAAATATAGGCTTTGGCTTCCAGCAAGGCGGCCCGTTCAAACTTTTTGTTGTAGATCTCACTGGCCTCGGACGGCGCTGCGGCCTGCCCCTTCATGCTGAAGGCTCCTGCCGGCTGGATCGACAATGCCGACGCTATCATCGCTACCATAAGGACTGACGCTGATATTTTACGCATCTTCTCGGCCTCGATTGCGGAGGTCCGATGCTTTCATCATCGGCCCCTTTACGAAGCATTAACGAATCAGGATGCCCGAAAGTTCCGTTCGCGCGCTCAACTCGGCGTGATGGCCAGGTGATAATTGAACGCTTCTTTGCTGCATTGCACCAGGCGCATTGCTGCTATGCAATATTATCTGTATTAAATCACATCAATGGAGTTATTGTTGGATCAGGAATTTTCGACAGCGTCACCTCCTCCCGGCTCTGTCGAAACGGTCGGCCTCTTCTCCTCCCAGAAGGCCTTCCATAACCAACGAAACCCACCGCACCTCCTCCCGCGGTGGGTTTTGTTGTTTCAGGGCTTCCCACACTCCCCTCATGCAACACGCCAGACGAAAACACCGGCCGGAGTTTGATCTCGCGGGCCGGTGCTTTGAAGAACATTCACGTCTTTGACGGTGTATCCAGGTCTTACTGCACCGCGTTCTGCGCGCCCGGTGTCTCGGGAACCTTTGACGGAACGGCCTTCTGGGTCAGGGACTTGGGTGGCGGAACAAAATGCGTGTCCTTCGCCGGCGACAGGGCATCAGCTGCTGCTTTCGGACTGTTGCTCGTGCTGGTACTCGTGCTTGTGCTGCAGGCCGCAAGGGCCAGAAGAGACAAGACAGCCAAGGGTAATGCAATGCGCATTCGACATTCCTTTGTTTGCATGAAAGAGCCGCCCAAGCGACACTTAGGACAATCGCGCCCGCTTGACCACCCAATCCAAGCCATCGAGCGTCAAATAAAGCGCGGGCACGGTCCTTGAAAACCGGACAGGCGTTCCCTAGCGAATGAGGATCGCCCTGAGGTCATTGACATTGGTGCCGGTTGGTCCCGGGACGAAGAGATCGCCGATGGCATTGAACGCCGACCAGGCATCATTGCCGTTGAGATAGGCGGATGCGTCGAGCCCCTTGGCCAAAAGCCGCGCGATGCTGCTGCTGTCGGCAAAGGCCCCGGCATTGTCCTCCGAGCCATCGATCCCGTCCGTGTCCGCCGCAAAGGCGCTGATACCGTCATATCCGTCGATATCGAGCGCCAGGGACAGCAGGAACTCGCTGTTGCGGCCGCCCTTGCCTTTTCCCCGCACGGTCACCGTGGTTTCACCGCCGGAAAGCAGAACCACGGGTTTGGCAAACGGCTGATTTTTCGCCAGCACCTGCTTGGCCAGAGCCGAATGCACGTGCGCCACCTCCCGCGCCTCGCCTTCAATGGCATCGGACAACACGATTGCCTCCACGCCAAGTGAACGGGCGGCATCGGCCGATGCTTCCAGCGAAACGGCAGCGGAGGCAATGACCCGGTGCTCATGCGACGCAAATACCGCATCTGACGGCTTGGGCGCGTCGGCCGCTGCCGACTGCAGGTGTTTCAGGGCTGCCGCCGGCAGAGCGAGACTGTAGCGCTCGACGATCCGCAGGGCATCCTCGCGGGTTATGGCGTCGGCAACGGTCGGACCTGATGCAACAAAGGCCGGGTTGTCGCCGGGTATATCGGACACGATCAATGAAAAGACGCGGGCGGGATAGGCGGCCGCAGCCAACCTTCCGCCCTTGATCGTGGAGAGATGTTTGCGCACGGCGTTCATCGCGGAAATCGGCGCTCCCGAAGCGAGCAGCGCCCTGTTGACTGCGATCTCGTCATCGAGGGTCATGCCATCCGGCGGCGATGGCAGCAAGGCCGACCCGCCGCCTGAGATCAGCGCGACCACCAGATCATCGCTGGTCAGGCCCGAAACGGTTTCGAGCAGGCGCTTCGAGGCAACAAGACCCGCCGCATCCGGCACGGGATGCGAAGCTTCGATGATCTCGATGCGCTCGCATGGGACACCAAAGCCGTAACGGGTGACCACCAGCCCTTCCAGCGGGCCATCCCAGGCCTTTTCAAAGGCGCTTGCCATCTGCGCCGAACCCTTGCCCGCACCGATCACAATGGTCCGGCCCTTGGGCTTTTCCGGCAGATGCGCGGCAATCGTGCGCTGCGGATCAGCGGCAGCGACGGCGGCTTCAAACAGCTTTTTGAAAAATTCCTTATCCTGCATGCGCGTCACATATCCAGATCAAAGACAAAAACACCCTGAACGCCGTCGGCAGCGGCGGCAACAATGCGCCCGCCGATGGCCCTGTGCCCGGCGTCGTCAAGGTAGGTGTCACGTGCATCCGCATCGGCGAAATCGATGATGAAGCCTTCGCTGAAGCCTTTGTCCATGCCGGTTTCCGGACTGACATTGGCACCGGCATGAAAGGACAGGACGCCGGGCAGTTTTCCGCACAGCGTTGCAAGATCGTTGTATATGTCCTGGCGGGTAGCGGCGGCGGCATCACCGCGAAAACGAATAAAAACACAATGGCGTATCACGGAAGAGACTTTCACTGATGGTTAGCGGCCCAATTGTACGGTGAAGCAGCAAGGCCTGGCATTATCTTGGATCAATCGACGCGTATCCTGACGGGATTGCCGAAAATTGCGAGCGCTATTTCCGCCTCCTGCGCAAATTTCTCTGGACGGAACCTAACCGAACAATCGTTCCACCGACATGGCCATCGACAACAGGCGGCGATCCGCGCCATGCCGGGCAAACAGCATTAGCCCTCCGGGCAATGCCAGGCCCGGCATGGGAATGCTGATCGCGGTCAAATCGAACTGGTTGGCAATCTGCGGGTTGCGCAACAGGAGGCCTTCCGTGCGTTTGTAGAATTCCTCGTTCTCGCTCACGTCAGCGATCAGCGGAGCCGTCATCGGCACCGTCGGCAGAGCCAAGAGATCATAGGCGGCAATATGCCGGTCCATTTTTCGCACCAGCGCCTGCCGCTTTTGCATCACGCCGATGTAGTCGGCTTCCGCAACACTCAAGCGCCGCCGCAAGGTTTTCTGGACGCGCTGATCCACATCAAGCCCGGTCTCGTTCAGCCAGTCCGCATGAACCCGGCTGCCTTCGATCCCGGCAATGGAGCCGACCGACGTCGCTTCAGCCATTTCATCGACCAGTTCATCCAGCATGCATTCCACCAGGATCGCTCCGGCTTTTTCGCATAGAAGCAGGCTTTCCTCGAATGCCCGAGCGATAACCGGCTCCATTGCGGAGAGAACCTCCCCCTGCGGCAGGCCGATGCGCAGGCCTGTCAGGGACAGCGGTTCAGGGACATCCGGGGCCTCGCCCGCCATCACCGCATCCGCCACGGCGCAATCGGCGACCGAGCGCGCCAAGGGACCAACGGAGTCAAGACTTGGCGCCAAGGGAAAAGCACCCTGCAGGGGAATGCGCTTTGCCGTGGGCTTGAAACCGGCAACACCATTCAGCGCCGCGGGAATGCGGATGGACCCGCCCGTGTCCGACCCTATGGAAATCTCGCTCGTGCCATCGGCGACAGAAATCCCGGCGCCGGTCGACGATCCGCCAGCAATGCGGCTGCTATCGCGCGCGTTTCCGGCGATGGGATAGTGCGGATTGAGGCCAACGGCGGTGAAGGCAAACTCGGTCATGATGGTCTTGCCGAGAATGACAGCGCCGGAGCGCCGCAAACGCTCGACGATCACCGCGTCCTTGACCGGAGCCGGCGCACTCTGGCGCATGCGCGAGCCAGCCAGGGTTGGTTCGCCAGCCACATCGAACAGATCCTTGATCGAAACGATCCGGCCATCGAGGCCGCCAAGGCTGGTCCCCTCGCGCATCCGCCGGTCCGAGGCGTCCGCCTCCGCCCGTGCGGTGGCGGCATAGAGCTTGACGAAGGCATACCCGTCTCCAGCAGCGATGGCTGCAAGGCTTTGCTCCAGTTTATCACGCACAGATCCGGCCGATTGAGACAAAGGCATCCTCCCCTCACACATGAACTGCATTGTCTATAACGCCGCCTGCTGAAAATTCAAAAGGGGGTTCGGAATGCCGGTTATATTGCTATGCAGCATACTCATTGCTGCCATGCAACATTAGCAATTTTCATGTGGCCGGACGCGTCGCACTATTTTCCCGGGAGGTTGATCAAAAATAAGGGGAATACCAAATGAGCCTTCGCAACCATATCCAGAAGTGGCGCCAGTATCGTCAGAACCTGTATGAATTGAGATTGTGCACCGATCGCAATCTCGCCGATCTGGGCATCGCCCGCTCGGACATCCGCCGCATCGCGTGGCAGGCCTGCGACTGAGCCTTTCAACAGCTGCATTTATATGGACTTAATCGAGCGGGCCGTTATCGGCCTGCTTCAATGACCGACGCCGAATGAGTAATTCCAGGTCACGCCGATTGCCTTCTGGTCCTTGGACCCGAGTTTCGGCACAATCGGACTATCCTCCGCATCGCCCGCCAGCCGGTCATACCGGCCGAACACCTGAACGCTCCACGCATCGGAGAATGAGTAGGTGGTGGCGGCGACAACCCCGTATGATTTGACCCCGCCACCGGGCGTGTACGGCTCGACGCGGTGGTTGTTGTGGGATTCCTCTTCCGTCACACCGAAGGTGTTGCGCATATAGGTGCTGTCGGCAAGCGACAGGCGGGGCCCGACAGAGAACAGAAATTTATTATAGCGCTGGAATACGTCAGCCGAGAGATCGGCGACGAGCCCCTCAGAATTATTGAAAGCCTGCCTCACCTCGGCGCGCACGCGCAAACGATCCTGGATCGGCCAGAACTGCGCGAATACGCCGCCATCCACGGTCCATGACACATGGCGCAGGCCGACAAAGCCCCGATCATCCGAATGGGAACGGCCGGACCGGAAACCGATGACAGGGCCGATCTCCAGCCCGCCGAGGGTCAGCAGCGTATAGTCGATATTGTCGTCGGGCGCACTCATGCCCTCGGGCTCATCGCCACGCCGGATATCGAAGGACGGCATGAAACCGAAGCCGTTGGCGCGCGCACCTTCAAACTTGCTGCCATATTCGACGCTGGCGCCAACCGTCACGATCCAGCGCGCCGGATTGACGGGCTTGCCGTCGCTGGCAATCGGGTCAGAATCTGCCGCAAAGGCACTGTGGGCAGTGGCGGTCACAAGACCAGCGCACGCCAGTGCGGCGGCAAATTGCCTTATACTCCGATACATCATCTCAAACGGTTGTCCCGATTTGCAATCATCCAGGATTGCCCCACCAGCAAAATTCATTTCCCTGGCCAATGCCAGCGCCATTCTCATCAGAGAAAATAGGCGCTTGAATGATATAAGTCACCTTCTGAACGGAAACGACAGAAAAATCGATATACGCAGTGAATCAATTTTAAACCAGAGGCAATCCACAGGGACACGCGCCCTTCAGGCAAACAACGCCATCGCGGCGGCGGGGCTGTGAGCATATTGCCTTTTTACAACCGCTGATTTAGTGACGGTTATGATGTTACTCTCGAAGCTTCGAATAGTATTTCTCCGCGCAGTTCGACGTGAAAACAAGCGGCGCGTTGTCTATACTTGCCTTTTTGGGTACTCCGAACGCTTCGCAGATTTTGAATACGACCGGCCAGAGAATACAGATTTCGTCTGCTTCACAGATGATCCGAAACTGTCTTCAGATTTTTGGCGGGTTATTCACGTGCCCGCCTCATCGCTCGATCCGCACCGGACATCCAAAGGCTATAAAATTCGACCGCATCTGTATTTCCCCAACCACAAATACAGTCTCTATCTCGACAATACGGTGAAACTGAAGAAGCCGGTCTCGACCATATTCGACGAGTTTGCGGCCTCGAGAGATATGATGCAGGCGTTTGTTCATCCTGAGAGAGATTGTGCCTATGACGAGGCCAGGGTTGTCGCTGATATCGGATATGACAGAAAATCCATCGTCGAGCAGCAAATGGCACGCTATCGAGAGCTAGGTTATCCGCAGACCAATGGTTTGAATGTCGGAACGCTACTGCTGCGCAAGCACAATGAGCGGCGGGTCGTTGCCGCAATGAATGCATGGTATGAGGAAGTGCTGAAGTTCTCGAAACGCGACCAGCTCTCCTTCAATTTCATACAATGGCGTCATGGCTTGCAGGTATCGCCAATCCGCGGATCGCCGCACGAAAACGAAATGATGGAATGGCCAACTGTTTTGAACAGCCAAAGGCTGCCGCGCGACTTCGAAGACAACAGGTATCTGGAACTCAATCAGGACGTCGCTGTTGCCGCGGTAAATCCGCGTGAACATTACTTGCATTACGGGATAAGAGAAGGCCGATCGTATAAGTGATTGCCATTCTATGGCCCTGATGTCTGCTGCACCACGACGCAATATGAAATCGGCTGACATCCGACGTGACTATCAAGCAAACCATTGACCATATTGAGAAAGAAGTGGTGCCCAGACGCGGATTCGAACCACGGACACGCGGATTTTCAATCCGCTGCTCTACCAACTGAGCTATCTGGGCACTTCAGGCATTTCCGTTATCCGGCAAGCCTTTCTGACAGCGTTGATTTTCCGTCAGAAGCGGGTGGGTTATAACACTAAAAATCCCCCTGTCCAGCATCAACTGACGAATTTTTTGCCGTTTTTCTGCCTCTTGCAAACAGCATGCATTGATGCGTTGTTTATTATCCAAAGAGACAGGATTCGCATTTCATGGATGAAACGGGGGACAAAGCTGCCAGGAGCAGTGCTTTTGGCTGGGGAATCATCGGCAGCGGCGAGATCGCTCAGCGATTTGCCGCCGATCTTGCGTTTGTTCCGCAGGCCTTCATCGCCGCCAATCACTCCCGCTCGCTCGCCGATGCCGAACAGTTTCGCGATGCATTTGGCAGCAAGTGTGCCTATGGCGATCTTGATTCCCTGCTGGCGGACCCGGCGGTCGACGCCGTCTACATCGCAACACCCAATTCCATCCATCTGGCGCAGGCCCTGAAGGCCGTGCGCTCCGGCAAGGCCATCCTCACGGAAAAGCCCATTGCGCCATCCCACACGGAAGCCTCGGTCATCCAGCGCGAAGCAGCCCGGATCAAGGTCTTTGCCATGGAAGCTATGGAGACCCGCTTCCTGCCGGCTGTCGTGGCGGCCAAAGCGAAAATCGATGCGGGTGAGATCGGAACGATTCGCCGAATCACCGCGGAACTCGCTCATGTCGAGGACTACACCCCGGAAAACCGCCTGTTCAACCGGTCCCTCGGCGGCGGTGCCACGCTTGACCTCGGCATCCACGGCGTCTCCCTGGCGATGCATTTTCTCGGTCAGCCGCAAAAAGTATCCGGCCTGTGGCACGCCGCGCCGAATGGCGTGGATATGAGCTCGGAAATAGCGCTGCACTATGATGGGGCCGACGCGATCCTGTCCTGCGGTTTTGATCGCAACGGCGCGAATCATTGCGTCATCGAGGGAACGCAGGGCACGCTGCGGCTGGATGCCCCGTTTGACAAGGCGCAGCGGCTGACGATGTACCGGCCCTTCCTGGTCGCGACACCCTTCGGCCCGCTGAAACGGTCGGGAGGCCTGCTTGGCAGACTGCTTGATCGCCTGCCGGTCCCCGGGCGCAGGAGCGAAGACTATCCGTTTGAAGGAAATGGCCGGCAGTTTGAAGCCATGGCGGTGATGGACGCCATGCGCAAGGGTGAAACAAGCGCAAGGACCATGCCCCTGAGCGACAGCATCCATGTCCTGCGTGCGATCAATATCGTGCTGGCCAGCCCGCCACACCGCGTGTGATCAAGCTCTGAAACGTTTCACGGCGGTGCGTTCAGCGTTCGGTGTCGTCTTCGCTGTCGTCGGCGCTTTCAACCGCCGGAAGAACATAGGCACCCGTCAGCCAGCGGTTGAGATCGACATTGCGGCAGCGGCTCGAGCAGAAGGGATAGTGCTCCCGCTGTGACGGCCGCTTGCATTCCGGGCATGGCCGTGTCGGCCGCAATGGCGTTACCTTCGCCGCGCTGTTGTTTTCGTCCATCAGTCCAAGACCTAGTGTGCCGATGATTGCCAGTTGGCATAGACGGGATAACCCTCGCCATGCAGGAGACCGGCTGTCTCGTAAAGCGGCAGGCCGACCACGTTGCTGTAGGAGCCGACAAGCTTGACCACAAAACCGCCCGCAAGTCCCTGAATGGCGTAGCCACCGGCTTTTCCGCGCCATTCACCCGATGCAAGATAGCTCTCCAGCTCCTCGCGCGAAAGACGCTTGAAGCGCACCCGGGTTTCGATCAGATCCTGCCGGATCTTGCCCTTCGGCGTGACAAGGCAAAGACCGGTGAAAACGCGGTGCGAACGGCCGGACAAGAGGCGCAGGCAACTGGTTGCGTCGTCGAGAATCTCAGCCTTGGGCAGAATGCGGCGGCCAACCGCCACTACGGTATCGGCAGCGATGATGTAAGACTTGCCAAGGTCCGCGTCACCCTTCAACTCGTCTGCCACCTTTTCGGCCTTGAGGCGCGACAGACGGCGTGCGAGCGAACGCGGGTGCTCGGCACGCAAAGGCGTTTCGTCCACGTCGGCGGGCAACAGGCGATCAGGCTCCAGGCCGATCTGGCCCAGCAGCGCCAGACGGCGCGGCGAGCCGGATGCCAGAACCAGTTTGTGTTGATCGCTCATGAACGCATTCCTGGAAATTCGTGTCCTGCGGACAAGTCAGGCCGAAGCCGGGAGGACTGTTATTTGAAGCGGTAGGTAATGCGACCCTTGGTCAGATCGTATGGGGTCATCTCGACAAGGACCTTGTCACCCGCCAAAACGCGGATGCGGTTCTTGCGCATACGGCCGGCCGTGTGAGCAATGATTTCATGATCGTTTTCAAGTTTGACCCGGAACATCGCGTTGGGCAGCAGCTCCGTCACGAGACCGGGAAACTCTAGTACTTCTTCTTTCGCCATGCGTAGTTCTATCTCCAGAAAGGAATTTGCGGTCACACTCGACCGCAATTTTGGGCGGAACCTATAGTATTGCGCGGCATTTGTGAACAAGGGAGTTCAATGCAATTGTGCACGGGCTGACAAAGGTTCGAATTGCCTAGCCGAAACGCGCTTGAATATGGTGTTTGAGGTTGTCGCGCACGTCGCGGTAGGCCTCCATGATCTGGTCACGGCGTCCGCGCACCAGCGTCGGATCGGGTGTCGGCCAATATTCCACATGGACCGATGTCGTTCGCGTCAGCTCCAGCGCCATGTGATGGGCCTTGGGCGACAGCGTGATGATCAGGTCGAAATAGTCGTCCTCAAGCTCTTCGAAGGTGCGCGGGTGCAGGGAAATGCGCTTTAACCCGAGTTCTTCTAGCACGGCATCGACGAATGGGTCCGGTTCGCCTTTTTCAACACCGGCCGAGGCAACATAGACCCGGGGCGGCAGCAGGCTGCGGGCCAGCGTTTCGGCAATGGGCGAACGGATGGAGTTCATGCCGCAGATGAACAGCACCGCACCGGGCATGCTCCGTTTGGCAGGCTCCTGCCCGTCCGGGAGCTTGTCGGGTTCGGCGCCCACTGGTCCGCTCATCCCCGCCAATGCAGCACACACACCAGGGTAAAGAGGCGGCGGGCGGTGTCGAAATCCACCTCGATCTTGCCGTTCAGGCGATCCATCAGCGCTTGCGATCCTTCATTATGCAGCCCCCGCCTCCCCATATCGATGGCTTCGATCTTGCTGGGACTGGATGAGCGGATGGCCTCGTAATAGCTCTCGCAGATCATGAAGTAATCCTTCACCACCTTGCGCAACGGCGTCAGCGACAGAATATGGGTGACCACATCATCGCCGGCCTCGCGCGAAATGGCAAAGACGAGACGCGACTCGATCAGTGACAGTCTCAGGCGATAGGGACCCATCCCCTCGTCATTGACAGGACGGAAGCTGTTTTCCTCGATGAGATCAAAGATGGCAACGGCGCGCTCATGCTCGACATCGGGCGTGGAGCGGCCGATGGTCTCGTCCAGCTCCACATCGATCAATCGCGCATCGGTATTGCCCGTTGCTGTCATTGTCACCCTATAGGTTCAACCGGATGGCGACGGAATTGCCGTGCGCATCAAGACCTTCGGCGCGCGCGAGTTCTATCGCCGCCGGCCCCAGAGCGCGCAACTGTTCCACACCCAGCTTCAGGATGGACGTTCGCTTGACATAGTCAAGCACCGAAAGGCCGGAAGAGAACCGGGCTGACCGCGCTGTCGGCAGGACATGGTTGGAGCCGCCGACATAGTCGCCGATCACCTCGGGCGTGTAGCGGCCAAGGAAAATGGCCCCGGCGTTGCGCACGCCCGCCAGCAGGGCTTCCGGATCAGCGGTCGCGATTTCCAGATGCTCGGCCGCGATACGGTTGACCAGCGGCAGTGCAGACTGCAAATCCTGAACCTGGATGACCGCGCCATAATCGCGCCAGCTGGCGCTTGCGGTTTCCGTCCGGGGCAGTCTTGCCAGTTGGCGCTCGACGGCGGTGATAACAGCATTGCCGAATGCCTCGTCGTCAGTGATCAGGATCGACTGCGACGCCGTATCGTGCTCGGCCTGGGCCAGAAGATCGGCAGCGATCCAGTCCGGGTCGTTGTCGCTGTCGGCCAGAATGAGAACCTCCGACGGACCTGCGATCATATCGATGCCGACCGTGCCGAAAACGCGGCGCTTGGCAGCGGCCACATAGGCATTGCCTGGACCAACGATCTTCGACACCGGTGCTATGGTTTGCGTGCCATAGGCCAGCGCGGCGATCGCCTGGGCACCGCCCACCCGGTAAATCTCGGAAACGCCGGCAAGGCGTGCGGCCACGAGAACCAGCGGATTAAGCTTTCCGTCCGGAGACGGCACAACCATGACGATGCGCTCGACGCCGGCAACCTGGGCCGGGACAGCGTTCATGAGGACCGAGCTCGGATAACTCGCCGTGCCGCCCGGCACGTAAAGCCCGACCGATTCCACCGCCGTCCAGCGCGACCCGAGTTCCACACCCAGTGCATCGGTGTAGCGGTCGTCCTGCGGCATCTGCCGCTGGTGGTGGGAATGAATGCGGTTGCGGGCGAGCTTGAGCGCCTCGACGGTTTCCAGCGGCGCTGCCGCCATCGCCGCATCGATTTCGGCTGGTGTGATAGCAATGCCGTGCTGCACAAGGTCGATACGGTCAAAACGCTGCGAATACTCGATAAGCGCCGCATCGCCTTCGGTGCGAACCCGATGAATAATATCGGCAACCACGCGATCCACATCCTCCGATACTTCGCGCTTGGTCAGAAGAAACGCGGAAAACCGGGATTCAAAATCAGGGTCGGACTGCCTCAACACCAAAACCACAATAACTGCTCCTCTTGCCCGTCAGGCTTCGTGTTCCGGCTTGAAATCGGTTTCCCATGCGGGCCCGAGATCGGTCAGCTGGGCCTCGATGGCTTCCACCTCGAGCCGCAATGCCCTGTTGGCAGCAAATGTCAGCTCGATCACGCCTGACGGCGCATCGCCAACGATGAAGCGGATCGCCAGCAGGGAAAGCACGTCGTCCTTGAAACGACGGTCGATGCCGGTTGCCTTGAGGCTTTTCACCCGGGCGAAATGCAGTGCCGTGCGCCGGCGTTCAAAACTGCGGTGGCGTTTGCCATCGGCGGCCAATTCCCAGACAAACCGGTTGACGGCCAGCACCAGACGGCTTTCGGCCGGCAGATAATCGATATCGGCTATTTTCAGCACCGAATCCTGCAGATGCGCAGAAAGGATTTGCAGATCTTCCTCATCAAGCGCGATGAGTTTGAGAGTGTCCATGTCTACCCTTTGCATAACTTTTCAGGACCATGGCGCGCAAAACACGCCATGCTCCCTTCCCTGTTAGAGGAAAGTTCAGGCAAATGGAATTCTGCTGCGCGGAGAAAGTGCGCCAGCAGAAAAAACAGCCGGGAATCAGTCGCTGATACGCTCGACAACCGCACCGCAACGGGACAGTTTTTCTTCCAGACGCTCGAAGCCGCGATCAAGGTGATAAACGCGGTTGACCGTCGTTTCGCCTTCGGCGGCCAGACCGGCGATAACCAGCGAAACCGATGCACGCAAATCCGTCGCCATGACCGGCGCGCCCTTCAAACGTTCCACGCCTTCGATCTTGGCCGTTTGCCCCGAAAGCGAGATTTTCGCGCCAAGGCGAGCCAATTCCTGCACATGCATGAAGCGGTTCTCGAAAATGGTTTCGGTGATGTGGGACGTGCCCTTGGCCTTGGTCATCAGGCCCATGAACTGTGCCTGCAGATCGGTCGGGAAACCCGGGAATGGCTGGGTGGTCACATCGACCGGCATGATGCCATGGCCGTTGCGCACAACACGCAGACCGGAATTTGTTTCGGAAATTTCCGCACCGGCCTGTCCGAGCGTCTCCAGCGCCGCACTGAGAAGGCTGGCATCGGCGCCTTCGAGGATCACGTCACCACCCGTCATGGCAACGGCCATGGCGTAGGTGCCGGTCTCGATACGGTCGGGAATGACGCGAACGCGCGCACCGGAGAGGCTGGTCACGCCCTCGATGGTGATGGTCGGCGTGCCTGCACCGCTGACGCGGGCGCCCATGGCATTGAGGCAATCGGCGAGGTTGACGACTTCGGGTTCCTGTGCGGCGTTCTCGATGACGGTTTCGCCCTTGGCCAGGGTCGCGGCCATCATCAGCACATGGGTGGCGCCGACCGATACTTTCGGGAAGGTGAAGCGCGTGCCGACGAGGCCGCCCTTGGCGCTGGCCTTGACGTATCCGTTTTCAATGTCGATGTCGGCGCCGAGCGCCCGCAGACCATCGATGAACAGATCGACCGGACGCGTGCCGATGGCGCAGCCACCCGGCAGCGATACGGTCGCAACGCCCATGCGTGCCAGAAGCGGCCCAATGACCCAGAAACTGGCGCGCATCTTGGACACGAGTTCGTAGGGGGCGGTCGTATCGACAATATTGCGGGCAGTGAAGTGGATCGTGCGGGAATAGGCGCCGTCCTGGCGTTCGCGGCGGCCATTGACCGAGTAATCGACGCCATGATTGCCGAGAATGCGGATCAGCTGCTCCACATCGGCCAGATGCGGTACGTTTTCGAGCGTCAGCGTATCATCCGTCAGCAGAGACGCGATCATCAACGGCAGGGCCGCATTCTTGGCACCGGAAATCGGGATGATGCCATTGAGCTTATTACCGCCAACAATCTTGATACGATCCATAATGTGTCACTTTCGCGGGGATAGACCCGTCCTGTCGTTGAGACCCTTTGCAGAGCCGGTTGATCTAAACCATCGCAGAGAATGGTTCAAGAAATGCTTCGATCGCGACGCGACCAGTCAAGATTCCGAAGACGGGGTATCGGAGGATGTCTGTTCTGCAGCGGTGATTCCCTCGTCCCGCTCATCTGCAGCCCCGGAGCGCCGGGAACGTATTTGCTGTTTTCGCCGCGCCAGATTCGCCCGCAATTGTTCTGAACGCCGCTTCTCACGGCTTGTTTGCTCGGAATTCGGGTTTTTCGAAGACGGCGATGTCATAAGTTATCTTTCAAAATCCGTGCGCCCCAACGCGGCTTTTATCCACGTAAATACAGGGCTTTTGGCAAATACTGATATTTTGCCCAAGAGATTACAATTGCTTGCTTGCGATTTGAGCAATGATATGGCAGAAGTCCGCCGCGTTCGCAAATCAGCTGCGGTAGCTCAGTGGTAGAGCACTCCATTGGTAATGGAGAGGTCGCGAGTTCAATCCTCGCTCGCAGCACCAGTCTTTTCGATGATCGGACGATCATTCCGTGCGCGAACGTTATCCACAGATCATTTTGACGATACAGCCTGATCGCTGACCAGGGGTCATGTTCCGCTGACGCGCTTGTAGTGGGCTGATTCGCTGCCCATGCATGCCCGCAGGACGCCGACGATACTGCCAAGGCGCGATGCAGCCTTGACCAGTGTTCTTCCCCGCGTGAACGGCACGGCGATCAGGTAGAGGCAAAGCGACAGCAGGCGGCCAATGAGCGAGCCGGGCAAACGCAGGAGCGTTGCGGCCCTGTGCTTGTTCAGCTTTGTGCCCATTTCAATGATGCTGATGTCCCGGCTGCGCCGGTATTGATAGGCGAAGGTCAGCCGGTCCTGCGGTACGGTTTCATAGGCAACGGCTGCCGGGGTCCAGCCTGTCTTGGCACCGAGCCTGCGCGCGTCCGCCCACAAGCGCCAATCCTCGCCGCCAGCCAGTGCAAGCGCATTGTCGAAACGCACGCCGGTTCTGCGGAAGAATGCCAGATCTCCCATCCAGCTGCCGGTGGCGATCCGTATCCGGTCGCCCTGTCCGGCATTGCGCCTGCGCAGGTACTTTGCTTCGCTGTTCCGGTTGGCGCGGTCCATGCCGGACCAGATCATTTTCTGCCACACCGTCACATCCGGACCATGCGGTGCGAGCCGAACCGGAGACCCGATAATATCAAAATCAAAGGCGTCACGCTCGGCAAGCAGCTGAACGAGCCAGTCCGGTTCGACGGTTTCGTCGTCGTCGGCAAAGGTCAAAAGGTCATCGCCGGCATCGAGCGCACAGTCCAGAACCCGATTGCGGGCAAAGGCAATGCCGAGACGCGGCTCAACTTCGTACTGAACGGTGGACTGCGGCAGCAGCGCCCGGAACGTTTCCACCACGTCGGAAAGGGTTGGCTGGTCATTGTTCTCGACCACGACAAAACGGATGCGGGTACCCGCCGGAACCTGCATCCGCGCATAGGATTCGAAGAGGTTTTTCAGCATCAGCGGCCGATTGCGGGTGATGGTCCCGACGCAGATGCTGCGTTCCCTCACCGATTCTGCGGACACAGGATTTCCCATCATCAACCGGTGACGGATTTGCGCAGGACGTTCAGCCAGCCATCGGTTCGGCGAACGATCTTGCGGGGCAGGAGCAGCATGTCATGCTGCGGTGTCGCCCGGCCGCGCTGGGTGGTGGTCGCCGTGGTATATCCCGCCTCCTCAACGATTTGCCTGACCTCTCCGGAAAAATCGCCATAGGGATAGCAAAAGGCATCCACCGTGCTGCCCAGCATGTCTTCGAGTTCGTGGCGCACATCGGCAATCTGACGCCGCGCCTCGTCCGGGCTGACCTCGGTCAAGTGCACATGATCAAGCGTGTGCGCACCGACTTCATGCCCCAACGCCGCCCATTCCAGCATTTCCGCGCGGGACATGCAGGGGGAATGGGGAACACCGACGTCGGCATCCCATATGTTGGAGCCGCCGATCTGCCGGCTGACAAAATAATTCGTGGCGGTAAAGCCCAGTGCATCCAGCACCGGCAGCGCATGCGTCATGACGTTGCGGAATCCGTCGTCAAAGGTGATACCCACCACTTTGCCGGTCTTTTGGCCCGCCAGGTAGGGCTGCAAATCCCGCATCGACAATCCGGCATATCCCATGCGTTTGAGCCATTTCATCTGGCGATGGAAATTGGCCGGATCGACGGTCAGATAGCGGAACGGACTGCCGCGCCCTGCCGGTTTGTCGATCTGATGGTACATCAGGATGGGTATGGGCATTTTATGCGAACTCAAATGAAAGTGGACCGGGTTGAAATTTCAGACATGACATATGACGGTATCCATCGAATATAGGAGAAACAGCTGCAGCGCCAATTCTAGCTCCGGCGAACATGCTTGTCGCGCGATCTGTATGTTACGTTTTCAACATGACGGCTGGGTTGCCGCGGGCAAGATTCGGCCTATAGATCACTCAATAGGCGCATGCGGCCATTTCCCGCGCGAATCGCTCGACCCACCATTTTGCAGCGGGTCCAAGCGGATGGTCGGCCATGTGGAGGGCAAAGAGCGAATAGTGGCTCTCCGGATAGGGTTCAAGGTCGAGTTTCACCAACCGGCCTTCGGCAACGTCGTCCTTTATCATCCACTTGGGCAAGCCGCCCCAGCCCAATCCGGCGACCATCAGCTCGTGCTTGATCCCCACATCGGTCAGCCGCCACGTCCGGTAGGCGAAAACGCCAAAGTTCCGGCCCTTGGTCTGTTCTGAGAGGTCAGTCACCACAAGCTGGACGTGATCGCGGATGAAGGAGAGCGGCACTGGCCCCTTGTACAGGGCCAGGGGGTGATCCGGCGCGGCAGCGGGTGTCATGGTCATTTCGCCAACCCGGATCGTCGTGAGATCATCGCTGGTCTGAACCGGCGGCCCGCCAATGCCGATATCCGCCTGCCGCTTCTGTACGAGATCCCATACCATGCCGAGCGCCCCGACATGCAGCCGCAGGCTCACAGTCGGGAATTGTTCCTGGAAGGCCTTCAGCACGGATATGAGCACCGGCGACGGCACGGACACATCGACGACAATCGCTATTTCCGCCTCCAGCCCCGCCTTGAGACCCTCGGCACGCGCCCGCAGTCCCTGCAGCGCCGATGCCATTCGCCGGGCGTCCTCCAGCATGGCGACACCCGCCTCCGTCAGACGCGGTTCGCGGGTTCCGCCGCGGAAAAACAGCTGCAGCTCCAGCTGCGATTCCAGATTGGCGATCGTATAGCTGATAACCGACTGAGACCGGTTGAGATGGCGCGCAGCCGCGGAAAAACTGCCGGTATCGGCAACCGCAAGGAAGACCTGGAGCTGATCGAGAGTCGGATTTGGCTGCATGATCTATCTAATCCATAGATGGGTTTGATAGATATTTTCCCAGTTTTCTAAATGGATGTCGAGCACCAAATTACGGACATCAATTCATTGTCCTTTTTGGAAGGTACCAAAACCATGTCGTCCATACTTCTCATTACCTCGAGCCCACGCGGCGCGGCTTCCCACTCGACACAGGTCGCCACGGAGTTTGCGCGTAAGCTGCAGCGGGCAACACCGGGCAGCACGATCGTCACACGCGACCTTGCCAGCCGCCCGCTGCCGCACATCAATGCCGACTACACGGCCGGCATTTACACCCCCGTGGAGGCACGCACCGCCGAACAGCAGCGGGTTGTCTCGGTTTCGGATCAGGCCGTCGACGAACTCTTTGCCGCCGACAGCATCGTCATCTCGACGGGATTCATCAATTTCAGCATTTCTTCGACGCTGAAATCATGGATCGACCATATCGCCCGCGCCGGCAAAACCTTCAGCTACGGTGAAGATGGTCCCAAAGGTCTTGTCACGGGCAAGAAGGTCTATCTGGTGATCGCATCCGGCGGAATTTACTCCGCTGGCCCGGCATCCGCATTGGATCACGCGACACCTTACCTCAAATCCGTGCTGGGCTTCCTCGGCATGACCGACGTCGAAGTCATTCGCATCGAAGGCGTCGGCATGGGACCGGAAGCCGAAGCCAAGGCAATCGCCACGGCTCAGGAACAGACCAGTCATCTGGCTCTGGCTGCCTGACGCAGCGGGCTCACGGGAGGTGGATTCGCGTCCACCTCTTTGATCCATTTTGTCAGTGATGCTGATTTTAATCGAGGGACGCCCATATATACCCGTTGGGGGGCTGTCTATTTTGCCTGCTTGTATTCGGCTTCGTCCAGGCGGCGGAGCTGGTCGAGCAGGCTCTCCGGCACGGTATCATCAACCTTGTAGATACCGGCGGCGCGTATAGCGGTCCGGTAGGACGACTGGGAAATTTGTCGTCGCATAATCCTGGATAGCTGTTTTTCGTTGGTCCGGTTGGCGCCGCCCATCGCATTACTCCAACTCTACTTCGTGGTCTTCAAGGTCCTGAACTAAACACCTTCCCAGCGAAGAAGGTTCCCCTTTTCTAGGATGACGCATGTTAAAACAATGTGTCGCTCCGCCGCATGGCCGATTCAACGACCGAAAGTACGGCATCCCGCGCAGCGGCGCTGCGCAAACAGGACAGTCAGCGCCCTGAATTGCGGCTGGCAAGACCCTTTTCCCACGCCAGCGCCGTTTCGACGATCACATCAAGATTGTCAAAACCGGGTTCCCAGCCCAGGTCCTTTCGCGCCCGTGCGCTATTGGCCACAACGGATGCGGCATCGCCCGCCCGCCGGTCCGTCAGGCGCGCGTCAATCGGCCTCCCGTGAACGCGCTCGACGCTTTCAATCACGTCGCGCACCGAATATCCCCGGCCATAGCCGCAATTCGCAACAATGCTGCTGGCCCCGGTGCGAAGCCGGTCCAATGCCAGCCGATGGGCGGCGACGAGGTCGCTGACGTGAATATAGTCACGCACGCAGGTGCCATCCGGCGTCGGAAAGTCGTGACCGTAAATTTCCATGTAAGGCCGTTTTCCCAATGCCGTTTCACAGGCAACCTTGATCAGATGAGTTGCTCCACGTGTCGACTGGCCGGAGCGGCCCTTCGGATCGGCCCCGGCCACATTGAAATAGCGCAGCGCCGTATACCGGAAATCATGCGCCGCCGCCGTGTCGCGCAGCATCCATTCCGTCATCAGCTTGGAAACGCCGTAGGGCGATTGCGGCAGCAGCGGCGTCTCTTCGGTAACGGGCTCCAGCCCCCCATCGCCGTACACAGCAGCCGTTGACGAAAAGATGAAGTTCTTCACGTTGGATTTGACCACCGCTTCAATCAAGGTGCGGGATTTCGAGGTATTGTTTTCGTAGTAGGCCAGCGGATCCCGAACGGAATCGGGCACCACGACGGAACCGGCGAAATGGATAACCGCGTCGACATAATTGCGTTCGATCGTATCGCGCACGAGATGCTGGTCGGCAATGTCGCCAATGATGAGCTTGGCCTCCGCAGGGACCGCCCAATCAAACCCGGTGGAGAGGCGATCGATGACCACGACGGATTCACCGGAATCGAGCAATTCCCAGACCATGTGACTGCCGATATAGCCCGCACCCCCGGTTATGAGTACTGTCATCTGCCATCCCCCCTGAACCACGCCAACAGCTCTATTGCGGTATCTTGCCGCATTTTGGCGGGTCTGCAAAGCGTTGAAGATGCATCATAAAAATAACGTGGCGAAAGAATCGCAGACCATCCAGCCTCGGGAGCGCGCAGAACGGGTTTCCGGCGTTGCCCATATCGCCGGCGCTCTTTCGACGTTATAGTGCCGGAGCCCGCTGGCAGACTCGCCATTTGCCAAGCGTGGCAAATTGCCCACCTTCCCGTCATGGATTTTAGCCCGCAAAAAAGCTACTAAGTCCAGGATACAGGAGCAGTTCATGGACTATCGTCGGTTTTTCGAAGACGCGATCGACCAATTGCACGCTGAAAAGCGCTATCGGGTCTTTGCCAATCTGGAACGGATCGTGGGGAGATTTCCGCGCGCGCTTTGGCGTACTGCCGATTCCACACGTGAAATCACCGTATGGTGCTCGAACGATTATCTGGGAATGGGCCAGCATCCCTCGGTTATCGCGGCCATGCACGATGCGTCGAGCCGCATGGGCTCCGGTGCCGGCGGCACCCGTAATATCTCCGGCAACAATCATCCGCTCGTCGAGCTGGAAAACGAACTGGCCGATCTTCACAACAAGGAAGCCGGTCTGGTTTTTACCTCGGGCTTCGTGTCGAACGAGGCATCGATATCGACGATTGCGCGGCTTCTGCCCAATTGCCTGATCCTCTCCGACGAGTTGAACCATGCCTCGATGATCGAAGGCGTGCGCCGCTCCGGCGCCGAAAAGAAGATTTTCCGCCACAACGATGTGGCGCATCTCGAAGATCTGCTGAAGGCGGCCGGCAAGGAACGCGCCAAGCTGATCGTGTTCGAATCGGTGTACTCCATGGACGGCGATATCGCCCCCATCGCGGCCATTGCCGATCTGGCCGAGAAGTACAATGCCATGACCTATATCGACGAGGTTCATGCGGTTGGCATGTACGGCAATCGCGGTGGCGGCATCACCGATCAGGAAGGCCTCTCGGACCGCATCGATATCATCGAAGGAACCCTGGCCAAGGCTTTCGGCACGTTGGGCGGCTATATAACCGGCCCCAAGACCGTGATCGATGCCGTTCGCTCCTACGCGCCCGGCTTCATCTTCACCACCGCCCTTCCCCCCGTGATCGCGGCAGCGGCTACCCAATCGATCCGCCACCTGAAAGTTTCGCAGGAAGAGCGCAGATTGCATCAGCAGCAATCGCAGCTGACCAAGGATGTCCTGGCCGCCGCCAACCTGCCGGTCATGCAGTCGCAGACCCATATTGTCCCGATCCATGTCGGCGACCCGGAACTGTGCAAGATGGCGAGCGACCGGCTGCTTCAGGTGCACGGCATCTATATCCAGCCGATCAATTACCCCACCGTCCCGCGCGGCACCGAGCGCCTGCGTGTCACGCCGACGCCCTTCCACTCCGATGAACTGGTGCTCGAACTGAAGGACGCGCTGGTCGAGGTCTGGACGGCGCTTGGCATTCCCTTCGCCAAGGACAGCGCTCCGTCGGTCAAGACGGGCGAACGCATCGTGACGCTCGCCGTTTCCAAGGCCGGCGGCTGAAGCCACGCTTTCCTGAAATCGTATAAGCCCGCTATTTCAATGAAATGGCGGGCTTATTTGTTGGCATCGGTATCGTTCAGCCAGCGCGCCAGAAACGGCACGGCAAAGGCGATCATCAGAAATCGCGCCACGTGGTGGGACGCCACATAGGACGGATCGACGCCCAGAGAAAAGGCAATCACTGTCAGCGCTTCCAGCGCCCCCGGCGCAAAGGCCAGGGCGATCTGTGCGGGATGGATATCCAGGACGTACCAAACCGCCAGGGCTGCCAGAAAAGAGGCGGCCGTTCCGAGAACAAAGGCGCAAAGGGCAGCCGGCAGATAGCGAACGAGCTGGGTACGATGCTCCGCACCCACCCTCGACCCGATCAGCACGCCCAGAATGATCAACCCGATATCCGCGATCGAGCGCGGGACCACCGCTGTCACGACCGATGCGGCGTGCAATGCCGCGCTTGCCAGCAAGGCACCGAGCATCATGCCGCCGGGGACGCGCGTGTACTGGCCGAGAAGCGCGCCGGCAAGGCCGCAGACAAACAGAATGAGCGCTTCCTGGACCGTCCAGCGATCGTTCATCTCCACCACGACATGCGGCGCATTTTTGGCAATGACGGCAAGCAGCGGGGCAAGAAAGCCGATGAGAAGCAACAGGCGGATACACTGAACGACCGTGATCTTGACCATGTTGGCCTGCGTTCCCATGGCGGCTACCAGCACGAAGGAAAGCGCTCCCGGCAACGATGAAAACAGCGCAGTGGGCCCATCCCAGCCGAAGCCCTTGCGCAGCATGAGATAGGTCAGTCCGGTCACCGCGATAAGCGCCACGAAGAGCATGAAAAAACTGACGGGCCACAGCACCATCTGATTGACGGTATCGGCGGAAACGCCGGACCCGGCCTGGATACCCAGCATGAAGAAGACAAAGGCACGCAGCCAGTCGGGCAGATGAATACGGACACCGGAAAGGGATGCAGCCGTGACCGCAAGTGTCGACCCGAGCAGGAACGGGATAGGCAAACCGGCAAAACCGGCGCTGAAGGCGCCGGCTGAAGCGATGAGGAGCGAAAGAATGGTGGCCTGGGTATTATTCAGATGTAAGCGATTCAACGTTTCCTGATCCAGTCTGCGAGGCGATCGGCAGCCTCCTCGACCTGATCTATACGCCGGGCAAAACACAGTCGCAGGAAGGCTGCGCCACCATCGCCAAAAGCCGTTCCGGGCGCAAGGCCAACCTTTGCCTCATCGACGATATCAAAGGCTGCGCGATAGGAGTCGGAAACGCCCTCGATGCCAAACAGCAGGTAGAAGGCGCCGGCCGGCGGCGACATGCGCACCCTGCCCGTTGCTGCGAGTTTGGCGCAAAGAATATCGCGCGCCTTGCGCGCGCGCTCCACCTGCATCCGGATAAATTCGTCCCCATGATCGAGGGCGGCGACAGCACCGCGCTGCATGAACTGCGCAACACCCGAATTGGAATACTGGATCAGGTTCTCCACGGTTTTGCCGAGGGCGGGATGCACGGTCATCCAGCCGACACGCCAGCCGGTCATTGCCCAGTTCTTGGAAAAACTGTTGACGAAAATAATCCGGTCATCGGGATCCATGACATCGAAAAATGAGGGGGACCGGCGCGCACCGTAATAGAAATGCGTGTAGATCTCGTCGGCAACGATCCACAGACCGTGCTGGCGGGCGATCTGCAATATCTCGCGCAAGGTCTCGATATCAGCGGTCCACCCGGATGGGTTGGATGGAGAGTTGATGAACAGTGCCTTCGTCCTGGGAGTGATCGCGTCGCGGATTTTTTGCGGATCAAGCGTCCAGCCATTGCCGGTGAAATCCTGCGTTACCGGAACCGGCGTTGCACCCGCTATGCCGGCGGCAGCGGCAAAATTCGGCCACGCCGGCGACACGTAGACGACCTCGTCTCCAGCCCCGGCCGTAGCCTGGATGGCCAATTGTATCGAATGCATCCCGGAACCCGTGACATAAAAATGATCGACGGGCAGATCCACATTGAAATGGCGCTTGTGATAATCGGCCAGTGCTTGCCGCAATTCCGGAATGCCTGCCTGCCAGGTGTAAAAGGTCTCGCCATTGGCCAGGCCGGCATTTGCCGCATCCCTGATGAAATCTGGCGTAGGCAGATCGCCCTCACCCGCCCAGAGCGGAATGACGCCGTCCTGGCGCCTGCCATGGTTCATCACCGCAACAATGCCGCTCTCCGGCGCGACCGCAGCTTCATGGCGCAAATGTTCAATCAGACCCATACATATCTCCAGTGCCAAACGCACATCCCGTTCAAAGGCAGACCTAACGCAACGAAGCGCAACAATCACGCGGATATTTGTGATGTTCCCATCACCGATGCTGATGATCTGCTGACGTCATCCTGACAATCAGGCAAACAAAAACCCCGGCACCAGGCCGGGGTGTCTGAACCAATGCGGAAAGTCCTAGCGCTTGGCCAGGAGATCGCGAATATCGGTCAGCAGGGCTTCTTCCTTGGTCGGTGCAGCCGGGGCTTCAGGGGCCGCAGCTTCCTTTTTCTTGAGCCGGTTCATGGCTTTCACCACCATGAAAAGAACCCAGGCAATGATCAGGAAGTTGATCAGCAGGGTGATGAAGTTGCCGTAAGCAAGTGTTGCACCGGCTGTGCGTGCGGCGGCCAACGTCGCAGCGGGCGCACCTGCCAATTGGATAAACATATTGGAGAAGTCGACACCACCGGTGAGAAGCCCGATGATTGGCATCAAGATGTCGTTCACGATCGAATCAACAAGTTTGCCGAAAGCACCGCCGATGATCACACCAATGGCGAGATCGACCATGTTTCCCTTCAAGGCAAATTCTTTGAATTCCTTTAGCATGATATACCACTCTCCAGTATTCCGTGTTAATTGGAAGCTGTCAGTCCCCAGTGATGCAAGTTGCACCACAGATTGACAGTAACAGATGTTCCTAATTTATTAATATAAAGTTTTATTTTCCGAACGAGCAACCCTGGTTATTCAAGTGTTTTCGACAGGCAGGTTTTAAAATTAATTCATTTTGATGAACACGTTCATCGCAATTTATGGAAGGTTGAAGCCCATGACGGGCTGGACTGTAGCGCTTGTCGCGATTTTATATCTCATTGCACAGTATGTGCGGGTCAAAACCATCGGTCGGCGCAATCGCCTTGATCAGAAGGGCGACCGGCCGTTCATCTATGCGCTCAGTCTTGCATCGGGCGGCAGCAGCTGGCTGTTTTATGGTGGCCTTGGATATGCCGCCGAAAGCGGCATTGAATTTGCCGGGCTGTTCATCGGAATAGCTCTGGCTTTTACCCTGGGCTTTCAGTTCTTCCATCGTGTGATCAAACTTGCGCAATCGCAGGGCATTGCCTCCATCGCCGACCTGATTGGCGCCCGCTATGGCAAGAGTTTCTCGGTGACGGCGTTTGTCACGATCATCGTCACGGTTGGCGGCGTTCCCTACCTCGCCCTGCAGCTCACCGCAGTCCATTATCTCTTCGAGGTATTCGCCGGCACGTTTACCCCGCATAGTGCGGACAGGGCCCACGAACCCCATTGGCTGCTCTGGGGCCTCCTGTGCGTCATCGCCCTGTTCGTCATCCACAACAGCGAAAAATCGCCTCAAACCATGGATCGCGATGAAAGCATGGTGCGCACGCTGGCCAGCGATTCCGCTTTGAAGATGATTGCCTTCATAGCGGTGGGCATAGCCGCGACGACATTTCTTTTCGGCACACCGGGCGAATTGCTCAGCCACCTCGCTGGCAGCAATACTGCCATCCCCGCACTGCAGGCACACATCTCGTTGGCGAATGTTGTCGCGCTCGCGCTGATCGGCGCATCGACAACCCTGCTTCTACCCAGTCAATTCTACCTCACGGTCGTGGAAAACAGGAGCAGACGGGAATTGTCGGCCGCGCGATGGCTGGTTCCGGCATGCCTGTTGATTGCCGGTCTTCTTGTTTTGCCCCTTGCGGCAATTGGCAACTGGATCCTGCCGTCCGGTGTCTCTCCCGATTTTTATTTTCTTTCACTCCCTCTGCGGGCGCATCAAAACTGGCTGGGCATTCTGGCTTTCGCTGGTGGTCTCTCGGCTGCAGCCACCATGCTGGTACTGCCTACCATTGTGCTGTCCATCATGATTTCCAACGACCTCATTTTGCCGACCCTGTTGAACTGGCCAAGGCGGGCGACATCGGCCGGCAAGGACGATTACACGGCAATCATTCCAAAAATCCGGCGTTACTCCATCATTGCCATTCTGCTTGCCGCCTATGCCTATCAGTTCACAATAAAGGATTACGTTGACTTTGCGGAGCTCTCGCTCATTTCCGCGGTGAGCCTGATGCAGATGCTGCCACCCTTTCTCGGCGGTTTTGGCTGGCGCAGGGCAACAGCACGCGGCGCACGGTGGGGTATGGCTGCAGGCACTGCCGTGTGGCTTTACACCATGCTTCTCCCCACCTGGCTTGATGAATCCTGCTCCCTTGTCACCAGCGGACCCTATGGCATCGGTCTGTTGCGCCCGCATCATCTCGGGGGATTGGACGCAAGTCCCGTGGTGAACGGGCTGCTGTGGAGCCTGACCGCTAACCTGGCTTTGTTCATCCTTGGCTCCCTGTCGAAAAGCGCAACGCCGCTGGAGCGCATCCAAGCCAATATTTTCATCCCCGAAACGGAAGAAGCGGCTCTTTCCAGCAGGAATCATCATGCCAACGTGACTGTCGATCAGTTGAAGGACACCATATCCCGTTACATCGGCGCTGAACAAACCCGCCTTGCGTTCAACGCCTTTCATGACCAGGAGGGAATTGCCCTGGAAGGCGCGGCCGATTTCAAAACGATGCATTTCTCCGAACAGCTGCTTTCCAGTATCGTCGGCTCGCCGTCCGCCAGGCTGATCCTGTCCCTTGCCATGGGTCCCTCCGGAGCGGCGCAGAAGCAGACGCAGATACTGCTTGATCACGCGACAGAAGCCCTGGTGCAAAACCGCGACCTGCTGCAAACGGCGCTAGACCGGGTGGATCAGGGGATCGGCGTTTTCGACCGGCAGTTCCGGCTCATGTACTGGAACCGGCCGTTTCCGCTCATGCTCGATCTTCCCGATCGCCTGCAGCGCATGGGCACACCGTTCGACGCAATTGTTTCCTTTCTCCTTGTGCAGAGAAACGCTGCTGCAAACGGCGGCGATGTCGCTTTGCCCGAGCTGGAAGCACTGCCCGCGCGCTGGCGCATCGCCCTTGGCAATTCGGGCCGGATCATCGACATTCTTGCCAATGCCATACCGGACGGTGGCATGGTGGCAACCTTTACCGACGTCACCCAGACTGTCGAAACAGACAGAATATTGCGGCAAAGCAATGAGCGCCTTGATGCGCGGGTGCGCGAACGCACGAAAGCGCTCACCCTTGCCAATCAGGAACTGGCCAAGGCACGGCGCCGCGCCGAGGACGCCAATATCAGCAAGACACGTTTTCTGGCCGATGCGGGGCATGATATTCTGCAGCCCCTCAACGCAGCCCGTCTCTATGCCTCGGCACTGACGGAACAGCTTGCCAAGCCGCAGCTGAAGGATCTTGCGACCAACCTCAATTCATCCCTTGAGGCGGTCGAGTCGATCTTCAACGCCTTGCTGGATATTTCACGGCTTGATGCCGGTGCCCTCAGGCCTGAGATATCGACCATTCCATTGAACACCATCCTCTTGCAGGTCTTTCGCGATTTTCTGCCGGTGGCGCAGGAAAGGGCGCTGGAGTTCAAACTGGTTGAAAGCTCGGTTGTCGTTGCAACCGACCCTCATCTTCTGCGGCGGCTTCTCCAGAACCTTGTTTCGAACGCCATCAAATATTGCAAATCGGGCAAGATACTCATGGGCGTTCGCCGTCGCGGCGATATGATCGAGGTTCAAGTCTTCGATACGGGTATAGGCATAGCCAAAACCGAACTGAGCATCATTTTCCGCGAATTCTCCCGGCTCTCCCGCGGCATGAGGGAATCGGCTGGGCTTGGGCTTGGGCTATCGATTGTCGAGCGCATCGCCGCACTGCTGGGGATGTCCATCGGCGTATCTTCCCGCGTTGGCAAAGGCTCGGTGTTCTCCGTCAGAATGCCGGTATGCTCCGATGCTGTGCTGCCGGTCATCAAAAATCCAGCGGCTTCGGAGCCCAATCGCGCGCTGGATGGCCTCAGGATTCTCTGCATCGATGACGACGAACGTTCTCTTGCCGGAATGAAGGAGCTGCTGCAGACGTGGGGCTGCGCAGTGGAGGTCTTGACCAATGGCAAGAGCTTGGAGGCGCTATGCCAGAACCTTGGCGAACCGCCGGATATGATCCTTGCCGATTACAATCTCGAAGATGAGAACGGAATTGACCTCATCGGGTATTTGCGCGGCCAGTACGGGTGTCCCATACAAGCCGCCCTGGTCACCGCAGACCGGTCGAGCCAATTGCGCGACCGGGCTGCCGCCGCAGCTATCCCATTGATCAACAAGCCCGTGCGGCCCGCTGTCCTGCGATCGCTGCTATCCCATCTTCAAAACACCCCTGCGGACGCCTGAATGATCGCCCGCGCTAATGAAACTCCACCGTTCTGGCGTTCAGGGGCGCGGGGGTGCTGTTGAAACGGGACAAGCAAATGACCGCTTGTGTCCGGCTTTCAACACCAAGCTTGTAGAGAACCGCAGAGACGTGCGCCTTGATCGTGGCTTCCGACACATTGAGTTCATGCGCAATCTGCTTGTTGAGCATACCGTCGGCCATCATGCCGAGAACCCGCCCTTGCTGCGGGGTAAGACGGCGCAAGCGGCCGACCAGTTCGAACAGTTCCTGATCCAGTTGTCCCCCGCCCTGACCGGTCAGCGGTGACCATATCTCGCCATCGAGTATTCTGCCGACGGCATCGGCAATCTCGTCAAGGGTTGAGGATTTGGAAATAAAGCCCGAGGCGCCGAGCGCCAGCGCAGTACGGATGGTAACCGCATCATCGGTTGCCGAAACAATCGCTATCGGCACACTCGGATGCAGCGAACGCAAAGCAATCAAGCCAGTCAGACCGCCGACGCCGCCCAAGGCAAGATCGAGCAGCACAAGATCAACGTCGGCTGCATCGAGGATGTGCCTTTTAGCACTCTCCAGATCGCTGATCTCGATAATATCCGCGTCGCCTGCCTGCAGCATAAGTGCAGCTTTCAACGCACCCCGGAAAAGCGGATGATCGTCCACAATGACAAACTTAAATCTCATGCCTGAAAAGTCTCCGTTTTGAAATTGCAACATCTGAAAATCTAATCGTTTTAATAATAGCGACTAAAGCGCATTTTCCTGATATATCAAGACAAATCTATTGCGCGGGTAAGTTCAAAACCAATGCGGACTGTTCGTAGATGTCTGCTAAACACATGAATTGACTTGGCAAAACATCAATCCCGCGCAATCATAGACCTATTTCGCCACTTTTCGAAAGAAAGATGTATGATAACGAATACACTTTACCCCGAGACCCAGCCCTATGCCGAGCAGATGCTCGCCGTGTCTGATCTGCACAGCATTCACGTGGAGGAATGCGGCAATCCCCAGGGCAAACCGGTCATCATGATCCATGGCGGCCCTGGCGGCGGGATCAACCCCGCCATGCGCCGGCTGCACGATCCTGAACTCTACCGCATCATTCTTTTCGACCAGCGCGGCTGTGGAAAATCAACGCCTTATGCTGAACTGCGCGAGAACACCACTTGGGATCTAGTGGCGGACATGGAGCGTATCCGCAACCATTTCGGCATCGATAAATGGCAGGTTTTCGGCGGCTCGTGGGGGTCGACACTGGCTCTTGCCTATGCGCAGACCCACCCCGCCCATGTCAGCGAGCTGATCCTGCGCGGCATCTTCATGATCCGCCGTTTCGAAATCGAATGGTTCTATTCCAACGGTGCGAGCATCATCTATCCCGACCGCTTCGAAGCCTATCAGGAGCATATTCCGGAGGCAGAACGCGGCGACATGATCGCGGCCTATTACAAGCGCCTTACCGACGAGGACCCGGCCGTGCGCCTGGCCGCCGCCAAATTGTGGGCACGCTGGGAAGGTTCCGCGCTTTCCCTTCTGCCGGATCCGGCGCGGGAAGAGGCTTTTGCCGGCGATCATTTCGCCATCGCGTTTGCACGCATCGAATGCCATTATTTCCAGAACAGGGGCTTCTTCGAAACGGATGACCACCTCCTGCGCAATGCCCATCTGATCCGTGAAATTCCCGGCGTTCTCGTGCACGGCCGCTATGACATGTGCACCCCGCTCCTGAACGCCTGGCATCTGAAAAAGGTCTGGCCGGAAGCCGACCTTCGCATTGTCGAAGATGCCGGGCATTCCGTCACGGAACCGGGCATTGTGCATGAACTGATTGCTGCAACCAAAAGATTTGCAGCCTGACAGCAACGCGGGCAACCGGTTGTTTCGGCGGCCGGTTGCCTGATCATGCCGCCAGATGCTTGCGGCGTGACTTGACCACCCACAAATGGCCAAAGGGATCGGTCAGCACACCGACGCGGTCACCATTGTCCAGTTCCTCGACGGCATTGCGCACATGGCCGCCTTCCGCCGTGGCGTGGTGCATGACACGGTCGACGTCGTCGACATGGATATCGAGCATGACTGGCGTCGCGCCAATCGCGTGGACAGAACGCGGCCCGCCCAGCGATGCATCCGCATCGCGTTTGGGGTTGGCGCCGACAATCATGATCACCGACGCGCCCATCCGCATTTCCGCGGCAATCAACGCGCCATTGTGCAGATACGGGCGCCCGACCACCCGCGCGCCGAATACATTTTCATAAAAATCCATGGCCATTTGCTGGTCGCCGTGGCGCACAAAAAGCCGGATGGAAATTTCACCGATCAGTCTTGGCCCCTCGTTCATCCTGTCCCTCCAGCGTCCATTAGCGAGGGACTAAAGTCGTATAAAAACGCGAACAAATCAAGAACAAAATGATCTTTGGAGCAAAGGTTTTGGCGTTTTCCGTGGAAAACATGCCTTGACAGATCGCCCAGATTTTACCCGTTTCAGGTTTTCTGCGGCTGGGCCTGCTGCGGCTTGGCGCCGCTGTTATCGTTCTGGAATTCCTTGGCTATCCCCATGAAACGGCGCATGAATTTCTCCATGTAATTCATGCCCTTCTCGAACTCTTCATCGGAAGGAAGCGCATCGCGGACAACCGGCGGAATCTTGCCCATGCTGGCGACCGTGTCTTCCAGCTTGGCAACACGGGTCTTCAGATCCGCCACATCTTCCTCGTAGGCCCTGCGTTCATCCGCCGCGAGTTTGCAGATCAGTTGCCCGGACTTTTCCTGGCAGATGGACATCTCTCCGGTCCTGTTGTTCATCCTGATGTAACCGGTATCGGTTTTTTCCAGGGAATAATTCGTGGTTTCCTCCGCCATCGCGCCGCTCGAGGCTGCGATTGCGAGGAACGGAACAGCCGCAGCAGCGGCCAGCAGTGTTCGTGTGCGTGACATGACAGACCTCCGAAATGCTGAACCTCAAGCTTGAAAGGATAATACGCCGAAAATAGGAATGAGCGCCGAGATTTCTGTTACCGGCAGCAGTCTACCCTTTGCGTATTGCGGTTTTGCGTCTAGTAAATCCGCATGAGCAAACTGATTTACAAGATTGCCCCACGGGCACTGTGGCAGGCGGCGGAAGCCGCAGGCGTGTTTGATGGCGCGCCGATCGACCATGCCGACGGCTATATCCACTTCTCCACCGCTGTACAGGCGGTGGAAACGGCGAGCAAACACTTTGCCGGACAGGATGACCTGCTGCTGGTCGCCGTCGAGACCGACCGGTTGGGTGATGCCCTGAAATACGAGGTTTCCCGCGGCGGCGACCTCTTCCCGCACCTCTACGCGTCTTTGCCGATGGCGGCCGTCCTGTGGGTCAAACCGCTGCCGCTTGACATCGATGGCAAGCACCAGTTTCCGGAGATGAATGCATGAGCGGACTGTTTCAGTCGCTGGGCCGCAAGGTCCTGTTTTCCTTCGACCCGGAAGACGCCCATGGCATGTCGATCAAGGCATTGAGGACCGGGCTGGTGCCGGGATGCACATTGCCGGACAGCCCTGCCCTGCAGCTTACCGTTGCCGGGCTGAAATTTCCCAACCCTCTCGGCATGGCCGCCGGTTACGACAAGAACGCGGAAGTGCCGGACGCCCTGTTGAAGCTCGGTTTCGGCTTTGCCGAGATCGGGACCCTCACGCCGCTGGCGCAATCCGGCAATCCAAAGCCACGCATTTTCCGCCTTGTCGACGACAATGCCGTGATCAATCGCCTTGGCTTCAACAATGAAGGCCACGAAGCCGCGTTCCAGCGGCTGTCATCGCGCAAGAATCGTCCGGGAATTGTCGGGGTCAACATCGGAGCCAACAAGGATTCAACCGATCGCGTGGCTGACTACGTCGCCGGCATCCGGAAGTTCCATACGCTCGCAGCCTACTTCACCGCCAACATCTCGTCGCCCAACACGCCGGGCCTGCGGGATTTGCAGGCCCGTGACAGCCTCAAGGAATTGCTCGGCAAGGTGCTGGAAGCCCGCGATGCGGTTGCAGCGCAATCCGGTGTCCGGCGCCCGGTCTTTCTGAAGATCGCGCCGGATCTGCCTGAAGCCAGCCTCGACGATATTGCTGCCGAAATCGCGCTGCATCCGCTGGACGGCCTGATCATCTCCAACACCACCCTGTCACGCACGGGTTTGCGTAGCCCGCAGCACACGGCCGAGACCGGTGGCCTGTCAGGTGCGCCGATCTTCAATCGCTCCACGATTGTTCTGGCAAAGATGCGCCAGCGCGTTGGCCCCGCTTTGCCGATCATCGGTGTCGGCGGCATCGACAGCGCCAGGACGGCAATCGCCAAGATTCGCGCGGGTGCCGATCTCGTCCAGCTCTATACCAGCATGATCTACCATGGCCCTGGGCTCGCTGCTGAAATCCTCAAGGAGATGTCCGCCACGCTCAAGCGCGAAGGCATCAGCAATATCAGCGCATTGCGGGATCGTGACCTTGCGGATTGGGCGGCGAAAGACATTCCCGCCTGACGGCAGAGCGTAATTTTGCCACTGTTCCGCAATCCAACGGATGACGGCGATAAACTCCAGCAAAATGGAAACACAGTGATGACACGCAAGAGACGGGTGGCAGTTCTATTTGGCGGCCGTTCGGCCGAACATGAGGTTTCCCTGCTTTCCGCCGGCAATGTCGTCAAGGCAATCGATACGTCAAGATACGAGGTGGTGCCCATCGCCATCACCCGCACCGGTCAATGGCTGCTTGTCGCGCTTGAAGATGGCGGCCTGCCAAAGGCTGTTCCGGCAACCGGACCTGAAATCAGCCTGCTGCCCGGCGGCAAAGGCCGGCTTCTCGTTATTCCGGCAAACGGCGCACCGCATGAAATACCGCCGGTCGATGTGGTCTTCCCCGTGCTGCACGGCCTCTTCGGTGAAGACGGTTCGGTGCAAGGCTTGGCCGAAGTTGCCGATGTGGCCTATGTCGGCTGCGGCATTCTCGGTTCCGCAACGGCGATGGACAAGGACATTGCCAAGCGCCTGCTCAAGCAGGCCGGCCTGCCCGTCGCCAAGGGCGTGACACTCCAGTTTGGCGAAACCGCCGGGTTTGACGACATCACGCACGAGCTTGGCACACCGGTCTTCGTCAAACCCGCCCGGCAGGGCTCGTCCGTCGGCGTTGGCAAGGCTGCCACAGCCGAGGCTTTCGAGGCCGCGGTCAAGGAGGCATTCCGGCACGACCGCAAGGTCATTGTCGAGGAGTTTGTCCAGGCCCGCGAGATCGAGTTTGGCGTTCTCGAACGGAGCGACGGTTCATTGACCGTTTCGGTTCCCGGCGAGATCGCTCCAGCCGCCAGCCACGGCTTTTATACCTATGAAGCCAAGTATATCGATGCCGATGGCGCGGCCTTGTCCATTCCGGCCAACCTTCCCGCACCTGTCCGGGAACAGCTGCAGGACATGGCAGGCCGGGCCTTTCGGGCCCTCGGCTGTGAAGGCATGGCACGGGTCGATTTCTTCCTGCGGCCGGACATGAGCGCCGTCGTGAACGAGGTCAACACCATACCGGGTTTCACCAATATCAGCATGTACCCGAAGACACTGGGCGCGAGCGGCATTCCCTATCCCGAACTGGTGGACCGGCTGATCCAGCACGCGCTGGATCGCGCTGATCGCCAGCGCTCCTGAACGATCTAGCTGGCGAACTGCAGCCGCGCCCGCCGTGGCAGGATCGCCAGCAGCGACAGACCACGCAGCCCGAGGAACAGGTGAAGCGCCAGCCAGAGCCCGTGATTGCCCATGAACTGCGGCAGAATGAAATAGGCGGCGAAGTACCCGGCAAGTGACAGCAGCATCATGTTGCGCATGTCGCGTGACCAGGTGGCCCCGATGAATACGCCGTCCATATGGAAGGCCAGCAGCCCGGTAACGGGCGCGAGGGCCGCCCACGGCATGTAGAGTGCGGCCATGGCCTGCACATCCGCAGATTTGATCAGAACCGCCACGATGGCATTGCCGTAGATGAGGAAGAACAGCGCCATCAGCGAAGCAAGGACCAGCCCCCACAGGAATGAAAGCTTGATGCCGCGATCAAAGGCCGGGCGATAATGGGCGCCGACGGCACGGCCGGAAATCTGCTCGGCTGCCGTCGTCACGCCATCAATGAGATAGCCCGAGATCAGCAGAAAATTCATCAGCACGGCGTTGGTTGCCAAGGTCACGGCACCGGCCTCGGTACCAGCGCGGGTGAAATAGGCATAGGCGATCAGCAGGAAGAACGAGCGCAGCATGATATCGCGGTTGACTGCAAACATCCGCCGGATGGCCGGCATATCAAGGATACGCGCAAGCGACGGATTGGGAACGGCCCGAAACTGCCAGTAGACCATGGTCAAGCCGACAACCAGCGCGACGCTTTCGCCAAGCACGGTTCCCCAGGCAATGCCCGCCACGCCCCAGCCCATGACCAGACCGAGCCAGCAGGTCATGACCACGTTGACGCCGTTGAGCAGGAATTGCAGGTAGAGGCCCTGCATCGCCTTGCCCTGCCCGAGCAGCAGACCGAGAACGACAAAGTTTCCAAGCGCCATCGGCGACGAAAACAGCCGGATCGACACATAGGTGGACATGGCGTCGGCGACCGCCTGATCCGGGTTCATGAAGCGAACCGTTGCAGTCAGCACCAGCGGCGTTACGGCAATAAAGACAAAGCCGACAAGCACGGCTATGCCGATGGCCCGCCAGAACACCGCTTGCTGCTCCACATTGTCATGACGGCCCATCGCCTGCGCCACCAGCCCGGTTGTTCCGGCGCGCAGGAAATTCATGGTCGAGAAGAGAAAATCGAAAACCAGAGCCCCGATCGCCAGCCCGCCGAGCAGATGCGGATCGCCGAGCTGGCCAATCACAGCCGTATCGACGAGACCGAGCAAGGGCGTCGTCAACGATGCCAGCATCACGGGAATCGTGATCGACAGCATCAGACGGTTCGTCACCTCGAACGGGCGAACGATTTTTGATCCATCAGGATGGGACACTTGCGTTGACATGGGACACCGGGAAAGACGCCAGAGGGGCTATCGATATCCTATGCCATTGCGCGCGGCGCTTTTCCAGAACTATCGGCCAATCCCGGCCGATCGTTCAGCTGGCAAGGACCAGCGCCCAATACCGCTGGCTGCTGCCGCTGGCAGCTTCCGAATAGGCAAGACCGAACCGGGTGAACTTCTGATCCAGCATATTGCGGCGATGCGGCGGCGAGGCCATCCACATGGCAAAGAGCCGGCCGAGTTCCATGCGGCCGACGGCGATATTCTCGGCGGCAATACCGTGGATCTCGTTGTTCCGCACACGGCTGGCAAAATCACGCCCCCAGCCGGTCGTATGGGACATCCGGCCGGCGCTGGCCATGTAACCCGCCTGCTGCAATGCGGCGCCTTCCAGCGAAGAATCGGCGGTCAGGCCGACCAATCCATTGGAAGAGCGTATATTCTGCACAAGCGATGTCGCTGACGCCGATACACCGGCACTTTTCCCCGGCGTACGTGTCACTGTCTGGCAGGCGGCCAGCGGCAACAGCGCCGAGACGGCGGCGAACCCAAGCACGCTGCGGCGTGACAAATGAAATCTATGGTCGGGCATAAGCAATTCCTGAATGAGACGCACTGCCGATATCCAGCAATTGTGGCTCATTCAGGCCAAGGCGATATTTTTGCGCTTAACGCCGGTAGCTCAGCAGCCGCAAAATGATGAAGCACGGCACAACCACGATCGCGCCCAACAGGAAGTAACCGGCGAAACGCTCGATGGCACCAAAACCGAGGTTCCAGATGCGGCGGGCAAAATTCTCGAAGCCATACAGAATATCGAGCGGCGACCAGTTGAACGCGTTCATGATCACGCCGACAAAAAGCGATACGAGAATGAGCTTGAGCAGAACACGGCCCGGCGTGTCTCCCAGAAAACGGTTCATCTTGTCCGACATTGATACTCCGATAGCGGCGGCGGCAATTGCAGCGATGGTGTTCACATATGGCCATATGCGGCCCGGTTCAAGCAATTGCACAGCGATAGCGGATTCGCCAAGCGTTGCAGACCAAATATATCCGGGATAAGGCTGGCGGAAGCCGGCAAGACGGTCAGATTGGTTTCAATGCCGATCCTGCACGAAAATATCGACGGTTTTTGCCGCCGCAATGAAGGCTTTTCGGGCTTCGCCGACCGTTCTTTCGCCATTCAGGGCATCGTGGCATATTTGTTGTGCGGCGAGATAACTCGGTCCGTGCCGGGCCGGCCAATCCTCCGACAGAAATTCAGCGGCTTCTTTTACCGAGGCTATACTTCGGTATTTGCCTATCTGCCTGGTCTCTACGGTCACAGATTCAAATGTCAGTTTACGCATGATGTGAGACGCCCAAGAAACAGCCATGTCCCCTCAAGCTTTCATTATATTGGCATTCGATAGTGAGTACAACTCTTCCGGCCGGGCATACCGCCAAGCAGGTTATGCCTGACAGGCCATTGCCGTGCGACGAGTGCCCTCGATCACAGTGCGTCTGAAGATGATCGCGTTACTTGCCGCATTCTTCGAACAACTTGGAAACAACTGGCAAAAAGTGATCTTCATAGGTCAAGCAGGAGTGATAAATACCCGCCGCAACCCTTTCACGTCCGATTTCCTCCCACTCGGGATTTTTCGGTGTGTGCCAATCGGTGACTTGAGAAATCAGCACTTCCCTGTCCATTGCTGCGGGATACTGTTTCAAAATAGAGCGCGCCTCATCAACCAGTGGAAGATAACGCGCCACCGCCGCCAATTTTCGCGTGCGGGCTTCCCCATCCAAAACCAGTTCACAGACACGACCGCCTTTTGCTCCAGCTGTCGCGGCGGAAAAGAGGAGTTCGGCCGGTTTGCCGCGCGCGGACAATCGCTTTTGCAGGATCGCGCCCATGGCCGATGCCAGGTCGTGGATTGGATTGTATCCATCACGTGCATCCGCAACTATTCTGTAAGAATGATGCTCTCCAATATCAGCCTCAATTGACGCGATCACCCCCGCGAAAAACCCGTGATCATGACGTGCCAGCGCTTCGTACCAAAGCCTGTCCGAAATATCGCCAAATATCGCGCCCGCAGCGGATCCGGTCTTTTCGATGATTTCCCGGGAATAATGCGTTCGGGACTGTTCCTTGCTTCCGGACCCGTCTGTCAGAAAGAAAACAAGGGGCTTGTTCAATTCCACCCAATGGTGAATGCGCAGCTCATGCCCAGGATGCGCCAAAAGAAGAATACTTAGTGTTTGTTTATTCTGCATTGGTGAAATAGACCATAGCTGCGCAACAAAAGCATCGGGGAAATATAAAGTGCGTGTTCTTATTACAAATTTTGTTTTTGGAATGCGGTCCGGATCCGAAAGTGTCGTTGAACTGCTGGCTGACGCACTTCGAGGTGCCGGCCACCAGGTGATGATTTTTGCCCCGACATTGGTCGGCGACACCAACTGGATGATACAGAAGGGACATCTGATCTATCATGCGATAGATCAGATACCCTATCGGCCTGATGTCATTCATGCCCACCATGTGTCCCCATGCTTTATTGCCATGGCACGTTTTCCCGACGTGCCGGTCGTCTACACGTGCCACAGTTCCGTGTTCGAGATCGAAGCGCCTTTGCTGCACCCGCAGATCAAGCACTATGTCGCCGTAGACGCAGCGTGCAGAGACAAATGCTTGTCCAGAGGCATCCCGGCCAATCGCCTGACCACGATAGAAAACGCCGTTGATTCAGCGCGTTTTATCGCAAGGCCCCCTCTTCCGGACCGCCCCCGGAAGGCGCTCCTGCTTACCAAGGCCAGCGGTCATGCTGAATTGGTGCGGCGCGCGTGTGCCGCAGAGACCATGACCCTTGACGAGCTTGGCCCTGGAACAGGCAAGTTTTCCGATGCGCTTGAGAAGGAATTGCTCCAATATGATCTGGTCTTTGCAACGGCGCGCATGGCGCTGGAAGCGGCCTTTGTCGGATGTGCGGTTGTTGTATGTGACGGTCGCGGCTTTGCTGGACTTCTCACGACCCGCAATGTCGCGGCCTGGCGGAAGAATAATTTTGGTGTGCGGTTGCTCGCCCGGCCGACAACTGTCGGGCTGTTGCAGGAAGCGATCCAGCACTACGACGCCAAGGATGCGGCAGATGTAGCCGATTATCTGCGTGAGCATTCGCCGGCGGACAAATATGTCTCCCAATACGAAAAGCTCTACCGTTCGGCCATCAAGGCAGGATCACCCGGCCTGCCTGCACTCGGTCTTGCCAATGGCCTTTGGGCGCAGGAACTCGTTGCAACCGCGGAAAAAAGAACCTGGTTTCGTATCGCCTCTGAAATGCATTGGATGCCGGAAACAGACACTCTCAGGCAAATGCTGGATCAATCAAAATCAGAGATCCTTGCCGAACTGCATTCGGTAACAGAGCGTCATCTGCCCAATTCCCATTCCATGGAAACGCTCGCTCAAACATTGACCACGAAAATCGATAAACTCGATCGTGAAATTTCAACGTCAACGAATATCCTGATGAGTTTGAAGGCCATGTATCAAGCGCTTATACCATCTCCACTCAGGCGCGTTGGTGCAGTGTTGCGGGCGCGCTCAAAGCGGCAAAACAAATCGCCGTAGTCGAAAATATCCGGCGCGAGGACCACCTCAATTACAAAAGCCCCCGCGTCCGGAGATACGGGGGCTTTGGAATATCGCACCAATCCTGTCGATTGGCCATTTCGGTCTCAGCGGCGGGCGTCCAACAGGTCGTTCACTTTGTCAATTTGCGCCGTCGTGAGTGTCCGATGGAAATCCGTGCTCAATTTGGCTTCAGCGGCTTCGAGGGCCTGCTCCCGCAACGTGGGATCAGTAATGGCAAGGGCTGCTTCGCGGCTGCGTTCGTAAGCGGCGATCTTGCCGACGGAGGAATTGGGGGCTGCCCGCTCCCGTGCCCGCGCGGACGCATGTGCTGCGTTGAGCGGACCCAAGGTATTCTTGTCCAGATCCCTGTCGCTCAGATCAGCTTCCTTGGTCTTGGATTTGTCATTTGCGTGGTCGCCCTTGGCATTGCCATGGCCTTCGCCGCCATTGCCTTTTCCGCCGCCCTCGCCGCCACCGTTGCCATTGCCATTTTTGGCCAGTGCAGAACTGACAAGGCTGTAATTGCCCGTCGTCGAGAGTGCTGTGCCGGCAACCAGCAAACCAAAACATGCAACGGCAACAAAACCGCGCTTCACAAGAGTCATACCCATCTCCTCAATTGTCCCGGTGATCGTTCCCCTGCCGGAACGTTAAGAATCCGTTTAGGGCCATTATGAGGCGCTAATAGCGATAATAGTGCCTGTGATGACGATGGTGCTTCCAATAGCCGGGACGATGGTGCCGATTATTCCAGTGGTGGCGGCGATGGTGATGACCTCTCCAGCCGTGCCGATAATGATGGCGGTGGCCCCAATGCCTGCCGCGATTGTGCTTGTATTTGACCAGCTCCACATTCGAAGCGATCGGCGCGCGTTGGACGGAGATAGGCGAGGCCTGCGCGGATACGATTGATGTCAGGCCCATCACAAGCGCGATGAGGCCAGCAGCCACTAGGGAAAAAATATTCTTCATGACAGCTCCCTCCAGATGATCCCTCTCCACATTACGCCGTTGTTGATGAACATTCAAACAAGTACACCACGGCAAGCGAAAAGCAGGCGGGTCTATTCGCCGCGAGGCAATTTTTCGAGCACAAGCTGCAGAGTGGAGGTCAAAATGTCGATATTCTCTTTGCCGGCGACGCTTTCCCAGTTCTGTTGAATACGTTTGCCCGCCGCCATCGCCGTGGGCTGCACCGCCTGCCCCCGGGCTGTGAGAAAGACCAATCGCCCCCGCTTGTCCCGAGGATCGGGGCGACGCTCCGCATAGCCAAGCTTTTCAAGCTCTTCCACCGCCTGGGTGATCGATTGTTTGCGGGTTTTTGACAGTTTCGACAGTTCGCTGACCTGAATTCCGGATGAAGGCGTAAAGGCCAATACATTCGAATGGGATGGACGGATATCGACGAACCCCGCCTCATCGAGCGCGGTGTCGATGGCCTGCGTCCATTGCTGATGCAGGAGCCGCAGAAGAATTCCGAGATTGGGCGTTGGTGAATTCATCAGCGTGCTGTTTCCTGTTCGTGTGTGGAGCCAGAATCCTTCAGATATTGACAGGTGACTGTCTACACGATATTAGACAGTCACCTGTCAATATCTGAAGAGGACAATCTCATGCCATCCATCTCCATCCTTGATTCAACCCTATACTACGAAGAAACGGGCGTGGGTACGCCCATTGTATTTCTCCATGGGAATCCCACCACATCGCATTTGTGGAGAAACATTACCCCCGCTCTGTCGGGTTATCGCCGTCTGGCTCCCGATCTGATCGGCATGGGGCGCTCGGGCCGCCCCTCCCTCGGCTACAGTTTTGCCGATCAAGCCCGATATCTCGACGCCTGGTTCGATGCACTGGGACTATCCGATGTCATCCTTGTCGGTCATGACTGGGGCGGTACGCTCGCCCTGGATTGGGCGGCGCGTCATCCGGAGCGGGTGCGGGGCGTCGCCTTCATGGAAACAATTCTGCGGCCGATGCGCTGGGCCGATTTTCCGCCGGAGGTTGCAGAACGGTTTCGTGCATTGAAGACGGAGGGGCTTGGCGAGACCATCGTGCTCCAGAGCAATAGCTTCATCGAACAAACCTTGCAGGCAACGGTGCTTTCCGGCCTTTCAAGCGAAGATATCCATGCCTATACGCAGTCATACACCACCCCTGAAAGCCGCCGGGCCATTCTCGAATGGACGCGCTCAATGCCTGTCGATGAGGAACCGGCGGCGGTGATTGAAAGAATGCGGCATTTCAACACCTGGCTTGCCGACAGTGTCGATGTTCCGAAACTGTTGATTGCGTTCGAAGGATCGGGAAAAAACCTGGCGATCGGGGCGGACATGGTAGCCTGGTGCAGGGCCAACTATGCCAACCTCAGCGTTGTCAACTGCGGTGCCGCCAAACACAATGCACCGGAAGATCAACCCGAGGAAATCGCGCAATCACTTGGCAAGTGGCTGGAGCAGATCAATATTTGACAACCGGGGCAACGCGAGGCGGCATCCTTGCTGCCGTCTTGCGTTCCATGCAAACAGGGATGGAGCGGGTGAAGAGGAACCTCATCTAGAAGGCAAATATTTGTTTTAATTATAGAATTTTTGTTGAGGACTTTGTCGATACCGTCACCGATACCGACAAATTTGTGAGATTTTGAGAGCCTTCCTGAGACGATTTGCGGGGATTTTTGGCAACATGATATTCTTCTAGCTGCTCTTCAATATCCACCTTCTTTGTATCGCTCAGTAATGCCACGCCATAAGCGCGTCTCCAGAGTCGAGCATCTACCTTCACCGTTTTCTTCGCAAACCATTTCCTGAAAAACAGTAATTTTTGGTCTATCGCATCATCCACCTGCGAAAAAATCAAACGATCGGTGCAAAAGGCGTATGCATCTCCCCATCCTCTGACTTGTCGATCAATTTTTGAAAGCGCCTGAACATAGCATTCTTGAGATCGTCTCAACGACTTATTTACAGCCATTTTGGCTATCGTGGTTCTGGCGTTCTTGATTGTCGTGTCAATGTCAGCAAGAAGGTTTCTTCGAGTTTGTTTTCCAGGGACTACTCGAGCTGAGCGGATGTCACACCCTATAAAAGTAAAACCATCGGCAATCTTACCTTCCGATGCCTTTTGAGGGTTTTCCTGAGGAGTATACGCTGTCAATCCAAGTGACTTTAAAACCTCTACACCCTCCCTTAGAGCGCATCTTGTCGACTCCTGGTCTGGCCCGAGTACAACAAAGTCATCTATGTAACGAATGGTAACGATTTTCCCCTTGTTCACCGCTTTATCAAAAGCAGCCAAAGCTACGTTAGCAGCAAGGCACGAGAGAGAATTCCCTTGAGCCACACCCAGTTCTCCAAGAGGAAAGAGTGAAAGTTCTTCGCGAATCTCTTCTTCATTCGAAAGCTCAACTTTTAGGGCTTCGACTATAATTTCAGTGAAGTAGGTATCGGATATCTCACTGCGAAGAGTTTCGAATAACCGGCTTCGATCCACATTATCAAAGAAGCCTTTAATGTCTGAGCGAGCATAAAACTTCGCTCCATTTTCTATCGTCGGCATAATGCGGCTTAACGCATATGGCACACCGCGTTTTGGAATACCGCCAACACTTGTCGGACACTCAAGGATTTCTGGAATGCTCCCCAAAGACGCCCTTACGCCGATATTCTCAGACTGTAGTATATTTAGAATGGCTCGTTGGACAACGCGGTTTTCTAGAGGAGATGCTACAATGCCACGAGATTTCCCGTTGCTTTTCCTTTTGACTATTCCTTGTTGTGCTTCAATAATAAAGCGATGCTCCCTGAGCTGCCGTTGAAGACGACTGATAAACTGGATGGGATTTTCATCAATCTCAGCAACTCTTTGTCGCGTTTCGGCACGGGAGCTTTGGCGCGCATTTCGACGCACCGCAATCCATGCTTCATACAAATTCTTTGTGCGATGAATTTGACCGTAAAGAGACTTATCCAATTACAATCCTGTGTTGTCGAGTGCTCAAACCTACACCACGAAACTCGACCTCGACAGGGCTACGGTCTCCGAGAGCACTCACCCGATAAATGTTCCGAGTTCGTGACGATCTCAATTCCTGTCTGCATCGACAGAGCTCCAATCGAGCCTGTTCCTGCAGTCAGGAGAGCCGCAATCGCGGTTATTACCGCGACTATAGTTGACGCAGAGCGCCAAGGTTTTTGTTGAGATACATGCGAATTTCTCCAGCTTCTACCTTAACAGGTTTTTGGCAAAGTCAAGCCGCAACTGCACCCCAACCCCGGCCTCGCCCGTGAAAATTATGCTACTCGCCACCGTTTGAACTTTTATCGTGGTAATGGCTTTTAGCTTGGCCGAGGTCGTTGGTCTCCGAGAGCACTCACCCGATAAATGTTCCGAGTTCGTGACGATCTCAATTCCTGTCTGCATCGACAGAGCTCCAATCGAGCCTGTTCCTGCAGAGAAAGAAAAAAAGACTTATGATTCTTATCTCTTTTCCTTCTTCGTTTCACAAGAGCGACTAATTGCTTTCCCCTGCTATCTAAAGATAGCTATCAAATATCAAGGATAAACCCATTAAAATTGATATTAGGTTCATCATCAAAGAATCGAACTTCCATGATTTAAAGAACTGAACAATAAACTTAACCCACTGATATGATAAGCCTTTGATTGGACTCCATAATCCATCTTTTTGTCGGTATCGGTAAGAAACTTGCTCCGATACCGACAAAAATACCGTCAGATTCGCAGCTACGTAAGTCGATGTGTTCCATTTTCACAAAAATACGAGATAAAAGCACTATGTTTCAGCAATAATTAAGAAATAAATTCCAAAATAATAAAATATTTGGAATAAAATTCTAACGGAGCGGGTGAAGGGAATCGAACCCTCGTATGCAGCTTGGGAAGCTGCCGTTCTACCATTGAACTACACCCGCCTATGCCCGCGGACTTGCCTCGGGGCAGATAACCGGAATGAAAAGCAGCCGGGATCGATAGTCAACCGGATTCGCACATCACCCTGCAAACAGCGTGTATATCAGCTGCGGCGCATGCGGCCGGCGATAGCGACAATGCCAAGGCCGATCCAGCCCAGCACCGCAATCAGCAGAAGCGGCGCGGCCTGGATCATCAGCCAGCCCAGCACACCCATCGTGTAAAGCGTATCGCCAATGTCGATGCCGCCCAGCAGACACGGGTGAACGCTGTTCTCATCCACCGTGCAGCCAAGCGTATTGGCGATCGCATAGGTCACCAGGACCGACAACAGCGGCAGCAGCGCAATGAACGTCAGAATGGCGAGCACGACAGCTGCTGCACGCCGTTTCGAGCCGGTTTTCCGAGGCATCGCAAACCTCCAATCCTGCATGACAAATCCCAGGAATACATCCAGGCCGTCAAATCGGCGTCTTGTCAATCAACCGCGGTTCACGACCGGAAATGTTTGGAGAGTTTCAGGCCCTGCGCCTGATAATTCGAGCCGAGGTCGGTGCCATAAAGGGCCTTGGGCCGCTCCAGCATATGTTCATAGATCAGGCGGCCGACGATCTGGCCATGTTCGAGAATGAATGGCACCTCGTGGCTGCGCACTTCAAGCACCGCGCGGCTGCCGGTTCCGCCTGCGGCGGTGTGCCCGAAACCCGGATCGAAGAACCCGGCATAGTGCACGCGGAATTCGCCGACCAGCGGATCGAACGGCGTCATCTCCGCCGCATAAAGCGGAGGAACATGCACGGCTTCACGCGACACGAGAATGTAGAATTCATCGGGATCAAGCACGAGTTCGCGCGCGCCACGATCATGGATCGGCTCCCAGAAATCGAAGAGGTCATGCGCCCCGCGCTTGTCGACATCCACCACGCCCGTGTGGTGCTTGCCGCGATAACCGACGAGGCCGTTCTTGTCGCCCGTGAGATCGATGGACAGGGCAATGCCGCCGCCCGATATGTTCGGCGTGTCCGATGCCACGAGCGTCTCGCTTGCATGCAGTGCGGTCAGTTCCGTCTCGTCGAGCTGCGCCCGTCCGGTGCGGAAGCGTATCTGCGAGAGACGCGATCCTGCACGCGCGACAATCGGGAAGGTGCGCGGGCTGACTTCGAGATAGATGGGGCCATTATATCCCGCCGGCACCTTGTCGAATTCCTGTGCCCCGTCAACGATGACGCGGGTGAAAATATCAAGACGCCCGGTCGAACTCTTGGGATTGGCCGATGCGGAAACCCCGGCAGGCAGCGCCAGGCTTTCCAGCAGCGGGACGATATAGACACAGCCGGTCTCAAGCACGGCACCGTGACTGAGGTCGATCTCGTGCAGCTTGAGTTTCTCCAGCTTGTTGATGACGGGGGTTCCGGGCCCCGGCATGAAACTGGCCCGCACGCGATAGGCCTTCGTGCCCAGGCGCAGGTCCAGGCTGGCCGGCTGGATCTGATCAGCGTCGAAATCACGCTCGGTTTTCAGTGCACCGGCCTGATGCAATGCCCTGATGCCGCTATCCGCCAGAATGCCCGCTTCACGTATACTCATATCGACCGCCGAAACCTCATATAATTTCCCAAAAGCTTTAGCGTCTCACCCGATTGACGCAAGCCGCCAAGAGGATTAAAGCAATTTTATCCCGTGGTGATTTGGCCGGCCGGCTTGCAGCCACGTTAAACAATTTGCTAAAAGAGGCCCGGTCTCGTCCGGCCTTTTTGCGATTCCCGCAAGGCCGGTTTTTTATTGGCCAGATTCTGGCAGATTGAGAAGACGATGACCACAACCCGTAAGCTGCGCCCCGCGACACAACTCGTTCATGCCGGAACCTTGCGCTCCGGTTTCGGTGAAACATCGGAAGCCCTCTTCCTTACCCAGGGCTTTGTCTATGACACGGCGGAAGCTGCCGAAGCCCGTTTCAAAGGCGAAGAACCTGGCTTCATCTATTCACGCTACGCCAATCCGACAACCGATATGTTCGAAAAGCGCATGTGCGCGCTCGAGGGCGCGGAAGATGCGCGCGCAACGGCTTCTGGAATGGCTGCGGTTGCGGCAGCAATCCTGTGTCAGGTCAAGGCCGGTGACCATGTTCTTGCAGCGCGCGCCCTGTTCGGCTCGTGCCGCTACATCATCGAGACGCTCCTGCCAAAATATGGCGTGGACTTCACCCTGATCGATGGCTCCAAGGCCGAGAACTGGGAAAAGGCCATCCGCCCGAACACCAAGGCGCTGTTCCTGGAAAGCCCGACCAATCCGACCCTCGAGATCGTCGATATTGCCGCCGTGGCCAAGGTCGCCAATTCCGTCGGCGCCAAACTGATCGTCGACAATGTGTTTGCGACCCCGCTGTTCCAGAAACCGCTGGAACTTGGCGCCCACATCGTCGTCTATTCGGCCACCAAGCACATCGAAGGCCAGGGACGCTGTCTTGGCGGCGTCATCCTTTCCGACAAGAAGTGGATTGACGAAAACCTCCACGAATATTTCCGCCACACCGGTCCGGGCCTCAGCCCTTTCAATTCCTGGATCATGTTGAAGGGGCTTGAAACCTTGCCCGTCCGCGTCCGCCAGCAAACCGAAAGTGCGGCGAAAATTGCAGACTTCCTCGCGGACCATCCGGCAGTTTCCAGGGTTATTTACCCCGGCCGTGCGGATCACCCGCAGGCGGACATCATCGCCAAACAGATGACCGGCGGTTCCACGCTCGTGGCCTTCGAACTCAAGGACGGCAAGAAAGCGGCCTTTGATTGCGAGAACGGACTGGAAGTGGTGCGGATTTCCAACAATCTTGGAGATTCGAAGAGTCTCATCACACACCCCGCGACAACCACGCACAAAAACCTTACAGATGAAGCACGTGCAGAACTTGGCATTTCGGACGGGCTGCTGCGCCTGTCGGTTGGCCTGGAAGATGCCGACGATCTGATCGAGGATTTTGATGCTGCCCTCAAGGCAGCCAAGTAAGACAGGACCAATCCCGCACTGAAACCAATTTCAGTGCGGGAGCGGTATATTTAAGTATAAACGTTGCAGAATGTTGGCTATTCACATTAAATTTAATCATCTTTATGTATTGTAATGGTTGACGAGACGGCCACGACCCGCAATATCATTGATAAGACAAGGTTTATCATGTATCGCGCAGTCACTCAGAATATTGAAGTAATCGTAGAACCATTCTATCTGGAGGAGCAGTCCAATCCGGAAGAAAACAGATATGTCTGGGGATACCGGATTACGATCGCCAATGAATCCGACGGCACCGTCCGGCTTCGGGCACGCTATTGGAAAATCACCGATGGGAACGGCCAGATCGAAGAGATTCGCGGCCCTGGGGTCATCGGTGAACAGCCAGTGCTCAATCCCGGAGACTCGTTCCAGTATTCCTCAGGCTGCCCGCTGACAACGACATCCGGTGTGATGGTTGGCCGTTATTCCATGGAAAGCGAAACCGGAAACTTGTTCGACATCGAGATACCGGCTTTTTCGCTTGATTTGCCGGATCAATTGCGGACATTGAATTAATTCTCGACCGGACTGTTGCCTTTGCGGAGCGCAATCGTTGCAAGCGCCGTTTTGATCACATGCATGAGTACACGCCCTGATGACCAGCCAAACTGAAATGCCGTACCTGAAGGCGCTTGCCTGCTCCGTTGTCACCTTTGCCATTGGTGTCGGCGCACTTTTTATGGGCTATGCCCTGCCGAGCATTCAGGCTGGCAAGGCCGGCATGCCGGAACTTCTGGCGCTGGCGCTTGTACCGGGCCTTGTCGTCGGTCTCTTCGCCAAACGTTCGGCGAAGCCGTGGCCGTTGTGGCTGATCATCGGTGCGTTCCTGATTGTCCTGGTTGCCGTCACCGCTGCCCACGAGGCGCTGGTATCCTGGCGGATCGCCAACGGGCTGCTGAAATAGCAATTCCCCTGCGGCGCTTGTGACGTCGCACTACGCCTTCTTGACGAATTCCGTTTTCAGAACCAGGCCTTTGACCTGTTTGGTGTTGCACTCGACTTCACCCTCGCGGCCGTTCAGGCGGATATTCTTGACGAGCGTACCCCGCTTGATCGTCTCAGATGTTCCCTTGACTTTCAAATCCTTGATCAAGGTGACGGAATCGCCGTCCTGAAGCTCATTTCCGTTGCTGTCGCGTACGTCCACAGGGGCAATCCTCGCTTGGATAATCAGTTCTTTGGCAGGAATTCCGCCGGGTCAAACTCGTAATGGGTCGAGCAGAACTCGCAGGTCACGCTGATCTTGCCATCTTCGATGCTGTCCGTGATTTCTTCGGCGGTAAATCCGGAGAGGACGCCTGCAATCTTGTCACGCGAGCAGGAACAATCGTCATTCACCGGCACGGCGTCGAACACGCGGACGCCGCGTTCATGGAACAGGCGGTACAGCAGCCGTTCGGCGCCCACCTGCGGATCGGTCAGTTCCGAACTCTCGATGGTCGCAACCAGAGCCTTCACTTCAGCCCAATCATCGTCCTCTTCAATATCGTCCTCATCCTCGTCGGTATCCGGCGCATCGCCCGCAGGCAGATCACGCTGGCGGATACGCAGCTCGGATTCCGGCAGGAACTGCACGATCAGCCCTCCGGCGCGCCATTGCTCGACGGGTTTGCCATCCTCGCCGCGTTCTATGAGCTTGGCGACGGACAGGCGGATATCGGTCGGAATCTGCTCCGACTGGCGGAAATAGGTCTTGGCTATTTCCTCCAGATTAGAACCGTCGAGGGCAACGATGCCCTGATACCGCTGGGTGTACTCGCCCTGATCAACCGTCAGCGCCAGCGTTCCCGTCCCCATCAACTGCTCCGGCGAAAGCCGGTGTGCGGCGATCGCCTCTGCCAGCCGGTCTTCGTCATAGCGGGCATAGGCGCGCACCGAATTCGGCGTGCGGAAATCAACCACCAGCATGTCCACAGGCCCATCGGACTGCGACTGGAAAATGAACTTGCCGTCGAATTTCAGTGACGTTCCCAGGAGCACGGTCAAGACAATCGCTTCGGCCAGGAGCTTTGCAACCGGCTCCGGGTAGTCGTGCCGGCTGAGAATATCGTCCAGTGTCGCACCCAATTGCACGGCGCGGCCGCGGGCATCGAGTGTCTCGACTTGGAACGGCACAACCGCATCATCCCCGGCGAAGACGTATTCGTCGGAGCGCTTGGTGATGTCAGGCATATCAGACACGCGGGCGACCTCCTTCGAGACACCAGGCTAGAATGGCTTTTTGCGCATGCAACCGGTTTTCGGCTTCATCGAAAACGACCGAGTGCGGCCCGTCAATAACGGAATCCGTTACTTCTTCGCCGCGATGGGCAGGCAGGCAGTGCATGAACAGGGCATCGGGATGCGCGTGCTTTATCAGGGCATCATTGACCTGATAGGGCATGAACACATTGTGACCGCGCGCACGGCCTTCCTGTCCCATCGAAACCCACGTATCGGTGACGATGCAGTCAACGCCCTCGACAGCCGCGATAGGATCGGACGTCAGCTTGACATTACCGCCGGCGCTCTTGGCCCAGGCAAGATATTTGCTCTCGGGCTCGCTACCTTCCGGCGTGGCAATGTTCAGGTTGAAATCAAAGCGCGCAGCCGCTTCGACGAGCGAATGCAGCACATTGTTGCCATCGCCTGTCCAGGCAAACGTTTTACCCTTGACCGGACCGCGATGCTCTTCGAACGTCATGATATCGGCCATGATCTGGCAGGGATGCGTGTCGTCCGTCAGGGCATTGATGACGGGAACCGTGGCATTCTCAGCCATTTCGATCAGCCGGTCATGGGTCGTCGTGCGCATCATGATGATATCGACGTAGCGCGAAAGCACCTTTGCCGTATCCGCAATGGTCTCGCTGCGGCCGAGCTGCATTTCGGAACCGGTGAGCATGATGGTTTCGCCGCCCAGCTGGCGCATGCCGACATCGAAGGACACGCGGGTCCGCGTCGAAGGCTTGTCGAAAATCATTGCAAGCACCTTGCCTGCAAAGGGCTTCTCAATATTGCCTGCCTTGAGGCGGTTCTTGCGCGCGCGCGCATCATCAAGAATGGAACGCAACACACCGGAAGAAAGCGCCGAGATGTCCGTGAAGTGACGGAGGTCCTGCTTGATTGTCATGACAGTTCCCTACGCACTCTTCTGCCGGGCCGTGACCGACAGACGTTCGGCAGCGGCTTCAATCCGGGAAAGGGCCTCACGGGCCTCTTCTTCGGTCACGACCAAAGGCGGCAGCAACCGAATGACGTTGTCGCCGGCACCAACAGTGAGCAGGTGTTCATCACGCAGGGCCTGAACGAGCGCTGTATTGGGAACAACACTCTTGATGCCCATCAACAGCCCGCGGCCGCGTACTTCCGCAATGACCTCGGGATAGCGATCGGAGATCGATGCAAGGCCCTGCTTCATGAAGAGGGCGACCTGCTGCACATGCTCGAAAAAGCCGTCAGCGAGAATGACATCGAGCACGGCATTGCCGACGGCCATGGCAAGCGGATTGCCGCCATAGGTCGTGCCATGCACGCCGGCTGTCATGCCCTTGGCTGCCTCGGCCGTTGCGAGACAGGCGCCGAGCGGGAAACCGCCGCCGATGCCCTTGGCGACAGCCATGATATCGGGCGTGATACCCGACCACTCATATGCAAAGAACTTGCCCGTACGTCCGACACCCGACTGAACTTCATCGAGGATTAGCAGCAGGCCATTCTCGTCGCAAATCTTGCGCAGACGGCGCAAATCCTCATCCGGCACGGGACGCACACCGCCCTCGCCCTGGATCGGTTCAATCAGGATGGCAGCGGTCTGGGGACCAATGGCCGCCTTCAATGCCTTCTCGTCACCAAAGGGCACCTGATCGAAACCCGAGACTTTGGGGCCGAAGCCTTCGAGATACTTTTCCTGGCCGCCGGCAGCGATCGTCGCCAGCGTCCGGCCATGGAACGCGCCTTCGAACGTGATGATATGAAACCGTTCCGGGTGACCGTTGACATAGTGATAGCGCCGGGCGGTCTTGATCGCGCATTCCAGCGCTTCCGCCCCGGAATTGGTGAAAAACACCTTGTCGGCAAACGTGTTGTCCACGAGACGCTGACCAAGACGCCTTTGCCCCGGAATTTCATAAATATTGGACAGATGCCAGAGCTTGTCAGCCTGGGTCTTCAGGGTTTCGACGAGATGCGGATGCGAATAACCCAGCGAATTGACGGCAATGCCGGCAGCGAAATCCAGATAGCGTTCACCGCTCTCAGTCGTCAGCCAAACACCGTCTCCTCGCTCAAAGCGCAGATCCGCACGAGCAAAAGTGTCGTATAGCGGTTGCGCGTTTGCGTCCGTCATGTCGTTTCGGGCCTCCAATACCCTGTTTTGATCTGCTGTTTGCTAAGAAGAAACCTGCAGCGATGAAATCAAAAAGCCGCCCACAAGGGCGGCCTGACGCTGGTAATATCATCATTCAATCCGCAATTGTCAAATGAACACTTCAAAAACATAGACGCGACAGTGCGTCCGCGCGAGGCGGTCTTTCCATAAGGTTTTCAAATCTGTAGCCAAGCGACCATACGGAAAGCGACGGGATTTGCGGGAAATGTCATTTATGCCGCGTTTTCACGCGCAAGTTGGGGAAAACCCAAAAAAGCAAGCCGCTTCCCACGCCCGACTCTTGTCACAGAGTCATCGCATATTGTAGCTTGAGAAACGGAATAGCTAGATTTCGTGCGGCGGACCTCGTCACCTGGATAGATATAGTATCTGCAATCTGGAGCAATCCAGATGTGAGGGAAGGATTCAGCCTAGAGTCCGCACAATACGGAGCCAAGGAAGATGAACTGGACAGATGAGCGCGTAGAACAGCTGAAGAAGCTTTGGGCCGAAGGTCTGAGCGCAAGCCAGATCGCTGCACAGCTGGGTGGCGTCAGCCGCAATGCGGTCATCGGCAAGGTGCACCGCCTGAAACTGTCAGGCCGCGGCAAGACCACATCGACCCAGACACGCAGCAAGAAAGTCAACACGACCGCTTCGGCCGGACATCGCAGCAGCGTCAGCACGTCGGCGCAGATGACGAGCCGCGTTGTGACCAAGAGCGTTGGCGCAACAGCGCTGCAGCAGGAATATTTTGTCGACACGGTTACGCAGACCGTGATGAAGCCCTCGACGGATGTCGTGGTGCCGATCTCGCGGCGTCTCGAACTGGTGCAGCTCAGCGAGCGCACCTGCAAGTGGCCGATGGGCGATCCGTTGCAGCCTGATTTTCACTTCTGCGGAAATGATGTCGGCGAAGGCGGCCCGTACTGCACCTATCATGCCCGCCTGGCCTATCAGCCGGCGTCCGATCGCCGCCGCGCCCGGTAATCGGCGAGGCACATAGATAGGGAAAGGCGCCGTCAGGCGCCTTTTTTGTTGGCGTCAAGCCTTGGCCTTCTGCGGACCGAAGGCAACCGTGAACGATGAACCTTCGCCAACACGGGAGCGAACGACAAGCCGGGCCCGGTGCCGCGTAAGGATGTGCTTGACGATTGCCAGACCGAGGCCTGTGCCTTTCTGGGCCCGGCTGGTTTCGATATTGACGCGATAAAAGCGCTCGGTCAGCCGCGGGATGTGCTCCTCCGGTATACCCGGGCCAAAATCCTGAATAGTGGCTTTGATCCCCTCGCCATTGTTTTTGAGCTCGACAACCACCTTCTTGCCGGACTGGCCGTATTTGCAGGCGTTCTCCAGAAGATTCTGGAAAACCTGCGTCAGTTCATCCCGGTCGCCGAGGACCATGACCGGCCCGGGATCGATGTGGCGTTCGATTTCAATGTCGAGGTGCGTGGCGAGCGGGCGGAGAGTATCCACCACATGATTGAGAACGATGGTCAGGTCCACCTGGTCCTTGACCGCTATATGGGCCTTCATTTCGATGCGCGACAGGGACAGAAGATCATCGATGAGCCGGGCCATGCGCTCGGCCTGCTTCTGCATGATCTCCAGAAAATTGTCGCGGGCAACGGCGTCGTTGCGCGCCGGACCGCGCAGCGTTTCAATGAAACCGCTGAGTGACGCCAGTGGCGTGCGCAATTCATGGCTGGCATTGGCGATGAAGTCCGAGCGCATGCGCTCCAGACGATGCGCCTCGGTCAGATCGCGGAATGACAGGAGATACTGGCGGTCGGAGCCGCCCTGATCCAGACGCAGCACTGTGGCGCGATACCAGCGTTCAACCGGGACACGCTCGGAATAATCGATCGATCCGGCCTGCGCATCCGACATGACCGACTGGACCAGCGTCTGCATCTCCGGTGCGCGGAAATGCAGAAGCAGCGTACCGCCGCGCGCCAGAGGCCCGAAAGCGCCGTTGGCCGCCGGATTGACGTAAAGAATTGTCCCTTCGTGATCAAAGATGATCAGGGGATCGGGCAATTGCGCCGCAAGCTGCTGACCGGACAGGCGAAAGATCGCCGGATCGCTGACCGGCTGCGCACGGTTGGTGTCGTCGCTGCGCGGAATGCTTGCCGACAAGGCGACCACGCCCAGAAGCAGGAGCATCAGAATGGCAAAGCTCAGCCACAAGGACGCGCCGGAATTCAGAACGAGCGCGGTGAGAAAGGCAGCGGCACCAAGAATATAGCGCGCGCGGATGATCCGCTGCATTGCCCTTTGCCGCAAACCGCGGCTTTCCTGCCCTGAACCGAATATGCTCATGCGTTCAACTCCCTGCCCTGCCATGCTTGTCATCGACACTGGACGCCACAACGCTGTCCCAATAACATGGCTTCATGTCAATTGAGGGAGACTGTCTTGGCCAAAAATTCGAAAGAGAAATCCGACCAGCCGCATGTCGGTAAGACAACGCTTAAACTCAGCATCGACGGGAAGAAGCGGAGTTTCGATATCGACGATGCCAAACTGCCGGACTGGATTGACGACGGCGCCCTTGCGTCCGGTGACTTTCCCTACACGGATAAAATGAACAGGGCCGAATACGAAAAAACACTTGAGCAGCTGCAGATTGAACTGGTCAAAATGCAGAGCTGGCTGCAGGAAACCGGCGGCCGCGTGATAACCGTCTTCGAAGGGCGCGATGCCGCCGGCAAGGGCGGAACGATCTTTACCTTGCGCCAATACATGAACCCCCGCAATGCGCGCAACGTTGCCCTGCCCAAGCCCACGGAAACCGAAAGTGGCCAATGGTATTATCAGCGCTACGTCTCGCATTTTCCGACAAAGGGCGAATTCGTCACGTTTGACCGCTCCTGGTACAATCGCGGTGGCGTCGAACCCGTCATGGGTTTCTGCACGCCGGAACAGCATGAAACGTTCCTCGAGGAAACACCCGGCTTCGAACGCATGATCGTTGCCGACGGTATCTTCTTCTTCAAATTCTGGCTCAATATCGGCCAGATCATGCAGTTGAAACGTTTTCACGATCGACGCCACAGCCCGTTGAAGAACTGGAAGTTCTCGCCGATGGATATTGCCGGTGCCGAAAAGTGGGATGACTATACCAACGCCCGGAACGAGATGATGGCCCGGACCCATACGGCGCATGCGCCGTGGACCGTGGTGCGCTCCAATGACAAGCGCCGCGCCCGCATCGCCGTTATCCGCCGGGTTTTGCTGAGCTTGCCCTACAAGGGCCGGGATGTCGGGGTGATCGGCAATGAAGACGCTCTGATCATTGGTTCCGGCCCGGGGTTTCTTGAGTAGATTGTGCGGGCCGATGCGGCGTTTTCTCCCATAGGAAAGGCCGCGTGTTCAACTGCCCCAAAGCGCGCCACGCCGCCAGGGACATGAGCAACCAGTAGAGCGGTATCCATGGCAGGATCCTGCCGGGCATCCCCTTGCCCGCCAGCGCGCGCTGCCCCAGCCGGTGGAACGAGAGATATCCCATCACGATATTGATGAGATCGATGCAGAGAATATCCCGATGCCGGGCAAAGACATCGCTTCCGGAAAACCAGCACAAGGTGACCGAGAGCATAAACAGCAGCGTGACGGGATAAAGCAGGGATGAAACGATCATCCCCACCGCCAGAAGGTGATAGACGACGAAGCGCAGAATGCCCAACTGGACGAGAAGGGTAAACGGCTGGCGCATCTGCACAAGCCACGTCTGCATCCAGCCCTTGAACCAGCGCGTTCGCTGGCGAAACCAGATGCCGATTTCAGTTGGCGCATCTTCGATCGTCGCGCGTTCGATCATATCCGTCCGATACCCCAGGCGCGCCAAACGGGTGCCGAGCTCCGCGTCCTCCGTGACGTTGTGCGGATCCCATCCTCCGATGGCGGTCAGGCAATCGGAACGAAAATGATTGGAGCTGCCGCCAAGGGGCAAGACCAGCCCGCGATGCGCAAGCCACGGCAGGAAGCTCTGGAAGTGCGCCGCATATTCGAAGGCGAACAGACGCGCGACCAAACTTTCATGGGCGTTGGCGACCTTCAACGGAGCCTGAAGGCACCCGAGCTTTTCATCGGCGCACTGGAAGCGTTGAAAGGCTTCCAGCAACTGGTCTGGGTGGGGGCGATCCTCCGCATCGTAAACCACGACAAACGCTCCCTTCGACAGCAGCAGCCCGTAATTGAGCGCCTTTGGCTTCGTCCGTGGGCCATATCCGGATACGGAAATGATGTCGAAGGGCTGAGGCAGCCCCTGGCGCCTCAATGCGGCGAGCGTCGCCGCGTCATCCCCTTCGCAGAGGAAGAGAACCTGAAGCTTTGAACGCGGCCAGTTCAACGACAGCATGGCTCTGACGAGCTGCGGAACAATGTCTGCTTCCTGATACAGTGCAATCATAACCGTGTAGATCGGAAGCTCTGCTGGATTTATTGCCAGCAGGGGTAACGGATTGTCGCAACGAGCATTTTTGCATGCCACCAACCGCAGCAGGACACAGGCAAGAAAGAACAACGAGAGGATGACATGCGCACCCTTCCAGCTCAGCTGCTGCTTTTCAAAGGCGCCCAGCAGCAGACAGCTTGCCAATATGCCGATCAGGATGCCCTGCTGACCTGTCAGGACAGTTTTGGCCGAGTATTCGCAGCGGGAGTCTTCGATCATTCTAGCAGCTCTATCGGCGAGCAGATGCTGATGCCCGGCCCTGAGAAGCACGCGCACCCCTGAGGGCGTGGTCACGCTCAAGCGGCCAGCCAGCTCTTTGCGGCTCGACAGATAGCGTTTGACAACAGCAATGTCGGCGATTGTCGGCGCAATATAGGTCAATGCATTGTTGTCGTGGTTGAGCGTCGTCGCAATGCGTGCGTGCGGCAGAATGGTGATATCCGGGCCCGATCGCAGAAAAATGCCGGTTGTTTGCGGTGCCGCTTCAAAAGCCAGTCCTGTTATGTCGGCGATACATTGGCCGATCAGCGCATCTTTGCCGCGAACGCTGGCATAGAGTTCGTCGATAAAGGACGTGTTGCCGGCAATGGAGTCCCTGAAGGCCCGTACGATCAGGATTTTCGCCAATCCGGCGCGGTAGAGACGCGCGGCCAGAGCCACTTCGATGTCTCGATGCAGCATCTTCCCTCTACCGGGAGCCTGATCTTTGAATATTATCGATCGTCAAGGCGCGTGTTTTCTGTAGAGGGAACGCCAACAGCATGAACTCAACTCACAATTCATAATTGAAAATAAAATTCGGGACAATTTATAGCGTTATAAGCGAAGAATAATATTGTTACGTCTCTTTATACCAGTGGCAATTCTTCATAAGTCGAAGAACAGCATCTATTGCAGCCCGTCGCTCCGTGCAGCGGCACAGGACGGCCATCAAACCTGTCATGTCAGGATCACCCATGCTACTCTTCGGGCAAATCACATGGGCTTCTCAAATCGAATGCATATCCGCACAATCGCTTTTTGCACGGCAGTTTTCCTTGGGGCAGGATTGTCTCAAACCAGTGCAGCATCGGATTTCCCGCACTATTGGGATGGCCGGGAACATGTTGCCAAGCCAAATCTTTCGACGGTCGAGCGCATCCGGTTTGTGACCACGGTGGATTACCCTCCGTTCAATTTCATCGACGCCAGCGGACGGATATCCGGTTTCAACATCGATCTGGTGCGGGCCATCTGCAGCGAATTGAATGTGACTGCGATTTGCCAGATCGAAGCGCGTCCATGGAATGAACTTCAGCAGACCGTGGAAAACGGCGAAGCCGAGGCCATTATCGCCGGATTGAAGCCCACGACACAATTGCGTGAAAAGTTTGCATTCACCGCTCCCTACATGCGGTTGCCTGCCCGTTTCGTCACCCTGAAGGAAACGACACTGGAGGAACCCCTGGCGGACAAGCTCGACAAGAAAGTGGTTGGCGTCGTGGACGGGTCGGTGCATCAGGCGATTTTCGCCGATTACTTCCCCAAGGACAGATGGGTCGGCTATCCTACACGCGCGCTGATGCTGAAGGATTTGCGTGACAAGAAAATCGATGCGGTTTTTGGCGACGGATCCGACCTGTCGTTCTGGATCGGCAGCCCGGAAGCGCAGAATTGCTGCACATTTTCCGGCGGCCCGTATATCGCACCACAGTTTCTGGGCGACGGCATGATGATCGCCACAACCGCGAAGAACACCGATCTCGTCGATGCCTTCAATTTTGCATTGAAATCCATGGAGGAAAAGGGCACGACCTCTGAACTCTATCTACGGTACTTCCCCGTCGATTTTTATTGAAAGCGCATGCAAAAGCCTTGTGTGACGCCGTGGCAATTGACGCGGCGAAGCTGCCGCCATAGTGTCCGCGCGCTTCACCACATGGCAGGAAAACAGGAAACCAAGAATGACTTCGCGCCCAAACACCAAAATCGAACTGACCCCCGAGCTGATCGCGGCGGCAGCAGAGGCCAAAGCATGGCCCTTCGAAGAGGCGCAGAAGATCATCAAACGCTACGAAAAATCCGGCTATCCCGACTCGATCCTGTTCGAGACAGGATACGGCCCGTCCGGCCTGCCGCATATCGGCACGTTCGGCGAAGTCGCGCGCACGTCGATGGTCCGCCACGCCTTTCGTGTCCTGACGAAGGACAGCGTCAAGACAAAGATCCTTTGCTTCTCGGATGACATGGACGGATTGCGCAAGGTTCCGGACAATGTGCCGAACCGGGAGATGATGGCTTCGCATCTGGGCAAGCCGCTCAGCCGCATTCCCGACCCGTTCTCCAACGAGTATCCATCGTTTGGTGCGGCCAACAATGCGCGGCTGCGGGCGTTTCTCGACCGTTTCGGTTTCGACTACGAGTTTGCCTCGGCAACGGACTATTACGCTTCCGGCCGGTTCGACGAGACATTGCTCAAGATGCTGGCGGCCTATGATGATGTCATGAACATCATCCTGCCCACCCTGGGTGAGGAACGCCGGGCGACCTATTCGCCGTTCCTGCCGATCAGCCCGCGCACCGGCGTTGTCCTGCAGGTTCCGATGATCGCCCGCAATGTGCAGAAGGGCACCATCACCTATGAGGACCCCGATACCGGTGAACACGTCGAAACGGAAGTGACCGGCGGCAAGGTCAAGTGCCAGTGGAAGGCTGACTGGGCTATGCGCTGGACCGCCCTTGGCGTTGATTACGAGATGGCCGGCAAGGATCTCATCGATTCCGTGACCCTGTCATCCAAGATCTGCCGCGCCATTGGCGGCCGGGCGCCCGAAGGCTTCAATTACGAGCTCTTCCTCGATGACAAGGGGCAGAAGATTTCCAAGTCGAAGGGCAATGGCCTGACCATCGATGACTGGCTGACCTACGCGCCGACCGAGAGCCTGGCACTTTACATGTTCCAGAAGCCGAAGACGGCGAAGAAGCTGTATTTCGACGTGATCCCGAAGGCCGTGGACGAGTATTTCACCTTCCTGTCCGCCTATCAGCGGCAGGAGTGGAAGGAGCGCCTCGGCAATCCGGTCTGGCATCAGCATTACGGCAATCCGCCCGTGCTCGACATGCCGGTGCCCTTTGCCATGCTGCTCAACCTCGTCAGCGCGTCGAATGCCGAAAATGCCGATGTCCTCTGGGGGTTCATCTCCCGCTATGCGCCCGGCGTGACGCAGGAAAACAATCCGAAGCTGAACGAGCTCGTCACCTATGCGATCCGTTACTTCAACGATTTCGTCAAGCCGACCAAGAAGTTCCGCCCCGCGGACGACGTTGAGCTTGCGGCGTTGAAGGGTATTGATGCGCAGCTTGCCACCTTGCCGGCGGATGCGGATGGCAATGCCATCCAGAACGCCATGCTGGATGTTGCCCGTGGCATCGAACGCTATCAGGATCACACCAAGAAGAGCCCCGAAGGCGGGCCCGGCGTATCGGTGTCGTTCTTCCAGATGCTCTATGAAGTGCTGATCGGACAGGAACGCGGGCCGCGGTTCGGTTCCTTCGTCGCGCTTTACGGCATCGCCGAAACGCGGGCCCTCATTAAAAAGGCATTGATGGGCCAACTGGCATAGTTGCTCCATATCTGGAGCGAAATCGAGGGAGGACGGAATGATTGACCATATCGGAGTGAATGTCAGCAATTTCGACGAGAGCAAGAAATTCTACCAGAAAGCCCTTGCGGCCATTGGCTATGAATTGATCCTCGAGTTCCCGGCATCCGTGACCGGGAGCGCCGACGTTGCCGGCTTTGGCGAAGGCGGCAAGCCCGATTTCTGGATCGCCGGTGGCATCGCGAACAATCCGCCGGCGCACGTTGCATTTCGTGTCAACACGCGCGCACTCGTCGATGCCTTTCACAAGGCAGCCCTGGAAGCTGGCGGCAACGACAATGGCCAGCCAGGACTGCGCCCCCATTACCATCCGGACTATTATGGCGCCTTCGTGCGTGATCCGGACAACCACAATATCGAGGCCGTCTGCCACGAAGGCTGACACCTCCAACCTTTCTACTGCGGCTTTGGCGGGAATGGCGCATCCGGAGCGGGTACAGCCAGCGGTGCCGGCTGTGGTTCTGCCGATGGCAGCGGCAGGTCGCCGGCGGCAACGGGAGATGGCAAGTCGCTGGCGGCGGGAAGCGATGGCGGCGGGCTGCCGAAAATGCCGCGTTTTGCCTCCTGCGCCTTTTTCATATTATCGGCCAGGGGCGAGCCGTCACTGGCTCTCGCCCAGCCATTGTCAACTAGCCATGCGGCCAGATCGGTCGTACCAAGCTTGCACTGGGTGGAAACGAGCGCTTCCGGAGGAAGGTCGGGAACATTGCATTCTATGGCGCGCGAACGCAGCCAGTTGCGAAAGGCAGTCCGCGCCGCCGTGCCGCATGGCCACGACGTCCCGCCATCGACAGCGCATGTTTCTTCCGGCGGCACGACATTGATCCCCTCGATGGCGATCCTGTAGCCAGAGACATCCACGGTTCCTGCGGCCGTCGCTACCGGGCGGTAAAGCAGTTTGGGCCGTGCCGTCGCATCGACAGGCACGGGAGGCGGAGGGGGTGCAGGGGGTGTCGCATGCCCCATGTCACTCAAGGGTTGGCGTGGTTCGATACGCTGCAAGGGCCCGGATTGCTTGCCGGTCATCGAAAATCCATCCGGATCGACCTGCCGTGCGGCAGTGGCGGTTTGTGCTGGAGGTGATGCAGATTCCGGCTGTTGCGGCGGTGTGTCCGGCGCGGCCCCAACTGTATCAGCCGGCACCTGAAAATTTTCGGGGGCAATCGTCACGTCCTGCCCGCTTACCCCTGCCGCTGGCAGCCCGATATAGAACGGGGAAACAAAGACATAGGCCAGACAAAGTCCGACCAGAACGGTCAGAACGTAAAGCGGTATCCGGCGCATGGGAAATGGCTCCCTGTTATTGGCTGGCCCACAGGATCCGGGCAATCCAGTCGATATGAACCGCATCAAACGTCCGGTTGGCATGCTCCGGATTCATTGATTGCAGTTCAATGGTGCGCGGGGTCTGGCGCGTCAGAATCTTCGCCATGACCTCGCCTTCCTTCGTACGGACCACGACGCGGTCGCCGCGGCGCACCGGAGCGCCTGGAGCGACAATGATCGTATCGCCGTCGCGATAAAGCGGCAGCATGGAATCCCCGGAAACCTCCAGCGCATAGACCGCTTCTCCGGAACCGACGGGAAACTCAACCACATCCCAGCCCTGGCCGACCGGGAAACCGCCATCGTCGAAGAAGCCGCCGGCGCCCGCCTGGGCAAACCCCAGAAGCGGTACGGACCGCATGGCACCCATGCCGGCCCTTGTACCCTTGCCGCCGACAACCAGCGTCATGAATTCATCGATCGAAGCGCCTGTCGCTTCCATGATCTTGGCCAGCGACTCCGTCGACGGCCAGCGGGCACGACCGTCGACCGCATAACGTTTGGATTTGTTGAAGGTGGTCGGATCAAGCCCGGCGCGCTTCGCCAGTCCCGAAACGGAGAGCGAATGACGTTCCGCCAGCGCATCGATGGCCGCCCAGATACGGTCATGTGAGAACATGGGACTCTTCCAGATAAAGGAAAAAATACCTTCACTAAAGTTTTAGGAGGGAATTGGGGAAAAGTCGAGATAAAATGCGGAAAACTTTCTTATATTGCGAGAAGACCCGTGTGTGGTTCGACAAGCTCACCATGAGGGAGGGCAAGGATTGCAGGGAGCTATATTCTGCAACGTTCGGGATTGGCCTTGCAGCCAAATCACTCCCCTCATGGTGAGCTTGTCGAACCACGCACAACGGCAATGAGGGGATCAGCAAGTGATCCCCTCATATCTCAGTCAGGCCGCCTTTTTCTTCTTGGCTTCAACCGGATAGGGATTGAAGCGTTCATAGAAGGTGTCGCCCTTCTCGGCCATGTCGAGCAACAGCTTCGGCGCCTTGAACTGGGCACCGTATTTGCGCTGCAGGCCCTTGGCGATTTCCACGAACTTCGCCGCACCGATGCCATCGATATAGGACAGCGTTCCGCCCGTATAGGGTGCAAAGCCGAACGCCAGGATCGAGCCGACATCCGCTTCACGCGGATCGGTGACAATCCCCTCTTCCATGACGCGCGCCGCTTCCAGCGCGATGGTGAAGAGGAAGCGCTGCTTGAGCACTTCCACATCGATCTTGTCGGCGTCCTGCTGCGGATAGAGCGTCTTCAACTCCGGCCACAGATGCTTCTTGGCCGGCTTGGCCGGATAATCATAGAAGCCCTTGCCGTTCTTGCGGCCACGGCGGTCGTACTTGTCGACAAGCGTGTTGACCAGTTCCACATGCCGCGGATCGACAGCCTTCGGTCCAAGATCGGCAAGCGTCGCCTTGAGGATTTTCTGCGACAGATCGATGGCCGTCTCGTCATTGAGCGCAAGAGGCCCGACCGGCATGCCTGCCATACGAGCGACATTCTCGATCATCGCAGGCGGAACGCCTTCCACCAACATGTTGTAGGCTTCCGACATGTAGCGCAGGACGCAGCGATTGACGTAGAAACCGCGGGTGTCGTTGACGACAATCGGGGTTTTCTTGATCGCACGCACGTAGTCCAGCGCGACGGCCAATGCCTTTTCCGAGGTCTTCTTGCCGAGGATAACCTCGACCAGCATCATCTTGTCGACGGGCGAGAAGAAGTGGATGCCGATGAAGTTCTTCGGACGCACCGATACCTTGGCAAGGCCGGTGATCGGCAGGGTCGAGGTATTGGAGGCAAACACGGCCGCAGGCTTCAGCACGGCTTCCGCCTGCTCCGTTGCCTTGCGCTTGACGTCGCGGTCTTCGAACACGGCTTCGATCACAAGGTCGGCACCGTCAAGTTCGGCATATTGCGTGGTGGCGGTGATCAGGCCAAGGAGCTTTTCCTTGTCTTCCGCGGTTGCCTTGCCCCGCTGGATATCCTTGGTGATCAGCTCAGCCGTATGCGCCTTGCCTTTGTCGGCGGCTTCCTGCGTCTGATCGATCAGGACAACAGGAATCCCCGCCTTGGCTGTGACAAAGGCAATGCCTGCGCCCATGAAACCAGCACCGATGACACCGACCTTCTTGAACTTGGTCGGCTTGACGTCAGCAGGACGGCGCGCACCCTTGTTCAGTTCCTGCAGGGAAACGAACAGTGAGCGGATCATCATGCCCGCTTCCGTGCTCTGCAGGATGTTGGTGAAGTAGCGCTGCTCGATCTTCAGACCGGTATCGAAGGGCACGAGGAGGCCTTCATAGACGGATTTCAGGATCGCTGCGGCACCGGGATAATTGCCATAGGTTTCGCGGCGCAGGATAGCCGTGGCGGCTGGCCAGAGATTGGCACCGGCTGCCGAATAGATCGCGCCGCCGGGAAGCTTGAAACCCTTTTCATCCCATGGCTGGACCGGCTTCAAACCGGCCTTGATCATCTTCTTGGCGGTTTCGACGAGCTTCTTGGCCGGCGCGATTTCATGCACGAGGCCCATGGCCTTGGCGCGGGCAGCAGTCAGGCTGGAGCCGGTCGTCATCATCTGCAGGGCATCCTGCTGGTTGGTCAGGCGCGGAACGCGCTGTGTGCCGCCGGCACCCGGGAAAATGCCGACCTTCACCTCAGGCAGGGCCATCTTCACCGACGGGTCATCGGAAACAACGCGGCCATGGCAGGCCAGCGACATTTCGAATGCGCCGCCCATGCAGGTGCCGTTGATGGCCGAAACCCATGGCTTGCCCGATGTTTCGAGCTTGCGGAACAGGCCGCCCATCTTGCCGGTGTTTTCGAACAGGAGTTCGACCGCTTTCTTGGGGTTTTTGGCCTTTTCCTCCTGGAACAGCTGGAACATTCGCTTGAGCATGGTCAGGTCCGCGCCGCCGGAGAAGGTATCCTTGCCGGATGTGATGACCGCACCCTTGATCGCCTCGTCCTTGGCAACGCGATCGACGATGGCGTCGAGTTCCTTCATCACCTCTTCGGTGAAGACATTCATCGACTTGTCGGGCATATCCCAAGTGACCAGCGCAATGCCGTCCGCGTCGACGTCGAATTTGAAGTTTGTATAGCTCATCTTCTGCTCTCCCTCAGACGCGTTCGATAATCGTTGCGGTGCCCATGCCGGCACCAATGCACAGGGTTACCAAGGCCACATTCAGGTCGCGGCGTTCCAGCTCGTCAAGCACCGTGCCGAGGATCATCGCACCGGTTGCACCGAGCGGATGGCCCATGGCGATGGCACCGCCATTGACGTTGATCTTGTCGCGCGGAATGTTGAAGGCCTGCATGTAGCGCAGCACAACAGCCGCAAAGGCTTCATTCAGTTCGAACAGGTCGATATCCGAAATCTTCATCCTGGCGCGCTTCAGCAGTTTTTCCGTCACATCGACCGGGCCGGTCAGCATCAAGGCCGGATCGGAACCGATATTGGCAAAGGCGCGGATGCGGGCACGCGGCTTGGCGCTCAATGCCTTGCCGGCACTTTTCGAGCCGAGCAGGACACCGGCGGCACCATCGACGATGCCGGAGGAATTGCCGGCGTGGTGCACGTGATTGATGGTCTCAACTTCCGGATGCGCCTGAATACCAACGGCGTTGAAGCCGCCCATTTCGCCCGGCATCACGAAAGAGGGATTGAGCGACGCCAGCGCCTGCATGTCCGTTGCCGGACGCATATGCTCGTCATGATCAAGGATGGTCAGGCCGTTCTGATCCTTGATGCTGAGAACGGAATTCTTGAAGTAGCCCTTCTTCCAGGCTTCGCCGGCCCGCTTCTGGCTTTCGACGGCATAGGCGTCGACGTCATCGCGGGTGAAACCGTACTTCGTGGCGATCAGATCGGCCGATACGCCCTGCGGCATGAAATAACCGGGAAGGCCCACCGACGGGTCCATGTACCAGGCACCGCCGGACATGCCCATGCCAACGCGCGACATGGATTCCACGCCGCCTGCGATGACGATGTCATCGGCACCCTGCACGATCTTGGCGGCGGCAAAATTCACCGCATCGAGACCGGAAGCACAGAAACGCGAAATCTGCATGCCGGGCGCCTTGAAATCGTATCCGGCTTCGAAAGCCGACGAGCGCGGAATGACAGCACCCGCTTCGCCGACAGGATCAACGCAGCCATAGATGATGTCGTCGACCAGTCCCGTGTCGAGACCATTGCGGTCGCGCAACGCTTCCAGCACCTTGGCGCCGAGACGGACGGCGGGCACTTCATGCAGGCTGCCATCCTTCTTGCCCTTGCCGCGCGGCGTGCGGACGTGGTCATAAATATATGCTTCGGCCATTTCATTCTCCCTTTTCGAACCGCACCTCAGAGGCTGCGGGCGATCAAAAGCTTCATGATTTCATTGGTTCCGCCATAAATCCTCTGGACGCGGGCATCGCGGAACATACGTGCGATCGGGTATTCGTTCATATAACCGTAGCCGCCATGCAGCTGCAGGCATTCGTCAACGATCTTGTTCTGCAGGTCGCTCAACCAGTATTTCGCCATCGAGGCAGTGACCGGATCGAGCCCGCCATTGACCTGGCGTTCCACGCAGTGATTGTAGAAGACGCGGCCGATGGTGGCTTCCGTCTTCATTTCGGCCAGTTTGAACTGGGTATTCTGGAAGTCGATGACCGCCTTGCCGAAGGCCTTGCGTTCCTTGACATAGTCCGAGGTAATCGCGATGGCGCGCTCGGCCATGGCAATCGCCGTGCCGCCGATTTGCAGACGTTCCTGCGGCAGTTGCTGCATCAGCTGTACAAAGCCCTGGCCCTCTTCGGTTCCGAGCAGGTTCGCTGTGGGCACGCGGACATTGTTGAAGAACAGTTCCGACGTATCGTTTGATTTCAGCCCGACCTTGTCGAGGTTGCGGCCGCGCTCGAACCCTTCCTGTCCGTCCGTCTCGACCACAATGAGCGATGTGCCCTTGGCGCCCTGCGACGGGTCGGTCTTGGTCACGACGACAACCAGATTGGCGAGCTGACCATTGGTGATGAAGGTCTTCGATCCGTTGATGACGTATTGATTGCCGTCCTTCTTGGCGCTTGTCTTCACGCCCTGAAGGTCGGAACCGGCACCGGGCTCCGTCATGGCGATGGCGCCGATCAGTTCGCCGGTCGCCATCTTCGGCAGCCACTTCTTCTTCTGCTCTTCCGAACCATAATGCAAAATATAGGGAGCAACGATTGAATTGTGCAGGGCTATGCCGAAGCCATCGACACCAACATGGCTGATAGCTTCCAGGATGGCGCTTTCATGGGCATAGGTACCGCCGGCACCGCCATATTCTTCCGGCATGGAGGCGCACAGAAGCCCATTCTCGCCGGCAAGCTCCCAGATGGAACGGTCAAAAATTTCCTGCTTTTCGAAACGGTCGTAGTGCGGCAGAACCTCCGCTTCGAGAAACTTCGAAGCCATGTCCTGCAGCATCACCACATCGTCAGTCTTCCAGTCGGGTTTTGGCACGCCCAACACGTCTTCCGGCCGAATAGACATCTCTAACCTCCCTAGAAATCACCTTTCGCTGCATATGGGAGCCTCCGCTCCCTTTTGCATCAATCAGAATGCCTCCGCCGTCAGCGCCATCATCGTGTCCGCGCCGGTCTGGATGCGGGCGAGATGCGCCGATGTTTCCGGCATGACGCGTTCCATGAAGAACTTCCCGGTGACGAGCTTGGTCTCGTAGAAATCCTTCTTCTCGGCACCTTCCGCAAGCTTCGCATGGGATGCCTTGGCAATCTGCGCCCACATGTAGCCAAGCGATACCAGACCGAAGAGATGCATGTAATCGGTCGATGCTGCCCCGGCATTGTCCGGGTTCGCCATACCGTTCTGCATCAGCCACATCGAGGCGGCCTGCAGGTCATTGAGGCCTTTCTTCAGATGCTTGGTGAAGAAGGCGAGGTTTTCATCACCGCGGTTCTCCTCGCAGAAATCACCGACCTCTTTGAAGAACGCCATGACAGCGCGGCCGCCATTGGCACCAAGCTTGCGGCCGACGAGATCGAGCGCCTGAACGCCATTGGCACCTTCATAGATCATGGCAATGCGCGCATCGCGCACATACTGGCTCATGCCGTGTTCTTCGATGTAACCGTGACCGCCATAGACCTGCTGCGCCATGACCGCATGTTCAAAGCCCTTGTCCGTCAGGACGCCCTTGAGAACCGGGGTCATCAGGCCGAGAATATCATCGGCAATCTGCTTGTCACCCTCGTCGTCGGAACGATGCGCGACATCCGACTTGAGCGCGGACCACAGGATGAAGGCGCGGCCCGCTTCATTGAACGACTTGATCGTCATCAGAATGCGGCGGATATCCGGATGCACGATCAGCGGATCGGCTTTCTTGTCCGGCGCCTTCGGTCCGGTCAACGAACGGCCCTGGAGACGCTCGCGCGCATAGTCCACCGCGTTCTGGTAGGCGATTTCCCCGATGGACAGGCCCTGCAGGGCAACGCCGAGACGCGCCTCGTTCATCATCGTGAACATGGCGCGAAGACCCTTGTTCTCGCCGCCAATCAGATAGCCCGTGGCTTCGTCATAGTTCATCACGCAGGTCGAATTGGCGTGGATGCCCATCTTCTCTTCAATCGAGCCGCAGGACACGCCATTGCGGGTACCGGCATTGCCGCTGTCGTCGAGATTGAACTTCGGCACGATGAACAGGGAAATACCTTTCACGCCTTCCGGCGCACCCTCGATACGGGCAAGCACCAGATGGATAATGTTTTCCGACATGTCATGCTCACCGGCGGAGATGAAAATCTTCTGGCCGGAAATCTTGTAGGAGCCATCGCCATTGGGCGCGGCCTTGGTGCGCAGCAGGCCGAGATCGGTGCCGCAATGCGGCTCGGTGAGGTTCATGGTGCCGGTCCAGGTACCATCGACCATTTTCGGCAGATAGGTCCGCTTCTGGTCGTCGGTGCCATGCGTCAGGATCGCGGCAATCGCGCCCTGCGTCAGGCCGGGATACATCACCAGCGCCATATTGGCCGAAGACATGTATTCGCCCACCGCAACATGCAGCGCATAGGGAAGACCCTGACCGCCGAATTCCGCCGGTATGGCCAGGCTCATCCAGCCGCCTTCACGGTACTGATCGAAAGCGGCCTTGAAGCCTTTGGGCGTGGTGACCGTGCCGTCCGCATGACGCACACAGCCTTCGTGATCACCGGACTGGTTGATCGGAAACAGCGTGTTTTCGGCCAGCTTGGCGCCTTCGCTCAGGATTGCCGCAACGATATCGGGCGATGCATCGGCGAAACCTGGCAGATTGTTGTAGCGTTCATAGCCCAGGACATCATTGAGAATGAAAAGCGTGTCTTCAACGGGCGCGCGATAACTCGGCATCAGTTTCCTCCAAAACATAAACGAGCAAAACGGCCCGGAGACTTCGGTGCCGTCGGAATTTCCATCTCTTTAACAAATTTTGACGTTTCCGTAAACGTCAAAATTTTGTGAAATTTTGCTCCTGTGGATCAATCTTTCTGAATGGGATGCCCTGTTCAACGAGACGATGGCGATGAGAGATGGATTCTAGCGATTTCGGCTGGTGCCGCGTCTATGAATTACAATGCCAGCGTATCACATTTTTAACGCTTCCGGCCCATCTCTTAACCAGTTGTTTACCACGTTTCGCCAATGTCACGGTGTCGGTAAACCGTGTCTATGAGTGATTTGTTTTTCACGGCTTGTCGGACCGCATGGGGCAAACGGTCCCGGCTTTCCGGATTGGCAATGTGCAGAACGCATTCTTCAGCTTCGGAAGACCGAGACCAGACAAAGCCAGAATGGCAGGCGAACATCGCCAGCGCTTCCGGCCCTGCCCCGTGGAACAGAATTAACCCGCCGGATCACTGGCGTAAACACGGCAAAGCAGGCGTCCATGACGAACCAAAGGTCACTACTGGAACAGGTCAATGTGAACCGGTCACGCCGCGAGACCACATCGCTCGACAGTATCAACCGTACGCTCGAAGCGCTGGAAAGCCAGCTGCGCGAGACGATGGAGCCGGATTATCCGGATTTCGACCAGGACCAGACAGATATTGCCGACCGCTTCGCCGCACTGGCTTCCCGCGCGGGCGCGGCATCGGCGCCGAGACACAAGCCATCCGACGATCTGCCGTCCTTTGCCAGCAAGCCCCATAACGGCAAGCACGATCTTTCGGCCATTGCTGCCCGCATCAAGCAGTTGCGCGAAGAAATGCGCGACGATGCCCGTGCACCGGCCCGGCACCACGCCGAACCGCACACGGAAACCTTGCAGCGCCTGCACCAGTCAACTGCAAGCCGCAATCTGGACGACAGGTCCGGTCGCGCGGACAATGGTCATCTGTCGATGCTGCGCGGCGATCTTGATGAATTGAAGCGCACCGTTACGACACTCGCCCGCGAAGAATCGGTCAAGAGCCTGAACAATCGCTGGGATGCGATGGACGAACGCTTCGACGCCTTCCGTCAGGATCATCCGCTGGGCGGCCGGCTCGACCAGATCCGCCAGGCGGTGGATGTATTGCCGCAATCGATTCCGCTGAAGAAGGTCGAAGACAAGCTGAAGACACTGGCAAGCGCCGTGGAGCAGATGTCGCGCACGGGAACATCCGGCGTGAATGGCGATTTCATGCGCCAGATGGACGAGCGGCTCGATGAAATCAGCCGCGCCATCGTGGCAACGGCCCGCCCTGCCCAGGCAAATCACATCGACACCGATGCCTTTGAGCGCCTTGAAGCACGCATCGCAACCCTGAGCAGCAAGGTCGAAGCGGTTGCCTACGACCGCACCTCGGACACGATCCTGCAGCGCATGGGCGAACTGGCCGAGCGCGTTGATCATCTGGCAGCGATGCGCGCAACACCAGCCATCAATCTTGACGCGCTGTCCGAACAGCTGTCGTCTGTCACCCGCCATCTGGAGAATACGCCGGCCTCCATCAGCATTTCCGATTTCCGCGATCTGGAAGACCGGGTCCTGCACATCATCCATCGTCTGGAAACAGCGCCCCAGCAAGCACCGGCCGCCGATCCGGCATTCATGCACCAGATCGACCAGCGCTTCGAAGAGCTGACCCGCCGCCTCGATGACCATCACATGATGGCTGAGCACAGCGACATCCGCCTGACCGACAACCTGGAAGCCCGCTTTGACGATATGGCGCGCTATATCGCCCAGAACGTGCCGCAGGCCGATGGTTCGAACGATGCCATCCGCAATCTTGAGTTGCAGATTGCCGGTCTTGCCGAGCACCTCTCACATTCCAACGATCGTTATGCGGAATTTGCGGCCATCCCGCCGCGCCTTGACGCCATCGAGGAATCGATGGCCATGAACCGCGACTTCGTCGTGGAAGCCGCGCGTCAGGCGGCGTCGGAAGCCATCCGCAATTCGGCCAATTTCGGCAATGCCCATGACGGCGTTATCGCCCGCGAGCTCGCCGACGATCTGAAAACGCTGGAAAGCCTTGCCCGCAAGTCGGAAGACCGCAATTCCAAGACTTTCGAGGCCATCCATGACACGCTTTTGAAGATCGTTGACCGCCTTGGCTCCCTGGAGAATGGCGCTGTCGCCGGATCGCATGTCACGGCGGCCGCCAAAACCAAGACCGTGGTTGATGCCTATGAGGCACCATACCGCGATGCCGAGACCGCTTTTGAAGCCCCGGTCTTTTCCAAGCTGGATGATGTTCCGGCGCACGTGACAATGGCCGCAGACGACGCTGACCAGCTGGAACAGACGACTCCGGCGCGCAAATCCCTGTTGGGCAGTCTGACCCGCGGCATGAAGTCCCGCAGCAAACAGGAACAGGCACATCGGGAACCAACCATCGAGACAATCGGCAGCGATGAAAAGATCGACGACAAGGCCGATCTTGACGCCGAAATTCTCAACCGGCCGCTTGAACCCGGCTCGGGCATGCCGGATCTCAACTCCATCCTCAAGCGCGTTCGTGACGAACGCCGCGAGATGAACCTTGGCGGCGATACGGGCATTGGCAAGGCGGATTTTATTGCTGCAGCCCGCCGCGCCGCGCAGGCAGCGGCAGCGGAAGTCGAAAGCCAGACGCGCGGTTCCAGCCGCAAGGACAGCGCGGAGGGCAAGAAGGGCAGCCTGCTGGCCCGCCAGCGCAAGCCCATTCTCCTTGCCATCGGCGCCATCATGATTGCGATCGCGGGCCTGCAACTCAAAAACGCCTTCTTCAGCGGCCCCGTAGCAGTGAACGGCGATACCGGTTCCGTCGCTGCGCCGATGGTACCAACAGTCGAACCCAAGGCGCAGGTTGCAGCATCGGCAGCTCCTGCAGCACCGTCACCGTCCGCTCCTGCCCCCACACTGCAAACTGCCGCCGGAAGCACCCCGAACGAGGAGCAGACCGCTGCACCGGCACCAACGCGGGAAACCGTGGGTAGCCTGATTGCCGCCCAGTCTTCCGGTACGGATGTCCCGGCATCGGCGAAGGTCGATACGAGCGTGAGCCAGATTCCTGCCATCCCGGCCGAAGCAGGCCCGGAACCGCTGCGCGAAGCGGCGGCCGGCGGCAATACCAAGGCTCTGTTTGAAATCGGCGACCGCTACATGGAAGGCCGGGGCGTCCAGAGCGATTACACCAAGGCCGCCGAATGGTACACGCTTGCCGCCGACAAGGGCTTTGCGCCCGCACAATACCGCCTGGGGAATTTTGCCGAAAAGGGTCTCGGCGTTCCGCGCGACCTTGCCAAAGCAAAGACCTATTACCAACTGGCCGCCGAACAGGGCAATGCCAGCGCGATGCACAATCTGGCCGTGCTGTTCGCAGCCGGAGCGAATGGCGCGCCGGACAATGAATCCGCGGTCATGTGGTTTACCAAGGCAGCCGAACTCGGCGTGAAGGACAGCCAGTTCAACCTCGCAATCCTGTCGGCCAAGGGCATGGGGATGCGGCAGGATCTGGAAGAAAGCTACAAATGGTTTGCGCTTGCCGCCAATGCCGGTGACAAGGATGCCGGCCAGAAGCGCGACGAAGTGGCAAAGGCCATGACCACCGATCAGTTGACCCGGGCCCGCGAAGCCACCGCGCTGTGGAAGCCAAAACAGATGAATCCGGAAAGCAATGCCTTGAGCGTGCCGGAGGAATGGCGCGAGAGCCCGGCCACCACCGGTTCGATCAACATGGAAAAAGCCGTCCGCAATATTCAGCTGATCCTCAACAAGAATGGCTATGACGCCGGCGGCTCGGACGGCAAGATGGGCACGAAAACCCGCGATGCCATCATGGCGTTCCAGAAGAGCAACGGCTTGAAGCCAACGGGCAATATCGACAAGGACCTGGTCAAGCGGCTGCTCGAAAAGAACACCTGAACCGGCCAAGGCGACTGTTGCGACACACGGGTTCGTGTTTGGGGCAACACGTTGACGCCCCAGCAGTCATTGTTTGACTTGGCGCGCGGCTGAGGGCAAGAAACTTTAACGCATTCTGTGTCAGCCTGCGCGCAGAATGCATTAAAGAATTTCTGTCATCATGGTGTGCGAACAATCGCCATAACGCCGTGATGGGTTCGGGGTCTGAATTGGGAATCTACCTGCCAATAGCCGAGATTTCGGTCAATATCTTCGTGCTGTTCGGCATGGGGGCAGCGGTTGGATTCCTGTCGGGCATGTTCGGCGTCGGCGGCGGATTTCTCATCACGCCGCTGCTGATCTTCTACAACATCCCGCCCGCCGTTGCCGTTGCCACCGGCGCGAACCAGGTCATTGCCTCGTCCTTCACCGGTGCGCTGTCGCATTTCAAGCGCGGCACGCTCGACGTCAAGCTGGGAACGCTGCTTGTCATCGGCGGCGTGGTGGGGGCGGGCGTCGGCATTTACGTCTTTGTCCTGCTGCGCGAACTCGGCCAGCTCGACCTGATCGTGTCGCTGCTCTACGTGATCTTCCTGAGCACGATCGGCGGGCTGATGCTGCTGGAAAGCGTCAGGTCCATGCGCCGGACAAGGGCCGGCCAGCTTGCCAGTCTCAAGAAACCGGGACAGCACAATTGGGTGCACCGGCTGCCCTTCAAGATGCGGTTTCGCACCTCGAAGATCTATGTGAGCATCATCCCGATCCTGGCGCTCGGCGCGGCCATCGGCTTCCTCTCGTCGATCATGGGCGTCGGCGGCGGCTTCATCATGGTCCCCGCCATGATCTACCTTCTCAAAGTGCCGACCAATGTGGTTATCGGCACATCGCTCTACCAGATCGTTTTCGTGACGGCTTTCACCACCGTCATGCAGGCAACGACCAACCAGTCGGTCGATATCGTGCTGGCCTTTCTGCTGATGAGTGGCGGCGTCATCGGCGCGCAGTACGGTACCCGCATCGGGCAAAAACTGCGCGGCGAACAATTGCGTGCACTGCTGGCGACGCTGGTTCTGGCCGTGGGTCTGCGCCTTGCCATCGAACTTTTTGTCACCCCCGACGATCTCTATTCGATCGCCATCGCGCTTGCCGCGCCGGGGGCGTCATGAGAATTCTGGCAACTGCCCTTCTCCTCATCCTGGCGTCGCTGTCCGCGGCCATGGCACAGCAGTTGCCGGGGAACAAGGAAACGATCGAGATTGGCCTGTCGACCGATACCATCGCCATCACCTCGGGCTTTCGCGGCACGGATCTGACCGTCTTCGGCGCGCTCGACAATGCCGATCCGCTGATCCAGCGGCAGGGCCGTTATGATATCGTCGTGATCCTGCAGGGACCCGAACGCGATTTCGTCGTGCGCCGCAAGGACCGGTTTTTCGGTGTCTGGATCAATGCGGAATCGGTGTCGTTCCAGCATATTCCGGCATCCTATTCCCTGGCCTCGACGCGGAACCTTCAGGACATCGCCGTTCCCAAGACATTTGCCCAATTGTCACTCGGCGTGAACAATATCTTTTACGAGCCCATGCCCGACGGCTTCGGCTCCAGCGCATCGCTGCGGGAATTCACCAAGGAGCTGCCAAGGCTGAAGCTCAAGCAGAACCTGTACAGCCAGCGTCCGGGTGACGTGCAGTTCCTGTCATCGACCCTGTTCCGCGCAACACTGTCCCTCCCTGCCAATGTGCCGGTCGGCAAGCATCAGGCGCGGGCCTTTCTGTTCCGCAATGGCGAATTCCTGCGCGAAAGCTCGACCAGCCTCAATATCGTGAAAGCCGGGCTGGAATACCGCATCTACAAGGCGGCGCACGAGAACAGCCTGCTCTACGGTCTGTTTGCCGTGTTCCTGGCCGTGATTACCGGCTGGATGGGCCGCCTGATGTTCCGGAAAGACTGATCAGGCGCCCGGCAACGACGATCAGGCCCTGCAGGGGCTCACCGCGGTCAAAGCGGATCGCCTCGCGCCCGATCGTTGCCGGAGCAAGGCCATGTTCGGCCAGAAGGCGGCGGACATAGCCTTCCGAATGGGTATAGCGCAGCGAGGATTGCAGGATCAGTTCGCCATCATCGGCATGGGTTTCCACCGAGAAGGCAAACAGCCCCCGGGGGCCGAGCGCGTGGACAAGACGGGCGAAGGCTCTGTCGAGATCGCCGACATAGACAAACACATCCGCCGCGATAATGAGATCGGCCGAGCCTTCGGGATAATCGAGTTCGTTGACATCGCCTTTGAAGAGGCGGTCATAGACGTGCTTTTCCTCGGCCTTCTGGAGCATGGCTTCGGAGAGGTCCATGCCTGCCATATGGTCCACATCCGCCCGGAAATAGTCGCCCATCAGACCCGTGCCGCAGCCGACGTCGAGCATGGACTGATAGTGTCTGCCCGGCGCCGCCGCCTTGATGGCCTTGGCCAGCAGTTCCGGCACGCGATAGTGCAGCTTGTCCAGAAGCGCCGCCTCGAAGGTCGGGGCATAGGCATCGAACAGGGTCTCGACATAGGCCGTCGGCGGATTGTCCGGCACCACCGCATAGCCCGAGGCCGCCAGTTTCAGCGTCGCGCCAAAGCGGTCGTCGGGATCGAGTTCCAGCAGGCGCCGCCACGTTTCGGCTGCGGCGTCCTCGTCACCCGCGGCTTCCTCCATTTCGCCCAGGCGATAGAGTCCGGCGGTCCATTCCGGTGTGATCTCCAGCGCCTGCCGCATCAGATCGGCGGCGGCCACGTGATCACCGGACTCGAACAGCATGTCAGCATAGGAAGCGCGGCGGTCCGCAATCAGATCACCCGAGGACAGGAACGCCCGCGCCATGCTGGTTCAGTTCGCAACCAGCACGCGGATGGAAAAGATATCGATCGCTTTCCCCGTGCGGGCAATGTCCGAGTTGATCTTGATGATACCGCCCGCACCCGGCTTCTTGCCTTCCGGGAATTGCAGTTCGAACAGATATTCGTTGCTCGCATCGGTCACGTCGTAACGCTTGCGTCCGCAATCGCCGAGGGCACCGAAATCGCAGCTGACCGCCATCTGCGTCGCGGAACCGTCCTCGGCCTTGGCAATGATATCGAAGATGGCATGCTTGCCCGCCAGTTGCTGCAGAACGCCCTGCCCGACCTGGAAGCTGATATCGTCGTTCTCGCCCGGCGACTTGATGCGCACGAATTTCTGCAGATTGTCGCCGGCAACGCTGGCGGTCGCCCGGCCCGCCATCGAAACGCGGGTCATGTCAGACGGGTCGAAAATCGAGATCCAGTTGCCATCCGCGGCAAGCTGCCCGCCCTTCATCGGCTCGTGGCTGCCAACGGCAGGACCAGCACTCGACGAAGGCGGTGTGCTGCCCGATGGCTTCGAATTGATCAGGCCCGATGCAACAAGCCAGAGAAGGCCGATGGCTACCAGCAGGATCGCCACCATGATGACGAATTTCTTCAGGCCACGCGCCTTCTGGCGTTCGCGGGTCTTCTTGACACGCGGCTGGTTGTAGGCGGGCCGGTAATTGTCGGCGCGGCTGTTGTCCGTCGGGCCAAGGTCGGAATCCAGCGATCCGCCCATGGAGGGTTCGACGCGGCCGGATGTTGTCTGCCTGGATTGCGCAGGGCCCGCAGACATGGAAGGCTCGCGCCGTTCCGCGACGGGTTCCGGCGCAACACGCGAAGAGTCGCGCGATTCACCCTCTATGCGTGTGATCGTGGCCTTCAGATGCTCCCGGCGCTCTTCACGCTCGGCCTCATCCAGCGCGCCGTTGGCGATCAGCGAACGCTCATGCGCGGTCCAGGCTGATTCGTAAATTTTCTGACGAACGGCAGGGTTGCTCACATCTGCTTTGGCGAAAGCATTTCGGATGGCTTGTTCAATCGCTTCCAACTCGACGATTTCCCCTTCAAAGCAGCTCGTATGACCCGGCTAGGCATAGACGATTTGACTGCTTATTCAAGACTACCGCGGCGCAATGATGGCGGTTTTCGCCCGAATTGGCGCTCTATACAAAGCGAATATCCCCGGCATCGAACGCGAGCGGACGGCCGGGGGATCGATATTCAGATGAAACGGCTGAGAAACGCCCGCGTGCGGGGATGCTGCGGGTTGCCGAGAACGTCTTCAGGTTTGCCCTGTTCGACGATGTAGCCGCCGTCCATGAAGACCACCCGGTCAGCAGCTTCCCGGGCAAAACCGATTTCATGCGTGACCACGATCATGGTTAGCCCCTGGTCCGCCAGATCGCGCATGGTCGCCAGCACTTCACCGACCAGTTCCGGATCGAGCGCCGAGGTCGGCTCGTCGAAAAGCATCAGTTTAGGGCGGATTGCGAGTGCCCGTGCGATGGCGATGCGCTGCTGCTGGCCGCCGGACAATTGCCGGGGGTAGGCATCGGCCTTGTGGGTCAGCCCGACGCGGGCCAGCAGTTCCATGGCAAGTTCCGTGGCTTCCCTGCGGCTTTGCTTGTGCACGCCGATGGGCGCTTCGATGATGTTCTGCAGGGCGGTCATGTGCGGGTAAAGGTTGAACTGCTGGAACACCATGCCGATCTGGCGCCGCTGCACGGCGATGGCCCGCGCCGGCAGCTTGTTGAGCCGGCCATTGCGCAAGGAATAGCCGATCTGTTCCCCCGCCACGACAATCGAACCGCGGTCGATCGCCTCCAGATGGTTGATGCAGCGCAGGAATGTGGATTTGCCCGAGCCCGAAGGACCAAGCACAACCACGACTTCGCCGGGGGCAACATCGAGGTCGATCCCCTTCAACACTTCCACTTCGCCAAACGACTTGTGGACATTGCGGGCCCGCACCAGCGCTTCGCCCGGTTCGGTGCCATTCATGGAAAACTGCGCGGTCATTTGCTTGCCTCCTGCGCCAAGGCTGGCACTGTGGCGCTCAACGCGGCAGCGGCAACCTTGTCCTGCTTCCTGGCCGTTGAAGAACCCCGCTCGCCGCGACCGTAGTAGCGCTCGATGAAGCCCTGTCCGACGTTGAGGATCGACGTGATGAACAGATACCAGATGACGGCGACCATCAGCATCGGGATGACCTCGAAGGTCCGGTTATAAACGGCCTGCACCGAATAGAGCAGATCGGCCATGGCGATGACGCTGACGAGTGACGTCGCCTTGATCATGCTGATCAGCTGATTGCCGGTCGGCGGCACTATGGATCGCATGGCCTGAGGGATGATGATGCGCCTGAGGGCGCGGGTGCGCGTCATGCCGAAAGCTTCGGTGGTTTCGATCTGCCCCTTGTCGACGGACAGAAGACCGCCGCGAATGATTTCGGCCATATAGGCAGCCTCGTTCAGCGCAAGGCCGGCAATGGCCGCCGTCATCGGCGTGATCAGATCATTGGTGTTCCAGCTCGCCAGCGTCGGGCCGAAGGGAATGGCAATGGAAATTTCCGGAAAAAGCGTCGAGAGGTTGTACCAGAAGATCAGCTGAACCAGCAGCGGCGTCCCGCGGAAAAACCAGATGTAAAGACCCGCCAGGGAACTTGCCAGCCGGTCGTTGGACAGGCGGGCAATGGCAAGAACCAGCCCGATGACCACGCCGATGGCCATGGCAACAACGGTCAGGCCAAGCGTGACATAGAGGCCGCGCAGCACGGTGGCTTCGGTGAACCATTGAAACACGATCGGCCAGCCGAAATTCTGGTTGTTGGCGACGATCCAGAGGAAGTTCGCGGCAATGAGAAGCGTGATACCCCACAGGAGCCAGCGATCCGTGCGAAAGGGCTTATGCGCATTCGCCACATCGCGAAGCGCAGCCTCCGCATCGCCCTTTGCGGGCGATGCCAATGTTTGCGTGTTTCCGGTCATTTTGCGGCTTTGCCCGCGAGATTGATCCCGGGTTCCTTCAACATGTTCTTCTCAAGGCCCCACTTCTTCAGAATGGCGGCGTAGGTGCCATTGTCCATGAGGGTCTTGATGCTTTCCAGGAGGACGCCGCCGAGCGGCGAACCTTTGGCGACCACGGCGCCCTGGAAAATATCGTCGAACCCGTTTTTCAGGCCGGTGCCCGTCAGCTCAAGCTGGCCATTGGCCTGCTCGACGAAATAGATCAGCGGCGCCTGCGAGGAGAAGAAAGCGTCGGACCGCTTTGAGCGAACCGCCAGGATGGAAGTGGGCTGGTCGGTGAAGGACTGAACCTCGATGGCTGCCTTGCCATCCTTGGTGCATTTCTCCGCCTGCTCCTTGATGACCTTTTCCGCCGAACCGCCAGCCATGACGGCAATGCGGCTGCCGCAGGTGTTGTCGAGCGAGGTGATGCCCTTGGGATTGCCCTTCTGCACGGCAAACACCACGAACTCCTGCACATAATCGACAAAATCATTGGCGCCCTGACGCGAGGGATAATCGCCCACGGGGCCCATGGCGAACTGGTAGCGGCCGGAATTGATGCCGCTCAAGAGCGCCGGAAGGCCGCTGACCGTTGCGTGCTTGATCTCGACACCCCACAACTCGCCGACAGCCTTGGTCAGATCGGCGCTGGCGCCCTGCATTTCCGTGTTGCCGGTGACGATTTCATAGGGCGGGAAGGAGCCGTTGTTGACCGAGGTGATGCTTCCGGCCTTGCGGATTTCCTCGGGCAGCTTGGCCCGCAATGCCTCGTTGACCGTCTGCTTGGCGATGGCCACCTCCGCAGCCATTGCGGGGGCAGCGACGAGCGTTGCCGCAAACAGCGCGGCAAAGGTCAGGTGTTTGAATTTCATTATTATTCCCCTTTTTATATCTTTTGAAAACCTATTGCGTTCAGGCAGTCGTATCGGCCAGTTCGGGCCGGGCAAAACGGCGGTTGGCGAGAACCGGCAGGACCGCACGCGCATGACTGATGCGCTTGGGATCGATGTCGGCGAAGATCAGTGCTGGGCCTTCCCCTGCCCGCACGACGGCCACGCCGAGCGGGTCCACCACCATGCTGGCACCGATATTGCGCTCGCCGCACTCACCCACGGCAACGATGTAGCAGGTGTTTTCCAGCGCCCGCGCCGTCACCAGCACCTCCCAATGCGCCTCCTTGCCGGGGCCCTTGACCCATGCGGCGGGAAGGATGAGCACATCCGCGCCGTCCACCGCATGGCGGCGCGCCAGTTCCGGAAAGCGCAGGTCGTAACAGGTCATGAGGCCAAGCTTGAGCCCTGCAATTTCGATAAGACCGGGAATCTCGCCGCCCGGCTGCACATTGGTGGATTCCTTGGCGGCAAAAGCGTCATAAAGATGAAGCTTCAGATATTGCGCGACGATTTCGCCGCCGCGGATGGTCACCAGATTGTTGAAGACGCGCTGACCCCCGGTCGGAACGTGCACGCACATCATCACGGTCATGTCGCTGTTGCGGCTTTCGGCCAGCAATTGCGTCATGAACGGGCCATCCAGCGGCTGCGCCGTCTTCAGCACGATATCCGGATCGGTGATGTCACGGGCCAGGATGCCTTCCGGCAGAACCAGGAGATCGGCACCGCCCGCATGCGCATCACGCATCAGCTTTGTGCAGATGTCCGCATTTTCCTGCCAGACCTTGCTGACGGCAAATTGACCCAGCGCGACCCTCATGCCGGCACTCCCGTGCGGCTGGTGGAGCCGGAAGTCTGGCCGCTGTGATGCGGGAAAAGGTCGGTGGGCGAGAGAAGCATCGGTGTCAATCCTTGCAGGTGCAGTTGTTCGGCAAAATCGGCGATCATCCGTTCGTTGACGGCAAACCCGCTGTCGTTCCAGTGGACCGGCAAATCCCGGGCGACGTGGCCAAGCTCATCAATGATCCATGGCGTGGTATCGGCATATTTGCGCCGCTTCTCCAGCCAGACCCGCTGGGATTCATCCAGCAGGTTGCTGAGCTCTTCCGGCAGCCAGGGATGCTCGGCGACAAAGGATGTTTTCAGGCCCAGAAGATGCATGCCGGGAACGTAGCCAACCTCGTGGAAATAGGCGAGTTCCTCCGCCCGGAAATCCGTCAGCACATGGCGGAATTTGGAAGCGGGGCCAAAAAAAGCCTTCCGGCATGAACGGCGTGAACACGGCGTCAAGTTCGCCGGTTTCCAGCAGCTGCATCATCGGCCGCTCGCCCGGCACCGCTTCGATGCGGCCGGTGCGGCCAAAACCGTCGAGCCTGTCGGTGATGGGATGAGCCTCGGTCAGGCGGCCGGCATACCAGAATGCATCCTCGATACCGACGCCGGCATGGGAAAGCGCCGCGCGGGTCCAGGTATTGCCGGAATCGCGCCAGCCGGTCACGCCGATCTTCTTGCCCGCCAGATGTTCCAGCCGGGTCACCGGGCTGTTCCTGGCCGTGATGATGCAGCGATGGCGAAAGCCGCGCATGACAAAGTTGGGAACGCCAAGGACATCGGTTTCGCCATTGGCGCGCGCCGAGGCATAACGGCTGAAGGACATTTCAGCGGCATCGTGATGCGGATCGGCGGCGACGTTGCCGATCAGCGTGCCGACGCGATCAACTTTGACATCAAGCCTCTCGGAGGTGACGTCACCCAACGCCAGCGGCGTATAATAATCCCAATCGCGAACAGCCAATCGAACAGTGATACGCAAGACATTTCCTCGTTGCAATTTCGGTTTTCGTGCGGGAAGCTAAATGTTCATTATTGACTGATCAAATACTATTACGTTACTGAACATTTAAAAGAGGGACAGATATGAGCGAATTGGCCTCAGTTCAGTGGTTTGCAGAGAAGTTGCGTGACCGGACGATGCGCGGCATCGCCATCGAGACCAGTGCACTGATCCGCGCCGGCGCCATTCCCGTCGGCACCAAACTGCCCGCCATCCGCGATCTTGCCTACACCCTCGGCATCAGTCCGGCGACAGTTTCCGAGGCCTGGAGCGAGTTGCGGCGGCAGAAGATCATCACCGGGCGTGGGCGCAACGGCACATGGGTCAGCGGCGACCGCATTGCACCGAAACCCCTGCGGCTGGCGAGTTCAGGCGATTATGGCGATGGTGTTCTCAACCTTGCCATCGCCTCGCCTGACGTGGACGTGCTTCCGCCTCTTGAAGAAGCCTTGAAACATGGCGCGACAGCGGAAGCGCTGAACAGTTACCAGCGCGTCCCGATACTGCCTGAATTGCAAGCGGCGGTGGAGCCGAACTGGCCCTGCAGGCCGGAGGCGTTTCTTGCGACCAATGGCGGCTATAACGCCGTCTACGCCCTTCTGCATGCGCTCGTCATGCCGGGATCGTTCGTGGCAATCGAGGAGCCGACAGCCCTCAGGCTTCTCGACATCCTCGAGGATCTCGGCGCACACATCCTGCCGGTGGCGTGCGATGACAACGGCCCGCTGCCCGATGCTTTGATGGAGGCCCTCAAACGCAAGCCGGCTGCGTTCCTGTTTCAGCCACGCACCCACGCGGTGACCGGACGGGGTGTCAGCCGGGAACGGCTTGCCGCGCTGGGCGATGCCCTTGCCGACAGCGACGCGCTCATCATCGAGGATGACGGTGTCGGCGATATCTCGTCCCTGCCTCCGATCAGCCTCGGGGACCGGTTTCCGGACCGGGTCATTCACATCGTTTCCTATTCGAAATCCCTCGGCCCCGATCTGCGGCTGGCCGTCCTGTCGAGTTCGACGCGCATCGTCGAACAGATCCAGTCCTACCGCAGCTTCAGTGCAGGCTGGACCAGCCGGGTGCTGCAATCAGCCGTGGCTTTCCTGATCAAGGACGCGGCAACACAGCTGAGCTTACAGAGGGCAAGAGGTATCTATCGGGAGAGACGCGAGGGGTTGATGCAGGCACTGCGCGAGCGCGGTGTTCATCTTTCCGGCGGGGAAGGGTTCAGCCTCTGGGTTCCCGTGGCTTCGGAACAATTTGCCCTCGTGACCCTCGCGGCGCGTGGAATCGCGGTGGGCATCGGCCGCAAGTATGTCGTGAACCCGTCACCGCATATCCGCGTGGCCACCAGCATCTTGCGGGACAGGGAAGACGAGGTGGCCGATGCGATCGCCCTTGCGGTGAGGCACCCGGATCATCTTTACTGAGATCAACGCACCGCCCACGCTCACGCGCCTTTGATCAGGCGCAGGTAACCGCGCCAACCTTTCGCTTGATCACGGCACGCGGTCTGATAAAAGGAGTTACGTTTACGGAAACGTCAAAATTTATTCCATGGGAGGAAACACATGGCATTGCCCGAAATCCTGACGAAAAAGCTGCGCATTCCCGTTGTCGGCGCGCCGCTGTTCATCATTTCGCATCCGGCCCTCGTGCTGGCGCAATGCAAGGCCGGCGTCGTCGGCTCCTTCCCTGCCCTGAACGCACGGCCCGAGGCCCAGCTCGACGAATGGCTGGCCGAGATCACCGAAGGCCTGCGTGACCACGACGCTAAAAACCCGGACCGCCCGGCAGCACCGTTTGCGGTCAACCAGATCGTCCACCGCTCTAACAAGCGGCTCGAGCATGACCTTTCCGTGTGCGTGAAATACAAGGTGCCGATCGTTATCTCCTCTCTCGGCGCCGTACCGGAAGTCAACGCTGCCATCCACTCCTATGGCGGGATCGTGCTGCACGACATCATCAACAACCGTCACGCCAACTCAGCCATCCGCAAGGGTGCGGACGGGCTGATCGCGGTTGCCGCCGGTGCAGGCGGGCACGCCGGACCATTGTCGCCCTTCGCGCTTATCCAGGAAATCCGCGAATGGTTTGACGGGCCGCTGCTGCTGTCCGGCGCCATCGCCACGGGCAAGGCCGTCCTGGCGGCGCAGGCCATGGGTGCGGACCTTGCCTATATCGGCTCGCCTTTCATTGCGACCAAGGAAGCGCGGGCAGTCGACGCCTACAAGCAGATGATCGTTGATTCCGTCTCGTCCGACATTGTCTATTCCAACTACTTTACCGGCATTCACGGCAACTATCTCAAGCCGTCCATCACCAAGTCTGGCATGGATCCCGATCACCTGCCGGAAGCCGACCCCTCCAAGATGGATTTCGAAGCGGCAACCACCGGTGCCAAGGCTTGGAAAGACATCTGGGGTTGCGGCCAGGGTATCGGCGCGATCAAGGAAGTAACCGGCGCCGCAGAATATGTCGGGCGGCTGGAACGCGAATACCACGAAGCCAAGGCCAAAATCTGCGCCGCCTAACGCGGCGGAGCATTATCCAGAACGATCTGCATGAATGTCAGGTCAAGCCATTTGCCGAATTTGGTTCCAACTTCCGGCAGATGGCCCACTGCTTGAAAGCCCAGTTTTTCGTGCAGGAGGATGGACGCCGCGTTGCCGGACTCGATACCGGCCACCATGGCGTGCTTGCCCGCCTCCCGCGCTCTGTCGATCAGCGCCAGCATCAGGGCCTTGCCGATCCCGCCGCCCCGCGCCGCCTTGTGCACATAGACGGAATGCTCGACCGTGTGACGATAGCCATCGAAAGCACGCCAGTCGCCGAAGGAAGCATAGCCCGTGACACCACCGGCATCGTCGACGCTGACCAGCACCGGAAATCCCTTTGACTGCCGCTCGCCGAGCCACGCCTTGCGGTTGGCCAGATCGACCTGCGTTTCGTTCCAGATCGCCGTGGTGTTCAGCACCGCATCGTTGTAAATCTCGAGAATGGCTGGAAGATCCGCCTCACTGGCCGCACGCACGATCACGACTTGCATCCTTTTCAATCGTCTACTATAGTTTCATTATGTCTCATAAAATAGACGATGTCGATGCAAAAATCGGTGCCCGCATCCGGATCGAGCGGGAGGCACGCGGCTGGTCGTTGACGGAACTCGCGGAAAAATCCAGCGTATCGCGCGCCATGATCAACAAAGTGGAGCGCGGCCAAAGCAGCCCGACGGCCATGCTGATGGCGCGATTCTCGGGCGCTTTCGGCCTGAGCATGTCGACGCTGATGGCACGGGCGGAAATGCAGGAAGGACGGCTGCTGCGTCACAAGGACCAGCCCCTGTGGACCGATCCCGACACCGGCTATATCCGCCGCCATGTCTCGCCTGCCTCCGACCTGCCCATGGATGTGGTGCATGTCGACCTGCCGGCAAAGGCGCGGGTGGCGCTCCCCGCGTCCGCCTACACCTTCCAGCGGCAATTGATCTGGATTTTAAGCGGCGTGCTGAGCTTTACCGAGGGTGAAACGTTTCACCGGCTCGAAGAGGGCGATTGTCTCGAACTCGGCGCCCCCCATGACTGCGTCTTCGCCAATGAGAGCGATGCACCCTGCCGCTATGCGGTGATCGTACTGCGGCGGGCCTAGCCCGCGATCTCCGCCACGGCGCGCTTGGCCATGACCTTCACCAGATTGGCGCGGTAGTCGGCCGAGGCATGCATATCGGACATCAGGCCATCGGCGGAAACCACAACGCCGTCCAGCGCCGCAGCACTGAAACTCTTTGCCAGCGCCGCCTCCAGCGCTCGCGCCCGGAACACGCCATTCTCGCCAGCCCCGGTCACCGCAACCCGGACCTCGCTGCCAGCCTTGGCAACGAACACGCCGGCCATGGCATAGAGCGAGGCGGGATTCGGGAACTTCTTATAGGCAGCCCTGTCGGGCGCGGTGAATTCGACGGCCGTGACAATCTCGTCCGGCTCCAGCGCCGTTTCGAACAGCCCGGCAAAGAAATCCGCGGCGGCAAGCGAGCGCGCGCTGGTGATGACGGTTGCGTTGAGGGCGAGCAGCGCCGCGGGATAGTCGGCCGCGGGATCGTTGTTGGCGACCGAGCCGCCGATGGTGCCCATGTTGCGCACCTGTGGATCGCCGATATGTGCCGCGAGATGCGTGATCGCCGGGCAGAGCCTTGCCAGCTCGGCATGGGTCGCGACGTCATAATGCGTGGTCGCCGCGCCGATACGCACGGTTTTTCCCGTGATGGTGATGCCTTTCAAGCCGGGAATATGGCGCAGGTCGATCAGATGGCTCGGTGACGCCAGCCGCTGCTTCATGGTCGGAATGAGGGTCATGCCGCCGGACAGGAATTTGCCGTCCTCGGCCGCGCCCATTTGTTTTGCGGCATCCTCGACCGAAGTGGCCCGATGATACTGGGTTTCATACATGGCACATCTCCCTATTTCGCCGCCTGAATGGCAGCCCAGACCTTTTGCGGGGTCGCGGGCATGCTCAGGCTGTTGTTGCGGATGGCATCGGTGATGGCATTCATCACGGCAGGCGGCGAACCGATGGCACCAGCCTCGCCGCAGCCCTTGATCCCCAGCGGGTTGGACGGGCACGGAGTTTCCGTCGTCATGATGTTGAACGACGGCAGGTCCTGCGCACGCGGCATGGTGTAGTCCATGTAGCTCGCCGTCAAAAGCTGGCCGCTTTCATCGTAATGCGTGCCTTCCAGCAGCGCCTGGCCGATGCCTTGCGCCAGGCCGCCATGCACCTGCCCTTCGACGATCATCGGATTGATGATCTTGCCGAAATCGTCGGCAGCAACGAACTGCACGATCCTGGTCGTGCCGGTTTCCGGATCGATCTCCACCTCGCAGATGTAGCAGCCGGCCGGGAAGGTAAAATTGCTCGGGTCGTAGAACGCCGTTTCCTTCAGCCCCGGCTCCATGCCGGAGGGCAGGTTGTGCGCGGTGTAGGAGGCGAGCGCCACCTGGAACCACGGCAGCGACTTGTCCGTCCCCGCCACCCGCACATTGCCGTCCTTGATCTCGATATCCGCCTCGTCGGCCTCGAGCAGGTGCGCGGCGATCTTCTTGGCCTTGGCCTCGACCTTGTCCATGGCCTTGACGACCGCGGACATGCCAACCGCACCGGAGCGCGAGCCATAGGTGCCCATGCCCATCTGCACCTTGTCCGTGTCGCCGTGGACGATGGAAATGCTGTCGAGCGGTACGCCGAAACGCTCCGCCGCCAGCTGGGCGAACGTGGTTTCGTGCCCCTGCCCGTGCGAATGCGAGCCGGTGAGGATTTCGATGGTGCCGACGGCATTGACCCGCACCTCGGCGCTTTCCCACAGGCCGACACCGGCGCCCAGCGCCCCGACCGCCGCCGACGGCGCGATGCCGCAGGCCTCGATGTAGCAGCTCATGCCGATGCCGCGCAGCTTGCCGCGACCGGCGGCCTCCGCGCGGCGCTTTTCGAAACCGGCATAGTCCGCCGCCTTCATGCTGGCGTCGAGCGTCGCGTCGAAATCCCCGGCATCATAGGCCATGATGACAGGCGTCTGGTGCGGGAAGGCGCGGATGAAATTGCGCCGCCGCAATTCCGCCGGCGATATCTTCAGCTCGCGCGCCGCTGTCTCCATGATGCGTTCCAGCACATAGGAAGCCTCCGGCCGCCCGGCGCCGCGATAGGCATCGACCGGCGCCGTGTTGGTGTAGACCGTCTTCACATTGGCGTGGATCGCCGGAATATCATACTGGCCGGACAGAAGCGTCGCATAGAGATAGGTCGGCACGGAACTCGAAAACAGCGACATGTAGGCGCCGAGATTGGCGATGGTTTCCACCTTCAGGCCGAGAATTTTGTGGTCCTTGTCAAAGGCGATCTGCGCATGGGTGGCGTGGTCGCGCCCGTGCGCATCGCACAGGAAGCTTTCCGTGCGGTCAGCCACCCACTTGACCGGAACGCCCGTCTTCTTCGATGCCCACAGGCAGACGATCTCTTCCGGATAGATGAAAATCTTCGAGCCGAAACCGCCGCCGACATCCGGCGCGATCACCCGCAGCTTGTTCTCCGGCGCGACATTGTAGAACGCGCTCATCACCAGCCGCGCCACATGCGGGTTCTGCGAGGTGGTCCAGCAGGTGTAGTGATCCTCCGCCGCATCGTACTGGCCGAGCGCCGCGCGCGGCTCCATGGCATTGGGCACGAGGCGGTTGTTGTCGATATCCAGCGTCGTCACATGCGCCGCGCGGGCAAAGGCGTCAGCCGTCGCCTTTTCATCGCCGATATCCCAGTCGAAAATCAGGTTGCCCGGCGCTTCCGGGTGCACTTGCGGCGCGCCTGGCTTCAGCGCCTCGACGGCGCTGACGACGACGGGCAGCTCCTCATAGGCGATTTCCACCGCCTCGGCGGCATCGCGCGCCTCGCCCTTGGTATCGGCAACGACGATCGCCACCGCATCGCCGACATAGCGCACCGTATCGGTGGCGAGCGGCGACCAGGCGCCCATCTTCATCGGCGTGCCATCCTTCGACTGGATCATCCAGCCGCAGATGAGATTGCCGATGCCGTCGGCCTTCAATTCCTTGCCGGTGAGCACCCCGATGACGCCGGGCATCTTGAGTGCCGCGCCCGTGCTGATCCCGGTGATTTTCGCGTGGGCATGCGGGCTGCGCACGAAGACCGCGTGCTTCATCCCCGGCACGACCATATCGTCGGTATAGCGGCCCTTGCCGGTGAGGAACCGCTTGTCCTCCTTGCGCAGAACGCGTGATCCAATGCCTTCGACACCCATGACACTACCTCCCTGTCGCAGGCGCCTCGCCAAAATGTCTCAATTGTCTGTTTGGCCGGAAGCGGACTGCACGACGTGAATTGATTTCTCAGGCGGCCTTGACGGCGCCCTTGCCCATTTTTTCCGATGCGTCGAGCACGGCCTGAACAATGTTGTGGTAGCCGGTACAGCGGCAGATATTGCCTTCCAGCTCCGCGCGCACCGTCGCCTCGTCCAGCCCTTCCGGGTGACGGCGGATCATATCCACCGACGACATGATCATCCCCGGCGTGCAGAAACCGCATTGCAGGCCGTGATGTTCGCGGAAGGCCGCCTGCACCGGATGCAACTCGCCATTGAGGGCAATGCCCTCGATGGTTGTCACCTCGGCGCCGGACGCCTGCACCGCCAGCATGGTGCAGGATTTGACGGCCCGCCCGTCCACATGCACGACGCAGGCGCCGCATTGCGAGGTGTCGCACCCCACATGGGTTCCCGTCAGTCCCAGATTTTCACGCAGGAAATGCACAAGCAGCGTGCGGTCTTCGGCTTCGCCCTTGACGGCGCGCCCATTGACCACCAGTTCGACTTTGGCCATCGGTTCCTCCCAGAACGCCTTGGTCACCGCCCCTCCCTGGGCCGCATGACCACAACCGAAAGTTTAACCTGTCCTGCACGCTTGTCTATCGGCAAAATGGAAATATTCCAATCTGGCGATACTGCTGGCAACAAGAGTTGGCGAGCACAGGGATTTTCGCGGTTTCAGGCAAAAGCCGGCATGACGAGGCTTGCATTCCGCATGCAATAACGCTATCAGGCGCGTCATCCCTCCGGCACATTCCGATGGCCGGTCCAGGGATCGGGAAGTCCCTTCCCTGCCGCTTTAGCTCAGTTGGTAGAGCACATCATTCGTAAGTATTGGGTCCGCCCGAGAATGATGTTCAAAGCCAGTGAGTTGGCAGGTTTGGGAATAAAATAGTAGGGCATTAGTAGGTGCCCTGCGCTTGGTAGGCCGCTTTAGCTCAGTTGGTAGAGCACATCATTCGTAATGATGGGGTCCTCGGTTCGATTCCGGGAAGCGGCACCATTCTTTCAGGTCAAAACAGACGTCTGTATGGCGTTAAACTTGTGAAACACTTAGTTTAAATACTCTTCTAGCTTCTTCAATTCCCAAAACAATGTAAATCTGACGCGCGTAATGACGAATCCTAGTTTCAGACGGTCTTCGCACGCGCATCCGTTCACCAAACGCGAACGTTACTGCTGATATCGGTTCCTTGGGGATATCTATTTTATGAGGCGCTTTCTAAATAAGTTTATAAAACGACAGCACAATAAGCTGGAGAATGCATCAAACGAAACGGACGTCGAGAACTCTTCTGATGCCAGCGGTGTCAGGGGTGATTCTCCGATCCTACTTCCTGAGCATGACGCTTTCGGCATCAATTCCTTTGCAAGGGCAATAGCAAGAAGCATTTGTGACGCTGATGCAAGCGACGGTCTTGTCTATGCAATAAATGGGGCGTGGGGTTCTGGGAAAAGTAGTGCAATCAATTTAATTCTTCATTATCTTTCCGAACCAATTGGTGAAGGTCGCATTGTTCCAGCAAGCTTTAATCCTTGGTGGTTTTCAGGCACCGAAGCTCTAACGGTTTCGTTCTTTCAAGAGATGCGGGCTACAGTTGGAAAATCTCTTGATGAGAAGGCAAGAGAAACCTTAGCAGGCCTTGGCAACCGTCTATCCGCCGCGGGGCCTCTACTTGGTGGTATTGCTTCATTGTTAGCAACACCTGCAGCAGGGGCCGCAGTTGCAGGCGGGGCAGTACTCCTCGAAAAATTGACAAAACTTGATAGCACTGTCGAGAAGGAGCATCGTAAACTTGCTCGTGCGTTAGCAGCTCAAGATAAGAAATTCCTCATCATTCTTGACGACATAGATCGATTGAGTACAGACGACGCGTTGCAGATTTTCAAACTTGTAAAGTCTGCTGGCCGTCTTCCCAATGTTATTTATCTTATGGCATTCGACCGTCATTTGGCCGAAACGATGGTCGCAGAGCGATTTCCAGCGGAAGGTATCAGTTATCTTGAGAAAGTTATACAAGGTGCCTTCGATCTGCCAATTCCAGATTCAGACGATCTAAGGAATCAACTTCTTAAAATTGTTGAGAATGTTATGGGCGAACCTCCAGAGGAAAAGTTGCAGCGATTCTGGAATATCTTTTACGATGCCGTTGCGCCTCTTTTAAAGACTCCGCGCGATACAGTGCGACTAAGCAACGTTATTAAAGTATCGTGGCCTGCCGTGGGAGATAATGTTGACCTTGCGGACTTTCTGGCGATGGAGACGATGCGGCTGTTTTTACCTTCTGTGCATCAAGCAGTGCGCACTCACCCCGATTTGCTCACGGGCACTCAAAAGGAACGCAGCGACTCTCGCCAGACGTTGGAAGTGGAGTACAACACGATCTTTCTAGATGAGCTTTCCCCTCGCCAGCGGGAAATCGCAAAACGTGCTTTACGACGCCTTTTCCCTCGCTTGGATGCAATCTGGAGCAACACTTGGCATAGTAACGACGGGCAATGGCAGCGTAATCGCTTTATTTGCGCCCCAGAACACTTTCAGACGTATTTTGCATTCGGAGTAGTCAATGACGGCATTACGATTGCAGAAAGCGATGCCCTTGTAGATAGCGCAGGAATTCCTGGTGCAACATCGTCCGCTTTACTCGGGTTTGTTGCTGCCTCTCGCCGTAAGGGTGGTACCCGAGCGGCGCTTGCTTTAGAGGAATTGACCATCCGGGCCGGCGATATCGCGGAAGCGGATGTCGGCCAGGTTGTTAAAGACGTCTTCAACGTAGCTGACGAGTTGGATTCCGAGGCCGATAGGGGACGAGGTTTTTCCAACATTACGCGGCTGCATTGGCTTTTCAACAATCTGCTTCGAGATCGCTTCGAATTGCCAATTCGAACTCAAATAATTCGCGATGCAGCGATGGGCGCATCACTTGATTGGCTCATTAGCTTATCTGACCGTTGTAAAAGCAATAAGGATAAGCGCAGTTCAGATGACGATCACGGCAACGAAAATCTCGTAGACGACGAAGCTGCAGAATGGCTATATGATCTTTCGCGAGAACGTCTTCGAGAAGCGGCGACAGATGGCTCGTTAGCAAAAAAGCCAGGAATCGAGGCGTTGCTTTACCGTTGGCGTGATCGTGTAGATGGAAAAGAAGTACGCAAATGGACCGACGTTCAGCTAACAAAAGATGACTTCGTCGTAACTTTAGCGAAGGATGTAATTTCTGAAATGTTATCACAAGGGATTGGAGGCTTTGGTTCGTTAGGAGATCGTGTGGCGCGTAGGAGCCAATATGTGCATCTCGAACCATTAAGTCCACTTCTCGACATACAGCGTTTTAAGGAGCGGATTAATTCGATGCTAGAGGCTTCCGACACTAGTCCGTCTGATCGTGCAGCCTTGGAGCGATTCAAGGCAACTCCAGAACGTGATCCTAACCGCACTATCTAGTAATTGACTATTTTGAAGTAAACATAGACATCCTGCTATCTTTCCTCCTCACCCCTTTCACCTCCTCCCATTTCCCACTATGATTCCCGGCGAGACCGGTCGAAACGGATCGGTCTTGGGGCTTCATAACCCCTCCAAGAGCGGTCGGTGTCGACCGCAAAGGCACCTCCTCAGCCCTATGGCCGGGGAGGCCTCGGCGTATGTCCAGAGCTTCAGCTTAAAGGCCGTGGCGGTCGTCTCTTGGCGGCTTATGAACTCCCCGGTCACCAGAGGATAAACCTCGGGTGGCCACTTTCCTCGCGCGAGAAAAGGGAGTGCACATGAACGATTACAATTTCTGGTCAGACCTGCTCGATACGTTTCAATCCTCGCCGGACTGGATCAAGGCGCTGTGGCTGTTGATTCCGCCCGGCTTTCTGCTTGGCCTCGTGGCGCTGATGCTGCGCTTCAGGATCGCCGCCAAACAGATGGAGCAAAGCGCTGGGGGTGAGCTGATTTATTCAATCCATCGCGATGCGGGCCAGCTGCGTGTCGTCAGCCATATCCCCGTTACGGACGGCAATCCGGCATTGCTCCTGCTTGACCCGCCTGCCAGCGGCGAAACCGGATCGCAGGAGACGAGCCGCCTCGCCCCGCCCGCATAGGACCCGTCAGAACGCGCAAGGCAGGTAATGCCGGTATTGGCGGCCAAGCAGGCAAGCCCTTGGCTTGTAACCTGTACCTGTAACCTTGACCTCAAAAGAGATACGGGGGGAGTGGCAACCGCCTCCGCCCAAAACTGATGGACATCGCGGCTGAAGCGTTCAATGTCGACAGTCTTCACGCGCACCGGCCAGAACCGCCGGTTTCCCGTGAGGTCGCGCGGATGGGTCGTCTGCGAGGCTTGTCGCCGGTCGTGGCGCAGATGTTCTTGCCGCGTTTTCACGAGCGCGGCGTCGGACTAATGACAAGACCCGTCGAGTATTGCATGCGAGCGGCTACAGCTGAACTCGATGCTTCGCCACGGCACTCCGGCCGCTGGAACATGTCAGTCCGCCACGTCCTGTTCTGCATGCCGCCGCAAAGCCAAGGGATTGGTGACGGTTATGGACCGATAACCGGTCTCAATCCAACCCGCCTCGATGAAACGTTGGATGGCGCTGTTGACCTGTTTGCGAGAGGTGTTTGTCAAGATACCAAGATTTTCCTGGGAAACGGAAATCGGAACATCCGTCGCCCATGACATGCGATGCAGGACTGACGCGATCCTGGAGCTGACACTTTTTTTCTGCAGATCATGCACGATCCTGAGAAGCTTATCGGCTGCCAAGATCGAAATGACGCCGAAAGCGCGAATGTTGCCAGGATCCGAGGCGGCCATCTGCTCCATCGTCTCAAGCGGCACATGCATCACCCATGTCTCACTCCGCGCGAATAGCTCTATCCGTCTCGGCTTCCCGGTCATGAAGCTGTCTTCGCCGGTCCATCCACCGGGTACGGCGATGTGGATCAGGCGCGGCGTTGAGTCGAGAGGCGCGGTATCCACCGTCACAGTCCCTGAGACGAGACCATAGATGCCACCGGCCGGGTCGCCCGGGCGGAATATGACTTGGCCTGCGTCAAATTTCTGAAGCAGCGCATTTTGCAGCAGGCGCACCCGGAAGGTTTCGGGCATTTGAGCCAGCCAGCCGGCCTCGCACATGATGCGTTCCGCATTCGCCCGTGACATACGCGCCATTTTCTTCCCCCGATTGTGCGGTTTGACACAATGTCCCGTTCAAAAGCCTTGTATCAACTTTGTGACAAGAGAAAAGAGGCCGCGACGATCGGGGGGCAAGGCGGCTGGCATAGAAAGCGAAGCGCGCGTTTTGCGGGCGGCGACGGCTTATGGCTGCACGCGTCCTGATGCCTGCCCATCCCCATTGAATTGTTCGGCCGCGCCTGTGTAACCGCCTTGCGATCGCATGCGCAGGACTGCCATGGGAACGACAACCATCCGTGATCGCAGCATGGCGTTGTCGAGGGTCGCTATGTCAACAGATGGATTGCGAAATGAACGATACATCCAACCAGAGTTCAGCGAATACAGAAGATCCGACCCTGAGTGGCGAGCCTGATCTCGGGGAATTTCTTGTCTCACACGGCGGGCCGTTCTTCGAACTTCAACGGCAACTGAAATTGCTTCGCCACAATGCGCTTTGCGTCGGGCCCCGAGCCGCCCTGTTTGTGGCCCTGGCCTGGGGCGTTCCGTTTCTGCTTGGCTTACCGCGCAATTTCTCTTTGGAACACAGCCAGGGAGCCTATCTTGCCGATCTCGGAGTATGGGCAAAGTTCTTTATCGGGATCGGTGCCTTTGTTCTGGCCGAACGACAGGTAGAAACTGGCCTGAAGGCCAGGCTGTCCCATCTTGCGCGCGCACCCATCATAGCCCCGACATTCATCCCGATCGCCGCCGGCATCGTAGCCGCTACGCTTCGCGAGCGCGATTCACGCATGGCTGAATTTGCCTGCCTGGTCCTGGCGCTTTTCGCCGCGATCCTCTCCTATCTCAACCTCCACGCGACACAAGAATCATCATGGGCGGTTGAACACCTCGCCGCCGGCAATCGCGTCACGCTTGCCGGCTGGTGGTCGATCTGTGTCAGCCTTCCACTGTTTGTCTTTCTTCTTGCGCGGGGAGGATGGAGGCACTTCTTGTGGGCACGCATGCTGCGCAAACTTGCAAAGCTTGATCTTCGACTGGTTGCAACCCATCCCGACGGCAAGGGCGGATTGGCGTTTCTGGGACGGTATCCGAATGCCTACGCCATTTTTGTCTTTGGATTGAGCTGCGGCATTGCGTCAGTCGTCGCCAAGAGCCTCGCCCACGAAGATCCCTCCATAACAACACTCAGCATGGTCATGAGCGGTTGGCTCGCGATCGTCACCGGCTTCTTCGCCTACCCGCTATCTGCCTTCACCCCTCCTCTTCTTCGATTGAAGGAGGAAAGCCTTTCGTTGCTGGGCGCTCAGGCAACGCAATTTTGCCGATCTGCGGAGCGGAAGACCCTTGGCCGGAACGTGTTTTCCGATGCCGTGTCCGAGCCTGATACGGAGCTTTCGGACCCAAGCAAGCTCTATGACGCGACACGCAAGCTTTCAACGATCCTCGTTGACAGAAGCGCCGTCGTGCCCGTTGCGGCCGCGGCGCTCATTCCGTTCGCAGTAGTGGGCGCGACGAAACTACCCTTCAAGGAGGTGCTATCGCTCGTGAAGAAATTGCTCCTTCTTTGATGCACAGGGCCGATCAACAGGAACGGTAAACACGGCAACCGGCATGGGCTCCAACGCGAGGGCCTCAATCAGGAGGTGAAAGCGCAGGAGCACCCGTCCTTTGAGCCCAGCATCAATCGTTGAGCGGTGAAATTCACACCACCTCCGTAGGAGAACGCCGATCTCACATCCGTTCGCCCAGGGCTAGAAATGGAACACCATTCCCAATATCGGTCCCTTTTGAACCACGTCGTAGACGAAGCCATCCCGACTGTAGTCGACACCAAGCGCGCGATAGCCTGCGACCGCCGACAGGTTGTCCCTGAATTGGTATCCGAGTGTTCCGGCCAGGTCCCAATCGAGCTTTGCCTGTCCGGCACCCACGACGCCCCAGCCACTGAAATACAGAGTGTCTGTGAGGAAATATTTTCCCCTTATGCCTGCGACAGCATCAACCCATGCGGCGCTGTCGCGCCCGCTGTGTCCGTCGAACAATCCGCCATTAAAGGAGATTTCCGTGCTCGCATACCAGACGCGTCCTCCCGCCACTGCGTCAAGACGGTTTTTTCCATCTTCAAGCAGACTGTAACCTCCACCGAAAAAGCCGGAAAATGTTTGAGATGTAACGTCGACACTTTTGCTGAAGACGCCAAGAGGGGTCTGACCACCTGTCGATATCTTTGTATAAATGATATCGCTGAACAGACTGTAGCGGTCATAATGCCCTTCAATGATACCCATGAACGAGAAGTCAAGGTCATTGAAAAGGCTGCCGAAGTCGGATTGCATTCTTGCAGGAGGCAGCCCAAATTGACCCGCAGTGCCGCTGATACCGGCGGCCCAGAAATAAGGACTTGCGCTAAAACGCCATCCGTCCGGTTTGATCTCCCGCCTGTCAAATTCAGGCACGGCGGGCGTCAACGGAATATCCGCGGCGACAGCCACAGACTGGCTGCCAATCAACGCAGCCAGTGAAAGCGCGAGTAGTCTATGGTGATGCATTGGTCGCCCCGAAATTGCGCTGCGGTGATTTGTTTGGAGAATGATTTGTCAGCGCTTTTGCTCTGAGAGCACTTCGTCCTCGACGGCACAGTCGACTGCCGGGGAACTGGCTGTTTCCAATTCCTTGCGAGCTGCTTGAATATCAGCAAGGAATTCGGGATTGCTATGGAGTTTAGCAACCGTCGCGGCGCCCATAATGCGTCCCCCGTCGACATCGCTTTGCCAGTGGGCGTTGCAGATCACCCGGCTTTGCCCGAACGACAATCCGCGCTCGAGCAGATTATCGGCTCGCTTTGGATTGACTTCGGCCAAAGTGAGCGCCCAGGCCCAGCCCGCAGCAGTGTGCCCCGATGGATAGGAACCATCCTGGCGCAACACAGCTTCTTCGTCTGGCTGACACGTGCCCTCATTGTGCACGACGAAAGGACGGGTTCTGTTGTACCGGTTCTTGATGCCATAGGTCGACAACCCCGCATCCGTCAGCACGCGTTGCATCAGGCGATAGAGATGCGGTGTCTTCTCTTCGCTGATATCCGCGCCCATAGCACAAGAAAAGTTCTTCGCAGGCTGGGGAAACTGCAGATCAGCGTCTTTGCGCGCAAAATCCCAGCGCGCTTTTCCGCGCAGCGCCATCGTAGCTTCTCTGGCAGCCTCGTCACGCGCCAGCGCCGCACTTCCGTCCGCTGGAGGGGCCCCAAGTAAAACAAGACTGTTGGGAAGCTCGCTTGATTGCAGATAGCCCGGCGCCAGATGAAAATGTGGATCAGTCACCTTCGGCCCAACGGCCGTTTCCGCGATAGCAGAACTTATATTTTGGCCAGATAAAGCCACCGCGGTGAACAAGGCCATTTGACAGATCTTTGACAACATCCAACTGCTCCTCAAAATATAGCTCCGGATACCATCTGCGCGTGGTTCCACCAGGGACTGGGTTTAGTGCTTGGCCTCGGGAAGCTTCCACTCACCACTCACAAGGGTTGGCTCCGGACGATAAAGCCGTACAGTGTAGTTCCAGCCCTCAACGATTGGCAGGCAGTTGGGGATTTTGCCGTCACAGCCTCCGAACTGGGCAGTCACCGATCCGTCGGCATTTTTCGTGGCAGTGATGTCGTTGATCGAATAGGCATTGTAGTCGTTTTTCTCGAAGAAGCCTTTTGCGTTGTAAACGCTGATCGACCAGAAAGCCTTCACCGGCACGCTCTTTGGCACGTTAAGGGTGTAGACCGTTTTGCCATCGTTTTTCTCGGGAGTGAAACTCGGGTACATGGCGTCCTTTTCCGGAATGCCACCCCAACCGGAGGCTGTGCCAATCAAGTGCTGGATCGGATCGACTTCGCCGCGGGCTCCAAAGGAATCGTGATAGGACGTCTGATGTTTTGCCAGCGCAAGCAGCGCATTGCGAACATCCGTGAGGCCCTCTTCATCCCAGTTTGGAAGGTCGAGCTTGCCTGCGTCCTTCTGGCTGACCTTGATGGCATCCTGAAGCTTGTGAACCTCGTCGAGATCCTTCGGATCATTAGGGTCAACCAGCGTCCGGACAGCGACGAAGGCATATCTGGTGCCAACCGATTTCTGCGTCAGCGTAACCGGGTTCGTCCCGTAGGCGACGATTGGCAGATAGTGATCCTGATCGACGACCATCATCGACATATAGCGTTTGCCCGCGTCTGGCAGCGAGAGCGTTACCGGCCCGCCAGCAAGATCAAACACAGCAAATGAATACAGCGTATCCCGGTTCATACGGATGACCGTTTGCTTGTCAACCGGCACAGGCTCGCGGGAGTGCTTGAACTTGCCCAGTCCGCCTATGTCCTTTGTATTGGCCGCGAGGTAATGGTCGGTCTCCGCGCGGGCGAAATTGTCAACTGTGACCGGCATTTTGCTGCCTGATGTTTCGGCAAATGCTCCGCTGGCCCATACAACCGAAGCAACTGCTAGACTGATCTTAACCGAGCGGAACATGGATATACCTCTTCGTTCAAACTGACTAACGACCCCGTGCCATTCCACAGGGGGCGACACGGAGCATGCGAACACCATCTGATCGATCATCATGTGACCAACCGGCAAATTCTAATCAGTCCGTTTTAGGCATAGACGGATCACCGGTCTTGCCATTTTGTGCCAATGTCTGTCCGGCGACGGCATTTCTCCCATCCAAGAGAAAAGGCGCGGAATGGCGACAAATATTCCGAGAGAAACACACCTATCGCAACTGCGATTGCGCGCGAAACTGCTGCGGCGTAACACCGGCTATTCGGCGGAATGCGCGGCTGAAATGTGCCGGATCGGAATATCCGGAAGCAAATGCGATATCAATAATCTTGGAATCGGTATCCCGTAAAAGGGCGCTCGAGCGCTCAAATCTGACGGTATCGAGAATATCGGAATATGCAAAATCAACGTGAGAGAGTTTGCGTTGAAAGGTGCGCGTGCTGACGCCCGCCATCTCCGCGACCTCGGGAAGCGTTGGAACGGCTCCGTCGAGATAGGATGGCAACATCAGTTTGAGCACCTCGACGATATCGTAGCCGGAAGGCCCATCCTCATGCTCATGCGACGAGGCAAACAATTCGGTCGAACGATTGGAGAGACTAAGGCACGCAATCGGTATGCTGATCCAGGCGGCACGCTGTTCAGACAGGAAGCGCACATTTGGCCAGGAAGATTGCGTCGCCGCACCCGGCGTGTAACGAGCTTCAAAAGCCATCGTCGTCGGCATCCAGTTGGGCCCTGTGAATTGCCGGACGATGTAGACAGAGAAAATATTCTGGAGCCATTGCGCATGCTCCAGATGCAGGAGCGCGCTTGTTCTGCCAAGCCTGCTGCAAACCCGCACGTGATCACTATCGTGTTCGATCCACATGCTCAGGACCGTATCCTCCCGTGAGGCCCAGTTGCAGGCGTGCCGCAACGCAACAAGCAGTGTCGGGGAGTGAGCGATCAGCGCTCTGGTCTTTTCTCTCAGATGGGAATAATGCAGGCGCTGGCTGGCCAGGAAGCCAAAATCTTTGATGCCCTGGGTGCTCTGGGCGGTCTCAATAAAGTGGATTGCCGGCAAGAGCGGGACATAGAGATCGTTTTTCGGCTCCAGAGACGATGGCAGCCGAAATTTTTCCAGAAGCGAATGCGTCGGCGCACCAATTTCATCGAGAATCCCGATAAAAGGAAGAAGAAACTGGCTGCGCGTTATGGGAATGGTAGCCATTGCACCTCGTCGCACTCACGTGGTTGACACTATCACTTGCCAAAATCGCGTGAGATTTACAACTTTTGGGAGTAGTGAATTTCACCGTTACATTGCCAGCACATTCGGCTCACTTATTTGGCAAACATAAATGTCAGGGTCGTGCGCAGCCCCCATTCTGGACTGCCCGCGGGTCCATCGGCGTAGTAACGCCCGCCCAGTTGCAAGCTCATAGCCTGGTTATTGATCTTGAAAACCTGGCTAGCGCCCAAATTGATTGGCACTGTCCATTGATTTGCCTCCCAGTCATAGGTTGAATCCACGCTGAGCGACATCGATCTTCCCTGGCCAAAATTATAGGAAACAAATGGCTGCAACAGACTGGCACTGACATCCTGCCTGCTCGAAGACCCTGCGACCGACCAAATATGATTGCCCAATGCGCCGACCGTCCACTCCTTTCGCTGGACAAGTGCCACCGCTGTCGGCCCAAGTCCGAATTTGCCGCTACCAAGATAATCATCAGTGGCCGTGGGCAGAAGAAACACCGGACCGGCGCCCCATATCAAACCGCCAGGCCCTGCGTTTTTGGGAGATAGAAAAAGGCTGGCATTTATATCGCCTAAACCGGAAACACTTCCGCCTGGCGTGTAGTCCCGGTAGGCGATCGGTATAATCGTGCGTGATATAACGTTCCACTCATCGTTTATGCTGAATGGAATGACAGGCTGAATGTTGAGCCCGTAGGCAAAGCCGTCTTTGTTGGCACCGGCTTTAAAATCAAAATTACTTTGAAGGGGAACGCTGATCAGACTGGCCAGCGGATTGGCTAATTGTTGCGACAGATCGTCAGCAGAAGGTTGCGACCAAGCCGCGCCAGAGTTAAATGTAATAAAACCAATAACCGAAATAATCGTGGCGCAGGGCCGCTTAAGCCCACCGAACAGATCATTTATGTACTGCATTTTCCACCCATCCCCTAAACATCCCGAGAGCTAGTCTTGCTTTAGCAAGACTATGTTATTTGCAACATTTCACGTTTTCCCATCGGAAACTGTGCCGATCCGCACAGTTTCCGATGGGAAAATTTGCTTTTATTGTCATTGTTTTTTGGCAGTCCACATCTCGGCAAGATCGGATCGCCAATGAGAAATTGATACGCGGCTTTTGGGCAATGACTCCTGTCAAATGATACAATTGGAGAAAAGGTGCCGCGTATGTCGCGAGCGAATGCCGAATGCACAGCCCTTTTCTTCCATGACCCAGGTCACGGTGCTCCTCCTGACCAACGAGCCCCATGCCATTCCACAGGGGGGCGACACGGAGCAAGAAAACGCCATCCAGCCGATCATTGCGCGATCGACCGGCCAATTCCAGTTAGCTCGTTTTTAGCATTGGTGGATCATCGGTCTTGCCATTATGTGCCAATGCCTGTCCGGCGACGGCCTTTGGCCCATTCAAGCGAAAGGGCGTTGAGCTTCGTCACCGGTTGACCTGATTTTCCATCTGCGGTCGACCAGAGCCGATCAAGACAAAATGAACACAAACATGAGTTTCGTACGGCTTCGGCGGGTCAGGGCGACATGGCTATTGTGGTCGACGGTTGAAGATTTCTGGTGCGGCGGGCGGCTCCAACTTGCGCCCCAGAATAAGTTTCCAATGCAGCAGTGCTGTTCAGTTGTCTCGTTGATCCGATGTTACGGTTACGTACCTTCCGGGATTGAAGCACTTCAGCGATGCTGGCGTTTCAACGGGAGATGTCCGACCCCAACCTTGCATGTTCGAGCTTTGGGAAGAGATGACAGGGCTGCGGACCTCTGATCGCCGGGTGTCGAAGACGCACCCCGGAAGCATACTTGACTGCGGCACACGAAAAGGAGCGGCAATGCAACAGGAACTTCCCGATGTTCTCGATCCGCGCGAACTCAGTCTGATCGACCGCTACTGGCGCGCTGCAAACTATCTTTCCGTCGGCCAGATTTATCTGATGGATAACCCCCTATTGCGGCAACCCCTGAAGCCCGAACATGTAAAGCCACGCCTCCTGGGACACTGGGGAACGACACCGGGGCTGAATTTCATCTATGCCCATCTCAACAGGTGCATCAAGGCGCGCGATCTCGATATGATCTATGTTTGCGGCCCTGGCCATGGTGGCCCCGGCATGGTTGCCAACACGTATCTCGAGGGAAGCTACAGCGACATATATCCGGCAATCTCCCGCGATGAGACTGGCATGAGGAAACTGTTCAGGCAGTTCTCGTTTCCCGGAGGCATTCCAAGTCACGCCGCACCGGAGACGCCCGGCTCGATCCATGAAGGAGGCGAACTTGGCTATGCGCTTGTTCATGCCTATGGCGCTGCCTTTGACAATCCGGAACTCACGGTCGCATGCGTTGTCGGCGACGGTGAAGCCGAGACCGGTCCCCTCGCCGCTTCCTGGCATTCGAACAAGTTCCTCAATCCCGTGCATGATGGAGCCGTCCTTCCGATCCTGCATCTGAATGGTTACAAGATAGCCAATCCCACAGTGATGGGGCGCATGCCGGACAGCGAGCTGAAAAGCCTGTTCGAAGGATACGGATACGAGCCCCTGTTTGTCGAAGGCAGTGATCCCCAACGGATGCACCAGTTGATGGCGGCGGCCTTAAACAAAGCCTTCGACCGCATTTCTGCGATACAATTGGAAGCCAGAACAGCCGGCAAGGCGTCAAAGCGGCCCAAATGGCCAATGATCATCTTGCGCAGCCCGAAAGGCTGGACGGGTCCCAAGGAAGTCGATGGCAAGAAGGTCGAGGGATTTTGGCGCAGCCACCAGGTGCCCATTGCGAACGCGCGCAACGACAGCAACCACAGACAGCTTCTTGAGAACTGGATGCGAAGTTACGCCCCCGAAAACCTGTTCGACGCGAGCGGCAGGCTGGTCGAGGATCTGCAGGCGCTCGCGCCTTCCGGAGACAGGCGGATGGGAGCCAACCCGCACGCCAATGGAGGTGGGGCACATCGTAAGCTGGATCTACCTGACTTTCGCGCACACGCCGTCCCGGTACCGGAATATGGCACCGTCACGGGAGAGGCGACACGGGTTCTTGGCGGGTACCTACGCGACGTAATGGAGCGAAGCGCTGGAAGCCGGAATTTTCGCCTCTTCGGACCGGATGAAACAGCTTCCAACAGGCTGGACGCGGTCTTTGATGTGACCGGTCGCGTCTGGATGGAGACCATCGAAGCCTTCGACGAGAACCTTGCAACAGACGGCAGGGTGATGGAGGTACTGAGTGAACATCTGTGCCAGGGATGGCTGGAAGGCTACACCCTCACCGGACGCCACGGATTGTTCTCCTGCTATGAAGCATTCATCCACATTGTCGACTCGATGTTCAATCAGCACGCCAAGTGGCTCAAGGTCATCAATGAACTTGCGTGGCGCAAGGACGTGCCGTCCCTGAATTATCTGCTGACCTCCCATGTGTGGCGGCAGGACCATAACGGGTTCAGCCATCAGGACCCCGGTTTCGTTGACCTCGTAACCAACAAGAAGGCAGAGATCGTCCGGGTGTATTTTCCGCCCGATGCCAATACCCTGTTGTGGGTGGCTGATCACTGCCTGAAGACGCATAACCGCGTCAACGTCATCGTCGCGGGTAAGCAGCCCTCACCCCAGTGGCTGGGTATCGAAGACGCCATCAAACATTGCGAAGCCGGAGCAGGCATATGGGACTGGGCCGGCAGCAATGCCGACTATGGCGAGCCTGACGTCGTCATGGCATGTGCCGGCGACGTACCGACACTCGAGACGCTCGCCGCGGTCGATCTCCTGCGGCAATGCCTGCCGCAATTGCGTGTCCGGGTCGTCAACGTCGTCGACTTGATGACGCTTCAGCCGCAGGACCGCCATCCGCATGGTCTGACGGATGCGGCATTTGATGCGCTGTTCACAACAACACAGCCGGTGATCTTTGCCTATCACGGCTATCCCTATCTCATCCACCGCCTGACCTATAGCCGCAGCAATCATGCCAACATTCATGTCAGGGGTTTCAACGAGGAAGGAACGACGACGACGCCGTTCGACATGGTGGTTTTGAACGAACTCGACAGGTATCACCTTGCCATCGAAGCCTTGAAACGCCTGCGCGGGCAACCGCCCCGCGGCGCTGAACAGGCCATCGAGCATTTTCGCAGCAAGCTTGACGAACATGCCCGTTACATCCGGATACATGGCGAAGACATGCCTGAAATCCGGGAGTGGAGCTGGCCCTACCCGTCGGCTGCCGCAACCGGGGATTGAGGCCGTGCCGGATTTGATCCTTGTTCTCAATGCCGGATCGTCAAGCCTCAAGTTCGGGGTGTTTGCGTGCTCTGAAACGGCCGTGACGGAGGTCGCCAGGGGGAAATATTCCGACCTTCACGGCACACCACATTTCTCCACAAGCACCGGCACACGCAAAGCCTCCGGGCTCTCGCTGGAAACGGGCAGTTCATTGCGCCATGTTTTGGAGCACTTGACCGGATGGCTAGCGAGCGAAGGACATATGTCATCGATCGTTGCGGCCGGACATCGTATCGTTCACGGCGGCACTCAGTATTATGCGCCGGTCAGACTGACGCCTGACGTCCTTGACGAACTGGACGCGCTGACCCCGCTGGCTCCTCTCCATCAGCCCGCCAGCCTTGAACCGGTCCGCGTGTTACGGGACGTGCTGACCGACCTTCTGCAGATCGGATGCTTTGACACGGCCTTCCACCATCATCTCGGCATCGAAGCCCGCAGCTACGCACTTCCGATCAGGTATCAAACGCAAGGCATCCGAAAATTCGGTTTTCACGGTTTATCCTACCAGCACGTTGCATCCGAGCTTGCGGTCGTCTCCCCGCAACTGAAGGGAAAACGAACCGTCGTCGCGCATTTGGGCAACGGGTGCAGCCTTTGCGCCATGCGGGATGGCACCAGCGTCGATACGACGATGGGGTATACCCCATTGGACGGTCTGATGATGGGAACGCGATCGGGGAGCTTGGATCCCGGACTTCTTCTCCACCTGATACGCGAGCTCAAAATGAGTCCCGATGCAGTGGAACATCTGCTCTACAACCAGTCGGGCCTCCTGGGAGTCTCCGGAATATCCGCCGACATGCACACCCTGCTGGACTCGAGCGACCCGCACGCCTTGGCGGCAATCGATCTGTTCGTCTACCGTGCCGTCGCCGAAGCCGCCAGAATGACAGCCGCGCTCGAAGGTGTGGAGGTGCTGGTTTTTACCGGAGGCATCGGCGAAAATTCCTGGCAGATTCGTGAACGGATCTGCGCCAGATTGGCTTGGCTCGGCGTTCTTCTGGACCATCGGGCAAATCGTGCCGGAGCGGCCATCATCAGCAAGCCCGAAAGCAAGGTTGACGTCCATGTTGTCGCTGCCAATGAAGAGATCGTCATAGCGCAAAGTGTGGCAGGCGTGCTGAAAATCCAGGGCGCTTGACCTTAGCGATCAGGTCCTGAGCGAGCTGCATTCGAGCATTCTGTTACTGTTACATGCTTCCATTGCTTCAATGCATAATCAATTGTTTACTGGGGGAACCGCCTTCGATTCTGGAGATTGCACCAAACTTTATCGATAGCAGCTCAGGCAATTTCGAACTTCGAAGATCTTGAATAGTGGAAGAAGTGGTGTGTTGAGTTCATCCGATGGATCACGATTTGACGTCACCCGCCATCAAACCGATAAATCCCGCAAAGCATTCAAGCTGGAATTTCAACTCGATCCGGAGAGAGATGCCATGACCAACTCGAACACCACCGCCAGCAAATCCGGCAAGACGTTCACGGTCGAGGCCGATGCCACCGCCGCCTATTGGCACAACAGCGCCGGCAACAGCCTGCCGCCACCCGACATGATGGGAGCTTATATGCGCAACCGACCGGTCCTGACCGGGCCGGCTGAACGCCGCAAGGCCTGGATCATCGGCAGTGGCATCGCGGGCCTTGCCGCCGCCTTTTACATGATCCGCGATGGCGGTATGGCGGGCGAGGACATCACCATATTGGATACGATGCACATCGAGGGCGGCTCGCTTGACGGCGCGGGCAATCCGGAGGACGGCTATATCGTCCGCGGCGGCCGCGAGATGAACTGGAACTACGATAATCTGTGGGACATGTTCCAGGACGTGCAGGCGCTCGAACTGCCCGAGGGCTACAGTGTCCTCGACGAATATCGGTTGGTCAACGACAATGACCCGAACTTCTCCAAGGCCCGGCTCATGCACAAGCAGGGCCAGATACGTGATTTTTCGACGCTGGGCCTCTCCAAATCACAGCAGTGGGAACTGATCCGCCTGATGTTGAAGCGTAAGGAGGATCTCGACGACATCACCATTGAGCAGTATTTCAGCGCAGGCTTCCTCGAAACCAACTTCTGGTACCTCTGGCGCTCCATGTTCGCGTTCGAAAACTGGCAGAGCCTTCTCGAAATGAAGCTCTACATGCACCGGTTCCTCGACGCGATCGATGGACTGACCGACATGTCGGCGCTGATCTTCCCGAAATACAATCAGTTCGACAGTTTTGTTCGTCCCCTGGTAGCGCATCTGCGGGAACGCGGTGTGAAGGTGCAGTTCGACACGCGCGCCTATGATCTCGACATGACCGTCGAAGGCGAGGCCCGCACGGTAACAGCCATCCGGGCCAAGGTGGGCGGAGCCGATACCGCCATTGCCGTTGGCCAGAAGGATCTGGTCTTTGCGCTGACCGGGTCGATGACCGAGGGCACTGCCTATGGCGACATGGACAATGCCCCGGTGCTCGACCGCGGCAGGCATGACCCGGGCGACGCGAGCGATTGGGCACTGTGGAAGAATCTCGCCAGGAAGTCGCCCATCTTCGGCAAGCCCGAGAAATTCTACGGCAATGTCGATGGCTCGATGTGGGAATCAGTGACACTCACCTGCAAACCGTCGCCCTTTGTCGAAAAGCTGAAAGAGCTTTCGGTCAACGATCCCTATTCGGGCAAGACGGTGACCGGAGGGATCATCACCTTTACCGATTCCAATTGGGTGCTCAGCTTTACCTGCAACCGCCAGCCGCACTTCCCGACCCAGCCGAAGGATGTTCTGGTGGTCTGGGTCTATGCGCTGCTGATGGACAAGGAGGGCAACTTCGTCAAAAAGGCGATGCCGGCCTGCACCGGGCGTGAGATCCTGGCCGAGCTTTGCTATCATCTCGGCATTGAAGATCAACTCGACGATGTGGTGGCAAACACCAAGGCGCGCATTGCGCTGATGCCGTATATCACGGCGCAGTTCATGCCGCGTGCGGCGGGCGATCGTCCACACGTTGTGCCCGCGGGTTGCACCAACCTTGGCCTGATGGGCCAGTTTGTCGAGACGTCGAACGACATCATCTTCACCATGGACAGCTCAATCCGCACCGCGCGGGTCGCCGTGTACACGCTTCTGAACCTGCCAAAGCAGGTGCCGGACATCAGCCCGACCCAGTATGATATCCGCTCGCTGCTCAAAGGGGCACGGGCGCTGAACAATGGCGAGCCGTTTCCAGGCGAACGCCTGCTGCATCGTCTGCTGGACAAGACCTATTATGCCCACATCCTGCCGCCGCTGCCCGAATCCGACGCCGCCAAGCGCGGGACCGCCGAAAGCGAACTGACGGGGCTTCTCGGCAAGGGCAACCAGGCGCTCGGCACTGTGTTCGCCTGGCTGGAAAAGATGCGAGAAAACTTCACCACAAACAAGAATTAGGGTTCGCCAGATGACGCGTTAAACAGCCGATTTCAGCGCTGCTCTCTTTTCCCGCTTCAGCAAGAGGCTTACCGTGAGCGCAATCCGATCGAGCGGTTTTTCTCCAAGCTGGAGCACTTCCGACGCGTCGCCACACGCTATGACAAGCCCGTCGCTCAGGCCCTGCCTTGCCAGCCCGCTCCGAGCGCAAGCACGCTTCCCGGCCCGTGCACGGCGGCGAAAAACAAACCCGCTACGAAAGTGAAATGGTCGACAAAGAAGCCGAATTCGGCCTGGTTGCTGGCCCAGTGCGACGGGCCGTGGAATGAAAATCCGAGGAAGATGACGTAAACGGCCGCGACTATCGCCGCCGGAGTGAAAACGGCGCCGGTCAGAAAGGCGATGACCAGCAGCATTTCGAGGATCGCTGCGCACCAGGCGAGAAACAGCGGGAACGGGAAGCCGGCGGCGGCGATGTAACTTGCCGTCGCGCCCATATCCATGAATTTGAAGGTGACAGCCATCAAAAAGACAGCGGCGAAGATAATGCGGGCAATGAGAATGGCGGCAGTCTGCCAGGCCGATTGAGCGTTTTCCATGATGAACCTCCGGGTTGAAGCGGTTGATGCTGCAAGGACGGCCAAGATAGGGAGATTCCGACAGGGCTGGGAAAATTTGTTTTGCCGGGCGATCACCTGCATGGGAAAGGCCCGCCAAGTCAGGCGTTCAATTGGGAATTTCCGGGATGCTTTTAAACACTGCACCGTACTGGAAGATGTCCGAGGACGGCAGGATCGGATCTGCAGGGTAGAGCTTGAGACGTTCGCGGGCTATTATTGGCTAGACGTCACCGGTGTGCCGCTCGCATCAGGATAGGAGCTTCTTCAGCTCGCAATACGCTTGCCAAGGATCGTTTGTACGCGCCACAGGCGCCTTGAAAATCTTCCTTTGAAAAAGCCGAAAACAGGCGAGTTTGGGACATTTTCATTGTAGCCCGAAAGTCTACAATCCCGATCAAAAGCCTGTTTGTATCGTACCTCTTGGCAAAAACACGAATAAAGGCAGTCAAACGAACAACGACTGCTTTGCGCGCCCATACCTGTCGATAGGTAATTGTGCCTTCGACCGGAAGCTGACATTGCGGTGACTGCCTAGAGCTCATCGTCGCACTACAACCGGCCATTCCCGCAAGTTCTGTGTGGATCACGCCCGGCTCGCCCGAACGCTCAGCCACCGATCATGGGGCTTTCCAACGCACCGGCGTACCTCGCTGACGATCCAGCCGGCGTCGGTGAGTGCGGACCGCAGGGCGGACTCGCGCCAGTACGTCTCGACGTAGCGCCGGGGCGCTGCAGCACTGCCGTGTGTGGACACATCCTCGCCGTCGCCCTCTCTAACGGAGGCGTGCAATCGGCCACCGGTCCGGGTCGCCTCGGCAAGCCGCCCAAGCACCGTGCCGAGATCCTCGCGCGCAACATGAATCAGGCACGCACAGGCCCAGATCCCGTCGTAAGGCGTACCGGGACGCTGCGGGTCGGCCAAGTCTTCGGTCAGCGGATCCAACGGGTCAGCCTCGAAGCCACTTTCGCGAAGCAGTTCGACGAAACCCTTTGAAATGTCGGTGCGCCGGACGCTAATTCCTCGCTTCTCAAGCTCAAGTGCATCTCGTCCGCCACCGCTTCCAATCTCCAGCACCCTGCCCGCGCCACCCAGCGCGGTCACGAACACATCGATCTCTGTCGCGACCCATTCGGGCATCGCCGCGGCCTCTGAAGCGTACTCCGCCGCGACCATATCATAGGACCGCACGGTATCCAGGTCGGTGCTCATCCCAGCGCTCCTCCTTCAAGACAACAGGTTCGATGAGCGACAGGCCCATCAGTCCGATGCGCCCGTCACACTTCGGCAGTTGGTGACATCGCGGGCGATTTGCTTCCCAGTTTTAGCAGAAATGCGGTCACAGACACCACCGACCGTCAGAAGCTGTTTCATTACCCTTGACCTTGGTTCGCCAAGAAGCAAATATCCGGATTTAGCTGACCCAGGCGGTAGCCAGTCCGTCATATTCGTCACGCCAGAACGCCGTGCTCGAGGCGGGGAACTCAGCTAGACAAGGTCTTGATCGAAATGCGTATTCAATGGTTCCGAACGGCGATGATCGCCGCCGTCGTTGCTACAGGCTGCGTTGTTTTGTCTGCAAATGCTCAAACTCTAACGTTGCCTCCGGCCCACGGTAAATTCGACTACCAGATTGGAGGCGAATACAGCCCGCAACGCAGTGTTAAGATTGTTGTCCGGGACAGAAAGGTTGCCCCTGCAAAAGGTAAATACAATATCTGTTACGTGAATGCCTTCCAGACGCAACCGAAGCAGAAGGAGTGGTGGACAAAAAACCATCCGAATCTGCTGATCAAGAAAGATGGTGAGTATGTTACCGATCCAAAATGGCCAGAAGAGTATATATTAGACACATCTTCAGACACAAAACGAAAGGATCTGATCAAAATAATCGGTCCCTGGATCGACAAATGTGCGGCTGACGGCTTTAAGGCTCTCGAACCCGACAATCTCGATTCATGGGACAGATCCAAAGGCGCTTTGTCACCAGAAACCAATATCGAGTTTGCCAAGCTGCTGGTCAAACGGGCTCATGATGCCAATCTCGCTGTCGCCCAGAAAAACGCCTCGGAACTTGCACCCAAGGGCCCAAAGATAATCGGCTTTGATTTTGCGATTGTCGAAGAATGCGAATACGAGAAGGAATGCAGCGAGTACACCAAAGTGTATGGCAAACAGGTTTACGAGATCGAATACAATGACAACAACAAGGATACCAATGGCAATCCCGTTGATCCCGTAAGTTTTTTCAATGCCGCGTGCGACGCACGCGGTGACAAGATCTCTATCATCTACCGTGACCGCAAAGTCGTTCGGGACACTTCGCCCGATTACGAATACGAAGTGTGCGACTAATGAGATTGACATACGGTCTTGCTTATTCTGCCAACACAATTTCTAGAAGTAGAGGCTGCATCGCTGCAATCGACTGGATGATGGATGGGCCAATTTCTGTAATTCTTTCGATACGATGTTCTCCCATACGCATCGATTACGCCAGCGCCTGGACGTCAATCGATTGGCGCGATTTGCAGCGGATCATCATCGGGACCATGAGGAATTGTGGTGTTGATTTCCACGCGAAACTGAGCCGGTTGGAAAGACCAGCAGCGAGGTCATCGCCTATCAAAAACGCGCACGCAAACCGTCGCGGCGCAACAGCTGGGTCGAGGAACAAGGGAGCGCATACTACGGGAGCAGGCTGCCACAGATCTATTCACAACAAACGACATTTCTAATGGGCGGCCACACTCGGCAAGCGGATGATGACTTCAAGTCCACCATGACTGGAACGTTCAAACGCAATCGTTCCGTTGTTGAGGGAGACAATCTCCGAAGCAATCGCCAGGCCAAGGCCAGTGCCTGTGACTGTCTCGTCCAACCGCCTGTCGCGAAGACCAATCGTACTGTGATCTGAGAACTGAATGCCCGGACCATCGTCGGATATTTGCCATTCGACGAACGCGCCATCCTGCTTAGCATTGATATGGATTTGCGTGTTCGCCCATTGCGCTGCGTTCTCCAATATCACACCGACAAGCTCGACAAGGTCGTTTACGTCGATGTCGACGTTCAGACCATCCTTGACATTAACGACCCAGACCAGTTGTTCGCCTTTGGGTGTTCTTTTCAACACCGCAATCGTGCGGGGAACAACGCTGCTCAACGACGCGCTGAGGGCGTGCATCCGAACGCGTTGACGCAGTCGAACCAGCCTTAACTGATAATCTATCCGGTCACGCATCTCGTTCGTCAGATCGACGATTGATGCTGCGCTGCGAGTGTTGCCGCCTTTTTCCAGCTCATAGGCGATCGTGCCCAATACCGTCAGCGGGGTTTTAAGCCCGTGAGCAAGATCGGATGCACGGGATCGCGCAAAATCCATCGATTTTTGTTGCATGGCAAGGAGGGCATTTACTTCGCCGACCACAGCAACAACTTCCAGCGGATAGATGGCATCGATTGAAGACGCAGCGCCGTTGCGGATACTTTCAATATCCTTACGCAATTTCCTGAACGGAGAAAGACCGAACTGCACCTGCAGGATGACGGCAACGACAAGGACAAAGCCGAGGACCAGGAGGGCTAAGGCCAGCTCCCACCCAAAGCGGGTGATCGCCTCATCGAGGATAGACCTGTCTTGAGCGACGATGATCTGAAAACGCCGTTCACCTTTGGTTTCTGCAAAGCGCGCCGTCAGGGACAATGCAAGCAATGATTGGCCCACCGGCCCTTGAACGGTCGACAGCTGTCCGCCTTCATTTGAGGGGCTAACCTTGAGAACATAATCCCAGAGCGATCGCGAGCGGATGTTTTGCTGGGTGCCAAGATCTGTGATCTGCCAATAGAGGCCGCTGACCGGTGTCTGATAGCGTGGATCAGGCAAAGCGCCAGTAAGCAAAGGTGCGGCACTGAGGGCGTCCGGATTGATCAAGGCGACAAGGCGCGACATTGTCGCCGATAAATCTGCGGATGCGCCTCGTTCCACGTTGTTGGTGAATAGATAGCCGATGGTTACACCCGCCAAGACGAGGGCAATGGCAATCCAAATACCAGCTCCCAGTATAAGACGAACCCGTAAAGACTGGATTCTCAAGGGGCATCCCCACCAAGGATATACCCAAAACCTCGACGTGTTGCGATGATATCGGCACCTAATCTCTTGCGCAGGCGACCGACCAAGACTTCAACGGCGTTCGAACCGCCCTCGAAGTCCTGCGTATAGAGATGTTCGGTAATCTCGACCTGTGAAACGACGCGTCCGCCCTGATGCGCCATGAAAGCGAGCAGCCGGTATTCTTGTGGTGTCAATACGATTGGAACGCCCGCGCGCGAGACCTGTCTCATCCGTGTGTCGAGAACCAGTTCGCCAATTTCAATCTGAGATGATGCAAAGCCACCTGCCCGACGCACGATCGCACGTATGCGTGCCACGACCTCCTCCATCCGGAAAGGCTTTACAACGTAATCGTCAGCGCCGGACTCGATTCCTTCCACTCTTTCGTCCCATTGTCCGCGCGCAGTAAGAATCAAGACGGGAACGTTACGTCCTGCGCGGCGCCAGCGCTTCAGGATCGTCAAGCCATCCAGTGTTGGAAGGCCCAGGTCAAGGATCACGGCATCGAATGGCTCGGTGTCACCCCGGAACCAAGCGTCTTCTCCATCTCTGGCATATTCCGCAAGGAAACCGGCGGCCGATAGCGCTGTGCCAAGCGACTCGGCTATGCGGCGGTCATCTTCGGCAACGAGTATCCGCATGTTTATCTCACTCTTATGAGTTTGCCTGTGCGGGCATTGAAAGAATAGCGGCTGACTTCGCTGTTGGTCTCGAGCACCTTCAACTCATATTGGAGAATACCCCTCACGGGGCGCAACCGCGCGTCAATGATCTGGCCGTTGGTAAGGTGGCGGGCAATGGTTACAATGTCGTCTAGTGGGAGGGCTCTGTTGGCTTGGACGGCTCTTAAAGCGCCATTTGGTCCTTCAAATTTCTCGTCGGGTCGGTTGCCTCCAGGACCGTCGGGGTAAGATTGCTGATCGCTTCCGGAATCATCCGAATCGGAGACGCCATCGCCCGAGTCTGGTCCATCCATAGAGCCACCGTCGCTCGAAGAGCCATCCGAACCGCCGTCGTCGGAGATTTTGATGTAATGAGCACCCTCGTCACTTGTCCATTCGTGTGCCTGCACCGCCTTGGGAAGGTGTAGTGCTAGGACAACGACCGCAAACCGCAGCAACGCCCTCAAGGGCCGAAAACGCACTCGCATCCTCCTAAAACCATCTAAGCCCTTCAAGGGGATAGCTTAGATCAACGAAGCTGACAATTCGCTGACAACGCACTCACGCGTTTTTCAGGCATCATAAAGTATACCCACCACCGTAGAAGCAAAAACACGTGAATTGGCAACGAGGTCAAAATCCATGCAACCGCGCGGACATTAGACGATCGCACACGATGGCATGTCTCTTCGAGATTCGAGCAAAAACCTGGAGCTGCAACATGAGAGTGCTGTTTCGTTTTGTACCAGTCGTCATTTATGTGACTGCGCTATCGGGAATGTTTTTTACGATATTGGTTGCCTGGCCCGACATGCCTGCAGGACATTTCAGATTTTCATACAATGTCGGGCAAACCGGCGGCCCTTATGTCAAAACAATAAACTGGTAACGAGTCTTCACCAGACTTCAATATGCCCGACCGTCACGAATTCCCAATACCCTAAATCGCAGCGTCCCAATCTTCAGAATCGCACCGATTTAAGTCTCCAAGGTCACATATCTTCGACGTTTGATAGGCCCAAAAGGAATACAAAATGCAGACGCTATTTCGCTTTATGCCAGCTGCCATCTATATGGTCGCTCTATTTGCAATCATTTCGTCGATATTGATCGTTCGGCCATCGCATGTCAGCAGACCGTTCAACTTACATTGCCAGTATGAAAAATACTCCGATTGCAAAATGGTGCGTTGAGGCCGCATCCGAACCTGACAACGCTGCGCGTGCAACTTGCCCGCGCCTGCCCAATACGCAAGAGGACAAGAATGAACTCGATCAGAAAAACACGCCGCATAACAATGATGTTGAGCAGCGCCCTTCTTTTGGCCATGACCGGATCAATCACCGTTCCTTTGTTTGAGAGCAGCCAGGCTATGGCTGCGTCATCTGCAAAGATTGACGCAGCCCAACTGCAACTCAATATGCGCCGCTCTCTTTCAACTATTCTTGTTGCTTACAAAAACGAACCCAAAAAAGGCTCGCGGGCTGATGCCATGCTTATGAAAGCGACAAACAAAGCACTGCAGGCACTTGGGAGCCTTGAAAAAGGTATTAATGCCCGCGACCCCAAGAAAATGACGACTGCTACAAGCAGTCTCTCTGTTGCAGTTGGCCGCATTGAAGCAATTTCGGATTCTGCCAGGATTGCCAATCCGACGGTGCGCGAAGGCGTCAGGGCTCTTTCCACGAACTGGGCCGCCTATGGGACGCGCTATGCGCTTACTGAACCAGTCAAATCAAAACCCGTGAGGGCAAGTTTCGAGCAGGTAAAAGAACTAAAGGCGCAGGTAGCTAAGCTTCGTTCACAGGTGAACAGGCTGCAAACCGAAACAAGGTCCAATACTCAGCTTGCAGCCAATATCAGAAGACTGTCGACCCAATTGGACCGGATCGAACAGGACCGTATTGATGAGGCAAACTATCAGCGAACGGTCTTTCTCCTCGGTTCGTTTATGGGCTGGATGGACGGCTATCGGGTCGTCACGACGACTTACTACCCGGCTTATACCCACTACTTCGTAGTGGAACGGGTTACCTATGAATATTGGGAGACCTGCTGGACCGACTATTACGAGCCCTATTACACCTATACAGACTGGAGCTACTACGATGATCCGTTTACGCCCGCCGTCAACATTAACATCAATATCGACGCATCGACACAAGTGGTGGTCAACAACTACGCTGAACAGAACATCAGCGTCATGATTGACGAGAGTCATCAAACTGAAAATTATTTCGAGAACCTGCCAATTGCCGAAACTGATGTTGACATGAAGCAGGTGGACTACACGCCTTCCACACCGGCTTATGAATTGGAGAAAGAGATCACCAGATCCTCATTGGACTCTCCAAAAACGATACCTGCTCCAATTGAGACAGGCAGCCAGGTCGAGCCCAACGACAATACTGCCGATGAAAATCCAACGGGTGATTCAAATGCACGAGTGCCATCGGTCGCAGAAGAACCAGTAGCTGAGCCTATCGTCCCGGCTAGCGAACCGGAGGAAAAAAAGAGCAGCGCGCGGCCTGAATCATCTGTCCGCACCTCAGAGGAAGCTATAATCGTTGATCAGGATGAACAATCCCCATCCACGAAAAGAGAGCAGGTCATAGAGCCTTCCGACAATGATGATGCGAACGTGCAACCGCCTGATCGCGAGCCGGCGGCAATCCCAGAAGCATCGCATGAAAGTGAAGATGAGCAGCCTGTTCAATGAGAGCAGGAATATGAAAGTTTTGCCGCCTGATGAGCCGTTTTCCAGTGGTTGACCGGATCTGATTGAGATTAAGTTGTGATCAAATAAAAGGTCACGAAGTTTATCCATGCTAGGAACCACGACCGATAGCAAACGCTTACGCTACGTGCCGCTCTTTACACACTAGTGCCTGACAGGCTCCGGTCCCGCATGGTCTCCAGGTCATCTTCCTGCTTCAGGTCAAGCACCACGGACTTCTTGCCCCGGTTGAACGCCATGCGGGATGCGCCCATTCCCCGCATAATCCCGTCATAGGTGGTCACACCCAGCCCAGTCTGAACCTTTTCTACGTCGGGAGTTCGGGCTATCTCCATGAAGCTGTGAGGCACCTAATCTCTCCTGACACCTGTTTCGCCGACCGCAACTAGCATTCCGGCCACGTATGAACTATGAGTTGTGGGTAGAAATGACTATTCCATTTATTGAGAGGATCGATGGATCGCCTTGAGGCCATGTCGATGCTGCTGGAAGTTGTCGATCATGGTAGCTTCTCCGCTGCCGGGCGGGCGATGCGAGTATCGCTGCCAACATTGAGCCGTCGAATTTCCGAACTGGAGGCCCTGCTTGGCGCGCGCCTGCTCACGCGCACGACCCGCAAAATCATGCTGACCGATGCCGGCGCTGTCTACGTCGCCGCCGCACGAGAGATTCTCAATAAGGTGAAACAGGCGGAGCGCGAAGTAGCCGGCGAGTTCATCGAGCCGATCGGCGAATTGGTCGTAACGGCTCCCACGATGTTCGGACGCCTTCATGTCTTACCGATCATTACTGAATTTCTGGAACTTTACTCCGGAATTCATGTGCGGTTGGTGCTGATCGACACCAATCTGGCACTCGTCGAGGAGAATGTAGATGTGGCGATCCGGATCGGCCAGCTGCCAGATAGCGCCATGACCAGCAGCCGCGTGGGATCGATCCGGACCGTCCTGTGCGGCAGTCCCCGTTTGTTTGTAGACAAGGGTGAACCGCGCACACTCGATGATATCGCCCACTTTCCCTCAATTACGGTAAACATGCCCATTCCAGTTGCACAGTGGCGCTTTGGTGTTCCCGGCTCGCAGGACGCACGCATTCCGCCATTGTTGTCTCGCCTGACGGTAACAACGCCGGAGGCGGCAGCGGCGGCAGCGATCCAGGGGGCTGGGCTAACTCAACTCCTGCATTACCAGGTGGCCGATGCTGTAAGAGCCGGAACGCTGCGGATCGTTCTCGAGGAGATGGAACCGGCCCCGTCTCCGATCCATCTGCTCCATACGTCAAAGGCTCCGCTGCCGCTCAAACTTCGCCGTTTCCTCGACTTTGCCGCGCCGCGGCTTCGCAGCGACCTCGCGGCTCTGTCATAGCTCCAAGCCCATCGTGAACCGACGAGTGGGCGCGATACTTCCATTTAATGAAATAATATCTTGTCGATTTGCGTAGTTCTCCACGCTTGGCGTAGCGGTTAGATAGGCTTTCGGCAGGTGGCGGCGTTGTGAGTTCTTTGTAACCTCGCAGACCCCCGCCCGTATTACGAAGGAGGTAGAATCGTGGCGCAGGCTGAGTTTTCACATAACCACATGACTTCCATGCAAGGAGATATTAAAGCGGCCGCGCCTGGCACAACTATCGTGCTGGTGCATGGGGCGTTTGTGGATGGTTCGGGTTGGCGAGCGGTACACGATAGACTGAACCGCGACGGTTATCGCGTCGTCGTCGTGCAGAACGCCATCCGGTCGCTGGAGGATGATGTTGCCAATACGCGGCGTGCGATCGCGGCAGCGCCTGGTAGCGTGATCCTTGTTGGCCACTCCTACGGGGGCGTCGTCATCTCGGAAGCGGGCAATGACCCGAAGGTCGTTGCCCTGGTGTATGTCGCTGCATTCGTCGCTGATGCGGGAGAGTCGGTCCAGACGTTGACGGCCAATCATGCACCGGGCGGATCGAAACCACCCTTCCTGCCGACCGGGGATGGCTACCTCCTGTTTGACACCTCCAAATTTCCTGAAGTCTTCGGCCAGGATCTTTCTCCCGAAACGAGCAGCTTCATGGCAGCGGCGCTTAAGCCTTGGGCCATCGCATCGATGGCGGGCAAGGTCACTGCCGCCGCGTGGCGCGTGAAACCCAGCTGGTATGTGGTCGCCACAGACGACAGACTTGTCCACCCCAGTCTTCAACGCAGGATGGCAGAGTCGGCCGGCGCGCGCGTCGTTGAAGTCGCCGGCAGCCATGCGATCTACATGACCCAACCCGAAGCCATCGCCATGACGATTGTGCAGGCGGCAAGAGCCACGGCGGAATGTGGAGCGAGCCAAGTTCTAGCTTAGAGGCTTACCGCCGCGCCGATAGAACGATGCAGTGATTGGCACATCCGGTTAAAATAAGGATTACTCCACATGTTGACACTTTATTACTTTCCCCATGCCTGCTCGATGGCTTCCCACGTCGCATTGGAAGAGGCGGGAGCCGCCTTTGAGTTAAAGAAGGTAAACATCCTAACAGGCGAACAGTTCAAACCTGAGTACCGGGAGATTAACCCGCGGGCAAAGGTGCCGGCACTTCGCTTCGACGATGGTCAGGTTCTGCTGGAATCCACTGCCATTCTCGGCTGGATCGGGAGTGCATTTCCCGATCAAGCGCTCCTCGGCAGAGATCCGTTTGAACGGGCGCAGACAATTGCGACCTGTGCCTGGCTCTCCGGTACCGTCCATCCCACATTCACGAAGTTCTATCATCCCGAACAGGTGGTATCGGACCGGGGCCTGTTTGCAGCTGTAAAGGCGAAAAGCAAGGAGAACTATTGGGACCACCTCCAGGAAATGGACCGCATCATGGAAGGCCGTACGTGGATGATGGGTAGTCATTTCACTGTCGCTGATCCATACGCCCTGGTGTTCTTCTCATGGGGACGCGATCTTGGGCTGCCGATCAGCGACCTGACCAATCTCATGGCCCTGAAAGACCGTCTGATTGAGCGGCCGGCGGCTCGTCGGGCGCTTGAGAAGGAGAAGAGCGTCCTACTGTCCTTGTGAGCGGTTGGCTGATGCCAAGTTGATCACCACGACCGACTACGCAGATCTCTTAGGTGATTACCAAAAAAATATGGCATCTATGGCAAATCGAAAAAAGCTGATGATGCCGCTCCGGCTCGATCATTGACAGGCTAGCCCCGAGTACGCATGAAACGGTAGCCGCCGACACGTAGCGGAATGTGGAAGTACAAAACACATTATTGAAGGAACCGCTACATGAAGCCCTTCCAGATCAGTATCGCCGACGAACAGATCGACGACCTAAAAACACGGCTGCGCCAAACGCGCTGGCCCGGCTCGATATTTCAGAACGGGGACGAGGATGGGGTGAGCCTCGCACTCGTTCAAAAGCTTGCAACACATTGGTCGGACGAGTTTGATTGGCGCGCAAGGGAGGCGCAATTGAACGAGCTGCCCCAATTCACCGTCGATATCGATGGGCAAGACATTCATTTCATCCATAAAAAGGGCGCGGGACCGAATGCGCGGCCCCTTATATTGACACATGGCTGGCCGGGGTCGTTCGTAGAGTTCGAACGAGTGATACCATTGTTGACGGACCCGGGCTCGCACGGAGGTGACCCGCGCGACGCATTTGACGTTGTGGTGCCTTCGCTCCCCGGCTTCGGCTTCTCAGCAGCGCCAAGGCAACCTGGATTGAATGCCCGGCGGGTTGCCGGACTTTGGCAGAAGCTGATGCTTCAACTTGGCTATAAGCGATACTTTGCGCAAGGTGGCGATATCGGAGCGGGAGTATCGGCCTGGCTTGGTGCTCTCTATCCGGACTCCGTCGAAGGAATCCACTTGAATTACATTCCCGGAAGTTTTCGGCCGCCATTGGGGGCGGATTATCCGGCCATTACAAGTGAGGAGCAGCAGTTTCTGGACTGGGCCACAAAGTTCGCGAGCATGGAGGGTGCCTATTCACAGCTACAGGCGACCAAGCCGCAGACGCTCTCGTTCTCCTTGTCAGACAGCCCGGTCGGTCTGCTGGGTTGGATAACCGAAAAGTTCGCGAGCTGGTCCGACTGTGGCGGCGACCTAGAGACGGTGATATCTGCAGATGTGTTACTGACGAATGTATCGATTTACTGGTTTGGAAACACCATCGACTCGTCCCTTCGCATGTACAAGGAAAATCGGTTGCAGCCTTTTTCGTTTCCGGATGTTTCAAACGTAAGCGTGCCGATGTCGTTCGCACATTTCCCGAAGGAACTGCCAACTCCACCGCGATCATGGGTCGAGCGCGTATTCGATGTGCGGCGATGGACAGATATGGCGAAAGGCGGCCATTTCGCCGCGCTTGAACAGCCCGAACTCTTAGTCCGTGATATTCAGGATTCATTCCGCGTGTCTGGCGCACCAATATCCAACCGTCTGAGATGATTGCAGAATATAACTGGTTATGATGGGATCCTCGGTTCGGTTCAGGGAAGCGGCTTCAAGACTGCGCCAGACGCGTCCTAATTACCTTCCGCACACGCCACCAATAAGTCTGCTCCGCACCCTCGCTGCGATACCACGCGCGCTCATGACGGGCGAAAGCCTCACGTTCCGGGTCGGCGGAGCTGGCAATAATGTCACCTGCCATGCTGTCGATCTCAGTCTTCGGGATCATTCTCGGCTTAATAGCGTCTATCCAAACGACCCACAGGATGAGGCCAATGAAAATCACAACCTGACCGCCGCAGAAGATCAGCAGAAACAAAGCTATACCTTGGAAAATCATATCCAACATTTGCCATCCTCGGACACAGGACCGTATGTAGAATATAGTCAACAGACTGAAAGCGGAAGCATTTTTGTGGACTATAATCCGTTGGACTATTGTCTACAGCATGATCAATCCGCAGCATGGAAAACGTTCGCGGAATTCTGGCGCGCAATGTCAGGCTTGGCAGACAACAGCTGCATCTTTCTCAGGAAGAGCTCGCAGCCCAAGCAAATATTGACCGCACCTATATCTCGGGCATCGAGCGGGAAACGCGAAATCCAACCATTACGATCGTCGCCAAGATCGCGGAGGTTCTTGGAACCACGGCGGCGGCGCTGCTTACCAATCAATCAAAAACAACAGAATTCTAGCGTTACGGGACATAACCCTCGCCCCCGCATAACCACCCGCCAGCATACAAGGCAGCCCAGCGGGTATTGGCGGCTGAGCAAGCCGTCTCGGAGGCCGTCTGCGCTGGCTACTTCGTCAGCTTGGCCACCTGCGTGCTGATGATGGCAATGAACAATCCGGGATCGCCAAAAGCCCGCGCGGAGAGCATGGCCCCATGAACCGAGGCCATCAGCATCTGGGCCTCCTCCTCGGGCCGCCCGTTCAACCGGAACAGGTCCTGCTCCGCTCCGGCGCTGAGCACCGACGCAAGCCATGCCGCGAGGCTTTGGAAATGCGCGCGGACGCGTGATGCGACCTCTTCGGGCAGCATCTGCATCTCGCCAGCCAGCATCGCGCAGACGCAGAAGGGCTGCGAGGCATCGCGAATGCATGTGTCCCAGTAATTCAGGTAGAACTGCAACTGTTCGGCAGGGCTCGCGACCTGCGCGCGCAGCGCTTGCAGACCGGTTTCGGCCTGCTGCCTGTAACGGTCCACCAGCACCGCGACCAGTTCCGCCTTCGTTGGAAAGTGATGGTGGATGCTCGCCTTCCGGATGCCGATCGCAGCCGAGATATCGGCATAGCTGAACCCGTTATAGCCTCCCGCGACGATGAGAGACTGCGCGATATCAAGAATTTTTTCTGAAGTCGAAGCCATTGATTTCATAGCGCTGCCTACCTTCTGGTAGGCTAGATGTCAAGGCCGCGCATCGCTCCCGCTTTTCACAATGAGGTGTTCGAGCACCGGGTTGACTCACAAGCACAACCTTCCTACTGGTAGGTAGATAGCAACAAGGAATCTGCCAATGCAAAGCCAACCTTCAACCCCGTCCAGCTGGCTGCGAATCTATTATTTCGCACGCGCCATTTTCTCCGTCGCATGGGTTGCCGCCGCCATCCTCTTCAGTGCGCAACCCGCTCTCGCCGTGGTTCTGCTCGTCATCTACCCGGCATGGGACGCCCTCGCCAATCTGGTTGATGCCCGTGTCAATGGCGGACTGAAAGCCAACCCGCCCCAAGCATTGAATGTCGCGGTCAGCACGATAACGACGATTGCCGTCATCGCAGCGTTGAGCAGCAGCATGTATGCCGTTCTGGCGGTGTTTGGCGTCTGGGCGATCTTTTCAGGTCTGCTGCAGCTGAATACGGGGATAAAGCGCTGGCGTCATTACGGCGCGCAATGGCCGATGATCCTGAGCGGCGCGCAATCCGCCCTTGCCGGCGGGTTCATGATCAGCCGATCCATCGGCACTGTTGCGCCGACAATACTGGACATTGCTCCCTATGCGGCGTTCGGCGCGTTCTACTTCCTGCTTTCCGCAATCTGGCTTGCCGTCACGGCCTACCGCAAGGCAGTTGCCTAGGCGTTATCGCTCCCTAATCGCGATCCGATGCGGCGGTGAACACCGCCCGTTGGGCTGAGAAGGCGCGCTGGTAGGCGGGGCGCGCTTCGCCGCGCGCGACATAGGCAGCAAGGCTGGGGTACTCCGCCACTATGCCCGATGCCCGCAGCCGGATGAGCACGTGCACCATCATCAGGTCCCCGGCGCTGAACGCACCGTCGAGCCACTCGGCCTCACCCAGCCGGGCGGAGAGTTCGCCGAGCCGGTCGCGGATGCGGTTGTCGACGAGAGGCATGCGCTCCGTGCGCCAGCTCCTGTCCCCCTCCGCAAACAGGGCTACCTGACGCTCGAGGATCGGCGGTTCCACCGTGGCGACAGCGGCAAACATCCAGGCGATGGCGCGCGCCCGCGCACTCCCATCATCCGGCAGGAGGCCGGGATGGCGCTCTGCGATATGCAAGACGATGGCGCCGGACTCGAACAAAGCGAGCCCGTCTTCCTCATAGGTCGGAATCTGTCCGAACGGCTGCAGCGCCAGATGCGCGGGCTCCTTCATCGCGCTGAATGAAACAAGTCTGGTGGTGTAGGGCTGACCGACTTCTTCCAGCGCCCAGCGCACGCGCATGTCGCGCGCCAGGCCCTGGCCCTTGTCGGGTGAACGTTCAAAGGCGGTAATGGTGATCGTCATGGCGGTTCTCCATCGCTTCTGCGTCCTGAAGACGATTGGCTATGCGGGATTCCGACACTGCTTGCTTGAGATAATCTTCGCCATTGGGGGAGCGTCTTCCTTGACCCGCTGGTCCATATAAGCCGCCGGCCAGCCGATATCGTCAAGAATATGGTCGGGAAGCTCGTTGATATGCCGGTGCGTGCGGGCCTTGCGCCAGCGTCGCGCAAGAGGGCCGGACAGGCACTTCATCGCGGTGATGACATGTGAAGTCAAATCGGCCATTTCAGCCTCCATCATTCTGGTTTCCCGGTTAGTGCGATGGGCGCCGGTCAGGATCAATGCGCAACGGGGCCCGTGCCCCCTCGGCATGTGGATACGCCCGGACGGCGTATCCACATGCTTGCGGGCAGCCTGAAACGGCTGCCCGTTTATGACGGCTTCCCCGCTGCGGCTTCCCGCAGCTTGCCGGCGCATTCCTCGCAGCAGACTTCCACGGTCTGGTCGCCGATCTTCACTTCGATGACGGTCGCATCCAGCGCGTCGTCGCAGACGGCACAGGTTTTCTGGCTCATGATCTCAACTCCTTTTACCCGCCTATCGGGCAGGTAGAGGAGACCATTGCGGGCGGTTTGCTGCTATCGAGATCTTTAGCTGTTTCCGGGGTGCGCCGACTGGACAAAGGCGCTGGGCGCACGGCCATAGGCCTGTTTGAACGCCGCGGTGAAATGGCTGTGGCTGGAAAAGCCGAGATCGAGCGCCAGCGCCGTCAGATCATCGCAGCGCGGCAGCAGATCGAGCGCGCGGGCAAGGCGCAGGCGCAGGTGATAGCGGTAGAGCGGCATGCCTTCGACCTGCTGGAACACCTGGGTGAGATAGACGGGCGAGCCGCCGATCTCCCAGGCAATGTCCGCCAGGGTCCAGCGGCGGGAGAGATCGCCCGCCAGCAGCAGCTTGACCCGGTCGGCCAGCCGGCTGCGGGCAAAGCTGGCGCGCGGCGCGTGCGAGGTGCGCGGACCAAGGCTGCGGCACACCAGCGTCAGCAGCAGGCTTTCCGCTTCCAGCGGTTCGATGCTGGCGTTTTCCAGATGGTGCCGGAGGAGCGCCACCAGCGCCTGCGCGCGCGGGTCGATGCGCTGGTGCTGGCCGCGAAACCCGAACATACCGCCCTTTTTCATGAGGGACGGCGGCGCCAGCTCCTGCAAAACGGTTTCGGGCAGCGCCATGGACAGGCTCGAGTCACCGCCGACGACGGGGTGGCTGACCTGATAGCCCTCGCCCGCATTGAAGAACAGCACGTGGTTGGCATCGGCCACCGCCTGCCCGCTGCCGACATGCCTGACATAGACACCGCGATAGGGGAAAACGAGGTGGGTGGCGGATGTGCATTCCTCGGCGCTGCGATGCCGGCAATGGCCGTGGCAGCGGACATTCTTCAGCGATACGACATCCGTATCGAGAAGATCGCTGACTTCAAATTCAGGCATTCCGGCCGTATTGCAAGGCTCGTTCATCGAAAGTCCAATTTCCCGCGGTGCTGTTTCAGCCTACAACAGGGCTCCTGACATCCTGATGTCAGGAGCTTTGAACAAATAATTCATCGGCAAATGATTGCTCGCCAATCGCCGAATGAGCCCTTATAAGGGGGCGCAGTGCGGTTTGTTGGGGATAAAGTTCCGCGTGCCTCGATATTGCCATGTTAGACAATAGCCTCGCGCGCAATGGAAGCGTGACGTACGGGACCTGATGACGCGATCAAACGCAAAAAGCAGAATCGAACAGGCAATCGACGATAATTTTGGCGCCATCCGCCAGATATCGCGCATTGTCCGCTTTTCGCTTTTCACCCATGCGCGCTTCCTCTCGGCCATTCTGGTCGCCGGGATTGCCTCTGCCGCCATGTTTGCGGGTGTCCTCACCGTCATGAACCGGCGCCCGCCCGTGGCCATCGCCGCCATTGCCGCACCGCTGCGCACGCGGCCCGAAGCCGCGCCGAAGGGCGACCGCCTCCCCCCGCCCGCCATCGTGCAGGCGGTACCGGTGGCCAAGGTGCTGGAAAGCCAGGCGGACGGTTCGACGGAAAAATTCGCCTATCATCAGGTCAAGATCGGCGCGAACAAGCCAGCGCAGACGCGGACCGGCGCGGGCCATGCCGCCGCACTCGCCCAGCGGTTTCCGCCCGCCAGCACCGATCCGTTCCAGTCCATTTTGACGGAGAAATCCACGAAGACCAAAACCACGGCCATGCCCGTGGCATTGGCGAGCTTGGGCGAAGAACGCATTCTCGTACGCGGAACGCCGATCAATGTCAGCACGGCCAAGGTGCAGCCAGCCCCCGCTGTCGAGCAGGTGGTTGCCCTGCCCACCCAGGGCGGAGACATCGGCGGTCTCCTGGCCGCAGCCAACATGACCAACGAGGATCGGGCGGCGCTGCAGACGGCGCTGACGGCCAGCAGCAGCGCGTCGCCGGAGCGGATCGAGCTTCTCCTGGAAAAGGCGCCGCGCAAGGATGCGCCGGAGCGGCTGCTGATGGCGCGGCTTTTCCGGCATGACAGCCCGCCATCCGATCTGGCGCGCGACGATGGCGGCATCCTGCGGCGTGTCAGCAACCCGCGGCAGTTCGAACGCCTCGCCCATGATGCCCACATGGCAAGCGCCGATGCGACCAGCCCCGATACGCGCAGGGACGACCGGGCGCAGGCGGCCGAAAGGGAATTTCCCGCCGCCATGCAGCAGCTGGAAAAGCTGAATGTTCCGGCCCACATGGCGGGACAAATTCTGCAGCTTGCCAAGGAAAACGGCATCAAGCTGACCGATGCGGCCCTGCTCGACCAATCCGTCGAACTGGTGTTCCGCACCAATGAACAGGGCGAATCCGAGCCTGTTGCCGTGACCTTCAACACGAAGGACAAAACCAAGCGGTTTTACCATTACCGCGCAGCGCCCGGCAACAAGGCGGAATTCTTCGACGAGGACGGCCAGTCGGCCTCCAAGACCCTGATGAAAAACCCGGTTCCGAATGGGCGGCTCGGCGATGGCTTTGCCTGGCGCACGCACCCGATCCTGAAAGTGCGCAAGCACCACAACGGCGTCGACTACGCCGCGCCGTTCGGCTCGCCCATTCTTGCGGCGGGCGATGGCGAGGTGGTGCTGATCTCATCGGAATCCGGCTACGGCAAATATGTCCGCATCAAGCATGATGGCGGGTTCTTCACCACCTATTCGCATATTTCGCGAACCCCGCCATCGCTGAAAGTCGGCCAGCGTGTCAGCCAGGGGCAGGTGATTGCCTATATCGGCTCGACCGGCCTCTCCACGGGCCCGCATCTCTACTACGAACTGCGCATCGGCGATAAATATTACGACCCGACCGCAACACCGCTGCCTGCCGGAACCGATCTTGAAGGCGCGCGATTGACGGACTTCCGCAAGCAGATCAGCCACGTGGAAAACATCGAGAACTATATCGGCGCACGCATCGCTACCGCATTTGCTCCGCCGGACGATGGCCGGGTGCACACGGCCATCCACTAGATTTTTGCAGGACCAATCGGCGAAGGCCGATCAGTGGCTGCCCGTTTCACTGTCGAGATGCGCCATCTGCGCGGCGGCATAGCGTTCTCCGGCAGCAGCGCCTTTCGGCACAGCCTGCTCGATGCGCTCCAGATCATCCCCGGACAAGGTCAAATCCAGCGCGCCCAGTGCTTCGCTCAGGCGATCCCGGCGGCGGGCGCCAACAACGGGAATGATGTCATCGCCCTGCGCGGCGACCCAAGCAATGGCGATCTGCGCAACGGTGACACCCCTGGCTTCGGCGATGCCCTGCAGGGCATCGACCAGACGCAGGTTCTTGTCGACATTCTCACCTTGAAAGCGCGGGCTGTGGGCGCGGAAATCCGCCGGGCTGGCCGCATCCTTGCGCCAATGGCCGCTGATCAGGCCACGTGACAGCACGCCATAGGCGGTGATGCCGATGCCCAGTTCCCGGCAGGCAGCGAGAATACGGTCCTCGATACCACGCGAAATCAGCGAATACTCGATCTGCAGATCGGCAATCGGATGGACGGCGGCAGCGCGGCGGATGGTTTCGGGTCCAACCTCCGACAGGCCGACATGCCGGACAAACCCGGCCTTCACCATGTCCGCGATGGCGCCGATCGTCTCCTCGATCGGCACATTCGGATCAAGACGCGCCGGGCGATAGACGTCGATGTAGTCGACACCCAGCCTTTGCAGGGAATAGGCGAGCGAGGTTTTCACCGCCGCGGGCCGTCCGTCAAAGCCGATCCAGCCGCCAGCGGGATCGCGCTGCGCACCGAACTTGACGCTGAGGATCGCCTGATCGCGCTTTGTGCCCTTGAGCGCTTCGCTGATCAGCAGCTCATTATGGCCCATGCCGTAGAAATCGCCGGTATCGAGCAGGTTGATGCCCGCTTCCAGCGCCGCGTGAATGGTCGCAATACTCTCGGCACGGTCGGCGGGACCGTATATGCCGGACATGCCCATGCAGCCCAGACCCAATGCCGAGACCTGCGGACCGGTTGCACCCAATGGACGAATTTGCATCTTGTCGAACTCCTTTTGCCGCCGCACTTCCTGCGGCAGGTTGGCTCTTTATAAACCAAGGACATTTGTGCGATAATCCGCCATACTATGTACGGGCTGTACGGAAAACCGAACAATGAACGATCCCAATCTCAGCGATCTCGATGCGCTTGTGTCCGTAGCGCGAGCCCGCAGCTTTCGCGGCGCCGCCAAGCTGCGCGGTGTCTCGGCCTCGTCGCTCAGCGATGCCATCCGCCGGCTGGAAGAGCGTGTCGGCGTGCGCCTGCTCAATCGTACCACCCGCAGCGTTACGCCCACGGAGGCAGGCACACGCCTGCTCGAACGGCTGACGCCGGCACTCGGCGAAATCACCGGTGCGCTCGATGCGCTCAACAGTTTTCGCGACAGCCCGACCGGCACGCTGAAGCTGAATGTTCCCACCATCGTCGCCCACTGCATCCTGCCGCCTATTGTCAACCGGTTCCTCACGGCACATCCGGGGATCAGGCTGGAAGTGACCACCAACGACACCTTCATCGACGTGCTGGCAGCCGGTTTCGACGCGGGTATCCGCTATGATGAAAGCATCGAGCAGGACATGATCGCCGTGCCCATCGGCCCGCGCACCCAGCGTTTCATCTGCGTTGCAACACCGGCCTATCTGGAAAAGCACGGCGAACCGCAGCACCCGAAGGACCTGCTGCAGCATGCCTGCATACGCCACCGCTTTGCCAGCGGCGCCATTGCGCCGTGGGAGTTCGAGCGGAATGGGGAACTGGTGAAGGTCAACCCGACGGGACCGTTGATTGCCTCCACCATGGATCTGGAACTCGGTGCAGCGCTGGCAGGTCTCGGCATTATCAGTACATTCGAGGAGTTTTTGACGGAAGGCCTCGAAAGCGGCGCCTTCCGGCCTGTCCTCGCCGAATGGTGGCAGACTTTTTCAGGCCCCTTCCTCTACTATCCGAGCCGCAGGCTCATGCCGGCTCCGCTGCGCGCATTCGTGGATTTCATCAAATCCGGCGGCGCGAGGCCTTGAACGAGGGATGTCTATTCGTCCTCTTCCTCGTCATCATCGGACTCGATCACATCCCAGATGAAGGCGTTCAAACGCTCTTCGATGCTTTTTCTGGAAGCGCCGGCTTTTTCCATCTCGCGCTTGATCTTGACGAACTGCGCCTTGTCTTCGGGCGAGAGGTATTTTGCAGCGTTTTCGAGTGATGACATGGAACTGGACATACGCGGCTCATACCTTTTCGGGCGCGACAATGGAAGGATCATATCACGCCCAGGGCCAGTCCACCCTCAAGAAGTTCAGGCGATATGCTGCTCCTGGCCGTTATCCCGGTCGCGCTCCGCCTTGTCACGACCCGCAGGGTCAAACAGGAGCAGTGGTGGATTGCCGTCACCAAGCGGCATGTGACTGAGGATATGGATCCGGTTTTGCACATCGCGGCGGATGGAATAGACCAATTCGCCATCAAGACCGCTGTTCATCTGCCTGCTTGCGAGCCGGAACCGCAGCGTCAGTGCCACCAGCCCCAGCACGAAGGCGGGCGGAACGATCAGCCACAGCACCTTCAGCCAATCGGAGAGCGATTGGTACGTGTCAAAAAAATCCTGCCAGAAATTGTAGGTATCCACGGAGCGCTCGAAATCATTGTTACTAGAAAAGATGATAATATCCTATAATGGGATAATCCGAAAGTGGGATTAATCACGATGCTCCAGTTTTTGGTTGGAGCACATGACAAAGTCCCTTCATTCAGAGCCTTATGCCGATTTCTTGGCTGTTCTTGTTGCCGCTCGACAGGCGAAGGGATTTACCCAGCAGGCCGTTGCAGACCGATTGCAAAAGCCGCAATCCTACGTGGCGAAGATTGAAGGTGGCGAGCGCCGTCTCGACATCATTGAATTTATCGCACTTGCGCGTGCGTTGGAAATCGACCCATCGGCAATGTTCACCGACACGCTGCGTGCAATCGATCGCACCATTTAATACGAGTTTAAATCGAAGTTGGGTGATGCTTGGCATCCCGGCTCTGCGTGGTTCGACAAGCTCACCATGAGGGAGTGATTTGGTGACAAGGCCAATCGGAACCGTTGCAGAAGATGGCTCCCTGCAGTCCCCGATCTTCCTCATGGTGAGCTTGTCGAACCACGCAGGATCAGCTTGCAGCGCGCAAAACCATCTCCGGCGCCAGACCCACGAGCTGCGTATAGCGCTCCGGGTCCGTCGCCCCCTCGGTGTTGACAATGAACACGCGCGAACCGGCATCAAGACGGATGGCTTTGCGCAGATCATGATCTTCGGCAACAGCGAGCAGGCCAGCCAAACCGGCGCCGCCGCTTTCGCCCGCAACGACGGCCATGTCCTTTCCCAGCGGCCGGGCCAGGCGGTTCATCGCCGCGACAGCGCCGTCCTCTTCAACCGTCATGAACGCATCGGCGGTACGCGAGAGGATACGCCAGGCCACGGGTGACGGTTCGTAGCATTCGAGCATCGCCATGACGGTGGCTTCGCCGTGGGCGATCTTGACGACCTCGCCCGCCTGGGCGCTGGCAAAAATGCAGGCGGCGCGGGCCGGTTCGACCACGATGAAGGCCGGACGTTCTTTTCCAAGAACAAGCGACAGATATGCTGCGAGCGCCGCGGCAACGCCGCCCACACCGGCCTGCACGAAGACGTGGGTTGGCGTTTGCGGCAGCGCACGCAAGACTTCGCGGATGATGGCCGTGTAGCCCTGCATCACCAGCCCGGGAATGCGTTCATAACCCGGCCAGGAGGTGTCGGACACAACCGTCCAGCCATTGGCCGCGCATACCCGCGCCGACTCCCGGATGGAATCGTCATAGGTGCCGTCGACACGGATCATCTCGGCGCCGTAGCGGGCAATGGCCGCCACCCGTTCATCGCTCACCCCCGCATGCACGAAGATTGCCGACTGCGCACCCACAAGCCGGGCCCCCGCCGCGACGGACTTGCCGTGGTTGCCATCGGTCGCGCAACCGAAGGTCATGCCGCTGGCGATGGCGCGAACGGGCGGTGTGTGGAGTTCCGCAATATCCACGGCGCGTCCCAATTGCCGCTCCGCTTCCTCGAGCACGAGCCGGATCACGGCATAAGAGCCGCCCAGCGCCTTGAAGCTGCCGAGACCGAGGCGCGCGCCCTCATCCTTGACGTGGAGCGCGGCGATGCCGAGACCGGCGGCCAGCGCGGGCAGTGCATGCAGCGGCGTCGGCACGTGATTGTCCCGGTGGGACAGATACCGTTCCACTTCCGCCGCGGCGTCGACACCAAGGGTCTCCGCGTCCCGCGGGTCGAGCGGCTCATTGTGGCTGGGATGCCGGTTAAGGATCAACATTGCTCTTTCACTCCTGCCGTTTGCGCATTTATAGTGCGCTTGAAGCGAGAAAAGCGCTCTTATTTGGCTTGGCTTGCGCAAGTTTGTTGCATGAATGAGGTGTTCCATGGCCAAACCACGGCCGACCGCGCCAGCCGAGCTCGATCATTTCGATCTTGCGATCCTCGATATCCTGCAGAAGGACAATGCAACGCCGCAACGGGTCATCGGCGAAGCGGTCAACCTTTCCGCTCCGGCGGTGCAGCGCCGGATCAAGCGCATGGAGGAAAGCGGCGTCATTCAGGCCAATGTTGCCGTCCTCGACCCCGCTCGGCTCGGGCAGCCGATCACGATCCTTGTCGAAGTGGAGGTGGAAAGCGAGCGCATCGATCTGATTGATGCGGCGAAAAAGAGCTTTGCCGCGGCACCGGAGGTGCAGCAATGCTACTATGTCACCGGTGAGGCAGATTTCATGCTTGTGATCGTCGTGGCCAGCATGGCCGCCTATGAAGGCCTGACCCGGCGGCTGTTCTTTGCCAACCACAATGTCAAACGCTTCCGCACGGTTGTGGTGATGGACCGCGTCAAGGCGAGTCTCGCCATCCCGCTGACCTGATGTTTACCCCGGTTTTCGAGGCCGGCGCGCGAGACCGCGCGCCGGATTGATGTTGTTTGCCCGCTCTGGATCAAACTTGACGGGCAGCACCATGTCTCAGCCGTGCCAGCAGGTTGAGCCAAGGCATCCCATGGAAAATGCTCATCAGCACATACATGAGGGTCATGCCGCTGAAGGGTGATGCATTCTGCATCGCCGAGCAGATCATGCCGGCGTCGCCGGAGAGGGCTGTGACGAGCGCCATGACGGCGAATGTCGGTGCTGCGGCGAGACGCAGCCAGCCGGCAAGGCCGGGATCGGAAGCGCTGCCGGAGTCCGGGCGGAACATCGACGTTCAACCCTGACCGTATTTGTCGTGATGGCGCCACCAGACACCGTTCTCATTCCGGCCGAACGGCGCACGATCCAGCCATTGATACATGCCCCAGATGCCGTCGAGGCCGCGCGCATAGCTGGAATAGGTGTGGTAGACGACGCCTTTATCGAGCACGAAGGCGCTCAGCCCCGGCCGGTCACGGGTGAAGGTGGCAGCATCGGTGCCTGTCATGGCCGCCATCAGATCGACCGGCCCTTCTTCACCGCGCAGCTTCCATTGCTGCACGGTCTTGCCCGCCGGCGACTGGGGCGCCGCCGGTTCCCGGCGGAAATTGTATTCTATGCCGCCGTTGTGCTGCTGCTCCTCTGTGAACAAGACGCTGAAATCCTGGTTGAAATCAGTGTTGAACGACGAAGCCCATGGGAAATTCCAGCCCATGCGTTGTTTGAAACCCTGCAGTTTCGCCAGCGGTGCACGCGATACCGCCGAGAAGGCGACGTCATGATTTTCCAGATGGACGGTGATGCCGTTGAACCCGTCGGCGATCGCCGAGCAGGACGGGCAGCCGGCGGTATAGTCGGGTCCGAACATGAAGTGGTAGACGAGAAGCTGCGAACGGCCCTTGAACAGATCCGCCAGCGAGGCGCTTCCCGCATCGGTATCGAACCGGTATTCCTTGTCGATGCGAACCCAGGGCAGTTCCTGGCGCCGCTGTGTCAGCGCGTCGCTGCGCCGCGTCAGATCCTTCTCATCCTTGAGCAGATCGATCCGTGCAGCCAGCCATTCTTCGCGCGTTCCAGTTATATGAGATGTCATCATTCTTCTCCTTCGATTGTCGGTTGCCTGTCGTCCGTCATTGCCGGTGCGACATGTTGCTTACCGGTCCTGAGTTTAGGGCCGGATACCGAAAGCATGGGAGTTACAATTGTGACGGGATTTCCTTGGGCATGTCCCTTGCATGGTCACACACCGCATGGTGTGCCATCGCAATTGTCCGCGAGCCTCAGGAACTGAGCGGCTTGTCCGGTCCCGGGTCGCCGCCCGCTGCCGCCACCACCAGCCTGCGCAGGTAGTGGTTCCAGCCCTTTTCGTGGTTGACGCGTTCCGTCTCGTCCGGCAGCCCACTATGGGTGAAGCGCACCAGCGTGCCTCCCTCCTTCTCGATGAGGTCGATCTCGACCAGGCTCGATCCCGGCGGCACGTTTTCATGCCCTTCCCAGCCGAAACTGTAGGCGAGGCGATGGACAGGAATCACCTCGGTGAACTGACCGCGAACGGTGTGCGCGTCGTTGATGCTGAGGAGATAAATCCCGCCGGGATGCGGCTCGATTGTCGCTTTCGTCCCCATCCAGCGCAGGATCTTGTCCGGATCGGTGAGGAAGGCGAAGACCGTCGCCTGCGGGGCGGCAATCTCGATTTCATTGCGAAGCGTCTCGGTCATCGGCGATCTCCTCCCAACAGGACGCACACTCACTTCGGCATCGCGCAATGTAAGCCAATCGGGATTTCGCGCAAGAAACAAAAGCGGATGACAGGGACCCGGCATCGCTGCATGATGGCGGGCATGCAGTTGCCGTCCGCTCTTTCCTTTCTCGTCGACGAAGCGACCGGTATGCCGGATGGCGATGCCTTTCTGACGGCGCTCGCGGCCCGGCTCATCGCCGACGGCCTGCCGCTGGCCGGCGGCACGCTCACCCAGGCGGCACCCCATCCGGTCATTGGACGGCGCACCTGGCTGTGGCGCGCCGACACGGGACAGGTGATCGAGGCGCTGGGCCTGGCCGGTCCAGCCGAGCCCCAGGACGCCAACCTTGCCGGCAACTGGCTGGCCAGCCTCGGGACGAATACCGTGCAGGAGGATTTCGCCAACGGTGCCGTGCTTGGCTGGGCCGCGCACCGCCCGCTGACCGGGGAGGAGTCGGACCTGCTGCGCCAGGCCGCCCGCTTTGCCGCTGCGCCGTTGGCATTGCTGGCCGCGCGTTCGACACTGGCCGCACTCCTGACCACCTATCTCGGCCGGCGCAGCGCGACGCAGGTCCTGGCCGGGCGTTTGCGGCGCGAGCCGGGCGAGACCATCCGGGCCGCCTTGCTGTTCGCCGATCTTCGCGGCTTCACCGAATTGTCGGAGACAACAGGAGCGAAGGACGTGATTGCCGCACTCGACGCGTGGTTCGACCGGATCGCCGGTGCCGTCCATGCCTTTGGCGGCGAGGTGCTGAAATTCATCGGCGATGGCGTTCTGGCAATTTTTCCGATTGGCGAGCGTGATGCTGCCGGCGCCTGCGGCGCGGCGCTGCGTGCGGTCGCCGCTGCCCGTGCCGGGATGGACCACCTCAACCGCGACCGCGCCGCGCGGGGGGTGCCGCCGCTGTCGTTCGGCACGGCACTGCATCTCGGCGAGATGCTGTGGGGCAATATCGGCACGGCCGACCGGCTGGATTTCACCGCCATCGGCCCCGCCGTCAATCTGGTCAGCCGGTTGGAGGGCCTGTGCCGCCCGCTTGGCCACACCGTCTTGCTTTCGGGCGCCTTCGCCGCGGAAACCACGATGCCGCTGATTCCGCTCGGCGAGCACCGGCTGCGCGGCATTGCGGTGCCCTGCGCGGTGTTTACACCGGCACAGTGATGCACCGCATTTTTCCCGGACGGGCGGCTGTCTTCAACCGCCCTCCGGCAAGCCACCCGATTATTACAGGGTGGCCATATCGATGACGAAGCGGTAGCGCACGTCGCTCTTGAGCACGCGCTCGTAGGCTTCGTTGATATCCTTGATATCGATGGTCTCGATTTCGGCAACGATGTTATGTTCGCCGCAGAAATCCAGCATTTCCTGGGTTTCCTTGATCGAACCGATGCCCGATCCGGCGAGGCTCTTGCGTCCGGCGATCACCGAGAAGGCATTGACCGGAACCGGATGCTCCGGTGCCCCGACGAGGACCATGGTGCCGTCGATTTTGAGCAGACCGAGATAGGCATTCCAGTCAATCGCCACACCCGCTGTGCAGATGATGACGTCAAAGGTTCCCGCAAGAGTCTTGAACGTTTCGGGATTGCTGGTTGCATAATAGTGGCTTGCGCCGAGCTTCAACCCGTCATCCTGTTTTGACAGGGTCTGGCTGAGCACCGTGATCTCCGCCCCCATCGCGTGACCCAGCTTGACGCCCATATGGCCAAGTCCGCCCATGCCGACAATGGCGATTTTCTTGCCCGGACCCGCCTTCCAGTGCCGCAGCGGTGAATAGAGCGTGATGCCGGCGCACAGCAGCGGCGCGGCGGCATCGAGCGGCAGGTTGTTCGGAATGGAAAGGACGTAACCCTCCTTGACCACGATGGAATCCGAGTAGCCGCCCTGGGTGGGCGTGACACCATCGGCTTCAACATCATTGTAGGTCAGGACGATGCCCGGCATGTACTGCTCGAGATCGGCATCGCGCGCCGCGCATTTCGTGCACGAATTGACGAAACAGCCAACGCCGACGCGGTCGCCCTTCTTGAACTTCGTGACCTTTGCGCCAACGGCCGCCACGATCCCGGCGACCTCATGACCCGGTACCATGGGGAATTTGGAGCCACCCCATTCGTCGCGTGCCTGATGGATATCGGAGTGGCAGACCCCGCAATATTTTACCGAGATGACGACGTCATCGTCATTGGGTTCCCGCCGTTCGAAGACAAACGGGGTGAGCGGTTTGGAGGCGTCGGTTGCCGCATAGCCTTTAGCAAGAGCCATGAATGATTCCTTTTGAGATGACGAGATGTGTCGGGCAACCAGCTATGCCGCAAGCACGTCCAGAGCAGTAGCGCAATCCTGCAGGCTTGTTGCACAATCCTCCAAATTGGAGGCCGCCATTCTCCCAGTCCCACAGTCCCGATGATGGACTGCGCAAACCCGGCCTGATTTTTCTATCGGAGAAATGCCTGTCCTATTTGCCGGTGAGGTCGCGCGCCGCTTCTGTGGTTTCAGCGGGATCGAGCAGCAGCAGTGGTGTGTTGCCTCCGGCAAGCGGGATATGGCTGACGACATGCAGCTGGTTGCCCGCGTCGCGGTGAATGGAATAGACAAGCTCACCGTCAAAACGCTTTTCCACTTTCCTGCTCTCGATGCGGAAACGCAGCGTCAAGGCGACGAGCGCCAGCGTGAAGGCGGGCGGAATCAGCAGCCACAGCGCCTTGATCCAATCGGGCGAGGATTGGAACGTATCGAGCAGGTCTGACCAGAAATTGTAGTTGTCCATGTTCACTCCCTTGTCTCGCGAGGAAAGTGGTCACCCGAGGTTTAGCCTCTGGTGACCGGGGAGTTAGAAAGCCGCCGCAAGACGACCGCCACGGCCTTTAAGCCGAAGCTCTGGACATACGCCGAGACCTCCCCGGCCATAGGGCTGAGGAGACATCATTGCGGTTGATGCCAACCGCTTCGTGAGGGGTTTCTAAGCCCCAAGACCGATCCGTTTCGACCGGTCTCATCGCGGACCATAATGGGAAAGTGAAGCGGGTGGAAGGGGTTGGAAGGAAATGATGGGGGTAGTGAGACCGTACGATATCACCGTGCCCATTTGAGATACTTGATCTGCGGGGCACGTGTTGCAGGTAGCTTCAGAATGACTGCTTAGGTAATGCGGTGGCCAATGGGCGGTTTGAGTAGCCCACGCAGTTTTTGAATAAAATAAGTTCGGGCCTTTATCAACATTTCCGAATCTGTGTTTTTGTATGCCATTTCCTTCACCCAATTCGGCATGTGCGGAACCAGCTCAATAGCGTTAAACATGTCCTTAAGCATTGCCTCTGGCTTTGCAGAGGTGACTTTCTCAATACTGGGTTCAAGGAAGCGTTCAATAATTGGCTTGGCACCAATTTCACAGTGGATGAATATGTCACGTAGCAAATGAGCAGGTGCAGTATAATGGCGGCTGTTACTGCGGTTCCGTACTTCAGGGGCTGTAGCATAAACTACATTGCCAATGACTACGCCGCCGCTAGTAGGGTCCACTCCGCGGTGAACAATTCCATGTCTAAGTTCACGTAAGTAATCTAGCACGTCAGCTCCCGAAAAATTGGAAGTCTTGAGGTTATTCTCCAAAGCTTTTTTAAATTTTGAATCTGGCGACTTTGGCTCAAACTCAGACACCATATCAATCGCTGAAATCAAATTAGTGAGGTAAAGCGAATAATACATTCGCATTTGAGTTCCGTCCGCCGGTGGTCGGAAATTGTCAATTGCGGTCGCAGCCAGAACCATGCACTCAAGATGCCATGAAATACCGTTGAGAAGCTCAATGTCCTGCATAGGGTGTTCCGTTGTAAGGCATTGGCCTCTATTAAACTGTGTCCACTACACCCTATCTACCTTCGTATGGCACAAAACAAAGCTAAAAAGACAGTATACACAAAGCCTTCTAAATTGAATTTTACTACGCACCGTATTCGCAATTGATTGCACGACGACTAGACAATGCATCCTCCGAGCGTACACCGGCCTATTCGTCAATAAAATCGCGCACGGCCTTGTTGTAGCCCGCCGGGTCCTGGAGCATGGCGAAGTGGCTGGCATCGTCCAGTATCACCAGCCTGGCACCGGGAATGGTCTTGGCCATGTAGTCCGTGTGCTCGCGGCTGACCGCCTCGTCATGATCGCCAAGGACGACGGCAATGGGTGTCTTGATCGCCTTCAGGTCATCATCAGTCCAGTTCGGCTGGCTGGCCCACATGCCGCTGATCTGCTCGACAAAAGCATCGTACTCCGCCGGTGTCGGCGAGATTTTCCGGTAAACGCCGCCCGCCTTGTCGATGTAACCGGCAAAGGTCTTGTTCTGCAGCACATCCGGCTTGACGCCGTCCACCTTGGTGTTGGCGGCCTGCGCGAAAACCTTTGTCAGACGTTCCGGGTGATGCATGGCGATGTCGATGCCGATGATACCGCCATCGCTCCAGCCGACCAGCGCCGCCTTGTCCACCTTGAGATAATCGAGCAGGGCCAGATAGTCCGACGCCATCAGGTCATAGCTGAAAGGATCGGCGTTGCGGGTCGAGCGCCCGTGGCCGCGGCTGTCGGCGACAATGACCATGTGGTCCTTGGCAAGATCAGCCACCTGCCCGCCCCAGATATCGCTGTAGCCGAGCCCACCATGAATGAGCAGTACGGGCGATCCGGAACCGTAGACCGCATAATACATCTGGATGCCATTGACCGGGGCGATGCCGCTTTTCACGGCGACCGGCATTGGTGCGGGATCCGGCAACTGCTCCCAGCGCTCGGCGGCGGATGCAGCCGCCGCGCCAGCGGCAAAAAGGAGTCCCAGCGACAGAAGAAACGTCTTGAGGTTCATGATTGCTCTCCATGACAAGGCAGCATGCCTGCGCAGGGAAAGATCAGCATTTTTCCGTCATGGCTGCAATGGGGCTGCCGGGAAGACAAATGAACGGCGGAACCTCTCCTATTCCGCCGCCTCGGCCACGGCCGTGTCCAGCTTCTTGGCCGCAGAGGCCACGGGCAATTGTACCGGCTTCAGGAGCAATGCCATCAGCAGTCCGAACAGGGCGATACAGGCCGCCGTCAGGAACAACGGGGTGAAGGCAGCGGCATAGCTGTCGGCAAGCATCCGGCGCGTTCCCTCGGGAAGCGCCGCCATCATCTTGGGCGTCAGCTCGCCGATATTGCTGACGCCGGGAATGGCACCGGCACCGTGCGGCAGGTTGGCCGCGATGATCGCGCCATAGGCTGATATGGCGATCGAGGCACCGGCCATGCGGGCCAGCGACACGGAACCGGTCGCGGCGCCGACGTCGCGGCTGCCCGCTGCATTCTGGACACCGATGATCGGAAGCTGCTGTCCGATGCCAATGCCGGCACCGTGCATGAGCATCAACAGGCCGATGATGACCACAGGCGTTCCCGCATGCACCTGAGTAAGCAGGCCAAAGGCAATGGCACTGAGCGTGAGACTGGCCACCGACAGGTATTTGTAGCGGCCGGTGGTCGAGATCAGCCGGCCGGTCAGAAGCGAGCCGCCGACAATGCCACCCGTCAGAAGGATGAACAGCAGTCCGGCGAGCGACGGGGACAGGCCCGTCGTGGTCTGCAGGAAGAAGGCGAAGTAATTGACCATGCCGATGGCGATCGAACCGCTGGCGATCGAAATGATCAGGAACAGGGTGAAGGTCGAATTGCGGAACAGCGACAATGGAATGATCGGTTCGGGCGCGTTGCGCTCGACCAGGATCCATGCCGTGGCGCAAAGGACGGCAAATGCCACGAGCGAAACAGTCTGGGGTGCCAGCAGCGAACCGAACAGCTGGGCGCCATCGGCGGCCAGAACAAGGCTGGTCGTGGTCAGGGCGAGCAGGATGGCACCGGCATAGTCGATCTTCGGCCGGCGTGCCGGTTTGCGGTAGGGCAGCATGAAGGCGAGCCCGGCAATGACGGCAATGCCGATCGGCAGGTTGATCAGGAAGATTGAACGCCAGCCGAACAGGTCGCTCATCGTGCCGCCGAGCACAGGGCCGATGGCGCCGGACGCCATGAACACAAGGCTGATATAGCTCTGGTAGCGGGCACGCTCGCGCGGCTCGAACAGATCGGCAGTCACAGAAAAAATCGAGACCATGACGCCGCCGCCGCCGAGGCCCTGCAGCACGCGCGCTGCAATCAGCGTATTCATGGAAATGGCAAGACCGCAGACCGCCGAACCCAGCGTGAAGATGGATATGGCGGCGATCATCACATATTTGCGCCCGAACAGATCGCCCAGCTTGCCATAGACCGGCATCACCGCACTGACGGCAAGCAGATAGGCCGAGCCGATCCAGGCGAAGCGCTCAAGCTCGCCGAACTCGCCGACAATGGTCGGCAGCGCCGTTGACACGATCTGGTTGTCGAGCACGGCCATGAACATGGCTGCCATCAGGAAGAAGAAAAGCATCAGCCGCTTGCGCGGGTCCGCAACGAGCGGCTCGAACGAGTTGGTCATGTTCATGGAGCGGGGTATCCGGTTTTGATTGGCGCAATTTATGTGCTATTAGCATACATATGTCAATCGCACTTTAATGCCTTTTGCATATTTTAATGCTGGTAGGCATCTGTTATGCTGGAATCATGACAGAAATCACGACGACACAAAAAATTGAAACCCCGCAAACCGGGTCGAATGATGATCTCCTGCGCATCGGGCGGGTGATGACCCGCATGCGGCTGATGACCGGCCGGCGGGTGATTGCCCGTCTTGCAATACAGAAGCTGGCGCCCGGCCTTGAACTGACCCATCTCGACGTTCTCGATGCGGTCCGCCGCGGCGAACTTGCCGGCGAGGTGACGGTCGGCGTCATTGCCGAAACCCTGCGGATCGACCCCTCGCGCGCCAGCCGCATCGTGGCCGAGATGGTTGCCAAGAACGTGTTGCGCCGCAAGGCCTCGCAGAACGATGCACGGCGGATCGTCGTGGTCATGACGGCGCTCGGACAACGGCTGGTCGCCGAACTTCACGCGCTGAAGCAGTCCATTGTCGAAAGCGTGGTCGCCGACTGGTCGCCCGAAGACATTGAAATCTTCTCTAAGCTTTTTGAAAAATATGTCGACGGGTTCGAACAGCTGTTTGCGCGCAGCCCAACCGACCCGGCGGATTAGATGAGCTTGCGCAGCGTCAGCTCGTCCTTCAGATAGGCGTAGTAGATCGGGGCGGCGACGAGACCGGCCACGCCGAACCATGCTTCCAGCACTACCATTGCGAGCAGCAGTTCCCAGGAGCGGGACTTGATGCGGGCGCCGATGATCCGGGCATTCAGGAAATATTCGAGCTTGTGAATGATGACGAGGAAGGCGAGCGAGCCGACGGCAGCGATGAACGACACGCTCAAACCCACAACGACGATGATGGTGTTGGAGATCAGGTTGCCGATGACCGGCAGGAGACCAGCGACAAAGGTTACCACGATCATGGTCTTGACCAGCGGCAGGTGCACGCCAAGGATCGGCAGGATGACGACGAGGTAGATCGCCGTCAGGAACGTGTTCAGTGCCGAAATGCGGATCTGCGAGAAAACGATGTTGCGGAACGCGCCGCTGAGGAGGCTGGCCCGCTCGACCAGCGCGACAGCCAGAGGGCCCGGCTCGCGCGACACATTCACCGTGCTCAGCGCGATCATGCCGCCGATCACCATGCCGACAATGACGCGAACGATCAGGACACCGAAATCGCGCCCGACAAGCTGCAGCTGGCCGGCATGTTCGCGTAGCCACTTGGCCGCCATGGATTCCAGTTCATCGAGGCTGGCCGGGAAATACGCCTTCGCCCAGTCCGGCAGGTGAACCTGCGCCGTATCGATGATCTCAGCCATCTTCTTGAACAGCGAGACAACCCCTTCGGTGCCGTTGGTCAATTGTCCGAGTCCGCTGACCACGGCGGCAACGATCAGAAGAATGAAAATGATCGCCAGCAGGGCCAGCGCCAGGGTCTTCGTCAAGCTGTTGGAAACACCCAGTTTACCGAGCTGGGGCGCGGCCAGATGAACAAGATTGTAGACAAGAAGTCCGGATAGCAGAGCCGAAAGCAGTCCTAGCTGCAGGACGGCAAAGAGGGCGACAAGCGTCAGGGCGAAAGACGCAATATAGAGCCGTGTGGCAGTCAGCAAGTGGCACCTTGAGAAGGGCGATCTGTTTCGGATTGTTCCTAGCCTTGAACGGCGTATGGACGCAAGCAAAAGCGGCTCAAATATGGACAAAATTTAATGGCTGCGGCAATTTCCAAGCAACCCCAATACCCGCTAATGTCCTGTTTAACTTATGCCCTTTCGAGGGATGACAAGAACAGGTGAATGAATGGTATCGAAATCGCGTGTCCTGGTATCGATCCTGGTCATTGCGGCGCTGGGTGCAGGCGCTTATGTGACGCGGGATCGCTGGTGGACAAATGGTCTGGGCGTTGCGGCGCAGAATGCTGCCGCACCATCCGGCGGCCAGAGTGACACCGGACGCCGGGGCGGGTCACGGCGCGGTGGCGGACAGAGCCTCGGCCCCACGCCTGTCCTGGTGACTGACGCCAAATCCGCCGATGTCCCGGTCTATATCGATGGCGTCGGATCGGTGCGGCCTCTCAATTCCGTGGTGGTGCGCTCGCAGGTCAGCGGCAAATTGGCGGCCATCGAATTCCAGGAGGGGCAGGACGTGAAGGCGGGTGACGTGCTCGCCCGCATCGACGATGCGATCTACAAGGCACAGCTCGACCAGGCGACGGCAAAGAAGGCACAGGATCAGGCACTGCTTGCCAATTCCAAGCTTGATCTCGAACGGTATACCAAGCTTGCCCAGACCAATGCCGGCACCCAGCAGCAGGCAGACACGCAGCGCGCGCTGGTGGCGCAATACGAAGCGCAGATCAAATCCGACGAGGCCGCCATCGAAAGCGCCCAGGCAACGCTCAACTACACGGTCATCCGCGCGCCCATTGACGGGCGCACCGGCATCCGCAATGTCGATATCGGCAATATCGTCAGCACCTCCGATGCGACGGGCATCGTGACACTCTCGCAGATCAAGCCGATATCGGTGCAATTCGCCATTCCCCAACAGCAATTGAGCAAGATCAACCGGGCAAGTTCGGCCAGCACATTGGCTGTGCAAGCCATTTCCGGAGACGGCAAAACCGTCATCGACAACGGCACGCTTGCCGTCATTGACAATCAGGTCGATCCGACAACGGGAACGGTGAAGCTGAAGGCCAATTTCCCCAATGACAAACTCGTTCTCTGGCCCGGCGCATTCGTCAATGCGCGCCTGCTTGTCCAGACACTGAGCGGCGCGATTGTCGTCCCCACCGCAGCGGTGCAGCGCGGGCCATCGGGAACCTTTGTCTATCTGCTCCAGCAGGGCGATACGGTTGCCATGCGCCCGGTCACCGTGGGACAGCAAGACGACGTGCAGGCAGTCATTACCGATGGCGTCGCAGCCGGCGACCGCATTGTCACCACCGGCTTTGCCCGCCTGCAGGATGGCGCCAAGGTGCAGGTGACCAGCGCCGGGGATCAGGGGGCCGCGCCTGCACCGGACAGCACCCCGGCGGCGGATGACAAACAACCGGCGGGCGCACCCAACAGCGGCGAACGGCAACACAAACGGCGCAACCAGAAGAATGCTGGCGCAAACGGCGAAGAGGCTGACAACGGAACCGCGAAATGAGTGTTTCCACCCCCTTCATCCACCGTCCGATCGCAACCTCGCTGCTGGGGATTGCCGTCCTGCTCGGCGGCATCCTCGGCTATCTCGCGCTGCCGGTTGCCCCCTTGCCGCAGGTGGACTTTCCGACGATCCAGGTGACGACGCAGCTGCCGGGCGCCAATCCCGACACCATGGCTTCGCTCGTTACCGCACCGCTCGAACGGCAGCTGGGGCAAATCCCGTCCCTTTCGTCGATGGTTTCATCAAGCGCTTTCGGCATCAGCCAGGTGACCCTCCAGTTCGATCTCGACCGGGATATCGACGGGGCAGCGCAGGATGTGCAGGCTGCGATCAACGCCGCCGGTTCCATGCTGCCGCGAACCCTGCCCTACCCGCCGACCTATGCGAAGGTGAACCCCGCCGATACGCCGATCATCACGCTTGCCCTGCGCTCGACGAGTTATTCGATCCGTAACCTCAGCGATTTTGCCGACACGATGATGGCGCAGCGCCTGAGCGAAGTCACGGGCGTCGGCAATGTCAATATCCAGGGCGGCGTACGGCCGGCGGTGCGGATACAGGCGGACCTGCCGCGGCTTGCGTCCTATGGCATATCGCTTGAAGACATCCGCACGGCGATCACCAATGCCAGCGTCGCCGGCGCCAAGGGCGCGCTTGATGGCACCCATCAGTCCTATACCATTTCGGCCAATGACCAGATCGTCGATCCGCAGAACTACAACGCGATCATCGTGACGTACAAGAATGGTTCCCCCGTCCTGCTCAAGGACGTGGCGACGGTTGTTGAAGGGCTGGAAAATGCCCGTGTCGGCGCCTGGTACCAGGGGCAGCCGGCGGTCGTGATCGACGTCATGCGCCAGCCGGGTGCCAATGTCATCGATACGGTCTCGCGCGTGCTGCAGCAGATTCCGCGGCTCAAACAGGCATTGCCGGCGGGTGTCACGCTGGATGTGGTGAACGACCGGACCAATACCATCCGCGCATCGATCCATGACGTGCAGCTGACCCTCGCCATCAGCGTCGCGCTCGTCATCCTCGTCGTCTTCATCTTCCTGCGAACTGTCCGGGCCACCATCATTGCGGGCGTTGCCCTGCCGCTGTCGCTTGTGGCGACATTCGGCGTGATGTGGTTTGCCGGGTTCAGCCTTGATAATCTCTCCTTGATGGCTCTCACCATCGGCACCGGTTTCGTGGTCGACGATGCCATCGTGATGATCGAGAATATCGTGCGTCACATAGAAGATGGCGAAGGCCCGCTGGATGCAGCGCTCAAGGGCGCGGGCGAAATCGGCTTCACCATCATATCGCTGACCGTTTCGCTGATCGCCGTGTTCATTCCGCTGCTCTTCATGACGGGCATTGTCGGGCGCATGTTCCGCGAATTTGCTTTGACGCTGACGATAGCGGTTATCGTGTCGGCCGTGGTTTCATTGACGCTGACGCCGATGATGTGCGCCCGCATCCTGCACGGCAAGAGCGAAGGCGAACGCCGCGGCATTCTGCATGGCATCGATCGCGGGATGGACCGGATCATAGCGGGTTACCGCAGCAGCCTTCTCTGGGCGCTGGACCGCAGCAAGCTCATGCTGCTGCTGACAGCCATCACACTGGCGGCAACCGTTGCGCTTTATGTCATTATTCCCAAAGGCTTCCTGCCCTCGCAGGATACGGGGCTGATAACGGCGATCATCGAAACCGAGCCGACAACCTCGTTCGAGGCGATCAAGCGGACCCAGGCTATCGTCACCGACAGGCTGCAGCACGATCCCGACGTCGCCGGTATTGTTTCCGTCGTCGGAACCAGCACGACCAATCTCACGCCCAACACGGGCACGCTCAGCCTTGTGCTGAAACCGCAGGACCAGCGGTCGGATTCCGCCACCCAGATCATCGATCGCTTGCGCGGCGAAACCACCGGTATTCCCGGTGTGCAGGTCACATTCCAAAGCGTGCAGGATATCCGCATCAGCACCCGGACCAGCCGTGCACCTTATCAATATACGTTGACCGGCACGGATACGGCGACTGTCGTCAATTGGGCGCAGCGGCTTGCAACGGAACTGCAGCGCGATCCCTCCCTTATCAATGTCGCTTCGGAAGTCGAAATGGGCGGCGGGCGCATCTTCGTCAATGTCGACCGAGAAACCGCTTCCCGGCTTGGCGTGTCGATGCAGGCGGTCAGCGACACCCTCAATGATGCCTTCGGGCAGCGCCAGATCGGCACCATTTACGGACAGGCCAACCAATACCGCATCATCCTCGAGGCCTCGCCGCAATATCAGGCAGACCCGAAATCGCTGGACAAACTTTATGTCAGCGGCGCCAACGGTACGCAGGTGCGACTGAGCGCGTTTGCCACTGCCTCGTTCACGACGGCTCCCCTGGTCATCGGCCATGACGAACAGTTTCCTGCCGTTACGGTCAGTTTCGACCTTGCTCCTGGGGCATCGCTCAGCCATGCCGTCACCGCGATCCAAGCGGCGCAAAGGGCAATCGCCCTGCCCGACTCCATCCGCGGGCAATATTCCGGCGATGCCGCCGAGTTTGCCAGCTCTCTGGCGGGTGAGCCATGGCTGATCCTTGCGGCTATCGTCACGATCTACATCGTGCTTGGCGTGCTCTACGAGAGTGCGATCCATCCGATTACCATCCTGTCGACACTGCCCTCGGCGGGTGTCGGCGCATTGGTTGCACTGATGCTGTTCGGCCAGGACCTGTCCATCATCGCGCTCATCGGCATTGTGCTGCTGATGGGTATCGTCAAGAAGAACGCGATCATGATGATCGATTTTGCCCTCGAGGCGGAACGAACCGAAGGGCTGGATCCGCGCGCGGCGATTGTCAAAGCGTCGATCCTGCGCTTCCGCCCGATCATGATGACCACGCTCGCGGCGCTCTTCGGCGCGCTGCCGCTGGCGCTTGCCCAAGGGACAGGATCGGAACTGCGTATCCCGCTCGGCATCAGCATCATTGGCGGCCTCGTCCTCAGCCAGCTTCTGACCTTGTACACGACGCCCGTCATCTATCTCGGTTTCGAACGGCTGCGCAGCCGTATCGTCGGACGGCCGACCGGCACGCCCGCCCCTGAAACGGACGGCGCCCTATGAACATTTCGGACCCGTTCATCCGCAGACCCGTTGGAACCACGCTTCTGGCGCTGGGGCTGCTGATCCTCGGGATTGTCGCCTATGGCTTTCTGCCGGTCGCCAGCCTGCCCTCGGTCGATCTGCCCACAATCCGCGTGTCGGCCAGCCGTCCCGGTGCCGATCCGGCCACAATGGCCGCCAGCGTCGCCGCCCCGCTGGAACGCCGCCTGGGCTCCATTGCCGGCGTTACCGAACTGACCTCGGTCAGTTCGCTCGGATCGACCAACATCACAGTCCAGTTCGATCTGTCGCGCGATGTCGACGGTGCGGCACAGGATGTGCAGGCCGCGCTCAATGCGGCGGCAACCGACTTGCCGTCCGATCTGCCGACGCTGCCCAGTTTCCGCAAGGTCAACCCGGCAGCCGCACCTGTCCTCATCCTGGCGCTGACGTCGGATACGGTCTCTGCCAGCGCCATCTATGATGCGGCAGACACGGTTATCGTCCAGCGCATTTCGCAAGTCGACGGCGTCGGCGAAGTGACGGCCAGCGGCGCTGATCAGCCCGCTGTGCGCATCCGCCTCGATCCCGACCGGCTGGCCGCCATGGGCATGTCACTCGACAATGTGCGCACCGCGATCACCAACGCCAACGTGGCCGAGCCGGTCGGCTCTATCGACGGCGCTGATTTTGCCTTCTCGATCGGCACCAATGCGCAGCTGAAAACGCCGGAGGATTACGGCCGCGTCATTATCCGCAGCGGCGACGGAACTGCCGTGCGCCTTTCCGATATCGCCACTGTCGACCAGGGCGTGAGAAACAGCCGTTCGGATGCCTGGTATAACGGCAAGCCCTCCGTGCTTCTCAACATCACGAAGCAGGCCAATGCCAATGTCATCACCACCGTTGATGCGGTAAAGACATTGCTGCCCGATCTGAAACGGCTGATCCCTCCGGGCATCGACATTGCCGTCCTCTCGGACCGCACCACGACCATCCATGCCAGCGTCAACGATATGCAGTGGACCCTTCTGGCAACCATTTGCCTAGTGATGGCGGTCGTCATGGTTTTCCTGCGGCGCGCGACACCGACCATTGCGGCAGGTGTCACGGTGCCCTTGTCGCTGGCCGGCACTTTTGCCGCCATGTGGGCCTGGGGCCTGTCCATCGACAATCTTTCCCTGATGGCGCTGGCCGTGTCCGTCGGGTTCGTTGTCGACGATGCCATTGTGATGATCGAAAACATCTATGCCAATCTAGAAGCGGGCATGAAGCCGATGCGCGCGGCGCTCGAAGGCGCGCGGCAGATCGGTTTCACCGTTGTCTCCATCAGCCTGTCGTTGCTGGCCGCCTTCATTCCCCTGTTCTTCATGGGCGGCATTGTCGGCCGTTTCTTCCAGACGTTCTCGCTGACGCTTGCATTCACCATTGCGGTTTCCACCGTGGTGTCGCTGACCGTCACGCCCATGATCTGCGGACACAGACTGAAGGCCCATGACACCGATGCACGCCCGGGTATTTTCGGCCGTCTCGTCGAAGGCACGCTGGATGCGGTTATCGGTTTCTATGGCCGCACCCTGAAGAGCGTTCTCTATCACCGGGTCCTGGCTGTTCTTGTGATTTTTGCCTGCGTGGCCATCACGGTCTTTCTCTACGTCAAGGTCCCCAAGGGCTTTTTCCCGCAGGACGATACGGGCTTCATCATGGGTGGCACGCAGGCTTCCACCGACATCTCCTATCCGGCCATGGTGCTGTTGCAACGGCAGGCCGCGGAGATCGCGGGCCAGGACCCGGCGGTTGCGGGCGTTGGCTCCTCGGTGGGCGGCGGCGGTTTTTCCTCCGGCGTCAATCGCGGACAGTTGCTGATTTCACTGAAACCGGAGAAAGAACGCGACCCGACCGCTGTCGTCATCGACCGCATGCGCAAATCGCTTGCATCCGTGGCAGGCCTTTCGACCTTCCTTTTTTCACCGGGCGACATCCGTGCCGGCGGCCGCTCCACCCAGTCGCAATATCAGTTCACCCTCTGGGATGCCAACTACAACGAACTGGTCACCTGGGCGCCAAAGATACTCGACCGCCTGAAGCAGGAACCGGGGTTGACCGACGTTGCGACTGACCGCCAGCCGAACGGCTTGCAGGCCAATGTCACCATTGATCGCGTTGCCGCAGCCCGGATGGGGGTAGCAATCGGCGATATAGACAGCGCGCTCAACAATGCCTTTTCGCAACGGCAGATTTCAACCATCTATTCCGCACGCAACCAGTACCGCGTGGTGATCGAAGCGAACAATGACTATGCACGCGACCCCGCGCAGATCGCCAATCTGCATGTCACCGGAACCGGTGGAATTCAGGTGCCACTCAGCAGCGTGGCCAGGATCGAGCGCACGCTGGCACCTCTCGTCGTCAACCATCAGGGCCAGTTTCCGTCCGTCACCATTTCCTACAATCTGGCTCTGGGAACGTCACTGGAAGAGGCAAACAATGCGGTGCAGGCGGCTGTGCTCGAAATGCATCTTCCGGATTCGCTGCATGCGGAATTTGCCGGCGATGCGGCATCGCTCACCCAATCCACGGGCAGCCAGCCCTTGCTTATCCTGGCAGCCCTGCTGACGGTCTACATCGTGCTGGGCATTCTCTATGAAAGTCTCGCCCATCCGCTGACCATCATATCCACCTTGCCGTCTGCCGGGCTTGGCGCCCTGCTGGCGCTGGTAGTGACAGGCACGGACCTGACACTGATCGCCTTCATCGGCATCATCCTTCTGATCGGCATCGTCAAGAAGAACGGCATCATGATGGTGGATTTCGCCCTGCACGGCGAACGGGTTTTCGGTCTCTCGGCCGAAGAGGCCATCTACCAGGCGTGCCTCAAGCGCTTCCGCCCAATCCTCATGACAACACTCGCCGCAATCATGGGCGCCATACCGCTGATCATTGCCACCGGTCCGGGCACGGAGCTGCGCCGCCCGCTCGGCATCACCATCGTCGGCGGCCTTATCGTCTCGCAGGTTCTGACCCTCTACACGACGCCCGTCATCTACCTGATGCTGGCACGGCTGCATCACCGCTGGTCGGTCAGAAAACCGGCTGCCGCAGCCGCGCCCGACACCGCAGGCAAGGCCGGAATACCCCCGGCACAACCGAAAATTTCATAGACTTTTAACAAATCGAAACGCTGGATGAACGACGGATTCCACGTCTGTTCAGGTTGCCCCGCATATTGTTGCACCAGTTACACAGGGGGGTATCCGTCATGCTTGCACAGCGTCTTGGCATCGTCTTTTTCATCTTCCTGGCGTTTGCCTTGTCGTTTGGCAGCTTTGTCCACCACACGGCAAAATATGGCCGTTACCCGCACCTCGCCTCACAGAGCAAGGTCATGCAGGATGCCAGCCGGAACTGAACCGGGCTTTTCACAGGAATACTATCGTTTGGGTTTCTCGGCCTTCTCCAGGCGTTTGAGCAGCTTGACTAGCTGGGACGGGAGTTCCCGGTCGGCCTGAGACGGCTGGGAAGATTGTACCGCATTGCGGAACTCCTGCCGCGTGATCTGCGCGCGGACGACAGCGGCGACCCGTCGATGCGTTGTTCCGTGTTTTACTGCCATAGGCCTTCCCAACCATTTCTGGAGCAAGATTGGCATTCACCTTCCAACGCGCACCCAATCCTCGAAGCGGCCTGTCCTGCGGGTATCCACCGGTTTTCCGCGATGGCGCTCTCTGGGCATAACGGGCTTCACGCGCATTCGTTTCAGATTTTACCGGCCTATGGTCAACAAAAGCTGAAGACCTGCAGGGACGTCCTCGCGCGATATTTTATTTCGCCGGACAGGAACCCAAACCGCCATCGTCGCGTTTTCCTCAAAACCCCAAAAGGATGCGCCATGTTGATCCGTGTCGGATATGAAATTGCTATTCAATGCAACGAACCAACACCTATGACGACCTATCTGAATCTGGAGTCGGACCGGCTTTCCGACATTGTTTGTGAACGCGGCCCCGTCGCAACACCCGGTGTGAAGCTGGAGAATTTTCGCGATCTCTTCGGGAATAATTGCCTGCGCCTTCTGGCTCCGGCCGGAAACCTATCGTTGAAATACGACGCGGTGCTGCGGGATGACGGCTTACCCGACCCTGTTGACGGCGATGCCCGGGAACTGACCGTCGATAAGCTGCCGACCGAGTGTCTGGCCTTTCTGTCGGCAAGCCGCTACTGCGAAACGGACGAGCTCAGCAATCTGGCATGGAACCTCTTCGGTCAGGTGGAGCCGGGCTGGACACGTGTTCAGGCGATCTGTGACTACGTCAATCAGCGCCTGACGTTCAGCTATGGTTTTGCCCGGGCCACGCGGACCGCCGCGCAAGCGCATGAAGAGCGGGTCGGCGTATGCCGCGACTTTGCGCATCTGGCCGTGGCCTTCTGCCGCTGCATGAACATTCCGGCCCGTTACGTCAACGGATACATGGGCGATATCGGCGTTCCCGCCGATCCCGCCCCCATGGATTTCAACGCCTGGTTCGAAGTTTACCTCGGCGGCAAGTGGCACACATTCGACGCGCGCCATAACAAGCGCCGTATTGGCCGCATTGTTGTTGCCCGTGGGCGGGACGCCGCTGATATCCCTCTTATCTATACATTCGGGCCGCACCAGCTGACGAACTTCAAGGTCTGGACGTTCGAGGAGACCAAGCCGTCCTTCTCCAGCCAACACTTTGAAAAGGTTTCACTTGTCACGCCCTGGTTCAGCCAGAGATGGGCCCGGCTTTCGCGGCACATCCAAGCCAGAACAAACGCTGAAAACACGATGTAGCGGGCTTGGGACCGGCGTCCCGCAGGCCGTGGAAGCCGGCTCAATACCCGTGACGGTATCTGCCATATTCCGATATACCGCTCGTCTGTTTGCACTGCGGTAAGCTCTTCCGCAGCCGCAACAAATCGTTTCGAATTGCCATGCCGCATTTGAAGGGCTAGCTTTTTTCCCAAGCGGGATTTCATTCGATTCAGGAAAGGACTATTCCCCATGCCTTTCACAAATCCTCCAGAGCCAGCCTATTCGCAGGATGATTGGGACCTGATGCTGGCGGCCTACAACAGGGCCGCTGCCACCCTTCTCGTGCAGTCAAGCACCGATGACGAAGCGAGGATTATCGCGGAGACCGTGATGACCGCATTCAACCGCGGCAATCGCAGCGTAAACTCACTCGCCGCTCTTGCGGTGATCACGGCCGTCAATGCCCATCCGGACGTCAACGGAACGGACACCCGGCCCGAAAAGCGATACGCCTGACGCAATCCACCCGGCACACACCCTTGCTGCTTTGACATTCAGCTCCATTTGCGGCAGATGTGATCTTCATTGTTTGGGTTGAGGTCTTAGAATGAAATTCATCACTGTCGCGACACTCCTCTGTGGCCTGGCTTTGTCTGCCTGTGGCTCAACCTATGCGACATGGACGCCGCGGCAAACCGAGATTACGGGGAAAAACCCGCCCGAATGCCAGCGCGGCATCGGTATTTGCCCGAGCGAGTATGGCCGCTCCGGACAAATGCGCGCCGGCAAGACGGGCTGACATTACCTATCGAAGCTCCGGCGGAATTGATCGTTGAGATCATCAACAATGGTCTCCGCCCCACTGTGCCCGCGCAAACCCGCGTTAAGGCAATCCGACGCGGATTGCTGAAAGGCCATGTAACCATTGTGGCGCGGGCGCACCCACGCCGCTTCCAGTGTCCAGCGCGTTGCGGTGTAGAAATCTGACGTCGCCGTATTCACCGCCTCGTCTTCCCACGCGTCAGCATGCCCCGGCTGGCCGCCCGTGTGCGCATAGGGACCACGCTGGACATCGCCGCTTGCAATCCAGTAGGCAAAATCGACAGCCGCTTGCCGGTGTTCGGAAAAGGCAGAAACGGCAATCCCGGTTCCGCCGAGGGCAGAACCCATTGGCCCGCTGTTGCCCGCGGTTGGAATGTCGGCAAAGGCCACAAGATGCGGCCGAAATCCCGGAATGGCGTAGTTGACGTAGCCATAGATCAGCGGTGCACAGGCGACCGCCGATCCGGCCTCGGCCATCCGTTCAAGCACGGCAATCGGATCCATCTCGAAACATGCGGGATCGACGAGGGCACTGATCTCGCGCATCATTTCCAGCACACGAACCCCATGCTGCCGTTCGATCAGCTCTCCGGTTGTCGTGGCGCAGGGCGTCCCCATGTTTCCGCTCAGGGTGTAAAAGGTCATGAGCGAATGGGGCGGCCGGAGCGGAAGAAGAACCCTGCCTGCGCGGGCGAGAGCCAGCATTTCGTCCCAGCTGCCGGGTGACTGCTCCAGAAGATCGGGGCGCCAGGCACAGACCTGCGCTGCCGTATCGATCGGAAATGCCCATTGATGTCCCTGCCAGCGGTAGCTCGGATAGGATTGCCCGACACTGCCCTTGAGCAGCGCGCGGCGCTCCGCCTCCCGGCCGGCAACATCCAGCGGGGCGAGGCAGTTCTCTGCCGTAATCTGCCCGACATGCGGATGATCGATGACGATCAGATCATAGGTTCGCGCCAGTTCCTCGACTGGAAAGGACTCAAAATCCTGCAGTGAACGCTTGGCCCATTCCACTGTGACGCCTGTCTTCTCCTGCCAGAGCCTGGAGCAGGCAACCATGGGGTCGTAGCCGCGCGGATGGCTCCACGTCATGCCTTTCAATGTAATGCTGCTCACAGACCGAACTCCTTGCGGATCGCCTCGCTGTGTTCGCCAATGCGCGGCGCGGCACGGTCGGATTTTGCCCGCTTGCCGTTGACCCGGATAGGCGACCGCGTCGTGAGAATGGAAACATTATCCGCCCGTTCCACCCTTTGCAGCATATCGAGAACCTTGAAGCCCTCGCTTGCCATCAGCTCTTCCCAGTTCAGCACTTTCGCGCACCAGATATCAGCGGGTTCGAGGATCGAAAGCCAGTGCTCGGTCTCCCGCGTGGCGAGTTTTTGAGCGATGATGCGTTTGATCTCATCCCGGGCGGTAAACCAGCTGGCGGGCGTATCGCGATAGGGTGCCAGTTCATCCAGACCGAGAAGATCAGCGAGCTTGGGCAACGGCGTCATTGCAAGGGCCAGATAATTGTCCTTGGTCGGGTAAACGCCGTATGGGGCGGAGAGATAGGCGTGCGCACTGCGAAAATCGGAGCGCTTGGGCAGCCGGCGGCCGTCATTCAAATGGGTGGTCAGCACTTCGAACTGGAAGTCGATCAGCGATTCCAGCAGGCTTGTTTCGATATGGCTGCCGGTTCCGCTGATCCCGCGCCGCACCAAGGCGGCAAGAACCCCCTGAACTGTGGCGGCACCCGCCAGCATGTCGGCGACCGCAAGCCCGAATGGCACGGGTCCCTGGCTTTCATCGCCGTTCAGCCACATCAGGCCGGAGCGCGATTGCGCCAGCAGGTCCTGCCCGGGACGGCTCACCCAAGGGCCCTCCTCGCCGTAGCCGCTGATGCTGGCATAGACCAGCCGCGGATTGATGGCTTTCACCGCGTCGTAATCCAGTCCCAGTCGCTTGATGACGCCGGGGCGGAAATTCTGGATGAGGACATCGGCCTTGCCGAGCAATTTTCGCAGGCAAGCAAGGTCGCTCTCACTTTTCAGGTCGATCGCAAGACTTTCCTTGGCACGGTTGATCGCGTGAAAAATCGTCGAGTCGCCACCGATTTCGGTATCGCTAAGATAAAGCCGGCGTGAGAGATCGCCGCCGTCGGGGCGCTCGATCTTGATGACCCGCGCGCCGAGATCCATCAGGCGCAGCGAGGCATAGGGGCCCGACAGGAATTGGCTCATATCAACGACGAGCAGGCCGGCAAGCGGCAGATCAGCATTGTCCGTGGTCATCACTTCTCGGTCTTTCCAATAAAATCGGCGGGATTCTGGTATTTCACCGTTTGCAGATGCTCGCAGTAGAGGACGAGCTCGCCTTCGTTCTTGAACACTTCATAGCTGGCGCGGATCAGCCCCAAATCCTTGTAGCGCGGACGCTTATCGAGATTGGTCCTGATCGTATAAATCGTATCGTTCAGGAACACCGGTTTGATGAAACGCAGCTTGTCATAACCATAGGAAAAGGCGTTGACGCAGTTGGTCGCAACAAGGCCAAGCCCGGCGGAAAAGACAAAGGCACCGGCGACGAGCCGCCTGCCGAAAATGCCTTCGCTTTCCGCAAACATCTGGTCCTGCACATAGGGATGGATGTCAGTGACCAGCGTGTTGAAGAGGTGGCTGTCACTTTCCGAAATCGTCCGCCGAAGCGAACGGATTTTCTGTCCGACAGGCCAATCCTCGTAAAACCAGTTTTCAGCATTCCAGACCGGCAAAGCCGCATGATCGGCCGGCATGTTCTTCGGATGCGTCGACGAGACGCCGACAGTCGGTGAAAACCCGGTCACACCCGCACCCCGCCGCGGTCTTCGCGCACAGTTCCGCGCTGTTTCAGACACCTGAAATCGAACGGGTGTTTCATTGTCCTCGCCTCCTCCATCTTCTTTTGTAAATATTATTTTCACATATGGGTATTCCTGACAAGCCAAAAAACAGGGAAAATTGTGCTGCAATGCAAAAAGCCCGATGGCCGGACATTTTCATCCGGCCATCAGGCTTCTTTGTTCTAAATCCTGTCCTTCGACGCATTAGCGCATGACAATACCCTTACCCATCAGGCGCTCGCGATCATGCGGCCTGTCGAAATCAATCAATGGACCGGCAGGCACAATACCCGTCGGATTCACAGAGGCGATGGAATAGTACCCCGCCTTGATATGATCGATTTTCACCGTCTCGCGCACGTTTTCAAACTGATAGAGCTCTCGCAGATAATGCGAGAGATGATGATAGTCCTCGAGCCGCCGGATGTTGCATTTGAAGACGCCATTATAGGCAGCATCAAACCGGACGAGCGTAACAAACAGCCGCCAGTCGGCCTCGGTCAGGTACTGCCCCGCCAGATAGCGATGATCGGCCAGATGGGCTTCCACGCGATCAAGCGCCGCAAAGACATCACGCACGGCTTCGTCATAACTTGCCTGTGATTTTGCAAAGCCGGCGCGGTAGACGCCGTTGTTAATGTTGTCATAGACGAGGCCGTTCCACCGCTCGATCTCCGGCCGCAGGCTTTCTGGATAGAAATCCCTTTTATCGCCGGTCAGTCCGTCAAAAGCGCCGTTCAGAATGCGGATAATATCGGCAGACTCGTTATTGACGATCTGCCCATCACGGCGGTCCCACAGCACCGGCACCGAAACCTTGCCGGTATAGGTCGCAAGGCTGGCGGTGTAGAGCTGATGCAGATAATGGATCGGCGGCGCTTTTTGCCCGGCATCGACGAGATTGGTGAATGTCCAGCCGTTTTCACCGAGCGCGGGCTCGGCAACCGCAACGCTGATGATGTTTTCCAGCCCCTTGAGATGACGAAAGATCAGCGTCCGCGAAGCCCAGGGACACAGATATGAAACGAAGAGCTGATAGCGCCCGGCCTCAGCCTTGAAGGTTGGCGTTCCCTCCTTGTCGAGCACGCCATCTGCCGTGATCCAGTTGCGAAACCGGGTCGGTTCGCGGTGGAAGGCTCCATCTTTCATTTCACTGGCGGCGACGTCGCCCTTGATCCATTGTCCATTCACCAAGGCTGGCATGTGCTGATTTCCCGACTATTCGACTGCGCGTCAGGATCGCATTTCATGGGTGGCATTCATACCACCCATGCCTTGACAGACTGTTTTTGCCATCGCGACAATGGGAGAATCCGCCTTCCTAGCCCGTGACTGCTCCTTCACTGGCGGATTTGGTCAGCGTGGCAAATTTCGCGAGGACACCCCGTGTATAGCGGGGTGCGGGCTGCTGCCATGCCTTGCGGCGCGCTTCCAGCTCGGCATCACTGACTTCAAGTTGCAGCAGCTGCTTGTGGGCATCGATGGTAATCGTGTCGCCCTCCCTGACGAGGGCAATTGCGCCGCCCTCGAACGCTTCCGGCGTGACATGGCCGACCACCATGCCCCAGGTTCCCCCGGAGAACCGTCCGTCGGTGATGAGCCCGACGCTTTCACCCAGACCGCGTCCGATGATTGCCGATGTCGGCGCCAGCATTTCCGGCATGCCGGGCCCGCCCTTGGGGCCGAGGTAACGCAGGACCAGCACATCGCCCGGCCTGATCTTGTCCGAGAGGATGGCGTCCATCGCCGACTGCTCGTCATCGAACACCCTTGCGGGGCCCCGGATAACCGGGTTTTTGAGGCCGGTGATTTTTGCAACAGCGCCATCCGTCGCCAGATTTCCCCTGAGGATAGCCAAATGTCCCTCCTTGTAGAGGGCCTTGTCGATGGGTCTGATGATGTTCTGATCGGCGGGCGGAGCATCTGGAACGTGGGCCAATTCTTCGGCAATGGTGCGGCCGGTGATCGTCAGGCAGTCACCATGCAGCAACCCGGCATTGAGCAGGATTTTCAGGACCTGCGGGATTCCGCCGACCTGGTGCAGGTCCACAGCCATGTATTGGCCTGATGGCCGAAGGTTGCAGATTACCGGAACCTTGCGGCGCACGCGCTCGAAATCATCCAGCGTCCAGTCGACTTCCGCCGCGTGGGCGATGGCCAGAAAATGCAGCACGCCATTGGTCGACCCGCCGGTGGCCATGATCAGCGATACGGCATTCTCGATGGAATTGCGGGTGATGATGTCCCGCGGCCGGATACCCCGGCGCACAGCTTCGACCAGAACGCGTGCGGACTCGGCTGTGCTGTCCGCCTTTTCGGCATCCGGATTGGCCATGGTCGACGAGGACATCAATGACATGCCCAGTGCCTCGAACGAAGAGCTCATGGTGTTTGCTGTATACATGCCGCCGCAGGAACCGGTGGAGGGACAGGCATGCCGCTCGATGCCTTCAAAATCTTCCTGACTCATCTTGCCCGCCATGAAGGAACCCACGGCTTCGAAGGAAGAAACGATGGAAAGATCCTTGCCCTTCCATTTACCCGGTTTGATCGTGCCGCCATAGACATAGATCGCCGGAACATTGGTCCGGGCAATGGCCATCATGCCGCCGGGCATATTCTTGTCGCAGCCGCCTAGCACCAGAACGCCGTCCATCCATTGACCGTTCACGCAGGTTTCGATGCAATCGGCGATCACCTCGCGCGAGATCAGCGAGTATTTCATGCCCTCCGTGCCCATCGCCATTCCATCGGAGATGGTCGGCGTGCCGAAGATTTGCGGATTGCCGCCCGCTGCCTTGACCGCCGCAACCGCCGCGTCGGCGAGCGGCTGCAAACCGGCATTGCAAGGCGTGATGGTGGAATGGCCATTGGCAATGCCGATCATCGGCTTGTCAAAATCCGCCTTCTCATACCCGAGCGCATAATACATGGCCCGGTTGGGCGAGCGCGCTATTCCCTGCGTGATGTGTTTCGAGCGTTCATTGACTGCCATGACTGTTTCTCCACTAGGATATTTTGGTTCAAGACCGGATTGCCTATTGTTTAGAGCGCTTCCAAACACGTGTGAAATATATAATTCACACTTGATTAGGTCGTATTTTATATTAGAAATGCGGCATGGATCTGCGTCAGCTGCGCTACTTTATCACTGTTGCCGAAGAACTGCATTTCGGGAGAGCTGCGACGCGGCTCAACATGACCCAACCGCCGCTCAGCCAAACCATACTCGCGCTCGAAGAGGAGATCGGCGTCGAACTGTTCACGCGCACCAAGCGCAGCGTCGCGCTGACGCCTGCGGGCGCGCAATGGCTGGACCATGTGCGCAAGGTTCTGGACGCAGCAGGCGCGCTCCCCGGCATTGCCCGGCAGCTCGCGCACGGCACCATGGGCAATTTGAAACTCGCTTTCGTCAGCACAGCCGATTACAGCCTGCTGCCGGCACTGCTCGGCCGTTACAAGACGGATTATCCCGGCGTGCAGATCGGCCTGCAGGAGGCAACGAGTGATGTGCAGATCGAAGCGCTTCTGAACGGAGACATTCACGCAGGCTTGATCATCCCGCCGTCGCAGACCAGCCTTCACGCTTCTCTCACCTATCTGTCATTGCTTCAGGAGGAACTTGTCGCTGCAGTCCCGGAGGAATGGGTAGCATCAGGCAGGTTGGCTCTCTCCAACGGAGCGCTCGACATCAAAGGCGCTCTGTCGGAGCCGCTGATTATCTTTCCCCGCCGCAGCGCGCCGGCCTTTCACGATCTGATCACCGGCTATTATGCCGGCAACGGTGCCGTCCCATGCGTCGGGCAGGAAGCCATCCAGATGCAGACAATCATCAGCCTGGTCTCTGCGGGGATGGGAATCGCTCTGGTGCCGGAATCGCTGCGGAATCTTGGCCGTTCCGGCGTTCGCTACCTGAAATTGTCAGGCACGCCGCCTCGGATCGAGACCGGGCTTGTCTGGCGCCGAGACGATCCGTCGCCAGCGCTCAGACATCTGATTGATATTGCCTCGGCGTTCAACGGATCGCCTTGACCAGATCCTTGTCGGGAAAGCAGGTGGCAGGCAGGCCCTGTTTCGTTTGCCAATCGCCGATGGAGCGCCGTGTCTTGAAGCCAGGAAAACCGTCGGCTCCACCGGCGTCATAACCCTTTTTTTCCAGCGCCCTCTGCAAACCGGCGATGTCCGAGCGATAGAGCCCGCCGACATCACCCCAGCCAGCGGAAAAACCCTTCGCACCATTGGCGATACGGTCACCCACATGTCCGATGAAGAGCGCGTAGAGATCGCTCATATTGTATTCCTTGATCACGTAGAAATTCTTGGTGACCACAAAAGCCGGGCCATGACGCCCGGCCGGCATCAGCAGGAAGCCCTCGCGATTGGTTTCGCTGGCCGGAAACGGCTTGCCATTGACCCGGGTGATGCCAAGCTTGGCCCATGCGACGAAAGGCTTGCCCTGATCCGGGCCTTCCAGGGAGCAGCTGACAGTCTGCGGGACATTGACTTCGTAACCCCAATCACGGCCGCGCTGCCATCCATACTGCGCGAGATAATGACCGATGGAACCGAGCGTATCGGGAACGGAATTCCAGATGTCCCGCTTGCCGTCGCCGTCAAAATCCACTGCATGCTCGAGATAGGATGTCGGCATGAATTGCGGCTGGCCCAGTGCACCTGCCCACGAGCTTTTCATGCTTGCAACGTCGATATAGCCTTTCTCCACAATCTGGAGCGCAGCCAAAAGCTCCTTGCGGAACATGTCCTTGCGCGTTGCCATAAAGGCTTTCGTGCCGAGGACGGCAAAGGCGTTGTAAGGGATTTTCACGCTGCCATAACCGCTTTCGCGTCCCCAGATGGCAAGAACGATCGGCCCCGGAACGCCATATTTGCTTTCAACGGCTTTGAGGATTTTGGCAAACTGGCCGGACCGCGCTGTGCCTCCCGATGTCACCGCGTTGACCGTCTTGTCGTTGAAATACTTGCCGGGAGAGCCGAACTCGGATTGCCGCTGCTCCTTGGGCGTCTGCGGTTTTTCGCCCGGCATGATCAGGTCGGGCAAATCGAAATTGAGCGTGACGCCCGAAAAAGCCTGATCGAAAACCGCTTTGGAAATGCCCTGCGCCTTGGCTTCGGGCCAAAGATCGTTGACAAGCCACGCCCAGAACTGTGCTTCAACTTCCGGTTTTGACGCGGCCAACCCGGCTGTTGCATAGAGAAAGGTCGCAATCAACGCCGCAAGGGCAAGTCGCATCGGGCGTCTCATCAAAAGCCTTCTCCCTATAAAGAGGTCCGCGCGCGCAGGGCAGCAGCCAGCGTGCCCTCGTCCAGATAGTCGAGTTCCCCGCCGACCGGAACGCCATGCGCCAAGCGCGTGATACGCACGTCAAAATCCGCAAGCTGGTCCGTGATGTAATGAGCCGTCGTCTGCCCCTCGACCGTCGCATTGACGGCGAGAATGACCTCCTTGATCTCGTCTTCCGCCACGCGGCTGACAAGGCTGCCGATGTTGAGATCATCTGGACCGACACCATCCAGCGGCGACAGCCGGCCGCCCAGCACATGATAGCGGACGTTCATTGAACCGGCCCGCTCCAGCGCCCAAAGGTCGGCAACGTCCTCAACCACAATCAGCGTCGCCCGTTCACGACGCGGATCGGTACAGATCATGCACGGATCAGATGTATCGACATTGCCGCATGTGGTGCAGATACGCACCTTGTCCGCTGCGTCCTGCATGGCAGAACCCAACGGGATCAGCAGCGCCTCCTTCTTCTTGATGAGATGCAGCGCGGCGCGGCGGGCGGAACGCGGCCCGAGCCCCGGCACTTTGGCCAAAAGCTGGATCAAGCGTTCAATTTCGGGACCGGCGATTCGTTTCGACATATCGCCGGTTTAAAGCAAATTTCGCCCATAGGGAATCGGAGACGCACCGCGAACTCAACCCAAGCAAAAAAGTGGGCGATATTTTACAACCCTGCATTCGTTGTTGCCGGCGACAATCGAAGCAATCATCACCTCAAGCGCGAACAGCGCAAAGGTTCGAAGGCGAAGCAGATGCACCGTATCAGCCGGTGCATCGGGAGAATGGGCTACCCGACTGCGGCAACAGCCTTGCCTTTGAACTTGGAGGTGACTCTATGCGGATTTTTCCGTTTAGCATCACCCTTAATATAAAGAGAACCCGGACGAGCTGGTCATGGACCGTCCGGGTAAATCTTTACAGATAAGGTACGGGTGGTGAGTGAAAACTTACCACCCACTCCAAGAATAACTATAAACTATGCCGACATCGTTTCCAACCGTCTTGCAGTTGCATTGCAATGATCAGAACGGCAGTTTGAACCCCGGAGGAATTGGCAGGCCTGCTGTCAATGCCTGGGTCTTTTCGGCCATGATGGCCTCGACCTTGGCTTTTGCCTCGTTGTGGGCGGCGATGATCAGATCTTCGAGAATCTCGACATCATCTTCCTTGAAGAGCGATGGATCAATCTTGAGCGAGGTTAGCGCCCCCTTACCGGACAGCTTGACCGTGACGAGACCGCCGCCGGAATAGCCCTCCGCCTCCAGCGCCGCGATTTCTTCCTGCATGGCAGCCATCTTGCCCTGCATTTCCTTGGCCTGTTTCATCATGCCCATAATGTCACGCATGGGAAAAACTCCTTTTGATCAATCATCTTCTTCGACAGGGGCCAGCGTATCATCGCCGGAGCCGATCCCGTCCATGCCATCCGGGTCGCCACCTGCCTGCCCGGCGGGTGTTGCGATCCGTACATTGATAATCTTGGCACCCGGGAACCGCGACAGGATCGCCGCGACATCCGGATCGGCGCGCGCATCGCTGAGCATGGAATCGCGCCGGGCCGTCTCGGTTTCATTGATGGTCCGGCCGCCCTGTTCCCGCGACAGCGATACCATCCAGCGCGTACCGGTCCATTCACTTAGTTTCTGTGACAGGTCTGTCAAAAGCGTTTTTGGCGCGTCGTCGGTCAGATTGATCTCGAGCCGTCCCGGCTTGATGCTGACGAGCCGCACACAGTTCTTGACCAGTATTTTGAACTGCATGTTACGCTGTTTGTCGGCGAGCGCTACAATATCGGCGATGCTGGTAACAGGAACAGCCGGCGCCAGTTCTTCGGCAGCCGGTTGCACCGGCACAACAGGTGCCGGCTGCACTGACTGCTCAACCAGCCGCATGGTTGCACCACCACCAGAGGCAACGGAACCGCGCCCGGGTGCGACAGCGTCCGCCGGAGCGGCGCGGCTCATGGCCTCGCCGCCGCCATTGCCGGGACGCGGACCGTCGCTTCGCGGAGGCTGCAGGGAGGAAGACGCCCCATTTTCCAGCGATTTCAGAGCTTCATCCAGCGTCGGCAAATCGGCTGCATGCGCCAGCCGGATCAACAGCATTTCTGCAGCCTGGACGGGGCGATTGGACGCGTCCACCTCGGCAATGCCTTTCAGCAGCATCTGCCATGTCCGGGAGAGAACCCGGATGGAAAGCTTTTCGGCATAATCCCGGCCGCGCAGGCGTTCATCCTCGGACAGGGAAATATCGTCTGCCACATCCGGGGTGAAGCGAATGCGCGTCACCAGATGGTTGAAATCGGCAAGATCGGAAAGAACAACACTGGGGTCGGCGCCGACATCATACTGGGCACGAAACTCGCGCAGGGCAGAGGCCACATCACCACGCATCAGCATCTCGAAAAGATCAATGATCCGGGCACGATCCGCCAGGCCCAGCATGGAGCGTACGGTCTCGGCGTCGACATTACCCGCACCATGGGCGATTGCCTGATCGAAGATCGACAGGGAATCACGCGCCGAACCCTCGCCCGCACGGGCGATCATCGCCAGGGATGCGGCATCAACCGTGATGCTCTCCTTGTCGGCAATCTTCTTCAGCAGCGTCGTCAGCATGTTCGCGTCGATACGGCGCAGGTCGAAACGCTGGCAGCGCGACAGCACCGTGATCGGAACTTTACGGATTTCGGTGGTGGCGAAGATGAATTTGACGTGGGGCGGCGGCTCTTCCAATGTTTTCAACAGGCCGTTGAAGGCCTGATTGGACAGCATGTGCACTTCGTCGATGATATAGACTTTGTACCGGGCCGAAACCGGGCGGTAGCGAACCTGTTCGATGATTTCACGGATGTCATCGATACCCGTATGCGAGGCGGCGTCCATCTCGATGACATCGACATGGCGGCCTTCCATGATCGCCTGACAATGTTCACCGGGAACAGACAGGTCGATCGTTGGCTTGTCGATTTCCGCCGTCTTGTAGTTGAGGGCGCGGGCCAGAATGCGGGCAGTGGTGGTCTTGCCGACCCCCCTAACACCCGTCAGCATCCATGCCTGCGCAATGCGGCCAGTCTCGAACGCATTGGTCAGGGTCCGAACCATCGGCTCCTGACCGACCAGATCGTCGAAATTCTGCGGGCGATATTTGCGGGCAAGCACGCGATAGGCGCTATCTGCCGTTTTGGTGTCCATCCCGGTTGATTCCGCTCCTGCATTACTCTTCATGGCGCTAATTGTCCGATTCTGACATTCGCTTGTCTCGCGTGATGTCAAATTCGTTCCACCAGGCAAGTTTGTACCGCTGCACACCGCAGCGTCAATGCCGGATCACGGCTTTAAAGAGGATAAAGGTGGGAGGCTGGCACGGCGACCCGTGCCTGGCTCGTTGGGGCTGCTTCCTTCCGGACCTGACCCGGTTGGCGAGTGGCTCGTCCACCACCAACCTCCCGAGGCTCATATCGGCAATCTTTGCGCAAAAAGCAAGCGGGACCACAAAAAAACTGCTAATTGTTGCAAATCATGACGTTCATACTCGATAGCAAACTTGCAGCTGATACGATTCCCATTGCAAGGCTGGGCCTTTGCGATCTGCGCCTGATGAATGACCGGCGCTGGCCTTGGCTCATTCTCGTGCCGCAAAGGGCTGATATCAGCGAGATTCACGACCTCACCCCCCTCGACCAGACAATGCTTGTCTTTGAATCGGGCATTGCCGCACAGGCGCTCAAGGCTGTCGTCAATTGCGAAAAGATCAACACCGGTGCTCTCGGCAATATCGTCCGGCAGTTGCACTTGCATATCATTGCTCGCAACACCGGAGATCCGGCATGGCCCGGTCCCGTCTGGGGCTATGGCACGCGCGAACCCTACGGCGAAAAAGACGCACGGGACTTTGCGAACGCCATTCTCAACGCTATCTAATCAGTATCATCACATAGTCCCATTCCGGACCGGTCTTCTGGAGCCCCACTTATGTCATTTCGCCTTTATGATGTTCCGGAAGCGGAAGCGAGCCGCTTCGTCGGCTTTGCCGGCAACAGGATAAACCGCCATTCTGAAAACCGCAGCGATGATGTGGTGACGGTCGCACTTGCGGATGCAAAAGCGCGTATGCTGCTGATCGGGCAAGGCCAGATACTGGTGTCGCAGGGAAACGGCATGGGCAATGCCTTTTTCGGCCTTGAAGAAGCAGCAGCGCTGTTGCCCCACCCGAACAGGACAATCTATCTGGGAATGCAGGAGGACATGCCGGTTCTCGCCGCCGTGAGCGGTATCGATCTGGCAGCCCTTCCCGAGACAATCAAGGCCATTGAATACCGTCCGGTCTATACGCAAGGCCTCATACCCGAAGACCAGCTGGGCGCCATGGCGCAGGCTGTTTCGCTGCTGACCTGGCATGAGAATCACCGTTTCTGCGGCCGCTGCGGCACGGAAACGGTGATGCGCGATGGCGGGTACCGGCGCACTTGCCCGAATTGCGACGCCCAGCATTTCCCGCGCACCGATCCGGTTGCCATCATGATGGTGGTGCGCGGCGATAAATGTCTTCTGGCGCGTGGACCCCATTTCGGACCAGGCATGTATTCCTGCCTTGCCGGGTTCATTGAACCGGGGGAAACCATCGAAAATGCCGTGCGGCGCGAGACACTGGAAGAAACCAATCTGCCTATCGGCCGGGTGGTCTATCACGCATCGCAACCCTGGCCGTTTCCCTATTCGCTGATGATCGGCTGCCATGCGGAAGCATTGTCCGACGATTACACGCTCGACAAGGCGGAGCTGGAGGCGGGCCGCTGGTTCACACGCGATGAAGTCGCCCTGATGCTCGACCGGACGCACCCCGAAGGATTGATGACGCCGCCACCCGGCGCCATCGCCGCCCATCTGATCCGCAGCTGGGTTGAGAGCGGGGCTTAAGCCCTACCAAGGTTGAATTGAAAATATCGCCCAATTGGTATATATCATTGTCATATCTCAAAAGAGGTGCGACATGGAAAAAGCCAAAATCTTCTGGTCCGGACGCTCGCAGGCTGTGCGTCTTCCAAAGGAGTTCCGATTTGACGCAACAGAGGTTCGTATACGGCGTCACGGGCAATCCGTGATTCTTGAGCCGATGCCGGAAAATTGGGCTTGGCTGGATGCGCTTTCATGCCCGTTAGACGACGACTTTGCAAAAGCTGCGGGCGAGAAGCCAGTACCGCAGGAAAGACCTGATCTCGACTATTTCAAATGAAATTCTTGCTTGATACCAACACCATCATTGCGTTGCTGAAAGGCAATGAACGGCTGCACAGCCGACTGCGTCGACATCAGCCGCAGGATTTTGCAATCTCGACCATTGTTGCCCATGAACTATTTTACGGAGCCTACAAATCACAGCGCGCCGTTCAGAATGTGGGCCTTGTTGAAAGTCTGCAATTCCCGGCACTTGAGTTTGATCTGGACGACGCCCGATATGCAGGCGAGTTGCGCGCAAAGCTTGCGCGCGCGGGTAGTCCCATCGGCCCTTACGATGTTTTGGTCGCCGGGCAGGCCCTTGCACGGTCCCTGACCCTCATCACACGCAATGTCCGTGAATTTCAGAGGGTCGAGGGACTCAGCGTTGAAAACTGGGAAGATTAGACCGTCAATCTACTCTTCCTCGCCCTGGCTGCTGCGGAATGTCGTATCGGCGGGATAGACCCCGAGAATCCGCACCTCCTTGGAGAAGAATTCCAGTTCTTCCAGGGCATGGGCAACGTTCTTGTCATCCGGATGCCCTTCAATATCGGCGTAAAACTGCGTGGCGGTGAACTTGCCGTCAATCTGATAGCTTTCCAGCTTGGTCATGTTGACGCCATTGGTGGCAAAGCCGCCCATCGCCTTGTAGAGCGCCGCCGGAACGTTGCGCACGCGAAAGACGAAGGTCGTCATCATGAGTTCGTCGGATGTGCGCGGTGCCCACTTTTTCGTCTTGTTCAGGACGACGAAGCGCGTGACATTGTTTTCCGTGTCCTCGACATCCTCTTCCAGGATATCGAGACCATAAAGGCTGGAGGCGAGCCGCGGTGCAAGTGCCGCCATCGTCTTGTCCTTGACGTCGGAGACCAGCCGCGCCGCACCCGCCGTATCCCCGGCAATGACCGGCTTCCAGCCATTCTTGCGGATGTATTTGCGGCACTGGCCCAGCGCGTGGATATGGCTGTGAACCGTGACGATTTCGCTGCGCTTGGTGCCCGGAAGAACCATCAGCTGAAAATGGATCGGCAGAAAATATTCGCCGACAATGTGCAGGCGCGATTCCGGCAAGAGGTGGTGGATGTCCGCCACGCGCCCGGCGATCGTGTTCTCGATCGGGATCATCGCCAGATCAGCCGCGCCACTTTCAACCGCGTTAAACGCATCCTCAAAGGTCGGGCATGGCAACGGCTCCATGTGCGGAAACATGTTCCGGCATGCGGTGTCGGAATTGGCACCCGGTTCGCCCTGAAAGGAGATGCGGTTGGTCTTGGCCATAATCAATTGCCCTTTATTGAAGTAAGAATGTCACGTGCCCGCTCAAGATCTTCCTGGGTGTCAACACCCAGTGGCACCGAATCAACGATCTCGACATCGATGCGCATGCCGGCTTCCAGCGCGCGCAGCTGTTCCAGCCGTTCGCGCTGTTCGAGCGGCGACGGGCCAAGGCTGACGAATCGCTGCAGAGCTGCACGGCGATAGGCATACAGACCGATGTGGTGGTAGAGCGGGCCGTTGCCGTAGGGAGCCGTCGCACGCGTAAAGTAGAGCGCGCGCATTTTCCCGGTGCCGATATCCGACCCGACGATCTTCACCACATTCGGATTGGTCTTTTCATCTTCCCTGGTGATCTCAACACACAATGTGGCGATATCGGCGGGACCTTCACGCAGCGGCAGGAGCGCGCGTTTGACCAATTCCGGATCAATGGTCGGCAGGTCGCCCTGGACATTGACGATGGCATCAACAGTGCCTTCCGGATCAAGTGCCAGCAAGGCTTCATAGATGCGGTCCGAACCCGATTCATGATCGCTGCGTGTCATGACCACTTCAAGTCCGTGGGCTTCGACCGCCACCTTCACCTCGGCGCTGTCGGTGGCAACAACGGCACGGCCAAGACCGGCCGCCAGGGCACGTTCAGCCACATGCACGATCATCGGCTTGCCGGCAATATCGGCCAATGGCTTGCCGGGCAAGCGTGTGGAGGCCATGCGGGCGGGAATCAGGGTCAATATTTTCATCGTCATAAGCACCCTACGGTGTCAAAAAGTCTCAGGCAGAACTGCCCTTATATGTGTTGCAAGTCTTGAGCAAAAGACCTAGTTTCCGCGCGATCACGAGGGGACTCTCGTCAAGTTATGCAGCGGTCTGCATTGACCAGATAATGAGAACCTCCGCAAGAGGAGCAATGATCGACAATGGATTCGAGCGCATTCAACAAATATGCCATGGCGTTCCTGGCAACAGTTTTCGTTGTCATGACAGCGGGCATCCTTTCGGATTTCTTATTTGATTCCCGTGCGCCCGAAAAACCCGGCTTTATCATCCAGGCTGCAGAAGCCGGCGGTGAAGGTGAAGCCGGCGCGCCAGCCGCAGCAGCTGCGGCCGTGCCGATCGCAACCCTGCTCGCATCGGCGGACGCGACGCGCGGCGAAGCGATTTTCAAGCGCTGCCAGGCTTGCCATACCGGTGAAAAGGGCGGCGCCAACAAGGTCGGCCCGAACCTCTGGGACATCGTCGACCGTCCCATGGCGACGCATGAAGGCTTCAGCTATTCCGGCGCCATCAAGGATTTCTCCAAGGGCGGCAAGGAACTCTGGACGTTCGACCATCTCAACCACTTCCTGACGTCGCCCAAGGGCTACATCAAGGGCACGGCCATGGGCTTTGCCGGTGACAAGAAAGACAATGAACGCGCGGACCTGATCGCTTACCTGCGCACGCTCTCCGACAGTCCAAAGCCGCTTCCTGCTGCCGATGCCGCGCCAGCCGGCGGTGAAAAGCCAGCCGATGCAGCAAAGCCTGCAGATGGCGCTGCGCCGGCACCGACAAAATAAGTCAGCCGTCAATTCCAAGGGAAAGCCGGGTCCAGTGCCCGGCTTTTTTGTATCCGTCAGCCTGATCCTATCAAGACTGCGTGTTTTTTTGCCGAAGGTCTGTTCTCCGCCGCATTTTCTCTTAGACTGACCAAAAAAGAGAACCGTGGAGATCTGATTTGCAATTCCGTCCGCTCGTTGCCAGCCTCGCGCTCCTTGCCATGACAGCCGTGATCCCCCTATCGAATGCACGGGCTGCGGATGCTGAATGGCGGACGGCGGTCAGCGCTCTGGGCAAGCCGAAATACGGGCCGGGCTTCAAGCATTTTGATTTTGTGAATCCCGATGCGCCCAAAGGCGGAACCTTGAATCAAATTGCTCAAGGCTCCTTCGACAGCCTCAACCCCTTCGTCGTCCAGGGAACGTCTGCGGCGGGGCTTCCGGGCGGGACCATACTGGGTGGATATCTCTACGATACGCTTCTCAGCCGGGCGCCTGATGAGCCGGCAACAAATTACGGTCTTCTCGCAGAAGCAGTTGCTTACCCAGATGATTTTTCCTGGGTAAAGTTCCGCCTCAACCCCGCTGCAAAATGGCATGATGGACAGCCCATCACCGTCGATGACGTCATCTGGTCGTTCGATACCCTGAAAGCGCAAAGCCCGATTTACAACAAGTATTATCATGATGTGACAAAGGCCGAGAAGACCGGGGACCGAGAGGTTACCTTCACGTTTGCGAGCGGCGGGAACCGTGAGTTGCCCAGCATTGTCGGCGAGTTTCCCGTCTTGCCAAAGCACTGGTGGGAAGGCACCGATCAATCCGGAAAGAAGCGCGACATCACCAAGCCCACGACGGAAATCCCTCTGGGCTCGGCTGCCTACAAAATCGAAAGCGTCGACTTCGGCAAGACCATCGTATGGAGCCGGGTAGCCGATTACTGGGGCAAGGATCTCCCCACCAATGTCGGGCGCAACAATTTCGATCGTATTCGCTATGAATATTTCCGGGACGCAAACGCCATGTGGGAAGCCTTCAAGAAGGGGGGATTCCAGGATTACCGCGGCGAACCGAGCATCGGCCGCTGGATGCGTGGCTATGATTTCCCGGCGTTCGCCCGGGGTGATGTCGTCAAGGCCGTGTATCCACAGCGGTCGTCTGGTCGCATGCAAGGATTTCTCCTGAACACACGCCGCGACAAATTCAAGGATATCAAGGTGCGCGAAGCCTTGAATTTTGCCTTCGACTTTGAATCGATGAGCAAGAATGCATTTTTCGGTCAATACAAGCGAATAGACAGTTATTTCTCCGGCACGGAACTCGCATCGAGCGGCCTCCCGACAGGCAAAGAACTGGAGATACTTCAAGCGGTTAAAGGTGAAGTACCGGAAGGGGTTTTCAACGAGGAATTCAAGAACCCGGTTTCTGACACACCGCAGGCGCAACGCGATAATTTGCGCAAGGCCGTCACGCTTTTGCGGGAGGCCGGTTATGATCAGAAAAATGGAAAGCTCGTCAATACAGCGACCGGTCAACCTCTGACCATCGAATTTCTGGCGGACGATCCGGGCAATGAACGTACGATCGGACCGTTCATGACGAATCTGCGCAAGCTAGGCATAGATGCGCAAATACGGGCCGTCGATGCTGCCCAGTACGCGGCCAGGGTCAATGATTATGATTTTGACGTGATGGCAATCGCCGGGATCGGGCAAACGCTGTCGCCAGGCAACGAGCAACGCGATTTCTGGGGATCCAGCACGGCCGACACGCCTGGCGGGCGCAATTACATGGGTATCAAAAACCCGGCCATCGACAAGCTGATCGACAGGGTCATCTTTGCCAAGGACCGTGAAGAGCTTGTTGCCGCAACCCGTGCGCTCGACCGGGTTCTCCTGTGGAACTACTATGTTGTTCCGCAGTGGTATGATGACAGGGTCAAGATCGCCTACTGGAACAAGTTCGGCATGCCTGAAAAACAACCGGATTATATCGGTGTCGACCCGCTTTCCTGGTGGATTGACCCTGCCAAGGAACAAGTTCTGAAAGCCCACGCGCAATGATGGCCGGGCGTCTCAATCGCCGCGATCTGCTGAAATATTCCAGTGCAGCGGCTTTGTCCGCCCTCACTCCGCGTCTGGCACTGGCGGATGTGAAGACGGATGTTCCGCTGCATGGTCTTTCCGCCTTTGGCGAACTCAAATATCCGAAGGATTTCACGCATTTCGAATACACCAATCCCGATGCGCCGAAGGGTGGTACGTTCTGCTTCTCGCCGCCGACATGGTATTTCAACCAGTCAACGCAGACATTCAACACGCTGAACGGTTTCAGCGCACGCGGCGATGCACCGCCACGTGTGGAATTGTGCTTTGATTCCTTGATGACATCGGCGCTGGACGAGCCCGATTCCATTTATGGCCTGGTTGCTGAAAGCGTTACGGTTTCCCCGGACAAGCGGACATTCATTTTCAAGTTGCGCCCGCAAGCGCGTTTTCACGACGGCTCCCCCCTGACGGCTCACGATGCGGTGTTCAGCTATGAGACGCTCAAGACAAAGGGACACCCCGATCTCGTGGTGATGATGGCGGAACTCACCGAAATTGTCGCCGAAGATGACCACACATTGCGTCTGACCTTTTCCGGCAAGCATTCCGGCCGCGCCATTCTCGACATCGCAGCAGGGATACCGATCTTTTCCAAGGCGTGGTACGCCACGCGGGATTTCGGCGCATCGACGCTGGAAGCGCCTCTCGGCTCGGGAGCCTATCGCGCGGGCATGATCCTTGCCGGTCAAACGATTGAATACGAGCGCGTTGCCGATTACTGGGCAAAGGATTTGCCGGTACAACGCGGCTCCAACCATTTTGACCACATCCGCATCGAGTTCTTTCGCGACCGGCAACCGGATTTCGAATCCTTCAAGAAGGGCGATATTTACTGGCGCTCCGAATCCGTCGCGAAGACATGGGCGACCGAATACAATTTCCCGGCCATTCAGCAGAAGCGTGTCGTCAAACGCGAGTTCTACAGCGAAAAACGGCCAGTGATGCAGGCCTGGGCTCTGAATCAGCGCCGGGAACAGTTCCGCGACCCTCGGATACGCGAAGCCATCGCGTTGTGTTTTGACTTCGAATGGACCAGCAAGAACCTGTTTTACGATGTCTACAAACGCTCGCAATCGCTGTTCGAGAAATCGGAATTTCGCGCTGAAGGCAAACCCTCCGCCGAAGAGCTGGCCATTATCGAGCCGCTGCGCAACAGGCTGCCGCCGGAGATTTTCGGCGATGCGGTCCTGCAACCCGTATCGGATGGTTCGGGGCGCGACAGAAACAATCTGCGCCGTGCGGTCGAATTGATCACAGCAGCGGGCTATACGCGGCAGAACGGCAAATTCGTCGATGCCAGTGGCAGACCTCTCAATCTGGAAATGTTGATCCAGGCGGAAGTCTTCACACGCTCCTCGGCACCTTTCATCAACAATCTGAACGCCATCGGCATCAATGCCACCCTGCGACTGGTCGATCCGGCACAGTATCAGGTCAGGCTGCAGGACTTTGATTTCGATATGATGGGTGCTGCCTACTCCCTTGGTTCCACGCCGACACAGGAGAGCCTGCAGTCCATCTTTGGCTCCAAATCGGCTGCCATGCCCGGATCGACCAATTTTGCAGGCATTGCGGATCCGGTGATCGATGCGCTGATCGAGAAAGTCGGTGACGTGAAGTCACGGGCAGAACTGGTCACGATTATGCGTGTTCTGGATCGGCTCTTGCGTATAAGGCGTGACTGGATTCCAAATTGGTACAGCGCGAATCACCTCATCGCCTATTGGGATATGTTCGGCTTCAAGGAGCCCAAACCCGATTATGGCTTTCCGGTTGAAACGCTCTGGTGGCTTGACGAAGCAAAGGCAAAGGCAATTGGCAAGATTTAAAATGATATCTCCTGGAGCACCGTCTTAATGGGAGCCTATATTCTACGGCGTTTGCTTCTGATGATACCGACCCTGTTCGGAGTCCTGCTTGTCTGCTTCGTGATTGTACAGTTCGTCCCCGGCGGTCCGGTCCAGCGTATTATCGGCCAGCTCACCGGACAGGGCGGCAACGCGCTTGACCGCATTGGCGGCGGCGGTGCTGATTTTGGTCAGAGCCATGAAACGCTCGGCCTTGGTACGGCCAACTCGAAATATCGCGGCGCTCAAGGCCTCGATCCCGCTTTCATAGCCAGCCTTGAAAAGCAGTTCGGCCTGGACAAGCCGCCGCTCGAGCGGTTCCGTATCCTGGTATGGAACTATCTGCGCTTCGATTTCGGCAACAGCTATTTCCGCGATATCAGCGTGGTGCAGCTCATCAAGGAGAAACTGCCTGTCTCGATATCCCTCGGCCTGTGGATGACGCTGATATCCTATGCCATTTCCATTCCGCTCGGCATTCGCAAGGCTATCAAGGACGGTTCTGCCTTCGACGTGTGGACCAGTGCCGTTGTCGTGGTTGGCTACGCGATACCGGGATTTCTCTTCGGCATCATGCTGATCGTGTTTTTTGCCGGCGGCTCGTTCTTCGACTGGTTCCCGCTGCGCGGTTTGACGTCCAACAATTTCGCCGAGCTCTCGTTCTTCGGCAAGATCGTCGACTATGCCTGGCACATTGCCCTGCCGCTGACGGCCATGTTGCTGTCGGCCTTCGCCACGACGACCCTTCTGACCAAGAATTCGTTCCTCGATGAAATCCGCAAGCAATATGTCACCACGGCGCGGGCCAAGGGCCTGACCGAGGGCAAGATTCTCTATGGACATGTGTTCCGCAACGCCATGCTCATCGTTATTGCCGGTTTCCCCAGCGCCTTCATTTCGATCTTCTTCACCGGTCAGCTGCTGATCGAGGCGATTTTCTCGCTGGATGGACTGGGGTTGCTTGGCTATGAATCGATCATCAATCGCGACTATCCGGTGGTGATAGCCACGGTCTATATTTTCGCCCTTGTCGGCGTCGTCGTCAGTCTCCTGTCCGATCTTCTCTATACATGGATCGACCCGCGCATCGACTTCGAGCGGAGGGACGTCTGATGACCGATACAAGCATTGGCACCCAGCCTTCACCCCCCACCGTTCGGCGCCCGCGGCTGTCGCCGCTCAATGCCCGGCGCTGGCAGAACTTCAAGGCCAACCGCCGCGGCTGGTGGGCCCTGTGGCTGTTCCTGTTCCTGTTCATTGGTTCGCTGTTCGGCGAGTTCATTGCCAATGACCGGCCGATCCTTGTTTCCTACAAGGGCGAAATACTCTTTCCCGTTCTCGTCGATTATCCGGAGGAGAAGTTCAATGGCTTCTATGCGGTGACCGACTATCGCGATCCCGTGATCCAGGACGAGATCAACGCCAATGGCTGGGCCATTTGGCCGCCGATTCGCTATTCCTACCGCACCGTCAACAACGAGCTTCCCGATACGGCGCCGTCAAAACCATTCTGGCTCTATACGCCGGAGGAGCGATGTGCCCGCTATCCGCAGGGTGTGAACGACACCAACTGCACGTTCGGCAACATGAACATTCTGGGCACGGATGATCAGGCGCGCGACGTGTTTGCCCGGGCGCTCTATGGTTTCCGCATTTCCGTGCTGTTCGGACTGATCCTGACGGCAGCGTCTGCGGTTATCGGGGTGACGGCCGGCGCCATGCAGGGTTATTTCGGCGGCTGGCTCGATCTTCTGGCACAGCGCTTCATTGAAATCTGGTCTTCGGTGCCCACGCTCTACCTTCTCCTGATCATGGCTTCGATCCTGCCGCCCGGCTTCTGGATCCTGCTCTGCATCATGCTGCTGTTCTCATGGGTGCATTTTGTCGGCATCGTCCGCGCTGAATTCCTGCGGGCCCGCAATTTCGAATATGTGAATGCCGCGCGTGCACTTGGCGTGCGTGACCGGACAATCATGTTCCGTCACCTTCTGCCCAACGCCATGGTGACCACGCTCACCTTCCTGCCCTTCATCCTCAACGGATCGATCACGACGCTCACCTCGCTCGATTTCCTCGGTTTCGGCCTGCCGCCGGGCTCTGCCTCGCTCGGCGAACTGCTGGCTCAGGGCAAGAACAATCTGCAGGCGCCATGGCTTGGCCTGACCGGTTTCGTCGTCATCTCGCTGATGCTGTCGCTGCTGATCTTCGTCGGTGAGGCAACCCGTGACGCATTCGATCCGCGCAAGGCTTTCAAATGAGTGCGTCCCCCCTCCTTTCCGTCCGTGATCTCTCGGTTGCCTTTACCCAGAACGGCCGCCAGTCGATTGCCGTCGATCATGTCTCGTTCGACATCGCTCAGGGCGAGACGGTTGCGCTCGTCGGCGAATCCGGTTCCGGGAAGTCGGTCTCGGCCCTGTCGATCCTGAAGCTTCTGCCCTACCCGCCGGCCTCGCACCCCTCCGGTCAGATCCTGTTTAACGGACAGGACCTTCTGGACAGCGACGAGAACGATCTGCGGCGTGTGCGCGGCAACGACATCACCATGATCTTCCAGGAGCCGATGACCTCGCTCAATCCGCTCCATACGATCGAGAAGCAGATTGTCGAAGTCCTGAAACTGCACCAGGGCATGGCTGACAAACCGGCGAGGCAACGCACGCTTGCGCTTCTGCACGAAGTGGGCATCCGCGAGCCGGAAAAACGGCTCGATGCCTACCCGCACCAGCTCTCCGGCGGCCAGCGCCAGCGGGTGATGATTGCCATGGCGCTCGCCAACAAGCCGAAGCTGCTGATTGCCGATGAGCCGACCACCGCGCTCGATGTGACCGTGCAGGCACAGATCCTGCAACTGCTTGCCGACCTCAAAAAGGCGCAGGGCATGTCCATGCTGTTCATCACGCATGACCTCGGCATTGTCCGCAAGATTGCCGACCGCGTCTGTGTCATGACCAAGGGTAAAATCGTCGAAACCGGTCCCACCAGGCAGATTTTCGACAATCCGCAGCATGAATATACGCGCCATCTGCTTGCCGCCGAACCCAAAGGCAATCCCCCCTCCGCTGATCTGTCCGCCGCGCCCGTCATGCGCGGCGAGCAGGTGAAGGTCTGGTTCCCGATCAAGCAGGGTTTCCTGCGGCGGACCGTCGACCATGTGAAGGCCGTCGATGGCATCGATGTGACCATCCGCGCCGGACAGACGCTCGGGGTTGTCGGCGAATCCGGCTCGGGCAAAACCACGCTCGGGCTTGCGCTGTCGCGCATGATTTCCTCCCAGGGGGTCATCCGCTTCGGCGAGAAGGACATCAACCAGTTTTCATTCAAGCAGATGCGGCCGCTGCGCCGCGAGCTGCAGATCGTGTTTCAGGACCCGTTCGGCTCGCTGTCGCCGCGCATGTCAATCGCCGATATCGTGGCCGAGGGCCTTGCCGTGCACGAGCCGAAACTGTCGGTGGACGAGCGGGATGCACGCGTCGTTGCCGCACTCAAGGAGGTCAATCTCGATCCGGAAAACCGCTTCCGCTATCCGCATGAATTTTCCGGCGGCCAGCGCCAGCGCATTGCCATTGCCCGGGCCATGGTGCTCAACCCGCGCTTCGTCATGCTGGACGAGCCGACCTCGGCGCTCGACATGAGCGTGCAGGCACAGGTGGTCGACCTCTTGCGCGGATTGCAGCAAAAGCACAATCTGGCCTATCTTTTCATCAGCCACGATCTCAAGGTGGTGAAAGCGCTGGCCAATGACGTGCTTGTCATGCGCAATGGCAAAGCGGTTGAATATGGCCCGTCGGAGGAAATCTTCGCCAATCCGAAGAGCGATTATACAAAAGCACTGATGGCAGCGGCCTTCAGGATAGAAACGGCGGAACAGGGAGCAGTAAGCGAATGACCGGGACAAGCGACACGATTTTTCTGGCTGTAACGGGATGGGACCCGGAGGTCTGGCTATCGGAGTTTGCCAAGAACGCCCCGCAGCGCAAACTTGTCCTGAACACCTATACGGACAAGGAAAAGGTTCGCTACGCACTGGTCTGGAAACAGCGCCCCGGTTCCCTCGCGGACCTGCCGAACCTCGAAGTCATTTTCTCATTGGGCGCCGGTGTGGATCACGTCTTCCATGATGACAGGATTCCCGATGTGCCCATCGTGCGCATCGTATCCCCTGATCTGACGATGCGGATGACGGAATATGTGGTCTGGCAGGTGCTGGATCACCACCGCCTCGGCCTGCGCTACCGGCAGCAGCAGGCAGGCAAGGTCTGGCATGAGGACCGGCGCCAGCCGGCGGCGCATGAGGTCAATGTCGGCATTCTCGGCATGGGCGTGCTTGGCCGTGATGCCGCCTTGAAGCTGCGAATGCTGGGATTCAAGGTCAGCGGCTGGAGCCGCCGTCCCCAGAGCGTCGAAGGCGTGACCAGCCATTTTGGCAATGATGGCCTGAAGGATTTCCTGAAGGATGCGGATATCATCGTTTCGTTGCTGCCGCTGACACCGGAGACCAAGGGTATCCTGTCGATGAGCCTTTTTGCCCAGATGAAGGCGGACGGGCCGCTCGGCGCGCCGATTCTCATCAATGCCGGTCGCGGCGGGCTGCAGAACGAGGCGGATATCCTGGCCGCGCTGGAACGCGGCATGTTGTCGGCTGTCACGCTTGATGTGTTCAACAGGGAACCCCTGCCGAAAGACAGCCCGTTATGGACGCATCCGCAGGTCATCATCACCCCGCATGCGGCCGCAAGCTCCAGCCCGTCGGCGCTGGTTCCGGAGATTGTCGCCCAGATCGAATCCTTCGAGCGCGGCGAGCCGCTTAAAAATATTGTCGACCGGAAAGCCCAGTATTAGAAAAATTTGGCTTTGACAGCCCAGAACCTTCGGATAGATTGCCCGCGCAAGTGTTCTCAGGGCGGGGTGCAATTCCCCACCGGCGGTAATCACTGGGTGTCGAAAGATGTCAGGTGCGAGCCCGCGAGCGCTTTCCGGTTTGCCGGAAAGGACAGCAGATTTCGGTGCAATTCCGAAGCCGACGGTATAGTCCGGATGAAAGAGAACAACTGAAAGCAAGGGCTGCCTTTCCGGCAGTCCCTGACCGTTTTTGGTTGTGCCCTGATTCACGTCAACTCTTGAGGAGACCGACATGGATCAGTTCCAGAATAACAATACCCCACATTTCGCCCCGCGCATCGCCTTCATCCAGGCGCGATGGCATACGGAAATCGTTGACCAGTGCCGTATCGGCTTTGAAGGCGAACTCAAAAGCCAGGGTGTCACCGCCGGACGGTTTGACGTCTATGACGTGCCGGGATCGTTCGACATTCCCCTGCTGGCCAAAAAGCTTGCCGAGACTGGCCAGTACGACGCGATTGTCGCAACAGGTCTCGTCGTCGATGGCGGCATTTACCGGCACGATTTCGTCGCCGGAACTGTGGTCAATGCGCTTCTCACCGCCCAGATGGAGACCGGTGTTCCCATGCTGTCAGCCGTGCTGACACCGCATCATTTCCAGGAAACCGCCCAGCATATCGACTTCTTCACCGGGCATTTCCTGATCAAGGGACAGGAAGCGGCGCGCGCCTGCCTGCAGATCATCCGCACATTCCAGCAGGTGGCTGAGCTATCGGCGGCTTGAATCTAAACAAGCAAAGCAAATGATAAGCCCTCTGTTCCATCGAACAGAGGGCTTATTTGACTAGAGCCGCCGTACCGCTGTCGGCTTGCCATAGAGATAGGCAATGCGTTCGATGGCATCGTGCAGAGGCTCAAGTGTCACGCTCATCGTATGACCGCTTGCGTGCAGCAGCATGGAATGGCTGGCCATCATCGCGGCATGGCCCTTCCAGAAAACAAAATCACCGCGCTTCAGATTGTTGTACTTTGCATCCGGCTCGATCGCATCGCCGATCGTATCAGCCTGCATGTCGGAATCGCGCAAGACGGACTGACCGGTCATCAGCAGCGACAACTGGACCAGACCGGAGCAATCAATTCCGAAACCGGACACGCCGCCCCATAGATAAGGCGTGTGCATCAGGGTCTCGGCAACCGCCACGTGATCGTCGGTGACTTCATCGATCGGAACGAGATGCTTGGCAATGACGGCCTCGCCGCTTGGCAGGATGCCGTAGAGCGTACCGCGGCGTTCCTCGCCGCCCTTTATCGTGACAAGCGATCCCATGGACAGTGCATTGGTTGGCGGGAACTTCAGGTCAGATCCCGGATAGACAAACGTGCGCGGCGCGATGACGATATGCGTCGGCTCGTCATAGCGCTTGTCCAGCGCCGTATCGACGACATAGCCGACATATCCGTCCCGCTCGTTCTGCACCCAGCACCAGCCATTGCTGTCTTCGAACACCAGAACGTCATCGCCGAACAGGAACTGTGTGGTTACACCGGCATCGCCGCGCGCTTCGCCGCGCACATCAACGACCGGATCGGCAATGCGCATGGGTTTGCCTTCCACGAAGTGCTCCGCCTCTACCTGCCCACGCAGGCTTTCGTCTGCCAGATCGGGGCGGAACGCGTTCAACCGTTTATCCAATGTCACAGGGGTAATCCTCTTGCCTTGGCGATGACGAGATCGCCGAGCTTTTCAACATAGAGCGCACCTTTTACCGTTCTCTTGACGAGAACGTTGCGCTTGTCTTTTTCATCACGATGCCGGTCCACCAATCCATAACCACCCATTGTATCCAGCGCGCGGGTAATCACCGGCTTTGTCACCTTCAGCTTGGCAGCCATACCACGAATCGTGTGCGGTGGCGGCTCCAGATAAACCGTCAGCAGCACCGCCAATTGCCGCATCGTCAGGTCATGCGCATCATCCCGCACTTCGGAGACGGCAATTTCCTTCCACAATGTCAGCGCCTGAAACGGCTTCAACTCAATCTGCATGAACGGCTTCCGAGATCATTTCGGTTCCGTATCATTTTATTCCTCGCGGTGCGAAGTGCAAGCGGTCATAGTCGGTCGGCGGCTTCTTAGCCGGGCGCAGGTGCATCCGACAGCATTCGAGAATTTGCCGCCGGACACAGACTGACGAATCTCCGTTATTTCCCAGCCGGAAAACGCGTCTTCAACACATGGTAAAGCGCCCTGATGGCCTGCGCTTCCCCACCAACGGGAGAATGCGGCTTCTCCACCGGGTTCCAGCCATAGATATCGAAATGCCCCCAGATTCTGGTCTTCTCGACAAAGCGCTTCAGGAACAGTGCCGCTGTCACCGATCCGGCAAAACCATCGGTCGTCACATTGTTGATGTCGGCCACGCGGGATGAAAGCCTTGCTTCGTAGGGCTGCCACAACGGCATGCGCCAGACCGGATCGGCCACGGCTTCGGACGCCTTGGCCACATCGGCCGCAAAGCTCTCATCGGTCGCATAAAAGGGCGGCACATCCGGACCAAGCGCAACACGCGCTGCGCCCGTCAGTGTCGCCATGTCGATCAGGATTTCCGGCTCTTCCTCATCGGCCAATGCCAGCGCATCGGCGAGGACGAGGCGTCCCTCCGCATCGGTATTGCCAATCTCGACGGTGATGCCCTTGCGGCTCGTCAGAATATCGCTCGGACGGAAAGCATTGGCCGAGATGGAGTTCTCCACCGCGGGAATGAGGACGCGCAAGCGGACCGGCAGTTTCGCATCCATGATGATGCTCGCAAGGGCCAAAACGTTGGCGGCACCGCCCATGTCCTTCTTCATCAGAAGCATGCTGCTGGCGGGCTTGATATCAAGACCGCCGGTATCGAAGCAGACGCCCTTGCCCACCAGGGTTACCTTCGGAGCATCCTTCTTGCCCCACTCCAGATCGATCAGCCTCGGCTCCTCGCTACCGGCACGGCCGACAGCATGGATCATCGGAAAATTCTTCTTGAGCAGCGCATCGCCCTTAATCACGGTGACAGATGCCTTGTGCTCATCGCCCACCTTGCGCACAGCGGCTTCCAGCGCCTCCGGGCCCATATCATTGGTCGGCGTATTGATGAGGTCACGCGCGAGCGTCACCGCCCTCGCCTGCCGCTTCACATCGGCCTTGTCAGCGCCTTCCGGCAGCATCAGCGCAACGTCCGCATCATCCTTCTTCGTGTACCGGGTGAACTTGTAACCACCGAGCAGGAAGCCGAGAGCCGCCAGATCGGGCGCGCTGACAGGGCCTGCCAGATGCCAGGCGCCCTTCGGCAAAGCCTGCGCGAGTTTGCCTGCTGCCAGAGGATTGTCATCCTTGCCGGTCCCAAGCAATGCGCCGGCGATCTGGCCGTTTTCGCCGGGAACAATGAGCAGCCGGCCGGCCTGCCCTTCGAACCCGTTTGCCCTGGCCCAGGCAAGTGCTGCCGGATCAAGTCCAAGCGCTTCCAGCCCGCCCTTCGCCACGAACCAGACAGGCTTGCTATCCGATGATTTTTGTTTGGTGATTTCGGCAGGCATGATCGTTTGCTCCTGGTGTCAATTTTCTGCTTTTGCGCCGGCAAAGGCGGTGTCATTAACGGTCCGTTAGGGTTAACAGAATATTTCTTTCACATGGGATTGGTTAACGCACCAATGGATGTGCGCTGGGATCTGACGGGGCAAACTATGACAAGCGCAGGGATTATTCAACGCAACCGCCGGCTCATTTTTTCCGTAACCGTGGCTGCCCTTGCAATGAGCATTTCCGGTTGCGCCACCACCGACAAGACAACCACCGGCTCCATCTCACCAGCAGCATCGACAGCAAGTCCCACGGGCAGTTTTGATCATATGAACGCGCAGCAGCTTGCGCAGGCCTCAACCAGCCTGGGAGCGCGGTATCAGAGCAACCCGAAAGACAAAGCTACAGCCATGAATTTTGCTGCGGTGCTGCGCATGATGGGGCGAAACGATCAGGCGCTTGCAGTCATGCGCAGCCTTGCTATCGCCTATCCGAAGGACCGCGAGGTTCTGGCCGCTTACGGCAAGGCATTGGCAAGCAGTGGTGAATTCGAAGCGGCGCTTGACGCAGTTCGCCGCGCCCAGACGCCTGAATATCCGGATTGGAAACTGCTTTCCGCTGAAGCTGCGATCCTCGACCAGCTCGGCAAAACCAGCGAAGCCCGTGACATCTACAAGCGGGCCATGGACCTCAATCCGAACGAGGCGTCGCTGCTTTCCAATCTCGGGATGTCGTATGTGTTGTCAGGCGAATTGAATACAGCCGAAACCTACATGCGCAGAGCGGTCAACGCACAGGGTGCCGACAGCCGCGTCCGGCAGAATCTGGCGCTCGTGGTCGGACTTCAGGGACGGTTTCCCGAAGCGGAAACGATTGCGAAGCAGGAGCTTTCGCCGCAACAGGCGGAAGCCAACGTCAAATATCTGCGGTCCATGCTCGCCCAGCAGAACTCCTGGACGATGCTGAAAGACAAGAAGAAGCCCAACAGCTGACAAAGCAGGAAAACGGCCGCTCGGATCAGACGGCCTTTTCTCTCGGGCTGCGGGCAGGCCTCAATCTTATTTGATCTTATTTAAGGGCCGTCCCGAAGAGCCCGCCCTGCGCCGAGACCTGGATCACAGCGGGCCCGAGAATAACGGCAAAAAGCACGGGCAAGAGAAACAGGATCATTGGAACCGTCAGTTTGGGCGGCAGGGCTGCTGCCTTCTTTTCCGCCGCGTTCAGCCGGGCTTCGCGGCTTTCGTCAGACAAGACACGCAATGCGCCACCAATGGACGTACCATAGCGCTCCGACTGCGTCAGTGCCTGAACCACGGCCTTGACCGACTCAAGCCCCGTCCGCATGGCAAGGTTTTCGTAGGCCTGCCGCCGCTCGGGCAGGAAGGATAATTCGGCGTTCGTCAGGACGAACTCTTCCGCCAGGGCGGTCGACTGGACTCCGATCTCCTCGGAGACTTTCTTGAAGGCAGCTTCGATGGACATCCCGGATTCAACGCAGATCAGCATGAGATCGAGCGAGTCCGGCCACGCCATCTGGATCGAGTGTTTGCGCTTGCTGCCTGCATTGCTCACATAAAGATTGGGCGCGTAAAAGCCGGCATAGCCGCCGATGAGACAGACGAGTATTCGGACCATTGTCGGGTATTGGATCAGGCCATTCATGCCGAACACCCAAAAGGCAGTCAGGCTGAGTGTCAGGAATGGTAGACCGAAGCGCGCCGCCAAGAACAGATTCAAAGCATTCTGTCCGCGAAACCCGGCCGTTCGCAGGGATGCCAGCGTTTTTTCATCGGCAAGCGCCCGTTGTAGGTCCAGCTTTTCCACGAACTGGCGAACACCCTGCCTCTGTACCATGCGCAGGCTACCCTGCGACGCGGCCTTGTGGCGGCTGATACTTTCCGTGGCAAGGCGGGTTCGATCCTTGGCGCGCAGCTGGTCACGCTCCAGTGCGACGGATTTCATCCGCGTCTTCAACACGGAAGTGCGAAGCTTTGGCAGGAAAACCGTTACCACCGTTGCAAAGGCTGAGATTGCAACAAGGACGGTCCGGACCGTATCCGGATTGTCCTGCACGGCTTTGAAGAGGGAAGAGAACACCGCGCTTACTCCGCTCAGAACTTAAAGTTGATCATTTTGCGCATCACGGCGATGCCAATGGACATCCATATCCCGGCACATATTATGATCATGTTGCCCATATCGGTTGTGAACAGAACCATGATGTAGTGAGGACTGGACAAGTAGACGAGGCATGCAACCACGAAAGGCAAGGCGCCGATGATATAGGCGGACGCTTTGGCTTCCATCGACAGGGCCTGAACCTTTGCCTTCATTTTCTTGCGATCCCGCAGCACTCTGGAAAGATTGCCAAGTGCTTCCGACAAGTTACCGCCTGCCTGCGATTGAATCTGAATGACGATGCCGAAGAAGCTCGCTTCCGGACAAGGCATGTATTCCGACATCCGCATGGCCGCCTCCGGAATACTCACCCCAACCTGTTGCATATCCACAATCCGGCGAAACTCGGTGCGAACCGGTTCATGGGCTTCCTGCGCGATCAATCGAATACCGTCATTGAGTGGCAGGCCGGATCGAATGGCGCGAACAATGACATCGATGGAATTGGGAAATTCATGCAGGAAAGCCGCCACGCGCCGCCGCCGCCTGAAATAGACGAATGCGCGCGGCAACCCCAAGGCACCGATCAGGAAAAAGCCTGGCGCCAGATAAAGCGGGGCGCCGAAGAAGGTGCGGAGCACAACCAGCAACAGCCCGACGATGCCCGAATAGATGTAGAACCGCTTTACGGTCACCTTCATGCCCGCTTGTTGCAGCAGCATTTTCAGCGGCGGAGACTTGATGTTCTTGTCACGCAGTTTCTGCCGCTGGTCGATATCGTTCAGCGTGTCCTGTACCGACTTGCGGCGCCTTGTTGCTTCAACCTGCTTGTCCCTGGCTGTTGATTTGCTCAAACCGTCGATCGCGGCCAGCTTGACCGATTTCAGCCGTTCATCCGACTTTTTCTGCTGTTCAATGTTGTCGAAAACGAAGAAATAGGCGAGCGCCGCAACCGCAGTCGTTGCGAGCAACACGAAGGTGAGTTGTTCAAGATCAAGCCCGAACATGATGGGTCTCCCGCCGTGCGGTGTGCATCATGATTGCAATTCCATTGTATCGATGGCTTTGGCGAGCCTGTGCTCCTCATTGTAGTAACGGGCACGATCCCAGAATTTCGGCCGGCTTATGCCGGTCGAGACATGTTTTCCAATAAGCCGGCCATTCGCATCTTCGCCCTCGATATCGTAAAGCATGAGGTCCTGCGTGATGATGACATCCCCTTCCATGCCGACAACTTCGGTCACATGCGTGATGCGGCGCGAACCGTCACGCAGACGGGCGGCCTGAATGATGACATCGACAGAACCGACAATGATCTCCCGCACCGTGCGCTGAGGCAGGGCAAATCCGCCCATGGCGATCATGGATTCCATGCGGTTGAGGCATTCCCGCGGGCTGTTGGCGTGGATGGTGCCCATCGACCCGTCATGACCGGTGTTCATGGCCGACAGAAGGTCGAACACCTCCGGTCCGCGGACTTCACCGACGATGATCCGTTCAGGACGCATGCGCAGGCAATTCTTGACCAGGTCACGCATGGTGATCTCACCTTCCCCCTCCAGATTGGCAGGGCGCGTTTCAAGGCGCACCACATGCGGCTGCTGGAGCTGAAGTTCGGCCGAATCCTCGCAGGTAATAATACGCTCATCCCGGTCGATATAATTCGTCAGGCAGTTCAAAAGCGTGGTCTTGCCCGAGCCCGTGCCGCCGGAAATAACAATATTGCAGCGCACACGTCCGATAATCTGAAGCAGTTCGGCACCGGGTGGCGAGATCGCTCCCAGGCGCACCAACTGATCAAGGGTCAGTTTGTCTTTCTTGAACTTGCGGATTGTGAGAACCGGCCCATCGAGCGCAAGGGGCGGTGCAATGACATTCACACGCGAGCCATCCGGAAGACGCGCATCGCATATGGGGCTGGATTCATCGACGCGGCGGCCAACCTGGCTGACAATGCGTTGGCAGATGTTCAGCAGTTGCTGGTTGTCGCGAAAGCGGACCCCCGATTCCTGGACCTTACCAAGGACTTCAATGTAGGTTTTGCGTGCCCCGTTGACCATGATATCGGCGATATCGTCACGGGCAAGCAAGGGCTCCAGCGGACCATAACCGAGCACATCATTGCAGATATCGTCGAGCAATTCTTCCTGCTCGGCAATTGACATCGCAAAATTCTTGATGGCGATAATATCGTTGACGATATCGCGAATTTCCTCACGCGCCACATCCGGATCGAGTTTGGACAGCTGGGAGAGATCGATCGTATCGATCAGGGCCGTAAAAACCTGCGATTTTGTATCGTAGTAGCTCTCGTTCTTTTCGCGCTGCGGTGCGACCGGCTTTGGCGGCTGCTCGACAACCGCCAAACGCTTTACCTCAGCAATATCCCGAGGGAGCTTTGCCGGTTCCGCGGCGAGCGAGGCATGATTCGTGGGCAACGCCGTCTCAAGCGCAAGCGCCCGGAACTCCTGGACCGGGCGGCCTTCCCCCGTACTTCCGCGTTTGCCGAACATGGGTCTATTCCTTCAGTCTCATTTCTTGCGCTTCAGCTTGGACAAGACCGTGGAAAGCACCGGCTTCTTCTTGGCCTTCAGCTCCAGCCGTCCCGTCAGGATGTGGGCAATCTCATTGATGTTCTGGACAATTGCATTGGAGGAATCGGTCTCGGCAAGCATCCGCCCATTGTTTGACGCGTTCCCGAACAATGCGGGTTCAAAAGGGATCACGCCGATCGGCGCAATCCCCAGCGGGCTGCAGAAATCTGCCGGTGCGATCTCCGGCCGTTTGGGAATGCCGACCTGATTGAGAATGAGGCGCGGCGGCCCGTCATTGGGGCGAAGCTGTTTCAACGTGTCCAGCAGGTTCTTCGTGTTGCGCAAATTGGCCAGTTCCGGCGATGCTACAATCACGATCTCGTCCGCACGCGCCAGGGTTGTGCGGGTCCAGCCGTTCCACGTGTGCGGAATATCCAGAATCACGTGCGGAACGGACCTTTGGGCCACATCAATCAGATGGGCAAAGGAATCCTCGCGGAAATCGAAGACGCGGTCGAGGGTCGACGGCGCTGCGAGCAGTGACAGGTTTTCGGCGCATTGCGCCAGGAGCCGGTCGAGGTAAACATCATCGATGCGTTCGGGCGAGAATACTGCTTCCGCCATGCCTTGCGGCGGGTCCTGGTCAAAATTGATGTTGGCGGTGCCGTAAGGCAGATCCATATCGGCGATGACCACCTCGTTCTTGAACAGCGAGGAGATGCACCATGCGATATTATGCGCCATTGTCGAGGCGCCGACACCGCCCTTGGCGCCGATGAATGCGATGGAGCTTCCCAGCGGCTTTGCGTCGGGATCAACAAAGAGACCGCCAATCACACCAATGATATCGGCCAGATTGACCGGCGCGACCATATATTCAGAAATGCCATTGCGGATCAGCTCGCGGTAAAGCCAAACATCGTTGTAATGTCCGATGATCACCACTTTGGTGCTGGGATCGCAAACCTCCGACAGGGCGGCGAGTTGTTCCAGCATGTCACGCGGGGCAGCCGATGATTCCAGAACGATCAGATTGGGTGTTGGCACGGTCTGAAAGAGTTCGACAGCCGTCGCTGTTCCGCCCATGTGAAGTTGTGCGTGGGTCTTCGCCATGCGGCGATCTTCGCTTGCACGCAATATCTGCTGCGCAACAGCGTCGCTTTCGCAAAATGCCTGTATCGAGATCCGGGGAATTGGCCGGAAGGCGTGCAGCCCCGTACCAGCCGGCCGGCCCTCGGCATCCCCGAATTGATTGTCTGTTTCAAAGGCCAGTTGGCTCATTTTAGCATTCCGCGTTTTGTCGAAAGGTCTCTTTCAGCAATTAGTACTGGACTTCCTGCGTGACGATCGGGGGCGGCTGTGTGGCATTTCTGTACGCATCGATAACCTTGCCGCGACGCTCTGCATCGATTGTCGTCGACGCCCTTGGCCCGAGAAGATCCGCCGGATTGGCTATCTGCGCCGCCAAATTGTTCTGGCTGGCACAGCCAAAGTTCGCATAATGCTTGTTATCCGCTGTTTCGAGGAGATCCTTGGGCCATTGACCGCAAGGTCCGGTCGAGGCCGTCATTGCCGAATAGGATAGGCGGATCGGCGCAGAATCAGCCGGGTCAGCCCGATACCGCTCGCTGGAAATATTGAACGGCTTTACCCCGCTCCTGCGCAACACAGCGACGATGTCATCGCGCAGGCGGCTCGCCGCGCGCTCGTTCGGCGTACCCGACGGCAGAAGTATGTGAATGACGCCCGAACCGTTGGCGTGATAATTGGTCAGAACATTCTGAACGATGCTGCGTTGGGTGATCGACAGCCTGTTGTCGGCATGACCGACCGGAATATCGGCAACCTGCTCTTTTTCGGAGATGACAATGGGATGATTGGTCCGGTAATCATCCGGGATGCTGCCGACGGTCGTACCGCGATCCGCACAGCCCGCAAGCAGAGCAACAGTGAGAAGCGCAAGCACCGGTTTCATCGGTTTCAATTTCCTCAGGGCTGACATGGCAGGGTCCTTGCTCATTTGTAGATGTATCCGACAACACCCTCATACCGGCCGGTGGGCGGGGTGGCAGCTTTTGTCCCATAGACCCGGTTGACTTTTCCGAGGAACATCCCGGCCGCATCGCTGGCAAGATTGAGATTATCGTCGGGCCGGGCAAGGGCGCTACGGGCAACCGGCCGCACCAGATAGGGTGTGACGATGATCACAAGCTCGGTCTCGTTGCGCACGAATTCGCGGCTGCGGAACAGCGTGCCAAGGACAGGTATTTTGGAGAGCCCGGGAAGACCGGAAATAGCCTGTCTCGCATCATCCCGCATCAAGCCGGCAATCATCATGGATCCGCCGGAGGGAAGCTCCACGGTCGTGTCAGCCAGGCGTTTACGGATGGAAATAACGTTGGTCGAAGGCCTCGTCTGACCGATACTCAGAGAAACCGACCCTTCCATGGTTGGTTCTGATACGGACGTACGCACTTTGAGACTGATACGCCCCGGAGAAAGAACCACGGGCACGAATTCAAGGCCGATGCCGTAATCGATCTTTCCAATATTGTAGGTGATTTTTCCCTTATCATCGACATCGGAGCCATTGATCATGTTATATTCGCCGCCCACGCGGAACGTGGCTTTTTCACCCGAAATCGCCGTCAGCGTCGGTTCGGCCAGGGTTTTCATCACACCGGCCAGTTCCATGGCGTTGATATAGGAGTCGATCGTCGCACTGCCGATCGATATGGGAATGCTTGCGCCGGAACTGCTCAGCCCCTTCCCGACAAGGGAAGCCAAATTCTCAGAGCCGAACAGAATGCCGTCGGATTTCGTGGATCCGACCATGTTGACGCCCAGCTGCTTCATTACGGAACGGCTGACTTCCGCTACAGTGACCTTGAGCGTCACCTGATCTTCACCGGCAATCTGGATAAGGTTGACGATCTTGCTCTTCTGTCGCGCTTCGTTCTGGTCACCAATGATAACGCTGCTACTGCCATTGCCGCCGGCAGTGGCGGTCTGTTGATACTGGCCGGTGGTGGCTTCACCGCCGGTGACCAACAGGGTTGCCAGATCCGTGGCCCGCTTGGCGTCAAGCGGTGTCTGCACCGTGCCTGTCAGGATGACGTTGTCATTCAAGAGTTCGACCTTGATATCGGAATCCGGAATATACTTCTTGAGACTGCCCTCGAGCCCGGCAACATCGCGCTCGATGACCAGATCGAAACTGGCCAGCTGTTCGCCATTCGGTCCAAAAACGAAAACATTGGTCTGGCCGACCTGTTTTCCGAATAGATAGATGCGGCGGGCCGTGCGGGTCACGGCATCAGCCACCGTCGGATTGGCGACAAGGATGTCGTAGGCGTCTGCCGGAAGATCGACCACCAATGACTTGTTGAGCGCAAGACTGATCCGCTTTGGCGCGCCTTGCCCCTGATTCAACTTGACCACATTGCTCTGCGCCACGGCGGCCGTCTGGATCGGCAAGGGAGCGATGCAGCAGCCGACAGCGACAAGTCCGGCTTTCCAAAACCGGTGCGCGCGACTACCAGATCTACCCATTCTGAAAATTGCTCCGAAACCCATTTTATTTGCGCCCCAATATTTCAGTGACAGTCCCGGATTTGATCAGCTTGACGTTCCCGGCCCGGCCGGGTGAATTGACGAGATATTCGGCACCCGGCCCTGTCGGCTCCTGTGCATCCTGCAAGGACCGCAGGACCAATGTCATGCGGCTCGCCATTTGCTGGGCCACAGCCAATATCTCCGCCTGCTGCGGTGTCAGCTCGAGCGTTGCCGTGGAACCGACCTTGTTTTTCTGGCCTGTTTCGTCTTCCTGGATTGTCTGGTCGATGGCGAGAACCCGGACATTGCTCAGGATCGTCTCTGTCGCGAACTGCTTCTGCTCTCCATCGATCTGCCGGATCATGATCACGTCGACGTAATCATTGGGCAGGATGAAACCGCCGGCCGACGTATCCGCAGCGATCTGCGTCGCCACAGCGCGCATTCCGGAAGGCAATTGCGCGGACATGAAACTCTGGCCCTTGCCAATCAGTTTTGCTTCCCGAATGGGTTCTCCCGGAAATATCTGCAGCCGGACGGTGGAGCCGCGCAATTCTTCCTCGGCGTTGGGCCGTTCCGAGCGCTTGATGTAGCCATCGGCCAGAGCGGACACCGGCCAGGGCTGCCAACGCATCTGGTTTCGCATTTCGGCACCGACGCCAAGCCCATCCGTGGCGACCAGTACATCCTGTAATTCAATCTGTGGCAGGGGAACTGTTTCTACGACAACCGGTGCATCAGGCTTCATATTCGTCGCGATATAGCCAGCCGCACCGGCGGCTGTAATCGCCACGATGAGAATAACAACGCGTGCCTTTTGCATCTATGAACCCCAATAGACTTTTGTCTAATTTACCCAGGGTTGCACCTTGACTTGGCAATCGTGTAATTATGGTTAACAGTTTACTTAAAAGGACAAAAAACGACGATCACCGGCGTCTGTTTGTGCCGTCTCCCACGAAGCGGCACCGTTTCACTGGCCGATCAACCCTTGGGCGACCGAAAGCTGTCAGGCATGGGCCAACCGGTCTATGACCCAGACGCACATGGGTGAGGACGGAAACATGATGAGACCGGCAGCGCCAAGGGCAACACCGTAGGGAACGCCTTCGTTCTTCTGTGCCAATCGCTGCATGAAATCCAAGCGACCTGAATACACAATGGCAAAATGCGAGTTCCGATACTTGAGGATGGCCAGGGTAAGCGCGCCGCCGAGCAACGACATCACAAGCAGATAGCCGGCCAGATCCATGTTCCACCCCATCCAGACCGCTGTCGCGGTCATGAGCTTGGCATCACCACCACCCATCGTCCCAGTCGCAAACAGCAGGAATGTGAAGGCAAGCACCACAGCCCCGGCGACAAAATGCAGTCCGTAGATATCCCAAGGCATCCCGGTCATGGGCGCCAGAACGGCGAAGGCGACAAGCAGAATAAGCGATACACGATTTTGGATCGTCATCGACAAAAGATCCGATGTCCCTGCAAAGGCCATGGCGAAGGGGAAAACGATCAGTATCGCAGCTTCAATCATCGCACCGTTCCATCAAAGCAAGGGGCCGAGCCATCCCGCATGTCACAATCCCCGCGTGCAAGAGCCTCATTTGGTGACATTGCTCACCGTCGTGGCAAAGCCATCATAGGTTGCCTTTACAGCGGTTCCGAGCGTACCGGCGCCAGCAACGATGCCAATGGAGATGATACCGGCAATCAAAGCATATTCTATGGCTGTCGCCCCCGACCTGTTCCGGGGAAAACCGGTGAATATATTATCGTCCGACTGAGCGAGGCGCTTTGCATTGAACATCATGATTTCCCCCGCATGTCTGCAACCGCGCACGGTCGCCAACTCTCTAACGTGATGTCCTGAACAATATCCCTGGCGCATTGCTTTCAGCTTAAGAAAGACCGTTACGAAAGGGTGAAGGAGAACCGTAAAATCCCCCCGTTTCGAAACGCCTTACCGCCGTGCCACCACAGGCAGAACAAGCGTCACAATTATACTTAATGATAAGTTCACAGGTTTAAGTCTTCCTTCACCAATCATCGGCATCGTTCATTCAACGATTTTGCGAAGGGCACTCCCATGGTTCGATACAACGGCCAACGACGTTTCAGTCAGCATGCAACAATGATCGCACTTATGCTCGCTGCTGCCCTGTCCGGAAGCGCGCAAGCCCATGCCGACACGGGTATCCATGTGGTCATGAACCAGGCAACTGTGCTGAAACTTGCGCGCCCCGCAGATACGGTTGTGGTGGGCGATCCTGAAATAGCGGATGCCGTTGTCAAGGATTCCCGAACCGTCGTCTTGACGGGGAAAGGCTTCGGCATGACCAATATCGTCATCATGGATGCCGAAGGCGGAGCAATCGTCGATGACCAGGTTCTCGTCAGCCGCAGTGTCGCCAATACTGTGCGCGTCTACCGGCGCGCCTTTGTACAAACACTCTCCTGTTCTCCCTTTTGCGAGACATCCCAGAAGACGGCTGCGGAGAAGAAGTCAGACTCGGAAATTGGCGGGAACTGACCGGCCTGCCGCGACCGCTTGCGTCACAGTTGAGAAAGCGTGAATTCGCTCATCACAATTTGCACGTTCCCTCACACGAGATTCTAATATCTGCCTGATAGAGCTTTGTCCGTGGCGGGGAGACGGAGAAAGTCCAGTGATGATGCAGGAAGCTGTCAGAGGTGAAGAACGCGGAAATTCCGATTTGCCGGAAAGCACGCGCTTTGCAAGAAAAAGCTCCCTGTTCACACGCTTTCGCAAAGACAATCGCGGCAGTGTTGCCATTGAATTCGCGCTCATCGCCCTTCCCTTCTTTCTGCTGATCTTTGCCGTTGTCGAGGTTACTCTCAGCTTCACCGCCGAGCAGGTCATGTCGAATACGGTCGATGATATTGCGCGCCAGCTGCGCACCGGGCAATTGAGGACAACGGATGTCAGTGACGCCACAAAATTGAAAGCACTGATTTGTCCCCGCTTGCTCATGGCCGCCACGCCCTGCCCCGATCTGGTGGTCGACCTGCAGACCTATGCGACATTCAAAACCGTCCCCACGACAGTCCCGCTCACATCGAACAATGACGTCGATGTCAGCACCTTGAAAGTCAATCCGGGCGGCGCTGGCACGATCAATCAGCTGCGGATTTTCTATCGCTGGCCCATTCTGACGGATTTGATGAAAACCCGTATCGCAAGCATAAAGAGCCAGGGGAAAACCCTGCTGTTCTCAACAGCCACCTGGCAAAATGAGCCGTACCTCTGATGCGTCGCCAAACAACCAATCACCTGTTTTCTTCCGCGAAGGCTCCCGCCATGCCGCCATTCAAAAGAATCCGTGAAAAAGTGGCCTCTTCCAAGCGCATCCTGGCTGCGTTCGGCAAAGACCGCCGAGGTGTCGCCGCACTGGAATTTGCATTGATTGCGCCGGTGATGATCATGCTTCTTCTCGGGAGCATTGAAATCACCAACGGATTCGACGTGAACAAGAAGCTGGCGCGGGCCGGAGCGATGGTGGGCGATCTGGTGACACAGCAACAATCCGTCACAAAGGAAAAGATCGCCGATATCATGGAAATCGGGACTTCCATCCTCTTGCCCTATTGGCGCGACCTGCCGACAATCACCATCACATCCATCAACGTGGACGCCAACGGCAACGCCACGGTTGCGTGGTCGCAGCGCAAACAAGGTCAAACCATCTCAACGCCTTATACCAAGGGCAGTACCATCACCATCGATCCCAACCTGAAGATTCCCACGTCAAACTTTGTGCGTGTTGAAACAAGCATTGCCTATATTCCGCTCGTTGCCTGGACAATGAAAGACACCGTCAACACGTCCAAAGGCACCAGCGGTCCGGGTATCGTCATGGGCAAGATGATCTATGGCCGGATCCGTCAGGGAGCGACCGCGGTAGCCTGCACCAACTGCTGAATCGCCGGAACCTGCCTTAACAACCGCCCGCGCACATGGTGTTTGTCATCAGCGTCAGTTTCACCTATCTGTGGATTCTGGTTCTGATGGAGTGAGGCATGTCTCGCGCTTTTCTTTTTGTGCTCGATTCTTTTGGCATAGGCGGTGCGCCGGATGCTGCAGCGTTCGGCGACGCAGGTTCAACGACATTCGGTCATATCGTGGAAGCCTGCGCCGACGGGCGCGGCGACAAGGACGGGCTGCGCGCAGGCCCGCTCACTCTCCCGCATTTGAGTTCGCTGGGCCTAGTTCATGCCGCCAATCTCGCTTCCGGTATCAATATCCCCGCCCCGGCCGCCGATCCTGTCGGGCTGTGGGGTGCTGCCGAGGAAGTGTCGAATGGCAAGGACACCCCCTCCGGGCATTGGGAAATTGCCGGTGTACCGGTCACTTTCAATTGGGGTTACTTTCCCAGGACAATTCCGACATTTCCGGACACATTGATTGCCGAAGCTGTGCGGCGCGCCGGCCTGTCGGGCATTCTGGGCAACAAGCATGCCTCCGGCACCGAGGTCATCGAGGAATATGGCGAAGAACATATTCGCAGCGGCAAGCCGATATTCTATACATCCACGGACTCCGTTATCCAGATCGCCGCGCACGAACAGCATTTCGGGTTGGACCGGCTCTACGATCTGTGCGTGCTTGTTCGTGAACTGGTCGACCCGCTGAACATCGGCCGGGTCATTGCCCGTCCGTTTGTCGGGGAAACCGCGCAAACCTTCGAGCGCACCGGCAACCGGCGCGACTATTCGGTGCCGCCGCCGGAACCCACCTTGCTCGACAGACTGACGGAGGCGGGCCGTACTGTCATCGCGATCGGCAAGATCGGTGACATCTATGCGCATAAGGGGGTGTCGCAGGTGCGCAAGGCCAACGGCAATATGGCCTTGTTCGATGAAACGCTGATTGCCATGGACGACGCACAGGACGGCGATCTCGTCTTTACCAATTTTGTCGATTTCGACATGCTCTACGGACACCGCCGCGACGTGCCTGGCTATGCCGCCGCGCTTGAGGCCTTTGACCGGCGGCTGCCGGAGGCCATGGCGAAACTGCGACCCGGCGATCTCCTGATCCTGACCGCCGATCATGGCTGCGACCCGACCTTCAGGGGAACGGACCACACGCGTGAACGCGTTCCGGTTCTGTGCTTTGGGCCCGACCTGCCGCATGGATCTGTCGGCATCCGCACGACATTTGCCGATATTGGCGAGACAGTCGCAGCCCATCTTGCCATTGCGCCCGGCCCACACGGAAAAAGCTTCCTGCGGGGCACTGCATCCCATGCCTGAGCTTCCCGAAGTCGAAACCGTCCGCCGCGGCTTGCAGCCTTTCATGGAGGGAGCAACCATTGCGCGTGTCGAGCAGCGCAGGGCAGATCTGCGCTTTCCTTTTCCGGACCGGTTTGCCGAACGGCTGACCGGACGCACGATCGACTCGCTCGAGCGCCGTGCGAAATACCTCATCATGCATATGGATGACGGACTGGGTCTGATCAGTCATCTCGGCATGTCCGGTTCCTATCGCATCGAACAGGACGGGGCAGACACAGCACCGGGTGTCTTCCATCATGACCGGTCAAGAAACACGACCCATGACCATGTGGTGATCCATGTGGAATCAAAAGACGGGATCAGAAGCCGGATCGTCTACAACGATCCGCGCCGTTTCGGCTTCATGCTGTTTGCCGAGCCAGGAGCGCTCAACACCCATAAATTCCTACAAGACCTCGGTGTCGAGCCGACAGGCAACCGGTTGGACGGCGCATTGCTGGCCAGGCTCTTCGCCGACAGGAATGCGCCGCTGAAGGCAGCCTTGCTCGACCAGAAGCTGATTGCAGGCCTCGGCAACATCTATGTCTGCGAAGCCCTGTGGCGGGCAGAATTATCGCCCCGGCGATTGGCCGGATCCATCGCCGGGAAAAGCGGCGATCCGGCCCCCATGGCGGATCGGCTTGCCACCTCCATTCGTTCCGTCATCGCCGATGCCATAGCGGCAGGCGGTTCCAGCCTGAAAGACTACCGGCAGGCGGACGGAGAACTCGGTTATTTCCAGCATTCATTTTCTGTCTACGACCGTGAAGGCGAGCCTTGCCCGCGTCCTGCCTGTGATGGCACGATAGCCCGCATCGTCCAAAGCGGGCGTTCGACGTTTTTCTGCCCGATCTGCCAGCATTAGGAGGAGTATCCGGATGGCCTACGAAAACATCATTGTGGAGACGCGTGAGAAAGTTGGTTTCATCCAGCTCAATCGTCCACAGGCGCTCAATGCACTCAACTCCGCCCTGCTCGGCGAACTCAGCGCAGCGCTTGAAGCTTTCGACCGGGACAACGGTATCGGCGCCATCGTCATCACGGGCTCGGAAAAGGCCTTTGCCGCCGGTGCGGACATCAAGGAAATGCAGACACTGGATTTCGCCGATGCCTATCTCGGCGATTATTTCAGCGAGTGGGAGCGCGTCACGCGCCTGCGCAAGCCGCTGATCGCCGCTGTGGCCGGTTATGCGCTGGGCGGCGGCTGCGAACTCGCCATGATGTGCGATTTCATCATCGCGGCCGATACCGCCAAATTCGGCCAGCCGGAGATCACCCTCGGCGTCATGCCCGGCATGGGCGGCTCACAGCGGCTGACGCGCTTTGTCGGCAAGTCCAAGGCGATGGATCTGTGCCTGACCGGGCGAATGATGGATGCGGCGGAAGCGGAGCGTTGCGGCCTTGTCTCGCGTGTTGTCCCGGCCGCCGATCTGGTGGAGGAAACGTTGAAGGCTGCCCGGAAGATCGCCTCCTTCTCGCTGCCTGTCGCCATGATGACCAAGGAAACGGTCAACAGGGCCTATGAAACGACCCTTTCGGAAGGATTGAGATTTGAACGGCGTGTATTCCATTCCATGTTCGCGCTGGAAGACCAGAAAGAGGGGATGGCTGCCTTCGCGGAAAAACGCGCCCCGAATTTCAAGAATCGCTAAGGCCGAAATATCCACCGGCAAGCCGACGATTCCAAGTTGACGCAACCGGAAACGTGATCTATAAGCCCGACAACGTTTGGTGGCCCCTCGGCCACCCTATTATTTTGTGACGGCCGCGTTGATGCTGCCGAGTAGCTGACAGAAAAGAGAGGCATCATGGCCAACACTCCTTCGGCCAAGAAAGCGGCGCGTAAGATCGAAGCCCGCACCGAAGTAAACAAATCCCGCCGCTCACGCGTGCGCACCTTCCTTCGCAAGTTCGAAGATGCGGTGGCAAGCGGTGATCAGGCAGCCGCTTCCGTAGCCTTCAAGGCTGTTGAACCGGAAATGATGCGCGCTGCCACGAAGGGTGTCGTGCACAAGAACACGGCATCCCGGAAGGTTTCCCGTCTCGCACAGCGCCTTAAGGGCATGTCTGCCTAATCAGACACAAATAATCTATTTTAAACCCGGCTGGTCCTTAGCCGGGTTTTTTATTTGCCATTTTTTTGGGCATAAATTCGTTTCCGATGAAAAAGATTGTGGCATATCAAAACCCTGACATATGCGGGTCATAAATAGTTTCATACAAAAAGCGACAACCATCATTTCTCTTTTAATTTCAATTACTTACGGCAGGTAGTCATTATCGCCAGACCCCAGCCGGAAGAATCTGTCACCCCAGCCTGTGTCAAGCGATAATTTAATATTTTTTTTTGATCACGTGAGTCCGCAGTGCAGCAAAATCGGCATTCCAAAAAAGGCTTTGAATCCGAAGGCTTTTTCCCTGTCCAACCGGAGGTAGTTAAAAAAAACGCAAAAGCGTTAACCTTTAATTCACTAAAAAAGCGGCGCGCCTGCCCTTGCCCTCCCTGCAAAGGTTTTTGTAAGGTCCAGACATCGAAGGGGTGGGCAAAAACCCATTTAACAGGCTTATCAAATTAATGGGTTCGGACGCAGATTTTTCGTTTGCGTAACGAGTACGTTTTTGTCGGGTATCCGGGTTGTACGACCCTGGATCGTTTCAGAAAAGAAGCAAGTTGGCGGCGCTGGCATCAGCCGGGCGTGAGTCTTTTTGCGCCAAAGTTGAAAGGGATGTGGACGTGGCGGTTTTTAGAATTTCGGTGCGAGATTGTTCAGACCTGTACTACGCGTCCCTGACCTTATCCAACAATTAGCTCCAGGAGATTGAAAGCCGGTCATAGGGGTGACCGGCTCTTGAGGACTGCAACCGGTCATGGACCGGTCCACATGCGAACACGGGCACTATCAAGCCCGAACAGAAAAATATCAGGATGAGGCAATGACAATGACCAGCGGAATAATGGAAAACGGCACGAATGCAGCCATGGTCCCGCTCCATATGGACGAAGGGAAAAGTATGGTATCGGCCGGCAGCCAGGGCGAGACGATTTTCGAGAGGGTCAAGACCAAGCTCAAAGCCAAACTCGGAAATGAAGTTTACTCCAGCTGGTTCGGCCGCCTGAAGCTGGATGAGACATCCAAGAGCATTGTTCGCCTTTCCGTGCCGACCGCATTTCTTCGTTCCTGGATCAACAACCACTACTCCGACATGATCAACACGCTGTGGCATGAAGAGGATGAGCAGGTCCTGAAGGTGGAGATCGTTTTCCGCAGCGCCAGCCGCGCCAGCCGCCCCTCGCTTGAGGCAGAGCCTGCCTTGCGGGCCGACCAGCGTGCGATTGCCCGCGACAAGCCGGTTTTCCCCGTTGGCAGCACATCGCAGGACAAGAAGGCACCGGCACATTTTGCCGACCGTGCAACGGATCGCCCGGGACAGAACTCCGTGTTCGGTTCGCCACTGGATCCGCGCTACACTTTCGAGACATTTGTTGATGGCACGCCAAACCGGGTGGCTCTGGCCGCTGCGCGCACCATTGCGGATGCCGGCGCCAGTGCCGTTCGTTTCAATCCGCTGTTCATTCACGCCTCCGTCGGCCTCGGCAAGACGCATCTACTGCAAGCCATCGCCGCCGATGCCCTGAAGCGCTCGGAGCGGGCCCGCGTGGTCTACCTGACTGCCGAATATTTCATGTGGCGTTTCGCAACGGCTATTCGCGACAACAACGCGCTGTCGTTCAAGGAACAGCTGCGCGATATCGATCTCCTGATCATCGATGACATGCAGTTCCTGCAGGGCAAATCGATCCAGCATGAATTCTGCCATCTGATCAATACGCTGCTCGACAGTGCCAAGCAGGTGGTGGTTGCCGCCGACCGCCCGCCGTCAGAGCTGGAATCGCTCGATGCGCGCGTGCGTTCGCGTCTGCAGGGCGGTGTTGCCCTTGAAATGATTTCGCCGGACTATGCGATGCGCCTGGAGATTCTCAAGCGCCGCCTGGTTGCCGCCCAGCAGGAAGACCAGTCCCTGGATATTTCGCCGGAGATTCTCGATCACGTCGCCCAGTCCGTCACCGGAAGCGGCCGTGAGCTGGAAGGCGCGTTCAACCAGCTGCTGTTCCGCCAGACCTTCGAGCCGAACCTGTCGGTCGACCGGGTCGATGAACTGCTCAGCCATCTGATGCGCGGCGGTGAAGCCAAGCGCATCCGCATCGAAGAAATCCAGCGCATCGTTGCGCGCCACTACAACGTCTCCAAGCAGGACCTTCTGTCCAACCGGCGCACCCGCACCATCGTCAAGCCGCGCCAGATCGCCATGTATCTTGCCAAGATGCTCACACCCCGCTCGCTGCCGGAAATCGGCCGGCGTTTCGGCGGCCGTGACCACACAACCGTTCTGCATGCGGTGCGCAAGATCGAAGATATTGTCGGCAAGGACCAGAAACTGTCGCAGGAACTCGAGCTCCTGAAGCGCCTGATCAACGATCAGGCCCAATAAGGCTACTTCGCCACTTATCAACAGAAAGCCTGCGGTATGGTGCGTTGCAGCCAGCCGCAGGCTTGCTTTTTAGGGTGACTTTCTGCCAATTTGCTTGACCTTGGGGGAACTTCGCCCTCTCGCCAGAAAAAGCGCCGCAGGCCCTTAAGGGCTTTGGGTCGAATAAGACAGTGAGACCGGTTTATCATGCGTGTAACTCTTGAACGTTCCAATCTTCTGAAGTCGCTCAACCATGTTCATCGCGTGGTCGAACGACGCAACACCATTCCGATTCTTTCGAACGTTCTTCTGCATGCCGAGGGCGCAAGCCTTGCCCTCAAGGCCACGGACCTTGACCTGGAAGTCACCGAAGCCACTGCCGCGCAAATCGAACAATCCGGTGCCACCACCGTGCCGGCCCACCTGCTCTATGACATCGTCCGCAAGCTGCCCGACGGGGCTGAAGTAATGCTGGCAACCAATGCCGACGGCAATTCCATGACCGTGACCTCGGGCCGGTCGAATTTCCGCCTGCAGTGCCTGCCGCAATCGGATTTCCCCGAACTGACCGCGGGATCCTTCACGCACACGTTCCGTATCACATCCACGGCACTGAAGAGCCTGATCGAGCGGACGCAGTTCGCCATCTCCACGGAGGAAACCCGCTATTACCTCAACGGCATCTATTTCCATGCCATCGAGAGCGAGGGTTCGCTGAAGCTGCGCGCCGTGGCCACGGACGGACATCGTCTGGCCCGCGCCGAGCTGGAAGCGCCTTCCGGCGCCGAAGGCATGCCCGGCATCATCATCCCGCGCAAGACCGTTGCCGAGCTGCAGAAGCTTGTCGATGATCCCGACATTGCCGTGACCATCGAACTGTCGGACACAAAGATCCGCTTCACCATCGGCTCGGTGGTTCTGACCTCCAAGCTGATTGACGGCACCTTCCCGGACTATCAGCGTGTCATTCCATCCGGCAACGACAAGAAACTGACCATCGACCGCCAGAGCTTCGCGTCTGCCGTCGATCGTGTCTCGACGATTTCGAGCGAACGCGGCCGCGCCGTCAAGCTGACGATTGCCGATGGCCAGCTGACCTTGACGGTCAACAATCCGGATTCGGGCAGCGCCACGGACGAGCTTGCGGCTGATTATGACTCCGATCCGATCGAGATCGGCTTCAATGCCAAATATCTCCTCGATATAACGGCTCAGCTTTCCGGCTCCGAAGCGATCTTCATGCTGGCCGACGCCGGCTCGCCGACACTGGTGCGGGATACAGGCGATGCGAATGCGCTCTACGTGCTCATGCCGATGCGGGTTTGACGCAAACGGACAATCCCGCTGTGACCGATGATCCCAGAACGGACGCGGGCAAACCGGCCCGCGTTTCGATCAGCCGGTTGAAGCTTGCACATTTCCGCAATTACGAAAACCTGTCACTGCGGCTCGGTCCGTCGCATGTGGTGCTGACCGGCGAGAACGGGTCGGGCAAGACCAATCTGCTGGAAGCCGTCTCGTTTCTTTCTCCCGGCCGCGGTTTGCGCCGCGCCACCTATACCGATGTCACCCGCAATGACGCGCCCGATGGTTTTGCCATCCATGCGGCCATCGAGACCGAGGAAGGCTCTGTGGATGTCGGCACCGGACTTGCCGGCAATGCACCGGGCGATACGGCGCGGCGGGTGCGCATCAATGGCGTCACTGCATCCAGTGCCGACGATCTCCTGGAATATTCCCGCATCCTCTGGCTCGTGCCCTCGATGGACGGTCTCTTCTTTACCGGCGCGGCCGGGGACCGGCGGCGTTTTCTCGACCGGATGGTGCTGGCCATCGATCCGGCGCATGGCCGCCGTGTGCTCGACTATGAGAAGGCCATGCGCAGCCGCAACCGCCTGCTGACGGAAGAGCGCAGCAACAGCGCCTGGCTCGATGCTATTGAAACTCCCATGGCGGAGCTTGGCATCGCGATTGCCGCTGCCCGGGCCGAGCTCATGCGCCTGATCAACGGCATGATCGAGCGGCTGCCGGACGACAGTCCCTTCCCCAAGGCCGACTGCATACTCGACGGCGTGTTGGAAGCACGCATCGGTATCGAATCGGCAACAGACGTTGAGGAGGCCTTTCGCCGGGCACTGCACGACGGACGCAGCCGTGACCGGGCGGCGGGACGCACATTGGATGGTCCGCACCGCTCCGACCTGCTGGTACGCCACCGGCCCAAGGCCATGCCTGCCGAACTCTGTTCCACCGGCGAGCAGAAAGCCCTGCTCATCGGCCTTATCCTGTCTCATGCGCGTCTTACTGGTGAACTGGCGGGCATGGCGCCCATCCTGCTTCTGGACGAGATTGCCGCACACCTTGATGAAGGCCGCCGCGCCGCCCTTTTTGACATCATCGAAGACCTTGGCGGACAGGCCTTCATGACGGGTACAGACCGCTCGCTGTTTTCGAGCCTCGCCGGCCGCGCGCAGTTTTTTGACGTGTCGCACGGAGAAGTGCACGCCCGATAGAGCGGGTGATGGCAAGCCCGCCAGCGGCCGTGTTAGCATGCCGGAGAATCGAATTCTTTCTGCAACAATCCCGTGAAACAAGGCCTCCATGGACACATGGGCTGTTATGGCCCAGTGCCTTGATCCAACAAAGGAATTCCCATGTCTGATCTTTCTGCCTTCCCTGTTACCAAGCGCTGGCCGGCACAGCATCCCGACCGCCTTCAGCTCTATTCGCTGCCGACGCCCAATGGCGTGAAGGTGTCCATCATGCTGGAAGAGCTTGGGCTGCCATACGAGACCCATCTCGTTGATATCGGCAAGAACGAAAGCTGGACGCCGGAATACCTGTCACTGAACCCCAACGGCAAGATTCCCGCGATCATCGATCCGGATGGTCCGGGCGGCAAGCCCCTGCCGCTGTTTGAATCCGGCGCAATCCTGCTCTATCTCGCCGAGAAAACGGGCAAATTCCTGCCTGCCGATCCCACCCGGCGCTACGAGACCCTCCAGTGGGTGTTCTTCCAGATGGCTGCCATTGGCCCGATGTTCGGTCAGGTCGGCTTTTTCCATAAGTTTGCCGGCCGGGAGTATGAGGACAAACGTCCGCTCGAGCGTTATGTGACTGAATCGAAACGCCTGCTCGGCGTGCTCGAAACGCACCTTGAAGGCCGTCAGTGGATCATGGATGACGACTACACCATCGCCGATATCGCCACGCTTGGCTGGGTGCGCAACCTGGTTGGCTTCTATGGTGCGGGCGAACTGGTCGACTACGCCAGCCTGAAGAATGTCCCGGCTTGGCTCGAGCGCGGGCTTGCACGCCCGGCAGTGCAGCGCGGTCTCGATATACCCAAGCGACCATAGGCGCCCGGCTGCTGCGATTCCCTGTTGTGAACCTCTGAACGCCGCCGCTTTGGCGGCGTTTGGCTGTGCCCCGGCTGGATTGTGGTATCCGGAGTATCGCTGGGGATGATCTTCGTTCATTCCGCTTGATGTTAAACACCAAAATTACTCAGCGGCCGGAAACTTGCCCCGGCAATTCCGCGAGCCTAGATAGAGCTCTGGAGGACGACCTCCTCGCGGCCGTAAAGGGCTGCGTCTGAACACAAGCCGGGACGGCCCGCACATGGAAAAGGATGGTCGTCATGGCCTGGATTTATCTCGTCGTCGCAGGACTCTTTGAAATCGGCTGGGCCATCGGGCTCAAGTACACCGACGGTTTTACCCGGTTGACGCCGTCGGTACTGACCGGCGCCAGCATGGTGATCAGCGTTCTCGTGCTGGGCCTTGCCCTGCGTGAGCTGCCCGTGGGCAGCGCCTATGCGGTCTGGACCGGTATCGGCACGGTCGGCACCGCGCTGCTCGGCATGTATCTTTTCGGAGAACCGGCAACGGTCATCCGTCTCGTCTGCATCGGCCTGATCGTCTCCGGCATTGCCGGGTTGAAATTTCTTGCCTGAGACAAATCGGATGCTGCATTCGGGGTCCATTTTGTTCTAATGTAGCACCATGAGCGACCCTGAAAACCCTGCCTTCACCTCCACCGAACTTGAACGCTATGCCCGTCACATCATCCTGGCGGAAATCGGCGGTCCCGGCCAGCAGAAGCTCAAGCGCGCCCGCGTGCTTGTCGTGGGCGCTGGCGGATTGGGCGCGCCGGTGCTGCAGTATCTGGCGGCCGCAGGCGTCGGTACGCTTGGCATTGTCGATGATGACCGGGTTTCGTTGTCCAATCTGCAGCGGCAGGTCATACACGACACCGACCTCGTCGGCTCGCCCAAGGTCGAAAGCGCCGTCCGTGCCATTGCCGCAATCAATCCGCACGTCACGGTCGAAGCCCACGAAACGCGCATTGCACCCGATAATGCCGCCGACCTCATCAGCCGTTACCACATCGTCGTCGACGGCTCGGACAATTTCGACACACGCTATCTGCTTGCCGATGCCTGTGCCGCGGAAAAACGCCCGCTGGTTTCCGCAGCGCTCGGACGGTTCGACGGCTCCCTGACGACGCTCAAACCTTATGAACGGAACACCAAGGGCGAACAGAACCCGTCCTATCGTGATCTCTTCCCTTCCCCGCCGCCGCCAGGTCTCGTGCCTGCCTGCGCGGAAGCCGGTGTTCTCGGCGTGCTCCCCGGTGTTATCGGCAGCCTGCAGGCCACCGAAGTCATCAAGCTGATCACCGGTATCGGTGAGCCGCTGATCGGCAGGCTGCTGCTTTACGATGCGTTGAGCTCGCGCTTCGAGACGATCAGGTACAAGGCAAACACCGCTGGAGCTGCGGCGTGAGCGGACAGAAGGTCCTTCGCCATGCCGCTTGAGCTGACAGCGGAGCAAAGGGCAATCGCCAATGGCGCACGCGGCGAGGGTGCGGCGATGGCTCTGCGCATTGTCGCGGCGACAGCCCGCTTGATGGGCGCCCCGTCGCTCATTCCCATCGCGTCAGCCCATATCGACGGCGCGCTCTATCACGGGGATTCCGGCACGCTGTTTGCCGAGAAGCTCGTGGAAGGCGGGGCAAAGGTTGCCGTGAGAGCTACGCTCAATGTCGGCTCACTTGACCTGACCGGCTGTTCGAAGAACCGGCTGGAGCCGCATGAGCGCGGCATGGCCCGGCGGATGATGGATGCCTACCGGACGCTCGGCTGCGAACCGACATGGACATGCGCGCCCTATCAGGCCGGGCACCGCCCCGCCTATGGCAGCGACGTCGCCTGGGGCGAATCCAATGCGGTGGTCTTCTGCAATTCCGTCTTCGGCGCGCGGACCAACCGCTATGGCGACTTTCTCGATATCGCCTGCGCCATTGCAGGCTACGCCCCGTACTACGGATTTCATCTCCCGGAAAACCGCCGGGCCAGAATCGTCTTCGATGTATCGGGGCTGGACGCGGAGTTCCTGGCATCCGAGGCCGCGTGGCCGATCCTTGGCAGTCTTTACGGGCGGGAAATGGGCGATGCCGTGGGTGTTGTCGCCAGTATCGAGCATCATCCCGGAGAAGATGCGCTGAAAGCCTTTGGCGCAGCAGCGGCCTCTGCCGGTGCCGTCGGGCTCTTCCACGTGGCCGGCGTTACGCCCGAAGCGCCGGACCTTGCGACCGCCCTGCAGCATCAGGCGCCGGAAACGGTGATCAAGGTCACCACCGACATGATCCGGGATTCCCGGCGCAGGCTGTCCACAGCGGCCGGTGCCGAATCCATCCATGCCGTGGCCATCGGCAGCCCGCATCTTTCCGGCACCGAATTTGATCGCCTGGAGCGGTTGATCGCCGGACGTCGTCTCCATGTTCCGCTCTATGCCTGCACCGGCCGCCATGCCCTCGCCGCGCTGGAAAGCAGCGGCAAGCGCCTGATACTGGAACAGAGCGGCGTCATTATCGTCGCCGATACCTGTGTCGTCGTCACGCCCATCCTGCCCGATATCGACAATGCCGTTCTGATGACCAATTCGGGAAAGTTTGCCCATTATGCGCCGGGGAATACGGGTTATGGCGTTATTTACGGCTCCATGGCCGAATGTGTGGAAAGTGCCGTTACCGGACGTCCGGTGTTTGGAGCTGCCGAATGAGCCGGTTTCAAACAGAAATTCTTGTGGAAGGCCAGCCAGCTCTGGCAGAGGCGCTGGTTTTGACAGCCCCCATCAGTTTCTGGGGCGGCGTCAATCCCAAGACCGGGCGGATTGCCGACGTGCGCCATCCGCAGCACGGCATCGCCATCACCGGCAAGGTTCTGTGCCTGCCGGGAACCATCGGGTCATCATCGGCGGCAGCCGTGCTTCTGGAACTCGTTTCTGCTGGCCTCGCTCCCGCAGCCATCATCCTGCATGAACCCGACGCCATTCTCCTCCTTGGCCTGATTGTCGCGCAGGAGATGGGCCACGCAACGCCCATGGCTGTCAAACTCGACCGCAAGGAGTTTACCCACCTGATCGATCAAACGCTCACGATTGATGTTGCCGGGATGGTCAGCGTTCAATAATGCGCGTTGTTGCCAGCGACACCGGCTTAAACGAGGTTGGGCAAAACCCGGTCCGGCGGACGATGCCCGTCAATGAAGGTGCGGATATTGATGATCACCTTCTCGCCCATGTCGATGCGGCCTTCCAGCGTTGCCGAACCCATATGCGGTAGGATGACGACCTTGCCCGCCTTGGCCAACTTACGGAGCTTTGAATTGACTGCCGGCTCGTGTTCGAAGACATCAAGCGCCGCGCCGGAGAGTTTCCCGGTTTCCAGCTGGGCGATCAGCGCCTGCTCATCGATGATCTGGCCGCGCGCCGTATTGACGATGAAAGCGGAAGGCTGCATCAGCGCCAGCCGCCGCGCCGAGAGCAAATGGAACGTGGCGGGCGTGGACGGACAGTTGACCGAGATGATGTCCATTCGGGCCAGCATCTGATCGAGACTGTCCCAATAGGTTGCTTCCAGCTCGACTTCAGTCCTCGGACTGACCGGCTTGCGGTTGTGATAATGGATCGACAGGCCAAAAGCCTTGGCGCGGCGTGCAACGGCAGTGCCGATACGGCCCATGCCGACAATGCCGAGGCGCTTGCCCCAGATACGGCGCCCAAGCATCCAGGTCGGGCCCCAGCCCTCCCATTTGCCGTCATCGAGCAGAATGGATGCGCCTTCCACCAATCGCCGCGGCACAGCCAGCATCAGGGCCATGGTCATGTCGGCGGTGTCTTCGCTCAGGACATTGGGGGTATTGGTGACTGTGATGCCGCGCTTGGCGGCGGCAGGAACGTCGATATTGTCAACGCCATTGCCGAAATTGGCGATAAGCTTGAGATTCGGACCGGCCGCATTGATGATCTCTTCATCGATACGGTCGGTAACCGTGGGCACGAGAACATTGGCTTGCTGGACGGCCTCGATCAGTTCCGCCTTTGACAACCGCCGGTCATCGACATTCAACCGCGCTTCGAAGAGTTCACGCATGCGCGTCTCAACGGAATCGGGCAGTTTTCGGGTGATGACGACCAGAGGCTTTTTGTTAACCAATATTCCCCTCCCTTTTTCCGATGATATTGAGACCTCTTTAACCAAGTCATTGCAAACTGCAATTGCTCTTGAGCTCCGATACTTGTCTATCAAGGCGGCGCGTCAAAGACAAAGAAAAATAGGGATCGTTCCTTGTTCAACCGCATAATTGCCGGAAAAGAGCTCAGAACGATGAAGGACTGATTTTGTTGGGCATCTCATTTATTCGTTCTTTCACACTGACCGCCGGTATTGCGTCGGCCCTTTCCCTCGCCGTTCCCGCGGCGATTCCCGGCATTGCCACGGCTTATGCCGCCCAACAGGTTGGCCCCAGCGGCCTGCCATTGCCGCGTTTTGTCAGCCTGAAACCCGGCCGCGTCAATTTGCGCGTCGGACCAGGGCGCGACTACGCCGTGACGTGGCTGTTTCTGAAATCGGGCCTGCCGGTAGAAATCGTCCAGGAATATGACAATTGGCGGCGCATTCGCGATTCCGAGGGAACCGAAGGCTGGGTCTATCAATCCCTCCTCTCCGGCAAGCGCACCGCGATGACAGCCCCGTGGCAGCGTGACAAGGACAATGTCATGCTGAATGTCTATCGCAGTGCCGATGACAAGGCGGGCATCGTGGCGCAGGTGCAGCCCGGCGTTCTGGCAACCCTCAAGATGTGCAATGGGGATTGGTGCCGGCTGATATTCAGCGGCGCCAGCGGCTGGATGCGCCAATCGGATATCTGGGGTGCCTATCCCGGAGAGAAGTTTGATTGATCCATAGAATCCGGGCGGGCTTGCCTCACATGCCCGTCAGACTGCACAATCCGTCATCATTGATATGCGATTGGATCAGCCGCGTTTTTTGCGCAGGCGGATGATGATGTCCACGTTGACGATTTCCATGCCTTCCGGCACCGGCGGAAGATGGCCGACCATGGCCGAGCCGTCCGGAATATCGATCACCTGGTTCTCGCCTTCGACGAAAAAGTGATGGTGATCGGAAACGTTGGTATCGAAATAGGTTTTTGCGCCTTCGACGGCGAGGATGCGCAGCATGCCTGCCTGGGTAAACTGGTGCAGGGTATTGTAGACCGTCGCAAGGGAAACAGGCACATTGGCGCCGAGCGCCTCTTCATGCAGTTCTTCCGCCGAAAGATGACGATCGCCCTTGGCGAAGATCAGACTGGCAAGCGCTACACGCTGACGGGTGGGACGCAAACCCGCAAAGCGCAGGCGCTCTTGCAAGGGTACGTCGGCATCAATCTCATAAGAAATATGCATGGCCCGTCTGCCACTCCGTTAAATGATATCAAAAGTCTCACCATAGACTGTTGTCTATCGTGTTACATCATTGATATATGCCGTCTTGCGAAATCGATCAATAGGCCGCAATTCAGCCATTCCGTTAGGGATAAGCCAACAGACCGTTTTCAGCGAGAAACACTCTGTGATAGGGTCCGCCCGCGCAAAAGCGCCAGCATTGAAGCAATTGATGGGAGACAGAATGCCAGAACAGAAATCAAGCTACGGGTATGAAGAGCTCCTTGCTTGCGCCCGCGGAGAGATGTTCGGTCAGGGCAATGCCCAGTTGCCAGCGCCACCCATGCTGATGTTTGATCGCATTACCGAGATTTCCGAGACCGGCGGCGAAAACGGCAAGGGCTATATCCGTGCTGAATTCGACATCAAGCCGGACCTGTGGTTCTTCCCGTGTCACTTCATTGGCGATCCCGTCATGCCGGGCTGCCTCGGTCTCGACGCCATGTGGCAGCTGACCGGCTTTTATCTGGGCTGGCTCGGCGAGCCCGGCAAGGGCCGCGCGCTGTCGACCGGCGAGGTCAAGTTCACCGGCATGGTCACCCCGAAGACCAAGATTGTCGAGTATGGCATCGACTTCAAGCGCGTCATGCGCGGTCGTCTGGTGCTGGGCATTGCGGACGGCTGGCTAAAAGCCGACGGCGAAACTATCTATAAGGCAACCGACCTGCGGGTTGGCCTATTCAAGGAAAGCGCTGCCTGACCCTATCGGTCAGCGCAGCACCTTCAAGGAGATCGCAATGCGGCGAGTGGTTGTGACGGGGATGGGTATCGTGTCCTCTATCGGAAATAACGTGCAGGAGGTGCTGGAATCCCTGCGTGCAGCGAAATCGGGTATTGTCTTCGCGGAAGACTATGCAAAATACGGTTTCCGCAGTCAGGTGCACGGCGCTCCCACGCTTGATCCGGCAACGCTGGTCGACCGGCGCGCCATGCGCTTCCATGGCGGGGGAACCGCATGGAATCACGTGGCCATGGACCAGGCCATCGCCGATGCCGGTCTCGACGAGAGCCAGATTTCCAACGAGCGCACCGGTATCATCATGGGCTCCGGCGGTTCATCCACCCGCACCATCGTCGAAGCTGCCGATAAAACCCGCGAATCGGGTTCATCTAAGAAGGTCGGGCCGTTTGCCGTGCCGAAAGCCATGTCTTCGACCGCATCGGCAACACTTGCCACCTGGTTCAAGATCAAGGGTGTCAACTATTCCATTTCATCGGCCTGCGCGACGTCCAATCACTGCGTCGGCAATGCCTTCGAGATGATCCAGTATGGCAAGCAGGACATGATGTTTGCCGGCGGCTGCGAAGATCTCGACTGGACGCTTTCCGTGCTTTTCGACGGCATGGGCGCCATGTCATCCAAGTTCAACGACCGGCCTTCGGTTGCATCGCGCGCCTATGACAAGAACCGCGACGGTTTCGTCATCTCCGGCGGCGCAGGTGTGCTGGTTCTGGAAGAGCTGGAACACGCCAAAGCGCGCGGCGCCAAGATTTACGGTGAAATCGTCGGTTACGGCGTGACATCCGACGGCGCCGACATGGTTGCGCCAAGCGGTGAAGGCGCCGCCCGCTGTATGCGGATGGCCATCGAGAACGTGAAGGGCAAGGTGGATTACATCAATCCGCACGCCACATCGACACCGGTTGGCGATCTCAAGGAGATCGAAGCCATTCGCGAAGTGTTCGGCACGGCGGAAGCCGGCTGCCCGCCGATCTCGGCGACAAAATCACTGACCGGGCACTCGCAGGGCGCCACCGGCGTGCACGAATCAATCTATTCGCTTTTGATGATGAACCACAATTTCATTGCCGAGAGCGCCAATATTGAAGAACTCGATCCGGCATTCGAGGACATGCCTATTGTGCGCAAGCGGATCGACAATGCCAAACTGGATACGGTGCTGACCAATTCCTTCGGATTTGGTGGCACCAATGCAACGCTGGTGTTCCAGCGTTTCCAGGGTTGAGAGGGAAGAATATGGGTGAACTGATGAAAGGCAAACGCGGTCTCATTATGGGGGTCGCGAACAGCCATTCCATTGCCTGGGGCATTGCCAAGGAACTGGCCGACAACGGCGCTGAACTCGCCTTCACCTATCAGGGCGATGCCTTCGGCAAGCGTGTTGCACCGCTCGCGGAACAACTCGGCTCCAAGCTGCTGCTTCCCTGTGATGTCGAGGATATCGCAACCGTCGACGCCGTGTTCGAGACCCTGGAAAAGGAATGGGGCACGCTTGATTTCGTCGTGCATGCCATCGGCTTTTCCGACAAGTCGCAGCTCAAGGGCCGCTATGCCGATGTCACCACGCGCGACAATTTCAGCCGCACCATGGTGATATCAGCCTATTCCTTCACGGAAGTGGCGCAGCGTGCTTCGAAACTGATGACGAATGGCGGCTCCATCCTGACGCTGACCTATGGCGGCTCGACCCGCGTCATGCCGAACTACAACGTCATGGGCGTGGCCAAGGCTGCCCTTGAAGCCATGGTGCGCTATCTCGCCGCCGATTACGGCCCGGAAAGCATCCGCGTCAACGCGATCTCCGCCGGTCCGGTCCGCACGCTGGCTGGCGCCGGCATCGGCGATGCACGCGCCATGTTCTCCTACCAGAAGCGCAACGCGCCGCTGCGCCGCACCGTCGATATCGACGATGTCGGCCGCTCGGCACTCTATCTTCTCTCGGATATGTCGAGCGGCGTGACCGGCGAAATCCACTATGTGGATTCAGGCTACAACATCGTATCGATGCCAACGCTCGAAGAACTGAAGAAATCCGACGACGGCAAGGAATAAACCCTCCTGCCAGAATTGACAGCAGTCCCGTGAGACCAGGCTTGGTTTTGCGGGATTTTTGTTGAAAGTGGGCCTCCCTTTTTCGTCAGGAATGTCAGGAGACCCACCATGCGCCTCGTTGAAACGCTTATCTACAGCCTGCGCCCGGGAACAGGAGCCGAATTCCACAAACTGGTGTGCGAGGAAAGCCTGCCCATACACCAGTCCATCGATATGGATGTGGTCGATTTCGGCCAATCGGAACATCACCCCGATGCCTATTTCCTCGTGCGCGCCTATGACAATCTCGACCACCTCAACGCTTCGCAGGAAGCGCTCTATTCCAGCGATACCTGGCGCAGGGGTCCACGTCCCGCCATTCTGCAACGGATCGTCGTCAGCCTCAAATCCATGGCGTGGATGAGCGAGGCGGCCATCGAAGAAACGAGGCTATGCGGTATCCGGCGGCGGCGATTGAACTGACTATTTTTTCGCTTCGATGATCTTGTAACCGGCGGTGTCCTCGATCGGCAGGACGGAGCGGAACAGTGCCTTCAGGCCCGCCTCGTAAGGCATCTGGCGGTTGGCGACGAGCAGCAGTCTGCCGCCCGGCTTCAGCCGCTTGGCGGCAGCCGCAATGAAACCCTGTCCCATGGTCGGGTCGGCACTGCGTCCCGCATGGAATGGCGGGTTCATGACGATGGTGTCGTAAATCTCGGCGATGGCTTCGCCATTCACATCATGCCAGTGGAATGACAAAGGCAGCTCGGTTGCACCGGCAAGGTTCAGTTTTGCCGCTTCGAGTGCTTCAAAATCCGCCTCATAGACTGCCAGCGATTTCAGCTTTCCCGGATGTTTCAGGACTTCGCTGGCAAGATAGCCCCAACCGGCGCCGAAATCGGCGACATGGCCGCTGATGCGTCCGGCAAAATGCTTCACCAGCAGCGCGGATCCCTTGTCGATGGCAGTGTGGGAAAACATGCCGGGTGCGGTGATAAAACGCGCGTCGACCAGCGTCGGTTCAGCCACAAGCGCCTCCACCTGCACCTCATCGAGAGCCTCGGGCCGGGTAAACCAGAAAGCCACCGCATGGTGCTTGGACAAGCGGTCGGTGACCGGCGCAAATTTCTCGACTGTCTTGCGGAAACTGTCGATACCAAGTTTCTTGTCGCCGCCCACCACGATCAGGCCGCCCGCTTCGACGTGGCGCAAAGCCTGCGCCAGCCATGCCTCATTGCGCCCACGATGCTTGCCAAGAAGGATCAGCGCGCCCTTGAAGCTTTCCCTACCCTCAAGACGGGAAACCGCCTGGAAGCCGGCTTTCTGCAAGGCATTGTAATCCGGCCGGAACGGCTGGAGCGCTGTCAGGACATCTTTCCACGCAGGATCGATATCGCGCTTCACCTCGGCGCCAAGGAACAGCCAGGCGCCGCCCGCGCCGGGAACCGGCAATATCCCGTCTTCAAAGGGCAGAAAGAGCGTCTTGAGTGCGCCGTTGGCCATGGCAATGTCCATCCATCAATAGGTCTGTCTGAAGCGGAATTGACTGGAATGGCAACTTTCCATGCCAATCGAACCCCGCCAAGAAAAAAGCGCGCCACGGGGGGCGCGCTTTCATCACGTCAAAGCAAGAGGCTTATTCAGCGTCTTCTTCAGCCTGCTTCTTTTCCTGAACGATTTCCTTGCCGGTTTCCTGGTCGACAACCTTCATCGACAGGCGAACCTTGCCACGTTCGTCAAAGCCCATGAGCTTGACCCAGACCTTCTGGCCTTCCTTGACCACATCGGAGGTCTTGGCAACACGCTCGGAAGCGAGCTGGGAAATATGGACCAGACCATCGCGCGGACCGAAGAAATTGACGAATGCGCCGAAGTCTGCAGTCTTGACGACCGTGCCTTCGTAGATTTCGCCGACTTCAGGCTCAGCAACGATCGAATGAATCCACTTGCGGGCGGCTTCGATTTCCTTGGCAGAGGAGGACGCGATCTTGACCGTGCCATCGTCTTCGATGTTGATCTTCGCACCGGTCTTTTCGACGATTTCACGAATGACCTTGCCGCCAGAACCGATAACGTCACGGATCTTGTCGGTCGGGATGTTCATGACTTCGATGCGCGGTGCAAATTCGCCGAGTTCCGAACGGCCTTCGGTGATGGCCTTGGCCATTTCGCCGAGGATGTGCAGACGGCCGTCCTTGGCCTGACCCAGAGCAACCTTCATGATCTCTTCGGTGATACCGTCGATCTTGATGTCCATCTGCAGGGCAGTGATACCGCTTTCAGTACCGGCAACCTTGAAATCCATGTCGCCGAGGTGATCTTCGTCGCCGAGGATGTCGGACAGAACAGCGAACTTCTCGCCTTCGAGAATCAGGCCCATGGCAATACCGGCAACCGGACGGAGCAGCGGAACGCCGGCATCCATCAGGGCAAGCGATGTGCCGCAGACTGTCGCCATTGAGGACGAGCCGTTGGATTCGGTGATTTCCGAAACCGTGCGCAGCGTGTAGGGGAACTGTTCCTTGGCAGGCAGAACCGGATGGATAGCGCGCCAGGCGAGCTTGCCATGACCGATTTCACGACGGCCGGGCGAACCCATGCGACCTGTTTCACCGACCGAATAGGGCGGGAAATTGTAGTGAAGCATGAAGGTTTCTTTGTACATGCCGGTCAGCGAGTCGACATACTGTTCGTCTTCGCCGGTGCCGAGCGTTGCAACAACGATGGCCTGTGTTTCACCGCGGGTGAACAGGGCCGAACCGTGGGTGCGCGGCAGAAGGCCGACTTCCGATACGATCGGACGAACCGTCGAGAGGTCGCGGCCATCGATACGGCCGCCCGTGTCGAGGATGTTCCAGCGGACGATCTTCGCCTGTACCGACTTGAACACGGTTGCGATCTGTTCGGCGGAGAATTCCGGCTCTTCAACACCTTCCGGGAAGAAGTGTGCCTTGACCTTTGCCTTGGCCGCATCAACAGCGGCATAACGCTGCTGCTTGTCGGTGATCTTGTAGGCAGCGCGCAGATCGGCTTCGCAAACCTTAAGAACCGCAGCTTCAACAGCAGAAAGATCTTCTGCCTGGAAATCGCGTGGCTCTTTTGCAGCAACTTCAGCGAGCTTGATGATCGCGTCGATAACCGGCTGGAAGCTCTTGTGACCGAACATCACGGCGCCGAGCATGACGTCTTCAGCCAATTCCTTGGCTTCCGATTCAACCATCAGAACGGCTTCGCCTGTACCGGCAACAACGAGATCGAGGCTCGATTCAACCATTTCGTCGATGGTTGGGTTCAGCTTGTATTCGCCGCCGATGTAGCCGACGCGTGCGCCGCCGATCGGACCCATGAACGGAACACCAGACAGCGTCAGCGCTGCGGAAGCACCGATGAGCGAAATGATGTCAGGATTGTTTTCGAGGTCGTGCTGGATAACCGTCAGGACAACCTGTGTGTCGTTCTTGTAGCCATCGGCAAAGAGCGGGCGGATCGGACGGTCGATCAGGCGCGAAACCAGTGTTTCGTTTTCGCTCGGACGGCCTTCACGCTTGAAGTAGCCGCCTGGAATCTTGCCGGCCGCGTAGGTCTTTTCCTGGTAGTTTACGGTCAGCGGAAAGAAATCCTGACCTGGCTTTGGTTCCTTGGCGGAAACAACGGTGGCGAGAACGACGGTTTCGCCGTAGGTGGCGAGAACTGCGCCGTCAGCCTGGCGGGCAATCTTGCCCGTTTCCAGAATGAGCGGACGACCGCCCCATTCGATTTCAACTTTGTGTTGATTAAACATATCTTGTCCTTCAGTGGGGAAATACGCGCATCCCTTTGATGCAGCATGTTTCGCCCGTTTCGTTTCAGACCAATCACGGGCAAGACAACGTGCAACTCGTTTGGCCGAGTTGCCTGCAATCCTGCCCCATGACCTGCCTCATGGTAGCGTTCATCCCTGTCGGGGATGAACAGAGACCGGCGGAGCGACTGAACGCACCCGCCGGTCCAATCCGTTAGCGGCGCAGGCCGAGCTTTTCGATCAGCGTCTGGTAGCGGCCTTCGTCTACACCCTTGAGGTAGTCAAGGAGACTGCGGCGCGTCGAGACGAGCTTGAGAAGACCACGGCGGGAATGGTTATCCTTCTTGTGGTCCTTGAAGTGCTCGGTCAGGTTGACAATGCGCTCTGTCAGAACTGCAACCTGGACTTCCGGGGAACCGGTGTCGCCTGGCTTCGTTGCATATTCAGAGATCAGTGCCTGCTTGCGTTCAGCGGTAATCGACATCGTATGTCCTTTCTTTTGAAGGGAAAACGGGATGCCCACGGCCGGGATGTCGTCCAGCGGGGGCCGGTTAAAGCGGCAGGCAAAGCCTGTCGCTGCGGGCCGTATAGTCGAAAATGTGACAAATTACCAGCCGCAAATGATTCGACGGCTTTTCAGCTGTCGAACCGGGGGCAAAACGGTCATATACATTTTGCCATCTTATATTAGACGGGAACTGCGGCATGAGCATGGCATGTCCCTGCCCGCCCCGATTCCGCCAACCCGCCTTTCCATACTGGTTGGCGGGCCAATGATCCGGAGTAAAATCATGAACACCATTCATCACGCCGCTGCCACGGGTTTTGCCGCTAAGGCCGATAGCTATGTCCTGGGCCGTCCGGACTATCCGCCGGCGCTCGATGCGTGGCTGCGCGATGAACTGGATCTGGAACCCGGTAAGACCGTCGTCGATCTCGGCGCCGGAACCGGCAAGTTTACGCGCCGGCTCATGACGACGGGCGCTGCGGTCATCGCCATTGAACCCGTTGCCGAAATGCTGCAAAAACTCACCGATGAGCATCCTGAGATTTCGGCCAAATCAGGCACTGCCGAATCGATCCCTCTTGCCGATGCATCCGTGGATGCGGTCGTCTGCGCGCAGGCATTCCACTGGTTTGCCACCAAAGCCGCACTCACGGAAATTCACAGGGTGCTCAAACCCGGCGGCAGCCTGGGGCTGGTATGGAACACGCGGGACGCGCGCATTCCCTGGGTGGCAAAACTTGCCGATATCTTTGCGCCCTACGAAGGCGACACGCCGCGGCACCATACCGGTGAGTGGAAAAAGCCTTTTCCGTTCAATGGCTTCAGCGCGTTGAGGGAACATCACTTTTCCAACAACCATACCGGTGCGCCAGAAGACGTCATCGTCAACCGGGTGCTGTCGACCAGCTTCATCGCCGCCCTGCCGCCGGAGAAACAGGAACGGGTTGCCGCCGACGTTCGCACCCTTATCGCAAACGAACCGACGCTCGCCGGAAAAGCGGAAGTCACCCTGCCCTACGACACAGCAGCCTACAGTTGCATCAAGGAATGATATTCGCCACTAAGGACGAAGCGCCCGAGGAGCACAGCATGAATGACACACCGGCGATCCATCTGTTTTCCTATGGAACCCTGCAGCAGGAGGGTGTCCAGCTGTCTTCCTTCGGCCGCCTTCTGCAAGGCACGCCGGATGCGATGCCAGGTTTCAGGAAATCGATGATCGAAATCACCGATCCCGATGTCATCCGTGCCAGCGGCAGCAATTTCCATCCCATCGTGGTACCAAGCGGCGATGCCGGCGACGAGGTCGCGGGGACGGTTTTCAAGATCACGGCGAGCGAACTCGCCGCGGCGGACGCCTACGAAGTGTCCGATTACAAACGCATCGAAGTGCGGTTGAAATCAGGAATCGATGCCTGGGTTTACGTGAAAGCTTAAGCGGTGAAAACGCGCTTGGGCTTGAACTGACCCTGTTCGATGAAGCCGATGGCAAGAAGCTTGCCCTTGCTCGTTACGCAGGCTTCGTCAGCCTCCACCGGCGCGTCGCGGCCACGCAGGATGACCGGGTTGCCCATGCGGATACGGTGCGCCTGATCGTCGGAGAGGGCGACCTGCGGCAGGCTCTCCAGCGCGGCGCCGGTATCGATCAGGAATGCATCCATCACCGAGAAACGCGCCTCGATGGCTTCGTAGGAACGGTCCTCCCCTTCCTCACCCTCGACAGGGGCCGGCGGGTGAGCCGCTTCCAGTTCCTCGAGCGTGACGAAATCCTGTTCGTCAAAGGGAGCAACTTCAATGCGGCGCAGATCGGAGATATGACCATAACAACCGAGATCCCGCCCCATGTCCCGGGCGAGTGAGCGGACATAGGTGCCCTTGCCGCATTCGACTTCGAAAATCGCGGTGGACGCGTCGGGCTGTTCAATCAGTTCGAGCCGGTCGATTTCGACTTCGCGTGAAGGGATTTCCACGTCTTCACCGCCGCGTGCCAAATCATAGGCGCGCTCGCCGGCAATCTTGATGGCGGAGAATTTTGGCGGAATCTGCTGAATCACACCGGTATATCTGGCAAGAATGGCCTTGATCGATGCCTCGTCCGGGCGATGCTCCGATGTGACGGTGATCTCGCCTTCCATGTCGTCCGTGGTGCGTTCAGCACCCCACGTGACCGTGAAGCGGTAAATCTTGGTTCCGTCCATGACATAGGGGACGGTCTTCGTCGCTTCGCCCAGCGCGATCGGCAGCATGCCGGATGCGAGGGGGTCGAGCGTGCCGGCATGTCCGGCTTTTTCAGCCTTGAACAGCCACTTGACCTTGGAGACGGCTTCGGTCGAGCCCATGCCCTTCGGCTTGTCAAAGATCAGCCAGCCGGAGACGGGCCGGCCTTTTTTCTTGCGCTGTCTCGACATTCAATTGTTTCCGTTGCCGTCAGGGCCATGTCCCGGCACATCGCCAGGGTTGGGATCATCATGATCATCATCGTGGTCGTGATGATCATCGAGATCGCGGGTCACCTCGGGCTTGCGCAGCAGCGCATCGATCTTGGCGTAGTTGTCAAAGCTCGAGTCGATGCGGAACCGGAATTCCGGCATGTATTTCATCTGCTTCAGATAGGCCGCTGCCCGGCCGCGGATGAATTTTGCATGCTGGTTCAGCGCGGCAATCACCGCATCGCTGTCTTTCGCGCCAATGGGCGAGACAAAGCAGGTGGCGATCTTGAGATCCGGCGACATGCGCACTTCAGAAATGGCGACAACGGCGTTTTCCAGCGTGTCATCACGCACGTCGCCGCGCTGAAGCACCTGAGAAACCGCGTGACGCACCTGCTCACTGACGCGCAGCTGGCGTTGCGAGGGGCCGGACGATGAGGCAAAACGAGACATATTTATCGTATCCCAAGATACAGGAGATCGCCGGTTTTTGTTCCGGCGATCCTGTTATCGATGATTTAAACGCTGCCCTTGCAGGGGCTTGGCGTCAAAGTGTGCGGGTAATGTGTTCGACGCGGAACGCTTCGATCGTATCGCCTGCGCGAATATCGTCATAGTTCTCGAACGCCATACCGCATTCCTGACCCGCAGGCACTTCGGACACTTCGTCCTTGAAGCGCTTGAGCGTCTTGAGCTTGCCTTCGTGAATGACAACGTTGTCGCGGATAAGGCGTACGCCTGCACCACGTTCGACCTTGCCTTCCGTGACACGGCAACCCGCAACCTTGCCGACCTTGGTAATGTTGAAGACCTCGAGGATCTCCGCATTGCCGAGGAAGGTTTCGCGGCGTTCCGGCGACAGCAGGCCGGACATGGCTGCCTTCACATCATCCACCAGATCGTAGATGATGTTGTAGTAGCGGATCTCGATGCCTTCACGCTCGGCCAGGTCACGTGCCTGCTTGTTGGCACGTACGTTGAAGCCGATGATCGCAGCATTGGAGGCTTCGGCAAGAGCAATATCGCTCTCGGTGATGCCGCCAGCACCCGAATGGATGATGCGCGCCCGGACTTCGTCGGTTCCGAGCTTGTCCAGCGCACCGGCAATGGCTTCGATGGAACCCTGTACGTCGCCCTTGATGAGCAGCGGGAATTCCTTCAGGCCGGTGACCTGCAACTGGCTCATCATCTGTTCGAGCGAGCCGCGCGAGCCAGCCTGACGTGCCACTGCCTTTTCACGGGCAAGACGCGTGCGGTATTCGGAAATCTCGCGGGCCTTGGCTTCGTTTTCCACCACGGCAAAGCGATCGCCAGCCTGGGGCGGACCCTGAAGGCCCAGAACTTCGACCGGCGTTGCCGGACCGACTTCCTTGACCGTTTCACCGCGATCATTGACGAGGGCGCGGACACGGCCCCATTCGCTGCCGGCAACGATGATGTCGCCCGGACGCAATGTACCCTTCTGGACGAGAACGGTCGCAACCGAACCACGACCGCGGTCGAGCTTGGCTTCGATGACCACACCTTCGGCCGTCCGTGAAGGATCGGCTTTCAGGTCGAGAATTTCAGCCTGGAGCAGGATCGTTTCGAGCAGCTTGTCGAGACCGGCACCGGTCTTTGCCGACACTTCCACGTCGAGCGTTTCACCGCCCATCGATTCCACGAAGACTTCGTGTTGCAACAGGCCATTGCGGACCTTCTGCGGATCGGCGGACGGCTTGTCGATCTTGTTGATCGCCACGATGATCGGAACACCCGCTGCCTTGGCATGGTTGATCGATTCAATCGTCTGCGGCATCACGCTGTCGTCGGCGGCAACCACAAGGATAGCGATATCCGTGGCCTGTGCACCGCGTGCGCGCATCGCTGTAAAGGCGGCGTGGCCGGGCGTATCGATGAACGTGATCTTGTGACCGTTCTGCTCAACCTGGTAGGCACCGATGTGCTGGGTGATGCCACCGGCTTCGCCGGACACCACGTTGGCCTTGCGGATGGCATCGAGCAGCGACGTCTTGCCGTGGTCGACGTGACCCATGATCGTGACAACAGGCGGACGGGATTCGAACGCACCTTCGTCATCCTGCACGTTGAAGATGCCTTCTTCAACGTCGGATTCCGCAACGCGGCGAACCGTGTGACCGAATTCTTCGGCAATCAGCTGAGCCGTATCGGCGTCGATCAGATCGCCCGGCTTCATCATCTGGCCTTCCTTCATCAGGAACTTGATGACGTCAACCGAACGCTCGGCCATACGCTGTGCAAGTTCCTGAATGGTGATGGTCTCCGGCAGAATGACTTCGCGCGCGATTTTCTCGCGGGTGTCCTGCTGCATGCCACGCTTGAACTTTTCCTGGCGGCGGCGCATCGCGGACAGCGAACGGCTGCGGCCTTCATCGTTCAGAGCTGTGCCCAGAGTGAGCTTGCCGCGACGACGCTCGTCTTCGCCCTTGACGACCTTGGGTGTGCGCACTTCCGGCTTGGCCGGAGCGGCACTGCTGCCACGGCGGGCACCCGCAGGACCACGACGTTCTTCTTCCTCGTCAGCGACGGGCTTGCGGACGGCACCCTTCGGCGCAGCGGTATCTTCGGCCGCTTTCGCGGTTTCAGGCTGGCGCTTGCGGGCTTCCTCTTCCGAACGCTGCTTGGCTTCGGCTTCCTTGCGCAGGCGCTCTTCTTCCTCGGCCTGACGGCGGGCGGATTCTTCGCGCTCCTTGGCGCGCAAAGCATCTTCCTCTGCACGGCGGGCAGCTTCGACTGCCGCACGCGCACGATCTTCCGCATCACGAACTTTTGAACCCTCGAGTGCCTTGCGGCGGGCTTCAAGCTCGGCGGACGACAATGTGTTCAGCACCATGCCCGAACGGTCGTTCGGACGCGATGAACGGTAGGGCTGCTGGGCAGGCCGCTGCGAATGCGCCGGAGCAGCGGGACGCGCGCTCGCGGATGCAGAAGCGGCTGAGGTGCTTGGCGCAGGAGCCGCCGGACGCGGCGCTGGCGCAGGAGCAGCACTTGATGTCGTCGCCTGCACGGGTGCAGGGGCCGGCTGGGGGGCCGCCGGGCGCACAACCGGTGCAGAAGGAGCAGGTGCCGCAGATGCGGGCGCCGGTGTTGCCGGTGCAGGCGCAGCAGGCGGCGTTACCTCCGGCTTCTGATCCGGAAGGCTAAACTTGCGCTTCTTGGTTTCAACGACAACAGACTTCGTGCGGCCATGACTGAAATTCTGACGCACAGTACTCTGTTCAACGCCAGGCCGCTTCAGGGTCAGGGTCTTTTTATTGACGCCAAGCGTCTTGTCGTCTGTCGATTTTGTATCGCTCATTCCGTTTCCGTTTCCTTCGCGGCAGATGCCGCTTTAGCGTCGGCCAGATCCGTACGGCCATCGCGAAAATGCTGTAGCAGCCAAGCTCGCTCGACGAACCCGGCAGCTGCCTTCCCCTTGAGTACGGCAGCATGTATCACATTTACCCCGCCTAGTGCCAAATCCATTTCACTGCTTTCAAACAATGAAAGGGCGGGAATTTCCGGTCCGCCGGCATAAACTACCGAACGGCGGGCCTGGTCAAGCTTGCGGATGCCATCTTCCGCTGCTTCACGGGCATGAAGAACCATCGCTGCGGTGCCGTTGCGGATAGCTGAGTCCACCTTTGCGGCCCCTGTTACCACAACACCGGCCTTGCGCGCCAACCCAAAACTGCCAAGCGCGAATTTTACCAGCATCTGCTCAACAACCAACCCGAAATCGTCCGGGACAGTCACATTGGTTTTCAATGCGCGCGGGAAGAGCTTTCGCTTGACCGCTTCATCAATATAACGCCGCTGGGCCTTCACCCAACACCCCCGCCCGGGAAGATTGCGCTTCAAATCAGCGACAACCGCCCCGTCCGGGCTTGCGACGAACCGGATCATGTCATCGACAGAACCGCCTTCGCGCGTGACAATGCATGTCCTGTCATTCATTTCCGGTTCCACGTACAAAGGCCTCTCGCTCTCAGCCAGCGACCTCTTCGTCCGGCACTTCATCCGTCTCAACAGCAACCAGATCGTCTTCGGTGATCCAGCCGGCCTTGAGGCGCGCTGTCAGAACCATCTGCTCCGCATCGGTACGGCTGACTTCGAAAGCCGAGAGAATGCCGGGATGGTTGATTGTCTCACCATCCTTGCGCTCACGCCAGCCGGTCAGTTCATCCACCGCATAACCGGCGAAATCTTCAATCGTCTTGACGCCGTCTTCGCCGACAGCAACCAGAATGGCATTCGTCATGCCAGGCAGATCGCGCAGTTCGTCCGAAACACCCAGCTCCTTGCGGCGGGCATCGCGTTCAGCTTCGATGCGGCCGAGATATTCCTGGGCGCGCTGCTGGATTTCGCTTGCCGTCTCCTCATCGAAACCATCGATGGAGGAAATTTCATCGCCATCCACATAGGCGATTTCCTCGACACTGGCAAAACCTTCCGATGCAAGAACCTGACCGACCATCTCGTCGACATCAAGCGCTTCCATGAACAGGTTGGAGCGTTCGACGAATTCCTTCTGGCGGCGTTCCGACTCTTCCTGCTCGGTGAGGATATCGATATCCCAGCCGGTCAGCTGCGATGCAAGGCGCACATTCTGGCCGCGACGACCGATTGCCAGGGATAGCTGGTCATCCGGAACCACAACTTCAATACGTTCCGCATCTTCATCAAGCACAACCTTGGCGACTTCCGCCGGCTGCAGCGCGTTGACGATGAAGGACGCCGGTTCAGGCGACCACGGAATGATGTCGATCTTTTCGCCCTGGAGTTCACCGACAACCGCCTGAACGCGCGAGCCGCGCATACCAACGCAGGCGCCGACAGGATCGATCGAGGAATCACGCGAAATCACGGCAATCTTGGCGCGCGAGCCGGGATCACGGGCAACCGACTTGATTTCGATGATGCCGTCATAAATCTCAGGCACTTCCATGGTGAACAGCTTCGCCATGAACTGCGGATGAGTGCGGCTCAGGAAAATCTGCGGGCCGCGCTGTTCGCGGCGCACGTCATACACATAGGCGCGAACACGGTCACCGTAGCGGAATGTCTCGCGCGGGATCAGTTCATCGCGGCGGACGATCGCTTCACCACGACCGAGATCGACGATGACATTGCCGTATTCAACGCGCTTGACGCTGCCGTTGATGATTTCGCCGACACGATCCTTGTATTCGTCATACTGGCGGTCACGCTCGGCTTCACGCACCTTCTGCACGATAACCTGCTTGGCGGACTGGGCGGCAATACGGCCGAAATCCATCGGCGGGAGCTGATCGGCAAGGAAATCGCCGGGCTGCGCATCGGGATTGCGGTCGCGCGCGGCATCCATGCTGATCTGCGTCACCGGATCTTCAACATCTTCGACAACTTCCAGCAGGCGCTGCAGCTTGATCTCGCCGGTCTTGGCATTGATATCGGCGCGGATATTGGTTTCCTGACCGTAACGCGAACGCGCGGCCTTCTGAATGGCATCGGCCATTGCCGCAATGACGATCTCGCGGTCAATCGACTTCTCGCGGGCCACCGCATCGGCGATCTGCAGAAGTTCTAGCCTGTTTGCACTGACTGCCATGTCTTTCTCCTTGAAGTTCCCCTTGGGGGTTCATCGCACCGCTTCTCCCGCGGCGTATGAAGATCAATCCTGTTTTGTCTGTTCCCGCTCAGCGGATTCGGCGTCGTCAGGCGCTACGGCGCCCTCCTCGGGAATCCGGCCTTCGCGTAAGTCCTTGTCGCGGCGCAAGGCATCGCGAATAAGATCGTCCGTCAAAATGAGCCGTGCATCCGAGATCAACTCGAATGGCACCTCGATCACCGGCTCATCACCATAACTCGCCTGATCGCTTTCTATCGTGACACTGTCATCGGTAACGGAGGCAATGCGGCCGCGGAATTTCTTGCGTCCATTCAGAACGGCAGATGTATCAACCTTGACGATGTGACCGGACCACGTGCTGAAATCCGACTTGCGCACCAGCGGGCGATCGATACCCGGCGACGATACTTCCAAGTGGTAATGACGGTCGATTGGGTCTTCCACATCGAGAACCGGCGACATCGTCCGGCTGACCAGTTCGCAATCCTCGACGGTCATGGTGCCATCGAAGCGTTCGGTCATGATCTGCAAGGTCAGGCCGTTCAGTCCGGAAAGCCGAACACGCACAAGGCGGAAACCAATGGATTCCAGCACTGGCTCGATAATACCGGCAATACGGGCATCGACGCCCGTCTCGGTGATAATGCGCTCTTCATGCGCGGTTGTTTCAACCGCTTGGTGTTCTGTTTTGGTGCCGTCTGTCACGCAGAATTTTCCCTGTTTCGGCCCCAAGAAACAAAAAAGAGCGGGACCTGTGTGGACCCACCCCTGTTCTATCGACCAAGAATATGACTTCTATATATCGAAATGAGGGGAGAGTTTCAAGCTCTGTGACGAATTTCTGCGCGTCCGCCACAGTTCGGCGATTTCAACGCCGCATGCAGCCGCACATACCGCTTCCCGCGTTGCAAGGGCCTGCCGTTCAAACCGCGATATGCCGGATTGGTCAAAAATCATCCAAACAAATGGATTCAGGCTTTTGTAAGGGCCGAAAATGCCGAATTCATGCCACCGCAATGCATTTTCGCATGGCTGCCGTGCGCTGCGGGGCCTAACCCTTTCGAGCCAACTCCCCTATCTATGCTGCATCGCAATATAACTGCGAAAGGAATGAGCCATGACCAAGAGACATATGCCTTACAAGATCAGCCGCTTTCTCAACGTATTCGGCAGTGCCGTTGCTGTTGCTTCTGCAACACGCCTCGGTCATCAGCCGATCCCGTCGGATCTGCGCAATCTTGGCATTGACCCTGTTCAGTTCAGCACGATCCACCGGAATTAATATCCCGGTGGACTGGGCTGATCACTGATCAGTCCTCGTTCGCAGCAAGCTGCGACAGTACCTTGCCTTTGCCCCGTGCCCGCAAGATCAGTGGCACGACCACGGCACAGACCGCCAAAACAAGCAGAATGATCGCAATGGGCGACCCGACCAGCACGGTAACGTCGCCCTGGCTGATCGCCAGCGCACGGCGCAATTGCTGCTCCGCCATCGGCCCGAGGATCAGGCCGACCACAACCGGCGCGATCGGATAACCGAACCGGCGCAGAATATACCCCATGACACCGAATGCCAGCAGCATGCCAAGCTCGAATGTCGACGGGTTGGCGCCGATGGTGCCAAGCGTGGCAAACACGAGAATGCCGGCATAAAGCCAGTGCCTCGGGATGGACAGCAAGCGCACCCAGAGCCCGATCATCGGCAGATTCAGCACCAGCAGCATGAAATTGGCCACGAGAAGACTGGCAATCAATCCCCAGACAATCTGCGGATTGGTGGCGAACAGCAGCGGTCCGGGCTGCAGACCGAACTGCTGGAAACCGGCCAGCATGATCGCTGCGGTTGCCGTCGTCGGCAGCCCAAGCGTCAGCAGCGGGACCAGTGTTCCGGCAGCCGATGCATTGTTGGCGGCTTCCGGGCCTGCAACACCTTCAATGGCGCCATGGCCAAATTCCTCCGGCTTCTTCGCCAGCTGCTTCTCCACCGAATAGGACAGGAATGTACCGATCTCGGCGCCGCCTGCCGGCATGGCGCCGATCGGGAAACCGATGACCGTGCCGCGCAGCCATGGTTTCCACGACCGCGACCAGTCTTCCCTGTTCATCCACACCGATCCCTTGACCGGCTCGATCTTTTCATCCCCGCCGTAGCGGGCAGCCGCAACACTGAGGGTCTCGCCGATTGCAAACAGGGCAACAGCAAGAGTGGTGACTTCCACACCATCCAGAAGGTCGGGAATACCGAAAGCCAGACGCGCCTGCCCCGTCTGGAGGTCGATACCAACCAATCCGAGGGCAAGGCCGAGAAAGAGCGCTGTGAGGCCGCGCAAGGTTGAATCGCCGAAGGCGGCGGATACGGTCATGAACGCCAGGATCATCAGGGCAAAATATTCGGCCGGACCGAACGACAGGGCAAATTTGACGATTGTCGGCGCAATCAGCGCAAGCCCAAGCGTTGCGATCAGGCCGGCAACGAAGGAACCGATGGCGGCCGTTGCCAGCGCAGGCCCTCCACGGCCGGCGCGGGCCATCTTGTTGCCCTCCAGCGCCGTAACGATGGAAGCGCTTTCCCCCGGCGTGTTCAAAAGGATCGACGTGGTCGACCCCCCATACATGCCGCCATAGTAAATGCCGGCAAACATGATGAGTGAACCCGCCGGGTCAAGCTTGTAGGTGACCGGCAAAAGCAGCGCCACCGTCAGCGCCGGCCCGATGCCGGGCAGAACGCCGACAGCGGTACCGAGCGTGACACCGACGAGCGCGTAAAACAGGTTCATCGGCTCCAGCGCGACCAGAAAGCCGTGGGCGAGGAGTGTAAATGTATCCATGGCTGTGATGCCTTTTAAATGAGGTGCTCAAGCGGCCCGGCAGGAAGCGACAATTGCAGCCCCTTGGCGAAAATGATCCAGACGACGAAAGAAAGGACGATCCCGATCGGAATGGTCATCCACAGCGGCCTTTTGCCAAAACCGCGGGCTGTCGCCGCAAACAATATGCCGGTTGCAATGGAAAAGCCGACCGTGTTCAGGAGCAGCATCTGCGCGGCAAGCCCGCCGACAATCCAGATGACAGGGCCAAATTCCTGCGCCTCGCGCTCGGGAAAATCCCCGCGCCAGGCTTCAATGCCGGTCCAGACGGACAGCACGAAAAGACAGCCGGATATGGTGTAGGGAAATGCGCCAGGGCCGATGCGCGTGGTGCTTCCACCGTGGGCGGTCGCTGTACTGTAGACGATGACAGCTGCAACCAGGGCGAGAACGACGGCTATGACAAGCGCCGCCCGGTCAGGGCGGCGCGTTGCGGATGCAGACACGTTGTTTGTCATTTTACAAGGCCGATATCTTTCAGGATTGCCGATGTTGCTTCGGTATCCTTCGCCAGCTGCGTCTTGAACGCATCACCTGCAAGATAGGTGTCTGCCCAACCCTTGGTGGCAAGCTGATCCTGCCACGCCTTCGACTTCACCATCTTCTCGACATCGGCGCTGATCACAGCTTCCTGTTCTTTGGAAATGCCGGGGGCCGCGGCAACCATGCGCCAGTTCTGGATGGCCACATCAATGCCGCCCTCCTTGAACGTCGGTGCATCGACGCCCGCTACCTTCGCATCGCTGGAAATGCCGATAATGCGCAGCGTACCAGCCTTGATCTGCGATTCGAATTCACCATAACCGGAAATGCCCACCGTCACCTGATTGCCGAGAATGGCAGCCAGCGCTTCGCCGCCACCAGAGAAGGCGATATAATTGACCTTGGTCGGGTCAACACCCGCTGCCTTGGCGATCAGGCCAGCCGTGATGTGGTCCGTACCGCCAGCCGAGCCGCCGCCCCACGACACCGAACCTGGATCGGACTTCAGCTTTTCCGCGAGATCGGCCATGCTCTTGATGGGCGATGCTGCGGGGACAACCAGCGCTTCGAATTCGCCGGTCAGCCGGGCGATGGGAGTAACCTGGCTGAGATTGACCGGCGACGCATTGGTCAGGATGGCGCCGACCATGACGTAACCGCCGACGATCAGCTGCGCCGGATCACCTTTTGCCGAATTGGCAAACTGGGCAAGACCGATGGTGCCGCCGGCGCCGGGAACATTGACCACCTGAACGCTTCCGGAAATCTTCTCATCCTGCAACACGGACTGGATGGTGCGGGCGGTCTGGTCCCAGCCACCGCCGGGGGCAGCCGGTGCCATGATCTTGTAATCGGCAGCAAAGGCCGAACCCGACACAATCATCGCGCCGGCAGCAGCGAAAGCAAGCAACATTTTACGCATTGTAGAAATCCTCCCGTGACAGCATTCCGCCGTCTGTTTTTGCTGGATCTTTGAAGAAGCCGGGAGGCGGCAACAGTCAAAGTCTTGAACTGACGTCAAGCGCGCAATTCAACGTACACCAATACACTATAGGACAGCCTCCCAGCGGTCTCCTCATGCTCAGATTGACAGGAGAAAACTGTCTGGAAGCTGTCACGTATTGGGGAAGACCGGCCAATATCGGCCGGATCGGCAATTCAGCGGCGTGAAAAAGTCAGGTAGGCACCGACACGCCCTTCGCGATGCGCTTTCTGCTCATAGCGGGTGCCGGGCCAGGCCTCATAGGGCGTGTGCCAGTCGGCGGATGTCTCAGCCTGCCACGCGAACGCCCCATGAGCGCGGCAATGCTGCAATGTCCAGTTGACGTAAGTATCGATATCCGATGCAAAACGGAACGGGCTGCCCGGCTTCAACACCCGGGCAAAACGGTCAAGGTTCTTCTGGCTGACGAAGCGGCGCTTCCAATGTTTCTTTTTCGGCCAAGGATCCGGATAAAACAGATCGATACCGTCAAGCGATGCGTCCGGCAGCCAGTCCAGGACCTGCGTTGCATCGTCATCGTACAGGCGAATGTTCTGCAGGGGATTTTCGTGCAGATCGACAACCAGCTTTGCCATGCTGTTGACGAAAGGCTCGACACCGATAAAGCCGGACTTGGGAAAACGGGCAGCTTCATGCAGCAGATGTTCGCCGCCGCCAAAGCCGATTTCGAGCCGAACCTTGTCGACCTCCGCAGTAAAAAGACTGCGAAGGTCGCCGGGTGCAGGTTCCGACAGATCCAGTTTCAGCAGCGGCAGCAACTCGTCGCGGATGGAGCGTTGCAGGGGCCGCAGTGTCTTGCCATTGCGTCTGCCGAAAAACGCTTCCGTTGAGCGCTCGCGCCTGGGCTCTTCTGTATCTGTCATCATCTTCAATCAAACTGGCTGCTTACGCAGCCAGTGCACTCTTCAACTGCTTGGCCAGATCAGTCTTTTCCCAGGAGAACGAACCGTCACGACCGGGCTTGCGGCCGAAATGGCCATAGGCGGATGTCTTGGCGTAGATCGGCTTGTTCAGGTCAAGATGCTTGCGGATGCCTGTCGGCGACAGGTCCATGACCTTGCGCAGGGCAGCTTCCACGGCATCTTCATTCACCTTGCCGGTGCCATGCAGGTCAACATAGACCGACAGAGGCTGAGCAACGCCGATGGCATAGGACAGCTGGATCGTGCAGCGATCGGCAAAGCCGGCGGCGACAACATTCTTGGCGAGATAGCGCGCCGCATAGGCAGCAGAGCGATCAACCTTGGTGGTGTCCTTGCCGGAGAAAGCACCGCCGCCATGGGGCGCCGCGCCGCCATAGGTGTCCACGATGATCTTGCGGCCTGTCAGGCCTGCGTCACCATCCGGTCCGCCGATGACAAACTTGCCGGTCGGGTTGATGTACCAGACGCAATTGTCGGCAATCTTGAGATCGCCCAGCGCTTCGCGGATGTAGGGTTCAACGACCTTGCGAACCTTCTTGGAATCCCAGCTTGCATCCAGATGCTGTGTCGAAAGAACGATCTGCGTCGCTTCCGCCGCTACGCCATCGACGTAACGAACCGTCACCTGGCTCTTGGCATCGGGGCCAAGCCGGCCAGCCTCGCCCTCGCCCTTGTGGCGGGCAGCGGCGAGAAGCTCGAGAATCTTGTGCGAATAATAGATCGGAGCCGGCATCAGGTCCGGTGTTTCCCGGCAGGCATAGCCGAACATGATGCCCTGGTCGCCTGCACCCTCTTCGCCCTGACGGTCAGACGCATTGTCGACGCCCTGCGCAATGTCGGCCGACTGCGGATGCAGCAGCACGTCAATCTTTGCAGTCTTCCAGCTGAAGCCATCCTGCTCATAGCCGATATCGCGGATCGCACGGCGGGCGGCAGCGCGGAAGCGGGAGGGATTGATGACCGGATGACCCTTGGCGTCATGAACAACAGCGCCGTTCTTGTCCTTCTTGAGCAGCGTGTCGGGGACACGCACTTCACCGGCAATAACAACCCGGTTGGTCGTTGCCAAGGTTTCACAGGCAATACGCACAGTCCACGGATCAACACCCGTTTTCTTTGCTTCCTTATAAATCATGTCGACGATTTCATCGGAAATACGGTCGCAAACCTTATCTGGATGACCTTCCGATACAGACTCACTGGTAAAAAGATAGGAACTGCGTGTCACGGGAAACCCCTCTTAAAACAAACGTACGCCCATTCCACAGGGAACGAGCCTGCGTAGTGTTTGCCAAGGTCCAAGGATTCAGTCAATCGCTTTCGTTTTCAAACAAACAGCATTGGAAGAATTTTTCTACTGTTTGAACGGAAAGATCGGCAGGCTAACGGGAATCTATCCTTCGGGATCTTCTTCGTGACTCAATGTCCGCACCAGATCGAGGATTTTCCGGCGAATCTTCGGGTCGCCGATCTTGGCGAAGGCACGCGCAAGCTGTATCCCCTCGGAGCTGTTGAGAAAGCCCACAACGTATGTGTTGTCACTTTCCTCCTCGAAACCCTGCACCTTCTCCGGCTGGTCGGGCATATCATCAAAGAAAAACGTGACGGGTACGTTGAGAACGTTGCCAATCGCTTGCAGACGGCTGGCACCTACCCGGTTGACACCCTTCTCGTATTTTTGAATTTGCTGAAATGTAATTCCCAGGCTATCGCCTAGTCTTTCCTGGCTGAGGCCAACCATGTTCCGGCGCAGACGGATTCGGGCGCCCACGTGGACGTCAACTGGGTTCGGTCGCTTTTTATTATCGGGCATGAAAATCTCATTCGTATGAAATGGGGCTGAAAACTAATTTTATCATCAATGTATCAACAGACCAAATATAACGGTATTCGACAGGGCAAAGGTAAAAAAGTCAACCGAGACGCCTTCTATCCCGATAAAAATACGCCAGTACGGCAGCAAAAAGCAGACCGAGTACAATCAGAAATTGAAATCTGCGTAAGCCTTCACTTAATGGTAGTTGAACCCTACCGGGAAGCGCCACATCGACCACACCCACTGCATTCAGTGCCAGGGCATCGATGATTCGACCGTAGGGATCGACAACCGCTGATAGTCCATTGTTGGCGGCACGGACAAGCGGCAAACCCTGCTCGACCGCGCGCAATTGCGCCTGGCGGAAGTGCTGATACGGACCTGGCGTATCGCCATACCATGCATCATTGGTCACATTGATGATCGCGTCGGCCGCCGGCCCCTGATACCCCATTTCAGCCGGAAAGATCGCTTCATAGCAGATGAGCGGCAAAGCGGTGAGATTGTCGTTCACCTTGAGCGACTGCTTGGAAGCGCCTGCGGTAAACCCGCCAGGCATTCCAGCAATTTCGTTCAAACCCAGGCTGCGCAGAATGCCTTCGAGCGGCAGATATTCCCCGAACGGAACCAGATGCACCTTGTCGGCAGCACCGGTAATCTCACCGGCATCATTGATGCTGTAGATCGTGTTGTAATACAGCGGCGGCTGATTGCCTCCCGGCTCCTCCATTCGCACGGCCCCGGCGAGCAGGACTTGCCCCTCTTTCAGCATTCCGGCAATGGCCCGCAACGCGTCGGGTGTTCTCGTCAGGATATAGGGGACCGCTGTTTCCGGCCAGACAATCACGTCGGGTGCCGGGGCACCGGATCGTGGCGGCTTGCCGCTCATGGCGAGATATTTATCAAGAATATCGCGGCGCGCTTCCACGTCAAACTTCAGATCCTGCGCGATCGACGGCTGAACGATACGAACATTGGGACCCTTTGCGACAAGGCTGGCTGTCTGCAGCCTGTAAAACCCGTAACCCGCATGGGCGCACACCAGGATCAGCGCGACGACCAGGCCCGTTCTGATATCCCGGCGGCCAGCAAGCAAGGCGGGCATGGAAAACACCGCGACGGCCAGCGCATTCATGCCCAGGAGGCCGACAAAAACCGATGACTGCATGAGAACGGGAACCGGCATCGCTGCATAACCGATCGCATTCCAGGGGAAACCGGTGAGCACAACGGAACGCAGCCACTCGGTAATACCGAAGGCAAACGCCAGCGACAGAACACGGCCCATCCCTTCACTCCAGAACAGTCGGGCCAGCGCTGCGGCAAAAGCGTAGAAAACGGCGAGAACGGCCGGCAGTCCAAGCACGGCAAGCGGAATTGCCCAGGCAAAGCCGGCAGCGTCCACCAGCAGTGCATTCCCCAGCCACCAGAGGCCAAAGACGAAATAGCCGAAACCAAACCACCAGCCAATCATGGCAGCCGGCCAAAGCCTGCGGAGAGGCCCGGCACCCGCATTGTCGACTGCACCGTCAATCAGCCAGACAAGAACCGGAAAGGAGATGAAGCAGACGGCAAAAAAATCATAGGGCGGCAGCGCGAAACTGGCCAGCGCACCCATGAGAAATGCCAGCGCAACACGCTTCCATCCCCACAGCAGGATGATTTTTCCGGCCAGACGCTGGATCATGCCATGCCCCACCCTCGGTGATTTTTCGTCAGTATAAGCGGGTGAGACTTGCGCCAATCATTCGTCCATTTCAGCGGGTTCATCCGCCGCGCCGGGACGCGGCGCGCGCGGGCGGCGCTCGGCATGGCGCAGCGGCACGATGCGAACCTTGCGGATACGGCGCGGGTCGGCTTCGAGCACATGGAACTCATAACCCGGAACCGCCTGGACCATCTCGCCGCGCACGGGAATACGCCCGAGAATCGAGAAGATCAGACCGCCGACCGTGTCGACGTCTTCGCCATGCTCGCCAACGACAAAGCCGGGCCCGATCTTTCCGGCGACCTCTTCAAGATCGGCGCGGGCATCGGCGATGAAGACGCCTTCCGGCTCCTCCATGATCATCACTTCATCGTCGTCGTGCTCGTCTTCAATATTGCCGACGACCATTTCGACGATATCTTCCAGCGACACCAGGCCGTCGGTCCCGCCATACTCATCGATAACCAGCGCGATCTGAATGCGTTGTGCCTGCATACGGCCCATCAGGTCATTGGCAAGCATCGAGGGCGGCACGAAAAGGATCGGCCGCATAAGACTGAGCTCTGCAATGGTCTTGGTCAGCTCGACATTGCCCAGATCAAACTTGGCAGCAGCCGGTGCCTTGGGTGCCTTCGCCGAAGTTCGGCGCTGGGTCTTCACCCTGGAAATCTTGGTGATGTAATTGACCACATCACGGATATGCACCATGCCACGCGGATCATCCAGGGTTTCCGCGAAAACCGGCATGCGCGAATGGCCGGATTTTTCGAAAACCTCCAGCAGATCGCCGAGAGTCGTGGTGATATCGACCGCCTCGATATCCGCGCGGGGGATCATCACATCCTCCACGCGCAATTCACGCAGGCGCAGGATGTTGTGAAGCATGGCGCGTTCTTCCGGCGAAAACGCCGTATCGCCATTATCCGTGCCCGCCAGCGCCGCATCGATATCCTCTCGCAGGGATGTGCCCGGGCGAGCGCGCAGAAAAGGAAAGATTGCAGTGAGAAGCGAGCGCTTTTCGGTTGCGGGCGCTCTGGTGCTACTTTGCCCCTCGGCGTCACTCTCCTGCCCGGTTATGCCCTTGGCGGGCGCGGCAGGATCGTTCTGGTGCGACGTGTCAGACATGGTCCTCAATCGGATTGATCGTCAGTGACCGATAGCGCATATGGGTCGGGAATGGCAAGATGCGCGAGAATTTTACGCTCCAGATCTTCCATCTCTTCCGCTTCGCTCTCGATAATATGATCATAGCCCAGCAGATGCAAAAAGCCGTGCACGATCAGATGCGTCAAATGATGGTCGAAAGGTTTCTGTTCATCGGCAGCTTCACGCTCGACCGTTTCCCGAGCGATGACGATGTCGCCGAGCATGGGGCCGGGTTTCTGGCCGGGCTTGATCGGAAAGGCGGGGAATGACAGCACATTGGTTGGCTTGTCCTTGTCGCGCCAGTCATTGTTGAGTTCGCGGATCGCCGCGTCGTCGGTAAAGACGAGGCTGAGTTCACTCGCCGGTTGCGGGCCGCCATCCAATGTCTGCCATGCGGCAGCAATGGCCCTTTCGGCAAGCGCCTGCAGGGTGGCCTCCTCGGGCCAGCCGTCGGTTTCAACGAGAATATCGGTATCGATCAAAATTGTACCATCAAGCGTTGGATATCTTTCGAGCACGCAGCCCGTTGAGTCGGATAGCGCGGTTTTCAAGAACCGGAGCGCCGTGGACATTGTAGTCCATAAACGCCGGAAGTGCAGAAAATCGCATCAGACGGCCAACGGGATGGAGTGATCGAAATATCTCAGGGCTTGGCGCCTTCCTTGTCGTAGGCACGGACGATTGCCGCAACAAGCGGATGGCGGACAACGTCCACATCCGAGAAGCGGACTGTGACGATCCCGCTGACGCCATCGAGAATTCTCAGCGCTTCAACCAGACCGGATTTCTGGCCAGGAGGAAGATCGACCTGACTGGGATCACCGGTGATGATCATGCGTCCGTTTTCACCAAGGCGGGTGAGAAACATCTTCATCTGCATGGCTGTCGTGTTCTGCGCCTCATCAAGAATGATGGCAGAATGCGCCAGCGTGCGTCCGCGCATGAAAGCCAGCGGTGCAATTTCGATGACACCGGCAGCAATGGCCCGCTCGACCTTGTCGGCGGGCATCATGTCATACAGCGCATCATAAAGCGGCCGCAGATACGGATCGACCTTTTCCTTCATATCGCCGGGCAGGAAGCCAAGACGTTCACCAGCCTCCACGGCCGGACGCGACAGAATGATCCGGTCCACCAGACCACGCTCCAGAAGCATGGCGGCATGGGCAACGGCCAGATAGGTCTTGCCGGTACCGGCAGGGCCGACGCCGAACACCATTTCCGAGCGGTCCATTGCCCGCATATAGGCATCCTGTGTTGGCGTGCGGGCAAAAATCGTCTTCTTGCGGGTCGATATCTGGGCTGCAGCCATCTTGCTCTTGTTTTCCATGCTGGGAAGCGTCAGTTGATCGTCGGCGGCAATAGCCATGCGCAATGCGCCATCCACATCGGATGCCGAAATATCATGGCCCTTCTGCAGCTGTTCATAGAGCTGATCGAGGGCCCTTCGGGCCTGTTCGGTCGCGCCCGGTTCACCGCGAATCGCAAGCTGGTTTCCCTTGGAGCGGACATCGACACCCAACTTCTGCTCGATGCGGGCAAGGTTCTCGTCGAACTGACCGAACAAGGCGCTTGCCAGCCGGTTATTGTCGAATGTCAGTACGATATGCGCCAGATCCGAGGCCCCTGACGGAGCGGGTTTCAGCTTTTCGGTGGCGGTCAATCGGCTCTCCTTACCAAAAGGTGTTCAGTGCTTATATAGTCCCGTCGCTTGTCGTTTCCATCTCACGAACCCCAATCAGGCTGTTGGTTCCCGTGCTGATGATTCGTACGCTGATTATGTCGCCGATTTCCCCGCCATGTACATCGATAATTACAGGTTGTAACCAGGGAGATCGGCCAACCATCTGTCCGGGTTCCCGCCCGACCTTTTCGATCAGCACGTCCATGGTTTGACCGACCAGACTGCGCTGGAATGCATATTGCTGTTCGGACAGCAGTGCCTGCAGGCGCTGCAACCTTTCGTCCTTCACGGCTTCAGGGACATGGTCTTCCATATCCGCACCGGGCGTGCCGGGGCGGGGCGAGTATTTGAACGAATAAGCCGCGGCATAGGTGACGTCGCGCACGATCTGCAGTGTCGCTTCGAAATCCTCGTCGGTCTCGCCGGGAAAGCCGACGATGAAATCCCCGGAAAGGGCAATGTCCGAGCGCGCCTCGCGAATCCGGTTGATCAGCCGCACATATTCCGCAGCCGTATGTCTGCGGTTCATGGCCTTGAGAATGCGGTCCGACCCCGCCTGTACCGGCAGATGCAGATAGGGCATGAGCATCGGTAGGTCACGGTGGGCATGGATCAGCGTGTCGTCCATATCGCGCGGATGGCTGGTCACGTAGCGCAGGCGCGCAATGCCGGGTATCTCAGCCAGCCGGTAGAGCAGCTCGCCCAATCCCCACTCGCGCCCGTCGGCGCCTTCGCCATGCCAGGCATTGACGTTCTGGCCGAGCAGAGTCAGTTCGCGCACACCGGCATCAGCCAGCTTTTCGGCTTCCTTCAAGATCTGCGCGACCGGTCGCGAGACTTCCGAACCGCGGGTATAGGGCACCACGCAGAATGTGCAGAACTTGTCGCACCCCTCCTGGACAGTCAAAAAAGCCGTCACACCACGGCTTCTTGTCTGCTCCTTGCGGGGGGCCGGCAGATGCTCGAACTTGTCTTCGATCGCATATTCCGTCTCGACGACCCGCTCGCCCTGCCGCACACGGGCAAGCGCCTGCGGCAGGCGATGATAGGTCTGCGGACCGACCACCAGATCCACCACCGGCGCGCGGCGGGTGATCTCGTCGCCTTCCGCCTGCGCCACGCAACCGGCAACACCGACGGTCAGCTCGCGGCCTTCTTTGGCGCGGGCATCCTTCATCTTGCGCAGGCGGCCGAGCGCTGAATAGAGTTTTTCCGAGGCTTTCTCGCGAATATGACAGGTGTTGATCAATACCAGATCGGCGTCCTCCGCCGTATCGGTGGGGCTGTAGCCTTCCGCCGCCAGACTGTCCGTCATACGCTGGCTGTCATAGACATTCATCTGGCAGCCATAGGTCTTCACATAGACCTTGCGCGTGTTCGCAAGTGCTGGCGAAATGGGTACGGTTCCGGATGTCTCGTCCGGTTTATGCGAGGTGCTGATATCGTCCATGCGAGGCTTCTAAAGCTTTTTGAGGCCTTTGAGAATAGCAGAGTCACCCGGAATGGCTGACTCCGGCGTTTCTCCTGCCGCCGTGACAAGATCCCGGCCAAGGAGCGACGACAACGTCATCTCCCTCACCCGCTTCTCCATCAACCGTGCCAGCATCTTGCGGTTTGTCTTGCTGTCGATGGTCATCGGTTCGCCGAACCAGACATCGACATCGATCGCACCGTCCTTCAAAAGCCCGATCAGGCTCGGTCCCAGCGGCACGTCGCCCGGCCAGGAAATGATCGGGCGATGGAAGCGACCCATCGGCACGCCATGCACCCGCGTATAGGCAATCGCGACGGGTTGCACCGTCACCGTTTCCACGCTGGTTTCGCGGATTGCCACTTGGGCGGCACCGAAAAGCGACGTCTTGAAGGGCAGGACACGATTGCCGTCGGACGTGGTTCCCTCGGCAAACAGCACCATGACGTCACCGGCGGCCAGACGCGTTGCAATCTCGCTCGCCTGATCATGGGTCTTGCCGCGCTTTTCCCTCTCCACGAAGACGGAGCGCTGCAGTTTGGAGAGCATGCCGAACAGTGGCCAGCTCGCCACTTCGATCTTGGCGATGAAGGACAATTCCTTGAGCGCACCCAGCACCACGATATCGGTCCACGATGCGTGGTTTGCCGCCAGCAGCAGCGGGCGCTGCGTTGCCATGTCCCCATGCATGTGGATGCGCAAGCCAAGCAGTTTGGCGACGATGCGGTGATAGAAAATCGGAAACCGCTTGCGCAAGCCCCAGCCGGCCTTGAGGAAAAAGTACTGCAATGGCACCGAGATCAGGGTGACCAGCGCAAAAGCCGTTGCCGTGACAGTAAAACGGACCCAGGACATCATGTCAGCGTGCCCGCTTCAGGTCACGGCGCATGGTCAGGGCCGCGGAACGGCCGCCCGCAGTTTCATAATAGCCGGGACGTTTGCCCACCTGTTTGAATCCAAGGCGGCGGTAGAGCGCCAGGGCCGGCATATTTGTCTCGTCCACCTCCAGAAACAGCATTTCCGCCCGGGCATTGTGCAGATGGCGCAGGGTCGCGTCCATCAGGGCATGGCCAAGACCACGCCGTTGCGCGGACGGCGCCACCGCAATCGTCAGGATTTCCGCCTCGTCGACAACGAGCCTTGCCAGCACGAAGCCGCCGGGAGGCGCAGATCGCCTGCCCTCTTCCCGCGCAATGAAACCGAAGACATTCCCTTGCATCATCAGCGCATGGAATTCCTCATCGCTCCATGGCTGGCTGAACGTCAGGGCGTGCAGCTTTGCCAGGTGAATCGAATCCGTGCTTGCCAACGGTTCAATGACAAAAGGACGGTTGCGCAGATTACCCAGGGGAAAGCTCATCATTCCGAGACCTTCCTTCGCAGGACAAAACCCTGCTGCGGCTTGACGTCGAGCCCGCGCAGATAAAGCGGCTTCGGCGCTTCGCCATCAACCGCGCGCAGAGCGCCCAGCCGGGCAAAGGCTTCAATCGTTCCCGTCGACGTGGTCACGGCCACAGCGAGCTTGTGTTCCTTGCCATCATTGACGAGAGCCGCACCCGAACCGGACAGCACGACATCGTCCGGCCGTTCCGACAAGGCAGAGAACACGTCCGGTAGGGTTGTCACACCGGGCACCGAACCGGCAGAACCATCCGGCGCAAAGAACTGCGCATAGATCTCGTCGCGCCGTGCATCGATGATCGACAGGACAGGACGTTCCGGAAACACACGCCGCGCGTCAAAAGCCAATGCTTCAAGCGTGCTGACACCCACGACCGGACATTGCAAGGCAAAACCAAAGCCGCGCGCCGTGGAAACGCCGACACGCACGCCGGTGAACGATCCCGGACCGATGCTGACCGCGATCTTGCCGATGGCACTGATCGGTACCGCTGCATGGTTCAACGTCTGTTCAATGAAGGCCATCAAACGCTCCGCATGTCCCTTGCCAATATCCTCACTCGTTGCGGCAAGCACTGTCCCGGTTTCGACATCGAGAACAGCAACGGAGCAAAGAGTGGAGGCCGTATCAAGCGCAAGCAGTTTCATGGCCAATCGCGTAAACAAGAATCAGCCAGCAAACAAGTAGTGTTCGGGGAGGCACGCATTAATCTGGTCAAAATTGCACGTTGAGTTGCAGACGAGCGGCAGCGGCAGCCAATCTCCTGTCTCTGCCCCACAGCCGCGTGCCGGGTGTTAGCCGCGTTGCCGCCAGCAAGTGCGCGTCGACGTAGCCGATACCAAGACCGAACAGCGCTTCGGCATCGATAAAATGTATACCAAAGTCGACCCATGCGCCGCCGACCATCCGCGCGGATTGACCAAAGATCTTGATCAATTGTCCATGATCAGTGCCAGCGGCGCCCTGAACCGCGCCACAAGCCCTTCTTTCTCATATTGAATATCGGCATCCCCGGTGCCCGACAGGCCGAAACGGATCAGGCGCGAGCCAAATCCTTTCTTTTCGGGAGCAGTTGCGGCCGGGCCGCCGCTCTCGCGCCATGTCAGGACAAATTCCATCTGCGACGGAGCACGCTGGATTTCCCAACTGATCTCCACCTTGCCCTGTGTGTTGGACAGCGATCCATATTTCAGCGCGTTCGTGGCAAGTTCATGCAGCAGCAGCGACAGGGAAAGAACGGCCTTTGGCCCGAGATTGAGATTGGGTCCGCGCAAGACAAACTGCGCTGTTTCGCCGTGCAGCGCCAGGACGCTCTCCAGTACCGAACGGATACGCGCCGCCGACCAGTTCTGGTGCAGCAGCACATTGTGCGCCGAGCTGAGCGCCATCAGGCGCTGCTTGAATGCCTCGACCGCGTCCTGCGGCGCATCGCGCAGCGTTTGCGTTGCAATGGCCTGAACCATGGTAAGCGTGTTTTTCAGGCGATGGCTCAATTCCTGATTGAGAATACCCTGTTCATGCTCGGCCTGCAGCTTGGCAATCGCCGCGTAGGTTCGGTCGGCAATGCTGACGACAAACTGAATCTCGTCGGTCTGCCAATCCCTCGGATTCTCGCCGTGAACAAACATCAGCCCCACGAGTTCACCGGCGTGCATCAGAGGTACATTGATGAACGACCGGGCTTGAAGGGCTGCATAGCCCTCGTAGTCCTGCGCCAGCCAGTCCGTTCCCGGTATGTCGGAGACGGCAATCGGAATCCCGATCTGCGAGTTCTTGATCGTTGCCTTGAAGTTCACCAGCGAGTGGCGGCCGGCCATGGACTTCAGTGCGGCCGCTGTCCAATCCCGCTCGACATTGAAAAGATCCGCCGTCAAATCGATGATGGCAAATCCCGCACGACCGGCATTCAGGTTTTCACCGAGAATCCGTGAGGCAATTTCCGCAGCTTCGCCCGTTGTATGGGCGTCGCGAATACTGTCACCCAGTTCGAGAAGGGCAGCCTGACGGATCTCCGCCTGCTTGCGCTTGGTGACATCCTGGACCGTGCCGCGGAAGAACGCGGGTTGGCCAACGTCGTCATAGGCAAGCTCGCCACGGCGGCTCAGCCAGCGCAGCGACCCGTCATCGGCGCGGCGGATCCGGTATTCGATATCAAGCATGACGTTTCCATCAAGGCGCGATGGTTGATCGGAGACCAGATGCCTGTCGTCCGCATAGGTCAGCACCTCGAACGTCGGAGCGGAATATTGCTCGCTCTCCGGCAGTCCGTATAGCCGGCACATTTCGGGTGTAACGCGCGCAATATTGGTTTTGAGATTGAGTTCGAATGCCCCGATACCCCCCGCCTGCTGCGCCGGACCAAGCCATCCGTCGACCCGGTACTGCTTGTTGCGCGCCGCTTCACTCGACAGGGCCCGTTTCAGGCTGGAGCGAATCGAACGCCGCTGCTGGAGAACAACGTCGTTGCGGTCTTCCAGCACCCGGCGCAGTTCGAGGATGGTAATGACCTGCTCGGCAAGGTCCTGAAGGGCCTCGGTCTGCGCATCGGTCAACCCGCCGGGGCGCGGCACGCTGTCGATCACGCACAGGGTTCCGATCGCCTCGCCGCTGGGTGTATTGAGAACAGCCCCGGCATAAAACCGGATATGGGGTTCTCCCGTCACCAGGGTGTTGTGCCTGGTGCGCTCATCCAGTGTGAGGTCCGGAATGACGAGGACGGAGCCCGTCGGCAGCGCATGTGCACAAACCGATTGCTCCAAAGGTGTTTCACACGTCTCAAAGCCGGACCGCGCTTTGAACCATTGCCGGTCTCCGGCGACCAGGCTGATCAAAGCAACCGGTGTCTCGCAAATCTGCTTGGCAAGAGAGACAATATTATCGAATGCCGGCTCTGACGGCGTATCGAGAACATCATATTCAGCAAGGGCAGCCAGCCGATGGGCGTCCTGAAGAACTGAATGGGGCAAATCGCTCATGGATAAACCCAATCGCCAGATTATGTGAGAGACACGGGAGTTTTCGTGATTATCAAATAGTCTAATTTTACTCCGTGACAATTGCTATTTGCGAATTCCCGCGATCCGCGTCGCCGCAGAGAGGGAAATGCTCATCCAGCCCGATATCCGGAAGGGCTCAGCCATTATCAGGATATGGGACAGCTGCCGGCGGTCACGTCGAAACTCCTGGTGGCAAACTCACGTCCATGCGTGTCCTGCAGGGAAAAGGTCCAGACACCGGAAACCAGTTCGTAGCTCTTTTCGAACACCCAGCCCGCATAGCGCTGCTGCCGGATAGCACCGTCGGGCCAGCTGCTGCGCTGCATGCTGCGGCCATCAGGCGTGTGAATCACCGGATGCCGGACAACGATCATGATCGGCACGACCTGGAAATCGGGGACATTGAACGCGGCATACATCACGCCGAAACTGGTCCCGAGGCAGGCGGTTATTTTGTCGGCCCTGACAACGTCCACCGGCCCATCCACGAGCCGGTTATATCCTGTCGGCGTATCCGGTGCCGCTTCAGTGCCGACATCCTTGGCCCGCGTCAGACCCCAGTTGAGGATTTCAATGACCGGTTCTGCGCCCTGCGGCCTCGCAAGCCCCGCCCCGGTCAACAATGCCGGAAACACCAGGGCCAGGAGGCGAACAGCGCGCATCGGCTGCTATGCAGCCGCGCGCTTGGCTTTCAGTTCCAGTCTGCGGCGGTGCAGGACCGGTTCGGTGTAGCCGTTCGGCTGTGCCCGCCCCTTGAACACCAGATCGCAAGCGGCCTGAAACGCCACCGATGCATCGAAATCCGCAGCCATCGGCTGATAGTGCGGATCGCCCTCATTCTGCTTGTCGACGACCCCGGCCATGCGCTTCAGCGTTTCCAGAACCTGCGCCTCGCCGGCAACGCCGTGATGCAGCCAGTTGGCGATGTGCTGGGCGGAAATGCGCAACGTGGCGCGATCCTCCATCAGGCCGACATTGTTGATATCCGGGACCTTGGAGCAACCGACGCCCTGATCCACCCAGCGCACGACATACCCCAGAATGCCCTGGGCGTTGTTGTCGAGCTCGCGCTGGATATCTTCCGGTGTCCAGTTGGGCCGCGAAGCGACCGGCACCGACAGGATATCACCGAGTTTGGCGCGGCCGCGCGACTTCAGCTTTGCCTGTACCTCGGCCACGTCAACCCTGTGATAGTGGGTGGCATGCAGCGTGGCGGCCGTCGGCGACGGCACCCATGCGGTGTTGGCACCGGCCTTCGGATGGGCAATCTTCTGTTCAAGCATGGCTGCCATCAGGTCCGGCATGGCCCACATGCCCTTGCCGATCTGCGCGTGGCCGGAAAGGCCGCATTCAAGCCCGACATCGACATTCCAGTTTTCATAGGCGCCGATCCACGATGCCTGCTTCATGTCACCCTTGCGGATCATCGGACCCGCCTCCATCGAGGTGTGAATCTCGTCGCCGGTGCGGTCGAGGAAGCCGGTATTGATGAAAACAACCCGCTCCTTCGCCGCGCGGATGGCTTCCTTGAGGTTGACCGTCGTGCGGCGCTCCTCATCCATGATGCCCATCTTCATCGTGTTGGGCTGCATGCCGAGCAGGGCTTCAACGCGCCCAAACAGCTCCGAGGCAAAGGCGACTTCTTCCGGGCCGTGCATTTTCGGCTTGACGACATACATCGAACCGGCGCGCGAGTTCATGCGGCGGCCCTTGGGGCCGACGTCGTGCAGGGCGATCAGGCCGGTGATTGCCGCATCCATGATGCCTTCCGGCACTTCGTTGCCATCCTTGTCGAGGATGGCCGGATTGGTCATGAGATGACCGACATTGCGCACCAGCATGAGCGAACGTCCGGGCAGCGTCAGCGGCTTGCCGTCTTTCCCGGTGTAGTCCCGGTCGGGATTGAGCTTGCGCGTGACCGATTTGCCGCCCTTTTCAAACGTATCCTGCAAATCGCCGTTCATCAGGCCGAGCCAGTTGCGGTAGACGACAACCTTGTCTTCCGCATCGACGGCAGCAACGGAATCCTCGCAATCCTGAATCGTGGTGAGTGCCGATTCCAGTACCACGTCGGCAATATTGGCCGGGTCGGTTTTTCCAATGGGATGATCGGCGTTGATGACGATCTCCACATGCATGCTGTTCTTCACCAGGAGAATGGAGGATGGCCTGGAAGCATCGCCCTTATAGCCAACGAACTGTGCCTGCTCCTTCAGCGACGGTGAGACCCCATCGGCGGTCTTGAGCACAAGCGTGCCATGATCAACGGTAAGACTCGCAACATCAGCCCAGTGTGCGCCATCGAGCGGCGCACTGTCGTCGAGAAAGGCCTTGGCCCAGGCGATGACCTTGGCGCCGCGCAGCGGATTGAATGCCTTGCCCTTTTCCGCGCCGTCGGTTTCTGGAATGGCATCGGTGCCATAAAGCGCATCGTAAAGCGAACCCCAGCGCGCATTGGCCGCGTTGAGCGCATAGCGGGCGTTCATGACAGGCACCACCAGTTGCGGTCCGGCCGTTACCGCGATTTCCGGATCCACATTGTCGGTCGAGACGGAGAATGTTCCGCCCTCGGGCAGCAGATAGCCAATTTCCCGCAGGAACGCTTCATATTGCTCTGGCGTATATCCTGCCTGCCGCTTTTCACGATAGAACGCATCGAGCTTTTCCTGAAATGCATCGCGCTTGGCGAGCAAGGCCCGGTTCTTGGGCGACAGATCATCGACAATTGCTGCCAGGCCCTGAAAAAAGGCGTCGGCATTGACCGATGTTCCGACCACCGCTTCATTAGCCACGAAGTCGTAGAGCTCTTTCGCCACCTTCAGACCATCGATCTCGACCCGCTCGCTCATACCATACTCCTTAAGATTTTCTGTTAGCGTACCCTTGAACACACCAAAGCATTCCCCGTCAATTCGGCCTAAATGAACATGATTTATGCCAGAAGGGAAACAATCAATCAGTGGGCAATGCGAGGCCTGCCGGTTGCGGTTGCGACCAGCACCGCTTCGATGAATTTTCGCTGGTCTTCAACAGTCGCAGCGCTGATGTTTCGGGCGATGGTGACCTGTGCCTCGTCGGTGCCAGCTTCCAGCGCGAAACTGCGAACCTGCCCTTGCAGCGTTTCTTCGGCGAAGGCAATCGCGAGATCTTCCTCCTGAAAATCCTTCACCGCCTCTCCCGCTGCCACGCGAAAAATCCCTTCGGCGGGCTGGCTGATGTAGGCTTCGACCGATACGCGCACCTGCCCGACCACGGCACCGAGCGCATTGGCAACGTCCGTATCGACAGGAACAATGCTTGGCGCACCCAGCATGGCTCCAACGGCGGGATAATAAACGGGAGCGGAAGCACCCAATCCGATCAGCGGCCGGTCAATATCAAGCTTGACGCCGGCAATACCACCCTGCCCGGAAAGCGCGCGCTGAGTCAGCGGACTGGCCACCATGTCAGGTCCATCCAACCCATCCTCGGCAAAGACGGTTTCCAGCACCACTTCCGATGAACGGCGAATGAGTGCGTCATAGGTGCGCCGCGAAATTTCCTCCGGCGTATCGCACAGCGGGCGGCCCGCACCGTCCTTGCGCCTGGCATAGAGAATGGCGCCATAGCGCCCCGCTTCGCCGTTCCAATTGTTCTGCAGATGGAGAACATGGCAGGCATCGGACGGCGTGAACCCCGAGAGATGAACAAGCCCCCGCGCGACCAGCCGATTGATCGTCGCGGTCTGGGAAACGGAGTTCAGAAGCCGGTCGAGCGGCTGCGGTTCCCGGGTAATCCGCTGATAGAGCTCGGCTTCGCCCTTGCTCAATCCGGATGCCATTTGCTCGGGAACGCCGGTCAGCAGGGCGAACCGGCCATCCAGGCGGCCGGGATTGGCCGTCTTCACCTGCCGCGCCAGATGATCGATGACGATGGCACCGTGATTGGCCGCAAGCAGGGACAGCGGCACCAGCCGCCTTGGTCCAAGCATGATGCGCGGTGCCATGGCATTGTCGTCCAGCGACACCTCAGAATCGCCGCCCAGTCCGAACGTGCGCATGGCCACCGCCTCGACCATGGTGCGGAAACCGCCAACGGTGGCGCCATTGGGATCGAGCCGTGGACGGCCATTGTCGAGAACGGCAACGTCCGTGGTCGTCCCGCCAATATCGGACACGATGGCATTGTCGAGGCCCGTCATGTGGCGGGCACCGACAAGGCTGGCAGCCGGTCCCGACAGGATGGTTTCGATCGGGCGGTGCCGAGCAAAAGCCGCCGAGACCAGTGCACCATCGCCGCGCACCACCATGAGCGGCGCATGAATGCCGCGCCGGTCCAGAAATCCTTCCGTTGCCGCGACGAGGCGGTCAATCATGGCGATGAGCCGCGCATTGAGGACCGTTGTCAGGGCCCGGCGCGGGCCGTTCAGCTTGGCCGAAAGCTCGTGACTGCAGGTAACAGGCAGACCCGTCTCAACGCGTACAAGATCGCGAATGGCAATTTCATGCTCGGGGTTGCGCACCGCAAAATAGGCGCAGACTGCAAAGCCTGTCACCTCCTCCTTGAGGCGCGGCAAGGCCTCCTGCAGCGCCGAGACATCGAAAGGTTGCGGGCGGCCGTAGACATCGTGCCCGCCGGGCAGGAAGACGACGGGATCGGAGCCAAGGGCAGACCCGAGGTCCGCCTTCTCCAGATCGGCCGGCGAGAACCCGACCATGACAAGCGCGATCCGTCCGCCCTGCCCTTCGACAAGGGCATTGGTGGCCAGGGTCGTCGACATGGACACAAGGCGGATATGGCCGGGATCAACCAAAGCCTCTTCGACAATGCGCTCGACAGCGCCGGCGATGCCGACACTCAGATCGTGGCGCGTCGTCAAAGCCTTGGCCTTGGCGATAACGCCGCGCGCCTCCGACCAGAGAACCGCATCCGTATAGGTGCCGCCCGTATCAATACCGAGGAAAATTGCGTTCTCTACCTGTGAATCAGCCATGATGCCCTGCGCCGTTTGTGGCAGGGTTATCCCATGACGGCACGAACGACTAGCGTCATTCCGACCATTTGCCGCCGCAACGACACAACACTGCCGGAACCATTCAAATCCTGCTACGTTGACGCGTGGGAAAAGGGGCTTCTATGGCATCACAATCTGGCAGTCATGCGGGATCGAAGAAGGTTATCTATGCCGCCATCCTCGGCAATCTTCTGATCGCGGCCACCAAGTTCATTGCCGCCTTCTTCACCGGCAGTTCCGCCATGCTGTCGGAAGGCGTTCATTCGCTGGTGGATACGGGAAATGGCGGCCTGCTTCTCTACGGTCTGCGGCGGGCCGCCAAGCCAGCCGACAAGGCGCATCCGCTCGGCCATGGACGCGAGCTTTACTTCTGGAGTTTCATTGTTGCCCTGCTGGTGTTTGCCGTGGGTGCCGGTGTTTCGTTCTATGAAGGCCTCACCCACATTCTTGAGCCGGAGCCCATCGCCAATCCCACTGTCAACTATGTCGTGCTTGGCTTTGCGCTGCTGTTCGAGGGCATCTCATGGACAGTCGCGCTGAAAGAATTCCGAACCATGAAGGGCAAGCTTGGCTATCTCGAAGCCGTGCAACAGAGCAAGGATCCGAGCGTCTTTACCGTCCTCTTTGAGGATACGGCTGCACTGCTGGGACTCATCATAGCGTTTGCCGGCATTTCAGCGGCGCAATTCTTCGACATGCCCGAATTCGACGGGGTTGCCTCCATCGGCATTGCCATCATCCTCGGTGCAACCGCAATTTTCCTCGCCCGGGAAAGCAAGGGCCTGCTGATCGGCGAGTCCGCGCTGCCGGAAGCGGAACAGCAAATTCTTGACATCGCCGGCAAGGACCCGGCCATTCAGCAGGCAAATGGGGTGCTGACCGTCCATATGGGACCCAAGCAGATCGTTGCCGGGCTCAGCATTGAATTTGAGGATCATCTTACCGCACCCGACATCGAAGCCTGCGTCGAGCGTATCGAAACAGCGATCCGTCAGGCCAACCCGGACATCGTGTCCGTCTTCGTCAAACCGCAGACTGCAAGTAGCTGGAAGACGCGGCGGCAAAAAATCGTTGAGGGCTAATCTTCATCCACCACGCGTAGGCGCAACTGGCCTGTTGCCGATGCCGCTGAGCGGTTGGCATCCGGCCCCTTCGCGGGTTCGCCGGCCGCCGGATCGACGAACTCCAGCGCCTCGATCTTCTGGCCGCGCTTCGTCACCTTGCTGGACGAGACGAGAATATCGTCAATATCCTTGCTCGCCTGACCGAAATGCGTCTGCAGCCGCCGGACCCGGTCGTCCAGGCGCCCGACATCTTCCATCAGGCGGATCACCTCACCCTGGATGAGATGTGCCTGCTCGCGCATGCGCACATCCTTGAGCACCGCCTGAATGACCTGAATGGACAGCATCAGCAGCGACGGCGATACGATGACGATGCGCGAACGATGGGCTTTCTGCACAATGCCTTCGAAATTCTCGTGAATTTCGGCAAAGATGGATTCCGATGGGACAAAGAGAAATGCCGTATCCTGGGTTTCGCCATTGATCAGGTATTTCTCTGAGACATCGCGAATATGGATTTCGATATCCCGGCGAAACTGGGCAAGCGCCAGTTTCTTCGTATCCGGTGTCTCGGACTCGCGGATGGCGTTCCATGCTTCCAGCGGAAATTTGGCGTCGATGACCAGATTGGGGGCGCCATTCGGCATGCGGACGATACAATCCGGGCGGCTTCCATTGGAAAGCGTGGCCTGAAACTCATAGGCCCCTTGCGGCAAGCCATCGGCAATAATGGTTTCCATGCGCGCCTGACCGAAGGCGCCGCGCGTCTGCTTGTTGGCGAGGATCGCCTGCAGCTGGACAACCTGTCCGGCCAGCGACTGGATATTGTTCTGCGCGGTATCAATGACCGCCAGCCGCTCCTGCAATTTGGCCAGATTTTCGTGGGTTGACTGCGTCTGTTCCGTCATGGTCTGGCCGATACGGCTGGTCATGCCGTCGAGGCGTTCGCGGATCGACTGATTGAGCTCCGCCTGGCGCGAACCAAACAGTTCCGCCATGGTCTGCATGCGGCCCTGCATCTCCGACTGGCTCTTCAGTATCTCGGCCATCCGCACTTCCGCATCACGCGCACGGTCTTCCGCCTGGAATTCCGCGATCAGCCGTACCCGTGCCGAACGCCAGAGAGCAATCCCGCACAGGACAATGGCAAGTGCAACGATGACAGCCGCTATTACCAGCGCGGTACCGACCGATATCGACGTGGCACCGAGCTGAAACAGTGGCTGGTCGAGTGAATGTGATGTTTCCATGGGAAGCAGACTAACCGATTCGGATGGCAAATGTGAGATCAAAACGAGAACATTTTCACAAATGCCATTTATGCCGGGATTGACGGTTGAAAGCCGAGATATTAGGTGATGCTCATGTCTATCAAACCGCTTGTCATTCTTCCCGATCCGCTGTTGCGCCAGGTTTCCAAACCCGTGGAGCGCTTTGACGCCGATTTGCGCAAATTCTCCAACGACATGCTCGACACCATGTATGACGCGCCGGGGATCGGCCTCGCCGCCATTCAGGTGGCGGAACCGCTGCGCATGCTGGTAATCGACCTTGCCAAGGAAGACGAACCGAAGGCACCTCAGGTTTTCATCAACCCCGAGATTTTGTCGTCGAGCACCGAACGCAACGTCTATGAAGAAGGCTGCCTCTCCATTCCGGACTATTATGCGGAAGTGGAACGTCCGGCAAAAGTGCGCGTTGCCTATTTCGATATCGAAGGCAAGAAGCACGAGATCGAGGCTGACGGTTTGCTGGCAACCTGCCTTCAGCACGAGATCGACCACCTCAACGGCGTTCTGTTCATCGATTACATCTCGCGGCTCAAGCGTGAAATGGTGATGAAGAAGTTCAAGAAGCTTGCCAAGGATCGCGTTCCGAGCCGGCTGGCGGTGTAAGCCATGAGTCTGCGTATCGTCTTCATGGGAACCCCGGAATTCTCCGTGCCGGTTCTCAACGCGCTCATTGGCCAGGGCCATGAGATCGTCGCCGTCTACAGTCAGCCGCCGCGTCCGGCAGGCCGGCGCGGACTGGAACTGACCCCCTCGCCCGTTCATCGCAATGCCGAAGAATTCGGCATTGAAGTGCGCACGCCCAAAAGCCTTCGAAGCCCCGAGGAACAGCAGGCGTTCCGCGATCTCAATGCGGATGTTGCCATCGTGGTGGCTTACGGCCTGATCTTGCCCACCGCCATTCTCGAAGGCACGCGCCTTGGCTGCTACAACGGCCATGCCTCGCTTCTTCCGCGCTGGCGCGGCGCCGCACCGATCCAGCGGGCCATCATGGCGGGTGACAGCGAAACCGGCATGATGATCATGAAAATGGATGAAGGGCTGGATACCGGCCCGGTCGCCATGGCCGAAAAGGTCAAGATCACACCCGACACGACCGCGGGCGAGTTGCATGACCAGCTTAGCATGATCGGGGCAGACCTGATGGTGCGCGCCATGGCCGCGCTGGAACGGGACAGCCTCACCCTGACCCCGCAACCGGAAGACGGCGTCACCTACGCGTCGAAGATCACCAAGGTTGAAACCCGCATCGACTGGACCCTGCCGGCCATTGACATCCATAACCGTATTCGCGGTCTTGCACCGTTTCCGGGCGCCTGGTGCGAGATGGAGATCGGTGACGGCCTCGAACGCGTCAAGTTGCTGCGCTCGCTGCTTGCAACCGGTGCCGGCGTGCCGGGCACGGCGCTCGATGACGATCTGCGCATTGCCTGCGGAGAAGGTGCAGTGCGTTTGCGCGCGCTGCAGCGGGCGGGCGGCAAGGCGATGGACGGGCAGGAATTCCAGCGCGGCGCCAAGATTGCGCAAGGGGCGAAGCTGCCATGAGCAGCATCACCATTCGTCGCGTACAGCCCGCGGACCGCGCGTTGATCTCAGCTATCGTCGAAGACGCTTTTGCGGGACCGGATGAGGCAAGGCTGGTCGAGCAACTCGGTGGCAACGGCGATATCGTGCTCGAACTGGTTGCGGAGTTCGATGGTGGCCTGGCGGGCCACATCCTTTTTTCAAGGCTGCGCGTTGAGAATGGAACCAGCTTTGACGGGGTTGCACTGGCGCCGCTCAGTGTCGTCTCCGGTCACCAGGGCAAAGGCGTCGGATCGGCACTGATCAGGGCCGCGCATCAGGAATTGGTGCTTATGGGCGAAACCCTTTCCATTGTCCTCGGCGATCCTGGCTATTACGGCCGCTTCGGCTATACGAATGCACGGGCATCGGGTTTTGCCAGCCAATATCAGGGCGAGTATCTCCAGGCGCTGGCTTTCGCTGATGCACCTCTGTCAGGAACGCTGGTCTATTCCAGAGCGTTCGAGGGCCTTTGATGCCGCGCTACAAACTCACCATCGAATATGACGGCACCCCCTATGCGGGTTGGCAGCGACAGGAAAACGGCCATACCGTTCAGGCAGCCATCGAGCAGGCTATCTTCAAGTTTTGCGGCGAAACCATCTCCCTTGGCGCAGCGGGCCGCACGGATTCCGGCGTGCATGCGATTGCCCAGATTGCCCATGTGGATCTGACCAAGGACTGGAGCAGCGCCAAGGTGCGCGAGGCGCTCAACGCCCATCTGGTTGTGGCCGGAGAAACGGTCGGGATCATCAATGTCGAGCGGATGACCGAGAATTTCGATGCGCGTTTCTCCGCGACGGGCAGGCATTATCTCTACCGCATCATCAATCGCCGTCCGCCGGCACCGCTGGAAGCATTCCGCGCGTGGTGGGTGAAGAAGCCGCTCGATGCGGAGGCAATGCACGAGGCGGCACAACGGCTGGTCGGAACCCACGACTTTACCACCTTTCGCGCCACCCAGTGCCAGGCAAAAAGCCCGGTCAAATCGCTCGATCACCTCAGTGTGCTCCGCAACGGGGAAATCATCGAAATCAGGGCATCCGCGCGCTCGTTCCTGCACAACCAGATCAGGTCATTTGCAGGAACGTTGAACGAAGTGGGTTGCGGGCGCTGGACAGCCGATGATGTCAGCGATGCCCTTGCCGCCCGGGACCGCAAGGCCTGCGGGCCTGTCGCGCCGCCTTACGGGCTCTACCTCGTCGGCGTGGATTATCCGAGTGTGACCGGCTCCGGCATGGCAATGCCCAGCACACTCTGAAGAACAACCACCAGAACAATATATCCAGTGACCAGAATGGCGAAGAACGCAGTCGTATAGGCGTAGGTTTTCTTCAATGCCACATGCGTCAATCGATAGGTCAAAACAAGCGCAACGGCGTTGAGGATGAGGTCGACACCCAGCGAGAGCTGGGGCCGAGTCGGAATGAAAATATGAACCAGTGTGGCCGGCACAACCAGCCAGTTCACCAATGCGGAACCCCAGTTGCTGGTGATCACATAGACACTGAAACGGTTGCGCAGGCCAATTCGCGGTGCAACAAACAGCAGCACCACCAATGGCAGGACCCACGCGGTCAAATCGACAAAGGCGATCCGGCCGATCAGGGAAAGCCGGGTTCCTGTTTCCGGCCGGAAGGCCACCGCATCATTGGCAAAAACAATCCAGCTCAAAATCAGGGGCGGCAGCGACACCGTGATGGCCTGGAATGATTGCCAGAAACCGTCTTCGGAAAGGTCGAAGAACTCCAGACCGTCGGCATGGCCGTTCATGATCCGCCACGAGCCCCAGAAATAACGCTGGATGTCTTCAAAATTCAGCATGGTCGCTCAGGCAAAAAAGTCGGCAATGAACCGCTCGTAAATTTGTGTCAGCGTTTCCAGGTCTGCGACCGCCACGCGCTCATCCACCATGTGCATGGTCTGCCCCACAAGCCCGAATTCGACCACCGGGCAATAATCCTTGATAAAGCGCGCATCGGATGTACCGCCCGACGTCGACAGCTGCGGCCGCTTGCCGGTCACGGCCTCGACCGAAGCCGTCAGCGTGCCGATGAGTTTTTCATCATGGGTGAGAAAGACATGGCTCGGCCGGTCGCGCCAGACAAGCTCGTAATTGACCGGGGTTTTCCGGCCCGGCCGCAGTTTGCGCCGCCCGGATGCCTTGTCGAGACGGTTGTGGATTTCCGCCATCAGCGTCTCATCGGTCCATGTGTCGTTGAAACGGATATTGAACGTTGCGGTTGCCTTGGCCGGGATGACATTAACAACAGGATTCCCGACATCGATCGTCGTGACTTCCAGGTTGGTCGCCTGAAAGTTCTTCGTCCCCTTGTCGAAAGCCGGATAAAGCAGGCTGTCCACCAGCGTCACCAGCCCGCGAACCGGGCTGTCGGCCAGATGCGGATAGGCCGCGTGCCCCTGGACGCCATGGACGGTGATTGTTCCCGAGAGCGAACCGCGCCGGCCGATCTTGATCATATCGCCCAGCTTGTCGGGATTGGTCGGCTCGCCGACGATGGCCGCATCCCAGGTTTCGCCCCTCGCCTTGGCCCATTCCAGCAATTTACCGGTACCGTTGATCGACGGGCCTTCCTCATCGCCGGTGATCAGGAACGAAATCGAGCCCTTCAAAGCACCGTTCTTCGCGATATGGCGGGCAACGGCGGCGGCAAAGCAGGCGATGCCACCCTTCATATCGACCGCACCGCGACCGTACATCTCGCCCTTGTGGATCGCCGCCGAAAACGGCGGATAGGTCCAGGCCGCCGCGTCACCGACGGGAACAACATCGGTATGACCGGCAAACATCAGATGCGGCCCGTTGCCCGAACGTCTGGCGTAGAGGTTTTCAACGTCCGGCGTCCCGTCTTCGCTGAAGATGGGGCGCTCGACGGAAAAGCCCAGCGGCGCCAGCATGGCTTCGAGCGTGGTGAGAGCACCGCCCTCCGCTGGCGTAACCGATGGACAAGCAATGAGTTGGGCGAGGTTTTTTACGGGATCTGTCGAGGATGTCATGTGCAAAGCGATAATCCAAAAGCAGCATCCTGTCACGCACTGGATCACAATGCGTGCATCTGTTTTAATGGCTGACGATTGCGTCAAACCGGGGCCCGCCAATGCTTGAAAACACCAGCCGCATTGTTGTCGCAGGTGCCGGTTCCATTGGCTGTTATGTCGGCGGGCAGCTTGCCGCCGCTGGAAAAGCCGTCACGTTCCTGGCACGGCCGCGCGTGGCGGAGGAAATCCGGCGCGCAGGCCTGAAAATTGTCAATCTCGACGGCACGGAGCGGCTTCTATCGCCGGACCGGCTTTCTCTCACGCAGGACCCTGCCACTGCCTTCGACAAGGCGCGGATCATTCTCGTTGCGGTCAAGAGCGGCGCGACACACGAGATGGCGGGACTGATCGCCAGATACGCTCCTGCTGACAGCATTGTCGTCAGCCTGCAGAACGGCGTTGGCAACGCTGACGTTCTGCAAAAGAACCTCCCGGAGAGCATGACGGTGATTGCCGGGATGGTGCCTTTCAACGTTGTCCAATCGGATGCGGGCGCACTGCCGCTGAGCGTACGCCGCACCACGCAGGGCACGATCCTTGTCGAAAACAAGGTCGAAGGCTTTGCCGAAGCCCTGTCGACGCCGGACCTTCCGGTCAGCCACCACGACAATATGCAAGGCATTCTCTGGGGCAAGCTGATGATGAACCTGAACAACGCGCTCAACGCCCTATCAAACCTGCCGCTTGCCGCACAGCTTGCGGACCGTGACTGGCGCGTCTTGCTTGCCGATCAGATGGGCGAAGGCCTAAAAGTCATGCGTGCACATGGCATTGTTGCAGCCCCGGTCCAAGGCGTATCACCCGCGATACTCCCATGGATTCTGCGATTGCCCGATTTTCTCTTCCGCCGCATCGCCCGCAGGATGCTGGCTATCGACCCGCGTGCCCGCTCATCCATGTGGGAGGATTTTTCCCGTGGCCGGACCACCGAAATCGATTACCTCCAGGGTGTCATCGTGAAACTGGCCCGGGAAAAGAATGTCCCCACGCCCCTGGCGCAAAAGGTCATTGCCTGCGTCAAACAGGCCGAGGGGCAGCCGGTCCGCTGCCATGCGGTGGCCGAGATCCGCCAGAAATTCGTCGCGTAAACGGTTCAGTCGATCGGCCTTCCCGTCTTGTCCTTCATGGTCAGAAGCGTCAGCGCGCTCACCAGCGCCGCCGCCATCACATAAAAACTCGGAGCCAGTTTCGTACCTGTCGCCTCGATCAGGAGCGTGACGATGACAGCGGCAAAACCGCCGAAAATGGTCACGGCGAAATTATAGGCCAGTGACAGCCCGGTGGAGCGCAGCCCGGCAGGAAACTGCTCGGCCAGCAGTGCCGGTGCCGGTCCGGTGAATGCGGCGAGAAGCAGCCCGAGAATGCCCTGGACAATGGCGAGAGTCATCAGATCTGGCTTGGCATTGACCCACGCGAACAGAGGATAGATCAGCACGCCGATGGCAATGGCGGCGGCCAGCAACAGCCGCTTGCGCCCCACGCGGTCCGACAAGGCCCCGGCAATGGGACAACCCAGCATCAGCACCAGCCCGCCAATGGTCGTCGCAACGAATGCATCGGCGAGCGGAATGTTGAGCTGCTTGACCGCATAGGTCGTCATGTAGAACAGCAGCACATAGGTGCATACCGTCCAGAGAATGGTGACGCCAAAGCCGGATGCGATACCGCGCGGATGATCCCTGAGCGCGTCACGCAGCGGCGACTCGCTCTTCTGCGTGTGGCTGTCGGTAAAGACCGGCGTCTCGTCGACGCGGGCACGGATATAGAACCCGACCGGTCCGATCAGCAAACCCAGAAGGAACGGCACACGCCAGCCCCAGCTGTCGATGGCAGCGGGATCAAGCGCGTGCGTGACGATGGTGCCGCAGATACCGCCGAGCACGACGGCCAGCGCCTGACTTGTCTGCTGCCAGCTGGCATAGAATCCGCGTTTTTCCGGCGGCGCATACTCGATGAGAAAAGCTGTCGCGCCGCCAATCTCTCCACCAGCGGAAAAACCCTGGATCAACCGCGCCAGAACAATAACCAGCGGTCCGACAATGCCTGCTTGCGCATAGGTCGGCGCGAAGCCGAGCAGTGCCGTGCCGAACGCCATCATCAGGATTGTCAGGGTCAATGCCGCCTTGCGCCCCTTCCGGTCGGCGTAGACACCAAGAACCACTGCCCCGACCGGACGCATGAAAAAGCCGACGCCATAGGTGCCGACCGTGAGCAGGATCGAGGTCAGGTCATTGATCGCGGGAAAGAACAGGCGCGCGATGATCGGCGTGAAGAAGCCGTAGACGGTAAAATCAAACCATTCGAGGCCATTGCCGATGGTGGCGGCGGCAATGGCATGGCGCCGCTTGGCGTCATAGTCGCGGGTCAGAAGGGAAGCCTGCACAGTCATACTGGTACCTCAGCTGAGATGGAATCGGCTTGGGTACCAGCTTCTGTCGGGAATCTCCGTCTGTCCAGATGTAAATCGCCTAATCAGTCACGCAGCAATTCATTGATCGAGGTCTTGGAGCGGGTCTTCTCGTCGACGCGCTTGACGATCACCGCGCAATAGAGGCTCGGGCCCGGTTCATTGTTCGGGAAAGGCTTGCCCGGCAAGGTGCCCGCGACAACGACCGAATAGGGCGGTACCTCGCCATAGAAAATCTCACCGGTGGCGCGGTCGACGATCTTTGTCGATTTGCCGATGAACACGCCCATGCCGAGGACCGCGCCTTCACGCACGATGCAGCCTTCGACCACTTCCGAGCGGGCGCCGATGAAGCAATTGTCTTCGATGATGGTCGGGCCTGCCTGCATGGGCTCAAGAACGCCGCCGATGCCGACGCCGCCGGAAAGGTGCACATGCTTGCCGATCTGCGCGCAGGAGCCCACCGTGGCCCATGTATCCACCATCGTCCCCTCGCCGACATAGGCGCCGAGATTGACGAAGGACGGCATCAGGATGGCGCCGGGAGCAATATAGGCCGAACGGCGGACAATCGCGCTTGGCACCGTGCGGAAGCCCGCCTTGCTGAACTCGGTCGCGCCCCAGCCATCAAACTTGGAGGGAACCTTGTCCCACCACGGTGCACCGCCAGGTCCGCCGTCGATGATGCCCATGTGATTGAGACGGAAGGAAAGAAGCACAGCCTTTTTGAGCCACTGATTGACGGTCCATGCACCATCCGCCTGCCGTTCGGCAACACGGGCTTCGCCGCTGTCGAGAAGCAGCAATGACGTGTCAACCGCGTCGCGTATTTCGCCGCGCGTTTCGGTGTTCACGGCATCGCGTTCGTCAAAGGCCTTGTTGATGGTCTTTTCAAGACTGGCCAGGTCGGGCTTGGACATTTTCAGGTCACTCCATTGCACGGGCGGTTAAGGCTGATGTAAGGCCTAGTAAGATAAGTCTGTGAGAGGGTCAATCGCAGCGCCACAATGTTGGACGACGAATAGGATTTAATGTCTGTAAGCGTCACTTGCGTCCGCAGAAGGAGAATATAATTGAATACTGATGAAAAAAACGGCTGGACGCCATTTTCCCACTCCACCGAAGCCGTACGGCGGGTAGAAACCGCTCCCGAGACCCCGCAAACACAATCGGACACCTATCGTCTTGCCTTTGCCGATCCGGAGTTCATGACACGCCGCGATCTGCGCGCAGTACGGTTGCAGCTTGAATTGCTCAAGCCGGAAATGGCACTGACCCAGCGGGGTATCCGTTCGACAGTCGTGCTTTTCGGCGGCGCGCGTATTCCCGAGCCCGGCGGTGAAGCCTGGGCTGCGAAGAACGAAGTGCAGAAGAAGAACCTTGAAGCCAATTCGCGCTATTATGCCGAGGCGCGCAAGTTCGCCCAGCTGTGCTCGACCTATTCCGCGACCACCTACAACCGCGAGTTTGTCGTTGTTACCGGCGGCGGTCCCGGCGTGATGGAAGCTGGCAATCGCGGTGCAGCCGATATCGGAGCGCCGACGATCGGTCTCAACATCGTCCTGCCGCACGAACAGGCGCCAAACGAATATGTGACGCCGGAGCTCTGCTTCAATTTTCACTATTTTGCCATCCGGAAAATGCACTTCCTGATGCGGGCAAAAGCGCTTGCGATTTTCCCCGGCGGCTTCGGCACCATGGACGAGACATTCGAGACGCTGACACTCATCCAGACAGGGCGCATGGAGCGCATCCCGGTCCTCCTCTTCGGCCGGTCATTCTGGGAAAAGGCGATCAATTTTGAATTCCTGGCCGAACAGGGTGTCATTTCGCCGTCGGACAGGGAATTGATCACCTTTGTCGATGACGCCGAAGAGGCGTGGGACGTGATCAAGACCTTCTACGAGCTGCCCTGACCCTCTGCCTCATCGCGGCTGCGGGGGCCGGGCCAGGACCCGGTACACCGCAGCGTCGATGACCGCTTCGACCGATGTAAATCGCTTCAGGCGGGCAAGCCTGCGCGGACCTGCCCCGGCTGGATCGCATTGAGGAACGACGCCAGATCGTCGGTCACGTAATCGACATGATCGGTATAATCCGGATCGCGTTCCCATATCTCGGAGAACGTCGGCTCGAAATTGTGCGGCACGATCAGGACTGTCTTCATGCCGAGCGCCTTCGGCTCGACCAGATTGCGCGCGAGGTCCTCGAACATGGCGCTGCTCTTGGCATCGATCCCGTGCAGATCAAGAAAGCGGTCATAGGCCTGCCGCGCCGGCTTGGGCATCAGTTCGGCCGCGACAATATCGAAAATATCGTCGAACTGGTCGAGGACACCGAGTTGTCGGGCCGCCCGCTCCGCGTGGCCACGGTCACCATTGGTGAAAATGAACTTGCGCCCCGGCAGATGTTTGATCGCCATGGCCAGTGCCGGATTGGGAACCAGCCATGAGTAATCGATATCGTGGACCTTCTGCAGAAAATCGTCCGGATCGATATTGTAGCGATCCATCAGCCCTTTGAGGGTCGTCCCGTAATCCTTGTAGAACTGCTTCTGCATCTGGCGGGCATCCGCATGGGAAAGTTGCAGGAGATCCGCGATATAGCCCGTCATCTTCACATCGATCTGCGAAAACAGATTGGAATGATGCGGGTAAAGCGTGTTGTCCAGATCGAACACCCAGTCCGTTACATGGGCAAAATTCAGAGGATCGGGATTTTTCGTCATGCATACTCGCCATTGCAAGGACATCGGTAACGGGACAGGCAGTCTGTTGCCATAACGACTCAATAGACGAAAAAAGTCCGAACTACGACCGTTTTTACATTTTCCGCTAACAGCCGCTTCATGAATGCAGCATAGTAATCAGGTAGCAGCATTAGGGGTGAAATGTTCAGAATTCTGTACAAATGTGCGCTTGTCACACTGATCGCGATTGTCTGTTCTTTGCTGATCACCGGGAGCATCATGAGTGCTTTCGACATGCACAACAAAATGGGCTTCGTGATCGCCACGATCTGTCCGTTGACGATTACCCCGCCGATCTCGCTGATGGTGTTCCGGCAGTCCGAGCGACTGCGCGTGACCCTGATTCAACTCAGTCACGTCATGCTGCAGCTTGAGGAAACCAATGCCAAGCTCCTGGAGAAAGCCTCCCGCGACAGCATGACGGGCTTGCTCAACCGTGAAGCTTTTTTCACTCATGTGGACAGGGTCCGCCGGCAGATACCCGGATCCCTGCTGATCATTGACGCGGATCATTTCAAGAAAATCAACGACCAGCACGGCCATTACAATGGCGACGGCGCGCTGACCGCCATTGCCCATTGCATATCACGCAGCATCGGCGAGAACGACAGCATCGGCCGCATCGGCGGCGAAGAGTTTGCGGTTTTCCTGGCGACGGAACACGAGGACGAGGTGCGCGCCATTGCCGAAATCATTCGCAAAGATGTGACGTTGATTGAATTCCGGACGCCTGAAAATGAGCGGGTTCCGCTCAGCGTCAGCATTGGCGGGGTGATCGATGTCTCGACAGGGGCGATCGCCGATCATTTCCAGACCGCCGATCGCAGGCTTTACGAGGCCAAGCGCAATGGCCGCAACTGCGTTATCGTGAAACCAGCGATGAAAACCGCAGCCTAGATTGCCGATGGGTCCAGCGGCGCGCTGTCCTTCCACCGGGCAACAAGGGTGGCCATATCGGCGGTTTCGAAGGCATCGCGCAGCGCGGCAAAGCTTGGGAGAACAAAATAGGCGCGCTGGAACTTGTCGATCTCGTAGGCGGTCCGCATGACCGTTTCCAGATCGAATGGAACGTGGTGTGCATCCGGGCTTTCGACCGCAAACTGCAATTCGCTGAACGATGACATCAGGCCGGCACCGAAAGCCTTGAGCGGGGCGCCCTCTTCCTGCATCAGACCGAATTCAGCCGTGTACCAGTAAAGCCGTGCGACCATCTGTTCACCGCCGATCCGGACCGCAGCGGCACCCTTTTCACCGTAGAGTTGCATGAAATCCGCAAACACCGGCTGGCTGAGAATGGGAACATGGCCGAAGAAGTCATGGAACATGTCCGGCTCGACGATGTAGTCCAGTTCCTTCTTGCTGCGCAACCAGTTGGTGACCGGGAAGCGGCGGTTGGCAAGATGATCGAAGAACGGCTCGTTCGGGATAAGACCGGGAACCGCCACGATCTCCCAGCCCGTCAATTTGCGCAGCCGTTCGCTTACTTCATGAAAATCGGGGATACGGTCGAGCAGGCCCAGCGCATCGACGCCGTCGAGGTAGCTGTGATGGGCAAGCCGCGACGTGAGCTTTGTCTGACGATCACAGAGGATACGCCACACCTCCTGATCTTCCGCCGAGTAGTCATATTGCTGTTCGACGGTAAAATCCGGCTGGCAGGCATGATAGTCACCGCGCAACCCTTGTGCTGCACATTCACGGGCATAGGCCTCAACACTGATGGTCATGAATTCCTCCTCAATTCCCATTCTGACATCCAGAATACTCCGAGAAATCGAGTGAATTTGACCTTATTGCCTCAATGAACCACTATCTGGAGAGGAAAATATAATATCCTGGAGAAAAACAAGTGACATCCCCTCGATTTGACGAATTTGAGATCAAGATGCTGCAGGTCCTGCGCGACAATGGCCGGGTGCCCATCACCGATCTGGCGCAGGCCATCGGGCTTTCGGCCACGCCCTGCGGTCGACGTTTTGACGCCCTGCAGGAAACCGGCGTCATCAAAGGCTTTGCCGCCGTGATCGACCGCCGGTCCATCGGGCTCATGGTCGAGGTCTTCGTTCAGGTGCGGCTGACATCGCACAGCGATGAATCGCCGGAACGGTTCATCACGGAAATCCAGCGCATGGACGAGGTATCATCCTGCTGGACGATGACCGGCGAGCACGATTTCCTGCTGCACGTAATGGTGCCCACCGTCGATGATCTCAACGATTTCGTCATGCACCGGCTGATGCGCCTCAAGGGTGTGCGCGACGTGCACACCCAGCTCGTGCTGCAGAACATCAAGGGGCCGGGCAAGATTCCGCTCGACCATCTGAAACGATGATCAGGGAACGATCAGCGTTCCCGCACCACGTTCCGTGAAGAGTTCGAGCAGAACCGAATGCGGGGTCTTGCCATTGAGGATGACGACCCCTTCGACACCGCGATTGATCGCATCGATGCAGGTTTCGACCTTGGGGATCATGCCGCCTGAAATCGTGCCGTCCTTGATCAGCGCGCGGGCCTGACCGACGGACAGTTCCTTGATGAGCTTCTTGTCCTTGTCGAGAACGCCGGGGACATCCGTGAGGAACAACAGGCGCGAAGCGGCCAATGCACCGGCAATGGCGCCCGCAAAGGTGTCGGCATTGATGTTGTAGGTATGGCCGTCGCGGCCTGGCGCAACCGGCGCGATGACCGGGATCATCTCCGAGCGGGCAAGCAGGTCCAGCAGGGTGCGGTCCACTTCGACCGGTTCACCAACAAAGCCAAGGTCAACAATCTTCTCGATATTGGAATCAGGATCGACAATCGTCTTCTTGGCCTTTTCGGCGAAGACCATGTTGCCATCCTTGCCGCACAGGCCAATGGCCCATTCGCCTTCCGCATTGATCAGCGCAACGATTTCCTTGTTGATCGAACCGGCAAGAACCATCTCGACGATTTCGAGCGTCTTCGCATCGGTAACGCGCAGGCCGCCTTCGAATTTCGATTCGATGCCCATGCGCGCAAGCATCGATGCAATCTGCGGGCCACCGCCATGCACAACGATCGGATTGATACCGGATTGCTTCAACAGGGCGATATCGCGGGCAAAGGCCTTGCCAAGCTCCACATTGCCCATGGCATGGCCGCCATATTTCACAACAACGGTCTTGTTTTCGTATCGCTGCATATAGGGAAGAGCCGCGGATAGAAGGCTTGCCTGAATTTCTGCGGTGTGCTCAGTCTCGGACATGGGGGAAGCAAGCTCCAGCTTGAAAAGGACGGGGTCTCATAACCCTAAAGACGGTCATGGGCAAACATGATTTAGGGTGGGCGGGAACGTTTTTGCATGCGGCCCATTGACAGGACAACATATCCGCAGATTTAACTTAGGGGCAGGACTCTGGATAGTCAAAGAGTTGGAAACGCCGGTCGCATGACACCCGAAGGCATATCAGAGCTGATTTCACGGGTCGCTTTGCGGGATCGCTCGGCGTTCGATAAGCTTTATACCTCCACGAGCGCGAAACTATTCGGCGTATGCCTGCGTATCTTGGGCAATCGCTCGGAAGCAGAGGATGCACTGCAGGATATTTTCGTCAAAATCTGGAACAAGGCTGACCGGTTTGCCGTCACGGATACAAGCCCCATCTCGTGGCTGGTGGCTATTGCGCGCAATCATTCGATTGACGTACTGCGTGCCCGCAAGCCAGCAACAGCTGAACTGGAAAAGGCGGTCGGTCTCGCGGAACCGTCCCTCAATCCCGAGCAGTCTGCCATTGCATCCGGTGAAACAAAGCGCATCAACGAGTGTCTCGATCAGCTGGATTCTGACCGGGCCGCAGCCGTGCGGGGCGCCTATCTGAACGGCGAAAGCTATGATCTCCTGGCGATCCGTCACCGGGTGCCATTGAATACGATGAGAACCTGGCTGCGCCGCAGCCTGATGAAACTGAAGGAATGTCTGGAACGATGAGCACGATACCACCCGATGACACAATGCCGGAAGGCGACGATTTCGTCGCAGCCGAGTATGTGCTGGGCGTGCTGCCGGATCAGGAGCGGCAGGATGCCGCCCGCCGCATCGAAACCGATGCTTCCTTTGCGCGCCTCGTATCCGACTGGCAGAACCGGTTCGACCCATTGAACGTGCAATTTCAGCCGGTGACGGCACCCAGCTATCTGAAGAGCCAGATCGACCAGCGCCTGTTTGGCATCGACTCGGGCCGCGTGGCGGCCGGCGCCTCCTTCTGGAACAGTCTGGCATTCTGGCGAACGGTTGCCGTTGCAGCGCTTGCACTGGTCCTGTTCAACTTCGGCAGGGAGTACGTTCTGCGCCAGACCGGACCAGCGCCTGCGCAGCTTGTTGCCTCCATGGCAAGCGACAGCGGTCCAATGCGAAGCCTTGCTGTTTTTGACAGCAAGTCGAGAAAGCTCAGGATTACGCTGGTTTCAGGAGATATTCCGCAGAACAAGTCGCTGGAACTCTGGCTGATTGCGGGAAAGGACGCTCCCGTGTCGCTGGGCGTTCTCAAATCGCCCAAGGTGACGGAGTTCGATGTACCCGCGCCAACTGCCGCAAAGCTTAGGGATGGAACGACCCTGGCCATTTCGGTTGAACCGGCAGGCGGCTCTCCAAGCGGAGCGCCCACCGGCGCTGTCCTCGCAGCGGGCGCTGTGAGCAGCATCTGAAATCAAGGAAGCTGGTAAGGCTCTATTCTTCGAGGAGAAGCGCGATTGCAGCGCGCAGCTCATCCAGCCCGCCGCCCTTTTCCGACGACGTGGCAAGGATCGTTGGATAGGCAGCGGCGCGCTTTTTGATGGCCTGCGCCGTTTCTTCCATGAGGCGCGGCACACCGGCAGGCTTGATCTTGTCGATCTTGGTCAGAACGATCTGGTAGGACACCGCCGCGCGATCCAGGAGATCGAGCACTTCCGCATCGTTCTTCTTCACACCATGACGGGCATCGATAAGCAGATAGACGCGCTTCAGCGTCGTACGGCCGCGCAGGTAATCGAAGACAAGCCGCGTCCATGCATCGACCTGTTCCTTCGGTGCTTCCGCAAAGCCGTAACCCGGCATATCGACCACAGCGAGCGGCGGCAGATCGCCATTTTCACCGGAATGGCCATCCGGGACGAAATAGTTGAGTTCCTGCGTGCGCCCCGGCGTGTTGGAGGTGCGCGCCAGACCCTTCTGGCCGATGATCGCATTGATGAGCGACGACTTGCCTACATTGGAGCGCCCGGCGAAGGCGATTTCGATGGGTCCTTCGGGCGGCAGGAATTTCATGGACGGAACGCCGCGAATGAAAACCCAGCCCTGCGCAAAGAGCATCCGGCCCTTCTCGATCAGCCGGTTCGTATTGTCGTTGGTTTCGCTCACGTTGTTTTCCGTCCGTTCATGGGGTGGCCGCAGCCATCTGCATTCAATGTTATCGCCGCCTTGTCAACTGAACGGCGCCGTTCACCGGCAAATGAAAAGCCCCCGGTATGACGCGGGGGCTTTCGGCATTCGAGTGAAACCCGCCTATTCCGCGGGTTTGGGTTTCTTCTTGAAGAGCCCCGCGAGATTGTCCCACAGTTCGATCTTCGCGCCCTGCCGCTTCATGATGATGCCCTGCTGGGTGATCGACAGGAAGTTGTTCCACGCCCAGTAAATCACCAGACCGGCCGGGAAGCTGGACAGCATGAACGTGAAGATCAGCGGCATCCAGTTGAAGATCATGGCCTGCGTCGGATCGGGAGGCGTCGGGTTCATGCGCATCTGCAGGAACATCGTCACACCCATGATCAGCGGCCAGACACCGATCATCAGGAACGCCGGAACAGTCCATGGAATGAGACCGAACAGGTTGAACACCGATGTCGGATCCGGCGCGGCCAGATCCTGGATCCAGCCGAAGAACGGCGCGTGGCGCATTTCAATGGTGACGTACAGCACCTTGTAGAGCGCGAAGAAGACCGGAATCTGGATCAGGATGGGCCAGCAACCGGCGATCGGGTTGATCTTCTCGGTCTTGTAGAGCTCCATCATGGCCTGCTGCTGCTTGACCTTGTCATCCGCATATTTTTCGCGGATTTCAGTCATCTTCGGCTGAACCAGCTTCATGCGCGCCATCGACGCATAGGACTTGTTGGCAAGCGGGAAGAACAGCGCCTTGAGCAGGACCGTGACAACGAGAATGGCCACGCCGAAGTTACCGATGGCCTTGTACAGCCAGTCGATGAGATAGAACATCGGCTCGGTGATGAAGTAGAACCAGCCCCAGTCGATCAGATTCTTGAACAATGGAATATGCAGGTTGTTCATATAGCCGTTGATCTTGCCAACTTCCTTGGCGCCGGCAAAAACGAGGTTCTCGATCGTTGTGGATTGGCCTGGCTCAATCGTTGTCGGATCGGACAGATAGTCGCTCTGATACTGCGGACGGCCATTGTCGAAGTAGGACATGCGCGCCTTGAAAGGCTTCGTTTGCGATGGAACAAGCGCAGCGGCCCAATATTTATCGGTGATGCCGATCCAGCCGCCAGTGTCCGTTTTCTCCGGAGAAACCTCTTTTTCCTTCTCGATTGCCGCGAATTTGTATTCGACCAGCTTTCCAGCGATCACGCCGATCGGACCTTCATGCAACACATAGGTGCTGGCATGCAGAGGCTTGTAGAACCGCGTGACACGACCGTAGGAGGCCAGTGAAACCGGTACGGACGTCCCGTTCGTCACGGCATCCTTGACCGTGAACATATAATTGTCGTCGACACTGAAGGTACGCTTGAAAACCAGGCCCTTTTCGTTGGTAAACGTCAGGGTAACCGGGGTCGACGGGCTAAGCTTGCTGTTGCCGTCCACTGTCCATACGGTCGTCGGACCGGGAACCGTGCCCGATGTCTCGTTGCCGGTGAACCCGATTTCGACAAATTGCCCGTCTGCCATTTGCGAAGGGCTTAACAGCTGAATGGTCGGTGAATTGTTGTCGACCGTTTCATGATACTGCTTGAGCTGCAGGTCATCCAGACGAGCGCCGGTCAGGCTGATGGATCCGCTGAGGCTTGGCGTGTCGATCTGCACGCGCGACGTCTGCCCGAGCGCGGCGGCACGGGTGATACTGCCGGCCTGAGCGGCATCCGGCGTCTGGCCGGGAATATTGGCACCGGGTGCGGCGGGTGTGGATGCCGGCAGATTGTTTGCTGGCGTACCGGCTGGCGTCGCGGGCTGCCCGGCAGCCTTGGTCTGCGCCTGGCGCGTGGCTTCAATCTGTGCCTGCTGCCGCTCGGCCTCGATCTTGGGGCCCATATAGAACACCTGCCACAGTCCCAGAATAACGACGGACAAGGCGATGGTGATAAAGAAATTACGATTGGTTTCCATTATCGGGTCCTGTTGGGCCGGTCATGTCTTGGGGAAACGCCGGTTTGGTATTTTTTGGAAACCCGTTTCGAGAGTTCCCGGGATAAGTCCGCAAATGGCGCATCAAGCGCGTCACGGCGAGCAACGATCACATAGTCGGTTCCGGGGGCCATGTCACCTGCAACATTGACGCGTACAGCCTCTTTCAGCCGGCGCTTGATGCGATTGCGGATAACGGCATTTCCGTTCTTTTTTGTGACTGTAAAACCAACACGCGGCGGACCTTTCCGGTCTTCGCGCTCCTTGACTTCGAGCAGAAAAAAGCCGCCGCGGCGTTTTTCTCCGGCCCGAACAGCCAAAAACTCCGCTCTCTTGCGAAGGCGGAGTGGTTTTTGATCATTCATTCCTGTAATGCCAACTTCGGCCAACCGCGCAAACCTGCGCGGAACGCCTTATGCCGACAACCGCTTGCGACCGCGAGCACGACGTGCAGCGATAACCTTGCGGCCGCCTGCAGTAGCCATACGGGCGCGAAACCCGTGACGACGTGCGCGGACAAGTTTGGATGGCTGATAAGTACGCTTCATTTGTTTAATACCGCGGTGTGCGGCCCTTCTTGTGGTCTGTTCTTTGACAGGAGCATATCAGGACCGCCATTGGCGCATACCAACACGCCGCCGGGGCGGTCAACCCGGACGTGCGCGGCTTATAGAGGCATGATACAGAGAAGTCAATTGATACCGGACAATTCACGCATAGGCAAAAATCGGGAAGTGATTTATTGTACGGGCGCAACGTTTGTCCTACATCGGGCATTGATGGAGCAAATATGGCGGTAACGCAACAGGATCAGCAACCGGCAGGCGCGCGTATGCACGCGGGTCGGCGCTTGCCGATCCTCAAACGCCTTTCGGGCAAGCTGTTGCGCCTCACCATCCTGTTCGGCCTCTTGGCCGAAGTGATGATTTTCGTTCCGACCATGGCCGATATGCGCATGCGCTGGCTTTCGGACCGCCTCAATACCGTTGCGGCGGCGAGTGTCGTGCTGGCGGCAAGCGACGACAAGGATATTCCGCAGAGCGTACAGAACGATGTGCTTCTTGCCACGGGCACCAAGGCGATTGCCCTGCGCGAAATGGGCGCGTCACGATTGCTGGCCGTGTCGGACATGCCGTCCAAGGTCGACCGGCATATCGACATGAGCGTCACTGACCCGTTGACCACGATCCGCGACGCATTCGATACACTCATCAATGGCGGCAACCGCATCATCCGCGTTTACGGTCCTATCGGCGAGACGGGCAAGGTCATCGAGCTCATCACGTCCGATGCGCCCCTGCGCAACGCGATGTTGCGTTATGCCCGCAATCTGACGCTGATTTCGATGTTCATTTCGGTCATTACCGCCGGCCTGGTCTTCCTTGCCATCAGCCACCTGCTTATCCGGCCGATCCAGCGCATGAGCGCAAACATGCTGGCCTTTGCCCAGCAGCCGGATGATCCGCAGCGGGTCATCCAGCCGGACAATCGCGAGGACGAGCTTGGCATTGCCCAGCGCGAGCTGGCCGACATGCAGCAGCGCTTGCAGCGCACATTGTCCGAGCAGAAACACCTGGCCGACCTTGGACTTGCCGTTTCCAAAATCAACCACGACATGCGCAACATTCTTGCGTCTGCCCAGCTCATGTCCGACCACCTCGCCAATGCCAGCGACCCCGCCATTCAACGCATGGTGCCGAAACTCGTACGGACGATCGACCGAGCCATCAACTACTCCCAGACCGTGCTTGCCTATGGCGGAACACAGGAACCGCCGCCACAGCGGCGCCGGGTGAAGCTGCACACCATCGTCAGCGACGTGGAAGAAATGCTCAATCTTGATACAAAGTCGGGGATTGAATTCAAAAACCTCGTACCGGAGAGTTTTGAGGTCGACGCGGATCCGGACCAGTTCTTCCGCGTGATTTCGAATCTCTGCCGCAATTCCGTTCAAGCCATGAGCGGCGTTACGGGTGATGACATCTCCATCGTCAAACGGCTGACAATTACGGCAGGACAAATTGGCGCCACATCGATCATCGGCATTGAGGATACCGGCCCGGGACTGCCGCCCAAGGCGCGCGAGAACCTGTTCACCGCATTCAAAGGCTCGGCCCGCTCCGGCGGCACCGGGCTCGGCCTTGCCATTGTGCACGAGCTGGTTCGGGCGCATGGCGGCACCATTGAACTGCGCGGCGGCGAAGGCGCCGGCACAAGTTTTGAAATCCGCATACCGGATCAACCCGTCTCTCTCGCCGAATGGCGCTCGCGCCGGGATTCAATATCGTGATATGACACTCGCAAATGAGTGATTATCTTCCCACCTACTGGCCCCAGATCTTCTTTGTCCTTTCCATCGTCCTCGGTGTTCCCGCCGCGGTCCATGCGGCCATGACGAAGGAGGAGGTGCGCGCGGCCATTGGCTGGGTCGGCGTCATCATCCTCTCCCCGGTGATCGGCGCGGTCATTTATGCGGTCGCCGGCATCAACCGGATCAGGCGCTCCTCCATAAGCTCGCAGCGCGCTTTCCTCCACGAAATCGGTCAGGATCACCTGATGCGTTTCGATGCGGATGAAGGGAATGTCCTTGCGCATTTCGGGCAACGCTTTGCCGCCATGAAAACGCTCGGCGACCGGGTGAGCCGCTGCCGCCTGACAACCGGCAACGACGTCGCCATGCTGCAAAGCGGAGACGATGCCTACCGTTCGATGATCGACCATATCAACGCAGCTCAGCGCAGCATTCTGCTCGAGACCTACATTTTCGACCGGGACAAGATCGGCTTTCGCGTGGCAGATGCGTTGATTGCCGCTGTTCAGCGCGGCATTGAAGTCCGTGTTCTCATCGACGCTGTCGGGGCCCGCTATTCCATACCGAGTATTGTCGGCTATCTGAAAAAAGGCGGCGTGCGCACCGACGTGTTCAATGGCAACATCATCATCGGCTTGCGCCTGCCCTATGCGAACCTGCGGACCCACCGCAAGATTCTGATTGTCGACGGGACGACGGCGTTTACCGGCGGCATGAACATTCGCGCCGGTTTTTCCGAAGAAATTGCCGGCAAGGACCATGCGCGCGATACCCATTTCCGATTGACCGGCCCGATTGTCACCGACCTCTTCCATATCGCGTCGGAAGACTGGCGCTTCACCACCGGCGAACAGCTGGCTGGCGATCCCTGGCTGATCGCTTCACCGGACACGCCGGCGGGCGATCCCGTCTTTATCCGGGCTGTCCCGGCCGGGCCGGACAAGAGCGTGGAAGCCAATCATCGCATGCTGATGGGGGCGTTTTCCGTGGCGCGAAACCATATCCGGATCATGTCGCCCTATTTCCTGCCGGATCGCGAACTGATCAGCGCTCTGGTGACCGCAGCGCGGCGGGGCGTCGAGGTTGATATCGTCGTGCCGGCGGTCAACAATCTGAAACTCGTTGATCGCGCGATGACCGCGCAATTCGACCAGATTCTCAAGAGCCATTGCCGCATCTGGCGCGCCAGCGGCAATTTCAACCATTCCAAACTTCTGGCCATTGACGGACAGTGGGCCTATGTCGGGTCGTCGAATCTTGATCCGCGGTCATTGCGCCTCAACTTCGAAGTTGACCTGGAGATCATAGACGCGGCATTTGCGGAAAAAGTGGAAGGGCTCATCGAGACGGCCATTGAAACCGCAAAGCCGGTCCTGTTGCAAAGCCTGCGCGCCCGTTCATTCTGGGTGCGGCTGCTCGACCGGATTATCTGGCTAGGCTCGCCCTATCTCTGATCTCCGCCGTTTCGGCCAAGGCCCCCTTCAGGTCGACATAGGCCTTGATCGGCAGGTGATCCGATGCCACGCGGGCAAGCGGCGTGTCATGCACCTCGATGCCAGTGACCAGACTGTGCGGATGGCCGAGCACGCGATCCAGCGCCAGAACCGGAAAACGCGAGGGGAAACTGGGCACTGCATTCTTCATCGGATCGAAGACCGGATGCAGGAAATGCAATGACGATCCCCTGCCGACACGCCATTCATTCAGATCGCCGAGCAAAAGCGTCGGGCGAGAAGGATCCGCATGAACTGCATCGAGGATCGCCTCGGATTGCTGCATGCGGGAATGCCGCAGCAGGCCAAGATGCGCGGCGATGATGCGCAGAGGACCCGCTTCAAGATCGAGGTCGACCACCAGAGCGCCGCGCGGCTCAAGCCCCGGCAGTCTCAGCTGCTGCACCCGCCGCACGACACCTTCACGGAAAAGCAGCAGATTGCCGTGCCAGCCGTGTCCCTTGGGGTAGAGCGACGCCACACGCACGGGCACAAGATTGTTCTCGCGTTCCAGCCGGGCAAGATCGAGCAGGCCGGACCGTTCGCCGAAGCGTTTGTCCGCCTCCTGCACAGCGACAACGTCTGCGCCAAGTTCACCGATGACGTGGGCAATGCGGTCCGGATCGAACTTCTTATCGATGCCGACGCACTTATGGACATTGTAGGACGCAATGACGGTATCGTTCCGCACGACCTTGGTCACGCCAGTCGGGCGCTTGTTGCGGTTCTTGACCGCCGCGAGGATGCTGGCTGAGACACTGGGTCTTGTGTGCCGCATTGGCTTCTTGCTGTCCATGCATAAGAGATATGTCGGGTTCGCGCGAATGGCAAGCAAATGAAGTGGGCGCGCCGCCAAGATAACGATTGCTCCTTTCGTCTCTGCTACCAAGGACCAATTTCACCCAGAATAATCCGCTGATACATAGTTCTGACTACAGCAACTGACATCAAGCTATGAGCAAACGGTTTGAGCAAATGCAACGCAATCCGAATGCCGATTGGCGGATTGAAGATGTTGCAGCGATTTGCATGGAGTTTGAACTGCGGTGCGAAAAACCTCGTTCCGGCAGTTCCCACTATAAAATCTCGCATCCGTCGCAGCGCGCAATTTTGACCGTGCCTTTTAATAGACCCGTCAAACCTGTATATATACGCAAACTCATTGAGTTCATTGAAGCGGTGAAAAGTGCACCATGACCTACTATGATTATTCGGTGATTGTTTCCCCGCTACCCCATGCAGACGGTGGCGGTTTCATTGCCTATGTTCCAGATCTACCCGGCTGCATGAGCGACGGGAACACGCCCGAGGAAGCGGTGCGCAATGCGCACGATGCCATAACGGCATGGCTCGAAGCCGCAACCGATCACGGATTGCCCATTCCACCGGTATCGCAGAAACCAGCGCTCGCGAAATAACGCTCGAAAACAGCTGCAGATTTGGTCTAAACCCGGTTGCCAACGAAATGCGCCAGCTGGGCACCCACTTCGTAGTATCCCTCGCGCAGGGTGCGCAGGCCTTCTTCCCGGGGTTTCGTCACCGGCAAAGGCAGGTCGGCATCGGATATCCTGCCGGCGATGTGTTCAGCCAGGACCCGGCCGAAGACCGTGCCCGGAGCGATGCCGCGTCCGTTGTAACCGCTGAAACTGATGATCTTCGGCGCGAGGGTGTGGAATCGCGGCAGGTTGTCGTTGGTCATGCCGATCTGGCCGTACCAGCCCGCCTCAAACGTCACATCCCTGATCTGCGGGAACAGTTTGCGGATCGACCGGGCAGCCCATGCCTTGTGGACGGCCATTCCCGTACCGCGCAGCGCACCCACACTGCCGAACACGAGGCGGCCGCGCTGGTCCATCCGGAACGAACTCAGTATCTCCTTGGTGTCCCAGCCGCCCTGGCGCTCGGGCAAAACCGTGTTGCGCACGTCTTCCGGCAGCGGCGTCGTGGCAAAATTGAAATAGGGCAGATGCAGGAGTTCGGCCCGCAGTTCCGGCCAGGGTGACGTCGTATAGGCGTTGGTTGCCACGACGACCCATTCGGCCGACACGGTTCCTGATGGCATATTGACGATCCAGCGGTCGCCGGAGCGGGTCGTGGATGTCACCGGGGTTCCCGTATGGACGGCAACGCCAGCGGCAATGGCAGCGGTTGCAAGGCCGCGCACATAGGCCAGCGGCTGGATCGTGCCGGCGCGATTGTCCAGCAGCGAAGCGGCATAGGCGGTCGAGCCGACCTTCTCTGCGGTTTCCTCTGCGCCCAGCAGGCGGACGGCCGCGCCGCGTGCCAGCCACTGCTCAGCCCGCTGTTCCAGCTGTTTGACGCCGCTCTTACCGACGGCGCAGTGCAAGGTACCCTTGCGCTCGAGTTCGCAGGCGATCTTGTGCTTGTCGACGAGATTGAACACGGATTGCGGTGCATTGCCGAGCAGTTCCAGCAAACGTTCGCCATGCACCTGCCCCAGAACCTGCGGCAGGTCATTGGGCATTACCCACATGCCGGCATTGACCAGACCGACATTGCGGCCTGATCCGCCATAGCCGATGTCGACGGCATCGAGAACGGCAACGCTTGCGCCTGTTTCAGCCAGATGCAGGGCGGCTGACAATCCGGTAAAACCGGCGCCGATGACGGCGACATCAACGGAAATATTGCCCGCCAGCTTCTGTGTTGCGGGCGCGGGCGGCGCGGTCTTTTCCCAGAGGCCGTGGGAGCGTTCATCATTCAGCATGGGGTCACCGTCGGGTCGGTCCGGCCTTTGCCGGCAATCTTGCACAGACTCATCGTCCATTCTGCTTATAAGCCGCGTTTTCGGCAACGAAAGTGAAATTCGTTGAAGAGGTGATGCGGTGGGCGAATGACCCACAAGGTCTGGACCCTAGGGACGTTTGCTGACCTGATCAGCGATCCATGCAAAAAAGCTCTGGGCCATGGGATTTTCTTTCTTGTGGTCCGGCACGACGAGATAATAGCTGTTCTCTGTCGTCAGCGGCTGATCGAACAACACCTGCAAGCGGCCGGACGCCAATTCGTGCTCGATGAGATAACGCGGCACCAGGGCAAAACCAAGTCCTGCCAGCGCAGCTTCGATCACCATGGAAAAATGCTCGAAACGATGGCCCTTATAGGGGCTGACCACCTCCGCCTGTACCAATTCAAACCAGTCGGCCCAGGCTTTCGGCCGCGTCGAAAGGTGCAGCAGCGGTGCCGAGCCGGCAAGCTCGGCCGGGGTGACGACGGGATTGGCGGCCAGCAGTTCCGGGCTGCCGACGGGAACAATCATTTCACTGCAAAGATATGTGCAGGTGGCATGAGCCCAGACCGGCTGACCGTAATGGATTGCCAGATCAAACGGCTCTTCCTCGAAATCAAAGGGTTGCGAGCGCGATGCAACGCTCAAGGCCATATCCGGATAGAGCCGCAGAAAATCCGGCAGGCGCGGCATCAGCCAGCGGCTGCCGAAGGTCGGCAATGTTGCAATGCTCAGGGATGACGCCGATTGCGATGCCGCCATGGCCCGCAGCATGGTTTCCTCGGTCAGCCCAAGCAGGCGGCGCACTTCGGGCAGGAATTTCTGCCCGGCGTCGGACAGAACCACCCTTTGCCGGATGCGCTCGAAAAGCAGGACGCCGATCTGGCTTTCCAGCTCGCTCATCTGGCGGCTGACGGCACTCTGCGTGAGGTTCAGCTCCTTTGCCGCCTGCGTGAAGCTGCCATGGCGCGCCGCGCACTCGAAGGTTTGCAGGATATCGATGTCAGGAATCAGACGGCGGCTCAACTTCATTCTTATCTCGCATCAACCCAGTTCAATTCATCGCAATCTTTGGCGATATCATCACTCTATAATCCAGTTTGAGCATGACAGCGATAGTTTATGCTGTTGCAGCAACAAAGCGGAACAGAACACGATGAAATCAGGCACGTTTACGTCATCCGACGTGATCAGGGCGTCCTTTTCGGCCGCCATGTCATCCATGTACCGGACAGAGGTTCCTGCCTATGGCACACTCATGTCCCTGGTTGCCGAGGTGAACGGCAAGACACTGGCAACATCCCCGGAACTGAAGGACCAGTTGCAGGAAACCGATACGCTTGACCGCATATCGGAAGAGCGCCACGGCGCGATCCGCGTCGGCACGCCGGAAGAGCTGTCCATGCTGCGCCGCGTCTTCGCTGTTATGGGCATGTATCCCGTCGGCTATTACGATTTGAGCGAGGCGGGTGTTCCCGTCCATTCCACGGCTTTCCGTCCGGTCGATGATGCCGCGCTGAAGATCAATCCGTTTCGGGTGTTCACGTCGCTGCTGCGCCTCAACCTGATCGGCGATGCCGGCTTGCGGAAAAAGGCGCGTGCCATTCTGGACGCGCGGCAGATTTTCACCGACAAGGCCATTGCGCTCGTTGAAAAGGCTGAAGCCCAAGGCGGCCTTGGTTCTGACGACGCCGCAATATTCGTGAGCGAAATTCTCGAGACATTTCGCTGGCACGACCGGGCGAGCGTCAGCGGCACGCTGTACCAGCGCCTGCACGATGCCCACCGGCTCATTGCCGATGTCGTCTCGTTCAAGGGACCGCACATCAATCACCTGACGCCGCGCACCCTCGACATCGATGCGGTGCAGGAGCTGATGCCGGAACACGGCATTTCTCCCAAGGCGGTCATTGAAGGCCCGCCCACGCGCGCCTGCCCCATCCTCTTGCGCCAGACATCGTTCAAGGCGCTGGAAGAGAATGTATCGTTTCAAAATCTCGACGGCACATGGGAAACGGGCTCGCATACCGCACGCTTTGGCGAAATCGAACAGCGCGGCATTGCACTGACACCAAAGGGCCGGGCCCTCTATGACAGACTGCTGAATGACACCCGCAAGATCATTCGTCCGGCGGCTGATGGCTCCAACGCGAAAGCTTATATCGCCGCCCTGTCGGACACGTTCAAAGCGTTTCCCGACAATTGGGCGGACATTCGCCGCGACGGTCTCGGCTATTTCCGCTATTCGGTCGTCGAGAGTTTTGCGGGCCGCGTGACCACGCGCGAGGCCGGGGATATCGAGATCTTGATCGCACGCGGTGCCGTGCGGTTCGACCCGATCGTCTACGAGGATTTTCTCCCCGTCAGCGCTGCAGGTATTTTCCAATCCAATCTTGGAGATGAAGCGAGCCAGAAATTTGTCGCCAGCCCCAGCCAGCGCGAATTCGAAAATGATCTCGGTACGGCGGTCCTCGACGAATTTGCCCATTATGCCGGGCTCGAACAGGCCTCCATCCAACAATGCCTGCAAATACTGCGCCCTGCGGCACTTGCAAGTTGAACACTCATTTGACCTTATTGCGGCCTCTCCGGCAAAAGTCCGGCGCTCACCGCACGGTCAGACAAAAGATATGTAAAGGGAAGGCAAAATGACGATTGCTCAAGATGTAAAAACACTCCTCGCAAAGCTTGGCGTGGCCGAAGCCGCCTATACCGGTGGAACAATGGCTTCCTACAGCCCGGTCACCGGCGAGAAGATTGCCGATATTGCCGTTCATTCGGCGGCCGATACAGCCAAGGCCATTGAACAGGCCGATGCGGCCTTCCGCGAATGGCGCCTTGTTCCGGCACCCAAGCGCGGTGAACTTGTTCGCCTCTTTGGCGAAGAGCTGCGGGCACTGAAGACGGAACTCGGACGCCTCGTCTCGATTGAAGCGGGAAAAATTCCATCCGAAGGGCTCGGCGAAGTGCAGGAAATGATCGACATCTGCGATTTCGCGGTCGGCCTTTCCCGCCAGCTCTACGGCCTGACCATTGCAACGGAACGTCCGGGGCATCGCATGATGGAAACCTGGCATCCCCTCGGCGTTGTCGGCGTCATTTCCGCCTTCAACTTCCCGGTTGCCGTCTGGTCGTGGAATACGGCGCTTGCCCTCGTGTGCGGCAACGCCGTTGTCTGGAAGCCATCGGAAAAGACACCGCTCACCGCCCTCGCCTGCCAGGCCATCTTCGACCGGGCGGTCGCGCGCTTCGGTGACGTGCCGGCCGGCCTGACCAAGACATTGATGGGTGACCGGACCATCGGCGAAGCTCTGGTCGATCATCCCAAGGTTGCGCTCGTCTCGGCAACCGGCTCGACCCGCATGGGCCGCGAAGTCGGCCCGCGTCTGGCCAAGCGTTTTGCCCGTTCGATCCTTGAGCTCGGCGGCAACAATGCCGGTATCGTCTGCCCGTCAGCCGATCTCGACATGGCGCTGCGCGCCATCGCCTTCGGTGCCATGGGAACGGCCGGTCAGCGCTGCACCACCCTGCGCCGCCTCTTCGTGCATGAAAGCGTCTACGACACGCTCGTTCCACGCCTGAAGAAGGCCTATGAGAGCGTTTCCGTCGGCAGCCCGATCGAGACATCGGCCCTCGTCGGCCCGTTGATCGACAAGGCCGCTTTCGACAATATGCAGAAGGCAGTGCAAGAAGCCGTCACCCACGGCGGCAAGGTTACCGGCGGCGCCCGCGTGGATACATCGCATCCGAATGCCTACTACGTCCGTCCTGCCCTTATCGAAATGCCGAAGCAGGCCGGTCCGGTGACCGAGGAGACCTTTGCTCCAATCCTCTACGTGATGAAATACAGCGATTTCGACAAGGCGATTGCCGATCACAACGCGGTTGGCGCGGGCCTGTCGTCGTCCATCTTCACCCTCGACCTGCAGGAAGCCGAACGCTTCCTCAGCGCGGATGGATCGGACTGCGGTATTGCCAACGTCAACATCGGCACCTCAGGCGCTGAAATCGGCGGCGCTTTCGGCGGCGAAAAGGAAACGGGCGGCGGCCGCGAATCCGGCTCGGATGCCTGGAAGGCCTATATGCGCCGCGCCACAAACACCGTCAATTACTCCAAGGCATTGCCTTTGGCCCAGGGTGTTTCCTTCGACATCGACTGATCGATATCCCTGACCGCAACAATACAGCCCCCGGCCTTTCAGTCCGGGGGCTTCTTATTGTCGAGACAAGGCTCAAGCAGCGTCTATTCGAATGGAGTCATCGCCAGCAGGCCGCATGTTTTATTAAAATTTTATACTTTGGGTAATCCCATCCATTCATTTGCGTAAATACTTCTTTCGCCCATTTTATATTTGTTTACTTAAATATCACTCTGACCATTTCAAACCTGTTCAAAACAGCAAATAACTCTCCTCTTAAGTTAGACTTAAGATGACAAACAATAGAGTTATCCAAGAAAAGAATTCAAAGCAGGGAACAAACGTATGTTGACAGTATACAATTGTATCGTCAATCAGCACGATATCAGGCTTGTCTTTCTTGCCGCCGCCATCTGTATCTTTTCTTGCCTGACAGCTGTTGATCTTCTTCGCCACGCCCGCAACTCGGCACATCAAGCCGTTTGGCTGAGCGTTTCCGCGGTTTCCTGCGGCTTCGGCATCTGGGCCACGCATTTCATTGCGATGATGGCGTTTTCACCCGGCCTGCCCAACGGCTATGATGGCCTTCTCACCATACTATCCCTCGTCATAGCCGTGCTCGTCACAGGTCTTGGTGCGTATACCGCAATCACCGCCAGATGGCAGAATGCGGATCTTGCCGGCGGAGCCATTATCGGCGCCGGTATCGCCGCCATGCATTTTACCGGCATGGCCGCCTTTGAGGTTGAAGGCAGAATTACCTGGGATCCCACTCTTGTCGCGGTGTCCATTGGTGCCGGCATTGTCCTTGGCGCTTTCGCCGTCCGCCTAGCGCTGGCCAAAGCGGAGGACAAAACCCGTCATGCGGCAGCCGGCATGCTGACCCTGGCGATTTGCAGCCACCATTTCATTGCCATGGGCGCGGTCGCGATCATTCCGGATTCGTCCATCTCCGTTCCGGCAAATGCACTACCCGCCAGCCTTATTGCCATAACCGTGGCGCTGGTGAGCACCCTTATTCTCGTCGCCAGCTCGATTGCGTTCACGGTCGACGTTCATAACCGCAGAAACAAGCTCGAACTGCAGCGCATGCACAAGCTGGTCAACGCAGCTGTGGAAGGATTGGTCATCTGCGACGGAGACCTCATTGTAACCGCCAATGAAAGTTTCCTGACATTGGCAACCATGGAGAGCGCCTCCCTTGAAGGCACCTCGCTGGCAACCTTCCTGCCCGATACGCGCCTGCGCTCCAAATTGCTGAGTGATCAGAATGAACTGATCGAGGCCGATCTTGTGGGCGGCGATGGCCAACTCGTCCCTGTGGAACTCATCGCCCACACGATCGACTTCAATGGCAAATGGCATCGCGCTCTTGCGGTCCGCGACCTGCGTTCGCGCAAGGAAGCGGAGGCGCACATCAGCTATCTCGCGCACCATGACGCGCTCACCGGACTGCCCAACCGCCGCAATTTCAATGCCCGTCTCGACCAGTTGATTGCAACTGCGGCAAGCGGCGAAGAAACCTATCTCGCATTGTTCTGCCTCGACCTTGACCGGTTCAAGGAAGTCAACGACCTGTTCGGCCATGCGGCCGGCGACGATATACTGCAGCGGGTTTCGGGGGCGATCACGCGGCTGCTCGGCAAGGACGACATGCTGGCGCGCCTTGGCGGCGATGAATTTGCCGTTCTCGTCCCCGGGCTCGTCACACCGACGGCGGCCTGCCGTCTGGCTGACAGAATCCTCGAAGCACTGCAGTCGGAGAATTCGAACTCCCCGATCGGTTTCCTGATTTCAACCAGCATCGGGATTGCCATCTTTCCTGTCGACGCGACCGATCGCGAAACCTTGCTAAACCAGGCCGACACGGCCCTTTACCAGGCCAAGGCGGAAGGCCGTAACACCTATCGTTTCTTTGAAGCAAAAATGGGGGCCCAGGCCAGGGAGCGGCGCCTGATAGAGCACGACCTGCGCAATGCCCTGCAGCGCAATGAGCTGCGGCTGGTCTATCAGCCGCAGATCCGGATGGACACGGGCGCGATCACCGGCTTCGAAGCCCTGATGCGCTGGCACAATCCGCGCCAGGGCGATATTTCGCCTACGGTCTTTATCCCCATCGCCGAAGAGAGCGGCATCATTTTGCAGCTTGGCGAATGGGCGTTGCGGGAAGCTTGCCGCGAAGCGGCCAGCTGGGACAAGCCCCTGTCTGTTGCCGTCAATGTCTCCGCCGTGCAACTCTACAGCCACGATTTTACCCAACGCGTGCACAGCGCCTTGCTGCACACGGGCCTGCCGGCACACCGGCTTGAGCTCGAGATCACCGAAACCGCACTTATAAAGGATACCAACCGCGCCCTGACCACGTTGCGCCAGTTGAAGACACTCGGCGTGCGTATCGCCATGGACGATTTCGGTACGGGCTATTCCTCGCTGTCGAACGTCCGCGCCTTCCCGTTTGACATGATCAAGATTGACCGCTCCTTCATCAAATCGGTCGACAAGAACGAACAGGCCGCCGCCATCGTCAAGGCGGTGCTCGGCCTTGGCCGGGGTCTGGGCATGCCGGTTCTTGCTGAAGGCATTGAAACCCCGGACGAACTGGAGTTCCTGATGGGCGAATCATGCAGCGCCGGGCAAGGATTCTATCTGGGCATGCCGGGCCCCATGGAGGGTTTCCGGCATCTCGTCAGCGACGGGACGCAACCGGTGGACAAGAAACTCGTCGCACTCTGACATCGTTCTGGACGCGGCGCCGCGCAGGGGAGCCGCTTTCCATCGATTGACCCACGGCACCTCTGTCCCATCCTTTCCCGCGACACGCTGTTCAGGCACGGGACTGCTTTACGCGTCGGAATATTGTCGCCTTATTTTAGAAACATCACGGAAACAAAACGCTACAAACCGGAAATATTGTCGCAATGTTCCCGCTCCATAAAGAGCAAGTAAAATGATTTTGTATTCTCGAATCACAGAAGAATACATTTCTTCTTCCCGCAGGTGGCCGTGAGAAATATTTCGACTTTACCAACAATACTGCTAGCCGGAATGATGCTCTCCACAAGCGCTGACAGTGTATTTGCTGCAGAGCGGCCACCATCACGCAAAGAGCTTTGCGTGAAATTCCAGGCAGAGGTTCATCAAGCAATCATCGAGCATGCCGAGGCTCCCCGGGCGGCCAAGGCAAAATCACTGCAGAAAAAGGCTATCCGCTTTTGTGCAAGCAATCGGCAGGCACAGGGCATACGGACCTTTGCAAAAGCACTGAAAGTACTCGGTGTGCAACCCGCCAATAATTGACGGTTGCATCACAACAGCCCCAACTGAGAGGAAACGGCATTATGAAAAAGTCACTCTACACAGCACTCGGTCTTGCACTTGCCCTTGCATTCTCTGCGCCTGTGCTCGCCACCAGCAGCACCACGGCATCGGCAGCACCGATGAAGAAGCATCATCACATGAAGAAGCATCATCGCCACATGAAGAAGCATCATCGCCATCATCGTCATCATGCAAAGAAGATGTAACAACAGCGGCTTGATTTGAACGACCCTTAAAATGATGCTGGCCAGCGGACGCCGTTGACTGGCATCATTTTGTTTTGACGCTTGATCATCTGCATTCTTGACCTGCCTCGGCGGGGATCACTACCGGTTGCGGGTCTGCCGGTTTATCGCAAGGTTCCGGTCCTGAATATCCCGTATCAACGTATCATTCATCTCGGACAGGGATGACGGGGCGCCCTGCATCCCCGGCGGAACGGGGCTCATGCCCGATGGTTTTGTGCGGATCGCCCTCCCGCTGTTTCCGCGCACGGCGGCAAGGGAGGCAGGGACCATCCGGCCGGCCCCGCCTTGCAAGACATCGCCGATCCATTGTTGGGCGCCGCCAGCTATGCGGGCGCTCAATGGGACAATCTGCGCGAGAAGAAACAATCCCGAAAAACAGACCAGCACAAAGGGCGCGATTTCCTTGATGGTTGGAACCGCCCCCTGATCCATCGACACTTTCAAGGCGATCACAACCTCTTTGATGATCAGCAGGAAGAAACTCAGAAACGCATAGAAGAAAATCGGCACGAGCATTGTCTGAATGGCAACGCTCAGCCAGCCGGAAAAGAACCGCGACACGCCCTGAAACAGCAGCATCACAATGAAACCGGGGGCCAATGCCAGGACAATCCACAATGCGAGCTTCGAGAACAGCATCAGGAAAACTGCATATCCGACAAACAAGGCTGCAGCGATCCAGACAATGCCGGAATGCAAGGAAGACAACAGCCCGTCTGCCGGCGGCGCTCCCCTGATGCCCGGGCCGGATTTGGCTGCGGGATCGGCATCCGGCGGCGCCTGTTTTGCCACCGGAACTGGCGTGACCACACCCGCGGCCGGCGCAGACATCCGCGCCGAAGCCATAAGCGCTATCTGATAGAAATCATGGAGATCCCGTTCAACCGTCGTTTGCGACATGGCGCCACGCCCGACATTGACGATGTTGTTCATCATGACCGCAGAGATGGCCGTGGGAATGCCCGAGATGACACCATAGGCCAAGGTTTGAATTGGTCCCCACCCCGTGGCAATCGAGAAGATGATGGCGATGCGAAACAGGCGGAAGGCGATGTCAATGACGCTGCTTTCACCCCGGCCCTGCCAAAACCTGAATCCCCAGAATACCAGGTAGAGCACCAGCAGCCCGGACAAGACAGGCGTGAGCTGATTGGCAAAAGCCCCGTATGTGGACGCCGTGAAACTTCTGCCAAGACGATCGATATTGTCCGACATCAGAGCGATGTAATTGGGTGCTTCCGGCAAGGCCATGGTTCAGGTCTCAAACCCGAACAAGGCAACCAGCGCTTCATTCACCGGCCTGAGCGGCCCGCAGTCGCGTGTCGTTGCGGCAAACGAGAACAAACCTGGGGAACAGGGGGCTTTCAACCTCTGATCGCTCCCGCAGGCGGTGCCCGTCATCAGGATGCACAGCAGCAGGCAGATGGTGCGAAACGTCATGTCTTGTCTCCGGGGCGGCAAAAGGCAGGCAGCCATTTCTGCGGATCATCACCCAGATGACGGCGCAGGGCAGTCAGTTCCTCGATTGTATCGGCGCGGGCGGATAAAACCTTGATCAGGTCATCCATGCCGTTCAGGCGCAGCCGTGCAATGACCGATTCCTGTCCATGCTTGATCAGGAACGACCGGCTTGACGCGTCGGCTGTCCGTATCCACTGAATTTCCCGTGCCGAGAGACCAAAGCCCGTGGTGTGGCTTTGCAGATCGGCATGCGGATTGGGGAAAAAGATGTGCGTTGCACTCTGCTCCATCAGCGTATTGGCAAGCGCAGAGGACGCGATGTCCGATGCACTTTGCGTGCCGAAGCCGACAACGCCGTTGAACTTCCGGATGGTCTTCATCTTGTCCTTGATGAAGGCGGCAAAAATATCGTCATCGAGAAGCCGCCAGCCCTCATCCAGGAAAATCAGCAGCGGGTTGCCGTCGAGCAATTCGTCCAGCCGATGGAAAATATACATCAGCGCCGCACTGCGGATGAGCGGGTCATCGAGCACCTTTGTCATGTCAAATCCCGCAACATCGGACCATGTGAAGTGATCCCTGGGGTTGTTGAACAACCAGCCAAGCTGGTCCGGGCGCAGCCATTTGTCGAAACGGGAGAGAAGATCATCGCCGCCGGCGCGCAGGCGCCCGCGCAGCAGGGAACCGAAGGCGCCCAACGAGCGCATGTCCGGACCTGAGGCAAAGATTTGCGCAATGGCCGAGCGGAGGACGCTTTCCTCCCCGGCGGGCAGCCTTGTGCCATCCGGCCGCCGCACCATGAGCGAAAACAGCTGGAACAGGAATTCGCGGTTGGGTCCCGTGTCAGGCAGGGACAGCGGATTGAAGCCCGAGGGCTCTCCGGGCTCCAGGACGGCATAATTGCCTCCCAGCGCCCGGATGAAGATTTCGGCACCGCGATCCTTGTCGAAGAAAATGCAGCGTGGCTTTGGCGCGATGCGTTGCGACTGCGCCATCAGAAACGAAAGGGCCACCGTCTTGCCGGAGCCGGAGGGGCCGATCATGGTGAAATTTCCAAGATCGCGCACGTGGAAATTGAAAAAATAGGCGGTTTGACTCGTCGTCTCCAGCAATGAAATCGCGCTGCCCCAATGATTGCCGTCGGATTTGCCGCTCGGGAAATTATGCAATGACAGGAACCCCGAAAAGTTCTTCGAGGAGATCATGGCCGAGCGGGCGATATAGGAGAAATTCCCGGGCAATTGCGCCCAGAAGGCCGGTTCGCAATTCAGGTCTTCGCGCAACCAGAGAATGGCCTGATCCGTCAGGGTGGCGCCGACGGCGCGGATGCAGTGATCAAGCTCTGTCTTGTCGTCGCCGAGGCACATGATGGAGAAATGGTGACTGCCGTAAATCGAACGCGCGCCCAGCAGTTCGTCACGAGCGCTGTTGAGCTGGCTGCCCACCACGGAACCGGCTTCATCGGCCATGGCGATCTGCCGGGAGACGCGCTCTATCTGCGCCTGCACCACAGGCTTGTCGACAATCGCGAAGCTTTGGCTGACGATAAACTCATGCGGGACCTTCAAAAGCCCATCGAGCAGCAGCGGTCCGGTATAGGGTGGATATTCCCGGATGGAAAGCATGGCGCCCAGCCTGCTGTTGTCAGGCGGGGTCGATCCGACGAACTCGATGGCATTGCGGCCGAAGTGCAGCCGTTTCATCGCCAGCGCCCCGTCAAGCGGCATGCGCGGCAACCGCATTTTGACCGGTTCCAGGCCGTTCACGATCTGGACGAGGAACTCCAGCGGTTCGGAAAAATAGACCCCCGGTTGCGGCTCGCGAATACCAAGGCATCGCGCGCCGTAATCCTGCAGGACATCCCGGATGTTGAGAACGGCATCCTGCAGTTCGCGCAGATCCTGCGCTTCGCCGGAGGCCCCGCCATCATCGGACGCCTTGGCAAACAGACGCCGCGTCACCTTGTCGATGACGCCGACCTGCCCGCGCAGGGGACGGCGGACGATGGTGACGTACATGTCATTGACGAACATGCGCTGCTGCTTGAGTTGCGCCATGTATCGCCGGTTCAATTCATCGGCGAAGGGGTTGTCGAACCTGCCTGCGAGGCCCGGTTGAATGCGGCGGCGTATCATATGGCCATAGACGGCATAGCGGCTGCTGCCGAGGGATCGCAACAGGGTGTTGCGTGCTTCCAGCTTGCCGTTCAACTGCGCCATATCGGCTGTCTCGAAACAGAAGCCGTCGAGTTTCAGAACACTCAACAGATAGCCATCCCGGGTGCGCAACACCGTGTCATCCACGTGGCGTGTATAGGGGATGTGGGCCGCAACGGAGCGCTCGCGCTGGCTCGACGAACCAAACCACATCTCCCGGCGGACGGGACGGCTGGTCATGGACGGTCACCGGCTGCATAGCTTCTGATGCCCCAGACCGCTTTGGATTGCGGCGGCGCCTTCGACATCTTCACGCGCAGAATGGTGAAAATCTGATCGTCCAGCAATGTGAGAAAATAACCAAGGCTGTGGATCGGCAGGACAAGCAAAAGCATGAGCAGGTTCTTCGTTGCCAGGAATGTGCATGCGGTCACGACGATGTTGAACATGGCGAACATGTAGGGAACCCCGAACAGCGTCGGCGCGCGGGTCAGGGCTTTGACCAGAGGCACGAGATCTGGCGCATCATCCGTGATCATCTCAGTGCCCCAACGCACTCTGGAAGAAGGCGACGATCTGCGTCGACCCGAACACCAGGACAATCCCCATGATCACCGACCCGGCAATGCCCCAGGTGAAGCGCCCGGTCCAGGCGAGAAACCCGCAGCTGATGACGGCCAGGATGGCAATCATCGAGGCAATCGGCCCGGTGAGGATGCCGATGAGGGTCTGCAGGACAGACTGCACCGGCTGCAGCCCCGTCTGGGCATGGGCGCCCTGGACCAGAACGCAAAGAGCTATCCAGGCCGCTATCCCGCGGGTGACGATACGCCCGGCGAGCGACGGCGACAGGGCGATTTTGACAATAAACGAATGAAAAAACACTTTGATTACTCCACGTGAAGAACAAATCCTTGCGTCCATGCGCCGATACTGACTGCATCGGGTTTGTCCGGCGCTTTCCTGCCTTGATGGGCGGCTTTCCCAAGCACTTTGCGATCACCGAGCGGCCGCCAGTCGTAGACGTCGGAAAGCACGGCCGCGATGTAACGGACCGTCTCTGGATAGAGCGGAATGCCACCGTTTTGCTCCACGGCAAGCTCGCCGGCATTGTAGGCGGCGAGGACATAGAGCGGATTGGCATATTTCGCTTGCAGGTGTTTCAGATACCGCACGCCGCCACGGACATTGTCCTCCGGGTCGCAAATATCCACCTCGAACCTGCGTGCGGTTGCCGGCATCAGTTGCATCAGGCCGATGGCACCGGCGCTGGAGACGCTATCCATGCGAAAGCCGCTTTCCTGCCGGGCCACAGCGACGACAAGCGCCACATCGGCATGCTCCTCCCTGGCGATGCGCTGGACCAGCGCCTTGCCATCTTCGGCCGAAGGCACGCGTTTGAACTGACATACCGCCATATCCGCCGCCGGTTGCGGTGCTGTGGTTCTTTCGCCGGATGCCGTGATCTTGACCGGCGGCATGCCGGGATCGTTGGCTTCGACGGCGCGGGCTGCTTCCGGGACAGTCAGGCCAAGCAGGCAAAGACCGATCAGAACCCGCCTTGGCCGATGCGCTGTGCGGGCAAAACGGCCTGTGTAGACGGCAGCAGGACTGCTGAACCTGTTTGCCACGCTGCTCATGGGGCACCGCGCGCGCGACGGCCGGAGGCGTTCCACAACATGTTTCCCTGTACGGCAGCGGGGCGCCCGGTCTGCCTGACATAGGGAGCGTAAAAAATCTCGGATACGGCGCCGGGCCGACCCTCTTTACGGCCCAGTTGCACGACAATCGGCAGCGTTGCATGCAGATGATCGATGATTTCCGGTTTTGAAAGACCGCCACCCCCGCCAAAGCCGCTTTGCATGACCAGCATTGCCAAGCGTTCATAGGCCGCACGCGGAGAATTTGCGTGAACCGTGGAAAGCGAACCGGGATGCCCCGTGTTGATGGCCTGCAGGAAATCCAGCGCCTCGCCGCCGCGCACTTCCCCAAGGAGCAGGCGGTCGGGGCGCAAGCGCAGCGACGCTTCCACCAAACGCCGCATGTCCACCTGTGCGATGTTCTGATTGCCCCGTGATGCGATCAGCCGGACATGGTTGCCATGCGGCGGCATGAGTTCGGGTGTATCCTCGATTGTGATGATCCGCTCATGCCCCGGTATTTCCCGCATCAAGGCGTTGAGAAACGTCGTCTTTCCCGTTCCCGTCCCGCCTGAAATGATTATGGAGATACGATGACGCAGCGCCGAATGGAGGAATTGCGCGATATCGCCCGCATCGAGGTGGTCGCACAGGGCCTGTTCCTCGTCGGTCAAGGCATCGGCCCCACCGGTTACCCGCGCGCAGAGAAGCGCACCGGCCTCGGCATAGTCGGAGAGCGACAGATCACGAACGATCTTCCGCCGGATGGCGATGGCGCCTCCGTCCGGTGCCGCGGGCGGCAGCACCACCTGAACACGCGAACCATCCGGCAGGGATGCGGAAAGCAGCGGTTCTTCTTCATTGACAAACTGATGACTGGCGGCGGCGACCCGCTCCGCCATGAAGCAGATCCGCTCGCGCGTCATCTCCGGAAGGTTGAGTGCAACCATACCCGCCTGCAGCGCGCCTGAACCATATTCGACGAAAACCCTGTGCGGTTCATTGATGCAGATCTCGATGACATCCTGCCGTTCCAGCAGCGATTGCAGTGGCGCAAAGGCCAGCGAGATCAGATCGTCGTTGCGGGAGACCATGCCCATCAGGAAGCCTCGTGCGGCACAAAACCCCGGAAGGCGGGTGCGTGCGGGTTTCTATTGCCCATAGCCGTCGCGCCCCCGTTTGAGCTCCCGCAGCTTTTCGCGCACCGGATCCGGGTAGAGATCGGAAAAATCGAGATCACGGCGGACAAAGATGGCAACCGGCGTTCCCTGATTGATGGTGATCGTGGGTGGAATGTTCAGTGATCCCTTCAAGGCCTCCCCTGCGACCTGAGCAAAGGTTTGCGTCGCAACCGCAGCGCCCTTTGCCGCCATGTTCGCGCCGATATCGATATTGGGACGGGTCGTGACGGTCCGGACTTCATTGGTCTTCGGATCAACATAGGTCGTCGTCACCGGGCCTGAATTCAGGCTGGACGATGTGTCCGTGGAAGCCAATATTTGACCGCCGGCGGAAATCGCACTGAGCAGGATCGCAGAACCATACCGCTCGAAAACATGCCTGTTCACATGGCCGTCCATTCCGGAGCGGCCAAGCTCATCCGTTCCGATGGAAGCGAGATTGATGGACACGCCGTCCGACCGCAACAGCCGGGTCCAGACGATGAATGCCCTTGTCTGTCCCTGCGCCAGTCCTGCGTTGTATTCGCCGATCAGCCGCGTGCCCGATGGCACGAGAATCCGCCTTCCGTCGAACGACCAGACATCATCCGTTGTTATGGCCCGCACCATTCCCGGCAGGTCGGTTTGGACTGACGTTTCGAGGACACCCCGCACAATAGTGCCCTGCGGCACCAGTGCGTCGATGCGCGGGTTCTTTTCAGCCTTGGCCGTTTCGGCGGATTTTCCGGACAGGGAGGCGAGAAACTGGTCGTTCGGATTGGCGGCCTGAAACGTATCCGGGCTTTTCGGTTTCTCGTCGGTACCCCTCTCATTGTGGGCCGGCTCACCCGCGGTGCCCAGTTCCGAAACGATCATCGGCGAACGGTAGCGGTCCTGTTGCTTCGCATGATAGGCCGCCTCCTCCGCCTCGGCACGGCGGCGTGCTTCTTCCTCGGCGCTGCGCCGCTGACGTTCCGCATCGTCACTGTTGCCCGCCCTTCCTTCAATCACCGCCGCGGCTTGCGGCAGAAGCGGTGCTGCTTTCCGTTCGGGCGGCGGCGTGAGATTGAGCTGGCCCGCACGGGATGGCAGGAAAGCTTCGTCGGACACAGCGCGCTCGCCTTGCGGCGGCCGCGGGTGGCTGAACAGCGGCAAGGCAAAAAGCCCGGTTGCCCCTGCCGCAAGACATAGGCCAACGATGCCGGCCCGCAACGTGCGCTTTGGTTCCAGCAGGCGGGAACCTGTCCCTGCCTCGATATCCAGACTGCGATGGTAGTCGAGATCGGGCATCGCTTATCTCCAGCGCCGCTTGGAGGCGGGAGCATCGGCGATGACAGCCGGCGCTGCGACAACCGATGGCGCTGTTTGCCTGTTCAGATTGAACAGGCAGGTCGCATAACCGCCGTGCCGCAGCATCCACTGCTTCGCAATCTTGTCGACAACGATATAGTCTCCCTCACGCCGGTAATTGGCGAGGATTTCGCGCTTGCCTCCTTCAACACTGAAGATCGCCGGAACATCGCCCCGGAACCGGAACCATGTCTTCACGCCGTCATCAAAAGCCTCGGCTGGTTTAAGCGCACGGTCGCCGCGAAAATGATAATCCGTATTGGCATCTTCATGGCGGAACCCGGCGCGGTTTGGTTCCGATACCAGCCGCTGCGCCTGAGCCAGAAGCTTGGCGTCCATCTCCACGTCGGGATACCGGAACCTGATCATGTAGGTCTGGTCAGACTGCGAATCCGGATGCGCACGCAGGACGAAAGTGTAGACATGCTTGTCGCTGACGATGTTCATGTTCGTCGCGGCTTTCGGCTCCACCGGCTTGAGGAAAATGATATTGCCCTTCTTGTTGGGCTCGATTTTCCAGGAAATACTGTCGCCAACGGCAACCGTTTCGATTTTTTCCGTGTCGCCCAAAACGATCATCGTCGACACGCCGTAGGTTGCATCGACCGCGACGACGTTGCTGGGGTTGTAACTCACCGTCCTGACACGGGCATCCGTGGTGCCGCGGCGCGGCACCACTTCCGCCTGCGCCACATGGACGACCGCTGCCATCGTTAATGCGACGCCAACCGGCAATACCATACAGGCGCGGGCACGTGTCCTCATGGCTGGTACCGGTCACCAGGCGTGCCTTGCCCGGACAGGCTTTCCTGATCCCGGCGATAGTCGACGACCTGAAAACCAAGCGGATTTTCGAACCGCCATTCATTGGGCATGGGCGCTTTGGAATACTGGAAATGCAGGAGAGAAACCCAGTGTTCCTCTGCGCCGGGCTCGCGGCCTGTCCGCTGTGTGGAAAACCGGACCACGGCCGTAAGCCTGTTGGGAAGCTGTATGGATTTGATCTTCAGTTCCACCCGGGTCTCGCGGCCGAAGCGCGTCACCGGATTGTCCGCATTGGATGGACTGTAGAGCGCAAAGAGATCCCGCGCGGCATCGCGTGTCGACAGCAGCTGGGCAAGATCAAAATTGTCTTTCACCGTTGCCGGATCATAGGTCTCGCGCGCTTTCAGGTAACGGACCACATACATGCGTGCGATCGCTTCGTTCTGCGTCAGATCACCGTCGGCAAGTGGTTGTTTTATCTCCATAAACCCGGTTGTCTTGTCGACTTCGATGACATAGGGCTCGAAGCTCTTGAGCGGAAGCAGCAAGGCGAGACAGGTCAACGTCAGGCAGGCCAGGGCAAAGCTGATCACAGCCACCAGCCACGCGGTCAGCCGGGACCGCTTCACGGTGCGGATGACATCGTTTTCCCAGCGGATGGCTTCGCTGAAATAGCGCCTGTCCGGCCCGGGTGCCAATCCCGCCTCGATTATGTTTTCGTTGGATCCAGACGCATTCATCACTGCCGGCGAAACCTTGAAATCGGTAAAACTGAAAATTCTGAAATGAAAATTTTATGATATGACCGCGCGCCCTGCCTCGATTGCGCAGCGCCCGAAGAACCGTTCAAGTTGTAAATATCATGCGAACGCGGAACACAATTCGACTTTGGTCTGATGCCTTTCGCCCAGGCAGGAGAAGATGAGGTTTTGCCGCTTCCTGCGGTAGGCCGCCGGCCGACTTTCCTAGCGGGTTTCAACGGCTCCGGGGGCGGAGACCGGAGCCGCGCTGGCCCGTTGTCCGAGCCAGATGCTGCCAATGACGAGAACGAGCCCCCCGATCTGCGGTGAGGTCAATGTCTGATTGAGGAATAGCCATCCGAGCAGCACGGCGGTCAACGGGCTGAGGAACAGGAGCAAGGACACCACCGCAGATTGCATTCGTGCAATGCCCCGGAACCACAGGACATAGGTCAGGGCAGCGCCGATCAGCCCAAGCCACCCCAAGCCAAGCAGATTGGCCGCACTCGGGAACGGCATGGGCGGCTCGAAAAGCAGCGCCATCGGAACGAGAAGCAGCCCTCCGGCCGTCAATTGCCAGGCCGTGAAGGTGAGTAGCGATACCGGCGGTTGCCACTTGCGGGTCAATACATTTCCGAGGGCCATGGAGACCGCTCCGGCAAGGCCGGCTGCAACACCAACCCCGTCGAGCGCCGCATTGGGGGCCAGCACCAGCAGCGCGACACCGGCGATCCCGACAAGGGCGGCATAGATCGATACCGGGCGGGCCGGACTGGCCAGAACGAACGAAGCGAGGAAAACCACGATCAACGGCTGGACCGCCAGCACCGTCGCAGCAACGCCGCCCGGAAGCCGGTAGGCCGCGATGAACAGCATGCTCAGAAAGATCGCGATATTGAGGGCGCCGAGAACAAAACTGCGCAGCCACCAGATGCCGGCCGGAAGCTGCCGAACGATCAGGAGCAGCAGCAGTCCTGCCGGCAAGGCGCGCAGCATGGCGACCGTCATCGGGGAAAATCCCGGCAGGAACGCGGTGGTGACGATATAGGTACTGCCCCAGATGACAGGGGCAATTGCCGTCAGCAGCAGGTCGGAACCGCGCGCGCTCATGATAGTTCCAGAACCTCGGCCAGGGGACGGCGGGGCTTCTGCGGCCAGTTTCCAGGCGCGGCGCGGCCAACGGTGACGAGCATCACCGGCACTTCATTCGGCTCAAGGCTGAATGCGCGCGCAACGCCTTCGGCATTGAATCCGACCATCGGGCCGGTGACGAGGCCGAGCGCTTCGGCGGCAAAAATCAGAGTTGCGGCACCAAGGCTCGCCGAGCGCACGGCTTCATCGCGCGCTGTCTGAGGATCGGCATATTGCGCGCGGGCTCCTTCCTGCCATACCGCGGCCATGTCGGCCGGCATGAAACCAGCCTCGATGAAGGGACGCAACCGTTCGGGAAGGGCAGCATGGTCGGGAAGTTGCCCGCAGACAATGAACGTCACGGCGGCATCGCGCACCTTGGTTTGACCGTAGGCCAGATGCTGCAACCGGACCTTGGACTCCGGTGCGCGCACTGCAATGAAGCGCCAGTTCTGCAGGTTGTAAGCGGTCGGGGCACGCGTTGCCAGACGCGTCAGCTCCCTGATTTCCGCATCCGACAGTGTGTGCGAGGCGTCGAAACGATTGGCTGAAACACGCTGTTCGATCAGAGCGATTGTAGGATTGGTCATCACGTCATTCCAAACTTGGTATGTGGCTTTGACATCACATAGATAATTCACCTGATGATGATAATATGCGATATACGAAAGTGATAATTCACTATTGGAAAACTATGTCATGGATCATCTCACGGCCCTGCGGGTCTTTTGCCAGGTAGCGGAGCGCAACAGCTTTGCCGAAGCCGGGCGCCGTCTCGGCCTGTCGCCGCCAGCGATCAGCAAGAACATTGCCGAGCTGGAGGCGCATCTGGGCGTTCGGCTCATCAACCGGACGACGCGGCGCATGGCGCTGACCGAGGAAGGCCGGATTTATCTGGAACATGTGATACGCGGGCTCAATGCACTGGCCGAGGCGGACGAAGCCCTATGTCCGATCAAGGCGGAAGCGAGCGGCACATTGCGGGTCAGCGCACCGATGACGGTGACGTTGACACGGCTTTCGGCCGCTATTCCCGGTTTCCTGTCGCGCTATCCCGGCCTGCACCTCGACCTGCATCTCGACGACAGGCGGGTCGACATCGTCCGGGAAGGCTTTGACCTTGCCATTCGCGGCAGCGACAATCTGGAGGATTCCAGCCTGATTGCGCGAAAACTCGCTGTTATGCCCCATGTCCTCTGTGCGGCGCCCTCCTATTTCGAGGCGCACGGCAAACCTGAAGAACCGTCGGATCTGAAGGCGCACACCTGTGTCCGGTTCAGCCTTTCCGGCCATGCCGACCTTTGGGAGTTCCGCAAGTTCGGCCGCACGGAGAGCATCGCCGTCAACAGCCGATACTCGGTCACCTCAAGCCTTGCTGTGCGTGACGCGCTGCGGGCGGGCTTCGGCGTGAGTTTGATGCCCTATCCCTATGTCGCAGACGACCTGAAGGAGGGCCGGCTTCAATCGGCACTGGATGACTGGAGCACGGTGGAAACCACGCTCTATGCCATCTATCCGTCCCGGCAGCACGTCGCGCCGAAAATCCGCGCCTTTCTTGATTTCCTCATCAACGCATTCAGCCGGGAATAAATGAACGAGGCGGCCCCCGCTCTGACCGACCCATGCGCCGGCTTGTCTGGGGAATGGCGACCTGTCCGATGCGCGGCGTGCGGCAGGCACAATCATTTCTTTCGGGAAGGTGCGAAATTCGCCATTGAAGCCAAGGGCCGCATCGGTTAGAACCGCTTCGCGCATGCGAGCTATCGCAGCCTCATGCACCCGTAGCTCAGCTGGATAGAGCGCTGCCCTCCGAAGGCAGAGGTCACAGGTTCGAATCCTGTCGGGTGCGCCATATCTGGCGAGGAGCAGCATCCCGGACTTATCAGAACCATCGGCTTCCAATCGAGATCGCAACGGATTGAACAACCGTGCGGAGCATTCCAGTCCCGTTTTCGCAATGGCGGATGAGAATTCCCCGCACGCGGATGTCGCCGCATGATCACATCACGTTGAAGCAGAACCAATTAAGTAAAGCATCTATATTTATCCCACGCGTTCCCACATAAAGTACTGTGTGGAAAACTTTCTTTCATTCTTAATTTGATTATTAATTATGCATTTTCTCCTGCAGTTTATCATTGGAAATCGACATGGTTCGATGTTCTGGTAGGGGGGACAACATGAAGGGCATGGTATTCACCGAATTGCTGGGTTTCGTAGAGCATATCTACGGGGCGGATGCCGTGGATGATCTCATCGAAGCTTCCGACCTGCCGAGTGGTGGCGCCTATACTGCGGTGGGTACTTACGACCACAAGGAGATGCAATCGCTTGTCGCCAACTTGTCTGCGCAAAGCAACACGCCGCCAAACGAATTGTTGGATTTGTTCGGTCAACATTTGATCGGGCGTTTCAAGGCTTCATTCCCTGATTTCTTCAAGACCGCAGCCACCCTGTTTGATTTCCTCGAAAGCATCGACAGCCATATCCATGTGGAGGTACGAAAACTCTACCCCGATGCCGAGCTGCCGGAATTCCGGGCCGAACGCCTTGGGACCGGGGCAATGCACCTCGATTATCGCAGCAATCGTCCCTTCGCGGCGCTTGCCTCGGGCCTCATTCTTGGCGCCGCTCAGCTCTATGGCGAGACCGTGCTTATAGAGCGAAGCGCGCACGAACACGATGGCGAGAAATTCGTCCGGTTCTCAATCCAGAAGACGGATGCGATAGCGTAAATGCTGGAAACCGACACGCCCGGTGATCGCGTTGCACGTCTCGAACGGCGCCTCATACGGGAACGCCGGGCCCGCGAAGAGGCGGAATGGCTGCTCGAGGCGAAGTCGCTGGAATTGTACAACGCCAACAACCACCTGACGGTGCTGGCGAACGACCTTGAAATGCGCGTCCTCGATCGCACGCACGAATTGGAGGTTTCTCGCCAGCAGGCCCTGTTCCTTGCCGAGCGCGACCCTCTGACCACGCTCGCAAACCGGGTCAGTTTCACGCGCGATCTGGAAACGGCCATCCGAGAGGCTCGTGTTCAAAGCGGGATGGTACAGCTTCTGTTTGTCGATCTCGATCGGTTCAAGGAGATCAATGACAATTACGGCCATGCCGTCGGCGATGCGGTGCTGCTGGAAGTTGCTGCTCGGTTGCGCGCAATCTGCCGGGAGCGAGAGGTGCCCGGACGGCTGGGCGGTGACGAGTTTGGCGTCATCTGCGTGACACCGGCTCACAGCGGACGCGCCCGCCAGATCGCGGCAGACGTCATGGAGGTCATGAGCAGGCCGATCGATTGCGGCCGCCTGCAGCTGATCGTCAGCTGCTCGGTCGGCTTTGCAAGCTTCCCCCGCAATGCCATGGATTCACCGACACTGCAGCGCTTTGCCGATTTCGCCCTGTACCATTCGAAGTCGGCCGGACGCTCGACATGGACGGAGTTCGACGACACCATGGCGGGCGAGCTTCAGAGCCGCCAGGGCCTGGAAGCAGAACTGCGCACCGCGGTGGCGGCGGGAGAGATCGAGCCCTGGTACCAGCCAATCATCTCCACCAAGGGCAACGAAATCGTCGGGGTGGAGGCGCTGGCGCGGTGGCAGCATGCCGAGCGGGGGCTCATTCTTCCCGGCCTGTTTATTCCGCTGGCCGAAGAAAGTTCGTTGATCGTCGAGCTTGGCCGGGCGATGATCGACCGCTGCTGCCGGGAGATGCACCCGTTCATCCGCGACGGTCATCTCGATTACGTATCGATCAATCTGTCGCCGCGTCACCTGCGTTCCCCCTCGGTTGTCGAACATATCGCCGCGACGTTGGCCCATCACCATTTCCCTCCCTCCGCCCTTCAACTGGAAATCACGGAAAGCCTGCTGCTCATCGATTTCGAGCAGGCCCAGGAATGCCTTTCCCGCTTTCGCGCGCTCGGCATCCGAATTGCCCTTGACGATTTTGGAACAGGCTATTCGAGCCTTTCATACATCAGGCGCTTGCCATTGGACGTCATCAAGATCGATCGCTCCTTTGCCAGGGACATCAGTGCTGACCAGCAGGCCGAAGCCGTGGTCAAGGCAATTGTTCAGCTCGCACAGGCGCTGGAACTCCGCGTCATCGCCGAAGGCGTCGAGACGGAAAGCCAGGCGCTCAGGCTGACCAGTTGCGGCTGTTTCGTACAGCAGGGATATCTGTTTGGACGGCCGATGCCCCTGAATGAAATCACCCGATATCTTGAGGCCCGTGCAAATCCGACGCCATTCGCCCACAATATTTCAGCCTCCTGAGCCTGAAACGTCATCTGTCGATACAGGACGGAGGGCCAATATCAAGCCAATGGGACTGTCACGTCGTACCCAGTCGGCTCTGCCTCGATTTCCGTGATGACCGGCGGATTTGCACATAAATCTGCCTATTACGACAAAAGAACGGGAAGCTCTCTTGTGTCGCCCCATGTCGCAAGCCTATGATAGATGATGAAAAACACCTCTCCCATTTCCGAAGCTGGATTAGGCGGTCGAGCCTGGCCGAAAATCCTTTTGAATTATCGCAAACCGCACCGCGGCCGCAGCATTTTCGAGCTCGCGGTGACGGTCATTCCCTTCGCAATCCTGTGGGCGGTCTGCTGGGCTGCTGTCCACTACGGTTTCTGGTGGGGGTTGCTGTTCATCATTCCGGCAGCCGGCTTCCTGCTTCGCCTGTTCATGATCCAGCATGATTGCGGCCATGGTTCCTTCTTCGCCCACCGGCATTCCGACGACTGGACCGGCCGGGCGATCGGCGTTCTTACCTTGACCCCCTATGATTACTGGCGCCGTGCCCATGCACTGCACCATGCTTCGGCCGGCAACCTGGATGAGCGCGGTGTCGGCGATATCACGACCCTGACCGTTGCCGAATACCGAGCCTTGTCCCGCTGGGGCCGCCTGGGCTACCGCCTGTACCGGCATCCGGTGATCATGTTCGGCATCGGGCCGGCCTGGCTTTTCATTTTCAAACAGAGATTGCCGTTCGGCATGATGCGCTCCGGCGCCCAGCCATGGATCTCCACCATGGCGACGAATTTTGCCATTGCGCTGCTGGCGGCCGTTCTGATCTGGCTGGTGGGTGTCATTCCCTTCCTGATGGTGCATCTGCCCATCGTCGTTCTCGCCGGGGCTGCAGGCATCTGGTTGTTCTACGTCCAGCACCAGTTCGAGGAAACCCATTGGTCGCAAGGCGCTGACTGGCAGTTCCAGGAGGCCGCCCTGCACGGTTCCTCGCATTACGTCCTGCCGCTTCCCCTGCGCTGGCTGACCGGCAACATCGGCATCCACCATGTCCACCATCTTTCCAGCCGCGTGCCCTATTACCGGCTGCCGGAAGTTCTGCGGGACTATCCGGAGCTGAGCAATGTCGGGCGCATCACCATTCTGCAGAGCCTGCGCTGCGTAAAACTGGTCCTGTGGGATGAAGGCCGCAAGAGGCTCATCACGTTTCGCGAGGCGCGCAGCCTGGCCTGACGCGAACCGCTTTCCAGACCATCTGTACACCTGCCTTGCAGCCTGCGCACACCGCGCAGGCATACACGAACGCGGCTTTTGTTCCCGCGCCCGTGCAAAATATATCCGCCTACCGATCTGGAACCAACGGTATCCGGGTGTGTTTCCATCCTGACCTCGCCGGGCGCTTGCACCCCCGCAGGGACTTTATCTGAAGAACAGGATGAATGGAGACACACCATGGTTTCGTATGATCGGGACACAGTGGATACAATCGCGGTTGACCGACAGCGCCTCGCATGGGGCGGTATTTTTGGCGGCACGCTTCTCACCATCGCCATCCAGGTGCTGTTCGCAGCCCTCGGTCTGGGCATTGGCCTCAGCACGGTCAGCACCACCGGCGACGGCGCCTCCGCGCAGGGCCTGGGTATCGGCGGCGGTATCTGGAGCGCCGTTGCGATGATTATTGCCCTGGCTATCGGCGGTTACGTCGCTGCCTATTTTTCAGGCCAGTATGCGCGCTGGAGCGGCGTGCTGCACGGTCTGGTTGTCTGGGCTGCGGGACTGGCTATCGGACTATATCTGCTTGGCACCGCCGTTGGCGGGGCCTTCGGCGTCCTCGGCAGCGTCGCGTCCTCGGTCGGATCGACGGCAGGTCAGGCCGTGTCCGGCGCGGCCTCGACCGCCAAGGACATGATCCCGCCGGCTGTTCAAGCCAGCGGCATCACCAAGGAACAGGCCGGCGCGGAAGTCGACCGTCTGGTAGACGGCGTGCTCAACCGCGATCCCTCGGGGACCACATCCCTGACGCCGGAACAGGCCCGCAAGGAAGTCGTATCGGCGTTGACCAGTCATGCCCTGGGTGAGGAGACATCCCAGGAAACCAAACAGCGCGTGACGGCCATCATTGCAGCACAGCTCGGCATCTCGCCCGATGAAGCCAACAAGCGATACGATGCGGCTGTTGCCAAGATCGACGAGGTCAAGGCCAAAGCCACGGCCAAGGTTGAGGAACTGAAGGCTCAGGCCAAGCAGACGGCTGACAAGTCGGCAAGGATTGCCGCAAGCGGCAGTTTTGCAGCCTTCATCGCCATGCTGATCGGCGCCCTCGCCGCAGCGGTCGGCGGTGCGGCCGGAATCCGGCGCAATCGGTAGACCCGCTTGAATGCCAGCACATCCCGCAGCGCACGCTGCGGGATGTTTTTGCGCCGTTGCCGCCGCCCTTGCCCATCCGGTTAAAAGCCCTGTAGAAAGCCGGGATCGATCCGTCGCGGATGACGGACGCAATCCAAATTGGTGAGGACGACAGCGTGCGGAGATTGGTTTCAAATGTGGCCCTGTTCGGGCTGGTTCTGACGGCGGTCAGTGCGGTTGTTCCGGTTTCCGGGGCCAGCGCGGCGCCCACGGCCGCGCAGTGCAAAAAACTCGATCCGAACGGGCGGGACATAGGCGGCGATACGCATTTCAGCATCGCGATCCGCGACAAGAAAGCCGATCTTGTCGCCAAGATGCTGGCCTGCGGCGCCGATGTGAACCTGAAGACCCAGGAGGGCTGGGCACCCCTGCACACTGCAGCCTATTATGGCCCGGCAAGCGTCATCGATCTGCTGATTTCCAAGGGCGCGAAGGTCAACTTCGTCGGTGACTACGACAGGATGACGCCGCTGCACATGGCGGCAAGTTACAGCGATGATCCCGCCGTGGTTCAGGCTCTGCTCAAACACGGAGCGGATAAATCCGCCAGGACTGCAGGTGGCAAGACAGCACTGGAACTGGCGGCCGACAAGCCGGCCATTGCCGCACTGTTGAAATAGAAGGAACCGGCCTGCGTCCTTCCCCCTTGTTGCGGGCCGGTCAAGCTCCTAGGTTTCAGGCATGCGGTCGATAATCGTTTAAGCAATGCTAGTGTTCGCCAAAAAGCTGCGGGACGAAGTTGGAGGGGGCGTCCTGACGTCCCTCGCCCTGCATCTTTTGGTGGCGGCATTGCTGTTCCTCCAGCTTCCGCAATGGAAAACCACACCGCCGGAGCCGGAAAGCGTGGAGGTGAAGGTCGTTCCGCCGCCGGAACCCGAACCGCAGCCAAAGCCGGAACCGGAACCGGAACCGGAAAAGAAGGAAGAGAAGGCAGAGGCGCCAAAACCGCAGCCCGCCTCGGCCCCCGCCGCAGCGGCCGCCTCTTCGCGGGCTACTTTTCCAATCTTGCCCAGGTCCGAGAAGGAATCGACGGAGGAAAAAAAGCCCGCTTCCGGCGAGGGTACAACACAAGATGAGGCGTCAACGCCGCAGAATTCTGACGCTGAAACGGCAAAGACGGACGCCGGTCCGAGTGCTTCTCCCATTGAAGCCAAACCGGTGACACCGGATATAGCTGAATCACAATCTTCCCCCAAGCCCAGCGAGACCGCTGGGCAGGCAGAGCTACAATCTCCCGCCCCTACCATGTCACTTGAAAATGCAGCGGTATCCCAACAAAAATCTCAGCCTATTCCTAAGAAAATGGAGCAGGTGTCTAAACCCGACGGATCCAAAGCAATGAAAAGCTCTGACCCGTTCGCAAACTTGACCCAGAAGTTCTTACCAAATCCAAGGCTTGATCCAAGAATGGGTCGGGTTGTCACACATCTTTCACCACAAGAGCGTCTCAAAAGCCTCTGCACGTCAGAGGCAATTGGACAACTGGGTTTAGGGTGGAACGATGCGCTGGTCCTTACAGGACCTTCAAGCGGGTTTGTATCGAATACTTTGTACAAGGGCGTCGGCGTATTTTTTCGCCGTAGCGGGGACTGGTACAACTGGGACTTTCAGTGTTCTACCGATTCTGATGTAAGTCGTATCTCTTCATTCCGCTTCAAAATCGGCAACGCTATTCCAAAAAATGAAGCGCGTAAGCGCGGCCTGCCAATGGATTAGCAAGTACAAATCTTCCCAATTGCTCTAGCGCGGCACGGATGCCACGCTGTTCATTCCAAAAAACAAGCGGTTTCAGGTCAAGCAGATCTGTTGCCGGTGATCGCGTGATAGAGCCAGAGCACGACGACAGAACCGATTACAGCGACGATCAGACTGTAGATGTTGAAGCCGGTGACGCCGGTGGCACCGAGCAAGCTGAAAATGTAGCCGCCGGCAACAGCGCCGACAATGCCCAGAACGATGTCAAAGATTAAGCCCTGACCGCTCTTGTTGACGATCTTGCTGCCAATAAATCCAGCAACAAGTCCAAGTACAATCCAACCGATAACAGACATGCGAACATTCCTTCCTATCCATTGGCTTAATGTCGTCATGTTTTCGCATAGATTGCATAAAAGCAAGATGGTTGTGCTTTCTCCCGGAATGAACAAATATCTTTGCGGGGGAGAACGACGGATTTGAGCTGAAACCGAGCAACATTGAAGGGAGATCGAGATGGGAATTTTCGATAATGCGGTACCAGGCGGAAATATATCGAAGCCGCTGATCATTGCGCTTGGAGCACTTCTGGTCGGTAAAATGCTGAGCGGCGGCTCGAGCCAGCCCGCGCAGGCTCCCGACAATCCGCAGACGGCCGACAACGGCAATACAGCAGCCGGCGGCGGGCTTCTCGGCGGGCTCGGCGGTCTCCTGAACAGCCTGACCAATGCGGGTCATGGCGAGACGGCAAATTCCTGGCTTCAGCCAGGTGAAAACAAGCCCATCGCCCCCGGCGATCTGGGCAGCGCGCTCGGCCAGAAAACCATCAGCGAGATTGCCCAGCAAACCGGGATGAGTGAACAAGAGCTTCTCGCGCAGCTGTCGAAGATCTTGCCAGGCGTGGTCGACCAGCTCACGCCGAATGGCCAGGTGCCCAGCACGCAACAGATTGCTTCACTCCTGAAATCGTCTTGATAAACACCAGACTGGCCGGAACGGGTTTCGTTTCGGCCAGCCTTTGTTCGGTCGCCGGGGATCAGGCGACGGAAAGTTCGGTCTTGCGCGCGTTGACGCTGGCGAGCCGCATCACGACGAGCCCGAGCAGCGGGAAAGCGCCGCCGATCCAGCCCAGATATTCAAGGCCCAGATTGGCGATGATCAGCCCGCCGATGAACGACCCCGAAGCAATGCCGAGATAGAGCGCCGAGCCATTGAGCGACAGCGCGAGCGGCGCACTTTCCGGTGCGATCGCCAGAACCCGGCTGGCCTGCGCGGGCGGGAACATCCAGGCGGCAATTCCCCAGAGAACCATGATCGTCATCAGCGCAGGACCGGCGATTTCATGCGGCCATTGCATGATCCAGCTGATCGCCATCAACGATGCGGCATTGAGGAAGGAGGCGGCGATCACCGTGCGCGTCGGGCCGAAGCGATCCGACAATTGTCCGCCGACAACATTGCCAAGGGCAGCACCAAGACCAAAGGCCAGCAGCACCAGCGGCACCATCGCGCGGGAAAGACCAGTGCCCTGCACCGCGATGGCGGCGATATAGGTGAAAACGATGAAGCCGCCGGCCATGTAGAGCAGCATGGTGACAAGCGCGGGCAAGAGCCCGGGGTGGCGGATCACGCCGAGCCGCTGCCGCAGGGTCAAGCGGTCGGCGCGCAATCCGCGCGGCAGGAGAAACCAGACGAAGGTTGTCGCGGCCGCCCCGATCAGGGCAATGAAGATGTAGGTGCCGCGCCAGCCGGCAAACGATGCGATCAGCGCGCCAAGCGGCGCACCAAAGGCCACCGCCAGCGTGGTCCCGCCGACGATGACGGAAATCGCCCGCGCCCGGTGATGCGCTTCAGAGATGGCGACGGCCGTTGCCTGCGCCGTGGCCGCGTATAGGCCCGCCGACATGCCGATCAGCAGCCGGGCGGCCGTGAGAAACGCATAGGACGGAGCAAATGCCGCCAGAATTGCCCCGATGACGAAGGTGGTGGCACTGCCTGCCAGGATGAGACGGCGGTCTGCAGACCCGGTAAGCGCCGCAAGAACCGGCGCGCCCAGCGCATAGGCAAGCGCGAACATGACCACGAGATAACCGGCCTGAACCAGCGTCACGCCGGTATCCCCGGCAATCTGCGGCAGAAGGCTGGCGACGACAAAACCCTCAATGCCAATGGCGAATGTACCCAACGCCAGACCGACAAGGCGAATGTCCATGGGAGATATCCTTTGTTCAATGATCCTTGAACTATTGAGCTCACCGGCATGTGAAGTCAAGAACAAAGTTCAACGATTATTGAACATTGAACTTTTCCCGCGTACTTGCTACGTAGGAGGACATGACCCATCCCCTGTTTCATCCGGATGCTGAAGAGATTTCACTTCCCGCCATCTTCACAGCGCTTGGCGACGAGACGCGTTTGAACATCATCGCCATTCTGGCGCGCAATGGCGAACGCGCCATGACATGCGGGCAATTTACCCAGCTTGGTTCCAAAACAGCCCTGAGCTATCATGTCGCCAAGCTGCGGGAGGCAGGCGTGATCAATGTGCGGCCCGATGGAACGAAACGGTTTCTGACCTTGCGCCGTGCCGATCTCGACAATCGCTTCCCCGGCTTTCTCGACTCCGTCATCGCCTCGGCAAGCATGATGCCGTTGCCTGAAAGCCAGCCTTCGGCCGGTCCGGCCGAAACCCCGGGAGAAACCGAATGGACATAAAATCGAGCGGCTCCATACCGACGCGCCGCGCGCCGGAAGAATGGTTCACCGGCACAGTCTGGCAGGACCCGATCATCCAGACCCCTTCCCCGGCGCGGCTGATCGCCGTCGTCGTGCATTTCGAGCCGGGCGCCCGAACCGCGTGGCACACCCATCCGCTTGGACAGACGCTTTATGTGGTTTCCGGGGCGGGCCTCGCGCAGGTCTGGGGCGAACAAATCCGCGAGATCAGGACTGGTGATGTCGTCTGGATTCCGCCCGGCGAAAAACACTGGCATGGTGCGGGTCCAGCAAACTCCATGTCGCACATCGCCATGCAGGAGGCGTTGGACGGCAATGCCGTCGAGTGGATGGAAAAGGTTTCCGATACGCAATATTCCGGCGCACAATAATCTGCTAGCATGTGTGCAGGTGTAAAAACCCGGCTTTGCGGTTGCGTTGAAAGGAAAAATCATGGCGTTCGAAGACATCAAGGCACAGATCGCACTCCTGCTTGAAGAGATGGTGCAACGGCCGGCTGACGCCCATGAAATTCACGAGACTCTGCGTGAGCATCTCAACGAACTGAAAGCCATGGGCATGCCGCTTCCCGCGGACCTTGTCGCCCTCGAGAAGCAGTTGGAAGTCGACTTTGATTCCTGAACGGCACGCTTAGACGGACCCTTTGAAAATGTCCTTCTTCAGGTCGGGGTGCGATGTGAATAGGTCTCCCCGCCCGGGACGACCGTCCCTCATGCCGATGTCGCGCAGCATGTGATCGGAAAAATCCCCGGCATTGACGGTGATCGGCACGGTGGGCCTCACCAGCGCCCGCCCGAGGGTCGCGAACCAACCCCAGCGGGATCCGGGGTTGTCGATGGATGTGCAGTGCGATGGTGAGGGGTTCATGACCTCAGCTCCGGTTTGTATGCGACGTTCGTGTCTTGGGTATGCATTCAATGCGCCTGTTCGCGCTTGTTTTCCAACAAAACGACGAGTATCTTCCATAAGGACAGCTTATGGATCATGCCGATGAATCTTCCGCCCCTTGCCGCTATCCGTGTTTTCGAGGCCGCTGCCCGCCATGGCAATTTCACCAAGGCGGCGGAGGAGCTCGGCATGACGCAAGCCGCCGTCAGCTATCAGATCAAACTGCTGGAAGAGCGGGTGGGGTCGCCGCTGTTTCTGCGGCTGCCGCGTCAGGTTGTTCTGACGGAAATCGGGGCGCGGCTGGCCCCGGCAACGACCGAGGCATTCGAAATCCTGCGTGCCGCCTTTGCAACGACACGCGAAAGCGCCGACGGCATCCTGACCATCGCGACGATTCCGACCTTTGCCGCCACGTGGCTGGTTCCGCGGCTGGGTTCGTTTCAAATGGAGAACCCGGCACTGGCCGTCCGGCTGAAATCCGGCCGCGAAATGACGGATTTCGTGCGTCAGGAGGCAGATGTCGGCATTCGCAGCGGCACAAAGGAGTGGCCCGGCCTTGTCTGTCACAAGCTTTTCCAGGCCTATTTCACGCCCATGCTGTCACCGGCACTCGCCGCCTCGGTCGGCGGTGTCAAGACACCAACCGACCTGCTCAAACTGCCCATTCTCGACCCCGGCGACCCCTGGTGGAACATCTGGTTCAGCCTGGTGGGTATCGAAAAGCCGGCTCTGCGCGGCGACCTGCGCAACCGGCTGGGCGATCAGCATCTGGAAGGGCGGGCGGTGCTGGCCGGACAGGGCGTGGGAATACTGACACCGTTCTTCTTCCAGCCCGAGCTGCAACAAGGACAGCTTATCCAACCCTTCGATATTGTGGGATCGTCAGAGCACGCCTACTGGCTGGTTTATCCGGAAGCCCGGCGGAATGTCCCGAAAATCCGCGCGTTCCGCGACTGGATGCTGGGGCAGCTCGGTGAGGTAAAGAAATAGCGAGGATGCGGCAGAGCCTTGAGCCCCGCCGCAGCGATCCCTAGAAAACTGCGAGATAGCGCAGCAGTGAGATAATCCCGATCACCACAACGATCACCTGGACGATCTGCTTGGCGCGGCCATCGAGCGGCAGCATCTGGACGAGATAGAGCACAAGAAAGATCACCAGAACGGTGATCAGAAGACTGATAAGAAGGGACATCGCAAACTTCCTGTTTTCGGGATCAGAACAATCGTAGCGTGGCAAAACTCTTTGCTGGCTATTTTTGTTCCACGCAAACAGCAGTCCACGCGCTGCAATATCCGGACGTGCTGCCGGCACCGGATACTGCGCGCAATTTCGAACCACCGTGCATTGCATTGCCCGTTCAGTTGCTGATAGCTTCGCCATCATCCCCGTTTCTCAGGATTCTTCCCATGCGCTCGCTGTTTCATCTTGCCTACCACGTCCATGATCTCGACAAGGCGCGCGGCTTCTATGGCGATATCCTCGGCTGTGCCGAGGGGCGAAGCACCGACAGCTGGGTGGATTTCGATTTCTTCGGTCATCAGATCTCGCTGCATCTCGGCAAGCCGTTCGAAACGACCAACACCGGCAAGGTGGGCGATCACATGGTGCCCATGCCGCATCTCGGCGTCATTCTCCCGCTGGAAGACTGGAATGCCCTTGCCGGCCGGCTCAAGCGCGCAGAGGTCGACTTCGTCATGCCTCCCGTGGTGCGGTTCAAGGGCGAACCGGGCGAGCAATGGACGATGTTTTTCCGTGATCCCTCGGGCAACCCGATCGAAGTGAAGGGCTTTGCGGATTTCGCCAGCGTCTACGCGAAATAGCGGCCGCCATGGAATTCAAGCCATCAAACCTGAAGGCGGCGTTCTGGATGTCCGGGTCGCTGGCCGCCATTCTCATGATGGCGATCTCCGGCCGGGAAGCCTCGAAGGAACTCAACGTCTTCCAGATCATGGAAATGCGGTCGCTGATCGGGCTAGCCATGCTCTATCCGCTGATCCGGTCTTCCGGCGGCGTGCGCGCCATGCGAACCGGCCGCATCTGGCAGCACATCGGACGCAATACCGCCCATTATGCCGGCCAGTTCGCCTGGCTGCAGGCGCTGTCCATGATCCCGCTGGCGCAGGTGATCGCCATTGAATTCACCACACCGGCCTGGACGGCCGTCATGGCCGTCGTCTTTCTCGGCGAGCGGTTCAATCTCTGGCGCACGCTGACGATCCTTCTCGGCATCATCGGTGTCGTCATCATTGTGCGCCCCGGCATCGGAACGATCGAAATGGGACAGTTGATCGTGCTCGGCGCGGCCTTCACGTTCGGCATTTCCTTCACCATGGTCAAATCCCTGACCCGCACGGAAAGCGTGGTGAAAATCATCTTCTGGATGCTGGTGATCCAGTCAGCCATCGGGTTGCTGCCGGCGCTGCATGTCTGGCAATGGCCGACCCTGCATGCCTGGCCCTGGGTGGTGATCATCGCCTTCACCGGCACATTCTCGCATTTCTGCATGGCGAAGGCCCTGCTGTATGCGGATGCCACCGTGGTGATACCGATGGATTTTCTGCGCGTGCCGCTCATGGCCGTGCTGGGCTGGCTCATCTATGCGGAACGGATCGATATCTACACGGCGCTCGGCGCAGCCCTCATCCTGTCAGGCAACCTTCTGAATCTGAAAAACAAGAGCGTGCCGGCAAAGGCCATTCAAGCGGATTGAAACGTTTCATCCGCTCGAAGCCGTTGCAATCGATGCTCAGGCGTTGCCGAAAAGGGTCTGGGCATCGCCGGCCTGCCATTTCGGATATTTCAGCATCACCGCGTCGAACCGGCCGGATGACACGAACTCATCCAGCCACCGCTTCACGTGCGGGCGGGCAAGCCCGCTCCACCAGTCCGCATCCACGCTGGCAAACTGCCGGACAAACGGCAGGATCGCCATGTCGGCAAGCGACGGCGTCGCCCGGAAGAGACAGCGCGACCAGGCCAGCCGTTCCTCGTATTCATCCAGTATCGCCAATGCTTTTTCGCGTTCTGCCAGCCGATCGGTTTTATCAAAGCGGGTGGGGTATTTGTAGCGGTCAAGGCTGCGCTTGAACGATCCGTCATTGCGGGCAATCCAGCCGCCATCATCCACCTCAAGCCAATGTTCCGGGTCATGCCGGCTCAAGGCCCAGCGCATGATGTCGAGGCTTTCATCAATCACTGTCCCGTCGGGCAGCAGCAGCATCGGCACCGTTCCCGATGGCGAAACACCGAGAAACTCCGGCGCCTTGTCTCGCAATACGATTTCCCGGAGCTCGCAGGCCTGGTGCGCGGCCTGAATGGCGAGCCGGGCCCGCATGGCATAGGGACAGCGGCGAAAAGAATACAGAACGGGCAGAGCATGCGTCATGGGGGCCTCGGTTGACACAAGTTTTCATGAAACCGGTGCCGATAACAAGCCTTGCGCGTGCATTGCCCCGATCCGTGAATTCAATTCACGATTATCCCGCGATATCACACGATTATCAATGGAATGCGCTTCGACCATATTCAGCACAACCGGATTGCCATCCGTCGTCATTCCATTCGCGGGCCGGATCAAATTCCCGCCTGCCATTCAAAGGACAAGACAATGCCTCTCGCACTTCTGGCGTTGACAATCAGCGCCTATGCCATCGGCACGACAGAATTCGTGATCGTTGGCCTCCTGCCCACCGTTGCCGGCGATCTCGGCATCACCCTGCCGCTCGCCGGTCTCATCGTCAGCGTCTATGCGCTGGGTGTCACCTTCGGCGCACCGGTTCTGACCGCCCTCACCGGCAAGATTGATCGCAAGCCGCTCCTGCTCGGGCTGATGGCGCTTTTCATCGTCGGCAATACCGCTGCGGCGCTCTCGCCAACCTATGAACTGCTGCTCGTCGCCCGCGTGCTGAGCGCCTTCGCGCATGGCGTGTTCTTCTCGGTTGGTGCCACCATTGCCGCCGATCTGGTTGCGCCCAACAAGCGCGCATCGGCCATCGCCATGATGTTCCTCGGCTTGACCGTCGCCATCGTCACCGGTGTTCCGCTTGGTACTTTTATCGGCCAGCAGCTGGGCTGGCGTGCAACATTCTGGGCGGTTGCCGGCCTTGGTGTCATCGCCTTCATCGCCATTGCCGTGCTTCTACCTGCAACCATCGCTAAGGCCGCTCCTGCACGCCTGATCGACCAGGTTCGCGTGCTGGGCAGCGGACGCCTGCTGCTCGCCTTCGCCATGACCGCGCTCGGCTATGGCGGGACCTTCGTGATGTTCACATTCCTTGCCCCGGTGCTGCAGGAAATCACCGGCTATGCAGGCTCGACTGTCAGTCTCATCCTCGTGCTGTACGGCCTGTCGATTGCCGTGGGCAACATGGTTGGCGGACGTGTGGCCGACGGCAACCCGGTTGGCGCGCTGGTCGTGATGTTTGCGCTGCAGGCGCTTGTGCTGGCCATCTTCACCTTCACCGCTGTCTCGCCGGTCTGGTCATTGGTCACGCTGGCCGCCCTCGGTGCATTGTCCTTCTCCAATGTCCCCGGCCTGCAGCTTTATGTGGTGCAGCTGGCGAAGATCCACACGCCGGAGACGGTCGACGTTGCCTCGGCGATGAACATCGCCGCGTTCAACCTCGGCATTGCCGGGGGTGCCTTCCTCGGCGGCATCATCGTGGCGTCACCCCTCGGTCTTGGCGCGACACCATGGGTCGGCGCCATTCTCGTGGTCGGCGCCCTTGGGCTGACACTCTGGAGCCAGGCACTCGACCGGCGCGCGGCAACGCAGATTCTGGCTACGTGCTAGAGCCTTTCCCCGCGGGGTGACACGCCCCGCGATTTTGATACAGTCCGCATGAGATTCGCAGGGAATTGATCATGCTGGCCGACGTTATGCTGCCCCTGAGGCTGACATTCCGGCTGTGGCTGAGGTTCTGGCCACAGCTTTTTGCCGTCCTGCTGCTCGGGGTCATTGCATCGCATGTGCTGATGCAACTGGCCGTCGACGCTGCCTACATCAATCACTATGCGGGACTGGCCGTGCTGACGCTGGTGGCCCTTGCACAACTTGTGACAACTGTTTCCATGATCCAGATTGTCCGGCCCGGTCTGCCGGCATTGAACGCGGCACAAGAGAACGTCGCGGCAGCGGACCCGGACGATGACACGCGCCGGGGATTTTCGGGACTGGCCGCCATGGTCTCGGTCGCGCTCATCCCGTTCTTTGCCTACTACGCCGCCTGGGGCTTTCTGGGCAATACGGTGCGGCAGTATTCCCGCGCCGCGCTCGACCAGATGCCCTTCGGCGAAAGCGGCGGCAATGTGCTTGATGTGCTGGATTCGAAATGGCTGCTTCTGTCCGTTGCCATCTCCTGGGTCATCCGCAAGCTGGCAAAAACCATGAAGGAGAAGACCGGCCGTTCCATCTGGCAGATCATCATGGTGGTGTGCGAGACCAACTGGGTCTTCATCGGCCTCTACATCATCAGCCGCTGGAAGGACAGCTGGATGAAAGCCCTGAGCGAGGGCAATCTCTGGACCTACGCCAAATCCCTGCTTGCCGGTCTGCCGGAGCCGGTCGCATCGGCCCATGCCGCAGCACTGATACCCGTCGAGCAGGTTCCCGAAGCGTTCGGCACCGTTGCCATCGGCCTGTTCTTCCATGCGCTGTTACCGGTGATCTGGCTTGTGATGGTGGCCCTGGTCTATGGCTACGACGTGCGCGACGAAAAAGAAATTCTGCATCTGCACCGCCGCGCCGAACAGTTCGGCGAGCGTTACAAATCGATCCCGAAATTCCTGCGCGACTTCGTGGAACATTTCATTGGCGGCTACCGCTCGCGTTACCTGCCCATCGCCAACGGCGTCAAGCTGACCCTCAACGCCGGACTGCTGCTCATCCTCACGCTGATCCTCGGATATCGTTTCATCGAGTGGGCCGCCGCCTGGATGTGGCTGGGCACCGCACGGCTGATCGGCCCGCATGCGCTGGACGTCTGGCAAGCCCTTTCCAATGGCGTCAGCTTCCTGTTCGGCAGCCCCCTGCAGGACTCCTCCACCGGGATACTGGTCGAACCGCTGCGCATCTGCTTTCTTGCCGCAATTATGGAAACGGCATTCTCGATGCGGCGCAATCCGCAGCCAGCAGAGGCGGAACCGGTCGCTGCCGGCAGCTAGCCAGCTATTGCGGACGGGCAAAGCGCAGATAATAGGGCCGCTCGCTGCGCATGCCGATGGTCGGTCTCAGCTCCCCAACGACATTGGCGGGAACAAGATAGGTCTCCTCGACCACCCGCCGCATGCCCCGGCTGACCCCGGCAAAGATAGTGGAGGTGCAGGTTTCTATCCCCTCGGCGGGACGCGGCAGGCCGGGCACCGATGCCGGCGACCAGGATCGCCCGGTTGCGTCCACAAGCCTGATCGAACACATCAGCCAGAGGTTTTTCAGGTCCGGATCGCCAATTTCGACGATGAAACGCGCGATGACCGGAACGGCGTTTTTCGGCAACGCCCCCGGTTTCATGCCCTCGGTGACCGTACGCAGCTCGATAAACTGCCAGTCGCTGCCGCCGTAGCGGGCACTCTGGCCAGCCGCGACGTCAATCGGCACGACATTGTTGCTTTTTCCCATTTCCTTGACATCGCCGTACGACACGACGAACAGCGCAAGAGGAATGAGCAGCACCAGCGTCCACAGGCTGCGCCGGCGCCAGCGGCGTTCCGAAAGATCCGGCGTCTCGTCAAGCGCGAGGGTCATGCGATCAGTTCCCTGAAACAGGCACGGGTTTTGCAAGGTCATAGCTGTCCGCTATCAGCGGTTGGCCATCGTTGAACTTTCTGAAATCATCGATGGCGATGCGTGCCTCGGAATCGAGCCGTGGCGCCATCCGGCTGGAAAGCGTGAACATTGCCCCATTCACTTGATCCGGCAGGATTTCGAAGACAAAACGAACTTTCCTCGGCATGCCCGGATCAAGCAGCGGCGGCATCTGGCTGCTCAGGGTGCCGACCCGATCGGTCTTTTCGTAATGCAGGCCCGTAGGGCCCACCCACGTCGCTGCAGCAACCGTTGCCGATGCAGTCGTTGCCGCCAATTCCGCCGTCGCCACAGCCCAAAGGCCCGATGTCGTTAGCGTCTTGCGCTGCCCGTACTGCGTGAACGCCAATTCGCGGGCAAAATCCACCTGCTCCAACCGGAGGTCGACCAGCCGGGTATGAACCGTTTCATGCATCTTGCCATAGGCGGGGATGGGACCGGTCAAATCCTCGTAATGCGGCTTTGTCTGCTGCATGGCATACAGCACAATGACGGCAAGACAGACCACCAGAATATTGCCGAGCGGGCGCATCAGCCCTGTCCTCCGGCAAGGGCCAGACTGGCCTTGGCCGCCGTGTATGGGTTGAACCATCCGGGCATGCCGTACAAATTATCGCGTGGTTTGAACTTCTCTGCCTCGACGCTGAAATCTATCCGGCCTTCGGGTATCGCAGCCGCCGGCATCAGCCAGACATAGGCCATTTTTTCCGGCAGACCCGGCTGGAGCGACGGCATCAGTGCGTCATCCCGCGCAAGATAGATCATCGGTTTTTCCGCCTTTGCCCCAATCGCGGGGGGCAGATGGACTGTGCTGTAGTAGCTTTTGTCCGACCGCGTTGTCCGGTTTGTCAGCTCGACCTCAAGCACCAGCGCCTTCTGATCCGCCTTCGGCACCAGACCATGGATTTTCTGATCCGTCACCCAGGCTTTCAGGGGCTTGATGCGCCACTTGCCGGCATCAAGCGACTGTCCGGGAAGAATTTGGCTGATGGTAGCCTGCGGTTGGGCTTCGAACACCCCGAGGGCCACGGCCACGACGAGCGCGGCAAAGGTGCCGAGGCCAGCGGTTATCCAGGCGCGTGCCTTGCTGGAGAGATTGCGCACATAGGACCACATCGGGCGATCTTCCTCCGATCAGCGCCATAGCACGCGCTGAATTCTGAGTCGCATTCCGTGGAACCATGCAACGGTTGCGCGCTGCATGGCAAGTCCTGACCGCGTGAGGCGGTTTAGCGCGAGGCAGCCATGGGCAGATAGCTATGAACCAGATCGACAACCTGCTGGTCGCGCGCTCTTGCCGTGTCGCCGCCCATCACCACCGCAACGAGCTTGCGGCCATTGTCATTCACCGATGTGACGATGTTGAAGCCGGAGGCCCGGACATAGCCTGTCTTGATGCCATCTGCACCGTTGAGCTTTGCCAGGACGCGGTTGTGGCCTTCCACCAGCCTGCCGTTGAACATGAAGTCATGCAGCGAAAAATAGTAATATTGCTGCGGGAAATGCCGGCGCAGCGCCATGCCGAGCAGCGCCATATCGCGGGCGGTGGTGACCTGCATGGGATCGGGGAGACCCGAGGCATTGTTGAACGTCGTGCCCTTCATGCCGAGCTGCCGGGCCTTGGCCGTCATCAATGCGGCGAACTGCGGTTCAGAGCCGCCAATGGCTTCGGCAAGCGCAACGGCAACGTCATTGGCCGACTTGACCACGATCGCCTTGATCGCCGTATCCACATCAATCGACTGACCGGGCCGGAAGCCGAGCTTGCTCGGCGCCTGGGAAGCGGCGTGGGCGGAAACGGGAATGACCGTGTTCTTGGTAAGACGGCCGGATTCCAGCGCTTCGAACGTCAGATACAATGTCATCATCTTGGTCAGCGATGCCGGGATGCGCGGAAGATCGGCGCTGGCCTGGTAAAGCACCGCACCGGTACTGCCATCGACGACAATCGAGGCGGACTTTTCCGTGATGGAAGCGGGCACGGTCGTTGCAACCGGCTGCAGCGCCGATGTGGTCGTGCAACCGCTCGCCACGCCAACAACCAGAACAAACAATGCCACACATTTTGACATCAACGACAGAGGGTAAAAAACACGCGGCACGTTCATTTTGAGCGGTCTGATTTCCAAAGGTGGAGATGAATGGTTCTAGCGCATCATTGTTAATAATCCGCTGCTCTGCCACCCTGTTAGCGGATTTCCGCCGCCAGACCAAGCTGCGGCGTGACGGCAAATGGTCGCCGGGCCCTCAGGCGGTCAGGACGACCTTGACACTGCGCGATCTGTCCAGCGCCACGGCGAAGGCTTCGGGGGCCTCTTCAAGCGTGAATTCACCCGTGACAAGCCGCAACACGCCGATTTCTCCGGAGACGATCAGTTCAACGGCTTCGTAGAATTCTTCGCCGAAACGGAACGTGCCTTTCAGGTCGAGTTCCCGCGCCATCACCGCATTGGCGGGCACCGGAATAGACCCGCCGGGCAGGTTGCCGACCTGCACAACCGTACCGCCGCGCCGCACGGTGCGGATGGCCGAGGCAAGGCCAGCGGCCGTTCCGGAAATTTCAAAGCCGACATCGAACGGCGTCGCGACGGCCAGTTTGGCAAGCTTGTCCTCGCCTTCCGATAGGTCGAACACCCGGTCGGCACCCAGTTCAAGCGCGAATTTCAGCGGAGCGGCGGCGAGATCGACCATCGCGACGGATTCCGCCCCGGCATGTTTCAGCGCCAGAAGGGTGAGAAGCCCGATCGGACCCGCACCGAATATGATGGCCGAATGCCCTTTGACATGTCCGGCCCGGCGAACGGCGTGCAGGCATACCGCAAGCGGTTCGGCCAGCGCCGCCGCCTGAAACGGGAAATCCCTGGGCACCTTTACGCATTGCGCCGGCGTTGCATCAAAAAAGCTGGCAAAGCCGCCCTGCATGTGCGGCGTCTTCGATGCCGACCCCATGAAATAAATATTCTCGCACAGGTTGGCGCGGCCCTCGTGACAGTAGGCACAGGTGCCGCACCAGCGCGACGGGTTGACCGCGACACGGTCGCCAACACTGAGCCCCGTGACTTCAGACCCCAGTTGCATCACCTCCCCCGCCACTTCGTGACCGAGAATCAGCGGCGATGTCACGACGAAATCGCCGGTCCTCGCATGACGGAAATAGTGCATGTCCGAGCCGCAAATGCCGCCTGCGCCGAAGCGGATGCGCACCATATTGGGCTTCAACGCGGAGAGCGTGTGTTCCGCCATACGCAAATCCTCCGGGCCGAAAAGGGTGGCAGCGATTGTCTTCATGTGATCCGTCCCGAAATGGCGATAACGGCGATCGTATCGAGAAAATGGTGGACAAACAACACGCGCGGATTGATCGGGACCGGGAGCATCCGCAGGGGGCCGCAAGGGGCTGGGGAGCGTCCAAAAATCGCCCTGCAGACCTGTGGAAACGGCATTTGTTACAGAGTGTTGCGGAAAGTGATTGCCTGGGAAGCCGCCGAACAGGCTATGAGAAGAGATTAACAGGCCGTAAACGGTCGCTCAGAACTGGTGGACAATGGTTTCAAACATTCGATTGCTGCGCCCGCTCGCCTGCCTCGGTCTGGTACTGAGCCTGGCAGCCTGCACCACGGCCAACCCGACATTGCCGACCAGCACAGCGTCGATTCCTGTTCCTGAGACTGCACCCCGCACCACCGCGCTGACCGTGACCGGCGCGCCTGTACAGATGGCCTATGCCGGCCCCGCAGCCAACCCGGCCGCCCTCGCAACCGCCAATGCCACGGCGCAGGCTGCCCCGGCCGAGACAGCTAAAATTGCCGCACCGGCAAAGACAGAGACCTACGGCCCGCGGGTCGACAATCTGATTTCACAATATTCTGCCGCCTATGCGGTGCCGGAAGCGCTGGTGCGCCGTGTTGTCCACCGCGAAAGCCGTGGCCGTCCGGAAGCCCGCAACGGCAAGTATTGGGGCTTGATGCAGATTCTGCCGTCCACGGCGCGCGCCATGGGGCACAACGGCACGCCAAAGGACCTGCTCGATGCGGAAACCAACCTCAAATACGGCGTGAAATACCTGGCCGGCGCCTACAAGGTTGCCGACCGCAATTTTGACCGCGCTGTTCGCCTCTATGCCAGCGGTTACTATTACCAGGCCAAGCGCAAGGGCATGCTGGATGAAACCGGCCTGAAGGGCGGCACCACACCTGTCCAGTCCACACAGATTGCTTCGCTGCCCATGGCGCCTGTGCCGGCAATCAGCCAGCCGGCCGCGACTGTGCAGACGGTGGCCTATGCGCCGGACCCGGCTCCCGTGCGTCCCGGCTTTATCGCCATTCCGGCTGATCGCCCTTACGGACTATAAACCCCACTTATCAACGCCTAGTTGAATAATGAGCCGATTCATGGCGTTGTGTGCTCAATCTGGAGCACACACATGGGTCTTTCCATCATTCTGTCGATCTTCGCACTGGTTGTAGCGGCCACGGCGCGTCAGCAAGTAACCGCGCTGCGCAAGCAGGTCGAAGAATTGCGACGGCAGATTGCGGAAAGAACGCAACCGGCACCGGTAGCCAGCGATACCGCAAAACCGATTCGCCGCTTCCGGGCCGACGAGGCCTTGACGGAGGCACCGGCACGCGCAGTCCCCCCGGCCGAGCCCGTGGGAACACCGATACCGGCCATGGCGGCATCCGCGCGGCTGGACCCGAAAAAGGTCGCGCAAATCATGTCTGGCAAGCCGTCGGCAACGCCTGTCACCGTCCGCGCAACACCGGCACCATCCATACCGGCAGCCCGGCCAAAGAAGTCCTACGGCGATTTCGAGCGGTCGCTTGGCCGCAACTGGCCCGTGTGGATCGGCGGCGTGGCGCTGTTCCTTGGCGGTATCTTCGTCGTCCAGTATTCCATCGAGAACGAACTGCTCGGCCCCGGCATCCGGCTCTGCCTTGGTGCGATTTTCGGCCTGCTGCTTCTGGGCGCGGGTGAATATCTGCGCCGCAAGGAAAAGCCGCTCGGCCTGTCCGTCGAGGGCCCGGACTATATCCCGGGTGTTCTCACCGCCGCGGGATCAGCGGCTCTCTTTGCCGTCGTCTATGCCGCCCATGGCATTTACGGCTTTATCGGCAGTTCGACCGCCTTTCTCGCATTGGGCGCCGTCGGCCTTGCCACCCTTGCCCTCGCTATCAAACACGGTCCGTGGATTGCCGGCCTCGGCCTTATCGGCTCCTACCTGACACCGGCCCTGGTCAATGCACAGGCACCGGCACCCTACAGCTTCATGACCTATCTGTCGGTCGTCACGCTCGTCGCGGTTGTCCTCGCCCGGGCGAAGGCATGGCCGTTGATCGGCGGCGCGGCGATACTTCTCGCGGCGCTCTGGGGGGCGGCCTATACCGGGTTCGACCCAATGCCGAATGGCGAGGCCCTTGGCTTGTTGACGGTCAGCCTACTGGCCCTCTCCATCTTCAGCCATCTGAAGCCGGGCGGCTACACCCTGTTCGACCGCACCGAGGAGCCGTGGTACGATCCTATCACCATAGCGGGTGCCGCTGGTGCGGTTCTTCTCGGTCTTGGCTATGTCTCGCACGATCTTTTCGGACTGGCATCGTCGCGCTATCTGGTCCTGGCAACACTGATTATTGCCGTGTCGGCATTGGCACCGCTCCTGATACGCCGGGCCCTGCCCTTCCTTGTTCCAGCCGCCCTCATCGCGCTTGTTCCGCTCTCCCTCGCGGATATGCATCATCTGCTGGACAGCGGCTATAACGGTTCGGGATTGTCACTCTACGATCCGGCGAAATATCGCAGCTTTGCCATTGTCATCGCACTTGCCTTCACCGCCATCGGTGTTCTCGCCGCAACGGTGCTTGCGCGGCTGCCTGACATCGTGCGCGGCCTTGCCTATGCGGCGCTGGGAACCGCCATTCCCTTCGTGATGATCACAGTGATGCTCTATATCTTCGGCAATACACCGGCCGCAACCGAAGAAATACTCACCGTCGGGCTCGCAATCACCGGCTTCGGCGCTGCGACATGGTTGACGCGCCTGTGGAAGGACGATGTGAAGCCGGCATCCCCGGCCTGGCTGTTTGACGCCGCATCCATCGGTTTCGCTGTGCTCGCCCTTTTCGTGGTGTTCGACCCGCAATGGCGTGTTCTGGCCGCCTGCGCCCTGTCGGTTGTCTATGCCTTCGCCACACGGACCCGCCTTGCACCGGTGCTGCGCTTTGCGCCTGCGGTGTTTGCCGTTGTCATCCTCGGGCATATCCTCTTCGATCCGACGATCGTCGGCAGCGACCGCCTGTCGACCACGCCGTTCTTCAACCAGCTCCTGCTCAATTACGGCGGCTTCTTCGCGGCCATGATCGTTGCGCAGCTCGTGCTGGCCAAAGGGATCAAGGACACCGCCTACCGGCTTGCACAGGCCCTTGCCGTGCTGGCAGGCTTCGTTCTCGTCAATATCCTCGTCCGCCACTGGATGAACGGTGGCACGCTCGACAGCGGCGGCGATGTAACGTTGAGCGAGCAGTCACTCTACACGCTCATCGCACTCGGCGGATCATTGACGCTGATGATGCTGAGCCGGGGCGGCCAGGACTGGCTCTACCGCATCGCCGCGCTCATTGTCGGTTACATCGGCATCCTTGTGGCCGTGACGCAGCATTTCATTCTCCTCAATCCGCTGTTTGACGGCTCGGTCGGCGGCGGTCTGATCTTCAACAGCCTGTTCATGGGCTACCTGCTGCCGGGCCTTCTGGCGGCCCTCGTGGCGCTCAACGCCTTCGGCGAACCGCAGATAAAGCTGTTCGGCCTGCCGCTGGTCATGGCGCAGGCCAACCGCCCCCGGCACTACGCCATGGCCTTGGCGATCCTGTCCGGCCTCATGCTGTTCACATGGGTGACGCTCACCATCCGGGTGTTCTTCTGGGGCAGCAGCATTCATCTGTGGAAGGGCGTGGACTCGATGGAAATGTTCACCTATTCGGCCGTCTGGCTGCTGTTCGGCCTTGGCCTCTTCGGATTGGGCGCGTGGCGGCAGAACAGGCCATTGCGCCTGATCTCGGCTCCGATCGTGTTCCTTGTGATCGCCAAGGTCTTCCTGCTCGACATGTCGAACCTTGAAGGCATCCTGCGGGCCCTCTCCTTCATCGGATTGGGTCTGTCACTGGTTGGCGTCGGCCTGTTCTACCAGCGCATTCTCAATGCGGGGGCGGCGGCTACGCCGCCCACCAGCGATGAAAATGGTGCACCGGGCCGCGCCCCTGACCCACATTGAGCCCGTCAGCGGCCGCCATGGCTGCCGTCAGATAGGCTTTCGCCTCGCCGATTGCCGCCGGCAGATCAAGACCCTTGGCCAGCCCGCTGGCAATCGCCGCCGCCAGGGTGCAGCCCGTGCCATGGTCATGGGTAGTGGCGAGCCGCGGTCCGTCGAAGCGCGTGACAGACGCACCGTCGAACAGAAGGTCGGTACTGAGGCTTGTGTGCCCGTGACCACCCTTGATCAGCACCGCTGCCGGGCCAAGCTTCAGCAGCAGCTCCGCCTGCCGTGCCATCTCCCGTTCGGTTTCCGCTACGGGGGTGCCGGTCAGCAATGCGGCTTCCGGCAGGTTGGGCGTGAGCACAAGTGCCAGCGGCAGGAGCTGTTGGCGCAGCGCCTCCACCGCCTCCGGCTGCAAAAGCCGATCGCCCGATGTTGCCACCATCACCGGATCGACGACCGCCTTGCGCTGCCAGCGGTTCAAGGCTTCCGCGATGGTGTCAATGGTTTCGACCGTGGAAACCATACCGATCTTTATGGCCCCGACCGCTATATCCGAGAGAACGGCATCGATCTGGGCGCGGATGATAGCCGGGCTCAGGTTCTCAATGGCGGTAACGCCGCGCGTGTTCTGTGCGGTGATCGCGGTCAGCACGCTCGTGCCATAGACACCGAGCGCCGAGAACGTCTTGATGTCGGCCTGGATACCGGCGCCACCGCCGCTGTCGGAACCGGCAATGGTCAGGGCAATGGCGGTCATGCGGTTGCCCTCAATGCCTCGTCGACGGCATCGCGAAGCACCTGTGCGGCGGCGCGCGGATCCGCCTGACGGAAGATCGCCGAAATCACCGCAACCCCATCGGCACCCGCGCGAATAGCCGGCGGGACCCGGCCGAGATCGATGCCCGCGATGGCGCCGACCGGCAGATCGGGCTTTGCCGCGCGGATGATGGCTGCCAGCCGGGCAAACCCGTCAAAACCGATCGGGCCGTCGGGATTGTGCTTGGCAGGGGTTTCGAACAGGCCGCCCACGCAGGCATAGTCGATGGCAGAGCTTATGGCCACCTGCGCATCGGCTTCATTCTTCACCGTCAGGCCGATGATTGCATCGGGGCCAAGCAGCGTGCGGGCGTCGGCGACCAGCATGTCCTCGCGCCCCACATGCACACCCTCGACACCCGCCACCAGCGCGACGTCGATGCGGTCATTCACAAGCAGGGGGATGCCTGTGCCGTGCAGGGCCGCATGGATGGCACGGGCGCGCTCCACCATCTTGCGCGTCGGCGAATTCTTGTCGCGATACTGGATGATTGTGGCCCCGCCCCGCGCGGCCTGCAAAGCCAGGGCACCCAGATCGGCATCACCGCCGATGGCATCGACATCGACAATGGCATTCAGGCGGAAATCTACTTTTGGCATGGTCTTTTTCTCCGAATAAATCGTTTCACTGCAGTTCAACGGCGAGGTCATCCACCTTGGGCACCGATTTGATCAGCCCCGCCTCGTGCATGAACACGCCGAGCCGTTCATAACGGCTGCGGTCGAGGGCGGCGGGACGCTTGGCAAAACGCGGCAATGTATCGATCCATGCCTGCCGGTTCAGCGCATTGTCGAGATCGGGATAGGCCTTGACGAACAGCGACCAGGACTCATCGGGATGGTTGGTCAGATAGATCGCGCCCTTTTCCACGGCGCCGATGAAACGTTTCAAACGGTCGTCTTTCGCCAGATCGGGATGCGTCAGGAAGATCAGCTCGTCATAGACGGGAACACCATGCTCCTCGGGAAAGAATGCCGTTCCCTTGTGACCTTCCTGCGCCATCTGCGTCAGCTCGAAATTGCGGTAGCCGCCCACCGTGGCATCCACCTGATTGGCGATCAACGATGCCGACAGGGCGAAGTTGACATTGATCAGCTCGACATCTCCCGTCTTCAGGCCTTCGGATTTCAGCATCGCGCCAAGCATGGCATCCTCAAAACCAGCCACGGAGAACCCGACTTTTTTGCCCTTCAGGTCCTTCAGGCTCTTGATCGGACCATCGGCGAGGACGGTCACCGTGTTGAGCGGCGTCTCCACCAGGGTGCCGAAACGAACCAGCGGCAGGCCTTCGTCATGGCTGAGATAGAGGTTGGGCTGGTAGCCGATGGCGATGTCCGCCTGCTTGGCCGCCACGAGGCGCGGCGGCGCTGCCGGATCGGCCGGCGGGATCAGATCCACGTCCAGTCCGGCTTCGCTGAAGAAGCCCTTTTCGCGGGCAACAACCAGCGGTGCATGGTCGGGGTTGACGAACCATTCCAGCAGGACAGACAGCTTGTCTGCCGCCGCGGCGGGAGATGCGAGGAGAGACAAGGCGGCCAACAGTATGATGGCGGGGGCAAACGCGCGGCGGCGAAACATGGGCATTCCTTTATCAACGGGACGGGAAAACGGGGCGGTCATGATGCCTGCACCCAGGGCGTGAGACGTGCGGCGAAGGCATCGACGAGGAAACGCAGAACGATGGTCAGAACGGCGAGGATGATGAGGGCGGCAAACAGCGTATCGGTCTGCATGCGGGCATTGGCCTGCAGCATGACGAAGCCAAGTCCGCGCGAGGCACCGACCCATTCGCCGATCACCGCGCCAATGGGGGCAAAGACCGCCGCAACACGCAGGCCCGAACCGAGGCCGGGCAAGGCGCTGGGCACACGGATGAGGAACAGCGTCGCCAGCGGCGAAGCCTGTGTCAGGGCGGCGGCATCCAGCAGGTCCTGACTGGTCCGGCGCAGTGCATCGGCAAAGGACGAGGCGACGGGGAAGAAGATGATCAGGCTGGCCATGACGACCTTGGACGCGAGGCCGAAGCCGAACCAGAGAACCAGCAGCGGCGCAATGGCAAAGACCGGAAGCGCCTGCAGGACCAGCAGGAGAGGCCAGACGATCTGGCCGAAACCCGGCAGGCCAGCCACCAGAAGCGCAACAAGGATTCCGGCCATGGCACCGAAGAACAGCCCGAGCACGATTTCAAGCACCGTGATGGCGGCGTTGCTCAGGAGATAATGCTGCTGCTCGACCAGGGCGGCAATGACAGAACCGGGGCCGGGCAGGATGAAGCGCGGCGGCTGCAGCATCCAGACAGCGAGCTGCCAGCAAGCAAGCACAGCCAGCAGGGCTCCGGCGATGCGGACGAGCATGCGCATGGCGGGCCGTCACAAACTCGGCGATTGGTGGTTCAGCGAAAACGGCATCTGCAGGACTCCATCAAACGTGTGGAGATCCGGATATGTGCGAAGACAAGGCAGAGTGCGTGAAGAATGCTCAATTCCCGTTCCTACGCCGGCATAACCCGGATCAGGTTCAAGGGTCCAGCTCGACGCTATCTCAGCACTGTACAGTGCCCCCCTCGGAATGAAGTCATGATGGAGCGGCGGGGGCTTAAAGTCAATCGCGCCGCCTTTGCATTTGGAAATTACTGCGTGAGCAGAATTTTTGAGTAATCAAATGCACAACCGGTTTTGAGCGTATACTCAAAGTCTGGTGTACCGCCGCCGCCATCTTCCCAGCCATGCCTTCTCGTAGAACCGTCGCAACTCAGGAGATCGTTCATGATCACCGGCGGTCCTTCTTTTTCCGTGGTTGATTGAGCACCATCGAGGGCCAGACGCCACGCGTCGTTTGCCCTGTCACTTCTAACCAGGAAGGCATTCGCATTATCTTTGAGTGTCTTCTCCTGTTGAAACGTCAAATTGTCCGGTGTGGGCGTTATCTGATCGTTGGAACTGGTGGAAGTCGTACATTTCTTGTTGACATTCTTTTTGCCGACAGGGCAGCCGTCCTTCTTGACGACCATGGTAAAATAGAAGGTCTTGAACTTTCCCAATGAGAACGTTTGGGATTGTGCATTTACGGGCGGTACCGATGTTCCCTTGCCGTCGGTCTGGCTGGCATTGGTATACTCAAGAGCTGCCACTTCCTCCGTTGCGCCATTTTCTCTGACAACCATTACCGATATTCTTTTGTAATAAGTTCCCTTAACCTTTGTGATGGTGAAGGTGGCATCAACCGGCGTCAATGCTCCGGATGCTATCGACGTGGTGGCAATGTCCATTGAATTCAGATTCAACACCTGCATGAACGTCGTTTGCATCGGCCGCGCAACAGAGAGTTTGATCCGTGCCGGGACATCGTTTGTCACCGTCACATTGTACGTAGCGCCACTGCTGTCGAAGTTAGGGACGTTCGCGCGCAAGCTTTTTTGAATGCGGCTCTTCACGTCATCCAGATTGTTTCCTGTATAGGTCGATGCACCCCACAGCACCGCGGCATCCGCTGCGTTCTGCAGTTCAGCACGCTGACTGCTTGCACGGGTATAATCAACTGCAAGACCGGTCATGCCCATAAGCGGCACAAGCAGCAGACCGAAGGTCAGTGCCGTGGCCCCACGCTTGTCTCTCAGGAATTGTTTGAATTTGCTCATAGCCCGCTCCGGTTGTTGAGCGAACCATGAAGGCCATGCCGTAAATGCCTGCTTAGCAAATTCGTTCAGATTGTCTCAATCCGCGATAAGTCGTGCACCATGGTAAAAATCCGATAAAGCACGACCTAGGCAGCGGGCGCGCCCGGCCGCACAAAACCCTCGCTGGCAACGAGCAGATTGCGCGTATAGGCCTGCGTCACCTTGCGGGCGGCAAGATCGGCGGCGGAAAGGCGCTCCACCTCGGCACCGCTCTGCATGACCATCAGCCGGTCGCACATGTGGGTGACCACCGCCAGATCGTGACTGACCATCAGGAAGGTCAGCTTGCGGTCGCGGCGTATCTGTTCCAGCAGGTTCAGCACTTCGGCCTGTACGGATGCGTCGAGCGCCGATGTCGGTTCATCGAGCAGCAGGATCGACGGCTCCAGGATCAATGCCCGGGCGATGGCGACACGCTGGCGCTGGCCGCCGGACAGCTGATGCGAATAACGGAAGCGGAAGCTGGAGCCGAGGCCCACCTCGTCGAGCGCGCGCAGAATGCGCTTTTCAATGTCGGTAAATCCGTGGACCGCCAGTGGTTCGAGCAGAAGCCGGTCGACGGTCTGGCGCGGGTGCAGCGAACCATAGGGGTCCTGGAACACCATCTGCACTTCACGATAGAACGCCTTGGTGCGCTTCTTGTCCAGCAGCTTGCCGTTCACGGTGATCGAGCCGCCGCTGGTCGGCGCAAGCCCGGCAACCGCCCGCAGCAATGTCGATTTGCCGGAGCCGGATTCACCGACGAGTCCGAAGGATTCACCCGGCAGCACATCGAGGCTGACACCCCGCAAGGCGCGGAAACGGTCGAACGTGACTTCAAGCTTGTCGACGACAAGCGCTTTGGCAGGAGATGTCGTCATGCCGCCCACTCCGGCTTGCGATCAAGGACAGGGAGAGGATGGGTATCGGCACCAATTTTCGGCATGCAGTTCAGAAGCCCCTGCGTATAGGGATGTTTGGCATTGTGCAGGTCCTTGGCGGCGATCTCCTCGACGATGTGGCCCGCATACATGACGATGACCCGGTCGCAGAACGACGAGACCAGCCGCAGATCATGCGAAATGAAGATCAGCCCCATGCCGCGATCGCGCACCAGATTGTCGAGGATGGCGAGAACATCCAGCTGGACAGTCACGTCGAGCGCCGAGGTCGGTTCATCGGCGATCAGCAGTTCCGGGCCGGTGATCAACATCATGGCAATCATGGCGCGCTGCCCCATGCCGCCCGAAACCTCATGCGGGTGGAGATCGAAGACGCGCTCGGGATCGCGAATCTGCACGGCGGCCAGCATGTCGAGCGCACGCTTGCGCGCCTCGGATTTGCTGACCCGTTCGTGGGTGCGCAGCGTCTCGACGATCTGCCGCCCGATGCTCATGACCGGATTGAGCGAATATTTCGGGTCCTGCAAAATCATGGCAATCCGGTTGCCGCGCAGCGACCGCCGTTCGGCAGCCGAGACTTTCAGCAGGTCGATGCCATCGAAATTCAACGTCTCCGCGGTAATTTTCGCATGCGGCGGCGTCAGCCCCATGATGGCGCGCCCGGTCTGGGACTTGCCCGAACCGGATTCGCCGACGATGCCGAGACGTTCGCGGCCGAGCGTGAAGGATACACCGCGCACGGCATCGACCACACCCGTCCGGGTCGGAAACTGGACCCGCAGGTCCTTGACAGTCAAAAGGGTGCTCATTGGTTATTGCCTCGCGGATCAAGCGCGTCGCGCAGGCCATCGCCCAACAGATTGAAGCCAAGGCTGACGATCAGGATGGCAAAGCCCGGTGCTGCGGCAACCCACCACTGATCCATGATGAAACGGCGGCCCGACGCAATCATCGCCCCCCATTCCGGCAATGGCGGCTGAGCGCCGAGACCAAGAAAGCCAAGACCCGCGGCAATCAGGATGATACCGGCCATGTCCAGGGTCACACGGACAATCAGCGAGGACAGGCAGAGCGGCATGATGTGCCGCAGGACGATGCGGACCGGCGAGGCCCCCATCAGGCGGACGGCTGCAATATAGTCGGAATTGCGAATCGTCAGTGTTTCAGCGCGCGCGATACGCGCATAGGGTGGCCAGGACGTCACCGCGATGGCAAAGACCGCATTTTCGATACCAGGTCCCAGGGCTGCGACGAGCGCAAGCGCAAGAATAAGCTTTGGGAAGGCCAGAAAAATATCGGTGAGGCGCATGAGGATGGAATCGACCCAGCCTCCCGCATAACCCGCGGCAGTGCCGACGATCAGGCCAATGGGCGCTGCGATGATCGCTACGAGTATCACGACATAGAGCGTGAGGCGCGAGCCATAGATGAGGCGTGAGAGAATATCACGGCCCTGATCATCGGTGCCGAGCCAATAATCACCACCGGGTGGCAACAGGCGCGCATTGCGCAGGTCGCCGATAACGGGTGAATGTGGCGCAAGAACATTGGCCAATGCTGCAACCACCAGCAGGGCGACGATAATGGCAAGGCCGGCAAGCGCCAGCCGGTTGCTGGCGAAGCGGCCCCACACCAGATAGGCGCGGCCAAGCCTTGCCTGCAGGCGCGATTGCGGACGGTCACTCATCAGCCATTGACGGCGCGACATGGGTGGAGGCGGTGTATGGATTGTCTGGCTCATCGTGCGCGCGTCCGTGGGTCAAGCGCCTGATACAGAAGATCAGACAGGAGATTGATGGCAATGAACACTGCGCCAATGATGATGGTGCCGCCAAGGACCGCGTTCATATCCGCGTTTTGCAGGGAATTGGTGATGTACAGGCCGAGGCCCGGCCACGAGAAGACGGTTTCGGTCAGGACTGAACCTTCAAGCAAATTGGCATAGGACAGGGCAATGACCGTCACCAGTGGCACGGCGGCGTTGCGCAAGGCATGGGCCCAGATGATGCGGGTTTCCGACAGGCCCTTGGCGCGGGCGGCAACGATATATTCCTGCTCCAGCTCATTGAGCATGAAACTGCGGGTCATGCGGCTGATATAGGCAAGCGAGAAATAACCGAGCAGCGAAGCGGGCAGGATGATGAATGAGAAGATGTTCCAGAAGGCATCCCAATTGCCCTGCAGCACCGCGTCAAGCAGATAAAAGCCGGTAATGGGTGTAAAGGTGTATTCATAGATGACGTCGATGCGGCCCGGCCCCGAAGTCCAGCCAAGCTTGGCATAAAAGACCAGCAACGCCAGCAATCCGAGCCAGAAGATCGGCATGGAATAGCCGATAAGACCGATAAGACGCACGATCTGGTCGATCAGGCTGCCACGTTTGACGGCGGCAAGAACCCCAAGCGGTACGCCGAAAAGCGTGCCGATGAGCGTGCCGAACGTGGCAAGCTCCATGGTGGCGGGAAACACCCGGCGGATGTCGGTCATGACAGGATTGGAGGTCAAGACCGAATTGCCGAAATTACCCTGCAGCGCGCCTTTCACATAGATGAAAAACTGCTCATAGAGCGGCAGGTTCAGGCCATATTCCTCACGCACGCGCTCGACCACATGGGCCGGGGCCCGATCGCCGACGATCGCCAGGGCGGGATCGATGGGAATGACCCGTCCGATAAAGAAGGTCACGGCGAGAAGGCCGAGGAAAGTGATCGCGCCGATCAGCACGAAGCGGCCAATAGCAATGGCAAGGCCGGAGGCCCAGGCGCCTGAACGCCTGGCCTCCAGTTGTGTTTCTGTGGTCGTCATAATTTCAGCCTTGGGCGCTTGCCCTGATCATTTCGATACGGTGAAAACGTAATTGGTATCGAAAGATGGTCCGAGCTTGAAACCCTTGAGATTCGAGCGGATACCGGCAACTTCCGTCTGCTGGAACAGGAGAACGAACGGGCTGGTTGCCAGAACCTTCTTCTGCAGATCCTCATAGGTCTTGGCGCGCTTGGCAGTGTCGCGTTCCAGCAGGGCCGACTTGGTTTCCTTGGTCAGATCCGGCACATCCCAGGCATTGCGCCATGCGAGCGTCTTGTTGGTGCCCGTATCGGCATTGTCCGGATTGCTGGTGAAGGTTTCCGCATTGGAGTTCGGATCCCAGTAATCCACGCCCCACTGACCGATATAGATATCGTGGGTGCGGGCGCGGTATTTGGTCAGCGTCTGCTTGCCGTCGCCGGGAATGATCTCCAGCTTCACGCCGCCCTGGGCAAAGGTCTGCTGCACGGATTCGGCAATGCCCGTCACCGGCTGGCCGTTGCGCACATCCATCGTCACCGAGAAACCATCCTTCAGGCCGGCCTTGGCCAGAAGTTCCTTGGCCTTCGCCACGTTGAGGGAATAGGGCTTTTCGTCCAGCTCGCCCAGAATGCCCTTCGGCAGGAAGGTCTGGTGGATTTCGCCGATGCCCTTGATCAGCTTTTCGCCGATGGCGTCATAATCGACGAGGTATTTCAGCGCTTCACGCACTTCCGGCTTGGCCAGGTTCGCATTCTTCTGGTTGAGGCTGAAATAATAGATCGTGCCCTTGGCTGCGCTGGTCGTCTTGATGTCGCTGTTCTTGACCACCTGTTCCAGATCGTTGGGCTCCAGATTGCGGGCAACGTCGATATCGCCCTTTTCCAGAAGCAGGCGCTGCGTGGCGCTTTCCTTGACGTGGCGGTAGATCACGCGGTTGAGCGGCGCCTTGGTGCCGTGATAATTGTCGTTGCGCTCCAGAACGAGGATTTCGTTGGCGCGCCAGTCGCGGATCTTCATCGGGCCGGAACCGGCATAATTGGTCTTCATCCAGGCATTGCCATAGTCATTGTCAACCACATGCTGCGAGATCAGCTTCTTGTCGACGACGGATGCAACCGTCGATGTCAGGCAGTTGAGCACGAAGCTTGGGGCATAGGGCTGGTCAACGGTGAAAACGAAGGTGCTCGGATCCGTTGCCTTGGCCTTTGCGGTGACATTGTCCGGCTTCAGGCCGAACTGGGTGAGGATGAAGGCGGGGCTCTTGTCGATCTTGATGGCGCGTTCGAAGGAATAGGCGACGTCTTCAGCCGTCAGCGGATTGCCGGAAGCAAATTTGAGGCCCGGCTTCAGCTTGAACGTATAGGTCAGGCCATCGTCGGAAACCGTCCAGCTCTCGGCAACGTCCGGAATGATCTTCGAGGGGTCATTGATGTCGAGGCGCACCAGCTTGTCATAGGTATTGCCGTTGATCTCGCCCATGGTGAGCTCGAAGGCCTCGCCCGGATCAAGTGTAATCACATCGTCGATGGCAAAAGCTTCGACCAGCGTATCGGCTGGCGTTGCGGCCCATGCAGGCACGCCGGATATCACGAGCGCGGAGAGCGCCGCACTTCCAACAAGCAGCCGGAATTTCGCGTTTAACTGGTTGATCAACATAATAGTCACCCCTGTTTTTTGTGTTGTTTCAGTTCGTTTCATGCCAAGCGGACCGCAGGATACGCATCCAGTTTCCGTAGCAAATCTTTGCAAGATCCTCGTTTGAATATCCAGCGTCCGTCAGCGCTTTGACAAGCGCCTGATTGCCCGCCGCGTCAGCGATTTCGCTGGGGATTTTAGCACCATCAAAATCCGAGCCAAGGGCCACGCAGTCGATTCCCATGCGATTGACCATATAGTCGATGTGGCGAACCATGTCGCTGAGCGGCGTGTCGGCATTCTCGCGGGCGTCCGGACGCAGCATCGCGACCGCATAGTTCAGGCCAACCAGCCCCTTGCGCTCGCGAATGGCATCGAACTGCTTGTCCGTCAGATTGCGTGCGATCGGCGTGAGCGCGTGAACATTGGAATGGCTGGCAACCAGCGGCTGATCGCTGATCCGGGCGACATCCCAGAAGCCTTTTTCCGTGATATGGGCAAGATCAACGAGAATGCCGAGGCGGTTGCACGCCCTGACCAGATCCTCGCCCGCCGCTGTCAGACCGGGACCGGTATCCGGGTCGGACGGATAGGCGAATGGAACCCCGTGAGCGAAAACATTGTTGCGGCTCCAGACCGGCCCGAGTGAGCGCAGTCCCGCCGCATAGAAAACCTCGAGTGCGGCCAGATCGGCATCGATCGCTTCGCAGCCCTCGATGTGCAGAACCGCAGCGAACTGGTCGTTGGCCACCGACTCCTCGATATCGGCAGTGGAACGGCACAGCTTCCATCCGCCCGCCTGTTCCAGACGCAGCGCAATCGAGGCCATTTCCAGGGAGATGTCGAGGGAGGGTGCACGCTCAAGCGGCGCAGCGAGCGGCGTAAAATAGTGCCCCTTGGCATCGGGCGCCTTGAAGGCAAGATCGCCTGACGGAACATAGATGGCGCACAGGCCGCCAACGAGCCCGCCCTTCAGGGCGCGGCTTTTGTCGATATGGCCTGAGGTGGTGCCTTCAATGAATTCGCGGACCGGGTCGGCGCCGTCTTTTGAATGTTTCCACAACCGGTAAAGCACATCGTTGTGACCATCAAAGACAGGCTGCATTTCAATTCCCACTCAGGTTACCCAACAAGGCACGCCCACCGACAAATCGTTTCATCAACGTCCGGTGCTGCGTGCTTCTTCTTGGACAAAAGATCATGTCGCAGAGGAACAGGCAAGATAGGAATTGTACAAAAGTATAAGAGCAACCCCATTTGTGCCGGGCGACCGATGGGAACGGGTTGCAACCTGTGGATCGTGGTCGTTACTGCTGCGGTGTGATAGCAACAAAACCCAGGCGCACAACACAGTTGTATTGCGTGCCGTTACGGGTTACATCTTATGATAATCAGTTTCAGACATAAGGGACTTGAAACCTTCTATCGCACTGGTTCGGCCCGAGGGATACAGGCCGCGCATTCAGCAAAGCTGACACTGATTCTGACTGCATTGGATGCTGCGGAAACAACCAAACAACTGGAACTGCCGGCTTTCAGACTGCATCCCCTCAAAGGTCCGCTGAACGGGTTTTGGTCTATCTGGGTCAACGGCAATTGGCGCGTGATTTTTCGCTTCAACAATCAGAACGTCGAGCTAGTCGACTATCGGGATTATCACTAGGAGCAACCATGATGAAAAGCCCAGCACACCCGGGAATTGTCTTGAAGGAAACCGTGCTCAACCCGCTTGGCATTAACGTCAGCGAGGCCGCAGAACGGTTAGGCATGTCGAGACCTGCACTTTCCCGGGTTCTCAATGGGCATGCTGCAATCAGCCCTGAGCTCGCTCTTCGCTTGGAGGCGGCGGGAGTTAGCGAAGCCAAGTTCTGGTTGAATATGCAAATCAACTACGATCTTGCACGAGCACGGGCATCTGCCAGACCTGCCGTAAAGACGATTCAGCCGCCAAAAGCTGCGTAAGACCATGGATTGTCTACAGGACGTAAAACGGCGCTTCCCATGCCGACATCATTCACGCCGATTTTGACCTGCGGGCGGTGGCCTGACGGCAACGCCCGCAGCCGGGACTATTGTCAGGGATCAGACGTCCAGATTGGCAACGCTGAGCGCATTGTCCTGAATGAACTCGCGGCGCGGCTCGACATCATCGCCCATCAGCCTTGAGAACAGGCTGTCGGCGTCCGTCGCGTCATTGACCTTGACCTGCAACAGCGAGCGGGCATTGGGATCAAGCGTGGTTTCCCACAATTGATCGGCGTTCATTTCGCCCAGTCCCTTGTAACGCTGCAGCGACAGGCCCTTGCGTCCCGTGGCAAAGACCGCCTCAAGCAGGGCAATCGGTCCTGCCAGGGATTCGGACTTTTCCTTGCGGCGCAGGACAGGCGGCTTGCCGTAGACTTCCTGCAGACGCGGGGAATAGCGGTCGAGCTGGCGTGCATCGGCCGAACCGATCAAGGCCATGTCGAGCGTCACGGTTTCTTTCACGCCGCGCAGCGAACGTTCCAGGACATAGCCATCGACACCGTCATCCGGCGTTGCAAGCCGGCCGGTCCAGCCTTTTTCCGTCTCTTCGGCGATCAGGTCGAGGCGGGCAGCGACTTCCTTCACCAAAAGCTCGGCGCGCGGCGTATCGGAAATGGCCTCCGGATTGAGCGCACCGGCGATCGTCGCCTGCTCGACAACGGCGCGGTCGTAGCGGGTGTTGAGGCCCAGCAGCAGATGACGGACAGCCAGCGCATCATTGATGACAGACCGCAGATCCGTACCGGCCCGCACTTCGCCGCCGGTCAGTTCCAGCGATGCTTCTTCAAGGCCTGAATCAATCAGGAACTCCTCGAAGGCCGCTTCATTCTTGATATATTGCGAGGACTTGCCGCGCGACACCTTATAAAGCGGTGGCTGGGCGATATAGATATGGCCGCGCTCGATCAGTTCCGGCATCTGGCGGAAGAAGAACGTCAGCAGCAGCGTGCGAATGTGCGCCCCGTCGACGTCGGCGTCGGTCATGATGATGATCTTGTGATAACGCAGCTTGTCCGGGTTGAACTCGTCCTTGCCGATGCTGGTTCCCAGCGCCAGGATCAGCGTGCCGATCTGGTCGGAGGACAGCATACGGTCGAGTTTGACACGCTCGACGTTCAGGATCTTGCCGCGCAGCGGCAGGATCGCCTGGTTCTGGCGCGAGCGGCCGCCCTTGGCCGAACCACCGGCGGAATCGCCCTCGACGATGAAGATTTCCGACTTGGCCGGATCGCGCTCCTGGCAGTCGGCAAGCTTGCCCGGCAACGAGCTGATGCTCAGCGAATTCTTGCGGGTGATGTCGCGCGCCTTGCGGGCAGCCTCGCGGGCGGATGCAGCCTGGATGACCTTTTCCACCAGAACCTTGCCTTCGGCGGGATGTTCTTCCAGCCAGCTCGACAAGGCCTCGTTGACGAGACTTTCGACGACCGCGCGCACTTCGGATGAAACGAGCTTGTCCTTGGTCTGCGACGAGAATTTCGGGTCCGGCACCTTGACGGAGAGAACGGCGGTCAGACCTTCACGGCAATCGTCGCCCGTCAGCGATACCTTTGCCTTTTTCGCCTGCCCGGTGTTTTCGGCATAGCCCGTCATCTGGCGCGTCAGCGCACCGCGGAAACCGGCGAGATGCGTCCCGCCATCGCGCTGCGGAATGTTGTTGGTGAAACACAGAACATTCTCGTGATAGCTGTCATTCCACCACATGGCGACTTCCACTGTGGTGTCATCGCGTTCACCGCGAATATAGATCGGTTCGTTGACCAGTTCCTTTTTGGTGCGATCGAGATATTTGACGTAGGCCGTCAGCCCGCCCTCATAAAACAGCTCGAGCTCGACCGGATCGGCATGGCGGCGGTCAGCCAGAAGGATGCGAACACCGGAATTCAGGAAAGCCAGTTCGCGCAGACGATGTTCCAGCGTCTTGAAATCGAACTCGACCATGGTGAATGTGTCGGTCGAGGGCAGGAACGACACTTCCGTGCCGGTCTCGCCATTGGACTCGCCGATTTCCCGCAGCGGAGCATCGGCAACGCCATGGGTGAAACTCATTTCATGGATTTTGCCCTGACGGCGAATCTTGAGGCGCAGCCAGACCGACAGGGCGTTGACCACGGAAACACCCACGCCATGCAGACCGCCCGACACCTTGTAGGAGTTCTGATCGAACTTACCGCCGGCGTGCAGCTGGGTCATGATGACCTCGGCTGCGGAGACGCCTTCCTCGTGCATATCGGTGGGAATTCCGCGTCCGTTATCCGTGACAGTGCAGGACCCGTCGGGATTGAGCGTGACAGTGACGCGCGTCGCATGACCGGCTAGCGCCTCGTCAATGGCGTTGTCGACGACTTCATAGACCATGTGGTGCAAGCCGGAACCGTCGTCCGTATCACCGATATACATACCCGGGCGTTTGCGGACAGCATCCAACCCCTTGAGAACCTTGATAGAATCTGCACCATATTCCGGTGAAGTTCCGGTCGTCATCTCAGGTGTATCACTCATATAAATTCAATCTTTTCTTGGCGCCGTGAACTGGCGTGAAGGACCCGGGCGAATCATGCCCGGCTGCAAACCTAGATATAGTGGTTAATGTACGTTTTTCCAATTCTTAGCCTATAGGCTATCCACGGATCATGGCTAAAAAACGCCTGATCGACGCGGAAATCCGTGCCTGAACCTTGCGGTATGGCACAGATTCAGGCTGAGCCCGGCCCGCCTTCTCGCGTAATTCATTCCGGGCGCCACACCATGGACCGGAACACAGCGGTGCACGCTACCTGATAATCTGGATTCCGGTCGACGCCGGCCTTGCAATGGGAGACTGGGCGTCGAAAAACGCATTGACCTCGGCGAAATCAAGACTGCCGGTTTCATCGCGATCGATTTCCCGGAAATGATCGGAAAAATAGCCCACACCGGCTTTTTCCGCCGAAGCGACGGTGACACGCTGCGTGGCAGGGTCAGCGGCCCGGTCGAACAGAAAACGGATACGGCGGTCGACAGCGCTGTCCACACTCTCCGGCGTGACCGGCTCCGGATTTCCCTGTCCCGGCTGGTCATGCGGCGGAATGGCGCGCAGCACGCGCGTCCGCATGTCCGGATCCGGCTGGGTCAAACTGATGGAATCCCCGGCATGGGAGGCTGGCGCCTGCCCGCTGACAGCGAGCAAAACCGTGACCATCGACAAAGCAAACTTACTCATGGCTATCCCCTGATGCGAGAGGTGCACTCAATGCGGCAATCACGTTTGTCTGGGGCTGAGTATAGAATGCATCAAGATCCTGCATGACACGCTCATAGGAACGGGTCTTGCCGGGTAGGACGCCGTGACCGCCCTCATAGGTTTTGACCGGTACCTTCGCCGCCAAGCCAGCGCGCGTTATGTTCAGTTCCGTCTGATGAAACACGGTGTTGAGGTCGTAATAACCGTGCTGGACGAGAACCTTCAGGTTCGGGTTCAAGGTCAAGGCAAAAGCCATATCCGGGAGACTGGCTCCCAACCTGCCTTCGGCACCAGGCAGCCTTGGATCAGGCAAGAACTCCCAGTTGCTGATGATGCTTCCGTTGAGATTCAGATAAGGTGATGTCGACCTGTAGTTCATGAAACCAGCCTGATAGGTCTCTATGAAACTATAATAAATATCCGTCCGATCCAACATCGGATCGATTGCCTGTCTGGGCAAAAACTCCCGTCCGTCGTTGATGACAAGCTTACCCTGCACCGGATCAAACTTTTCAAGGAATTGCATGGGATTGAGATTGGGCGTTTCGATCCAGGGATTGTCCTTGGACATATTCCCTTTCTGGTACGGTTTGCCTATTCCGGTAAGCGAGTAGAGCCTATTGAGGAAATCTTCAGCATTGGGTTGACCTGCGTCCGAAACGGACCAGTTGGGTGCTTTGAGGTAAGCGTCCCATTGGATTCGGTCAGAGGCCGCTTGCGAAACGCCCGGGAATACGGCCAGATACAGGCTGTTGAAGGTGACGGCAAATGTGCGGACATCCGACAGAAATCTCGCGATCCTTGACGCCGCAGTTGCTGGATCGGCCGTTTTCAGATCCTCGGCCGTCAGATCCTGACGTCCGGCGGGTTTGCCATGATAGGCGGCAACCATGGCATAGGTCGGCAGCGCTCCCCCGCAGGAGAAGTTGGATTGGCGGCAGTCTGTTTTAAAGTCCAGCATCGGCGAGTTCAGGATCAGTCCGGCCAGGATATTGGCCGGCTTGCCGTCCGGGCCAGCCGCATAATCTCGGGTGCCGCTTTCGATGAGCCGGCGCCCGATGATCGGCGCACGCATGCCGCCATAGGATAGACCGTAAATATATTTCGGCGAGCTTTGCCGGCCGGTGAGGTTGATGTAACGGGTGATAAAGTCACGCAGGACCTTGGCGTCGCTGTCGACGCCCCAGAAATCCGCGTTTTCATACGGCCGGATCGCTGCGGAATAACCCGTTCCAACCGGATCGACAAACACAAGATCGGTTTTGTTGAGCAGAGTATCGGGATTGTCGAGCAGCTTCAATTCCGGCGACACCGGATCAACTTTCTTCGGTCCAAGAAAATCGAGATCAAGATCTGCCGATGCGTTGCCCGGCCCGCCATTGAAAACGAAGGTGACCGGGCGGGTTTCACGCGGCAGGTCATCACGCGTATAGGCCGTATAGAAAATGGCGGCTTGCGCATCGAGTCGCGCCAGATCAACCGGCTTCGCCGGGGCGCCCGCCCAGTCATAGGCAATCATATGACCGGCGGTTGCGGTGAACTGAATGACACTCCCCTTGAGGTTGATCGTCTGCGCCTTGCTGGAAGCCGTTTCGCTCACAGCCAGGCGGTCCACCGCATCGTGGAACCCATAGGCAAAGACGGCACTCCCGGGCACCGGCTGCACGGGCTTGGGGGCGGTAAAAGTTCCTGACGAGGCGGTTGAAGCGGATTTATCGGAATCGGAACCGCCACTGCAGGAGACGAGAAACGCCGCCAGCAGGAGCCAGTACAGGCGGAAAGCCATGGTCACAACCTCATAATACAAATCGATAAAATACTTAAGCTATTGATAGAATGAGATAAAAATTGAGAACAAATCTGATTTTCGGCCAGTCGTATCGACTGTCTCACAAAAATGGCGGTGCATGGAATGAGTACACCCTGCCCGGCCACACCTCGTCAATTAGCCATTGGTCGATACGCCGATGGCGAACCGGCGAAGAGCCGGGACATTGCAGGAATCGGGGTTGAATGGCTGGACATCGGGAAACAACATCCCCACATCGTGGGTCTGGAGGCCGCCACATGGACACTGTCAGAACCGCATTCATTCCCCCCGCGCCGGTGCCGCGCACAGGCCCGGTCGGCACGATTGAGCTGATCCGCACCATTTACCGCAATCCGCTCGAATTGTGGGGAGAGCCGTCCTACAACGAACCATGGGTATCCATCGACTGGGCCTTCCAGCACACGATCATCGCCAATGATCCCGGTCTGATCCGCCACGTCCTCGTCGACAATGCCAAGAATTACAAGATGGCGGCGGTGCGCCAGCGCATCCTGCGCCCGATCCTGCGCGATGGGCTGCTCACAGCCGAAGGCGAGACCTGGAAGCGCTCGCGCAGGGCCATGGCGCCCGTTTTTACCCCGCGCCACATCAACGGTTTTGCCGAAGCGATGAAGCGGACCACGGAAAGCTTTGCCGAGCGCTATGAAAGCGTGGCGGGCACCGTCGATGTGTCCCGCGACATGACGATGCTCACCTATGATATCCTGGCGGAAACCCTGTTTTCCGGCGAAATTGCCGGTGAACCCGACGAATTCGCCCATGAAGTCGACCGCCTGTTCGAGACAATGGGGCGCGTCGACCCGCTGGACCTCCTCGGTGCGCCGAGCTGGCTGCCGCGCTTCACCCAGATCCGCGGCCGCAGGGCACTGGCCTTCTTCCGCAAGATCGTTGCCGAGACGATCGTCCTGCGCAAGGCGCGCATGGACCGGGATGGCGACGCCGTTCCCAACGATTTCCTGACATTGCTGCTGCGTGCGGAAGGACCGGACGGGCTGTCGCGCGCCGAGATCGAAGACAATATCATCACCTTCATTGGCGCCGGGCATGAAACCACGGCGCGGGCGCTGGGCTGGACGTTCTATCTGCTGGCACAGGCGCCGTGGGAACGCGATCTGATCGAACAGGAAATCGACGCCTTCATGCAGCAGGACCCGCTGCCGGCGCCGCATGACTGGCTGAACGCCCTGCCCTTCACGCGGGCCGCGTTCGAGGAAGCCATGCGCCTCTACCCGCCAGCGCCTTCAATCAATCGCGAGCCGGTGGAGGACGATCAGTACAAGGATCTGCATATTCCCAAGGGGTCCGCCATTCTGGTCATGCCATGGACGGTGCATCGCCACCGCCTCTATTGGGACAATCCCGAAGCCTTCGTGCCCTCGCGCTTCCATCCGGAAAACCGCGACACGATCGACCGCTTCCAGTACCTGCCGTTCGGCGCCGGACCGCGCGTGTGCATCGGCGCCAGCTTTGCCCTGCAGGAGGCCATCATCGCGCTGGCAACGCTGCTGCACAGATACCGTTTCGATACGGTGGGCACAGCAAAGCCATGGCCGGTGCAGAAACTGACGACGCAACCCGACGGCGGACTGCCCATGGCGGTTTCGGCAAGGCGGTAGGGAATGGCTTCCAGACAACCAAAATCTCTGCCCATTGATTTCACCTGAAATTAAAGCTATATTCCTTTCAGATGAAAGGTATAGACATGTCGGCACTCACCCAACGCACACCGGAACACACCAGCAAGACCGCCGTTGTTTCCAAGGCTTTGCTGCGGTCGTCCGAACTGCTCGGACTGACCGCCAAGGAACTGTCGACCGTGGTCGGCCTGTCGGAGCCCAGCATATCGCGCCTGAAGCGCAGCGAGGATGGCACGCCGCTCACCGGCAAGAGTTATGAGCTGGCGCTGCTTTTCATCCGGCTCTACCGTTCGCTGGACGCCATTGTCGGCGGTGACGACAGCGTCGCCCGGCAGTGGATCCGCACCGACAACAGCATGCTGGGGGGCAAGCCGCTCAACCGCATCAAAACCATTGACGGTCTCGCCCATGTCCTTGCCTATCTGGACGCCCGACGCGCTCCGATCTGAGGCGCGCGACCGGCACGGCGCCTGCTGGCGTCTCGTTGAGGCGCAACACCGCGTTTCCACCATGAAACTTGTCGATACACTCGACGAGCAGGCCTTGCTCGAGGACGAAATCGAAGCGACCAAGCCGCCCCTGCCGCCGGATTGCGCCCGGCTCGATTATCTCCTGGCAACGCCCTTTCGCTATGGCCGCTATCCCGGCAATTCACGCTTCCGGCGCGAGGGCTATTCCCCCGGCGTGTTCTATGCCAGCGAAGTGGTTGAAACGGCGGTAGCCGAGACGGCATTCTACCGGCTCTTGTTCTTCAGCGAGAGCCCGGGGACGCCTTGGCCGCGCAATGCACTGGAATTCACCGCTTTCGAGAGCCGCTATGCGACGAAGCGCGGTATCGATCTGCTGGCACCGCCCTTTGCCCGGCATGCAGAGCATTGGACGCACCTGACCGACTATACGGCCTGCCTTGCGCTGGCCGACGCGGCGCATCAGGCGGGCATCGAGATCATCCGCTACCAGTCGGTGCGCGACCCCGCGGGCGGTGCCAATCTGGCGCTGCTCTCCTGCGGTGCCTTCGCCATGCCGCGCCCCACGCACACGACCACCTGGCGGTTGGTGTTTTCCGATTATGGCGTCAAAGCCATCTGCGACCAGCCGGACATCCGGCTGGGTTTCAGCCGCGCGATCTTTGCCGGCGACCCCCGCATGGCAAGGATGCTGCGCCCGTAAGACGAAGGCCTAACCGAGCCGCGCGGCATGCCAGGCGACATGATCGGCCATGAAGGTGGAAATGAAGAAATAGGAATGGTCGTAGCCATCGCGCATGTGGAGCGTCAGCGGAATGTTGGCCTGCCGGCACGCCTCTTCCAGGAGCCATGGCCGCAGGCCATCGTCGAGAAAACCATCAGCCTTGCCCTGATCCACCAGCAGTTCCGGCAGCCGGTGGCCATCCTCGATCAGCAGCACGCTGTCATAGGCGCGCCAGGCCGTCTCGTCGGCGCCGAGATATTTTTCAAAGGCCGGACGCGACCAGCCCGCGACACCCGGCCGGACGATGGGGGCAAAGGCGGAAACGGAGCGGTAACGGCCGGGGTGTTTCAGCGCCAGCGTGATGGCGCCGTGCCCGCCCATGGAATGGCCGAAAATACCCTGCCGCGCCATATCGACGGGAAAATTGGCGGCGATCAGCGCCGGCAGTTCCTGCGCGATATAACTCGCCATGCGGTAGTTGTCGGCATAGGGCGCCTCGGTCGCATCGAGATAAAACCCGGCGCCTGACCCGAACTGCCAATTGTCCTTTTCATCAGGCACGTGATCGCCGCGCGGACTGGTATCCGGGCAGACGATGGCAACGCCCTGCTCGGCCGCCGCCCGGCGGTATTCACCCTTGTCCATAACGTTCTGGTGGGTGCAGGTGAGACCCGAGAGATACCACAGCACCGGCACCGGACCATCCTTGGCCTGCGGCGGCAGAAACACCGCGAAGGTCATGTCGCACTGGCAGACATCGCTGTGATGGCGATAGACTCCCTGCGTGCCTTCAAAACTCTTGGCGATCGATAGCGTTTCCATGACAATTCCCGTGGTTTTTTGAGCTGATTACTGGCCGAGCGCGACAGCGACATTGACCGCCGCTGCCACAAGCACCGTGTTGAAGAAGAAGGAAACGATGGCGTGCAGCAGGTTGACCTTGCGCATTTCGGTGCTGGTGACCGCCGTATCGGAGGTTTGCGCGGTCATGCCGATGACAAAGGAAAAATACAGAAACTCGATGCCGCCCGGCTCCTTTTCGCCGGGGAAATCCAGCCCGCCGACATGTTTGCGCGGCTTGTCCTTGGTGCCCTCTGCCGTTTCATCCGGCTGCCAGTAGAGATGGGCATAATGGATGGCGGCCATGGCATGGATGGTCGCCCAGCCCAGCGGCACGGCGGCCAGCGCGGGAACAAGATTGATCAGCTGCGGATGCTTGCCGCTGTTGATCAGCACGAAAAGCGACCCCACCGCCACGACAACCGTGCCGAGGGTAACGGCAAAAATGACCGCCATGGGCTCGTCGGAACGGGCCGCATTCTTCCTGAGAAAATCCGCCGTCAGCCGGCGGATCTTGAACGCCGTCAGGATGAGATAGACGATGAAGAAGGTGTTTGCACCGAGCACATAGGCAAGGTGCGGGTAGAACACCAGGGCGAGCGCCAGCGCGGCGAGACCGGCAACAGCTGCGATGTAAAAGGGATTGTGCCGCCGCAGCATCGCCTTCTACCCCGCCGTTTGCGCCGTCACCGGCTGCTGCATGTCGACATGCGGAATACCGTCTTCCAGATATTCGCCCGACACCGGCAGAAAGCCGAAGGATTCATAAAACCGCTGCAGGTGGCTTTGCGCCGACAGCGCGATGGGGCGGCCGGGAAAGCGGGTTTCGCAGGCGGCAATGGCCTCGGCCATCAGCTTTTCGCCAAGCCGCTTGCCGCGATGCGCAGGCGAGACGACGACCCGGCCGATGCGCGCCGCATCCATGCCGCCATGCGGCGGGCGCAGGCGGGCGCTCGCCACCAGTTCATCCCCGAGGAGAAGCCGCAGGTGCAGCGCGTCGCGGTCCTTGCCATCAAGTTCCGGATAGGGGCATTTCTGCTCGACGACGAAAACATCGACCCGCAGGCGCAGCATGGCATAGAGATCGCGCGGGCTGAACTCATCCATCCCGCGCACATCCACCGTATAGCCGTCAACGGCCATCAGAAGACGACGACCGAGCGGATCGATTTGCCTTCGTGCATCAGGTCGAAGGCGGTGTTGATTTCCTCGAGCGGCATGGTGTGGGTGATGAGCGGGTCGATCTCGATCTTGCCTTCCATGTACCAGTCGACGATTTTCGGCACGTCGGTGCGCCCGCGCGCACCGCCGAAGGCCGTGCCGCGCCAGTTGCGCCCGGTGACCAGCTGGAACGGCCGTGTTGCGATTTCCTTGCCGGCTTCAGCCACGCCGATGACGATGCTGGTGCCCCAGCCGCGATGGCAGCATTCGAGCGCCTGGCGCATGACATTGGTGTTGCCGGTTGCATCGAAGGAGAAATCCGCGCCGCCATCGGTCAGGTCCTGGATGGCCTGCACCACCTTGTCATTGCCGACCTCATTGGGGTTGACGAAATGGGTCATGCCGAATCTTTTCGCCATCTCGACCTTGGCAGGGTTGAGATCGACACCGATGATCTTGTCGGCGCCGACCATGCGCGCACCCTGGATCACATTGAGGCCGATGCCGCCGAGCCCGAAGACCACCACATTGGCGCCGGGCCAGACCTTGCCGGTATAGATCACCGCGCCGATGCCGGTGGTCACGCCGCAGCCGATATAGCAGATCTTGTCGAAGGGCGCGTCTTCGCGCACCTTGGCCAGCGCGATTTCCGGCAGGATGGTGAAATTGGAGAAGGTCGAGCAGCCCATGTAATGGAAGACTTCGCCGCCATCGCAGGAAAAGCGGCTGGTGCCGTCGGGCATGACGCCCTGTCCTTGAGTCGAGCGGATGGAGGTGCACAGGTTCGAGCGCTGCGACAGGCAGGTCTTGCACTGGCGGCATTCCGGTGTGTAGAGCGGAATGACATGGTCGCCGACCTTCAGCGAGGTCACGCCTGCGCCGAGCTCGCGCACGATGCCGGCGCCTTCATGGCCGAGAATGGCGGGAAATTTGCCTTCGGAATCAAGGCCGGAGAGCGTATAGGCATCCGTATGGCACACGCCGGTGGCCATGACTTCCACCAGAACCTCGCCCGGCTTCGGCCCGCCGATCTCGATGGTTTCGATGGTCAGTGGCTTCCTGGCTTCCCAGGCAACGGCGGCGCGCGATTTCATGCGGATTCTCCCTGATGCGTCTTACAACATGCGGTCTACTGATTTGCAGTTGTGCACTATCAGGATCACACCGGGGATCGTCAATCAAATCGGCGACATTTCTGGTCGCCGATCAAGACACTCGGTAGGAGCCGCCTGGTGGGCCTTGTCTAAGATTGCAGTGACATATTCACAAAACAATGGACTTCGCGCGGCAAACCTTGTCAAAACGGCCGGAGATTTCACCACTGGATTTTGCCGTGCCTGACCTGCCTCTCCTGCCTGTCACCGAGATTTTTCCCGCGCTGGACGGAGCGCTGGCGGGCGGCACGGCGGCGGTCGTCGTGGCACCGCCCGGCGCGGGCAAGACGACACTCATTCCGCTGCATCTGCTCGGCGCGCCATGGCGCGGGGACAGGACCATCATCCTCCTGGAACCGCGCCGTCTTGCGGCGCGCGCCGCCGCCAGCCGCATGGCCAGCCTGCTGGGCGAGGAGGTGGGTGCCACCGTCGGTTACCGCATGCGGCTGGAAAACAAGGTGTCGGCCAGGACGCGCATCCTGGTGGTGACCGAGGGCGTGTTCGCCCGCATGATCCTCGACGATCCCGATCTTGCCGGTGTCGTCGCCGTGCTGTTCGACGAATTCCACGAGCGCAGCCTCGATGCCGATTTCGGCCTGGCGCTGGCGCTCGACGTGCAGGCGGCGCTGCGGCCGGACCTGAAGCTCCTTGTCATGTCGGCAACGCTCGATGGCGCGCGCGTGGCGCAGCTTCTCGGCGATGCGCCGGTGCTGGAAAGCAAGGGCCGCTCCTTTCCCATCGAAACGCGCTACCGCGAGAGAAAACCGGACGAGAGGATCGAAGATGCCATGGCGCGGGCGATCCGCGACACGCTGGCCACCGAGACCGGCAGCATTCTGGCGTTTCTTCCCGGACAGCGTGAAATCGAGCGCACCGCCGAAGCGCTGGACGGGCGCGTGGGCGCGGACACGATGATCGTGCCGCTCTATGGCGCGCTGGAGGGCCGCGATCAGGATGCGGCAATCCGGCCGGCGCCGCAGGGCAGGCGCAAAGTGGTGCTGGCGACATCCATTGCCGAGACATCGATCACCATCGACGGCGTGCGCGTCGTCATCGACAGCGGTCTGGCACGGCTGCCGAAATTCGAACCGGCCACCGGCCTGACCCGGCTGGAGACTGTGCGGGCGGCACGCGCGGCAGTTGACCAGCGTGCGGGCCGTGCCGGACGCACGGAACCGGGCATTGCCTTGCGCCTGTGGCGCGCGGAACAGACGGCGGCGCTCGAAGCCTTTGCCCCACCGGAAATTCTCGAGGCAGACCTTACAGGACTTGTGCTTGATTGTGCCGCCTGGGGCGTTGCCGATCCGCGCAGCCTGGCCTTTCTCGATGCACCACCCGCCCCAGCGATCAGGGAGGCCAAAGTCCTGCTCGAAAATCTCGGTGCGTTGGACAGCGACCGCATCACCCCGATGGGCCATGCCATGCGCGCGCTCGCCCTGCCGGCGCGGCTTGCGCATATGGTGCTGACGGCGCGGGAACGCGGACAGGGCGGGCGCGCGGCGGACCTCGCCGTGCTCCTCACCGAACGCGGGTTGGGCGGCAATGATATTGACCTCGACGTGCGGCTCAGCCGTTTTCAGCGCGAACGCGGGGAGCGGGCAACGCGGGCGCGCGGGCTGGCAAAGCGGCTGGCCGGACGTGATGTTGTGCAGGGGGCGGAGCCGGACAGTGCCGGACGCCTGCTGATCGATGCCTATCCCGACCGGATTGCCAAGGCGCGCGGCAACGGCCAGTTCACGCTGGCCAACGGCCGCGGCGGCGAAATGGATGCGGCGACCTCGCTGGCACGCGCGCCATGGCTCGTCGTCGCCGATCTTGCGGGCCGGGCCGGCAAGGCCCGGATACTGGCAGCGGCGGAAACAACCGAAGCCGACATCCGCGAAGCGCTGGGCGATCGCATCATCAGCGGCCGGCAGGTCAGCTACGACGCAAACCGCAATGCCCTGCAGGCGCGCGATGCCACCCGGATCGGGGCCATCGCGCTGGCGGAAAAGACCCTGCCCGCCCCCAGCGGCGATCAGGCCAATCAGGGCGTCGTCGAGGCGGTGCGCAGCCATGGTCTCGATATCCTGCCCTGGTCGAAGGAGGCGACGATCCTGCGCCGCCGGCTTGCCTGGCTGCACAAGGGCCTCGGCGCTCCATGGCCATCCATGGCCGATGCGGATCTGATTGCCATGCTGGATGAATGGCTGCTGCCGTTCCTGCCGGGAACCGCCAATCTCAACCAGATACCGGCGCATGTGCTGAGCGAGGGGCTGCGCGCGCTGGTGCCGCATGATCTGCAGCGCCGGATCGATGCGCTGGCTCCGACGCATTTCGCGGTGCCGACCGGCTCGAACATTCCGATCCGCTACGATGCGGACGACCCTGTTCTCGCCGTGCGCGTGCAGGAACTGTTCGGGCTCGGGGTTCATCCTGCCATTGCCGGCGGGACAATCCCGCTGCTCTTGGAACTGCTCTCCCCGGCGCACCGGCCGATCCAGATCACCCGTGACCTGCCCGGTTTCTGGAAAGGCTCCTGGGCCGATGTGCGCAGCGACATGCGCGGGCGTTATCCCCGGCACGTCTGGCCGGAAGACCCGGCGCAGGCACTGCCCACGGCCCGGGCCAAACCGCGCGGAACATAGGCGAGCCGCAAACGATGCAAAACGAGAATTCCCTTTGCATCGGGTTTGTTCTAAAGCTCGCCCATGGTTCAAGAATTCAGCATACGTTCCTCATACCTGTCGCGGCGGCTGCGGCTGACGACGCTGATCCGCCTGCGCTGGCTGGCCGTCGCGGGCCAGAGCATCGCGGTCCTCTTCGTGGCGCTCTACCTGAAGTTTCCCTTCCCCGTCAGCATCTGTTTTGCGCTGATCGCCTGCTCGGCGTGGCTGAATCTCCTCCTGTCGTTCCGCTACCCGATCAACCACCGGCTTGAACCGCGGGCGGCCATCACGGTTCTTGCCTTCGATATCCTGCAGGTGGCGGGCCTGCTCTACATGACCGGCGGGCTGCAAAATCCCTTTGCCGTGCTGATGATCGTCCCTGTCATCATCTCCGCAACCTCCCTGCCCGCCTCGTCAACCGTGACGCTCGGCGTCCTCGTGACGGTCTGCGCGACGGCCCTTGCCTATTTCCATCTGCCCCTGCCCTGGTACCCCGACCAAGCCTTGCAACTGCCGTTCGTGCTGATTGCAGGGGTGTGGTGTTCCGTTGTTTCGGCGCTGGTCTTCACCGCCGTCTATGCCTACCGCGTTGCCGAAGAAGCGCGGCTTCTGGCGGATGCGCTCACCGCGACTGAACTGATCCTGCAGCGCGAGCAACATCTTTCCGCACTCGACGGTCTCGCGGCGGCGGCGGCGCACGAACTCGGCACACCGCTTGCGACCATCGCGCTCGTTGCCAAGGAAATGCAGCGGGCATTGGCGCAGGACGATCGCTTTGCCGAGGATATCGAACTCCTGCGCTCGCAGACCGACCGCTGCCGGGAAATCCTCAAGCGCCTTACCAGCCTGTCCTCGGAAAGCGAGGAACACATGTCGCGGCTGAAGATTTCCTCGCTGATCGAGGAAGTCATCGAGCCCAACCGCAATTTCGGCATCAGCATCGAGGTGACGAAGCTGCGCGGCGAAGGCAACGAACCGGTCATCCGCCGCAATCCGGGAATCATTTACGGCCTCGGCAATCTGGTGGAGAACGCGGTGGATTTTGCCCGCGAGACCATTCAGGTCAGCTGGGGCTGGACCGACAAGACGGTGCAGATCGTCGTTGCCGATGACGGCAAAGGTTTCCCGGCTGATATTCTCGATCGAATCGGCGAGCCCTATACCACCGGCCGCGACCGCGAGACCAATGAACATGGCGGCGGGCTGGGGCTGGGGCTGTTCATCGCCAAAACCTTGCTGGAGCGTTCCGGTGCGGCCATCACCTTCCGCAATCGCAATGATCCGGGGCAAGGCGCAGAAGTTGTCGTGACATGGCCGCGCAATCAACTTGATGAACAAAACGGATAACCTTTGACTTTTTGTTCATTGCGAACCATTAACGGAGTATATTTATAAGAAATGAGCAGGAAACCCTGATGGAACACACGGATCAGGACGATATTGCGGCCATAGGCGGCGATCGGACACTGTTGCTGGTCGACGACGACAAGCCCTTTTTGCAGCGCCTGGCGCGTGCCATGGAATCCCGTGGTTTCACCGTTGCAACGGCTGAATCGGTCGAAGCGGGACTTGCCAGCGTCAAGACGCACGCACCGGCCTATGCCGTGGTCGACATGCGGCTGGGCGACGGCAACGGCCTCGATATCATCGAGGCAATCCGGGCGCGCCGCGAAGACACCCGCGCCATTGTCCTGACCGGCTACGGCAACATTGCGACAGCGGTCAACGCCGTCAAGCTCGGTGCTATCGACTACCTGTCGAAGCCCGCCGATGCCGATGAGGTGTTTGCCGCGCTGACCCGCCGGTCCGGTGCCAAGGTTGCCCCGCCGGAAAACCCGATGTCGGCGGATCGCGTCCGCTGGGAACATATCCAGCGCGTTTACGAGATGTGCGACCGCAATGTTTCCGAAACGGCCCGCCGCCTCAACATGCACCGGCGCACCCTGCAGCGCATCCTCGCAAAGCGCGCGCCGCGCTGACCTATTCCATATCCGTTTCGGGCAAGTGAATTCCGGACAATTCGGCCAGAGTCATCCGCGCCGCGCTCACCCGCGCAAAGCGCAGGGTCATCGCCTTGCGCGTCGCCCCGGACAATTTGTGCTCGGGCGCTTCGCGCAGGATTTCCGCGCCATAGCCGTCCGACAGGATGAATCCGCAGTCCTGCGGGAAAATATCCGCGGGAACGCCGGGATGGGTGGCAAAGAACAGCCGGTCGCAGTGGGCCCGGTAATCCGGCCATTTCTTGTCGACCTTCCAGTCCTCGATTGATGATTTGATCTCGACGATCCAGATTTCACCGGTGCGCGACATGGCAACGAGGTCGGCCCGCCGTCCCGAAGCCAGCGGCAACTCCGGCATCACCGCCAGATTAAGCTCAAGAAACAGCCGCTGCACGCCGCGGCGCACCAGCATGGCGTTCTCTGACTGACGACCATCGATGAGCGGGCTGGTCTGACCGGGAATCACAAGGGGCATGATGCAAGTATCACTGAGATCGCTACAACCGCATACGGCAAAAATGCACCACTTGGTTGAGGATAAGTATGGTTAACAGAAAACTACGCTTTACGGTTAATCAAGCATTAACAATAATGGCAGTAATGAGGGAAGACAACTGAATCGCCTTAGATTCGGCCAATACTTGATGGGGTGACTATGCAACTCAAGACAATCGTCCTGGCAGTTGGACTGATGGGTGCAACTGCTCTGACCGGCTGTTCCACGATCGGCTTCAACTATTCCACTGCCTCCTACTCCTCCGTGACTGATGCCGGTTATGTGCTTCCAGCCATTCCCCGCGCCAAGATTCCGCCGCAGTTCCTGCGTCAGGAAGTTCGCTACGATGGCGGTGAAGCCGCAGGGACAATCGTTGTCGATACCAAGGCAAAGTTCCTCTACTTCGTCCTCGGCGACGGACGCGCCATGCGCTACGGCATCGGCGTGGGCAAGCAGGGCTTTGAATGGCAGGGTTCGGCGCGCATAGCCATGAAGCGCGAATGGCCAACCTGGACGCCGCCGAAGGAAATGATCAAGCGCAAGCCTGAACTGGCCGAATTCCGCGAGGGCATGGATCCGGGCCTGCAGAATCCGCTGGGTGCCCGTGCGCTTTACCTCTTCAACAAGGGCGGCGATACCGGCTATCGCCTGCACGGAACGCCGGAATGGTGGTCCATCGGCAAGGCGATGTCCTCGGGCTGCATCCGCCTGATGAATCAGGACATCATCGACCTCTTCAACCGCGCCGAAGTGGGTGCGAAAGTGGTCGTGCTGTAATTCTCCGGCTTATGAATTGCTTGAAAAGGCTGCCCTTGGGTGGCCTTTTCACACGCTCCAGGGGTTGATGGTCTTGACCCCTGTTGATGCAAAATCCGCTATGTTGCGGGTTACCACAACCATGCCATGGACCAGGGCCGTTGCAGCGATAAGCGCATCGCGCTCCGATTGAGGGTTCGGGACGTGCAGGTGCGCGCAGCGTTGTGCGACAGCCGTGTCCACTGCAAGAACTCTTCCCTCGAACCGAGGCAACACCCAATTGTCCCGCCACAGGCGCAGGATCGCCCCCTGTTGCGCATCCCTCCGGTCCACCAGCAGCAGCCCCTGTTCAATCTCCAGTATCGTAATGGCCGATAGGAAAAAATGCGAAAAAGGTATAGTCGATGCCCAAGCCATGACGTTCGCATCGGCTCTGTCCTGTCGGCGCATTTCGGAAATGAAATTGGTATCCAGAATAAACATCAGGACAGATCGGCCGGACGAAACCGGACATTCAGACTGGGTATTTCGAAATCGAAATCCGAGGGTTCCTGTTGCGCCAGGACGTCGGCAAGACTCTCCTGCCCCCCGGTGAGCTTCAGATATTCTTCCATGCTCAGGAGGACATGGGCGGGCCTGCCCCGATCCGTGATGAACACGGGGCCGTTGTTTGCCGCCTTCTTGACGTCGCTGGCATGCTGATTGAATTCTCTGCTCGAAACAGTTGTAATGCCCATCACACACCTCTTTGAATTGTAGATATGTTACTACAAACTGGCGATGTAGACAAACCTATCCCGGCCGCCGCAATCCGATTTATTTGCCGAACTGATTTTTGCCGTGTTGACCTGATCGACAAGGGGCTCATAGATTGCTGCCGATGCGCATAACCGGGAAGGTCCACATGTTCAAAACCATTGCCACCACGCCATTCGATGACCAGAAGCCGGGAACGTCCGGTCTGCGCAAGAAGGTTCCCGAATTCCAGCAGCCGAATTACGTCGAGAATTTCATCCAGTCGGTCTTCGATTCGCTCGACGGTTTCAAGGGCAAGACCTTGGTAATCGGCGGCGACGGCCGCTATTACAATCGCGACGTCGTGCAGATTGCCGTGAAAATGGCCGCTGCCAACGGGTTTGGCCGCGTTCTCGTCGGCCAGGGCGGCATTCTTTCAACGCCGGCGGCGTCCAATGTCATCCGCAAGTACAAGGCGTTCGGCGGACTCATCCTGTCCGCCAGCCACAACCCCGGCGGGCCGACCGAAGATTTCGGTATCAAGTACAATATCAGCAATGGCGGCCCTGCCCCGGAAAAAATCACCGAGGCCGTGTTTGCCCGCTCCAAGGTCATCGACCGCTATCTGATCGCGGATGCCGCCGACATCGACATCGACACCGTTGGCAAGCAGCAGCTTGCCGGCATGGATGTCGAGATCATCGATTCCGTCTCGGACTACGCCGAACTGATGGAAACGCTGTTCGACTTCGATGCGATCCGCGCATTGATCAAGTCCGGTTTCACCTTGCGGTTCGATTCCATGCATGCGGTGACCGGCCCCTACGGCAAGGAAATCCTTGAACACCGCCTCGGGGCACCGGATGGAACCTGTGTGAACTTCGTGCCGCTGGAGGATTTCGGCGGGCATCACCCCGATCCCAATCTCGTCTATGCCAAGGATCTCTATGACCTGCTGATGTCGCCGGACGGTCCGGATTTCGGCGCGGCATCCGACGGCGACGGCGACCGCAACCTGATCATCGGCAAGGGCATTTACGTCACGCCGTCCGACTCGCTGGCGATGCTGGCCGCCAATGCCCATCTCGCGCCGGGCTACAAGGCCGGGCTGAAGGGCATTGCCCGCTCCATGCCGACCAGCGGTGCGGCCGACCGCGTCGCCGAAAAGCTGAAGATCGGCATGTATGAAACACCGACGGGCTGGAAATTCTTCGGCAACCTGCTCGATGCCGGCATGGCAACGATCTGCGGCGAGGAAAGCTCCGGCACCGGCTCCAACCATGTGCGCGAAAAGGATGGCCTCTGGGCTGTGCTGCTCTGGTTGAACATCCTGGCCGTGCGCAAGGAGAGCGTCCAGCAGATCGCGCGGGAACATTGGGCCGCCTATGGACGCAACTACTACACCCGTCACGATTACGAGGAAGTGGATTCAGGCGCGGCCAACGGCCTGATCGACGCCTTGCGGGCCAAGCTGCCGACGCTTGCGGGCAAGACCGTGCAGGGACTGACGATCACCAAGGCCGATGACTTCGCCTACCATGACCCCGTCGACAAATCGGTAAGCGAACATCAGGGCATCCGCATTCTCTTCGAGGGCGGATCGCGCATTGTCCTGCGCCTTTCCGGGACAGGCACGTCGGGCGCAACGCTGCGGCTCTACATCGAACGCTACGAGGCCGATGCCGCGCGCCACGATCTTGAAACGCAAAGCGCGCTTGCCGACCTTATCCGCGCCGCCGATGACATCACTGAAATCAAGACACGCACCGGCCGCGACAAGCCGAGCGTGATTACATAATAAGTGCTTCAATTAAAACAGAAAGCCCGCCAGAAAGGCGGGCTTTTTCTTTGTCCGGTTGCGGGGAAAATCCCCTGCTACTCGAAAACAATCGCCGGTGCCGTCCGGCCGGGATTGGCTTTCGCGGCCTGCAGCTGATCCCAGACCTTGGCCGCAATCTCGCGATAGACCTTGGCCTGCGGTCCCTCCGGATTGCTGATGACGACGGGCGTTCCAGCATCGGACATTTCACGGATTTCCATCACCAGCGGCACCTCGCCGAGGAAGGGAACGCCGAGCCGTTCGGCTTCATTGCGCGCGCCGCCATGACCGAAAATGTCGTAGCGGTTGCCGGTGTCGGGCGCGATGAAATAGCTCATGTTCTCGACAATGCCGAGCAGAGGCACATCGACCTTCTTGAACATGTTGAGCCCCTTTCGCGCATCGATCAGCGCCAGATCCTGCGGTGTCGAGACGATGACGGCCCCGGCAAGCGGCACCTGCTGCGCCATGGTCAATTGCGCATCGCCGGTGCCGGGCGGCATATCGACCACGAGCACATCGAGATCACCCCACTGCACTTCGCGCAGCATCTGCGTCAGGGCCGACATCACCATCGGGCCACGCCAGATCATCGGGGTCTCTTCATCGACGAGAAAGCCGATCGACATGACTTTCAGGCCATAGCCTTCCATGGGCTTGAGCACACGGCCCGAGACGACTTCCGGGCGGCCGGAGAGATGCAGCAGGCGCGGCATGGACGGACCGTAAATATCCGCATCGAGAATGCCGACACGATGGCCGTTGGCCTGCAGACCGAGCGCCAGATTGACTGCCGTGGTCGACTTGCCGACGCCGCCCTTGCCCGAGGCGACGGCAATGATCGCGCCAACGCCGGGAACGCCCGATTTGACAGGCGCGGCCGCATGGCCGTGCCCGGACAGCGGCTGGGCCGGAACGCGCGGCGGCGGGACTGCACCGGCGGGTGCCGGACGCTGCGCGGGACGTTGCGGTGCTGCCGGTGCGGGACGCGGCACCGCGTCATCGCTGGTCGGACCGCCGCGCTTTTCGGCGGTCAGGGCGACAATGGCCCCGGCGACACCCTGCATGTTCTTGACAACGCGTTCGGCAGCGGCACGCAGCGGCTCCAGTTCCTGCGCGCGCGCCGCCGGAACAGTGATGGAGAAAAACACCTTGTTGTCAGCAATGAAAATATCCGAGACAAGGCCCAGATCGACAATGTTGCTGTTGAAATCAGGCCCGGTCACCGTCTTCAGCTGATCGAGAACCTGATCTTTGCTCACGCCTGCCATGCTTGCTGTCCCTTTTGTTTCTTACCGCATCACATAGTGCAGTTGAGCAGAAACGCCAATGGGGCAAAGCGTACCTTCGCGCGCGAACCGCCACGCTGAGCGAGGCGGTCTGCAGAGCAATCCGCGCAAGCAGATCAGACTTTCCATACGCCTGGCACCTGCCGGGTCGCGATGTTGAGACGGTTCCAGACATTGACGTTGGCGATGGCCAGCACCAGATTGCCGAGCCGCTTTTCATCGAAATGTCTGGCGGCTTCGTTCCAGACGTCATCCGGCACCGGATCGGCCCGATCCGCAACACGGGTCACCGCTTCGGTCAGGGCCAGGGCGGCGCGCTCCGCCTCGGAGAAGTACGGCGTATCGCGCCACACGGACACGGCGAAGAGCCGTTCATCGGTTTCACCCGCCTTGCGGGCAAGGCGCGGATGCATGTCGACGCAGACACTGCAGCCGTTGATCTGGCTGGCGCGCAGATGCACGAGTTCAAGCAGGCCTTTCGGGAACTCGCTGTCACCGGTGGACGCAGCCAGTGCCTGCAGGGCTTTCATTGCTTCAGGGTTGATCATTGCCGGGTTGCTCATACGTGCTTGCATCATTTTTTCCTCTCGTTTGACTGACGCCCGAAACCAGATATCCGGGCTTTTGCTCTTGACGGTTTCCCGGTCCCGATTTCTTGTCACATCGGCCGGATTTCGTTCGTCATTGCTTTGACGGAACAGGGCGAGGAAACGTGACAGATGAACGAGAAAAAATTTCTGACCGAGCAATTCGAGGCCAATCGCACCCATCTGCGGCGGGTAGCCTACCGGATGCTCGGCTCGATGACCGAAGCCGATGACGCCGTACAGGAGGCCTGGCTGCGCTTCAGCCGGGCGCATACGGACGACGTCGGCAACTTGGCTGGTTGGCTGACAACTGTCGTCTCACGCGTATGCCTCGATATGCTGCGCTCGCGCACATCACGGCGCGAGGACCAACTGACTCCGCAAACACCAGAACCCGTGGCAGGCCGCGAGTCAGGCGGCGATCCCGAACATGACATTGTAATGGCAGATTCGGTGGGGGCGGCTCTGCTCGTGGTGCTCGAACGGCTGGCCCCGGCGGAGCGGCTGGCTTTCGTGTTGCACGACATGTTCGGCATATCGTTCGACGAGATTGCGCCGATTGTCGATCGCACGCCGGAAGCGGCAAGGCAGTTGGCCAGCCGGGCGCGTCGCCGGGTGCAGGGAACGGATACCATTCCGGCCCGCAGTCTTGCCCGCCAGCGCGAGATCGTGAATGCCTTTCTGGCGGCTTCCCGCGGTGGCGATTTCAACGCGCTTCTGGCCGTGCTCGATCCGGATGTGGTGTTCCGTGCGGACAAAGCGGCGGTGCAATTGGGCGCAATGTCGGAAATTCGCGGTGCGGAAGCCGTGGCCAATACGTTCAAAGGACGCGCACAGGGTGCAGTGCCGGCGCTTGTCGATGGCGTGCTTGGTCTCGTGGTCAAGGTTCGAGGCAGATTGCACGTGGTCCTGAACCTGACGATTGCAGGGGACAGGATCACTGCCATTGAAGCTGTTGCCGAGTCTTCGCGCCTCAACGCACTTGACCTGGTGGTGCTCAGGAAAGGCAAGGGCCGAACAGAATGAGACCAGATGCCGGTCTCATTCTGTTTTGGAGGAAAATCTTCAGGAGCCGATGAGAAGCCGCAGCTTCTTCAAAGCCACGTCGGTGCTTTCCTTGTAGTCAATGGTGCTCTTCAGGCGGGCATCCCGGTCGAGCAGCATCACCGATGCCGTGTGGTCCATGGTGTAGTCCCCATTTTCCGTCGGCACCTTGCGGGCATAGATCTTCCAGCCCTTGATGACCTTCTCCACTTCCTTGGGATCGCCGGTGATACCGGTGATCCGGTCGGTGAAGGCGGCCGTGTAGCCCTTCATCACCTCGGGCGTGTCCCGTTCGGGATCGACCGAGATGAAGAAAACGCGCAAATCCTTGCCTTCATCGCCCAATGCCTTGAGCCAGCCCGCCATCTCGAACAGCGTTGTCGGGCAAACCTCGGGACAATGGGTGAAACCGAAGAACAGCGCCGTTGGATGTCCCTGGAATGCCGCTTCGGTGATCGGCGCGCCATTCTGGTCGATCAGCGAAAACGGCACACCAAGCTTCACCGGCTCTATCTCGTTGCCCTTGCGGGCGCTGTAATAGGTGAAGGCAAGGAAGATCATCAGAACGGCGATGACCGACCACAGTGCAATGCGGACGCGGCGAACGTTCATCACTGGCCATGCTCCATGGAGGTTGCACCGGCAGCTTCCACGTGCAGTTTGAGCTCAACCTTGCCGGCCTTCTCGAATTCGAGGGTTACCGGGACGTCTTCGCCCTTCTTCAAGGGCTGCTTGATCTCCAGCAGCATCAGGTGCATGCCGCCGGGCTCGAGTTCGACGGTTCCGCCCGCGGGAATTTGCACACCGTCCGCAAGCTTGCGCATCTTCATCACTTCGCCGTCCATCTTCATTTCATGGACTTCGACGCGCGCCGCAACAGGGCTGGAGCCGCCGAGCAGGCGGTCCGCTTCCTTGGCCTCATTGGTGATCGAGATATAGCCGCCGCCAACCTTGGCGCCCGGCAATGTGGCGCGGGTGAAGGCATCGGTGAACACGAGATTGCCGACTTTGACCGCATCCGTGGCTTCGTGTTTCCGCATCTTGCCGGCATCGCCCTTGCTCATGGCGGAGTGATCGTGGGCCAGCACAGGCGAGGCAACCGAGGTGGCCAGCAATGCAAACATTGCAAATTTGAGAGTGGATTTCATGGACGTTCTCCAGTTCCGTTGTTTATGAGAATACGCGTTTGAGCGGGGAAGGAACACGCTGGATCAACTGATCGAGAACCAGCATGGCGAGAATGGCAAAACCCGTGAGCGGGAAGAGCACGCCGAAGCCGAGGATGACCAGCGTCAACGCGGCAAAGACGCTCTTTTGCGATGGCATGGGCGGCACCCCCAGACGCCCCGAGGGACGACGCTTCCACCACATGACCACGGCGGAAACCGCAGCGAGAATGATGGCAAAGCACGTGACCAACATGACGATCTGGTTCAGGAGGCCCCAATACTGCCCCATATGGACGCCGATGCCGAACTCGATGGCCTTGGCACCCGCGCCATAATCGGCAAACTTCAGATCGACCAGTGATTTGCCGCTGTACTGATCGAAATGGATCGTCCGCTGCATGGCGATATCGTCCGGGAAAATCGCCGCGGTATAGACCCCTTCCGGTCCCGACGGCAGCGATACCTCGAAGCCCGGCGTGATGCCTTCGGCCCTGGCGGACGCCACGATCCGGTCAAGGCCGACGCTTTTCATCGCCCCATCGGCTGTCGATGCCGGAACCGGGGCGTTTTCGATGGTCCAGCCCGCCTCGGTCAGCACATCCTTTGTCGGAATTTTCGACACCGGAACGTCGTTCCACAGCTGCGTGGGGTATCCGAGGCCCTTATCCGCCAGGGTGGCATTGAGCTTGTCGCCCCAATAGGCCGACCACGGCATGCCCGTAATGGCGAGGAAGAAGATCAAAGCCCCGGCAACAGCACCGGTCACCGCATGCAGATCACGCCAGAAGATGCGCTTGTCGGGCGTGCCGCGAACCGTGATGACGCCGCCCTTCTGTTTGCGCGGCCACCACAGATAAAAGCCGGTGACAACAAGGATCAAGGCAAGACCGCCAACGGCCTCGACCACCCGGTCAAGCGCCAGCCCGAAATAGACGAGGCTGTGAATCTTGCGCACGACCCAATTGAATTCCTGCTTCTCGGCAACCTTGCCGAGTACCGAGCCGGTATAGGGATCGACGAAAACAAGGACCTTCCCGGCATCCGTACCGAGGATAACCCGGGCGGACTGGGTCGGCGTGGAGGGGTCGCGATAACGCAGGATGGTTGCGCCGGGGACTGCAGCCCCGGCATTCTTGATCAGCAGCGACGGCGCAAGCACCTCGCTGCGCGGCGTAACGACATTGCGGTAGGCAAACACCGTGTTGTCGATTTCATCCTTGAAGAGATAGAGCCCGCCGGTGATGGCGAGATTGAGCATGAAGGGGATGACCAGAAGGCCGGCGAAAAAATGCCAGCGCCAGATGGCGCGGTAGAGGGATTGACTGATGTCCTTGGGCTTCTGCGAAGCCATGCTTGAGACGCTCATGCGTGTTCCAATCGTCTGACAGCAACAATGATTGGCCTGTGAAAGACCAATGGGCGCGCCCAAAACGGCGCAACCTTTCCGACCGATGGCGGACCAGCGTTCGAAAAGTTTGTGTCAGACGAGAGGGGGAGCCTGGGGCGGTGCTGCCGGAGGATAGAGGCTGCGGGCAATCAGCACCGCTTCGCGCTTGATGGCGAGCGATACCGCCGGTTCGACGCGCTGACCGCCGGTGTGAGGCGGAACAGGGAGAATGAACGATGCGGAAATACGGCAGGCTTCGCAGCCCGTGCCGTGCCATGCGCTCTTGTGCGGGTCCTGGTCACCGCTGCCGGGAAGGCAGAGCACGGGAACGGTGCCGTCGGGCAGCGTATAGGCGGCAAGATCAATCTGATTATTGGATGCCGCAATGACCGGCTGATGGGCAAAGGCGACGAAGACAAGCGCCAGCGCGCACAGCATGCGCACCGCCAGTTGCCAATCGTATCCGTATTTGCGCATCACATCCCCGTTTTGCGGTTCCTGCCAACCAGATAACGCAGCTTGCGCGGGAAATCTATGCGGCAAAGCGACAAATGCCGGATCGCCTAGGCTGAAAGACGGTCGATCTCCACCAGCCATGCGCTCGAGGGCACATCTTTGAACGTCACCGTTTCGGCTTGGGCGAGTTGCAGAACATCATTTGCGCCGAGCGTTTCGCCGCTCGTGAGTTCTGCCTCGCCGCACAGAACCACAAATGCATGGCCGTACTTGCCCGCAATTACCGTGTCATCACACCTTCTGACCTGCGCTGTAAATTTTCCGCGCCGGACCATGACATTGAGGTCCGTAACCTCGCGCAGCACCACCGCGCTTGTCGGGGTATCGCCGGGAAAGGCAATCGCCGGAGACAATGGACCGAGCGTTTCAGGCGGCCGGCCATCCACACTCAATATCATGTCGCCTTCCAGCACGGCCAGCACGCGGTCGACGCCCGGAAAGGCCGAGAACGGGCCGGACTCCGGAACGTTTGCCATGCTGATACGCCAGTCAAAGCTGTCGACCGATGCGCCTTCGGGAAAGACGGCAATCTCGGTGGTGACACCCTTGCCGTTTTTCCAAGGCATCTGCCGGTGTCCGGCCGAACGCAGGATGCGCATCAGCCGAGAATACCCGGCAGGTTGAGGCCCTTTTCCCGGGCGCAATCGATGGCGATCTCGTAGCCCGCATCCGCATGGCGCATGACGCCGGTGGCCGGATCGTTCCACAGAACCCGTTCGATGCGGCGCTTGGCATCATCCGTACCGTCGGCGCAGATCACCATGCCCGCATGCTGCGAGAAGCCCATGCCGACACCGCCGCCATGATGCAGCGACACCCATGTGGCGCCCGATGCCGTGTTGAGCAGGGCATTGAGCAGCGGCCAGTCGGAAACCGCATCCGAACCGTCCTTCATCGCTTCGGTCTCGCGGTTCGGCGAGGCGACGGAACCGGAATCGAGATGATCGCGCCCGATGACGATAGGTGCCTTGAGTTCGCCGTTGCGCACCATCTCGTTGAAGGCAAGACCCAGGCGATGCCGATCACCCAGACCGATCCAGCAAATGCGTGCCGGCAGGCCCTGGAAGGCGATGCGGTCACGCGCCATGTCGAGCCAGTTGTGCAGATGGGTATTGCCGGGGGTGAGTTCCTTCACCTTGGCGTCCGTCTTGTAGATATCCTCCGGATCGCCCGACAGCGCCGCCCAGCGGAACGGACCGATACCGCGGCAGAACAGCGGACGGATATAGGCGGGAACGAAGCCGGGGAAAGCGAAGGCATTTTCCAGTCCTTCGTCCTTGGCGACCTGACGGATATTGTTGCCATAATCGAGCGTCGGTACGCCGGCGTTCCAGAAAGCAATCATCGCCTCCACATGCTCGCGCATGGAGGCACGGGCAGCCTTTTCGACAGCCTTGGGGTCGCTTTCGCGCTTGGCCTTCCATTCGGCGATCGACCAGCCCTTGGGCAGATAGCCATTGATCGGATCATGCGCCGAGGTCTGGTCGGTAACAATGTCGGGACGCACGCCGCGGCGCACCAGTTCCGGCAGGATTTCCGCTGCATTGCCGAGGAGACCGACGGACTTGGCTTCACCCGCCTTGGTCCAGCGGTCGATCATTGCAAGCGCCTCATCCAGCGTTTCGGCCTTGGCATCGACATAACGGGTGCGCAGGCGGAAATCGATCGAATCCGGATTGCACTCGATGGCGAGACAGCAGGCACCGGCCATGACAGCCGCCAGTGGCTGTGCGCCGCCCATGCCGCCAAGGCCGCCGGTGAGAATCCACTTGCCCTTGAGATTGCCGCCGTAATGCTGGCGGCCCGCCTCGACGAAGGTCTCGTAGGTGCCCTGCACGATGCCCTGCGTGCCGATGTAGATCCACGAACCGGCGGTCATCTGGCCGTACATGGCCAGGCCCTTCTTATCCAGTTCGTTGAAATGATCCCATGTCGCCCAATGGGGAACGAGGTTGGAATTGGCGATGAGGACGCGCGGCGCATCCGCATGGGTGCGGAACACGCCGACCGGCTTGCCGGACTGCACCAGCAGGGTCTCGTCCTCGTTCAAGGTCTTCAGGGTCGCGACGATCTTGTCGAAATCGTCCCATGTGCGGGTGGCGCGGCCGATGCCGCCATAGACCACCAGTTCATTGGGATTTTCAGCCACGTCCGGATCAAGATTGTTCATCAGCATGCGCAGGGGCGCCTCTGTCATCCAGGATTTGGTATTGAGTTCCGGACCGCGGGGACTGCGGATTTCACGGATATTGTGACGTGGATTGTTCATTTTAAGCTCCCGAGCTTGAAGGCGGTTTGTTCGAGATTTTCGAGAATGTCCTTGAGATGCTTGCGCAGGCGCTCGGCCTTCGTCTCGTCATAGGCAAAGGGCGGCGCTTCGGTCTGCAGATGGGTAGACTGCGCCAGCTCCATCTGGATGGCATGCACACCCTTTTCCGGCTTGCCGTAGTGGCGCGTGGTCCAGCCGCCCTTGAAGCGCCCGTTCATCACGCCGTCGTAACCCGGTGCGGCAAAGGCAAACCGGCCGGTGGCTGCCGCCACCTCCGGGGCACAGCTCGCGCCCTGATTGGTGCCGATGTTGAAATCCGGCAGCTTGCCCTGAAACAGAAACGGGATGTGCGAGCGGATGGAGTGGCAATCATAGAGAATGGCGAGGCCGTGAATGTCCTGCACGCGCTTGATCTCCGCCGCCAGGGCGGCGTGATAGGGCTTGTGGAAATGCTCCAGCCGTTTTTGCGTATCGGCAGCAGCGGGTTTTTCGCCGTCACGCCAGATCGCCCTGCCGTCGAAATCCGTTTCCGGGATGAGGCCGGTGGTGTTCTGTCCGGGATAGAGGCTGACGCCTTCCGGATCGCGGTTGGCATCGATCACATAGCGGTGGAAGGTGGCGCGCACGGTCGTCGCTTCCGGCAGAAGCCCGTCATAAAGCGTATGGATATGCCAGTCCGTATCGGCCAGCAGCTGTCCGTTCTCGTTCAGCCGTGCCCAGATATCGGCGGGAACCTCGGTGCCGGTGTGCGGCAGGCCAAGAATGACCGGGGACGCCCCCTGCTTGACGTCAACAACACTCATAGGCCGGTATCCAGTGCAGGCAGGATGTCGGGGGAGATTGCTGAATTGAGCGCCCCGGAACCAATGAGATCGGACACGGCCTTCAGGTCCGGCGCCATGTAGCGGTCCTCGTCCAGCGTCGGCACGACGGAACGGATCGCGGCATGGGCGCGGGTAAGTTCCGGGCTCGTCTGCAGCGGGCTGCGCAGGTCGATGCCTTGCGCTGCGGTGAGTGCCTCGATGCCAATGATGGAGAACAGATTGTCCGTCATCTGCAACAGGCGGCGCGCGCCGTGGCAGGCCATGGACACGTGGTCTTCCTGATTGGCCGAGGTCGGCGTGGAATCAACCGAGGCCGGATGCGACATCTGCTTGTTTTCCGACATCAGCGCCGCTGAGGTGACCTCGGCGATCATCAGGCCGGAATTCAAACCCGGTTTGCGGGCAAGGAAAGCAGGCAGGCCGTAGCTCAAGGCCGGATCGACCAGCAGCGCAATACGGCGCTGGGCGATCGAGCCGATTTCGCAGATGGCAAGCGCAATCTGATCGGCGGCGAAAGCAACAGGTTCCGCATGGAAGTTGCCGCCCGATACCACCGAGCCGTCACTGAGCACCAGTGGATTGTCGGTGACCGCATTGGCTTCGATTTCCAGCGTACGCGCCGCCATACGCAAGAGATCGAGGCAGGCGCCGTCGACCTGCGGCTGGCAGCGGATGCAGTAGGGATCCTGGACGCGCTCGTCACCTTCGATATGGCTTTCGCGGATCGGCGAATTTTCGAGCAGGCGGCGCAACGCGGCGCCCGTATCGATCTGGCCGCGATGGCCGCGCAGGGTGTGAATATCGGGGTGGAACGGCGCTGAGGAACCCATCGCCGCATCGGTGGACAGGGCCCCCGTGATCAAGGCCGACTGCGCAGAGCGATGCGCCCGGAACAGGCCCGCGAGCGCCAGCGCCGTTGAAACCTGCGTGCCGTTGATGAGCGCAAGCCCTTCCTTGGCGGCGAGCACGACCGGCGTGAGGCCGGCCTTGGCGAGGCCTTCGCCGGCATGCATCCGCGCCCCGCCAAAGGTCACGTCACCCTCGCCGATCATCGCCGCGGCCATATGCGCGAGCGGCGCCAGATCGCCGGAAGCGCCCACGGAACCTTTCTCGGGAATGACAGGAATGACGCCCTTGGCCAGCATCGCTTCGATAAGGCTGATCAGTTCCGGGCGCACGCCCGAAGCGCCGCGGCCGAGCGAGATCAGCTTCAGGGCCATGATCAGGCGGACAATGTTTTCCGGCAGCGCGTTGCCGACACCGCAGCAATGCGACAGGATCAGATTGCGCTGGAGCGTCCCCACATCGGCGGCGTCGATGCGGATCGAAGCAAGCTTGCCGAACCCGGTGTTGATGCCATAAACCGGCGCGCTGCCGGCTGCGATTTCGGCGATGCGCGCAGCTGCGGCTGCAATCCCCTTATGAAACGAGGCATCGAGCCGGACAGGCGTGCCCTGCCAATAGATTTTCTCCAGTTCAGCCAGAGGAACGGAACCGGGGTGGAGGACGACAGTCATGGTCAAGCCTTCAAGATAAGCTGGTGGAGGGGATTGAAGCCGATGCGGTAGCAGAGTTCTGCGGGCTGCGCGGCGTTCCAGATGGCGATTTCGGCGCGTTTGCCGGGAGCGATGGTGCCAAGATCGTTTTGCAATCCCAGCGCATGCGCCGCCTCGCGCGTTGCACCCGCCAGCGCTTCCTCGGCGGTCAGGCGGAACAGGGTGCAGGCCATGTTCATGGTCAGGAGCAGCGATGTCAGCGGCGATGTACCGGGGTTGCAGTCCGTGGCGATGGCGATGCGGGCACCGGCGGCACGCAGGGCTTTGACCGGCGGCGCCTGTTCTTCCCGCAATGCATAGAAGGCACCGGGCAGAAGCACCGCAACCGTGCCTGCGGCGGCCATGGCACTGGCGCCGTCTTCGTCGAGATATTCAAGATGATCGGCAGACAGTGCGCCATAGGATGCGGCAAGCTTGGCACCGCCGAGATTGGACAGCTGTTCCGCATGCAGCTTGACCGGAATGCCAAGAGCTTTCGCCCGGTCAAACACACGCGTGATCTGGGCCGGCGAGAAGGCAATACCTTCGCAAAAGCCGTCGACCGCATCGACCAGACCTTCCGCATGGGCGGCATCGAGACCCGGCAGCACAACTTCGCTGATGTAATCATCGGCGCGGCCGCGATATTCCGGCGGCACCGCATGGGCAGCGAGATAGCTGGTGCGGATGCGCACGGGACGCAGCGTGCCGAGGCGGCGCGCCACCCGCAGCATTTTCAGCTCCGCCTCGATGTTGAGGCCATAGCCGGACTTGATTTCAACGGTGGAAATGCCCTCCGCCAGCAGGGTGTCAAGCCGCGGCAGGCTTTGCGCGACGAGTTCATCTTCCGACAGACCATTGGTCGATTTCACCGAGGAAACAATGCCGCCGCCAGCCCGGGCGATTTCCTCATAGCTGGCGCCCTCGAGGCGCATTTCAAACTCGCGGGCGCGGTTGCCGCCGAAAACCAGATGAGTGTGGCAGTCGATCAGTGCCGGCGTCGCCAGGCGGCCGCCGAAATCCTGCACCTCGACAGCTTTCCAGTCATCCGGAACAGCGGTACCAACCCAGGAAATACGATCCCCTTCAATGCCGATCGCACCCGCGTCGATCAGACCATAGGGCGCACCGGTATTCTCCAGCGTCGCGATCCTCAATCCGGACAGAATTTTCCTCATCAGCCTTGATACCATCCCCATTAGTGCTTGCTCATGACGTTATTATGTATATACATATTATGTCAATCCGGGGATGAGAGAAGAAATGAGCGAAGCCAAAAAATCTGTTTTTGCGAGCACGGCCCTCACGGAAAAAGGCTGGGAACGCGACGTCCTCGTGCAGTTCAGCGCGAGCGGGCAGATCGTGTCGGTGGACGCAAACAGCACTGCGCCCGCTGACAGTCATCGCACAGCTGTTCTCCTCCCGGCGCAAGCCAATCTGCACAGCCACACATTCCAGCGGGCCATGGCCGGCCTTTCCGAAGCGCGTAGCCCGGCAGGCCGCGACAGTTTCTGGACGTGGCGCGAAATCATGTATCGTTTCCTCGATATTCTCGATCCGGACGACATCGAAGCCATCGCGACCTTCGCATTCGTAGAAATGCTCGAATCCGGCTATTCCAGCGTGGCCGAATTTCACTATGTCCATCACCAGCCGGGCGGCACCCCCTATGCCAGCCTCGGCGAATTGTCGGAGCGCATCGCCGCTGCCGCCAGCGCGAGCGGTATCGGCCTGACGCTGCTGCCGGTTGCCTATGCGCAGGGCGGCGTCGATGGACGCGTGCTGGCGGGCGGGCAATTGCGTTTCGGCAATGATGTCGAACGCTTTTCCAAACTGGCGCAGGCCGCGGAAAAATCGGCGCGCCAAACAGGTCCCGATGCGGGTTTCGGCGTCGCACCGCATTCGATCCGCGCCGTCAGCGAACGCGACCTTCTGGAGCTGGAGCGCCGGTTTGCCGCGATGCCCTTCCACATCCACATCGCCGAACAGCTGCCGGAACTGGAAGAGGTACAGGCGGCCTACGGCCAGCGCTCCATGAGCTGGCTGCTGGACCATCTGCCCGTCAATGAGCGCTGGTGCCTCATTCATTCGACGCACATGACACCGGAAGAGACCTTGCGCGTTGCTGCCAGCGGCGCGGTGGTCGGCCTCTGCCCGCTGACCGAGGCAAGCCTCGGCGATGGCATTTTTGATGGCGTGCGCTACCTGGGTGCGGGCGGGCGGTTCGGTACGGGATCGGATTCCAACATCCGTATTTCGCCATCCGAGGAACTGCGGCAGCTCGAATACAGCCAGCGTTTGCGCGATGTCTCGCGGGTCACGCTTTCCGTTGACGGCAAATCCAACGGCCGTACGCTCTATGACACCGCGCTTGCGGGCGGAATGCAGGCCTTGGGCCGCAATGGCGGCAGTCTTGCCGTCGGACAATGGGCCGACATGGTTGCACTCGATGCCGATAATCCCGCGATCCTCGGCCTCCGGGGTGACCGGTTGCTTGACGGCTGGATTTTTGCAGGCGACAGACACGCGGTGACCGATGTGTGGTCGGCGGGCCGTCATGTGGTGCATGAGGGGCGCCACCACGCGCGGGAACAAATCTTTGCAACCTACAAGACGCGGCTTGCGTCGGTTCTGGAGCGGGTGTGACGGCAACAGCGCGAAAATCCTTCCATGCCATCAAAGCGGAAATGGCCCGGCGCATCGCCGAGCGGGTCTGGGCACCCGGCGCACTGATCCCCGGAGAGGAAGTGCTGTCCATTGAATTCGGCTGCGCCCGCGCCACGGTCAACCGCGCCTTGCAGGAACTGGCGCGGGGCGGCGTCCTCGTGCGCAAGCGCAAGGCCGGAACCCGGGTTGCCCTGCACCCGATGCGGGAAGCGCGCTTTGTCATTCCCATCGTCCGGCAGGAAATCGAGACAAAGGGCGGCGCCTACCAGTTCAGGCTGCTTTCCAACCAGGTGGAGAAAGCACCGGGAGACGTTGCCCGCCGCATGGGCCTCGCCAAGGCCAAGGACATGCTGCACGTGCGCTGCCTGCACCTCTCCGACGGCAAGCCGTATCAATATGAGGATCGTTGGATCAATCTCGATGCGGTGCCTTCCATTCGCGGCGAGACATTCGAGACCATCAGCCCGAACGAATGGCTGGTGACCCACTCGCCGTTCTCGCAGGCCGAGATCGTCTTTCACGCCGGCGTGGCGAGCGCGCAGGAGGCTGATATTCTCGGTGTCAGCGAAAAGGACGCCGTGTTCATTGTGGAACGCGTCACCTTCGTGCCGCAGAAGCCGATCACATTCGTGCGGATGATCCACCCCGCCTCGCACCGCATGGTCACACAGCTCTAGAAGACATTCGGCTGGATGACGCAAGGAACGGACCGTCGCGCGCCGTCGGGGTGCGATGATTTGTCAGCTTGCCAGAGCAATTGTCTACTAAAAAACTCATAATTTCCTAGAATCATTCTAAGTTATTGATATTTTTCATGCTTTTCGAAAATTATCATTTGACTTTGCAATAAGTCATTGCCTTTATGCACAAGCACACGAGTGCATACCTTTGATGTCTGGGCCTTGAACCCGTTCGATTGGAGGACCCTATGATAGGTCTTTTTCTGCCACGCCTGCGCGTGGTTTTCATGCTGCATGCGCAGCTTCCACGTCCCGCACCCGGCCTGAACCGGCTGACGCAGCCCGTTGCCCGCCCATGCCGCAACAATGAACAGGATGGGAGTGGGCATGTATCCACGCGCATCTGAAGCAGGGCAAGGGACAGGCTGCTATTTCGACCGGGCTCCGGAGAAGCTCGTGCTGGAAGGCTATCGCCGGTGGACTGCCGGTTTTGAAACCGGTTCGGTGATTGCCTGGGAAATGGCGTTTGGCCTGTACAGCGAAATTCTCGGCAGCCGTGAAGGCAACCGCGCCCTGTCGGAACTCTCGTTCTTCATCCGCACCTTGCGCCACTGCGCCCTGTGCCCGCTGAAGACGTTTCCATTCGGCTCGCACCACGTGTGCAAGGAAGAATGCCTGACTTTGGGGCTGATCGCCGGACTTCAAAATTGCGACATGCTTGCGGCACGAACCTGCCTCAATGCCATGGCATGCCCCTCCCGCCAGGAAGAGGTTGAGAACGCAGCCATCGGTTTTGCCGAAACCTTGGCCGAGCTGGATCAAGTGCTTTTGCCGATCCCTAAATTTGCCATCGACGACATCATTTCCCGCCCGCTGCGGGCAAAATACCACTAGGACGAAGGGGAAAACCAATGATCATCAACGCACGCATGGAACGACGCCTTTCAATCGCCGCCACCGCATTGCTGACCCTGGCGATCTTTGTCACGCCACTCACGGTGCGCGCCTCGATCGAAGCCAGGACAGTGACCAGCACATACACCGAAGTCGCAGAGATCACGCCGGTTGACCTGCTGATACGCAAATAAGGGCCTCCAGCCCGGTACCGGCCGCAGGCCGGTACCACTTCCCTGCTGCCGGGAAAGAATCCTGCTGCGGTCAGATTCCACCACCGATCCCGAATAGACTACCATTTCTGTAGACTATGGTATTCAGGTAGAATTTTCTAATTTATCGATATAAAAGGAATTCTTTCCAACGCCCGCTCTGCGGGACGCTCTGCTACGCTCTAGGTCACACTACACGGAGGCAGGCATGAAACATTCCCGTATATCCCTATCGCTTGCGGCTGCTTTACTCGCCGCAACAGTTTCCTTTCAATCGCTGTCTGCCGCCCATGCGGATACGACGCTGCTGAACGTCTCGTATGACCCGACCCGCGAGCTCTACAAGGACTACAACGCGGCTTTTGCGGCGAAATGGAAGGCGGATACCGGGGAAACGCTGACCATCCAGACATCGCATGGCGGGTCCGGCGCGCAGGCCCGTTCGGTGATTGACGGGCTCGATGCCGATGTGGTGACGCTGGCGCTTGAAAGCGACATCTCCGCCATCGCCAAGGCAACGAAAAAGATCAATCCCGACTGGCGCACCAAATATCCGCACAATTCCGCACCGTATACGTCAACCATCGTCTTCCTGGTGCGCAAGGGCAATCCGAAGGGCATCAAGGACTGGGGCGATCTCATCAAGGATGGCGTCGAAGTCATCACGCCGAACCCCAAGACATCGGGCGGCGCGCGCTGGAATTATCTTGCGGCCTGGGCCTGGGCCAATGGCCAATACGGCGGCGACGAAGCCAAGATCAAGGACTATATCGGCAATCTGTTCCAGCATGTCCCGGTGCTTGACTCGGGCGCACGCGGATCGACCACGACCTTTGCCCAGCGTGAACTTGGCGACGTGCTGCTTGCCTGGGAAAACGAAGCCTATCTTGCCTCCAATGAATTCGGCGCCGACAAATTCGACATTGTCGTGCCGCCGCAATCCATCCTTGCCGAGCCGCCCGTTGCCGTTGTCGACGGCAATGTCGATGCCAAGGGCACGCGCAAGGTGGCTGAAGCCTATCTCCAGTATCTCTACTCGGCAGAAGGCCAGACCATTGCAGCGAAGCACTTTTATCGCCCTTCCGAGCCCAAGCTGGTATCGGCGGATCTCCTGAAAAAACTGCCGGAGTTGAAACTGGTGACAATCGATGATCCAATCTTCGGCGGGTGGGCAAAAGCACAGCCCTATCACTTCGGAGATGGCGGAACGTTTGACCAGATTTACAAGCCGAAAAAGTAACAGCATGATCTCCAACCTTGCCAAGGCAGGTTGGCGGTTTAAGAGGCCGAGTGTTATTCCAGGGTTCGGAATGACGCTCGGCTTCACTCTTGCCTACCTGACCCTCATCGTCCTCATCCCGCTGGCTGGACTGGTCTGGCGCTCCGCCTCGCTGGGCTGGGGCGGCATGTGGCACGTCGCGACGGACGCGCGCACGCTGAACGCCTTGAAAATCAGCTTTGGCACATCGCTGATCGCCGCCCTGATCAACGTCGTGTTCGGCGTTATCGTGGCTTGGGTTCTGGTGCGCTACCGCTTTCCCGGCCGCCGGATCATCGATGCCATCGTCGATCTGCCCTTCGCCCTACCCACCGCCGTTGCCGGCATTGCCCTGACAGCCCTCTATTCGAAGAACGGCTGGATCGGCCGCTGGCTCGATCCGCTGGGCATCAAGGTCGCCTTCACGCCTGTTGGCATCACCATCGCGCTGATCTTCATTGGATTGCCCTTTGTCGTGCGCACGGTGCAGCCGGTCATGGAAGAAATCCGCAAGGAAGTGGAGGAAGCGGCGGCCACCCTCGGCGCGACGCGCTTCCAGACCATCTCGCGCGTTCTGCTGCCCGGCCTGACTCCGGCAATCCTCACTGGCTTTGCCCTCGCCTTCGCCCGCGCGGTCGGCGAATATGGTTCGGTGATCTTCATCGCCGGGAACCTTCCCTACATCTCGGAAATCGCACCGCTGCTGATCGTCATCCGCCTGGAAGAGTTCGATTACACCGGCGCAACGGCCATCGCCGCCATCATGCTTCTGATTTCGTTCACGATGCTCTTCGTCATCAATCTGATCCAGGCCTGGAGCCGCAGGAGGTATGGCTATGCGACATGAGTTGCCGCAACCGCCGGAAGCCGCATCCAATGTCTGGCACCCGGCAACCACCGAGAGCCGCACGGCGCGCTTCATCCTCGTCGGCGTGGCGCTGGTCTTTCTCGGGCTGTTCCTGCTTCTGCCCCTGATCGCGGTTTTCTTCGAGGCCTTCCGCAAGGGCCCCGCCGCCTATTTCGCAGCCTTCGCCGACCATGATGCGCTCGCCGCGATCCGCCTGACCCTTCTGGTTGCGGCCATTGCCGTTCCGCTCAATCTCGTCTTCGGGGTGGTGGCGGCCTGGACCATTGCCAAGTTCGAGTTCAAGGGAAAGGCGTTCCTGACGACGCTGATCGACCTGCCGTTCTCGGTTTCCCCTGTGATATCGGGTCTCGTCTACGTGCTCTTGTTCAGCACGCACAGCGCGCTCGGCCCCTGGCTCAAATCACAGGGAATCGAGATTCTGTTCGCCGTTCCCGGCATCGTGCTCGCAACGGTGTTCGTGACATTTCCCTTCGTTGCGCGCGAACTCATCCCGCTGATGCAGGAGCAGGGCACGACCGACGAGGAAGCGGCGCTTTCCCTCGGGGCAAACGGCTGGCAGACCTTCTGGCATGTCACCCTCCCCAACATCAAATGGGGCTTGCTCTACGGCGTGCTTTTGTGCAACGCCCGGGCCATGGGGGAGTTTGGCGCGGTATCCGTCGTTTCAGGCCATATTCGCGGCCTGACCAACACGATGCCGCTGCAGGTCGAAATTCTCTATAATGAATTCAATACGGTCGCTGCTTTTGCGGTGGCTTCGCTTCTGGCGCTTCTGGCGCTGGTGACGCTCGTTCTCAAGACCCTGCTGGAGTTGAGATACGGTGCGGAACTGGCAGCCAATGGCGGACACTGAGAGGAATAAACATGGACGTTCGCGTAAGTGGTGTGCGCAAGGAATTCGATCGCTTCCCGGCGTTGCACGACGTATCGCTCGATATCAATTCGGGTGAACTGATTGCACTGCTCGGCCCCTCCGGTTCCGGCAAGACGACGCTTCTGCGCCTGATCGCGGGGCTGGAAACCCCAACCGAAGGCAAGGTGTTTTTCGGCGACGAGGATGCATCGCTCAAATCCGTACAGGAGCGCAATGTCGGCTTCGTGTTCCAGCACTATGCCCTGTTCCGCCATATGACCGTGATCGACAATGTCGGCTTCGGGCTCAAGGTTCGCCCCTCCGCCAGCCGGCCGAGCAATGAGGAAATCCGCCGCCGTTCGTCCGAGCTGCTCGATTTCGTCCAGCTCGGCGGCCTGGAAAAGCGCTATCCGGCCCAGCTTTCCGGCGGCCAGCGCCAGCGCGTTGCCCTTGCCCGCGCCATGGCCATCGAACCGCGCGTGTTGCTGCTCGACGAACCGTTCGGCGCACTGGATGCGAAAGTGCGCAAGGAACTGCGCCGCTGGCTGCGGGAAATTCACGACAAGACCATGCACACGACGGTTTTCGTGACCCATGACCAGGACGAAGCCCTGGAGCTCGCCGACCGCGTGGTGGTGATGAGCCAGGGCAAGATCGAGCAGATCGGAACGCCGGATCAGGTTTATGACACGCCCAATTCGCCGTTTGTCTATGGCTTCATCGGCGAATCAAGTTCACTGACCGTGCGCATCGACAATGGCGAAGTATGGCTCGCGGACCGCACACTCGGCCTGAAAAGCGATGCACCCGACGGCAACGCCACGCTTTATTTCCGCCCGCACGATGTCGAACTGATCGACGGCTGCGGTGGCTGCATTGCCGGAACCGTCATTGCCAGCCGCCGTGTCGGTGCGACAAGGCGCGTGGAGCTCGAAATCGGCGGCGCGGCGGAACGCGTCGAGATTGAAATTCCGGCCGATCATCCGGCCCGGGAAAAGAGCCGCATCGCCTTTCGGCCAAAGCATTGGCGGGTCTTTCCGCAGGCCTGACCCTTTCGGCCTTTGCCCCCGAAGCCGGAGTTCCATGAGCTCCGGCTTTTTGCTGCCCGGCCGTCATAGGCTTGTTCATCAAAACAGAAACAGTCTGTTCACAAAGCCCATCGCCGTTCGCAAACAGCTGCAAAGGAGTTTGCGCGCTGTGCCCCTGTGCAGCCCGCTACGAATTGCTTAAGATAAACAAATGGCAATCTGACTCATTTTCATCAAAACTGATCGGCAAGGATGAAAGTGATGGTAGCTTAGTTGATCGTACCCGATTAGATCGTAAACTTCTCCATGGGTCGGTCGACCCGTTATTATCGTCTGTGTTGCAGCCCTGAAGATTTTTTCTTCACAACCGAAACGAAGGCAAATGGCCCTACTGTCTTTTTTTAAATCTTTCACACCACAGAAGAATGCCGTTGGTCAGATTTTTTCGGTCCAACCCAATCCAATCAGAGCCCATTACAAATCCATTGACGACCTACGGGACCTGGGCGCGCGCGTGGCGCGCGGGGAAGATATCCGCCTGCCCGACTACGAACCGATGGTGTTCGAACAGCGCACGGTCGAAAATGCCCGGCTGATCCTCCATTCCTATCGTTCCTCCGACGCGGCTGCACGCAAGGGCGAAACGATTACTCCGGCGGCCCAGTGGCTCCTCGACAATTACTACCTCGTCGACCAGAACATCCAGCAGGTGGAGCGCGATCTTCCGAAGAAGTTCTTCCGCCAGCTGCCGCCGCTGGCCGGCAAGCCGGAAATCCCGCGCGTCATGGCGCTGGCCTGGCTCTATGCGGCCCATACGGACAGCCAGTTCTCGCTCAACAGCCTGACAGCGGTGGTCGAAGGATTCCAGACGGTTGCGCCCCTGCATATCGGCGAACTCTGGGCCCTGCCCTCCGCCGTGCGCTTCATTCTCATTGAAAACGCCCGCCGGTTGTCGTTGCGCGTCGAACGGGCGCGGCGCATGCGCGCCTATGCCAACAGCGTGGCCGACGAAATCACGCTGAACGCCGACAAGGATACCCTGCCGCAACTTCTGGCTCAGTACACCACTGCCGCGCGTGACAGCACCTTCGCCACGCATCTGCTTTACCGCCTGCGCGGCGGCGCCATGCACTCCGGTGCGGCTGTCGCCTGGCTTGAGGAAGAGCTGGAAAAGAACGGCAGCGACGCCGAGGACGCCATTATCCAGGAACATACGCGCCAGTCCACCGGCGGCGTGACCATGGGCAACCTCATCCGCAGCCTGAAGGCTATCGACGACGTCGACTGGATCACCTGGTTCGAGACGGTCAGCGGCGTCGATGCGGTGCTGCGCGAACATTCCAATTTTGATGCGCTCGATTTCCATTCCCGCAATGCCTATCGCGTGGCGATTGAAAAGATCGCGCGCCGTTCGGGCAAGAGCGAGCAGGACATCACCCAGGCCGCCCTTGACCTCGCCCACCACAGCGCCGAAACCAAGGGGGACGAGAAGAGCGTTACCGTGCAGCGCAAGCGCGACGTCGGCTATTATCTCGCCGGCGACGGCCGCTCGGAGCTGGAAGAAACCTGCGGCTCGACCCCAACCGTGCTGCAGCGCTGGGTCCGGTTCTACAAGACACTCGGGCTCGCCGGCCTGTGGATTCCGGCTTCGGTCATTTCCATCGGTATTCTGTTCCTGATCCATTACTGGCTGCGCCGTTACGGCCTGCCGAGCGATACGGTTCTGCTGCTGACGGTCCTGGCGGTGTTCCCGACGATGGAAACCGCTAATGGTTTCGTCAACTGGATCATTCCGATGTTCATGCCGCCGACACGGCTGATCGGTTTTGAATACAAGAATGGCCTGCCCCCCGAGGCGAAGACCCTCGTCGCAGTGCCGACACTCATCACCTCGCGCGATTCCGTCGATGAGCATATCCGCAACCTCGAAGTGCATTATCTGACCAATCCGCGCGGCGAAATCTATTTCGCCCTGCTCACCGACTGGGCGGACAGCAAGGTCGAGCAGAACGAGAACGATCTCGACATTCTCGACTATGCCCGAGAAAAGGTCACTGCGCTCAACCTGCACTATACGCAGGGCGGCAACCCGCGTTTCTTCCTCCTGCACCGCAAGCGCCTGTACAATGCACAGGAAGGCCGCTGGATGGGCTGGGAGCGCAAGCGCGGCAAGCTGCACGAGCTGAACCTTTTGCTGCGCGGCGACAAGGATACAACCTATTTCCCCAGCAATGAGGAAGTGCCCGGCGACATCAAATTCGTGATGACGCTCGACTCCGATACACGCCTCACGCCGGATTCGGTCAACCGCCTGGCGGGCAAGCTGAGCCATCCGCTCAATCGCCCGATCTACAAGGAAAAATCCGGCCGCGTGACCAGCGGCTATGCGATCCTGCAGCCGCGTGTCACCCCCTCGCTGACCACCGGTGACGATGCCTCGTTCCTGCAGCGCGTCTTCTCGGTCAACCGCGGTATCGACCCCTACGTCTTTGCCGTCTCGGACGTCTATCAGGACGTGCTGGGTGAAGGGACATTCACCGGCAAGGGCCTCTATGATGTCGATTTCTTCGAATTGGCGCTCGACGGCAAGATCGACGAGAACACCGTTCTCAGCCATGATCTTCTGGAAGGCGGCTATGCCCGTGCGGCGCTCGTCAGTGACGTCGAGGTGGTTGAAGACTATCCGACAGGCTATAACGTCGACATCTCGCGCCACCATCGCTGGACGCGCGGCGACTGGCAGCTCCTGCCCTACCTGTTCAGCACAAAGCCGGGTGTGACCGCCGTCACACGCTGGAAGATGACCGACAATCTGCGCCGCTCGCTGACGCCGGTCTTCTGGATCATCGCCTCCATCGCCGGCTGGACATTGCTGCCGCCTGGCGTCGCTGCCCTGTGGCAGTTCTTCATGATCTTCAGCATGTTCATCGTCCCGACGATGATCCTGTTCACCAATCTTGTTCCGACAAACATGAACCTGTCGCTGAAGGGCCATTTCCAGGCGATCCTCACCGACATTTTCTCCGGCGCCGCCGATATCGCCCTGCGCATCACCTTCATTGCCAACATGGCCTGCCTGATGGCCGATGCCATTGCACGCACGCTCTACCGCGTCTTCATATCGCGCAAGAACCTGCTGGAATGGCGTGCGGCGGCACAGGCGAAAGCCAGCGCCCCTGACACGCTGCAGTATTACACCCGTCTGATGTGGCCTGCGATCATCGTGGCTGCCGTCGCCATCGCGCTGCCGCTGGCCACCCACAGCCGTGCCTGGTATCTGGCCGTGCCGTTTGCCGTGATCTGGTTCTTCTCGCCGATCATTGCCTGGCTGGTCAGCCGTTCGGCCAAGCCGCTCGATGATCTCAATGTCCGCTCTTCCGACAAGAGCGAATTGCGCCGCTTCGCCCGCCGCACCTGGCACTACTACGATACGTTCGTCACCAAGGAACAGAATTTCATTCCGCCTGATAATTTCCAGGAAGACCCGCATCCGGTTATCGCCACGCGTACATCGCCGACCAATATCGGCATGTACCTGCTGTCGACCGTGGCGGCCCGGGATTTCGGCTGGATCGGCTTCAACGAGACGCTGACCCGTATCGACGACACGCTCTCCACGCTGGAAAAGATGGAGAAGTATCGCGGCCATCTCTACAACTGGTACGAAACAACCACGCTGCGGCCGCTTCTGCCGCTTTACGTCTCGTCGGTGGACAGCGGCAATCTTGCCGGCCATCTCGTGGCACTGTCTTCCGCGCTGGAAAAATGGGCGGAGGCTCCGTCCGTCTATCTGCAAAGCGATCTCGACGGCATTCTCGATGTCAGCGATATTCTTGAAGAGGCGATCAACGACATTCCGGATGAACGCCGTGTCCTGCGGCCCCTGCGCCGCCGCCTGGATGAGCGGGTGGCCAATTTCCGCCGCGCCATCACGACCATCAAGGAAGAGCCGGAAACGGCATCGCTGCGCACCATCAACCTTTCGCTGTTCGCCGGTGACATCCAGCGTCTGACGGAAGAACTGCACGGCGAACTCGAAAGCCCGCTCAGCACCACCGCAAACGGCTGGGCGTTGATTCTGGTCAAGACCTGTCAGGCCCATACGGATGACGCCATCGGCACCCACGAGGGAACCGACAGCCTGCGCGAGCGGCTGGTTTCGCTGGCCACCCGCGCCCGCCAGCTGGCCTTCGACACCGACTTCACCTTCCTTGAACGCAAGGAGCGGCGCCTGCTGTCGATCGGCTTCCGCGTCGATACCAACGAGCTGGACGCGAGCTGCTACGATCTTCTCGCTTCGGAAGCGCGTCTCGCCAGCCTGTTTGCCATCGCCAAGGGCGATATCCCGGTCGATCACTGGTTCCGCCTCGGCCGTCTCCTGGTGCCGGTTGGCTGGCGTGGTGCGCTTATCTCCTGGTCGGGCTCCATGTTCGAATATCTCATGCCGCCGCTGGTCATGATCGAACCGCTGGGCTCGATGCTGGATCAGACCAACAAGCTGATCGTCCAACGCCAGATCGAATATGGTGATTCCAAGGGCCTGCCCTGGGGCATTTCCGAAGCCGCCTACAATGCGCGCGATCCGGAGATGAACTACCAGTACACCAATTTCGGCGTCCCGACGCTGGGACTGAAACGCGGCCTGTCCAAGAACTATGTGGTTGCGCCCTATGCCAGCATCATGGCGAGCCAGTATCGCCCGGCGGAAGCCGTGGCCAATCTGAAACGCCTGCGCGCGATGGGTGCGCTCGGTCAGTACGGTTTCTATGATGCCGTCGACTTCACCCGCTCCCGCGTGCGCGAAGATGAGGAATATGCCATCGTGCGCAACTACATGGCGCACCATCACGGCATGTCGATCGTTGCCGTCAACAACGTGGTGTTCGAAGGCCGCATGCGCGACCGTTTCCACTCGGATCCCGTCATCGAAGCCGCCGAACTGCTGCTGCAGGAAAAGGCACCGCGCGAAATCCCTGTCCTGCAGGCCAAGGCCGACAATCCGATGCGCAAGGCCGTGGAAAGCGGCGAAGAAACGGCCTCCATCCGCTTCATCAAGAACCCGCTTTCCGCTCCGCGCGCCACGCAGATCATGTCGAACGGCCACTACTCGGTCATGGTCACCGCCAATGGCGGCGGCTACAGCCGCTGGAATGGCCTGGCGATCACCCGCTTCCAGCCGGATCCGCTGGAAAGCGGCTACGGAACATTCCTGTTCCTGCGCGATCTCGACAGCGGTGAGTGGTGGTCGGCAACCGGCGATCCCGTGCGGGCAGCCGGCGAAAAGAGCACAACCATCTTCGCCGACTACAAGGCCGAATTCGTCAAGGAAAACGGCACGATCCAGTCGACGGTGGAAACCATCGTCGCTTCGGATTCCGACGGCGAAGGCCGCCGCATCATCATCACCAATACCGGCACGAAAGACCGGATCATTGAAGTGACGTCCTATGCCGAACTGGTGCTCACCGCAGACGATACGGACACGGCGCATCCGGCATTCGCCAAGATGTTCGTGGAAACCGAGATCGTTCCGCGCGGCGACACAATCTACGCCACCCGCCGCAAGCGCGGCAGCAACGAACCCGATATTCACGTGGCGCACGTGGTCACGGACGGATCGGGCGCCATGCGTGAAATCCAGGCGGAAACCGACCGCCGGGCCTTCATCGGCCGGGGCCGCAACCTGCGCAATCCGGTTGCCTTCGACGAGGGTGTAACCCTCAACGGCAGCCAGGGCTTTGTGCTGGACCCCATCGCGTCGCTGCGCTGCCGCGTCCGCGTTCCCGCGCACAAGCGCGTCACGCTGGTTTTCTGGACCCTTGTCGGCCCGGACCGGCACGAGCTGGAGGAGGTCGTTTCACGCTTCCGCCATCCCGACTGCTTTGCCCGCGAATTCTCGCTGTCCTGGACAAGCTCGCAGGTGCGGCTGCACCATATCGAGATCAATCCGGACGAAGCCGCTGATTTCCAGCGCGTCGCCACCAGCCTGATCTATCCGGACAAGGCCCTGCGCATGCCCGCCGAAAGCATCGCTTCCGGCCTTGGCAGCCAGTCCGACCTCTGGCCGATGTCGATCTCCGGCGACTTCCCCATCCTTGCCCTGCGCATCGATGACGAAGCAGACATGGACACGCTGAAGAACGTCCTGAAGGCGCAGGAATACTGGCGGGCAAAGGGGCTTGTGGTTGACGTCGTCGTCATCAACGAACGCTCCTTCTCCTACGCCCAGGACTTCCAGCGCGGGCTCGAAGCGATCTGCGAGAACAGCCGCAACCGCGGCGGCCAGTATGGCCCGCGCGTCCACATCTTCACCGTGCGCAAGGACCAGATGAGCGATGCGAGCTACAACACCCTGCTCGCCTCTGCCCGCATTGTCATGCACGCGCAGAACGGCACGCTGGTTGAACAACTGAAGCGCACGGAGGAACTGTCCGCCGACCTGCAGCCGGTTGCCGCCATACCGGCCGGCAAGACTCTGGCGAGCGGCGATACCGGCCTTGATGAGATGCGCAGCATCGCACCGGCACCGACGCAGCTGGTGGGCAAGCGCCGTCAGAAAACAGACGGCAATGAACTGGCCTTCTGGAACGGCTTTGGCGGCTTTGACATGAAGACCGGTGAGTACGTGGTCCGTCTTGCCGACCGGACCACCACGCCGCAGCCCTGGATCAATGTGATCTCCAATGCGGGCTTCGGCTTCCACGTGTCGGCGGAAGGTGCAGGTTTCACCTGGTCGAGCAACAGCCGCGACTATCAGCTGACCCAGTGGTCGAATGATCCCGTGATCAACCGGTCCGGCGAAGCGCTCTACGTCGTTGATCTGGACAAGGGAACTGCATTCTCGCCGACCGCCTCGGTGCTGCGCGATCCATCGGTTCAGTATGAAACCCGGCACGGCCAGGGCTATTCGACATTCCTGTCGCGCCACGGCAATGTCGGCCTTGAACTGACCCATACCATCGATACGGATATGCCGGTGCGCGTGTCCAGCCTCAAGATCACCAACCATGGCGGGACAGCCAAGCAGTTGCGTGTCTATGGCTTTGTCGAATGGATGCTCGGCAATTCCCGCGCCAAGACGGCTCCGTTCATCGTGCCGTCGCATGATACGGAAAGCGGCGCGCTCTTTGCCCGCAATCCCTACGGCACCGACCGCAAGGATCACGTGGCATTCTTCGCCGCAAACGTGAAGCCGCAATCGGTGACATCGGACCGGACCGAGTTCTTCGGGCCCTTGGGATCGGTGGACCAGCCGGCTGCCGTCCTGCAGGCAAAAACCCTGTCCAACGTCGTTGAGGCGGGGGGCGATCCCTGCGCGGCGCTTGCCGTCGATGTGGAGATCGCGGCGGGCGAAACCAGGGAAATCCTGTTCTATATCGGCGATACCGCCGGTGCCAACGAGGCACGGCGTGTTCTCGCAGAACAGTTGAAGCGTCCGTTTGAAAAGACGCTTGCGGCCTCCAAGGCGATCTGGACCAGCTTCCTCGATGGCCTGCAGGTGGATACGCCTGATGATGCATTCGATGTGATGGTCAACCGCTGGCTGCCCTATCAGAGCCTTGCCTGCCGCATCTGGGCGCGCACGGCCTTCTATCAGGCCAGCGGCGCCTTCGGCTTCCGCGACCAGCTGCAGGACACGTTGTCCATGCTGGTGCTCGATCCGTCACTGGCCCGGCACCAGATCCTCAATGTCGCCGCCCGCCAGTTCAAGGAGGGCGATGTCCAACACTGGTGGTTGCCGACATCCGGTGCCGGTGTGCGGACGATGATTTCCGATGACGTGGTGTGGCTCGGTTATGCCATTGCCCACTACACGTCGGTGACCGGCGATATGAACATCCTCGACGAGCAGATCGCCTTCATCGAAGGCAAGGCTCTCGAAAACGGCGAGCATGATGCTTTCTATCAGCCGACAATCGCGGCTGATAAGGTCACGGTCTACGAACACGCGGCGCGCGCGCTCGATCTGGCAATCGCCCGTACCGGCGCGCACGGGCTGCCGCTCATGCTCACCGGCGACTGGAACGACGGCATGAACCGGGTCGGCGAAGAGGGCAAGGGCGAGAGCATCTGGCTGGGCTGGTTCCTGATCAGCACCCTGCGCGATATCCTGCCGATTGCCCGCCAGCGCAAGGATGCCGACCGCATCAAGCGGTGGGAAGCCCATATCGAAAGCCTCAAGGCGGCGCTGGAAAAGGATGGCTGGGACGGCGAATGGTATCGCCGCGGCTATTTCGACGACGGTTCGCCGCTGGGTTCCAAGACCAGCGACGAGTGCCGGATCGACTCCATTGCCCAGTCCTGGAGCGTTCTCTCCGGCTATGGTGATCCCGATCGCGCCAAGCAGGCCATGCAGTCCGTTGCAACGCATCTGGTCGATGACGAGGTTGATATCATCAAACTGTTCACACCGCCGTTCAACAAGACGCGGCATGAGCCCGGTTATATCAAGGGTTATCCGCCGGGTGTGCGTGAGAATGGCGGGCAGTATACCCATGCCGCAACCTGGGCAGTCTTGGCCATGGCCAAGCTTGGAAATGCCGACGAAGCCTATCGCTGGTTCAGCAAGCTCAATCCGGTGAACCATTCGCTGGATGCCGACAAGGCCGAGTCCTACCGGGTCGAGCCCTACGTCGTTGCTGCGGACGTCTATTCGGTTGATCCGATGCGCGGGCGCGGCGGCTGGACCTGGTACACGGGTTCCGCCGGCTGGCTCTACCGCGTGGCAACGGAAGGCATTCTCGGCATCAGCCGCAGGAATGACCGGCTGTTCGTCGATCCGGCCCTGCCGACGGCATGGACCGACGGCTTCAGCTTCGCGCTGCGCAACGGCAAGGCGCGCTATACCGTCGAGGTGAAACCGGCCGCCAAGGGCGGCAGGAAGATTACTGTGGACGGCAAGAAGCTGGCCAAAGCCGATGCGGGCATTCCGCTCGAGACATCGGGCGAACACACGGTACTCGTGGAAGTCGTGCCCGGAAAATAGCCAGCGGCCTGGTGGCCGCTGACTGAGTTGACGACCCTATTCCGCCGCCTGTGCTTCCGCGCTGGCGGCGGTTCCTTTTCTGGAGAAGACAAAGGCCAGAATGAAGCTTGCCGTCAGCAAAAGTACGATGGTCGGCGCCGGGGCGCTGTCGAGGAAGAAACTCAGATAGATACCGGCGAGCGATGTTGAAACCGCGACAGCTGCCGAGACCAGCAGCATGCGTTCGAACCGTTTGGTCAAGAGGAAGGCGATGGAGCCCGGCGCAATCAGCATGGCGACGGCAAGGATGATGCCAACGGCCTTGAGCGCGCCGACGATGGTCAGCGACAGGATGCACAGCAGTCCGTAGTGCAGGAATTTGACCGGCAGACCGATGGCCTGCGCGTGCTGCGGGTCAAAGGCATGCAACAGCAAATCCCGCCGCCAGATGCCGAGGGCCAACAGAGACACGGCTGCTATCACCCCGGTTTCGGCAATATCGCGCCACGCCACGCCGAGCATGTCGCCGAAGAGGATGTGGTCGAGATGCACGTCGGACTGGATCTTGGTGTAGAGGACAATGCCAAGGCCGAACATGCCGGAGAAGACCACGCCCATAACCGTGTCTTCCTTCACCCGGCTGTTCTGCTTGAGGAAGCCGGTGGCAAGGGCGCAGATCATGCCTGCCGCAAAGGCTCCGATTGCCAATGGGATACCCGCGATATAGGCGAGCACCACGCCGGGCAGCACCGCATGCGAGATCGCATCCCCCATCAGCGACCAGCCCTTCAGAACCAGAAAGGGCGAGAGCAGGCCCATGGGAATTGCCACGAGAAGCGTGATGACAAAGGCCTGCTGCATGAAGCCGAAGCTGAACGGCTGCAACAAAAGCTGGATCAGGTCGCTCATAGCCCCTCCTCCAATGCCAACCGAGCGCGGCGGCGCGCGGCCAGCGTTCCATGCTTGGGTGCGAAAACAAAAGCGATGAGAAAGACCAGCGTCTGCAGCACGACAATGATGCCGCCGGTGGCCCCATCGAGGAAATAGCTGAGATAGGCGCCGATAAAACTGGTCAAGGCCCCGATCAGCACACTGGTCTGGATCAGGCGCGGGAAACGGTCATGCAGGAGATAGGCGGTTGCGCCGGGGGTGACAACCATCGCTACAACCAGAAACGCCCCCACGGTCTGCATGGCGGCCACCGTCGACGCGCTGAGCAGCGTGAAGAACAGGATTTTGAGGAGCGGCGGGTTGAGGCCGATGGAACGGGCATGATTTTCGTCAAAGAATGTCACCATCAGGTCCTTCCATTTGACCAAGAGGACAGCCAGCGACACCCCGCAGATGATGACCAGTTGCAGCGTATCCTCCGGCGTGATCGCCAGGATATTGCCGAGCACGATGGTCTGGATATTCACCGAGGCGGGTGACAGTGACATCATGAACAGGCCGAGCCCGAAGAAGGAGGTGAAGATCAGGCCGATGATGGCGTCCTCCTTCAGCTTTGTCCGCTGGTTGAGAAACAGCATGGCGACTGCGGCGAGACCGCCGGAAAAGAACGCGCCGATGGAAAACGGCAAGCCGAGCAGGTAGGCCCCGGCGACGCCGGGCACGATGGAATGGGAAAGCGCATCGCCGATCAGCGACCATCCCTTCAGCATGAGATAGGCGGAAAGGAATGCGCAGACACCACCAACCAGCGCACTGACCCACATGGCATTGATCATGTAGTTGTAGGAAAAGGGTTCGAGAAGCAGCTGCATCATGATTGCGGCTTACCTTTCCCCTTGGGTTCGCCATAGATCACGAAGGGGCGTTCATCGTCGCTGAGCACCGTCACACTACGCGGATCCGCATCGGCGTGCAGATCGACGCCACCGAGGATGAAGTGTCGCAGCACGCCGCCGAAGGTCATTTCCAGATTGGCCTGTGTGAACACCTCTACTGTGGGTCCGGAGGCCAGGACGGTGCGGTTGACCAGCACGGCCCGGTCACAGAATTCGGGCACGCTGCCGAGATTGTGGGTGGAGACCAGCATGACCTTGCCGTCATCGCGCAGGGATCGCAAAAGGCCGATGATGGCCTCTTCTGTCCGCACGTCGACGCCGGTAAAGGGCTCGTCCAGAAGAATGATATCGCCTTCCTGCGCCAGCGCGCGGGCGAGAAAGACGCGCTTCTTCTGACCGCCCGAGAGCTCGCCGATCTGGCGCTTGCGGAAATCCGTCATGCCGACCCGCTCCAGCGCGGCGGTCACCATGTGCTGGTCACGCTTTTTCGGCATGCGCAGAAAATTCATATGGCCATATCGTCCCATCATCACAACGTCTTCGACCAGAACCGGAAAATTCCAGTCGACATCCTCGCTCTGCGGCACATAGGCCACCACATTGCGTTTGAGCGCCCGTCCCGCCTGTTCACCCAGAATCGAGACCGATCCCCTGGCGAGGGGCACGAAGCCCATGATGGCCTTGAACAGGGTGGACTTGCCGCTGCCATTGACGCCGACCAATGCGGTGATCGACCCGCGCGGGATATCGAAGCTGGCATTGCGCAAAGCCGTGTGGCCGTTGCGATAGGTCACGGTCACGTCATGCACGGAAAGACCAGCCCCCCGCTTTGCAGCGGAGGGGCCGGCGAGCGCTTGGGAGGACGCGCTCACTGGGTAAAGCCTTTGGCAACGGTTTGTGCCGTGACGCGCAGAAGGTCGAGATAGGTGGGCACCGGACCATCGGGATCGCTGAGTGAATCGACATAGAGAACACCGCCATATTTGGCACCGGTCTCGCGGGCGACCTGCTTGGCGGGCGAAGCGGAAATCGTGCCTTCACTGAAAACCACCGGGATTTTCTCGGCGCGCACCTTGTCGATCACCTTGCGCACCTGCTGGGGCGTGCCCTGCTGATCGGCATTGATCGGCCAGAGATAAAGCTCCTTCATGTCGAAATCGCGTACGAGATAGCTGAAGGCGCCTTCACTCGTCACCAGCCAGCGGCGCTCGGCAGGAACAGCAGCGAGACTGTCGCGGATGGGCGCAACCGTTGCCCGGATCTTCTCCGAATAGGTCGCGGCGTTGCGGTCATAGACGGCGGCATTGGCCGGGTCGTAGGTGCCGAGTGCCTTGCGGATATTTTCCACATAAACCAGCGCGGCATTGGGCGACATCCAGGCATGCGGGTTCGGCTTGCCCTCATAGGGGCCCTCCGAAATGCCCATCGGCTCCACGCCTTCGCTGACAACGACGCTCGGAACATTCTTGACGTTGCCGAAGAATTTTTCGAACCAGCGTTCCAGACCAAGGCCGTTCCACAGGACGAGATTGGCATCCTGCGCCTTCAGGATATCGCCGGGTGTCGGCTGGTAGTCATGAATTTCCGCATTGGGTTTGGTGATCGAATCCACGTCGGCCGCGTCCCCCGCAACATTGCGGGCCATGTCGGCGATGATCGTAAAGGTGGTGACCACCTTGAACTTCTTGCCATCGGCAGCGGATGCCGGGCCAAGAATCGTCAAAAGAGCAAAAACAGCAATCAACAGTCGGGAAAATCTCATCTCGCCTCCAGCAAACCGGGAAAATGGTGAGCTTTTTCGTCACCATTGTTACTCCATAACGGCTTGCCGGAGGCGCGTCAATGCAAATGCGAATGATTTGCAAAAAGAAATCCATTCCCGTTTCCCGCAATATGCGGAAGGTCCGACGCCGAAATTCTGTGTACCAACGTGCGTATCTGACAAGGCCAGTTGAGAATCTTTGCAACTGAGCGCGTTCTGGCGCATAATCCCGCGCATGAAACATGCTATCAATCAGAAGCCGGATTACGAGAAGGAGCTGCGCAAGGCAGGCGTTCGCATCACCCGCCCGCGCCGAATCATTCTCGATATTCTGACCTCCACCGAAGACCACCCGGATGCGATGAAGATTTTCCATCGCGCCATCGAGATCGATGACAGCATTTCGCTTTCGACCGTGTACCGGACCATGAACCTCCTGGAAGAAATGGGCGCCATTCATCGCCACGCCTTCAATGGCGGCCCGTCACGCTTCGAACAGGCCCATGGCGAGCATCACGACCACCTGATCGATGTCGATACGGGTGACGTGATCGAATTCCAGTCGGACAAGATCGAGAAACTGCAGGAAGAGATCGCCCGCGCGCTCGGCTATGACATCATCCATCACCGGCTGGAACTCTACGGGCGGAAATCCAAGCAGCCGGAATAGCGCACGCACAAACGTCCAAGACGTTTGCTCTCGCGTGACGCATAACTTCCGCTGGCATTTGCCCGAGGGAGTTATGCATGCAAACAGTCCAGCCAAAATCCTACAAGGCCATCAATTTCTCGGAAAAGTTCGAGCTGTTTTCCGAACAGTGGTCACCCAAAGTGGTGGCAGAACTCAACGATTATCAATTCAAGATCGTCCGCATCGAGGGTGATTTTATCTGGCACGATCATCCGGAAACCGATGAAGCGTTCATTGTCCTGGACGGGGAACTGCGCATCGATTTCCGCGACGGGTTCGTGACGATCAGGCCGGGTGAAATGTATGTCGTCCCCAAAGGGGTCGAGCACAAGCCCTATGCCGAAAGGGAAGTCCGTCTGATGCTGATCGAACCCCGAGGTGTTCTCAATACCGGCCACGAGGGCGGTGAGCGGACAGCGCAGAACGACGTGTGGATCTGACAGACCTTACGCAATCTGCGCCAATTCGCGGCGCAGAAAATCATTCAGCCGGTCAATGGCCGGACTGGATGACACCGGGCTGCGCATGATGCCGATTTCCAGATCACGCAGCGGCGGCAGGCCTTCATTCTCGCCGATAACGCGCAGGGTCGACGGCACGCTGCAGGCGGCAAGCGCAGCCACCGCCAGCCCGGCCTGCACCACGGCGATCAGTCCGAGCAGGCTGGCGCTGGAATAGGTGCAGCGATAGCTGCGATCCGCATCGCCCAGCGCATCCAGCACGTTCATGCGCGCGGCGCAGCCGGGTTCAAACAGGGCGATGGGCAGCGGGTCATTTTCCCAGGCAACATGGGTCGGCGATGCCACCCAGATCAAGCGCTCGCGGCGGATCACCTCCAGCGGCTGGGTGGCCCCGCGGGTGACAATCGCCAGATTGACCCGGTCCTCATCGATCGCCTTGACCAGCGAGGTGGATTGCTCGCAGACCAGTTCGACGGTGACCAGCGGATGCTCCTCGGCAAACCGCGACAGAACAGGCGGCAGCAGGAATGCCGCATAGTCATCGGGCACGCCAAGCCGCACGCTGCCGGTTTCCTCGGGGCGGGTGACATTGGCCCACGCCTCGTCCGACAACCGCAGCAGCCGCCGCGCATAATTGAGAAAACTCTCGCCGGCCAGATTCGGCTCGACGGACCGGGGGTTGCGAATAAGCAGCTGTTTGCCCACCGCCTGTTCCAGCCGCTGCATCTGCATGCTGACGGCTGACTGGCTGCGGCCGACACGCGGGGCAGCCGCCGACAGGCTGCCGGTTTCGATGACAGTCACAAAGGTCCGCAGGAGATCGAGGTCGAGGGGTGCAGCCATAATGCCATCAATATAGCGAATAGTTCACTCCAAATCTATTCGTTTGTTTGGCGGCAGCCAAGAGCGCTAACTGGGCATCCTTTGCCACGGGAATGACCCATATGCCTGACCCGATATCCGATCGTTTTCCTGCAGCACGGCTGGCCATCGCCATGGCCATCATCGGGACGGTCGGTGCCTTTGCAACGGAAACACGGCTCGATCCGGTCACCATCGTCTTCTGGCGTTGTGTTTTCGGCATGGTCTTCCTCGCTGCCTGGTGTTTCCTGCGCGGCTACCTTCCCGACCGGACCCTCTCCTGGCCGCGGCTGGGCCGGGCAGCGCTTGGCGGCATCTGCATGGTGCTCAGTTGGGTATCGTTTTTTGCCGGGTTCCGCATGACATCGATTGCAACCACCACGATCATCTATCACATCCAGCCGTTCTTCGTTGTTCTCATCGGCGCAACCCTTTTGAAGGAACGCATCACCGTCGATCAGATCATCTGGATGCTCGGCGCCTTTCTCGGTGTCGTCCTGGCCAGCGGCCTTGTCGGCGCGACGGCACCGGTCAGCACGCTATGGATTCTTGGGATCGTCATGTCGCTCGGCGCCGCGATGCTTTATGCCGCTGCAACCATTCTCGCCAAGGGCCTGGGCGAGCAACGGCCGGAAATCACGGTGCTGTGCCAGACCATCGTCGGCATCGTCATGCTCGCGCCTTTTGCCAATTGGGCGGAGCCCGTGCCGCTGGCATCCTGGGGCTGGCTGGCCAGTATCGGCATCCTCCATACGGGCATTGCCTATATCCTGATCTATTCGGCCTATCCGCGCCTGTCGACGCCGGTCATCGGCGTCCTGACCTTCATCTATCCGATCGTCGCCATCATCGTGGACTGGGCAATTTACGGACACCCGCTGGGAACGGCGCAGGCCGCCGGCATGCTGCTGATTGCCTGCGGTACGCTGGGCGTGCGGCTCGGGTGGCAGTTTCCGTGGCGCAGGAGCATGGCAGTTTGAAGCGGGTGCTGTCCGTCAGCGTTGCGTCTTCATGGTGCGTGGTTCGACAAGCTCACCATGAGGGAAGGTGTTGGCTGCAAGCCAATCGCCAGTATTGCAGAATATACTTCTTTGCAATCCCCCATGCTCCCTCATGGTGAGCTTGTCGAACCACGCACGAGACTAGTGCAGAACATGCCCTAACCCTCATCCCACCCCAACAAAAAGCCGCCCGGAGGCGGCTTTCGTCCAAGGATGCAAAAAGAATCAGGCGGCGTTGGAGGCAGGCTGCGCCGTCAGCAATTCATAGATAAGGGTCGCATCATGGGCGGTGCGCAATTTGGCAATCCGCTCGGGATCGCGCAGCATGCGGGCAATCCGCGACAAGGCCTTCAGATGATCGGCACCGGCATTCTCCGGCGCAAGCAGAAGAAAAACAATATCGACGGGCTGATCGTCCAGCGCTTCGAAATCCACGGGGGTTTCGAGCTGTGCGAAGACCCCGGTGATGCGTTTGACGCTGTTGATCTTGCCATGCGGGATGGCAATGCCATTGCCAACGCCGGTCGAGCCAAGACGCTCGCGCTGCAGGACGGTGTCAAACACTTCCCGCTCCGTCAAACCGGTCAAGGCGGCAGCCTTCTCCGACATGATCTGCAAAAGCTGCTTTTTGGAATTGACTTTCAATGCGGGCAGGACAGCGTCGGGCTGAATGAGGTCACCCAGATCCATTATTCTCTTCCTTCCTGTTACCGTCCGCGCTTTTGGCGCGGACGGTAGTTCAAATTTCGCCTAAGACCCGGCGCCGTTCTGACCGGCCACGGCCGATGGATCGATCCAGCCGATGTTGCCGTCAGCGCGGCGGTATACGATATTCACCTGCGTACTGCCAGAGTTGCGGAAGACAACCACTGGACTATCTTTCAGATCGAGCTCGACCACGGCGGATGCGACACTCATGCTCCTGAGCGCCATCGATGTCTCAGCCACGATTGTCGGCGCGTAATCCTCCGGAATATCCTCATCTTCATCCGGTACGGGGGCGACGACCCGGTAGGAAATATCGTCGAAAACACCGTTCGAGCCGGGCGCCTGATGCGATTTCAGACGCCGCTTGTAACGGCGAAGGCGTTTGTCCACGCGTTCTCCGGCTGCATCAAAAGCAAGCTGAGGATCCTGTGCCTCGCCCGCTGCCTGCAGCACCGTGCCGGTATCGAGACGGATCAGGCAATCGGCGATGAAGCGCGACCCCTGTTTCTCCACTGTGACGTGGCCTGTATATCCGCCATCGAAATATTTGGTCACCATCTCACCGATCCGTTCGTCAATGCGAATGCGGAAAGCGTCACCAATGTCCATATGTTTCCCAGATACACGCAGACTCATGATACCTCACCTTCATTGTGACTTTTCATTGCCCGAGCCAATCTACACTGTTGTTGAGAGACGAGCAAAGACATCCCGCACATTCCATGCGAGTGATCCATCACATTTCACTTTCTGATTCTTCATCTCCAAAAGGCGCGCTTTCGCTTCAATCGATGCAAATTACCGGCGCTTCACTCTCCCTTGACCAAGCTTCTATGGCTCGGTTCATTTACCCGCTCGCCTCGATTCTACACCTGTGCGGCGGATGAATCCAGAGTTTCCGTCACCCTTGCGCACAGAAGCCTCCGCTTTTTTCTCCCGGCGCCTTTGCACCGAGGATGCGATGTTCATCGCCTCGCGGTACTTGGCAACCGTACGCCGTGCAATCTCAACGCCCTGGCCCTTCAAAAGATCCACGATCGTGTCGTCCGATAAAATATCATCCGGCTTTTCACTGTCGATCAGCAGCTTGATCTGATGCCGCACGGACTGGGAGGAATGCTGCTCACCGCCTTCGGTGGCCGAAATCCCCGCATTGAAAAAATAGCGCAGCTCGAAGACGCCGCGCTTCGTCAGCATGTATTTGTTGGCGGTGACGCGGCTCACGGTCGACTCGTGCATGCCGATGGCGTCAGCCACATTTCTCAAATTGAGCGGCTTCAGGTGGGCCACGCCGAATTGCAGGAACTCCGCCTGCTGGCGCACGATTTCCGTCGCCACCTTCAAAATGGTCTGGGCGCGCTGATCCAGGCTGCGCGTCAGCCAGTTGGCATTTTGCAGGCATTCGCTGAGAAACCCCTTTTCAGCCGGGGAAGCCGTTACCTTTGCAATGGTCGCATAATAGGTGTTGTTGACGAGGACCCGCGGCAGAGCATCCGGATTGAGCTCGATATTCCATGTCCCGTCCGGCGCCATGTCGACATGCACATCCGGGATGATGCTGTCGGCCACACCCGAGGAGAAGGCCGTTCCCGGCTTTGGATCGAGCAGGCGTATCTCCTGCAGCATATCGAGGAGATCGGCATCGGCGACCCGGCACAGCTTTCTCAGGCTTTGAAAATCCCGTTTCGCCAGGAGTTCCAGATTTTGCAGAAGCATCGTCATCGCCGGATCGAGCCGGTTTTTTGCACGCAGTTGCAGAGCCAGACATTCAGCCAGATCACGGGCAAACAGCCCCGCCGGTTCGAATGTCTGCAGAACCGCGATCAATCTGTCGATATGGGCCGCATCGGTGCCCAGCCGTTCGGCAATCTCCTCGACATCGACGCGCAGATAGCCCATTTCATCGAGGTAGTCGGCGAGTTCCGCTGCAATCAGGCGGTCCACCGCATCCTCAAAGGCAAAAATGATCTGCTCGCCGACGTGGTCGCGCAGCGTCAACGGCGATGCGGTCACCTGTTCGAGATTGAACCCCTCGCCGCCCGTCGACACATATCCGTCACCCGATGACGATTTCCATTGCGAGGCCAGATCGCCAGCGATGAAGTCGTGGGTTCCAGGATCATCCGGAAAAATATTCTCGAGAGAACTGTCGAACGTCTCGGACATGGAGCCTGAACTGGTCGACTCGCCGCTGACAAGCCAATGGTCGTTCTGCTCACTCGCGCTGCCGCCATCGCGGCTTTCGTCGGCGTCACCATGATTGACACCGCGCGAATAGTCGCCGGCTTCTCCCGGCCCGCGATCATCGGATGTATCCCGGCTTTCGAAGGAAAAATGTTCGTTTGCCGTTTCATCGCGCTCCAGGAGCGGATTCTTTTCGATCTCCTGCTCGATGAATTGCTCGAGTTCGACATGGGACAATTGCAGCAGCCGAATCGACTGCATGAGCAGCGGCGTCATCACCAGAGACTGGGTTTGTCTCAGATCGAGTTTTGGCGACAGGGCCATGGTGAACGCGGGTACTCCTGTACGAAATTCTTCTCAATGTACAGAAATGGCCCAATCCTTGCTTGTCAATTCCAGCAAGGCAAAAAACGACTCTTTTCGGAAAGATTCATCTGGATTCACGCAGGGGCGGGTAATTTCTGGCAAAAATCTGCCAGAAATTGATAAAATCAGAGCTTGAACTGATCACCGAGATAAAGACGCCGGACATCCGGATTCGCAATAATCTCGTCCGGGCGGCCGTGGGTCAGAACCTGCCCCGCATGAATGATGTAAGCGCGGTCGATCAGCTTCAGCGTTTCGCGCACATTGTGGTCCGTGATGAGGACGCCGATGCCGCGGCTGGTCAAATGGCGGACGAGCTGCTGAATATCGGAGACCGCAATGGGATCAACACCGGCAAACGGCTCGTCGAGCAGCATGAAATTGGGCCGCGAGGCCAAAGCGCGGGCGATCTCGAGCCGGCGGCGTTCACCGCCGGAGAGGGAAAGCGCCGGTGCCTTGCGCAGATGGGCGATGTGGAACTCTTCCAGGAGGGAATCCAGTTCCTGCGCCCGTGCGGTGCGGTCCTTCTCGACCACTTCGAGCACGGCCTTGATGTTGTTTTCCACGGACAGGCCGCGGAAAATCGAGGCTTCCTGCGGCAGGTAGCCGATGCCGAGGCGCGAGCGGCGATACATCGGCATCGTCGTCACATCAAAGCCATCGATTTCGATATTGCCCTTGTCGACCGGCACCAGGCCGGTGACCATATAGAAACAAGTGGTCTTCCCGGCGCCGTTCGGGCCGAGAATACCGACCGCTTCGCCGGCGCGCACACCGAAGGAAACACCATTGACCACCTGACGGCCATTATAGCTCTTGGTGATGCCGCGGGCGACAAGCGTACCCTTCATCCGGTCCGTCGCCGACGGATCGGCGGCACGCATCTCCTGGGAAATGCGCGCGTCTGGCGATGTGGGGGTTTTTGCGGATCGACGGGAAAACAGGGACACTTATACCGCCGGCCTAGTTCTTCGGAGCGCTCTTCGGCGCAACGACGATAGAAACGCGGCCTGTCTGTCCGTTCTTGCAGCTTTCCAGCTGGGCCTGACCGCTCTTCATCTGCACGGTCAGCTTGCAACCGACGCCAACATTATCGCCCTGCGAGAGAACGACCTTGCTGCCGGTCAGAACCAGAACCTGCGTCTTCATGTCGAACGTGCCATGGTCGCCCGTGGCAACCTGATCTTCGGACTTCACGTAGACCTTGTCGTTGACCTCGATGTGGTCGATGTCCTGGGCGCCTGCGCCCGCAGGCGCGGCTGCCTTGGTCTCTGTTTTGGCGGCTGCCTTGTCGGCGGCTTTTTCCGCGTCGGTCTTTTCCGGCTTCTTGACGTAGTAAACGATCATGGAGCCCGCCTTCATCAGCGTCGTTCCCTGGGTGACCGTTACATTGCCGGTGAAGGTGGCAGTACCCACATCATTATGCACGTCGAGGCGATCGGAATCGATCTGAATGGGCTGATCACTCGAAAGCTTCATGCCGTTGTTCAGGCCGCCGGCCTTGCTCGCATCCTGCGCTGCAACAGGACCAATCATGGAGGATGCCCAAATGCCCAATGCAACAGTCGAAATGCTGATCAGTCTTGTCCCGCGCGACATTGTCTCAATCTCCTAAATCCGGGATATCCCCACCTGGCCGGCAATCACTGCGGTGATTTGGCTTCGTTGCGACCTTCATGCAGCTTTGCGGGCTGAATGACAAGCCTGACCCCCTTTTCAAAGACCATTACTTTGCCACTCTGAGTAATTTTCATACTGTCTGCGACGATACTGGCACTGCTATTTTCGATCTTGACAGGCTGATCGGTCGACATCGAGTTTTCTTGTATATTGATATCGGCGGATTTCAACTGTGCTTTCATGCCGTCCGAGGTTGTCAGCGTTATGTTGTTGTCAAGCTTCAACTGGCGGTTGGCATTGTCGTAAAGGCCGCCCTTGGCGTTGACCTGCGCCCGCAGATCCTGGCCAACCGGAATTTCCGCGCTGATATTCTCAAGCGTGATCAGCGAGCTGTTGCCGACATCCTGCAGCGCCCGTTCCGCACTCATCTTGTAGGGAAGCTTGTCCTTGGTAAAGCCATCCAGCTTGGGATTGGTCATGACCAGCTTGCCATCCTGAATGCCGGCACTGTCCAATGTGATATTGCTCGGGATGTTCGTCGTGGAGAAAAATGTGAACCAGGAGAAAACCGCAGCGCCGATCACGGCGACGGCAGGCAAGGCAAATTTCATGAAGCGCACGCGCCGCGAATGGCGTTCCGCAGCGCGAAAAACGTGCGAATCCTTCTCGGTGGCAGAAAATTGCCGCGCAACTTCCGCATGCTGCGCAGCAGCCGCTGTTGCATCGCCGTTTGGATGCGTATGTTTCAGTTCAATGGACATGTATTGGCTATACTACCGATTGCGATGTGTTGGCGCCCTGTTAGTTGAACGCCAATATGGTTATTTTTCGATGAAATGAACCAGGGTCTATGGGACACGTTGCATTTGATCGAACAAATATGCCGTCATCCGTTCATATACAAGGTGCAGCGCCAATTGCCTATATGGGGCAATGTGCTGAACCCCGGGGTCTGGACTTCCTCGGAATGTTGCCGCAGAAGAATGCTTGCACTGAATTGCACAGGAAACGGACGATACGATGGCAAACACAGCTGACGCAATCATCGACAGGCGCCGTCTCCGGCGCAAGCTGACATTCTGGCGTGTGCTTTCCCTTCTGGTTGTCGCGCTCGCCCTGATCGGGCTTTACGGATTTCTCTCCGGTTCCGACCGCCTTTCCGGCAAAACCGCAGCGCATATCGCCAAAATCCGTGTTGAAGGCACGATTTTCGAGAATGACGAACTCATCAAGCGTCTGGGCGAAGTCGCCGATTCCACCGCTGTGAAGGGCGTCATTCTTTCGGTGGATTCACCGGGCGGCACCACGGCGGGCGGCGAAGCCATCTATGAGGCCGTGCGCAAGATTGCCGCGAAAAAGCCGGTTGTTGCGCAGGTCGGAACATTGGCGGCCTCGGCAGGCTACATGATTGCCAGCGGTTCGGACCATATTGTCGCACGCCAATCCTCCATCGTCGGATCGATCGGCGTGCTGTTCCAGTATCCCGATATTTCCGAGCTGCTGACGAAGGTCGGCGTCAAGGTGGAGACAATCAAATCCAGTCCGCTGAAAGCCGAACCGAACTTTTTCAACCCGGCCAGCGACGAAGCCAAAGCCATGATCCATCGCATGATCATGGATTCCTATGACTGGTTCGTCGGAATCGTTCAGGAACGGCGCAATTTCACCCGCGAACAGACGCTTGCGCTGGCAGATGGATCGGTCTTCACCGGCAGACAGGCGCTGGCCAACAAACTCATCGACGAACTTGGCGGGGAAGACAAGTCGATTGCCTGGCTGAAAACCAAGGGCGTTGACGAGAAATTGCCCGTCATCGAATGGAAACCCGCACAAAAGACAACTTTCAGCTCGTTTCTATCCCAATCCGCGCTGAAAATGCTGGCACAATATCTCGGTATTCCGCAGGAAAGCACCGGGTTGCTGCGCGATTTGACCGGAGATCGCATCTTCCTTGACGGGCTCGTTTCTGTTTGGCACGTTGACGGCAGGCCCGTAGGGGCGCAATAGAATATTTAAGCTTACAGGATCAGTGACATAGTCATAATGGCCGTGTCATTTGAACTTGAACCAGAAGGGGATTATGCCGTGATCAAATCAGAGCTCGTCCAGATCATTGCCAACCGCAATCCGCACCTGTTTCAACGCGATGTCGAGAATATCGTCGGCGCCATTTTCGACGAGATCACCGACGCTCTTGCGGAAGGGAATCGGGTCGAGCTTCGTGGCTTCGGTGCATTCTCGGTGAAAAACCGTCCCGCCCGCAGCGGCCGCAATCCCCGCACCGGCGACAGCGTCGAGGTCGAGGAAAAGTGGGTGCCATTCTTCAAGACCGGCAAAGAGCTGCGCGACCGGCTGAACGCCGACTGAATGTAGCAACAAGCTGGGGCGGCCTCATAGCCTGATGATACGTGAAGTGCTGTTACCCTGGAGAGAGATATGATCAATCGCGTCGTTGTCGTCCTCATTCTCGTGCCGCTGGCAGTGATCCTGATTGCACTGTCGGTGGCCAATCGCGGGCTGGTGACCTTTACGATCGATCCGTTCAATCCGGGCAATCCCGGCCTGTCCTATGCCGCACCCCTCTTCGTCTGGCTGTTTCTCGCTCTCTTCGTCGGGCTGATCCTTGGCAGTTTCGCCACCTGGATCAACCAGGGCCGGCACCGCAAACTGGCGCGCCAGCGCAAGCAGGAGACCGAACTCCTGCGCATGGAAGCGCGGAAATCGGCGGCCACGCAGTCCACGCCCAACCTTCCCTCTCTGCACTAAGCAGCATATTTTCAAGGATTTGCAATGAAACTGGTCTCTCCGGCTGACGTCGACGGGCTGTTGAACTGGCCGGACATGATCAACGCCATTGAAACGGCGTTCCGTCAGGGCGTTATCCAGCCCGTGCGCCACCATCACACGGTTGATCGCCCCGATGGCGCCGCATCGACGCTTCTGCTGATGCCGGCCTGGTCGGACTTCGACGCGCTCGGCGATTCGTCGAAAGGCTATATGGGCGTCAAGATCGTCACGGTATCGCCTGACAATGGGGCCATTGCCAAACCGGCCGTCATGGGCGTCTATCTGCTGCTCGACGGCAAGACCGGGGAACCCAAGGCCCTGATCGATGGCCAGCGTTTGACCACATGGCGCACCGCAGGCGCCTCCGCCCTTGCCGCCCGCTATCTCGCCCGCGAAGATGCATCCAAACTGGTCATCCTTGGCGCCGGCGCGCTCTCGGGCTTTCTTGCCCGTGCGCACAGCTCCGTCAGACCGATCCGCGAGATTTCCATCTGGAACCGCAGTATCGACAATGCGCGCAAAGTGGCGGCGGATCTCGTCGCTGACGGGTTCAACGCCAAGGCGGTCACCGACAAGGATGCGGCCATCGCCGATGCCGATATTATCGCCGCTGGCACACTGTCGACCGAACCGCTCATTCTCGGCAGGCATCTGAAGAAGGGCGCGCATGTCGATCTTATCGGTGCCTTTACCCCCGCCATGCGGGAAAGCGACGATGAGTGCGTCAAGCGCGCGCGGGTGTTTGTCGACACCAGGGAAGGCGCGCTGACGGAAGGCGGCGACCTTGTTCAGCCGATCAAGGCGGGCGTCATCGGCGACAGCCATGTGATCGGCGATCTGTTCGATCTCACCCGCGGAACGGTGAAGGGGCGTCAGTCGCCCGATGAAATCACGCTGTTCAAGTCGGTCGGCGCTGCGCTGGAAGACCTTGCCGCCGGCATTCTGGTCTATGAAAAGGCGATTGCAGCCTCTGCCTGAGTGTTTTTGCTTTCGCCTTTCCTCATCTTGGCATAGGAAACCACCATTGAACGATGGCCAAGGGCATATGAGGGCATAACGGTTTGAAATCGTCTGGCGGAAAAATCAGGAAGGCCAAGGGCACCGGCCCGAAAGGCGCGGGACCGAAAGCTGCGCCGCACAGGCAGCAGGCGACAAAACCCCGCCCGCAATTTGCCAAACCCTCTGCCCCGGCGGACAGTGATGCGCGCGTCAAGGCAGCGCCCCGTTCCGAACCGCTGCCCAAGCGGGTTCTGACCCGCCATACCGGCCCGCGCCCGACAGAAAAGACCGGCCTGATCCTCGAAACGCTGCCCTCCGATGATTACGCCCTGCTCGACAGCGGCAACGGCCTCAAGCTCGAGCAATATGGTCCCTACCGGATCATCCGCCCGGAAGGCCAGGCCATCTGGCTCCCGGCCTGGAACAAGGCCGAGTGGGACAAGGCTGACGCGATCTTTACCGGCAATACGGATGAGGAAGGCGTCGGACGCTGGCATTTCCCCAAGGTGCCGCTCGGCGAAACCTGGCCGCTTGCCTATGAGGGCATTCCCTTCTTCGGCCGCTTTACCTCCTTCCGGCATGTGGGCGTGTTTCCCGAACAGGGAACGCACTGGTCGCATATGGACAGCCTCATTCGCGGTGCAAAGCGCCCGGTGAAGGTGCTCAATCTTTTCGGCTATACCGGCGTCGCCTCGCTCGTTGCCGCACGTGCGGGCGCCGAGGTGACCCATGTCGATGCATCCAAGAAGGCAATCGTCTGGGCCCGCGAAAACCAGGAAATGGCCGGACTTTCCGGCAAGCCCATCCGCTGGATTTGCGAGGATGCGATGAAGTTCGTTGCCCGCGAAGAGCGGCGCGGCAGCGGTTATGACATCATCCTGCTGGATCCGCCCGCCTATGGCCGCGGCCCGAATGGCGAGGTCTGGCAGCTCTTCGACAATCTGCCCGATATGGTCGATTTGTGCCGGTCGATCCTGACGCCCAATCCGCTCGGCGTGGTGCTGACCGCCTATTCCATCCGCGCATCGTTCTTTGCCATTCACGAGCTGATGCGCGATGCCTTTACCGGTCTTGGCGGCGAAGTGCAGTCCGGCGAACTGATCCTGCGCGAACGGTCTTCCGGGCGCGCCCTTTCCACGTCCCTGTTCAGCCGCTGGGGTGCCAAATGACCAGACATGACGACCGCCAGCACGGCAGCTCCATCGCGCGGCCCGGCAAGGTCAAGGAAGTCACCAGCCTGACCAACCCGATCGTCAAGGATCTGCGATCCCTGGCGCTGAAGAAGTTCCGCGACCAGCAGGGGGTGTTTCTGGCCGAAGGCCTGAAACTCGTCATCGACGCGCTCGATCTCGGCTGGGTCATCAAGACGCTTGTCTATTCCAAGGCTGGCAAGGGCAATTCCCTTGTCGAGCAGGTGGCAGCCCGCACGATTGCCAAGGGCGGTGACGTGCTCGAGGTAAACGAGAAGGTGATTTCCGCCATCACCCGGCGCGACAATCCGCAAATGGTCGTCGGCGTGTTCGAGCAGCAGCTGCAGCCCCTATCGGCCACCCGACCGCAGGGCAACGATGTTTATGTTGCGCTCGACCGGGTGCGCGATCCGGGCAATCTCGGCACGATCATCCGGACAGCCGATGCGGCAGGTGCCAAGGGTATCATTCTGATCGGCGACACCACGGATCCGTTTTCGCTCGAAACCGTGCGCGCTACAATGGGTTCGGTCTTTGCCGTCCCGCTGATACGCACGAACGAAACGGAATTCCTTTCCTGGCGAAAGGGATTTTCGGGACTCATCGTCGGCACGCACCTCAAGGGCGCTGTCGACTACCGGACGATTCCCTACAAGGGCAAGCCGGTCATTCTGCTGATGGGCAATGAGCAGCAGGGCCTCCCGGACACGCTGGCCTCAACCTGTGACAAGCTGGCCCGCATTCCCCAGGAAGGCCGGGCGGATTCGCTCAATCTCGCCATTGCCACCGGCGTCATGCTGTTCGAGATCCGCCGCGAGGCGTTGACACTCGATGGCAGCAAACAGGATAAATAACCCCCATGAAAAGCAAATCCTTCTTCGGCCTGCTGGCGATTGTGGTGCTTGCCGTGGCGAGCGACCAGATCGTCAAATATCTCGTCGAGACCGGCATGGATTACCAGCAGCAGATCGATCTGCTGCCATTTCTGGCGCTTTTTCGTGTTCACAATAATGGCATTGCATTTTCGATGCTCAGCGGCATGCACGACCTCGCCCTGATCGGCTTGACCGTCGTCGTCATCGCCTTTGTCAGCTATCTCTGGTGGAGCACCGTACCGGCACGCTGGATCTCGCGCATCGGCTTTGCGCTGATCATCGGCGGTGCCATCGGCAATCTGATCGACCGCAGCCTGCTTGGCTATGTCGTTGATTATATTCTTTTCCATCTGCCGTCATGGTCATTTGCCGTCTTCAATCTGGCCGATGCCTACATTTCCGTCGGCGCCGCACTGGTCGTGCTTGAAGAAATTTTTGTCTGGCTGCGCGAGCGCAAGACACCAAAGGGGCAAGCTGGGGGAAACTGAGGAAAACCCAGCATCTGCGGTGTCTCCCGCGTCATGTGCCCGTCATCCAATTGTTGTATTCAAGCATCTAGTGATTGCCGATCAACCATGATGAGAGCGAATCGTTATGAGCTTCGCCTTGCTTGAACCTGCGTCTATCTTTAAAGATCAGCACACGATGTCGCAGGTTGATTCAACACCCTCGCCGTTTACGGCGCCACACCTTGTCGCGGTGCTTGGACGCATTGGGACGATGGAAGTTTGCCTTGCGCAAACCGAAGCCGAAATCGTCTCTGCCCAGCAGCTGCGTTTCAAGGTATTTTTCGATGAACTCGGTGCCAAGGGCTCGGCTACCCTGGAACAACGCGACGCAGACCGTTTCGATCCCGTATGCGATCACCTCCTGGTTTATGATACCTCGATCATTGGCCCCAAGCACAAGCAGATCGTCGGCACCTACCGGCTGATGCGCTCGGAAGTTGCCCACAAAACAGGCGGTTTTTACTCGGCTAGCGAATATACGATCGACAGTCTGGTTGCTGCCAAGCCGCAGATGCATTTCCTTGAGCTCGGCCGGTCCTGTGTTTTGCCGGAATACCGCTCGAAGCGCACAGTCGAACTGCTGTGGCAGGGCATCTGGAGCTATTGCCGGTATCACTCCATCGACGTGATGTTCGGCTGCGCATCCTTCCAGGGAACGGTGCCTGCGGCGCACGCCCTGCCGCTGTCGTTCCTGCATCACAATTGCCGTGCAACGCCGGACTGGGATGTCCAGGCCCTGCCATCGCTGTATCAGCCGATGGACCTCGTTCCCAGCGAAGCGGTCAATCCGAAGGTTGCCCTGTTTGCCATGCCGCCATTGATCAAGGGTTATCTGCGCCTTGGTGCCATGATCGGTGACGGTGCGGTGGTGGATCATGATTTCGGCACGACCGATGTGCTGATCATTCTGCCGGTCAGCCGCATTTCCACCCGCTACGTCAGCCATTACATCTCGAACGCCAAGCGTTTCGACTGAAATTCCACTTTCGCCTCATGCAGGACGAACATCATCTGTGGAGAAAACCGCCGATGATGCGCCTGCACGGTGTGTAAAGTTCCCGATAGCGCATAGATTGGTCTTCTGATCGGAATCGGTCAAAATCAGGAGAACGTCTTGGCCGACATGCCATTCACTGCGGAAACACCATCCTATGAGGCTGACAGCTCGGCGCGCCCAACGCCGATGATGGAGCAGTATATCGAGATCAAGGCGACCAATCCGGACAGCCTGCTGTTTTACCGGATGGGCGATTTCTACGAGCTGTTCTTCGACGATGCGATTGCCGCGTCGCGTGCACTCGGAATCACGCTGACCAAGCGCGGCAAGCATCTGGGCGAGGATATCCCGATGTGCGGCGTGCCGGTGCATGCGGCGGACGACTATCTGCAGAAGCTGATCATGCGCGGCTTCCGGGTTGCGGTGTGCGAACAGGTGGAAGACCCGGCTGAAGCGCGCAAGCGTGGATCGAAATCCGTGGTGAAGCGCGATGTCGTGCGGCTGGTCACCCCCGGCACGCTCACCGAGGAAAAGCTGCTCGATCCCTCCGAAGCCAACTATCTCATGACGCTGGGACGGGTGAAAGGCGCAGCGCAGGGCCAGTTCGCCCTCGCCTGGATCGATATTTCCACCGGCACGTTCCGGGTCAGCGAAACCGATCCGTCGCGGCTGCTTGCCGATATTCTGCGCGTCGATCCGCGCGAACTGATCGTTGCCGATCCGGTGTTTCACGATCCGGACCTGCGCCCGACATTCGATGTCATCGGGCGCTCGGTCAGCCCGCAGCCGCCGAGCCTTTTCGACAGCGCCACGGCGGAAAACCGCATACAGCGCTATTTCGACGTGGCCACGCTCGACGGCTTCGGACATTTTTCGCGCGCCGAACTGTCAGCCATATCGGGCGCCATTGCCTATGTGGAAAAGACACAGATTTCGGAACGACCGCCGCTGATGCGGCCCGAGCGGGAATCGGAAGGCTCCACGCTTTTCATCGACCCGGCCACCCGCGCCAATCTGGAAATGCTGCGCACCTTGTCGGGCAATCGCGACGGCAGCCTGCTCAAATCCATTGACCGCACGGTTACCGGCGGCGGCGCCCGGCTGTTGGCCGAGCGGCTGACCTCGCCGCTGACAAAACCCGCCGCCATTGCGGAGCGGCTCGATTCCGTCTCCTGCTTTCTCGCCGGACAATCCCTCGCCGATCTGGCCCGCGAAGCATTGAAGGGCGTGCCGGACATGCCCCGCGCCCTGTCGCGCCTTGCCGTCGGGCGCGGCGGTCCGCGCGATCTCGGCGCACTCGCGCGCGGACTCGAGGCTGCCGCCCAAATCGCTTCTTTCCTGGGCAGGGAAGTGCTTCCCGCTGAACTCTCCGCCGTTCGGGATTGCCTTGGCAGCCTGCCCCACGACTATGCCGCTCACCTTGACCGGGCGCTCGACGATGAACTGCCTCTGCTGAAGCGTGACGGCGGCTTCGTGCGGCCCGGATACAATACAGAACTCGATGAGATGCGCGCCTTGCGCGACCACTCCCGCCGCATCATTGCCGGTCTCCAGGCCGATTACATGGATCTGACCGGCATCCGCTCGCTCAAGATCAAGCACAACAATGTGCTTGGCTATTTCATCGAGGTCACGGCGAACAACGCATCCGTGATGACCGACACGGACGAGGCCAAGGGCAAATTCATCCATCGTCAGACCATCGCCAATGCGATGCGGTTCACGACAACGGAGCTCGCCGAACTCGAAACCAAGATCGCCAATGCCGCCGAACGGGCTTTGTCGATTGAACTGGGCATTTTCGACGTGCTGACCGGGGAAACGGTTGCCAATGCCGATGCAATCCGCGCCGGCGCAGCAGCGCTGGCAACCCTCGATGTGTCGGCATCGCTCGCTGCCCTTGCCGAAGAACAGGGCTATTGCCGCCCGCTGGTCGATGACACCCTCGCTTTCGAGATCGTTGCCGGACGTCACCCCGTCGTGGAACAGTCGCTGCGCCGGCAGGCGGCCAATCCATTCGTTGCCAATGACTGCAATCTCTCGCCCGAGGGTGCGGCCAAAGGCGCGATCTGGCTCCTGACCGGACCGAACATGGGCGGTAAATCGACATTCCTGCGCCAGAACGCATTGATTGCCATATTGGCGCAGATGGGATCGTTCGTCCCGGCCGGTTCGGCGCATATCGGCATTGTCGACCGGCTGTTCTCGCGCGTCGGCGCATCGGACGATCTGGCGCGCGGCCGGTCGACCTTCATGGTGGAGATGGTGGAAACAGCCGCCATCCTCAATCAGGCCAGCGACCATTCCCTGGTCATTCTCGATGAGATCGGCCGCGGCACCGCGACCTTCGACGGCCTGTCGATCGCCTGGGCGGCAGTGGAATATCTGCACGAGAAGAACCAGTGCCGGGCGATTTTCGCCACGCATTTCCATGAAATGACCTCGCTTTCGGAAAAGCTGACGCGCCTGAGCAATGTCACCATGCGGGTGAAGGAGTGGGACGGCGACGTCGTCTTCCTGCATGAGGTGGCCAAGGGCGCCGCAGACCGCTCCTATGGCGTGCAGGTGGCGCGGCTGGCCGGATTGCCGGAAGCCGTGGTCAACCGCGCCCGCGACGTTCTGCATCAGCTGGAAGCCGGTGAAACCTCGGGTAAGGCTGACAAGCTGATCGATGACCTGCCGCTGTTCTCGGTCGAGGTCAAACGCGAGGTGAAAGCGCCTGCCAAAGGCAAGGACAGTGCGCTGCTGGCAGCCCTTTCGACGGTCAATCCCGATGAAATGACGCCGCGCGAGGCGCTTGACGCGCTCTACCGGTTGAAAGGCCTCGCCACAAACCCGACATCGTGAAGACTTGGGGGCACGCTTGCCCCTGGCGGACACAGTGTCTTCAAAGGTAAGCATTTCGTTTATGGCAAATACGCGCTATAGCGTGCGGCCATCATTCATAAAGTCGTGTTCATGAGCGCAGACCTGAAACTGGAACAGATCGTCAGTCCGGCCAAACTTCATCGTCAGTTTGAAGATCTGGTCAAGGCGGCAAAAAAACAAGGCGCCGCTTCCGTCAATCGCAATGACGTGCTGCAGCTCCTGAAAGAGACACTCGTTTCGGGTCGCAAGACTGCCGAGGAGATGTTGAAAAAGGACGGCGGCGGCACACGCTGCTCCGTGCGCCTGTCCTATCTGATGGACCAGATCATTTCGGCGCTCTACGATTTTGCAATCACCCATGTCTATCATTCGGTCAATCCATCCACGGCTGAACGGATGACGGTGGTGGCGGTTGGCGGCTACGGCCGCGGCGGGCTGGCGCCCGGTTCCGATATCGACCTTCTGTTCCTGCTGCCCTACAAGCAGACCCCGTGGGGCGAGCAGGTGGTCGAGTATATCCTCTATATGCTCTGGGATATGGGCCTGAAGGTCGGCCACGCCACGCGCAATGTCGACGAATCCATCCGCCAGTCGCTCGCCGACATGACCATCCGCACCAGTATTCTCGAAGCCCGCTACGTCTGCGGCAATGACGAGCTTTTCACCACATTGGTGCGCCGCTTCGATACGGAAGTCGTCAAGGGGACGGGACCGGCCTTCATCGAGGCGAAGCTGACCGAGCGCAACGAACGGCACCGCAAGGCCGGTGCGACCCGCTATCTCGTCGAACCGAACGTCAAGGAAGGCAAAGGCGGCCAGCGCGATCTGCACACGCTGTTCTGGATCGCCAAATATTACTACCACGTCAAGACCAGTGACGAACTGGTCAAGCTCGGGGTGTTGTCGCGCGCCGAGCACAATATTTTCCGCAAGGCCGAAGACCTTTTATGGGCCGTGCGCTGCCATATGCATTTCTATACCGGCAAGGCGGAGGAAAGGCTGTCCTTCGATATCCAGAGCGAGATTGCCCAGCGGCTCGGCTATACGGCACATCCCGGTCAGCGCGATGTCGAGCGCTTCATGAAGCACTACTTCCTTGTCGCCAAGGAAGTGGGCGACCTGACGCGCATCATCTGCGCCGCGCTGGAAGAAGAACAGGCAAAGCATGTGCCCGGTTTCAACCGGATTTTCCTCACCTTCTCGCGCCGCAAGCGCAAACTGCCGGGAACGTCGGATTTCGTCGTCGACAACCACCGCATCACCATCGCCAATGACGGCGTTTTCCAGAAGGATCCGGTCAACCTCATCCGCCTGTTCCACCTGGCCGATCAGCATGGGCTCGAACTCCACCCCGATGCGATGCAGCTGGTGACCCGTTCCCTGTCGCTGATCAAGGCGGATTTGCGCGAAAATCCCGAGGCCAACCGCCTGTTTCTTGAAATCCTGACTTCCGAGCGCAATCCCGAACTCATCCTGCGGCGCATGAACGAATCCGGCGTTCTCGGCAGGTTCATCCCGGATTTCGGCAAGGTCGTCGCGATGATGCAGTTCAACATGTATCATCACTACACGGTCGACGAGCATCTCTTGCGCTGCATCGCCGTATTGTCCGAGATCGATCACGGCGACCTCAGCAATGAGCATCCGCTGGCCAACCAGATCATGCCAGCCCTGAAAAAGGACCGCAAACTCCTCTACGTCGCCCTTTTGCTGCATGATATCGCCAAGGGCCGGCCGGAGGACCACTCACTTGCCGGTGCGCGCATCGCCAAACGCGTCTGCCCGCGCCTGGGCTTGTCCAAGTCCGATACGGAAACCGTGTCGTGGCTGGTCGAGCAGCACCTGACCATGAGCATGGTCGCCCAGTCGCGCGATCTCAATGACCGCAAGACCATCGAGGACTTCGCTGAAATCGTCCAGACGCTCGACCGGATGAAACTGCTGCTGATCCTCACCGTGTGCGATATCAAGGCGGTCGGGCCGGGCGTGTGGAACGGCTGGAAGGGCCAGTTGCTGCGCACCCTGTTCTACGAAACCGAACTGATGCTGACCGGCGGTTTCTCGGAAGTGTCGCGCAAGGAACGCACCGACCACGCCCGCGCCCAGCTCGAACATGCCCTGTCATCCTTGCCGCAGCTCGAGCGCCAGTCCTATCTTGCCCTGCACTATCAGAACTACCTGCTGACGGTCAGCCTCGACGACCAGATCCGCCATGCCAATTTCGTGCGCGAATCCGACAGTTCGGAAAAAACCCTGGCGACCATGGTCAAAACCCATGACTTCGAGGGCGTCACCGAAATCACGGTGCTCTCGCCCGATCATCCGCGCCTTCTGTCGATCATCGCCGGCGCCTGCGCTGCCGCCGGCGCCAATATCGTCGACGCGCAGATCTTCACCACGAGCGACGGCCGCGCGCTCGATACGATCCTGATCAGCCGCGAATTCCCGACCGATGACGACGAGCGCCGCCGCGCCATGCGGGTTGGCCGCCTGATCGAGGATGTGCTGTCCGGCAAATCCTACCTGCCGGAGATGCTGGCATCGCGCACCAAGCCGAAACGCGCGGTCAAGGCGTTCCGCATCACGCCGCGCGTCGAAATCAACAACACGCTGTCGAACAAGTTCACCGTCATCGAGGTCGAGGGGCTGGACCGTCCGGGCCTGCTCTCCGAGATCACCGGCGTCATTTCCGACCTGTCGCTCGACATCGCCTCGGCGCATGTGACGACGTTCGGCGAAAAGGTCATCGACGTGTTCTACGTCACCGATCTTGTCGGCCACCAGGTCACCAACGGGGCGCGGCAGAACCGCATCCGCAAGAAGCTGCTCGCCCTGTTCGGCGAAGGCGATATCACCACGGCCCAGCCGCAGCGGCACAACATCCTGATGTCTGCAGAATAGGTTCAGCACCCATGTTTATTCGGAATCTGGAACAGATATGAGTCTGGTCAAAAAATTCGCGACGGTGGCCTCCGGCACCCTGATGAGCCGTGTCTTCGGGCTGACGCGTGAAATGCTGATGGCAGCGGCGCTTGGCACCGGCCCCGTCGCCGATGCCTTCAATGCCGCCTTCCGTTTCCCCAACACCTTCCGCCGCCTGTTTGCCGAGGGCGCGTTCAACGCGGCCTTCGTCCCGCTGTTTGCCAAGGAGATCGAGGCGAACGGCATGGATGGGGCAAAGCGCTTCTCCGAGGAGGTGTTCGGCGTCCTGTTCACCGTGCTGATGGCGCTAACCATTCTGATGGAACTGTCGATGCCGCTGATCGTGCGCACGGTGATCGCGCCTGGCTTCCTCGACGATCCGACCAAGTTCGGCAATACGGTGTCGATGGCGATCATCATGTTTCCCTATCTGGCCTGCATGTCGCTGGCGGCGATGATGAGCGGCATGCTGAACTCGCTGCACCGCTATTTTGCCGCTGCCGTCGCTCCGGTTTTCCTCAACGTGATCCTGATCGGCGTGCTCGCCTATGCCTGGTACAAGGGCCATGACGGCATCACGATCGGCTATGGCCTCTCCTGGGGCGTCATGGCGGCGGGACTGGTGCAACTGGCCATCGTCTGGTTTGCCGTGCGCAATGCCGGCATTTCCATCGGCTTCCGGCTGCCGCACTTCACGCCGAATGTGCGGCGCCTCTTGGTGCTGGCCCTGCCCGCCGCCATCACCGGCGGCATCACCCAGATCAACCTTCTGGTGAACACGAACATCGCTTCCGGCAAGGAGGGCGCGGTGACGTCGCTCGCCAATGCCGACCGCGTCTATCAGCTGCCCCTCGGCGTGGTGGGTATTGCCGTTGCAACGGTGCTGCTGCCCGAGCTTGCCCGTGCATTGCGCTCCGGCAACCACAGGGAAGCCGGCAGTCTGCAGAACCGGTCGGTGGAGTTCATCCTGTTTCTGACGCTGCCGGCAGCGGCGGCGCTGCTTGTCATGTCCGAGCCGATCATCCGCCTGCTGCTCGAGCGCGGTGAATTCACCGCCGAATCGACGCGGCGCGTGTCCAATATTCTCGCGGTCTACGGCCTTGGCCTGCCCGCCTTCGTGCTGATCAAGGCTTTCATTCCCGGCTTCTTCGCCCGCGAAGACACCAAGACACCGATGATCTATGCAGCGGTTTCCGTTGTTATCAATGTCAGCATGGCGCTGACGCTGTTTCCGCTGATGGCCGAAACCGGCATTGCTACGGCCGAAGTGACGGCCGGGTGGGTCAATGCCATTCTCCTCTTCGCAACGCTGGTGTGGCGCGGGCATTGGGGCCGCGACATTCCGCTGCTTACCCGCATTCCACGCCTGATCTTTTCGGCGGCGGCCATGGCTGTTGCCCTGTATTACGCCATCCATTGGGCCAAGCCCTATCTTGCCTCCCATACGCCGGTGCATATCCAGGCGCCCGTGGTCTTCGGCCTGATCATGCTGTCGATGGTTGTCTATTTCATCCTGGCCTTCGCAACCGGCGGCGCCAGTTTCAGCATGATCCGCCGCAATGTGAAACGCGGCGCCAAAGCACCGGTTGTGCCGCCGGAGGGCCCTGCGGCATGAGCCGGCATATCGGTATGGTCACCCTGGTCGTCCGCGATTATGACGAGGCGATTGCCTGGTACACCGGGGTGCTCGGCTTTTCGCTGGTCGGCGATACCGCCCTGTCGCCGACGAAGCGCTGGGTTGTTGTCGCACCTGAAAAGGATGGAGCAAAAATCCTGCTGGCACAGGCCGATGACGATGCGCAAACCGCCAGCATCGGCAATCAGACGGGCGGGCGGGTCGCGCTGTTTCTCCATACGGATGACTTCACCACAGACCACGCGGCGATGGTGAAAAGCGGCGTGCATTTTCTCGAGGAACCGCGCCATGAAGCCTATGGCAGCGTTGCGGTGTTTGAAGACCTTTACGGCAACACGTGGGATCTTCTGCAGCTCAAATAGCTCGTGCGGTCCCGATAGGGCTTGAATAGAGCGCCCTGCTCTGCCAAAACCTCCTCTCCATTGCCACCGGGCCGGAACGGCCCGGTCCCCGAACGATCAAGGACTGTTCATGAGCACGTTTGAGCCGCTCGTCTTTTCCGGTGTCCAGCCAACCGGTAATCTGCATCTCGGCAACTATCTGGGAGCGGTGCGGCGTTGGGTTGCCTTGCAGGAAAACAACAATTGCATCTACTGCGTGGTCGACCAGCACGCCATCACGCAGGCGGTTTCCGTCTGGGGCGGTCCGGCCGAGCTGCAGCGCAACACGCGCGAAGTAACCGCCGCGTTCCTCGCCGCCGGCATTGATGCCGAGAAGCATATTGTCTTCAACCAGAGCCGCGTGCGCCAGCATGCAGAGCTTGCCTGGGTGTTCAATTGCATCGCGCGCATGGGCTGGCTGAACCGCATGACCCAGTTCAAGGACAAGGCAGGCAAGGACCGCGAGAACGCCTCGGTCGGCCTCTTCGCCTACCCCAACCTGATGGCGGCCGATATCCTTGTCTACCGCGCCACCCATGTGCCCGTCGGCGAAGACCAGAAGCAGCATCTGGAGCTGACACGCGACATCGCCCAGAAATTCAACACGGACTTCTCCGATCGCATTGCGGAACTCGGCCTCGGCATCGAGACCCAGTCCGGCGATGAAACGATCCAGAGCTTTTTCCCGCTGACCGAACCGGTCATCGGCGGTCCGGCTGCGCGGGTGATGAGCCTGCGCGACGGCACGAAGAAGATGTCGAAATCCGATCCATCAGACCTGTCGCGCATCAACCTGACCGATGACGAGGACACGATTTCGAAGAAGATCCGCAAGGCGAAGACGGATTCCGAGCCTTTGCCATCGGATATCGAGGGCCTGAACGATCGCCCGGAAGCCGACAATCTCGTCGGCATCTATGCCGCCCTGACCGATACGGACAAGGCAGGCGTCATCCGCGATTTCGGCGGCCAGCAGTTCTCCGTGTTCAAGCCGGCGCTGGCTGATCTGGCGGTGGCAAAGCTTGCGCCGATTGCCAGCGAGATGCGCCGCCTTTCCGCCGATACCGCCTATATCGATTCCGTACTGAAAAATGGCGGCGAGCGTGCAGCTATATTGGCGGAGAAGACGATGCGCAATGTGCGTGATATTGTCGGATTCCTTCAGGATTAGTCTCAACAGGCAGGGCAGGTTGAACAGATGGTATCAAGACGTCTCAGCCGTGAAGCAGGGCACCGCCGCAAGTTCCTGGCGGTGATCGACGAAACGCCGGAATGCGAGCGGGCGGTTGCCTATGCCTCGCGCCGCGCCAAGACCACGAACGGCGTGCTGGTCCTGCTGTTTGTCATCGACTCCGCCGACTTCCAGCAGTTTCTGGGGGTCGAACAGATCATGCGGGCGGAAGCCGAGGAACGGGCACATTCGACGCTGAGCAAGTTTGCCGCTTCGGTGCGGGAAACCATCAATATCGAATCCGAGCTTGTGGTGCGCGAAGGCATTACCGCCGAACAGATCCAGAAGCTCATCGAGGAAGACCAGGATATCGCCATTCTGGTTCTGGCGGCAGGTTCCGGCAAGGAGGGACCAGGCCCGCTGGTCCAGACTTTGGCCGGGCGCGAATCCTTCTCGATTCCCGTCACCGTCGTACCCTATAATCTCTCGAACGAGGATATTGACGCAATCACATGATTGCATCTTGAAACCGTGATACACTCTTGCCTTGAAGAGACTGGCCGAAAGGCCTATATGCCTTTGAACTGTTCTAAACTAGACACGCGAGATATCCGCCATGTTCATCCAGACCGAAGCAACGCCCAACCCGGCGACCTTGAAATTCCTGCCTGGCAAGGTTGTGCTTGAGGAAGGCACGGCGGATTTCCGCGATGCGGCAACCGCTTCGGAAGCCTCGCTGCTCGCCGCCAAGATTTTTGCCGTTCCCGGCGTGACCGGTGTGTTCTTCGGCTATGATTTCGTCACCGTCACCAAGGCCGAAGGCCCGGAATGGCAGCACCTGAAGCCGGCCATCCTCGGCGCGATCATGGAACACTTCATGTCCGGTGCTCCTGTCATGGCGAGCGCCACATCGGTCGCAGCCACAGCGCAGCTGGAAGGCGACGGCGAGTTTTTCGATACGGCCGACACCGAGATCGTCGACACGATCAAGGAACTGCTGGAGACCCGTGTGCGCCCTGCCGTGGCGCAGGATGGCGGCGATATCACTTTCCGCGGTTTCGAGAACGGCACGGTTTACCTGCACATGAAGGGCGCCTGCTCCGGCTGCCCGTCTTCTACAGCAACGTTGAAGCATGGCATCCAGAACCTCCTGAAGCATTTCGTGCCGGAAGTTCAGCAGGTCGAAGCGATCTGAACCACTTCCAGATTGACCGGAACAAAGGCCGCGCAAGCGGCCTTTTTATTATCTCGAGAGACGCCTCATCCAACGGCGTTCATTGCCAGGGATCGACAATCTCCAGTCCGCAATCGGCAAAATCCTTGACATTGCGCGTCGCCAGCCTCGCTCCCCGGGAGTGCACGATGGCGGCGATCTGTGCGTCGAACTGGCTGATCGACTTGCCGGATCGGCGCCTCTCCGAAAAAATATCAGGGTAGGCCGCAGCGGCCGAACCATCGAATGGCAGGATGCGACCGGCGAAATCTTCGCTGAACATCAGCCGGGCCATATCTGTCAACGCGGATTTGCGTTTTCCCTCCGAAAGCAGCGACAGGCCGTACAAAATTTCCGCCTGGGTGATCGTGGTCGTGAACAGTGAGACCACCGGCTGCTCCGCAAGCCACTGCGCCACGCGCGGGTCGGGCTCGTGTTTCATCATTTCCGAAATGACGTTTGTATCGAGGACGATCATTCGTTGAAATCCACAGGGTTGCGCGGCGCTTCGCGTGGTGCCATCGGCAGGTCAACCCCGCCCAATGCCTTGAAGCGGCTGTGAATGGCTTCGGCAAGATTGGCTGGCGCAACTGATTCCTTCGACAAGGCCGCCCGCAGAATATCGCGTGCCTCGTCCTCCATGGACTTTCCGTGCTGTGCGGCCCGAACACGCAGCCGCGTCTTCAACTGTTCATCCAGATTCCGGATCGTCATGCTGGCCATCGGCATCTCCATTCATCAATGAGTACATATTAAGCAATGATTGCATTGCATTCAATGAAGATAATGATTTGTCGAACCGCCCAAATGCGAACAGCCCCGCAAGGCGGGGCTGTTGCGAAAGCGCTTGCAAACAAACTGTCAGTTCACGGCGCCGGGTCCGGGTATGGCGCCGGGCGGGCATTTGCCGAGGATGATCATGCCGAGCACCTCGTCCTCGGTGACATCCCCCACCTTGGCGGTGCCGACCACCTGGCCGTTTTTCATGACGGCCACCCGGTCCGCGAGATGAAAGACATCGTGGATGTCATGGCTGATCAGGAAGATGCCGATACCTTCGCTCTTCAGCTGCATGATCAGCTCGCCCACCTGCGCGGTTTCCTGTGGTCCGAGCGCGGCTGTCGGCTCGTCCATGATCAGGATGCGCGCATTGAACAGGATCGCCCGGGCAATGGCGACGGACTGCCGCTGCCCGCCGGACAGGGCCTTGACCGGATCCTTGAAGCGCTGGAAGCGCGGATTGAGCCGCCCCATCACCTCGCGCGCGCTGTGCTCCATGGCGACGTCATCGAGCGTGCCCCACGGCGTCATCAGTTCACGCCCGAGATAGAGATTGGCCGCCGTGTCGACATTGTCGGCCAGGGCCAGCGTCTGGTAGATCGTCTCGATGCCGTAGGCCTTGGCATCGCGCGGATTGCCGATCGAGGCTTCCTCGCCATTGACCTTGATCGTACCGCTGTCGCGCTTGTAGGCACCGGACAGGATCTTGATCAGCGTCGATTTGCCGGCGCCGTTATGGCCGAGCAGGGCCACCACTTCGCCCGGATAGAGATTGACGGACGCACCGTCGACCGCGCGGATACCGCCGAATGCGATCGAGATATTGTCCATGTCGATGAGAGGTGTCTGTGCACTGTTCATGATCTTTCCTCCCTCACGCGGTACGGCGACGATAGATGGTGTCGAGCCAGACGGCGATCACCAGGACGATACCGACAACAATGTTCTGCAGCGGCGTATCGAGGCCGAGAAGCACCATGCCCGAGCTCAGCGACTGCATGAGCAGCGCGCCGATCATCGCACCGGCGATGGTGCCGACGCCGCCGGCCAGCGACGTTCCGCCAATCACGGCGGCGGCAATGGTCAGAAGCTCGTCCAGCGTGCCCTGGGCATTGGTTGCCGCGTTGAGGCGGGCGGTGGAGATCGCACCGGCGATGGCGCAGAGAATGCCCATGATGATGAAGATCTTCATGGTGACCCAGCGCGTGTTGATACCGGCGAGATCGGCAGCTTCGGGATTGCCGCCCATGGCGAAGACATAGCGGCCGAAGCGCGTGCGCGTGGTCACGAAGGTCATGATGATCCCGGTTGCCACGGCAATCAGCACCGGTATGGCAATACCATGCGAGATGAACAGGCCGCCGTCGGGAATGGTGATGTTGTTGGCATCGGCATATTTGCGCACGATGCCGATGGGCCAGTAATAGGCATTGGCAATCGAGACGGCCCCGAGCACCAAGACGCAACTGATGGCGGCCATGAACACTTCGGCCCAGACGGGACGGCGCGGGAAATTGAAACGCTGACGCTGGCGGCGGCTGTTGGCCACCATGATCACGATGGCGACGCAGGCGGCGATGCCGAGAATCCAGCTCCACATGGAGCCGATGGAGCCTTCCGGACCGCCGCCCATCAGGCGGAAGGTCGAGTCCATCGGTGCGACCGTACGGCCCGACGTGACCCACCAGGCTGCACCGCGCCAGACGAGCAGGCCGCCGAGCGTCACGATGAAAGCAGGAACCCCGAGGAAGGCGATGATGAAGCCCTGAAAGCCGCCGATGACGGCACCGGCGACAATGCCAATGCCAAGCGTGATGATCCAGGTGGCGGGGTGTTCGAAGCCGATGAGTTTCGGCAGCATTTCCGTCTGCATGACGCCCATGATCATGCCGATGAAACCCAGCAGCGAACCGACCGACAGGTCGATGTTGCGCGTCACGATGATCAGCACCATACCGGTCGCCATCACGGCAACGGATGACGTCTGCACGGAAAGATTCCACAGGTTGCGCGGTGTGAGGAACTGGCCGCCGGAGAGAACCTGGAAAGCAATCCAGATGACAACCAGCGCACCGATCATACCCAGAAGCCGGGTATCAAGCTCGGTGGCTTTGAAGAAGCGGGCGGTAAGGCCAAGTTCGGAGGCGCGGGCCCGGTCAATACTGACTGCCGGATCACTCATTTGTCTCTCCCCAGTTTCAGGTTCTTTTTAAAACGCCGCCGATCCAGTGGACCAGCGGCGCTCAATATTAGCAGATTATTCAGGACTTACTTGCAGGCTGCGACCGAACCGGCCTTGACGCCCTGGCAGACAACGTCCTTCTTCACCCAACCCGCGTCGATAATGACGTTGAGGTTGTCCTTGGTGATCGGAACGGGCGTCAGGAACACGGCATTGACTTCAACCTTGTTCGCACCGCCGGCAAACTTCTGCACATGCGGAATGTCGCCCATCTTCTTGCCGTCGGCGAGTGCCGCAGCAATACCGGCTGCTTCCTTGCCCAGCTCACGCGAGTCTTTCCAGACCGAAACGGTCTGGGTGCCGAGCGCAATGCGGTTCAGGGCGGCGAAATCCGCATCCTGACCGGACACGGGCACCGTACCGGCAAGCCCCTGGGCCTGCAGGGCAGCGATGGCGCCGCCGGCAGTGCCGTCATTGGCCGCAACGACAGCGTCGATCTTGTTGTCGTTCTTGGTCAGGAACTGTTCCATGTTCTTCTGCGCATTGGCCGGCAGCCAGCCGTCCGTATAGGCTTCGCCGACATTCTTGATCTTGCCGGACGCGATGGCGTCCTTCAAAACTTCCTGCGCGCCGGAGAAGAGGAAATCGGCGTTCGGATCGGCCGAGCTGCCCTTGATGAAGGCGTAATTGCCTTCCGGCTTCACAGCCAGGACACCGCGTGCCTGCATGCGGCCAACTTCCTTGTTGTCGAAGGTGATGTAGAACGCATCCTTGTTTTCGATCAGGCGATCATAGCCGACGACCGGAATACCTTCAGCGACCGCCTTTTCAACAGCTGGTCCGATGGCGCTCGAATCCTGTGCAAGGATGATCAGGGCATTGGCGCCCTGGGCGATCAGGCTTTCAACGTCGGTGAGCTGCTTGGAAGCGGAAGACTGGGCATCGGCCGAAATATACTTGTCGCCATTGGCTTCAAGCGCTTTCTTGATGGCAGCTTCATCTGTCTTCCAGCGCTCTTCCTGAAAGTTGGACCAGGACACGCCAATGATCTTGTCTTTCGCCAGCGCAGGGCCAGCCAAAGAAACGGCAAGAGCAACACCCGCCAGAGCGGTTGCGTATTTTTTCATGATAATCCTCCCAGTGCACATGGCACGTTGATCCCGTCGGATGTCAGGCCTTTCACCTCCGGCCAGTCACCCAAACCTCTTTATTTCGAGGCTCGAAAAAAATAGTGACTTAATTTCATTTCCATGTCAACATAGAATCTGATCTGCTAAGTTATTGCGTTGCAACAATATTTTTGCATCGCATCAAAAAAAGATTTCGGGAGGAGATCGTTCGTTGGTAGATGAGATAGCCCGGCCGGACGATGTCCGGCGTCAGAATCGCAGGCTCGTCCTGGCCGCATTGCGCGGCCATGATCTCCTCTCGCGCACCGATATCGTGGCCCAGACCGGCCTCAGCGCATCGACGGTTTCAGCCATCACCACGGCCCTCATCGCCGAAGGCATTGTCAATGAAAGCCGCGACGGCGATGTCACGGCCAACCGCCGCGGCCGTCCGCAGGTGGCGCTGACGCTCAACCCGGAAATCGCGACAATCGCCACGGTTGAACTGGCGCTCAACCTCGCCCACACCGTGCTGTTCGACTACAAGGGACAGGTGATCGCGCAGGAAATCCGCCGTATCCCGACGCTCGATGCGAGCGCCGGCGACCTGACCCGGGCGATCTGCGAAATGCTTGACGGCCTGCTCGCCGCCATGCCGGGCAGCGCGGGCAGGCTCATGCATATCTCCATGGGCGTGCAGGGTGTCACCGATGCCGCCAGCGCGACCATGCTCTGGTCGCCGATCACGCCCGACATCAATGTGGCCTTCGGCGAAATCCTTTCCGCGCGCTACGGCGTCAGCGTTGCCGTTGCCAATGATTGCAGCATGATTGCCGAGGCGCTGCGCTGGACCGATCCGGAACATTACGCCGAAGACTTTGCCGCCATCCTCCTGTCGCACGGCATCGGCATGGGCCTTTATCTCAAGGGCAAGCCGTTTCTCGGCGTCCAGTCTTCGGGTGCCGAATTCGGCCATATGCTGCATGTCCCCAATGGCGCGCTCTGCCGCTGCGGCCGCCACGGCTGCATCGAGGCCTATGCCAGTGATTATGCCATCCTGCGCCGGACAGCGGGCGAGGACGAACAGGCCCAGCCGGCCCAGGATGTCGATGCCGCTTCCTTCAATGCCGTGGCCGACCGTGCCCGCAGCCGCGACGGTGCGGAGCGAGCGGCATTCCGCAAGGCGGGACAGGCCATCGGCTCCGGCCTGCGCAGTCTTTTCTCGCTGATCGATCCCGTGCCCATCGCGCTTGTCGGGCCCGGCGCCGGTGTCTTCGACCTCATCGAGGCGGACCTGCGGGAAATCGTATCCGGCACGACCGGCTGGGGCGGCAAGCCTGACCTGACCATCCGCTGCTATCCCGACGAGCATCCGCTCATCCTGCAGGGTTGCATGATGACGTCCCTGCTGCATCTCGATACCCAGCTTTTCGCCCCCGGCGATCTGCGTGAAGCACCGCTGCGGCGGGCGATCTAGCCTCCACATTTCAAAGGATCCTCCATGTATCTCGGTCTCGATTTAGGCACATCCGGCGTCAAGGCGCTGTTGATTGACGACAAGCAATCCGTCATTGGCTCCGGCACAGGAACACTGGATGTTTCGCGGCCGCATTCCGGTTGGTCCGAGCAGGACCCCGCGCACTGGATACGCGCGACCGAAGATGCCATTGCCGCGCTGAAGGCCAGTCACCCCAAAGAACTGGCTGCTGTGAGAGGCATCGGCCTGTCCGGCCAGATGCACGGCGCAACGCTGCTTGACGGCAACGACAGCGTGCTCCGGCCCTGCATGCTGTGGAACGACACGCGCAGCCATGCGGAAGCGGCCGAACTCGACGGCAACCCGATCTTTCGCGCGCTCAGCGGCAACATTGTTTTTCCCGGCTTTACTGCGCCGAAAGTGATGTGGGTGAAGAACAACGAGCCGGAGATTTTCGCCAGATTGCGGCGGGTGCTGCTGCCGAAGGATTATCTGCGGCTCTGGCTGACCGGCGAACACGTCTCCGAAATGTCCGATGCGGCGGGAACATCCTGGCTCGATGTCGGCAAACGCGCCTGGTCGGACGAGCTGCTCGGCGCATCCGGACTCGACAGGAGCCACATGCCATCCCTCGTCGAGGGAACCGAGGTTTCCGGCACGCTCAAGACCGATCTGGCCACGCGTTGGGGCATGGGCAGCGGGGTGGTTGTCGCCGGCGGCGCCGGGGACAATGCCGCTTCCGCCTGCGGCATGGGCACCGTGGCGGAAGGCCATGCCTTCGTCTCGCTCGGCACATCCGGCGTGCTGTTTGCCGCCAACAATGCCTATCTGCCCAACCCGGCCAGTGCCGTTCACACCTTCTGCCATGCCCTCCCCGACACGTGGCACCAGATGGGCGTGATCCTCTCCGCCACCGATGCGCTCAACTGGTATGCCGGCATCACCGCGCGCAAGCCGGCTGAATTGACGGATGAGCTGGGCGATACATTGCGGGCGCCTTCCGGCGTCACCTTCCTGCCTTATCTCTCCGGCGAACGCACGCCGCTCAATGATTCCGCCATCCGCGGCTCGTTCCAGGGACTGGAACATGCCAGCGACCGGGCGAGCCTGACACAAGCAGTGCTTGAGGGCGTCGCCTTTGCCTTCCGCGATTGCCTGCATGCGCTTGCCAGTGCGGGCACCAGGCTTGACCGGGTGACCGCCGTCGGCGGCGGCTCGCGGTCCGTTTACTGGCTGAAAACCATTGCCACGGCGCTCGACATCCCTGTCGATGTGCCTGCCGACGGGGATTTCGGCGCAGCCTTCGGTGCCGCAAGGCTTGGCCTCATCGCAGCGGAAAAGGCCGATCCCCGTGCCATCTGCACGCAGCCCGCAACGGAAAAGACCATCGAGCCCGACAAGGGGCTCACCGCCGATTTCGACATCGCCTACCGGCGCTACCACAACCTCTATCCAGCATTAAAGGGAGTTCAATCATGAGCAGCGGATTTTTTGGTGACATCAAACCAGTCAGATATGAGGGGCCGGACAGCACCAATCCGCTTGCCTATCGTTTTTACAATCCCGAAGAGCTGATCAATGGCAAGCGCATGGAAGACCACCTGCGCTTTGCGGTCGCCTACTGGCATTCCTTCACTTGGCCGGGCGGCGATCCCTTCGGCGGCCAGACCTTCGAACGCCCGTGGTTCAATGACACGATGCAGGGCGCGAAGCTGAAAGCTGACGTGGCTTTCGAGATGTTCTCGCTGCTGGGCGCACCGTATTTCTGCTTCCACGACGCCGACGTCCGTCCGGAAGGCGAGACTCTCGCCGAAAGCAACAAGCGCCTCTACGAGATTGCAGATTACTTCGCGGGCAAGATGGAAAAGACCGGCACCAAGCTGCTCTGGGGCACCGCCAATCTTTTCTCCAACCGGCGCTACATGGCCGGTGCAGCCACCAACCCCGATCCCGATGTCTTCGCCTATGCGGCCGCGACGGTGAAAACCTGTATCGATGTCACGCAGAAACTGAAGGGCGAGAACTACGTGCTCTGGGGCGGCCGCGAAGGCTACGAGACCCTGCTCAACACCGACATGAAGCGCGAACTCGACCAGATGGGCCGGTTCCTCAGCCTCGTCGTCGACTACAAGCACAAGATCGGCTTCAAGGGCGCGATCCTCATCGAGCCGAAGCCGCAGGAGCCGACCAAGCACCAGTACGACTACGATGCGGCGACAGTCTATGGCTTCCTCAAGCGCTTTGGCCTGGAGAACGAGGTCAAGGTCAATCTCGAACAGGGCCACGCCATCCTTGCCGGCCACTCCTTCGAACATGAACTGGCAACCGCTGCGGCACTCGGGATTTTCGGTTCCATCGACATGAACCGCAATGATTACCAGTCCGGCTGGGATACGGATCAGTTTCCCAACAACGTGCCCGAGGTGGCGCTGGCCTATTATGAAATCCTCAAAGCCGGCGGTTTCACCACGGGCGGCACCAATTTCGACTCCAAACTACGCCGCCAGTCGCTCGATCCGCAGGACCTGCTGATCGCGCATATCGGCGGCATGGATACCTGCGCCCGCGGCCTCAAGGCAGCGGCGAAGATGGTCGAGGACAAGGCCCTCACCGGTTTTGTCGAGGAGCGCTATGCGGGCTGGGCCAAGCCTGATGCGCAGGCCATGCTGTCGGGCAAGCTGTCGCTTGAGGATATCGCCAAGCACGTCGAGGACAAGAAGATCCAGCCGCAGCCGCGCTCCGGTCGCCAGGAATATCTGGAGAACGTAGTCAACCGCTACGTTTGAGGGAGAGATTTTACCCCCCTCTGGGCTACCGCCCATCTCCCCCACAAGGGGGGAGATCAGCCTGCATTACGGCTTCGACCAGTTCTGAGACCTCGCAAAGCAAGTAAAAATGTCGATGTCGATGTGATCTCCCCCCTTGTGGGGGAGATGTCCGGCAGGACAGAGGGGGGTGTTCACAGCCATCCCCCCTTCAAGCATCAGACGTGCTGGCCGCCATTGATGTGGATTTCCGAGCCGGTCACATAGGACGATGCCTCGGAGCACAGGAAATAGATCGTCTCGGCAACCTCAGCGGTCTTGCCGAGACGGCGCAGCGGCAGCTGTTCCACCAGCTTGTCGGTACCCGGCGACAGGATCGCCGTATCGATCTCGCCCGGCGCGATCGCGTTGACGCGTATGCCGTGCGGGCCGAAATCCGAGGCCATTTCCCGCGTCAGGGATGCCAGTGCAGCCTTCGATGTCGCATAGGCCGTTCCGGCAAAGGGATGCACACGGCTTCCGGCGATGGAGGTGACGTTGACAATCGATCCCTTGCCCGCTTCCAATTCCTTGAACAGGCCGCGCGCCAGCATGATGGGTGCGAAGAAATTCACCTGAAACACGGTCGACCAGGTGTGCATGGGGGTCTCGATCGAATCCAGCCGGTCACCGCCCGGATTCTTGGGCGAGATACCGGCATTGTTGATCAGGGCATGCAGCTTGCCGCCTTCGATCTCCAGCCTCTGGCGAATTTCCAGGACGGCGTGATCCACATCGGCGGGATCGGCGAGATCCACCTTGATATGATCGTCGGGACCGGCAGGCCAGGGACAATCATCGGAAAAATCCTGCCGCGAGCAGGTGATGACGCGCCAGCCGGCGCGGGAAAACCGCTTGACCGTGGCGTGGCCGATGCCACGGCTTGCGCCAGTCAAGACGAGGACTTTGCGTGCTTCATCGCTGCTCATGGGAAAACTCCGTTTGCAAGTGGAACGAATTTGACATTCGCATCCCATTTGACATGACGCGCAGCATGCGAATGTCAAATTCAAAGTTCCACTAGAATCTTATAGTTGCTAGTGGTCCTTTGATTCTGACATTTGCCTGAATGGCCTGTATCAACGGGGTGCAAATGTCAGAATCGGACCACTAGTGCCATAGAGCAAGCGCCGCCCAAAGGGAACTGTGCGCGCCGGTATTTTGACGTGTGCCTGCGAACAAACATCGCGAAATTCAGGAAAAACTCGACGTCTTCAGAAACTCGGCCAGGCGCTCGCTCTGCGGCTTGTGGAACATGTCGCGCGGGTTGCCTTCCTCGCCGATAAGCCCCTGGTTCATGAAGATCACCCGGTTGGAGACCTCGTAGGCAAAGCGCATCTCGTGGGTGACGAGCAGCATGCTCATGCCGTCCTGCGCCAGTGTCTTGATCACCTGCAGCACCTCGTTCACCAGTTCCGGATCGAGCGCCGAGGTGACTTCGTCGAACAGCATCAACCGGGGATTCATGGCAATGGCGCGGGCGATGGCGACACGCTGCTGCTGGCCACCGGACAATTGCCCGGGAAAATGATCGGCACGGGCGAGCAGGCCGACACGATCCAGCCATTTCAGCGCAATGGTGCGCGCCTCGTCCCTGTCCAGCTTCTTCACCTTGACCAGGCCAAGCATGACATTGTGAACGGCACTCATATGCGGGAACAGGTTGAACTGCTGGAAAGCCATGCCGGTCAGGGCGCGCTGGCGGGCGATTTCCTTCTCCTTCTTGCGCCGGCGCTGGCCGCCGACCATCTCATAACCGATCTCCTGACCGTCTATGCTGATCGACCCGCCCTGGAATTCTTCCAGCATGTTGATGCAGCGCAGCATGGTGGTCTTGCCGGAGCCGCTCGACCCGATGATGCTGACGACATCGCCCTGCTTCATGCTGCAATCGACGCCTTTGAGGACTTCCACCTCGCCATAGCTCTTGTGCAGGTTGCGGATTTCAAGAAGATTGTCTGGCATCCCGGAATCCCCTTAGGATGGAACCGCCATCTTGCGTTCGACGTAGCGGCCGAAACGTTCGATGGCATAGTTGATGACGAAATACAGGAAGCCGGCGAAGAAATAGAATTCGAGGCTCATGAAGGTTCTGGAAATCAGTTCTTGCGTGCGCAGCAGCAGCTCGGCCACGCCGATAATCGACAAAAGGGTAGAAGCCTTGACCATTTCGGCTGAGGTGTTGACCCAGGCCGGCAGCACCTGGCGCAGCGCCTGCGGACCGAGCACATAGGCGAAGGTCTGCGGAAAGGTCAGGCCAATAGCCTTGGCAGCTTCCGTCTGCCCCTTTGGTATGGATTGCAGCGCCCCCCGGACGATTTCCCCCACATGCGAACTGCAGAAGACGGCGAGCGCGAGAATGCCCGCCTGGAACGGCCCGAGGTCAAGGCCGATGGTGCCGAGCACGTAATAACTGGCGAGAACCAGCACGAGGACTGGTGTGCCGCGGATGAAATCGGTATAGCCGCGCACGATCCAGCGCAGCGGTGCCCTGGCATAGGTCAGCGCCAGACCAACACCAACCCCGAGCAGCGTGCCGCAGCAGATCGCCAGCAGCGAAATCGACAGGGTGACGCCGATACCCTTGAGGATCGGCCAGCGCGCCAGCCAGAGAACATCCGCGAAATGAACAATATCCATCACATCACCTCGGCAAGGCCAGACGGCGTTCGACGATGCGCATCAGCGCAGCCAGGATCGAACAGGTAAAGACGTAGAGGCAGCTTGCCACCATCCATGTCTCGATGACGCGAAAGGTTTCCACATTGATCTTGCGCGTTTCGAACGTCAGTTCCGGCACGGCGATGGCCGCGGCCAGCGACGTGTCCTTGAACAGCGAGATGATCGTGCTGCCGAGCGACGGCAGGATATTGCGAAACATCAGCGGCGCGATGATCGACGTGCGTATCTGCATTTCCGTCAGGCCGATGGCGAGGCCGGCCTCGCGCAGGCCGGCGGGGATCGACAGCAGTCCGGCGCGGAACACCTCCGCCAGATAGGCACCCGAATAGAGGGCGAGCGTGAAGACGAAGCTTTCGATCTTGCCCAGGCGCAACCCCCACTGGGGCAGCGCGAAATAGGTGAACAGCACGAGCACGAGGATCGGCGTGTTGCGGATGATGGAGACGTAGACCCCGGCCGGACGCTTTATCAGACCGTTTTTGGATATCAGACCAAAAGCCGTGCACAGCCCGATGACGGCGCCGATGAGGATGGAGCCGAAGGCAAGCGCAAGGCTGAGCGCCAGCCCCAACAGCAGGTCATCGAAGCTGCGCCAGACGGCAGCAAAATTCAGCGTATAGCCCATGAACAATGTCCCCGTTATCGCAAGACAAGGAGAAACGGCTCCAGACAACCCTGGAGCCGCCGGTTGACTACTTGTATTCGACGGGGAAGCCGATCTGCGGCGGCGTCAGGTCCTTGCCGAACCAGGTCTTGAACGATTTCGCATAGGTATCGAACTCGACACCGGTCATCGCCTCATGCAGCGCCGTGTTGACGAAGTTCAGCCAATCCTGATCGCCGCGCTTGACACCGCAGGCATAGGTCTGCGGATTCCAGCCGTAGCCGGCATCCTTGTAGCGACCCTTGTTCTGGGTCATGTACCAGGCAAGCGACGACTGATCCGTGGCGACCGCATCGGCACGGCCGGATTCCAGCGCCTGATAGATCAGATCGACCGATTCATACTGGTCGACCTTGGCCTCCGGCAGGGCCGCATGCACCATCGATTCGGCATAGACATTCTGCAGCACCGAGATTGTCACCGCAGAACCCGCCGCCTTGAGCGCGGCGTAGTCGGCATATTTGCTGTCGGCCTTCAGCATCAGCCCGACACCTTCCCGGTAGTACGGTATGGTGAAGGCGATCTGCTGTGCCCTCTCCCCGGTGACCGTCATGAACTGGCAGGTGATATCCACCTTGTTCGTGGTGATGTTGGGAATGCGGGCATCGGAAGACTGGTTGACGAACTCGACCTTGCTGGGATCGCTGAACAGCGCCTTGGCGATGATATGACCCATGTCGATATCGAAGCCCTGCAGCGTGTCGTCAGCACCCTTGAAGTGCCATGGCGCATTGGTGCTGCCGGTGCCGACAACCAGATGGCCGCGGGCCAGCACCTCATCGAGCTTGCTCTTGTTGTCCTGCGCGAAAGCCTGATTGAACGGCAATGCGAGCAGCGCGGCCACAGCGACCGTCGCGTAAAATACTTTAGACATTTTTCGTTCCCCTATCCGTCAAGCGAATATTATGTTTTAATCCATTACTATGGAATAGAATATCTAATAATGGATTTTCATAATACGAGGACAAGAGTCGCGACTTGTCAAGCGACATTTGGAATCGCCGCGTCAGGGGGTTTTCAGAAGCTGTATGGGAGCGTGGGGAAGCACGGACCGGACGGCTTGCCGGTCAGTTGCCCATGATCAGGTCGAAGAGCGTGGTCTTGCGCGGCTTCTGGCCATTGCCGCCCACGCCGGCCGGCGGCGTCGGATGGGTCGATCCGGTTTGATCGTCCAGCCCGACCGGCGGGACCGGCCCGCCCGGATTGAGCTGGGCTGATGGCACACCTTCGGCGGCCGGAACATCCGCGCCGGGCAAGGCATCGTTGCCGTCGATGACGGTTTCATTGACGCGGTAATTGCCGGGAAGCTCAGCCACGGGCACGCCCTTGTGCGCGGCGACCATGAATTCCTTCCAGGCCAGCGCGGGCAACGCGCCGCCTGTGACCTTCTTGGTCGGCTTGCCGTCATCATTGCCGAACCACACGCCCGTGGTCAGGTTCGAGGTGTAGCCGATGAACCAGGCATCGCGGAAATTCTGGCTGGTGCCGGTCTTGCCCGCAGCGGGCCAGCCGAATTTGGCTTTCGTCGCCGTGCCGCTTTCGACGGTCTGGCGCAGCATGGCATTCATCATGCCGACATTGCGCTCGCTGATCACCCGCTCCTGCTTGGGATTCTTGAATTCATACAGCACCTTGCCTTCATGCGTGGTGACGCGGCGGACAAGATGGACAGGCGCCTTGTAGCCGTCATTGGCAAAGGGCACGAAGGAATCGGTGAGTTCGAGCAGCGTGACTTCCGAGGTCCCAAGCGCCAGCGAGGCATTGGCGTTGAGGTTCGAAACGATCCCCAGGCGATGCGCCGTATCGACAACGGTGCTGGGGCCGACTTCCATGACCAATTGGGCGGATACCGAATTGAGCGACCGGGCCAGCGCCTCCGCCAGGGTCACCTTGCCGAAATATTTGCCGTTGTAGTTGCCGGGCGTCCAGTTGCCGATCCGGATGGGCGCATCGTTGCGCACCGATTCCGGCGTGCGCCCCTGCTCCAATGCGGAGAGATACACGAAAGGCTTGAAGGTGGAGCCGGGCTGGCGCTTGGCTTCGCTGGCGCGGTCGAACTGGCTGTTGGCATAGTCATAGCCGCCCACCAGTGCCCGCACCGCTCCGGTGCCATCGATGGAGACCAGCGCGCCCTGCGAAACATTGAGCCGGTCGCCGTTCTTCTGGATCAGATCGCGGATCGAGGCTTCTCCCAGCTTCTGCAGGCCGAGATCGACGGTGGTGTCGACAACCACATCCGCACGGACATCACCGATAAGCTCGGGCAACTCCTCCATCACCCGGTCGGCGACATAATGCTCGGAGCCGCTCCAATAGGCCGCCGCGCGGGTCGCCGGCTGCTTCATGGCGACGGTCAGTTCCTTGTCACCGATCATGCCCTGATCGCGCATGGCCGCCAGCACCAGCTGGGAACGCTCGACGGCGGCTTTCGGATCGCGCGCCGGCGACAGGCGCGAAGGCGCCTTGAGCAGGCCGGCAATGACCGCCGCTTCCGACAAATTGACGTCGTGCGCCGATTTGTTGAAGTAGCGCCGCGAGGCCGCGGCCACGCCGTAGGAACCCGAACCGAGATAAACCCGGTTCAGATACATCTCCAGAATCTGGTCTTTGGTATATTTGTGCTCCAGCCAGAGGGCGAGCAGGACTTCCTGGACCTTGCGCTCCAGCGTGCGGTCCGGCGTTAGAAACAGGTTCTTCGCCAGCTGCTGCGTGATGGTCGAACCGCCCTGCACCAGGCGCCCCGAGATCACATTGGTCGCCATGGCGCGGACGAAGCCGACGGGATCGACACCGAAGTGCGAATAGAAGCGGCGGTCTTCGATCGCCACCACCGCCTGCGGCAGGTAGGGCGACATCTGGTGCAGGCCGATCGCCTCGCCGCCGGTGGCGCCGCGATTGGCGATGAGGTCGCCTTCGACCGAAACAATCTTGACGTTGGGCGGGCGGTCGGGGATCGTCCAGGTGGTGGTCTGCGGCATCTTGGCGGCGAAATAGATCACCGTGCCCGCGACGGCGATACCGCCCCAGATGCACAGGACAAACGACCAGTAGATGGTGCGGCGGATGAGACCCAGGAAACCGCCACCCTGCCGGCGGCTGGAGCGGCCGCGCCCGGACTTGGCGGGTTTGCGCGATGAGGTCCGGCGCTTCTGGCTTCGCACGGGTCTGTCCTCCGGGTCGGCGCGCATGTCGTCGTCATCGGAACGGCGGTCCGAACTGAACCCCGGCTCGATGCGCTGCCTGCCCTTGTCACGTGGTGCCATTGACTGAAATACCCGCCCCAATCGGTGCCGCAAAATCCTTCGCGACGCGTTGCAGGGTAAATGCGGCGATTTAAGGTGCGGTTAAATTTGGCCGATGGCATCAAACTGAGCACGCGTGAAGGCGAACGGTTCGGTTCGCGCTTGAGAAATCCGCGCCGGACCGTTAGCTTCCCGCTCATTAGGAATGGAGTGGAAAATGCGATTTGTGGTCCTTGCCTGCGCTGCGATCATCCTCGGCGGTTGCGGTGGCGGTGCCATTGCCAGACTGAATCCCTCGCCCGAATCCGAAGCACAGTATCGCCTCGGCGGCTGCCAGCTGCGCGGTCACGGGACGTGCAAGGAGCCTCTCGACGCGACCGGCGCGCCCGCCCCGGCGGCTGCCGCCGTCAACTGAAACCGCGTTCAGGCCGCCGCAGCGCCGCTGTCGTTTTCTGTCAAATCTTGGCGCGCGAAAAGATTATTATTCTTGCGCCCTTGAAAATTAAACGCGGCAGGCATATTTTGGTGGTGCGTAACGAGCGGTTCTCCTCCCATTTTTCGCTCGTTGCGTGTTCCCCTCTGGACGCATTTGCGTTCACAATTCGCCGGGCTTCTGCCCGGCATTTTTGTATCCGGATGCAGCAACCGGGTACTTCCGGGACAATCAACCCTTCGGAAACGTGATCCGGCAGTCATTTCTGCGAACATCACCTGAATTTTACTTCCCGTTTTGAAATATCGCGTATCAAAGAGAGTAAAACGCGGGGGAACAAAGCAACGATGAGCACGGGCGAAAAAACACGTGTCGATTGGGTCGACATCGCCAAGGGCATCTGCATCATCTTTGTCGTCATGATGCACTCGGTGCTTGGCGTCGAGGACGATGCCGGCGCCCGCGGCTGGATGCATCCGGTCGTGTCGTTTGCCCAGCCGTTCCGCATGCCGGACTTCTTCCTGATCTCGGGTCTGTTTCTCGGACTGGTGATCGACCGCCCATGGCTGCGCTACGCCGACCGCAAGATCATCCATTTCGCCTATTTCTACCTGCTGTGGCTGACGATCCAGTTCCTGTTCAAGGCACCGGGCATTATCGCCGAGAGCGGCCCCGGCGGCGCTGTCGGCGCCTATCTCCTTGCCCTCGTCCAGCCCTTCGGAACCCTGTGGTTCATCTATCTGCTGCCGGTGTTCTTTGTCGTCACGCGCCTCGTCAGATCCGTCAATGTCTGGATCATCCTCGCCATTGCCGCCGCGCTTGAAACCGTCCCCATCCATACGGGATGGCTGGTCCTCGACGAATTCTGCAGCCGCTATGTCTTCTTCTTTGCCGGCTATGCCTTTGCACCCGTCATTTTCGACCTGGCGCAATGGCTGCGGCAACGGCCGCTCACCGCCCTTGCCATCCTCGGCGTATGGGCGCTCGCCAATGGCTGGCTGGTGTTTCACCCGGCATCACAACCCTTTGCCGCCTGGATACCGCTGGAGGCCTATACATCCGGCGGGCTCGGCGGCTGGAGCAATGTGCCCATCATCTCGCTGCTTGCCGGTTTTGCCGGGGCATTGGCCATTGTTTCGGTCTCGGCATTGCTGGCGCGACTGGGCTCGGCACCCGCTGCACAATGGCTTGTGCGTGCTTTGCGTTGGCTCGGCGCCCATTCCATTGTTGTCTACCTCGCCTTCTTCCTGCCCATGGCGGTGGCGCGAACCATCCTGCTCAAATCCGGCGTCATCACGGATATCGGCACGATTTCGCTCCTGACCGTCGTCAGCGGCGTCCTGGGGCCAGTGATCCTTTATGGGCTGGTGCAATGGACCGGCTATGGCCGGTTCCTGTTCAAACGGCCGCAATGGGCGCATATCGACCGCGCGCCCACACCGCAAGGCAGGGGCGCGCTTGCTTCTGCAGAATAGCAGGAGCCGTTTTCCGTTTAACTGTGGGCGAAAATATCCTGTTCGTCCCAGCCCATCAGATCGAGCTTGGACCGCGTCGGCAGGAACTGGAAGCAGGCAGCCGCCTCTTCCGCCCGTCCGTCACGCTTCAGGCGCTCGATCAGGATGGCGCTCAACCGGTGCAGGTAGAGAACGTCGGATGCCGCATATTCCAGCTGAGCCTGCGACAGTTCCGGCGCCGCCCAGTCCGATGACTGCTGCTGCTTGGACAGGTTGATATCCAGCAATTCGCTGCAAATCTCCTTCAGGCCATGCCGGTCCGTGTAGGTGCGGGTCAGGCGCGAGGCGATCTTGGTGCAGAAGACCGGCTGCGGCATCACACCGAAGGCGTGATAGAGCACGGCAAGATCAAACCGGCCGAAATGGAAAATCTTGGTGATGGCGGCATCACCAAGAAGTTTCACCAGATTGGGGGCGGATGTCTGCCCCTTGTCGATCTGGATGACATCAGCCGAGCCGTCACCGGGTGAAATCTGCACAACGCACAGCCGGTCGCGATGGGGGTTCAGCCCCAGCGTCTCCGTATCAATGGCAACGGCATTGACCTGATAGTTTGCAAGGTCGGGCAGATCATTGCGGTGAAAGCGGATGGTCATCAAATCTCTCCGGTTTATTTCGTCAGCACGTCAAGAATGCGTGCCCAGGAACGCTGGCCCTTGTGGAAGGAATTCAGCTCGTATTTTTCGTTGGGGGAATGGATGCGGTCGTCCTCAAGCCCGAAGCCGACGAGCAGCGATTCCATGCCCAGCATGTTCTGGAAATCGCCGACAATCGGGATCGATCCGCCCATGGCGATCAGCACGGCGGGCTTCGGCCATTCGTCGCTCAAGGCAGTCTTGGCCTTGGCCAGCAGCGGCGAGTCATAGGACAGCTGGATGGCGGGCGAGCCGCCATGCTCATGGAACTCCACAGAGCAGTCGGCAGGGACGCGCTCGCGCACAAAGGCGCGGAAGGCTTCGCGGATCTTGGCGGGGTTCTGCTTGTGCACGAGGCGGAACGAGACTTTGGCCGATGCCTGCGCGGCAATGACGGTCTTGAAGCCCTGTCCGGTATAACCGCCGATCACGCCGTTGATCTCGGCGGTCGGGCGCGCCCAGACCAGTTCCAGGATGGAACGGCCTTTTTCACCCGAGGGAATGGAAAGGCCGATGGGGCCGAGGAAGTTTTCCGGCGTGCAGCCGAGTCCGTTCCAGGTCTGCAGGATCTGCGTCGGGGTTTCCTCGACACCGTCATAGAAGCCGGGAATCGTCACAGCACCGGTTTCGTCGTGCAGGTCGGCGAGAATCTTCGTGAGAATGTGAATCGGGTTTGCCGCCGCACCGCCGAAGGAACCGGAGTGCAGGTCGCGATCGGCGGCCTTGATGACGATTTCCTCACCGACCAGCCCGCGCAGGCCGACGGAAATCGCCGGGGTCTGCCTGTCCCACATTCCGGTATCGCACACGAGGGCGAAGTCGGCCTTGAGCTCGTCCTTGCAGGCATTGAGGAAAGGCTTCAGCGACGGCGATCCCGACTCTTCTTCTCCTTCAAACAGGATGGAAATCTTGACCGGCAGCTTGCCATGCACCTCCTTGTAGGCGCGGCAGGCTTCGACGAAGGTCATCAGCTGGCCCTTGTCATCGGCCGTGCCGCGGCCGGTCAGAATCTTGCGGCCATCGCCCATGTCCTTGATGGCAGGGGCAAAGGGATCGTTCTCCCACAGTTCGAGCGGATCAACCGGCTGCACGTCATAGTGGCCATAGAAAAGGACATGGGGTGCATCGGCGCTCGGGCCTTCATGATGCGCCACAACCATCGGATGCCCCGGCGTGTCGCGCACGCTGGCGTCGAAACCGATGGTCTTCAGATCGGCGACCAGCCACTCGGCAGCCTTGCGGCATTCGGCCTTGAATGCCGGATCGGTCGAGATGGACTTGATCTTCAACAGTTCGAACAGCCGCTCCAGACTTTTATCCAGATTGGCATCAAGGGCGTTCAAGACAGGTTCAAGCGCTGACATGGTAATTCCTGAATTTGTTGGACCGGGATTCGTGAAGGGAGTTCTTCTTAGCCCATTTTCGGGGAAGCGGCAGAAAAAAGTGGAGCCGGAAAAGAAATGGCCGCCGTGGCGGGGGGACCACAGGCGACCAGATCACTACACTCAGATGCGGCGACCCGGAGAGGGGGGATGAGGTCACCGCAAGTCCGGGGCAGGCGGGGGACGAGCCTTAAATCCCGGACATCGATCTATCGTCGACAGCTAGGATTTGGGCCTCAAACCATGGCAATTCAAGGGCACGGAACATTACATCTTTGTAACAAACGCGTGATGCATAAGTGATATGTTCAAGGCCCGTCTGATCCGGCATAAAGCTGTCGTGAGCGGAGGCGAATTCCATGACGAAAGCAACGACAGAATTGCCGGTTCTGTTCTTTCCGGCAGGCGCAGACTGGGAGGCGTGGCTGGCAGCCAATCATGCGGCATCGCCGGGCGCGTGGCTCAAATTTTCCAAGAAGACCGCGCGGATCAAAAGCCTGTCCAAACAGGATGCGATTGATGGCGCACTTTGCCATGGCTGGATCGACGGCCAGATCGACGCATTCGATGAAGACTATTGGCTCATCCGCTTCACGCCGCGCAAGGCCGCAAGCCGCTGGTCCGACATCAATCGCAAGCGCGCCCTCGCGCTGATCGAACAGGGTCGCATCACACCCTCCGGTCTTGCGGAAATCGAACGCGCCAAGGCCGATGGACGCTGGGACAAGGCGTATCTTTCGCAAGGCAAGGCCACGATACCCGACGATCTGCAGGCAGCCCTCGACGCGAATGCCGAGGCAAAGCAGATGTTCGGGACATTGAGCAGCGCAAACCGCTACGCCATCATCTACCGTGTCAACGATGCCAAGAAACCCGAGACACGCCTGCAGCGCATCGAAAAATTCGTTGCCATGCTGGAGCGCGGCGAAACCATCCATCCGCAGAAGGCCAAACCCTCCCGATAAGCTGCGACGGCCCGGCGGATTTTGTCAGGAGGAGTCGGCTATCCCGCGATCTTTCGGTGCATGGGAAAGACAGATCATTTCCTTTTGCGGGATGATCATTTAATCGTAGGCACCATGAAAAAAGGTGATCATCTCTTTCTCGTCGACGGCTCCGGCTATATCTTCCGGGCCTATCATGCGCTGCCGCCCCTCACCCGCAAATCGGATGGCCTGCCGGTGGGCGCCGTGTCGGGTTTCTGCAACATGCTGTGGAAGCTGCTGCGGGAAGCCAGGGACACCTCGGTCCGGGTGACGCCGACGCATTTCGCCGTCATCTTCGACTATTCGTCGAACACCTTCCGCAAGGAAATCTATCCGGAATACAAGGCAAACCGCTCGGCCCCGCCGGAGGACCTCATTCCGCAGTTCGGCCTGATCCGCCAGGCCACCAAGGCCTTCAACCTTCCCTGCATCGAAAAGGAAGGCTACGAGGCGGACGATCTCATCGCCACCTATGCCCGGATGGCGGAAGCCGCCGGCGCGGATGTCACCATCATCTCCTCCGACAAGGACCTGATGCAGCTCGTCACCCCGCTGGTGTCGATGTATGACAGCATGAAGGACAAGCAGATCGGCATTCCCGACGTCGTCGAGAAATGGGGCGTGCCGCCGGAAAAGATGATCGACCTGCAGGCATTGACCGGCGATTCCACCGACAATGTTCCCGGCATTCCCGGCATCGGACCGAAGACCGCTGCGCAGCTTCTGGAAGAGTTCGGCGATCTCGATACGCTGCTTGCCCGTGCGGGTGAAATCAAGCAGCAGAAGCGCCGCGAAAACATCATTGCGTTCAGCGAACAGGCGCTTATCTCACGCCAGCTTGTCACCCTGAAGACCGATACCCCCGTCGAAGTGGGGCTTGATGACTTCGGGCTTGAGCCGCAGGATGGACCGAAGCTGGTTGCCTTCCTCAAGGCCATGGAGTTCACCTCCCTCACCCGGCGTGCCGCTGAAGCGACGGGCATCGATGCCGCCGCCATCGAACCATCTGAGGTCGCGGTGGACACTGTCGCCGAGGCACACGGACCGGACGTTGAAATCCCTGACGGAACTGCTCCCGCTTCAACGACCGAGAAGCCACAGGACAAATCGGATACCGGCGTCATGCTGCCCGCCGACCTGATCAAGGCGCGCGGCGACGAAGCGCTGGCTTCGAAGATCGACACGACGGCCTATACCTGCATCCGCGATCTTGCCACGCTGCAACTCTGGATCGATGAGGCGACCGAAGCCGGACTGGTGGCGTTCGACACGGAAACCACCTCGCTCGATCCGATGCAGACCGAGCTGGTCGGCTTCTCCCTGGCCATCCGGCCGGGACATGCGGCCTATGTCCCGCTCAACCACAAGTCCGGCAATGGCGATCTCCTCGGCGGTGGCACCGTCGAAGGACAGATTCCGCTCGACGATGCCTTGCGCGTATTGAAGCCGCTGCTCGAGGACCGTTCGGTGCTCAAGATCGCGCACAACATGAAGTATGACTGGCTGGTCATGCACCGCTACGGCATCGATCCGCACCCCTTCGACGATACGATGCTGATCTCCTACGTGCTCGATGCGGGTGAAGGCACCCATGGCATGGACGCCCTGTCCGAGCGCTGGCTGGGTCACACGCCCATCGCCTACAAGGATGTGGCCGGCAGCGGTAAGTCATCGGTTACATTCGACATGGTCGATATCGACCGCGCCACCGCCTATGCAGCCGAAGATGCTGATGTCACCCTGCGCCTGTGGCGCCTGCTCAAGCCGCGTCTGGTCGAGGATGGGCTCGTCTCGGTCTATGAACGGCTGGAGCGCCCGCTCGTTGCCGTGCTGGCGCGGATGGAAGAGCGCGGCATTTCCGTCGACCGGCAAATCCTGTCGCGCCTCTCCGGCGATCTGGCGCAGGCGGCAGCCGCCATCGAGCACGAGATTTACCAGCTTGCCGGGGAAAAGCTCAACATCGGCTCACCCAAACAGCTGGGCGACATCCTGTTCGGCAAGATGAGCCTTCCCGGCGGTTCGAAGACCAAGACCGGGCAGTGGTCGACATCGGCACAGGTGCTGGAAGACCTTGCGGCGGAAGGGCATGAACTGCCGCGCAAGATCGTCGACTGGCGCCAGCTGACCAAGCTCAAATCCACCTATACGGACGCCCTGCCCGGCTATATCCATCCCGATACCAAGCGGGTGCACACGTCCTATGCCATGGCCGCGACCTCCACGGGGCGGCTGTCCTCGTCGGAGCCGAACCTGCAGAACATTCCCGTGCGCACAGCCGAGGGCCGCAAGATCCGCACGGCCTTCATCGCCGCGCCGGGCAACAAGCTGATTTCCGCCGATTACAGCCAGATCGAGCTGCGGGTCCTGGCGCATGTCGCCGAGATTCCCCAGCTCACCCAGGCCTTCGCCGATGGCATCGACATTCATGCGATGACCGCATCGGAAATGTTCGGCGTTCCGGTCAAGGACATGCCCTCGGAAGTGCGCCGCCGCGCCAAGGCGATCAACTTCGGCATCATCTACGGCATTTCCGCGTTTGGCCTTGCCAACCAGCTGTCGATTCCGCGCGAAGAAGCCGGGCAGTATATCCGCACCTATTTCGAGCGCTTCCCCGGCATCAAGGACTATATGGAGGCGACCAAGGCCTTTGCCCGGCAGAACGGTTATGTCGAAACCATCTTCGGACGACGGGCGCATTATCCGGAAATCCGCTCCTCCAATCCGCAGGTTCGCGCTTTCAACGAGCGTGCCTCGATCAACGCGCCGATCCAGGGTTCGGCCGCCGACATCATCCGCCGCGCCATGGTGCGCATGGAACCGGCGCTCAACAAGGCAAAGCTTTCGGCCCGCATGCTGTTGCAGGTGCACGACGAACTGATCTTTGAAACCGCCGAAGGCGAAGTCGACGCGACCATTCCGATCATTCGCGAGATCATGGTCAATGCCGCCATGCCGGCGATTTCCCTGTCCGTGCCGCTGCAGGTGGATGCGCGCGCCGCACACAACTGGGACGAAGCGCACTAGAACCGGAAGCTGGGGCCTACTGCATGGAATCCAGCACTTTGCGCTGGGCATGCATTTCGAGGAAAATGCGGTAATCCCGGTCAAAGCGCTGGCGCGCCTTCGGTTCGGGCTGGCGCGGGCGCCCGCCCTGTTTCATCGCCATGCAGGCGGCGGGCAGATCCGGGTAAAGCCCGGCCGCCGTTGCCGCGACCATCGCCGTGCCGAGAAGCACGGCATCTTCGGCAGCCGACGTGATGACCGTACAGCCCGTGGCATCCGCATAGAGTTCCATCAGCAGCGGGTTCTTGGTGTGCCCGCCTGTCACATGCATCGTGTCGATGGCGTAGCCGCGCTCGTTCAGCGCATCGAGGACATGCCGCACGCCAAGGACAATGCCGACGGAGGTGCGCCAGTAGAGGCGGCACAGGCTGTCAAAGGAGGCGTCCAGCGTCAGGCCGCTGATGACGCCTACCGCATGCGGGTCAGCCAGCGGCGAGCGGTTGCCATGAAAATCCGGCAGGACATGCAGGCGGCCGGCCAGATCGAGCCCCTCCTTGTTCCGCAGTTCCATGACGCGGTCGGTGATCTTCTTGTGCAGGGCGGCGTTGGGCTCGCCCGCAGCCCCGTGCCAGCGGATGATGTGATCGAGAAGCGCGCCGGAGACCGACTGTCCGCCCTCGCTCAGCCAGCAATCCGGCAAAGCGGCGCCGTAATAGGGTCCCCAGACGCCGTTGAACGAAATCGGCTCCTGCGCCAGCGCCATCAGGCAGCTGGAGGTCCCGGCGATCAAAGCCAGATGCCGGTCGATCTGCGAGAGATCGCCGGCGAAGCCACCGAGGACGCCGAGTGCCCCGGCATAGGCGTCGATCAGCCCCGCGCCCACATGGCAGCGCGTGGTAAGGCCCAGCGCCTTGGCAGCCTCCGGCGTCAATGGCCCGACATCGGTCCCCACCGGGCTTGCCCGCTCCGGCAGGCTGCCGCGCTCGACCATGTCGCCGATGCCGACCTCTTTGAGATAATCGCTCTGCCAGCCCGGTTCCTTATGAGCCAGATAGGTCCATTTGCAGGTGATCGTGCATTGTGACCGTGCAAGCGATCCCGACGCCTTCCAGCTGAGGAAATCGGCAAGGTCGAAAAAATATCCGGCTTTGTCCCAGGAGTTGGGCAGATGCCGCTTGAGCCACATCAGCTTTGGCGTCTGCATTTCCGGCGACATGACCCCGCCGAGATATTTGAGGACGTCGTGGCCCGTTGCCGTGCATTCATCCGATTCGTCGAGCGCCCGGTGATCCAGCCAGACGATCGTGTCCCAGCGGTTGTCGCCACCTGTCGAGACAGTCAGCGGCTTGCCATCCCTGTCGCGCACAACCAGCGAGCAGGTGGCGTCGAAACTGATGCCGGTGATATCGGACGGATCGACCTTGGACGCCGCGACCGCGCCCTGCACCGCGATGCAGACCGATTTCCAGATGTCTTCTGAATCATGTTCGGCATGGTCAGGCAGCGGGCGGTTCATCAGGATCGGGTGTTCCACCCGCCCCAGAAGATTGCCCTTGATATCAAGAATGCCCGCCCGGGCGCTTCCCGTTCCCACATCCACAGCACATACAAAATCTGGCATTCGAACCTTCCGGCTTGTCGTGAACCGGAACGCTCTAATGAACGTTTGTTCGGGCCTGTGGTGATGACAACAGGCCGGGCAATTCCAGCATGTCGCCGAATATAAGGTCTGGCTCGAGAGACGCAAGCGCTGCTTCCAGCCGGCCGCCGCGCGCGTGGGTGCCGCCGGTGAAGGCGAAGACCCGCATGCCCGCCCGTTTGGCGGCTTCAATGCCCGCAGGACTGTCTTCAATGACCACGCAGTCTTCCGGCGGCGTGTTCATGACCTGCGCCGCATGCAGGAACAGGTCCGGCGCCGGCTTGCCGTGCTTGACCATGGTGGCGCTGAAAATATTCGGCTCCAGCAGATCGAGCAGGCCCGTCAGCTTGAGCGACAGGCGAATCCGGTCGGGCTGGCTCGACGAGGCAACACAACGTGGCAGATCGAGCCGATTGAGCGTCTCGGCTATGCCGGGGATCGGTTTCAGATCGGCACGGAACCGTGCGTAGAGATTGGCGCGCATATCCTCCAGGTCGGCCGCGCTGGCGGCAAAACCATAGTCCTCATGCAGGATTTTGCTGATCGTCGCCATGCTGCGGCCAAGAAACATCTCGTAGGCCTCTTCCTCGGACAGCGTCGTGCCGCTCCGGGAAATCATGTCGAGCAGGACAGCAATGGAGATCGGCTCGCTGTCGACGAGGACACCATCGCAATCGAAAATGACAAGAGCGGGCTTGGTCATGGCGTCAGAGCTTGTCTGCGAGGTAAAGCGTCAGGGTCTCGCGCGTACCCTTGTCCCAAAGGGTTTTCAAAATTCGCGAGAACGATTCGGCGAAGACGTGCGACGTACCGACATCGCCGAAAATATCGCTCATCGCCAGAAATGCCCTGGGATCGCTCCTGGCCTTCACCGCTTCCACCTTCAACCGCTCGGCGTTGGCGTCAAGATAATTCGTCGGCTTACCGCTATCGGTCGTTCCCTCGCAGAACCGGCACCAGAGCGCGGAAACCAGCGACAGGCCGGTGATGCTCTTGCCGGCCTTCAAGCGGTCCGCCGTGGTCGGCAGGATGAATTTGGGCTGGCGGTTGGACCCGTCCTGGCACAGGCGCTGGATCGTATCGCCGATCTTCGGGTTGGAGAACCGCCGGTCGATCAGGTCGTAATATTCCTCGAAGGTGATGCCGGGCACCGGCGGGAGAACGGGAATGATCTCTTCCCGTTCGAGCTTGCCGAGGAAGCCGCGGATCAGCGGTTCCTCCATGGCTTCATGCACGAAGTGAATGTCCATCAGTGCCGCGGGATAGGCAATGGTCGCGTGGCCGCCATTGAGGATGCGGATTTTTATCAGTTCATAGGGAGCAACGTCCTGAACGAAGGTGACGCCGACTTTTTCCAGTGCCGGGCGGCCGGTCGGGAAATGATCCTCGAGCACCCACTGCTTGAACGGTTCGCAGAACACCGGCCAATTGTCCTCGACGCCGAAATCGCTGGCAAGCATGCCGCGCTCGCGGTCGGAGGTTGCCGGGGTGATGCGGTCGACCATGCTGTTGGGGAAGGCGACATTGTCCTTCACCCATTTCGCCAGATCCGCATCGACAAGCGCCGCAAGACCGCTGACGGCATCGCTGGTGACATGCCCGTTGCCGGGAATGTTGTCACAGGACATCACCGTGAAAGGCGCCGTGCCCTCGGCGCGGCGGCGCATCAGTCCGGCGAGGATGAGACCGAACACCGTCCTGGGATCGCCGATATTGGCGGCGTCGGCGACGATCGCCAGATGCTGCGGGTTGAACACGCCGGAGGCCGGATCGATGAAATAGCCGCCTTCGGTGATGGTCAGCGACACGATGCGGATTTTCGGATCGGCAAGCCGCGCGATGGTGTTTTCGGTCTCACCCGGTTTCAGGTAGTCGATCATCGATGCGGTCACCCGCGCGGTGCGATGACCGCTGTCCTGTTCGACCACCGTGGTCAGCCAGTCCTGTTCCCGCAGTTTCTGCCGCATGGTTTCATCCGACGCCAGGACCCCGGCGCCGACGATCGCCCAGTCATGATCGCTGCCGGCGTTGAAAAGATCGTCGAGATAGACGGCCTGATGGGCGCGATGGAAATTGCCGATACCGAAATGGACGATGCCGGCGGTCAGATCGGCCTGCCTGTAGCCGGGTACAGCGACGTTGGCTGGAAGCTGCGACAGCGCGCTTTTGGAAAGTTTAACAGTCATCGGGCCTAACCCCTTTTTTCAAATGAAGCTGCGTCTGCGCCCGTGTTCAGGGCGCAGCAGGAGCCGGGCTTTCGCTCAGCTCATCCAGTTGCCGCCATCGACATTGTATGTCTGCGCCACCACGTAATCGCTGTCGCTGCTGGCGAGGAAAACCGCCATGCCGGTCAGATCTTCCGCCGTGCCCATGCGGCCATAGGGAACCGCCTCGCCGACCAGACGCTTCTTCTCGCCGAGCGGCCGGTTCTCGTATTTGGCAAAGAGCGCGTCGACCCCGGCCCAGTGCTCGCCATCGACAACACCCGGTGCAATCGCATTGACATTGATCCTGTGCTTGATCAGGTCCTGGCCCGTGGACTGGGTCAGGCTGATCACGGCGGCCTTGGTAGCGCAATAGATGGCGACCAGCGCTTCACCCCGGCGGCCGGCCTGGCTCGCCATGTTGATGATCTTGCCGCCCTTGCCGCGTGCGATCATGGTTTTGGCCACGGCCTGCAACGTGAACAGCGTGCCGGAAAAATTCACGGCGAACAGTTTTTCATAGCTGGCGCGGGTGATCTCGACAGTCGGCGACATATCGAACAGCGCCGCATTGTTGACGAGGATGTCGATGCCGCCGAACAGATCGACCGTCTCCTTGACGGCGGCGTCGATGGAAGCCTGGTCCGTCACATCCAGCTTGACCGCATGCGCGCCCTTGCCGAGTTCCGTCGCGGTCTGCTGCGCGCGCGCCAGATCGATATCGGCAATCACCACATGGGCGGCGCCTTCCTTGAGATAGGCCTCCGCAAAGGCCCGGCCGATGCCGCGTGCCGATCCCGTAATGAATGCCGTCTTGCCTGCCAGTCTGCTCATGTCAAATCACCTGTCCGTCCGCGCCAAATCGATGCAGCCGCGCCGGATCCGGCGTGAGGAAAATCGGCTGGCCGTGTTGAGAGTCAAAATCCCCGTCGGTGCGCACGGTCACCTGACCGATGCCGTCGATCTGGGTATGGATGAAGGTGTCGGAACCGAGATGTTCGGTCACGCCAACCTTGCCCGTCCAGGCACCTTCCGTTGCGGAAATGCGGATATGTTCCGGGCGGACGCCAAGGGTCGTCGCATTGTGCTTGGCGGCTTCCGCACCTTCGATGAGGTTCATGCGCGGCGAGCCGATGAACCCGGCGACAAACACGTTCTTCGGGCTGCGGTAGAGTTCCATGGGCGAGCCCACCTGTTCGATGCGCCCGGCATTCAGCACGACGATCTTGTCAGCCATGGTCATGGCCTCCACCTGGTCGTGGGTGACGTAGATCATCGTCGTCTTCAGCTGATGGTGCAGGTCGCTGATCTCCAGCCGCATATTGCCGCGCAGCGCCGCATCCAGGTTGGACAGCGGTTCGTCGAAGAGGAACGCCTTCGGCTGGCGAACAATCGCCCGGCCGATGGCAACGCGCTGGCGCTGGCCGCCGGAGAGCTGGCCCGGACGCCGGTCGAGATAGTTGGTGAGGTTGAGGATATGCGCGGCGTCCTTGACCTTCTTGTCGATAACGGATTTTTCCTGTCCGTCCATCTTCAGGGGAAAGGCGATGTTGCCGTAGACGGTCATATGCGGGTAGAGCGCATAGGACTGAAAGACCATGGACAGGCCGCGCTTGGCCGGCGCTTCGCTCGACATGTCCTTGCCGTCGATGATGATGCGCCCGCCGCTCAGGTCCTCGAGACCGGCGATCATGCGCAGCAGCGTGGACTTGCCGCAGCCCGACGGGCCGACAAACACGACGAACTCGCCATCGTTGATTTCAAGATCGATGTGCGGAATGACCGAGGTGGTTCCAAATGACTTGGATACTTTTTCGAGTGTAATGCTTCCCATAATATTCTTCCCATCTCTTTTGGCTGCGCCAAAGGCTGAAACCTATTTCACTGCGCCGAAGGTCAGGCCGCGCACCAGCTGCTTCTGCGAGAACCACCCCATGATCAGGATGGGCGCAATGGCCATGGTGGATGCGGCGGAGAGTTTGGCCCAGAACAAGCCCTCGGGACTTGAGTAGGATGCGATAAAGGCGGTGAGCGGCGCGGCGTTGGCGGCGGTCAGGTTCAGTGTCCAGAAAGCCTCGTTCCATGCCAGGATGATGTTGAGCAGCATGGTCGACGCGATGCCGGGGACGGCCATGGGCGTCAGCACATAGACGATCTCCTTCATCAGCGACGCGCCATCCATGCGCGCCGCTTCCAGAATCTCGCCGGGGATTTCCTTGAAATAGGTGTAGAGCATCCAGACGATGATCGGCAGGTTGATCATGGTCAGGACGGCGACAAGGCCGAGACGCGTGTCGAGCAGGCCCCAGTCACGGAAGATCAGATAGAGCGGCACCAGCACGCCGACCGCGGGCATCATCTTGGTGGAGAGCATCCACATCAGGATGTCCTTGGTGCGCTTGGTCGGCGAGAAGGCCATGGCCCAGGCGGCGGGAACGGCCAGCACCAGGCCGATCAGGGTGGAGCCCACCGAAATCACCACGGAATTGGTGAAATGCTTGAAGTAGTCGGAGCGGCTCTGCACCTCGCGGTAATTTTCCAGCGTCCAGTCAAAGAACAGGAACTGCGGCGGCGTTGCCACCGCGGCTCCCTCCGACTTGAAGCTAGTGAGGAACGTCCACAGGATCGGAAAGAAGATCAGGAAACCGATGGTCCAGCCGATGACGGTGAAGATGACTTTGCTGCGTGTCGTGGTTGCGCGGGCCATGATCCTACCTCTCTAAATTTTTGCCGATGAGGCGAATGAGGAAGAAGGCGACGATATTGGCAAGGACCACCGCGACGATACCGCCGGCGGATGCGCCGCCCACGTCGAACTGCAGCAATGCCTGCATGTAGATGAGATAGGTGATGTTGGTCGTCTGGATGCCCGGTCCGCCATTGGTCGTCACCAGAATCTCGGCGAAGACGCTGAGCAGGAAGATCGTCTGGATCAGGATGACCACGGTGATCGCCCGCGACAGATGCGGCAGCACCAGATAGATGAAGCGCGAGATCGCCCCGGCGCCGTCCATTTCGGCGGCCTCCTTCTGCTCGCCGTCCAGCGATTGCAGGGCGGTCAAAAGAATGAGCGTGGCGAAGGGCAGCCATTGCCAGGCGACGATCAGGATGATCGAAAACAGCGGCATCTGCGCGAACCAGTCGATCGGCTGGAAGCCGAACAGGCGGGCAATCCAGGCGAACAGGCCGTTGACCGGATGCATCAGCATGTTCTTCCACACCAGCGCCGATACCGTCGGCATGACGAAGAACGGCGCGATGACCAGGAGCCGCACGATGCCCTGGCCGAAGAACGGCTGATCCAGCACCAGCGCCAGAAGAATGCCGCCGATGACGGTGATGAGCAGCGTCCCGCCAACCAGAATGAGCGTATTGGCAAGCGCGGTGAAGAAGGCGGGATCGGTCAGAAAATACTGGTAGTTGAGAAAGCCGATATATTCCTCGGTCCCCGGCATCAGCAAGTTGTAGCGCAGGAACGAGAAGTACAGCGTCATGACAAGCGGCACGATCATCCACAGGAAGAGCAGGATGACGGCGGGCGACATCATGATACGGGCCGTTGCACGTGTCTGAAGCGTAGCCATGGTCAGGTTCCGATACGATAATTATCAAAAACGATAATGCAAAAGGAGGCCCGGGCGGCATCCGACATTCGCGTCGGAAGCCGTCCGGAGCCAGGAGGATTCTACTTGATGTAGCCGCCCTTTGTCATCTCGCGGGTGGTCAGCGCCTGGGCACCCTGCAGGGCCTGGTCGACACTCATCGAACCGGCGAGCGCAGCGGAGAACTGCTGGCCCACGGCGGTGCCGATGCCCTGGAATTCAGGGATGGCGACGAACTGGCCGCCCGTATAGGGCACCGGCTTGATTGTCGGCTTGCTGGTGTTCGCGGCGGTCATCGCGTCGAGCGTGATCTTGGCGAAAGGCGCGGCCTTCTGATACTCGGCATTGGCATAGAGCGAGGTGCGCGTGCCCGGAGGAACGTTGGCCCAGCCTTCCTTGGATGCGACGAGTTCCGTATAGGCCTTGTCGGTCGCCCAGGAGATGAACTTCTGCGCGGCTTCCGCCTTCTTGGTGCCGGCGGGAACGCCGAGGTTCCAGGCCCACAGCCAGTTGCCGTGGTTTTCAACGCCGCCGGTCGGGAAGAGCGCATAGCCCACCTTGTCGGCAACCTTGGATTCCTTCGGGTTGGTCACGAAGGACGCGGCCACCGTCGCATCGATCCAGATGCCGCACTTGCCGGTCTGGAACAGCGCGAGGTTTTCATTGAAGCCGTTGGAGGATGCACCGGGAGGTCCGGCTTCCTTCATCAGGTCGACATAGAACTTCAGCGCATGCTTCCATTCCGGCTGGTCGAACTGCGGATGCCACTTTTCATCGAACCAGCGCGCGCCGAACGAATTGGCGGTTGCCGTCAGCAGCGCCATGTTCTCGCCCCAGCCGGCCTTGCCGCGCAGACAGATGCCGTAGGTCTCGGTTGATTTGTCGGTCATCTTCTTCGCCGCTTCGGCGATCTGGTCCCAGGTCGGCTTTTCCGGAATGGTCACACCGGCCTTCTCGGCCAGGTCCTTGCGGTACATGACCATGGCGCTTTCGCCGTAGAACGGCGAGGCATAGAGCTTGCCATCCACCGAAACCGCATCGCGGATCGCCGGCAGGAGGTCGTCCTTGCTGTAATCCTTGGCAAGGCCGTCGAGCGGCAAGAGCCAGCCCTGCTTGGCCCAGATCGGCACTTCATAGGTGCCGATGGTCATGATGTCATACTGGCCGCCCTTGGTGGCGATATCGGTGGTGACACGCTGGCGCAGCACGTTTTCTTCGAGCGTGACCCATTCCAGCTTGATGTCGGGATTTTTCTTGGTGAAGTCGTCGGTCAATTTCTGCATGCGAACCATGTCGCCATTGTTGACCGTGGCAATGGTCAGCGTTTCGGCATTGGCGAAACTCGCCATGGCCAGAACTGACGCAGCGCCGAGCAGAAGCGTTCTCGTTAACATCTCATTCCTCCCGTGAATGTTATGAGCAATTGCTTGTCTTATGGGCAAATACTCACACAATCCCGAAACAAGTCAAGAGGCAATCGATGCTGCGCTGCAGCATCGAACCTTCGCTTCCAGCAAAACGGTGGAAATCAGGCGGGACGGAGGAGTGCTTCGGCGGTCTGTTCGTCCGTGATCAAGCCATTGATAAGACAGCCTTTAATCGCCGCGACAATACCAGGCAGCTTCTTGGCGCCCATGGCGATGGCGATCACCGTCGCGGTCTCGCGCGAGGGAATATGCGCACTGGCGACACGATCATTGGTGAGGCCCTCGATGGGCACGCCATTGCGGTCGAACGCCCGCCCGACGATCTCGCACACCGCACCCGCCCGGCGCAAAGCCAGGAGTTCATCGCGCGAAATGAAGCCGTCAACGAACAGCGGCGCGTCATCCTCAAGGTCGCCGATGCCGAGAAAGGCGACATTGGCCTGCGCCGACAATTCCAGCACCGGACGGATCATCGCCTGCGCGTGCAGCAGCTCGCGCTCCTCCGGCGAGGAGGCGATAACAGGCAGCGGCATTGGGAAGGAGCGCGCCTTGATCTTGTCGGCGATATTGAAAATGACGTTGTAATACGCGGCTGAACCATCCGGCGAAATATTGCCGGTCAGCGATACAACCTTATGTTGGGGACACTCAATGGGTGACAGCCGTTCGATGGCCGCTTTCAGCGTGCGTCCCGTGCCGATGCCGAGGACGATCGGCGCTTCCGACTTCAGCCAGCGGGTCATTTCATCCGCCGCCGCATCGGCCACGCCGAGCGTGGTCGAGGTCGAGCCCGGATCGGTCGGCACCACTTCCACCATCTTGAGGCCGAAGCGCTTTTTCAGCTGCGCCGCGAGGTCAAGACAGTGGGCGATGGGATGGTCGAGGCGCACCTTGACCAGCCCCTCCGACACGGCCAGCGACACCATGCGCTGCGCCGACTGGCGCGAAATACCGAGCTTGGCGGCGATCTCGTCCTGGGTGTTGCCGGCGACATAATAGAGCCAGCCGGCCCGCGCCGCATCGTCCAGCCTTGATGTGGTAATCTCGGGCTTACTCAACTGTCTGCCCCGCCCTTAAGCGCCTCGCTCCGCTCGTTGCTGGCGGGGACCCCATTGTCTGCCCCGTCCTTAAGCGCCTCGCCGGCGATAGCGGTCTTGTGCCCGTCGGAATGGCCGAGATCACGCTCGGGCCAGACGATGTCGCGCACCTTCTGCTTGAGCACCTTGGCTTCGGGGAAACCGCCATCGCGCTTGCGCTCCCAGATCAGGTCGCCCTCGACGCGGATTTCGAACACGCCGCCGGTGCCGGGGATCAAAGCCACCTCGCCGAGATCGGCGCCAAAGGTGGACAGCAGTTCCTGCGCCATCCAGGCGGAGCGGAGGAGCCAGCTGCATTGGGTGCAGTAAAGGATGGTGATGCGCGGTTTCGTTGTCATGCCGAGCTTCTTAGCATTTCCGCATCGGGATGTAAGCTGTTGTGTTGAATGTTCAATCGCAACGGGGTGGTGCGTGGTTCGACAGGCTCACCATGAGGGAGGCTGCATTTTGCAGAGCACTGGATTCCCTCATGGTGAGCCTGTCGAACCACGCACAACAGACATGCAATCCATTCCTCATCAAAAAAATCACGCCAACTTATCCACGTTCTCCCATCCGCGCTTATCCTTCTCGTGTCCTTTCCGGCGGGAATGCTTCCGGAAACCTTCGAAAGTCGGGAAAGGATCGGCGCTTCGGCCCTGCAGGGAGGAAAACCTGTGCGGCCGGGGAGGTTTGGCCCGGTGGTGGACCCATTGGGCAAAAACTTGAAAACGTCGGGGCGGGTGGTCCTTGGATCGCAAGCATTGCATACGGACTACCCTAGACCCGCGTTCCACGGACCGCCCGTCATTCTCCTCTTTCAACGGCCAGACGCAAAAGCGGGCGTGGCAACGGTTGCTCCTGACAGAAGGTTGTCAGCAGCCCTGCGCTATACCGCGCGCCCGGCAGACAGGCGCGAGGGAGGGCATCATGGACAACACGGAACAGACGACCGGCAGCGCGGCGGATTTCGATTTTCTCATCGGCGACTGGACCATCCGCAATCTGCGGCTGAAACGGCGGTTTGCCGGTTGCGACGACTGGGATGAATTTCCCGCCACGTCGCGCGTGCGCAAACTGCTGCAGGACACGGCCAATCTGGAAGAGATGGACATTCCGGCCAAGGGCTTTGCCGGGATCACGCTGCGCCTGTTCAACCCGCGCGACGGCTCGTGGTCGCTGCACTGGGCGGACAGCCGGAGCAACCGCCTGTTTGCGCCTGTTATCGGCCGGTTCGACCAGGATGAAGGCCTGTTCTACGGCGACGACACCGACGACGGCAGGCCAGTGCGCGTGCGGTTCCTCTGGGAACCCTGCCAGCACACCCCATGCTGGGAACAGGCGTTTTCCCGCGATGGCGGCGAAACTTGGGAAACCAACTGGATGATGCGGTTCACCCGGGTGTGATGCTGCAATCCCATCCTGCGTGGTTCGACAAGCTCACCATGAGGGAGGGTGAGGGTTGCAGGGAGTATGTCCTGCAACGCTGCCGATTGGCATTGCAACCAAACCACATCCCTCATGGTGAGCTTGTCGAACCACGCAAAATGGCTATGCAAGCGTTAGGTGTGTCATCCCCGCCGCCGCAACTCCCGCCGCACACGGCGCCAGACGCCCTGCCGCACCATGTCGCCGCGCCGCCACGCATAGTCCTCCTCGATCCAGGCCTGATACCCGGCAAACGCGCCATGCCTGGCGACAAGTGCGTCGGCCATGTCAGTGATTTCATCCCTCGGAACCAGCCGCGGCTTGATCGATGCTTCCCATGCATGGAAAAGCAGCGTGCCCCAGATCGGGGAAAGACAGATGATGAAAATGACCCATTCAAAACAATTGGAAAAATACATGGCAATGTCCACATATAGACGATATTAAATCGTCACATTGTAGATCGACCTGTGGTTTTTGCCAGAACAAATTGTTCTCATGGAATCATTTGCATCGAATCTACGCCTGCGAACCAAAGAGCTTGGCATTCATCAGGCGGATGTGGCGCGGCGCGCTGGCTTAAGCGAGAAGCGCTACAGCAATTATGTCACCGGCAGGCGTGAACCTGATCTGGCGACAGTCGTGCGTATTGCAAAAGTGCTGCAGACGACGCCGGACAGATTGCTGTCGTTCGGAGACGAGACCGATGCCGAGCCGATTGCGCAGCAACGCATCCGCGCGGCCATCGGGGTGCTGTCGCCGGATGACCTGGAAACCGTCGCGATCATGGTCGAGGCACTGGCGAGCAAGCGCCATGCGGGCGGGGGCTGAGGCCATTGCATAATGGCGGTGCGTGGTTCGACAAGCTCACCATGAGGGAGGGTGAGGGTTGCAGGGAGCTATATTCTGCAGCGTCTAAGATTAGCTTTGCAGTCCACCCACTTCCCTCATGGTGAGCTTGTCGAACCACGCACCAAGAACCACGCTTATTGCAACTGCGACCGCCGCAAACAAATTCAGCGGCGGGACATTTCCCGGGCGATGCGGGTGAAATCCGCCTGCTTGATGCCGATATCGGCGCGGTCGGCCGGGCTCATGGCGTTGAGGAGAGCCATGGCGTTGCGGAAATCCTGGTCCTTGCGGCGGCGTCCGCGCGCGGTGAAATCGAAGATGAAGCTCATTGGTGTGTAACCCGTGTCGATGTAGTGTTACCCCAAGGATAAATCCACACGCCCGGATTGTGCAGTGCAATATGCGCATGGGTGGTATGTCGACATAAAGGGAAACGCCAAGACGATGGACAAGACGGTAACAACCAAGACCGAAAACCCCTCAGCGCTGATCGATGCGCGGATCAAAGAACTCAGCGACTGGCGCGGCCCGATGCTGGCGCATGTGCGCGCGCTCATCAGACAGGCGGACCCCGAGGTGGTGGAAGAGGTGAAGTGGCGCGGGGTGCCGGTCTGGGAGCATGCCGGGATCATCTGCACCGGCGAGACCTACAAGAGCGCGGTGAAGCTGACCTTTCTCAAGGGCGCGGCACTCGCCGACCCGGCAAAGCTTTTCAACTCCAGCCTCGAGGGCAATGCCCGGCGCGCCATCGACCTGCACGAGGGCGATGTCATCGACGAGGAAGCCTTCAAGGCGCTCATCCGCGCCGCCGTCGCGCTGAACACCGCCAAGCCGCGCACATAATCAGGCGGTCAGCGACCCACCTGTTCGGCCTGTTCGACCGTCAGCGGCTTGATCTCCGGCGGCAGCGGTTCCGGCCTGTCCGCCTGCAGGACAGGCGCCGACGGAACGGGCGGCCGCACCGTGGTGCAGGCGGCCGCACAGGCCAGAATGCCAAAAAGGGCGAGCATCCGCGCCAGGGCGCGGGGAAAACCGGCTTGCATCAAGCCTCAGTTATCGCTCATCTTCAGCGCCTGGATGAAGGCTTCCTGCGGGATTTCGACCTTGCCGAACTGCCGCATGCGCTTCTTGCCTTCCTTCTGCTTTTCCAGAAGCTTGCGCTTGCGCGAGACGTCGCCGCCATAGCATTTTGCCGTCACGTCCTTGCGCAGGGCCGAGATGGTTTCACGCGCGATCACCGTGCCGCCGATGGCCGCCTGGATCGGGATCTTGAACATGTGCTTGGGGATGAGGTCCTTCAGCTTTTCGCAGAGGTCGCGGCCGCGCTTTTCCGCGGCGGCGCGGTGCACCATCATCGACAGCGCATCGACCGGCTCGCCGTTGACCAGCACCGACATCTTGACCAGGTTGCCCTCGCGGTAATCCGAAAGGTGGTAGTCGAAGGAGGCATAGCCCTGGCTGATCGACTTCAACCGGTCGTAGAAATCGAACACGACTTCGTTGAGCGGCAGGTCATAGGTGACCATGGCGCGCTTGCCGACATAGTTGAGATCGATCTGGATGCCGCGGCGGTCCTGGCAGAGCTTCAGGATGGAGCCGAGATAATCATCGGGGGTGAGGATCGTCGCACGGATCCACGGTTCCTCGATGGTGGCGATCTTCATCACCTCGGGCATGTCAGCGGGGTTGTGCAACTCCTTCTGCGTGCCGTCGGTCATGTTGAGCTTGTAGACGACGCTCGGGGCGGTGGCGATGAGATCGAGGTTGAACTCGCGCTCCAGCCGTTCCTGGATGATTTCGAGATGCAGGAGCCCGAGGAAGCCGCAGCGGAAACCGAAACCCAGCGCGGCGGAGCTTTCCATTTCGAAGGAGAACGAGGCGTCGTTGAGGCGCAGGCGGCCCATGGCGGCGCGCAGATCCTCGAAATCGGCGGCATCGACCGGGAAGAGGCCGCAGAAGACCACCGGCTGCGCCGGCTTGAAACCGGGCAGGATGGAATCGGTCGGACGCTTGTCCTCGGTGATGGTATCGCCGACGCGGGTGTCGGCGACTTCCTTGATCGAGGCGGTGATGAAGCCGAATTCGCCCGGTCCAAGCTCGTCAACGGCCAGCATCTTCGGCGTGAACACGCCGGTGCGCTCGACCGGATATTTGGCGCCGGTGCCCATCATGCGGATGGTCTGGCCCTTTTTCAAAACGCCGTCGATGATGCGCACGAGAACGATAACGCCGAGATAGCTGTCGTACCAGCTGTCGACCAGCATGGCCTTCAGCGGCTTGGTGCGGTCGCCTTCGCGCGGCGGCGGCAGCTGGTTGACGATGGCTTCCAGAACATCGGGAATGCCGAGACCTGTCTTGGCGGAAATCAGCACGGCCTGGCTGGCATCGATGCCGATGACTTCCTCGACCTGTTCGCGGATGCGCTCGGGTTCGGCGGCCGGCAGATCGACCTTGTTCAGCACCACGACGATCTCGTGGTTGTTGTCGATGGCCTGATAGACATTGGCGAGGGTCTGCGCTTCGACGCCCTGCGAGGCGTCGACGACGAGCAGCGAACCTTCGCAGGCCGACAGGGACCGCGACACCTCATAGGCAAAGTCGACGTGGCCGGGCGTGTCGATCAGGTTGAGAACATAGGTCTCGCCGTTGTTGGCCTTGTAGTTCAGCCGGACGGTCTGCGCCTTGATGGTGATGCCGCGCTCGCGCTCGATATCCATCGAGTCGAGCACCTGTTCCTTCATGTCGCGCAGCTCAAGCCCGCCTGTCTGCTGGATCAGGCGGTCGGCAAGGGTGGATTTGCCATGGTCGATATGGGCGACGATGGAAAAATTACGGATGTGGTCAAGTGGAGTGCTCATGCGCGCGATTTAGCAGTGAACAGGCAAAACGCAAAGCGGGAAATGCAATCCGCCCGCCCGGACCGTCACAAGATTGCATCGTCTGTGCTATATTTTGCCCCTGCGCCACACACCGGGGATGTGATGATGGACGAATTCTTCAATTTCAAGGAGACGGATGGTTTCCGGGTCAAGCTCTGGCGGGGCGAGTATATGTGCCTGCTGGGCTTCGACGTAGATGCGCCGGAGGATGATTTTGTCGGTTTCGCGGTGGAGTACAAAGAGCCGAAGGGCGACACATTCCTCAACCTGCGCAACCGCATCGCCTTCGATTACGGCGAACCGGCCAAGAAGGCGGTGACCGGCGGGGTCAAGTTCCCCACCACCGAAGCGCCGCTGCAGATGTTCCGCTGGGTGCATTTTCCCTATGAGCCGCAGGACGGCATTTACACCTACCGCATCACCAAGATGCACATGCCGCAGGACGGCAAGCTGGTGCGCGGCACCATGATCGAGCTGCCGATCCGCTATGACAGCGTCACCTATGACGGCTTTCTCGATATCGGTTTTACCCGCAACTTCGCCTCGTCGCAGGCTTTCGAGGACAAGAAGAAGCGGCTGCACCTGACCAATGACATCATCCCCGCCAATGCGGATGACGGTCTCGCCTTTGCAGCCAGGAAAGCCGAAATCGCCAAGACGGGTATCTACGACTGGCTGGGGTTCGAGGCGCACCGGCTGCTGTTCGGCTTCCTCGACTGGGCGGTGAAGGACCCGACCATCGAGGTCGACGCGCTGGCCTACGACCTGAATGAGCCGGACTTTCTGGCACAGCTGGAAAAGCTCGGCAGCCGCCTGCGGGTGATCATCGACGATTCCGGCGTGGCGGACAAGAAGACCGGCGGACTAAAAAGCGGGCATGGCGCGCCGGAAAGTGCGGAAAGCCAGGCGGCGGCGCGGCTTGTTGCCAGCGCCGGGGCGGACCGTGTCAAACGCGGGCATTTTCGCGGGCTGCAGCACAACAAGGTGCTGATCGCCAAGCGCAACGGCGTGCCGGTGCGGGTGCTGGGCGGCTCCATGAACTTTTCGTTCCGCGGCTTTTACATCCAGGCCAACAACCTGTTCATCTTCGACGACGAGGCGGTGGCGGGCCTGTTCGCGCAGATGTTCACGCTGGCCTTCACCGACATGGCCAATTTCCAGAAAGACCCGTTTTCGAAAGTCTGGCATTCGGTGAAACGCGAAGGCCGCCCGGCGGTGCATGTCTGTTTCTCGCCGCACAAGACATCGGAACTGTCGCTGCGGCCGGTGGGCGGCGCCATCGACCAGGCGACATCCTCGGTGTTCTATTCCTTCGCCTTCATGAACCAGACCAAATCCGGCCCGGTGCGCGAGGCGCTGGACCGTCTGATCAAGAAGCCGCTGTTCAGCTATGGTGTGGTGGACAAGAAGAGCGGGATGGAAATCCAGAAGCCGAGCGGCGAGAACGGCCTTGTCGATTTCGCCTATCTGGCCAAGAACGCGCCGGAGCCGTTCAAGAGCGAATGGTCCGGCGGCAGCGGCATCAATATTCACCACAAGTTCGCGGTGGTGGATTTCGACAAGCCGACGGCCAAGGTGTTCACCGGATCGAGCAATTTCTCGCCTTCGGGGGAAACCGGCAATGGCGATCATCTCGTCATCATCGAGGATCAGCGGGTGGCGACGGCCTTTGCCATCGAGGCACTGCGCATGTTCGACCACCTGAACTTCCGCAACCGCATGCAGGTGGAAATCGCCGCGCTGCCGAAGCAGATCACCCTGAAGAAACCCAAGGCGATCTCGGGCGAAAGCACCGCGTGGTTCGACAAGTTCTACGTGGCGGGAAGCCAGCGCGAGCGCGACCGGCTGACCTTTTCGCGTCAGTCCTAGCGCAGGTCGCGCGCCTTGCCGCCGAACACCCGGTAGGCGAAGATGGAATAGCCGACGATGGCGGGCAGCACGACGATGACGCCGACGAGGATGATGCCAAGGCTTTCCGGCGCGCTGGCGGCGGCGAAAATCGTCAGCCGGTCCGGCACCACATAGGGATAGAAGGAATAGGCGAGCCCGGCAAAGCCGAGGGTGAAAATACCCGCCATCAGCGTGAATGGCAGCGCCGAATAGCGGTCATTGGCGGCGGGCAGCCTGGCAAGCACAGCCCAGAGTGCAGCAAAGAGCGCGGCAGTGACCAGCGGCAGCGGCGCGAGCAGGATCATCTGCGGCAGCACAAACCATTTGGCGAAAATGCGCGGGCTGGCCAAGGGCGTCGCCAGCGAAACCGCAACCATGCCGAGCGCGGCGAAAACCAGCGACCGGCGCATCAGGAGGACGGCCTTGTGCTGCAAGGCGCCCTCTGTCTTGTGGATGATCCATGCGGCGCCGATGGCGGCGTAAGACGCGGTGAGGCAAAGACCGACCAGCAGGCCGAACAGGATGCAGGCCGCTGACTGGTCAAGCCCCAGCACATAGACACCGAGCATGTAGCCCTGCGCCAGGGAAGCGGTGATCGAGCCGGCGGCGAAGGCAAAATTCCAGCGCGGCTTCACATGCAGGTCAACCTTGGCGCGAAAATCGAAGGCGACACCGCGCAGGATCAGGCTGATCAGCATGACGGTGACGGGAACATACAGCGCCGGCAGCACGATGCCGTGCGCTGCGGGAAAGGCCACCAGCAGCAGACCGATGGCGAGGACCAGCCAGGTTTCATTGGCGTCCCAGAACGGGCCGATGGCCGCGACCATCGTGTCGCGCTCCGCATCGTCCGTTGCGGCGAAAAGAATGCCGACGCCGAGATCAAAACCATCGAGGATGACATAGACCAGAATCGACAGGCCCATCAGCCCGGCAAAAATCAAGGGAAGGATGATGGCGGGATCAAAGGTCATGAATGATGCCGCGTCTGATTTTGGCTATGGCTTCAGAACACCCCCCTCTGTCCTGCCGGACATCTCCCCCACAAGGGGGGAGATCAGCTATCACAGCTGTTTCGAATAGTTCTGAGACATTGCAAAGTAAGCAAAAGCGTTGATGTCGATGTGATCTCCCCCCTTGTGGGGGAGATGTCCGGCAGGACAGAGGGGGGTGAGTTGTGAAAGAATGCATCATCAACTCCCCCGCACCGGCTGGCCCAGCGGCTGGTCCTCGACGCCGGGTTCCGGCTGCCGGTCACCCTCGCGGGCAGCCTTGACCGTCAGCCGCAGGATCACGCCGACATAGGCCAGCAGCAGCACGGCATAGACGATGAGATAGGCAGCAAGCGACGCGGCGACCGTACCGGCGGGCACCGGCCCGAGTGCGTCCGCCGCTTTGAGCACGCCGTTGACCAGCCAGGGCTGGCGGCCGATCTCCGCCGTGTACCAGCCGGCCAGCGTTGCCACCCAGCCGGACAGCGCCATGGGCACCAGCACGAGCGCGAGCGGCCGCGTGAGCGTGCCGCGCCGCCACAGCGTCCACGCGGCTGTCCACGACACCAGCAGCATCAGGATGCCGGTGCCGACCATGATGCGGAAGGCGAAAAACAGCGGCAGAACCGGCGGGTGATTACCCGCGAACTGGTCGAGGCCGGGCACGGCACCTGCAGCGTCGTGCCGCAGGATCAGGCTGGCACCATCCGGCACGGCGACCTCGACACGATTTTCGCGTGTCGTCTCGTCAGGCAAGGCAAACAGCAGCAGCGGCACATGGGAGCGGGTTTGCCAGTTGGCTTCGATCGCCGCGATCTTCTGCGGCTGATGCGCCAGCGTGTTCAGCCCGTGCTGTTCGCCCGCGACGATCTGCACCGGGATGAGCACCGCGGCGAGATAAACGCCGGTGCGCAGGGCTTTGCCCATGGCATCGCTGCGGTCGCCCAGCAGCCAGCGCAGGGCGGACAGGCCCGAGATCAGAAAGGATACGGTGAGCCCCGATGCCAGCAGCATGTGCACAAGCCGGTAGGGCATGGACGGGTTGAAGATGATGGCGGCCCAATCGGTGGCAAAGGCCTTGCCGCCGCGCATCTCGAAGCCATCGGGGGTCTGCATCCAGGAATTCAACGCAATGATCCAGAATGCCGACACCGTCGTGCCGAAGGCGACAAGCAGGGTTGCCAGCGTGTGGATGCGATTGGACACGCGGCGGAATCCGAACAGCATGATGCCGAGGAAGGCCGCCTCGAGAAAGAAGGCGGTGAGAATTTCATAGGCCAGCAGCGGCCCGGCGATATTGCCGACCGTTTGCATATAGCCCGGCCAGTTGGTGCCGAACTGGAAGCTCATGGTCACGCCGGACACGACGCCGAAAGCGAAGGACAGGGCGAAAACCTTGACCCAGAAATGGTAGGCCTTCATCCAGCCTTCGTCGCTGGACCGGCGATAGCGCAGCTTGAAATACAACAGCACCCAGCCGAGCGCGATGGTGATCGTCGGGAACAGGATATGGAACGAGATATTCGCAGCGAATTGTATTCTCGACAGAATGAACGGATCCATGACGGCGTCCTTTCGCTGCGGACATATGTCACCCGAACGGACGGCGTGAGAAGTAGACATGCTGTCGCGTGCGTGGTTCGACACGCTCACCATGAGGGAGGGCGAGGATTGCAGGGAGCCAGATTTAGCAACGCTGGCGATTGGCTTGCAGCCAAACCACATCCCTCATGGTGAGCTTGTCGAACCACGCACGATTGACCTGCAAATTGAGCCTCTGCACCTATACCTTGGTCTAAACCCACCTTCTTTGGCACGGATGTTGCGTTTCCATTCACGTTCTCTTGCGAGCAAATCCGCGATTTCGGTCCAACTCGCAGGAAATATCAATGTTTTAAAAATTTTTCGAGCGGCCCGAACCTTTGGGGGTAACGGCCCGCCAAACCAGGGGTTCTTGAGATGATACGATGGTTGAATAAACGCGCACGATGCGCGTGCCTATTTGCCGTGCTGCTTGCCGCTTTGGCAGGCTGTACCGGCGATGATACGGGGGCGCCGCAGCAGCAAGGCACTTTCGAGACGACACCGCCGGACGAATCGGTGCCGGATCAGGCCAATATACCGGAAGTGCCTGCCACACCCGCTTCCCAAGACGGGCAGGCGACCTTTGTCACCGATCAGGCCGGCATACCCCGCGAACCTGTCATCGGCACAGTGACGCCGGTTTCCGGCACGGAACCGCCGCCGCCTGTGGCGACGGGCGGTGAGGCGATACCTCTGAGCAGAGAGAGTGAACCTGTTCCGCCTGGTCCGGTTGCGATCGTTCCGCCCGCTGCGGACCGTCAGATCGTACTGCCTCGCCCCGAACCGGTCGTTCCACCGATTGTTGTTCCCGAAAAGATAACCCGCTTTACCGAAATCGCACCCGATACGATTGGCGGGGCGACCCATGTGTCATCGCCTGCGCTTTCATACGATCTCGGAAATCTCGTTGCGCAGTGGAGCGAAGATTCGACCGCCTTTACGTCTGCCACGACATTTATAACGCCAATAAAGGGCTGGGTCCGCTATCCTGAACAGCCAATAACTCCCTCGCCCCCCCCCCAATTACCCCGTGATCATATTCCTGCACGGTATGCACGCACCCAGCGATCCAAGCTACCAGGGATATGATTATCTGGCGAAAGATTTGGCAGAGCACGACTATGTGGTGCTATCAATCGACGCCAATGCGATTAACGCTACAGGTGCCTACCAAACCCCTGAAGGATACACATGGTATTCTGGAGATCAATCCAGCCATGCACGTGCTCAATTGATACTTGGCACGCTCGACCGTATGCGTCAAATCGACGGCTTTGGACAAGTTAACCTCGGCGGCACTCAGGGGAAACTCGATCCACTGAAGGGCAAGCTTGATTTTGACCGCATCGGCATCATGGGACACTCCCGTGGCGGTCAGGCGGTTGCCAATGCGATTGTCTTCAACAAAACCCGCCGTGGTGTGACGGAGACCGACTTCAAAAATGCATTACGCACAAAACCTGATGACTACAGGGCCTTGTTCCCAGATCTCGCTGCCGCAGTGAACCCCAAGACTGCGAAGACAGCGGCGAGTGTAGACGATAAAAAAGCCAAAAAAGCGATTGAGAAGTACAACATATTCTACGCTGCAGGCAGCGACGCCTCGGCTTACAAATTCAAAGGCGCATTCATGCTAGCACCAACCGATCTTGCAGGCGTGACCGGGCTCGACCACGTACCATTAGCCAATCTTCTGCCGTCTTGCGATGGAGATGTTTCGAATCTGCAGGGAGCAAGAGCATTCGACCACAATCGCTTCGGGCCTGCTGATGATATGACACCACGCTACCAAATCCTGCACCGCGGCGCCAACCACAATTTCTACAACACGATATGGTCGGCTCGTGATGGCGTAACAAACATCTGTAAATTCACCCGATCTTATCTCGACGCCAAGGAACAACGCCGTGGTGGCCTTTTTATCATCAATTCGTTCATGCGTTATCACGTCGGCGGCGAACAGAAATTCGCCGCCTACTGGAATGGTCTCGCTCAGATGCCAAAGCAGTCCTGTCCCGATCGCAAGACCACCTGCGACGAACGCGTGGTGCTGACCGTGCAGAAGGATGCAACCCGCATCAAATTGATACAACGTTTCGACGACCTAGACAGTATGATAAAGAACAAGCTTGGCGGTGCCGCATCATTTACCGGCTTCGACGAGACGCAGCGTTATGGCATGCCAAGTGGTGGCAACAGTGCAGGGTGGGAGACACCACCCCTCGACGGCTTCGGTGATATCAACTCGTTGGCCGACCATGTCGAACTTGTATGGACCAAGGAGAATCCGACGATCACCAACGACCTAACCGGTGCTTCAGCGACGGGATTGGATAGCCTGACAATCCGAGTCGCTGTAGTTCAGCCGGTAGGTCAGGAAATACTGGTTACGCTCGCAGACGATAAAGGCAAATCCGCAACCGTCACGGCAAGCGATTACACCGATGCGCTCTACAACTTCCCGCGCCCGAAGGGCGAAGGGCGTCCTTTGATAGACAACCCTGATGATGTGCCACTGGTAGGGGATACGGTTGTCAATGTCATGAACATGGTTGCCATCCCTCTCAAAGCTTTCGATGGGATCGATCTGACCAAGCTGAAAAAGCTGAAACTCACTTTCCCGAAGGAATGGGGCAAGGTTGCCATCACCGATATCGAACTGCAGAATCTCGGACGCGAAAAGCCTCAACAAGAAGTTGCAGCAAAAATGTGATCCAGCGCGCCCCAGAATTCGTTGGGGCGTGTTTTTTCACCAAAAGATATATCCGTTACATCCTGTGCATGATTCAATACGCTCACCATGAGGAAATTTACGGGCTGTTTCGACAAGTGCAACAATAGCAGAGCCTGCCTATCCGGAATCAATCCATGTTCCTCATCGTGAGCTTCCTGAGCTTGCCGAAGGGCGAACCACGCACCACGCACAATTGCCATGCAAATCGGGCCTTTGCCCTTATGCTGCGGCGATCAGCCCGCCATAGATATCCAGGTCCACATTGCCACCTGACAGGACCACGGCAACCGTCTTGCCTTGCAGCTCGTCCGCCCGCGCCGCCACGCCGGCAAGGCCGACGCAGCCGCCGGGCTCGACAATCACCTTGAGATAGGTCGCCGCATCGCGCATGGCGGCAGCAACCGCTTTATCGGAAACCGCGACGCCGCCCGCCAGGTTCTGCCGGTTGATGGGGAATGTCAGATCACCCGGCTGCTGGGTCAGGATCGCATCGCAGATCGAGCGGTAGCCCGGCTCGTTGGCAACCTGCCTGCCAGCCGCCAGCGACCGGCGCAGATCGTCGAAATGATCGGGCTCGACACCCCAGATGCGGGTGTGCGGGGAACGCGCCTTGACCGCAACGGAAATGCCGCTGATCAGCCCGCCGCCGCCGCTCGGCACGAACAGGTCGTCGAAGACAATGCCGCGTTCCTCCGCTTCGTCGATCAGCTCGATGCCGATCGTGCCCTGCCCGGCCATGATCGCGGGATCGTCATAGGGTGGCACCAGGATCATGCCGCGCCCGTTGATATACTCAGCCGCGATCTCCTCCCGGCTCTGCTTGTAACGGTCATAGAGCACGACGTCAGCGCCATAGGATCTCGTATTGGCAATTTTCAACTGCGGTGCATCGGATGGCATGATGATGACAGCCTTGATGCCGAAAAGCTGGGCGGAGCTTGCCACGCCCTGCGCATGGTTGCCGGAGGAAAAGGCGACGATGCCGCGCTTGCGCTCGTCCGCCGTCATCTGGCTGATGCGGTTGTAGGCGCCGCGGAACTTGAACGAACCGGTCCGCTGCAGGCATTCCGGCTTGAACAGGATGCGCGCGCCATATTTGGCATTGAGCGCTTCCGACTCGATCAGTCGGGTGGCGACAAGCTGGCCTTTGAGCCGGATGGCGGCATCGACGATATCGGTATTGGCAATGGCGAACGCGTTCATCATGTCCTCGGCTGCTGAATGGGCGGGTCTGGTCATTCATAGCACCGGCGCGGCGTTTCGGCATCCAAATCATTGTCATCATTGTCCCGGGCACCCTCTTGAAAAACCCGCCTGCTTTCTATAGTTTAGAATTATTCTAAATTAGGACAGTGTCATGCTCAGCCGCTTCTTCGGTCCCCGCCGCCACGAACTCAACGAATTGTCGGAACAGCAGCTCCTCGCGCTCGCCATTTCATCGGAAGAAGACGATGCGCGGATCTACCTTGCCTATGCCGACGGGCTGCGGGACGATTTCCCGCAGAGCGCCAAAGTCTTCGAGGATATGGCGGAGGAAGAAAACCTGCACCGGCAGGCGCTCATCGACATGCACCGCGAGCGCTTCGGCGACCGCATTCCGCTGATCCGGCGCGAACATGTGCGCGGCTATCTCGAGCGCAAGCCGGACTGGCTGGTGCGGCCGCTCGGCATCGACAAGGTGCGCGAGATGGCGGAAAAAATGGAGGAGCAGGCCTACCGCTTCTACACGGAAGCGGTGAAGCTGGTCAGCGATGCCTCGACGCGCAAGCTGCTCGGGGATCTTGCCATTGCCGAGAAAACCCACGAATCGCTGGCGCACCGGCTGGGCGAACAGCACACGCCCGATGCGGTGCAACAGGACGAGAAGCTGACGGAAAAACGCCAGTTCCTGCTCACCTATGTCCAGCCGGGGTTGGCGGGGCTGATGGACGGTTCCGTCTCGACGCTTGCGCCGATTTTCGCGGCGGCCTTCGCAACCCAGGACACCTGGCAGACATTTCTGGTCGGCCTCTCCGCCTCGCTCGGTGCCGGCATCTCGATGGGCTTCACGGAAGCGGCCCATGATGACGGCAAGCTGTCCGGGCGCGGATCGCCGCTGAAGCGCGGCCTCGCCAACGGCCTGATGACGGCGATCGGCGGCCTGGGCCATGCCCTGCCCTACCTGATCCCGGATTTCTGGACGGCCACGACGATCGCCGCACTGGTGGTTTTCGTCGAGCTTTGGGCGATTGCCTATATCCAGCACAAATATATGGAAACGCCGTTCTTCCGCGCGGCGATACAGGTGGTGCTGGGCGGCAGCCTCGTCCTGGCCACGGGCATTCTCATCGGCAATGCGTGACGACCGGCGCATGCAGGCGGGTCTTGTAAACGAATCAGAATTGACAAAACCCGGTGGTTAACACCGAGTTTCTTTTTGGCTTTTCAACCGGGAAATTACAGCCTGCCTCAGGTGTTAAAGCTAATTTTCCATGAATTCACCGGGCCTTAACCATCGGTATTCAGCAAGCGTTCATATTTATCGGTTAAATTTTAGCTAAATGATCGCTAACCGATTTTTTCGGGCGATCGAGATTCAGGAAATGAAGATATGACCATGCTCGTTCAACTGCGCGATACGCTTCGCGTCGTCCGTGAATTCATTGCACCGTCCTACCGGCCGGAACGCCATTACATGCGTGGCCCCGGCCCCGCCTGTGCACAGCGCAACCACGGTCAGGCATGATGGTAAACGCGCGCGTCAGACGGAGCCTCATCACGGGCTCGCAAGCCATAGTCACGCATAACAGTCGCAATCCGCAGCCGGTAATCGGCAAAGATTTCGGCGCGGCCAGCGCTCTGGGCAGCGCGATGTTCCTCGGTCTGGCGCCAAGCCGCAACTGAGGCTTCGTCGCGCCAGAACGACAGGGAGAGATAACGGTTCTCGTTGGCAAGGCTGCGGAACCGTTCGACGGAAATGAAGCCGTCCATCTTTTCCAGAAGCGGGCGCAAATTCGCCGCCCGCTCGAAATAATCTTTCTCGTGGCCTTCCCTCGGCTCCACTTCGAAAATCACAGCAATCATCGGATCAATTCCCCATTGTTTCCAGTAACCCGGCGCAGGAACGTGCGGTCCTCGCGGCGGATGAATTTCCGTTCGCGCGAAAATTCATAATTGGCGCGGCCCAGCGGATCGGCCATCAATTTTGCCCGGTACGCCTCATAGGCCGCCAGATCCGCGATGGTGTAAATCCCGTAGGCCAATGTGGCCGACCCCTCATGCGGGGCGAAATAGCCGATCAGGTCGGCACCGCAGCGCGGGATCGCCTCGTTCCAGGTGCGTGCATAGTGTTCGAATGCATCCTTCTGGTAGGGGTCGATCTCATATTTGATAATGCAGGTGATGCTCATGACAGCCGCTCCTTCGTGTGGACTGGCCTGTTTTAGAGCAGCCGGATGATCCGATGCTTCGATCGCGGCCGAACTATCGCGGCCGCAAAACAATCAGCCCCGCCAGGCATTTGGCGCGCGGCGGGGCTGGTTGCAAAACAGTATCGGTTCTATCAGGCGTCGAGGCCGTCGAAGAGTGCCGTCGACAAATACCGTTCAGCAAAGGACGGAATGATCACGACGATATTCTTACCCTTGTTTTCCGGACGCTTGCCGAGCTCGATAGCCGCCGTGAGCGCGGCGCCGGAGGAAATGCCGACCGGCACGCCTTCGAGCTTGGCCACCAGGCGGGCATAGGTGAAGGCATCCTCATTGGAGACCTGAATGACCTCGTCATAGATGTGCGTATCGAGCACCTGCGGCGCGAAACCGGCACCGATGCCCTGAATCTTGTGCGGGCCGGGATTGCCGCCTGATAGAACCGGCGAATCCTTCGGCTCGACCGCAACGATGCGCACGTCCGGCTTGCGCTGCTTCAGGACCTGGCCGACACCGGTGATGGTGCCGCCAGTGCCGATGCCGGACACAAAGATATCGACCTTGCCGTCCGTATCGTTCCAGATTTCCTCGGCGGTGGTCCTGCGGTGAATCTCGGGGTTGGCCGGATTGTCGAACTGGCCGGGAATGACCGCATCGGGCGTGGTTTCCACCAGTTCATTGGCCTTGGCGATGGCGCCCTTCATACCCTTGGCGCCCTCGGTCAGAACCAGTTCGGCACCGAGCAGCTTGAGCATCTTGCGGCGCTCGACCGACATGGTTTCCGGCATGGTGAGGATGAGACGGTAGCCCTTTGCGGCGGCGGCAAACGCCAGCGCAATACCGGTATTGCCGGAGGTCGGCTCGACGAATGTCGTCTTGCCCGGCGTTGCCTTGCCCTGTGCTTCCAGCGATTCGATCAGCGCGACGCCGATGCGATCCTTGACACTGGCAATCGGATTGAAGAATTCGAGCTTGGCCAACAGATTGGCTTCGACACCCTGATCCTTTGCCAGCTTATCAAGACGGATAATCGGCGTATCGCCGATGGTATCGACAATGGAATTGTAGATACGGCCGCGGCCGGGTTTGCGCGCATCACTCGTGCTCATGGAAATGCTCCCTCAATTGCTGTGGCAGCCATCTTATGGCGCGAGCTTGAAAATTCATAGTCGAGCCTATGCATAAACAGCCCGATCACGGGAATTTCATGCCAATATACCTACAGCCTTAGAATAAAATTCTATGGTCAAGACGCCCGGCCAGCGATGGCAAGCGCAGCGCCCGCCATGAATGCGGCGGCGGTGCGGTTCAGCCGTTTCAGGGCGCGCGGCGATTGCAGGAACCAGCGTGCCTTGGATGCAAGCGCGAGATAGGGCACCAGCACGACAAGCAGCGTCACAACCGTGACGCAGGCGAGCAGCGCATAATCGGTCGGGGTGATGGCGTGCAGATCGATCAGCGTCGGCGTCAGGGCGATATAGAAGATCATGGTCTTCGGATTGCCGAGGGTAACCGCAAGCCCGGAAAGCACGCTGGCGAGAGCCCCGCCGCTGCCGCGCTTGGCTTCAATCTTTTCGGCGGAAATTCCCGCGGTCCAGAAACTCCAGGCGAGATAGGCGAGATAGGCCACACCCGCCCATTTGATCAGCAGAAACAGTGTTCCGAACGTCTGCGCCACCATGGAAAGGCCGAGCACCACGGCTGTCAGATAGGTCAGATCGCCGAGGACGAGGCCGAGCGACATGAACAGGGCCGAGCGGAAACCGGAGCCGAGCGCCCGCGCGATGAGGGCGGTGAGACCGGGCCCGGGAATGGCGGCGGCAATGGCTAGGGCGCCCGAATAGGCGATGAAACCGGCAAGTGTCATGATCAATCTCTGCGTGAAGTCTGTGCGGCGGGAGAATACGCCGATTTTCCGCACTGGCAATCGGCCTCAAGTATTTGTCGTATTCATCATTTTCGGGGCTGTGCGACGACGTCGCCAGGCAAATGCCTCATATCATTCCAGCCAGATTTATGCGTGTTCGACCTAGAGTACCAGAAACCCCCGTCCCAGCGGATCATCGTCTTCAACGATGAACTCCGCCTTGCCGCTGTAATAGGCGTGGCCGGAGACACGCGCCGTGATGGCGTCGAAGGTTCCCGCCCTGGTGAGCGAGGCGACAGCCCCGGCAAAACGCGAGCCGACAATGCTTTCGAAAATCCGCGCTTCAGTGGCATGAATCTGGCCCTTGGCGTGCATGGCAGCCAGCCGCGCGGTCACGCCCGACCCGGTCGGCGAGCGGTCGAGCTGGGCATCGGCGAAAATGCAGACATTCCTTGTCGGCGCTTCCGACCAGCCGTCGAGACCGTCGGTGAGGATGGAACCATAGAGGAAGGCAAGGTCGCTGTGATCCGGGTGCGCCAGCGGCACGGCGTCCTTCACCGCTTCGGTGAGCAATGTTGCCGCCTCGATGAATTTGCGCGCGGGATCGCGGCCGAATTCAAGGCCGAACTGGCTGCAATGGGCGAGCGCGTAATAGGCGCCGCCATAGGCCACGTCGAACGTCACGTCGCCATAGGGCGGCAGATGGATGGTCCGGTCCCCGGCAAACAGAAAGGCCGGGACGCTTTCGAAGGAGACGCTGGCGGACTTGCCGTCCTTCACCTCGACGGAGGCCACCACCATGCCGCAGGGGCATTCGATGCGGACCGTGGTGACCGGCTCGACCTTCTCTACAAGGCCATAATCGATGGCATAGCGGCCAAGCGCGATGATGGCGTGGCCGCACATGGTCGAATAGCCCTCATTGTGCATGAACAGCACGGCAAGATCGGCCCCGGGCAGGTTCGGTTCGACCAGCAGCGCGCCATACATGTCGAAATGGCCGCGCGGCTCGAACATCAGGATTTTGCGGAGATGGTCGAGATTGTCCCGGACATAGGCGCGCTTCTCCAGGATCGTGCCCTTCGGCAGGACGGGATAGCCGCCGGTGATGATGCGCAGGGGCTCGCCGCCCGTGTGCATGTCGACGACGCTGAGCGGCGCGGCCATCAGGCGATGCCCAGAAGCGCGGGCAGCTTGCGCATATCGTCAAACAGGATACCACCCGCCGCCACGAGACCTTCATGGTCGGCATGCGCATCGCCGCAATAGGAAAACACCCGCATGCCGGCCGCCGTTCCCGCCGTTGTTCCCGCCACGCTGTCCTCGATCACCACTGAGCGGGACGGCTCGACTCCCATCTGCCGTGCCGCATGCAGGAAGAGATCGGGGAACGGCTTGCCGCGGGCCACCATGGATGCGCTGTACAGCACATCATGGAAATGGCCGATCAGCCCGGTTTTCCCCAGCGTCAGGTGCATTTTTTCCACATTGGCGGAGGAGGCCACGCAGTAGGACAGTTGCGCTTCCTTCACCGCATCGATGACCGTTTCGATGTGCGGGATGGCTTCAACGCCGTTTTCGAAAATGACGGGAATGGCCTGATACCAGCGCTCGACAAAATCGTCGCCAAGGGAATAGCCCTGCGCCTCGACCTTCTCCTTCACCGCGCGCATCGGCATGCCGCAGAGGTTCTTGCGCGCCTCGTCGAAGGTGATGGGATAGCCCGCGGCATTGAGCATCTTGATCAGATGCTGATTGGCAAGGGCTTCGGTATCGACCAGGACCCCGTCACAGTCGAAAATCACCAGATCGGGGCGAGTCATGCTTAATCTTCCTTGTCTGCGTCCTGCGCGTAGAGCTTTTGCAGCTCCCCGAACGTCACGCCGGTTTTTGAGAATTCGAACGTGCCCTTGTCGAGCACTTCGCGGGCCGCATCGCGAATGGCAGTGAAGGCGGCGGTGGTCAGCCGCGGCCCGAGCGAAACGCGGCGCACGCCGATCGATTTGAGTTCGCTGACGCTCAATGACGCTGGCGCGAGGACATTGACGGGCTTCGACACGGAAGCGCAGATGGTGCGGATACTCTCGAGATCCGAAATGCCGGGCGCAAAAAGCACATCGGCACCGGCCCTTTCGAACGCCTGCAGCCGCTTGATCGTGTCATCGAGATCGGCACGGCCATGCAGGAAATTCTCGGCACGCGCCGTGAAGACGAAATCGCTCTTCAGCGCCCGCGCGGCTTCCGCCGCCGCGTAGACACGCTCGACCGCATGGTCGAAATCATAGATCGGCTTGTCCGCATCGCCGGAGAAATCCTCGATGGAGCAGCCGGCAAGACCGGCGGCTTCGGCGGCGAAGATGGTCTCGCCGGCGCTGTCGGCGCTGTCACCTTTGCCCTTTTCCAGATCGCCGGAAATGGGAAGATCCGTTGCCGCCACGAGATCTCGGCAATGCTGCATCATGACATCGAAGGCGACGCCGCCATCGGGCAGAGCGCGCGAAAAGGCAAACCCGGCGCTGCTGGTGGCCAGCGCCTTGAAGCCGAGCGACGCGAGGAACCGGGTCGTACCGGGATCCCATGGATTGGGCATCAACAGAATTTCCGGTCCCTGATGCAGCTGACGGAAAACCTTGCCCTTGTCCATGCTATCCTCCCGCGATTACGACGTGCCCGTTGACCCGAACCCTCCGGCACCGCGTGCCGTTTCGCTGGCATGCTGCCGTTCTTCAACCTCGAGCTGCACGACCGGCGCCAGCACGACCTGCGCGATGCGCATGCCACGCTCGACGTAGAAGTCGTCATCTCCAAGATTGATCAGGATTACTTTTACCTCACCCCGGTAGTCGGAATCAATGGTCCCCGGCGTGTTGAGGCAGGTAATTCCGTGCTTGAGGGCAAGGCCGGAACGCGGCCTTACCTGCGCTTCATAGCCTTGCGGGATTTCAAAGACGAGGCCGGTCGGCACCAGGGCGCGGCGGCCGGGCAAAAGCAGCAGCGGACGGTCCTCGGGCACTGCGGCGCGCAGGTCCATTCCAGCCGAGCCGGGGGTTTCATAGGCGGGCAAATCGAGGTCCCGCCCATGCGGCAACCGGACAAGACCGAGAGCGGGATGCACGAGACGTGCGGAATCGGATGATTGAGACATGAGACCACCTTTTTCACCAGTCCGCCGGATTGGTCAACTCACAAGATTTGTCCGGATCATTGTTTACACACAATCTCTTTCTAGCAGTGGCTGAACCTGACGATTCCCAAGCGCCGCGCGACGCGCTATTGTCAGTCGGATCAAGAGTGAATCGGGTGAATCATGTGTCGATGGGCAGCCTATCTCGGACCTCAGCTTTATCTCGAAGATGTCATTGCTTCGCCGTGCCATTCGCTGATCGCCCAGAGCCATGATGCGCACGAGGCCAAGACCCGCACCAATGGCGACGGTTTCGGCGTTGCCTGGTATGGCGAGCGGCCGGAACCTGGCCTTTACCGCGATATCCTGCCCGCCTGGTCGGACCAGAACCTGAAGAGCCTGTCGCGGCAAATCCGGTCGCACCTGTTTCTCGCCCATGTGCGCGCCTCCACCGGCGGCTCGACCAGCCGGACCAATTGCCATCCATTCGTCTCGGGCCAATGGAGTTTCATGCACAATGGGCAGATCGGCCATTTCGACCGGCTGCGGCGCGGGTTGGAAGCCAAGCTCGACGATGCGCTTTATGTGCAGAAACTGGGATCGACGGATTCGGAGCTGATTTTCTTGCTGATGCTGCAGCACGGCCTCGACAAGGACCCGGCACAATCGCTGGTGGAGACGGTCAATGTCATCACCGCCGAGGCGGAGCGCGCCGGCGTGCCGCCCTTCATCCGGTTGACGGCGGCATTTTCCGACGGGACACAGCTCTACGCGGTGCGCTACGCCACCGACCGCTTTGCCCCGACGCTCTATACGGCGACGCTCTCACCGAGCTCGGGCCTGTGCGTGGTCTCGGAACCGCTGGACGGAGAAGCGGAAAACTGGATGCCGGTGCCGCCGAACAGTTTCGTGACCGTCAAGAACAGCAAGCGCATCGCCATCGAGCCGTTCATGGCGCAGGAAAAATCCGGGCCAGTGCTGGAGAAAGTATAAATTTCAAAATTTTGACTATGCCGCTTTGTCGGCTTTGCGCTTGAGCGCGACGATCCTGTCGATTTCAGTTTGCTTGTCGCGGGTTTCGATCTTGAGATCGTAGGACATCTGCATGTTCAGCCAGAACTCTGCGGACGTGTTGAAATATTTTCCCAGCCGCAGCGCCGTATCGGGAGTGACCGCCGTCTTCTCCGCAACCAGACGCTCGATACGCGTCCGCGGAACGTGCAGCGCTTTCGCCAAGGCACCGGCGCTCATCTTCAAGGGTTCGAGAAACTCCTCCCGTATAATTTCACCGGGATGGATGGGAGGTAAACCGTGTAAAATCGCCTCCGTCCATTTGTCCTTGAATGAACATATCATTATCGCCTCAAATGCCGCTATTCTACCGCCACGCATTCACCGGTCAAACAAAATGTATCACGCCGTGATACAACCTTCGTATAAGACGCCTTAGAATTGACAGTCGACGGCAGGGCCTCCGGCTGATAGAAGGCGCGCAACCCTACGATTACGAAATTTGAGCCGCTTCATGTCTTCTGCCGACCATCCCGTTTCGAAACGCCGTACCTTTGCGATCATCGCGCACCCGGACGCCGGTAAAACCACGCTGACCGAAAAGCTGCTGCTGTTCGGCGGAGCGATCCAGCTTGCCGGCGAGGTCAAGGCCAAGAAGGACCGTATCCAGACCCGCTCCGACTGGATGAACATCGAACGGGATCGCGGCATCTCGGTCGTCACCTCGGTGATGACCTTCGAGTACAAGGACTGCATCTTCAACCTTCTGGATACGCCCGGCCACGAAGATTTCGCCGACGACACCTACCGCACGCTCACCGCCGTCGACAGTGCCGTCATGGTCATCGACGCCGCCAAGGGTATCGAGGCGCGGACGCTGAAACTCTTCGAAGTCTGCCGCATGCGCGATATTCCGATCGTCACCTTCGTCAACAAGATGGACCGGGAAAGCCGCGATCCCTACGAAATCCTCGACGAAATCGAGCAGAAATTGGCGCTCGACACTGCCCCGATCACCTGGCCGATCGGACGCGGCAAGAGCTTTGCCGGTACCTACAACCTGCAGGACAATACCGTGCGGCGCCGCGATGAAGAGGAAAAGCCGACACCGGTCAACGGACCGGAAGCCGCCGGTGCCTCCGGCCTGCTGCCCGAGAACGAACGGCAGGCGTGGATCGACGAGGTGACGCTGGCGCGCGATGCCTGCAATCCCTTCGATCTGCAATCATTCCGCGAAGGCCATATGACGCCGGTCTATTTCGGCTCGGCGCTGCGCAATTACGGCGTGCGCGACCTGATCGAAGCCTTCTGCGATTTCGGGCCGAGCCCGCGCGCGCAGGACGCCGACATCCGCCGCGTCGAGGCAACCGAAGACAAGATGACCGGATTTGTCTTCAAGATCCAGGCCAACATGGACCCGAACCATCGCGACCGCATCGCCTTCCTGCGCGTCTGCTCCGGCAAACTGTCACGCGGCATGAAAGCCAAGCTGGTACGCACCGGCAAGCCGATGAGCCTGTCGGCACCGCAGTTCTTCTTCGCCCGCAGCCGCCAGATCGCCGACGAGGCCTGGGCCGGCGATGTGGTGGGCATTCCCAACCATGGCACCTTGCGCATCGGCGACACGCTGACGGAAGGCGAAGACATCCTGTTCCGCGGCGTGCCGAACTTTGCCCCTGAAATCCTGCGCCGCGTGCGGCTCGACGATGCGATGAAGGCGAAAAAACTGCGCGAGGCCCTGCAGCAGATGGCGGAAGAAGGCGTTGTCCAGCTGTTCCTGCCCGATGACGGTTCGCCCGCCATCGTCGGCGTGGTCGGCGCCCTGCAGATCGACGTCCTGACGGAACGCCTGAAAGTCGAATACACGCTTCCCGTCGGCTTCGAGCCCGCACGCTTTACCATTGCGCGCTGGATTTCGGCCGATGACCCGGCGGAGCTGCAGCGCTTCATCAATGCGCACCGGGCCGATATCGCCCATGATCTCGACAATGATCCGGTGTTCCTGGCGCAGAATTCCTTCTCGCTGTCCTATGAGGCAGAGCGCTGGAAGGCTATCCGCTTCGCCGCGATCAAGGATTATCAGGTCCGCGAAAAGGCCGCCTGAGCCAGCTTACCCTCCAACCGGATTGACCGCTGTTCGTTGCCCTGAACGGCCTCGCGCATTTATTCAACCAAATGGTTGACAATTGAAATCGCGCAGCTATATTAAACCTTATGGTTGAATATAGCACACCCACGCTCGACGCCGTTTTCCATGCCCTCTCCGACCCGACGCGGAGAGCCATGCTGCACCGGCTGTCGACAAGCGAGCGCACCGTCAGCGAGCTGGCGACGCCGTTCAATATGTCGCTCGCCGGCGCATCCAAGCACATCAAGGTGCTCGAGGCGGCCGGGCTGGTGCGGCGGCACGTGCAGGGCCGGACCCACATCTGCGCCCTGCAGGCGGCCCCGCTGGCCGAAGCGCAGGAATGGCTGCGCTATTACGAGCAGTTCTGGCAGGAACGGCTCGACGATCTGGAAGATATTCTGCGCGCGGAGGACCGTGCGCTTGCCGACACGGCGAAACACGGAGCCCGCAAGGCCCCCAAATCCAAACCGGATACCAAGGAGTAGAATGATGAGCCTGCATCAGGGAAACGACCAGCTTGGCATTGCAACAGCCCCGCGCACCGTTCGCATCGAACGGCTGCTTCCCGGTCCGGTGGAGCGCGTATGGGCCTATCTCACCGACGCGGAAAAGCGCGGCAAATGGCTCGCCAGGGGGCCGATGGCGGGCCATGCCGGCGGACCGGTGGAACTGACCTTCCGCCATTCCGAACTGTCCACCGCGCCCACCCCGGAAAAGTACCGGAAATATGAAGGCCACCGCAATGTCGGGAAGGTCATACGCTGCGAGCCGCCGACATACCTGTCCTTCACATGGGAGGAGGGCAATGGCACGGCATCGGAGGTGAGTTTTGAACTGCAGGCGGCCGGCGGCGACACTCTGCTGACCCTCACCCACAGCCGTCTCGCCGATCATGGCGCCATGGTCAGCGTCGCCAGCGGCTGGCACACGCATCTGAGCGTGCTGATCAATGTGCTGAACGGGGTCGAAACCGCCGATTTCTGGGCGAAGCTGGAGCACCTTGAGGCAGAATATGACAGGGCGCTGCCCGCATGACATTTTTGCTGCGTCAACGCTGGCGCACCACATTCCCGGAAGGATACCTCGCATGAAACCGCGCTATGAAGGCAATCACAACATCGCCATGAAAGTTCCGCCGCACCAGTATGAGGCAACCGTCGCCTTCTACCGCGATGTGATCGGCCTGAAACCCCTCGACAACCACCCTCCCCATGTCGGGTTCCATTTCGGTTCGAACCAGCTGTGGATCGACCGGGTGCCCGGCATGAGCCAGGCAGAACTGTGGCTGGAAATTGCCGCTGACGATGCCGGTGCGGCTGCGACACACCTGAACGCTGCCGGCGTTGTCCGCTGCGACGCAATCGAGGCGCTGCCGGAGGGTCACCGGGATTTCTGGATTACCAGTCCCTGTCAGATCGTCCACCACATATCGCAGAAGGGTGAAGGGTGGTAAGCGCTGACCGGCTAATATTGCCCGGTCAGCGTTTGAACCTGCGCTCGAGCAGCAGGACCGTTTCGCCGGTATAATCGGCCGTGCCAATCCGGCCGAAGCCGGTCTTTTCCGCTACCCGGAGCGAAGCGGTGTTTTCCGGCGAAATGATGCACAGGGCCCGGTCCTGCCTGAAAAAACCGTCGCCCCACGCCGCAGCCGCCGCAAGCGCTTCACTGGCATAGCCCTTGCCATGGATTTCCGGCGCGAGGACCCAGCCCATCTCCGGCGTGTCGCCAAAGGGTGGTTCGATATCACGCAGGAAATTGGCAAAGCCGATATCGCCGACATAACGGCCCGTGGCCTTGTCCTCGACCGCCCAGAATCCATAGCCGTTCAGGGCCCAGAGACCAGCATATTTGAGCAATCGGCCCCAGGAAGCCTCGCGGGTCGACGGCTTGCCCGAAATGAATTCATAAACCGCCGGTTGCGTCCACAGGCTGTGCAGCGCTTCAAAATCCTCCAGCCTGTGTGCGCGCAGATTGAGGCGTTCGGTTTCGACGATGGGCGTGGTGGTGGCGGTCATGGGGATTCCGTCTTCAACAATGATTTGCGTTTTCTGGAGATTATTGTTCATCAAGTCAAATGACTTGAAAAGTAAGCATATGCTTACCTTTCTGGCGCCCCGGCATCACACCTCGATCGTCTGCAAGGCGGCAGCGATCCGGGCGGCCAGCCGTTCCGCCACCTCTTCCTTGCTCATGTCGGGCCATTCTTCGACGCCGGAACGCGTGACGATGCGCACGGCATTGCGGTCGCCGCCCATCACGCCGGTGGCGTGGCTGACATCGTTGGCAACGATCCAGTCGGCACCCTTCTTGTCGAGCTTCTTCCGCGCATTGGCGAGGAGGTCCTGAGTCTCCGCAGCAAACCCCACCACGAGGCGCGGGCGCTGCCTGCTGTGCCCGACCCCGGCGAGAATATCGGGGTTTTCCACCATCTGCAGGGCTGGCGCCGCCTCGCCCGGCTGCTTCTTGATCTTCTCGCCCGCTTCGTTTGCCGTGCGCCAGTCGGCGACGGCAGCAACCATGACAGCCGCATCGGCGGGCAACAACCGTTCCACGGCATCGCGCATGTCGCGCGCGGATTCCACATGTGTGACGAACACGCCCTCGGGGTCCGCAATCGTGACCGGCCCGGAGACCAGATGCACCGTCGCCCCCAGCCGCGCCAGCGCAGCGGCGATGGCATGGCCCTGTTTGCCGGAAGAACGATTGGCGATGTAGCGCACGGGATCGATGGGCTCGTGCGTCGGGCCGGAGGTCATGACAATGGTCTTGCCGGCAAGCGGTTTCGGCCTGATATCCAGCAGCGTTTCAATCGCGGCGACGATCTCCAGCGGCTCGGCCATGCGCCCGGCACCCGCCTCGCCGCTTTCGGCCATCTCGCCGCTGTTCGGCCCGACAAAGCGGATGCCGTCATTGGCGAGGGTTGCCCGGTTGCGCCGGGTTGCCGGATGCGTCCACATTTTCGGATTCATGGCTGGGGCGATCAGGACGGGCTTGTCGGTTGCCAGCAGCACCGCCGAGGCCAGATCGTTGGCCAGACCACCCGCCATTTTTGCCATGAGATCCGCCGTTGCCGGGGCAACGACAATGAGATCCGCTTCACGCGACAGGCGGATATGCCCGACATCGTGCTCGTCCTCGCGGGAGAACAGGTCGGTAAAGACCTTGTCCGCGGCCAGCGCACCGACGGACAGGGGCGTGACAAATTCTTCCGCTGCCTTCGTCAGCACCGGGCGCACATGCGCACCACGCTCGCGCAGGCGGCGGATCAGGTCGAGACATTTATAGGCGGCAATGCCGCCGCCGATGATGAGAAGAATATGCCGCCCCGCAAGCGGTCCGGCAGCCAACGCTGATGAAGGTGCCGGGACCTGGGTGATGGAAGGGCCCGCATGCACATCCAGCGCCGCAAGCAGGAGGCGCACCTCCTCTTCCATCGACCGGCCGTGGGCGGCGGCGCGCAGCCGCAGCTTTTCCTTGGTCGCATCATCGAGATTGCGGATGGTGATGCTGGCCATATGATTGCACTCCCCATGGATTGATCGCATCAAATGCAATCATTGCAATCACATTAGCGCAATTGAGTTCAGAAAAGAAGGGCGTAAGTGATGATAACCAGACAGATTGCAATCACCCACAGGGCGACGCGGCCGGAACGGGTATGCCGCGCCTCCGCCCTGCCGATGGCCTTTGCCGTCTCGTCATCGAAGCGGAAACCCTGCTCCGCCATCCGGTCCATCTCTTTCGACAGGCGGTCAGCGCGCGCCACGAGTTCGGGCGCCTGACGGGCGAGATGCAGCAGGGCGCCGACGCCCTCGCGCGCATCGGCAAGAATTCCCTGCGGACCGAGATTGCGGCGGATCCAGTCGCCCACGACAGGTTCGGATGCCTTCCACATGTTGAAATGCGGATCGAGCGTGCGGGAGACACCTTCCACCACCACCATGGTCTTTTGCAGCATGACCAGTTCCGGCCGGGTCTCCATATCGAAAAGCTCGGTGACCTCGAACAGCAGGGTCAGGAGCTTGGCCATGGAAATGGTTTCGGCGGGCTGGCCGTGAATGGGTTCGCCAATGGCGCGGATGGCCTGGGCAAAGCTCGCCACGTCATGGTGATGCGGCACATAGCCCGCCTCGAAATGCACCTCGGCGACACGGACATAGTCACGCGTGATGAAGCCGTAGAGAATTTCGGCGAGAAACCGCCGTTCCTTCTTGCCGAGCCGCCCGGTGATGCCGAAATCCACGGCAACGATGTGCCCGCGATCATCGACGAACATGTTGCCGGGATGCATGTCGGCATGAAAGAAACCATCCCGCAATGTATGGCGCAGAAAAGACTGGATCAGCGTTTCGGCAAGGCCGACAAGATTGTGACCGGCGGCGCGCAGGCCATCGATATCCGACATCTTGATGCCGTCGATCCACTCGAGCGTCAGGACATCGCGCCCCGTGCGCTCCCAATCGACGGTCGGCACGCGGAAGCCCGGATCGTTCTTGGTGTTCTCGCCGATTTCCGAAAGCGCAGCCGCCTCCAGCCGCAGATCCATCTCGATCCGCGTCGTCTGCGCCAGGGTGCGCGTCACTTCGATCGGCCGCAGGCGGCGCGTCGCAGGCACGTAGCGCTCCTGCCACTTTGCCACGAGGAAGAAGCTTTCCAGATCATTGTTGAAGCGCTGGCGCACGCCCGGCCGGACAACCTTGACGGCGACCTTGCGGTCCTCGCCGCCTGTTCTGACATAGGCGGGGTGAACCTGCGCGATCGATGCCGCGGCAATGGGTTCGCCGAGGTTGACATAGAGATCGTCGACGGGGCGACCGAGCGAGCCCTCTATGGCCTTGACCGACGCTTCCATCGGGAAGAAATCAAGCTGATCCTGCAGCAGCGCCAGATCGTCAGCCACTTCGGTGCCGACCACATCCGGCCGTGTCGCCAGGAACTGGCCCAGCTTGACGTAGGACGGCCCGAGCTTGTTGATGGCGCGCGACATGCGCTCGGAACGGCGGGCCGTGCGGGCGCGCCGCCTTGCCAGCAGCCCGGCGATGCGGTGGCCGAATGCGGGAAGGCCGCTCAGGCCTTCGGCGGGCAGTGCGGAAATAACGCCTTCGCGCGTCATGATCCATCCGGCCCGGATCAGGCGAAATGTTGCGGTAAACTTACTCATTCAGAACGTCACAACTTCCAGCCGGAATGCAGGGCAGCGATACCGCCGGTAAAGTTGCGCCAGCTCACCCGCTCGAAACCTGCCGTGCGGATCATCTCGGCGAAATCCGCCTGGCGGGGGAATTTGCGGATGGACTCAACAAGATATTGATAGGAATCCGCATCCCCCGTGACCGCCCTGCCGATTTTCGGAATCGCATTGAACGACCAGGCGTCGTAAATCTTGTCGAGAACCGGCAGTTCCACTTCGGAAAATTCAAGGCAGAGGAAGCGGCCGCCCGGCTTCAGCACACGATAGGCTTCCGCCAGAGCGCGGTCGATATGCGGTACATTGCGGATGCCGAAAGCGATGGTATAGGCGTCGAAGCTGGCATTCTCGAATGGCAGTTCCTCGGCATTGGCTTCAACAAACTCGGTATTGTCGGCAAGGCCTTTTTTCGCCGCGCGGTCACGGCCGACACCCAGCATCGAGCCGTTGATGTCGAGCACGGTGGCATGGGCATTGCGATTCGAAGCCTCGACGATGCGGAAGGCGATATCACCCGTGCCGCCGGCAACATCGAGTGTCTTCCAGTTCGATGTCTTGGACGGGGCAAGCCAGGCGATCATCGAATCTTTCCAGACGCGGTGCAGCCCGCCGGACATCAGATCGTTCATCACATCGTAGCGCTTGGCGACGCGATGAAACACGTCATTGACGCGTGTCTGCTTTTCTCCGTCGCCGACATCCTGAAAACCGAAGGACGTTTCCATGCCGCCATGGGCACCGGTGCGTTGCTGGCTCATTGTGCTACCTGCTGATCTCTTTTGCGGGCGGAGCATAGAAGATTGAAACGCAGAAGGCTATTGTCTGTTGCGCGATGAAGCGACGCGCTGCACATTTTGTCGAATGGAGACCGCCCATGGTGTTGAAGGCCGAACTGCATTGCCACGTCGAAGGCGCAGCCTCTCCGGCCCTCGTCGAACGAAAAGCCGGCAAATATGGCGCCGATGTTTCGGCCTTCATCGTCGACGGCAGATTTGTCTGGCACGACTTCACCTCCTTCCTGCGCGCCTATGATCAGGCCTCGGCACTGTTCCGCACGGAGGAGGATTACGCGGATCTGACCGAGGACTACCTGTTGTCCCTCAGCGCACAGGACGCGATCTATTCGGAAGTGTTCATCTCCACCGACCATGCGATCAGTGCCGGGCTTTCGCCGCGCGCCTATATCGAGGGGCTGGCGGAAGGCATGCGGCGCGCCAAGGCCGCCACCGGCATCGAATCGCGCATGATCGCCACGGGCCTGCGCCACAAGGGGCCGGACGCGGTGATGGAAGCAGCAAGATATATCGCCGAGAATCCGCATCCGCTGGTGACCGGGTTCGGCATGGCTGGCGACGAACGCATGCACCACCCCAGGGATTTCGCCCGTGCCTTTGATGTCGCCCGCGATGCCGGACTGGGCATCACCGTGCATGCGGGCGAGCTTTCCGGCTGGGAAAGCGTTGCCGACGCGCTCGATGCGATCAGGCCGTCGCGCATCGGCCATGGCGTGCGCGCCATCGAGAAACCGGATCTGGTGCGGCGGCTGGCGGAGGAGCAGATCCTTCTGGAATGCTGCCCCGGCTCCAATATTTCACTGCAGGTCTACGCCGATTTCCCGTCCCATCCCTTTCCCATGCTGGCCAAAGCTGGCGTGCCTGTCACGCTGAATTCCGACGACCCGCCCTATTTCCATACGGACCTTGCGCGGGAGTACGATATCGCCGCCGCGTTCTTCGGCTGCGACGACGACGCGCTGACGGAGATCACGCGCACGGCGCTCAAGGCAGCTTATGTGGATGAAACCACGCGAAACACCCTGATTGAGCGCCTCGACGGCGACAAAACTGTGCGTGCCGGGGATGCGGACTTTGCGGGATCGGTTGCAAGCAGCTAAGGTCGGGGAAAATTCGAGTAGGAGTTCTCCATGGGCGTTACGATCGTTTCCCATCCGCTTGTCCAGCACAAGCTCACCATCATGCGCGACAAGGATACATCCACGGCGGGATTCCGGCGGCTGCTCAAGGAGATTTCGCTGCTGTTGTGCTACGAGGTGACGCGCGATCTCGAACTGACCACCATCCGCATCCAGACGCCGATGATGGAAATGGATGCGCCGGTGCTCGAAGGCAAGAAGCTGGTGTTCGCCTCGATCCTGCGCGCCGGCAACGGTCTGCTCGAAGGCATGCTCGACCTGGTGCCCGCCGCGCGCGTGGCGCATATCGGCCTGTACCGCGATCACGACACGCTGCAGCCGGTGGAATATTACTTCAAGGCACCCGAAGATATCGTCAATCGGCTGATCATCGTCGTTGACCCGATGCTGGCGACCGCCAATTCGGCCATCGCGGCAATCCAGAAGCTGAAGGATCGCGGCGCAACCAATATCCGCTTCCTCTGCCTGCTTGCGGCACCGGAAGGCATCGAGCGCTTCACCAAGGCCCATCCCGATGTGCCGGTGTTCACCGCGGCCATCGACAGCCACCTGAATGAAAAGGGCTACATCATGCCGGGCCTCGGCGATGCCGGTGACCGCATGTACGGCACGAAATAGGTCTGCTGCAATAACACTGTGCGTGGTTCGACAAGCTCACCATGAGGGAAGTGGTTTGGCTGCAATCCCTGCCCTCCCTCATGGTGAGCTTGTCGAACCACGCACAACGATCGTGCCGGGAGACCATTACCCGCCGATGCGGCGCAGGACGGGATTGACCGTGCGCGGCTTGCGGCCGGAGAAACCATAGGCGGCAAGAATGGCGCGGGCAGCCGCCTCGGCATCGCTCTGGCTGCGCGCATGGACAAGGGCAATCGGATCGCCCGCTTCCATCAGCGCACCGACCGGCTGCAGCGCCGTGATGCCCACCGCGTGGTCAACCGGGTCCTGCGGACGGATGCGCCCGCCGCCGAGCGCGACAACGGCGACACCAATCGCCCGGGTTTCCACCGACACGACATATCCTGCCTGCGGTGCCTTCACTTCCAGCGTCACCGGGGCAACCGGCAGATAATGGCGGGCGCGGGAGACAAAGTCCGTGGGTCCGCCAAGCCCGGCAACCATGCGGCCAAAGACCTCCGCTGCCTTGCCTGAATTCAGGGCTTCCCGTGCCTTGTCCATGGCGGCCTTGGGACTGGCGGCAAGCTTGGCCGAAACCAGCATTTCCGCAACAAGCGCCAGCGTCACCGCTTCAAGGCGTGGATCCCGGAGATCGCCGGTCAGGAAATCCACGGCATTGAGCACTTCCACGGCATTGCCTGCGGCAAGTGCCAGCGGCTCGTTCATGTCGGTCAGCAAAGCGGTGGTGGTCAGTCCAGCGCCACTTGCCACCGCGACAATGCTTTCGGCCAGGGCCACGGCATCGCGGCTGCGCGCCATGAATGCGCCATTGCCCGATTTCACATCGAGCACCAGCGCGTTGAGCCCGGCCGACAGTTTTTTCGACAGGATGGACGCGGTGATCAGCGGGATCGATTCGACCGTGGCTGTAACATCGCGGATGGAATAGAAGCGCTTGTCGGCCGGTGCGAGATTGGCGGTCTGGCCGATGATGGCGCAACCGACCTCGTGCACGACCTTGCGGAACAGCGCATTGTCGGGCTGGCTGCGATAGCCGGGGATTGAATCCATCTTGTCGAGCGTGCCGCCGGTATGGCCAAGGCCGCGCCCGGAAATCATCGGCACATAGGCCCCGCACGCGGCGGCAATGGGCGCAAGCATCAATGAGACATTGTCGCCGACACCGCCAGTCGAATGCTTGTCGACAGCCGGGCCCGGCAGATCGGACCAATCGAGAATATCGCCGGAATCGCGCATGGCGAGCGTCAGGGCGACCGCTTCGTCGCGCTTCATGCCGTTGAAGAACACCGCCATGGCAAAGGCGGCAACCTGCCCTTCGGTGATGGCGCCCGAGCTCATGGCGTTGACGAAGGCGGTGATGTCCGCCGCATCGAGCGCATGCCCATCGCGTTTGCGGCGGATGATTTCCTGCGGCAGCAACATGATCAGCCGATCTCCCGGACCAGCGCCCGGATAATTGTCTGCAGGCGCGCACCGCCCTTCGGCGCGACATCCTTGGTTTCCTCATGCGAGAGTTCCGCGCCCGTCATCCCCGCACCGTAATTGGTGATGACCGAACAGGCAGCAACACGCAGGCCGAAGAAGCGGGCGAGAATGACTTCAGGCACTGTCGACATTCCAACCGCATCGGCGCCGAGCGTGCGCGCCATGCGGATTTCCGCGGGGGTTTCGAACGAAGGGCCGGAGAACCACATATAAACGCCCATCGGCAGCTTCTCGCCCACCTCACCGGCGGCGATGACAAAGGCATCCTTGAGCTTCCTGTCGTAGGCGGCTGTCATGCCGACAAAGCGCTGATCGGAGGCTTCGCCGATCAGCGGATTGAGCCCGGAATAGTTGATGTGATCGTCAATCAGCATGACGCTGCCCGGCGCAAGGTCGTGGCGCACCGAGCCCGCCGCATTGGTCAGGATCAGCATTTCGATGCCAAGGTCGGCCAGCGCCGCCATGACCGGACGCATGACCGCGGCATCGCCCTTTTCGTAGTAATGGGCGCGGCCCGCCAGCATCAGCACCGGCTTGCCGGAGAGATAGCCGGCAACCACTTCCCCGGCGTGGCCGGAGACACCGCTGTGCGGGAAACCCGGCAGATCGGCGTAGGGAATGCGGATGGCATTCTCGACCGCATCCACGAGGGATCCCAGACCGGACCCGAGGACGAGCGCGACACGCGGCGCCAAGCCCTGCAACTTGTGGATGAGCGCTCCAGTAGCAGGCGCAATCATGCGGCACTTCCTTTTCCCAGAACTTCCGCTTCAAAGCCGTAGGGGAAAATCTCTTTCATCGTCAGGGTTTCGACGACGCCGTCATTGTCGCACAGGTGCAGGCGCGTCTCGGGACCGGCGAACTCCGCCAGCCGCTGGCGGCAGCCGCCGCAGGGCGTGCATTTCGCCTTCTTTTCTGCAACCACTAGAATATCTGTGATTGTACCGCCGCCGCCCATGACGAAATGCGACAGGGTGGTGGTTTCGGCGCACCATCCCTCCGGATAGGAAATGACTTCGATGTTGCAGCCGGAATAAATCCGGCCATCGCTGGTGCGCACGGCAGCGCCCACCGGGAACTGCGAATAGGGCGCATGGGCTTTCTGCATGGCCGCAAAGGCGGCATCGAACAGGTCTGTATTCATTCTATCGCTCTTTCACATAGGCCACACCACCCGCCTTGGGCGGAATTGCCTTGCCGATGAAACCAGCCAGCAGCACGATGGTGAGAATATAGGGCAAGGCCTGCATCAGCTGTACGGGAACCTCACCGATGAGTGGCAGGGGATGCCCCTGCATGCGGATGGCAATGGCATCGAGAAAGCCGAAGAGCAGGCAGGCAAACATGGCATGGACCGGCCGCCACTTGGCGAAGATCAGGGCGGCGAGCGCGATATAGCCCTTGCCAGCGGTCATATCCTTGACGAAACCCGCCCCTTGCGCTGTCGCCAGATAGGCACCGGCGATGCCGCAGAGCAAGCCGCAGCAGATCACCGCGCGGTAACGCAGCCACGGCACGGAAATGCCAGCCGTATCGACCGCCGCCGGGTTTTCGCCGACCGCGCGCAGGCGCAGGCCGAAGCGCGTGCGGTACAGCACCCACCAGGTGAACGGCACCAGCAGGAAAGCGAGATAGACCAGCACGGAGTGACCGGAAATCAGCTCGGAATAGATCGCGCCGATGACCGGAATGCCGTTCAGCGTTTCCACGCCCGGCAGGTCGATCGGGTTGAAGCGTGCGGCGTTGGGCAGCGACGGCGTGCGCCCGCCCTGCTGGAACCAGGCCTGGCCGAGAATGACGGTGGTGCCGGCGGCAATGAAGTTGATGGCAACGCCCGAAACGATCTGGTTGCCGCGATGGGTGATGGAGGCAAAGCCATGCACCAGCCCCAGCGCAACGGAAACCACAACGGCCGCGAGCAGCCCGGCATAGGCCGAGCCGGAATAGGTGGCCGCGGCACCTGCCGCGAAGGCGCCGGCCAGCATCTTGCCTTCCAGACCGATATCGAAAATACCGGCACGCTCGGAATAGAGCCCGGCAAGACAGGCCAGCAGCAGCGGCACGGAGAGGCGGATGGTCGAATCGAGAACCTGCAGGACGACGGTGAAGCTATCCATTATTGACCTCCCTCGGCGGCAACGGCCGGTGTGGACTGGCGCTTCGTCCGGGCGAACCGCTGCAGGACGCGCAACAGGGTCGGGCGGAACATGTGCTCCAGCGCGCCGGCAAACAGGATCACCAGGCCCTGGATGATGACGATCATGTCACGGGAAATATTGGGCATGTCGAAGGCGATTTCCGCACCGCCCTGGTAGAGCATGCCGAACAGGATGGCGGCGAGAACGATGCCCGCCGGATGCGAACGTCCCATCAGCGCCACGGCAATGCCGACGAAACCGGCGCCGGCGACGAAATCAAGCTGTACGCGGTGCTGCGCCCCCATGATCGGGTTCAGCGCCATCATGCCGGCCAGCGCGCCCGATATCATCATGGTGATGACGATGATCCTGACCTCGCCGATACCGGCATAGCGCGCGGCCTTGGGGCTGTAGCCCATGGTGCGGATTTCATAGCCGAGCTTGGTGCGCCAGATGAGCACCCAGACAAGGAAGGCGGCAACCAGCGCCAGGAGGAAGCTGATGTTGAGCGGTGCGGAGCGCATGTTCAGCCCGATCAGGCTGAGCAGCCAGCCGAGGCCCGGCAATTGCCCGCCATCGCCGAAGACACGGGTTTCCGGTGCCTGCGTGCCCGACGCCTTGAGATATCCCACCAGCAGATAGACCATGATGCTGGCGGCAATGAAGTTGAACATGATCGTGGTGATGACCACGTGCGAGCCGCGCTTGGCCTGCAGCCAGGCCGGAATGAGGGCCCAGAGCGCGCCGACCAGCCCCGAGGCAATGATCGCCAGCGGAAAGGTGATCCACCAGGGCAGGACATTGCCGAGGCCAAGGCCGACCACCGCAACACCGAGGCCGCCAATATAGGCCTGCCCCTCGCCGCCGATGTTGAACAGGCCGCAATGGAACGCCACGGCGACGCAAAGGCCGGTGAAAATGAAGTTCGTCGCATAGTACAGCGTGTAGCCGACACCGTCGCCGGAGCCGAAGGCGCCTTTGACCATCAGGACGGCGGCATCGATCGGGCTTTCGCCGACCAGCAGAACGACGAGACCCGCAACAAAAAACGCCACGATCAGATTGATCAGCGGCAGCAGGCCATAGTCAGCCCAGGCGGGCAGTTTGGCAAAGGGCTGGCTCATGGCAGGGCCTCGATGATGGCGTCGGAGGTGGAGATTTTGGCATATTCGCCATCAAGAACGGACAGCGCCAACGCGTGAACATCTTCCGCGCTCCAGCTCTTGCCGCGATGATCGGTGCGATCGATGCTGGCCACGGCATCCTCGGGAACAATCACCTCAAAGCCGAGATTGGCCGCCATGCGCACGGTCGCATCAACGGAGTTTTCGAGAAGGACACCCGTTACCACAAGGCTGTGCACCTGCAGTTCGTCGAGCACGTCCATCAGATCGGTGCCAATGAAGGCATTGTTGGTGCGCTTGTCGACCACGGGCTCGCCTACCTGCGGCGCCACCTCGGGCTTGAAATCATTGCCCGGCGTGCCGGGGCGATAGGGCGATGCCGGATCGGTGGAATCGTGCTTGATATGGACGACCGGCAGGCGGCGCTCCCGCCATGCGCCGAGCAGCCGCGCAATCTGTGCCTCGGCGTCCGGCTGGCCGCGGCGGCCCCATTTCGGATCATCGATGGCATTCTGCACATCGATGACGAGAAGTGCCTGGGTGGTGGTCATTCCGCCGCCTCCTGATTTTCAACGCCGGCCATCAGAAGACCCAGCTCGCCTTCGCTCGCATCCGCGTCGCGTTCTCCGACGATGCGTCCGGCAAACATCACCAGAATGCGGTCGGACAGGGAGCGGATTTCATCCAGCTCAACCGAAACAAGCAGCACGGCCTTGCCCGCATCGCGCATCTCGATGATCCGCTTGTGGATGAATTCAATCGCACCGACGTCAACACCGCGCGTTGGCTGGCCGATGATCAGCACGCCCGGGTCACGCTCGATCTCGCGGGCCAGGACGATCTTCTGCTGGTTGCCGCCGGAAAAATTCGCGGTTTTCAGGCGCGGATCGCTCGGGCGGATGTCGTATTTCTCGATCTTCTTGCGTGCATCAGCCTTGATGGCGTCGATATCGAGGAACGGCCCGTTCAGATAGAGCGGATCATCGTGGTAGCCGAGGATGGAATTCTCATATTCCTCGAAGGCAAGAACCAGCCCCATGTGATGCCGGTCTTCCGGCACATGGGCGAGGCCGCGATCGCGCAATTCGCCCGGATCGGCGGCACCGGTGATATCGATGACCTGCCCATCCAGGAGCACGCGGCCGGACACGGCCGTGCGAATGCCGGCGACCGTCTCGATCAGCTGCGACTGGCCATTGCCCGCCACACCGGCAATGCCGACGATTTCGCCGGCGCGAACCGTGAAGGACGCATTGTCGACCATGACCACGCCGCGGCTGTCGCGCACCGTGAGATTTTCCACCGAGAGCTTGACCTCGCCCGGCTTGGCTTCGCCTTTCTGCACGCGCAGGAGAACCCGGCGTCCGACCATCAGTTCGGCCAGTTCCTCGACCGTCGTCTCCGCGGTCTTGCGCGTTGCCACGACCGAGCCCTGGCGCATGACCGAAACATTGTCGGTGACGGCCATGATCTCACGCAATTTGTGGGTGATGAGGACGATGGTTTTACCCTGCGCCTTGAGCTGCTCCAGAATACGGAACAGATGATCGGCTTCAGCCGGCGTCAACACACCGGTCGGCTCGTCGAGCACCAGAATATCAGCGCCGCGATACAGGGCCTTGAGGATTTCAACACGCTGCTGCAGACCGACCGGCAATTCCTCGATCAGCGCATCGGGATCGACATCCAGCTGGTATTCCTGTTCCAGCCGCTTCAGCTCGGCGCGGGCCTTGGCAATGCCCCGCTTCAGGAGCGGTGCGCCCTCGACACCGAGCATGACATTTTCAAGCACGGTGAAATTTTCAACCAGCATGAAATGCTGATGCACCATGCCGATGCCCAGCCCGATGGCGGCATTGGGATCGCTGATCCTGACCGGCGCGCCATTGATGCGGATTTCGCCATTATCGGCCTGATAAAACCCGTAGAGAATGGACATAAGCGTGGACTTGCCAGCGCCATTTTCCCCGATAATACCGTGAATAGTGCCTTTTTCGACGCGCAAATGAATGTCGCGATTGGCGTGAACTGCACCAAACCGCTTATCAATTCCAACAAGTTCAATCGCCGGTTCTGCCATGTCCCCATCCGCTGTTGATCAGCTTTTTATCGTTCCGAACTTTTGACCCTAGAGCAAAGAAAAATCAAATGGAACCGGTTCCGTTGGGTCCCCGATTGCTCGTTCACCGGATTTTTTACTTTTTAGTCAAGAATTGCATATTTCCCGTTCCGTAGCGGGCCTCGACAAACCGGGCCCGGCTCTGGCAATCTCCTGACATGGCCGACATCATCGCTCCCTTCGCTTTCCACACCACGCCGCGCATCGTCTTTGCGGCAGGCGCCAGCGGCGATATCGCCGCGCACCTGCGCATAAAGCCCAGGGACCGGCTGCTTGTCGTCACGGATGCCACCATCCTGGCCCTTGGACTGGCGCAACCGGCCATTGCCAGCCTGCAAGCCGCCGGAGCCGATATCACGGTGTTCGGCGAGGTGGAAGCGGATCCATCGCTCGATACACTGCTGAATGCCGTGGACGTGGCCCGGGAGAACAGCGTGAACCATGTGCTCGGCTTTGGCGGCGGTTCCTCGCTGGATGTGGCCAAACTCGTCGCGCTGCTCGCAGGTTCAAATGAAAATCTCGACGATGCCTGGGGCGTGGGCAATGCCAGGGGACCGCGCCTGAAATTGACGCTTGTTCCCACCACCGCCGGAACCGGCTCCGAGGTGACGCCGGTTTCCATCATCACCGTCGGCAGCAATGAAAAACGCGGCGTCTCGTCACCGCTCATCCTGCCCGATGTGGCGCTGCTTGACCCGGACCTCACCCTCGGCCTTCCGCCGCATGTGACGGCGGCGACGGGCATCGACGCCATGGTGCATGCCATCGAGGCTTATGCCTCGAAGAACGCCAACAACAATCCGCTCTCCCGGGCGCTGGCCGTCGAGGCCCTGCGGCTTCTCGGCGCGAACATCGAGACCGCGGTTTTCCATGGCCGGGACAAGGCGGCGCGTTCGGCCATGCTGCTCGGTTCGATGCTGGCCGGACAGGCCTTCGCCAACTCTCCCGTTGCCGCTGTCCACGCCCTTGCCTACCCCATCGGCGGGACCTTCCATGTACCGCATGGCCTGTCCAATGCCTTGGTTTTGCCCCATGTGCTGCGGTACAACGCGGCCGATTCGATGAATGGGGCGGCAACACACTATGCTGCTTTGGCGCCGCATGCTTTCGCCGGTATCGATGTATCGGGAGGGGCAGAGCGCATCTGCAACAGGTTTATCGACCGCCTGGCTGGCCTCTCGGCCCAACTGGGGCTGCAGACGCGGCTGCGCGATGTCGGCATTGGCGAGGATGATCTGCCTGTGATGGCGGCCGATGCCATGAAGCAGGGGCGGCTTCTCGTCAACAACCCGCGGGATGTGACCGAGGCCGATGCCTTGGCGATCTACAGAACGGCCTGGTAACGGAGAGAGAAATGACCGCTGATACGGACCGTGTCACCAGCCTGGAAATCCTGGTGACGGAACAGGAAAAAACCATTGAAGAGCTTTCTGCCCAGATTGCCGAACAATGGACAGTGATCGAAGCCATGCGCCGGAAGCTCGATGCCTTGACGGACCGCTTCCTTGTTCTCGAAGAACAAACCACGCCGGACATTCCGGTGACCAAACCACCCCACTGGTAGGCCGGATATTCCATGATCACCGTAGAACCCTTGGAAAATCGCCCCGAGCTTGTTCCCGTATGCGCGCGCTGGAATTTTCATGAATGGGGCCATGCCGATGGCCGGAGCATGGAGCAGACCATCGACGCCTTCATGGAGCTGCTGGCGCCCGGCAGCCGGCAGAAAGCCTTTGTCGCGCTCGTGTCCGGCTTTCCCTCCGGACTGGTGCTTCTGATCGACAATGATCTCGACAGCCATGCCCATCTCACGCCCTGGCTGGCCAGCCTGTATGTCGACCCTGCCTTCCGCAACAAGGGTGTCGGAAAGCAGCTGATCGCGGCGGCGGAAAATGCTGCCCGCGACCAAGGCCATTCAGAGCTTTATCTCTACACGGACAAGCCCGACTACTACCGCGCCGCAGGCTGGCAACACCACGAAGCGCTGGCCGGCGAGAACGCTGGAATGGCGATCCTCAATCGCGCCCTCTGATCAGATCCTGTGCGTCTTGAACGCCTCGACGATCAGCTTCATGCCCAGCGCACCCATGACGGCCCCGGCGCCGCGGTCGATCCATGCCTTGAACCCGGCATAGGCCGCACGGGCTCTTGTCGTCGAGAACATGGTGGCAACGAGCGTGTACCAGCCCGTCTCAATCAGAAACACCATGGGCGGCAGCGCCAACAACAGCCAGAGCGGTGCGTCAGCGGGCAACAGCGCGGCAAAGAGGCTGGCATAGAAAATTGCTGTCTTGGGATTGCTCAACTGGGTCATCAGGGCAAAGGAGAATGACCGGGCCAGCGACATATGCCCGCCAGTTCCCGTCAAAGCCAGGGGTTCGGATGCATTGCTCCAGATGCGAACGGCAATGTAGATCAGATAGGCCCCGCCGGCGACTTTCAGGATCAGATAAAGCCATTCGACCTGCATCAGCAGGGCTGTCAGCCCCAGAACGGCCAAACAGCAAAAAATCGCGCCGCCTATGCCCATGCCCAGCGCGGCCGCCACGCCGTGCAAACGCGGCGAGGTGATGGCAATGCGGGAAACCAGGACGAAGCTTGGGCCGGGGCTCATCGCGCCCAGCAGCAGAACCCCAAGAATGGTGAAGAAAACGGCGATCGCAGACATGGGATGATCTCCAGCGTGCGTCAGTGACGCGGAGCGGCATATTCTCATGTTTCATGGATAAAACAAGCAGCCACGGCGCGCAAAACAAAGCCGCCGGTCTTGCAACCGGCGGCCCGTCAGATACGTGAAACATCAGCCCTTGTAAGGGCAGGCATTGTCCGTGTTGTAGTTGTGAACCTTGACCTTGCCCGAAATGATATCGGCCTTTGCCGCCTCGACGGCCTTCTTGACATCGTCGGTCAGCAGCTTGGCGTTGTTTTCGTCGGCGGCATAGTCGACGCCGCCTTCCTTGACGCCGAGAACATTGACGCCGGCGGTGAACTTGCCGTCCGCGCCGTCCTTGAACGCGTTGTAGGTGGCCACGTCGACGCGCTTCATCATCGAGGTCAGAACCTTGCCCGGATGCAGGCCGTTCTGGTTGGAATCGACGCCGATACCGAGCTTGTTTGCATCGGCAGCCGCCTGCAGCACACCGATACCGGTGCCGCCGGCCGCCGCGAAGATCACGTCAGAGCCCTGATCCATCTGCGACTTGGCAATTTCACCACCCTTGGCAGGGTCGTTCCAGGCGGCAGGCGTGTCGCCTGTCATGTTCTGGATGACCTTGGCAGCCGGATTTGTCGCCTTCACGCCGCCGACATAGCCGCAGGCAAAGTTGCGGATCAACGGTACGTCCATGCCGCCGACAAAGCTTACCGTGCCGCTCTTCGAGGTCTTGGCGGCGATAACACCAACGAGATAGGAGCCTTCATTGTCGTTGAAGACAACCGACCGCACGTTTGGCTTGTCGACAACCGCATCGATGATGACGAATTTCGTATCCGGAAATTCCGTCGAGACCTTTTCAATGGCCGCAGCAGCGGAGAAACCGGCGATCACGATCGGCGAGTTGCCATCGGAAGCGAATTTGCGCAGAGCCTGTTCGCGCTGGGCTTCGTTCTGGATTTCGAACTCGCGGAATTTTACGCCGGATTCCTTGGTGTATTTTTCTGCGCCATGAAACGCAGCCTCGTTGAAGGATTTGTCGAATTTGCCGCCGAGATCGAAGATCAAGGCAGGTTTGTTGTCCGCGGCATAGGCCGAGAAGGACATGGCTGTGGCAGCCAGCAGACCAAGAACAATACGCTTCATTTGATACCAACCCTCTGGATTTTGTTAAGCAGGACCGGCATTCCGCCGGTTCCCGACTGTGTTGCGGCCCATCCCGTCACAGCCGCCCCGAAAGCAATCTTGCACGGCTCACGGCAAAATTCACGCGGAATTTTGCCTCCCGGTCAAATATTGCGAAATAACCAAGCCCTATCAGTACCTTATGCAGATTTCGCCTGTGGAACAGGGCAAGCTATGCCCGCTGCCGCGCAGGCCGCGGCAGACCACCGGATTCCGGGCGGGATCGCGCCTCAGCGCGCGGCAAAGCGGCCGGCACGGTTTTCGCGCCGGTAGCCCAGGCTATAGAGAAGCAGGGCCAGGATGGTGAACACGACGAAGGTGGGCGTTGCAAGAATCCACAGCATCAGCGGATCCCACAGCACGGGATAGAGACGGGCCTTGAAATAGGCCTCGACGACGCCGAGGGATGAGGCGGAGAGCGATTGCCAGCTTTCCTGCAGAGGGGTGGTCACCAGATGCGACGCCCCCACGGACCGCGCCGCGTCAAGAACCGCAGCGATGATTGCCATGGCAAGCGCAATATAGGCAAAAAGCCTCAATACAGGTCGGATCACGTCTTTCTCCAAAGTCATCGGCCGGTGCCATCAGGCGCCGGGAAAACGGTATTCTAGCGTGGAACGCCTACCGGTTGAATGCAAACTTACCGGCATTTTGGGACCGAACGATGAAGTTTCCCTGAAAATTCGCAGCAATTTCAGTGACAAAGGAATGAAATTATGCCAAAGCGCATTTATGTTGAAATAGGTGTTGAACAAGAGCCTGTTCTGACTATAGTGCGCGCCGCACGGGGTCGTTGTTGGCTAACCATCTTCAAGTGACTCGCGCAAACTCCAAAGACTGAGTGACCGATGGTTGACGGTGCTCCTGAGCCGGGTTTTCCGGCTGAGAACGACCAACCCGACCGGCCCCATGCCGGACGAATTGCGGAGAGGTGGCCGAGTGGTTGAAGGCGCACGCCTGGAAAGTGTGTTTACGTCAAAAGCGTAACGCGGGTTCGAATCCCGCTCTCTCCGCCAGTTCCCTTCCCTTCACGCCGATCCCTCAGATATAGCCGAGAGATGCCAGCAGGCGCTTTGCCGCCGGCGGAACATCGTCATCGGAAAATAGCGCGGTGTAGGCCCCCGTGTGGGCAAACGGGTTTTCCGCGACATAATCGTCATTCGACTGCTCATCCGCGCCAAGAACGACGTGCCGCGCATGATCCGCACTCGACAGCCGGATGCCGCAATACCGGGCGATATAGGCGCCGACTTCCGCGGGATATCGCAGCAGATCCTCCTGCCTTATGGCGATGTGATCGACCTCGTTTTCCCAGGACCGCCACGCCCCGATGGCGCTGACCCACTGTTCGAAACCGTCATTGACGTCGTCGGCTATTTGCTTGCGCAGCATGCTCGCCACCACATCCCGGCCATCCCTGTAGATGTAGATCACCTTGGCATTGGGGAAATGCGCCTTGATTTCCCGCATGTGAAACACGTAGTCAGGCCATTTGTCGCCCCATTTCCAGCGCGGCTTGTTGCCATAAACCGCGTGAAGCGCGGCGGGGAAGCCAAGCTCCGCCTCCTCGCCCGAAAGCTTCATTCGATAATTCCAGTGTTGCAGCCATTCCGTGTTTTCAACTTCCAGATGCTTGTTGTGCAGCCAGTCGGAAAGTGAAAATTCATGCTTCCATGCGCCCCAAGCAAACAGAGCCCATTCATTAGAAATAGTAATACCGTTCTCATTCAATATTCGAACGAGCGCTGTTGTACCACTTCTCTTGCATCCACAGATTATCACTGGACTAAATTTTGAATCGTCCCCCATATACCCCTGCATCACCGCCCCAATATCATTATATTCTTTTATTGTTTTAATTTATGTCAAGGGTTTCAGCGAAATATACAGCAGAAAATACACTGTATCGCCGGGTATCACTTAGATTTGAACAGTATATCCCTCGGGAGCGCCGGCCGGCCAAAGCCTCGAACCGCACGCGAAACCTCTGTGATTGTGCATTGATCCGCACTGTGGAAAACTATTTGCGGGAGAACGGGACGGTCCCACGATTCGGCACAGGGGCCGGAGCGACGGGCCGGCATCATGGGGAGGTGTGCATTGCTCGGCTTGCCAGCACTGATCGGCATGATTGTTGTCGGTATTTCAGTCGGCGTCCTTGCCGTGCACCTGGCTGGCGGCAGCGCGCGGCCGCAGCTCGCCGATGATGACGAGACCCGATCGATCTTCCTTGCCGATTTCCCCGAAAGCCGTATCGGGCCGATTGTCTACACGCACGACCGGCGGACGGCGTTTTTCGAACTCCCCACGCACTGCACCGGCATTGTGCATGGCATCGGCAACAAGTTCCTGACGCGTTGTATTTCCGCGCCCGATGTTGCAGGCGCAGAACCGGCGGGCGATCGCGCGCTCAACGTGCGCTGGCACGACATCACATGGCCGCGCCAGACATTTTCATTTGCCAGCGAAACAGAGAGACGTATCGTCCAGGCCTGGCTTCAGGCTCCAGCGATGTCTGCCGAAGGGATCACCCATGAACGCGCCCATGTTCTTTGACGTCACGAAACTGGCCGTCCCGTTCTATATCCTCGCCATCCTCATTGAACTTGCGGCCATCCGCTACTGGCACCGCAAAGGCGACTTCGAGACGCGCGATACACTGACCAGCCTGCTGATGGGCACGGGCAATGTCGCCGCCGGGCTGCTTCTGGGTTTCGTTTCGGTGACAGCCCTGATGTGGGTCTGGCAGTTCCGCCTGTTCGATCTCGGCCTGCACTGGTGGGTGTTCATCGCGGCGTTCGTTTTCGACGATCTGCGCTATTACTGCTATCACCGTATTGCCCACCGCGTGCGCTGGGTCTGGGCGGAGCATGTCAACCATCACTCCAGCCAGCATTACAACCTTTCCACGGCCCTGCGCCAATCCTGGACCGGTCAGATAACCGGCATGTTCATTCTGCAGGTGCCGATGGTGCTGCTCGGGTTCCACCCCGCCGTGATCGCCTTTGTCTACGGGTTCAACCTCGTCTACCAGTTCTGGATTCACACCGAAGCCATCGGCAAGATGTGGCGCCCGTTCGAATTCATCTTCAACACCCCGTCGCATCACCGCGTGCATCACGCCACCAACCCGCGTTATCTCGATGCCAATTTTGCCGGCACGCTGATCATCTGGGACCGCATGTTCGGGACATTCGTCGAAGAGCTGGATGAGGATGTCCCGCGCTATGGGATCGTCCGGAATATCGGCACATTCAACCCGGTGCGCGTGGCCTTCCACGAATGGGCCGGCATGCTCAAGGATGTTTTCTCGCCGGGCCTGACCTTGCGCGAGCGGCTGCTCTATATGGCCGCCCCGCCGGGCTGGAGCCATGACGGCAGCCGCAGAACCTCGGAAGACCTGAAAGCGGATTATGTCAGGCTGCATCCCGGGGAAGCGGGCAAGGCCGGACTGCCAAAACTGTGACACGGCACTGAAACCTTGCGGGGGACGGCAATGACACCCAAGACACAACCGGCCATCCGGCCGGCGCTGCACAGGCTGTTCGCGATTGCGGCGGTGGCAGCCATTGCCAGCGCGCTGCTCGGCACGGACGGGCGCTGGCTGCACTACATCAGCAAGCCGCTGGCGACGGCGCTGCTGCTGCTCCTGGTCGTGCAGACGGCCAACCCGGTTTCAAAGCGCTATCAATGGGCGATTGCCGCGGGCCTGGTCTTTTCGCTGTGCGGCGATATTTTCCTGATGCTGCCGCAGGATTTGTTCGTCGCCGGGCTGATCTGTTTTCTCATCACGCACTGCGCCTATCTCATCGCGCTGACAGGCGATGTCCGCCTTGGCGCCGTGCCCCTCACCTTCGCCGCCTGCGCCCTCTTGGCGCTGGCAATCGTCTGGGGCCTGTGGTCAAGCCTGCCTGCGGAACTGAAGCTTCCTGTCACGGTTTATGCGGCGGTTCTGGCCGCGATGGGCGCCCAGGCCATCAGCCGGGCCCAACGTCTTGCAACGTCCCCTGCCCGGCTGGCGGGCATGGGCGGCATGCTGTTTCTGGCCAGCGACACGCTGCTGGCCTATGGGAAATTCCGCTTCGCCATGCCGCTTGGCCCCCTCTGGGTGCTGGGAACCTATTATGCAGCGCAATGGTTCATTGCGCGGTCGGTCGCATCATCCGGTCAGTGAAACTCCACCGTTTCTCCCGATCAACGCATTGGCGGTTTTCCGGCGGGAGAATTGCGGGTAGATTTACCGATAGACAGGAAACAGTGACAGGTCTGATCATCATGCGGAACACGGTTGCCTCGCTTTTTCTCATGGCCATCCTGCCGGTAACGGCGGCACTGGCTGAAGATCTCAAACCGATGGATATGGATGCCGTCGATCCCGACCTGCTCGAAAGCTTTTTTGGCCCATGGCAAATTCGCGACGAAGGCGGCAACAGGCTGTGCAAGGTGACGCTCAAACGGGACGAGACCATTGGCGGCTCGCAGATCGATATTGATCCGGCCTGCGTCAAGGCGTTTCCCGTCATGGGCGACATCACCGCCTGGCGGCTGAAGGAAAACTGGACCATCGAACTCGTCGACGCGACGCGCAAGACGCGCATCACCTTCGAGACACCGGACGAGACCTACATTGCGCAGCCGCAGACGGACGGCATATTCACCATCGAGCAACTGGCTGGCGAATGAGCGGCCGGCCGCTCAGATTTCGGGTCCGGGCGCGGCCTGCATCATGCGGACGGCATTGATCTTCCAGCTGCCGTCGGGCTGTTTCGTCAACTGGTACAGCGCCGTCCAGTCCTTGCCGTCGGGACCGCGGATGACGACTTCCTGCACGATCTCGCTATCCGACACCTTGCTGCGGCCGAAGGCAAAATTGCCCGGCCGGTATACGGGCTGGTAGGCCCGCTTGACCATCTCGAAAAACATGTCCTGATTGACGAACTTGCCCTGAATGGCCGGCGAGGCGAAGGAATAGGCGGTTGCCGCATCGTCACTGAGAAAGGCGGCGATCTGCTTCCTGATGATCGACTGTCCCGTATCCAGCGGTTCATCGGCCATCGCCGCGCCCGGCATGGCGATCAACAGGAACAGGCCGAAAATGATATAAGCGGGAAATGTCTTCATCATGCCGTCTCCTTGCATCTGCCGGGACAACCAGCCGACAGGATAAACCTCTTGCGGATGAAGTCCATTGTCCGGTTCTTCCGCTGCAATACGTGGCGGTCAGGGTGATGGATCACTTTGCTGCGAATCCCGGCGATTGCGACTTGTTGCCACTTCAAGCCGGTCGGACGATTGCTATTGGCTGGCTGCGGTGAAACAGTGCGAACGAGTTCGGTGCTCGAAAGAGTGAGAGGCACGGCAGCCCCCCTGCCGCGAAAACATGTTTCCATGAATACACCTGATCAACAGCATGGCACGGGCGGTACAACCGTGACCGCTGCGCCCGCTCCGGCCATTGCCGGTGAATCCGAGACTGAATCGCGCTATTGGCGCCAGAACCTTGTCGTCTGCCTCATCGGATCGTTCACGACGATCGTGGCCATGACGCTGCTTCTGCCCTTCCTGCCGCTCTATGTCGAACAGCTGGGCGTCAAGGAACACGCGGCAATCGTGCAATGGTCAGGCGTGGCCTATGGCGCCACCTTTTTCACCGCGGCCCTCGTCGCACCGCTCTGGGGGCGGCTCGCCGATCTCTATGGCCGCAAGCTGATGCTCATCCGCGCGAGCCTCGGCATGGCCGTCGCCATGTCGCTGATCGGCATGGCGACGGACGTGTGGCAGCTCGTGGCGCTGCGCCTTGCTGCCGGACTGCTCGGCGGCTATGCCTCCGGTTCCACCGTGCTGGTGGCGACCCAGACGCCGAAGGCACGCACCGGCTGGGCGCTCGGCACCCTGTCGTCGGGCATCATGGCGGGCAATCTGGTGGGCCCGCTCATCGGCGGCGGCCTGCCGCCCCTGATCGGCATCCGCCAGACGTTCTGGCTGGCGGGCGGCGTGATTTTCCTGACCTTCATCGCCACCAGTCTTTTCATCAAGGAGGAGCGGCGCCCGCCGAAGAGCAAGGGCGCCAAGGTGACGGGCGGCTGGTCGGCGATTCCCGACAAGCGCCCCATCATCGCCATGCTGGCGACCGGTCTGCTGCTGATGCTGGCCAACATGTCGATCGAACCGATCATCACGGTCTATGTGGCGCAGCTGGTCACCGATGCCAGCAAGGTGACGATTGTTTCCGGCGTCGTCATGTCGGCGGCGGCGCTCGGCAGCATCCTGTCGGCGTCACGGCTGGGCAAGCTGGCCGACCGCGTCGGCCATTGGAACGTGATCATTGCCGCCCTCGCCGTATCGGCTTTGCTGCTGATACCCCAGGCTTTCGTGACCGAGGGCTGGCAGCTGATCGGACTGCGGTTCCTGATGGGGCTGGCGCTTGGCGGGCTGCTGCCCTGCATCACCAGCGTCATCCGGCACAACGTTCCGGACCGGGTCGCAGGCGGCATCCTGGGCTATTCGACATCATCGCAATATGCCGGACAGGTCGTCGGCCCCCTGGCGGGCGGCTTCATCGGCGGGCATTTCGGCATGCGCGCCGTGTTTCTGGCAACCTGCGTGCTGCTGGCCCTCGGTTCGGCCTATTGCTGGCTGGCGCGGCCGCGGCAGTCTTAGTAAGCAAACACTTACGCGTTACCGGCTTTCGCGGCGGCGGCGGCAAGCGCCTCGCCATCCATCCGGTAAAAAAGCTTGTCCGGCAGCGGAGACGCGCTGAAACCATTGTAGAAGGCCAGGACCTTCGGATTATTGCGGTCGGCGGTCCAGTCGACGCGCTTGTAACCCCGCTCCAGCGCCAGTTTGGCCAGTGCATGCATCAGCGAGGTCCCGGCTCCGCTGCTGCGATGCGCCTTTGAAACGAAGAGCTCCTTGAGAAACAGGCCGGATTGCAGACCCGGCCCCGGATAGATCGACGAGAACGCGGCAAAGCCAACGAGCTCATCCGTGCCGGCGACCAGGATTTCCGTCCCATCGGGCATATCGCGCAATCCGCGCAGTATTTCCGCGCGCGGCGGACAGGGCACGTTGTAATGGGCCTGCATTTCCTCAAACAGGGCCGCAAGCTGCGGGTGATCCGACGGATTGGACAAACTGACTTTCATCAATCCCGCATTCCTTTCCATGCAAAGGCGGCTCCAGCAAATACCGGAACCGCCTCTTTCGTCTCTTCGGCCTTACGCCCTATTCGCCAGCATTGATGGTAACGGGCGCCAGCTTGTTGGCCTTCAAACCATACTTTTCCAAAAGTGCATCATAGGTACCATTCGCCTGCAGTTTTTCAAGCGCCACTTTCACCGCATCGCGCAATTGGGTCTCGCTTTTCAGGACCGGAATGCCGGCCAGCGACTGGCTGAATGCCTCGCCGAGCGTAACGTAAGTATCGGGTTCCAGCTTCTGGTTGTAGGGAAGGGTTTCATTGCCCTGGGCCGCTGCCTGAAGACGCTGGCTCTTGATCTGCGTGCGGGCATCGGCGGACCCTTCCGTGCCCATGACATTGATCGCAGGCTTGCCCTTGGCGACGCAGTTGGCTTCGCTCCAGGCGGTGATCTGCGCGGGCCAATCCGTCGAGCGGCTGGCGCCCACCGACTTGCCGCAAAGATCGTCCACCGACTTGATTTCGCCGGCCAGGGCCTTGGATGTGTAGAACTGCGCACCCGACTTCATGTAATCGACGAAGTCCGCCGTTTCCTGGCGGGCCTTCTTGTCGCTCATGCCGGCCATCGCCAGATCGACGCGGCCTGTCTGCAGGGACGGCAGCATCTGGGCAAACGCGATTTCCTGCCATTCGACTTTCAGACCAAGTTCCTTGCCGATGGCTTCACCAAGCTCGATGTCAAAACCCTGCAGCACATTGGTGGCCGGGTCCTTGTAGGTGATCGGCGGATAGTTCGGCATGGTCGCGATAACAAGTTTACCGGCATCCTTGATGCGAGCCGGAAGGTCCTGTGCCATGGCAGAAAAGCTGAATGCCAGCGCTCCACCGAGAATTGCAAGCCGTGTCATGGTTTTCATGTCTGGTTCCTCTCTGGCCGGTTCTTCCGGCCTGTTGATTTCAGTTCGGTTCAGGACAACACCGCTGCGATGAAGTCCTGTGTGCGTTTTTCTTTCGGGCTGCTGAGGATGTCGTGCGGGGTTCCGGTCTCGACAATCCGGCCGCGGTCCATGAACACCACCCGGTGCGCAACCTCGCGGGCGAAACCCAGTTCATGCGTGACCACGATCATCGTCATGCCACTGGTGGCGAGATCGCGCATGACACTCAGCACGTCGCCAACCAGTTCCGGATCGAGTGCCGATGTCGGCTCGTCGAACAGCATCAGTTTGGGCTGCATGGCGAGGGCGCGGGCAATGGCGATGCGCTGCTGCTGCCCGCCGGAAAGCTCGCTGGGATAGGCATCCTTCTTGTCGGCCAGACCGACCCGTTCGAGCAAAGCCATGGCTTCCGGGATGACGCTGCCTTTCGCACGCTTCTGGACGATAACCGGCCCTTCGACGATGTTTTCCAGCACCGTCATATGCGCGAAAAGGTTGAACCGCTGGAACACCATGCCGCTTGCCAGGCGCTGGCGCGAAATCTCCGCATCGGTCAGTTCATAGAGCTTGTTGCCCTCCTGGCGAAAGCCGACCAGTTCGTCGTCGACCCAGATGGCGCCGGAGTCGATGCGCTCCAGCTGGTTGACACAGCGCAGGAGCGTGCTTTTGCCGGAGCCCGAAGGCCCGATGATACACAGGACTTCGCCGTGACTGATTTCAAGCGACACGTTCTGCAACGCGTGAAACGGCCCGAAATACTTGTTGACGTCTACCGCTACGACCATGGCTGACATGTTCAGACTCCTTCCGCTGCGGCAGGTTCGGTGCGCTTGCCGGTCCGGCGCCCCAGGCTTTTCGAATAGTGCTTCTCGAGGAGATGCTGGCCGATGGAAAGAATGGTCACAACCGCCAGATACCAGATGGCCGAAACGATCAGCAGTTCCATGACGCGGTTGTTGGCGTAGTACACGGCCTGTGCGTTGCGCAGGATTTCCGCGTACTGGATGACGCTGGCAACCGAGGTCAGCTTGACCATGCTGATCACTTCATTGCCGACAGGCGGAATGATCACGCGCATGGCCTGCGGCAGCACGATACGGCGCAGCATGGTCAGCCGTGTCATGCCGATGACCTTGGCGGCTTCGATCTGGCCGTTGTCGACGGACAGGATGCCGCCGCGCACGACCTCGGCGGTGTAGGCCCCCTGATTGATGCCAAGGCCGAGCAGCGTGGCCATGAACGGCGTCATGAAATCGACGGTGCGCATTTCAAACAGGCCGGGAATGCCGAGTGTCGGAAAGATCAGGGCGAGATTGAACCAGAGCAGCAGCTGCAGCAGCAGCGGCGTTCCCCGGAAAAACCAGATGTAGAAAACCGCCACATATTTCAGCACCGGATTGGGCGACATGATCATGATGGCAAAGACGACACCGAGCAGCAGGCCGAGGGCCATGGCACAGATCGTCATCAGGATGGTGTTCCACAGACCGGCGAGAATGGCCGGTGCGGTGAAGAACTGGCCGACCACCGGCCAGGCAATCTGGCCCTGGGCAAAGGCCTTGACGATCATGGCCAGTGCCAGAATGATCAGGGCGGCGGCCAGCCAGCGGCCATAGTGGCGCCGGGGCTGGTGCTTCAGGTGCGCAATGGAATATTTGGCAGGCGGGACGGAAACCGTGTGTTCGATATTGGCCATCGTACTCATCCTTTCAAAGCCGCTGTCGGGCTCGCATAGGAGGATAGCCACTCCCGCTGCGATTCCAACACGGTTTTGAGCCTGACGATCTGCTCGCGAACCCGGTCCGGAGCCGTTCCGCCATAGCCCTTGCGCGCGTCGACAGCCGCCTGCGGCGACAGGCTTGACCGGATCGACGGCAGCAGCCTGACATCGACGGCGGCAAGGTCATCGTCGCTCACATCCTCAAGGCCGATGTTCCTGTCTTCACAGTAACGCACCAGCGCGCCCGTGATTTCATGCGCCTCGGAGAAGGGCACGCCTGTCTTGGCCAGCCAGTCGGCAACTTCCGTTGCCAATGTGAAGCCATCGACCGACTGCCTGCGCATGATATCGGTGTTGACGCGCATTGTCCGGATCAGGCCGGCCATGGCAGGCACGACGAGCGTCAGGGCATCGATCGTATCGAAGGCGGCATGCTTGTCCTCGGCAAGGTCACGGTTATAGGCGAAAGGCAGCCCCTTGAGGGCGACGAGCATCGTCGTCAGGCTGCCGATCAGCCGGGAAGCACGGCCCCGCGTCAGTTCGGCGATATCGCAGTTCTTCTTCTGCGGCATGATCGACGAGCCGGTGGCATAGCCATCATCCATGTCGATCCAGCGGAACTGGCGCGAGGACCACAGGAAAAGCTCCTCGGCAAGACGCGACAGGTGCACGCCGAACATGGCCGTGACAAAGAGGAATTCCGCCACATGGTCGCGGCTGCCCACCGCATCGATGGAGTTTTCGCACGGCGCGTCATAGCCAAGCTCGTGCGCCGATAGCTCCGGCTGCACGGCGATGCTTGAACCAGCCATGGCAGCCGCTCCGAGCGGCGAGCGTGCGGCGCGCCTGTCCCAATCGCGCAGCCGGTCAAGATCGCGGGCAAAGGTCTGGGCATGGGCCAGCAGCTGATGGGCAAAGCTGATGGGCTGGGCCGGCTGCAAATGGGTGAAACCCGCGGTGAGCGTCGTCACGTGGGCTTCCGCCTGGCCGGTCAGCGCCTGCTGCAGGAGAAGAATATCCGCGCCGAGCCCGCGCGCCACGTCGCGCAGATAGAGCTTCAGGTCGTTGGCGGCCTGATCATTGCGGGAACGGCCCGCCCGCAGCTTGCCGCCGAGCGCGCCGATGCGTTCGCCCAGAACCCGCTCCAGGAATGTATGAATGTCCTCATCGGCGGCGGATGGCTCGATCGCGCCGGCCGCATAGTCGGCGCCGATGCCCTTGATCGCCGCGAAAACCGTTTCCGCTTCGGCCTCGGTCAAAATCCCGGCGCGCACCAGTTCCCGCGCATGGGACAGCGACGAGGTCAGGTCATACGGGACAAGCCGGAAATAGCTGCTTTCCGAACGGGAAAGCGCTGTCAGCTCAGGTGACGGACTCGTCCTGAAACGCGCCCCCCACAAACGGACGGACTGCTCGGTCATGGCATTTATTCCCCTTTTTCTCGTTGTTGGAAGCTTATGGTTGTGTTTTTGACACGACAAACGAAATGAATTCGCATATCCATTCCAAAAAGGAATACCCTCTGTTCCGAAGAACCAGCGAGGCGAAGCGATGGTATCCGGCCGGATATATCCGTCTACACGGGCATTGCAGGTCATTGCGGCGATTGCCGAACATGGCAGCACGACGGCCTGCGCCAAGGCATTGAACATGACGCAGAGTGCCGTCAGCAAGCAATTGCTGGCACTGGAAGCACTGGCCGGCGTTCCGCTGTTTGTCCGCACGCCCTACGGCCTCTCGACCACGGAAGCAGGCAGGATTTATGTGGTCGAAGCCCGCATCGCGCTTGGCGCCATGGAGAATGCGGCCTTGCGGGTTGCCGCATTGGGATCGTCGCCCAATGCCATCAAGCTGCACATCCTGCCGATCATGGGCGACCGCTGGCTGATCCCGCGCTTTGCCAGCTTCGCCGAAGCGCATCCGGACATCAATGTCGAACTGTCGACCTTTGCCAATAACGATCTGATCAACCAGGCGGATGCCGCGTTTCGTTTCGGCGAAGGCGATTGGCCCGATCAGGACAACCACTACCTCTTTGGCCGCGAGGTGGCGCTTGTCGGTGCGCCGCACTTCATTGCCCGGCTTGGCGGCATCCGGCATCCCGGCGACATCGGCGCGTTTCCGCTGCTCCACCACAAGTACACGCCCCTGCGCTGGGAAGAGTTTGCCGAAGCGCAGCGCATCACCGATTTCGCGCCGGACCGTATTACACATTTCGGCTTCTATGCGCTGGTCATCCGGGCGGCGATTGCCGGGCAGGGGCTGGCACTGGTGCCGCGCGGCCTGATCGCCGACGAGCTGGCCAGCGGCAAGCTCGTCAATCCGCAAGGCTTCGGGTTCGTCAGCCGCCACGCCTATTGGCTGACCTGTCCGCAGGACCGTCCGCAACGGCCGGCCATGCGCATATTCCTTGACTGGCTGCTCCGGGAAGTCAGTTCCATGCCGTCCGACATGCGGTGAACCGGCCGATCAAACCTGCGTGTTTTCAGGGCCCAACCCATTCAAAAATATTTAATCAACTTGTCATGGAACCGGACGGACTCCCGACGCATTTCCTCGTCTAGTCTGGCACTGCCAAACAGCATGCCATGCTCATCAGAATACTCAGGGAGGAAGTGATGAACGACAAGCGTTTTCCCATACCGGTCATGGTGAAACTGGACGCTACGGGCCAAAGGGCCATCACCAGTGTCTGGGAGGCGATGGAGTGCCTGCAGCGCTACTGGCCGTCGAAGACCGGCGCGAGCTATCGCCGCGCATTGCAGGCCTGTCTCGATGCCCTGGACGGGTGGAAACCCGCCCACAAGGCGCGCCACGCCTTTATCAGCGCCGCGCGCGATGCCGGGGTGTTTCTCGACACGAGACTGCGTCAGTAACCGGAGCGGGCAACGCCGGGCCCCATATGCTCCGGCGGCGCTCCATCTCCGATATCAGCGAATATCCGCCCGCGCCCGCGGGCGTTTTTCATTCAGCTCATGGCTGAACACAGCGGGCGGCAGCGGCGCAAGCTTGCGGATGATATCGGCGCCCTTTTCGCCCATCATGATGGTCGGTGCATTGGTGTTGCACGAGGGAACCCGCGGCATGACGGAACTGTCGCAGACGCGCAGCCCCTCCAGCCCATGCACCTTCAGGTCGAGGCCGACAACAGCCATGGAATCGGTGCCCATCCTGCAGGTGCCGACCGGATGATGATCGGTCTTGGCATTGGCGCAGCCATAATCGAACAATTCCTCGTCCGAATTGTATTTCGGCCCCGGCAGGCGTTCCGCCATGACGAAGGGCTTCAGTGCCGCCTGGTTCATGATTTCGCGGGCAAGTTTCAATCCTTCGATCGACATCTTGCGGTCGTGCGGATCGCTCCAGTAGTTGGGATCGATCAGCGGCGCGGCCATTGGATCGGCCGATTGCAGCCGCACCGTGCCGCGCGACCGCGGATGCAGATAGGCCGAATTCAGGGTGACACCGGCATTCTTCAGCCGTTCGACACCCGCCTCGATGCCCGACCCCAGCCCGAGATGGAACTGGATATCCGGCGAACGGGCGTCGGGATCGGCGTACCAGAAACCGCCTGTTTCAAACAGGCTGGACGCGACGGGACCGGAGCGGAACAGCACATATTGCAGCCCCGCCCACAGGGTGCGGTGCAGCTTGGCGACACCGTCATAGGTGTGATCGCCGGTGCATTCGGAAATCACGAACAGATCCAGATGATCCTGCATGTTCTCGCCGACACCGGGCAGGTTGTGCACGACGGGAACGCCGGTTTTCCGCAGGTGATCCGCCGCGCCGATGCCCGACTGCAGCAGCAGTTTCGGCGAACCGATGGCGCCGGAACTGACCAGCACTTCCCGCTCGGCGCGGATGATTTCGCGGGCATTGCCATTGGCGATTTCAACACCGACGGCCCGGCCGTTCTCCACCACGATTTTTGTCACCTGCGCGCCCATGCGGACCGTCAGGTTCCTGCGGTTCCTGATCGGCGCGAGATAGGCCATCGAGGCCGATGAGCGGCGGCGATCGCGCTGGGTCAGCTGGTAGAAACCGACACCGGCCTGCTGCCTGCCGTTGAAATCATGATTGTAGGGAATGCCGAGTTCCTGCCCGGCCCGGATATAGGCATCGCAGATCGGCAGTGTCGCCACCGGCATGGAAACACCCAGCGGCCCGCCATAGGAATGGTAGTCATCGGCAAAGCGCTGATTGTCTTCGGCACGCTTGAAGTAAGGCAGCACGTCGCGGTAGCTCCAACCGGCACAGCCATCTTCCGAGGACCACAGGTCGTAATCGGTTGCATTGCCGCGCGTATAAAGCTGTGCGTTGATGCTGGAGCCGCCACCGATGACCTTGGCCTGCGTGTAGCGCAGCACGCGGTTCTTCATGTGCTTCTGCGGCACGGTCGACCAGCCCCAGCTGGCGACACCCTTGGTCATCTTGGCAAAGCCGGCCGGCATATGGAACAGCGGATTCCAGTCGCCGCCGCCGGCCTCGAGCAGCAGGACCTTTACATCGGGGTCCTCGCTGAGGCGATTGGCAAGCACACACCCCGCAGGGCCGGCACCGGTGATGATGTAATCGTAAGTCATGTCAGTGTCCGTCTGTGACTAGAGCCGGTTGATTGATAAGGCGCCATCCGCGTTGATGATCGAGCCGGTGGCAAAGTTGAAATCGCCGCCGGCCAGCGCCGCAACGATGCGGCCGAGATCATCCGGCTCGCCCCAGCGCTTCATCGGCACGAGTCCTTCGGCGATGCGTTTGTCATACTTGGCTGCGGCAACGGCCGTCATGTCGGAGCGGATGATGCCGGGACGCACGTCGAAAACGCTGATCCCCTCTTCCGCAAGCCGCACGGCCAGCCCTTGCGTGAACGACGCCAGTGCCGCCTTGGTCATGCAGTAATCGAGACGTTCCGGCGAGGTCAACTCCGCGGAAACCGATGTGATGTTGACGATCGTACGGGCGGCCCGGCCATCGGTGCGGCCAAGCATGGCCCGCAGCACCGCCTGGGTGAAGAACACGGTTCCCCGCACATTGATATCAAAGATCACATTGTAGTTTGCCGGCTCAAGATCGAGGAAATCACCGCGCACTTTCGAGCCGATGCCGGCATTGTTCACGAGACAGTCAATCCGGCCGAATGCTGCCATGACGGCGCCGACGGTTTGCGCGTGATTGGAAAGATCAGCCAGATCCGCCTCGATAAACCGTACTTTTGCGCCGAGTGATTCCAGTGCTGAAACAGCGGCATCAGCCGCTTCATCCCGCACGAGGTCGGTGATCGCCAGATCAAATCCCCTGGCGGCGAGCGCCGTGGCAATACCAAGGCCGATGCCGCGCCGGGCGCCGGTAATCAGGGCGACGGGTTTGGGCTGGATACTCATCATGCAAGCTCCCCGGCAATGATGTGATCGGCGACGCGCAGCGCCTGTGCGGCGATGGTCAGCGCCGGGTTGACCGCCGCTGACGTCGGCAGGAAGGCGGCATCGACGACAAACAGGTTGGGATGGTCGAAGGCGCGGCAATGGACATCCAGCGGCGCCTGCGCCGGGTCGGTGCCCATCCGCACGGTGCCGCATTGATGCGACGGGGTCTTGCGGTCAAAAGCCTTGGACAGAACGAGGGGAAATCCGGCGGCCCGCAACACCGACTTGATCCTGGCGACCAGTTTCTGATGTGCCGGCCAGTTGCTGCGCACCCATTCGAGAATGATCCTGTCGCCATCGACGCGAACGCGGCTTTCCGGCTTCGGCACATCCTCACTCATGGCAAGGAAATCCACCGTATGATTGCAGAACCGGTCGAGCACCCATTCGGGCACGAGCTTCAAGTCCGACTTCAGCACGGGGCCGCTGATCCGTCCGAGCAATTGCACATTGCCGAGCGGTGCGCCGCCCTCGCCGTCGGACAGGTAGAAATCATTGAAGCCGAACGTCTTCTGATAGATGGAATCATTGCGGAAGCGCGGATCGAACCCGATGACCGCCGACAGGTTGTGATTCATGAAGTTGCGGCCGACCTGATCGGAGCGGTTGGCAAGACCGGCGGGATTGCGGCTGTCAGCCGACCGCAACAGAAGCACGGCGGATTGAACGGCGCCTGCGGAGAGGATCACCAGCTTTGGCCTGACAACCGAGACTGTTCCGTCTTTCACGTAGTGAACAGCGGCAATCGATTTTCCGTCTGCGGCTGTCTCAAGTCGTGTGACGCGCGAATTGGTCTGCAGGCGGATATTGCCGTGCTTCAATGCCTGGGCAAGGGCGGTGGTTTCCGCATCCATCTTGCCGTTGAAGCTGTTGGGGTGTGCATCCCAGGGCGTCCTGCCGTGGGACATCCATGTATCGATATCGATACCGAGCGGCAGGGAAAACGGATGGACACCGGCAACACGCAGCCGCCTGCGCAGGACACCGATGGGTTCCTCGTCGGGCACGGGGGGAAAGCCGTAGGGCGTCGAATGATGCGGTTCCGTCGGGTCTTCGCCTTGGCTTCCGCGCACCTGATAGAGCGCCTCCGCCTTGCCGTACCACGGCTCCAGCTCGTCATAGGCAAACGGCCAGGCGGGTGAGACCCCCTCGAGATGCTGCATCTCGGCAAAGTCCTCGGCGCGGTAACGCGTCAGCACCGCGCCATAGAACTTCGAATTGCCGCCGACATTGTAGTAATTGCCGGGATTGAACGCTTTGCCGTCCGCATCGTACCAGCTTTCATCCGGGCGGAAGAAACCCTTCTGGAAGATCGCGCGCGGGTCGCGGTTCTCCGGACGGTCGGGCAAATGATCGCCCGCCTCCAGGATCAGGATGTCTGCTCCTGATGTCGCCAGACCGGCGGCAATAGTCGACCCGCCAATCCCCGAACCGATGATGACGATATCGGGGGATTGGCTTCGTTGCGATGCGGCGTTCATGACATCGTGATCGTCAGGCGCCGATACGCAGCTGCGATTGCGGATCGAAGAACACGGCCTTGTCGAGATTGAACGCCAGCTGCGTCTTCTGCCCCGGCAGGATCTGGGCGTCGGCACGCAGGCGCGCCACCACTTCCTTGCTGCCAAGCCTGGTCACGGCGAAGGTATCGGACCCCGCCGGTTCGACCACGTCGATCAGACACTCGCCTTCCACCAGCGAACTGGCATTGCGATCTGCCCCATCCGGATCGGTCAGGGCTTCCGGACGGATGCCGAAAATCACATCCTTGCCGGAATGCCCCACCAGCGCACTGTTGGTCTTCTTGATCGGCAACCGCAACGGCGAGGAATCGGGCCGGTCGAGCACGACGCTCAAATCCGAAGCACCGCCCTCGATTTTCGCCTTGAGCAGGTTCATGGCAGGCGAGCCCATGAAGTCGGCGACGAAGAGGTTGGTCGGATTGTTGTAGATTTCCGCCGGGGTGCCGAATTGCTGCAGGATGCCGTCCTTGAGCACGGCGATCTTGGTGGCCAGCGTCATCGCCTCGATCTGGTCGTGCGTCACATAGACGATCGTGGTTTTCATCCGCTGATGCAGGCGCTTGATCTCGGTGCGCATGTCGACGCGCAGCTTGGCATCGAGATTGGACAGCGGCTCATCGAACAGGAACACCTGCGGATTGCGCACGAGCGCCCGGCCCATGGCAACACGCTGGCGCTGGCCGCCGGACAGCTGGCTCGGCTTGCGGTCGAGCAGATGGCCGATCTGCAGCATGTCGGCAACCTGCTTGATGGCCTTCTCACGCTCGTCTTTCGGCACGCCGCGGATTTCCATGCCGAAGGCGATGTTTCCGCCAACGGTCATGTTCGGATAAAGCGCATAGGACTGGAACACCATGGCGATATCGCGCTTGGACGGATGCAGGCCGCTGATCGACTTGCCCTTGATCGAAATGTCGCCGGAGCTGATCGGTTCGAGCCCAGCAATGGTGTTGAGCAGGGTGGACTTGCCGCAGCCGGAAGGGCCGACGAGGACGAGAAAGCCACCCTCGTCGATCTCGATATTGATGTCCTTCAAGATCGGGACATTGCCATAGGATTTATGCAGGTTCTTGATCTGGAGAAATGACATTGGGTTATCCCTTCACGGCGCCGGACATAAGTCCACGGACGAAGTAGCGCCCGGAAACGATGTAGACGATAAGAGTTGGCAGTGCGGCGAGGATCGCGCCGGCGAAATGCACGTTGTATTCCTTCACGCCCGTCGACGAGTTGACGAGATTGTTGAGCGCGACCGTCATCGGCGTGCTGCTGAACCCGGAGAACGAGGCGCCGAACAGGAAGTCGTTCCAGATATTGGTGAACTGCCAGATGACGGACACCACGATGATCGGACCCGACGACGGCAGCAGGATGCGCCAGAAAATCTGGAAGAAGCTGGCACCGTCGATCTGCGCAGCGCGGACCAGTTCCGTCGGGAATGCTTCGTAGTAGTTGCGGAAATACAGCGTGGTGAAACCGAGACCGTAGATCACGTGCACGAAAATCAGGCCTTGAATGGTGCCGGCCATTCCGAGGGCGCCGAGAACCCGCGCCATGGGTATGAGGACGATCTGGAACGGAATGAAGCAGCCGAGCAGCAGCATGCCGAACATGACGTTCGAGCCGCGGAACCGCCACTTTGTCAGCACATAGCCGTTCAGCGCGCCCAGCACCGTTGAAATCGCCACGGCCGGGATGACCATGATGATCGAGTTGATGAAGTAAGGCTTCAAACCTGTCGGCTGCACGCCGATCTGGGCCGTGGACCAGGCCGCAAGCCAGGGCTCGATGGTCCATTCATGCGGCGGCGACAGCATGCCACCCTGACGGATTTCATCGAGGGTTTTTAGCGAATTCACCACCATGACGTAGAGCGGCAAAAGGTAGTAAAAGGCGAAGACCAGCAGAGCGATATAGATAAGAATGCGGGTCAGCTTGCCGCTGGAGATGGCATTGTCCGGACTCGGAGCACTCATTTGCTGCCTCCCCTGACTTCAGAATAGAGATAGGGAATGATGATCGCGAAAATGGTGATCAGCATGATGATGGCCGAGGACGCGCCGATGCCCATGGAATTGCGTGTAAACGTATAGGAATACATGAAGGTCGCGGGCAGTTCGGTTGCCTGTCCGGGGCCGCCGCCGGTCAGCGCGATCACCAGGTCATACGCCTTGATGGCGAGATGGGCGAGCACGACAAAGGCCGACAGGAAAACCGGACGCATGAGCGGGATGATGATGCGGCGATAGATCATGGCGGTGGACGCGCCATCGATCTGTGCCGCCTTGATGATCTCGTTGTCGACGCCGCGCAGTCCGGCAAGGAACATGGCCATGACGAAGCCGGAGGATTGCCAGACGGCAGCGATCACCACCGTATAGATCGCCATCTTGGAATCCTTGATCCAGTTGAAGGCGAAACTGGTCCAGCCCCACTGGTGCATGGTGTTCTCAAGGCCGATGCCGGGATCGAGGAACCATTTCCAGGCAACACCTGTCACGATGAACGACAGCGCCATGGGATAGAGGTAGATCGGCCGCAAGAAACCTTCGATGCGGATCTTCTGATCCAGCAGGATGGCAAGGCCAAGCCCGATGACGGTGCAGATGATGATATAGAGCGAGGCAAAAATACCCAGATTGGTGATGGCCCGCCACCAATGCGGCAGAGCCCACAATTTGCGGTAATTCTCCAGTCCGACAAAACCAAAGGACGGCAGCATCTTGCTGTCGGTGAACGACAGGACGCCCGTATAGATGATAAAGCCATAGACGAAGATCAGGACAATCAGAAAACTCGGCCCCAACACCAGTTTGGGTATCAAGTCCTGTATGCGGCTGCGGGTATCCATAGCCTCACCCCTTCAACTCTTAAGTTCTTGTCATTGCCGTGCTTGTTCACGGGAACCTGTCCGGGGCTTTGCGCCCCGGACAGAAGGAGCGCGCTTACTTGGCAGCGTCCACGGCGGAAACGAGTTCCTTGACCGCTGCGTCTGATGTCAGGTCACCGTTGAATTCGCGGGTAACCACGTCATAGATCGCATTCTTGATGGCGGCCGGAACCGCATAGCCATGGGCCATGGAACCGTAGAGCGTGCCGGCCTTGTTGGCTTCAGCTAGGTCCTTGATCGCCTTCTTGCCGCAGGCATCGAAGGCTGCATCGGACACATCGGTACGCGCCGGAGCTGAACCCTTCACGACGTTGAAAGCGGACTGGAAGGTCGGGCTCTCGATCGACGACGCCATGACGAGCTGCGACTTGTGCTCAGCATCGCTCTTCTTGAAGAACAGGAACTGGTCGGAGTTGAATGTGACCGAACCCTGGGTGCCGGGGAAGCGCATGCAAACGAAATCCTTGCCTGGCTCCTTCTTGGCCTTGACGAACTCGCCCTTGGCCCAATCGCCCATGAACTGCACGCCGGCCTTGCCTTCGATAACCATGGTGGAGGCAAGGTTCCAGTCGCGACCGGAGAAGTTGTCATCCACATAGGAGCGCAGCTTGGTCATGCGGTCAAACGCTTCCTTCATCTTCGCGCCGCCCAAAGCCTTGGGATCGAGATCGATGAAAGCCGCCTTGTAGAAGTCATTGCCGAGCGACAGCACGACCGCGTCGAAAATCGTCGCGTCCTGCCATGGCTGACCGCCGTGGGCGATCGGCGTGATGCCCTGCTTCTTGAAGTTGTCGAGAAGGGCAATCAGTTCATCCCAGTTCTTGGGTTCCTTGCCGCCAGCCTTGTCGAGTGCAGCCTTGTTGATCCACATCCAGTTGGTGGAGTGGACGTTGACCGGTGCGGCGATCCAGTGACCGTCATATTTGGAGAAGTTCTGCAGCGCGCCGGGAATAACGTCGGCCCACTTTTCCTTCGATGCGACATCGTCAAGGTTGGCAAGAACGCCCTGCTTGGCCCAGTCGGTGATGTCGAAGCCCAAGGCCTGTACGGCTGTCGGAGGGTTGCCGCCGGTGACACGGGCGCGCAGAACGGTCATGGCTTCCGTACCGCCACCACCGGCAACAGGCATGTCGGACCAGGTGATGCCCTTCTTTTCCAGATCCTTCTTCAGGACTTCCAGCGCTGTCGCCTCACCGCCGGATGTCCACCAATGCAGGACTTCGACGTTTTCGGCAGCGCGGGCCATCGTGGCCGTGCCGAGCAGCATGGCTGCCGCAGCAACCGTATTCATCAACTTATTCATTTCATTCCTCCCAAGGAAAAAAAGATAAAATTCCCACTACCCTAGACCTCAGTTATCCCTCAGCCTGCCCCATTCATACAATAAGCCGAATGGCGAATACAATCGATTTAATTCGACGCCCAAAGTAATATCCTCCGCCCCATATGCATGTTCAGGGTCTTGGTCTCGGTGTAGTCCTCGACCGCATGACGGCCCAGTTCACGACCAAGGCCAGACTGGCGATAACCGCCGAACGGCAGCTCCGCTGCGCCATCCATGAACGTGTTCATCCAGATGGTTCCGGCACGTACCCGGCGGCCTACCGTCAGGCACGTATCGAAATCGCGGCTCCATACGCCTGCCGACAGGCCGTAGTCGATGGAATTGGCAATCCGGATGGCGTCTTCCATCGTTTCGAATGTTAGCACGGAAAGCACAGGACCAAACACTTCTTCACGCGCGACGGCCATATCCGGCTGCACCGCCGAAAGAATGGTCGGGTTCATATACTGCCCAAGGCCGAGATCCAGCGGCGTACCGCCATGGGAAACGGCAGCGCCCGCCGATGCGGCATTGCGCACATAGGTGTCGATCTTGGCCAGATGTTCCGGCGTGATGATCGCGCCGACCTTGGTCTGCGGATCAAGCGGATCGCCAACGCGGACCTTGGCCGACAGCGCGGCAACACGCTGCGTGACCTCATCGGCAATATCCCGATGAACGATCAGGCGTGAGCCGGCATTGCAGCATTCGCCCGCATTGAAATAGGCGCCGAATACCGCCGCATCGATGAAATCATCGAGATTGGCATCGGGGAAAACGATCTGCGGGTTTTTGCCGCCAAGCTCCAGCGAGACCTTTTTCAGCGTCTGGGCGGCATTGGCCATCGTCAGCTTGCCGACAAGGGTCGAGCCTGTGAACGAGACCATATCGACATCCGGATGGGTGGTCATCGGCGCGCCGACCTCGGCGCCCGTACCGGCAAGGATGTTGACGACGCCGGCGGGAACACCGGCTTCCATCAGGATTTCACCGAGAACGAGCGTCGACCCCGAGGTCAGTTCGGACGGCTTGACAACGGCCGTGCAGCCGGCAGCCAGGGCAAAGGGCAGTTTCTGGCTGACGATAAGGAAGGGGAAATTCCACGGCGTGATGATGGAGATGACACCGATCGCCTCACGCAGGACCACACCCAGCGTGCCGTCACCCAGCGTGTTGTAGCTTTCACCATGCAGATCGCGGCCGAGCGCGGCGGCATAGCGCCAGATGTCGACCGCGCCGCCCAGTTCGCCCTTGGCCTGCGAAATTGGTTTGCCGGATTCAATGCAGTCGAGATAGGCAAGTTCGTCGGAACGTGCCGCAATCAGATCTGCCGCCTTGAGCAGGATATTCGAGCGTTCGGCGCCGGTCATGCGCGACCATGGACCGTTATCGAAGGCATTGCGGGCGGCACGGATGGCGCGCTCCGCATCGGCTTTCGTGCCCGCCTGATAGCGCGAGACCACGACACCGTGGCCGGGGCTCTTGCGCTCGATCACGCCACCCTCTGCACCATCGGTCCATTTGCCGTCGATCAGCATCTGGAATTCGCGCACCTTGAAATTGTCGAGCGCTTGTGGCCGCATCAGAACCGTCATTACCATTCTCCCTTGAACACGGGCTCACGCTTTTCGGCAAAGGCCGAAACACCTTCTTTCAGGTCCGCTGTTTTGGCAACGAGGATCGAGCCGAGGGCTTCGACCGCCGTGCCATTGTCTTCGCCGTTAGCCGACGCAATCATCAGTTTCGCCACTTCCACCGCAGCCGGTCCGCGCCTCGCGATCCGCTCGGCATAGGCCTGCGCGGCGGTGACGGCGGCACCGGTTTCCACCACGTGGTCGACGATCCCGAGCGCGGCCGCTTCGGTCGCGCTGAAGATTTCGCCGCCCAAAGCCATGCGGCGGACAGCCTGTGCCCCAAACCGGCGGACAAGCCGCTGCGTTCCCGACCAGCCCGGCACCATGCCGAGGCCCGTCTCCGGCAGGCCGATGCGGATATGCGTTTCGGCAATGCGAATATCGGCAGCAGCGGCAAGCTCCAGCCCGCCGCCCAGCGCATGACCGTTGAGCGCGGCAATCAATGGCACGCGCAACGTCGCCAGACGCTCGAAGACGCGATGCCCGAAGCGAACCCAGGCGTGACCGAATTCATTCGGCGTCATCGCCGCCCAGGCCTTGATGTCGCCGCCTGCGGAAAAGGCCTTGCCGGCACCGGTCAGGATGGCGACGCGAATATCGGCATTGGCCTCCAATTCGTCGCACGCGGCTGAAAGCTCCTTCAGCATGGCAATATCGAAAGCGTTGAGTTTTTCCGGGCGCGACACGGTGATGGTTGCGACAGGACCGTTGAAGTCAACCGTGATGCGGGGCTCAGCCATGGAGCGTCCTTTCCGGTTTCTGCGGCAGCTTCAGCCCGAAAGGCCCTTCGGCGAAGAGCTCTGCCGCCATCAGTTTCAGATCGCCGGCAACGATGAGCGGGAATTCCGACTGATCGAGAATCTGGGTCTGGAGATCGACACCCGGCGCAATCTCGGTCAGCACGATGCCTTCCGGGCGCAAGACCATGACGCAGCGCTCGGTGACATAGGTGATGTCCTGCCCCTGCTCCACGGCACGGCGGCCGGAAAAGGTGACGTGCTCGACTTCGTTGACCAGTTTCTTCAGCTTGCCTTCCTTCTCGATGACCAGCCTGCCATCGGCCACATGCACCTTCGCGCCGGCATTGAACATGCCGGAGAAGACGATCTTGCGGGCCCGCGCGGTGATATCGACGAAACCACCGGCACCGGCCGTCACATGCGGGCGGAAGCTGAGCTTGGACACGTTGACCGAGCCGGATTTGTCGATCTCGAGGAAGGACAACAGCGAGGCATCAAAACCCGCACCCTGGAAATAGGTGAACTGGTGCGGAGACGGCACGAAGGCTTCGGCGTTGGAGGCGCAGCCAAAGGCAAAATCGAGAAGCGGGATACCGCCGACCGGCCCCTGCTCGATCACCCATGTCACCGCGCCATGCAGGCCCTCTTCGAGCAGGATGCGCGGGACATTGGCAGAGATGCCGAAACCGAGATTGACGGCGCTGCCTGCCTCAAGCTCCGTCGCGACACGACGGGCAATCACCTTCTGGATGTTGAAATCCGGCAGGGCGAAATCGTCGAGCGGATGGAAGATTTCACCTGAGATAGCCGGATCGTAGACGGTCTGTGTTGTCTGCTTCTGGTCGGGGTCGACGACGACATAATCAACGAGAATGCCGGGAACGCGCACGTCATGCGGTTTGAGCGAACCGCTCTTGGTGATGCGCTTGACCTGCGCAATGACGATGCCGCCATTGTTGCGCACGGCTAGAGCCTGATCGAAGCCGCCGAGATATGCGCCCTCATGCTCATAGGTCAGATTACCGCGCTCATCCGCCGTGGTGGCGCGGATGATGGCGACCTGCGGGATAACGGGTTTGAAGAACAGCCACTCTTCGCCCTCAAACTCGATCTTGCGGACCACCGGCTCGCGGGCGGCCGAAGCATTCATGGCGCAGCCCTGGCGGTCCGGGTCAACGAATGTATCGAGCCCGACCTTGGTCAGGACGCCCGGACGCTTGGCCGCCGCCTCGCGGTGCATGTCGAACAGGATGCCGGAAGGAATATTGTAGGCAGCCACCTCGTCATTGCCGATCATCTGCCAGATCAGCGGCGGTTCGGCGGTCGAAGGCCCGGAAGGGTAGGAGCCGCCGAGAATGCGCTTGAGCAGCCCCTTCCTGGCGATGTAATCGATGCCTTTGATGCCGCTCATGTCACCCGCCGCAATGGGATGCAGCGTGGTCAGATCGCGCGGATGGCCCGTCGCATCGAAACGCGCGCCGATGGCTTTCAGCATCAGATCGGGGCAGCCAAGGCCGCTCGACGACGAGACCGAAACGATCGCTGCGTCGGGGATGAGGTTTGCCGCCTCTTCAGGGGTTATGTGCTTGCTCATGCTTGACGTCGTTCTCTTCAAAGACCTGGATTGATTGTCTGCACGCTGCCGGTGCGGGCGGCCTCGGTGACCGCAAGACCGGCGGCAAGCGACCAGACACCGTCTTCACCCGTTGCCGGAGGCTGCCCCTTGCCGAGGATGGCGGCATGGAATTTGGCAATGCCCGTTTCGTAGAGGTTCCGGTGGTTGAGCTTGAGCTCGGTTTCACCCTCGGCATTGCGCAGGGTGACGGTGCCGACCGGCTTCTGCGTCATGACATTGCGGCCGACCAGCGAACCTTCGGAGCCATGCACCTCGAAGCCGGTTTCGGCATATTTGGTGGTGAAGCCATCATGGAACTGGGCAATCAGGCCCGACTTGAAGCGCAGCACGCCCATGACGCCATCGGCAAGGCCTGCGTTGCCAAGGCCGCCGATCTGGCTGGCGGCAACCGCCTCGACAGGATCGTCGCCCAGCACATAGCGCAGTGTATCCGTGTCATGCACGGTGATATCCAGAATGACGCCGCCGCCGGCTTCCGGCTTGTCGAGCCGCCAGCCCTGCAGGTGCGGCGGCAGATAGACCGCGTGAAAAACCCGGGCGGCAAGCGGCGTGCCGATCCGGCCGGCAGCAATGGCGTCGCGCATGGCGGTGTGGCTCGCGGCATTGCGCAGATGATGATTGGTGCCAAGCACCACACCGGCCGCGCGGCAGGCGTCAACCATGGCCCGCGCATCCGCAAGGCTCATGGCCAGCGGCTTTTCGCACAGCACATGCTTTCCCGCAGCCGCGGCCGCGAGCACCTGATCCCTGTGCAGCTCATTGGTCGTCGAGATGTAGACCGCATCGACATCCTGATCGCCGACCAGCGCATCGAGCGTGGTCACAGATTTGGCAATGCCGTGATCGGTAGCATATTTCCGGCCACGCTCGGCACTGGTGCTCATGACGGAAACGATCTCGCCGCCTTCGGCGCGGATCGCATCGATCACCCATTCGTGCGCAATCGTGCTTGCTCCGATCAATCCCCACCGCGTCATGCCATTTCCTCCAGATGATTGTTCCTGATCGGCGCACCGCAGCTTTGCCGCACCACAAGGCGCACGGACGTCACCAGCGATTCCTGTTCATTGCCGCCGGCATTGATCTGCTTGAGCAGGAGCTGGGCCGCACGCTGGCCCATGCCCTGCGGGTCGACCGAAACGGTTGTCAGCGCCGGGACGGCCGTCTTGGCCTCGATCACGTCGTCGAAACCGATCACGCCAAAACCCTTGCCGGGCTCGATGCCGACGGCCCGCAAACCATCGCAGACACCGAAGGCCACCGCATCGTTGAGGCACAGCGCCGCCGTTGCCCGATCGGGATGGAGCATCATGCGCTCGACAGCGGCAACACCACCGGCGCGGGACGGCGCGGAATGGATGATCAGCGCCTCATCGACGGCAATGCCCGCTTCCTGCAGGGCATCGCGATAACCGCGCAGCCGCTCGGCAAAAACCGCGGTATCGAGAAAGCCGCCCATGAAGCCGATGCGCGTGTGGCCAAGGGCAACCAGATGACGCACGGCGGCCTTCGCGCCGGTATAATTGTCGGAAAGCAGGGTGGAGACCTTGGCACCCGGCAGATTGCGCACCACGACCACCACCGGAATACCGCTGTCGATCAACGGCTTGATATCCGCCGCCTCGGTGCCGCGCGCCGGCGACAGGATCATCCCGGCGATGCCGTTTTCCCGCATGGACGCGATGACTTCGCGCTGGCGGTCGACGCTCTCGCCGCTATGGGCAAGGAATTGCACGTAGCCTGCCGACTGAACGACCATATCCATACCGACGGCGAGTTCGGCGAAGAAGCTGTTGGTGAGATCATTGACCACGATGCCGACGATTTTCGAGCGTGCCTGGCGCAGGTTGGCCGCACCGCGATTATAGACATAGCCGAGATCGGCGATGACGCTGTTGACCTTCTCACGGGTCTTTTCATTGACCAGGGGACTGCCCTGCAGAACCAGCGACACGGTGGATTTCGACACGCCCGCGGCATGCGCAATATCCACAACGGTTGTCCGGCTTCGGCTCACGGTCTTCCTCCCAGTCAGACGATGGATATAATTGGAACGTTCCAAATATGTCAAGCAGGAAAAATCAAGGACTATCACGATACATCGTCACGACAGCACAGAAAACCGTGATTTACGGTGATTTCCTGCTCATTTTAACTTTCTCAGCCGGCGACCTTTCATTTTTCGGCTGCACAAAGGTCCGGATTTTTTCCTCTTGTTTTTTGGAACGTTCCAAATTACAAAACCCCTCATACGACCGGGAGCGATATGATGAGCCTAGTTCTGAACCTGCCCGCCGCCGATGGCGCACTTTCAGCCTACCGCCTTTCCGGCGAGCCGACCGCGCGGCCGGATGCTCCGCCATCCTTCAGCCGTATCGCCTACGCGGCCGCCCATGTGGTGTCAGATCCGCTTCGGGACAGCGCGCCCTGGGGTTCGCCCGCCATCGACTGGGATGCCACCATGGCCTTTCGCCATCATCTCTGGTCACTCGGGTTCAAGATCGCCGAAGCCATGGACACGGCCCAGCGCGGCATGGGGCTGGATTGGGCAGGCGCGCAGGAACTGATCCGCCGCTCGCTCGCCGAGGCGCGCAGCGTGCCGGGCGCCGATCTTGCCTGCGGTGCCGGGACCGACCAGCTGGCGCCGGAAGACACCCGCAGCCTCGCAGATGTGATCGCCGCTTATGAAACGCAGATCGGCTTTGTCGAGGCTGAGGGCGGCCGGGCCGTGATGATGGCCAGCCGGGCGCTCGCCAAAGTGGCAAAATCCCCGGATGACTACCGGGCCGTCTACGGCGAAATCCTGCGCCAGACGCGCAACAAGGTCGTCCTGCACTGGCTCGGTGACATGTTCGATCCGCACCTTGCCGGCTACTGGGGCTCCCATGCCTTTGACGACGCATTGGAAACCGTGCTTGCCATCATCAACGACAACAGGGACAAGGTCGAAGGCATCAAGATTTCGCTGCTCGACAACACCAGGGAAATTGCCCTGCGCAACCGGCTGCCCGAGGGGGTCCTGTGCTTTACCGGCGATGATTTCAACTATGCCGAACTGATCGAAGGCGACGGTGCACGGTACAGCCATGCCCTGCTCGGCATTTTCGATGCGGTCGCGCCGCAGGCCTCGAAGGCACTGGCGCTGCTGGCAAAGGGCGAGACGACGGCCTTCCGCGCCGTGATCGAACCTACCGTGCCGTTGTCCCGCAAAATCTTCGAAGCCCCGACGCAGTATTACAAGGCGGGGGTGGTTTTCCTGGCCTGGCTCAATGGTCACCAGAGCCATTTCACCATGCCCGCCGGCATGCAGTCGGCACGCGGTATCGTTCATTATGCCGATATTTTCCGGCTGGCCGATCAGGCCAATGTTCTCGACAGGCCGGAACTTGCCACAAGCCGCATGAAGAGCCTGCTTCAGCTATACGGTCTCTGATATCCGGCATCTGCTGGAGCCCTCTTGATCCCGCGGGCTTGCCGGGCGATTGTCCGTGCCGACTCGCTCCATCATCCGGGATTCCCATGAAGCTGCTTTACCAGACACACTCGCCCTACGCCCGCAAGATACTGGTCGCCATTCACGAAATCGGTCTGGCGGACAGGGTCGAGGTCATCCACCACGAAACCAGTCCGACCCGGCGCAATGAGGCGGTCTATGCGCTCAACCCGCTGGGAAAGGTTCCGGTGCTGATCGGCGAGGACGGCTTTGCGCTGTTCGATTCGGTTGCCATAGCGGACTATCTCAGTACCCTCCCCGGTGGCTCCGCCCTCATCCCGCCAAGCGGGAATGCACGCTGGGAAACACTGCGTCTGCAGGCGGCGGCGCAGGGCATCGCCGATTCCGGCATCGTGGTGCGCTGGGAAACCGAGCGGCGGCCGGAGCCTCTGCGCTAGCCGACCATGCGCGATGCCCAGTTGCAGAAAATCATCGCGGCCTGCGATTTCGCCGAGAACGAAGCATCCCTCGAGGGCCTGCCGCGCATCGGCGAGATCGCCCTGGCGACAACGCTCGACTGGATCGCGTTTCGCAACGTCTATCCGTTTGCTGAAGGACGCCCGCGCCTTGCCGCGTGGTATGCCGGCTATTGCCGGCGGCCATCGATGCAGGCGACCGCTTTTTCCGGTGAAACGCACGATTGAGACGGCAGTGAAACACTGTCTCGTCTGGCCCATGCGGCGAGCGACAGCCCGCCGCATTTGAATCCGATAGCTATTTGCACAAGCATCCAGTATTGAAGAACCCGTGGTGATTTGGCCGGCCGGCTTGCAGCCACGTTAAAAAACTCGCTAAAGGGCCGCGTGCGGACCGGAAGCGATCTATCGGCTTTTTTTGGTGACCGTGATGCCTATCAAGATTCCTGACAAACTGCCCGCCTTCGATACTTTGGTAAGCGAGGGCGTACGCGTGATGACGGAAGCCGTGGCTATCCGTCAGGATATCCGCCCGCTCCAGATCGGGCTGCTGAACCTGATGCCCAACAAGATCAAGACAGAATTGCAGATCGCGCGCCTGCTTGGCGCTTCGCCGCTGCAGATCGAACTTTCGCTGGTGACCGTCGGCAGCTACAAGCCGAAGAATACGCCAGAAGACCATCTCAGCGCCTTTTATGAGACATGGGAAAAGGCGCAGCACCGCACGTTCGACGGTTTCATCATTACCGGAACCCCTGTCGAGACTATCCCGTTCGAGGATGTCAGCTACTGGCCGGAAATGCGCGATATCCTGGAGTGGACGCAAACCAACGTCCATTCGACGATGAATGTCTGCTGGGGGGCGATGGCGGCACTTCATCATTTCCACGGCGTGCCGAAGCATGCGCTTGGCGAAAAAGCATTCGGTGTCTACAGCCAGAGAATCCTGAAGACAGCGTCGCCCTATCTCAACGGCTTTTCCGACGATTTCGCCATTCCGATATCACGCTGGGCCGAAGTGCGGCCGGCGGACATTCTTGCGCGGCCGGAACTGACGCTGCTGGCACATTCGGAGGAGAAGGGAGCCTGCATTGTCGAAGATCCGCAGTATCGCCGCCTTTATGTGCTCGACCATCTCGAATATGATTCCAGTTCGCTGGCCGATGAGTATTTCCGCGATATTCAGGCCGGGGTACCGATCAACCTGCCGTTCAACTATTTCCCCGATGACGACACATCAAGGCCGCCGCCCAATCGCTGGCGCTCGCATGCGCATTTGCTCCTGTCCAACTGGATAAACGAGATTTATCAAACGACACCCTTTGATATCGGTTCAATCGGAAAATCCCGATAAACGAAGGCCGGGCCAGCACGGCTGCCCGCCCTTCACCGCTGGATAGGGCAGCGTGGAGCCTATTCCGGCGCGGTGTCCGCTCGCCGCAGGACGGTTTTGGCCATGAAGGTTTCGAGGGCCGCGGTTTCTGCGCCGGTGACATGCAGGCCGACCTTGGTGCGCCGCCACAGGACATCCTGGGCGGTCATCGCCCATTCCTGCGCGATGAGATAGCGCACCTCCGCCGCGTAGAGATCCCAGCCGAAATGCTCGCCGAGATCGGCTAGGGATGCCGCCGTGCCCAACAGCCCCCAGGCCCGCGTGCCGTAGAGCCGTACGAGCCGGTAGGCATGGCGCGGTTCGAGGAAGGGGTAATCGGCTTGCAGCCGCTGCAGCTGCGCCGCAAAGCCGTCCGCCGGGAAATCGCCGCCCGGCAGCGTGCCGGCCGCCGTCCATGGCTTGCCCCTGGCCCCGAGCTTCTCCTCGATCTTCTCCAGCATGTGCTCCGCCAGCCGCCGGTAGGTGGTGATCTTGCCGCCGAAAATGTTCATCAGCGGCGCCAGCCCCGCCGGCGCATCGCTTTTCAGCACATAGTCGCGCGTCGCCTCCTGCGCCTTCGAGGCCCCGTCATCATAGAGCGGGCGCACCCCCGAATAGCTCCACACCACATCGGCGCGCTGCACCGGCGCGGCAAAATATTCGCTGGCCGCCGCGCAGAGATAATCGGTCTCCGCAGCGGTGATCGTCACCTCGGCCGGATTGCCGTGATAATCCTGGTCCGTCGTGCCGATCAGCGTGAATTCCTGCTCATAGGGAATGGCGAAGATGATGCGCCCGTCGGTGTTCTGGAAGAAATAGGCGCGCGGATCGTCGAACTTTTTGCGCACCACGATGTGGCTGCCCTGCACCAGGCGCACATTGTGCGCCGCCTTCAGCCCGGCCACGCCGGTCAGGACCTCGTCCACCCAGGGACCGGCCGCATTGACCACGAGCCGCGCCCGCACCGTCTCCACCGCGCCCGACAGGGCGTCCTGCACGTCCAGCGTCCAGCCATCGGCCGCGCGCCGCGCTGCCGTCACCTTGCTGCGGGTGCGGATCACCGCGCCGCGGTCGGCCGCATCGCGCGCATTGAGCGCCACCAGCCGCGCATCATTGACCCAGCAGTCGGAATATTCGAACGCCCGCGTATAGAGCGACTTCAGCGGCCTGGCCGCCGCATCGCGCGTCATGTCGAGCGTGCGCGTCGCGGGCAGCTTCCTGCGCCCGCCAATGTGATCGTAGAGGAACAGGCCCAGCCGCAGCAGCCAGGCCGGGCGCAGCCCCGCATGGTGCGGCAGCACGAAGCGCAGCGGCCAGATGATGTGCGGCGCCGCCGCCCACAGCACCTCGCGCTCCATCAGCGCCTCGCGCACCAGGCGGAACTCGTAATATTCCAGATAGCGCAGCCCGCCATGGATCAGCTTGGTGGAGGCCGACGAGGTGCCGCTGGCCAGGTCGTTCATCTCGGCCAGACACACGCTGTAGCCGCGCCCCACCGCATCGCGGGCAATGCCGCAGCCATTGATGCCGCCGCCAATCACGAAAATGTCGTAGATCCCGTCCTGTGCCACCGCTCATCTCCCTGTTCGCAACCGTCCTGCCCGCCAGCGCCAGCCAATATAGCACCACTGCGAAACAAATACGAAACCAAAAGAAAATATAACGCGCATCAACTCACCCGGCAAGCCGGGATTCAACGGGATGTTTCGACCAGCCGCACATCCGCGTCCGCACAAATCGTGCGGATGATCTCGCTGTCGCAGCGGTCGGTGATGAATGTATTGACCTGTGACAGATGGCCGATGCGTACCGGAGCCGTCCGCTCGAACTTGGTGGAATCGGACACCAGGATCACGTGCCGGGCATTGGCCATGATGGCCTGCGCCACCTTGACCTCGCGGAAATCGAAGTCGAGCAACGCGCCGTCATGGTCGATTGCCGACGTGCCGATGACGGCAAAATCCACCTTGAACTGACGGATGAAGTCCACGGCGGCCTCGCCGACAATACCGCCATCGGAACCGCGTACCACCCCACCGGCAATGACCACCTCAATGTCGGGGTAAACCCGCAAATTGTTGGCGACATTGATATTATTTGTGATCACCATCAGGCCTTTCCGGCCCAGCAATGCCTGACCGACCGCTTCTGTGGTCGTGCCGATATTGACGAAGAGCGAGGCATTGTCGGGAATGAGCGCGGCGGCGGCCTGACCGATCGCCTCCTTTTCGGTTGCAGCGATCAAACGCCGCGCTTCATATTCCAGGTTCTGGATACCCGACGGGAACAGCGCTCCGCCATGGATCCGGTTCAGCAGCCGCTGATCGCACAGATCGTTCAAATCCTTGCGGATGGTCTGTGGCGTCACGCTGAAATGCGCAGCGAGATCATCCACAAGCACCCGGCCATGGAGTTTGGCCATTTCGAGAATTTCAGCGTGCCGGGGCGGCAGGAACATGAGGTATACTTTCGGTTTCGTTTTTCTGAATACTATACGAAAATGAAAATGAGCGCATGTCAATTAGCAATAAAGCGAAGTTGGCAGGCGACTGTGATTTCCAACGGGCCAAACCATGCGGCGGCCATCGTCGCGGTTTGAAGATGTCCGGAGCTGGCGTCAATCCTCCCGAAAATATTCCGGCCACGGTGTCGGAAATGTCTTTTTGCGTTCGTCCTTGCGATAATCTTTGGCACGCCGTGCCAAATCATAGGAGGACATGATTATGGAAAGAACCAGACCGACAACAATTTCAGCCAAGGCGCGCTGGGCAGGATGGATTCTCAGCGGCCTCGTCATCCTGTTTCTGGTGTTTGACTTCAGCATCAAACTGGTGCCGCTCGATATCGTGCTCAAGTCAATGGCCGAGCTGGGGTATCCGGAGAGTGCGACCATGGCGCGTGGACTGGGCGTTCTGCTTCTCATCTGCACGGTGCTTTACGCCGTCCCGCAGACATCGCTGCTCGGCGCCATCTTGCTGACCGGCTATCTCGGCGGTGCCATAGCGACCCAGCTCAGGGTCGGCAATCCCCTCTTCAGCCATTTGCTGTTCGGCGTCTATCTCGGGCTTATGGTCTGGGGCGGGCTTTATCTGCGCGATCCGCGCCTGCGCGCTTGCATTGCGCTCCGCCCCGCGGACGGGCCAACTGTGCGATAGCGCCGCAATGCCGGCATCCGGCCGCCGACGAACCGCGGCCGGATTTTGCCCCAGTTCTATCGTGTTGCGCGCAGTGTCAGTTGCGTTGCGCCTGCAGCGACATTCAGTCCCTGGGTGGCTTCCGCGCTGAACGGCTGCAGGCCGAAATTCTTCGATGTGCCGCCAACCAGCGCATTCGCACCGAGACCAAGGCCAACCGAGGCACCCGCCGTCACGCCGACATAATTGCCGGCAAGGGCGCCATCGCCCGCCCGGTTTCCGGCGGCAGTATAAACAACCCACTGCAGATAGGATTTCCTGGTCACCCCGATATCGACGCCAAGTTTGCCGATGCGTCCGGCATATCGTTCAACGGAACCATTGGTCCGCATGAACCTGCATTGAACAGCCTTGCTCGACCCGATCAGCATGCCAACGCCGCCATCGACAGCGCAGGACAGCGTGCCGAGACGGGTCTTGGGCCCGTTCGCCGCATGGGCCTGGTGCTTGGTCTTCTGATGAAGGGGAGCGGCACCTGCGCCCGAAGCCAGAGCCATGGAAACAGCGGCAGCCATTACGATCATTGTTTTCATCATCTATCCTTATTCCGTTGCGGCCCGGCGGTTTGAATGCGCCGTCGAAACCAGAAAACAAACGCGTGCGAGCCGGTTTGGTTCCGGGAAGTGGCTATTGCCGCCTGCAACCGGCCTTAGCGCAACCGGCACGGCGGCATGAGGCGCGAAAACCGGCATTGAAATTTCCGTGCAATCTGCAAGGTTTGCGCAACGGAAATGTCCGGGGAGGACATGGATTTGGCTATCACGTTCCGCATCGATCCTTTCCCGTCCAATGACGAGATGAACGCGCTTTGGGAATGGGCCTGGGATGACTTCGTCTGGAAGGATTTCTCCGTCATTCTGGCCCGTAGCCTTGCCCATGTGGGGGCCTATGACGGACAGCGGCTGATCGGCTTTGTCAACGTGGCATGGGATGGCGGTGTTCATGCTTTTCTTCTGGATACCTGTGTGCACCCGAAATTCCGCCGGCAGGGCATAGCCACGCAATTGGTCAAGGAGGCTGAAAACCTCGCGCGCGATCGCGGAGCTTTCTGGCTGCACGTGGATTTTGAAGCCCGGCTGACCGGGTTCTACCGGGGCTGCGGATTCAGGATGACGGGAGCCGGACTGATCAAGCTGCAACCTTGATCCGGCGCACCGGTGTTTTCCCGCACAGGAGGGTCGATGCCCTGGAGCTGCGTGCGCTCACTCGTCAAACCGCGAAAGCCGGAACGGCGACAATCGTTCCTCCGGCCTGTCCGATAAAATTTCCCGGCTCAGCAGCAGGCCGACGGCAGGCGCAAGCGTCACGCCGGAATGCATGACGGCGATGGAAAGGCCATCGAGATGTCCGGCCGGCCCGACAATCGGGAACCCGTCGGCGGGGGTCGGCCGGTAGCCGATGGTGAAAAAATCCAGCGCCAGAGCATCCACATCGTCGAGGTTTGCTTTCAGGCGGGAGAACAGCGCATCCGCGGTTGCCTGCTGATCCTCACCGGGATCGCTGCCGCCAAAATCCGCACCCGCGATGATCCGCCCTTCCGCCGTCTGGCGCATGTGCAGGTCAGGGGTGATCACGATGCCGTTGAGCCGCTTCTCCATCGGCTTTGAATGAACGATCAGACCCGGCGGCGTCTCCATGGGCAGGGTCACCCCCGCAGTCTGCGCCAGGGCAGCGGCCCCCGCGCCCGCCGCGAGCACCACATGGTCGGCCTTCACCTCGCCGAACGACGTAACGACGCCGGCAATGCGCCCGCCCTCCTGGACGAGCCGTGTAACGTTTGCACCAACCAGCAGCCGCGCGCCGCGCGCCTGCGCCCCGGCCAGCATGCGCTGCGCCGCGGCAACGGGCTCAACGGCGCCCTCTTCGGCAATATGCACCGCCGCATCCGGCAGTCGCGCCAGATAAGGCTCGCGCGCGGCCACGGCTTGCCGGTCGATGCGCCTGATTCCATAGCCCCAGTGCCCATGCTGCGCGACGTAGGCCGCAAGTTCATCCGGCGATAAATCCCAGCTGATGCCGCCGCACCAGTTCACCCTGATGCCGGGCAGCTCATCGTGCAGGCGCTGCCAGCCTTCCATGGCATAGCGGCGGAAGCGGAAATAGAACTCGGGATTGCCCCAGCTGGCATTGATCCATGCAAAAGACGCAGGCGTGGCGACCCCGCCGCTTTGTTCGGCAACCACCGTGACAACCGCCCCCTGCCGCGCCAGATGCCAGGCAATCGACGCACCGATAATTCCGGCACCGACCACGATCACATGTTTCTGTTTCGCCATGATTCATTCCTCTTGGAAAGGCCGGGACTCTCTGCGCAGGGGAATGACAGCATCATTTCCGGGCGAACGCCACCGCAAAGGCTGCTAATTTGTGATGGCGCACATCCGGTGATAGAAAGGCTGGCATGATGAAGGGCCAGTTCAGGATAATGCGCTGTACAACCGCGGGGGTGGAAGCCGTCGCGGCGGCAACGCGGCACAGCTTTTCCCGGCACACGCACGAACAGTACGGCATAGGCGTCATTCACCAGGGCGCGCAAAAATCCCTGAGCGGACGGGGAATGGTGGAGGCCGGCCCCGGCGACATGATCACCGTCAATCCCGGCGAAGTGCATGACGGCGCGCCCATAGGCGACGCAGGCCGCTCGTGGAAAATGCTCTATTTCGATCCGTCCCTCATTGGCGCGATGACGGCAGATCTGCAGGAGCATGGCGAAAGACGCGGCGAATTTCCCCGGCCAGTCATCCAGGACACGCGGCTGGCGCACCAGTTCGAGCGGCTCTTCGCCGCCATGACGACCACCGGCTTTCCCTCGGCCATCCGGCAGGAAGAATCGCTGCTGATGCTGCTTGCCGGCGTGTTTGACGAGCCGGGCGATCCGCAACGGCTTCCGGCAATACCCCGAGCCATCGGCCGTGCCCGCGACCTGATCGATGATCAGCCGGCGCGCGCGGTGACATTGGAGGACCTTTCACGGGAAAGCGGTTTGAGCCGCTTTCAGGTGGTCCGTGCCTTCGCCCGCGCCACCGGCATGACACCGCATGCCTATCTGGTGCAGCGGCGCATCGACCTCGCCCGCCGGATGATCGCCGGGGGATCATCTCTGGCGGAAGCTGCCATTGCCAGCGGCTTTGCCGACCAGAGCCACATGACGCGCACCTTCATCCGCAAATACGGCCTGTCGCCCGGCGCCTATGCCGACGCCATGAACTGAAGCCTTTCCTGCAATTTCGTTCAAGACGAACCCCGCCCGATCCGCTGTTGTGCGCCTTCCCGGGATGAAAAGGATTGCGCATGTCCAAGCAGGTTCAAGGTTATGTTTTTCTCGCACTCGCCATGGTGCTCGTCGGCAGCACCATCATTGCCAGCAAGGTGATTGCAGCGGGCTTGCCGCCCTTCACGGCAACAGCCCTGCGCTTTGCCGTCGCCTTCCCGATATTCCTGTTGCTGATGCGATTGACACGAACCAAGTGGCCGCGGCTTGACCGCTCTGCCTGGATCCTTCTCGTCCTGCAGGCGGGCGCCGGCAGCGTCGGTTACACGACCCTGCTGATATCCGGCCTCAAACTGACCTCGGCAACGGATGCCGGCGTCATCATCGGGACGCTGCCGGTGGTTGCCGCAGCCATCGCCATTCTCGTCCTCGGCGAACGGCCGCACCGCTTTACCCTCGTCGCCATTCTGCTGGCGACAGCAGGCGTTGTCAGCATCGCCTTCCGCCCCGGCGAAAGCGGCACACACTCCCTGCCGGGCAATGCGCTGATCTTTGCGGCTGTCATCTGCGAGGGCCTGTTCATCCTGATCAACAAGCGCCTGAGGACGCCCATTCCGCCGCTTGCCCTTTCAACGCTGATGACAGGCCTTGGACTGGCGGTGGCCATCGTGCCCGCGCTGTTCGAAATGCCATGGACGGGCGGCATGAGCATTGGATCGTTCTGGGCTGTCATCTACTACGCCATTGTTCCGACGGTTGGCGGCTTCCTGCTGTGGTATGCCGGTGCCGCGCGGGTCAGTGGCGCCGAAGCCTCGCTCTTTACCGCCGTGGCACCGGTCTCGGCGGTGATATTCGCCGTCATCTTCCTCGGGGAAACCGTCAGCCGGAACCAGATCATCGGCATCGCCTGCGTGCTCCTGGCCGTTGGCGGCCTCGGGCTGCAATCCCTGAAACCGGTCAAATCCGCCTGAGCGTGGCGGCGAGTTCGGACAGGACCGCCGTCATGCGGTTGCTCCTTCTATGATGTCGTAACCGGTGTTGATGATGGTCTTTTCAGCCGGGCGTTCGCGGCTTTCCAGGAGTTTTTCGGCGGCGGTCTTGCCGATCAGGAATCGCTTGGAAAGGATCGTCGACAGCGGCAACGGCAAGGCCTGCCCGATATCGAGGCCGTTGAAGCCGAAAATGCCCAACTGTTCCTTCGGCGTTATCCCCGCATGCATGCAATGGAAGATGCCGCCCATGGCCATGTCGTCATTGGGGAAGACGACCACATCAAGCCCCGGCGCTTTCCGGAGGATCGCCTCAAGCAGGTGGCGGCCAGCCATGGTGGAGCTGCCCCCCTGCACGCGCTCTTCGGCAACCAGCAGCAGACCGGCGTCTTTCAAGGCGGCCCGCAGGCCATCATAGCGGGCGCGGGCGCGATCATCGCTAGCGATGCTGTGACCGGCATAACCGAAACGGCGGTAGCCACGCTGCACCAGATGTTTGCCGGTGTCATAGCCGGCTTGCCAATGCGACATGCCCACGGCGATATCAACCGGATCCCCATCGATGTCCATGAGTTCGGCGACGCGAAAACGCCCATGCTCCAGATGCCGCCGTGCGGTGGCCGTATGATGCAACCCGGCCAGAATCACCGCTGCAGGCTGCCATGCGAGAAAAGACAGAAGAATGCGTTCTTCGATCACCGGATCGTAGTCGGTGACGCCGATGACCGGCTGAAACGCCGTCTCGGTCAGGGCCGTATGGATGCCGCGCAGCACATCGGGAAAGACGATGTTCGACAGAGAGGGCAACAGCACGCTCATCAGCGTGGAACCCGAGGAAGCAAGACTGCCCGCCGCCCGGTTGGGAATATAGCCAAGTTCGGCGATGGCGGCGAGGACCTTCGCCCGTGTCGCATCGGCGATCGGCCCCTTGTTGCGAACCACGCGAGAGGCGGTGATATCGCTCACACCGGCAAGCCGCGCCACGTCAGCCAAAGTCGGCGTGTCGGCATTCCGGTGCGCGTTGCGTTTGCGTGGCATGGCATGATCCCGGTGGGATTGAGCAGAATAATGATAGCGCTACCATAAATCGCTTGATGAATGCTAGTGAGTGTGCATAACTTTGTGTTAGCGCTGTCATAAGACCCGCCGGGGTTGGCAGAATAAGACGTTCTGGGAGGATCGGTTCTTGAGTTCAGCGGCAGGTATTGCAGGGATTGGCCGTGGCCCAATGGGGCCTGGCATGGCCTTTGCGCCACTGTGTCACTGCGAACCTCGCATCTTTCCCCTCGCGCATAGCGTTTGAACAAAACGGGCGACCTGCCCGCATGACAAAGAGGTTGATTGCATATGCACGTACTGGTCATTGGCGCCGCCGGGATGGTGGGCCGCAAATTGCTGGACAGGATCGCGGCTGAAGAGGGTATCCTCGGCGGCGGCATCGACACGCTGACGCTGGTCGATGTGATCGAGCCGGTGGCGCCCCGCACCCTTGCCGGCATTTCCACGACAAAAGCGGCCGACCTTTCCGATGCCGGTGTTGCTGAACGACTGATTGCCAGCCGCCCCGATCTGATCTTTCATCTTGCGGCTATTGTTTCAGGTGAAGCCGAAGCGGATTTCGAAAAGGGTTACAAGGTCAATCTGGACGGCACGCGGTTCCTGTTCGAGGCTATCCGGCAGGAAAGCGCCAAGGCACCTTATCGTCCGCGTGTGGTCTTCGCCTCCTCCATCGCGGTGTTCGGCACGCCCTTTCCCGACAAGATCGGCGACGAATTCTTCACCACGCCGCTCACCAGCTATGGCACACAGAAGGCCATCTCCGAGCTGCTTTTGTCCGACTACAGCCGCCGCGGGTTTTTCGACGGCATCGGCATTCGCCTGCCGACCATCTGCATTCGTCCCGGCAAGCCGAACAAGGCGGCTTCGGGCTTCTTCTCCAATATCCTGCGCGAGCCGCTGGCGGGGCAGGAAGCCATTCTGCCGGTGGACGAGAGTGTCCGGCACTGGTTCGCCAGCCCGCGCTCGGCAGTCGGCTTTTTCGTGCACGCGGCAACGCTCGACCTGGAACAGGTCGGACCGCGCCGCAACCTTTCAATGCCCGGCCTTTCCGCCCTCGTCGGCGAAGAGATTGCAGCCCTGAAGCGCGTGGCGGGTGAAAAGGCGGTCAAGCTGATCCGGCGCGAACCGGACGCGACCATCCAGAAAATCGTGGCAGGCTGGGCGACGGATTTCGACACGCGGCGCGCGGCCGCGCTCGGGTTCAAGGCGGAGACCGTCTTTGACGACATCATCAAGGCGCATATCGAAGACGAACTGGGCGGAACACTATGACCAATTATCAGGATTCAGGCAGAGGCAAGATCGCACTGGTGACCGGCGGCGGCACGGGCGTCGGCAAGGCGATTTCTGTGGCACTGCTCGGTGTCGGCTGGACCGTCGTCATCACCGGGCGGCGCAAGGACGTGCTCGATGAAGCAGCAAGGACACTGGCCGACGAGACCAAGGGAACGGTCAATCCCATTGTCTCCGATGTCAGCGATCCCAAATCCGTCGCCGCACTGTTCGAAGCCGTCAAGGCGGCCTATGGACGGCTGGACCTGCTGATCAACAATGCCGGGATCAATGTGCCGAATGTCGCCATGGAAGAGGTGACGTTCGAGCAGTGGAACGCCATTGTCGGCGCCAATCTGACCGGCGCATTCCTGTGCACGCAACAGGCGCTGAAACTGATGAAGGCACAGACGCCGCGCGGCGGGCGCATCATCAACAATGGCTCGATTTCCGCAACGACGCCGCGACCGAATTCAGCGCCCTATACAGCAACGAAACACGCCATCACGGGTCTGACCAAGTCGACCGCGCTGGATGGGCGGCCCTTCGACATTGCCTGCGGCCAGATCGATATCGGCAATGCCACCACCGAAATGACGTCGAAGATGGCGGGCGGCGTGCTGCAGGCCAATGGCGAGATGGCAAGCGAGCCAACCATACCGGCGCACTATATCGGCGATGCCGTTGTCTACATGGCCGGCTTGCCGCTGGAAGCCAATGTGCTGTCGCTGACTGTCATGGCGACGAAAATGCCGCTGGTCGGCCGGGGATAGTATTTTCGCGCGGTGTTTTGGGAGAAGCACCGTTAGGCACATTTCAGGGAGGAACGGGCATGGCATCAGTCGAATTCGCCAATGTCAGAAAATCATTCGGGACGCATCCGGTTATCAAGGGGGTTGATATCGAGATCGCCGATGGCGAGTTCGTCATTCTGGTCGGACCGTCCGGCTGCGGCAAGTCAACCCTGCTGCGCATGCTGGCGGGGCTGGAGAATATTTCCGCCGGCGAGATCCGCATCGGCGGACAGGTGGTCAATGGTCTCGCGCCGAAGGAGCGCGACATCGCCATGGTGTTCCAGAACTATGCGCTCTATCCGCACATGACCGTTGCCGACAACATGGCCTTTTCGCTGACGCTGAAAGGTGCCGCCAAGGCCGAGATCGACAAGCGCGTCAAACCGGCAGCGGAAATTCTGGGCCTCACCCACCTGCTCGACCGCTTTCCCCGGCAATTGTCCGGCGGCCAGCGCCAGCGCGTGGCCATGGGCCGCGCCATTGTCCGCGATCCGCAAGTGTTCCTGTTCGATGAGCCGCTCTCCAATCTCGATGCGAAGCTGCGCGTCGCCATGCGCGCGGAGATCAAGGAACTGCACCAGCGCCTGAAGACAACCACGGTCTATGTGACGCACGACCAGATCGAGGCCATGACCATGGCCGACAAGATCGTCGTCATGCATGACGGCATCGTCGAACAGATCGGGGCGCCGCTCGAACTCTATGACCAGCCGGCCAATCTGTTCGTCGCCAGCTTCATCGGCTCGCCCGCCATGAACATGATCAAGGGCAGGCTCGACCCGAATGATGCGCTGAAATTCGTGACGGAGATGGGTGTTGTCCTGCCGGTGGCCAAGGCACCCGAAAGCGCCAGGGGACGCGCCCTGATCTACGGACTGCGGCCCGAGCACATGACGATTGCCGATGGCGGCATTCCGGCAAACGTCGTGGTGATCGAGCCCACCGGATCGGAAACCCAGATGATCATGCGCATCGGCGGCGACGACATTACCGGCGTGTTCCACCAGCGCATCAATGCCCGTCCGGGCGAGACGGTCGGCCTGTCGATCCACGCCGAGGCGACGTATCTCTTCGACGCGGAGAGCGGCAAGCGCCTCGTCTGAAAACCACCAAGCGGCACCTGCCAGTCGGGGAGCGTGTGCCGGTCATATAAGCCCCCGGAAAGCATGGGCGGAAGCGGGAGACGTTCCGGACATGCTTGTGAAACCCCAAGGAGGAGCATCCATGACCATCAACAGACGACATCTTCTCGGCGCTTCTGCCGGACTTGTGGCCGCTGCCGGGTTGAACCGGCTGGGCCTTACCCCGGCCTTTGCCCAGGCCGCCCCCGCCTACAAGCCGGAAGCGGGCGCAAAACTGCGCCTGTTGCGCTGGGTGCCGTTCGTGCCGGCAGAAGAAGCCGCATGGCTTGCCAATACCAAGAAGTTCAGCGACGCCACCGGCGTTGAAGTGCGTATCGACAAGGAAAGCTGGGAAGACGTGCGCCCGAAGGCCGCCGTCGCCGCCAATGTCGGCTCGGGCCCGGACATGGTGATGAGCTGGTTCGACGACCCGCATCAATATCCCGACAAGCTGGTCGATGTCAGCGAGCTCGGCACCTATCTCGGCGGCGCCCATGGCGGCTGGTATCCGGGTCTCGAAGGCTATGCCAAACGTGACGGCAAGTTCATCGCCCTGCCGCTCTGCGCCATCGGCAACGCCATCGTCTACCGCGACAGCCACATGAAGGCCGCCGGCTTCAGCGAATTCCCCAAGGACACGGCAGGCTTTCTCGAGCTCTGCAAGGCGATGCACGCCAAGGGCACACCCGCGGGCTTCCCGCATGGCAAGGCCGTGGGCGACGGCAACAATTACGCGCACTGGCTGCTGTGGAGCCATGGCGGCAAGATGGTCGACGAAAGCGGCAAGGTTGTCATCAACAGCCCGGAAACGCTGGCATCGGTGAAATATGCGCAGGAACTCTACAAGACCTTCATTCCCGGCACGGAAAGCTGGCAGGACGTCAACAACAACCGCGCCTTCCTGGCCGGACAGATATCGCTGACCGCCAATGGCGTGTCCGTCTATTATGCGGCTAAGAAGGACCCGGCGATGGCAGCCATTGCCGACGACATGCGTTCGGTCAATCTGCCCATCGGCCCGGTCGGCCAGTCGGTCGAGCTGCACCAGGCGTCCACCGTCTCCATCTTCAAGCACACGAAATATCCGGAAGCCGCCAAGGCCTATCTGCAGTTCATGTATCAGGCCGACAACATGAATGCGTGGATCGAAGGCGCCAGTGCCTATTGCTGCCAGCCGCTGAAGGAATATGCCGCCAATCCCGTGTGGACATCCAACCCCATCCATGCGGCCTATGCCAAGGCATCGGGCAGCCTGCGGCCGAACGGCTATGCCGGACCGCTCGGAACGGCATCGGCCGGCGTGATGGCCGACTATGTGCTGGTCGACATGTATGCCACCGCCGTGACGGGACAGATGACGCCGGAAGACGCCATCGCCCAGGCGGAAAAACGCGCCAACCGTTACTACAACGTCTAGCCAAGGGGTGGAGACCGGCAGGATGACAAAGAGCGTGAATACAGGATGCTGTGAAGGGGGTGATGTTCTTTACCCCCCTCTGTCCTGCCGGACATCTCCCCCACAAGGGGGGAGATCACATCGGCATCTGCACTTTTGCTTACCTCGCAGTGGCTCAGAGCTGATTGAAACAGCGGTGAAGGCTGATCTCCCCCCTTGTGGGGGAGATGGGCGGCAGCCCAGAGGGGGGTATTCCTTATGACAGCAACAACAAAGCCACCTTCAGCCCTCGGCGCGCTGACCCGGAACAATACATTCCTGGGTTTCATGTTTCTGTTGCCGGCGGCGGTGTTCCTGCTGTGCTTCCTGACGTATCCGCTCGGCCTTGGTGTCTGGCTTGGCTTCACCGATGCCAAGATCGGCCGGGATGGGGTTTTCATCGGTCTCGACAATTACATAGCGCTTGCCAACGATTCCGTGTTCTGGATGACGGTCTATAATACGGTTCTCTACACCTTTATCGCATCGGTGCTGAAGTTCGCGCTCGGCCTGTGGCTGGCGCTGATCCTCAATGAAAACCTGCCGTTCAAGTCATTCTTCCGCGCCATCATCCTGTTGCCCTGGGTTGTCCCGACGGTGCTGTCGGCGCTGGCTTTCTGGTGGATTTACGATGCGCAATTCTCGATCATTTCCTGGTCGCTGATCAAGCTCGGCCTGATCGATACGCCCATCAACTTCCTCGGTGACCCCAACAATGCGCGGGCATCGGTCATCGCCGCCAATGTCTGGCGCGGCATTCCCTTCGTTGCCATTTCGCTGCTCGCGGGCCTGCAGACCATTCCGCAATCGCTGCACGAGGCGGCCTCGCTCGACGGCGCAACCGGCTGGCAGCGCTTCCGCTTCATCACCCTGCCTATGCTCACCCCCATCATCGCCGTGGTGATGACCTTCTCGGTGCTCTTCACCTTCACCGATTTCCAGCTGATCTATGTGCTGACCAAGGGCGGGCCGGTCAATGCCACCCACCTCATGGCCACGCTTTCATTCCAGCGGGGCATCCCGGGCGGGCAGCTCGGCGAAGGCGCGGCGATTGCCGTCGCCATGATCCCGTTCCTGCTTGCCTCGATCCTGTTCTCATTCTTCGGCCTGCAGCGCCGGAAATGGCAGCAGGGCGGACAGGATTAAGGGGGGAGAACGACCATGAGCATTTCCGAACAGACCGCCACGGTGCCACTCACCGACGACGCGCAGGGCATGAGCTATCTCAACCGGCTGCCGCGGCGCATCGTCGTGCTCTATCTGCCGCTGGCCGTTTTCATCATCGTTTTGCTGTTCCCGTTCTACTGGATGGCAATCACGGCGGTAAAACCCAACTCGCAGTTGACGGACTACAACAATTACAGCCCGTTCTGGGTGGTCGGGCCGACACTCGACCATATCAAATATCTCCTGTTCGAGACCTCCTATCCCGGCTGGCTGTGGAACACGCTCGTCGTCTCGGTCTGCGCGACCGTGCTGTCGCTTGCAGCCTCGGTCTTTGCCGCCTATGCCATCGAGCGCATCCGCTTCAAGGGCTCGCGTTCCGTCGGGCTCCTGATCTTCCTTGCCTACCTGGTGCCGCCTTCTATCCTGTTCATTCCGCTGGCGGTGATCGTCTTCAAGTTCGGCATCTATGACAGCAAGCTGGCGCTGATCTTCACCTACCCCACTTTCCTCATACCGTTCTGCACCTGGCTGCTCATGGGCTACTTCCGTTCGATCCCGTTCGAGCTCGAAGAAAGCGCGCTGGTGGACGGGGCATCGCGCTGGCAAATCCTCGTCAGGGTCATATTGCCGCTGGCGGTGCCAGGACTGATCTCCGCCGGCATTTTCGCCTTCACTTTGTCGTGGAATGAGTTCATCTATGCGCTGACCTTTATCCAATCCTCGGAGAACAAGACTGTCCCGGTCGGTGTCCTGACGGAGCTGGTGCGAGGGGATGTTTTCGAGTGGGGTTCGCTGATGGCAGGGGCGCTGTTTGGCTCGCTGCCCGTCGTCATCCTCTACTCATTCTTTGTCGATTATTACGTGTCCTCGATGACCGGCGCGGTCAAAGAGTAATTGGGGCGTGCCCCCATCCAGGAGTTGCTTTCATGACCACCAACAAAACCCCGAAAAAGCTTCGCTCGCAGGAATGGTTCGACAATCCTGACAACCCGGGGATGACGGCGCTCTATCTCGAGCGCTATCTCAACTACGGCCTGACGCGGGCGGAATTGCAGTCCGGCAAGCCGATCATCGGTATCGCCCAGACCGGCTCGGACCTTTCGCCCTGCAACCGCCATCACATCGAATTGGCCAAGCGGGTGCGCGACGGCATCATCGCGGCGGGCGGTATCCCGTTCGAGTTTCCGGTTCATCCGATTCAGGAAACCGGCAAGCGTCCCGGCGCGGCGCTCGACCGCAACCTTGCCTATCTCGGTCTGGTGGAAGTCCTCTTCGGTTATCCGCTCGACGGCGTCGTGCTGACCATCGGCTGCGACAAGACCACACCGGCCATGCTGATGGGCGCCGCCACGGTGAACATTCCCGCCATCGCCCTCTCCGTCGGGCCCATGCTGAACGGCTGGCACCGCGGCGAGCGCACCGGCTCCGGCACCATCGTCTGGAAATCGCGCGAAAAGCTGACTTCAGGCGAAATCAACTACGACGAGTTCATGGATATCGTGGCGTCGTCAGCACCGTCCGTCGGCTATTGCAACACCATGGGTACCGCCACCACGATGAATTCGCTGGCCGAAGCACTCGGCATGGAACTGCCCGGCGGCGCTGCCATCCCGGCACCGTACCGTGAACGCGGCCAGATCGCCTATGATACCGGCAAGCGCATTGTCGACATGGTGCGCGAAGACCTGAAGCCTTCCGATATCATGACGCGCGAAGCCTTCGAGAATGCGATCGTCATCAACTCGGCCATCGGCGGTTCGACCAATGCGCCCATCCATCTGAACGCGATTGCCCGCCATCTCGATATCGCGCTCGACAATGATGACTGGCAGACCATCGGTCATGACGTGCCGCTGCTGGTCAACCTGCAGCCTGCAGGGGAATATCTTGGCGAAGATTACCACCGCGCCGGGGGCGTGCCAGCCGTCGCGGCGGAACTGCTCAAGGCGAAGCGCCTGCCGCATCCATCGGCGCTTACGGTCAACGGCAAGAGCATCGGCACCAATTGCGAGGGCGTGGAAAATCTCAACACCGACGTCATTCGTCCCTATGAGACACCGCTGAAGAAGAAGGCCGGATTCATCAATCTCAAGGGCAATCTCTTCGACAGCGCCATCATGAAAACCAGCGTGATTTCTGACGAATTCCGCGAGCGCTATCTTTCCGATCCGGACGATCCGGAAGCGTTCGAAGGCATCGCGGAAGTGTTCGAGGGCCCGGAAGATTACCATGCGCGGATCGACGATCCGAAACTCGGCCTTGACGAGAACAGCATCCTGATCATGCGCGGTACCGGCCCCATCGGCTATCCCGGCGCGGCCGAAGTCGTCAACATGCAGCCCCCGGGCTATCTCTTGAAGAAAGGCATCCATGCGCTGCCATGCCTTGGCGACGGCCGCCAGTCCGGCACGTCCGGTTCGCCGTCCATCCTCAATGCTTCGCCCGAGGCGGCGGTCAATGGCGGCCTGGCACTGGTGCGCTCCGGCGACCACCTGCGCATCGACCTGCGCAAAGGCACCGCCAATATCCTCATCGATGAGGAGGAACTGCAAAAGCGCCGGGACGACCTTTTGGCGGCGGGCGGCTACAAATATCCGGCCAGCCAGACGCCATGGCAGGAAATCCAGCGCGGCATGGTCGATCAGCTGGCGCAGGGCATGGTCCTGAAACCGGCGGTCGATTTCCAGCGCATTGCCCAGACCAAGGGATTGCCGCGCGACAACCACTGAGGCCAACCGTTCGGGAGGGAACATGGCGAACACCATCAGGCGCTATGAGGGGCGGCATGCGGTCATTACCGGCGGCGCTTCCGGCATAGGCTACAGGACGGCGGAGCGGATCGTGTCGGAGGGCGGCACGGTCAGCCTCTGGGACGTCGATGCAGTACGGATCGCGGAAGCAAAGGCCAGGCTCGGTGAGGGCGCGCATGGGCTGGCGCTCGATGTTTCCGACCCGGCGCAGGTGGAAAAGGCGGCACAGGACACCGCCGCCAGCGCCGGCAGGATCGATATCCTCATCTGTTCGGCCGGGATCACCGGGCCGAACGCCAAGGTGGCGGATTATCCGATCGATCAGTGGAAGCGGGTGTTCGATATCAACATCAACGGCCTGTTCTACTGCAACCGCTTCGTCGTGCCGTTCATGCAGAAGAACGGCTATGGCCGCATCGTCAATGTTGCGTCCATTGCCGGCAAGGAAGGCAATCCGAACGCCTCGGCCTACAGCGCGTCGAAGGCGGCGGTGATCGGCCTGACGAAATCACTCGGCAAGGAGCTGGTGCATGACGGCATTACCGTCAATGCCATTACGCCAGCCACCGTCGATACGCCGATCCTCCAGCAGCTCAAACCCGAATTCATCGACTACATGCTGTCGAAAATACCCATGCAGCGGTTTGGCACCGTCGATGAACTGGCATCCCTGATCAGCTGGATCGCCAGCGAGGAATGCTCGTTCACGACGGGTGCCGTTTTCGACATTTCCGGTGGCCGCGCCACCTATTGATCCCCTCCCAATCAGAAAGGTTACTCCATGAAACTCGTGCGTTACGGTCCTGCCGGTCAGGAAAAGCCGGGGCTTGTCGACAAGGATGGCAAGGTCCGTGATCTCTCCGCACACGTCGGGGATATAGCCGGTGAAGCGATTTCGCCTGCGGGATTGAAAAAGCTCGCAGGCATTGATCCGACGTTGCTGCCCGAGGTCACTGTCGACCGTTATGGTCCCTGCGTCGCGGGAACCGGCAAGTTCATCTGCATCGGCCTCAACTATTCCGACCATGCGGCGGAAACGGGGGCAACCGTGCCGCCGGAACCGATCATCTTCATGAAGGCGACCTCGGCCATTGTAGGCCCGAATGACGATGTGGAAATTCCACGCGGCTCGCTGAAGACAGACTGGGAAGTCGAGCTCGGCGTGGTCATCGGCAAGCATGCGAAATATGTCAGCGAAGACGAGGCGCTCGACCACGTGGCGGGCTATTGCCTGATCAACGACGTGTCGGAGCGGGCCTTCCAGGCCGAACGCCAGGGGCAGTGGACCAAGGGCAAAAGCTGCGACACATTCGGTCCCACCGGCCCGTGGCTGGTGACGAAGGATGAAGTAGCTGATCCGCAGAAGCTGAAAATGTGGCTGGAGGTCAATGGTCACCGCTATCAGAACGGCTCGACCGAAACGATGGTCTATGGCGTCAAATACCTCGTTTCCTACCTGTCGCAATTCATGAGCCTGCATCCCGGCGACATCATCTCGACCGGTACGCCGCCCGGTGTCGGCCTTGGCCAGAAACCCAATATCTTCCTGAAGGCCGGAGATGTCATGACACTGGGCATCGACGGGCTGGGCGAGCAGAAGCAGACCGTCATTCAGGGCTGACAAGGAGCCGGTTTTCCTTACTATGAGAATCATCGCGCCGGATGACGGCGCGGTTCCATGGGCGTTGCGCAGCGTCCGAACGGTACTGGGAGGTCCATTCATGAGCATCGCAACGTCATCCGCCCACCCGCCGCAAAAGGCGCCGGCGGGCGCCAGCAAGGTCCGCTACATCATTCTTGCCATGTGCTTTCTTGGCATAACGATGAATTACCTCGACCGGGCCAATCTGAGCGTGGCACTGCCCTATATCGATGCCGAACTCAATCTTCAGCTGACCAATGCGGAAAAGGGACTGATCTTCGGCGCCTTCTTCTGGGCCTATGACGGGATGATGCTCATTGCCGGCTGGTTCACCGACAAGGTCGGTTCACGCCGGTCATTCACCATCGCCGCGGTCTGGTGGTCGGCCTTTACCGCGCTGACGCCGCTGGCCACCAGCTTCTGGGGATTTTTTGCCGTGCGCTTTGCCCTGGGCGCCGGGGAAGCCCCGGCCTATCCCAGCGCGACCAAGGCAGCCTCCCGCTGGTTCCCGAAGAGCGAACGGGCCTTCGCCACGGCAGTGATCGATTCCGGTTCGCGTGTCGGGACCGTGCTTGCCTTGCCGATCGTTACGGGCATTATTGCCCTGACCACATGGCATTATTCCTTTGCCATCCTCGGCGCGCTCGGCCTTGTCTGGGCCTTCTTCTGGTATGTGATGTACCGCGATCCGGCCGAACACACCGGCGCCAATGATCTTGAGCGTCAGTACATCACCGACAATGGCGGACGCACCGATGCAACCGATGATGCGGAAGCGGTCAAGATTCGCTGGATCGACCTTTTCCGTTACCGCACCATCTGGGGCATGATGATCGGATTTTTCTGCCTGAACTTCGTCATCTATTTCTTCCTTACCTGGTTTCCGGACTATCTGAAGAATGCACGCGGCCTCAACCTGGCGGAGCTTGGTACATTCGGCATGATTCCGGGCCTGACCGCGGTGGTCGCCGCATGGAGCGCAGGCGCCTGGGCAGACCGGGCGATCCGCGGCGGTGCCGACGTCACGGCCATTCGCAAGCTCATCATGGTTGGAGGCCTGCTGGGCGGCGCGGCCATTCTGCCGGCAGCCTTGGTATCATCGCTTTACATGGCACTCATCTTCCTGGCGATTTCCTACAGCAGCCTCGCCGTAGCCGCCACGGCCATCTGGTCCCTGCCCGCCGATGTGGCGCCCAGTTCCCATCACGTCGCATCCATCGGCGGTATCCAGAATTTTGCCTCGAACATTGCCGGTATCATCAGCCCGTTCCTGTTCGGTGCACTGCTTGACCGTTTCCACGGCAACTATACGCCGTCCTTCGCCATGGCAGCCTTCATGGCGCTGGTCGGCGCTTTCACCTATGCCTTTGTGGTCGGCCGTGCAGAACCGTTGCCGGTGCTTCCGCCAAGGACCTGAGACGGAGGAGGATATTCCCCTCCGTCCCCGCAGCACCGCTCAATAATCTCGTTCGAAGAACACACCGGCGCCGGAGTCACCATCGCTGCCGACGGAGCCCTTGGCCTTCAGCTGCGGCGTCACGTCGAGATTGATCGTGCCCTTGGTCTTGCCGGCAGCGCCCGCCTCCACGCCAAGATAGACATTGTCGCGGATATAGCGCCCGGCCTTGACGCCCGCATTGCCTTCGCTGTCGGTTGTCACATCGAGATCGTCGAGGCCGGTGCCCTTGCGCAGGCTGTCGAGCAGGGATGAATTCGATCCGCCGGCCAGTTCGGCCGCGGCGGCAGCCAGCCGCGCAATCTGCAATGGCGACAACTCACTGATGGAGCGGTTGAAGATCAGGCGGGCAAGGACTTCGTCCTGCGGCAACTCCGGCTGCGACGAGAACGCGATCTGCAGATCGGATACCCGCCCCTTGACCGTGACATTGACGGTAATGTCGCTGCTCTGGGTGCTCGCGACGAAATTGAGTTCCGGGTTGAGGTCCCCGACCAGCGTGACCTGCCCTTCGGTGAAGGTGATACGCTGCCCGAGAATTTCCAAGCGCCCGCGCACCAGGTCGAACGCACCGACCGGCTGGATATCGGTTGCGGGGCCAGTCAGCCGCACCGAGCCGCCGATTTCCGTATCCAGCCCCCGGCCGCGCACGAAGATCTTGTTGGGCGCTGTCACATTGATATCGAGCCGCACCACACTGGGCCGTGCGGTGGGTGTTGCCGTGGCGGGCTGGTCGGCCTTGGCGCGCTTCAGCGTCGTGGCGACGGCCTTCGGCGTCTTCTTGTGCTTGACGTCGATGACCGCCGACGAACCGCCAAAGCTTTCGGGAACGCTGATTTCCGCGCGGTCGACATTGATGTTGCCGGCAATCACGGGATCGCGCGTCAAGGGGCCGTTGACGCCGAGCGCACCGGTCAGCGTGGCAACGACAAGATTGCCGTCGGCATAGCGGGCCTTGTCGAGCTTGATCTGGATGTTGGCGGGGAAATTCGCCGCTGCATCGGTGGAGATCGTACCGGTGGCGCTGACCGTGCCGCCGGTGGAAAGCCCGGCATTGAGCGTGCGGATGGTGACGGTCTGTCCTTCCATGCTGCCGAGCAGGGTAATGCGCTGCAGCCGCAGATTGGTTTCCGGATCGACCACTTCGGCACCGTTGGCCGAGAACATGCCGCGGATGAGCGGCTGCTGGAAACTGCCGGAGACGGATGCGGTGACGTCAATATTGCCCTTCGCCTGCGTGCCGCGATCGGCAAGGAAACGGTTGGCGAGGGACAAAGGGATATTGCCCGTCACATTGATGCCAAGCCCGTTTCCGGAAACCGGCACATTGCCATTGGCCGACACGGTGAAACCCTGCGGTCCGTCAGCCTTGGCCGACGTCAGGGTCAGCACATCATTGGCAAAGCGGCCCGCGGCGGTCAGCTGCAACGGCGACAGACCGGCGTCCTGCAAAGGCTTGGCGGAGAGGCCAGACCCCTTCAGGTCAAATTCGGCATTGGGCTTCTGCAGTGTGCCGGTGATGCGGCCCCTGCCGGTGACGTTGCCCGCCAGGTTCTGATCCTTGACGACGCCATTCAGCGCGCGCAGCGGCAGGTTGCCGAGCGTCAGATCGACGGCAAGCTGTCCCGGCGTCAGCGGAACCGAGCCTTTGGCCGATGCATCGAGCCCGTTTGCACCAGTCAGGTGCGCATCGACATTGAGCTGATCGGTGGTCGATGTGCCCTTGGCGTCCAGATTGAGGCCGTCCAGTCCGGCTTTTTTCAGTACGGCAGCGGTGATCGCACGGGCCTGCATATTGAAGTTCACGTCGGGCTTGTCGCGGGTGCCGCCGATCCTGGCGGTGCCGTTGATTTCGCCGCCCAGTCCCAGATCGGGCTTGACCGCATTGGCGACATCGAGCGGAAGCTTCTCGATGGCAACGGCGAGGTCCAGTTTTTCGGCGACATCGCCGCGGATCGTCACCTTGCCCTTGCCGATATCCAGAATGATATCGCCGAAGGAAACATTGCTGCCGGCGACATTGATGGCGGCCGGCTGGACCAGCCGGGCGGCAAGCGCACCACGGGTCAGGTCCGCATTGGCGAGCGACAGGAGAAAGCCCTTTTCCGTCGGTTCGAGTGAACCGCCAATAGCGGTTTTCGCTCCATTTTTCAGCGCGGCGTTCAGCTTGAAATCGGTGGTCTTGCCCTGCTGCGCCGCCTGGGCATCGAGGGTTGAAATATCGACACCACCGGCCGAAACCGCAGTGGCCGTGATCGTGCCGTTGGCGGACGGAACCTTGAAGATGTTCTGGGCGGCCAGCGCAATCGCCGCCTTGCCGACGATGACATTGTTGGCCTTCAGCCCGTCAATATCGCCTTTGACATCGATGTTCTGGCTCTCGTCATCATGGCTCAGCGCAATGGCGGCATTCGCCTTGCCGGTCGCCTCCACGAGGAACAGGGCTGCGGCCGTCGACACGTCGCTGGAAGCGAGGGTCAGGTTACCCTGAAGCAGCCCCTTCTTGTCCTGGGTGACATCACCGCGCAGCCGTGTGCCACCGGCAATGAACTGGATATTGCTCAGGCGTTTTTCGTCCTTGTGCAAGGCAAGTTCCGTGGCAAGATCGGCACGAATGCCGTCAAGGAACGCCAGACCGGATACCTTGCCGTCCAGCGCATCCTTCAGCAGAAGCCCGTTGAAGGAGAACGCGCCTTCGCTGAGCTTGCGCCCGGAAAGTTTTCCATCCGGAACCCCGGCATTGAAGGCAAGAGCGATGATGCCGTCGCTGCCGCGCGCGCTGCCCTTGACCTTGAGTGCGCCGCTGGTCTTTTCCGACAGGAGCGCGAGGTTGGTGAGATCGAGACCGAAGTCGAAATTGGCGGCGCCTGTGGCAAAGGTGCCGTTGGCCGTGACCAGCGTCTGCGGGTTCTCGACCCGGAAGTTCCTGGCGCTGAGGCCCGCTTCGCCGCGCGCAAGACCGCCGGTGATGCGGGTTTCGCCCTCAAGCACGCGATCCGCCGCATCAATGCCAAGCGTCATGCCGGTTGCATGGCCATCCAGCATCAGATTGAAGCCACCCGTCAGCGCTTCGACAGCACCATTGGCCTTCAGATCGAGCGCGCCGGCGAGATCGCGTCCGGCAAGTTCGGAAAACGGTGCGATGCTCGATGCCTTGACCAGGATGTCGCCGTTATAGATGAACTTGTCGATGGTCCCGGCCAGCGCCGTGCTGAAGCCGTTGGCGGCAACCAGCGCCTGTTTGAGATTGACCGGCGTACCGGCCTTCCAGTCGCCATTGATCTTCAGCTGGATCAGGTCGCCCAGTGCCTTGGCGATATCGGCGCGCTTGGCCGTGATGCCCGACACATCGCCGTTCACATCGTAGCTCAGGGAACGGGCGGCCGGGTTGTCGAGATTTTCCGCCAGGCCTTTGGCAACGAGATTGACCGTTTTGGCGGCAAAATTGTTGGTGGTGAGGTTGGTGACGTCGAGCGTGCTCGACCAGTCATTGCCGGCACTTGCCCCGAACGCAACCGCCAGCACAGCCTTGTCGACGGTTGTCTGGCCGCCCGCAACCGGCAAAATGACCTTCTTGCCGCTGGGATCGGCAATCGAGGCATCCACCTTCAGGCGGCGCAAAAATCCATCGTTGGTTGTATCGGCTGTCGCATCGACCGCAAGAGCAGCGCTCTTGATGGTCAACCGATCAAGCGAAACACCGCCGGCATCGCGCACCACGCCATTGACCGCGAGCGCGGTATCGTTGCCGAAGAAATCCCGGAAGAGCGGCGGAACCAGCATGGCGATCGCGCCATCGACGGTTGTCTTGAACGCAAGTCCCTCGCCCTGACGGTTGATCTGCGTGCTGCCAGTGAGAACGCGCTTGCCCGCCGCATCGAGCGTTAGCTGCAAGGCAATATCGCCGAGCGGGCCCGATCCCTTCAGCGAAAGCGCAACCGGCGGCCTGCCTTCAATATTGAGAAGATTGGCGGCAATACCGTTCTGCGGTTCATTGAGCGACAGATCCAGATCGAGCTTCTGGCTTTCCTTGGCATAGGCCGCCTTGATCGCAAAGGTGCCGCCCGGGCCGTCAAGGCGCTGCACCTTGAGGTTGGAATCCAGGGAGCCGCTATCGAGCGTCAGGCTGCCGGCCAGAGAGATTTCCGACTTCAGCCCGAAAATACTGTCGCCGAAGGCAATGCGTCCCACCTGCAAATCCTGCAGGATGACTGCAAGCGGCAGCTCCGGCAGACTGAAACCCTTGGCTTCGGGTGAAGGCAGGCTGCTGGTGTCCGGCAGCGGCTTGCGGATGACATCGATGCGCTCCGCGCCGAGGCTGTTGATATCCAGACGCCCGCGCAGCAACGCCAGACGGCTCCAGACAATTTTCGCATTGGTAATGCGCAGCCAGATTCCTTCACGGTCGGCAATGGTGATGCTGCCGATATTGGCTTCCGACGACAGGACGCCCTGAATGTCGGAAATGGAAATCTGGCGATTGGGCGTCGACAGCTGTTCTTCGACGAAGCTGAGGAAATAGGACTTTTCCGCCTCGGCGCTATCCTGCGCCAAAGCCGGTGCTGCAAAAAGCAGAAGGAATATGACTGCGAAAATCCGGGTCAAAACGCCTGTCCTATACCAACGTAGAATGCAAAACTCGGGTCGTTTGTCCGCCGGTCGAGCGGCATGGCCACATCGAGGCGGATCGGGCCAAGGCCCGTATTGTAACGAATGCCGGCGCCAACGCCCACACGCAACTGCTGGGCAAAATCGGGGAAAGACTCTTCGCCCACATAGCCCGCATCGACAAAGCCGACGGCACCGATGGTGTTCGTGATCTTGGCGCGCGCCTCCACGGACCCCTCGACCAGCGACCGCCCGCCGATCACATAGCTTGTGCCGTTGCGCTCGACATTGACGCCGATGTTGCGATAGGCGTAACCGCGCACCGAACCGCCGCCACCGGCAAAGAACAGCTGGTCCGAAGGCAGTTCGGCAATTTCTGCGCCGACTATCGTGCCAAGTTTCAGGCGGCTGGCGAGCACGAACCGGTCGTCCTTACCGAAACCGAAATAGGTGCGGCCCTCCGCCGTGAACTTGGTGGCGAAGTTGCCATGCTCGATCTCGTAGAACGGCGACAGCAACCCTTCCAGAAAATAGCCGCGCGCCGGATCGACCTTGCTGTTGCGGCTGTCATAGGTGAGGCCGCCCAGCAGACCGACGGTGAGAAAATCGCGCGTGCCGAAGAAATCGTCCTTGAACTGCGATTTGGAAACATTGGCAGTAAGCCTGCCCGAGAGTTCATCGGAGAAAATCTGGGTGAAACCGGCATCGGCCGTAATCGATGTCTGCGTGTAGGCGTCGAGCACCTTGCGCTCACCAATCAGCGAGGCGATGAAATCGGTATCAGGCGTATAGACGCCGGGCTTGGTGAAACTTGCACCCAGCAGATAGCTGTATTCCGAGGGGTCGTAGGACTGACTGCCGATGCCGCCGATCTTGGCGTCAATGCGCAGCCGTTCCGCCCGGCCGAAGAGGTTGCGGTGCAGCCAGTATGTCTCGAGACCGAGACCGTCCAGCGTCGAATAGCTCCCGCCAACGCCGAAGCGGCGCAGCTTCTGTTCCTGCACCGCCACGGTGATCGGCAGCAGGCCGTCGCTGCCGATGGCATCGCCTTCCTCGATCCGCGCCGAGCGGAAGACTTCGAGGCGCGACAGCCGTTTCTTGGCTCTCTCGATTTCGTCGGGATCGTATTCCTGTCCCGGCTGCAGGCCGGTGATGAACGCCACGAATTCCGGGTCCATGCGCTCGGTGCCCTTGACCTGCACCGGTCCAAAACCGGCCTTGGCGCCGGGATCGGCATCGATGGTCGCGTCAACCCGGTTGGTCTCGTGGTCGGCGATGACTTCACGGCTGACAATCCTGGCTTTTGGATGCCCCTGCTGGCGCCAGGCATCGACCACCAGCCGCTCGGCTTTGACAATGGCTGTCGAGCGGGCAATCTCGCCAGCGATGTAGCCTTGTTTCTCCGGGCTTTCGACAAAGTCTTTCGGGTCGAGCGTCGGCGGCGCCATGTTCTTGACCCGGGCCGATGCAAACAAGAATTGCGATCCAGGATCGACTGAAATAACCACCTTGGCCGGCTTGGACAGCACGGCATCCGGCGGAATATCGCTCGCCTCCTTGCCGTCGACCTGAATGCTGATGGTGCCGCCATAGCGGCCGTCCGCATAGAGCGCACCAAGTATGCGGCGATAATCTCCACGCGCCTTGGCGAGCAGCCCTGCCGCACCGGACGCAGGCTTGTCCTTGTCGGCAAACAGGCTTGATGCGCCCTCCACGAGCGCCTTGGTTTCATCGCTTGTCGAAGCAGCGGTTTCAACCGTGTATCTCTGCGGGTCGGCGATGACCGAATCAGCATCGTCCTCCTTCTTGGCACCCCAGAGATGAACGCCGAAAAGATCAAAGGCCTGGGCAGGCGAGACAAGGGCCGTAAGGGCCAGCAATGCGGCGCCGAAACAACTGGCCTGTGGGCGCTTCAAGTCCATCAACCAGCAAATTCCCTACACATCAATAAACACAAGGATACACTGCAGGGACAGTGCGCGCGCTGCCTGCAATTGATAAAATTCGCCCTTCGAGCTTAAGAAAACGATAACATGCCGGGAAAAGCTGGCCAACCCGCAATGGCACCTGATCGGCCATGCAACCCGGCATTAGTGGCCATATCGCCACAAAACCGCGATACAAGCGCATTTAAACGCCAATCACTTTTTATGTGCCGCGCGCAATAGTTTGCCATGTCGGCCCAGCACGACAAGGGCGCCTGAGGCAACAGGCGCTCCTTTGCGTGCAAGCCGGTTTTATTCGGCGGCGGCGAGCCAGCCGCCCTGCGGGCTGGCATCGACGGGCATGGCGGCGCCGATATGCCCGGCGACGATTTCAGCCGTGGCGGCAGACAGTGTCCAGCCGAGATGACCATGGCCGGTGTTGTAGAACACACCGGGCCGCCTGCCAGCACCAACGCGCGGCAGCATGTTCGGCATCATCGGGCGCAGGCCGGCCCACGGCACCACATTGGACGTGTCCATGCCCGGGAACAGGTCGCGGCTCCAGTCGACCAGCGGCTTGACCCGGTCGTGGCGGATGTCGCGGTTCTCGCCATTGTATTCGGCCGTACCGGCCACGCGCAGGCGCCCCGCCCCAAGACGGCTTGTAACGATCTTTGCATCATCGTCGAGTAGGCTCACCCATGGGGCCGACTGCTGGCTCCCGGCGTCATCCAGATTGACGGTGATCGAGTATCCCTTGACCGGATAGATGTTGACGCGGTCGCCGAGCTGGGCGGCAAATTTGCGGCTGGCAATGCCGGCGCAGATGACGATGGCGTCAAAACGCTCCGTCTCCGTCCCCGCATCGGCAACGGATGCCCTGTTCCATTCCACCACCACGCCGTCGGCGCCATGCTTCAGTTCGGCAACGTCGGCATCGCCAATGAAGCGCACGCCGTGGCGGATGGCGGCAGCGGCAAGGCCGCGGGTGAACTTGTGGATATCGCCGGTCGAATCGGATGGCGTGAAGAACCCGCCATAGAAGGAGCCGTTCAGGGCCGGTTCGATGCTGCGGATTTCTTCATTGGTGACGGCCCGCCGGTCAAGACCACCGGCTTCCAGCAGCCTGTTGACCTTGACCGCGTGGTCATAGCCGTATTTCGAGCGGTAAATATGCAGGATCCCGCGCTTTTCCAGGTCGAAATCGATCTTTTCATCCGCAGCGATTTCGAACATGCGCTTGCGCGCTTCAATGGCGAGCCTGGTGGTGGCGATGGTATTTTCTTCGTAGCGCGGGATGTTCATGACGAATTCCGCCATCCAGGAATATTTGTGCCAGGAGGGTTTCGGGTTCATCAGCAGCGGCGCATCCTTGCGCAGCATCCACTTCATGCCTTTGAGCACCGTGGACCAGCTATTCCACACCTCCGCATTGGACGCGGAGAGCTGACCGCCATTGGCGAAGGATGTTTCCATGGCCGCATAGCGGTTGCGGTCGAACACGGTGACGGAATAGCCCTGGCGGGCAAGCGCATAGGCAGTCGTCACGCCGGTGATACCGGCGCCGATAATGGCGATATGGGTCATGATAAAACGGTCCTCAGGCAACACATGGTTTCAGTTTCGCCGTTGACAACGGCACGAAACCCCATCTGTCACGGAACCTGAGAGCTTGGCCCTTTGAGCGCCCGCCGGATGTTTGTCATCCATGTCGTCGGCGCCTTTTTCCGGTCATGCAACCGGGCAGGGCTTTCTCCTTCGGTGGGTACGGCTTTTCAAACCATACCTCTCTCCAGATGTTCTAGACTATTCTGGTCCTTTTGCCTGAGAGTTTCCGGGGCGGTTGCTCCATCGGCGCCGGTTTTACCGGTCTCTCCCAGATAGCCTGTGCGAACGCGGGATATATATCGCAGTTGCGAGACGAGAACAACTGGCTAAGAAGCGTCGCAGCAATTATGCTGACTGAAAATCGCCCAGCCTTCCGGAGGAATTTATGAAGCCTGTCTTTCTGCAACTGCAATGCGCACCCGGCAAGACATACGAAGTTGCAAAAACCCTGTTCGAGCGTGAAATCGTCTCGGAGCTCTATTCGACTAGCGGCGAGTTCGACCTTCTGGCCAAGATCTACATTCCGGAAGATCAGGATATCGGCAAATTCATCAACACCAACGTGCTCGATATATCAGGCATTGCGCGATCGCTGACAACGCTGACCTTCACCGCGTTCTGACAGGCGCTCGGCGGGGCGAGACATTACGTCCCGTTTCATGCGCCCGGCATCTGCCTTATGTAATCAATGCAATGAAACACGCCCCTTCAAGGCAATAAAATTCCATTCTTTTGCCATGGGAACTCTTTTTCTGTAAGAGATGCTCCCTCGCCCGTCATCAGCAGGATTTTCGACAATGCCTCCTTATCGTTCACGCACCACCACACATGGCCGCAACATGGCAGGAGCCCGCGGGCTCTGGCGCGCGACCGGCATGAAAGACGAGGATTTCGGCAAGCCGATCATCGCCGTGGTGAACTCGTTCACCCAGTTCGTGCCCGGCCACGTCCACCTGAAGGATCTCGGCCAGCTCGTGGCGCGCGAGATCGAAAGCGCCGGCGGCGTCGCCAAGGAATTCAACACGATTGCCGTGGATGATGGCATCGCCATGGGGCACGACGGCATGCTTTATTCCCTGCCGTCGCGTGAAATCATCGCCGACAGCGTCGAATACATGGTCAACGCCCACTGTGCGGATGCCATGGTCTGTATTTCCAACTGCGACAAGATCACACCCGGCATGCTGATGGCAGCGCTGCGCCTCAACATCCCCGTCGTTTTTGTCTCCGGCGGACCGATGGAAGCGGGCAAAGTCGTCTGGGAAGACAAGGAAAAGAAGCTCGACCTGGTCGATGCCATGGTTGCGGCCGCCGACGACCGCATTTCCGACGAGGAAGTGAAGGCCATCGAACGCTCGGCCTGCCCGACCTGCGGTTCCTGCTCCGGCATGTTCACCGCCAATTCCATGAACTGCCTGACCGAGGCCCTCGGCCTTTCCCTGCCGGGCAACGGTTCGACGCTCGCCACCCATGCGGACCGCCGCCGCCTCTTTGTCGAGGCCGGTCATCTCGTGGTCGATCTCGCCCGCCGCTATTACGAACAGGACGATGAAACGGTTCTGCCGCGCTCCATCGCTTCGTTTGCCGCCTTCGAAAATGCCATGACCCTCGATATCGCCATGGGCGGCTCGACAAACACCGTGCTGCACCTGCTGGCCGCTGCGCATGAAGGCGAAGTCGACTTCACCATGAGCGATATCGACCGCCTGTCCCGCCGCGTTCCGGTCCTGTGCAAGGTGGCGCCTGCGGTTGCCAATGTGCACATGGAAGACGTGCACCACGCCGGCGGTGTCATGGGTATTCTCGGCGAACTCGACCGTGCCGGTTTGCTTGATACATCCGTCTATTCCGTGCATGCCGCCAATCTCGGCGCTGCTCTTGACCGCTGGGATGTGGTGCGCAGCAAAAACCCGTCCGTGCATGATTTCTTCAAGGCGGCACCGGGCGGCGTCCCCACACAGGTCGCCTTCAGCCAGGAACGCCGCTTTGCCGATGTCGATCTCGACCGCGAAAAGGGTGTCATCCGCAATCTTGAACACGCCTATTCCAGGGATGGCGGCCTGGCCGTGCTCTACGGCAATCTGGCGGAAGACGGCTGCATCGTCAAAACCGCCGGTGTTGACGACTCGATCCTGAAGTTCTCCGGTCCCGCCCGCATTTTCGAAAGCCAGGACAGTGCCGTTCTCGGCATTCTCAATGGCGGCATCAAACCGGGCGACATCGTGCTGATCCGCTACGAAGGCCCGCGCGGCGGACCGGGCATGCAGGAAATGCTCTATCCGACCAGCTACCTGAAATCGAAGGGTCTCGGCAAGGCCTGCGCGCTGATCACCGATGGCCGGTTCTCCGGCGGTTCATCCGGCCTTTCCATCGGCCACGTTTCACCGGAAGCGGCGGAAGGCGGCCTGATCGGTCTGGTTGAGGACGGCGATATCATCGATATCGACATTCCGAACCGCGGGATTCATCTGGCCGTCGACGATGCCGTCCTGGCCGAACGCCGCGCGAAAATGGAAGCCAAGGGCACCGCTGCGTGGAAGCCGGAGGAAAAGCGCAAGCGCAAGATCACCACGGCGCTGCGCGCCTATGGCGCCATGGCAACCAGTGCTGCCCGGGGTGCCGTGCGCCAGATTCCCGACGACTGGAACTGATCAGGGTTCAATGGATACCTACTGGAAGCGGGCTTCCAGTAGGTCGATATCCCGCACCATTTTCGTGGCAATGCTGCTTTCAAGCCGCCTTGCCCGCACCAGGCGGTGAATTTCCTGCCGTTCCGCCCGAAGCGCGGTGATGCGCAGCAGCTTCTCGATCTCCTCGCTTCGCGCCACCTCTTCGCGCTCTTCCCCGAGCTGCATGCGCCCGTCAATACGCTTGCGGTAGAGCTCCATGATGTGGTTGGCGACATCCGTATAGATATCGGCGTCGGCACGGCCCGATGCCAGACTGTGCTGGGCCCGCTCGATCGCCATGATTGCGGCTTCCGCGGCAGCGATACGGGCGTAATCCTCTTCGCGCTGGTTTGAATCCTCGATGGGCAGGTCGATGTTGCGCAGCAGACGCGGCAGGCTGACACTGGCCATGACCAGCGACAGGATGATCACACCGGTGGCGAGGAAAATGACGAGATCGCGGGCCGGAAACAGCGAGCCGTCGTAAAGGAACAGCGGCAGTGTCAGGATACCCGCAAGCGTGATGGCACCGCGAACGCCGGCAAACGACATGGCGGCGATCAGCTGCCAGCTTGGCTTGACCACGGCCTCACCCTGCCTGCGGCGCTGCGCCATGGTCACCCGCCACGACACCCAGACCCAGAGAAAGCGCAGGGCAGCCAGAGCGGCATAAATGACCACGACATAGACCAGCAGCCACCAGGGGCTGGTCTCGCCGTGCCGCACATTCTCGACGGCGCCGGAGAAAATGCCGGGCAGCTGTTCGCCGAGCAGAACGAAGATGGCGCCATTGGCGGCGAACTGCGCCGTATCCCACACCGCGGTGCGACGCACGCGGGTCAGCGCCATGGACTGGGCCGTGTTCTCGGCATAGCTCATGGTGATACCGGCGGCAACGGCGGCAAGGATGCCCGAGGCGTGCACGTGTTCGGCCAGCAGGTATGCGCCGAAGGGGATGAGCAGGCTGATGAGAATCTGCGAGCCGCTCTCCTCGCCGAGCTTGCGGGCGAGGAATGCCTTGCCGCGCGTGACGCCAATGGTCACGCCGATACCGATGGCAATGCCGGCAAAAGCGAGCCAGAGGAACGTAAAGAACGCCTCGGTGATCGAGAAGCTGCCGGTCAGCATCGCGGCCACCGCAAAACGCATGCAGACGAGGCCAGATGCATCGTTGAGCAGGGATTCCCCTTCAAGAATATGCATCATGCGCGAGGGAATCGGCACGCGCGCCGCAATGGCGGAAACGGCGATCGGATCGGTCGGCGAGACGATGGCGGCCAAGGCGAAGGCCACCGGCAGGGGGACGGAAGGGATCATCCAGTGCACGAAGAAGCCGACACCGATCACCGTGAAGATGACAAGGCCGAGCGCCATCTCCAGAATGATGCCCTTGTCCCGGAAGAGACCCTCCTTGGGGATGCGCCAACCATCGAGAAACAACAGCGGCGGCAGAAACAGCAGGAAGAAAATGTTGGGATCGAGCTGCACACGGATGCTGGTGACCGAGGCAATCGCTGCGCCAAGCCCGATCTGCACCAGCGGCAGCGGTACGGCCAGAGGCAGCACGCGCACGATGGAGTCACTGACCACAACGGCCAGAAGCATCAGCAAGACGATGGTGATTGTTTCCACGGCGAATCCATTTTGATTGTCGGTGCAGGATGAAGGAAAGGCCGGTGCTTTGTCGAGGCGAACCTTGGCAACTTTGCGCCCAGATCGTGCCGATTGGGTGAATTGGCGGCAAAGCACGACAATTCCGCGACAATCAATTTTACGTTTACGTCAATGTAATACTTGCAAGCGCACCGCCTATCGCCATAGATAGAATTGTTGAGTAGCATGTTTAGGGTTGGAGGACCGTGGGCCAGCTACAAGGAAACCATCAGGGGAGGTTAATGTGGCAAAACAGACAACGCCGGTAAAAACATCCGTGACAGCCAAGCGCGCCACTGCAAAGGCAGCGCCAGCCAAAACGGCGAAACCCGCCGCCACGACTGCCAAAGCCGCCGCGAACAAACCAGCCGGTGAGGTCAAGACAACGAAAACCGCCAGTGCAGTGAAACCCGCTGCGGTAAGGACGGCTGCCAAGGCTGCAAGGACGGCAACAAAACCTGCCGCGAAAACCGCAGCGCCGGTTGCGAGCGAAGCCAAGATTGCGGCAAAACCCAAAGCCGCTGCCAAAGTAAACAGTGCAGCACCGGAAAAAACGGCGGTGAAAGCGCCCGCCAAGACACCCGCGGCAAGGAAGCCCGCAGCCAAAGCCAAAACTGCGGCGCCAGCCGCCGAGGCAGCAACGGCAAAGGCGGCGTCCCTCGCCCAAATGCCCGAACCGAAACTGTGGGTCAAATCCTATCCGGAAGGCGTTCCCGCCGAGATCGGACCGCTGCCCTACGAGAATATCAACGCGCTTTTTGCCACCGCCTACAAGAAATATGCCAACCGGCCGGCCTTTACCTGCATGGGCAAGGTGATGACCTATGCGGAAATGGATCGCAAGTCACAGGCATTCGCGGCATGGCTCCAGTCACGCGGGCTGGTCAAGGGCGACCGGGTCGCTGTGATGATGCCGAACATCCTGCAATATCCGGTAGCCATCGCTGCGATTCTGCGAGCGGGCCTGACGGTGGTCAACATCAATCCGCTCTACACGCCGCGCGAGCTTGAACATCAGCTCAAGGACAGCGGCGCGAAAGCGATCATCATTCTCGAAAACTTCGCCACGACGCTGCAAAAAGTGCTGACGGCGACGCCGGTCAAACATGTCGTCGTTGCGACCATGGGCGACATGCTGGGTCTCAAGGGCCATATCGTCAATCTGGTCGTGCGGCGCGTCAAGAAAATGGTGCCGGCCTGGTCCCTGCCCGGTCATACACCGTTCAAGACCGCGCTGGCGCAAGGGGCCGCGCTCACGCTGAAGCCGGTCGAGGTCAAGCGGGACGATATCGCCTTCCTGCAATATACCGGCGGTACGACAGGCGTTTCCAAGGGCGCCGTGCTGATGCACAGCAACATCGTGGCCAATGTCACGCAGATGCGCCTGTGGGTGGAGGTCGGCTTTCGCAAGAAGGGCCGTCCGGACAATCTGACGTTCATCTGCGCCTTGCCGCTCTATCATATTTTCGGCCTCACCGTGAATGCGATGATCAGCATGGAACTCGGCGGCAACAATGTGCTGATCCCCAATCCGCGCGACATTCCTGCCTTCGTCAAGGAATTGCAGAAAGTGCCGATCCACGTTTTCCCGGGTCTCAACACGCTCTTCAACGGGCTGCTCAACAACGAGGATTTCCGCAAGCTCGACTTCCGTAACCTGATCCTGACACTGGGTGGTGGCATGGCCGTGCAAAGACCGGTCGCCGATCGCTGGTTCGAGGTGACGCGCGGCCTGATTACCGAAGGGTTCGGCCTCTCCGAGACGTCGCCGGTCGCTTCGGCCAACCGCCTGGATGCCACGGAATTCTCCGGCACGATCGGCACGCCGCTGCCATCGACCGACTTCTCCATCCGCGATGATGACGGCAAGGAGCTGCCATTGCTGGAAGTCGGCGAAATCTGCATTCGCGGGCCGCAGGTCATGGCCGGATACTGGAACCGTCCGGACGAGACAGCCAAGGTTATGACAGCGGACGGCTTCTTCCGCTCCGGCGACATGGGCTACATGGACGAGCGCGGCTATACCAAGATCGTCGACCGCAAGAAGGACATGATCCTGGTGTCCGGCTTCAATGTCTATCCCAACGAGATTGAAGAAGTCGCCATGGAGCATCCCGGTGTGCGCGAGGCGGCGGCAATCGGCGTTCCCAACGAGCACTCCGGCGAAGTGGTCAAGCTCTTCATCGTGCGCAAGGATCCCCTGCTCACCGAAGAGGCGGTCAAGGCATTCTGTGCCGAGCGGCTGACCAACTACAAGCGTCCCCGGACGGTTGAATTCCGCGACGAGCTGCCGAAAAGCAATGTCGGCAAAATCCTGCGGCGCGAATTGCGCGGCTGATATCGAGAAAGCCGCCCCGGCGGCTTTCTTCTTTTCAGGCGTTTGCGCGCCTATAGAGCGCAAGCGAACCGGCAAGCGCCAGCAATGCGCCGCCGCAGATGCGATCGAGCCACAGCGCGCCTGATTTCTTCAGGACGCGAACCGCCTGCGAACCGAGCAGGGCATAACCGAACATGATTGCAAAATCGAGCGTGGCGAAAATCACCGCCAGCACCGCATATTGCGGGATTTGCGGCATATCGGGCGCGATGAATTGCGGCAGGAAGGCCGAAAAGAACAGGTAGCCCTTGGGGTTGGTCACCGCAACAAGGAAGCTCTTGAGAAAGATGGCACGGGTGGTTGCCGGCGGTTCGTGCGTGGCGGTGCGCAGCGACAGGTCAAGCGTTCCCTTCGAGCGCAGAAGCATGAGGCCGAGAAAGGCGAGATAACCGGCACCGAGCCATTTGACCACCGAGAACCAGAACTCCGAGGCCGCAAGCAAGGCGCCAAGGCCAAGGGCAACGGAGCCGATCAGGACGAAATCGGAAATGACCGCACCCGCCATCCCCGCCAGGGCACGGCAGACACCGAAGCGCGAGCCATTGGTCAAAGCCAGAAGAACCGTCGGCCCGGGCGTGGCTATGCCGACGAAAGCAACGAGAGCAAAAGCAAGAAGCGTTGTTGCGGTCATGATCATCCCCCTTGGCGCCAGATTGCGGACATCCCTGCCGCTGACATTACCCATGGCACGAAGCCGGTCAAGCGGGCGCGCATCCCTGTCCTTCACGGGGAAGGACAGGGCAGCCGGAGATTAAAGCGGCTGGCCGACATCAATGCGGTTGCCGTCGAAATCCTCGAAGACGAAGGCCCTGAGGCCATACTCCTTGTCCTTCAACCCCTTGATGATGCGCAGACCTTGTGCCCGGCAGATCGTGTGCAGGACATCGACATTGTCCACCATCATATGGATGACGTTGAAGGGCGCTGCCTTGTGGCCCTTCTGCAATGTCAGGTGCAGTTCGGCATTGTCGCGTTTCAAAATCATGAACCCGACGGGATCACCATTCTGGAAGGTTCTGGAAAAGCCGAGAACGCCCGTGTAGAAATCATGGGCGCGCTGCATATCCGCAACCGGCAGCATGGCTGCGATTCGTCCAAAATGGATGGAGCGGGCGGGACTATCGTTCATGTCATAACCTCATGGCTTGAAAGCTCAGGCAGGCTTTCCCGGACGGTGCCGGTTGGAGCTGCTGCTTTTGTCGATCAGATCATGAGACGGTGCCCACCGGATTTCTATACAGCGCCTCTCTGCTCTCCTCAATATGATTCCACTGCAAATCGGTAGTGCGTGGTTCGACAGGCTCACCATGAAGGAGATGGAGGGTTGCAGGGAGCTATATCCTGCAACGTTCGTAGTTGGCCTTGCAGGCAAACCAAATCCCTCATGGTGAGCCTGTCGAACCACGCACAATCTTTATGCCAGCGTTCAAATACGCGGTGGCTCGCGTCCCGCCAGGAAATCTGGCAGATCGGCGATCGAGCCCAGAATGGCGTCGCTCAGCGATGCCAGATCATCCAGCGTGCTGTTGCCCGAGAGAACGCCGACAGCCAATCCGGCGCCGGCCGCATGGGCCATTTCCAGATCGTGGCCGTTATCGCCGACCATGGCGATGGCGCTGGCCGGAATGCCGGTCTTGGCCGCAAACAGCTCCAGCTGGTCGGCGTGGGGTTTTGCCCGTGCGACGGAATCATAACCGATGATCACTGAAAACAATGCGGTCAATCCCAAAGCCTCGGCGGTTGCCCGCGCACCGGCTTCCGAATCATTGGTGGCGATGCCAAGGATGAACCCCTGCGCCGCAAGCCGCTCCAGCGTTTCGCGCAATCCGTCGATGCCGACGGCCCGGCGCGACCCCTCGCGCACCGTATAATCATCGTAGCTGCGGATGCGCTCGCGCTTTTCCTCCAGCGTCAGTTCCGGATGCCAGAGATCGACAATGTCATTGATCGTTCCGGCGGCGACAACCGAGCCGCCGCGGAACCGTTCCATCTCCCAGTCATAGCCACCCGCTTCGACAAGCGCGCGGGCGCGATCCACATCGCCATCCGCCGCCTTGTGCGCCAGTTCCATGGTGATGCCGAACCACGTCCGGTTGAAATCCACCAGCGTGCCATCCTTGTCAAACAGGATAGCACGGATTTCCGAAGGATGCGTGCGGGGCATCATGCTTCCAGCGAGCCCGGCCGCGCCTGTTCGGAGCGCTTGGAACCCAGGAGCTTGAGAAGGTCATCGCCCCGCCGGGTGTAACGATGGCTGCGCCGCGTGAGAATACGGCCCGCCTGCGGCGCCGTCAGCGTGATATCGCCGGAGGGATCGCCGGGAACGGTCACCACCGTAACGAGTTTTGCGCCCGCCGCGACCTCGTCGCCAATGTTCACATGGAACAGGATCATGCCGCCCTGCGGCGCACGCACCATTTCGACATTTTCGAGTGGTGTAACCGGGCCCTTGAAATCAACCGTCAGCGTGACGGCGGGATCGGTGACCACACCGCGATGCACCAGGAACCGGTACAGGCCTTCCGCATCCGCCTTGCCTGTTGCAATATCGACATCGTTCAATCCGCGGAACTCGACTGTCGTAACAGCGCGCCGCTTCACGTCACGCTTGGCTTCCGGCAGCTGCAATACCGGATGGGCACAGGCTTCCTCAAAGGCCGCATCGGCAGTGCTGTTCCAAGACAGGATCGCCGTTGACCCGAGCGCCGCGGCCAGATCGTACATCTCTGGCAGGAATGCCTGATGGATGTAGAGGTAGTTTTCGCTCTCGTCATCGCAGTGCAGATCGAGCACGATGTCGTGCGGCAAAGCGAGGCGAAGCAATTGCGCTTTCAGCCGTTCAGCCAGCGATTTCGGACCATCGATCGGAACCAGGCCCGATGTATCAAACGTATCGAGCAAAGGGAAGGAGCGGTTGAAATTGCCGCTGGAGAAGAATTCGAAACGGCCGAGATGCTGGTGCGACAACCACTGGGCGGAGCCGACCGGATTGGCCTGCGGGACAACGGTAATGTTACCGGCGATGCGGCCTTCCCTGCCGGCTTTTTCCAGCATGGGGATGAGGAAATGCAGCGCCGCCTGTCCGGGCAGTTCCGAACCATGGAGCGACGATTGCAGATAGGCGCTGACCGCTTTTTCATCCTTGCCGGCAAAACGCAGCACACGCAGTTCGATATGATTGCCCGGCACATCGCCGGCCAGCTGGATCGTTTCCGTCTTCATCAATGCTTTTCCAGTTCCTCACTTCCGGCCCTGGAGCAGAGGCCGGATACCCATTCTGTTCGTTATCGGGCCACTATAGCCTATTTGCCGCGACGCTTCCTCAAGTGCGCGACAAGACCTTGCGTGGATGCGTCCTTGTCCGTTGGTTTTGCCTCTCCGGAGACGATCGGCAGAAGCTCGGTCGCCAGTTCCTTGCCGAGCTCGACACCCCATTGATCGAAGGCATTGATGCCGAAAAGCTGGGCCTCGACGAAAACGCGATGCTCGTAAAGCGCGATCAGGCGACCCAGAGAGAAGGGATCGAGTTTGTCATAGACGATGGTGATCGATGGCCGGTTGCCTTTGAAAACACGGTGCGGCGCAATGCGGTTCACCTCGGATTTCGCCAGCTTCTTTGCCGCGAGCTGCGCCTTGGCTTCTTCCAGCGTGCGGCCCTTCATCAGGGCTTCCGACTGGGCCAGACAATTGGCCAGCAGCATCTCATGCTGGTTGTCGAGATGCGGCTCGTGGCCCTTCGCCGCGACGATGAATTCAAGCGGGATCGTATCGGTTCCCTGATGCAAGAGCTGGAAGAAGGCATGCTGACCGTTGGTGCCGGGTTCACCCCAGACCACCGGGCCGGTCGGACCGGAAACCGGCTTGCCGTCGACGGTGACGCCCTTGCCGTTCGATTCCATGTCGAGCTGTTGCAGGTAGGCCGGCAGGCGGGCGAGCCGCTGATCATATGGAATCACGGCGCGGCTGGTGTAACCGGAGATGGCACGATGCCAGTAGCCGACCAGACCAAGCATCATCGGCAGGTTCTTGGAAAGCGCCGCCTTGCGGAAATGTTCGTCCATCGCATGGGCGCCATCGAGAAACCGGCCAAAGTTCTCGGGCCCGATCGCAATCATCAATGGCAGACCGATGGCCGACCAGATGGAATAGCGGCCGCCTACCCAGTCCCAGAAGCCGAAGATACGATCTTCCGGGATGCCGAAGGCGTCGACCTTGTCGAGCGCCGTGGAAACGGCGGCAAAGTGCTTGCCGACAGCCTTTTCACCCAGCGCATCGGCGATCCATTTGCGCGCGGCGCGGGCATTGGTCATGGTCTCGATGGTGGTGAAGGTTTTCGACGCGATGATGATCAGCGTCGTCGCCGGATCGAGGTCTTTCAAGGTATCGGCGATATGTGCCCCATCGACATTGGAGACGAAGTGGGTCTTCGGCCCGTCATGATAGGGTGACAGGGCGAGCGTTGCCATGGCCGGTCCGAGATCGGAGCCGCCAATGCCGATATTGACCACATCGGTAATCGGCTTGTTCTTCGACCCCTTGATCGCGCCGGAGCGCAGGCCATCCGCATAGGCGCCCATGCGCTTCAGCACATCGTTGACGCCGGGCATGACGTCGGCGCCATCAACCTTGATCGGCTTGTTGGAACGATTGCGCAGCGCCACGTGGAGCACGGCGCGGCCTTCAGTATTATTGATTGGTTCGCCGGCAAACATCGCATCGCGCCGGGCTTCGACATGGGCTACTTTTGCCAGATCAGCAAGGAGGGAAAGCGTCTCGTCATTGACCAGGCACTTCGACCAATCGAGGAGAAGATCGTCGAGACTGAGGGAATAACGGGAGAAGCGTTTGGCATCTTCCATGAAGGTCGCGCGCATGTTTTTCGGCGCGCCGCTTTTGAAGTGTGCTTTCAATGCCTGAACGGAGCCACGCAGGTCGTTCGCTTTCACTGTCGCCATTTCTCTCTCCTGAAGTCACGCCTTGATCCTGACAGAGTGGAACCTGCCACCGGAATCATTTTGTTTCAATCGATTTAAAGCAGAATCTCTTCCGATTTAACATCAGGTAATCTGCGCCGCAAATCCGGGCGGAACTGCGGCGCGAAAGTTTACGAGCCCTTGATGGCTGTCAGAACGTCGTCATACGCCTTGCAAGCGTCTTTCAGATCGGTCTGGCCCTGATATTTTGTGGCCAGTTCCTGCATCTTGGCAACGATTCCCTGAGCCTTGGACGGGTCCTTGGTAATGACCTGCTGAACGGCAGCGGTGATTTCACCGGCCTTTTTGGTCAGCTCTTCCTGGGTGCAGGTGGGGGCTTTGGAACAGCCGACGAGAGCGACAGCCAGCAGCGAAATGCCGGCGACCATTTTCAATTTCATGTGCAGTCTCCCTTGATGAGATGAATGAAGTAGAAGAATAGTTGGGTCAGTACTTTGTGGCCGTCATCCCTGCGGAATCACAAAGTCTTAATCCTGTTATTACACCGCTCCTGTCCGGTCCAGCATCTTCATCGCCAGTATCATGATGTTTTGTGACAGGATTTAATACAGTGGCAGGAAGAACGAATTTTTATAAATCATGGACAGATGAAGTCGTCTATCTTAGCTTTCTTCTTCCAGGGAGGCATTGAAACATGGATATGACCGGCGAAGAACGCATTGCAGCGCCCCGCGAAGCAGTCTGGAAGGCATTGAACGACACGGACGTGTTGAAAGCCTGCATCCCGGGCTGCGAAAGCCTCGAGCGGATTTCCGATACGGAACTGGAAGCCACGGTCGGCGTCAAACTCGGCCCCGTCAAGGCGCGCTTCAACGGCAAGGTCGAATTGAGCAATCTCAATCCTCCGCTGTCCTACACGATCACGGGCGAGGGCAAGGGTGGTATTGCCGGTTTTGCTAGGGGTGGCGCCGATGTCACCCTGATCGAGGAAGGCGGCGAGACCGTGCTCACCTATACGGTCAATGCCGATGTCGGCGGCAAGATCGCCCAACTCGGCAGCCGCCTTATATCGTCCTCCGCCAAGAAACTCGCCACCCAGTTTTTCGAGAATCTCAATCAGGCCGCTGCCGGCACCTGACACGCCGGACAATTCGACAGGCCTGTCGCATTTTCCATAAGCCATGGCGGAATGACGTTTGGGTTTGCTACGATGAAGCCGGATATCCTGCCTGGATAAATAGATTGTGTTCGGGCTGGAATTCATGCGCGCGTTTGATTTCATCATTGTCGGATCAGGCTCTGCCGGATCGGTTGTCGCCGAGCGCTTGTCCGCCAGCGGACGCCACACGGTTCTAGTCCTAGAAGCGGGCGGGACGGACCGGCGGTTCTTCGTGCAGATGCCGCTCGGTTACGGCAAGACCTTCTACGACAAATCCGTCAACTGGATGTACAAGGCCGAAGCCGATCCGGGGCTTGGCGGCAATGCGGATTACTGGCCGCGCGGCAAGGTGCTGGGCGGGTCGAGTTCGATCAATGCCATGGTCTATATCCGCGGCGCGAAGGAGGATTTCGACGAATGGCGCGCACGCGGCAATCCCGGCTGGGGCTATGACGATGTACTGCCGGTGTTTCAGGCATTGGAAGACCATGACGGCCCCGCGAAAAGCCTTGGCCGCGGCGGACCACTGCATGTCACCGATTGTTCGCACCTGTTTCATCCGCTGGCCAATCAGATTCTGAAGGGCGCGCAGGAGGCCGGCCTGCACTACAATCCCGATTTCAATGGCGCCACGCAGGAAGGTACGGGGCCATTTCAGCTGACCACGAAAGGCGGGCGGCGCATGTCCGCCGCCAGGGCTTTTCTGCGCCCGGCGATGAAACGCCCCAATGTCACGGTTCTGACCGGCGCGATGGTGCAGCGGATTGTTTTTGAGGGCAAACGGGCTACCGGTGTTGCGTTCACCCGCAACGGCCGGACCGAGACGGTCAGTGCCGGGCGCGAAGTGATCCTGTGCGGCGGCTCGGTCAATACACCGCAACTGCTTGAACTTTCGGGCATTGGTGACGCGGCGCGCCTGGCGCAATTCGGCATTCCGCTTGTGCACGCCAACAGCCAGGTGGGGGAAAACCTGCAGGACCATCTCGGCATCAATTATACCTACCGGGCCAACGTGGCCTCGCTCAACCAGGTGCTGCGTCCGTGGTGGGGAAAACTGCGCGTCGGCATCGAATATCTGCTGCTGCGCACGGGGCCCCTGTCGATCAGCATGAATCAGGGCGGAGGCTTCTTTCGTACCGATCCGTCGCGGCAGCGCCCGAACATGCAGCTGTATTTCCAGGCCTTCTCGACCGTGCGGCCGAGGGAAGGCGAGCGCCCGATCCTGACCCCCGATCCCTGGCCGGGCTTTTCCATCGGCCTGTCCAATTGCCGTCCGACCAGCGTCGGGTCCATCCATATCCGCTCCGGCAATCCGCTCGACGCACCGACCATCGCGCCGAACGCTTTTTCGACCGGGCATGATGTTGCCGAGATGCTGGATGCGGTGAAATTCCTGCGGAAAATCGCAGCGACGCCAACCCTGTCGAAGCTGATCGTCGAGGAATTGCTGCCCGGTCCGCAGTGCCGGAGCGACGAGGATCTCATTGCCGATTTCCGCCGGCGCAGCGGCACGGTCTATCACCCGGTTTCGACCTGCCGCATGGGCCCGGACCCGGCGGTATCGGTGGTCGACCCGCATTTGCGGGTGCACGGCGTCGAAGGGCTGCGTGTGATCGACTGCTCGATCTTTCCCAATATCATTTCCGGCAATACCAATGCCGCCGCCATGATGGTCGGGGCAAAAGGCGCAAGCCTTGTTCTCAATGATCTGATTTAGCTTTTCCCCGCTGCCCTTGCCAGATTTGCGTGGATATCCAGCCGTGCAAACGAAACGAATATGATTCAATTTCATATTTCTTGACCGTTTGATAAAAAATTTGACCTTTTGTGAAAATCTGGCATTCTTTCCATCAACAGGCGCCGGACAAACCGGCCCATCAACAAATTGCGGCACGCCCAAAGGGAACGGGATGCTGCAGTTTCAGAAATGGAGAGGCGATTTCATGGGATCGATCGATTCTGGAATCCGTGATGTGAGGGCCGGGCGGCTAGAGTCCGATGCTTACACCGATGTTTTTTCCGATCTGCACCCGGCATTGACGCGGCATGAAGCCTTTGTCGAATCCGACCGCTGCTACTTCTGCTACGATGCGCCCTGCATGAATGCCTGCCCGACGGGCATCGATATTCCGCTGTTCATCCGCCAGATCGCCGCCGACAATCCCACCGGTTCTGCCAAGACGATTCTGGCGGAAAACATTCTCGGCGGCATGTGTGCCCGCGTCTGCCCGACCGAAACCCTGTGCGAACAGGCCTGCGTGCGTGAGACCGCCGAGGGCAAGCCGGTGAAAATCGGCCTTCTGCAGCGCTACGCCACTGACCATCTGATGGAAAAGGGCCAGCACCCCTTCAAGCGCGCCGAGCCGACAGGCAAGAGCGTTGCTGTGGTCGGCGCGGGTCCGGCCGGCTTGTCCGCCGCGCACCGTCTGGCCAAGCACGGCCACAACGTGACGATTTTCGAAGCCAGACCGAAAGCCGGCGGCCTCAATGAATATGGCATTGCCGCCTATAAGAGTGTCGACAATTTTGCCCAGAAGGAACTCGATTTCATTCTGGAAATCGGCGGGATCACCATCGAGAACGACAAGGCGCTTGGCCGGGACATCAGCATCGATGCGCTGAAAGCCGGTTTGGATGCGGTTTTCCTCGGCATGGGATTGCCGGGTGTGAACGAGCTTGGCCTCGAAGGCGAGGATGCCGCCGGTTGCATCGATGCCGTCGACTACATCTCCGTATTGCGCCAGAGCGAAGACCTGTCGCAGATCGCCGTGGGGCGCGACGTTGTCGTCATCGGCGGCGGCATGACGGCCATCGACGTGGCCGTGCAGACCAAGCTGCTGGGCGCCGAGAACGTCATCATCGCCTATCGGCGCGGGCCGGAAAGCATGAATGCCAGCCCCTATGAGCAGGAACTGGCGCTGAAAACCGGGGTGATCATCCGCCATTGGTTGCAGCCGCGGGCGCTTACCCGCAACGCATCCGGTGAAGTCTGCGGCATCACGCTGGATTATACCGCTATGGCCGACGGCAGGCTCGCCATCACCGGCGAAAGCATCACCCTTGCCAGCGACCAGATTTTCAAGGCCATCGGCCAGACGCCGGCAGAGAGCATCCTCACCGAAGCCGGGCTTGCCCTATCGAAGGGACGTATCAGCGTCGACGACGACCGCCGTACTTCGATTCCCGGCATATGGGCTGGCGGCGATTGCATTGCCGGTGGTCAGGACCTGACCGTGGCCGCGGTGCAGGACGGCAAGCTTGCCGCTGAATCCATCCACCGGGCGCTGACGCAGCAGCCGGAGAAAGTCAGCGGCTTTGTCGAAGCCGTCATGGCGGAAAATCCGGACGGCGCGTCGGCACCGGCGCAGCACCCCACCCATCCAAGCCACATCGCTGGCTGAAGGAGATCGACATGGCTGATCTTTCATCGAATTTCCTCGGCATCAAATCCCCCAACCCCTTCTGGCTGGCCTCCGCACCGCCGACTGACAAGGCCTACAATGTCGAGCGCGCCTTCAAGGCGGGCTGGGGCGGCGTTGTGTGGAAGACACTGGGCGAAGAGGGCCCGCCTGTCGTCAACGTCAACGGTCCGCGCTACGGCGCGATCCACGGCCCCGACCGGCGCTTGCTCGGCCTGAACAATATCGAGCTCATCACCGACCGTCCGCTGGAAGTGAACCTGCGTGAAATGACCGAGGTGAAGAAGAAGTGGCCGGACCGGGCGCTGATCGCCTCGATCATGGTGCCCTGCGAGGAGAACGCCTGGAAAGCCATCCTGCCGCTGGTCGAGGCTACCGGTGCGGACGGCATCGAGCTCAACTTCGGCTGCCCGCACGGCATGTCGGAACGCGGCATGGGCGCGGCGGTCGGCCAGGTGCCGGAATATATCGAGATGGTGGTGCGCTGGTGCAAGCAATATACGCGCATGCCCGTCATCACCAAGCTGACGCCGAATATCACCGATATCCGCAAACCGGCACGGGCGGCAAAATCCGGCGGTACCGATGCCGTGTCGCTGATCAACACGATCAATTCCATTGTCTCGGTCGATCTCGATACCTTTGCGCCCAATCCCTCGATTGACGGGCGCGGATCGCACGGCGGTTATTGCGGCCCGGCCGTCAAGCCCATTGCGCTCAACATGGTGGCGGAAATTGCTCGCGATGCGGAGACGCGTGGCCTGCCGATCTCCGGCATCGGCGGCATCACGACATGGCGCGATGCGGCGGAATTCATCGCGCTCGGTTGCGGCAACGTGCAGGTGTGCACGGCGGCCATGACCTATGGCTTCAAGGTCGTGCAGGAAATGATCGACGGGCTCTCCGACTGGATGGACTCCCGCGGCTTCGCTTCCATCGAGGACTTCCGCGGCATGGCCGTGCCGAACGTCTCCGACTGGCAGTACCTCAATCTCAACTACATCACCAAGGCGCAGATCGACCAGGACCTGTGCATCAAATGCGGCCGCTGCCACATTGCCTGCGAGGACACGTCGCACCAGGCCATCACGGCGATGGTGGACGGCGCCCGGCATTTCGAGGTGATCGACGAGGAATGCGTCGGCTGCAACCTCTGCGTCAATGTCTGCCCTGTCGACAACTGCATCACCATGGTGCCGATGACCTCGGGGGTCGACCCGCGCACCAAGCTGCCGATCCAGCCGGACTACGCCAACTGGACCACCCATCCCAACAATCCGATGGCCAAAGCCGCTGCCGAATAACATTCAAAAACCCGCCGTTAAGGCGGGTTTTTTCTTTGTCAGACTATTGTGCGTGGTTCGACAAGCTCACCATGAGGGATGTGGGTTGGCTGCAAGCCAATCGTCAGCATTGCAGCATATGACTCCCTGCAAGCTTCACTCTCCCTCATGGTGAGCTTGTCGAGCCACGCACAACCACCCTGCAACGGACCATTATCCCTTCATATAATCGTACACGACCTCCCCGAGCCCGAGGGTCAGATCGGCGATGAAATGCGTTCCCGACAAGACTTCCAGAACGGGCAGGCCCGCAACATTGGCCATGACATGCGCATGAAGTTCGAGCGCCGCCGGTGCCGTCCACGCGCCTTTCAGATCGATATCCTGCAGGTGATATTCGACCAGCTCGCAGATGCGCGCGGTACCGTCCACATGCGGAATGATCTTGATGAGATAATTCGGCAGCAGCATCGATTTCAGAACGGCGGCATGATCGGCCGGCTTGTGCTTGTAGCCCATGGTGCCCGTCGCACAGAGCACACTGCCGTAGTGCAGCGTGCCGAGGATGGTTTCACCCTCATGGGAGATTTTCGGCTTGGCGAGTTTCTTGGGAAAGCCCCAGATCTCGCGCCCGCCGGCGATCGGCGCATCATCGTCGAGATACATGGAATGAACGTAGACGCCCTCCTTGCCGTTGAAGCGGACCGGGATGACCTGGCCGGATTCGGTGTAATCGCCAAAGCCGGTTGAATCCGGCATGCGGATGAACTCGAATTTGACAATGGGCTCGGCGATCTCAAGCGGTTCGGGCACCACCGCCCGCAGTGCTTCCGGATCGGTGCGATAGGTGATGACCACGAATTCGCGGTTGATGAAGCGGTAGGGACCCGGCGGATAGGAGGGGTTGGTGAGCGGCATGGCATAGGCGGAACGAACATCGGATATTTTCACGGGGGCATCTCCGGATGTCAGGGGAACCGGCTTTGACGCAAGCCAGGCGCGGCAACGGATATTGCGACGCAGCGGAACAATAGTGCAATGCACAATCCGCGTCTGTCAATTTCGCGTGAGGCAGGCGTTTTGCATCAACATCGTGCGTGGTTCGACAAGCTCACCATGAGGAATGGAGGCGGACGGCAGGGAGCTATATCCACTGCATTTCCGATTGGCCTTGCAGTCAACAACCTCCCTCATGGTGAGCTTGTCGAACCACGCACAATCTACCTGTGATGGACCAATCCCCTCACCCGCGCGGGCGGATGCCGTTGAGAATGATGCTCAACACCGCCTGCGCCGTCTGCTCGCGGAACCCGGGGCGGCCAACCTGATTGCCCATGATGGCACGGACCTGCACATCGAAATCCGCATAGTGCTGCGTGGTCGCCCAGATCATGAAAATCAGGTGATAGGGATCGACCGGCGCGAGCTTGCCCTCGCCGACCCAGCGGCGGATCACCGCCGCCTTGTCGTCGACCAGCGGCTTCAGGTGCTTGCTCAGAAATTCACTGATCGCCGGTGCGCCATGCAATACTTCGTTGGCAAACAGCCGCGACGCTTCCGGGTGGCTCTCCGACATCCGGATTTTCAGGGTTATGTATTTGCGCAACTGCTCGATCGGGTCGCCCTCGGGATCGATTTCCGCCAGCGGCGCCAGCCACTCCGCCAGCGTCTCTTCCAGCAGCGTCACATAGATGTTCTGCTTGCGCGGGAAATAATACAGCAGGTTCGGCTTCGACATCCCCGCCTTGTCGGCAATCTGGTCGATGGTGGTGCCGCGAAAGCCATAGGCGGAGAAAACATCGAGAGCGGCATCGAGAATGAGACGGCGATTGATTTCCTGGATGCGCGTCGTCTTTTCCGGCACATCGCTCGTCTTTTTCTTCGCTGCCCTCGCCATGCCACTCATCCCTTTTTGTTATCCGGCGCGACGGGCCGTTTCGTCGCATCCCGGAACCGCTTTTATTCCCCATAAAGCGCTTGACCGGCTTCCTATGCTCTTCTAGCCTGCATTTTGACCAACTAGTCAAGTTTTTGATTGCACCACAGGTTCAATCATTCGGGAACACAAAACAAGCGGCAATGTCCGCAAACAGGAGGCGTACGTCACATGTCGAAATCGGCATTGGGATTGGGCACCAATAATCTCGACGCGTTCTGGATGCCGTTTTCGGCAAACAGGCAGTTCAAGCAAAATCCCCGTCTTCTGGTCAGCGCCAAGGACATGCATTTCAAGTCCGCCGACGGCCGCGAAATTCTCGACGGAACCGCCGGTCTGTGGTGCTGCAACGCCGGTCATTCGCGCCCGAAAATCGTCGAGGCGGTACAGAAACAGGTTGCCGAACTCGACTACGCGCCCGCCTTCCAGATGGGCCATCCCAAGGTCTTCGAACTGGCCGCGCGGCTTGCGGCCATGCTGCCGTCCCCCATCGATCACGTCTTCTTCACCAATTCCGGCTCGGAATCGGTCGACACGGCGCTCAAGATCGCCCTCGCCTATCACCGCGCCAAGGGCAACGGCACCAAGACCAAGCTGATCGGCCGCGAGCGCGGCTACCACGGCGTCGGTTTCGGCGGCATTTCAGTCGGCGGCATTTCCGGCAACCGCAAGACATTCGGCAACGCGCTCGGCGGTGTCGACCACATCCGCCATACCCACGATCTCGCGCGCAATGCCTTCACGCGCGGCGAGCCCGAATATGGCGTCGAATTTGCCGATGACCTGGAAAAGGTGATCGCCCTGCACGATGCTTCCAACATCGCCGCCGTGATCGTCGAACCGGTGGCCGGATCGACCGGCGTGCTCATCCCGCCGAAGGGGTACCTGCAGCGCCTGCGCGAGATTTGCACGAAGAACGATATCCTGCTGATCTTCGATGAAGTCATCACCGGCTTCGGCCGTCTCGGCACCCCCTTCGCCGTAGATTATTTCGGCGTGGTTCCCGATCTCATCACGACCGCCAAGGGCATCACCAGCGGCGTGATCCCGATGGGCGCGGTGTTTGCGTCGAAGCAGATCTACGATGCGTTCATGACCGGCCCGGAAAACATGATCGAACTCTTCCATGGCTATACCTATTCCGGCCACCCCATTGCCTGCGCGGCAGCGCTTGCGACGCTGGATACTTACGAGGAAGAGGGCCTGCTTACCCGTGCGGCGGAGCTTTCCGATTACTGGGCCGATGCATTGCATGCCCTGAAGGGGCTGCCGCATGTCGTCGACATCCGCAACCTCGGCCTGATCGGTGCCATCGAGCTGGAACCCATACCAGGCGCACCGACCAAGCGCGCCTTCCAGGCATTCCTCGATGCCTATGAAAAGGGTGTCCTTATCCGCACCACGGGCGATATCATTGCGCTGTCGCCACCCCTGATCATCACCAAGGGCCAGATCGAGCATCTCTTCGATACGCTGGCCGACGTCCTGAAAAACCTGGCATAGTTGAAAGGCTCTCACATGGCGCTCACTGGAAATCTCAGGATCAACGGCGACCGTCTCTGGGACAGCCTGATGGACATGGCAAAGATCGGACCGGGACTGCGCGGCGGCAACAACCGCCAGACCCTGACCGACGAGGACGCCGAAGGCAGGCGCCTGTTCCAGAGCTGGTGCGAAAAGGCCGGGCTGACCATGGGCGTCGATACCATGGGCAACATGTTCTTCCGCCGCGAAGGCACCGACCCGGATGCGCTGCCCGTCTATGTCGGGAGCCATCTCGACACCCAGCCGACCGGCGGCAAATATGACGGCGTGCTCGGTGTCCTCGGCGGGCTCGAACTTGTCCGCACCCTCAACGACCTCAATATCAAGACCAAGCACCCGATTGTCGTGGTCAACTGGACCAATGAGGAAGGCACGCGTTTTGCTCCCGCCATGCTGGCATCGGGCGTCTTTGCCGGTATCCACACGCAGGACTGGGCCTATGCGCGCGAAGACGCCAAGGGCAAAACGTTCGGCGGCGAGCTGGAGCGCATCGGCTGGAAGGGTGACGAGGAGGTGGGCGCGCGCAAGATGCACGCGCTGTTCGAACTGCATATCGAGCAGGGCCCGATCCTCGAAATCGAAGGCAAGGATATCGGCGTCGTCACCCATGGCCAGGGCCTGTGGTGGCTGCAGATCACGCTGACCGGCAAGGACAGCCATACGGGTTCCACACCGATGCCCATGCGCCGGAATGCCGGGCTGGGCATGGCCCGCATCACCGAACTCGTCCACACCATCGCCATGGCGCACCAGCCCAGTGCCGTCGGCGCGATCGGCCATTGCGATGTCTATCCGAACTCGCGCAATGTCATTCCAGGCAAGGTGGTCTTCACCGTCGACTTCCGCTCGCCCGACCTTGCGACACTCAATGCGATGAAGGCGGAGCTCGAGGAGAAGGCGCCGAAGATTGCCAAAGAGCTCGGGCTGGAAATCGAGATCGAGGAAGCCGGACATTTCGATCCCGTCACATTCGACGAAGGCTGCGTGACCGCCGTGCGCAATGCGGCCGAGCGGCTGGGTTACAGCCACCGCAACATCATTTCCGGCGCGGGGCACGATGCCTGCTGGGTCAACCGGGTTGCACCAACAGCCATGGTCATGTGTCCCTGCGTCGACGGGCTCAGCCACAATGAAGATGAAGAGATTTCCAAGGAATGGGCGGCCGCCGGCGCGGACGTCCTCCTGCATGCTGTTCTGGAAACGGCCGTGATCCAGACCTGACCGGATACCATTTCCATACAGAGCAACATGTTCGACAAAAGACCAATAAGGGGAACGGACACATGGCTACGAAAGTGATCAAAGGCGGGACCATCATTGCCGCCGACCGCACCTACAAGGCGGATGTGCTGATCGAGGGCGACATCATTGCCCAGATCGGCACTGATCTTTCCGGCGATGAGATTATCGATGCGACGGGTTGCTACCTGATGCCGGGCGGCATCGATCCGCATACCCATCTCGAAATGCCCTTCATGGGCACCCACTCTTCCGATGATTTCGACACAGGCACCGCCGCGGCGCTGGCGGGCGGCACCACCATGGTGGTCGATTTCGTCCTGCCCGGCGCCGACGGCTTGCTGGCAGCCTTGCAGGACTGGTTCCAGAAGGCAGGCAAGGCACGTACCGACTATTCCTTCCACATGGCCATCACCGGCTGGAACAAGCAGATCTTTGACGAGATGCCGAAGGTGGTGGAACGCGGCATCAACACGTTCAAGCACTTCATGGCCTACAAGGGCGCGCTGATGGTGGACGATGACGAGATGTTCGCCTCGTTCACGCGCTGTGCCGAGATCGGCGCCATGCCGCTGGTCCACGCCGAGAATGGCGACGTGGTCGCCCATCTCCAGCAGAAACTCCTGGCAGAAGGCAACAATGGACCGGAAGCCCATGGCTATTCCCGGCCGCCGGAGGTCGAGGGGGAAGCGGCCAACCGCGCCATCATGATCGCCGACCAGGCCGGCGTGCCGCTCTACATCGTCCACGTGTCCTGCGAGCAGGCGCATGAAGCCATCCGCCGCGCCCGCCAGAAGGGCATGCGCGTCTATGGCGAGCCACTGGTGCAGCATCTGACGCTCGACGAGAGCGAGTACAAGAACAAGGACTGGGACTATGCGGCGCGCCGGGTGATGTCGCCGCCCTTCCGCGACAAGAGCCATCAGGACGGCCTATGGGCCGGTCTCGCCTCCGGAAGCCTGCAGGTGGTGGCGACCGATCACTGCGCCTTCACCACGGAGCAGAAGCGTTTTGGCGTCGGCGATTTCACCAAGATTCCCAACGGCACCGGCGGGCTTGAGGACCGCATGCCCGTGCTGTGGACCAGGGGCGTTCGCACCGGCCGCCTGACGCCGAACGAATTCGTGGCCGTGACCTCCACCAACATCGCCCGCATCCTCAACATCTATCCGCGCAAGGGCGCCATCCTGCCGGGCTCCGACGCGGATATCGTCATCTGGGACCCCGAGGCATCGAAGGTGATTTCCGCCAAGACACAGAAATCCGCCATCGACTACAACGTGTTTGAAGGGATCGAGGTTACCGGACTGCCGCGCATCACCCTGTCGCGCGGACAGATCGCCTACAAGGACGGCGAAGTGCTGGCGCAGACCGGCAGCGGCCGCTTTGTCGAACGCGAGGCCAATGCGCCGGCCAATCGTGCACTTTCCACGTGGAAGGAACTCACGGCACCGCGTAAGGTGGAGCGCGATCCGAAAAACATACCGGCGGGCGTCTGATGACAGTCGTCGCGCTCCGACCCAAGGCCCAGTCAATGCCAAACGCGACGCCAAAGAATGTGATCGACGTCAAGGACCTGTCCCTGGTCTTTCAGACCAATGACGGGCCGGTCAATGCCCTGTCGAACATCAACCTTGCGGTCAATGGCGGCGAGTTCGTTTCCTTCATCGGGCCCTCGGGCTGCGGCAAGACCACCCTCCTGCGGGTGATCGCCGATCTGGAGCAGCCGACATCCGGGACCATTTCCGTCAATGGCATGACGCCATCCGAAGCGCGGCAGAATCGCGCCTATGGCTATGTGTTCCAGGCGGCGGCGCTTTATCCATGGCGCACCATCGGCGGCAATATTTCCCTGCCGCTGGAAGTGATGGGCGTGCCAAAAGCCGAACGGGCGAGCCGCATCGCCAAAAACCTTGATCTGGTCAACCTTGCCGGTTTCGAGAAAAAGTTTCCGTGGCAGCTGTCGGGCGGCATGCAGCAGCGCGCCTCCATAGCGCGGGCGCTGTCCTTCGATCCCGACATGCTGCTGATGGACGAACCGTTCGGTGCGCTGGACGAGATCGTCCGCGACCACCTCAACGAAGAGCTGCTGAAGCTGTGGGCGAAGACACAGAAAACGGTGATCTTCGTCACGCACTCCATTCCGGAAGCAGTGTTCCTGTCGACAAAGATCGTGGTGATGAGCCCGCGTCCCGGCCGTATCCATGAGATCATCGACTGCAATCTCGGCACGGAACGCACGCTCGATATCCGCGAAACGCCGGAATTTCTCGAGATTGCCCACCGGGTGCGCGAGGGCCTGCGCCATGGCCATTCCTATGATGAGTAGCCGGTGCGCATGATGACCACGATCCGCGCCGCCAAACTGCGTGACATGTCCGACTGCGCGGCCATCGTCAATGCGTGGATCGACGCGACGGAATGGATGCCGCGCATTCATTCGGCGGACGACGTCACGGACTATTATTGCGATACCGTCTTTTCCAGATACGAAGTCTTTGTCGCCGATGACCATGACATGGTGGCCGGGATGGTTGCGCTCGCGCCTGACAACATGGTCAATGCACTCTACGTGCATGCCGACCGGCGCGGCAGAGGCATCGGCAAGGCACTGCTGGATCACGCCAAGCGGCAGGCCACGGGACCGGTGGAGCTTTGGACCTTTGTGGCGAATACCGGTGCTCAGTCCTTCTACAGGCGCGAAGGCTTCACCGAAGTGCGCCGCACCGATGGCGACAATGAGGAACATTTGCCGGATATTCTGTACCGCTGGCAGCCTGAAGCGGGGATGCATTCATGAACTTCATCCGCAACAGCGTCATCCCCGTTGGAACCGTTCTCCTCGCCATTCTGGCGCTGTGGTATGCCTTCGCCATTGTCCTCAATGCACCGTTCGAGCGGGATCAGGCGGCACGCGCCAACACAACGATCGCGACCGGCCAACTGATCGCCAACACGATGGCGCAGGAGCGCCCGGTCCTGCCCGCACCGCATCAGGTGGCCGAGGAAATCCGCAAGACCGTGTTCGATATCAGCCCAACATCGAAACGCAGTCTTGTTTATCACGGCGGTGTCACCCTGTCCTCGACCTTGCTGGGTTTCGGGCTTGGCACGCTGCTCGGCATCCTGCTGGCCATTGCCATTGTCCATTCGCGCACGCTCGATAAAAGCCTGATGCCGTGGATCATCACGTCGCAGACCGTGCCGATCCTTGCCATCGCCCCGATGATCATCGTGGTGCTCAATGCGGTCAATATCACCGGGCTCCTGCCCAAGGCGATGATCTCCACCTATCTGTCGTTCTTTCCTGTTGCCGTCGGCATGGTCAAGGGCCTGCGCTCACCCGAGATCATGCATCTCGACCTGATGCACACCTATAACGCCTCGAAGGCGCAGGTGTTCTGGAAGCTGCGCTGGCCGGCGTCCATGCCCTACCTCTTCACCTCGATGAAGATTGCCGTCGCCATCAGCCTGGTTGGCGCCATTGTCGGTGAACTGCCGACCGGTGCGGTCGCGGGCATCGGTGCGCGGCTGCTGGCCGGTTCCTATTACGGCCAGACGGTGCAGATCTGGGCCGCATTGATCGCGGCGGCGCTGATGGCGGCCATTCTGGTCAGCCTGATCGGGCTGGTGGCCACACTCGTCAACCGGCGCATGGGAGTACGGCCATGAGACTATCCCGCTCCCCGCTGGCCATTGCCGCCTTCCTGCTCGCCGTTCCCGGATTGCTGATCTCGTCCGGCGGCGATGTTCTCGACACCCTCAGCTATTCGACCCCGGTCATCCTGTTCGTTGCCGCTGCCGTTGCCATGTTCACGAGCGTATCGATACCATCGCTGATCGTCGTTCTCGCGCTTGTCCATGTGGTCGCCTTCTGCCTCATCGGACTGCTCCACGCCATGCCGCAGCCGCCGGGACCGTCGATCGGCTACTGGTGCATGGTGACCTCATCCTGGCTGCTCGCGTGGTTCAGCGTGCAGAATCTGGCCGGCCTGAAACTCACTTCGCCGCAGGCCCAGCGGCTGGTCAATCTCGCCCTGCCGGTGCTGTTCGGTGCGTGGCTGCTGATCCTGTGGGAAATCATTGTTCGCGGCTTTGGCGTACCGAGCATTCTGCTGCCGCCGCCATCCATGATCGCCGAGCGTATTTCCAGTTCCGTGCCGACGCTCTGGGCGGATTTTCAGCAGACTTATCTGAAGGCCGCCATTGCCGGTTACGTCATCGGTTGCGGCTCCGGCTTCCTTGCCGCCATCATTGTCGACCGGGTGCCTTTCCTGCGCCGGGGACTGCTGCCCATCGGCAATCTTGTGGCCGCCCTTCCCGTTGTCGGCATCGCGCCGATTATGGTCATGTGGTTCGGTTCCTACTGGGAATCGAAGGCCGCCGTGGTCGTCATCATGACCTTCTTTCCCATGCTGGTGAATACCGTGGCTGGACTTGCCGCATCCGGCGCGATGGAACGCGACCTGATGCAGACCTATGGCTCCAGCTACGGACAGACTCTTGTGAAGCTGCGCCTGCCCGCCGCCATGCCCTTCATCTTCAACGCGCTGAAGATCAATTCGACGCTGGCCCTCATCGGCGCCATCGTTGCCGAATTCTTCGGCTCGCCCATTGTCGGCATGGGCTTCCGCATCTCGGCGGAAGTCGGCCGCATGAATGTCGATATGGTGTGGGCGGAAATTTTTGTCGCGGCGCTTGCGGGCTCGCTGTCTTACGGGCTTATTACCCTCATCGAACGGGCGGTTACTTTCTGGCACCCTTCCTACAGAACTTAAAAAACAAGAATAGAGGAGAACTGAAACATGAAGAAGACGATAGCATTGACGATGGGTCTGGCGATGACGCTGATGGCGGGCTCGGCGCTGGCGGCCGACAAGCTGACCCTGCAGCTCAAATGGGTCACGCAAGGCCAATTCGCCGGCTATTATGTCGCCAAGGACAAGGGTTTCTACAAGGAGGCCAATCTCGACGTGGAAATCAAGCCGGGCGGGCCTGACGTTGCCCCGCCGCAGGTGATCGCCGGTGGCGGCGCCGACGTGGTTGTCGACTGGATGCCGTCTGCCCTCGCCACGCGCGAAAAGGGCCTGCCGCTCGTCAATATCGCCCAGCCGTTCAAGCGCTCCGGCATGATGCTGACCTGCCGCAAGGAGACTGGCATCACCAAGCCGCAGGATTTCAAGGGCAAGACCCTCGGCGTCTGGTTCGGCGGCAATGAATATCCGTTCCTGTCGTGGATGAATCACCTCGGCCTCAAGACCGATGGCGGTCCCAATGGCGTCACCGTCCTCAAGCAGGGCTTCAATGTGGATCCGCTGATCCAGAAGCAGGCGGACTGCATCTCGACCATGACCTACAATGAATATTGGCAGGTGATCGATGCCGGTATTCCCGCCGATCAGCTGGTCACGTTCAAGTATGAGGACGAGAAGGTCGCCACGCTCGAAGACGGTCTTTACGTGCTGCAGAAGAGCCTCGATGACCCGAAGATGGTGGAAAAGCTTGCCCGCTTCGTCAAGGCCTCGATGAAGGGCTGGGACTATGCCCGCCAGCATCCGGACGAAGCGGCCAACATCGTGCTTGAAAACGATGCCAGCGGCGCGCAGACCGAAAAGCACCAGAAGCGCATGGTGGCGGAAATCAACAAGCTGACTGAGGGCTCCACCGGCGTTCTCGATGTGGCAGCGGCCGAGCGCACCGTGGAGACACTCCTCGGCGGCGGCTCCGATCCCGTCATCACCAAGAAGCCGGAAGGCGCTTGGACAACGAAGGTCACGGACGCCGCGAAATAACGATTCGCAGCCGGAATGAACAAGGCGGGGAGCAATCCCCGCCTTTTGTTTGCATGAATACGGATCCTATTCAGCGGGCAAGGGCGGTTGGGATACCACTTCCAGAAGTTCCCTCTCGAGCCGTGCTTCCTCTTCCGCTTTCGGCTTGGAGAAACCGGCGAGCAGGAGATAGGCAACCGGCGTTAGGAACAATGTCGAGGCCGTGGCAAGGCCGAGACCGCCGACGATGACCCAGCCGAGGGCAATGCGGGCCTCGGCACCGGCACCGCTGGCCAGAACCAGCGGAACACCGCCGAGAATGGCGCAGAGCATCGTCATGACCACCGGGCGCAGACGGATATTGGAGGCTTCCTCGATGGCCTGCCGCACGCTCCGGCCCTGATCGCGCAAATGGTTGGCGAATTCAACAATCAGGATGCCGTTCTTGGCCATGATGCCGACAAGCAGCACCAGCCCGATCTGGCTGTAGACATTCATGCTGGTGCCGGTGAGCACCATGGCAAAGACCGCGCAGGCCAGGCCGAGCGGAACGGTCGCCATCACGATAACCGCGCTGATGAAGCTTTCAAACTGTGCCGCGAGCACGAGCAGGATGATCAGGATGGCGAAACCGAAGGTGACGAACATGCTGGCGGAATTCTCGCCGAGCGTTGCCGCCTCGGCAAGCGGAATGAGGCGGTAGCCCGGCGGAAGCAGTGGTGCAGCCACCTCCTGCGCCACCTTATAGGCATCACCCAGGGCAAAGTCAGGACTGAGGGCGGCCGTTATGGCGACAGACCGCATCTGCTGCTCGCGGGTCAATGCCGGCGGCACTGCCACTTCCGTCAGCTTGGCGATGGTCGCCATCGGCACGAAGCGGCCATCGCTGGTGCGCATGAAGACGTTCTCAAGATCCGTCGGATCATTGATCGGATTGGTGGTCGAGACCAGCTTCACATCGAAACTGCGGTCCTCGATGTAGACCGAACCGATCTTGTAGCCATCCAGCACCGATTGCAGCGCCTCGGCGAGGCCGGTGATGTCGATGCCGAGATCGGATGCACGCTCGCGATCAATGGACACGGAGAGCTGCGGCTGGGTCGGTTCATTGGTCAGACGAGGCCGGTCAAAGCGTTTGTCCTTTTCCAGCGCCGACACGATCTTGGCGGCGGCCGTTCCGAGATCGGCGTAATTGGTCCCGACAATGGCGAACTGCAGGCCGTTGCCCGCGCCGCGAATGCCGAGCGAATTGGGCTGCGCGGCAAAGACCTGGATGCCGGGAATATTGCGCACGCGCTTGGACACGTCGGCGAGAATTTCCTGCTGGCTCCGGTGACGTTCCTTCCATGTGGCAAGGCTGAGCACCATGAAACCGCGATTGGTGTTGCCGTTCTGTCCGGCGATGGAAAACGTGTTCTGGATTTCACCGGAATCGCGCATCGGCTGGATCAGCGTCTCGATCTGGCGCATCTGGTCGTTGAGATATTCCAGGCTGACGCCCTGCGGCGCCGTGATGCGCAGGAAGGCCGAAGCGCGGTCCTCGGTCGGCGTCAATTCCTGTTTAAGCAGCGAAAAGGCGCCAAAGGCTGCCCCGGCAAACAGCAGCGATGCCAGGATTACAAGCCACGGCGCGGCCAGACATCCGTGCAGCATGCGGCGATAGGCTTCGAGGAACCAGCCGCCCACCCGCCGGACAAGGCCCGGCGAATGGTTGATATCCTCGTGCTTGGCTTCGCTTGCCGAGAGCAGGCGCGAGGCCAGCATCGGACAGAGTGTGAGCGCGACGACGGCCGAGAGCAGCACGCAGATTGCCAGCACGAAGCCGAACTCGCGGAAGAGACCACCGGTCTGTCCGGGCAGGAACGAGAGCGGCACGAACACTGCCGCCAGCGTCACCGTCGTTGCGATGACCGCGAAAAACACCTCCTGCGTGCCTAGCACGGCAGCGGCGCGCGGCCCCATGCCCTGGTTGCGGCGCCGGACGATATTTTCGAGCACGACAATGGCATCGTCCACCACCAGACCCGTCGCCAGCACCAGCGCCAGCAGCGTCAGGATGTTGATCGAGAATCCGGCGAGATAGATCGCCGAGATGGTTCCGATCAGGGCGACCGGCATCGACACCGCGGGGATCAGCGTCGCGCGCAGATCCCACAGGAAGAGATAGATGATCAGGATGATGATGAAGACGGAGGCGCCCAGCGCGATTTCAACCTCGTGCACGGCACCGTTGATGAAATCGGCATCGTCACTGGTTACGCGGATATCGACGCCTTCCGGCAAGGTTTTTTGCAATTGACCGATAGCCGTCCGGACGCCTTTGGAGATATCGAGCGTGTTGGACTGCGCCTGGCGGATGATGCCAAGACCAATGCCGGTCTTGCCATTGGCGCGCAGCGTCGATGTGCCGATATCGGGACCGAGCGTGACGGTTGCGACATCCCGGATCTTGGTGCGATCCTTGATGATGATGTTTTCGAAATCCTCAGGCGTCGACACCGGCGCGGTGGCGCGGACGACAATGCTCTGGGCGCTGCTGTTGATCTGACCGGCGGGCGTATCGAACGCCATCGTGTTGAGGGCCGTGCGGACATTGGCAACCGTCAACCCAAGACTTGCCAGTTTGCCCTGATCGATATCGATACGGAAAATCTTGCTACGGTTGCCGTTGATTTGCACGTCCGCGACACCGGGCACCGATGCAAGCACGTCCTTGATCTGGTCTTCGACCAGAACGGTCATGTCTTCGACGGCCATCGTGGTCGAGGTGACGGCAAGGCGCATCACCGCATCGGCATTGGCATCCGCCTTGACGATCTGCGGCGGGTCGGCCTGCTCCGGCAGGGTGTTGGTGATGCGGCTGATGGCATCGCGCATATCGGCGGCGGCAACGTTGAGATCGACACCGTCATTGAATTCCACGGTGACGCGGCTGGTCCCGAAGGACGAGCTGGAGGAAATGGATTTGACCCCGGAAACGCGGGACACCGCGCCTTCAATCGCAGCGGTCAGCTCGCGGTCAACCGTCTCGGCGGCGGCGGCCTGGAACGTCGTCGTTACCGTCACCACGGGCCTGTCGACATCCGGCAGTTCGCGCACGTCGACGCCATAGAAGGCGGCAAGCCCGGCGACGACGATCAGGGCATTGAGCACCAGCGCCAGCACCGGACGGCGGATGAAAAGAGCGGTGAAAGTGGAGTTGGACTGTCCGTGTGAATTGCTCACGCCGCACCTCAGCCCTTTTCGCCGACGGATGCCAGCGGTCGTGTGCCGGAATCCGTCTGGTTGGCAGGCTGGCCCTTGATCTGGACGGCGCCACCCTGGCGAACGGCCTGCACCCCTTCCGCGACGATAAGGTCACCCGGTTTGATCTCGGCATTGACGAGAACATAGGCGGCATTGCGCTGCATGATGCGGACGGGCACACGCTGCGCCTTGTTGTCCGCAATCTTCCAGATATAGGCGCCGTCCGTGCCCCACTGGATCGCCAGCGGATCGACCGTCGGATAGGTCTCTCCGGCAAATCCCATGTTCACCTGAAAGGCCATGCCTTCGCGCAGGGCATCATTCGGATTGGTGATCCTGGCCTGCACCTGCAGGGTGCGGCTGTCGGGATCGATGCGATTGTCGACGGCGTTGATCGCGCCCTTGAACGTCTCACCCGGCCGGGCAACGGAGGTGGCGGTGACGGCTGCGCCGACCTTGATGGCTGGAGCAAAGCGTTCCGGCACCCAGAAATCCACCAGCACCTCGCTGCGGTCGGCGATCGTTGCAATCTGCGTCGTCGTGGTGATGTAGTTGCCGGCACTCACGGGAAGAATGCCGACGATGCCGCCAATCGGCGCCTTGACGGCGCGGCGGTCCAGCGCGAGTTCGGCTTCGCGTACATCGAGACCGGCATTGTCCACGGCCAGTCCGGCATCGGACACCTGCACGGCGGAAACGGTGTTGGTCGCGCTGAGGTTTTCCGCACGCTTCAACTTGGTCTGGGCATCCTTCAGCATCGTGCGCGCCTTGTCGGCGGCGATGCTTTCCGCCTCGGAATCAAGCCGGGCAATCACGTCGCCGGCTTCAACCCTGGTGCCTGAGGTGACCAGGATTTCAGTCATGCGTCCGGCGGCGAACGGTGTGACGGAAACGGAGCTCTTTGCCTTGCCGGTGCCGATGGCCGACAGCTTGTCATTGATCTTGGCCGCATCGGCGGCCCGCACAACCACGATCGGAACGGCCTGTCCGCTCCGTCCCTGGCCGTTGGACGCCGCTGGTTCCTTTGCTGTGGTCAGAACCTTGTCGACACCGGCTTTTTTCAGGAGATTGGACGCGCCCGGAAAGAAATACAGCCATCCCGCGCCGGCAACGGCGAGGATAACGACAACCAGTACAAGTTGTTTCCAGACTTTCATACGTCACTCCAAAAAGGCCGGTTCCGCTATCCGCGGAGCCAGCACCACCGTATTTTTGATTGTATCCCAATGCGCATCCCGGCGCGAAAGGTTGTTTACCGACAAGAATAAAGCGCTTTGATGTCGCCGTTAATGACAAAACGGTGAGGTTACAAAGATTTAATGCAAATGCCCGCGACCGTTTGACTGCAGAATTTAGCCGGTTATGCCCGGTTCTGCTTGATGGGCGGTTGCTGCCGTGCAACATGGCGGGCGGAAATTCCGGAAGGAGAGCATTCAATGGCGACGAAGACCGACATTGCACGCCGCGTGTTCAATCACACGTGGAAACTCGACCCCATTGTCCGCAGCCTGCTGGATACGGATTTTTATAAATTACTGATGCTGCAGATGATCTGGGGGGTCTATCCCAAGGTCGACGCAACCTTCACGCTGATCAACCGTACCACGCGTGTGCGGCTGGGCGACGAGATCGACGAGGAAGAGCTGCGTGCACAATTGGACCATGCCCGCACCATCCGTTTTTCCAAGAAGGAAATGATCTGGCTTGGCGGTAACACCTTCTACGGCAAGAAGCAGATCTTCGAACCGGATTTCCTCGAATGGCTGACGCATTTCCAGCTGCCGGAATATGAGCTGACCAAGCGCGACGGCCAGTATGAGCTGAATTTCCATGGCCCGTGGATGTACACGACCATGTGGGAAATCCCGGCGCTCGCCATCATCAATGAACTGCGTTCGCGGGCGGCGATGAAGAAAATGGGGCGTTTCGAACTCGACGTGCTCTATGCCCGTGCCAAGGCCAAGATGTGGACGAAGGTGGAGCGGCTGCGCTCCCTGCCCGATATCCGGATTTCCGATTTCGGCACGCGCCGCCGCCATTCGTTCCTGTGGCAGCGCTGGTGCGTGGAAGCCCTGAAGGAAGGCATCGGCGAAGCCTTTACCGGCACGAGCAATGTGCTGCTCGCCATGGACAATGATCTGGAAGCACTCGGCACCAATGCGCATGAGCTGCCGATGGTTCTGGCCGCTCTCAGCCGCACGGATGATGAACTGTTGAAATCACCCTACAAGGTGCTGCAGGACTGGAACCGCTACTATGGCGGCAATCTTCTCATCGTGCTGCCGGACGCTTTCGGGACCGCCGCCTTTCTGCGCGACGCACCCGACTGGGTTGCCGACTGGACGGGTTTTCGCCCGGACAGTGCACCGCCGATCGAGGGCGGGGAAAAGATCCTGTCCTGGTGGCGCTCCAGGGGCAAGGACCCGCGCGGCAAACTCCTGGTGTTTTCCGACGGACTTGACGTCGAGACGATCGAAGAGGCCTATCATCACTTCAAGGGCAAGGTGCGCATGAGCTTTGGCTGGGGGACAAACCTGACCAATGATTTCGAGGATTGCGCGCCGCGTTTCAACGATCAGCTCAATGCCATTTCGCTGGTCTGCAAGGTCAGCGAAGCCAATGGCCGCCCGGCGGTCAAGCTTTCGGACAACCCGAAGAAGGCAACCGGCGACAAGGCCGAAATCAAACGCTATCTGGACTTGTTCGGCGCGGAAGACCGGGTGGAACAGGCCGTGAAGGTTTAAGCAGAAGAAGCTGCATTGCCATCCTGCGTGGTTCGACAAGCTCACCATGAGGGGAGTGGTCTGGCTGCAATCCTCAACTTCCCTCATGGTGAGCTTGTCGAACCACGCACATTGCTGCTGCGATCTGTTTGAAATGAACAAAACCCCGCCGGCAAGCCGGCGGGGTTTTGGAAATTCAACGCGACCGAATGGCTGTTACTGCAGCATGACTGTCTGCAGCTCGTGCTCCTGCGCGCCGACAAGGATATTGTCGCGTTCATCGGAAAGCACGATGGGATCGCCATTGGCGGCAAAGAGCGCCCAGAGTTCGACACCCGGCGTCATCGGCGGCAATGCTGGGAAACTGGTGGCGAGATCGTCGGTCTTCACCTTGCGCATATAGGCGACCTGTCCGGCGCCAAGACGCGAGAATTCCAGTTCACTCAGGAAATTCTTCGAAACAGTGTTTTGCATATCAGCCTCCATATTCGGACAGTCCTTCCAAAGGCCCTGTCCTGTTAGAGCCACGATCAGTCCTGAACTGCAATGTTGATGCGTTTGACCAATCGTTCGGGTTCCGGACGGTCGAGATCGATCGACAGAAGCCCATTCTTCAATGTGGCAGCACTCACGCGCATTCCATCGGCAAGAACGAAAATGCGCTGGAACTGGCGCGCGGCAATGCCACGATGCAGATATTCCCGTTCGCTTTCATCGGCCTGCCTGCCGCGGATGACCAACTGATTGTCTTCAGTCGTCACTTCCAGATCGTCATTGGAAAAGCCGGCGACCGCGAGGGTGATACGAAGCTGTTCCCGGCCGTTATCGCCATGGATGCGTTCGATATTGTAGGGCGGGTAGCCGTCACCGGATTTGGCGATACGCTCCAGCGTCTTTTCCATCGTGTCGAAACCAAGCAGCAAAGGGCTTGAAAACGGTGTCATTCGTGTCATCTGTGCAGTCCTCAGAAAAGCGACCGAAAAGAGAAACCCGGAGATGGCATTTCCCTTCTGTCCTTTGATATGGTCGATCCCGATGCAGACTTCAAGAGAATGAAAGCAAGAGATGACGCGGAAAATCATAATTGACACGGATCCGGGCCAGGACGATGCGCTGGCGATCCTTCTGGCACTGGCAAGCCCGGAACTGGATGTTCTGGGAATCACGGCGGTTGCCGGCAATGTCCCCCTCGACCTGACCAAAACCAATGCCCGAAAGATCTGCGAACTGGCTGGACGACCGGATGTGAAGGTCTTTGCCGGCGCAGACCGGCCCCTGATGCGGGCGCTCGTTACCGCTGAAAACGTCCACGGCAAGACCGGCCTCGATGGTCCAGATCTGCCTGAACCTGCCATGCCCCTGCAGGAGCAGCATGCGGTCGATTTCATCATCGAAACCTTGCTGACGCAGGAAAGCGGCACTGTGACGCTGTGCCCGCTCGGCCCCCTAACCAATATTGCGCAGGCCCTGATTCGTGCCCCGCAGATCGCCACACGCATCCGCGAAATCGTACTGATGGGCGGCGGCTTTTTCGAAGGCGGCAATATCACCCCGACCGCCGAATTCAACATCTATGTCGATCCGCAGGCGGCACACATCGTGCTGACATCGGGTGTGCCGATTGTGATGCTGCCGCTCGATGTGACGCATAAGGCGCTGACGAGTGCCCGGCGGATCGAACGCTTCCGGGCCATGGGAACCCGGTCCGGCGCTGCGTCCGCAGAGCTGCTCGAATTCTTCGAGCGGTTCGACGAAGAGAAATATGGCAGCGATGGCGGCCCGCTGCATGATCCGAACGTCATTGCCTATCTCCTGAAGCCGGACCTTTACAAGGGGCGGCATTGCAATGTCGTCGTGGAAACGGCGTCGGACCTTACCCTCGGCATGACCGTCGTCGACTGGTGGGGCGTGACCGACAGGCCGAAAAACGCCTTTTATATACGCGATGTGAACGATGAGGGTTTCTTCGACCTGCTGATCGAACGCATCGCCCGCCTTCCCTGAGCCGAAACAGGTCCGGCAGCCCCCCTGCCGGACCTATCTCCTTGTTTCATCACAAAAAGGTGAGTCGACGTAAACCTTCAGTCAGCAATTTCCGCGCATAATCGTCCCGTGACCGGAAGGCCCGCAAGGGCTGCGCTCAAGCCTATTGGGATCGATATGCTGACACGACGGACGTTCTTCTGCGGATTGATGGTGACCGTTGCCGCGCCTCAGGCAGCTTCGGCAAAACCCAGGAAACCCTTTATCCTCAATCCCGAATACATGCCGCAGATCGTTGACTATCCGAGCTATGAAGAGGCCGGAACCGTCATCATCGATCCGCGCAACCGCTTTCTCTACCTCGTCGAGGATGAATATTCAGCCATCCGTTACGGCATCGGTGTCGGGCGGGCCGGACGGGCCTTCTCGGGAACGGCGGAAGTCGGCCGCAAAGCCAAATGGCCGCGCTGGCAGCCAACAGACAACATGATCAAACGCCAACCGAAAAAATATGCCCGCTATGCAGACGGGGTTGCCGGCGGCGGCGGCAATCCGCTGGGGGCTCGCGCCCTCTACCTCTACCGCAATGGCCGCGACACCTATTACCGCATCCACGGCACCACCGAACCCTCGTCGATCGGCAAGGCCGTCTCCAACGGTTGCATCCGCATGATCAATGACCATGTGGTCGACCTGTACGACCGCGTTCCCCTGGGAACGCCCGTGGTCGTCCTCTGATCGCTCAGGAGTGCGTGTCGGGCACGCGGCGCCAGCTGTAGGTGCCCGCCTTGGTGTGGGAGCCGCGGCCAGGCTGATAATAAACCGGCGTATCGTGCAGGTTGTGGCCGGCGAGGCGTGTCAGCGTCACCGCGTGGGTGACCTTCAGCGTATCGAAGCCGGTGCGCAGCATGTAGGCAACCTGATCGATAAGCACATCGCCGACCGCACGCAGCTCGCCCTGAAACTGATGGCGATCCTTCAGAACCTCGGCCTTCGAATAGGAACGGCCATCATTGAAGGCCGGAAACTGCAGCGCAATCACCGGGATTGAACCGAGCAGCGGCAGGAGCGGATCGATGCTTTCGCCGGGCGCGACGGAAACACCGATCCGCCGGTTGGTCGCATTGCGCACCCCCTCGTCGAGCCCGAGCCAGACGGCCAGCGGCAGGATGACCGCCGGGGCATCGCCTGCCTCCTCCAGCGTTTCAGCCGTGATATAGGGGTCCTCGCGGAAACCTTCGCGGCCCCACAGCTGGCTCTCGGGCTTTTCAGACATGTCAGTCATAGGTTCGAATCCGTCAGGGAAATATTGCTCAGCTGGTCGGTGAGGCCAGTCAGGTGGATACCGCATTCGGTTTTGTCGGTGCCTGCCCAGCGACCGGCACGGTCATCTTCGCCTTCCTTCACCGGCGACGTGCAGGGCATGCAGCCGATGGACCGGTAGCCTTCAGCGATGAGCGGGTGCGGCGGCAATTGGTTGGCGGCCATATAGGCCTTCAGGTCGGCAGACGTCCAGCGCGCCAGCGGATTGATGCGTACGCGCGCGCCGACGGACTCGAACACCGGCAATGCCGTGCGCGTCGAGGCCTGGAACTGCTTGCGTCCGGTCATCCAGGCGCGATACGGCGCGACAGCGCGGGCCATCGGCTCGACCTTGCGGATATAGCAGCAGCGGTCCTTGTTGGTCATGGACAGCGCCCCGAAAGGATCCTCGTCTTTCAGGCTCTGCTTGAGCGGATGAATGTCCTGCACGTCGGTCAGGCCGAGCTCGTGCACGAGCTGGTCGCGGTAGCGCAGCGTTGCCGGAAAATGCTTGCCGGTCTCGAGAAACAGCACCGGCAGGGCGCGATCCACCTGCGCGATCAGGTGCAGAAGCACCGAGGATTCCGCCCCGAACGAGGAAACCACGGCGATGTCCTGTTTGAAGAGCTGGCCGATCGCCAGTTCGATGATCTGCGCCGGGTCGAGATTGCCATAGCGGGCTTCAAGCGCCCGCGCTTCGTCCGCCACGGTGATCTCGTTGGTTTCAAGCAGCATTGGCAGCCTCGCTATAGAGCGCCTCCTTGAAGGGAGCAGCGCCCAGACGCCGGTAAGCCGCAAGGAAGGTTTCTTCCTTGTCCGTCCGGACTTCAAGATAGCGGTCGACGATGGTCTCGATCGCGTCGACGATTTCTTCGGAGGAGAAGCCGCGCCCAGTGATATCGCCGATGGTGCAAACCTCGTCGCCGGAGCCGCCGAGGGAAATCTGGTAGAGTTCCTCGCCCTTCTTCTCGACGCCGAGAATGCCGATATGACCGACATGGTGATGCCCGCAGGCATTGATGCAGCCCGATATCTTCAGCTTGAGTTCACCGATATCGGCCTGACGCGCCGGATCGGCAAAGCGTTCCGATATGCGCTGGGCAACCGGGATCGAGCGGGCTGTCGCCAGCGCGCAATAATCCAGACCCGGGCAGGAGATGATGTCGGTGATCAGCCCGGCATTGGCCGTGGCGAGACTGTCGGTCAGCAGCAGATCGTAAACGATGCGCAGATCGGCAATCGCCACATGCGGCAGAATGAGATTCTGCTCATGGCTGACGCGGATTTCGTCCTGGGAGAACTGTTCGGCAATATCGGCAACCAAATCCATCTGGGCATCGGTGGCATCGCCCGGAATGCCGCCGATCGGCTTCAGGGAAATGGTCACGACGCCGTAATCCGGGTTCTTGTGCGGTGTCACGTTCTGGTCAACCCAGGCGGCAAAGGCATGATCCGCCTTGCGGGCACCGGCCAGTGCCGACCAGCCTTCCGGCCGCTGCGGCAGATGCGGCGGACGGAAGTAACTGTCGATGGCATCGACATCCGTCTGCGGCAGCTTCAGGTCGCTGTTCTTCAGCGCCAGCCATTCGGTTTCCACCTGGCGGGTCAGCTCTTCCGTCCCGGTTTCATGCACGAGAATCTTGATGCGCGCCTTGTATTTGTTGTCACGGCGGCCGTTGAGATTGTAAACGCGCATGATCGCGGTCGTATAGGTCAGCAGATCCTCAACGGGCAGGAAGTCGCGGATCTTCTTGGCAACCATCGGCGTGCGGCCCTGACCGCCGCCGACATAGACGGCAAAACCGATCTCGCCCGCTTCGTTCTTTTTCAGGTGCAGGCCGATATCATGCACCTGGATCGCAGCGCGGTCCCGGTCGGCGCCGGTAACGGCGATCTTGAACTTGCGCGGCAGGTAGGAGAATTCCGGATGCATCGACGACCACTGGCGCAGGATTTCCGCGTAGGGGCGCGGGTCTGCAACCTCGTCGGCGGCAGCGCCGGCAAAGTGATCGGCGGTCACGTTGCGGATGCAGTTGCCCGACGTCTGCAGCGCATGCATCTCGACTTCCGCAAGTTCGTCGAGAACCTTCGGCATGTCCTTGAGCGCGGGCCAATTGTACTGGAGGTTCTGGCGCGTGGTGAAGTGGCCGTAGCCGCGGTCATAGGTGCGGGCGATGTGGGCAAGCTTGCGCATCTGGCGCGACGACAATGTGCCGTAGGGGATGGCAACGCGCAGCATATAGGCATGCAGTTGCAGATAGACGCCGTTCATCAGCCGCAGCGGGCGGAACTGGTCCTCGGTCAGTTCGCCAGCCAAACGGCGCTCGACCTGATCCTTGAACTGTTCAACGCGGGCGGAAACAAACGCGTGATCAAACTCATCGTAACGATACATTCTGCGGGCCTTCGATTATCAGTTAAGCAGCGTTTGCCGCAGGCTTTTCCGCCTGCTTGCCAAGGTCGAGACGGACGGTGGGGCCGAGCTGGCGAATGCGCTCGCGCAGGCGGACCGGATAAAGATGCTCGCCGCGCTCTTCCACATCGATGACATTGACGTCGATGACAAGATTGGACTTAATCGCCGCCTTGCCCGCTTCCTCCAGCGCCGCCGCCGCTTCCGCGTGGCGGGCCACGAGGGCACCGTCAATGTGATCGAGCCATTCGCCATTGGCGCCAAGCCATACGGCTTCGCCATCGGTCAGACGGTTTGCAGTGAGAACTTTAACACTCATGATCATCATCCTTCGCAATCAAGCGGCATTGGATTGGAGGTGGCGCGCAGCCACCGGAGAGGTTGGGCTGCGGATAGCCAGCGGCTCGGCCTTGTCGATCGCAGCACCGGCCACGGCATCGCCGATGACCACCATGACGGGACCGTCAAGGTCCGGGCGCTGTTCCAACGCCGGCAAATCCTGCAGCGTGCCATGGAACATGCGGCGATCCGCACGTCCGGCATTTTCGATCACGGCCACACCGGTATCGGCATGCAGGCCGGCGCTCATCAGCCGCTCGGCGACGGAGGCTGCCACGCTGCGGCCCATATAAACCGCGATGGTTGCGCCCGAGATGGCGAGGCGCGCCCAATCGGGCAGCACTTCGCCTGCCATGTCATGACCCGTGGTGAACACAAGGGAGGATGCGACACCACGCAGGGTCAGAGGCAATTGCATATCGGCCGCCGCGGCAAAGGCGGATGTGATGCCGGGAACGATCTCAAAAGGGATACCGGCGGACCGCAGCGCCGCCATTTCCTCGCCGGCGCGGCCATAGACCAGCGGATCGCCGGATTTGAGGCGCACGACGCGCTTGCCTTCACGGCCGAGCGAAACCAGCAGTTCGTTGATTTCGCTCTGGCTTTTCGAATGGCATCCCTTGCGCTTGCCGACGGAAAGCCGGGCTGCATCGCGGCGGCCCATGGAGACGACAGCCTCAGGCACCAGTGCGTCATAGACGATGACATCGGCTTCCATGAGAACGCGGTGCGCGCGCAGGGTCAGCAGATCCTCGGCGCCGGGGCCTGCGCCGACCAGCCAGACATAACCTTTCGGCTCGTCCTGATTGTCGAGGAGCAGCCCGGCGGCCTGGCGGGCACCGTCGAGATCATTGTTGTAGACCTTGCCGGCCACATCGCCCGAGAAGAACGAGCGCCAGAACAGACGGCGCGGCAGGCCTTTCTTCACCAGCTTTTCGACAGCCGGACGATAGGCATTGGCGAGACGGGCAAGATCGCCCAGGCGCGGCGAGAACGCCGCATCGATACGGGCGCGAATGATCTGGCTGAGCACGGGCCCTGTGCCTTCCGAACCAATGGCAATGGCAATCGGCGCACGGTTGACGATGGCGGGGGTGAAGAAATCGCAGAGTTCCGGACGGTCGACCACATTGACCGGGACATGCTGGCGGCGCGCTTCGGCGGCAATGGCATTGTCCTGCGCTTCATCGCCCGTGGCAACAAAGGCCAGTTTTGCGCCCGAAAGGTGCTTTGGGGAAAAATCTTCCGCGACATGCTGGTGACGGCCCGCGCGGATGAACGCGGCCAGCTCGTGTTCCGGATGGGCCGCAACAATGCGGATCAACGCATTCGTCTGCGCCAGAAGCCGGGCCTTGTTCAGTGCTTCTTCACCTTCGCCAACAACCACAACCACTTCATTCCGCACGCGGAAGAAGGCAGGAAAGACAGAAAGCTGATTGGCATGGATAGACATGAGCAAGACAATCCCGGTGAATGCTGGGATTATCGTTGATCGGACCGCTCTTTATAAGGAACAGAAGTGCGCCGAATCGAACAGCGGAGCATAGAATTTCTGAAAATCCCGGAACAAGCGGATTCCCTTTCCATGCATTGCAAGAAAATGCTGCCCAGCCTTTGCCGGGAACGGCAAGACGGGACAGGCAACAGCAAACGGCGCCGGTTCAAGGAATACCGGCCCAATACACGACTACTTTTATCGTGTTAACGTGGAAATGCAAGCCCTTTCTGCATGTCGTGCAAAGGGCCATCACCACAGCGTCGGAATGAGACGGTAACGCACCTGCTGGCAATAGGCGGTGTAACCCGGCAAATTCGCCTTGAGATATTTTTCCTCATCGAGCAGACGGGCAACGATCACCAGGCTGAGCGCGATGGCAAAGGGCAGAGACCACAGCGACCCGAGCGCGAGGGATGACGCAATGAAGGCCAGCACGCAGCCGGAATACATGGGATGCCGTACAACGCCATAGGGTCCGGTTGCGATGACCCGCTGCCCCGATTTGACCTCGATAATGCTGGAAGCATGGCTGTTTTCCCGGAATGCAAGAAAGACAATCCAGGCCCCGGCGAGAAAAGCGGCATTGCCAAGCATGACCACCCAGACGGGCAAGGGCAGCCCGGTAAAATGACGCTCGATCCCCGGCATGACGTAGGTCAGGAGGCCGACCATGGCCGCTACGGTCTGGATGCGCTTCTGCGCCGGTTCGTGCTCGGCGCCCGCCCCGGCCCTCAACCGGCTTGCGACAAGGGCGGGATCGTGTTTGAGAAAGTAATAGGAAATGAAACTCGTGCTGGCGCTGAAAACCAGCCAGAAAAGCCAGCCCTGCCAGAACGACAATGACCAGGCGGGCAGCATGAGCAGCAACAGAAGGATGACGATGCCCTTCGCCTGCCCCTCCCACGCCTTCCTGTGCAGGTCATGCGGCGAGAGATGCATGGACATGATCAACTCTCCTTCGGTTGGGGCGCGAGACCGGGGATATCGGACACCCCGTCTGCTTCGGCCTTATCCGGTAGAATAGAGCCGAAACCCGATTGCCGGCAACCATCGTGGTGCCTGCCGCTTCAGTCGGCGAGCGCGCACCCCGCACGCTTGATCATATCACGCACGATCAGCGGTGTGGCTGCCATCTGCTGCCACCGGCCCTTTGGCTGCGCCTCCAGCGTGCGCCGCACCGCCTTGTCATCGAGAGCGATGCGGGTTCCGCACGCTGCAAGCGGCGAGCCATCCGTTTTTGCCGCAAAGTCAATGATGATAGCCGCGGTCTCTCCCACACCGGCGAGATAGGCGGTCAGAACCTGGCTCGCAGTGGGATTGGACGATGCCTGGTCGAGCATCGCCATGACCTGCGTGACCGAAATCTGCCCCTTGGCGGTGGACGCTGCCGCCATTGAGGCGGTTGCCAATCCAAGGGTGAAAGCTATGGACATGAAAAATGCGCTGGCCGTTCCAAGAAGGGCCATACCAAAATCTCCTGTGTTGGTTCGAAATTCGTATCTCGAAAATTTATTATTGTAAAACGATAATTTCTTGCTATTATTCTGGAAGAAAACTCACAGAGGTGCCCCATGAGCAATCTTTCTTCGCTTGATATGCCTACGACTGGACACATGCCGGCTCACCGCGCGGAGCGCATCCGGCGTCTCAGTAAAATCATGTCGGGTCTGTATCTCGCCACATCGGTAATCTTGACCGCAGGAACGCTCTACTACTGGTTTGCGACGCCGCCGGCCGATATCCTGACAGCGGCCAAGCTACCGGTTACCGGGGTGGAAAATCTTGGTTTCCCGACCCGTCTTCTTGCTTTTCTCGTCTCGATGCTGCCACTGGCCGCGTTGATCTGGGGATTAAGGCAGGCCCAACGGTGCTTCAACGGCTTTGCCAAACAGCAGTTTTTCACGGCTGAAACCGTCGGCAGCCTGCGCACTTTCGCAATGGCGGTCTTTGTATCGACACTCCTCCAGCCCTTCGCCTATGCAGCCCTCTCGCTCATCCTGAGCTGGACCAACCCGGTCGGACTACGCACACTGTCCATCGGTATCAGTTCGGACATGTGGCTCGGATTGCTGTTTGCCGGAACCATCATCGTCATTGCCTGGGTGATGCGGGAAGCCATCGCGATCGCCGATGAAAATGCCCAATTCATCTGAGGATAAGCCCATGCCCATCAAAGTCAGGCTCAATGTCATGCTGGCCGAGCGCAACGTGAAATCCAAGGATCTGGCGGAACATGTCGGGATAACGGAAGCCAACCTGTCCCTGCTGAAACAGGGCAAGGTGAAAGGTATCCGTTTCGAGACCCTGGAGCGCATCTGCTACTATCTCGACTGCCAGCCTGGCGATCTCATGCGGTATGACAAGGAGGAGAGCTAGACCGTGAAGAGAGCCGGGACATGAACCGGCCAGCGCCATGGCACAATCGCCACGAGATCATACCGCAATGACAGGTTCGCGTAGTCGGGTTGACGGGCGAGCCACAGATCGGCCGCCGATTCGATGCGCTTCATGGCTGTCCAGGTCACCGCATCCATCGCCTGTTCAAGTGTCCGGCGGGCTTTCACTTCAACGATGAGGACAAGATCGCCGCGCCGCGCAATGAGGTCGATCTCGCCAAGTCTGGTCCGGTAGCGCCGCTCGACAATGCGAAAACCTTTCAGCATCAGGGCAACAGCAGCGAAATACTCGGCGAAGTGACCGCGCCTGTAGGCCGTGTGTCGCTTGCCCGCGCCTGTCATTTCATTGCAAGCAACCGCTGGTAGAGTTCCCCCTTCGGCCGGCCCGTCATACGCGATGCTTCGCCCGCCGCTTTGGCCGGCGACATTTCAAGGACAAGCGCACGCAGCAATGCATCGACATCATCGTCGGTACGGGCAATGTTCTGATCGCCCTCGGGCGGCCCGACAACAAGAACGACCTCGCCGCGGATGCGGTCCTCGCCATCGAATTCCGCCGCCAGTTCCGCCAGCGGCAGGGTAACCACGGTCTCGTAGGTCTTGGTCAGTTCGCGGCACAGCGATGCCTGCCGTTTCGGGCCGAACACCTCGACCATGTCCATTAGCGTGGCGGCGGCACGATTGGGCGATTCAAAAAACACCAGCGCGGCATCCAGCGTCTTCAGCGATTCAAGTTTTGACCGGCGCTGCCCCTGTTTCGACGACAGAAATCCGGCGAAGTAAAAGCTGTCGGTAAACAGACCCGAGGCCGTCAGCGCCGCCAGAACAGAGGATGCACCGGGAATCGGCACCACACGGATACCGGCTGCCTTGGCTTCCGGCACGAGGCGCCCGCCCGGGTCGGAGACCAGCGGGGTTCCTGCGTCGGAGACCAGTGCCACACTTTTCCCGGCAAGCAGGGCTTCGATCAGTTTGGGACCGGCTTCCCCGGCATTGTGTTCATGATAGGCATAGGGGCGGCGGGAAATGCCGTATCTGTCCAGAAGAACACGGCTGACTCGGGTATCCTCGCAGGCGATCACATCGGCTGCCGCGAGCGTTTCGATGCCGCGCAGCGTCATATCGCCAAGATTGCCGATGGGTGTGGCGACGATGTAAAGCGCCGGCTCAAGCGGCCGGGCACGAAACGCCGTGTTGCCGATCTGGTAGTCCCGTTCCCTGGCTTCCCCGTCAGACACGTCGCACCCTCACGCTGCCAGATCGGCAATGACCGCATTCAGAACGATGGCGCCTTCGGGCGTCGTGCGGATGCGGCTGTTGCCGATATATTCGATCAGCCCCTGTTCGGCCAAGGAAATCACGCGCTTTTCCTTGACGCCGTGGCCGGTCAGACGTTCGTAACGAGCGAGATCGATGCCTTCGACGAGCCGCAGGCCCATCAGCAGGAATTCATCGCCCTCCTGTTCCCCGCTCAGCAACTCTTCCTCGACAACGCCATGGCCATCGTTCTCGACCTTGCTGACCCAGGTTTCCGGGTGACGTTCGGTGATCGTCACCGCACGCTTGCCGTTCTCGATAAAGCGGCCATGGGCGCCGGGTCCGACGCCAACATACTCGCCGTAACGCCAGTAGACGAGATTGTGCTGGGATTCGGCACCGGGTGCCGCGTGGTTGGAAATCTCATAGGCCGGCAAGCCGCGCCGTGCTGTCACATCCTGCGTTTCCGCATAAAGCGCCGCCGCGTGATCGCCATCGGGCGTTATCAGTTTGCCGGCTTTCCACAACTGGTAGAAGGCCGTGCCTTCCTCAATCGTCAATTGATAGAGCGACAGGTGATCGGCGGCGTAAGAGATGGCGCGGTTGAGCTCTTCCCGCCATGCTTCGATGGTCTGGTCGGGCCGGGCATAGATCAGATCGAAGGACAGGCGCGGAAAAATATCGCGCGCCAGACCGATTGCCACCAGGGCTTCATCGACATTGTGCATGCGCCCGAGCCGCCGCAGGTCAGGATCGTTCAATGCCTGCACACCCAGCGAGACTCGATTGACGCCTGCCGCCCGGTAGCCGCGGAAGCGATTGGCCTCGACACTGGTCGGATTGGCTTCCAGCGTGATCTCGATGGTGTCAGGCACGGACCAGTTCCTGGCGATCTCATTGAGCACCGACCCGACAGTTTCCGGCTCCATCAGGGATGGCGTGCCGCCGCCGAGAAAGATACTGGAAATCGTGCGCGGACCGGTGCGCTCGCGCATGGTCGCCATTTCGCGGGCGAAGGCCGCGGTAAACCGCGGCTGGTCCACCGGCTGGTGACGGACATGCGAATTGAAATCACAATAGGGGCACTTGGCCATGCAGAAGGGCCAGTGGACGTAAACGCCAAAGCCCCCTTCATTCTCCTGGCCACGCAGCAATGGGGTCATCAGGCCCCCAGACAATCGCGGGCAAAATGCTGGAAAGCCCGTGCACGATGCGACAGGGCATCGGCTTCGCCGGGCTTCCAGCCATGTTTCTGCTCGGCGGTCATTTCCCCGAAGGTCGCATCATGGCCTTGCGGCTTGAACACCGGATCAAAACCGAAACCGGCAGTGCCGCGCGGCGGCCAGACGATCTCGCCTTCCACTTCGCCACGATAGTAATTGGCTTCACCGTCGGGCCAGGCGAGGCAGATCACGGAAACGAAGCGGCCACCGCGATCCCTGGCGTCAGTGATGCCCCGTTCCTGCAGCGCGGTTTCAACCTTTTGCATCCCATGGGCGAAATCCCGCTTGCCATCCGGCAGTTCCGCCCAGTTGGCGGTGTAAACGCCTGGGTCGCCATCCAGCGCATCGACACAAAGGCCGGAATCATCGGACAGCGCGACAAGGCCGGTCGCCTTGGCCGCCGCGAAAGCCTTGATGTAGGCGTTCTCTTCGAATGTGGTGCCGGTTTCATCCGGTTCCGGCAGACCGAGGTCGCCCGCCGACACCACTTCGAAACCGAAGGGGCCGAGCAGATCGATCATTTCCTGGATCTTGCCCTTATTGTGACTGGCAACGAGCAGTTTGCCTTTTTCGAGTGTTCTCATGTCAGGTTCCATAAAGCCGGTTCGGCAAATTCAATCGAGTTTCCGGACGGATCGCGGAAATACAGGGAGCGGGCGCCATTGGGCCAATCAAATTCACTTTCGATGGCAATGCCATTGGCCTCAAGATGGGACTTCCAGCCGGAAATTTCATCCCGTGTTGCGCGAAAACAGACATGGCCCGGCCCCTTGGCACCATGGGCCGGGATGGGAAGACCGCCCTTGGGCCTTTCCCTCAGCTTTTCCGCATCGAACAGGATCAGGACACCGGCGCCGCAGCGGAAAAACACCGATTCATTGCCCGCCCGCAGGATGACGTCCAGTCCGAGTATATCGGCATAGAACCGTGCAGCCACGTCGATATCGGTCACATAGAGTGCTGTTTCCAGAATACCCGATGGCTGCATGGTGTTTTCCGTTTACGAGACCGCCATTTTCTGCAGGGAAACCAGCCGGGTGATGCCGTTGCGGGCAAGCCCCATCAAGGCCAGCAGCTCGTCCTGCGAGAAAGGCTCGCCTTCCGCCGTTCCCTGCACTTCCACGATACCACCTTTGCCGGTCATGACGAAGTTGGCATCGGTCTGTGCCGTTGAATCCTCGGCATAATCGAGATCAATCACGGGCGTGCCATCGGAGATGCCGCAGGAAATCGCCGCAACATGGTCCTTCAATACCTTTTCGACCTTGAGCATCTGGCGTGTTTCCATCCAGCGCAGGCATTCGTGCAAGGCAACCCAGCCGCCGGTGATGGCTGCCGTCCGGGTGCCGCCATCCGCCTGAATGACATCGCAGTCCACGGTGATCTGCACTTCGCCCAGCGCCTGCAGGTCCACGACGGCACGCAGCGAGCGGGCAATGAGCCGCTGGATTTCCAGGGTGCGGCCGCCCTGCTTGCCGGATGAAGCCTCGCGGCGCATGCGATCGCCGGTCGAACGCGGCAGCATGCCGTATTCCGCCGTTACCCAGCCCTTGCCGGTATTGCGCATCCAGCCCGGCACCTTTTCCTCAAGGCTGGCGGTGCACAGCACGTGTGTATCGCCAAACTTGACCAGGCACGAGCCTTCAGCATGTTTGGAAACGCCGCGCTCGAAGGAAATGGCGCGCATTTCGTCTGGGGCTCGTTTGGAAGGACGCATGGAATGACCTCTTGAAAAATATGGTTGTCCGGCCTTTTAGAGCAACGGACGCTTAAATGGAACCATGAAGCAAAAGCTTTGATGATTGGACCGACAACGCCTATATTCCCTGGCAGAGAACAAGGGCGTCGCACAGAATGAACAAGGCAGTTACTCCCGAACCATTGCAATCCCTCGACCAGCGGTCACGGGATATTTTCCGGCGCATCGTCGAGAGCTATCTCGGCGACGGCGAACCGGTGGGATCGCGCAACCTGTCGCGTATCCTGCCCGTGACGCTTTCCCCGGCGACCATCCGCAATGTCATGAGCGATCTTGAGCATCTCGGCCTTGTCTATGCGCCGCACGTGTCGGCGGGACGGCTGCCGACACAATTGGGCCTGCGGTTCTTTGTTGATGCCTTCATGGAGGTGGGCGACCTTTCCTCCGACGAGCGCAATTCCATCGAGGCGCAGGTGCGGGCGGGCGGCGACGCCCAGTCGAGCGAGAACATGCTGACGCAGGCCAGCCAGATCCTGTCGGGCATGTCGCGCGGCGCCGGACTTGTGCTTGCAACCAAAGCGGAAGGCGCACTCAAGCACATCGAGTTTGTACGGCTGGAACCCACCAAGGCGCTGGCGGTGCTGGTAACCCAGAGCGGCGACATTGAAAACCGGGTGATCGACCTGCCGCCCGGCGTGACGCCATCGCAATTGATCGAAGCATCGAATTTCCTCAATGCGCATATTCAGGGCCGCACCATCACCGAAGCGCGCGTGGAAATTGCCCGCTTGAAGGACGAAACCCAGCAGGCGCTCGATGTCCTGTCGCAACACCTGGTCGAGCAGGGACTTGCAGTCTGGGGCGGTACGGGTGGCGGCCAACCGCCGCGGCTCATCGTGCGTGGGCGCGGGAACCTTCTGGATTCCATCAACGCCGAGGCGGATCTCGACCGGCTGCGCCATCTGTTCGATGATCTCGAGACCAAGGAAGGCACGATTCAACTGCTCGATCTGGCCGAAGCGGGATCGGGCGTGCGCATTTTCATCGGCTCCGAGAACAAGCTGTTTTCACTTTCCGGCTCATCTCTGGTCATCGCGCCCTATCGCGACTCGGAACAGCGGGTCATCGGCGCTCTCGGCGTTATCGGCCCCACCCGGCTGAACTATGCGCGCATTGTTCCGATGGTGGACTATACGGCGCAGCTGGTCTCACGACTGTTGCGATAGAGCGAAGGATACTGCACTGGCGCTGTGCCGCCACGCGAACTTCCTCCGCTTCGGGCATTTGCACTTGATTTTCATGGCCTAAACCTCGATATCCAGCGCACATTCGATTTATGAACGGACAGGATAGATGACTGAAGAAAAGAAACATCATGACGCACCCGATCTCGATCAGCGCGATCTGAAGAATCCGCGCGACCGTGATGCGCTGAAGCGCGCCGCCGATGATTTTCTGAAATCGCGCAAGGCAGAGGAATATGCCATGGCGCAGGAAGAGGAAGAGCAGGCGGAAGCAGCCAACAGCGTCGAACTGGATGCATTGCGCGGCGAAAACGGCGATCTGCGCGATCAGCTGCTGCGTCTGGCCGCCGATATGGAAAACCTGCGCAAGCGCACCGCCCGTGATGTTCACGATGCGCGTTCCTATTCGGTCGCCAATTTCGCCCGCGACATGCTTTCAGTTTCCGACAATCTGAAGCGCGCGCTCGAAGCCATTCCGGCCGATGCCCTCGCCAATGGCGACGCAGGTTTCAAGGCACTGGCCGAAGGTGTGGAAATGACCGAGCGCTCGATGATGTCGGCGCTGGAACGCCACGGCGTCAAGAAGATCGAACCGCAGGGCCAGCGTTTCGACCCGAATTTCCATCAGGCCATGTACGAAATTCCCAACGCCGACGTGCCGCACAACACGGTGCTGCAGGTGGCGCAGGCCGGTTTCGTCATCGGCGACCGCATGCTGCGCCCGGCACTCGTCGGCGTTTCCAAGGGCGGCCCGAAGCAGGCTGCGGGCGAAGGCCAGGCAGAGCCGGGTCCGATCAACCCGCAGGCGGAAAAAGACGCATAACCATAGCGTCATCTCAACGACAAAGGCCAGATTCCGGCGACGGGGTCTGGCCTTTTCAATTTAGCTGTTTACGCTCCGTATTGGTCATGTTCTACCTTTTGCATGGAGGGGAACAGCCGATGACATCGATCCAGATATTCAACTATGCGGGCGTTTTCGTTTTCGCCGCGACAGGCGGCCTCGCCGCCTCGCGCCGCCAGCTCGATATCATCGCTTTCGTGTTTCTGGCTGCGGTAACGGGCATCGGCGGCGGCACCCTGCGCGACCTCATCCTCGGTGTCCCCGTCTTCTGGGTCCGGGAGCCTGGCTATATCCTCGTCTGTGCCGCGGCGGCAATCATCGTCTATTTCTCCGCCAATCTCCTGGAATCACGCTACCGGCTTCTGCTGTGGCTCGATGCGCTGGGGCTTTCGGCCTACAGCGTCATGGGCGCGGCGAAGGCGCTGGCGCTCGGCTTCAGCCCGACCATTGCCGTTGTGACAGGCATTTTGACGGCCACATTCGGCGGCGTGCTGCGCGATATCGTTTCCGCGGAACCGTCGGTGCTGATGCGGCGCGAAATCTACGTCACCGCGGCGCTTGCCGGCTCGGTCGCCTACACGCTGCTGCTGGGGCTTTCGGCGGCGCCGGAGGTTTCCGCCCTGTTCGCCGCGCTGACCGCCTTTGCGGTTCGCGGCGGCGCGCTTTACTTCGGCTGGACCCTGCCGAACTACCACAAGGTGGGCCGCACGCCTGAAGAGCTCAAGCGTGACGGCATCGTTCGATCAGAGTAACCCGGCCTGCTGGGCAGCCACTTTCAGATTTTGCGCCGGACGCGGGCCGATCTGCTGGATCACGAGCCCGGCGGTCAACGAGCCGAGCCGCGCACAATCGGTCAACGAGCGGCCATTGGTGTAGCCGAACAGGAAGCCCGACGCATAGAGATCACCCGCACCCGTCGTATCGACAAGCTCGGCGATCTCGATCGCCGGAACGGCAACGGTTTCGTCTTTCGAGACAACCACCGAGCCCTTTTCCGAGCGGGTGATGGCGGCAAGCTTGCAATCCTTGCGGATGGCATCAAGCCCCTTCTCGAAATCGTCGGTCTGGTACAGCGACTTCAGTTCCGCCTCGTTGGCGAAAACAATATCAACCGTGCCGGAACGCATCAGCTCAAGGAATTCCTCGCGATAGCGATCCACACAAAACGGATCCGACAGGGTCATCGACACTTCGCGCTTGTGCTCATGCGCAATTTTCGCCGACAGGCGGATGGCTTCCTTGGCGCGGGGCGGGTCCCAGAGATAACCTTCGAAATAGGTGACCTTGGCTTCCGATACCTTGGAGCTTTCCACGTCTTCCGGTCCAAGCTCGACGCAGGCGCCGAGATAGGTGTTCATCGAGCGCTCGCCATCGGGCGTAACGAAAATCATCGAGCGGGCCGTGGGCGGCGGCGCTTTCAACACGCGCGTATCGAAGGCGACGCCCTGCGCGCGGATATCATGGGTAAAGATGTGACCGAGCGGATCATCGGCAACCTTGCCGAAATAGGCGGCGCGGCCGCCAAGGCTGGCAACGCCGGCCGCGGTATTGCCGGCACTTCCGCCAGAAGCTTCGATGGCCGGTCCCATGCGCTCATACAGAAATTCCGCGCGGTCGGCATCGATCAGGTTCATCGCATTCTTGATGATACCGTTCTTGACGATGAAATCGTCATCCGTGCGGGCGATGATATCGACAATGGCATTGCCGATGCAAAGCACGTCATAACTCGACATGAAAACTCCAGGATTGATTCAATTGCAGTTCTTGGCCTCTGGTTCGCCAAGTCCTAGCCGGAACAGCGGGCCTTGACTACCCCTAATGCGCGGAGGCGCCTTGTCTCTGCCGGACGAGCTCCTTATGTCCCAAACATTGGAAAGACCGGAAAGGAAGAACGGCACCATGATTTTTGACAGCGCCCAGGCCGCCGCAAGTCATCTGTTCCGGCCGGAATTCCGTTCTGTCCTGTGGAAGTCTCTCGGAATGACCGTGCTTTTGCTGATCGGTGCCTGGTTCGGGCTGCGGGAGCTCTTTGCCTTGCTGGCATTGCCCTTTTTCGATCAATGGATGCCGGATCTGCCATCCTGGGCCGGCTGGCTCGGCTTTATCGCCGGTATATTCGCCAGTATCGCCCTGGCGCTGGGGCTGGCACTGCTGATCGCGCCGGTTTCGGCCATCGTCGCCGGATTGTTTCTCGACGATGTGGCTGAAGTTGTGGAAAAGTCGGATTATCCGCTCGATCCGAAAGGCCGCCCGCTGCCGGTCCTGCGCTCCTTCGTGCTTTCGCTGAAATTCCTCGGCGTCATTATCCTCGGCAATATCATTGCACTGCTGATGCTTCTCATTCCCGGCGTCAACATCATCGCGTTCTTCGTGGTCAATGGTTATCTGCTCGGCCGGGAATTCTTCGAATTCGCCGCCATGCGGTTCCGCCCGGAAATGGAAGCCAAGGCGCTGCGGTCGAAACATGCAACGACGGTTTTTCTGGCCGGTCTCGTCATTGCGGCCTTCATGGCCATTCCGATCCTCAACCTTTTGACCCCGCTGTTTGCCGCCGCCATGATGGTGCATCTGCACAAGGCTGTGGCTCGATCGGAACCACCCGCAGGGCTGCGCTAGAAAACCTGTGGGGGCAGCGGTACCAAAGGCGCCGGCAGCTCCGATGTCTTTTCCGCTGCCTTGCAGATATCGGCAATGACGCAGGCCGTGCATTCGGGCTTGCGGGCCTTGCAGACATAGCGGCCATGCAGGATCAGCCAGTGATGGCCGTGATAGAGATATTCCGCCGGAATGATCTTCATCAATTTGGCTTCCACCTGATCGGGTGTCTTGCCCGGCGCGAGGCCAAGCCGGTTGCCGATGCGGAATATATGCGTGTCGACGGCCATCGTCGCCTGCCCGAAAGCCATGCTGAGCACCACATTGGCGGTCTTGCGGCCGACACCGGGAAGCTTGACCAGCTCGTCGCGGTTGTCCGGCACCTCGCTGCCATAGTCGCGGATCAGGGCGTCCGACAGGGCAATGACGTTCTTCGCCTTGTTGCGCCAGAGCCCGATGGTGCGGATGTATTCGCCGACAGTTGCCTCGCCGAGATCGCGCATCTTTTCCGGTGTATCGGCAACCTTGAACAGGGCGCGGGTTGCCTTGTTGACGCCGACATCCGTCGCCTGGGCCGAAAGCGCAACCGCAACCAAAAGGGTAAAAGCATTGACATGCTCGAGCTCGCCCTTGGGTTCCGGCCGCTGGATCGAGAACCGGCGAAAAATCTCGTGGATCTCATCGGCGGTATAGCGTGTACCGGCGACAAGGCGCGGCCGCTTCGCCGGCTTTTCGGCGACCGCACTCACGTCAATCTGATCAAGTTTGCTCTTGGGATTTTCCATGACCCTTCTATACTCAAGCGTCATGAGCCAAACAATGAACCCAATTGACGCTGTCGCGCGCAATGAAGAGGAAATTTTCCGCGCCCTTCTGGTGCCGCACCGGTCGCTTGGCCGCAAAGGCTTTCTCATTGTCATGGCCGCGATCGGCGGATGCAGTTTTCTGACCGGTCTTTTCTTCCTGTCGCTTGGAGCATGGCCGGTTTTCGGCTTTTTCGGCCTTGATGTCCTCCTGATCTATCTTGCCTTCCGGATGAACTACACCGCAGCAAAAGCGCATGAAGAGGTCAGCGTTTCAAGAATCGCGCTGCAGATCAGGCAGGTGGCGCCGTCGGGCCGGACCAACCTGCACGAATTCAACCCGTTCTGGACCCGGTTCAATGTCGCGCGGCACGCGGAAATCGGCATCACCTCCATGCGGGTGGAGGGACAGGGCAAGGCGGTGACAATCGGCTCGTTTCTCAATCCCGATGACCGGGAAAGCTTTGCCCTGGCATTCACCCGGGCCCTGGCTGCGGCCAAGGGCCGGTAGTTTGCACGGCGTGCAAGAATCGGGTGGCAGATCAGGCCCCTGCATGGTCATATGACACTCGACATGAATTGAAAGCCTGATCTGTCTTTGCGGTGCAACGCATCGGATCATGCCGGAATGAGGTAACGACCATGAAACCGCATGCCATCCTTCAGAACGATATTACGCCTTCGGGCAATGACTATGCCATTGTCAGCCATATCATCGAGCGGATCAGCGAGGATTATCGCGACCAGCCATCGCTCGAGGTCCTGGCCAAGGAGGCAGGGCTTTCACCCACTGCCCTGCAGAAGCTTTTCACCCGCTGGGCCGGCCTGTCGCCCAAGGGCTTTCTGCAGGCCGTGACCATCGACCATGCCCGCCGCCTGCTCGACGAGGGCATGCCGCTGCTGGAGACGGCCCTGGAAACCGGCCTGTCCGGGCCAAGCCGCCTGCACGACCTGTTCGTCACCCATGAAGGCATGTCGCCGGGCGATTACAAGACCCGCGGCGCAGGCCTCGTCATCCGTTACGGCTTCCATATCTCGCCCTTCGGGCGGGCCCTGGTGATGGTGACGGATCGCGGGCTGGCGGGTCTTGCCTTTGCCGATCAGGGGCATGAACGCGAAACCATGGAAGACATGACATCCCGCTGGCCCAATGCCACCTATGTCGAAGACCTTGGCGCCACGTCACCCTATGCGGCACGGGTGTTCAACCCGGCTGAATGGCGCTCCGACCGGCCGCTGAAAGTGGTGATGATCGGCACGGACTTCCAGCTGCGTGTCTGGGAAGCCCTGTTGAAGGTGCCGATGGGCAAGGCCTGCGCCTATTCGGACATCGCCCAGGAAATCGGCTCGCCCAAAGCCTCCCGCGCCGTCGGTGCTGCGGTGGGCGCCAACCCGATTTCCTTCGTGGTTCCGTGTCATCGTGCCGTCGGCAAATCCGGCGCCCTCACCGGCTATCACTGGGGCCTGACCCGCAAGCGCGCCATTCTCGGCTGGGAAGCCGGGCAGATGGGCGACGGCACGCAACTCGACATGGCCCGTTCCGGCTGATCGCCGGCTCCTCCCGAGACACCGATCAAGGCCCGGCAGCAATGCCGGGCTTTTATCCTTTCAACGATGCGATCACATCGGCCAAGCCGGACAGAAGCGTCTCGCACTCTTCGTCCGTGCCGATGCTGATGCGCAGATAGTCGTGTATGCGCGGTTTCGGGAAATGCCTGACCAGAATGGCCCTGCTTCTAAGCTCTGCAGCGATCTGCGCGCCGGGCAGCACGGCATGGCGTGCAAACAGAAAATTGGCCGCCGAGGGAAGAACCTCAAACTGCATCGCGCGCAAGGCGACGGACAATCTTTCCCGGGTGGCCACGATCCGGTCGCGTTTTTCCTCGAACCATTTCGTATCTTCCCACGCGGCAACCGCTCCCGCGATGGCGAGACGGTCGAGGGGATAGGAGTTGAAACTGTCCTTCACCCGTTGCAGCGCTTCAATCAGCAGGGGCTGCCCGACGGCAAAGCCGACGCGCAGACCGGCCAGCCCGCGCGACTTTGAAAAGGTCTGGGTCACGAGCAGATTGGGGAAGCGTGCGACCAGGGGGATCGCACTCTGTGCACCAAAGTCCACATAGGCTTCATCGATCACCACGACCTGGTCGGGATGATCGGCAAGCAATGCCTCGATTTCCGCCAGGGGCAAGGCCGTGCCGGTGGGGGCATTCGGATTGGGCAGGATGATTGCGCCGCATGCCTGCCGGTAGTCGGCAATGCGGACCGCCATCGTGTCATCGAGTGGAACAGCCCGAAAGTCTATTGCGTAGAGACGGCAATAGGTTGGAAAGAAACTGTAGGTGACATCCGGAAACAGCAAGGGCTTGTCGTGTTTCAGCAGTGCCTGGAACACGTGCGCCAGCACTTCGTCAGATCCGTTGCCGACAAAAACGTGATTGGCGTCAAGCCCATGGCTTTTGGCGATGGCTTCTCTCAGCCTGTGCGCCGTTGGATCGGGATAAAGCCGCAGCGCTTCCGTGGTCTCGGCTGCTATGGCCGCCAGTGCGCGCGGTGACGGACCATATGGATTTTCATTGGTGTTCAACTTGATCAGATCGGGCAGCACCGGTTGCTCTCCCGCGACATACGGGGTCAATGTGTGCACGAGAGAACTCCAAAAACGGCTCATCTAAATGTCCAGTACTGCGTTGGCCGGGTGATCGCGATTCAAGCGAACAGTGCGCGTCGATTCCCGTACCATGGCAAAAACAGACTTTTGCAACAATCGAAATCCCCAGCCATTGCGCTGCGTTGAAGAAACTTTCGGGCAGGCCTTGACCTTCCAGTTACTGGAAGAATTACCTTTGCATCACTATCTTCCCGTCCATGTCGAAAGTTCCATCATGAAACATGACCATCACGACCACGATCACGCTCATAGCACCCATGGCCACAGCTGTTGCAGTACGCACGCGGCGCAGGCGGAGGTCGTGCGCGATCCGGTCTGCGGCATGCTGGTTGACCCTACGGCCGGCAAGCCGACGGCGGAGCATGCGGGCCGGGTGTTTCACTTCTGCTCGGCGGGCTGCCACAAGAAATTCACGGCCAACCCGGAGCCCTATCTGACGGCGATCGATCCGGTCTGCGGCATGACCGTCGACCGGGCAACGGCAAAACACTTCCTGCGGCACGACAACGAGAAATATTATTTCTGCTCGGCCAGCTGCATGGCGAAATTCGAAAAGGCGCCGCAGGACTATCTCGGCGACAGGCCGGCGCCGAAGCCGATGCCAGCGGGAACCCAATATACCTGCCCGATGCATCCGGAAATCGTCAAGGACGGCCCGGGGTCATGCCCGCTGTGCGGCATGGCGCTCGAACCCATGGGCATTCCCACCGGGGATGAGGGCCCGAACCCTGAACTCGTCGATTTCACCCGCCGGTTCTGGATCAGCGCGCTCTGTTCCATACCGCTGCTCTTCATCACCATGGGCCCCATGCTTGGCCTGCCTTTCCGCGACTGGATCGGGGAAAGCCGCGCGATCTGGCTGGAATTGGTCCTCGCCACCCCGGTTGTCCTCTGGGCGGCCATCCCCTTTTTCGAACGCGCCTGGGCATCCCTCGTCAACCGCAGCCCGAACATGTGGACGCTCATCGCCATCGGCGTCGGCGCGGCCTATGCGTTCAGTGTCGTGGCAACACTCGTCCCCGACATTTTCCCGCATGCCTTCCGCATGCATGGCGGCAGTGTGCCGGTTTATTTCGAGGCGGCGGCCGTTATCATTACGCTTGTCTTCCTCGGACAGATCCTGGAGCTGAAAGCGCGCGAGCGCACCGGGTCCGCCATTCGCGCCCTGCTTGACCTTGCGCCCAAAACCGCGCGCCGCGTGGCAGCAGACGGGACGGAAAACGATATCCCGCTGGACGAGGTCGTGGCCGGTGACCGGCTGCGGGTCCGTCCGGGTGACAGTGTGCCTGTGGATGGCATTGTGCTGGAAGGCCGCTCGTCCATCGACGAATCCATGCTGACGGGCGAACCGCTGCCGGTTGAAAAGACGCAGAACGATCCGGTGACCGGCGGCACGCTCAACCGCAACGGCACGCTGCTGATCAAGGCGGAGAAAGTGGGCGCCGATACGGTCCTGTCGCAGATTGTCGGCATGGTCGCCACCGCCCAACGCTCGCGCGCGCCCATTCAGGGTCTGGCGGACCGCGTCGCCAGCTATTTCGTGCCTGCGGTGGTTCTCGTTGCCATCGTCTCATTCATCGCCTGGGCCTGGTTCGGACCGGAACCCGGCATGATCTACGGCCTTGTCGCGGCCGTCTCGGTGCTGATTATCGCCTGTCCCTGCGCGCTCGGTCTCGCAACGCCCATGTCGATCATGACGGCCACAGGGCGCGGCGCGCAGGCCGGTGTGCTGATCAAGGATGCGGAAGCGCTGGAACGTTTTGCCGGTGTCGATACACTGATCGTGGACAAGACCGGCACCCTCACCGAAGGCAGGCCGAAACTCACCGACGTCATTGCAGACGGACAATTTGCCGAGGACCAGTTGCTGATTCTTGCAGCCAGCCTCGAAAAGGGCTCGGAGCATCCGCTTGCCGAAGCCATTGTTGAAGGTGCGAAAGCCCGCACTCTCACCCTGCTCAAGGCCGAAACGTTCGAAGCGGTCACCGGCAAGGGCGTTTCTGGCAGCATCGGCGGGCAGTCCGTTGCGCTCGGCAACAAGGCCATGATGCAGGACGCTGGTGCCGACATATCCGCCCTGAGCGGGAAGGCCGATGCGCTGCGGACCGGCGGCAAGAGCGTTCTGTTCATGGCGGTCGACGGCAAGGCCGCAGGCATCATCGGCGTGGCCGACCCGATCAAGGCCACGACGGCCGAGGCAATCCGCCTGCTGCACAAGGCTGGCCTCACCATCATCATGGCGACCGGCGACAACAAGATCACCGCCCAGGCGGTCGCCGCCCAGCTCGGCATCGATGAAGTGCGCGCCGACATGATGCCCGAGAGCAAGAAGCGGCTGGTCGATGAGCTCCGGGCCAAGGGCGCAAAGATCGCCATGGCCGGTGACGGCGTCAACGATGCCCCGGCGCTTGCCGCGGCCGACGTCGGCATTGCCATGGGTACCGGCGCCGATGTCGCGATGGAAAGCGCGGGCATTACCCTGGTGAAGGGCGACCTCAACGGCATTGTCCGTGCCCGTCATCTCGCTGATGCAACCATCCGCAACATCAAGCAGAACCTGTTCTTCGCTTTTGTCTATAATGTGCTGGGTGTGCCGGTTGCGGCGGGCGTGCTCTATCCCGTCTTCGGCGCCATGCTTTCGCCCATGCTGGCGGCAGCGGCAATGAGCCTTTCCTCCGTATCGGTCATTGCCAATGCATTGCGTCTGCGGACACTGAAACTGTGAGGTTCCCATGAATATCGGCCATGCATCGGAAAAATCGGGCCTCCCGGCCAAGACCATCCGCTACTACGAGGATATCGGGCTGCTGAAGCCCGACCGGTCCGACAACGGCTACCGGGATTATTCGATGTCGGATGTGCACAAGCTGCGTTTCCTGCAACGCTCGCGCGGGCTTGGATTTTCCGTGGAGGAATGCCGCCAGCTTCTGGCGCTCTACGAAGACAAGGAGCGCGCGAGCTCCGATGTCAAAAGCATCGCCAGGACGAAGCTGAAGGAAATCGAGCGCAAGATCACCGAACTGCGCGAACTGCAGCACACCTTGCAGCACCTGGTCGCCCATTGCCATGGCGACCAGCGGCCGGACTGCCCGATTCTGGAAAGTATTTCCGGTACGGCTGACGCTTAAGCCAGCGTGGAAACCACATCGGCCGAAATGCGCAATTCGCGCAAGGGGCGAACCACCGCTGTGGTTTCACTGTAGATCGGGTGCGCCTTGTAGGCGGCCAGCGCCTCGGCGCTTGCGAACTCGCCATAAACGACAATATCGATTTCACCCGAGATCGGATCGGTCTTGGTGTTCTTCATGACCTCGAACACGAGGGAGTGCGGTATTTCTCCAAGCCGCTTGAGACGCGTATGGATCGTGTCGACATCATCCGGATTGCGGGCGCTGAAGAATACAATATGGCGGATCACGGTCTTGTTCCTGCTTGATCGAACTGGCGCGGACTTTTAAAGCACCCGCCTTCGACGTCAATAGGTGTGCTGTCGCAGGCGGCCTCCATGACCGGCATTTTGCCGGTCCGGCACACAGTCTGCCCTGGTGGCTGCGAACACGCGGCATCCTGCCCTTGGCATTTCCACCAAGGGTGGGGTAAAGGTTCTGGCGCTCAACCGGCGCAAGCGACCTGAAAAAGCAAACTGAGGCGTATATGGCCGACCACGGTCAACAGACACGACCCGATCCTGACAAGCTGCTGGAGCTGGCCACGCGCGAATCGCGCGGCAAGCTGACCGTTTTCCTTGGCGCTGCCCCCGGCGTGGGTAAAACCTATGCCATGCTGGTGCGGGCGCAACGTCTGAAGGAAGACGGCACCGACATCGTCATCGGCCTTGCCGAGACGCATGGGCGCGCGGAAACCGCCGAACTTCTTGACGGACTGGACGTGCTGCCGCGCAAGCAGATCGGCTACAGGGGCCGCACGCTGGAAGAATTCGACCTTGACGCGGCCCTGGCGCGCAAGCCGAAAGTGCTGGTCCTTGACGAACTCGCCCACACCAACGCGCCGGGCAGCCGGCATCCGAAACGTCATCAGGACATTGAAGAGCTGATCTGGCAGGGCATCGATGTCTGGACCGCGATGAATGTCCAGCATCTGGAAAGCCTGTCCGACCTGGTGACGAAGATCACGGGAGTGACCGTTCGCGAGACCGTGCCGGATGTGGTCCTCAAGCGCGCCGACGAGGTGCTGCTGGTCGATCTGCCGCCGGCGGAACTGATTGCACGGCTGAAGGAGGGCAAGGTCTACCTGCCCGGCAACGCCGAACGGGCAGCGCGGGGTTTCTTCAAACCGGCCAACCTCACCGCCTTGCGCGAGCTTGCCCTGCGCCGCACCGCCGATCGCGTCGACGACCAGATGATCGATCTGTTGCGGCAAAACGCGATCGAGGGCCCGTGGGCCACCGGCGAGCGGCTTCTGGTCTGCGTCGGACCGGACAGCCTGTCCGAAAAGGTTGTCCGCACCGCGAGCCGCCTTGCCTCCGGCCTCAACGCCCGGTGGCTGGTGGTTTCACTGACCAAGACCAGCGATGCGGGCATGGACACGGCGGCAAACCAGCGGCTTGATGAAATCCTTGACCTGGCGGAAAGGCTCGGCGCGGAAACGCGGCGCGTGATCGCCCGGGACTTTGTCGACGAGATTTTCCGCATTGCGCGGCGCGAGAATGTGACGCAGGTCGTGCTCGGCCGCCCGAAAGGCAAGCGTTTCTCCAATCCGTTCCGGCGGTCGCTTCCCGACGAGATCGTCAAACGCTTCACCGATGTCGGCGTGCACATTGTTACCGGCGACGAGCAGGACAAGCCCTATGTGCCGCCGGCGCCGCAAAAGCGCTCGGCACGCGAGCTGGCCACATCCATCGCCATTCCGATAGCGGCAACAGCCGTGACGACGCTTCTGGGGCTTGGCGCCAGCGAGATCGTCCACCCGCAGAACCTTTCCATGCTCTATCTCGTTGCCGTCATCCTGTCGGCGATGTCGAGCGGGCGTTTTGCCGCCATCATTGCCGCCGGCCTGTCGTTTGTTCTCTACAACTACTTTTTCATCGAGCCGATCCACAACTTAAGCATAGCCAAGCCGCATCAGCTGTTTTCGCTGATCATCTTTCTCGGCGTGGCCCTGATGATCGGCGATCTCGCCGGGCGTTTGCGCGACCAGGTGGCACGATCGCGCAATCAGGCAAAAAACACGCAGGCGCTCTACGAATTTTCGCGCAAGCTATCGGGCACCGCCCGGCTGGATGATGTGCTTGTGGCTGCTGCCATGCACCTGCATTCAACGCTTGGAACGGGGGTGGTAATCCTGCTGCCGGAAGACGGCGACCTGTCGCTGCAGACCGCATGGCCGCCTGACATGACGCTCGACAATACGGACATGACCGCCGTGCGCTGGGCATTCGAAAAGAATGAACGGTCCGGGCATGACACGGGCACGCTGCCGCAGATCAGCTGGCAGTTCCTGCCGATCATGACATCGCATGGCGTTGCCGGCGTGCTCGGCCTTTCCATGACCGAGCATCCCGCCTCCCTGACGGAAAGCGAAGACCGCATGCTGGTCGCCATTCTCGATCAGACGGCGATCGCCATCGACCGTGCCCAGCTGGTGCGGGAAAATGCCAAGACGGCAGCATTGCAGGAAAGCGAAAAACTGCATGCCGCGCTGTTCTCCTCCCTGTCCCACGACCTGAAGACGCCGCTGGCCTCGATCACGGGCGCCGTCACCACGCTGCGCGAGCTTGGCAGCCGCATCAAGCCGGAAAGTCATGACGATCTGCTGCTTTCCATCGAGGAGGAATCGGGGCGCCTGACCCGTTTTGTCTCCAATCTTTTCGACATGACTCGGATCGAAGCCGGTACACTGAAGGTCAAGCACAGCCCTGTCGATGCGGCGGATATCATCATTTCATCGGTCGAGCGCATGAAGCGGCTCAAACCGGGCGTCGCCATCGAGATCAGTATCGCTCCGGACCTTGCCACCGTCAGCGGGGATTCGTCGCTGCTCGGACAGGTGCTGTTCAATCTGCTCGACAATGCAGCGAAATATGGCGGCGACAGCCCGATCACCATCTACGCAAAGCAGGATGCGACGGAGGTGGCAATCAGCGTCACCGATCAGGGCAAGGGCATTCCGGCAAAGGACATCGACCGCATCTTCGAAAAGTTCTACCGGCGCGTCAAAGGCGATGGCCGGGCGGCGGGGACCGGTCTCGGCCTGTCGATCTGCCGTGGCTTCGTTGAAGCGATGGGCGGCACAATCAAGGCGGAAAGCCCGGCCATCCGCAAGCGCGGCACGCGGTTTATTATCCGGCTTCCTATTTTCGATGCAAGCGAGAGCGGAGATGCGACACCATGAACGAGAACCGCATTCTGGTTGTCGACGACGAGCCGCAGATTCAGCGTTTCCTGCATCCGGCATTGACGGCGTCGGGCTATGACGTCATCTCCGCCGCCACGGGTGCGGATGCGGAACGGCTGATCGCCACCAGCGCGCCCGACCTTGTCATTCTCGACCTTGGCCTTCCCGACAAGGACGGCAAGGAGGTCATCAAGACCGTGCGCGCCTTTTCCGAAGTGCCCATCATCGTCCTGTCGGCACGCGACCGGGAAGTCGAAAAGATCGCCGCGCTTGATCTCGGCGCCAATGACTACGTGGAAAAGCCCTTTGGCATCGGAGAGCTGCTGGCGCGCGTGCGCACGGCGCTGCGTCAGAAAGTGGCGGGAACCAGCGTTCCCTCGCGCTTTGAAAGCAACGGCCTCGTTGTTGACATGGTCAAGCGGGTGGTGACGCTAAAGGGCGAAGCCGTGCATCTGACCCGCAAGGAATACCAGCTGCTGGTCCACCTTGTCCTGCATCCCGGACTTGTCGTCACCCATCGCCATCTCCTGGCATCGATCTGGGGAGCGGCCCACGTGGAAGACCTGCATTATCTCAGGGTTTTTGTCGGACAGCTACGCGCCAAGATCGAGGAAGATCCCAACCATCCGCACTTCATCCGCACCGAGCCGGGGGTCGGTTACCGGTTCATCGCGGAATAGGGTTCGGCCGCAGCCTGAAGTTTCTGTCGACAATGGTGCCAAGCTTTGACAAGCTTCGGTCAATTCAACAACAGATTCGGGAAACGCCCATGACCTCCTTCAGCGCGACGGTTCTATGGAACCGTGCTCCAGATGCCGCATTTACCGACAACAAATACAGCCGCGCCCATGTCTGGCAGTTCGACGGCGGCGCTGAGGTGCCGGCGTCCTCATCGCCGCACATTGTCCGGCTGCCCTATTCCGCCGCGGAGAATGTCGACCCCGAAGAGGCCTTCGTCGCCTCGCTTTCTAGCTGCCACATGCTGTTCTTCCTGGCGGGCGCGGCCAAGGGCGGCTTTGTCGTCGATGAATACCGCGACGCGGCAAGCGGAGAACTCGGCAAGAACGAACAGGGCAAGCTGTTTGTCAGCAAGGTCGTGCTGAAGCCGCATGTCCGCTATGCCGGTGCGGCACCGGACCGGGCAACGGAAGAACACCTGCACCACGAGGCGCATGAACAATGCTTTATCGCCAATTCCGTGCGCACCGATATCAGGGTCGATCTGGGTTAAGGGGAAAACATCATGTCAGACCTGAAAATCAGCGACGCGGTCAACACCACCTGCCCCTGGTCGGGCGATCCGATCAGCGAAGACAGCCTCACGCTCTACAAGGGCGCGGTTGTCGGCTTCTGCAACCCGGGCTGCCGTGACAAGTTCGAGAAAGCCGTCAATCACTTCGAGGAAGCGCTGGCGCGCACGTTGACAAATCCGGCCATCGGTATTACTTAAGCATATGCTTAACCAACAAGCCTCACTCGATCTTATGTTTCAGGCGCTGGCGGACCCGTCCCGGCGCATCATGGTGGAACGGCTGAGCCGCGGCCCGGCCTCGGTCAGTGAATTGGCGAAGCCGCTGACCATGTCCCTGCCCGCCGTGGTGCAGCATCTGCAGGTTCTCGAGAACAGCGGCCTGATCCGCACGGAAAAGGTCGGCCGGGTGCGCACATGCCACATCGAATGGACCGCCATGCGAACGGCCGAGCAATGGATGGATGAACGGCGCAAATCATGGGAGCGCCGGCTCGACCGGCTGGGCGAGTTTCTCGCCGAAGACGGCAATCAATAACCGGAGCGAAAGCATGACGAAGAGATCTGTCAAACACGATACATTCACCATCGAGCGCAGCTATGCGGCCGCCCCGGCGCGCGTCTTCTTTGCGCTCAGCGACAAGACCGCCAAGAGCAAATGGTTTGCCGGCCCTGATGACTGGGGCGTCGCCCGGTTCGAGATGGATTTCCGGATCGGCGGCCGCGAGACCAACAGCGGCGGACCGAAAGGCGGGCCGGTGCATAGGTTCGAGGCCATCTATCAGGACATCGTCCCGGACCAGCGCATCATCTACAGCTATGACATGTATCTCGATGACAAGCGGATTTCCGTCTCGCTGGCGACGATGGAACTCAAGCCGGAAGGCACCGGCACAAAGCTCGTCTTCACCGAGCAGGGCGCCTTTCTCGACGGATATGACGAGCCGGGACAACGCCAGCGTGGCACGGAAGAGCTGCTCGACGCTCTCGGCGCATCGCTGAAAGGCGCGCCTGTCAACGCCTGACGGGGCGTTTTCTGCCTCAGACCGGATCACCGGAACCGGTAACGATGGCTTCGGCTGGTTCCGCCTTCATCCGCCCCTGCCGCTTCAGCTGCTGTTCGCGGAAGAAGATGAACAGGCCCGACGCCACGATAAAGCCTGAACCGATCAGCATGGGCAGGCGCGGCACGTCGCCAAACACCAGCCAGCCGAACACGATGGCCCAGAACAGAAGCGTGTATTGCAGCGGCGCAACGGTTGCCGCATCGGCCATCTTGAGCGCACGGTTGACGAGCATGTGCGCCAGCATGGCGACAACGCCGAGTACGGCGAGCAGAACCAGATCCCTTGGGCTGACCGGTTTCCAGTCGAAATAGAGCGAGGCGGCGCCCGCAAGGCCGGCACCGACGATCTGCCAGAACACCAGCGTCGTATCGGGCGTGCCGCGCAACGAACGGCCGAGCAGCAGCAGCAGGGCGAAGGTCATGCTGCCCAGAATGGAAATGATGGCCTGTGGCGTGAGGGCCTGCGACGACGGCTCCAGGGCAATGACGACGCCGATGAAACCGACGATGATGGCGCTCCAGCGGCGCCAGCCGACGGGTTCCTTCAGCACGAGCGGCGAGATCGCGGCGACATAGATCGGGGCCGCCAGCCAATAGGTCATGACATCGGCCAGCGGCAGATAGACGACGGCAAAGTAGAAGGCGAAAATCTCCGCCGTCGACGCGGCAACGCGGGCAAGCTGCAGGACCGGGCGGTCAACCTGCAGGACTTTCTTCGGTCCCGAATACCAGAGGAATGGCGCGAGAATGATCAGGGCGGCGACACTGCGGACAAAGACGACCTGACCGACGGAATAAGTCGACACCAGCCATTTGCCCATCACATCGTTCAGGGCGAACATCAGCATGCCCAGCAGCATCAACAGGACGCCGGTGCGCGCCAGGGATGATTCGGGCGTTCCGGGAAGGGCAACCGGGCGGGCAGACATGGGAGCTTCCTCGATTCTGATCTTTTCCGACTGGTTTGATCGATTTTCTCGCGCTAATCCAGTCGAAAACAGCAAGCGCCGCGCGGGCCAGTGAAATAGTCTCCGGCGAGGACAACCTAACTATTTTTTGCTAGCGGCGGTGCTCTGGCACAAATCCGAATTCGAGACTATAGATTCGCACGGACTGTCATGTCTGTTCAGAGAAAGAATGCGCTCATGCCACAGGTTTCGCAGCTGTTCTTCAAATCCGCGACGATCTTGTTTCTACTGGGTATCATCATGGGGCTGCAAATGGGGTTATCGGGCGATCACAGCGCCTTTCCCGCCCACGCCCATCTCAATCTTCTCGGTTGGGTCAGCAGCGCGATATTCGGCACCTACTACGCGCTCAACCCGGCAAAGGCCGCCGGACGCCTGCCAATGCTTCAGTTCATCGTCTACACCGTGGGTGTCGTTGTGATGATACCGCCGCTGTATTTCCTGTCGCTTGGCAATGCCGCGATGGAACCGCTGGTCGGCATCGGCTCGATGATCGTGTTCGCCGGCGTGCTCTTGTTCACGGCGGTGGTTTTCTCGCGGCAGGCCTGACCAGCAGCCCAGGGTCTGGACCCTAGGGCAAAAGCTTTTCCAGCTGCACCGCGCAATCGCGCAGCGGCAGCGCGCTCTGGCTGGCCTTGGCCATCGCCATGGCGCCGGAATAGGCGGCGATCACCAGTGTGGCCAGCGCCCCGGCCTGCCGGGGTGCGAGTGCCGGATCGTCATCCTGGAATCTCTGTGCAAGCACCCCGATCCAACGCTCAAAGATGGCGTTGGACGCATGGCGGAAATCAGGATCAGCCAGCGAAAGCTCCATGGCGAGATTGTTGAGCGGGCATCCCGTCACCGCCTGATTGCGCTCCAGTTCGCCGGCCACCGCGGAAAAAAACGCCAGGACGCCGGTCTTCGGCCGGTCTGCCCGCAGCACCGGCTCGATCGCGGTTGCGTTGACCTCGCGCGCCACCCGTTCTTCTATGACGGCAAGCCCCAGGGCCTTCTTGGTGGGGAAATGATGATGCAGGGCGCCGCCCGTCGCCCCGGCCGCCTGAACGACATCCTGAACGCTGGTCGAATGATAGCCGCGCCTTTGGAAAAGGTCCGCCGCCACATCGAGGATGCGTGAACGCATTCCCTGCGGATCATTGACCCTCTTCGGCTTTCCGATCGAATCCTGTGCCATGTCAGCCCCTTCATGCCGCCGCAGACTAACAAGTTGACAAAAACAGGACAACCGGTTTTATTAAAAACAGGATGACCGGTCTGTTTTATGGGAAGGATTGAACGAGATGCCCGAATTGATGCAATCAAAGGCTGTTCAGCGGACCGCGGCGGCGGGGAGGCATTTCAGTTCCATCGTCGAACTCAGGCGCTATACGCTTCATCCCGGCCGCCGTGACGACCTCATCGACCTGTTCGACACCCATTTTCTGGAAAGCCAGGAAGCCTGCGGCATGACCGTCATCGGCCAGTTCCGCGATCCGGATGATCCCGACGCCTTTGTCTGGCTGCGTGGTTTTGAAGATATGGCAACCCGGCAGGGGGCGTTGACCGCGTTCTATGACGGCCCGGTCTGGCGCGCGCATCGCGACAGGGCAAACGGCACCATGATCGATTCCGACAATGTACTGTTGCTTCACCCCGCCGAATCATCCAGCGGGTTTGCCCTTCCCGCCGCCCGGCCGGCGTCCCCGACGGAAGCCGCGTCACCGGCGGTGTTTCAAGTGGTCACCTATCAACTCAAGCGGCCTGCGGACCAGGGCTTCCAAAGCTATTACAGCACGTCCGTCGCGCCGCTCCTGCAAGGACGGGGCGACAATCCGGTTGCCGTCTTCACATCCGAGCACGGCGAGAACACGTTCACCCGGCTCCCCGTGCGGCAAAATGAAAATGTGCTGGCGGTCTTTTCCCGGTTTGACGATGAGTCCGCACACAAAACCTATAGGGCAGCTCTGGAGAACGACGCGGCATGGCTGTCGGAGCAGACACGGCTCGCAGCCTATCTCACCGGCAAGCCACTGGTGACACGCCTGCAGCCGACTGCGCGCTCGCGGCTGCGCTGAAGCGGCAACCATGTGCCGCGGACAAAATTCTGAAATCACTGAAGATTTGGTGGAGCCAAGCGGGATCGAACCGCTGACCTCTTGCATGCCATGCAAGCGCTCTCCCAGCTGAGCTATGGCCCCATTCCATTAGCCGGTTTCGGCTAAGCCGGATAAATCCGGCTGGACAGTCGAACGGTTGGGAACCGTTCCGAGGCGGGTACATATCGCCCGCCGCAGAGAAGATCAAGGTCTATTCGCCGGATATTTCCGTTATTTTTCGGAAGAGCGAAAGACCTTGTTCAAAATCAGTTTTCGTCGTCTTCGCCGATGCCGCCGCCGAGGATATCGGTAACGTCGTCATCTTCGTCTTCCTCGTCTTCGGCAAGGAACGTGTCGTCATCATCGGCATCGTCGACATCCACATCGACGTCATCGCCCAGATCCGGCACGTCGCCATCGACATCGCCATCGGCTTCTTCAAGCGAAACGAATTCCGGCTTTTCCAGAACGACATCGAGTTCTTCGGTCTCGACCTCTTCCTCTTCCTCACGCGCGGAAGGAACAGTCGAATCAAAATAGCTGAGCGGATAGCTCTTGCCCGTATAAGGGGAGACGATCGGATCGCGGTTCAGATCGTAGAATTTCTGACCTGTTTCAGGGTCGACTCGCTTGGTACCAAGTTTTGGATTTACCACGTTATGCCTCGTCTTCTGGCTGCGCCTGCATCCGGTATGCCATCGTCCAACCGTTTATGCCAGCGCTCATCAAATGGATTTCTGGTCCCATAAACGCAATTCAGCGCATTTGTCAAAGCCAAAACGACGCGAGATTGCCGTTCGGCCGAACTATGCATTTGCGAGATGACCGGACGAACAAGCTGTGTTAGGAACGCCGACGCCTACAGGCTCGAGATGAAACACCAATTTTCCTTGTGATTGATCGTACTCATGTCCCATTCCGCATTGCCCAAGCCCGCCACCGCCCGCCGTTCCAAGGCCCTGTCCGGAGATATCCGGATTCCCGGAGACAAATCGATATCGCATCGCTCCTTCATGTTTGGCGGCCTTGCCTCGGGCGAGACCCGCATCACCGGGCTGCTGGAAGGCGAGGACGTGATCAACACCGGCCGGGCCATGCAGGCCATGGGTGCGAAAATCGCGCGGGAAGGCGATGTGTGGATCATTCAGGGCACCGGCAATGGCTGCCTGCTGCAGCCGGAAGCGCCGCTCGATTTCGGCAATGCCGGCACGGGTGCCCGCCTGACCATGGGGCTTGTCGGCGTCTACGCGATGGAAACCACCTTCATTGGCGATGCCTCCCTGTCCAAGCGCCCCATGGGCCGCGTGCTCAATCCCCTGCGGGAAATGGGCGTTCAGGTGACCGCATCAGACGGCGACCGCATGCCGCTGACACTGCGCGGCCCCAAGGTTGCCGCCCCCATCACCTACCGGGTTCCGATGGCTTCGGCACAGGTCAAATCAGCCGTGTTGCTGGCGGGCCTCAACACACCGGGCATAACGACGGTCATCGAACCGGTCATGACGCGCGACCATACGGAAAAGATGCTGCAGGGGTTTGGCGCCAATCTTTCCGTCGAAACCGACAAGGACAATGTCCGGCACATCCGCATCGAGGGCCAGGGCAAGCTCACCGGCCAGATCATCGACGTGCCCGGCGATCCGTCGTCGACGGCGTTTCCGCTGGTGGCGGCACTGCTCGTGCCCGGTTCCGATATCACCATCCGCAATGTGCTGATGAACCCGACCCGTACAGGCCTCATTCTGACCTTGCAGGACATGGGCGCCAGCATTGAGATCCTCAATGCCCGCCTTGCCGGCGGCGAGGATGTCGCGGACCTGCGCGTGTGCGCCTCCGAGCTGAAAGGCGTGATCGTCCCGGCTGACCGGGCGCCCTCGATGATTGATGAATATCCCGTGCTCGCCGTCGCGGCGGCCTTTGCCACCGGCGAGACCGTGATGAACGGCCTCGAGGAATTGCGGGTCAAGGAATCGGATCGCCTGTCGGCCGTTGCCAACGGCCTCAAGGCCAACGGCGTCGATTGCACGGAAGGCCCGGAAACCCTGAGCGTGCGCGGCCGCCCGGATGGCAAGAACCTCGGCGGCGGCACGGTCGAGACCCATCTCGATCATCGCATTGCCATGAGCTTCCTCGTCATGGGCCTCGTCGCGGAAAAACCCGTTACCGTCGATGACTCCACCATGATTGCCACAAGCTTTCCGGAATTCATGGACATGATGAGCGGCATGGGTGCCGAGATTTCCGTGCAGGAAACACCAGCCTGATACCGATGAGCGCGCTTTTTTCCGCCCTGACGGTTTACGCCCTTTATATGATGTCGAGCGTTCCGTTCGTCGTCTGGGCGGGACGAAGCGCCTATCGCGGCACAATTTCCAGTGGATCATCGCAGCCATGGCCCGGCATTTTGAGTTCGATCATGCGGGTCGTTCTTCCTTTGCTTCTGATCTTCCTCTATGCGTGGAATGTCTCCGATGGTTCCCGGCCGGATGTTTCCGTGCCTGAGACTGCTGGAACAAGCGATTGGATGCCCTATCAGTTTCTGCTTCTGCCGCCCGCGTTCGGATCAATCGTCGGTTATGGCATAGGCTTCCTCATGGGCGCAAAGGCAAGAAACAGAGAGCGATGATCGAACCTGCTGTCCATTTGCAGACTGCGTTGACAACGGCTCCCCTGCAGGCAGGGAGTGCCTGATGTTTTTCCTGCTCACCTCCCTGGTCATTGTTGGCGTTGCCTACGCCATTGAACGGTTTGCGCTGAAAATCCGCTTCGGGCTCTTCGCCCTGCTGTTCTGGCTGTTCGTCTTCCAGTTTGCCCTGATATTCGCCATCGATGCGCTGCTGCAGAACATGTCCGCCTATCTGCCGGCATGGCTTTCCGCACTGGCGACCACGGTCGGCGGGTTCGCGTTCGTCACGATCGGCATCACGCCGCTGATCACGCTCGTCCTTGCCGCGGCTTATCTGCTGTTTGCCCTTGGCAACTGGCTGTTTGACCGCGATGAAAAGGACGATATCCACGCGCCGGCGCCGTCTTTCACCATCGCCATCGACGGACCGGCTGCATCGGGCAAAGGCACGCTGGCCCGGCGGATCGCCGATTATTACGGCTATCATCATCTTGATACCGGGCTGACATACCGCGCGGTTGCCAAGGCGCTGCTCGACCAGAACATGGCGCTCGACGACGAATTTCTGGCGGAAAAGGCGGCACGCGGCATCGATCTGTCGAAACTCGACCGGGCAGCCCTGTCCACGCATGATGTGGGCGAAGCGGCTTCCAAGGTTGCCGTCATGCCCGCGGTCCGGCGGGCGCTGGTTGCCGCCCAGCAGGCGTTTGCCCAGCGCTCCCCCGGCACCGTACTCGACGGGCGCGACATCGGAACGGTGGTCTGCCCGGACGCGCCGGTCAAACTTTACATCACCGCCTCCCCGCAAGCACGGGCGAAGCGGCGGTTTGACGAAATCAAATCCTCGGGCGCGGCTGTCCAGTATGAGGAGATTCTGGCCGATCTTACCCGCCGCGACGCCCGCGATATGGGCCGCACGGACTCGCCATTGAAGCCCGCTGCCGACGCGCACTTGCTAGATACGACGGAAATGGATATAGAGACCGCGTTTCTTGCTGCCAAAAAACTGATTGATCAGGCTTTGGTGGGAAACAGGCATTAAGCCAGCATCTGCTACCAGTCCATGCACCGGATTGCCCGCATAGGGCGGATTGGCCCGCAGATGAACCGCAACACGAACCACCGGTGCTGTGTCCGATGACGATGTCCGGACACACCAGGAGTATTTATGTCTCAAGCCAATCCAACGCGCGAAGATTTCGAAGCTCTTCTCGCCGAGTCCTTTGCCACCAATGACCTTGCTGAAGGTTATGTCGTCAAGGGCCGTATCGTCGCCATCGAAAAAGACATGGCGATCATTGACGCTGGCCTCAAGGTTGAAGGCCGCGTACCGCTCAAGGAATTCGGCGCGAAAGCCAAAGACGGCTCGCTGAAGCCGGGCGATATCGTTGAAGTCTACGTCGAGCGTATCGAAAATGCCCTCGGCGAAGCTGTTCTGTCGCGTGAAAAAGCACGCCGCGAAGAGAGCTGGGTCCGTCTTGAAGAGAAGTTCAACCGCGGCGAGCGCGTCGATGGTGTCATCTTCAATCAGGTCAAGGGTGGTTTCACCGTCGATCTCGACGGCGCCGTCGCCTTCCTGCCGCGTTCGCAGGTCGACATCCGTCCGATCCGCGACGTTACCCCGCTGATGCACAACCCGCAGCCCTTCGAAATCCTCAAGATGGACAAGCGTCGCGGCAACATCGTTGTTTCGCGTCGTACCGTTCTTGAAGAGAGCCGTGCTGAACAGCGCTCTGAAATCGTCCAGAACCTTGAAGAAGGTCAGGTCGTTGAAGGCGTCGTCAAGAACATCACCGACTATGGTGCGTTCGTTGACCTCGGCGGTATCGATGGTCTGCTGCACGTGACCGACATGGCATGGCGCCGCGTCAACCATCCGTCGGAAATCCTGAATATCGGCCAGACGGTCAAGGTTCAGATCATCCGCATCAACCAGGAAACACATCGTATTTCGCTCGGCATGAAGCAGCTCGAAAGCGATCCTTGGGATGGTATCGGTGCAAAGTACCCGATCGGCAAAAAGATCACCGGTACGGTTACGAACATCACCGACTACGGTGCATTCGTCGAAATCGAGCCAGGCATCGAAGGCCTTATCCACGTTTCCGAAATGTCCTGGACAAAGAAGAACGTGCATCCGGGCAAGCTGCTCTCGACCACGCAGGAAGTCGAAGTCGTTGTTCTCGAAGTGGATCCGGTCAAGCGCCGCATCTCGCTGGGCCTCAAGCAGACCCTCGACAACCCATGGACGACCTTCGCAGACAAGTTCCCTGTCGGCACGATCGTCGAAGGCGAAGTCAAGAACAAGACCGAATTCGGCCTGTTCATTGGCCTCGATGGCGATGTGGACGGCATGGTTCACCTCTCCGACCTCGACTGGAACCGTCCGGGCGAACAGGTCATCGAAGAGTACAACAAGGGTGACGTCGTCAAGGCGCAGGTTCTCGATGTTGACGTCGAGAAGGAACGCATCTCGCTCGGCATCAAGCAGCTCACAGGCGACAAGGTCGGTGAAGCAGCAACCTCGGGTGAACTGCGCAAGAACGCCGTTGTAACCGTTGAAGTCACGGGGATCACCGATGGCGGCCTCGAAGTCCGTCTGGTTGACCACGATCTCGACTCGTTCATCCGTCGTGCGGATCTGTCCCGCGATCGTGACGAACAGCGTCCGGAACGCTTCACGGTTGGCCAGAAGGTCGACGCCCGCGTCATCGCCTTCGACAAGAAGACCCGCAAGCTGCAGGTCTCCATCAAGGCGCTGGAAATCGCTGAAGAGAAGGAAGCCGTTGCACAGTACGGTTCGTCCGACTCCGGCGCTTCGCTGGGCGACATCCTCGGTGCCGCTCTGAAGAAGCAGGAAAAGAACTAAGCTTCTCCTGACGTTCTGACTGAAACGAAACCCGCTGGTCCCAGGACCGGCGGGTTTTTCTTTGCCGTTTTCAGATCGTGTCGAACTGGATCAGGATGAAGACGAGCTGACAGACAAGCGCCAGACTGAGGAACAGCCACTGCATCCTCTGCTCGCGCAGATAGGCAGCGGCACCACAGACACTGATCAGGAAAAGATTGCGCAGGGGATAGACAGGCCCAAGCGAATGAAAATGCTCCCGGCCCTTCATCGCCGTGTCGGCGAAATCGACCAGGAAGATCGCCATCAACAGGCCGAAGAACCAGGCACGCCGCGACATGAAGTAGTTTTCGTAGCCGGAATACCCGTCCATGCTGTCGGGAAAAAGCATACCGCAGGCCAGAAAGTGCAGGCTGGCGTAAAAAATGACGAAGAGGTAGGCCTCGAACTTCCACACCAAGGTCTGGTGCAGGTAAAATTCAAACCACCAGAAATGCACCACGGTCAGAAAGGTGAAGAATACCCAGCCAAGATGAATGGGATAAATATTCTTGCGCAACGGATGCTGAATGATGCGGGCGACACCGGTGAGCAGCCGGGAAATACTCAGACCCAGAATGATACCGATGATCACACGCACATGGGTAAAGACTTCCGGGCTCGGAATATTGCCATCCATTGTATGCTCCCCCGCAATTGACCGATTCTGACCGGTCCGGGGGCATGCTATCCAAGTCTTAACCCGAAGCAAACCTCGGGAAGATTTATTCGGCCGAGAATTGTACTTTCATGGTCTGCGGCGTTGCTGCGCCTTTCGCGAGATAGGGAAGAATGTCATCCAGCGGCAGGCGATGGGAGACAAGCCTTGCCATGGTTCCGTTGTCGCGCTGCAATATGGCCAAGGCATCGGGAATATTGCGGTTGAGCGAATGGGAGCCGACGAGACTGATCTGGCGGCGGAACATTTCGAACGGGGCGATCTGAATGCGTGCGTCCGGCGCGCTGACCCCGAAAACCAGCGCCGTTCCGCCATCGGCCGTGTAGGCGATCATCTCTTCCACCACCCTGGCGATACCCGTCGCATCGGCGACAAAATCAAACGCCTTCGCCTGTTTCCCAAGCGCAGCCGAGCCGGATACTATCGGCTTGAGGCCGAGCAATTGGGCAAAGCTCAACCGATCCTCATTGATGTCGGCAACGCTGACATCCTCGACGCCCTCCGCTTGCAGCGACAGGGCCATCAGCAAGCCGATCGGGCCCGCGCCGAAGACAAGGGCGTTTTTGGCACGTACGGCATGGGCATTGCCGAGCCCGTTGAGCACGCAGGCCAGCGGTTCGGCAAGCGCTGCAATGTGAAAAGGCAGATGGCCGATGCCATGCAGGTGCGCGGTGTTGACCGTACTGTACTGCGCGAAGCCGCCGTTGCGCGAGACGCCATAGGCTTCAAGACGGTCGCACAGGTTGGTCAATCCCTTGCGGCAGGACCGGCAGGTGCCGCAGGGAATGTTGGGATCGATGGCCACACGGTCGCCGGGACGCACATCCGTGACATCGTCCGCGACCATCTCGACGATACCGGCATATTCGTGGCCGGGAACAAGCGGAAAGGCGCCGTTGCCGTATCGCCCATGCAGCACGTCGATATCCGTATGGCACAGACCGGATGCCATCACCCGGACCAGCGCATGGCCGGGCGCAAGTTCCGGTTCATCAAGATCGGCCAGACCGGCAATGCCGAGGCCAGTGAATTGAATGGCTTTCATGGCAAATCCATCCTGTTGCAGGGAGCGCTGGCTTGCAGTGTGCCGTGGCCCGCACATCCCATGCGGGCCACGGCGGGAGGCTATTTGATGTAGCCGGCGCGGGTCATGATCTGCTCGACCTGCCGCTGCCCGGAATCCAGCGCCTGGTCGACGGTTTGCGTGCCCGCCAGTGCCGACGATATCAGCTGGCCGACCGTCGTACCGAACGCCTGGAATTCGGGAATGGCCACGAACTGCACGCCGGTATAGGGCACAGGATCTTTCGTCGGCTTTGTCGGGTCGGCCGCCATGATCGATTTCAGAACCGTTGCGGCGAACGGCGCGGCCTTCTGATAGTCCGGATTGTCATAGGTGGATTTGCGTGTTCCCGGCGGAACCGCAACCCAGCCTTCACTGGCGGCAACCCGCTTGACGTACTCCTTCGACGTCGCCCATTTCAGGAAGGATTTCGCCGCGTCGACTTTCTTCGACGTGGCGGGAATGGCCAGGGTCCAGGCCCAGGACCAGCCGGCGCCATTGGGTGTCACCTGAACGGGTGCCCGCGTGAACGCCACCTTGTCCGCCACCTTGCTTTGCTTGGGATCGAAAACACGGCCGGCCGCCGATGTCGCATCGATCCACATGGCGCAGTGGCCTGTGGCAAACAGCGCCTGGTTTTCATTGAAGCCGTTCGAGGTCGCACCGGGCGGGCCGTACTTCTTCATCAGGTCGACATAGGTCGCAATGGCTTCTTTCCACGGCGCCGAGTTGATCTGCGGTTTCCAGTCCATGTCGAACCAGCGCCCGCCATAGGTGTTGATCATAGTTCCGAGGAACGCCATGTTCTCGCCCCACCCGGCCTTGCCGCGCAAGCAGATGCCATATTGCTCTTTCGACGTGTCGGTCAGCTTGGCGGCAAACTGCTTGATCTGGTCATAGGTGGGCTGATCCGGCATGGTCAGGCCCGCCGCATCGAAGAGATCCTTGCGGTAGAGCGTGAACGAGCTTTCCGTATAGAACGGGACCGCATAGAGCTTGCCGTCGACGGTGAGGCCCTTTTTGATCGGATCGAGCAGATCGGCATAATCATAATCGTCGCCGAGGTCATCCACCGATGCCAGCCATCCGGACTTGCCCCAGATCGGCTCCTCATAGCCGCCGATGGTCAGGATATCGAACTGGCCGCTTTTGGTGGCAATATCGGTGGTCACACGCTGACGCAGCACGTTTTCTTCCAGGACCACCCAGTTGAGCTTGTTGCCGGTCGCCTTCTCCCATTCGGGCGACAATTTCTGCATCACGATCATATCGGCATTGTTGACGGTCGCGATGGTCAATTCTTCTGCAGACGCAGTGCTGGCAAGAGCGCCGGTGGCGGCGGTCATGAGCAGCAGGTGCGTTGCCCTCCTCAAGGTAACGCTCATTCTCTCCTCCTCCAAGGTTAAGCCTACGAACTTTACGCACGTAAACTTAAAATAAGTCATACCAAAATATTCGCAGGTCTGTATACAAGAATCTGCAGGGCGCATTTCTGCCGAAGCAGCGACCTTCGCCATGGCCGGCGTGCTTCCACGATCGCCGGCAGGGAACATTGCCGGGTACCGGACGTTACAGGAGCGAAAGTTTGACATGATCCAGAATTGTTGTGGTTCAATCAAAAACTTGACGCATGTGATCGGCTCTGTAAATTTTTGATTGGCCTCGCGGGTTGCGGGTGCCAGGCACGCAAACGGAAAGACCGATGAAATTGTCTCACGACATTTTCTTCACAAGCACGGCGATGTCTCCTAAAACAGGCGAATCGGTCGTGAAAAGGGAATGCACGCGGTGAAAAAGACGATCAGAACAATGGAAGACTTTTCCGCGTTTGTCGGCCTGTCGCGGCCCACCGTGTCGAAATACTTCAACGACCCCAGCTCCGTGCGCAAGAAGACCCGCGACATCATCGAGGCCGCGGTCAAGCAGTCCGGCTTCCGCCCGAATATTTTCGCGGTCAATCTCAATCGCCGCCGCACCAATATTCTCGGCATCATCATCCCGAATTCAACAGATCCGTTCTACACGGCCCTGACCCGCCGAATCGAAGGCATCGCCGAACAGGCGGGTTATCTCGCCTTCGTTCTCAGTTCCGACGGCAAGCCGGAACTGGAAGAGCGCGCCATCGAAACCTTCAAGTCGATGAATGTCGCCGGGTCGATCATCGCGCCGCTCGGCGTACAGTCGCACCAGGAAAAACTGCTGAAACTGGGCGAGTCCATCCCCATGATCTATGTGGACTCACCCCTGGATACGGTTTCGCCCTTCGTCGGCACCAACAACCGGCAGAGCTTCCAGCTTATTGTCGATTATCTCACCCGTTCCGGCGATGCGCCCTGCTATTTCGGCATGCCGCCGGTCAACAGCAACGCATTTGAACGGCGCGAGGCCTATTGCGAGGCGATGGACAGCCTGAAGCTTGAGCCGCGCGTTATCGAAGTGGAGCAGGCCGCCGACTGGGATTTCGAGAAATCCGCGTTCGATGCCACGACCCAGATCCTGCGCGATGGCGGCTTTCCCACCAGAACCGTGCTCTGCGCCAATGACCGTGTGGCTTTCGGCGTGATTGCCGCCGCCTTCCAGGCCGGCGTGAAGGTCGGGCGCGGCGAGGACTGCGACCTGCGTGTTGCCGGCCATGACGATCAGCCCCTGTCGCGCTACATGTGCCCACCCCTGACGACGGTCGCCCAGAACTACAACGAGATCGGCAGGCTGGCGGCGGCGCTGTTGTTCCACAAGCTCGGCGAGCATCAGGACTCGAAATTCGAACTGCCTGCCAATGAACGGATATTGCTGAACGCCGAGATCATGCTGCGCATGTCAGCCTGATGCAAAACTTGTCGCGCGTAAAGATTTATTTGTTGACACGGAAATAATAGAGCTTATCTGTTTGTGCCGAGCGTATTGACGATTCAAGCGCGAGACAACAGGCAGACAGCGACATGACGGTTGACGTGACCCCTTCCTCCCTGGCCCCGGAGAGCCTTGGCCCGACCATTACCGTTGGCGAAATCCTCGTCGAGATCATGGCCACGACGATCGGCAAGGGATTCCTCGACGCCCAGTCGCTGATCGGACCTTTTCCAAGTGGTGCGCCGGCTATCTTTATCGACCAGGTGGCCAAACTCGGCGGACAGGCCGGTATCATTGCCACAGTCGGCAGTGACGATTTCGGGCGCCTGAACGTCGAACGGCTGCGCCGGGACGGTGCCGATGTCTCGGCTATCGCCGTCAGCCCCGATTATCCCACGGGCAGTGCGTTTGTCCGCTATGCCGATGATGGCACGCGCGATTTCGTCTACAATATCGCCCGCAGCGCCGCAGGCAACATCGACCTGAACGACAGCGCCAGAGCCCTGATTGCGCGCGCCGGTCATTTGCATGTCATGGGATCCGCCCTGTCGATCCCGGCGGTTTGGCCGATCATCGACTATGCCCTCCGGGAGATCAAGCAGCGCGGCGGCACGCTCTCGCTCGACCCCAACATGCGCAAGGAACTGGCCGCCGGTGCAGAGACCGGACGCCAGTTCAAAGTCCTCGTGGCGGCGAGCGACCTGCTCCTGCCATCAGGCGACGAGCTTTTCGTGGCCTGCCCGGCGGCCACCGACGACGAAGCGATCAAAGAGCTCCTCGCCTCCGGCATTGCGGAAATCGTGGTGAAGCGCGGCCAGCATGGCTCGGCGCTGTACACCAAGGCGGGCAGTGTCAGCCGCCCGGCATTCCTCGTTGATGAAATCGACCCGACCGGCGCCGGCGACTGCTTCGGCGCCACCTATCTCACCTGCCGCCGTCTCGGCCATGCAGCGGCGCAGGCACTCGATTTTGCCAATGCCGCCGGCGCCCGCAACGTGACCCGCCGCGGCCCCATGGAAGGCACATCGACCTTCCCGGAACTCGACCAGTTCATCGCTGCGACACCAAGGAAGTAAGATGTTCAAGTCCCTCGCCCAGTTGGCCACGGCGCACCGCAATGGTGACAATGCCGGTATCACATCCGTCTGCTCCGCCCATCCCCTTGTCATCAGGGCGGCCCTGCGGCGCGGCAAAAAGCACGGACAGATCGTTCTCATCGAGGCAACGTGCAACCAGGTCAACCAATATGGCGGCTATACCGGCATGACGCCGGTCGATTTCGTCGTCTTCGTCGAAGCGATTGCCCGCGAAGAAGGCTTTGACCGCAACAATCTCATCTTCGGCGGTGATCATCTCGGCCCCAATCCATGGCGCAAGCTGCCGGCGGAAGAGGCCATGGCGAAGGCGGAAGCCATGGTCATCGACTATATCCAGGCCGGCTTCACCAAGATCCATCTGGACGCCAGCATGGGCTGCGCCGGGGAGCCGCCGGCGCTCGATGACGAGGTGACGGCCCAGCGCGCCGCGCGGCTCGCCAAGGCCGCCGAACAGGCGGCGGCGGCAAGCGGCTTTGCTCTGCCCAATTACATCATCGGCACGGAAGTACCGGTTCCGGGCGGCGCGGACCATGAACTGACCGAGGTCACGCCCACCAGCCCGGATGCGGCACGCCACACTATTGCCGTGCACCGAGCGCGCTTTGCCAGCGAAGGACTTCAGGCTGCCTTTGACCGCGTCATCGGTATTGTCGTGCAGCCCGGCGTCGAGTTCGGCAATGAGAATGTCGTCGAATACCGGCCGGATCAGGCCGTGGCGCTGACGAAACTGCTGGCGCATGAACCGCAATTCGTGTTCGAAGCCCATTCCACCGACTACCAGACCGTGCAGTCGCTTTCGGCGCTCGTGCGCGACGGGTTTCCGATTCTCAAAGTCGGCCCGGGCCTGACCTTTGCCCTGCGCGAAGCACTCTACGGGCTCGACCTGATCGCGTCGGAACTGGACAAGGCTTACGGCGAACGCCCGCTCGCCCGCGCCATGGAACGCCTCATGCTGGAAAAGCCGGGGCATTGGGCGTCGCATTACCACAGAGCGGACGATGCCCTGCATGTTCAGCGTCACTACAGCTACAGCGACCGCATCCGCTATTACTGGACCGAGCCGGAAGCCATGCAGGCCGTCAACACGCTCATGGCTGCTCTGGCCGGGCGTGACATTCCCGAAACCCTGCTGCGGCAGTTTTTGCCCGATCTTGCCGTTCATCCCGCGGACCGCAGCAATCCGGAAGCCATCCTGATTGCCGCCGTCGACCGCGTGCTTGCGGATTATTCCGCTGCCTGCGGCTGGTAACCGGCGCCCGGCACAATCCCTTCCGGCCAAGCGCGGCAACGCGCCGCGAGACCTGCTGTCGATCCACCCTTTGCCTTCGCGGCAAAAGGCTTTAAACAGCAGGGGAATATTGGACGATTTCCATAGGAGTGCCAGATGACAATCACGAAGCCAAAACTTGTCACGATTTTCGGGGGTTCGGGTTTTGTCGGTCGTCACGTCGTGCGGGCCCTGACCAAGCGCGGCTATCGTGTTCGCGTCGCCGTGCGCCGGCCCGACCTTGCTTTCCATCTGCAACCCCTCGGCGGTGTCGGCCAGATCCAGGCCGTTCAGGCCAATCTGCGTTACCGCTGGTCGATCGACCGTGCCGTTGCCGGGTCCGATCACGTCATCAATCTCGTCGGGATTGCCTATGAAAGCGGTGCCCAGCGCTTCAGCACCGTGCATGAGTTCGGCGCCCGCGCCGTGGCCGAGGCTGCGCGCGCTGCCGGCGTTCCGCTGACCCACATGTCCGCGCTCGGTGCCGATGCGCACTCGTCCTCGCTTTATGCCAGCACCAAGGGCCGCGCCGAAGCGGCCGTGCGCGAGACATTGCCCGATGCGGTGATCATCCGCCCGTCCATCGTGTTCGGACCGGAAGATGATTTCTTCAACCGCTTTGCCGGCATGGCCCGCATCTCGCCCTTCCTGCCGCTGATCGGCGGCGGCAAGACCCGGTTCCAGCCGGTTTATGTCGGCGATCTCGCGGAGGTGTTTGCCCGCTCCGTCGATGGCGCGCTCAATGCCGGACAGGTGTATGAACTCGGCGGTGCCGAAGTGCTGACATTCCGCCAGTGCCTGCAGGAAACCCTGCGCATCATCGGACGCAAGCGCATCCTGGTCTCCATTCCATGGTGGGTTGCCAAGCTTCAGGGCTCTGTTCTCGGCCTTCTGCCGAAACCGCTTCTGACCAAGGATCAGGTGGTGCTGCTGCACAAGGACTCCGTTGTGTCCGAAGCGGCAAAGAAGGAAAATCGCACGCTGGAAGGCCTCGGCATCCAGCCGCAGACAATCGATACGATCCTGCCGTCCTATCTCTGGCGCTTCCGTGCTCAGGGGCAGTATTCGAGCCAGAAACCCGCCTGATACCGGCGGTACAGTTCCAAACAAAACCCCGGCTTCGACCGGGGTTTTTTGTCTTCCTACTTCGCCAGGATGAGCGCGATCAGGCCGACCGTACCGACGATCACCCGCCAGTAGGCAAACAATGCAAAACCGTGCCGCGAGACATAGTCCAGAAGATACCGCACGACGAAGACGCCCGATATGAAGGCTGCGACAAAGCCGATGGCGATCAGCGATGCATCGTTGAGCGTCAGCACATCGCGGTTCTTGAAGAGATCATAGGCAAAGGCGCCCGCCATGGTCGGCATCGCCAGAAAGAACGAGAACTCGGCCGCCGAGCGCTTGTCTGCGCCGAGCAGGAGCGCACCGACGATGGTCGAGCCGGAACGCGATGTTCCGGGGATCATGGCGAGACACTGGATGAAACCGATCTTCAGGCACAGCGACAACGGATAGTCCATCACATTGGTGTGGCGCGGCTTCAGGTCCAGCCGGTCCACCCAGAGCAGAATGATTCCGCCGACAATCAGCATGATGCAGATCAGCATCGGCGATTCAAACAGCACCGCCTTGATGAACCCATGCGCCAGCACGCCGATGACGACGGCCGGCAGGAACGCGACGAGAATGCCGGCGACGAAACGCCGGGTGCCCGCATCGCCGGGAAGGTCCCGGGCAATTTTCAGCAGGCGGCCGAAATAGACAGTGAGAATGGCCAGGATCGCGCCAAGCTGGATCAGAACCTCGAATGTCTTGCCGTTTGATTCAAAGCCGAGGAAGCGTCCGGCCAGCAGCAGATGCCCTGTGGAGGAGACCGGTATAAACTCTGTTAACCCTTCCAGCAATCCGAGAAAAAGGGCTTCGACAATTGTCTGCGATTCCATGATTATGACTTCCGATGGTGATCCCGGTCAGGATGATCACATGCTGTTTGCTTGTCTCACGCCGCAGTTGCGCCTATAGGTTCGCATAGACTCAAGGGCGGCCGAGCAATACGCTGCCCCCCGATAAAATGCCAGTTCGAAAGATTTATGAAACACCTGCCATGTTGACGCTTTTCCATCATCCGATGTCCACCGGTTCGCGCTATGCCCGGCTTATCCTCAACGAATACGATATTGAAGTTGAGCTGATCGAGGAAAACAGCTGGTCGAGACGCAAGGAGTTTCTGGCGCTCAATCCCGCCGGGACGCTGCCTGTGCTGCTGGCGGAAGGCGATGTTCCCGTTGCCGGCGCCACGGTGATTTCCGAATATATCGATGAGACGCGCGGCGCCCTGAAGCGCAGCCGCCGCCTGTTTCCCGAGGATTCGCTCAACCGCGCCGAAGTGCGCCGTCTCGTCGACTGGTTCCTGATCAAGTTCGAAAACGAAGTGACGCGGCATATGGCGCGCGAGCGCATTTTCAAGCTGCATATGACCGCCGAACAGGGCGGCGGCGCACCGGATTCCACCGCCATCCGGGCCGCCCGCGCCAATATCACCCAGCACATGAAATATATCGACTGGCTGACCGCGACGCGCAACTGGCTGGCCGGCCCAACCCCGAGCTATGCCGACATGGCCGCGGCCGCGTCGATTTCCATCCTCGACTATCTCGGCGAGATCAAGTGGTCGGAATACAAGGCCGCCCGGGACTGGTACACGCGCATGAAATCGCGCCCGTCCTTCCGCCCGTTGCTGTCCGACCGCGTGCGCGGCCTGCCGCCATCATCGCATTACGGCGATCTGGATTTCTGATGCTGCCCGCGGATGCAAAAGCCGCGACACGTTCAGGGCCAAAGGCGCAGCCGCAGCGGCTGAAGCAATTCATCATTGAGGAGGCGCGGGCCGCAGGCTTCGACCTTATCGCGATTACACGGCCGGATGCCATTCCGCTCGCCGAAGAGCGCTTGCGCCACTATCTGGAAAAAGGCCGCCACGCCAGCATGGCCTGGATGGCGGAAACCGCCGAGCGCCGCGCCGACCCCCGGACGCTGTGGCCCGATGTGCGCTCGATCATCGTGCTGGCGATGAACTACGGCCCGGACAGCAATCCCCTGGACATCCTCGCCCGGAAGGACAAGGCGGCCATCTCCGTCTATGCGCAGAACCGTGACTATCACGATATCATCAAGGGCAAGCTGAAGGGCGTCGCCAGCCGGTTTGCTTCGCGGGCCGCCGGCGAAAACGTCAAGGTGTTCGTCGACACGGCACCGGTGATGGAAAAGCCGCTTGCCGAGGCGGCCGGTCTGGGCTGGCAGGGCAAACACACCAATCTTGTCAGCCGCAGCCATGGTTCCTGGCTGTTCCTGGGCACCATCTTCACCACGGCGGAACTCGAGCCGGACGGACGCGAAACCGATCATTGCGGCACCTGTCATGCCTGTCTCGACGTCTGCCCGACCAATGCCTTTCCGGCGCCCTATCAGCTCGACGCCCGGCGCTGCATTTCGTATCTGACCATCGAACACAAGGAGCCCATTGCACCGGAATTCCGCAAGGCCATGGGCAACCGTATCTACGGCTGCGACGATTGCCTCGCGGTCTGCCCGTGGAACAAATTTGCCGGGATGGCGCGGGAAGCCAGGCTGCAGGCGCGCGACGATCTGAAAGCCCCGGACCTGGCAACCTTCCTCACGCTTGACGATGCCGCGTTCCGCACGCTCTTTTCCGGCTCGCCGGTCAAGCGCATCGGCCGGGACCGCTTCCTGCGCAACGTGCTCATTGCCAGCGGCAATTCCGGACAACCCGATCTGGTTGCGCTGGTCGAACGGCATCTCGACGATCCCGCGCCCATCGTGCGCGGTGCCGCCGTCTGGGCGCTCGGGGAGCTTGTCGATGCGGCGCATTTTGCTACGCTGCAAATACGCTATGCTGTGCAGGAAGGCGATGCCAGCGTACTGACCGAATGGCGCAATGCAGGAAAGAAACAATGATGCGGATTTTTCTCTTCGGGGCCGGTTATTCCGCCCGGGCTTTTGCCCGGATCATGGCCGGCACAACGGATTTCATCGGCGGGACGACACGCGACAACGACAAATTCGCAGCGCTGAAACAGGACGGCATCACGCCATTCCTGTTTCAGGGCACCCATGCATCGCAGGAAATCGTCGGCGCCCTGGAACAGGTGACCCACATCGTCATTTCGACGTCGCCGGGGCAGACCGGCGATCCCGTTCATGCGCAGTTCGGGGAGACGATCCGCTCCGGCATGCCGAAACTCCAATGGATCGGCTATCTCTCCACCGTCGGCGTCTATGGCGATTATGGCGGTGCCTGGGTCGATGAAACCACGCCGTGCCATCCGGTGTCGGCGCGCTCCGTCGAACGGGTCGATGCCGAAAATGACTGGCAGAAACTGGCCGATGAACACAAGGTGCCGCTGGCGATCCTGCGGCTCGGCGGCATTTACGGGCCGGGACGCAATGCGTTCGTCAATCTTGCCAATGGCACGGCGCGCCGCCTCAACAAGACGGGACAGGTGTTCAACCGCATCCATGTGGACGATATCGCCAGGGCCCTGCGCTTTCTCGCCGAGCGCAACGAGGGCGGCGTGTTCAACATCACCGACGACGAACCCGCACCGCCACAGGATGTGGTCGCCTATGCCGCCGAGCTGATGGGCATCGAACCGCCGGCCGAAACCCATTTCGAGACCGCGGAACTGACCCCCATGGCGCGCTCCTTCTACGGCGAGAACAAGCGCGTCTCCAATGCACGCATCAAGAAACTGGGTTTCGCCTTCCGCTATCCCGACTATGGAACGGCTTTTTCGATGATGTGGCGCGACGGAAGCTGGCGCTAAAACCGCGTCACAACACTGATGCCGGTTCCCTCGAACCGGTCCATCGCCATCAGGGCCGCCGGCGCTTCATCGAGGGAGATCCGCTTGCCGATCAGCTTTTGCGGGGCAAGTTTTCCCTGCTCCAGCATGTCCATCAGTGCCTTGTAGCGAAAGGCCTGCATGCCATGGCTGCCAAGGATTTCCAGCTCATAGGCGATGACCTTGTCCATCGGGATCGGCGCGCGGGCGTGATCGCCCAGCATCAGGCCGACCTGCACGTGGCGGCCGCGGCGGCGCAGATTGGCGATGGAATTGAAACAGGTCGAGGGATGGCCAAGCGCATCGATGGAGACGTGAGCCCCGCCCTTGGTGATCTCCTTGACGGCCCCGACGATATCCTGCTGCTGCGACCCGTTCACCGTGGCGACGGCGCCCAGTTCACGGGCGAAGGCAAGCTTTTCCGCGGTCAGGTCGACCGCGATCACATTGGCGCCCATGGCCGTCGCGATCATGATCACCGACAGGCCGACACCGCCGCAACCGTGGACAGCCACCCATTCGCCGGGCTTCACCCTGGCCTGATCGACCACCGCCCGGAATGAGGTCACGAACCGGCAGCCGAGGCTCGCCGCCGTGGCGAAATCCAGCGTATCGGGCAGACCGACCAGATTGGTATCGGCAAAATCCACCGCGACATATTCGGCAAAGGAACCCCAGGCGGTGAAGCCGGGCTGGAACTGATGTTCGCACACCTGATGATTGCCGGAGTTGCACTCGAAACAATGGCCGCATCCGCCGACAAACGGTACGGTGACCCGGTCGCCGATCTTCCACTGGGTGACATGGCTGCCGAGAGCCTGAACCGTTCCGGCAAGTTCATGGCCGGGCACGTGCGGCAACTGGATATCGGGGTCGTGACCCATCCAGCCGTGCCAGTCGCTGCGGCACAGTCCCGTTGCTTCGACCTTGATGACAACGCCCGTCGAGGCCGGGACCGGATCGGCCACCGTACGGATTGACGGGGCTTGGCCAAATTGCTCGAAGACGACTGCTTTCATGACATGGCTTCCATTCGAATCAGGTCGAGGCACACACCTCGTTGCCATATTGCGACTTTCGCGCGAATCTGGCCATCATAAAGCCCGGATTCCCGCCGCAAACTTGCGGGAATTGCCTCTCGTTTGGTGGACAGTGGTCATGAAATCAAGAACCCTGATGCGTCTTGCACTAACGGCGCTCCTGTCTTTTTCCGCAGCGACGACCGCTTTTGCCGAGGACGGTCCGGCCAAACAGCTCTTCGGCGCGGTCAGGCTGCCGACGCTCGGCACCGCGCAATCGACGGGATTTTATGCCAAGGGCTGCCTTGCAGGCGGCGTGGCGCTGCCGGTCAACGGCCCGACCTGGCAGGTCATGCGCCTGTCGCGCAACCGCAATTGGGGGCATCCCCGCATGATCGCCCTGCTGGAGCGGCTGTCGCATGACGCCGCCGCCAAGGACGGCTGGCCGGGTCTGCTGGTCGGCGACATCTCGCAGCCGCGCGGCGGCCCGATGCTGACAGGCCACGCCTCGCATCAGGTCGGTCTCGATGCGGATATCTGGCTCACACCCATGCCCAATTACCGCTTCACCAACGACCAGCGCGAAAAGGTGGAAGCGAAGTCCATGCTGAAGGGTGACACGCTTTATGTCGACCCGGACAGATGGACGCCCGCCCATGCGGCGCTTTTGAAACGGGCCGCGAGCTATGACGAAGTGGAGCGCATCTTCGTTCATCCGGGCATCAAGAAAAAACTCTGCGAGACCGTGCAGGGCGATCGCAGCTGGATGGCCAAGATCCGCCCCTATTGGGGACACTTCTATCACTTCCATGTCCGCATCAAATGTCAGCCCGGCTCGCCCAACTGCAAGCCGCAGGAGCCCATCGGCACATCCGACGGTTGTGACAAATCGCTGGCCTGGTGGTTCACCGACGAGCCATGGCGCAGGGCACCCGAACCGGAGAAGCCGGTCAAGCCCAAGATCATGATGCTGTCGGACCTGCCGAAGGCCTGCGCGCAGATCCTGGATGCGCCGGGACCGCAATCGGTGGATCAGGTCACCTATGGGCTCGGGGCAAAAGCCGCGGCGGGCAGCGATGTCCCGGCGGTCGTGCCGGACCAGCCATCGGCCGTACCCCTGCCCAAGCAGCGGATAAAGACGAAATAGACATCCGGACCGCCGCCGGCCGGCATGCAGGCCGGGCGGCGATAGTGGCAAGGCAGCACCGGTTCAGGTCTTTTTTGTCTGCGGTCTTTTCAGGCGGGCGCGAATTGAGTATAGGGTTTCAATCGATTTAAGACTAAGACCAGAGCAGTTCTTGATGCAGCAGCCTTTTCGCCTCGCACTGATCGCCCATGACCAGAAAAAGGATGACATGGTGGCTTTCGCGCGCGCCTATGAGAGCCTGCTCGCGCCCTGCACCATCGTCGCCACCGGAACCACCGGCGGACTGATCATGGAGTCCTGCCCGTCGCTGCAGATCACGCGGGTCAAAAGCGGCCCGCTCGGCGGTGACCAGCAGATCGGTGCGCTCATTGCCGAAGGCCTGATCGATGGTCTGATTTTCTTTGTCGACCCGCTGTCGCCCATGCCGCACGACGTGGACGTGAAGGCGCTGATGCGGCTCGGCATCGTCTATGACATTCCTATGGCCTTGAACCGGGCAACCGCCGAGGTTCTTGTACAAAAGAAGGGTTTGCTGCGCGCCGATTGACGGTTAAGCATGACGCAGCACGATTGAGATTGGGGACGGAATTTATGGTTACTTCTGCAGACACCGATTGCATCATGAAATTTCCGATCCTGGTTGGAGATATCGGTGGCACCAATGCGCGTTTCGCCATTCTTGTCGATGCCTATGCGGAACCGAAAGAGTTCCCCATCATCCAGACGGCTGATTTCGAGACCATCGACGAGGCCATCCAGAACGCCATCCTCGACCATACATCGATCCAGCCGCGCTCCGCGGTCCTGGCCATTGCCGGGCCGGTGGAAGGCGACGAGATCGACCTGACCAACTGCGCCTGGGTGGTCAAGCCGCGCCAGATGATGGAAACGCTCGGTCTTTCCGACATCACCGTGCTCAACGATTTCGAGGCGCAGGCGCTGGCCGTCGTCTCGCTGGAACCCAAGCATCTGGAAAAACTGGGCGGCGGCGCCGGAGACCCGCATGGCAGCCGTGCGGTTCTCGGACCCGGCACCGGCCTTGGCGTTGCCGGCATGGTGCGCTCGCGCAACAGCTGGGTTCCCGTACCGGGTGAAGGCGGCCATGTGGACATCGGCCCGCGCACGGCGCGCGATCTCGAGCTCTTCCCGCACATCGAACACATCGAGGGACGCATTTCCGGCGAACAGCTGTTGTGCGGCCGCGGCCTGCAGAACATTTACCGCGCGATCTGCAGGGTTGCCGGAACGCCGGCCACGCTGCAGAGCCCTGCCGACATCACCGCGGCCGGCCTTTCCGGCGAATCCGCCGAGGCAAAGGAAACCCTGTCGCTGTTCGTCACCTATCTCGGCCGTCTTGCCGGTGACTTTGCGCTGACCTTCATGGCGCGCGGCGGTGTCTATCTCGCCGGCGGCATCGTCCAGAAAATCGTGGAGCCGCTGAAACACCCGTCTTTCCGTGAGGCTTTCGAAGACAAGGCACCGCATCGCCAGATCCTGACCGAGACGCCGGTCTATATCATCACGCATCCGCTTGCGGCACTCAGCGGGCTGTCCGCCTTCTCACGCACGCCGACCCGCTTTGGCGTGGCAACCGAGGGCCGCCGCTGGCGCAAGGATTAGACTTTTCGCGGAGACAGAAGGGCAACACCCGCCCTGTCCGTTCACGACGATGGCCAAAACCGATAGGCAAGGCGGATCAATAAGGTTATAGGGTCAGCTTGAAGAAGGGCGCGACCACTCGAAACCGTTGCCTGAACGCTTGATACGAACGAGTTGCCGTCCGTCATGAATGATCAGACCAAGAAGAAGAAAATCGATCCGAACGAAGCGCGCCGTGTCATCGGGCGTGTTTTGAGCGAAAATCTTCGGGACCACAGATCATCCTATGCCATCGCCCTTGCCGCGATGCTGGCTGTTGCACTCACCACGGCGTTCGTGGCCTATATCTTCAAGGACGTGATCAACAAGATCTACTACGAGCGGCGCGAGGATCTGATCCTCCCGATCAGCTTCGGCATTCTGGCTGCCTTCGTCATCCGTGGTGTCGCGACTTACACCCAGTCGGTCGTCATGGCGAAGATCGGCAACAATATCATCGCGCGCTACCAGCATCGCATTTTCGATCACCTGATGAAGCTCGGCCTCGATTTCTATCACGATACGCGGTCGGCCCAGCTTGCCGCGCGGATCAACCAGAACGTTGCCGGGGTTCGCGAGCTCATGGACATCACCGTGACGACGGTCGGCAAGGACATTCCAACGCTGATTGCCCTGGTGAGCACCATGGTCATCCTCGATCCGCTCCTGTCGCTGTTTGCATTGCTGATCGGACCGCCGGTGATTTTGACCGTGCGCTATCTGGCCAAGCGGCTGCGCAGCATCCATCGTGAATCGGTGCAGGTGAATTCGCATCTCCTCGGCGCCATGCAGGAGGCGACACAGGGCATCGCCATCGTGAAGGCGTTCACGATGGAAGACCAGTTGCGCAACAAGATCAGCCACCTGATCACCCGCGCCGAAGAGCGGGCGAACAAGATTGCGCGCGTTTCCGAGCGCACGACGCCGATTACCGAGCTGATTGCCGGCATCGCCATCGGATCGATGATCATCTACACCGGCTACCGCGCCGTCATCAACATGGAGCCGCCCGGTGCCATGTTCGGTTTCATGACCGCCGTACTATTGGCCTATGACCCCGTTCGGCGCCTGGCGCGCGTTCAGGTAGGTCTGGAGCGATCCCTGGTCAATGCGCGCATGTTCTTCGAGATTCTCGATGTGGAGCCGCGTCAGGCGGACAGCATCGGCGCCGTGCCCATTACCGTCCCGACAGGCGAAGTCCAGTTCGACAATGTGCGCTTCAGCTACGGCAACGACGTGCCCGTGCTGCACGGCATCAGCTTTACCGCCGAAGCCGGCAAGACCACGGCCATCATCGGCGCTTCCGGGGCGGGAAAATCGACCCTGATCGGCCTCATCCAGCGCTTCTACGACATCGACAGCGGCCGCATTCTCATCGACGGGCAGGACATTGCCTATGTCAGCAAGAAATCCCTGCGCCAGTCCATCGCCTATGTCTCGCAGCAGCCCTATCTGTTCGAGGGCACCATTGCCGACAACATCCGCTACGGGCGTCCCGATGCCACCGACGAAGAGGTGATCGAGGCGGCAAAACTTGCCAATGCCGACGAATTCATCCGCCTGCAGCCGCAGAGCTACGGCACCGAGGTCGGCGAAAACGGCGCGACCCTTTCCGGCGGCCAGCGCCAGCGTCTTTCCATTGCCCGCGCCCTTGTCCGCAACGCGTCCATTCTCCTGCTCGACGAGGCCACCTCGGCCCTCGATAATGAATCGGAAAAGCGCGTGCAGCAGGCGCTGGAACACGTGATGCAGGGCCGCACGACCATCGTCATCGCCCATCGCCTGTCGACCATCGTCAATGCCGACCATATCGTCGTCATGGAGGCGGGCCGCATCGTCGAGGAAGGCGTGCACGAAACCCTGCTCGGGGTACCGAACGGCATCTATGCGCGCTTCTATCAGTTGCAGGGCAAGGAAGAGTCGACCATCATCGACGACAATGACATGCAGCCAGCACCAGTGACAGGAACAGCCGAATGAGCGGGACATCGGAAATGAAGCTTGCAGTTGTCGGTGCCGGCGGCCGCATGGGCCAGACGCTGATCCGCGCGATCCAGGCCATCGACGGGGCCGTGCTTGCCGGTGCGATCGAGCGCCCCGGTTCACCGCATATCGGCCTCGATGCGGGCGAACTCGCCGGGGTCGGCCATCTCGGCATCCCCGTCACCGACGACGCGCTGTCGGTCTTTGTCGGGGTTGAAGGCGTGCTTGATTTCACCGCTCCGGCCGCGACGGTCGCCTTTGCCGAACTCGCCGCCCAGGCGCGCATCGTCCACGTGATCGGCACAACAGGCTGTTCGCCTGATGATGATGCCAAGATCCGTGCGGCGGCGCGGCATGCGGCCGTGATCAAATCGGGCAATATGAGCCTCGGCGTCAATCTCCTCGGCGTGCTGGTCAAGCAGGCCGCCAGGGCGCTGGGCGCGGATGATTTCGACATCGAGATTCTGGAAATGCACCACAAGCACAAGGTCGATGCCCCGTCCGGCACGGCATTGCTTTTGGGCGAGGCGGCCGTCGCAGGCCGCAATGTTTCGCTGGCCGATCACAGCGTGCGCGTGCGGGACGGGCATACCGGTCCGCGCGAAGACGGCACGATCGGCTTTGCCTCGCTGCGCGGCGGTTCCGTCGTTGGCGATCATTCGGTCATCCTTGCCGGACCGGGCGAGCGGATCACCCTGTCCCACCACGCGGAAGACCGCACGATTTTTGCCCGCGGCGCCGTCAAGGCGGCGCTCTGGGGCAAGGGCCGCAAGCCGGGCCTCTATTCCATGCTCGACGTGCTTGGCCTCAACACCTGACTTTTCCCGTTCAACAGGAGTATTGCAATGTCCGGAACCCTCGTCCTTGTCCGTCATGGCCAGAGCGAATGGAATTTGAAGAATCTGTTTACCGGCTGGCGCGATCCGGGCCTGACCGAGCTTGGCCACAGCGAAGCCAAGGCCGCGGGCCAGCGGCTGAAGGCGAAGGGCCTGCATTTCGACATCGCCTACACATCCGTTCTGTCGCGCGCCCAGGTGACCCTGCAGCACATCCTTGACGAGGTTGGCCAGCCGGCGCTCGAGACGATCCGCGACCAGGCGCTGAACGAACGCGACTATGGCGACCTTTCCGGCCTCAACAAGGACGATGCGCGCGCCAAGTGGGGCGAGGACCAGGTGCATATCTGGCGCCGCTCCTACGACGTTCCGCCGCCCGGCGGCGAGAGCCTGCGCGATACGGGCGCCCGTGTCTGGCCCTACTACCTGCACGACGTGCAGCCGCATGTGCTGCGCGGCGAGACGGTTCTGGTGGCCGCGCACGGCAATTCGCTGCGCGCCCTCATCATGGCGCTGGAAGGTCTGACCAGCGAAGAGATCATTGCGCAGGAACTGGCGACGGGCGTTCCGATCATCTACAAGCTCAACGCTGATTCGACGGTCGCATCCAAGGAAATCCTGACCGCCTGATCGGCCGCTGTTTCCCCGTGATTCGCATGAACCCGCGCCGGAACACCGGTGCGGGTTTGTTGTTTGTGCTGGTCTTTTCACCCTTATTTGCCGGTCTTTGCCGCAACAAGCGCAACGGAATGAGAATAGGTCGATAAATACCCGACAAATGGATTGACAGAGTTCCGCCCGCCCCTTACATGAGACCCCGCTGCCCAGATGGCGGAATTGGTAGACGCGCACGGTTCAGGTCCGTGTGCCGCAAGGCGTGGAGGTTCGAGTCCTCTTCTGGGCACCATTTCCCATTCGTCCGACGTACGCCAACGTCCATGGATGATCAGAAAAGCCCCGGTTTTCCGGGGTTTTTTCTTGTCTATCGTTCACCTACGTTCATGATGCTTCGGCAACCGCCCTCATCCGCATCACCAAAAGGCCACACATGGCCCTGATAGACGCGGTCTGACAGTGTGAATGGAACCGAAGGGGATAAACATGGCAGTCCGTCGCAACCTATTGAAAGCGGCCGTCGCTATCGGATTCACCGGAATGATCGGCAGAGGCGCAACCATGGCATTTGCCGCCGACAACAGCTGGCACATGCCCGACGAAGGCGATCCGCATAGGGCGACGTGGATGGCGTTTGGGCCCAGTGAAGACGTATGGGGCAAGAAACTCCAGCGCGGCGCGCAGAACAACCTTGCGACGATCGCCAAGGCCATCTCCGCGCACGAACCGGTGAACATGCTTGTGCGGGCGGAAGACCGGGAGACGGCCGAGCGCCTGTGCGGCGATGCGGTGACATTGTTCGTGCAGGAAATCGATGATCTGTGGATGCGCGACACCGGACCGGTGTTCGTCAAGAACAGCGCCGGCCAGCTGGCCGGGGTTGACTTCAACTTCAACGGCTGGGGCAACAAGCAGGAACACGGCGGCGACGCGGAAGTTGCGGAATTTGTCACCGGCAAGACGAAGGTGGAGACACTGCGCACCAGGCTGATACTGGAGGGCGGCGGCATCGAAGTCGATGGCAAGGGCACGGCAATCATCACCGAGAGCTGCGTTTTGAACAAGAACCGCAATCCCGGCGTGAGCAGGGAACAGTGTGAGGAGGAGCTCGGACGCCTTCTCGGACTGAAGAAGATCATCTGGCTACCGGGCATCAAGGGCAAGGACATCACCGATGGCCATACGGATTTTTATGCCCGTTTCGTCAGTCCGGGTGTCGTCGTTGCCGGCCTCGACACTGATCCGATGTCCTATGATCACGCGGTGACCAAGCGGCACCTTGAACTGCTCAAGGAAGCGACCGACAGCTCGGGGCAGAAATTGCAGGTGGTCGTCATTCCCGGCCCCGGCAGCGTGCGGCCGCAGTTCGAGAACAAGGAATTCGCAGCGGGCTATATCAACTTCTACTTGTGCAACGGCGCTGTCATCGCTCCTGAATTCGGCGATGCGAAGGCTGACCGCTTCTGCCGTGACGCGTTGCTGGATGTCCTGCCGGGACGCCAGATCGTGCAGCTCAACATCGATGCGATCGCCGCCGGCGGTGGCGGCATCCACTGCACGACCCAGCAGCAGCCTGCGTGACGGCATTCCGGCGCCCGCAGGCGCACGCTGTATTCCCTGCAAATCTGTTTTCGCAAGATCGCCGGCATGCGGTACACTGGCCGCAAAGGTTTCAGCGGAGTATCAACGCATGATCCGGCTTGTCATCATTCTCGCACTGCTCATTCTCGTCCTGTTCCTGATCTACAGCATCGTCAACAGCATCCGCACGAAGCACATCGACTGGACTGGCATCGGCGTCACGCTCGCCTTGATCATGCTTGCCCTCTATCTGCGCGGCGTGACGGGTATCGGCGGCGTCGGTTTCTGAAAATCGGGTGCTTTGTGGTCACCTTGACACATTGCAACCTCTCGTCCGGCGAATTAATATATCAGTTCACTCAGGAGACTTTTATGGACACGCTTACATCCCCACGCCATCTGCGCCTGCACACCTCCGACAATGTGGTGGTGGCGGTGGATGCCTTTCAGGCCGGACAGCACGTGGAGGACGTGACCGTCAAAGACCGCGTGCCGCGCGGCCATAAACTTGCATCAAAGCCCATTGCGCTGGGGGAACCTGTGCGCAAATTCGGCCAGATCATCGGCTCGGCGTCGAAACCCATTGCCCCGGGCGAATGGGTGCACGAACACAATCTCGATTTCAGCAGCTTTGCCCGCCAGCCGGACAGCAGCCACGAAACCCATGCGGGCGGCATTCTGCCGGTTGAGCAGCAGGCGACATTCCAGGGTTTCCGCCGGGCCAATGGCCGCGCGGGCACCCGCAACTACATCGGCGTTTTGACCTCGGTCAACTGTTCAGCATCGGTCGCCCGCTTCATCGCCGAAGCGGTGCAGCGCTCGGGGATACTCGATGACTACCCGATGATCGACGGCATCATTCCGCTGGTGCATGGCGGCGGTTGTGCGCTCGACGTCAAGGGCGAAGGCTACGAGGTGCTCAAGCGCACCCAGTGGGGCTATGCCACCAACCCGAACATCGCCGCCGTGCTGATGGTCGGCCTTGGCTGCGAAGGATTCCAGATCGGCCGCTGGAAGGAAGCCTACAACATCGTTGAAAGCGATACGTTCCGCAGCCTGACCATTCAGGAAGTGGGCGGCACGCGCAAGACCATGGAAGCGGGCATTGCCGCCGTGCGCGACATGCTGCCGACCGCGGCCAATGTGAAGCGCGAGACCATCCCGGCATCGGAACTGATGCTGGCGCTGCAGTGCGGCGGGTCGGACGGCTATTCCGGCATCACCGCCAATCCGGCACTTGGCGCGGCGGTCGACCTTCTGGTCAAGCAGGGCGGCACCGCCATCCTGTCGGAAACGCCGGAGATCTATGGGGCCGAGCATCTTTTGATCGAACGCGCCTCCAACCCGGAAGCGGTGACGCGGCTGCAATCCATCATTGCCTGGTGGGAGGATTACACCGCCCGCAACAGGATGGAGATGAACAACAATCCCTCCCCCGGCAACAAGGCGGGCGGATTGACCACCATTCTGGAAAAATCGCTGGGTGCGGTCGCCAAGTCGGGCACCACGCCGCTGGAGGCGGTCTATGGCTACGCCGAACCGGTGACGGCGCGCGGCCTCGTGTTCATGGACACACCCGGCTACGATCCCGTCTCCGCCACGGGACAGGTGGCGGGCGGCGCCAACATCCTCTGCTTCACCACCGGGCGCGGTTCGGCCTATGGCTGCAAGCCGACGCCGTCGATCAAGCTTGCCACCAACACCCCGATGTATACCCAGATGATCGAGGACATGGACATCAATTGCGGCGATGTGCTCGACGGCGTGTCGATCGAGGACAAGGGCCGCGAAATCTTCGAGCAGGTGCTGCGGGTGGCCTCGGGCGAGCGCAGCAAGTCCGAACTGCTTGGCTATGGCGACGCGGAATTCGTGCCGTGGCAGATCGGCGCGACGATGTAATCCGAAACGGGAGCCGATGGCTCCCGTTTTCATATTCAGACCATGATCACGCTGCCGATTGCTGCTGCTTGGCCCGGGCGACGATCTGCGTCGGATTGACGAAGCGCAGCGCGATGAGCAGCCAGACCAGCGTCGTCACCATGTAGACCACCGCCATGGCATCGATCGACTGCACGGCGCGCACGCCGGATGCGAAGACCGAATAGTACAGCGCGACGACCAGTGTCTGGCTTGTCGGGCCCGCCGTGAGGAAGGTCAGCTCGAACATCGCCACCGTGCGCACGAGAACCAGCAGCAGCGAGGCGAGAATACCCGGCAGCAGCATCGGCATGAGCACGTGCAGGAACAGACGGAACGTGCCGGCGCCGAAGACACGGGCCGCCGCCTCCACCTTGGGATCGATCTGCTCGATGAACGGAATCATCACCAGGATGACGAAGGGAACCGTCGGCACCAGGTTGGCGAGAACCACGCCCCAGAACGTACCGCCGACCCCCGCCTGATAGAGAACGGTTGCCAGCGGAATGCCGAAGGTGATCGGCGGCACCAGCAGCGGCAGCAGGAACAGCAGCATGATGAGCTTCTTGCCCGGAAATTCGCGCCGCGCCAGCGCATAGGCCGCCGTGACCCCGAGCAGGCCGGACAGGGCGACGACCGTGAAGACGATCTGGAACGTAACGATCAGGACGTCGCTGAGCTGGAATTCGGCCCAGGCGGTAAAATACCATTTCGTCGTCCAGCCGGCCGGCAGCCACGTGCCGAGCCAGCGGGTTCCGAAGGAGGAGATGATCACGGTTGCGATCATCGCCAAGAGGTTGACGATGAAGAAGCCGACCACCACCCAGACGGCGGTGATCCAAAGCTTTGCGCCAATGGTTGTATCGCGGATCATGGTCAGCCCTTTCCGCCGGCGGTCGAGCCGCGATAGAAGAGATTGCGAATGGCAAGGATCGCCACGACGATGGTGAGCTGTACGGTTGCCATGATCATGGCGATGGCCGAGGCCATGGAATAATCATACTGCTCGAAGGCCGCCTGATAGGCGGCGATGGAGATGACGCGGGTCGGGCCAGCCGGAGCGCCGAGCAGCACCGCCGACGGGAACACCGCGAAGGCCTGCACGAAGGACAGGCAGAACGCGATGGCCAAACCCGGTATCAGCAGCGGCAGCAGGACAAAACGGAAGCGCTGCCAGCTCCTAGCGCCGTGCGTCGCCGCCGCCTGTTCCAGCGCCGGATCGATGCCGGTGACGTAGGACAGGGTCAACAGGAAGGTGAAGGGAAAGCCGGTGATGATCAGCGAGGAAAACACACCCCAGTAATTGTTGGTGAGCTTCAACGGCCGGTCGATCATCCCGAACAGCATCAGCGTCCGGCTGAACCAGCCCTGCGGCCCCAGATAGTTGAGAAGCCCTTCGGCAACGAGCACCGTGCCAAGCGTCACGGGGAGAACCAGAATGGTCGTCAGCAGCCGCTGGCGGGTCATCAGGCGCACGCGGAAGGCAATGGGCAGCGCCAGGGCGATGCTGATGACCGTCACGGGAACGGCGAGCCAGAGCGTGGTCAGGATGGTGTCGTAGAGGAAGGGATCGGAGAAGAATTTCTGGTAGTTGGCAAACATCCCGCCTTCCTTCGGCGTGAAGGACAGGACCAGCCCGTAAATGAACGGATAGACAAACACGGCCAGCAGGAACAGCACGGCCGGGAGAACGAGGATCGTCACGCCGTCAATGCCGCGCAGGGCGAGGCGCTGGCGCAGCGACAACCGGTTATAGACGGGGGGAGCGGAGACAGCCATGCCGGGCCTCACGCGGCGAAGGCCAGCGCACGCGCCGGATCGATTGCGAGCCAGATGGAACTGCCGAGCGCCGCCGTCTGCGGCGCGTGGAACACCAGTTCCAGCCCTTCGACGGTGCGGGCCGTGCCGACAAATTCACGGCCGCGATATTCGATGGTCTCGACCACGGCTTCCACCGTGTGTTCCGAGCGCTGGCCTGCTTCCACATCGTCGGCGCGGGCAGCGACGACGGCCGCGTCACCGATTTTCAGACTGTCGCGCGCGGTGCCGCTGAGCGTGGCTTTGCCCACGGAAACGCTGACGCGCGCGCCGTCGACAGAGACAACCTTTCCGGTCAGCAGGTTGCGGTAGCCCATGAACTCGGCGACATCGAGATGATCCGGCCGTTCATAGAGATCGCTCGGCGCCCCCACCTGCCGGATTTCGCCATCGCGCAGGACAACGATACGGTCGGCCAGCGACAGGGCCTCGTCCTGATCGTGGGTGACGTAGATCGTCGTTGCCCCGAGCTGGTTGTGGATGCGGCGGATTTCGGCACGCATCTCCAGCCGCAGTTTGGCATCCAGATTGGACAGGGGCTCATCCATCAGCACCAGCGGCGGCTCGATGACGATGGCACGGGCGATGGCCACACGCTGCTGCTGGCCGCCGGAGAGCTGGCCCGGCAGTTTATGTCCCTGACCCTGCAGGCGCACCAGATTGAGCGCTTCCTCGACCCGTTTGTCGGCTTCAGCTTTGGCGACATTGCGCATCTTCAGGCCGAAGCCGATGTTCTGGCGCACCGTCATGTGCGGAAACAGCGCATAGTTCTGGAACACCATGCCGAAACCGCGATCCTCGGGTTTCAGCGTGTCGATGCGCTTGTCATCGATGAATATGCCGCCGCCCGTCGTGGCGAGCAGGCCGGCGATGCAATTGAGCGCGGTGGATTTGCCGCAGCCGGAAGGGCCGAGCAAAGCGATGAACTCGCCCTTGCGGATGGAAAGCGACACGTCCTTCAACGCATTGTGCGAACCGAAGGCGCGGCTCATGCGGTCAAGACGGATTTCCTGGAATGGCGATGACGCCAGCAGCATTGGATACCTCATAATTGCGCGCCATCCGGGTTCCCCCGGATGGCGCTATTGTATGGATCGATCAGGACTTCTTGCCGGCGACTTCTTCGTCCCAGCGGCGGAAGGCGACAACCATGGCGGCGGGATCGAGCGGAACCTCGATCGGGTTGTTGGCAATCCAGTCGGCATATTCCTTGCGGCCGAATTCGGCCAAGGCATCCTGGCTTTCCTTCGGCGCCATGGAAAGCGGCACATCCTTGACTGCGGGGCCCGGGTAGAAATAGCCCTGATCGTAGGTATAGGCCTGCTGTTCCGGCGTGAGCAGGAAGCTCATGAGGTCGAGCAGCACGGCGAGCTTTTCCTCGGCAATGCCCTTCGGTACGCACATGTAATGCGCATCGGCAACCCAATGGAAACCCTTCAGCGGTGCGACGGCAGCTTCCTTCGGCACCACGCCGAGCACGCGCGGATTGATATCCCAGCCGGTGGTGGAGACCGTCATGTCACGCGTGCCTTCGCCGAGTTCCTTCATCAGCGCGCCGGTGCCGGTCGGGTAATACTCGATATATTTGTGCAGTTCCTTCAGATACGCCCAGGTCTTGTCCCAGCCCTTGACCGGATCGTGCGGATTGCTGTCACCGAGCAGATAGGGCAGCCCCATCAGGAAAGTCCGCCCCGGACCGGAATTGGCCGGACGGGCATAGAGGAACTTGTTCGGATTTTCCTTGGCCCAGGCCAGAAGCTCCTCGACGGTCGTCGGGACCTTCTTCACCCGGTCCGGCATGTATTCAAGCAGCGGCCCGGAGGGATAATAGGTGACGACGACGCCGTGATCCTTGCCCAGCGCCAGCATGCGGTGCGCCGGCTCCTGATAGATGGCCTTCAGATCGGGCAGCGACGCGGAATGATCCGGCAGCAGCTTGACCCACAGATCCTGCTCCAGTCCGGCGGACAGGGCGTCGGTTCCGGTCAGCACCAGATCGATATCGAGCCGGTTGGCCGCCTGCTGCGCCTTCAGCTTCCCCGGAAGTTCCGGCGCAGGCGCCTTGGTAAAGGTGATCTTGGAAACGAGGTTGGGCTTGGCAGCCGCATAGTTCTCGATGGCCTTCTGCGTCAGGGCGAGATTGCCCGCGACGTCGGCAACATTGAGCGTCACCGGGGATGTCGGCAAAGCCAGTTTCCCCTGTGCAAAGAGACGTGTTGCCGGTAGCGTTGCCAGAACGGCCAAACCGCCAATGGCTTGCCTGCGCGTGATGCGGATCATTGTCTTCCTCCCAATTGTTCCCGGTTTAGCGATCGGTGGCCATCCTCCAGCCACTCATTTTGTCACTTGATATATTAATCTATCAGTTTCAGATAGCAAGCGCTTTCGCCCCGCCGCAAAACCCGGCCACCGTCCGGGCTGCGCCCTCATCCATCAATTCCGTCAAAGCCTTGCCGACGGCTTGGCAAAACGCCGTGCTTTCGGGCAGATCGCTGCCGAAAATCTGCTCCATGCCGAGATAGGCCTGCAAAAGAGCCGGTGCCGATGTCTTGCCGGCGGTACGGGCCCTGAATTCACCGGCCAGCGGGTCGCGCACATCGATCGGATTGCCCCGTTCATCGGTTCCCGTCGCATAGCGCATCCAGCCGGCAACACCCAGCGCCAGCCGGTCAAAGGGGGCATTCTCCCGCAGCCGTACGCGAATGGTGTTGAGCAGCCGCTGCGGCAGCTTTTGCGACCCGTCCATGGCGATCTGCCATGTCCGGTGCCGCAGCGCCGGATTGCGGAAGCGCTCGCGCAGCTGCTTCTTGTAGGCGTCAAGGTCGAAGCCGGGCAGCCCCGGCAGCGTCGGGGTGATCTCCTCATCCATCATTTGTTCGATCAGCGCGGCAAAACCTTCTCCCGCCATGGCGTCGGACACGGTTTCATGGCCGGCGAGATAGCCGAGATAGGCCAGCGTCGAATGGCTGCCATTGAGCAGGCGCAGTTTCATCAGTTCGAACGCGTCGACATCGGCGACGAAGGTGACACCCGCCTTTTCCCAGGCCGGGCGCCCGGATGGAAAATGATCTTCCACCACCCATTGGCTGAACGGCTCCGTCATGATCGGCCAGCGGTCGGCAAGCCCGGTATCCCGGGCAACGGCATCGCGGTCCGCATCGGTCGTGGCGGGCACGATCCGGTCGACCATCGTCGAGGGAAAGGCCACGCTGTCCCCAATGAAGGCGCCGAGCTCCGCATCCCGCAATGCGGCGAAGCGCGTGACCACCCGCTTCAGCGTCTGTCCGTTGGCCGGAAGGTTGTCGCAGGACAGAAGCGTGAAGGGTGCGGTGCCGCTGGCGCGGCGCCGGGCCAGGGCCTCGACGATAAAGCCGATGGCCGAGCGAGGCGTTGCAGGATTGGCCAAGTCATAGACGATATCCGGATGATTTTCATCGAGCGAGGCGGAGGCGGGGGAATAGCAATAGCCCTTTTCCGTGATCGTCAGCGAGACGATCCGCACCGCCGGACTGCTCATGGCGTCCAGCAGGGCCTGCGGATTTTCCGGCGCGACCAGCACATCCCCGATGCTGCCGATCACACGATAGCTGCTGCCGCCGCCATCGCGCACGGCCACCGTATAGAGCCCGCCCTGGGGCCGCAGCGCGTCGCGCGTATCGGCGCTGCGCAGCGATGCACCCAGAATGCCCCACCGGGTATCGCCCGATGCAAGCACGCTGTCCGTATAGACGGCCTGATGGGCACGGTGAAAGGCACCGATGCCCAGATGCACAATACCGGTTTCAACCGTGCTGCGCTCATAGGCCGGGGTTGCAACGCCGCCGGCAAGCTGCGGCAGGCTGGTGGGGGAAAGATAGGTCTGGTCGGCGTGAGCCATTGGGCAATCTCGTCTGTTCTGTTTCAAAGACGGTAGGCTTGTTTGGCCAGCCGGTAGCTCAGGTCGTGGGCAATCGTGTGCGCCTCATCCTCGTCCAGCCGGTGATCGGCGACAAGCCGCGCGAGATAAGCGCAATCCACCCGGCGAGCCATGTCGTGCCGGGCGGGAATCGAAAGATAGGCCCGCGTGTCATCGTTGAACCCGACGGTGTTGTAGAACCCGGCCGTCTCGGTGGTCAGCTCGCGGAAACGGCGCATGCCTTCGGGACTGTCATGGAACCACCATGCCGGTCCGAGCCGCAGGGCGGGATAGTGCCCGGCAAGCGGCGCCAGTTCGCGGCTGTAGCTGGTCTCATCCAGCGTGAACAGAATGAGGGTCAGTTGCGGATTGTTGCCGACCGCGTCGAGCAGTGGTTTCAGCTCTTCGACATAGCCGGTCGAGCGCGGAATATCCGCCCCCTTGTCGGGACCGAAACCGGCGAAAACCCTGGCATTGTGGTTGCGGAAGGAGCCCGGATGCAGCTGCATGACCAGCCCGTCATCAATGCTCATGCGCGCCATTTCGGTCAGCATCTGGGCACGGAACAGATCGGCATCCGCATTGGAAACATCGGGCCGCAGGACCCGCTCGAACAGTGCTGCGGCGTCATTGACGGGCAGATCGGCGGTGCGCGCGCTGGGATGGCCGTGATCGCTTGAGGTGGCGCCCCGCGCCTTGAAATAGGCACGCCGGTTGCGGTGCGCATCGAGATACCCCTTGTAGTTCAGCGACGTGCCGGCAAGGGCAATGAGCCTTTCCACATTCGCGCGGAAATCCGCCCGCGACGCATCGATCACGGCGTCGGGCCGGTAGGCGGGAATGACACGCCCATCCCAGCCCGACTTTCGGATGATGTCGTGGGCCGCGAGGTCATCCGTCGCCGCATCGGTCGTCGAGATCACCTCGATGCCGAACTGCTTATAGAGTGCGCGCGGGCGCATCGCGGGATCGCCGAGCTTGTCGGCAATACGGTCATAGAGCAGGTCGGCATTGCCTTCGTTCAACCGCTCCGTGATGCCGAAAACCGTTTCCATGGCATGCTCGAACCACAGGCGCGACGGCGTGCCGCGAAACAGGTACCAGTGTTTGGCAAACAGCCGCCAGATCGTGCGACCGTCGGTTTCGACAGGCCCGCCATCGTGACGCGGCACACCCAGATCCTCGAGCTTGACACCTTGAGAATACAGCATGCGGAAAATATAATGGTCGGGCTTGACGAAGAGACTGGCCGGATCGGGGAAAGCCTCGTCATGGGCGTACCACAGCGGGTCCGTGTGGCCATGCGGCGAGATGATGGGCAGGCGCTCGACGTCCGAAAAAAGCCGCCGCGCGATGGAACGGGCATCGGCTTCGATGGGGAAAAGTCGATCTGGGTGGAGAGGCATCGTCGGTCCTTGCTGTCATCTTCCGCACCGGCCGATACACCATACGCTGCATGTACCGGAGCCGAAGCCGTGAAATTGCCCCTGTCGAGGCGCTTTTCGCATCGCGCGAGCCGCCTTGGATGTCTTGTGAACATTCGGCTTTTGCGATCTTGGCGAAGAGTAAATAATAATATATTAGTATGTCAACTGGATCGATGTGCCTTGAAATCGTTTCCTTCGCGGCTTTGGCACTATGATTTCGCGCGGAATTCTACCATTCATGACGGTGGATTCATCCGCGACACAGGAAATGGAGCGCTGGAATGGCAGCACAGAACCGGGGAGAAAAAAGTTTGGCCGTGGCGACACCGGCTGAACCCATCGCCTCAGCACGAGACAAAGCGACGCGTTTCGCCAAATCCGGCACGCGCGGCGCCCCAGCCGGACGCATGACGACAGCCACGGCGATTTACCGCGAACTGCATGCTGCCATCGTTTCCATGCAGATGACCCCCGGCACCGCTCTCAACGAAAAAGTTTTGACGGAACGCTTTGGCGTCAGCCGCACCCCGGTTCGCGAAGCGCTGATCCGGCTGGTGGAAGACGGGCTGGTCGATGTCTTTCCGCAGTCGGGCACCTTTGTTGCCCGCATCCCGGTTGCGCTGATCCCGGAGGCCGTGGTCATCCGGCAGGCGCTGGAAGGCGCGACCGTCGAGCGGGCTGCGGCGGTTGCCAGCGCCAAGGATGTGGAATGGCTGGACGAGATTCTGGCGCGCCAGCAGTTTTTTGCCGACCGGCAGAACATGAGTGCCTTCCACGAAGCCGACGAGGCCTTTCACGAGGCGATTGCCGGCATCGCCGGCCATCCCGGCATCTGGCACTATCTGAAGCCGGTGAAAGTGCAGATCGACCGTGCCCGCCGCATGACGCTGCCAGCCCTCGGCCGCATGGAGAACGTGCTTGCCGAGCACAGGATCATCCGCAATGCCATCGAAATTCATGACGTACCGGCCGCCTGCGCGGCAATGAAGCAGCATTTGAATGCTGTCATTCCCGATATTGATGAACTGAGAAAAAGCCACCCGGGCTCATTCGTCTGAACCCGGCGATTACACGAAATGACGGAGGACTGAATGCGTCAGGCATGGAGATGGTTTGGGCCAAAAGCCGGTGTCACGCTGGACAATGTGCGCCAGGCCGGGGCGACCGATATCGTATCGGCGCTGCACGAGGTACCGATCGGTCAGGCCTGGACCGAAAAACAGGTGCATGAACGCAAGTCGCTCATCGAAACCACCCCCGCCGGGCGTATTCCCCTGACCTGGTCGGTGGTCGAGAGCATTCCGATTCCCGATGCGGTCAAACGCCTCGGTGGTGCGGCGAAGCACGAAATCGCCGCCTGGATTGCCAGCATGGAAGCGCTCGCAGCCAATGACATCCGTGTCATCTGCTACAATTTCATGCCCGTTGTCGACTGGTGCCGCACCGACCTCGATTATGTCACGCCGACCGGTTCGACCGCGATGCGCTTCGACCACAACACCTTTGCCGTGTTCGACCTGCACATCCTGCAGCGCACGAATGCGGAAGCGGCCTATTCGCCGGAGGACCGCGCTATCGCGGCGGCGCTCTACGCCGGGATGAGCGGACAGGAAATCGCCGACCTCACCCGCAATATTGCCAGCGCGCTGCCGGGTTCGACAACCGAGCCGCTGACCATCCCCGCCTTCCGCGACAAGCTCGAAGCCTATTCCGGCATCGACGCCGGCAGACTGCGCCAGCATCTGATCGAATTCCTCGAAGCCGTCACGCCCGTGGCTGACGATCTCGGCGTCAAGCTGACACTGCATCCGGATGATCCGCCCCGTCCGCTTTTCGGCCTGCCGCGCATTGCCTCGACGGAGGCCGATTATGCCGCCCTGTTCGACGCCGTTCCATCCCCAGCCAACGGCATGTGCTTCTGCACGGGAAGCCTTGGCGTTCGGGCCGACAATGATCTGCCTGCAATCGCCCGCCGCTTTGCCTCGCGCATCCACTTCTCCCACCTGCGCGCCACCACCCGGGAAGGCGACGGCCGCAGCTTCCATGAGGCGGCGCATCTGGAAGGCGATGTGGACATGGTCGCCGTGCTGAAGGAATTGCTGGCCGAAGACCGCAAACGCGACCGGTCGGGCAGCATCATCTTCCGCTCCGATCACGGTCACCGCATGCTGGACGACCTGACGAAAGAGGTCACGCCGGGTTATCCCGCCATCGGCCGCCTGCGCGGCCTGGCCGAACTGCGCGGTATCATCCACGCGCTGGATGCCGGGGCCCTCGCCTGAATTCCGATCAAGCGCCGATATCGAGGCAAACCCCGGCACGCACGTGCCGGGGTTTTTCATTTTCAATCGTTAATTCCGCTTAACACATTTGGCCCGAAACCGGGGATTTCAGAGTCTTCGTTTAGGCTTTCGTTCAGTATTGATCACATTACCGCCATATTTCAAAGGGAACCGCGGCAATAGTTCCATGGATGCAAGCATCCTTGATCACGTTTTGAGTCATAATAAGACAAATTTTTTGAATGACTTGGCTGATCTTGCGGGATTTGCTCACCGATATTTCCCTTTCGGGCCACCTCGAGGACACATTTACCCAAAATAGAATGGATCACTCACTCACGTGATGATCTACTTGCCCATGATCATTCTTATGCGTGCGTCTTCAGTCTGGCAGTACCTGCCGCGGGCCGTTTTAAAGTGCGAATTTCAATATGGTCTCCATTGCAAGTATCCGTAAGGTACTTACTGCAACCATGCTTCTTCTGATGTTTGGTATCGTTTCGGCGAACGCCGGTTCTGCCTGTGGCGGTGCCTCCTGGTACGCGCTTCATTCCAAGACGGCTTCCGGCGAGCGCATGAACCCCTCCGCTCTCACGGCCGCGCACCGCACCCTGCCTTTCGGTTCCAAGGTGAAGGTTACCAACCAGCGCAACGGCAAGTCGATCGTCGTGCGCATCAACGACCGCGGCCCGTTCATCAAGGGCCGTGTGCTCGATCTTTCCAAGGGCGCTGCAAACCGTCTGGGTTTCGTTGGCGCGGGCCATACCAATATCTGCATGGCCAAGCTCTGATAGACCTTCCCGCGCATCCCCGCCGGAAGGCAGGGATGCGGCCTCTTCGCGCTATTCTGCCCTCTACAATATCTTGATCGCGGTGCAGGATTGACCTTGACCATCGAACGTGACATCGCCATGTCAGCACTCCTAATCCTGTCGGGGGACGTTCCATGGCATTGAAAGTCGCGGTCCAGATGGACCATATCAATTCGATCCGCATCGCAGGCGATACGAGCTTTGCCCTGTGCCTCGAGGCGCAAGCCCGCGGCCACGCGCTCTATCACTACACGCCGGACCGGCTCAGCATGCGCGACGGCATCGTTCGCGCGCGGGTGGAAGAACTGCAGGTCCGCGATGTGGAAGGCGACCACTTCACCCTGAGTGAACCGGTTTCCCGCGACCTGTCCGAGATGGATGTGGTGCTGCTCCGGCAGGACCCGCCCTTTGATATGAACTATATCACGACGACGCATCTGCTCGAGCGCATCCATCCGAAAACGCTTGTCGTCAACGATCCGGCCTGGGTGCGCAACAGCCCGGAAAAAATCTTCGTCACCGAATTCCCCGACCTCATGCCCGATACGCTGATCACCAAGGATCCGCAGGAGATCGTGGCCTTCCGCAAGGAGTTCGGCGACATCATCCTCAAGCCGCTCTACGGCAACGGCGGCGCCGGCGTGTTCCATCTTGCCGATGGCGACCGCAACCTGACATCGCTGCTGGAAATGTTCGGCCAGATGTTCCGCGAGCCGATCATTGCGCAGCGCTATCTCAAGGATGTGCGGGCTGGTGACAAGCGCATCATCCTGATCGACGGTGAGCCGGTCGGCGCGATCAACCGCGTGCCGTCGGAAAGCGATGCGCGCTCCAACATGCATGTGGGCGGCCGGGCCGAGAAGACCGAACTGACGGAACGCGAGCGCGAGATCTGCGCGCGCATCGGCCCGTCCCTGCGGGAGCGCGGCTTCATTCTCGTCGGCATCGATGTCATCGGCGACTACATGACCGAAATCAACGTGACCTCACCGACGGGCATACGCGAAGTCAAGCGCTTCGGCGGCGCCGATATCGCCGCGCTGTTCTGGGACGCTGTCGAGGCCAAGCGGCGCTAACTGCGCCGTTCACGTTCCATCGCCTCAAGGATATCGACAAAGGCGCGCACGCGCGCCGGCCTGTATTTGGCCGGCGGATAGACCGCGTGAATGCCGCCCGCCGGCAATGACCAGCCGGGCAGCAGGCGCACGAGCCGGCCGGCCGCAATATCCTGCACCACCTGGTAGTCCGGCATGACGGCGAGCCCGATACCGGCGAGGACGCAGACATAGCTTGCCTCGGTGCCATTGGCGCTGACAACGGACTTGCCCGTCACAACCACCTTTTCATCGCCTTTTGCAAACAGCCAGCGCAACGGTTCCTTCAGCGCCCCGTTGGCGATCCATTTCGCCGCTTCGAGCGCGCCGGGATGCGCAACGCGACCGATCTGCCCGGCATAGGCGGGCGAACAGACAAGATGCTGCTCGAACGTGCCGATCCGCCGGGCCTGCGCGCTGGAATCCTCCAGCCAGCCGACGCGGATGGAGAGATCAAGCTCATTGTCGACCAGATCGAATTTGACATCGGTGAAGGTGAGATCGGCTTGCATCTGCGGATGGCGCTGCAGATAAAGCGCCAGAGCCGGCGCCACGACCTTTGCGCCATAATCCAGCGGCGCTGTCAGCATCAGGGTCCCGACAGGTGTTCCGGTCTCGGACGACACCTCCTCGATCGCGTTTTCAGCCTCGCGCAGGACGACGATGCAACGTTCGTAGAAACGTCGCCCCGCCTCCGTCGTCCGCAGCCGCCGTGTCGTGCGGATCAGGAGCGCCGAGCCAAGTTCCTCCTCCAGTTTCGACACCTGATGGCTGACGACGGCCTTGGCGACACCCAGCCGGTCGGCGGCGGCGGTGAACGATCCCATATCCACCACGGTGACGAAATAGATGAACCTGTTGAAACTGACCGCGGGCATGACGCGCCTTATTATGCGAAATAATCATACAGTCTGTCATTTTGATCGGGATTTTTCAAGAAACCCGTCCATGTCACTATACGCGCCACAGTGAGAAACCGAGCGAGGACCGAGACGTGCGAACCCTTCTGACACGACGCGATACGATGAAATCCCTTCTGGCAGCCGGTGCCGTGGCGGCCCTGCAGCCGCTGGGCGCCATTGCGGCCAGGGCCGCTCCCACGCTGGCATGGACCTATTTCCAGGCGGATGAGAACGGTTTTCGCCGCACCCCCGTGCTCCTGACCGGCGAGAAGGAAGCGATCCTGCTCGATGGCGGGTTTACACTTTCCGATGGACGCGCGGTTGCAGATGCGATCAAGGCGACTGGCAAGACCCTGACAACGATTTACATCAGCTGCAGCGACCCCGATTACTATTTTGGCCTGCGTCCCATCGTCGATGCCTTCCCCAAGGCAAAAGTCCTTGCGGCGCACGCCACCGTGGACGCCATCAAGGGCAACGTACAGGGCAAGCTCGACGTCTGGGGGCCGCAGCTCAAGGACAATGGACCGAAGGTGCTGGCGGATGTCGTCATTCCGGAAGCCTCAGACCTGTCTTCGCTCGACCTGGAAGGAAACAGAATCGAGATCGTCACCATCAAGGATATGAAGGATCGCCGCTATCTCTGGGTGCCCGGGCTTGAAGCGGTTTTCGGCGGTGTGCTGGTTTCCTCCGGCGTCCATGTCTGGGTTGCAGACGAACCGGCCGTGGAAGACCGGAAGAAGTGGATTGCCGCGCTTGACGAAATGGCGGCGCGCAATCCGCGGATCGTCGTGCCGTCGCATCAGGTTGCCGGCGCCCCGCAGGGACCGGCGGCGGTAAAATTCACCCGGAACTATCTCGAGACGTTCAACACGGAAGCCGGGAAAGCCAAGACCAGCGGCGAACTGATCTCCGCCATGAAGGCGCATTACCCCGACCTGCTCGATGTCTCATCGCTTGAACTGGGCGCCAAGGTCGCCAAGGGCGAGATGAAATGGGGCTGATGGCCCCCCGCTGAACCGCATCGCGCCGAATTCCATCCCCGGCGCGATCCCGCCGTTCTCCTAACGTTCTTGTCATGCCGCACAAATTATGATGAGGTGCCGTTATTGGCACTGTTCATTTTTTAGATGCGGTATTTTAGGGAACGATTGATGGTCACCCGCGCGCGCACCGTCGCATTTCAGGGCATTGAGGCCCAGCCTGTCGATGTGCAGGTGATGATCGCCCCCGGCAAGATGGGAATCCATATTGTGGGCCTGCCCGACAAGGCCGTGGCTGAAAGCCGCGAGCGCGTGCAGGCGGCGCTGCATGCCTCCGGCCTGTCCCTGCCGCCCAAGAAGGTCACCGTCAATCTCGCACCGGCGGACCTGCCCAAGGAAGGCAGCCATTACGACCTGCCGATCGCCATGGGCCTGATGGCGGGGCTCGGCGCCATTCCCGCCGATGTGCTGGAGGCCTATGTCGTTCTCGGCGAACTGTCGCTCGATGGCACGATCACCCATGTGGCCGGGGTTCTTCCTGCCGCGATCTCCGCCAACCGGCAGGAGCGCGGCCTGATCTGCCCCGCCCCCTGCGGACCCGAGGCTGCCTGGGCGGGCGCGCAGATCGATATTCTGGCGCCGCGCAGCCTGATCAGCCTCGCCAATCATTTTCGCGGCCATCAGGTGCTGTCGCGCCCTGAACCGTGCCTGCAGACCAATGCAACCGATCTGCCCGATCTGAGCGATATCAGAGGACAGGAAGGCGCCCGGCGTGCATTGGAGATTGCCGCCGCGGGCGGCCACAACCTCCTCATATTGTGGACAAAAGACCCAATAGTCGCTATCAAACTTAAATGACCCAAACCAAAACCCAAAAAGCCTACTCCTATATTCGATTTTCCACGCCCGACCAGATGAAGGGGGATAGTTTCCGTCGGCAGTATACCATGGCGCAGGGCTACGCTGCTAAGACAGGGCTTATACTGGACGATGGTTTGTCACTGAGCGACATGGGCGTGTCCGCCTTTCGCGGTCAGAACGCAAAGGTAGGCGCACTCAGCTTCTTCCTTGAACACGTAAAGTCGGGTGATGTGCCGAAGGGTTCCTACCTCCTGATTGAAGCACTCGACCGCTTATCACGTCAGTCCCCTTTGGACGCCTTAGATACACTCAGGGATATCATGCGTGAAGGTATCACCGTGGTCACGCTTGACAATGAAACAGTCTACACCACTGAGACCATCAATAGTAATTTCACGAACCTCATTGTAACCCTGATGCTCTTCTCTCGCGCCAATGAGGAGAGCGCTACCAAGTCTCGTCGGCTGAAGCAGGCGTGGGAAGGCAAGCGCCTAAAGGCAGCGGCAAAACCCCTTACCGCCATATGTCCGGCGTGGCTCAAGCTGAGCGACGATAGGACCCAATACGAAGTGCTGACCGAACGTGCCAACATTGTTCGAAGCGTCTTCGACATGTGTCTGGAGGGGTTGGGACAACACGCGATTGCCGCCCGGCTTAATGGGATGGGTCTCGGCACCTTCAAAGGTTCGGAGATGTGGCACCGATCATACGTTAAAAAGCTACTCGACAACCCAGCTGTGATTGGGCGCTTTACGCCGCACACGTTGGACGTGGTTGGAGGGCGGAAGGTGCGGACCCCTCTTGAAGCCGTGGAAGATTACTATCCAGCCATTGTTAGCACCGATACATTTGAGAAGGTTGCCGCGATGAGCAGCCGACGCGGGTTAAACCAGCCACGCACGGCCCCCAAAGCTACGCCAATGGAGACCGCAGCAAGACCGGCGTTGGCCAATGTCCTCTCAGGTCTTGCGAAGTGTCCCGCATGTGGCTCCACGATGACCCGAGTTAACAAGGGTGGCGGTCCTAAGGGTGGCAAGCCGTATCTTGTATGCACGAAGGCGAAGGCCGGTGTTGGTTGCCAGTACAGACAGGTTAGGCTCGACCTAGTCGAGGACGCCGTCATAAATGTTGGCAGCTATCTCCACAGCCTAACACCCTCACCAAATGACGAACTGGAATGGAAATACCGAGACGCATTACTCCAAAAGGAAGTCGTGGGTGGCGAGATACAGAACCTTGTCGAGGCCATATCGCAGGGAGACACCTCCAAGGCGGTCAGGGACGCGCTTGCTGCACGGGAAGCCTTGATGGATCAAATCGGTAGGGACCTAGAAGAGGTTGGCAGACTTGCTGCCGACACCATGACTAATCGGATCGACAATGCTGTGGAAGAGCTGCGCATACTGACTGGGGAAGAAGCCGGGGGTGCTGATATAGCCAAGATCAACGCAACCCTGAGGCAGCTATTCAATAAGGCGGTCGTGGATTATGACACAGGGTATCTCAGACTGCACTGGAGGCACACCGAACAAAGCCCTGTTGAAGCTCTCTACACCTCTGTGGCCGCCAAGTTGTCGCAGACCTAATAGAAAACCCTACAACAATACGTTTGAGAACCTCTCGGTTTCTGCAATCGCGCCAACGGTATCAGGCATTATAAGCTGATCGCTAAAGAACATCACTTCAGAGCCCTGACGGGCTGAACGGGCACTATAGCCAATGTCGTAAATTATCTTCGATTGCGAACCATAAAGCTCATTAATTGGTCCCACATTGTCATATGAGACGATCCATTTTTGCTTCACTACGGTGCCCATTATGTCCGCGATCTGCTCATGGTCTTCTTTTTCGTAGAAGTGGAAGTAGAGTTCTCTGCCCTTAACGTAATAAGGGGGGTCACAATAGATCAAAGTCTTTTCTGGCCAAGTCTTTTGTCCCTTCGAGAGAAACTCAACGGCGTCCATATTTGTCAGACTGATACGCTCTTTTAGCCGAGCTACGGCTTGTATTCGCTTGATAAGTTCTTCAGCATTGTATCGCGCATCAATTTTCCATTGACCCGTTTGCGCCTTGCCTCCGATGATACCGCCATTCAGAATACCCGACCGATTTGTGCGGTTTAGAAAAAAGAAAGCAAAACCCAATGAAAGGGTGTCTTCAGTTAACCCAGCTTTGAATATAGCTTTTTGCTTGCCCCACTCCTCAACTGTACGCGGCGTATCCCGAACCAACCGACACAGCTCTTCTGTTTGCCCTAAGACGCTCGACCAGAAGGCATAGACCGATTGGCTCAAATCATTGATGTGGACGCGGGTGACATACTCGTGGAATAGGAGTTCCAATGCGATGGCCGCACCGCCAGCAAACGGTTCAACATACTCGCCATCAAGCAGATCGTTACTCTTCAGAATTTTTTTGACGTAAGGCGCAAGCTTAGCCTTACCGCCTGGGTAGCGGAGAGGGGTGAAGTGTATTAGTCGGTCCGAACTATCCGTTGTCATTTCCAGATCGTTTCAAAGAAAGGCCGCGCATTATCGAAGGCCACTGACAAATCACTCTCCATTGGCGAGTAAAATTCGTTGTGCACGTAGTCGTGGAGCGTATCTATATAAAGAGCATTCTTTGGATTGTTGATGCCTTTGGATACGCCATCCAAGTGTTTTTCTGGAACGCCAGATACCACCATTTCCTTAACGGCGTCCTGCACTTTGACCTTCAACGACTTGTCCTTCTTGTGTCCTCCCTTGTCGGTAACTGTTAGGTCGACGCCTTTTCCTCTCAAATAGACGTCCACTGATATTTCAAGGAAAACACGGAACAACACCGCTATTGCGTGTCGATTGGTGGACAATTGGAGCGACCGCAGTTCCTTTTCAATCTCAATAGTTTTGGGGTTGGTTACGTTAAGCACGCAATCTCTTGTGATAAGCGTTTTTCTGATCGACGGACGTGTAGCTTTAGGCGGCTTCGTTGCTGGTTCCGATTGTTTGTCATCACTTGCGTCAGCACTGGCATTGCCACTTCGCGTCGATCCACCTGACGCGTTACCAGCCTTAAACTCTGAAAACGTTCCCTCAGTCCATTCTTCGACTCTCTCCCAATTACCTGTTTGTGTAGTCAGGTCAGGAAGGTCTTTCCCAAGGGTTTTGGCATAGGCAATCTGATCTGTTTTTAACTTAATCTTTGTAACATTAACGACTCCCTCAGAGAGGTCTTTAACAATGCGTTTGAGTATTCGTAATGCTGCCTTGGGAGGCAAATCTGTCACAAGCTTGGATTGCTTGACATCAAATCCTATGTGTTGACGAAAGGGCACCGAGGACAGCAATCTATCCAAGTTTGTAATTGGAAAGCCGCTCTCTAGTTCCTCTTGTTGGCCAGCGTCCAAGCCGGTAAAGCGTAAAACAGCTTCCAGTGCTTGCAATGCCGGGTCACTCCCGCGAAAGCGAGCCGTGGCAAGACCATTCCACCTTACGATACCGGTTCCCAGATTCTCGCCTGTGTGGCGCTGTTGAAGCCAAAGTGCCCCTTCGGAACGGCTTGATATCACAAAGCAGTCAATCTTGCCGACTGTCTTTGGATCGAAGTTTTTGGCTAGGGACTCAAATTTGCGACGCAAAGGCGCTGCGACTTCTAAATCTCCCAAAACTGCCGGGTTATTTAGGATTTTCAATGCAGCAAGACGACGATTTCCCTCGTAAACAATAAACTTTCCGCTCTGTCCATCTTTCAAGACAAGCCAACGATCCATGGGGTTCAACCCATTCTGGCTAATAATATTTCCAGCGAGTCGTGCTAATGCGCCCTTCTGGTCATCAAGAATACGTTGGAGAGCTTCTCTTTGGCTGCTTGCTTTTGTTATCCTAGGGTTTTCCAAGTCCAACAATAGATTACTTACGCTAATCGTTTTGTTGACCAAGGCAGACCTCCGAATCAGTTGTCGGTGAGAGCAAAATTCTATTTAGGCTATCGTGTCCACCTGTTTTTGAACAGGCAGATGAAGCCGACATTTTTAAGTAATTCAGGAGTTTGCGATACTATTTTTACTATAATCTTCGCAAATACCTCCGGTTACCCCCCATTCCGGGAAGCTTTACGGTGCAAAAGTTCGAAGTGGCATCATGAGAAGGAGTGAACGCGAATTACCCCCGTGGGGGTGTTGATCCCTATGGGCTTGCCTTGCAACTCCGCTCAGCGTGGTCGGTCCACTCATTGTGATCCGCGCCCCATACAGATACGCTCACTAGAAGAAGCGCCTACCGGTTGCCAAGGTGTAGATAACAACAACACCCAAAACGATCAGCCCCGGTATGATGCGGCGATATAGAACCGACTTAAGTGCAAACCTAATGCCCATTGGTCTGTATTGCATATGAATTATCCCCCAATGTCCCAGCGACATACGAGAGTTGTAGATAAAGCAATTTGAAGTCAATCGACAAACTTTACGATAACCAGATGGTCCGTTTAGCGTACACCCTGAGCGGACTTGACTGGCAGGGCTATTTCGTTGAGCGGGCGTCGATGGGTTGACTAATCTAAACGGACCATTTACGCGTGTACCAATCTAAACGGACTTTAGAGGATAACGGCATGACAATGATTAGGACCTACCTTCGAGCTTCCACAAAAGAGCAGGACGCTTCGCGTGCACGTGCTGACCTCAAAGCCTTCGTTGACCAGCGTGGCCTTAAGATTGCTGCGGAGTACATAGAGAACGAGAGTGGCGCTTCGCTACGTCGGCCGGAACTCTTCAAGCTCATTGATCAAAGCCATGAGGGAGACATCCTACTCATTGAACAGGTGGATAGGCTCTCACGTCTCAATGATGCGGATTGGCAGACTCTCAGGGCGCTACTGGCAACGAAGCGGATCAAGGTTGTTGCGCTGGACCTTCCGACATCTCACATGCTGGTTAATGCCGATGAGTTTACCGGGCGGATGTTCGATGCTCTCAATACAATGATGCTTGACATGTTGGCTGCGATTGCCCGGAAGGACTACACAGACAGGCGTAGACGGCAGGCGCAGGGAATTGCCAATGTCATGTCAGACCCCGAAAAGAGAGCGTCCAAGTTCAAGGGCAAGCCCGAGGACGTCAAGCGCCACGAGAAGATAGCCAAGCTGTTGCATGCTAAAATGGGTTGGACCGATGTCATGGCTACGGTTGGATGTAGCAGGACCACGGTGGCTAAGGTGGCCAAACGAATTAGAGAACAGGAGAAGGCGTGAGGGGTACAACAATATGAGCTGGCAAGCCAAGAAGAAGGCGTTCGCTATCAAGAAGCGCAAGGAGGACGAAGCGAGACCGGGTAGCAGGTACACGCTCAAAGAATTTCAACAGTGGTATCCGTACATCGCGTTCTTTGGTGTTGCCATTGAGAAGCCCGATTTCTGGAAGGAGCGGGCGTCGTTCGAGATGCGAGAGAACAGGCGCATGTGGTACGACCGTGAGGTTCATCGCAGCCATGCCGGGGAGGCCGCCGGTCACCTTCTCTCAATCTTGCACTCCGGGGTATGGCGGGGAGATGTAGAGAAAGGCGATTTCACTCCACCAATCTTTCCGCCGAGAACGTGGGAAGAGTTCGCTCTCGCCTATTCGTGGCGCAACTTCAAGGAAGTTTACAAGCGCGTTCCCGTCGCTGACCTGAGGCACACCATGGAACAACTTCACTTGGTGTTCGAGATCGCGGGGACAGATGAGGCGTCTATTGAAGCGGTGTTCGAGGTCAACAAAGGGCCGGTATGGCAACGGCGGCGCTACGATGAGGATAGTCGTCAAAGGGAGCGAAGGACTGCTTAATGGGGAGTGTATTGTTAGCAACAACAAGCATAAAGATTTATGACATAGAACAGATATAGTCAAAATATGGAATCGTCGGTATAACTTGCATCTTGATTGGCTGTCTGTCATGAATTATAATTGTTGAATTCTGTTGAATTACTTAAGTTGTTGGACAATCAATACTTTAAAGCCTAACGCACCCTATTGGTGATGAAGTGCCTCATTCGCTGTAGTATTTCTTCTTATACTTACTTATCCCCTAGGACACCTTGGCCCACTCCGGTGGGCTTAGGACCTAACATGCACCACTAGCACTTCACATCCGCAAATCTGGTGTGCTCCGAAGTCGAACCCATGGGCTCCTACGTGGGTGGATGGTTTCGTTGAGAGCCATAGATTTGCGAAGGCTGAGCTCAGAGAGGCCGCGTAGGGGGCGATATCCCTGCCGACGTCTATTTGCCTATCTGTGTGTTTGGAGGCTGAGCACAGCGACAACCAGAAACCCCAGCCAACCAAAGGAGACGAAAGCCACATGAAGATCACCAAGGCCCTGTCACGGGGTCAAATAAGAAATGCGGTGCACCCCGACATCGCCAATCCGTGGGCCGTATGCCCCGCAGACATGAAGATCATGGAACGCGAAAGAAAGCGTGACAAGGCCCGTGCTGAGAACCCTGTCTACCTCGCCCGTGTTCAGGAGCTTAGGGGCCGCCAAGAGAGCATGGAGCGCCACATGGCAAACCAGCGGGTGGCGGTGGCGATCATTGCTGAACAGGAGTTGACGGGTGCCGAGTATGTGTCCGTATCTTTATCGAAGAGCAAATCTTCTGAAGAATGGGCTGCTGCCTTTTCCGATCTAACGCCCAAGCCTGAATGGACAGGGGTGAATGCTGTGGTCGTTGAGAACCACGTTGCCATTGCCAAGACCATTGGCCATGCCACCCCTGCATACAGATTGATGAAGGACAGGCAGTCGTTTCGTGACCACAAGATGCAGCACTACTGGCCATCGCTTCCCGGTGATGAGTTGGTAACCCCTGTGACGGGCGAAGTCACCATTGTTCCTGAGTACGCTGAAGGCGAGTACACGAACGGCAGTTCTCTAAGCATTGCTAACATGGCTCACGTCCTTGGTATTGGACGGAGGAAAATAAGGGAAACCCTCGTGGGCATTGGCCTCATGCATGTTGAGCTGGAACCGCGTTATTGCAAAATGAACTGTGACCCCAATGACTTCCGCACGGAATACGATGGTACTCACAGGTTGTCCGAGTGGGCCATTAAGATGCGCTATGGCCGCCGTGTGTTCTCACCAACCGGCTATGAGTTCGACCTAATCACCCCTGCCGGTATCCACTACGTGAAGGAAATGCTGGAACTGGAGAAGGCAATGGCCGAACCGGAGCAGCCTAAGAAGCTCAAAGCGTTCGATCAGATCAAGGTACTGCTGAAATCCGAACCAACCCTGAGACAGATCGACCTCATCAAGAGAACCGGCCTGACGAAGATGACGGTGCATCGGGCATTGTCTGACCTGAAAAGGTAACATCCGAAGGTCCTTCCGCTTTATATAACCACGGTGGACTTAGGTGCGGGAAACAACTTCCCAGCAATAAACTGAACAACTTCCAACGATGGATGACCGGACATAGCCGAGACATTCCAAAATCCAAGATACCTCGAACATCTCCGATAATTTATCGTAACGATGTCCTGAGTTGAACGGCCCGGAACGGCCCCATAATCCCTTCCATTAAAATCCACCAAGGCTACCTTACAGCACCTTAAGCGTGTGGTCTCCGAGTACGAAGGACGCCTTGTTTTCCTTCAGATGGGGCTGCGCCCTGATGGGTTCGGGGTCTCGGGGATTACGCCTCTCGCAGATACGAGATATCCGCCTTAGTCCCACTCTTTCGAGTTGGATAAGGGCCGCTCTCGTTCCACTTATCCCGCCAAGAAAATCTATCATTAACGACAGAACCGAGGCTCCAGCAATGGGGCCTTTCCTACAGCTATGGAGCAAGAACCCCACCGATGACACCACTACTCACCCGCCTGCGGCAGCAGTTCGACCTAAAGACCTCCGAAAACATCCAATCCATGACCGAGTTCGAGTTCGTCCAGCGAACGAAAGAACTGACCAGCGCAAGAGCCGAGGATATTTATCACATCTGGCTACGTGGCCCGAACGGCAAGGCATACGCCAGCCAATTCAGCACAAAACCATACTTCAAGCGAGGACTACTGTAATGAGAGCCGACACACGAACAGGCAATTCGACACCGACCAAGCGCATCCAGCCAAGCTGGGACTTGGAATGCGTCAAGGTGGGCATCCCCTACGCCATGTTACCCGCACCATTGGCACCCGACGCCAACTACGCAGACAAGATCAAACGCACGTGGAAACTCCGTGCCCTTTGGTCCAAGAAGACAGGCCGACAGATTGAGCGACTTACACCTGAGGGTTACAGCGACAAGGCTCACGCTCAGCGCAAGGCTCGGAAGCCTGTCATCCCGTCAGGTGTAGCAATCGTTGACGCGATCCTTGCTGAGGCCAATTCTACCCGACCGGCCCGACAACGGCCCAACGTCATCCACGTGGATAACCAGATCGAAGGCGAAGAGAAGAGCATCGCAGCCGAACTACGCCACGGATCGCCCTGGACGAATATTGACACCCGCGTAGGTGCCGAAGGTGCTGACAGGCTGTCTGGGGTCTCCTCTACGGTGAAGCCGGGATATCACTGGGTCCGTGATGAGGCACTTCCAGCAGAGAAGGTCGAAACACGTAACTCTTCGGTCACCGAGGCGGTTCATAAGACAGCCCGTCGGTTGCCCAGCGGCACGGTGTATTCGCAAGCACAGGCTCTTGCCGAGCAATCCGCATGAGCAGCAGCCATCGCCAAGACAGCGGAACAGGCATCCGAGGAGTATGACGCTTGGGAAGCAGCCCAGACCGAGTGGTAGCGACCATGGCGGGCACTGACCCAGCATGAACGACCGAGCTTACATACGGCTCAGACAGTGGCGGGTCTCACGCGAACGCACCACGGCCAACGGGATCAGAGATGCAATCCTTCTCCTTCGCTCCGGCCAGTACAAGACCATTGAACATCTAGCAGCTGTCATGCGGCTCACCGTTCCTCAAACGCGCTGGCGCCTCCGGGAAGGCGTAGTGCGTGGCCTCATCACGCGCGGCTTCTACGACCGCTTCAAGATCACCAGCACTCATCAACAGAAAGAACCACCCAACCAATGACTGACGCACTATCAATCATCAAAGGCTTCGAAGGCCACATTAACAACGCCAAATGGGACGTTAACGCCTTCCGAGCTGGCTACGGTTCCGACACCACAACTCTCGAGGACGGCACGGTCCAGCGGATCACCAAAGACAGCGTAGTGACCCGAGAAGACAGCGACCGGGACCTATCCCGCCGTGCGAACATCTTCGCAGAAGCCGCCGCTGACAAGGTTGGCCGGGACAAGTGGCAAGCTCTGCCAGCACCAACCCAAGCCGCTCTTACATCCACCGCGTATAACTACGGCTCGATCCCCAGTGACATCGTTTCAGCCGCCCAGACAGGTAACATTAACGCTATCGCAGACGCGGTTGTCGCACGGGGATCAGACAATGGCGGGATCAACCGCAATCGCCGCAACAAGGAAGCTGAGATTATCCGTGGTGGCGGCCCAGCCGGTACGGTGTCTCCCGGCGTTGCCTACACCGCAGAAACCGAAGTTCCACTTATGCCGAATCAGGCTGTCTCGGGTGTAGCTCGGGCTGCCGATCCTGAACCTGGGCCTTCCCTGTGGCAGACGCAGAAGGATGCCTACAACCAGAACAGCACACTAGCTCTGATCCTCAACAGCAATCCGTACAAGGATGACCCGTCGTGGATTAAGCCAGACGAGAAGCAGCTTACAGCAGACCTTGAGACAGCAAACCTTGACCCAGAGCACTACGCCAAATTCCTAGGTGGCTCAACGTCCAAGCTAGGTTACCACAAGGCAATTCAGGACGCTCAGAACGACCGTGACCGGCTAGGTAGGCTGGCTGAAGCAGGCTTTACAGGAACCGCACTAAACTTCGTCAACCAAGCACTTGACCCTGTGAATCTTGCGGCTGACATTGCTGTTTCCTCAGTGGCACCCGAGTTGACCCTTGGCAAGTATGGTCTGCGTATCGGAAGGGTCCTCCGCTCAGCCCTCATCGGCGGTGCATCGGGTCTGGCAACTACCGCAGTCAACTACGGCTTCAACCCGAATGCTACCAAGGCCGACCTTATGATGGGCACGGTGATTGGCTTCGGTCTCGGGGCTGTTGTAGGTCGCCTCAGTGGTAACCCCGCAACATCTACAGAAGGCCAGCAGTTGCAGGACTTAGGCCATCAGGTCGTTGCTGGCCACGAAGGTGTTCCCTATGTGCACCGTGGTAATCCGGGTTCCGTAGGTGCCAAGGGTATCAATAGCGGCTCCTTGCTCGATCCTGACAATGCCATGAACTTCCTTGAGCACGACGACATTGCCCATTCGGCCTTTGCTGGTGTCCGTGGCGATCTATCTGCAATGGGCGACAAATCGCTCAATCCCGCCGCACGTCTAACAATGAGTGGCTTGGTTCAAGACGGTACTGGCAAGATCGGCGGGGCTCTGAATGGCCGTGCAGCTTCCGAAAGTAAGGAAATGCTGAAGCAGGAGTTTAATGGTGCTTTCCAGCGCGTTTGGGTTCCCCAGAAAGCGGCTTTCCTCAAAGCTGGTGGCACTGAGGAACAGTTTGATACTGCGGTCTTCAAGTATGTGGAGGACACCCGTTTCAACAAGGCAGATTTGTACCCAAAGGAAGTGAAGCTTGCCGGTGATAATTGGGCATCGATCCGCAAGGAGCAATTAAAGCTTCAACAGAACCCACTTGCCCGCGAGGGCAAAACGGCTAGGCCTGTGCAGGGCTCAGACAAAATCGGACCAAATGACAACTACATGGTGCACGAATGGCACAATGAGAAGGTTCACCTGTTCGATGAGCATTTCGAGGCTGGCACTGTGCAGAACATCATCAAAGGTGGAATGCGCAAGTCAAACCAGTACCTCACGGAACCTCAGCTAGATAAACTGTCCGGTGCTTTCCTCAGGTCTATCAAGGAACGCGGTGCCGGTGTGGATCGGAATGACTTCCTCGCCCGGGTCTCCGGAGACAACGTAGAGGACGCCCTGTCCGCTTTGGTTGAAACAAATTCGATCAGCCGTATGGAAGCTGACGATTTCCTCAAGGGTTGGCAGAAGCCTGAACGCGGTGCCCCTGACGCTGGCAACGCGAAGCCATTCAAGCAACGTGCCTTGATCGACACTGAGTATGTCCTACCCTACAGGCCAATCGCTCGGGGAACTGGTGCGGCCCATGATGCTGAAGTTGGCGTTAAGGACCTCTTGAACACCAACATTGAGTACCTGAACCAGAAGTACACAGACCGTGCCACGGGCAACATTGCCTTGGGACAAATGCAGCTAGTCAATCCCAAGACCGGTGAGACAATCTTGAACGGCCTCACGTCGGAGAAGGAAATCACCGACTACCTCAATGACGTTGGCCGCGCTGGCGCACAGGCAGGCCAGACACCGAATCAGATTGCTCAGGATCGTAAGCGGATGCAGTTCGCCATCGACATGATCAAGGGGACCAAACAGTACGAAATCAACAACACTTCGTTCGGCACTGGCCTTCGTATGCTACGCAAGTTCAACTTCATCCGCATGATGAACCAAGTGGGTCTCGCCCAGCTACCTGAGTTGGGGAATATTGTTGGCAGTGTGGGTCTTCGAGCATCCATGGCTCAACTTCCCACATTTCGCCGCATGGTGGGTCGTGACGGTGCGATGCACCTCAAGGACAACTTTGCTGATGATATTGAACATATCTTTGGCGCTGGTATGGAGAAATGGACCCGTAACCCGGAAGAGCGCTTCGATACCATGCTTGATATGGTCAAGGGTGGCAAAGGTGCATTAGGCGACAAGATCAATGCACTTCTCGAAAGGGGCCAGCGTATCACCTCAACTATCTCGGGGATGGATGGTATCGACACCATGTCCAAGCGTTGGGCTTATCGTGGCGTTGTCCAGAAGTTTGCCAATGTTGCCGCAGGACGTGGAAAATTCTCCGATAAGCGTCTGGCTGACCTTGGGATCGATAGGGAGATGTTCTCGCGTGTGAAGGCGGAACTTGTGGACCCTAAGAATGTCCAGATGAACGGCAAGCGTGTCGCCGGTCTCAAACTGGACACATGGAAGGACAAGGAAGCAGCCGAAGCTTTCCGCCGTGCCGTGTACCGGAAGTCCAGTGAGATCATCCAGAAGAACGATCTGGGCAACATGATCATGTGGATGGGCCACCCAGTCGCGCAGACGCTCACACAGTTCCGCACCTATATGGCTGCATCATACGTGAAGCAAACGATGAAGGCATTGCATATGCGAGACCCTGAGGCTGCAATCAATGCCGCTATGGCAATGGTCATCGGCGCTGGTGTTTATGAAGTGCAGACCCGGGCGCAAGCTGTTGGCCGATCCGATCACGACAAGTTCCTTGAGGACAGGTTGAAGTGGGACAAGATCGTATCGGCAGGCTTCTCGAAAGCTGGTGTTGCTTCAATCATACCAATGCTGGTTGACACCGCCCTTCCACGTTTCGGCTTCAAGCAGCAATTCGCCTACTCCCGCACAACCGGCCAGCCATCTGACTTGATCATGGGTAACCCTGGAACGGCCGCCTACGATGATCTATTGGGCATGGCGGGAGCAGCCCGTGGCATCTTCGCAGGGAATGTGTCTCAGGAAGAGGCACGGACCATGAATAGGCTTATGCCGTTCAACAACGCCTTTGGTTACCTACAGGGCTTCAATCTGGCCATCTCTGGTTTTCAGGAGCGGACGCCTAAGGACAGGAAGAAGCAAATCGGCCTAGCTGACTACTTCTCCCAATAGAACAACGGGTGGGGCGAGCGAAATAAGCCCCATTCTTTCCACCGTCGCAATTAATGCACTAAACCATATGTTTTTCAATGTGTTGACTGAGTTTTAAGGATCGAAGATACAAGGCCTGTCGCTGATATTTTATCTGACGGCTTCACCGAAGGGATCACCAGCATGCTTATCAATACCCGTCGCTTTGAGATCGAGATCAACCGCGACAGCCTGTACCTACGTATCACAGTCTTTGGTCGCACCCTTGCGACTTTCAGGGATTTTACAGGAGCGGGCTTAAGCGCGACTGATTGGAAATAGTCCAATATCTTAGGGTCTTTTGTAAATAATATGCTCATGATCGGGCCGCCCGGCGCGGGAAAATCCATGCTCGCGCAGCGGCTTCCGTCCATCCTGCCGCCGCTGCTGCCGCACGAACTGCTCGAGGTGTCGATGATTGCTTCGGTCGCTGGCGAATTGCCGGGCGGCAGGCTCACCGACCGGCGGCCGTTCCGGGCACCGCACCATTCCGCCTCCATGGCGGCGATGGTCGGCGGCGGCATGCGCGCCCGCCCCGGTGAAGTCTCCCTCGCCCATCGCGGCGTGCTGTTTCTGGATGAATTTCCCGAATTCGCGCCCCAGGTGCTCGACTCCCTGCGACAGCCGCTGGAAAGCGGAGAATGCGTGATCGCCCGCGCCAATCACCGTATTTCCTATCCGGCGCAAATCCAGCTCGTTGCCGCCATGAACCCTTGTCGCTGCGGCATGGCCGGAGAACCGGGACACCGCTGCGCCCGGGGGCCACGCTGCCGCCATGATTACCAGGCCCGCATTTCGGGGCCGCTGCTTGACCGCATCGACCTTCGCATCGACGTTCCCGCCGTCAGCGCCGCCGATCTCATCCGCCGTCCCGTTGCCGAAAGCAGCGCATCGGTCGCACTGCGCGTTGCCCGCGCCCGGGACCTGCAGAGACGCCGCTACGAACAAATGGGATCGGCCGCCGTGACCGTGAACGCCCATTGCCCCGCGGCGTTGATCGAGGAGGTTTCCCGGCCAGACAAGCCGGGGCAGGCACTGCTGCAGCAGGCTGCCGAACAGATGCGCTTTTCCGCGCGCGGCTATCACCGGATTCTCAAGGTGGCGCGGACATTGGCCGACCTTGACGGGGCCGAAGCCGTCGGGCGCATTCACGTGGCTGAGGCCATTTCCTACCGGATGGCACAGGACGCGGCCAACGAGGCGGCGTGAAGTGTACAAAAGCAAATGCCGGACCTTGGTGGTCCGGCATGTCTTGATTGCCTTGGCAGTGGTTTAGTGAACCGAGCCGACCAGGATATTGCTTGGGGCTTCGATGCTGACCCAGCGGCCAGTATTGTTCGTCGCCTGGCGCTTCAGGTAGGTGTACTCGGTTTCCGACCAGTTCTTGACGCTGTCGGCAAGGTTGTCGAGGATGAAATCGCCGGTATCGGTGCGCACCGTCAGAACCGCATGGCCTTCGCCATCGGGCTTGCGCACAACGGTGATCAGCAGATCGGCCGGGGAAACGCCCGCCTGCATCAATTCACGGCGCTTTTCCAGGACATAGTCTTCGCAATCGCCGACATTGCCGACCTTGTCGGGATAGCCCCAGTATTCCTCGACGCCGTAAATTTCCATGTCCGTCAATGGCTTGACCGTCTGGTTCACATGGCTGTTGACGTTGACGATCAGCTCCCAGAAATCACGCGTCATCTTGGCCGGCGCAACATTGCGGCTGCGGATCGAGCACTCATCCGGCAGGCGCTTGCAGAATTCATAATGACCGATCGGCTGGGACGTCAGACCGCCGGTCTGCATGAAAGCTTCGGCTGCGGAGGCGGAATTTGCGATGAGTGCGCCAGCGAAAAGTGCCGCCGCGACCCCCATCGACCTCAAAATCTTCACCGCTCCGAACATGCTTTACTCCGAACCCAACCAGCCTTCGTTAACAAAACGTTAATGGCCGGGAGGGATATGAGTCAATCACAATGGCGCCACGATCCCGCCATTGTTAATATATGGTTAAAATTTGAACTTCCTAGATTTTGACGAAAATTTGAAGGTTGTACGCGGCAGCAGCTCACAACCGCAGGACGATGACGCCCTTGTTGACCGCCTGCGGGAGGTACGCGGCCATGTCAGTAGCGATTTGATTTCATTGTGTTTTATTGAAGCGCAAAAGAAACCTGCCGGAAGATTCAGTCTTCCGGCATGGCTGTCCGATAATCGGAAGGCGTGTTCAGCTGCGTGCGCGTTTACCGATCGGGGTGACATTGCTCTTGCGGTTGGCCTGAGCATGGTCGTTAACGAATTGGACGATACGTGGTGCAATTTCAGCACGGAAACGCGATCCGTTGAACACGCCGTAATGGCCGACCTTGGCCTGCAGATGATGCATGCGCATGGCGTCAGGGATGTTCACACACAGCGTTTGGGCGGCTTTGGTCTGCCCGACACCGGAAATGTCATCGTTCTCGCCCTCGACCGTCAGCAGCGCGACGGTGCGGATCGACGCGGGATCGACCAGCTTGCCCCGGTGGGTCATCTCACCCTTGGGCAGGGCGTGGCGGACAAAAACCGTATCGACCGTCTGCAGGTAGAATTCCGCAGTCAGATCCATCACCGCCAGATATTCGTCGTAGAACTCGCGGTGCTTGTCGGCGGAATCGCCATCTTCCTTGACCAGGTGCATGAAGAATTCCTTGTGCGCCGTGATGTGGCGGTCAAGATTCATGCTCATGAAGCCGGAAAGCTGCAGGAAGCCGGGATAGACGTCGCGCATGAAGCCGGCATGCGGCCATGGCACCGACATGATGACATTGTCGCGGAACCAGTCGATGCCCTTCTCCTCGGCCAGGATATTGACCGCGGTCGGGTTCTTGCGTGTATCGATCGGTCCGCCCATCAGCGTCATGCTGGACGGCGCAAACCGGTCGCCATTGGCTTCCATGACCGACACGGCGGCGAGAACCGGGACCGATGGCTGGCAGACCGCCACCACATGGGTGTCTTCGCCCAGCGCGTGGAACATGTCGATGACATAATCGATGTAATCATCCAGATCGAAACGGCCGGCGGTCAGCGGCACGGTGCGCGCATCGACCCAATCGGTGATGTAGACGTCCGCATGGGGCAGCAGGGCTTCGACGGTGCCGCGCAGCAGCGTGGCATAGTGGCCGGACATGGGCGCAACCACCAGAATCTTCGGGTCCGCAGCGCGCTTTGACGACAGCGCGCGCTTGAAGTGGATCACGTTGCAGAACGGCTTTGACCAGACGATCTTTTCGCGGATTTCCACTTCCTCGCCGTCCACGACGGTCGTTGGAAGATTGAAAACCGGCTTGCCGTAGGTGCGCGTGGTTCGCTCGAACAGCTCGCAGCCCGCCGTAATGGACCGGCCGATTATCGTCTGCGAAAAGGGATTGAGCGGATTGTCGTAGAACAGCTTGGTTGCATCCGCCAGGGCCCGGTAGGGCTGGAGAGCGGCATGATTGAGTTCATAAAGCTGGTAAAACATTCCACTGTCCGATCATATCAACACAACGGCGATCTCACAAACATGATCATCAAAGATGAAAATGTTCTTGATGGGAGAATGACCCTAGCCGGTTTGATCGATATTGCAATGCAACAAACGGATTAGTGAAAAGAAAGATGTTCACAATTTCCTGTGCAGGCGCAACATGAATTGCGCACTGCACAGGTAAAGATCAGGCGCCTTCGACAATGACCATTTCGCCATCGGCATATTGCTGCCGGATGAGCTTGGCCGCCTGGTATTCCGCAGAGTTGTAGCAATCGAGGGCATGCTGCACCGATGGAAACTCGATCACCACATTGCGGCCGCGCGCCGTGCCTTCCAGTTCATGAAACGTGCCGCCACGCGCCAAGAAATGTGCGCCGAACCGTTCGAAGGCCGGCTTTGCCGTCGTTATGTAACCCTTGTAGCCCTCCGCATCGCGAACATCGATGCGCGCTATCCAATATCCCTTGGCCATACATCCTCCACATCATGCATTGTCCGGTATTGCATCCGGACCGCGGCGGATTTGATCAGACGCCCGCCATTTCGGCAAGGATCGCTTCTGCCGCAGCCCTGGGATCGCCGGCGGCAACGATGGGCCGGGCAACCACGAGATGGCTCGCGCCGGCGCGCAGCGCATCGGCAGGCGTCATCACCCGCTTCTGGTCACCCACCTCGGCCCCCTTCGGCCGGATACCCGGCGTGACGACGGCAAGGTCCGGCCCGACAATCTTGCGCACGGCGGAGGCTTCGGCCGCCGAACAGACGATGCCGCCCATTCCCGCATGCAGGGCCTGTTCGGCACGGATCAGCACCAGCGTGTGCGGATCGTGCTCGTAACCGGCATCAATCATGTCCTGCTGGTCCATGGAGGTGAGGACCGTGACGCCGAGCAGGCACAGGTCCGAACCGCGCGCAGCTTCCACGGCCGCCTGCATGGCCTTGGGGTAGGCATGCAGCGTCAGCATGGAAACGCCCATCTTGACGATATTCTCGACGCCCTTGGCGACGGTATTGTCGATATCGAGGAGCTTCATGTCCAGGAAGACTTTTTTGCCGGACTGGACGAGTTCCGAGGCAAATCCAAGGCCACCGGCAAACGCCAGCTGATAGCCGATTTTGTAGAAGGATACCGTATCCCCGAGCGTACCGACGATATCGCCCGCCGCCTTCAGGTCAGGCACATCAAGGCCTACGATGAGGCGATCGCGCAAAGCCGCTTCCATCATGACAAACCACCTTTTCCGTTGATCGCCATCCCATGGCACACCAGCGCCCGATAGGAAAGATCACAACGGCAAAAGGACGGGTAAAAACCGCCTGTCAGCGCGATTTTGCCAGCCGTGCATGGTCGATCAGCGATTGGCAGACCCGTTCCATGGACCGTGCGGTCCGTTCATCGTGAAACGAGCCATCGCTGGCGAAGGCCTCATGGGCATGGGCCACGGAACATTGTTCGCTGATGATCAGCGTTCCGACATTCATCAGCACGGAGCGCAGGTGGTAGAGCCCGCGGACACCGGCAAAATTGCCGTCGGAGGATGAACAAAGCGCGACGATCTTGCCGGCATAGGGCCGCAAAGGCTTTTCGCCATCGCGCGAAATCCGGCTGACCCAGTCGATGGTGTTCTTCAAGAGCGGCGGGATCGACGAATTGTATTCGGGCGATGCGATGAGAATGCCGTCATGGGCGGCAAACAGCCGCCCGAGCTTCATGGCATTCTCCGGTATGCCTTTTTCCTTCTCTAGATCCTGATCCATGATCGGCAGCGGGTAGTCGATGAGGGCTATGCGTGTCACCTCGGCGCCCAGTGCTGCCAATGTCCGGGTGGCGACATCGGCGACCTGGCCGCTGAAAGCACCGGTACGGTTCGAACCTGCGAAAACGAGGATCTTCGGCAGCATGGGGTTCCCTCTGTGGGTCAGACAATGAAAGGCAAATCAGGCGCGGCGGTAAATCCACAGGCGGGCGGGCGGGACATTGCGGATGATGAAATCGAGGTGTTCGATCTTGTAATTGCCGCGGCCGGCGGGAACCGGCGACATCGGACCGTAGGTGATCTGGACGATCGGGCGGCCATGCGGCACGCGGCGCAGCAGGTCCTCGATGATCTTCACCCGGTCGCCGACCGGAAAATTCAGCAGCGGCACCGCCGAAACGACCGAATCAAACATCCGGTCCTTGTGACCGCCGAGCGTCTTGTCGAGGTTGAACGCGTCGCCCTCGATAATGTTTACGCCGGGGAAATCCGCGCGCAGATGCGCGGCGAAATCCGAGGAATATTCGACGCAGAACAGATTGTCAGGCGTAACGCCGCGATTGAGAATCGCCCGCGTGATCACGCCGGTGCCGGGTCCAAGTTCGAGTACCGGCAATCCGGAATGCGGATTGACGACGCTGGCCATCCGGCGCGCGGTGATGGAACTGGTCGGCAGAATCGAGCCCACGGCCTTCGGTCCATGCATCCAGCCTTTGAAAAACCGGATCTCCTCGCCGAATTTTTCAGCGAGTTTTTTTCCCAGTGGTCGTGTCATTCCCATCCTCCCGTCGCAGGTAGACAAATTTATGACGCAACTCGTGGCGGAAGCAAGGCCAGTTGTCTTAAATCCGTAACAAATTTACTCGCTGAGTCCCTCGAAGAATTCCTTCATGCGGGCAAAAAAGCCTGACGATTGCGGGCTGTTGTCCTGGGACGACACGCGCTCGAACTCTTCCAGCAACTCGCGCTGGCGCTTGTTGAGATTCTGCGGCGTCTCGATGGCAATCTGGATATAGAGATCGCCCATGGCGGGCTGGCGCAAAACCGGCATGCCCTTGCCCTTGAGGCGGAATTGCTTGGCGTTCTGCGTGCCTTCGGGGATCTTGACCCGTGTCTGCGTACCGTCAAGCGTGGCCACCTCGAACTGGCCGCCCAGCGCCGCTGTGGTCATGGAAATCGGTACCTTGCAGTAAAGGTCCGATCCGTCGCGCTGGAAGAATTCATGCGGTTTCAGCGACAGGAAAATATAGAGATCGCCGGATGGCCCGCCGCGCACGCCTGCTTCGCCTTCCCCGGTCAGCCGGATGCGGGTGCCGTCTTCGATACCAGCGGGAATGTTGACCGAGAGCGAACGCTCCTCGGTGATTCGGCCCTGGCCGGAGCACTTCGTGCAGGGATCCTTGATGGTCTGGCCGCGGCCATGACACGTCGGGCAGGTCCGCTCGATGGAAAAGAACCCTTGCGCCGCCCGGACACGGCCGGAACCGCCGCAGGTGTTGCAGGTGACGGGGGATGTGCCCGGCTTGGCGCCGCTGCCGGAACATTCATCGCAGGTGATGGATGTCGGCACGCGAATCTGCGCCGTCTTGCCCGCATAGGCCTCTTCCAGCGTGATTTCCATGTTGTAGCGAAGATCGGCACCGCGCTCGCGTCCGCCGGAGCGGCGCTGGCGCCCGCCACCCATCATCTCGCCAAAAATATCCTCGAAAATATCGGCAAAGCCACCGGCGCCGCCAAAACCTCCGCCGCCTCCGCCCATGCCGCCATTTTCAAACGCCGCGTGACCGAACCGGTCATAGGCCGCGCGCTTGTTGGGGTCTTTCAAGGTTTCATAGGCTTCGCCGATTTCCTTGAATTTGTGCTCGGCGTTCTCATCGCCCGGATTCTTGTCGGGGTGATATTGCATCGCCAGTTTACGGAAAGCGCTTTTCAGCTCTTTCTCATCAGCGCCTCTCGCTACGCCGAGGGTTTCGTAATAGTCAGCCTTCATCCAAACACTCGTTCCATGAAATCAGAGAGCCTCACGCAGAGGCTCGTTTTAGACCGGTATTTAGGTGTTCAGCGCCCCGAATGCCATAGTCTACTTGGATTGATTCGTTCCACTTGGCGCATATTTGCGCATTATTGCGTTTGTGTGGCAATCCTTCCACGGTTTTATACACCTGTGAAAACCAAAATGCTTTAATCCGCCGCCTGCTGAAGGGCTGGCGCACCGCGATTATCCGCCTGTGTTGATCTGTGGCATTGCTCATAACCGGCCTTTCCCGTTGCCACGCCCGCAATTGCGTCTGGCTGTTGAAAGAGGGAAAGACGGGCGGTCCCTGGAACGCGGGTCTTGGGGTATGCGGTATGCTATGCTTGCGATCCAAGGACCACCCGCTCCGGCGATTTTTGAGGATTTTGCCTTGTTCTGCCCGTTCCCTCGCGAGGAATGGAGGCAGAGAGGCGAAACCTCCCCGGCCGCACAGGTTTTCCTCCCCGCGAGGCCGAAGCGCCGATCCTTTCCCGACTTTCGAAAGTTTCCGGAAGCATTCCCGCCGGAAAGGACACATTGAGAATAACTTGGGTTGGGATCTGTTGGATAAGTCGGCATGATTTTTCTGATGACGCGTTGCAGAGTTGTGGTGCGTGGTTCGACAGGCTCACCATGAGGGAGGTTGAGGAATTGCAGCGAGTCAAGTTCTGCACCTATCAGATTAACTTTGCAGCCCACCCAGTCCTCTCATGGTGAGCCTGTCGAACCACGCACAACATGCAACTTTGCCTTGCAGGCAAGACATTGCGCGCTAGCACAAACAAAAAGCCCGGCATTTCTGCCGGGCTTTTCATCATAGTGTGTGCTGCAGATTATGCAGACTTCTTCTTGCCGTTTTCGTCGATTTCTTCGAAATCGGCGTCAACCACATCCTCGTGGCCCTTGGCCGCGGCTTCGGTCTTTTCACCTTCGCCTTCGGCAGCCTGGGCTGCTTCATACATGGCCTGACCGAGCTTCATCGAGACTTCGGCGAGGGTCTGCGTCTTGGCCTTGATGGCTTCGGCGTCATCGCCTTCGGCCGCAGTCTTCAATTCGGCCAGAGCCGTTTCGATTGCCTGCTTGTCCTCGGCCGAAACCTTGTCGCCGTAATCCTTCAGCGACTTTTCCGTCGAATGGATCAGGGCTTCCGCCTGGTTCTTCGACTCGACCGCCTCGCGGCGCTTCTTGTCGGCCTCGGCATTGGCTTCGGCGTCCTTGACCATCTTTTCGATATCGGCATCGGAAAGACCACCGGATGCCTGGATGCGGATCTGGTGTTCCTTGCCCGTGCCCTTGTCCTTGGCCGACACGTTGACGATACCGTTGGCATCGATGTCGAAACCGACTTCGATCTGCGGAACGCCGCGCGGTGCCGGCGGAATGCCCACGAGGTCGAACTGGCCAAGCGCCTTGTTGTCGGCAGCCATTTCACGCTCGCCCTGGAAGACGCGGATCGTCACGGCGGACTGGTTGTCCTCGGCCGTGGAGAAGGTCTGCGACTTCTTCGTCGGGATCGTCGTGTTGCGGTCGATCAGACGGGTGAACACGCCGCCGAGCGTTTCGATGCCGAGAGACAACGGCGTCACGTCGAGCAGCAGGACGTCCTTGACGTCGCCCTGCAGAACGCCAGCCTGAATGGCTGCGCCCATGGCGACAACTTCATCAGGGTTCACGCCCTTGTGGGGTTCCTTGCCGAAGAAGGCCTTTACCACTTCCTGGATCTTCGGCATGCGTGTCATGCCGCCGACCAGAACCACTTCGTCGATTTCACCGGCCTTGAGGCCTGCATCCTTGAGCGCTGCCTTGCAGGGCTCGACGGTGCGCTGGACCAGATCGTCAACCAGGCTCTCGAACTTGGCGCGCGACAGCTTCATGGTCAGGTGCTTCGGGCCGGAGGCATCGGCCGTGATGAACGGCAGGTTGATTTCGGTCTGCTGAGCCGACGACAGTTCGATCTTGGCCTTTTCCGCAGCTTCCTTGAGGCGCTGCAGGGCAAGCTTGTCGTTCTTCAGGTCGATGCCCTGTTCCTTCTTGAACTCGGCCGCAAAATATTCGACCAGGCGCATGTCAAAGTCTTCACCACCAAGGAACGTATCGCCATTGGTCGACTTCACTTCGAAAACGCCGTCGCCGATTTCCAGAACGGAAACGTCGAACGTGCCGCCGCCCAGATCGTAGACGGCAATGGTCTTGCCTTCCTTCTTGTCGAGGCCATAGGCCAGGGCAGCTGCGGTCGGCTCGTTGATGATGCGCAGGACTTCCAGACCGGCGATCTTGCCGGCATCCTTGGTGGCCTGACGCTGGGCATCGTTGAAGTAGGCAGGAACGGTAATGACGGCCTTCTCGACCTTTTCACCGAGATAGGCTTCCGCCGTTTCCTTCATCTTCTGCAGAATCATCGCGGAAATCTGCGAGGGCGAATATTTCTGGTTGTGAACTTCCACCCATGCGTCGCCATTGTCGCCTTTGACAATGTGGTAGGGCACAAGCTTCTTGTCCTTTTCAACGGTCGGATCGTCAAAACGGCGTCCGATCAGACGCTTGACCGCAAAGACAGTTCCTTCAGGATTGGTGACAGCCTGGCGCTTGGCCGGCTGGCCGGCAAGGCGCTCATCGCTATCCGTGAAAGCGATGATCGATGGCGTCGTGCGCGCACCTTCCGCATTTTCAATGACCTTCGCGTTCTTTCCGTCCATGACGGAGACGCAGGAATTGGTCGTACCCAAATCGATACCGATAACTTTAGCCATTATACTTCTCTCCATTCAGCAGGCTGCCGGGACCTCTGCCGAGCATTCCATTCAGCAGCCCCTAGGGGGGTTAAACAATACAAGACGACCACAGCGAGCCGAACTTGCGTGTTGTGGGCTATATAAGAAGGCTGAAATTACCATGCAAGTCAGAAGCTGCGGCATTTACACGCCTAATTGCCTTAAAAGACTCGGCAAACCGGCTTTTTAGCGCCATATATCGCCTATGACCGATGATGCACTCCACTTCAACCTTCCCGAACACCGGCGCAGCCAGCTGATCAATACGCTGCATACATGGCTGCTTCTTGCCGGAAGCCTGGCATTGCTCATTGTCTGCGCTTTTACGCTGGCGGGGCCCGTCGGCATTATCTACGCCTTTGTTTTCGGCGCAATAAGCCTTGTCGCCATACGGCGCATCAGTCCTCAGATGGTACTCAAAATGTATAAAGCAAGGGCTGTAACACGCGCAGAGTTCCCACAAGGGCTTGCCATCGTCGAGGAATTATCCCGCAGGGCCGGCCTGCCGCGCCCGCCCGAACTCCACGTCATCCCCTCCCGCATGATGAATGCCTTTGCGGTCGGCCGGAAAGACAATTCCGTGGTCGCGGTGACGGACCAGCTGATTCGGGTGCTGACGGCGCGCGAACTCACCGGCGTGCTGGCGCATGAAATCAGCCATATCCGCAATGAGGACCTGAAGGTCATGGCACTGGCCGACACGGTGTCGCGCTTCACCTCGCTGATGTCGACCATCGGCATGGTATCGCTGCTCTTCAACATCACATTCCTGGCCAGCGGCGCGCATGCGCAGGTGCCGTGGCTGGGTGTCCTCGTGCTTTTGGTTGCACCGACCATCGGCGGCCTGCTGCAGATGGCGTTGTCGCGCACCCGGGAGTTCGATGCCGATCTCGGTGCATCCCTGCTGACGGGCGACCCGGACGGGTTGGCCCAGGCCCTGACGAAACTGGAAAAGGCCCAGGGCAGGCTGTGGGAAAATCTCATTCTGCCGGGCGGTCGCATTCCCGATCCGTCGATCCTGCGCACGCATCCGTTGACGGAGACCCGCGTGGCGCGACTGAAGGCGCTGAAGGATGCATCGGGTGTGGTTGCCCGCGGCGAAGCACTGCCGGATGACATCCTCGCGACGCTCATGGTCAAGCCGCAGGACCGGATCCGCACCCGTCCTTCACCGGTTCCGCAGATCGGCCGCCAGCACGGGCGCTGGAATTCCAGCAATCTGGAAATCCTGTCACTGCTCAACACCCAGTCCGGCAGGCCGGTGGTATCCGGCCCGGAAGCCGAGTGCGAAGCATGCCCGAGAAGCCTCAACACCCCGGATGGCGACCCGCACGTGCATGTGGCACGCGGCGGCGTGTATTGGTGAACTAGGAAACTGCTTCCCAATTACCGGTTTCCCCGGCGCGATAGATCGCATCGATGAGCTTCTGGTTGAGCACCGAGCTTTCCAACGAAAACACGGCCGCGTCTTCACCCTTCGCCGCCCGGGCAAAGGCCTCGATCTGCAGGCGATAATGGTTCACGTCACCGAAACTCCATTCGGTGGCACCCGTGTGGGTCTTGTCATGCAGCGTGACCCGGGCATGGTCATACTTGCCGGTGTTGAACGGCCCGTGCACCTCGATAAACCCTTCATCGCCATGGAAGGCCATGGACTGGCGCGCGGCCAGCTGGGTGGCAACGTAGAAGGACAGCTCGAAGCCATCGAAATCGGCGCGCACGCTGGCATAGCAGTCCGTGCCGAAATCCGCATCGCGCTCGACATTGGCCGAAACCCTGACCGGCTCCTTGCCGGTGACGAAACGGGTGACCACCGTTGGATAGACACCGATATCCGGCAGCGCGCCACCGCCGAGCGACAGCTGGTTGCGCATGTTGCCCGCATCCCTGTTGAAATAGCTGAAAGCCCCCTGCACGTGACGTAGGCGTCCAATGGCGCCTTCAGCGATCAGTTCACGCACTTTCAGCCATTGCGGATGATAGGTCACCATGAACGCCTCGGCGATGAGAACGCCATGGGTGTCGCGGGCACGCTGTAAGGCTGCGATTTCGCTGGCATGCAGCGAAATCGGCTTTTCGCACAGCACGTGCTTGCCCGCTTCGGCGGCTTTCAACGACCACTCCACATGCTGCGAGGTGGGAAGCGGTATGTAGACGCCGTCAATATCGGCTGATGCCAGCATGGCCTCATAGGAGCCGAAAGCATGCGGCGCGCCGAATCGCCCGGCGACGGCCCGCGCTTTCAAGAGGTCGCGGCTGGCGATACCCGACAGGACGGAGTTCTCCGCGTCGCATATGGCGGGGATGACCGCCGTGACCCCGATTTTCGCTGTCGACAGAACACCCCAACGGAACATGATGACTTCTCCTTTTTGTCGGCGGCAACCTAGACAAGACGGCGCTGAATGGAAAGCAGCGCCAGGCTCAGACTTTGAAAAAATCGATGAAGGCACGCAGGGCCGGGCGCATCTGGCGGCGGCTGGGATAATAAAGATAGACCCCGGGGAACGGGGCACACCAGTCATCGAGCACACGGAGCAAACGCCCATCGGCAATGGCTTCCGGCGCCATGTGTTCCAGCAGGAAGGCCACGCCGGCGCCGTCCAGCGCGGCCTGGATGACCAACCGGTCGTCGCCGAGAATCAGCGGGCCGTTCACGTCGATGACGATTTCCTCGCCGTCCTTCTCGAACTCCCAGCGATAGACCTGCCCGCTGGCAAAACGGCGGCGGATACAGAGATGACCGGCAAGATCATGCGGGTGCAGCGGTATCGGGTGCCTGTCAAAATAGCCCGGCGCCGCAACGATGTTCGCCCTAATCGGATCGCTCATGCGCACTGCAATCATGTCCGGTTCCAGACTCTCACCCAGCCGCATGCCCGCATCAACGCCAGCCGCAACAATGTCATTGAACGGCTCTTCGACGCGCAGCTCCAGCGTGACGCCGGGATAGGCCGCGGCGAATGCAGCAATGCGCGGGGCCAGCAGCCTGTGGGCGGCAAAGGGCGGAACACTCAGCCGCAGGGTTCCCGCGATGCGGTTGTTGGCTTCCTTGGCCGCATCGAGCGCCAGGTCGATTTCCGCCAGGGCCGGACGCAGCCGCTTGAGCAGCAGCGCACCTTCTTCCGTCACCGCGACGCTGCGCGTGGTGCGGGCGAGAAGGCGGACGCCAAGGTTCTGTTCCAGGGCTGAAATGGCGTGGCTGACAGCCGACGGCGCAATGCCCAGTTCCCTGGCGGCATCCCGGAAGCCGCCACAGGCTGCAACAGTGGCAAATACGGACAGTTGAGGCAGGTATGATCGATCCATTGATCTATTATATAGAACAACCTGTGAAAAAATATGAGAATTATCGAACACTGATCGGCACTCTACTTTTCCGCCATCACAGCAAAAGGAGATCGGTGATGGAAAAGCGCAAACTCGGTGAACTCGATGTATCGGCCGTGGGTCTCGGCTGCATGGGCATGACCTTTGCCTATGGCGGACAGGACGAGGCCGACGCGATCCGCACGCTGCATCGCGCGGTGGATATCGGCGTGACCTTTTTCGACACGGCAGAAATCTATGGCCCGTTCGACAATGAAATTCTTGTCGGCAAGGCCCTGAAGGACCGCCGCGACAAGGTGGTGATCGCCACGAAGTTCGGCTTCAAGATTTCCGACGAGGGCGTAGGCCCCTCGCGCATGGTCGGCGTCAACAGCCACCCGGAACATGTGAAAGCCGTTGCGGAAGCGTCTCTCGGGCGGCTCGGCATCGAGCAGATCGACCTGTTCTACCAGCACCGGGTTGACCCGACTGTTCCCATCGAGGACACGGTTGGCGCCATGGCGGAGCTGGTCCAGCAGGGCAAGGTAAAGGCGCTCGGCCTGTCCGAGGCCAGTGCCGCCACGATCCGCCGCGCCCACAAGGTGCATCCGATTGCCGCCGTGCAGAGCGAATATTCGCTGTGGAGCCGCGAGCCGGAAGACGAGGTCTTTGCCGTCTGCCGCGAGCTTGGCATCGGCTTTGTCCCCTACAGCCCGCTTGGCCGCGGTCTCCTGACCGGCACGATCAGCAAGCCGGATGAATTGGGTGCCGATGACTGGCGCAAGACCCTGCCACGGTTCCAGGCTGACAATATGGACGCCAATGCAGCCCTGATCGCCACCTTGAAGGGCCTGGCTGCGGACAAAGGCATCACGCCGGCACAGCTGGCGCTCGCCTGGGTGCTGCACCAGGGTGATTTCATCGTGCCGATTCCCGGTGCCCGCAAGATCAGGCATCTGGAGGAAAATGCGGCGGCGGCCGACGTCTCTCTCTCGCCGGCGGACCTGAAAAAGATCGGCGATGCGCTCTCACCCACGCGGGTCGCGGGCAACCGCTATTCGGATGCAGCGCTGGCTCTCGTCAACGGCTGATACCGGCTACGGGGCGCTGCGCAATCAGCGCCCCGCACTTTCCGCAATGGCCCGCGTTGCGTCATCCGCCGGAAAATACTGCTCGATGAATATGCCCTCGGTCAGCACCTCCTGCGCCGAGCCGAATGCCGTCAGCGTGGTGATCCAGCTGGTAACGGCATCGCCAAGTTGCAGCTGCACGGTTATAACCGGCGGCGGGTTGCGTTCGCTCTGATCATTGCGTAACAGCGCTGATATTTCCGGATCGGTTTCATATTGTGCGATGCGCCGCGCCAGCGCGCTGCGTGGACCGTAAAGCCTGGCTTCGTTGCGGGCACGCTTCAGGAACAGCAGGGCGACATCCGGCCAGTTGGCGATGGACCGGCGCACGGGGCCCGGCTCAAGCACCAGCGCCAGAATATTGACACCCGGCGCAATCGGAATGCCCAGCGCTTCGGCCAAGCCCATGAAGCCAACATTGGCAACGAGAATGTCGTGATCCGCATTGAAGGCCACCGCCGGCCACGGCGCATGCCGCTCGAGGATCATGTGGAGCGTGTCGCGGATCAGTGGCGGCAGGCCGGCCATGCCTTCGCGTTCCGCCGAGAGGTAGCGCGGCGCAAAACCGGCCGCACCGAACAGCTCATTCTGAATCTTGAACGGCAGCTCCAGCGCTTCGCAGATGCGGATGATCATGCCCTCCGACGGCCTTGCCCGTCCGGTTTCGAGAAACGACAGATGTCGCGACGAGATACCGGCTTCCAGCGCCAGATCCATCTGGCTCATGTGCCGGTGCGAACGCCATTGTTTCAGATGATCGCCGAATTCCATCACCGCTCCTGATTCCCGCCAGACTGGCGCGAATGCTTCGCAATATCCATTACTCCAGAGGTAATTGTTTCGATTACCTTATGCCGACACTCTCCGGTCATCAACACAACGAAGGAGAATGACATGACCAAAATCACCTTGAAAGACGGATTGACGATCAACGCAGTCCTCACCGGCATCACCGGGCTCGGCCTTGCACTGTTTGCCGAACTGGCGGCAGAATATCTCATCCCCGGCGCGCCGGTCTGGCTGATCGCGGCACTGGGTATCGCGCTCGTGCTGTTTGCTGCCGATGTCGCCCTGATCGCCCGATGGAAAGCCCAATCGAAACCATTGGTCGGTTTCGTTTTCATCGCCGACCTCGCATGGGTCATCGGCGTTCCGGCGATTCTTGTGGGGATGCCGTCCGCCTTTACCGCCCTCGGCATCGCCGCCAGTCTGGCCGTCACGGCCGTGGTTGCCTGCTTTGCCCTGATCGAATGGCGGGGGCTCAAAACGATGGGAGCGGCAAAAGCGATCTAGCGCCCGGCTTTTGTTGACACCAGAATTCAGATTATAGAGCCTCGCGCTTGACAGACGGTACGGTGTGAGGCCTATTTCACGCCGTTGCCGGGGCCGAACACCGCCGGGGCAACGCTGCAATGTGCAGGCAATTTATTTGTTCTAACACGCCAAACCACCCCTGTTCGCTCATCGATGGTCAGGCCTTCTGAAGCTGGAATACAATGGAAAAAGCAACAAAAAAGTCGATCAGACGCTGGGCTGTCGGTTTGGTTCTCCTGGCAATTCTTGCCTATTTCGTTCCCTATCTCGTGATCTTCTACCTGATCTGCGGCATCTATGACCTGTCGCGCAACAAGAATATCGACCTGCAGATGGTCGAACAGTATTTCTGGGGCAACGGCCTGTTCACCTGGATCCTGTCACCATTGAACATCGTTCTCGACATCCTGTCGCTGCCCTATATCAACAAGGGCGTCTACAAGCTGGAAGACCTGCCATCCGACTATCAGGCGGAGGTCAGGCGCCTGATCACCGCGACGCAGAAGGAAGACCTGGTCGGCAAATTGCAGTCCCGCGCGGAACAGCAGGCCCGCAGCATGTTCTTCTTCAAATGGTATGGCAAAGACCAGCCCAGCTTCGTCAACGTGCCGTCCTTCTACGAGAAATATAATTTCGTGAAGACCATCGGCGTGTCGGTGTTCAACAAGAAGAACTCGACGTCAAAACATTTTGGCCCGATCCGCGCCACCATCCGCGTCCTCTACAACATCAACGACATGAATGACCGCACGGCCTATATCTGGTGCGGCGACACGACGAGCTACTGGAAGGACGACAAGCTGTTCATTTTCGACGACACGCTGATGCACCAGTCCGTCAACCAGACCGACCAGACGCGTTATTGCCTGTTCGTCGACATTCTCCGCCCGTCCCATCTTCCCGGCCTCTATGCCGCCATCGTCTCGTTCATGGGCCTGATCCTCAAGGGCAGCAATTCGATCTTCTACAAGAACTGGAAAGTCATCCAGAAATAGGTTCCGGTTTCAGACCGAATGAAAAGGGGCGCCGTGCGCCCCTTTTTTGTATCCGGATTTTTGCCGGCAAAGCCATGCCGCTTGGTTCGGTCTTTACCCCCGCAGCACGGCGCCCGTCTGTTTGCCCACGCTTTCAACAATCCGTCTGGTCAGCGCATCGAGATCCTCGTCATTGAGCGTGCGCTCCTGCGGCTGAATCGCAACTTCGATGGCAACGGATTTCTTGTCGGCGCCCAGCGAAGGGCCTTCGAACAGATCGAACACCTGAACGCCCGTGATCAGCTTCTTGTCGCCGGCCAGCGCCGCACGAACGATCGAAGCCGCATCCACCGCCTTGTCGACGACGAATGCAAAATCACGCCGTACGGTCTGGAAATCCGACAGTGTCAGCGGCGGCTTGGTGCGTGTCGCCTTCTGCTTCGGCTCGGGGATCGCATCGATGTAGATTTCGAACCCGCACAGCGCCCCCGATACATCGAGCGTTTCCAGCGTCTTCGGGTGGAACTCGCCGAATGTGCCCAGAATGACCTTCGGGCCGAGCTTGATCGTGCCGGAACGGCCGGGATGATACCAGGCCGGACCGCCGGTCTCGATCTGCAGCTTGTCGACGGGCGCACCGCAGGCTTCAAGCGCGGCAAGGGCATCAGCCTTGGCATCGAACACGCCGACCGGCGCGGCATTTCCGGCCCAGTGGCGGCCGGAACCGTCCAGCTTGGCCGTACCGCGGCGCACGCCCGCAGCAACGCGGCGCTGGGTTTCCGGCGTATTGCCTTCATAGGTGCCCGACACCTCGAACAGGGCAAGATCATTGAAGCCACGATCCGCATTGCGCTGCGCCGCAGCCAGCAGGCTTGGCAACAGCGAAGGGCGCATATCCGACATATCGGCGGCAATCGGATTGGCGAGCTTCAGCGACGGCTGGCCGCCGCCGAACAGTTTTGCCTGTTCTTCCGAAATGAACGACCAGGTGACGGCTTCCATCATCCCGCGCGAGGCCAGCGCCCGCTTGGCGTTGCGGGTGCGGATCTGCAGGGTGGTCAGAATCTTGCCGTTGACCGCCGCATGGCTTTGCAGCGGCTGCGGGTCGATACGGTTGACGCCGTGGATACGCATGACTTCTTCCACCAGATCGGCCTTGCCGTCGACATCCGGGCGCCAGGACGGAACCAGCACATCCACCACCTCGCCCGTGCCTTGCGGCTGGAAGCCGAGACGGCTGAGAATGTCGAGGCTTGTCTCGACCGGCACATCGATACCGGTGAGGCGCCTGACCTCCGCTGCCGGGAATGTCACCGACTTCGGCGTGTGGCCCTTATAGCCGACAACTTGGGTTTCGGAAGGCGTGCCGCCGCACAGATCGAGGATCATATGGGTGGCAAGCTCGAGGCCCGGCACCATGAATTCCGGATCGACACCGCGCTCGAACCGGTAGCGCGCATCGGTGATGATACCAAGATTGCGGCCGGTGCGCGCAATGGTCATGGCATCCCAGAGGGCGGACTCAACCACGACATTCGTCGTGTTCTCATCGCAGCCGGAATGTTCACCACCAAGGACACCGGCAAGCGACTCGACGCCTTCCGCATCGGCAATCACACCGATTTCCGGGTTCAGCGTGTATTCCTTGCCATTGAGACCAAGGATCGTCTCGCCTTCCCGTGCCCAGCGCACGGTGAGGTTGCCCTTGACCTTGTCGGCGTCGAACACATGCAGCGGACGGCCGCGATCAAACGTCATGTAGTTAGTGATATCGACCAGCGCATTGATCGGACGCAGGCCGATGGCCATCAGGCGCTGCTGCAGCCATTTCGGGCTCGGTCCGTTCTTCACGCCCTTGACCGTGCGCAGGGCGAAACCTTCACACATCGGCGCGCGGTCGCCGAAATCCAGCGACACGCTGACGGACGGGCTGCCCGTGCCTTTCACCGGCTCGACGGCATTGCTTTTCAACGTGCCGAGCCCGGCAGCGGCCAGATCCCGGGCAACGCCGTAAATGCTGGTGCAGTCGGGACGGTTCGGTGTCAGGTTGATCTCGATGACCGGGTCATCCAGCCCGGCATAGGCCGCAAAACTGGTACCGACAGGGGCGTCAGCCGGCAGATCGATAATGCCGTTGTGCTCGTCCGACATCTGCAGCTCGCGCTCCGAGCACATCATGCCGTGGCTTTCGACGCCGCGAATCTTGCCGACCGAAAGGGTAACATCAATACCGGGGACGTAGGCACCCGGCGCTGCAAACGCGCCGATCAGACCGGCACGGGCATTGGGGGCGCCGCAGACGACCTGCAACGGCTTGCCGTCGCCAGTATCGACGGTGAGCACCTGCAGCTTGTCCGCATCCGGATGGCGTGATGCGGTGAGCACCCTGGCGATGACAAAGGGCTTCAGTGCCGCCTTGTCATCCAGCGATTCCACTTCAAGACCGATCATGGTCAAGGCATCGACGATCTCGCCGAGCGAAGCCTCGGTCTCGAGATGATCTTTGAGCCAGGAGAGGGTGAATTTCATGATTTCACTCGTTTCTCGATTTCAGCGTTTGAGGGTTTCGACAAGGCGAAACCGCTCGCATAAAAGTTCCATGTCAGGCGAAAAGCCGTACCCGATCACGCGCTCAGGCCGCCGAACAGGGTCGGCATGTCGAGCGGGCGGAAGCCGTAATGCTGCAACCAGCGCACATCGGCATCGAAGAAGTCGCGCAGGTCCGGCATGCCGTATTTGAGCATGGCGATGCGATCGATGCCCATGCCCCAGGCAAAGCCCTGATACTCGTCCGGATCAAGCCCGCCATGGCGCAGGACATTCGGATGAACCATGCCGCAACCGAGGATTTCCATCCAGTCCGTGCCCTGGCCGAATTTGACCTCATTGCCCGACCGGTCGCACTGGATATCGACTTCCAGCGACGGCTCGGTGAACGGGAAGAAGGACGGACGGAAGCGCATCTGCAGGGATGGTACCTCGAAGAAAGCCTTGCAGAATTCTTCCAGCACCCACTTCATGTTGGCGACATTCGCCGTCTTGTCGATGACCAGCCCCTCGACCTGATGGAACATCGGCGAGTGGGTGGCATCGGAATCCATGCGGTAGGTCTTGCCGGGAATGACGATGCGGATCGGCGGCTTCTGCTTTTCCATCGTGCGGATCTGCACCGGGCTCGTATGGGTGCGCAGGAGCTTGCGCTCGCCATTCTCATCCGGGTTGAAGAAAAACGTGTCGTGCATCTCCCGCGCGGGATGGCCTTCGGGAAAATTCAGCGCCGTGAAATTGTAATAGTCGGTCTCGACATCCGGGCCTTCGGCAATTGAAAAACCCATATCGGCAAAAATCGCCGTGATTTCATCTACTACCTGGCTGATCGGATGGATGCGCCCGCGCTCGGCCGGTGCGGTGCGCACGGGCAAAGTGACATCCAGCTTTTCCTTTTCGAGGCGCTCGGCAATCGCCGCATCCTTGAGCGTGCTCTTGCGGCTGGCCAGCGCATCGGTGACGCGGTTCTTCAAACCGTTGATGGCCGGTCCCTGCATCTGGCGCTCTTCCGGCGACATCGAGCCCAGCGATTTCAGCTTTTCCGAAATCGAGCCCTTTTTGCCAAGCGCAGCAACACGGACAGCCTCGATGGCCGCTTCGTCATTCGCTGCCTCAATCTGCGCGACCAGCGCGCTTTCCAGTTGTACCAGATCGTCCATGCTTCTCACCTGTTTCGCGTCTTGAGCGATTATGCGATCAATTCAATGCAGAAAATTGAAAAACCCGCGCCAGCCGAGCCAGCGCGGGTTTCCCAAGTCTATAATTCCGAATGTGCTTTGGGAGCGGCGGCTGGCTTAGTGGACAGCGCCTTCAAAAGCATTCGGTGTGGTGTTCTTCAGGTATTCCAGTGCCTTCTTGGCGGAAGCCACGAGTGCACCGAATGCTGCTGGCTCGTGGATCGCGAGATCCGACAGAACCTTGCGGTCAACCTCGATACCGGACTTGCTCAGACCGTCGATGAAACGGCTGTATGTCAGGCCATGCTCACGCACGGCAGCATTGATACGCTGGGTCCAGAGCGCGCGGAACGTGCGCTTCTTGTTCTTGCGATCGCGGTAGGCGTACTGCTTCGAACGATCGACGGCAGCCTTTGCAGTCTTGATGGTATTCTTGCGGCGGCCGCGGAAACCCTCAGCCTGCTTCAGAACTTTTTTATGCTTGGCGTGGGACGTAACGCCCCGTTTGACACGTGCCATGATATGATCTCCTTAAAACGTCGCTGTCGGCTTAAAGGCCGTTGGGCAAGAACTTCTTCACGATTTTCGCATCGGCATCGGCGAGAACCATTGTGCCACGTGCGTCACGAATGAATTTGTTCGAACGTTTGATCATGCCATGGCGTTTGCCAGCGGCGGCGGCTTTAATCTTGCCAGTCCCAGTGATTTTGAACCGTTTCTTGGCGGCCGATTTGGTCTTCATTTTGGGCATTTTGCTACTCCTATTTCTAGGGTTCCCGTCACTCCGATGGAGCCTGAACCCTTCTGATTTCACTTCAGACCGACCAAAGTCTGAAAGCATGCAAAACCGCCACGGCATGCCCTGCCGGGCGGTTTGAACGCGGCCTTATACCCAGAAGCCGGAAAAAGCGCAACTGCTGAATCGTCTTCGATTCCGCAAAAAATCAGTAAAACCGAAAGAAGACGGGCAGAATATTGACCGATTGCAGATATTCGGCGAACTCAAGTAGGGGGTAGGAAATGAAAAAGACCAGTCCGTCTGCCAGCGTCTTGTACAGCATCGAAGACTTGACGCTCAGAACATCCGATTCCCGGTACAGCCTGAGATTGGGGAAGAACCGCGGTACTTCGCGTTTATAGGCAAGGTATGTCTCGCCGAAAACGGTCTCCAGATAACCTTCCTCGGCGATGATGACAAAATGGAAGGCGATATAGCACAGCACCGCCAGGATCAGGGCGACGGTCAGGCTGCCTGTCATCATGCCAATGCCGAAAGCCCCCACGGTACTGAACACGTAAAGCGGGTTGCGGCTCATCGAATAAGGCCCCAGGCGGACGATTTCGGAACTCTTGCGCCCGCCGATGTAGAGCGTGCACCACATGCGGCCAAGGATTGCCAGAACAATCACACCGATGCCGAAATCCTCGATATATTCGTGGGTCCAGTTATCGGCCCAGGCGGATCGAACAGTCAACAAAGCGCCGAGAATCAGAAAAATGACGACTGCCAGCACAATTCGGCGGCGCCGCTGAAACCGGGCCATGTCCTTTGGAGATGTGAGCGCCATGTCAGCCCTTAAATCCGGATCGTTCAAGACAAAAGCCGCCCGAAGGCGGCCTTGGTCTCAAACTGTCGTTCAGCTTCAGCGTGGCGCCAGCACCATCATCATCTGGCGGCCTTCCAATCTTGGCTCGGCCTCAACTTTGGAAATATCGACCGTATCTTCCTTGACCCGGTCGAGCAGCCGCATTCCGAGTTCCTGGTGCGCCATTTCGCGACCACGGAAACGCAATGTCACCTTGACCTTGTCACCTTCGTCGAAGAATCGCTTGATAGCCTTCATCTTCACATCATAATCATGCGTGTCAATGTTCGGTCGCATCTTGATTTCTTTGATTTCGACTGTTTTCTGCTTCTTGCGCGCCTCGGCAGCCTTCTTCTGTCCCTGGTACTTCAGTTTCCCGAGGTCAACAATCTTGCACACCGGCGGCTCGGCATTCGGCACGATCTCGACGAGATCGAGTCCGGCCTCATCGGCCATGGCCAGCGCGGCCTGAATCGTGACGATACCGTGGTTTTCACCTTCGGCATCGATAAGCTGTACCTGGGGTACCCGGATATCGCGGTTGGAACGCGGTCCATCTTTCTGGACCACCTGTGCTCTAAAGGGTCGGCGAATGGCAGTAGTCTCCTTGAATTATTTCGGTCCCGCAAATAGCACCGTCGGGGCCAGCCTGCAATGCTTTGTCTGCAGCGGTTAGCTCAATAACATCTTTTCACGGATAAATCATCTGGTTCAGATATAGGAATATTCGCATTCTATACAATGTGGTTTTCAGTTGAATGGGTTTCATCATCAAATTTTGCATGGCAAAAGCAAGCGGCACATCCTGGAGACTGACACATGACGGCCCACCCGCCGGTATTCCTCACCCTCAACGACATCGAGATCGCCGTGCGCCACCGCGAGGGCGCTGAGCCCGGCATCGTCTGGCTCGGCGGTTACCGTTCGGACATGCTCGGCAGCAAGGCCGAGTGGCTGGATCAATGGGCTGAAGCCAACGGCCACGCATTCCTGCGTCACGATTACTCCGCCCATGGCGAGTCGGGTGGTGCGTTTCGCGACGGCACGATATCCCTCTGGCTCGAACAGAGCCTTGCGGTCTTCAAAAAGTTTTCGTCGGGGCCGCAAATCCTCGTCGGTTCATCCATGGGCGGCTGGATCGCCCTGCGCATGATCGAAGAACTGCAAAAGGCCGGTGAACACAGTCGCGTTGCCGGGCTGGTCCTGATTGCGCCCGCACCCGACTTCACGTCCGAGCTGGTCGAACCCGAATTGACGCCGGACCAGCACCGCCAGCTTGCCGAACGGGGTTATATGGAAGAACCATCCGAATATGCCCCCGAGCCCTATATCTACACCAAGGCGCTCCTGGACGATGGCAGAGCCAATCAGGTGCTCAAGGGTGTGATCCGGACCGGCTGCCCCGTGCACATCCTGCAGGGGATGGAGGACAGGGATGTTCCCTACACCCATGCCCTGCGGCTGGTTGATCACTTGCCGGTTGACGACGTGACGATTACGCTGGTGCGCGATGGCGATCATCGTCTGTCACGCCCGCAGGATCTGGAGCTTCTCACCCGCACCGTGGCTTCGATGGTTGACCGCTCGAAAACCCGCCTGCCCATTCTGTAAATCCTCCCAACAGGTTTCATCCCATGCGCTCCTCCGTGATTGCTTCTGCCGTCGTCGCCGCCATTGTCGGGTTTGGCGGCACGCTCGCACTGATCATCGCGGCGGCACAGGCGCTTGGCGCGACACAGGCGCAGACGGCAAGCTGGGTGACGGCGCTTTGCCTTGCCATGTTTATCTCCACGGGTTTTCTCAGCTGGCGTTACAAGATGCCGATCATCACGGCATGGTCGACGCCGGGACTGGCCCTGATCGGGGCCAGCACGGGCTTTACCATGCAGCAGGGTGTCGGCGCCTTCATCGTCACAGCCATCGCCATCATCATCACGGGACTGGTCAAGCCGGTTTCCGGCCTTGTTTCCAAAATTCCGGCATCAATTGCCTCCGGCATGCTGGCTGGCGTCCTGTTCGCCTTCCTCATCGGCGCTGCGCGAACAATCCCCGTCGATCCGATCTTCGTCCTGCCTTTGGTGCTTCTTTTCTTCGTTATCCGCCTGTTCAATCCGGCCATGGCAGTCCTCGCCGTGCTGTTCGGCGGCATTCTCTTCGCCTTCCTCAGCGGCCGTGTTGCCAGTGTACCGGATATCAGCCTCTCGACACTCACCCTCATCATGCCGGTCTTCGACACACGGGCGATCATCGGCATTGCCCTGCCGCTTTACCTCGTCACCATGGCGTCGCAGAATCTGCCCGGTTTTGCCGTGCTTCGTGCCGCCGGTTACGAGCCGCCGACGGCGGCGGCATTGCAGGTAACAGGGCTCCTTTCATTGCTGACGGCCCCCTTCGGCGCACATACGAGCAACATGGCCGCCATCTCGGCGGCGATCTGCACCGGGCCGGATGCCCATCCGGATCCGGCGCAGCGCTGGCTGACCGGCCCGTTCTACGCGCTGTCCTATCTGATACTGGCCATCTTCGGGGCTTCGCTGGTGGCGCTGTTTGCCGTCCTGCCGGCACCCCTGATCGCTCTGGTCGCCGGTCTCGCCCTGATCGGCGCCTTTGCCAATGCGCTGACGATCGCACTGAAAAACGAGACCGAGCGGCTCGCCGCCGTCGTCACCTTTGCCGTGACCGCATCGGGCATTTCCATTGCCGGAATCGGCGCTGCCTTCTGGGCGCTGGTGGCGGGCCTGCTTGTGGTTGCCTTCGATCACGCAAAGAAACATATCTGATTCCAAGCCCTTACGGCATTCGAGCCCGGCATTTCTTGAAAAGCCGCAATCCGTCTCCCATGTCGTAAACAATCGACCAATTGGGGTCGGGCTTTCGTGAGAAGGAAGGGCTTTTATGAACAATGCTGCTTTGATCCGGCCGGGCTGGACCCCAGCAACCATCGCCCTGATGGTTATTGGTTTCATGCTGTTCTGGCCGCTTGGTTTCGCCATGCTCGCTTACATCCTTTGGGGTAACCGGCTGGATGGTTTTAAGCGCGACGTCAGCCGCGCTACCGATGGCTTCTGCGGCGCATTCCGTCGCGGCAAGGGTCCGTCCTTTGGACGCGGTTCGTTCGGCACAGGCAATGTCGCCTTCGACGAATGGCGCGAAAAGGAACTGGAGCGCCTGGCCGAGGAACGCCGCAAGCTCGAAGAGATGCGCGCCGCGTTCGAGGACTACGCGCATGAACTGCGCCGTGCCAAGGACCGGGAAGAGTTTGACCGCTTCATGGCTGAACGCAATGCCGCGGCAAAGAAGCCGTCTTCGGGCGCCAACGACGCCGAAGAGGAATAACACCATCCTGCGGACGGTTCCCTCCAGTCCTGTCCGCATTTCCCCAGCGAAGCGGCGCCGGAGCGATCCGGCGCCGCCTCTGTTTTGTCTCACGGCTTTCACCCGAATCAATTAAAGTCCCGCCCATGATCCTTTCGCTGTTCCGAAGCCCGCCGAAAAAATCCGCGACGCTGAAAGCCGAGCGGAGCTACGAGGTTGCGGGCCGTGTCCTGCCGTTGCGCGTGATGGAAAACCCGCGCGCGACGCGTCTCACCCTGCGCATCGATGCGGGCGGCAAGGGCTTGCGGATCACCGTGCCGCCGGGGATGCCGGCGCGCGAAGTCGACAAATTCCTGGCGCGTCACGAGGGCTGGATCGAGACCCGCATTGCCAAGATGCCGGACCAGCCCAAAGTGCGGCCGGGGGTCAAGATTCCGATCCGCGGCGTCCCGCATCTCATCGTGCATGAACCGGACAAGCGCGGAACTGTAAGACAGAAGAACGGCGCGGAGGGCCCGCGATTGATCGTCCATGGCGACCGGCCGCATCTGGCGCGCCGGGTCGGTGACTTCCTCAAACGGGAAGCACGGCACGATCTGGACATGCTGGTGGCGCGGCATACCGCAACGGTCGGACGACGGGCCAAGATTATCCGCCTCAAGGATACCAAAAGCCGCTGGGGCTCCTGCACCTCGGACGGCACCCTCTCCTTTTCCTGGCGCATCATGATGGCGCCGCCGCCGATCATCGACTATCTCGTGGCGCATGAAGTTGCCCATCTGAAAGAGATGAACCACGGACCAAAATTCTGGAAGCTTTGCGGCGAGCTCTGCCCGGATACGGAACGCTGCAAGGCCTGGTTGAAACGCAACGGCAGCGCCCTTCAGGCGATTGATTTCAGCTGATGCCGGAACCAGTCACGCCTGCCATAGAAGCGGCCGCCCGAGTCCTCTGGAATTTCCATCTCGTCTATGACCCGCTGGGCCCGGCCGACCTGATCATCGGCCTCGGCAGCTACGACCTGCGCGTGGCCGACCGCTGTGCCGATCTGTGGCATCAGGGGCTGGCCGCCAAAATCCTGTTTACCGGCAAGGCCGGCAACTGGACCAACCATCTCTACACAACGAGCGAGGCGGAAGCATTTGCCGCGCGCGCCATTGGCGCTGGCGTCCCGGCCGACGCGATTCTGATTGAACCGAACGCGACCAATATCGGCGAGAATATCCGGTTTGCGCGGGAAATGGCTGGTGATACGGTCAAGCGCGTGATCATCGTCACCAAACCGCAGACGCAGCGCCGGGCCTTCGCGACGGTGCGTGCGCAATGGCCGGAGATAAACGCCGCGGTGACGGCACCGTTGCACGGCTTTCAGGATCAACCGCTCACGACCTATCCGCTCGACCGGCTGATCCATGAGATGGTTGGCGACGTCAAGCGCATCGTCGACTATCCGGTCAAAGGCTTTCAGATTGCGCAATCGGTCCCTCCGGCTGTCGCAGATGCGTTCGATTTCCTTGTCAAAGCGGGCTATGACCACCACCTTTAGTATCGAAGGATAAACCGCGCAAAATCCTCGACTCTTGCGCGTTTTCGTGGCACTGGCACCGGTTATGAGCCTTGATATCAAAATATGCGGATTAAAGACCGACGAAGCCGTTGCGGCAGCGCTGGATGAAGGCGCGTCGCATATCGGTTTTATCTTTTTCCCCAAAAGCCCGCGCAATGTCGATGCGCAGACCGCCGGCCGCCTGCGCCGCGCCGCAGTCGGTCGGGCGAAGGCCGTTGCCGTCACCGTAAATGCAGACGACGCAACGCTTGATGCGATTGTTGCCGAGATGCAGCCCGACATGCTGCAGTTGCATGGCGACGAAAGTCCGGCCCGTGTCAGCGCCGTGAAGCAGCGCTACGGATTGCCTGTCATCAAGGCTCTGGCGCTGCGCGAACGCCGCGATCTTGACGCGATTAGCCCCTATATCGGTATTGCCGATGGCTTTCTCTTCGATGCCAAACCACCCAAGGGATCGGACCTTCCGGGAGGAAATGGCGTGTCTTTCGACTGGCAAATCCTCGGCGGCCTTGACGCCCCGGTCAATTACATGCTTTCCGGGGGCCTCAACGCCGGTAATATTGCCGGGGCGCTGGAAGCGACGAATGCGCGCGGTATCGATATTTCGTCCGGCGTCGAGTCCGCGCCGGGTGTAAAAGATGTTAGCCTGATCAGAGAATTTTTCCGGGTTGCGCGCGCCGCCAAAAGCGCCGATGTGGCCTGAACAAACGGAGCGGAACGGTGGACAAGGCGGTTGAACCCAATTCATTCAAGACAGGTCCTGACGAAGAGGGCATGTTCGGTATTTTCGGCGGGCGTTTCGTTGCTGAAACGCTGATGCCGCTGATCCTTGAATTGCAGCAGGCCTATGACGACGCCAAGAATGATCCGGCCTTCAAGGCCGAGCTGCGTGAATTGTCCACCAACTACGCCGGGCGCCCGTCAAAACTCTATTATGCCGAAGGTTTGACCAGGCATGTCCGCCAGCTGGCCAAGGACAAGGGTCTTGATGGCGGCGCGAAAATCTACTTCAAGCGCGAAGACCTCAACCATACCGGCAGCCACAAGATCAACAATTGCCTTGGCCAGATCCTGCTGGCCAAGCGCATGGGCAAGACCCGCATCATCGCGGAAACCGGTGCCGGCCAGCACGGCGTTGCCTCAGCGACGGTTTCGGCACGGTTCGGCCTCCCCTGCGTCGTCTATATGGGCGCAACCGACGTCGAACGGCAGGCACCCAATGTTTTCCGCATGAAGCTGCTGGGCGCTGAAGTGAAGCCCGTCGCCTCCGGCCACGGCACGTTGAAGGATGCGATGAACGAGGCTGCGCGACTGGGTCTCGAATGTCGATGACACCTACTACCTCATCGGCACCGCTGCAGGCCCGCATCCCTATCCGGAACTGGTGCGCGATTTCCAGTCGGTGATCGGCGAGGAAGCACGCGCGCAGATTCTCGAGCGTGAAGGCCGCCTGCCCGATACGATCATTGCGGCCGTCGGCGGCGGTTCCAACGCCATCGGCCTGTTCCATCCCTTCCTTGACGACAAGAGTGTCGAAATCATCGGCGTTGAAGCCGGCGGCCGCGGCCTCGACGGCGAAGAGCATTGCGCCTCCATGAGTGCCGGCAGCCCGGGCGTGCTGCACGGCAACCGCACTTATCTCTTGCAGAACAAGGACGGCCAGATTCTCGATGGCCATTCGGTTTCCGCCGGCCTCGATTATCCGGGCGTCGGACCGGAGCATTCCTGGCTGCGCGATACCGGCCGGGTTTCCTATGTACCGATCCTCGATGACGAGGCTCTCGATGCGTTCCAGCTGACGACACGCGTCGAAGGCATCATTCCCGCGCTTGAATCGGCCCACGCCATTGCCCAGGCGGTGAAAATCGCGCCTGAAATGGCGCAGGACAAGATCATGATCGTCAACCTGTCGGGCCGCGGCGACAAGGATGTGCATACGGTCGGCAAACTCATGGGTATGGAGATTTAAGCATGGCGACCCGTATCGACAGAAAATTTGCCGCGTTGAAGGCGGAGGGGCGTCCGGCACTCGTAACCTATTTCATGGGCGGCGATCCGGATTATGAGACCTCGCTGAAGATCATGAAGGCACTGCCCGGTTCCGGTTCGGATATCATCGAGCTCGGCGTTCCCTTTTCCGACCCGATGGCCGACGGCCCGGCAATTCAGGCAGCTGGCCTGCGTGCCCTGAAAAAGGGCATGTCGCTGACAAAGACGCTCGCACTTGCCGCGAGCTTCCGCGAGAGCGACAACACCACACCGATCGTTCTGATGGGGTATTACAATCCGATTTATATCTATGGTGTCGACCGCTTCCTCAGGGATGCGGTGGCCTCCGGTATCGACGGCTTGATCATCGTCGACCTGCCGCCGGAAATGGATGCGGAACTGTGCATTCCCGCCATCAAGGCCGGCATCAACTTCATCCGGCTGGCCACACCGACGACGGATGAGAAGCGTCTTCCCAAGGTGCTGCAGAACACATCCGGCTTTGTGTACTACGTCTCGATGAACGGCATCACCGGTTCTGCCCTGCCCGATACGAGCAGGGTGGCGGATGCGGTCAAGCGCATCAAGCAGCATACGGACCTGCCGGTTGTGGTCGGGTTCGGCGTCAAGACCGCCGAGCAGGCCAAGGTGATCGGCACCGCAGCGGATGGCGTTGTCGTCGGCACCGCAATCGTCAATGCCGTTGCCAATACAATCCGTCCGGATGGCTCGCTTGTGGCCGATCCGGCCGAAGCCGTCGCCACGATGGTGCAGGGACTTTCCAGCGGCGTGCGCGCCGTGCGCCTTGCAGCGGCGGAATAGAAGCCCTAAATCAAAATACCGACGAGAGAACAGGACCGATCATGAACTGGATCACAAATTACGTCCGGCCGAAGATCAATTCGATGCTTGGTCGCCGCGAAATGCCCGAAAACCTCTGGATCAAGGATCCGGTTTCGGGCGAGATGGTCTTCCATACGGATCTGGAAAAGAACCAGTGGGTCGTGCCGTCGTCCGGCCACCACATGCGCATTCGTGCCAAGGACCGCCTGCGCTACTTTTTCGATGATGGCGCCTACGAATTGCTGGAACAGCCGAAAGTGGTCACCGATCCGCTGAAGTTCCGTGACGAAAAGCGCTATATCGACCGCCTGAAGGAACATCGCGCCAAGTCCGGCGTCGAAGATACGATCATCAACGCGCTGGGTACCATCGAAGGCCTGCCAATTGTGGCAACGGTTCAGGATTTCAGCTTCATCGGCGGATCGCTGGGCATGGCGGCAGGCGAAGCCATCATCAAGGCGTTTGAAACGGCAATCGCCCAGAAGCGGCCGCTCGTTCTTTTCGCTGCCTCCGGCGGCGCCCGCATGCAGGAAGGCATTCTTTCGCTGATGCAGCTGCCGCGCACCACCGTTGCGGTGGAAATGCTGAAGGAAGCGGGCCTGCCCTATATCGTGGTCCTCACCAACCCGACCACGGGCGGCGTCACCGCCTCCTACGCCATGCTGGGCGACATCCATATTGCCGAGCCGGGCGCGCTGATCGGCTTTGCCGGACAACGCGTCATCGAGCAGACCATTCGGGAAAAGCTGCCGGAAGGCTTCCAGACCGCCGAATACCTGAAAGCCCATGGCATGGTCGACATGGTCGTGCCGCGCACCGAACTCAAAGCCACCATTGCGCGTCTGTTGAAGATGCTCATGGGCGAAAAGGCCACCGAGGTTCCCGTTGCCAAACCGAATGGCGCGGCGCTGCCGGCAACGATTGAAGCCGAAGCTTGATTCAATTGATGGTTCTGGAGGCCTTTGCCGTTGGCTTTGTCTGTGTCGTCGAAGGCTGAGGCGATTATCGAGCGTTTGCTCGGGCTTCACCCGAAGGGTTTTGACCTGTCGCTGGGGCGCGTCACGCGTCTTCTCCATGCCTTGGGCAATCCGCACCTGAAAATGCCTCCCGTCATCCACGTGGCGGGCACCAACGGCAAGGGGTCATGCGTTGCTTTCTCCAGGGCGCTTTTGGAAGCTGCCGGTTATACGGTGCACGTGCACACCTCGCCGCATCTCGTTCACTGGTATGAACGCTACAGACTGGGTGCACCGGGCGGCGGCAAGCTGGTCGACGATGAAACCTTTGCCGACGCCCTCACCCGGGTTGAGGAAGCCAATGCCGGTCAGGCCATCACCGTTTTCGAGATACTGACCGCCGTCACCTTCGTCCTGTTTTCCGAACATCCGGCCGATGCCGTGATCCTCGAGGTCGGGCTTGGCGGCCGTTTCGACGCCACGAACGTCATTCCGGAGCCTGCGGTCAGCGTCATCATGCCGATCTCGCTCGATCACCAGCCCTATCTCGGCGACAGGGTGGAGCTGATCGCAGCGGAGAAAGCCGGTATCATCAAGCCGGGCTGCCCGGTTGTCATCGGTGCGCAGGAAGAAGAAGCGGCACGCATGGTGCTGATCGAAACGGCCGAGCGGCGGGATTGCCCCTTTGCCGTCTACGGCCAGGATTTTCTTGCCTTCGAAGAACGCGGCCGGATGATCTATCAGGACAATACGGGCCTCCTCGACCTGCCCTTGCCGGCCTTGCTCGGGCGGCATCAGTTGTCCAATGCCGCAGCCGCCATCCAGGCGGTGAAGACGGCGGGTTTCACGCTGCCGGATTATGCCATCGAAACGGCCATGACAACCGTCGAATGGCCCGCCCGCATGCAGCGCCTGATCAAGGGCAAGCTGGTCGAGCTGGCAGTACCCGGTTCGGAAATATGGCTCGATGGCGGCCACAACCCCGGTGCAGGCCTGGTGGTTGCCGAGGCGATCGCCTCGCTGGAAGACCGCAGCCCGCGGCCGCTTTTCCTGATCACCGGAATGATCAACACGAAAGACCCCATCGGCTATTTCGAAGCCTTCACCGGCATGGCGCGGCATGTCTATACGGTGCCGATCCGCTCCAGCGATTCCGGTATTCCGCATGAACAGCTGGCGATTGCCGCCGGCGATGCCGGCCTTTCCGCCGAGCCGGTGCATTCCGTCGAGAATGCGCTGAAAATATTGCGGGACAGCTGGGACAAGTCCGAGCCCGCACCCCGCATTCTCATCGGCGGCTCGCTGTATCTCGCCGGCGACGTTCTGGCCGAAAACGGCACCCCGCCGCAATAAAAAACCCGGCACGAATACCGGGTTTGATGAATGTCTATGACTTCGGCTTATGCGGCTGAATTACGGATCCAGTCGCTGAGCTTGCTCTTGGGAGCAGCGCCAACCAGATTGGCAGCCAGTTCGCCATCCTTGAACATCAGCAATGTCGGAATGGAACGCACGCCGAACTGGGCTGCAAGTTCCGGATTCTCGTCGATGTTGACTTTGGCAATCGTGACCTTGCCAGCCATTTCCGAAGCGATTTCTTCAAGGGCAGGGGCGATCATCTTGCAGGGGCCGCACCACTCGGCCCAGAAATCAACAACAACAGGCTGACCTGCCTGAAGTACATCGGACTGGAAATTGCTGGTGTCGATCTTGACGGTAGCCATCGGCTTTTCCTTATCGGTTATTGAATGTTGCCCATCATGTGGTGAGTCTACCCACCCGCGTCAAGCTCGGTCATCTCACGATGCGGTGAGACGGGCAAGGGCGGCCTGCATCTCATTCACCGGAATATCGATGAGATGGGGGCCTTCGGTGAACAGCAGAGCAGCCTCCACGCTCTTTCCAGGATAAAGCGGCTCCAGCAATTGCCGGTAGAGTGCCAGCTGCGCCACATAGGCGTCGGGCACCTCTTTCAGGCTGCGCGGCGCCGGGCGGTTGGTCTTGTAATCGACGATCAGCACGCGGCTTTCGCTCACTGCAAGCCGGTCAATGACGCCGGATACGGCATGATCCTTGCCGCGCAGATGCAACGTGCCCATGACTGCGATTTCGGCGAGGGAACCGGGCGCGAAGACCGGCGCGAAACGCTGATCGTCCATGACGGCGAATGCCGATTGCAGGGCGCTTTCGATTTCTTCAGGCTTCCAGTCAAAGGCAGCGCGGGAGAGATACCGCTCGGCGGCAGCGCGGCGCTGGGCGGCAGGCAGATTGGGCAATGTCTGTAGTAGCGCATGGATGACCGTACCGCGCCGGATCGCAAAAGCGGGATCGGTGCCCTCCGCGCCGAGAACCGGCGAGCCGGTGACCAGCGGCTCTTCCTTTTCGGGCTCGATCAGAAGAGACACGCCGGACGGCGCCAGCGGGCGCGGCAGCCCGGCCTCCCTTGCCATCGGCGCACGATACCGGGACGGGAAAGGCATAACCGATGCCGCCGGCACCAATTCCGGCTCCTGCACCGGACCACCGGTCCGCGGAGTCTCGCGGTAACGTTTCGCTACGATGCCCTCAAACGGATGATCGAACGGTTCGCTCACATCCGTCAGCGCCGCATCGACAAGACCGTGCCATGTATCCGGAGACTGGCGGGCACCACGATAGCCGCAAACGATCAGACGATCTTCGGCGCGGGTCATTCCGACATAAAGAAGACGGCGATATTCCTCTTCTGACCGTACTTTCAGGTTTTCGACAATCGACCCCGTAAAGGCCGTCGCATAGGATTTCGACGGCACGAAAAGGAAGCCCTTGCCCTGCCATCCCTCTTCTTCCCTCATTGGAAACGACAGAAGATTGGGCGTGCGCCCGCCCGATGAAGCGGAACTGCCGGAATCAACCAGGAATACCACCGCAGCTTCCAGTCCCTTGGCTGCATGGACTGTCATGATGCGCACTTCATCCCGGCTCTGGTCGAGTTCGCGCTTGATCTCGGGCGTGGCGGCCTCGAGCGTTTCCAGAAAGGCCTGCAGCCCGGGAAGACCGGTCTTCTCCGTGGCGATGGCATAGTTCTGGAATTCGTCGATCACGTCGCCAGCCTCGTGCCCAAGCCGCGCCAGAAGCTCGCGCCGCGCACCGCCGCTGCCAAGAATATCCGCGTAGAATTCGAACACCGGCACCGTATCGGCACGGTTGCGCCACTCCTGCAGGCGCTTGGCGACGGCCGCCAGCGCAGGATCGCTCTTGGCCCGGATCGTCAGGCGCTGATGCAGGGTTTCGTTTTCCGCCCGCCCATGCGCCAGATGGAAAAGCTGGTCATCGTCCCATTTGAAGATCGGGCTCTTGAGCAGTGCCGCCAGCGACAGATCATCGGAGGACAAGAGCATGAAACGGCCAAGCGCCATCAAATCCTTGACGGCGATATGGTCCGTCAGTTTGAGCCGGTCGGCACCTGCCACTGGTACATGACGCTTCTTCAACTCGCGCGACAGGGCAGGCATGAACTGATCGCGCTTGCGCACCAGAACCATGATATCGCGCGCCTGCAGACGCCGGTTCTTGCCTTCGATGACCTCGCCGTTTTTCAACCAGAGATCGATGGTCCGGGCGATCTGTTCGGCAAGGCGAACCGGCGGCGCGGGAAGGCTGTCGACCGGTGTGCGCCAATCCTCCTCCTGTTCCGTGGTTTCGGGCGTGAGCATATCCCAGATCTGCACTTCACCTGGATCGCCGGACCGGATCGCCGTGTGGACAGTCGCCCCGTGATCGGCACCAAAGCCGCGATTGGCTTCAGGCCGCTTGAACACGGCATCCACTGCGGACAGCACGTCGGGCACGGAGCGGAAGGAGAAGTTCAGATTGACCCTGGAGAAACTCAGTTCGGCATTTTCGGCGTTCTTCTCGGTTGCCTTGCCATGGCGAGCGAAATCTTCCGGGATGGCGCCCTGAAACGAATAGATGGACTGCTTTTCGTCACCCACGGCGAACAGGGTACGCCGGACGGTGCGTGCGGTACTGCCGGAAAAAAACTCCTCGCTGAGCAGGCGGATGACCCGCCACTGGTTGGGGCTGGTATCCTGCGCCTCATCGACCAGAATGTGATCAATGCCCTTGTCGAGTTTGTACTGCACCCACGGCCCGGCATCCTGCCGCGCCAGCAGCGCCACCGTGCGCACGATCAGATCATCGAAGTCGAGAAGGCCGCGCGCCCTTTTCATCTGCTGGTAACGGCCGATCAGATCGTCGATCAGCACCAGTGCCGACAGGGTCAGCCGGATCTGCCGCAGCTGCTTCAGGCGATCCAGGCCGCTGAAAACCCTGTCCGCTGCCTGGTCATAGCGTTCGATGAAATCGGGAATGCGGTCGGTCACGCCCTTCGACGCGACATAGCTGCCGGTCTTGGGATCACCTGTTGCTTTCAGAAAGGCGGCGCGCAGCACCTCTTCACGCTGATCGATTTGATCATTCACCTTGGCAAACCGCAGCAAGAGCGCAAACTCCTGGGCCCGCGAAGCGCCCTTCGGCACCGCCATGATATCGTCCAGCACGCCCTGCGGGAATTCCGGAACCGGCCAGAGGGTGGACAGGATATCGTCTTCCGTCTCCGCGCCGGTGAAACCAAACTGGGCAAAGAAGAGGGGACGCCGCAGCGCATCATGACCCACGTCGCGAATGAACTGCGTCAGGTCATGGCGCTTGTTGACGGCTTCATCGAGTAGTTCCTGCAACCCGAATTCGCCGGCCGCGTCCAGGACATCGTTGAAGGCGGCCGCAAGCTCGACATTGCCGTCAAGCCGCGCCGTCTGCAGCAGTTGGCGGCGTGCTTCCCCCACCAGAGCCACCTGCATCATGTCATCCATCAGCTCGAAATGACCGGCGATGTTCGCTTCCAATGGAAACTGATGCAGAATGGCCTCGCAGAAGGCGTGGATCGTCTGGATCTTCAGCCCCCCAGGCGTTTCCAATGCCCGGGCAAACAGGCGGCGCGCCTGCGCCAGCCGCGCGGGTCCGGGACGCTTGCCATCGATTTTCTCGATCGTTTGCGCCAGTGCCTCCTCATCCATGGTTGCCCAATCGGAAAGCCGGGCAAAGACACGGTTCTGCATGACGGCTGCTGCGGCCTTGGTATAGGTCAGACATAGTATTTTCGACGGATCGGTGCCGTCGAGCAGAAGGCGGATGACGCGCTCAGTCAGAACGTGTGTCTTGCCTGACCCGGCATTGGCGGACACCCAGACGGAATCCACCGGATTGGCGGCACTGTTCTGGTCGGCAATGGTTTCCCTGGGGATGTTGAGCGGCTTTTTCACTCCCCGCCCTCCCCGCCATCGTCAGCGCCGCCCGCCGACCATTCCAGCACCCGCGCGAGGTGATCGTAGTCCCCCGTCAGATCGCTTTCCTTGAACGGCAGGGCGCGCGACAGATAACCCTTTTGCGGGTCATGATAGGCAACAAGCAGTTCATTCAAGCGGAGCCACGCAAGCACACCGAGCTCAGGCGCAGTCTTTTCGCTCTTGCTGGCCGCTGTTCCCACCTTGAGAATCGATTCCGGATCAACCCTGCCGTTTGGCCGCAAGCGCACATAGAGCAGATCCGAGGCCTGACGTGCACCAACTTCGTGAAAGGCCCCGCGGGCGAGAAGCGCCGCTTCCAGTGCCAGCTGCGGCGAGAGCAGCACATGGGCCTGCTTGCGCGAGGGGGTGGAGCCGGTCTTGTAATCGATGATTTCAACCGTGCCGTCCCGCATCAGATCGACACGGTCGGCACGGCCGGAAAGCGTGACACCTGACGCTTCGACCGGGATTTTCTTCGAGGCGATTTCCGGATGGCGCTCGGCCAGCAGCGGCGCCCGTTCGCGCTCCCATTGCAGGAACTCGGGCACAAGGTTCAGGAAACGCGGCCACCACACCGCATCGATTTCCTCCGGCAAGGCGATGTCATCGAAATAGCGCCGGCCAATCTCCGAAAGCCGGGCAGCCGCATCGGCACGAACCGGATCGATACCCTGTTCGGTGAAATGCGCCAGAATGTTGTGAAACAGCGAGCCGCGCTCCGCCGCATCGGGATCGCGGATCAGCGGCTCGATGGGACGCAGGCGCAGGATGCGACGGGCGAAGATCGCGTAGGGATCGCGCCGCAGGGTTTCGATTTCCGTGACGGAAAAATGCTTTGGCCGCGCCTCGAGCGGCGGCTTTGGCTCCGGCCGTTTGACAAAATCCTCATCCGGCGCATCGTCGATATCCCGGGCCCAATGCAGATATTGCGCACCGCGTGCGCGCAATTCATCACCGGCCTTCTTGCCAAGCACCGTTTCCAGCCGCTGCAACCAGCGCGATGCAACGGTTGGCGCATTGGCCGAGCGCTGCGCCCGGCTGAGAATGACCCGCTCCATGCCGAGCGCCATCTGGAAATCATGCGCCGCAAGGCCGGTGCGCCGTTCCGGCGGTTCCAGGTTGATGACAGCTTTCATCGGCCGGGACATGAAGGGGTCGTTGCGGGTCTTGCCCGGCCAGGACCCCTCATTCAGCCCGCCGATGATGACGGTATCGACGGTCTGCAGGCGCGCTTCCAGCGCACCCCAGATGAACAGGCGCGGATGGGCACCGGCCTTGGGTTTCACCACCTCACCCGCCATCAGGGCTTCGATCATTGCCGGCCATTCAACCGGCATGAAATCGAGACCGGAATCAGCGGAGACGAGATTGCGCAGAAAGGCGGCGAACTGTTCTCCGGCAGCGCCGGTATAAAGCCCCGATATATCACCCCTGTCATCGCGGACCAGATTTTCGAGGCTGGCAATTGTCGCCCGGACGATATCCGATATTTCCACGGATTCGCCGACCTGCGTGAAGGCACTGAGCTCAAGCATGCATTGCCCGAGCGCCGCGCAGACGATCCGTGCGGCCTCAATGCGCTGCGCGGAGATCTGGCGCAGCCAGGCAGGCTCGAAGGGTGACGCACTGCCTTCGGCAAGACGCCGCTCGAAGAATTCAGCCAGTCCTGCCAGGGTCGCGCGTCCGGTGCCGCCGCGCAGGGCAATGAGTTCAATGGTTTCCGCCGCCTGCCGGACGGCGTTGCGGTCCATGCCGAGCCGCGTCAGCGGATGCTTGAGCAGAGCCAGCAGCACGACAGGGTCACCCGGATTGAACACCGTTTCCAGGGTGAGGCGCAAGAGCGTTGCCGGCTGGGTTTCGCGCAGGGCATGACCGCCGGAATCATCGGCGGCAATGTTGAAACGCGCGAGTTCACTGGCCACACGCCGGGCGAGATCCCGATCCGCCGTAATGAGCGCCGCCGTCTTATCGGGTGTCTCAATGGCATCGCGCAGGGCGATCGCCACTGCCAGTGCTTCCTCGCGTTCGTTGGCCGCCTCGATCAGGGCGACGGGCGCGACCGCCGCGGAAAACGCGTTGCTTTCCCGGTTGATAGCACTCCACGCCTCGCTTGTTTCGGCAGGGCGCATGGCTTCCGCCAGCAAGTGCTCGCGTGCCCGCTTCTGCGGGCTGACCGTGCCGAGACGGACAACGTCCTGGCGCAGGACGCCAAGCTCGGCCAGAAGCTTCCTCAGGCCGAATTGCGGATGACCAAAGATGGACGGATTGTCCTGCGTGTTGGCCAGCACCTGCCAGCTGGTCTCATCCATATCGCGATCAAGCCCCGGCAGGACCACCGCACCTTGCGGCAGGGCGGCGATTGCGCTGAGAAGATGTGCCGTGGCTGGGATCGAGCCGGTGGAACCCGCAGCGATGACCGGGCCATCGGGCGGGCTGCGCAGAAGCCGTTCCGCTTCCAGTTCAATCAGCTGATTGCGGTGGGCGGCGGGATTGGAGCGGTGCCGCTCATTGAGAATATCCGGCCAGAGACTGGTGACGATGTTGAGGAAATCCAATGTTACCTGCCACCACTCCGGCAGTTCCTCCGAAACGATGTTCGACAGCGTGCTCCAGCCGCTTGCCTCTGTCTCCACCTGATCCATGAGCCCGGCCAGATCACGCGCCAGCCAGATGGCATCCGCCGTGGTCGCCGGAATGGCAATGTCCTCATTGCCGAACAGGGCACGGACATGCTGCGGCAGGCGCTCCCGCCACGGCCGCACCAGCCGTGCAAGCAGAAGCAGCCGCTCCGTCGAACTGACCGGCGGCAGCAGATCAAAAAACGCGTCCGACCCCATATCGAACATCGCCGCATCCTCGTCTACGTCACCGAGCGGCCGGATGACGGGAAGGATCGCGGATTTCACCGGACTCTTTTCAACAAGCAGCGAGCGCAGGGTCCGCGCCGCGCGGCGGGTCGGCACATAAATCGTCGCCCCGGCAAGCGCCAGCGGATCGGCGGGATTGGCCGGAAAACCGGGAATGAGATTGCCGGACAGAATCGCGTCGACCAGAGCGGGAAGAAAGGGGTCGCCGGGCGCTATCGAGAAAATGCGTGGACTGTGGCGCTCAACCATGGGTCTCCTGCCCGAGGCCTGCAATCACGGCTTCCGCCTCTCCGATCGCCTCGGGCGTGCCGACGGTTAGCCAATGGCCCTGCATCGGCATCCCGAAGAGACGCCCGGCACTGATGGCTTCATCGAAATAGCGATTGAGCGACGCGCGCTCCACCGGCTTTCCTTCAAAGAGACGCGGATGCGTGATCGCAGCCCCGGCATAAATATAGGGCGATACGTCACCTTCGCGGAAGCGCTGCAGCCTTCCCTCGGCATCCACGGTAAAGTCGCCGCGGCCTTCATACCCGGTCGCCTGATCCATGCGCGCCACCATCACAAGAATGTCCATTTTCGAAGCATCCCATGCTTCGGCGAGACGGACAAGATTGGGACGGGGCCCGTCGATCCAGAATGTATCGGCGTTGAGAATGTAAAAGGCGCCCTGACCGATCAGGGGCAGGGCTTTGACGATGCCGCCAGCCGAATCGAGCAGTTCAGCCCGCTCGTCCGATATGGCGATTGCCGGCGAGCGCCGCGATCCGAGATGCTGTTCCATCTGGTCGGCGAGATAGTGAACATTGACCACCGCGCGCGCAACACCTGCCGCGTTGAGAGCATCAAGCCCCCAATCGATCAATGATTTGCCGGCTACCTTTACCAATGGTTTTGGCATCGTATCGGTAATCGGACGCAAGCGTTTTCCGAGGCCCGCAGCCAGAAGCATCGCCGTATCGGGTATCGTCATTCACTGCAACTCCAGGGAAAGAAGGTCCATCTTTTCGCACCATTCACGGACAGGTGCCAATGATGGATGGTCGAGAGCGCCGGCCAGATAAGCCTGGATGCGCGGAAGATGCTTGAGATAATAGGGTTTGCCGTCCCGTTCATCGAGCCGCACAAAAATTCCCAGAATCTTGGCATTGCGCTGCGCCGCCATGATGGAAAAGGCCTCCAGGAAGGCACTGTCATTGAAAGAGCTGTCGCGGGACTGCCGTTCCTCGATATAAGCGGCCAGCAGGTGTTGCTGAAGTTCAGGCTCGACCGTTACGCGCGCATCGAGCACCAGAGACGCCACGTCATAGGCGGATGGACCAATCATCGCATCCTGAAAATCGAGAAGTCCGACGCGGTCGATGCCGCTGGCCTCGCTGCGCCAGAGGATGTTGGGGGAATGGAAATCCCGCTGAACGAGACTTTTCTCCGAAGAACGAAGCCGACTAAATACAGCATCCCAAGCGGCAACGTAGGCCGCCTTCTGTTCCGGCGCCAGCCGGAAGCCCGCCATCCGCGGAACATACCAATCCGACAGAAGCTCCACTTCGATCATCATGGCGTCGCGGTCGAAATCATGGATATGATGGGTATAGCCTTTGGCAATCTCGATGTCGCGCGCCCAGGAGCGCTCATGCATGCGCGCCAGCAACCGCACAGACGCCTCATACCGTTCGACGATGGGGGCGCCATCCGCATCGAGTATGCCTTCATTTCCAAGATTCTCGAGCAACAGGAAGCCGTTGTCGAGATCGTCGGACATGATCTGCGGAACATAGAAGCCATTGGACCGCAGGAGATGGTTGACCGCAACGAACGCCGTCACCGACTGGGAAAGATGGGCGATCTGCATATAGGTCTTGCCGTCGCGCAGGATCGGTCCGCCGGGATTATAGGGCGAGTTCATGAGGATCAGCGGACGTTCACAGCCTGTATCGATCGTCTCGTAGCCGCGTGCGGAGGCATCGCCAAGCAGATAGCGGCGGTTTGCGTCGGCATATCCCGCGCGGCCAAGGAATGTGCGTATGGCGAGCGAGCGCTGCAGCCTTGCAAGGGCGGCGTCTTCCCCCTCAATCTCGACCGTGCGGCCATTGCCATCATGGAGCAGATTGATGTGGATCGCCGGCTTGGCCAGCACCTCATCGGCCCGCTCCGGCCATTCCACCAGAACTGCGCCGTCCTCCAGTGCTTCGTCCAGCCCAAGCTCGTCGATTTCTTCGCTGGAAGACAGCCGGTACAAATCCACGTGACTGATCGGCAAACGCAGTTCCGGATAGGATTGCACGATCGTGAAGGTGGGGCTTGGAACCTCATAGGCACTGTCATTGGCAATGGTGCGGATCAGCCCGCGGGCCAGCGTCGATTTGCCGGCCCCCAGATCGCCGGACAGCGTGACAAGATCGCCCTTGACCAGCGCCAGCCCGATGTCCTGACCAAGCCGTTCCGTGTCTTCTGCCGTTGCAAGCTGGAGTGTCAGGGACGTCATGGGCGCCTTATTCAGCAGCGATGCTGAAGGTGCGTGCTTCCAGCGGGAACCGGCAGGTCACCAGCGTGCCCCTGCCCGCGGCACTGCTGATATCGACCTTGCCGCCATGCAGCTCCACAAAGCCTTTGACGATGGAAAGGCCAAGACCGGCACCGCGCTTGCGGCCACCGTTCGGATAGGGCTGGAACCGCTTGAAAATACTGTCCAGCACATAGTCCGGCATGCCGGGTCCGTTGTCCTGAACGCTGAAAACCATCTCATTCTGTTCCCGCCCGCAGGTCAGTGTGATCGTGCTGCCTTCGGGAGCGTAATTGGCGGCATTGCTGAGCAGATTGGCAAGCACCTGCTTGACGCGGCTGGCATCGGCACGGAAAGAACCCGCGCCGGATGCAATGCGGGTGTCGAGCAGGATGTTATGCTCCTTGAGGCGTTCGGCTACTTTTTCAGAGGCAGTGGCGACGGCATCGGCGACGGAGACGTCACTGATATCCAGCTCCATGATACCGGCATCAACCGTGGCGAGATCGAGAATATCGTTGACGATGGTCAGCAGAACCGAGGACGATGTGCCGATATGGTCGAGATAATCGCGCTGACGCTCGTTCAGCGGGCCGGTCATCGGCGTCTGCAAAAGCTCGGTAAAGCCCATGATGTTGGTCAGCGGCGAACGCAGCTCATAGGAGACATGCTGGACGAAATCGTTCTTCAGTTCATCCGTGCGCTCCAGCGCTTCGTTCTTTTCCTTCAGCGCCCGTTCGACCCGCACGGAATCCGTCACGTCGACGAAGGTCAGCATGGTCTGGCCGCTCGGCAGCGGTGCTGAGGCAAAATAGAGGATTTTTCCGGTCGTCAGCTCGACATGACCTGACAGGGACTCGCGTTTGTCGTCAAAGCCTGTGACGGTCGTCACAAAGCTTTCCCATTGGGTTGCATCGGAAACCGGCTCGCACAGGCGGCGGATCGCCGAGATATGCATGCCTTCGGCGACCTGTTCGGCTTTCAGTGACCAGAGCGATGCAAAGGCGGGATTCGACAGGCGAATCTTGCCATCGGAACCGAACACCGCCACACCTTCGGCCAGATGGTCCAGCGTCTGTCCCTGTACCTTGATCAGCGTGTTGTAGCGGCTTTCCAGCTGCAGCTTTTCCGTCAGGTTCTCGAAAACCCAGGTGACGCCGCCCTTGGGCTGCGGATTGACGATGACGCGCAGGGTGCGGCCATCGGTCAGATGCCACAAATGCTCCTGCGATTCGACCGAATGATAGGCCGAAAGCATGGAATCCTTCCAGCGGCGCCAATCCGGCTGTTCCGGCAATGTGCCGTCGCTGCGGAAGCGGTCGAGCAGCATGGCATTGTCGGGCCGGCTTTCCAGCAGCGAGGTTTCCAGCCCCCACAGCTTGGCAAATGCCTGATTGAAGAATTGCAGCTTCCTGTTCGCATCGAACATGGCGACTGCCGAATTCAACTGGTCCAGCGTGTCCGAGTGATTGAGGACGGTGCGCTTGAATTCCTCGCGCACCAGTTCTATGTCGCTGACATCATTGGCCAGACCGGCGGAACCGGCGCTGCTTGCGACATCGGTGACCCGGAACACGTGACGATCGCCGCCGACCACCGTCGACAGTTCATCATGGAAAGGCCGGCTTGCCGCTTTCTCGCGCTCGATACGCTCGCGTGCCTGTACCCCGAACAATTCGCGTGTCTCCGCCACGGCAACATGCACGTCACTGACATCAACCGCCTTGGCATAGGCCATGTTGACCCAATTGAGCTTGCCGCTCCTGTCGCGGCTCCAGGCCGGCATTTCCAGTTGCTCCAGCAGTCCCCGCAATGTGGTCAGGGCTTCGTTGAGCTGATAGTTTTCCGTCTTGAGCAGCGCCTGGGTGGCGCGCGCCTCGCCGAGGCTGATGAAACGAACAATGGCATAGCCGCCGGACGTGCGGCCCTGGACCTCCAGTGGCGTTCCCTTCGACGTCTCGACGACGATATCGAAGGCGCGCGCCTTGCCGCGCAGGGCCTCGACAGAGCGATCAAGCAACGTTGCGGAATCAATGCGCAACCAGCGGCCAAAAGCCAGAAACAGCGAGCGGTCTTCGGGAACCCCGATTTCCTGCGGCAGGCTGCCGACGAGATTGGGCGCCGTGGAGCTGCCTTCCCACACAACCACCCGTTGATCCTTCAGATTGAGCAGCGCTTCGCCGCGCTGAACCGCGACATTGAGATCGGCAACCTTGTCGCGCAACTGCCGATTCTCGCTGGCAATGCGACTGCGCTCGCGGATCAGCCAGCCCGCCGACAACAGGGCCGCGCCCATCGCCCCGAGGAACATGGCAAACTGGATGACTTCGAACGTGCCGAATGCGACCCCGAATGGGGTGTTGATCTTGCCAAGCGGATCATCGGCATGGGCGGCGGAAGACATGGCGCCAAGGATAGAAACAGTCGAGCCAGCTCCCGCCAGCACAGTCCGCAGTTTCTTCAGCACCCGCTTTCCGCGTGTTGCCTCTTTCCCGCGAACATCCCCATCACCAATCTTCATATCAACCGTCGTCGCCCCATCCTGACAGATATCTCATGTTCCAACCCATCTGATTGATCCAACCATTTGGCCCATCTGGAAGAAAGCTATCCCGAATCACTACAATAAACCCTTGACGAATCGACGGGAAGAACTCCGCGCAAAAAAGAAAGCCGAAGAATTTGTCAATCCTTCGGCTTCCATATATTGTGTGTACTGGTTAACAGATTAATATCTGTAGTGGTCCGACTTGAAAGGACCATTCGGTGTGACACCGATATAGGCAGCCTGTTCGTCCGAAAGGGTCGTCAATTTCGCACCAAGCTTATCGAGATGCAGGCGCGCGACCTTTTCATCGAGATGCTTCGGCAGGACGTAGACCTCATTCTTGTACTGCTCACCGCGGCTGTAGAGCTCGATCTGAGCCAGAACCTGGTTGGTGAACGATGCGGACATGACGAAGCTCGGATGTCCCGTTGCGTTGCCCAGATTGAGCAGACGGCCTTCGGAGAGAAGCAGCATGCGCTTGCCGTCCGGGAACGAGATCATGTCGACCTGCGGCTTGATGTTGTTCCACTTGAGGTTGCGCAGTGCCGAGACCTGGATCTCGTTGTCGAAGTGACCGATGTTACCGACGATCACCATGTCCTTCATCTTGCGCATGTCATCGAGCTTGATGACATCCTTGTTGCCGGTCGTGGTGATGATGATGTCGGCGGTCGGTGCGGCATCTTCAAGCGTGACCACTTCGAAACCGTCCATCGCAGCCTGCAGCGCGCAGATCGGATCAACTTCCGTGACCTTGACGCGTGCACCGGCACCGAGGAGCGACTGGGCCGAACCCTTGCCCACGTCGCCGTAGCCGCAAACCACGGCAACCTTGCCGGCCATCATGACGTCGGTGGCGCGGCGGATGCCGTCCACCAGCGATTCCTTGCAGCCATACTTGTTGTCGAACTTCGACTTGGTGACGCTGTCGTTGACGTTGATTGCCGGGAAAGGCAGGAGGCCCTTCTTCTGCAACTGGTACAGACGGTTCACACCGGTTGTCGTTTCTTCCGTGACACCCTTGATCGCATCGCGCTGCTTGGTGAAGAAGCCCGGCGTTTCCTTCATGCGCTTCTTAATCTGCGCAAAGAGGATCTCTTCTTCTTCGCTGCCCGGATTGGACAGAACGTCTTCACCGGCTTCGGCGCGCGCGCCGATCAGGATGTACATGGTGGCATCGCCGCCATCATCGAGGATCATGTTGGAAGGCTGGCCATCCGGCCACTGGAAAATCTTGTCGGTATAGGTCCAGTATTCTTCCAGCGTTTCGCCCTTGACGGCGAAAACCGGGGTTCCGGTGGCTGCGATTGCCGCTGCCGCATGATCCTGGGTCGAGAAGATATTGCACGATGCCCAGCGCACGGTTGCGCCCAGGGCCTGCAGCGTTTCGATCAGGACCGCAGTCTGGATCGTCATATGAAGCGAACCGGTGATGCGCGCGCCCTTGAGCGGCTTGGACGTGCCAAACTCTTCGCGGCTGGCCATCAGGCCCGGCATTTCGGTTTCGGCGATTTCAATTTCCTTGCGGCCCCATGCGGCCAGCTCAAGGTCCTTGACTATAAAATCCTGTTTATCGGCCATCTGTTGTCAGCTCCGTCTTTGTTTTTCGGTCCAGCCGCCATTCCGAGGCGACCGGAGGTTGCTGTTGACTATCAGATTAGGGCGGAGCGCACAATGGGATATAAAGAAATCCTTATGCGTGCATATCCGAAGGGCGGTTGTTTTATTGCAATGGCAGCGAAACAGGACTGACAGGCAGGGCGATCGCCAGTTTTGCCAGCATCGCCCGGAATGCATCCAGCGTATATTCGGCGCTTTCGGTGGCAATGGCGATGGTGGTGCCGCTGCCCTGCGTCCCCGCGCCGATGGTCTGCACGATCGCCTCGGCCGGATCCAGGAACCGGCAGGACGGACGGCTCGCCTCAAAATAGGAACGGAGCCACGGCAGGTGCGTGCTCGACAGGGTAAGCACGTCGATATCCGGATGGCTGCGAAAAACCGTGCCGAGGAAATCATCGACCTTTTGCCGGGTCGCGGCGACATTGAACAGAAAGTCGCCATTCTCGACAAGGTCGACCATGGCCGAGGCATCGATCAGGGCGACGGCATCGGGATCACCGGTATGCCTGCCGACGAACTGCCGCAACTGCGGGCTTCCCGTCATCGACTGCACGCCCATGATGCCGACCTTGCCGGTTTGCGTCATCGCCAGGGCTTCCGCCAGCGGCGGCACAACCCCAAAGAGCGGCACGTTCACCATGGATTTCAGGTCATCCATCACGGTTATCGACGGCACGTTCGAAGCGACGATGATGGCCGATGGGTCATGCGCCATCAAGAACCGCATCGTCCGGTCCATGACGGACAGCAACTCGCTGCGCGGTTTTCTCCCATAGGGAAAGCTGGCGCGATCGGCGAAATAGAGGATATCCTGCCTGGGAAGCCGCCGCCGGAACAGATCGACAATGGCATAGCTGCCGATCCCCGCATCAAAGACAGCAATCGGGCTGACGAGCGTCACATCAGGCTTCTTCGCCGAACTTATCGGCGATGAGTGCCCCGAGGGCCATCATCACATCGCTGGCCTGCCGGCCTGAAGCGCTGACCTTGATGCAGCAGCCCGGCGAGGCTGCAAGCATCATCAACCCCATGATGGAGGTTCCACCCACGGTCATGCCGTCTTTCTCGACGCGCACATGGGCGTCGTAACCATCGACGAGCTGGACGAATTTGGCGGAAGCGCGCGCATGCAGCCCGCGCCGGTTGATGATCTCGAAAGATGCAACCAGCGCATTGTCCGGATCAAACGTGCCGGTCGTTTCTCCTGTCAGGCGCATGCGTGTTCAACCTCTATTTGGCTGTCAGCACCTGACTGGCCACATTGATGTATTTGCGTCCGGCATCCTGCCCCTCGCGCAGCGACGCCGCCATATCATTGGTGACGCGTACACTCGACAGCTTGATCAGCATGGGCAGATTGACGCCGGCGATAACCTCGATCCGTCCCGATTCCATCACTGAAATGGCCAGATTAGAAGGAGTACCGCCAAACATATCTGTCAAAATGATGACGCCATTGCCGCTATCGGCACGCGCCACCGCATCGACAATGTCGCGCCTGCGTTGCTCCATATCATCATCGGCACCGATTGAGACGGTTTCCAAATATTCCTGCTGACCGACCACATGCTCAACAGCATGATGAAATTCCTCGGCCAGTCTTCCGTGCGTCACAAGCACGAGTCCGATCATTCTGAAACTGCTCCTGTTGCGCCAGCCCATTGGGTTTAGGCTTTTTTCTGCGCATTGAATGCCCCACTTGGCAGGTGTCGCATTTTGGCAGGACGAATCGCGAAGGCAAGCGGAAAAATGACTTGTGCGTGACTGTCAGTCATTTTATCGCAGGTCGTCTGTGCAACTTATTGAATTACAACAATTATTTTTTCCATACCTGCTGAAACAGCCTGGCTTCGATGGCCCGGCAGGCGGCATCTATCTCCCATTTTGGCAGAATTAGATGCCCGATTGCGACGCCTTGCAGACGCGTTGCTGCATCTTCGCCAAACCGAACCGATTGGTTCGGTTCGACCAGATCAACTAGGAGATGGAGAATGGCACTTTCCTCGAAATCCGCCCGATGCAATCCGGAACCGCGCACTTCCAATCCACCCCGCAAAATGCCGGGAGCCGTGCAGAGCAGACGCCCCGACATCTCCCGCACGGCGCATTGATCATCGCTGATCAAGGCGGCAAACATACCTCGATAAGACGCACGGTCCATCAGCGCCCGCACGACGGCGGATTTTCCCGAACCGGAGGCGCCACGGATGAGGACGCCGTGCTCGCCCACGAGCACGGCACTGCCATGGATCAATTCACCTTCGTCGTCCCGCATCAGATCTCGGCCGGGAGAATCGCGGTGAAGCGGGCACCGAGATAGTTGTCGGGATCATTGGGATCGATAATGTTCTCCGCATTCAACGTGCCGCCATGCGCCTCGATGATCTGGCGGCTGATGGAGAGTCCAAGGCCTGAATTCTGACCGAAAGCTTCGCCTGACGGGCGATCCGTGTAGAAACGTTCGAAAATGCGGTCGATCTGTTCGACGCGAATGCCCGGACCGTTGTCTTCAACCAGAATACGCACCCGGTCGCCCATATGCTGCAGTGAGACGGTGATAATGCCATGCTCTTCCGGCACGAACGAACGCGCATTCTCGATCAGATTCGAAACGACCTGGCCGAGACGCAGATCATGGCCGACCACGAAGAAGCCCTTTTTGTTGGTCGGCAGCTTGCCGACGACAAATTCGATCTGCGTATCCTTCTTGTTGCGCCGCACTTCGCGCGCAGCGGTCACGAGATTGCCCAGCAGGAACTTGAGATCGACATGTTCGGAATCTTCGCGTGCCAGCTCCGCATCGAGACGTGACGCGTCGGAAATATCCGTGATCAAGCGATCCAGCCGGCGCACATCGTGCTGGATCACATCCATCAGGCGCTTGCGCGAATCATCATTCCTGGCCAGCGGCAGCGTCTCCACGGCGCTTCGCAGCGATGTCAGCGGGTTTTTCAATTCGTGGCTGACATCGGCGGCAAAGCTCTCGATCGATTCGATGCGGGCATAGAGCGCATTGGTCATGTCGCGGATGGAGGTGGAGAGATGGCCGATTTCGTCCTGACGTTCGGAAAAATCCGGAATTTCCTCACGGTTCTTCACGCCGTGACGCACCCGGTCCGCCGCTGCCGCAAGACGGCGCAGCGGATTGGCAATGGTCGATGCCAGAAACAATGAGAGAATGGCCATAACCAGCGCGGCAACGGTAAACACCCGGATAATGGCATAACGTTCGCCCTGCACGATCTTGTCGATATCGCCGCCTTCCGTGGAAAGCAGAAGCACCCCAAGAACAGCGCGAAAACGCTGGATCGGGACCGCAACCGAAACAATCTGCTCGCCCTTTTCCGTCATGCGCACGAAGGTGGCGGGCTGTCCCGTCAAGGCTTTCACAATTTCAGGAAAGGAAGCGCCATTGCCGCCGGGTTGTTCCTGATAGATCGGCAGATCACTCCGGCGCAGCAGCCGGGTCATCCGGTTGGTCAGCCGCTCGAGAAAACTGGGCTCATCGCCATCGATCGGCGGCAGTTCGTATCGCAACACCTGCCCGCGGGAGTAGAGATGGCGTGAATCCAGCAGAAGATTCGAATCGCGGTCATAAATGCGTGCACGGGTGCGGGTCGGCTGGATCAGCTGGCGCAGGACAGGCGCCACGCGCTCGGGATTGATGGGAAAATCGAGATTATCCAGCACATCGGGCGACGGCGTTATGCTCTGTCCAGCTTGCAATTCCAGCAATTTTTCAGGGTCGACGGTGATGGAATTCGTATCGACCGTCGCTTCCGACGCGATGGCGGCCGCGATGATCTCGCCCTGCGTCATCAGGCTTTCAACGCGGGCATCGATCAGCCCGTCACGGAACTGATTGAGATACATGATGCCGGACAAAAGCACGGCAAGACCGGCAAGGTTGAGAAAGAGAATGCGGCGGGTCAGGCTGGAAAACAGGTAATTGCCGAAGAGCCGATTGAGCGGCTGCAGCAACCGCCTCAAGGCGAGCGAACGCTTCCGGCGCATGACGGCGCTCTTGCGCGTAACATTGCTGCCATGGAGTCCGGCTACCATTTCTGCCTCAGAGTATCGCAAATTGGGCTGTCTCATCGCACTCAAAATGCGCTGAGACAATCTTATTGTACTGCGGATCACGCATGGTTGACATTCCTACGCGTGATCGCCCGCCCATTTACACGCAAACAACAGGAACAATCAGAATCAAGTTTCGCGGAAGCGATACCCGACACCATAGAGTGTTTCGATCATATCGAAGTCGTCGTCGACAACCTTGAACTTCTTGCGCAGGCGCTTGATGTGGCTGTCAATAGTCCGGTCATCCACATAGACCTGTTCGTCATAGGCTGCATCCATCAGCGCATCACGGCTTTTGACGACGCCCGGACGCTGCGCCAGGGAATGCAGGATAAGGAACTCGGTGACCGTCAGGGTCACCGGCTCACCCATCCAGGTGCAGGTATGCCGTTCCTGGTCCATGACAAGCTGACCGCGCTCCAGCGACTTGGCCTGAGGGCTGCCAGGCTTTGCCACACCTTCGCGCGCAGCGACCCGGCGCAGCACCGCCTTGACGCGCTCGACCAGAAGCCGCTGCGAGAACGGCTTTGTAATGAAGTCATCGGCGCCCATCTTGAGGCCGAAGAGCTCATCGATCTCGTCATCCTTGGACGTCAGGAAGATCACCGGCAAATCGGATTTCTGGCGCAGGCGACGCAGGAGTTCCATACCGTCCATCCGCGGCATCTTGATATCGAAAATGGCCAGATTGGGCGGACGTGCCATCAACCCATCGAGTGCAGACGCGCCATCGGTGTAGGTCTCGACGCGGTAACCTTCCGATTCAAGCGCAATCGATACGGACGTCAGAATGTTGCGATCGTCATCAACGAGCGCAATGGTCTGCATTGCGGGTACTTCCCTCATGCCCTGCTTTTCCTTGTTTAAAAGGTTAAATCCGACCGTGCTTGTGCCGGACAAATTGGGTACAAAATGTGGCACAGATCAAAACTCGTGTCACCCTTTGTGATTTCCGCATGACGGCCGCAGGCAATTGCCCGCGTCATCTGCAGTGATTTCTTCCCGGTGTATGACGACAAAAGTGCACGCCATTACCGGGTAACAAGCTGCTTGTATAAACCTATTCGGGGATACACGCCTTGGGTGTATTTGGTTTCTGACCCTTGGCGGTCAATTGCCATGACAACGCTGTTCGTCGTAAACATTCCACCCGCTCGACTTCAGAGGAGGCGCAGCATGGACCGATTCACCGGTGGTTGCCTGTGCGGCAACGTTCGGTTTGTAGCGTCAGGGCTCCCGTATCGGGTCGGCCTTTGTCACTGTCTCGACTGCCGCAAGCATCATGGAGCCCTTTTTCATGCGTCGGCGATATTCCCCCGGGATGCGGTGACGATCGACGGTGAAACGCGCGACTACGCCGGGCGGTTTTTCTGTCCCCGCTGCGGCTCGTCCATATTTGCATGCACCGCAGACGAAATCGAAGTGAACCTCGGCTCGCTGGATGCCCCCGACCAACTGAAGCCAACCTATGAACTCTGGACCGTCCGTCGCGAGTCCTGGTTGCCGCCATTTCCGCTCGCGAAACGATACGACCGTGATCGTGACACAGCGAGCCGTTTCGAGGAATAGGTCGCACGACCGGTGCGCGGACAAAACCAGTGGCAGCGCTGCCCTGTGGATTTTTGCCGGTTTAAAACGATTTAAAAGAAATTTAAATTCTTTAAATCGATTAAACATTTGATACTGCTCATTTTTTCTGCTTTTGACCAGATGTAACCGCATTCATGCTGGAAGATGCATGGGGCGGCACATCTGAATTCGACCCCTGAACCTTCTTAAACAACGGCGGACACATGACTAGAGAGACCGGTATCCATAACGCGGCGATCGCGCTCGGCACCTCAGGCTTGAAGGAGCTTTCGGCGGTCTATTATAATTTCGGGGCCGCTGAGCTCTATGAGGAGACATTGCGGCGCGACGAAGCGCAGCTGACAGCACAGGGAGCGCTGGTCGCAAGAACAGGCCAGCACACCGGCCGCTCGCCGAAGGACAAGTTTGTCGTGCGCGATGCATCGACGGAAAATCACGTCTGGTGGGACAACAATGCGCCGATGACGCCGGAAGCTTTCGCCCTGCTTTATGCGGATTTTGCCGAGCATGCCAAAGGCAAGGAAGTGTTCGTCCAGGACCTCATCGGTGGTGCGGACACTGATTACAGCCTGAACACCCGCGTTATCACCGAATTCGCCTGGCATTCGCTGTTCATCCGCAATCTTCTGATCCGGCCGGATCGCGATGCGCTGGCAAGCTTCGTGCCCAAGATGACGATTATCGACCTGCCGTCGTTCCGCGCCGACCCCAAGCGGCATGGAACACGCACGGAAACGGTCATTGCCGTCGACCTGACACGGATGATCGTTCTCATCGGCGGTTCGGCCTATGCCGGCGAAATGAAGAAATCGGTTTTCACCGCGCTGAACTATCTGCTGCCTGCAAAGGGCGTCATGCCCATGCACTGCTCGGCCAATGAAGGTCCGGCTGGCGATACAGCCGTCTTTTTCGGCCTTTCCGGCACCGGAAAAACAACACTTTCGGCTGATCCGTCGCGGACATTGATCGGCGACGACGAACACGGCTGGGGCGAGCACGGCGTTTTCAACTTCGAGGGCGGCTGCTACGCCAAGACAATCCGCCTTTCGGCCGAAGCAGAACCGGAAATCTACGCAACGACGCAGCGTTTCGGTACGGTGCTTGAAAATGTCGTGCTTGATGAAAACCGGGTTCCGGATTTCAACGATGGCTCCCTGACTGAAAACACCCGCTGCGCCTATCCCCTGGATTTCATTCCGAATGCATCCAAGACCGGCAAGGCAAGCCATCCGAAGAACATCATCATGCTGACGGCGGATGCTTTCGGCGTCATGCCGCCCATTGCCAAGCTGACCCCGGCACAGGCCATGTACCACTTCCTGTCCGGCTACACCGCAAAGGTCGCCGGTACGGAGCGCGGCGTGACGGAACCGGAAGCCACCTTCTCGACCTGCTTCGGCGCACCATTCATGCCGCGCCACCCCTCCGAATACGGCAATCTGCTGCGTCAGCTCATCGCCGAACACGGCGTTGACTGCTGGCTGGTGAACACCGGATGGACTGGCGGCGCCTATGGCACAGGCAAGCGCATGCCCATCAAGGCAACCCGCGCGCTTCTGACCGCAGCGCTCGACGGTTCGCTCAAAGGTGCCGAGTTCCGCACCGATCCGAACTTCGGTTTTGCCGTGCCGGTGGCTGTTCCCGGTGTGGACGAAGCCATCCTTGATCCGCGCTCGACCTGGGCTGACAAGCAGGCCTATGACATGCAGGCCAAGAAACTGGTTGACATGTTCGTCGTCAATTTCGGCAAATTTGAAAGCCACGTCGATAGCGATATCCGCGCTGCCGCACCGCACACGCCGGTTGCTGCCGAGTAATCCAACGCCCGTTGCGCGATCGAGGCCCCGCTGTTTACCAGCGGGGCCTTTTGCTTTTCCGTGCCTGGAAAGAACCTTTCCGCCCGGAAAAGATTAGGATACCAATCCCCTATGGACGAGAACCGCAACCAAATCAAAATCACCAACCGGATCTTCATTCATGAGGATGATCTGGAGGAGAGTTTTATTCGTTCGGCGGGTCCCGGCGGCCAGAACGTCAACAAGGTCTCAACCGCCGTGCAGCTGCGTTTTTTTGCGGCACGGGCTGGTTTGCCCGAGGATGTACTGGCGCGGCTCCTGAAACTGGCCGGGCAGAGAGGCACCAAGGACGGCGATGTGCTTATCGAGGCCAGCCGCTTTCGCACACAGGAGCGCAACCGGGAAGATGCGCGCGAGCGCATGGTCGCATTGATCGCCAAAGCGGCAGAACCGCCACCGCCGCCACGCAAGAAAACCAGGCCGACAAAAGGATCTGTCGAGCGCCGCCTCAAAGTAAAAGCAGGACGATCCGATGTGAAAAAGATGCGTGGACGGGTCAAAGGAGATTAGGGTCAGGAACAGAACGTGAGCGACTGTCGTTATTCTTTGCTTTTCAAGATCGATGGGGAATGTAACAACGCTATTCGTCGGTTTGAACAATCAACAAGGAGAGCCAGACATGGGACTATTCGATTTTGTTAAATCAGTCGGCAAGAAAGTCGGCATCGGCAATGACGAGCCCCAGGCGGGCGATTTGAAGAAAGAGCTCGATTCGCACAATCTCGGAACGGACAAAGTTGACGTCGTCATCGAAGGTGACAAGGCTATCCTCAAGGGCAGCGTTACCAACCAGGAAATTCTGGAGAAGGCCATCATTGCCGTTGGCAATTCGCTGGGAGTTTCCAAAGTCGACACGGGTGCGTTGACGATCGACAACACAACCACCGGTTCTGTGGCCAAGGATCCCGTCTTCTACACGGTCAAGAGCGGCGACAATTTGTGGAAGATCGCGGAAGCGGTCTATGGCAAGGGCAAGGGCGTGAAGAACACCGCAATCTTCGAAGCCAACAAACCCATGCTGACCAGCCCGGACAAGATTTATCCCGGCCAGGTTCTGCGTATTCCGTCCATCGACTGATAGCGCCGATTTCATGCAAAGACCCGGCTTGTCCATAAGTCCGGGTCTTTGCCTCCCTCCCGTCAGGTTATGTCATGCTCCAGCTTGCGCCCGGCATTCGCTACTTCCCGGATTATCTCGACCTGACCGAACAGGCGGCCCTTGTGGACGAAATAAGGTCCATCGTTGCCGAGGCCCCGCTTTATATTCCCGCCATGCCGAAAACCGGCAAGGAAATGAGCGTTCGGATGACCAATTGCGGCACGCTCGGCTGGGTAACAGACAAGGAACGGGGTTACCGCTATCAGGCCGTTCACCCTGTTACGCAAAGGCCCTGGCCCGCCATTCCGTCGCGCCTGCTGACCCTTTGGGGAAACGTTGGAAACTATCCGCTGGCCCCGGAAGCCTGCCTCGTGAATTTTTACACCGAAACGGCGAAGATGGGATTGCATCAGGACCGCGATGAGCAGAATTTCTCCGCCCCCGTTGTCTCCATATCCCTCGGGGACAGCTGCCTCTTCCGCTTCGGCGGCGTGCAACGCAGCGAGAAGACCCAATCCATCCGCTTGAAAAGCGGCGATGTCATCGTGCTGGGAGACGAAGGCCGGCTGGCCTTCCACGGTGTTGACCGGATCTATCCCGGCACGTCGACGCTGCTGAAAGCCCCGGGCCGGATCAACCTGACATTAAGGCGGGTCACAGCTTCCTGAGCGCCACTTCCTCGATGAGGTGATTGCCGCCCTTGCGCAAGATCAGGTCAGCGCGCGGCCGGGTCGGCAGGATGTTTTCCTTCAGGTTCTTCAGATTGATGCTGGTCCAAAGGTTTTCGGCAATGGCGAGAGCCGAATCATCCGAAATCGTGGAATAGCGATGGAAGAAGGAGCTGGGATCCTTGAACGCGGTTTCGCGCAACCGCATGAAACGGTTGATGTACCATTTGTGGATTTGATTTTCGTCCGCATCGATATAGATCGAGAAGTCGAAGAAATCCGAAACGAACGGCACCATCTTGCCGTCTTCCGGCAGGTCGCGGACCTGCAGCACATTGATACCTTCGAAAATCAGGATGTCGGGAGCATCAACGGTTTGGTATTTGCCCTGCAGCACATCATAGGTCAGATGCGAGTAGAGCGGCGCATTGACATTGCGCTGACCGGCCTTGATCTGCGACAGAAAGCGCAAAAGCATGCCGACATCGTAGCTCTCTGGAAAACCCTTGCGCTCCATCAGGCCCTTTGAGCGCAAAACCTCGTTCGGGTAGAGAAACCCGTCCGTTGTCACCAGATCGACCTTGGGGCTCGACGGCCAGCGGGCAAGCAGTTCCTTCAGAATACGGGCCGTCGTCGATTTTCCCACAGCCACGGAGCCGGCAATGCCGATGATGAACGGTGTCTTGAAAGCGTCGCCGGTGTTAAGGAACTGCCGCCGCTGATAAAACAGTAGCTGGCTTGCCTCCACATGGGCCGACAAAAGCCGCGACAGCGAGAGGTAAATCCGGTTCACCTCATCAAGATCGATAGGGTCGCCGAGCGACCGCAGGCGCTTGACCTCGTCATAGGTCAGCGTCATCGGCGTGTCGGCACGAAACTCCGCCCAGCGCTCCGCGCTGAAAAACCGGTAGGGTGAAAATTCGCTGGGTGCCAACTGATCCATGACGTCCCCATCCCTTTGCCGTTCAATCGCCTGTGATTTAAACATGGATGCGCTCAACCATGTCCACGGGCGGCTTTTTCTTCAAGTCCGGTCTGTGCCGTGCGCCGTTCGAGCTCCGCCAGGACGTCATCAAGCGTGACGCCGGAAAGTCCAAGAACAACAAGAAGATGATAGAGCAAATCGGCGCTTTCCGAAACAACACCTTGCGTGTCGCCGGATACGGCGGCGATAACGGTTTCAACCGCCTCTTCGCCCAGCTTCTGGCTCGCCTTCCCGATGCCCTTGGCATAGAGGCTGGCGGTATAGGATTTGGTATCCGATGACGCCGCGCGTTGTGCGACGATCCGTTCCAGATCCGCAAGAGTGAAGCTTGTCATCACGCAACTCCGGTGAATGGGCGAATGGGGTCGAGCCGCATCGGGATGCCGGCCGCGGCCATATGGGCTTTCGCCTCGCCAATCGTGTAGGTGCCAAAATGGAAGATGGATGCGGCGAGCACGGCGGTGGCATGACCTTCGAGAATGCCTTCGACCATGTGGTCGAGATTGCCGACACCACCTGACGCGATCACGGGCACGCGCACCGCATCGGCGACAGCCCGGGTCACCGGAATGTCATAGCCGATCTTGGAACCATCGCGATCCATCGATGTCAGAAGGATTTCGCCGGCACCGAGATCGACCACCTTGCGGGCAAACTCAATCGCGTCGATGCCGGTTGCCTGCCGGCCGCCATGGGTGAAAATCTCCCAGCGGTCGGTCTCACCCGGCTTTGATACTTTCTTGGCATCAATTGCCACGACAATGCACTGGTTGCCGAACTTGTCCGCAGCCTCGGCGATGAATTCAGGGTTCTTCACCGCTGCGGTATTGATCGAGACCTTGTCAGCACCGGCAAGCAGCAGCTTGCGGATATCGGCAACCGTGCGCACACCGCCGCCGACGGTCAGCGGCATGAAGCACTGTTCGGCCGTGCGCGCGACAACGTCAAAAATGGTTTCGCGGTTGTCGGACGAGGCCGTGATGTCGAGAAAGCAAAGCTCATCGGCACCGGCGGCGTCATAGGCCCTGGCCGCTTCGACGGGATCGCCGGCATCGATGAGATCGACAAAGTTCACGCCTTTGACGACACGTCCGTCCTTGACGTCGAGACAGGGAATAACACGGGCTTTGAGGGTCATACAGCGCGCTCCCTGGCTTCCCGCAACACCGCCAGGGCCTCGTGCGGATCAATGCGCCCATCATAAAGCGCCCGGCCGGAAATGGCCCCCTCCAGCTTGCGGGCATCCGGCATGGTCATCCGGACGATATCGGCAATGGAAGCAAGACCGCCTGACGCAATCACCGGTATCGACACCGCCTCCGCCAGTTGCAGCGTTGATTCCCAGTTTATTCCAGCCAGGACACCATCGCGGTCAATATCGGTGTAGATGATTGCCGCGACCCCTGCCCCTTCGAATTTTTGGGCAAGTTCAACAACACCCAGGGTGGAGGCTTCAGCCCAGCCCTCAACTGCCACCTTGCCGCCCTTGGCATCGATACCAACGGCCACCTTTCCGGGGAACCTCTTGCACGCTTCGATCACGAGCGTCGGGTCGCGCACCGCGACCGTCCCGAGAATGACGCGGGAAAGCCCCTTGGCCAGCCAGTTTTCGATGTGGTCCAAGGTGCGGATGCCGCCGCCAAGCTGAACGGGATTTTTCGTTGCCTTGAGAATGGATTCAACGGCCGCACCATTGACGGACTGGCCGGCGAAAGCGCCATTCAGATCGACCACGTGCAGCCATTCAAATCCTTGATCTTCAAAGGATTTTGCCTGCGCAGACGGATCTTCGTTGTAAACGGTCGCCTGCTCCATATCACCGAGCTTCAGCCGCACGCACTGGCCATCTTTCAGATCAATCGCGGGAAACAAAATCATGGCTGCCACCTCAGAAAATTGGCGATGAGAGCAAGCCCCAGAGCCTGGCTCTTTTCCGGATGAAACTGCGTGCCAGCCATATTGTCATTCGCAACGGCGGCCGTTACCGGCCCGCCGTAATCGGTCACTGCCAGTACATCATTCTCGATTTCAGCGTCGAGAAAATAGGAATGCACGAAATAGGCATGCAGCCCATCCGGGCCGGTCCTGATTCCGTCAAACAGCGGGTGCGGCCTGGTGAGCCGAAGGGTGTTCCAGCCGATCTGCGGAATTTTCAGCGTGGGATCGGACGGCACCATTTCGCGGACATCGCCCTTGATCCAGTCGAAACCGGCAGAGACGGTCTTTTCCAGCCCGCGCGATGACATGAGCTGCATGCCGACGCAAATGCCGAGAAACGGTCGTGCCTTCTCCACCGCAACCTCGTGGATCGCTTCAGGCATGCCCGGCACCGCATGCAGCCCGCGGCGGCAATCCGCATAGGCGCCAACCCCCGGCAAAACAATGCGATCGGCGGTACGGACCCGTTCAGCGTCGGCGGTCAAATCGATGGTGGCGGCGATGCCGCTTTCCCGAGCCGCCCGTTCAAACGCTTTCGTGGCAGAGCGGAGATTGCCCGACCCGTAATCTATGATGGCAACACGCATGGTCAACGCTCTCCCCGGTAGCCGACAAGCCCCAGCATGCCACCGGCAACCGGCTTTCCCGGCGCGGGGGCGGGTGAAGGCACAGCCAGATCGATTGCCGGCAGAACCGGCTCAGGGTCTGCCACGAACGCCTCACCATGGAAATAGGCCGTCTCGGCATCAGCAGCAGAGCGCGCATCGATGATCGCAGCCTGATCAAAACCGCGCCGTTCAAGGGCCCTTATCCGCCAATTATTGGCTTCGAATGCCACCAGCAGGGCAAGCAGCGCTGCGACGATTTCCGCCAGGCTGCCGTGCCCCGTATAGGAACCGACAATGGAGATGGCTGCAACAGCCGCAAACACCAGCGCTGCTTCGAACCACAGACGATTGAACAACAGCCAGGGAACCGGCAGGAAAAACGCGATGAGTGCAAAACCATCCCGGATGAAGACGGTCTTGTCATCTTGCCGCTGGTTGTCCTGCAACGGCGGTACCAAAACAATGTAACTGGTCATATCCCAGCCCTTCTTCTCAGCCGTTCAACGAACCCTTGGTTGAAGGGATGACGCCCTTCTGGCGCGGGTCCGCCTCGATAGCCGTGCGCAGGGTGCGCGCGACCGCCTTGAAACAGGTTTCGGCGATATGGTGGTTGTTGGCACCATAGAGATTGGACACGTGCAAGGTGATGCCCGCATTCTGCGCCAGCGCCTGGAAAAATTCGCGCACCAGCTCCGTATCGAATGTGCCGATCTTCGGGGCGGAAAACTGCACCTGCCAGACCAGGAAAGGACGGCCGGAGACGTCCAATGCTGCGCGCGTCAGTGTTTCGTCCATGGCAAGGTCGAGGGAAGCATAGCGGTTGATACCACGCCGGTCGCCAAGCGCCCTGGCAATCGCCTGGCCGATGGCAATGCCGGTATCTTCGACCGTGTGGTGATCATCGATATGCAGATCGCCCTTGGCCTTGATGTCCATATCGATCAGCGAATGGCGGGACAGCTGTTCCAGCATATGGTCGAAAAAACCCACTCCGGTGGAAATGTCAAACGAGCCCGTTCCATCCAGATCGACCGAAACGGCAATGCTGGTTTCCTTGGTGGTCCGCTCTACTTTCGCAGTCCGCATGCTGGCACTGGTCATCCCTGTTTCCCGTCGTCTGGGTTTCGCAAAAACGGCATTAATGCTGGCCTTCTAGATCAGGATTGACGAATCTCCAAATGCTTTGATGGCGCAGGTTCAACTCCAGATTTGCAATTCCAGAGCGGCATCATACATAAGTTGCACAGAAGGGGTTCGATCTGCTGCCATTTGGGGCATAGTCGGACCTGCTTGAAGGAGAATCGAATGCAAGAACACAACCCCTCCACCATGTATGGCACCACGATCGTCACGGTCCGCAAGGGCGGCAAAGTGGTCATCGCAGGCGACGGCCAGGTCAGCCTTGGCAACACGGTCATGAAAGGCAATGCGCGCAAAGTGCGCCGTATCGGCAAAGGCAATGTCATTGCCGGATTTGCCGGTGCGACCGCCGATGCCTTCACCCTGCTCGAACGGCTTGAAAGCAAGCTCGAACAGTATCCCGACCAGTTGATGCGCGCCTGCGTCGAGCTTGCCAAGGACTGGCGCACCGACCGTTATCTGCGCCGCCTCGAAGCGATGATGCTGGTGGCCGACAAATCCATCACGCTTGCGCTGACCGGCAATGGCGACGTGCTTGAACCGGAACACGGTATCATGGCCATCGGCTCGGGCGGCAACTATGCCCTGGCAGCCGCGCGTGCGCTTGTCGACACCGACAAGACCGCCGAAGAGATTGCCCGCAAGGCCATGGAGATAGCCGCCGATATCTGCATCTTCACCAATACGAGTGTAACGCTCGAGACGATCGATGCCGAGTGAGCCATCCTACCACTTCAGGCCGCTGGAGCCGGCCGATCTGGATCTGATTTCAGGTTGGCTGGCTGAGCCGCACGTGGCGCAATGGTGGGGCGATGATCCCAAGGAAGAGTTCAACGCCATTGCGGCGCATATGGACAGCATATCCGTCGAGCCGTTCATCATCATGCTGGATGAACGGCCCATCGGCTACCTGCAAACCTATGATCCGCATTTGGAAGATGATCATCCCTATCAGGATCAGCCAACAGGCACGCTGGGCCTTGATCAGTTCATCGGCGAACCGGATCTGCTCAATGCAGGACATGGGTCGCGCCTGATCGACGAGTTTGTTTCCCTGCTCTTCGAAGAAGGTGTGCCGCGCGTGATCCTCGATCCGGACCCGGCCAATGCGCGCGCGATCAAAGCCTATACCAAGGCGGGTTTTATCCCTTTCGATACCCGCACATCCATTTACGGCCCTGCCATGATGATGGCACGGGACAATCCAGATGAAATGAGACCATGATGACAACCTTTTCTCCCCGCGAAATCGTCTCTGAACTCGACCGGTTCATTATCGGCCAGAAGGACGCTAAACGTGCTGTCGCCATTGCCCTGCGCAACCGCTGGCGCCGCCAGCAGCTCGAAGGCCAGATGCGCGAAGAAGTCATGCCCAAGAACATCCTGATGATCGGACCCACCGGCGTCGGCAAGACGGAAATCTCCCGCCGCCTGGCCCGTCTGGCCGGCGCACCGTTCATCAAGGTGGAAGCCACCAAATTCACCGAGGTCGGTTATGTCGGCCGCGATGTTGAACAGATCATCCGCGATCTGGTTGAGGTTGCCATTGGCCTCGTTCGCGAAAAGAAGCGCGAAGATGTCAAGGCGAAAGCCCACCTCAATGCGGAAGAACGTGTTCTGGATGCCCTTGTCGGCAAGACGGCCAGCCCGGCAACCCGGGATTCGTTCCGCAAGAAACTGCGCGATGGCCTGATCGATGACAAGGAAATCGAAGTCGAAGTGGCTGACACCGGTTCGGGCATGCCCAATTTCGAACTGCCGGGCATGCCAGGCGCCAATATCGGCGTGCTCAATTTGAGCGATATGCTGGGCAAGGCCATGGGCGGACGCACCAAGACCGTCAAAACAACGGTCAAGGAGTCCTACGGCGTTCTGATCAATGACGAGTCCGACAAGCTGCTCGATCAGGACCAGATTACGCAGGAAGCACTGCGTTCGGCGGAAAATGACGGCATCGTTTTCCTCGACGAGATCGACAAGATCGCCGCCCGTGACGGCGGCATGGGTGCCGGCGTGTCGCGCGAAGGCGTGCAGCGCGATCTGCTGCCGCTCGTCGAAGGCACAACCGTTGCAACAAAATACGGTCCGATCAAAACTGACCATATCCTGTTCATCGCATCCGGTGCCTTCCACGTGTCCAAGCCATCCGACCTTTTGCCGGAATTGCAGGGCCGCCTGCCAATCCGCGTGGAACTGAGCGCCCTGACACGCGATGACATGCGCCGGATTCTCACCGAGCCGGAAGCCAGTCTGCTCAAGCAGTACATCGCCCTTCTGGCAACGGAAGAGGTGAAGCTTGAAATCACCGATGATGCGATCGATGCACTGGCCGATATCGCCGTTGATCTCAATTCAACGGTCGAGAATATCGGCGCACGCCGCCTGCAGACGGTCATGGAGCGCGTGCTCGACGACATTTCGTTCAACGCCCCTGATAAGGCTGGCGCCGAATATACCATCGACGCCAAGTATGTGCGTGAAACGGTCGGTGATCTCGCCAAGAACAGCGACCTGTCGCGGTTCATCCTCTAACCGTGTGACAGATAAGCATCGCTCCGGGCTTATTTACCGATGCCCCCTCGACTTCCGAGGGGGCATTTTTTATTTTCGCGCACCTCTGGCTGGAACCTGTTATGGGAGGTTGTGCTTAAGCATCTCCCCGGACGGGCCACCGTTCATCTGACTTGATCGAAATTCTGGGCTGACAATGAAACGACATCTGATCCTTTCCGCGACCACCTGCCTTCTTTCACTGTCCGCCGCCCTTCACCCAGCCTCGGCCGTGACCGTTGTGCCGGAAGGCAATCGCAATGCGACCCAGCCCAATATTCCCGTCGCTTCAATCAAGCGGACGGGCGAGCTGAATACAACGCATGAAGCGAAATACCAGAAAATCTACAACCTGCTGAAATCGGACCCGAAGCTGCGTTCGAAGATATCGAGCGTCGCCAGAACCTATGGCATCGATCCGGTTCATATCGTTGGCGCCCTTGTCGGCGAACACACCTATAATGTCGATGCTTACGACCGTCTCCAGACCTACTATGTCAAGGCTATTTCCTATGTGAAGCAAGGGCTTAGCTTTGATTATCAGGGTGAGAGCATTGGCGACTTCATCAAGCGTCCCCAATTTTCCTCCTGCGCGCAGTACAAGGACAGCCTGCGTCTGTGGACCTGCCGCGAAGGTGTGTGGGAATCGGACTTCCGCGGCAAGACGGCCGGCGGCAAACGCTTTCCCGATAACCGGTTCGCTGCGGTGTTCTTCCAGCCCTTCTATGCCGGCCAGACCTTTGGCCTTGGCCAGCTTAGCCCGTTGACGGCACTGCAGATGACGGACATGGTCAATCGCTATTCGGGTTTGCCGAAACTGGATGCGGACCATGCCACGGATGTCTACAAGACAATCATGGACCCGGACTTCACCCTTCCCTACATGGCGGCAACCATCAGGGAATCCATCGACGTTTACCGGCGGGTGGCGGATTTCGATATTTCAAAAAATCCGGGAATTACCGCGACGCTCTACAATACGGGCGGCGCTGATGCGCGCGCGCGGGCTCTCGCCAAGACCAATGCAGGCCGTGCCGCGGCCGGACAGCCGCCGCAACTTCCCGAAGAAAACTACTATGGCTGGCTCGTCAACAACAAGCTCGATCAGTTGAAAGCCCTGTTTTAAGGCTCAACGCCGCCGCTTGCCGGCGGATCGCTTTATCTCGCCAATCAGGGATTGAACGACATCCGCCTTGAGGTCGCGAATATGCGCCGCAACCAGGTTGGCCAATTCCGTCGATGCTGGCGGCAGGCCGGCGGTGTCAATCGTGATGCGTGGATGCGAGATCATGGCCAGCCGCTGCAATTCTTCGGCCTCGTCCCAGATGATGTTGAAATACTGGATGATGCGTTGCAGCTTGTCCCATGTCGGCTGTCCGCGCCTTCCGTGCTCCAGCGCCGAGAGATAGGCGGCCGAAACCCCGATGGCCTTCGCCATTTCTTTCTGTGAGATGCCGCGCTCGTCCCTGAGCTGGCGCAGCTTTTCACCGAACGGCGTCATGGCACCTCCGGCAGCCGGCGCATACGGACATAGATGGCACCCGTCCCGCCATGATTGCGGGCCGCATCTTCATAGCCATTGACCAGCACGCGGAACGGCGGCGTGGTAAACCAGAGCGGAACCGCCTGACGCAGAACCCCATCGCTTCCCATGGACGATCCCTTGCCGGTGATGACAAGCACATGGCGCAACTCGCGCTGGTGTGCGCGGCGAAGGAAGCCGAGAAGCAGGCCATAGGCCTCGCTCTGTGTCAGTCCGTGCAAATCGATCCGGCCTTCGATGACCACACGTCCGCGCGATATCTTCTTGTGGGTCGGACGGTCGATCGGATGCAGCCGATGCGCAGGTACCGCCGGTTTTGCCGGAGCCGGCACTGGCATTGCCTTCGACTTGATCTTTTCGGGTGCCGATGGCGTGGCTGCCGGCTGATCCTGCACCGCGTCGAGCAGAAATTCCATCTTGTCCTTCCCTTTCAGGGGCCGGGTGGATTTTGCGACTTTCTCCCAGAGAATCCGGTCTTCAATGTTGGCGAACTCGTCTCTGGACCGCTTCATGCGCGATCCGCCAACAATGACCGGGGCACAAGCGCATAAAAAACAGCGTTATGACGAATGCCGCCCGCGATGTCACCTGCCGCATCGCCGGAGCCGGCAAAAAGGTCGCCGCGCGCCGGTCCTACGATGGCGGACCCGGTATCCTGCGCAATCATCAGCCGCGCAAACCCCTCTCCCCCGAAGGCTTGCAAGGCGGGTGCCGAGATATAGAAGGGCGTACCGAAGGTATGCAGCAGCCGGTCGACAGCAAGGGAACGTCCGCCCGTTAGCGGCACCTTGGCAGCCGCAATCGGCCCCAGCGCGGCATCGTCGACCGCCGCTTCGCGAAAGAAAATATAGGATTGGTTGTTCCACAACAGGCTTTGAACCTGATCAGGATTGTCAGCAAGCCATGCGCGGATAGCCTGCATCGACATTTTATCCAGCGGGATTTCACCGCGATCCAAGAGGATTTTTCCGACGCCGGTAAATCGGTGACCGGTCTTCGCCGCGTAGGTGATGCGGCGCAGGCGACCATCGGTCATCTTCAACCTGGCGGCGCCTTGAACATGAATGAAGAAGGCATCGACCAGACTTTCGACAAAGGCTATTTCCAGATTTTGCCCGTCGAGTGCACCGCTCTCAATGGCAGCGCGGTCAAAATACTCGGCAAGCCCTGTCAGGGTTTGCCGGGCGAAAGCGAAATAGGGATCAAAACCCGCAGGCCGATTGCTGTCGTCCACATCCACCAGATCATTCGGGCGGCTGAGAAAAGGAATCGTGTAGCGTTCCGTTCGAACCGGAGAAGCAACCACCTCGGGTTCATAGAAACCCGTGACAAAACCATGTCCCGTCTCGGGATTTTCTAGGCGTGCCGGACGGAACCATTTTTCGAAAAACCGCCGTGCTTCTTCGTCACTTTCGACCAATGTTTCACGTGAATCAGCGAAAACAGGCGCGAGGGCCTCAAAAGTGATACCCAGAGATCCGCTTTTATAGGGCTTTTCCAGAACCCTCCTGGCAGAACGCACAAAGGCTTGAAACGCTTCAAGCTGGTTGTCGTTCTCCCAACCGGGGCAATCGGTGAATGCCACCGGTTTGAAGAGAGGGGAAAGCATGGTCTGGCGCTCGCGACAGGAGAATCAATCTTCGGCTTCGGTCGCGACGAGTTTCCAGTTCGGATCCTTCGAACGGGTATCCCGCGCATAGGTCCAGACATCCTTGACTTCAGCCACCGCTTCCTTGTCGCCGTCGATCACGTTTCCGTCCTTGTCCAGGGTTGCCGAAATCAGCTCGCTGACGACGCGTACCGTCACGTGCGCTTCCGTGCCCTTCATTTCAGCACCGGTAATGTCGGCCTTGTTGATGCCGACGAACGAGGATTGCACCTTTTCGCCGCGCGATTCACGATCGGCGATGGCTGAAACGAAACCATCAAATACTTCGCGGGACAGGAGCGATTTGAGCGTCTTGCGATCACCATCGGCAAAGGACATGACGATCATCTCATAGGCCATCTTCGAGCCTTCAAGAAACTTCGCCGGATCGAATGCCGGATCGGCGTTCTGGATGGCGCGAAGGCCTTCGTTCAGCGGCGTACCGGGTTTCGCCAGCGCATCCACCTTTTCAAACTGGTTTTCCTTCGGCTCGCCGCGCCGCGGCAGCGACACTACATTATCGCCGGGTTTGGCCTTGTCTTCGACCTCGGCTGTGCGCGATGATGCATACGGATTGAATGGCGGACGCTCGTTGCCGGTGCGGCGACCAAGGACCTTGCGCAGCTGCAAAAAGATCACCACTGCTGCCACGAAGAAGAAAATCGTTCCGAAGTCCAGATATTCCATGTCGCCTGCCATTCATCCCTAAATTCAGTCGGCCGTTCATTGTACAGCCATTGCGCTTTTGTCGAATTACCAAAACATATAGATTGCTGAAGGCAATCATACAAATGCTCATGTTCATACCTATATAGGCATGAAATTGACGCCGGGTATGGATTATAACCGGATATGTCCTTCGAAAGGTAAATTAGTTGCGATCCTCTCTTGTGCCCCTGTTCCTGCTTGCACTGCCATTTCTTGAAATTGCCGGCTTCATTGTGGTTGGCAGCAAGATCGGTGTTCTGGCAACGCTCGGCCTGATCATCCTGTCGATGTTCCTCGGTGTTTTTCTGTTGCGCCTGCAGGGATTTGGCATCCTGCAGAAAATCCGTTCGGAAACCGCCGCTGGCCGGACGCCGAGCCGCGAACTCGTGCACGGCGTCATGCTGTTCTTTGCGGCGTTCCTGTTGATCGTTCCCGGCTTCATCACGGACATTATCGGCCTGCTTTTGTTCATACCCGCCATTCGCGATATTGGCTGGCGTTTTGTCCGGAGCCGCGTGGTCGTGGTCAATCCTGCAGCAACGGGCCATTCCCGGCCCGTTCGCTCCGCTGATCGTGTCATTGAACTTGACCCGGAGGATTATTCCAGGAAATCCGACCCCAACTCGCCATGGGGCCCGAAAGAATAGCGTGCGTGCATCAGGATGGTTCCTCCCGGCTTGCCTCGCTGGGGCTCTCATGCTAGCCAGCCATCATTCATTCGATAACCGCCGAAGCGGACGCAACGAGAGAAGGTTTCCAGACAATGGCTCAAAAGCCTGATGAAAATGCCGAAAACGGCAATGAAGCGACCAATGGCAATGGGAGCGTCCAGCAGCAGACACTGAACATTCTTGCTCAGTACGTGAAGGATTTGTCCTTCGAAAGCCCAGGCGCGCCTCTGTCGCTGCGCCCGCGGGACAAGGCTCCCGGCATCAGCATCAACGTGAATGTCAACGCGAATCCGATTGCCGAGAACGATTTCGATGTCGTTCTGACCCTCACGGCCCGTGCCGGTGAAGGCAAGGAAGTCCTATTCAACGCGGAGCTCGTCTATGGCGGCGTTTTCCGTCTGGAAGGCTTCCCGCAGGAACATCTCCTGCCGCTGCTTTTCATCGAATGCCCGCGCCTGCTCTTCCCGTTCGCACGTCAGATCATTGCCGAAGCAACCCGCAATGGCGGCTTCCCGCCGCTGATGATCGACCCGATCGACTTTGCGCAGATGTTCCAGCAGCGTATGGCTGAAGAACAAGCCAAGTCGATGGTCAGCTAAGCCAACGGTTCTACTGGATAGCAAAAACCCGGGTTCGACCCGGGTTTTTTGTTGCCGCGATTTTTACCGTGCTGCTATCCGTTCGTTCCAGATCGCTTTCTCGCCAATCTTTTCGACCAGCTTGTCGTGCGCCTGCTTTTCCGAATCGGTGAGGCGGGATGGAAGCGGTACCTCCCGGTGCGCAATGACAACAACCGTTTCCGTATCGGCGGATTGCTTGTTGTCTGACTGTTCGGCAACGGTCAGGCCGAGGGCTGCCTGTTTTCCGCCGATCAGTTCGATATAGACTTCCGCCAGCAACTGCGAATCGAGCAACGCGCCGTGCATCGTGCGGTGACTGTTGTCGATGCCGTAACGACGGCACAGGGCATCCAGGGAATTTGGGCCCATCGGATGTTTGCGGCGCGCGAGTGCCAGCGTATCGATAACCCGGTCATTGCTGATGGGGGGGTGCCCCAGGCGGTTCAGCTCGGCATTGATGAAGCCCATATCGAATGTGGCGTTGTGGGCGATCAGCTTTGCCCCGTCGATGAATTCGAGAAAACCGTCGACGATGCCGGCAAAGACCGGCTCATCCTTCAGTCGGTCATTGCTGATGCCGTGAACGGCCAGCGCATCCGGGTGGACCTGTTTGCCATCCGGATTGATGAAAACATGAAATGTGTTGCCGGTCGGGAAACGATTGACCAGTTCCACCCCGCCAATTTCGATGATGCGATCATCCAGCCGGTCGAGCCCTGTTGTTTCCGTATCGAATATGATCTCGCGCATGGAATCTTCCTTTGACCCAGATTTCATGAATTGACCGGCCAGCGCAAGGCCGGAGCAGCGGTTTCCCCGCTTTCCGCCTGTCAGGAATCCGTGAGAATCCGGATTATCTCGTTGATCTCGGCCCGCGTCGCATCAAATGTCTGGTCCGTGTTGACGACAAAATCGGCACGGGCGCGTTTCTCGGCGTCGGGAGTCTGGCGCTCAAGAATTGCTTCGAGTTTTTCGGGGGTCATATCGGCCCTGGCCAATACCCGCCTTTTCTGCACATCTGCCGGTGCGCTGACAACAAGGATCTTGTCCACCCGCTTATCCCCACCAGTCTCGAACAGCAGCGGAATATCGATAACGGCAAGCTTCGCACCTCGGGATTGAGCGCCATCGCGGAACGCGTTCTCTTCGGAACGAACCATGGGGTGGATAATCGATTCAAGCTTCCGAAGCGCCTTGGGATTGCCAATGACCGCTGCCGAGAGTCTGGCGCGATCCACCACACCGTTTTCTGTCGTTCCGGGAAAAGCCGCCTCGATCAAAGGAGCCGCCGCGCCGGAATATAGCCGGTGAACCGTTTCATCGGCGGAATAGACCGGAACGCCCGCATCCATGAACATTTGCGCGGCTGTCGATTTACCCATGCCGATCGATCCGGTGAGACCCAGCACGATCATTTTGCTTTCCCCGCCGCCATATCGGCCAGAATGAGGTTTCGCAGCTCTGCCGTTACATCCGGCCGTTTGCCGAACCAGTGCTCGAAGCCCGGTACGGCCTGGTGCAGCAACATGCCCAGTCCATCAGCGGTTTCGAGACCTCGGAAGCGCGCTTCGCGCAAAAGCGGCGTTTCCAACGGCACATAGACAATGTCGGTCACCAGCGCATCCGAATCAGCCTCGGTGAAGTCTATCACTATCTCGTCTTTACCCGACATGCCGAGCGACGTGGTGTTTACAATCAGTGACGCGCCCTTCAGCAATTCCGGCACGGCGTTCCACCCATGGGCACCCCCGGAAATTCCAAACCGGTCTGCCAGTTCCTGGGCCCGCTCCATGGTTCGATTGACGATCCTGATGTCGGTGAAACCGCGCTGCTTCAACGCAAAGATCACCGCCCGACTTGCCCCGCCCGCACCCAGCACCAAAGCGCTCTTGCGCTCACTCCAGCCGGGGCTCAGCGAGTCCAGATTTGCCAAGAACCCGTAAGCATCCGTATTGCCGCCATGCAGAATGCCATTCTCGAACCAGAGCGTGTTCACCGCTCCGATTTCTTCGGCGGCAGAATCGCGCTTCCCGCACAGGGAAAAAGCCACTTCCTTATGCGGGATGGTGACGTTACCGCCGACAAACCCATTGTCATTCAACGTGCCGATAAAGCCGGCAAAAGCGTCCGGTGCAACCTCGACCGCCCGATAGGAGCCGTCCAATCCGAATTGCCTGAGCCAGTAACCGTGGATGAGCGGCGAGCGTGAATGACGGATGGGATAACCCGTTACGAAAGCGCTGGGATGATCAGCCATCGATCGCACCCTCCCGGCGCAGTTCATTCAGCAACGGCAATAGTGGGAGGCCGACAATGGTAAAATAATCTCCGTCCACCTTTTCGAACAGCTGCACGCCTTCGCCTTCATACTGATAGGCGCCGACACTTTGCAGAGCGACGGTACCAACCCGTGCCAGGTGCCGTCCGATGAAAGCCGGATCGAGATCGCGCAATGTCATGCGCGCCACCGAAACATGCCGCCACACCGTCTGCCCGCTCTTGACCAGAACAATCGCACTGTTCAGGTGATGAGTCCTACCGGAAAGCCTGAGCAGTTGCCGACGCGCGGCCTCCATATCAGCAGGCTTGTGCAAAACCTCGTCGCCCAAGGACAGGGTTTGATCCGAACCGATCACCAATGCATCCGGGTTACGCTCACTGACGTCGAGCGCCTTTGCTTCGGCCAGAACAAGCGCGACGTCCTCCGGCGTTGCTCCGCTCTTATAGAGAGGCGCTTCTACCGCCCGCTCATCGATATTGGCCGATTGTGCGGTAAAAGCGATGCCGGCGTTTTTCAGGAGCGTCGCGCGGAACGGACTTTTGGAAGCAAGAATAATCTGCATTTGTCTTCTTCTCTGATTAACAACGCGGTTATCGCCCCTGGGAACGCAGGGCGAGAACCGCCGCCGCCGTTTCTTCAATGGAACGGCGTGAGACGTCTATCATAGGCCAATTATAGCGATGGCAAATCTGCCGCGCATAGGAAAGCTCTTCAATAATGTTGGCCCGGTCAAGATAGTGATCCGTATCGAAGCCCGGGGTTGCCCCGAGAATGCGATGCTGGCGCACCTGTGAGATCCGCTCTGCCGAGGCAATCAGGCCAACAATCAGCGGCCGCTCCGCATTGATAATCACATCGGCAATGGGCACACCGGGAACGATGGGCACATTGGCGGTCTTGATGCCGCGATTGGCGAGATAAATGCTTGTCGGGGTTTTCGACGTCCGTGAAATGCCGATCAGAATGACATCGGCTTCTTCGATGTCGAGCGGCAGCTGGCCGTCATCATGCTCCATGGTAAAATTCAACGCGTCGATGCGGCGGAAATATTCCGCATTGAGCACATGCTGTGCCCCAACCCGCCGTCCCGCCGGAGCACCGAGATAGGACTGAAATATGCTGAGGACCGGTTCAAGAACGGACACGCAGGGAACGCCAATCGTCGCACAGCTTTCATCGATCATTGCCGCCAGCCGTTTGTCCACGATGGTATAAAGAACAATGCCAGGTTCTGCATCGATACCTTCAAGCACCTTTTTGATCTGCTTTTCCGTGCGAATGAGCGGATAGACATGTTCAATGGCGCGCGCATGCACATATTGCGCCGCGGCTGCGCGGCCCGCCGCCAGGAGAGTCTCTCCGGTCGCATCAGAAATCATGTGAAGATGGAAGTAGTTGACTGGTTTTGTCACAGAAAACTCGACTCCCTGTTGATGACTGGGGAGAATTCTCCCGGTTTTGAACAAGCAATGGCAGCCATGTGAATCATTGGCAAGTCATCCACAGCGAGCCCACTTGTGGATGACTCTTCCGGGCATAGCTGCGATCTGGGGATTGTTGCGACTCTTCGTCCGTTGTTCCCTGCATTCCCACATGGATATCCACAGATCGATGTTATTCAACAGACTGATAATGAACGGAATTTTACTTTATTACCGCTTTTCCTGAAATTTGCTTTATGGTTTTCCCTGTTTCGCATCGCTCCGGTTGCCTGTGGGAAAAAGTTGGCAATCTGGTAATTCCCGATACAAACAGACTCTAAGAATCAGAAAATCAGAAAATATCCAATTTTCTTTTTTGTAAGACAAAGCTGGAGAGAGACGGAATGGTCCGCAAAGTGATGAAAGTCCTTAGAGGCGAGACAGTTTTTCCGCCTCCCATCTGGATGATGCGCCAGGCTGGACGCTATCTTCCTGAATACCGGGAAGTCAGAAAGAACGCCGGAAGTTTTCTGGATCTCTGCTATTCGCCGGATCTCGCCGTCGAAGTGACGCTGCAGCCGATTCGCCGTTTCGGATTTGATGCGGCAATCCTGTTTTCCGATATTCTTGTCGTGCCGCATGCGCTTGGCCGTGATCTGCGCTTTGAAGAGGGCAGAGGCCCTTTGATGACGCCGATTGATGCGGATGGCATTTTCTGGCTTGAACCAAATGGGGCTGTGGAACGCCTGGAGCCTGTCTACGAGACGGTTCGGCTGCTCCGGCATCAGCTGCCACAGGAAACCACCTTGCTTGGCTTCTGTGGCGCTCCATGGACCGTGGCGACCTATATGATAGCCGGTCATGGAACACCGGACCAGGCCCCGGCCCGCCTCTTCGCCTACCGCTATCCGGATGCCTTTCAGAAACTGCTGGACGAACTCGCCGATGTTTCAGCGGAGTATCTGATCCGCCAGATCGATGCCGGTGCTGACGCGGTGCAGATTTTTGATTCCTGGTCTGGTGTTCTCGACGAAGCCTGCTTCGAGCAGTTCTGTATCGCTCCCGTGGCCAGGATCGTCAAAAAGGTGCATGCATCCCACCCGGATGTCCCGATTATCGGTTTCCCCAAGGGCGCCGGCGCGCTTTATGTGAACTATCGCGAACGCACCGGGGTGACAGCCTTGGGCCTCGACTGGACGGTGCCGCTGTCGCTGGCGTCTTCGCTTCAAGGTGGAGGAGCAATTCAGGGCAATCTTGATCCCTTGCGTGTTGTTGCTGGCGGCCGGGCGCTGGATGAAGGCGTGGATGCCATTCTTGACGGCCTGGGTCACGGCCCGCTGGTCTTCAATCTTGGTCATGGCATCACCCCCGATGCTCCCGTGTCCCATGTGGAACAGATGGTTGCGCGCGTGCGGCAGGCAACGGCCAGGAACTGATGCGCTGAAAACCGGGGATTGATTATGAGCAGCAACGAGATGCCGGTCCAAAATTCAAACAAGACAGCATCGATGGCAAAGGCGATCGGTATCGTTCCAGCATTGGTTGTTGTGGCGCTGGTCTATCTCTATCCCGACAACGCCTATCTCTGGGTGAAGGCATTGCATGTGATTGCCGTCATCTCCTGGATGGCCGGGATGCTCTATCTGCCGCGGCTGTTCATCTATCATTGTGCCGCCGAAAAAGGGTCCGTCCAATCGGAAACGTTCAAGGTGATGGAGCGCCGGTTGCTTAAAGCCATCATCAATCCGGCCATGATGGTGACATGGGCCGCCGGACTTTGGCTCGCGTGGCGAACGGTTGCCTATATGGACGGCTGGTTTCATGTGAAATTCCTGGCCGTCCTGATCCTTTCCGGCATCCACGGCTACTTTTCCAAGGCTGTCCGCATGTTCGCCGAGGATAGAAACGTAAAGCCTGCCCGTTTCTGGCGGATGATGAATGAAGTGCCAACGGTTCTGATGATCATTATCGTGATCATGGTCATCATAAAGCCATTTTGACTCATCATTTTATTTTCTGCCTGATATCAATACCACTCATGAAACCCCTTGCCCTTGCAGTCATGATTGGCTAGATAGGGGCTCTTCTCTGGAAATACCGCCATAGCGATCTTCAGCCATTCATACATGGCACTGCATTCCGGCATCGTCATTTCCCTTCCCCATTTCAAACCTATAAGATTAAGAGTTCCGCACACATGCAGGAAATGAAACTACAAGAACTCAAGAACAAGACGCCGGTTGATCTTCTGGCGTTTGCTGAAACACTGGAAGTCGAAAACGCCAGTGTCATGCGCAAACAGGAATTGATGTTTGCGATCTTGAAGAAACTGGCCTCCCAGGATGTCGAAATTATCGGCGAAGGCGTGGTCGAGATATTGCAGGATGGCTTCGGCTTCATGCGTTCTGCCAATGCAAACTATCTCCCAGGCCCCGACGACATCTATATCTCCCCATCACAGATCCGGCGGTTTTCGCTGAAAACCGGTGATACCGTCGAAGGTCCGATCCGTGGGCCCAAGGAAGGTGAGCGCTATTTCGCCCTTCTCAAGGTCAACACCATCAACTTCGAAGACCCGGAAAAAATCCGCCACAAGATCCACTTCGACAATCTGACACCGCTCTATCCGAATGAGCGTTTCAAGATGGAGCTGGAAAATCCGACCACCAAGGATTTGTCAGCCCGTGTCATCGATCTGGTGGCACCTCTCGGTAAAGGCCAGCGCGGTCTCATCGTCGCTCCGCCCCGTACCGGTAAAACCGTTCTCCTCCAGAACATTGCCCATTCCATCACTGCCAATCATCCCGAATGCTATCTGATCGTTCTTCTGATCGATGAACGTCCGGAAGAAGTCACGGATATGCAGCGTTCCGTAAAGGGCGAAGTGGTCTCCTCGACATTCGACGAGCCGGCGTCCCGCCACGTTCAAGTAGCCGAAATGGTCATCGAGAAGGCGAAGCGTCTGGTTGAACATGGCCGCGATGTGGTCATCCTGCTCGATTCCATTACGCGCCTTGGCCGCGCCTACAACACCGTGGTGCCGTCATCCGGCAAGGTTCTGACCGGTGGTGTCGACGCCAACGCGCTTCAGCGCCCCAAGCGTTTCTTCGGTGCGGCACGCAACATCGAGGAAGGCGGATCGCTGACAATCATTGCGACGGCGCTTATCGATACGGGCAGCCGCATGGACGAAGTGATCTTTGAAGAATTCAAGGGTACGGGCAATTCGGAAATCGTGCTCGACCGCAAGGTTGCCGACAAGCGCATTTTCCCGTCCATGGATATTCTGAAATCCGGCACGCGCAAGGAAGACCTGCTCGTACCGCGTCAGGATCTGCAGAAGATCTTTGTCCTGCGCCGTATTCTGGCCCCGATGGGCACCACGGATGCGATCGAGTTCCTTATCGACAAGTTGAAGCAGACCAAGACCAATGGCGAATTCTTCGATTCGATGAATACGTAACAGTCCTAGGATTACGGTTTGAGCAGCGCTGCCAGCGCCTCGGCCGTTTCCACAGGCGCCAGACACACGAACCCGCGGCAGAGATAGGCCGCGGGTTTTTTTATGGCGATTGCTCCGCTGCCGGGCACCAGCTCGATTGTGGTGTTTTCCCTAAACTCCATCCAGATGTCGGTACGGCGCGGATCCGGATAATCGTTTGCAAGCTGCAGGAGCGGATGGCTTTTGTCCGGAGTGATCAGAACAAGCTTCATCGGTTCCAGCAGCAGGCTTGCGCTGTTGAGAACACCGGCCTGGCCATAGCGCTGTTCAAGCACACGACCGAGCGCGTTTTCAGCGAGTTCCTCGACGCGCTGCTGCAATGCGTAGTCCGATGTTGCTGTTGCCAGACGCGAGATAGCTTCGATGATCTGCCCTGTAGCGCTCGGTATGGCCTCATCCTGATCACCGCGCACGCGGATGATGACATCGGTGCTGTCGGTGGCGCTGAGGGCATGATTGCCATCTTCCGTAAGATGCCAGCGATCGAGAGACTGGAGCCAAAGAGCCGCGTCGTCGAGAAACGCTTTGTCCTGCGTCGCTTCGTAGAGGGAGACGGAGGCATTGATCATGGATGCATAATCCGATGACAAGCCGGGAAAGAGGCGGGATTGTTCCAGAACGGAATGCGGCAGACGCCCATCAACCATCGATTCGGATATGGAACGATATGCGCCCAATGCCAGATCCAGCCAATCTTTGCGCTGGAATAACCGCGCCGCTTCTGCGAGCGCACGGATCATCAGCCCGTTCCAGTCGGTGAGCGACTTGTCGTCGCGATGGGAGTGGACCCGGCTTTCGCGGCGATTGAAAAGTATCTGCCTGGCCTTTGCCAAATGTGCCTCGGTGTCTGCATCTGATGAGCCGGGCGAGGTCAGGCGATTGAGAATGGTTTTGCCTTCCCAGTTTCCCTCTGGGCGGACATCGTAAACCGTGCGAAAGATATCGAAATCTGGCGTCGTCGGAATTTCATCCGCGGACCAAACGTAGAACCGGCCCTCTTCACCCTCGCTGTCGGCATCCAAGCTCGAGGCAAAGCGCTGGCCGTTCGCCAGCATTTCGCGCTCGAGCCAACCGACGGTTTCTTCGATTCGTAGGCGGAACAATTCATCTTTGGTTTCGGCATAGGCATACGTCGCGTGACGGATGAACTGGGCATTGTCGTAAAGCATCTTTTCAAAGTGCGGGACAAGCCAGCGATCATCGACGGAATACCGGGATAACCCACCGCCGAGATGATCGTAGATGCCGCCCTGCAGCATCATTTGCAGGCTCTTGAGAAAGGCATCCCGATGCTGGACATTTCCGGTGCCCAGCCAGGAAAGCCAGAGTGTGTCCATGAAAGGCGCATTCGGGAATTTGGGAGCGCCGGTCAAACCGCCTTTCTGCATGTCGATCATACCGGATATATTGGCGGAAAACTGATCAAAGATATGTTTGTCCAGCACTGCCGGACCCGCCTGGGCGTCAAGACGGGCGCTGACGTGGCTTGTCAAGGCATCGACGTTCTGGATGACGCGCGCGCGGTCTTCGCGCCATACCCTGTCGATCGACTGCAACACGTCGACAAAACCAGGCCGGCCATAGCGTGAGTTCTTGGGAAAATAGGTTCCTCCCCAAAACGGCTTTGCCTCCGGTGTGAGAAACATCGTCAGTGGCCAACCTCCCTGCTCTCCCATCGCACCAAGAGCTGCCATGTAGATCTGATCGATATCCGGCCGTTCTTCCCTGTCCACCTTGATATTGACGTAGTGGGCATTCATCAGGTCGGCAACGTCGCTATCTTCAAAGCATTCGTGTGCCATGACATGGCACCAGTGACAGGCAGCGTAACCAACGGACAGCAGAATGGGCTTGCCCATTTCTTGTGCTTCCGCCAGCGCAAGCTTTCCCCATGGTCGCCAATGCACCGGGTTGCCGGCATGCTGACGAAGATACGGGCTGGACTCGTTCCCGAGCAGATTGGCTTGCTGATACATTGGATTACTCCGCTCTTCCCGAATGCCGGCTTGAGGGTTATCAAGACATCCAGTGTAGCCGTGGATAAATGCAAATGAAACAGAACCAGAATTTCAGCGAGACTATTTTTGCCCTGTCCAGTGGGCGGCTTCCGTCTGGTGTCGCCGTGATCCGCATGTCCGGATCGAAGACTCGATTCGTTATCGAAACAATTTGTGGTAACCTTCCTCAGCCACGACAGGCTGAGCTGCGTACGTTCCGCGATGCGCTCGGTAGTCCCGTTGATCGGGGACTCGTGTTGTTTTTCTCCAATCCCCATAGCTTTACCGGTGAGGATTGTGGCGAGTTTCACCTGCACGGCGGTCGTGCTGTTGTGGATGCAATGATTTCGCTTCTCTATTCCTTTGACAATTGTCGCTTGGCCGAACCCGGTGAGTTCACGCGGCGCGCCTTTGCGAATGGAAAATTCGATCTGACGGTGGCTGAAGGCCTCGCGGATCTCATCGCCGCTGAGACCGATGGTCAACGCCGCCTGGCACTGCAGATCGCGTCCGGTTCGCAAGTTCAGCTCTACTCATCCTGGCGCACCGAGATGATCCGCGCGCGCGCTTTGATTGAAGCGGAACTGGATTTTGCCGACGAATCCGACGTGCCCGGTTCCGTATCGGATCAAGTCTGGGTATCGATGCGTGATCTTGCGGAAAAGATTGAACATCACGTAGCCGATGGAAAACGTGGCGCGATGGTGCGCGACGGCTTCCGCGTGGTGATTGTTGGTGCGCCGAACGCCGGCAAATCGAGCCTGCTGAATGCCCTGGCGGGAACCGATGTTGCGATTGTCTCCGACGAACCGGGAACGACACGTGATCTGATTGAAATCAAACTCGATCTGGGAGGCCTGCCCGTTGTTATCACCGATACGGCGGGTCTCAGGGAAACCGAGGGCAAGGTGGAACAGATCGGCATTGAACGGGCACTTGATCGCGCGCACGCCGCGGATCTGGTACTGCTGCTGACGGATATGGCGAGCCCGCTTCCAGCGCCATTTGTCGAACTGAATGCGATCGATACGCTGCGAATTGGAACGAAGCTGGATGTTGTCGAGAGAACGACATCCGATAGCTATGATCTAAAAGTTTCAATCCGCTCGGGTGAGGGTTTGAATGATCTGATAGCGACTTTGCGATCCCGGGCCGAATCTGCGGCCGGGAATCTCTCTGATCCGCTTCCCACCCGCCGCCGTCATATGGAGTTACTCGCCGAAACGAGCCGGGAGATCAATCACGCTGTGGTTGACGTAGCCGCGCCGCTGGAGGTTCGGGCTGAGTATCTACGCCGGGCCTCCCATGCATTGGGCCGGATTACCGGAGACGTGGATGTCGAGGATATTCTCGATGTGGTATTCTCACAGTTCTGTATAGGCAAATGATTCACGTGAAACATTGAAGCTATAACGGTAATTTGTGCGTGCGAATTGTTTCACGTGAAACATTGTTCTTTGACTCACACTTGACTCAGGGCGTTGATTTGCTCATCAAGACACTGAATTCGAATCTCGGAAAGTTTGGCTCGTGGAAGACAATTTTGACGTCATTGTCATTGGTGGTGGACACGCCGGCTGTGAAGCCGCAGCGGCCTCAGCACGCTATGGCGCGCGCACGGCGCTGGTAACACACAAGGCCGATACAATCGGTGTTATGTCCTGCAACCCCGCCATAGGCGGTCTTGGCAAGGGTCACCTCGTCCGGGAGATTGACGCGCTCGATGGCCTGATGGGCCGCATTGCCGATGCCGCTGGTATTCAGTTCCGACTTCTCAACCGGCGCAAAGGCCCTGCTGTGCGCGGTCCGCGCACCCAGGCGGACCGGAAGCTCTATAGGCTGGCGATGCAAGCGGCGATTGCGGAACAGCAGAACCTGACGGTCGTTGAAGGTGGCGCCAACGATCTGGTTATTCACGATGGAAAGGTTGCCGGCGTTCAATTGATGGATGGCCGCGTTTTCTCCTGTGGTGCTGTTGTCCTGACGACGGGAACATTTCTTCGCGGCTTGATCCATATCGGTGAAAAGAAGATACCAGCAGGGCGAATGGGCGAGGCCCCTGCCCTCGGTTTGTCGGATACCCTGACGAGACATGCGTTCGCTTTGGGCCGGTTGAAGACAGGCACGCCGCCGCGGTTGGATGGTCGCACGATCGATTGGTCAGGGCTTGACGTTCAATCTGCGGACGAGGACCCGCTGCCGTTCTCGTTGATGACGGATGTCATAACCAACCCGCAGATCGACTGCGGGATCACGCGCACGACACCGGAATCGCATGCCATTATCCGCGCGAATCTGCATCGCTCAGCGATGTACTCCGGGTCGATTGAAGGCATTGGCCCGCGCTACTGTCCGTCTGTGGAAGACAAGATCGTCAAATTTGGCGACCGGGATGGCCATCAGATATTCCTGGAGCCCGAGGGTTTGGATGATCATACGATCTATCCCAATGGGATATCAACATCCCTGCCCGAGGACGTGCAGCTGGAAATTCTCAAGACCATACCGGGTCTCGAGCGCGCAACCATGCTGCAGCCGGGTTACGCCATTGAATATGACTATATTGATCCGCGCGAGTTGGATCGAAGCCTGCAGGCGCGTCGCATCGGCGGTCTGTTTCTCGCCGGGCAGATTAATGGAACAACGGGATATGAGGAAGCGGCGGCACAGGGTTTGCTGGCGGGACTGAATGCGGCGCGGCTATCCGGCGGTGGTGAGCCTGTGATCATTCATCGGACCGAAGCCTATATCGGGGTGATGATCGATGATTTGACATCGCGCGGCGTGAGCGAGCCATATCGCATGTTTACGTCGCGTGCGGAATTTCGGCTTTCTCTGCGGGCCGACAACGCCGACGAACGTCTGACGCCCATGGCGGACCGATTGGGGATACTGGGTTCCGATCGCGGGGATCGCTTCGCGGCACGGATGGATCAATTGGATGCGGCGCGTCACCTGGCAAAGCGCTTGACCATCACACCAAATGCGGCAGCGGCCGTAAATCTGCATCTTAATCAGGATGGCGTTCGCCGTTCGGCCTATGAACTGCTTGCCTTTCCTGAGATAGACCTGGCGCGTTTGCGGCTAATCTGGCCGGAATTGGCTGACATTAACGGTCGTGCGGCGGAGGCTCTGGAGATCGAAGCGCAGTACGCGGTTTATCTCGAACGCCAGAAGGCCGATGTTGCCGCGATGGAACGCGAAGAAGCATTACTCATACCGCAGGGCATTGACTTTTCGACGGTTTCCGGCCTGTCCAACGAGTTGAAGCAGAAGCTGAAGCAGCGCCAGCCGCGTTCGATTGCGGAAGCCCAGCGTATCGATGGCATGACGCCGGCTGCACTTGCCCTCATTATCACCCAAATCCGTCGCAACACTGTCGCAAGAGACGTTGCGTGAGCGATTGGCGGGAGAAGAAGCTGCGTGGGGTTATCCCCAATGTTTCACGTGAAACAGTCAAGGACCTTATTGACTTCGAAGATCTGTTTCGAAAGTGGTCAAAGGCGATCAATCTCGCGTCCCCTGCCACGCTGGATGAGTTGTGGGAACGGCACATTATCGACAGCGTACAGCTCCGCCCGCTTATGCCTGAGGCCAAGCGCTGGCTGGATCTCGGTTCCGGCGGCGGTTTTCCGGGTGTTGTTCTCGCTATTCTCCTGAAGGAAACGGAGGGTGCGGCGATTGATCTTGTCGAGAGCAATGGCAAGAAGGCTGCGTTTTTGCGCACCGCTCTGGGCCAGTTTCACACTCCTGGAACGGTGCATCCAGTTCGGATTGATGCGGTTTGGTCGAAAATCGCCACACCTGATGTTGTTACGGCCCGTGCACTTGCGCCGTTGAAGGAACTTTTTGCGCTGACAGAGCCCTGGCTGACGAACGGCGCAACGGCACTTTTTCAAAAAGGCCGGGATTATCGGCGCGAGATCGAGGAAAGCCGTGACGGCTGGTCATTTGATCTGGTACAACATGCCAGTGTGGTCGATGTTGAGTCGGTGGTGTTGCAGATCAGCAATGTGCGGCGCAACCCAGCGGCGAAATAGGCCATTTTCATTTTATCGCCGATAGTAATGGTTTGCTCGGGAAAACAGTGATGAACAGTCAGACTCGTATCATTACCATAGCCAATCAGAAGGGCGGCGTGGGGAAGACTACAACTGCCATCAACCTGGCTACGGCGCTTGCGGCCATTGGCGAGAACGTCCTGATTGTCGATCTTGATCCTCAGGGCAATGCCAGCACCGGGTTGGGCATCGATCGCAAGAATCGCGAATTGTCGTCCTATGATGTTCTGATGCAAACCGCTTCCGTGGATGAGGCCGCCATTGCGACAGCCGTTCCCAACCTGTCGCTCATTCCGTCTACGCTCGACCTTCTGGGGGTTGAGATGGAGATTGCCGGTTCTGCCGACCGTGCCACGCGTTTGCGCAAGGCCTTTCGCGGCGATAGTGCAGTATCGCCCTTTACCTATATTCTGATCGATTGCCCGCCATCGCTCAATCTCCTGACCATGAATGCCATGGCAGCGGCCGATTCAGTGCTTGTGCCATTACAATGTGAGTTTTTCGCATTGGAAGGATTGAGTCAGTTGCTCGAAACCGTCAACCAAGTACGGACGGCGCTTAATCCGGCCCTGAACATTCAGGGTATTGTACTGACCATGTTTGACGGCCGAAACAATCTGGCAACACAGGTTGTTGACGATGTCCGTTCGTTTATGGGCGACAAAGTCTACCGCACAGTCATTCCGCGCAACGTGCGTGTCTCGGAAGCACCCTCCTACGGTACCCCTGCCATTCTGTACGACCTGAAATGTGCGGGCAGCCAAGCTTATCTGCAGCTGGCGTCGGAAGTTATTCAAAGGGAGCGGCACTTGCGTGCTGCTTGATCGATTCGAATACGAAACATTTATGAGAGCCTATGACAATGAATGAAGATCCGTCAAAAAAGCGCCTCGGTCGAGGTCTTGCTGCGCTCATTGGAGAGATGGACCGTCTGCCGGAAGAAAATGTTCCTCCGCGCATCGCCACTTTGGATCGTCAGGTTCCCATTGAATTTGTCACGCGCAATCCGCGCAATCCCCGGCGTTTGTTCACGGAAGCCGATCTGGAGGATTTGACCCAGTCAATCCGCGAACACGGCATTGTTCAGCCTGTCGTGGTTCGACCCATCAAGGATTCCGCGGATCGCTATGAGCTGATCGCCGGCGAGCGGCGCTGGCGTGCGGCGCAACGTGCCGGTCTGACCACTGTTCCCGTCATCATTCGCGAAGTCGATGACCGGGTCGCGCTTGAACTGGCGATCATCGAGAACGTTCAGCGCGCCGACCTCAATCCGATTGAAGAAGGCATGGGCTATCAGCAACTGATTGATGATCATGACTATACGCAGGCGGACTTGGCGCAGGTTATCGGCAAGAGCCGAAGCCACGTGGCCAATACATTGCGGTTGCTGAAACTGCCGGAAACGGTTCGCGACCACATCACGAATGGCGCCCTGTCGGCGGGACATGCACGTACGCTGATCACCGCGGAACATCCGGATGTCCTGGCCGAGCGGATCATTCGCGACGGCCTGTCTGTTCGTCAAGCGGAAGCACTGGCTCAAGGCGGCGGCAAACCGGCCGCTCCGAAAGTCAAGGCTGACAATGATGAAAACAAGGACGCGGACACGCGGGCGCTGGAAAAACTGCTGTCGGATGTGACTGGAATGCGTGTAACGGTCAATCATCAGGCCAAGGGTGGAGACGTGCGTATTCATTACGCGACGCTGGAGCAGCTGGATGAGATCTGTCGCCGCCTGCAAAGCTAAGTTGTAAGCGATAAACCGTTTTAATTCAAATGGTTATTATGCTCTTTGGTCTCGCAAGGGCGATAGGGGTGCACGTTACCTAACGGCCGCTCCGCCCTGCCCGGGCTGCTTCTGCAGCCAGAGCGATCAGTGACTGACGAATGATTGGTATGGAAAGTGTCGCGTTGCGGCGGCTTTCCAGCACGGTTTTCTGCAACCGTTCGATGGCGCGGGCGCAGCTTTGTGTTGTCCAACGCTGCAATGCCGTTTCCACCAGCCGCCGCCGCGAGAAAAACACCGGCGGACGCGCGGACGCCACAGCCGAACCGGCATTCTTGCCCTCCGTTTCCATGCCGTAACGCAGGCTTTGCAATGTCTGGAACTGGCGTATGGCGGAACTCAGGATCAGAAAGCTCGAAGACCCGGAAACGGTAACCCGATCGAATGCATGGGTAAAATCCGTCAGATTGCCCGTCATCATGGCATCGACAATTGTCTCGTAGGATGTGGCACTGACATCGCCGATGATATCACGGACATCCTCAATGGTTACCCGTTCGCGGCCGTGGGCATAAAGACAGATTTTCTCAAGCTCGGCGCGCGTGGCCAGCCGGTCTCCCCCAAGGCTTTCTTTCAGCAGATTGCGGGCATCCAGCGTGATCTGCAGCTTGTTGCGGGCAAGCATGTCATCAATGGTTGCGTCTACGCCCTTCGCATCATCGCTGTAGCAAGGCAAAGCCATGGCGCTTGCGCTCTGCTCGACAATGCCGCGCAGACCTGCACCCTTCTTGAGGTCGCCCGCCTCGATCAGGATGAATGTGTCGACGGGTGGTGTTTTGGTCAGATGCGTTACGGCATCGGCCAATCCCTTCTGTCCGGCTGCGTTACGGACCCAGATCAGGCGCTCGCCGCCAAACATGGAAATAGTGTTGGCCTCGTCGGACAGCCGTCCGGGCTCTGCCTGAATGTCATCGGCATCGAGGCGTATGACGGCAAAGGGATCGTCCTGGGCAAGCCCGGTCAGCTTGATAAAGAGGCCGGCCCGTTCGCTCACCAGGCCCTTGTCGGGGCCGTACAGCAGTACGATCGGATAAGCCCTGTCGAGCCTCTTCAGGAAGGAATCAACCTCGTGTGCTTTCTTCTGTGCCATGTCGAAGGGTTTAGCGCATTGAACGCGGATTGCAATTGCGGGCTCTTTACCGGCTGACATAAACACCCATCAAGGAGACCGCATCGTTGCCAGCTGCAGTGAATATCGCGCAATCAAAGGGTTTGGACAACAATGGCGCAGCCAGCCCGAAAAGCAAAAAGGCCCGGTAAAAACCGGGCCTTTTGAACTTCGAACAACTGGAGCGGGAGAAGGGATTCGAACCCTCGACCCCAACCTTGGCAAGGTTGTGCTCTACCCCTGAGCTACTCCCGCATGTGCCAGTTTGTCTTGCGAAGCGGGGCCTATATGACCCAAGGACAGACCAATTGCAACAGTGAATTTTTGACTTTGTGACGATATTCGAAAAAAAATTCAACGGGTGGATCGGCCCGGCAATGAAATGTCCGATTAAACCAAGGTGCGGCTGGGTTTTCGCTTGAGAGCGTGCGGTGAAGCGATTAGGACAACAAAAGCATATTTTTCGATTGCAGGTGCCGCGAGAGCCAGAATGCCCAAGACATACGCAGAATTGATGCAGAAATTCGATGATCTCGGAATCAAAGTGTCAACGATTCGGCATGCGCCGGTGTTCACGGTTGCCGAAGCGCAGGATTTGCGCGGGCAGGTTCCCGGTGCCCACACCAAAAACCTGTTCCTGAAGGACAAGAAGGACAAGTTCTTTCTCGTCACTGTGGATGAAGAGGCGCAGGTCGATCTCAAAACAATCCATACCAAGATTGGTGCATCAAGCCGCGTTTCATTCGGCAAACCGGAAAAGCTGATGGAGTATCTTGGGCTTGTTCCGGGTTCTGTCAGTGTGCTTGGCATTATCAACGACGAGGAGCATCAGGTGAAGGTCGTGCTTGATGAAGCTCTCATGCACAATGAGATCATCAATGCGCATCCGCTGAGCAACGATGCCACGACATCCATTCGACGAGACGATCTCTTACGGTTTCTCGCATCTACCGATCACGAACCCCTGATCTTGAAAATTGATGAATCCAACCCAACCTGAATGCAGGCTGTAAACCGGTCCAAGCGGATCTGGAAAACATGTAACCAGCGGATAGGGGAGAATTTTGATGAGCAATACTGATAACCCGTTCGGCGGCGGCTACGGCAGTGCAGCTGCGACAACGACGGTATCCTATGGCGGCGCGGCTCCCGCGGCCGCCTCAACCGCGGCTGGCGCATTGATCAAGGACACCACCACGGCGGGATTTGCCGCGGATGTGATCGCCGAATCGAAGAGCCAACCGGTTCTGGTCGATTTCTGGGCCCCCTGGTGCGGGCCCTGCAAGCAATTGACACCGATCATTGAAAAGGTGGTCAATGCCGCCGGCGGGCGGGTAAAGCTGGTTAAAATGAATATTGACGAGCACCCTGCCATTGCTGGGCAGCTCGGTATTCAATCAATTCCGGCGGTGATTGCCTTTGTTGATGGCAAGCCGGTCGATGGTTTCATGGGCGCATTGCCGGAATCAAAGGTCAAGGAATTCATTGATCGCATTGCGTCACCGGATGGCGGCAGGGATGCGGCCATTCAATCGGCGCTGGATGCGGCTACCCAGGCTGCAGCAGCGGGAGATATGGAGCAGGCGGCCCAGATCTATTCGGCCGTTCTGGCGGAAGTGCCCGATCATGTGGCGGCGCTTGCCGGACTTGCCAATTGCCTGATTGATCTGGGTGATCTTGACCAGGCCAAGGCCGTTTTGGAGCAGGTTCCCGCGAACAAGAAAGACGATGCCAGTGTGCGTGCGGCGGAAGCAAAGGTTGCCCTGGCTGATCAAGCGGCCAAGCTGGGTGACCCTGTTGCGCTGGCAGCAAAACTTGCGGCGAATCCCGGGGATCATCAGGCGCGGTTCGACCTTGCCATGTTCCTGAATGCCACCGGACAGCGGGATGAGGCGGCCGATCATCTTCTCGCCATCATGAAGGCCGATCGTACCTGGAATGCTGACGGAGCCCGTAAACAGCTGTTGCAGTTTTTCGACGCATGGGGTCCGGCTGATCAGGCTTCCCTGACCGCGCGCCGGAAACTGTCTTCCCTGCTGTTTTCCTGAGTAAAATAGGGCACAATAGCGATCGATCCCTGATGCTGCGGATCAATCACTGGAGCTGGTGATGCAAGCAGGCAATGTTCGTTATCGGACGCTTGACAATATTCCGGAAAGCGTGCCGATTTTCCCCCTTTCGGGAGCCCTGTTGCTTCCGGGTGGTCAGTTGCCGTTGAATATATTCGAACTGCGTTACCTGGCCATGGTGGACGCGGCTTTGAGTGGAAAGCGCGTCATCGGCATGATTCAACCACGCTTCGACGAGGGCGATACGGACGCGGATGAATTGTGTGAAGTGGGATGCCTTGGCCGGATCACATCGTTCGCCGAGACCGGTGACGGGCGCCTTCTCATCACATTGCAGGGCATTTGCCGCTTTCGGATTGTCAAGGAACTCACCACCCGGACACCGTTCCGTCAGTGCAAGATTGCGCCGCTTCTGGCGGATCTGGACGAGGCAGACGACTCGGAAGTCGACCGGCCGGCGCTGCTGCGCGTCTTCCGGGATTATCTCGATGCCAACAACCTCGAAGCGGATTGGGACGGTATTTCCCGCGCGGGCAACGAAACACTGGTCAATGCCCTCGCCATGATGTCGCCTTTCGGTGCCGCTGAAAAGCAGGCTCTGCTGGAGGCCGCCGATCTGAAAACGCGGGCCGAGACTTTGATCGCGATCACCGAAATCATGCTGGCGAAAGACCAGGATGGTTACGAGTCGAACCTGCAGTAACCCCCGAGGAAGCGAGCCATGATCGAACAAAAACGCGACCCCGCCATTGATCGCAAGCTGCTTGAACTTCTGGTTTGCCCGCTGACCAAGGGGCCGCTTGTCTACGATCAGGAGAGGTCCGAGCTGATCTCGAAGTCGGCTCATCTCGCCTATCCGATCCGGGACGGGATACCGATCATGCTGCCATCGGAAGCGCGAACCATCGAAGAATAGTTTATTTTTACTGCAATCATAGCCGAACCTGCCAAAATACGAGTCAGTTGAACAACTGATATTCGAAGGCGCTGCGATGGCCAGGCGGAACGACAAACGTGATATCCTTGTTGCCACGGCTGCCGGCTTGTTCTGGCGGCGAGGCTTCACCGTGACAAGCCTTGCCCACATCGCGGCGGAATCGGGAATTCCGCTTGGAAACATCTATTATTATTTCAAGACAAAGGCCGACCTGGCGCGCGGCGTTGCCGATATTTTCGTTGCTGAAACCGAGGATATGCTGACGGCCATTGTCGAAGCGGATCAGGATCCGCGCAAGCGTCTGCTGCAGCTGATTGAAAAGCTGTCGCATTCGCTTAAAAGCCGTGTCGAGAACGGCTGTCCGATCGCTTTGGGAATACGGGATTTTCGCCATGAATCGCCGGAAGCCGCCGAACGGGCGGCCGAAGTTTTCAGCCTCCTGATTGGATTCATTGGAAGAGAGCTGGGGCGAACCGGCGTGCGCCCGTCTGCGGCACTTGGAACCGCCCGCAATGCCCTGGCCGAATGGCAGGGCGGCATCATGCTCGCGCATGGTCTCAAAGACGCGACAGTGCTTGCTGAAAGCTTCCGGCGCATGGAGCGGCTTCTGGTACCAATGCGGGGTTAGTCTGCATGCCACTCGCATCCTTGCTGCAAAGGCACTATATGAGGCCGGAAAGTGCTCCAGGAGTTTTAATGGCCAGAAGTAATCAAACCGCCGATTGGGGCAATCGCTTGTCACCAGCCTTGAGTGAGATCGAATCACTCGCGATAGAGGCTTATGCGCATCTGCCCGACGATTTTCGCAGTTTGTGCGGCGATATCACCATTCAGGTATCGGAATTCCCCGATGATCAGATTGTCGAGGACATGGGGCTGGAATCGCCGTTTGATTTGCTTGGATTGTTTGAAGGGCGGGGTATCGGAGAACGGTTCTCGCTTCAAACCGGGGAAAGACCCAATATCATCACGATTTATCGCCGCGCCGTGCTGGATTACTGGGCGGAGTATGAGGAGGCCTTGGGGGATATCGTTACCCATGTCCTCATCCATGAAATCGGCCATCACTTCGGCCTCTCGGACGAGGATATGGAGCGCATTGAGGCAAGTGTCGAATAATCGGCCGACGGGAGCCTCTCATCAGCCGGTTTGACCGGCCTATTCCGTTTGAGGACAGGCCGGCCTCGCGCTAAGACGCCATGGCGCGTACATCAGAGCAGCAATATCAAGCGCTCAAACGGCATCCTGTGTGGAATGCCGCTACCGGTCAGTAGTCGCCGAGCTTGATACCCGGCTCATAATCGACGCCATCGACATCCTTTACAACAGCCTGACCGCACTGCATCACCCCGGTAACGGTGTTGAATGCATAGGTGGGGGAACCATAGATATGCCAGCCCTTGTTGATGGCCGCCGTCACCTTGTGGCAGAAGCTGGCATCATCCGGTCCGGTCAAAAAGCGATAAAGTTTCATGCTTTGTCTCCTGTTATTTGCGCTTTGGCCATGATCTTCTCCGCGTTGGCAAGATGCAGGCGTTCTATCATTCTTCCGTTCAGGGCAATTGCGCCCTTGCCGGCATTTTCCGGAAGGGAAAATGCCTCGATGATCGATCGGGCGGCGGCAAGGGCTGCCTTATCCGGTGAAAAGGCGTGATTTGCAGCACCAATCTGTGCGGGATGAATGAGCGTTTTGCCGTCAAAACCCATCCTTGCGCCCTGGTCGCATTCACGCGTGAAACCCGCCGCGTCGGCAAAGTCATTATAGACGCCGTCGATCACATCCAGCTTTCCGGCTTTGGCACAAAGCACGGTCTGCATCAGCCACGGGACGAGGTAAGCGCGATTGCCATCCGTGCTCACACCGGTTTCCTTGGCGATATCGTTTGTCCCGACGACAAAGCAATCCAGACGCCCGGTGGATCGCAGACCCAGCTCGGCGATCTCGTCCGCATTGAGAATACCACGCGGTGTCTCGATCATCGCCCACAGCCGAATGTTTTCGGATGCATCGGTTTCCTCAAGTATTTCAGTCACGCCAGTCACGTCCTGCGGTGTTTCCACCTTGGGGAGGAGGATGGCGTCAGGTTTGCAGGCGCGCGCGGCGAGAAGATCCTCGGCACCCCATTCGCTTGCAAGCGCATTGATGCGGATGATCCGTTCGGCCTTGTTTGCCGGATTGGCGCGAAAATAATTGCGCAATGCTTCGCGGGCATCGTCCTTGGCCTGCGGAGCGACGGCATCCTCCAAGTCAAAAATGACCGCATCCGCGTCAAGGCTCGCAATCTTGGCAAGAGCCTTGGCATTCGAGGCGGGAACATAGAGAACCGAGCGGCGAGGGCGAAATGTTTTGCGCATGGCACTTTTTTGCATTGATCGACGGGCCAAGACAAGCGCAATCATGCGGCGTGGCCTGCCCCAATCTGCCACAGGGGGAAAGTCTTTGATTCGCCGTCAAGCTGGTGTAAAGCGAAGATACTCATATTACCGAACACTACAGGCAGAGATCATGGACAAGTTTACCAAGCTCACCGGCGTTGCCGCACCGTTGCCGATCATCAATATCGACACGGATATGATCATTCCGAAGGACTACCTGAAGACGATCAAGCGCACCGGTCTTGGCACAGGGCTCTTTGCCGAAATGCGTTACAATGAAGACGGTTCGGAAAATCCGGATTTCGTCCTCAACAAGCCGGCCTATCGCAAAGCTCAGATTCTGGTGGCAGGCGACAATTTCGGCTGCGGCTCCAGCCGTGAGCATGCGCCGTGGGCATTGCTGGATTTCGGCATCCGTTGCGTCATCTCGACCAGCTTCGCCGATATTTTCTACAACAACTGCTTCAAGAACGGCATCCTGCCGATCCGCGTCAGCCATGAGGACCTGGACAAGTTGATGGATGATGCGCAGCGCGGCGCCAATGCAACGCTGACGATCGATCTCGAAGAGAAGACGATCAAGGGCCCGGATGGCGGCCAGATCAGTTTCGATCTTGATGAATTCCGCCGCTACTGCATGCTGAACGGTCTTGATGACATTGGCCTGACCATGGAAAAGGCAGCCAAGATCGACAGCTTCGAGGCAGCCAACGCCCAAAGGCATCCCTGGGCCTGAGTTCGGGCGCGGCAATTGCTTCAACGAAAAAGGGCGCAGAAACTGCGCCCTTTTCTATTTTGGCGGCATGCCGGGTTTCAGGCTGCGAGCTGCTTGGGCTGAATCAGCCCGCGCGCGACGAGAAGCTCGGCGATCTGGATGGTGTTGAGGGCCGCACCCTTGCGCAGATTGTCCGAAACAATCCAAAGCGACAGGCCATTCTCGACAGTGATGTCCTCGCGGATACGCGAAATATACGTGGCGTCTTCGCCCGCTGCTTCATAGGGGGTGATGTAGCCGCCATCCTCGTGCCGGTCGATAACCAGGCAGCCCGGTGCATCCGATAGGATCTCGCGGGCTTCTTCAGCGCTCATCGGGCTTTCGAATTCGATGTTCACGGCTTCGGAATGGCCAATGAAGACGGGTACGCGGACACACGTCGCCGTGAGCTTGATCTTGGGATCGAGCATCTTCTTGGTTTCGGCGACCATCTTCCATTCTTCCTTGGTGTAGCCGTCTTCCATGAAGACGTCGATGTGCGGGATGACGTTGAAGGCGATGCGCTTGGTGAACTTCTTGGCTTCCACCGGATCGGCAACGAACACCGCACGTGACTGCTGGAACAGCTCATCCATGCCATCCTTGCCAGCGCCGGAAACCGACTGGTAGGTGGCGATCACAAGACGCTTGATCCTGGCCTTGTCATGCAGAGGCTTCAACGCCACCACAAGCTGAGCGGTCGAGCAATTCGGGTTGGCAATGATGTTCTTCTTGGAGAAACCGACAATCGCGTCCGGATTTACTTCCGGCACGATCAGCGGCACGTTGGAATCGTAGCGCCAGGCAGAGGAATTGTCGATGACGACACAGCCCTGCGCCCCGATCTTCGGCGACCATTCCTTGGATATATTGCCGCCAGCCGACATCAGGCAGATATCGGTATCGGAAAAATCATAGGTATCGAGGGCTTTGACCTTCAGCGTGCGGTCGCCAAAGGAGACTTCGGTGCCCTGGGACCGGCGTGAGGCGAGCGCCACGACTTCACTGACCGGAAAGCCGCGCTCTTCCAGTATTGTCAACATTTCGCGGCCCACATTGCCTGTGGCGCCTACAACCGCAACCTTGAAACTCATCTGTGTTATCTCCTGTCCCTCACCGCTCTTTGCGAAAAACCCGCTGGCCATTGCGGGTCTTTTCCCCCGGGCCGGACCCGGGAGGGGGCGAGCAGGCCAAGGGAAATCAGACCGTTTTGGTGGTCGTTTTGGCCGGCATTTTGGTGGAAAGAACAGACGCGCCTGCGCATCCGGCACGAATGCCGGAACCGCTCGTCAAAAAGTGTGCAGTTGATTCGCTGCTCACGGGGCGTCTCCTTAACCTGACATGCTTGTATCCGCTTTCCAAAAAGAGTCAATTGTCCATTCAAAAGAGAAGAATATGTCGCGTTACGCACAATTTTGAACTTTTGCCGTAAAATGCGGTCTTTGCTTTCGCGAATATTTGTTCAACACTTGAGCGGTGCATGGGGTGCATGACCTTTGGGGGGAGAGTTCCGGAGGACATTCACCGGCGTAAGGTCAGTCGAAGTCCCGCAGGACTTTGCCGTTGATTCATACGCAGTGACAAATCCGAGGGACGTGAGCGGTTGCTGAGCCGATCGGGTCCCGGCGTAAATGCTGTTTTCTGGGAGGAATACAAATGGCGACCACTTCTGTGGCTGGTACTGCCAGCCGGGGTATGACGAGAGAGGAGAAGAAAGTTATCTTCGCTTCCTCACTCGGAACTGTTTTCGAATGGTATGATTTCTACTTGTACGGCTCATTGGCTGCCTTCATTGGTGCAGCGTTTTTCAGTGAATACCCTGAAGCGACGCGCAACATATTTGCGCTTCTGGCGTTTGCCGCGGGCTTTCTTGTTCGTCCCTTCGGCGCGCTGGTCTTCGGACGGATCGGCGATCTCGTCGGCCGCAAATATACCTTCCTGGTGACCATTCTGATCATGGGTCTGTCGACGTTTTTGGTCGGTATTCTGCCAGGATCAGGCAGCTGGGGCATCGCCGCACCGATCATCCTGATTGCGCTGCGCATGTTGCAGGGCTTGGCTCTCGGCGGCGAATATGGCGGTGCCGCGACCTATGTGGCTGAACACGCGCCGAACAATCGTCGCGGTTATTACACGTCATGGATCCAGACGACCGCAACGCTCGGTCTGTTCCTGTCGCTGGTGGTTATCCTCATCGTCCAGAATTGGCTTGGCAAGGACGCATTCGCCGCCTGGGGCTGGCGTGTACCTTTCATTCTCTCATTCGTTCTTCTGGGAATATCGGTGTGGATTCGGCTCTCGTTGAGTGAATCACCGGCTTTCAAAAAGATGAAAGAAGAAGGCAAGGGCTCCAAGGCTCCGCTGTCGGAAGCTTTCGGTCAGTGGAAAAATGCCCGGATTGCGCTGCTCGCCCTGTTCGGCCTTACCGCCGGTCAGGCTGTTGTCTGGTATTCCGGCCAGTTCTATGCCCTGTTCTTCCTGCAGAACGTGCTGAAGGTGGATGGGCAGTCCGTCAATATCATGATCGCAATCGCGCTCCTGCTTGGCACGGGCTTTTTTGTCTTCTTTGGCTGGCTCTCCGACAAGATCGGCCGCAAGCCGATCATCATGGCAGGTCTTGCCCTGGCAATCCTGACCTACTTTCCGCTGTTCAAGGCACTCACGCACGCTGCAAATCCGGCATTGGCCCAGGCGGAGGCAACAGTCCGCGCTACGGTGACCGCGGCACCGGGCGACTGTACCTTCCAGTTCAACCCGGTTGGTACAGCCAAGTTCAACAATTCATGTGACATTGCAACAGCGTTCCTGGCCCGCAGTTCGGTGCCCTATGAAGTGGTTGCCGGTCCCGCCGGTCAGCCCGCCACCGTCAAAATCGGCGATACGGTCATCCCATCCTATGATGCCGTGGCCGCTGGTCCCGACGCTGCTGCCAAAAACGCCGTGCTCACCCATGACCTGAACCTGGCTTTGCAGAAGGCCGGTTTCCCGCTTGTGCGGGCGCCTGCCAAGGTTGCCGATGCCAAACTTGACGGCTTCATCAAGGCCAATCCCGAATTGAGCCTTGATGCTGCCGCGGTTCGTGCTGGTGAAAAGGCGGTCACCCCGGTTGCTGATCTCGTCAAAGCAAAGCTGATCACCACGGAGCAGGCAGCCGGTGCCACGGAGATGGCGGTTTATACCATTCCCAATGGCGGTCTCTTCACCATGGTCGCTGACCCCAAGGCCGTTAACTGGCCGATGACGATCGCCATCCTGTTCGTCCTGGTGCTCTATGTGACGATGGTCTATGGCCCGATTGCCGCGATTCTAGTCGAGATGTTCCCGACCCGCATCCGGTATACCGGCATGTCATTGCCTTATCACATTGGCAATGGCTGGTTCGGTGGCCTGCTTCCGGCAACGGTCTTTGCGATGAGCGCCGCCAAGGGCGATATCTATTATGGCCTTTGGTACCCGATCGTCATTGCAGCCATGACATTGGTGATCGGCCTGATCTTCGTTCGTGAAACCAAAAACGAGGATCTGCACGACATCAAGTAGTCGACGGCTCAATAAAAAGCCCGGCGCGAGGAATCGCGCCGGGCTCTTCTTTGTCCGGATGAGTGTGATCAGGCAGCGAGCGCTTTGAATTTGGCAAGGATCGCATCACCCATCTGGGTGGTGCCAACCTTGGTGCTGCCTTCCGACATGATGTCGGCGGTGCGGATGCCATCGCCAAGCACACCGGCAATCGCCGCTTCCAGCCGGTCCGCTTCTTCCACCATGTTGAATGAATAACGCAGGCACATGGCAAAGGAGGCGATCATGGCAATCGGATTGGCGGCGCCGGTTCCGGCGATATCGGGAGCCGACCCATGCACGGGTTCGTAGAGCGCCTTGCGGCTGCCGGTTTTGCCATCTGGCGCGCCGAGCGAGGCTGAGGGCAGCATGCCGAGAGAACCGGTCAGCATGGCGGCAATATCGGAAAGCATATCACCGAAGAGATTGTCCGTGACAATCACGTCGAACTGCTTGGGCCAGCGCACGAGCTGCATGCCGCCGGCATCGGCCAGCATGTGCTCGAGCTGAACGTCGGAATAACGGGCCTTATGGGTCGCTGTAACGATCTCGTTCCACAGAACGCCCGATTTCATGACGTTGCGCTTTTCCATCGACGTGACCTTGTTTCGGCGCGTGCGGGCCAATTCAAAGGCGACGCCCGAAATACGCTCGATCTCATAGGTATCGTAGACCTGGGTATCGATGCCGCGCTTCTGGCCGTTGCCGAGGTCAATAATTTCCTTCGGTTCACCGAAATAGACACCGCCGGTCAATTCCCGCACGATCAGGATATCGAGACCTTCAACCACATCTTTTTTGAGGGACGAGGAATCGGCCAGCGCGGGATAGCAGATGGCAGGGCGCAGATTTGCAAACAGTTCCATGTCCTTGCGCAAACGCAGAAGACCGGCTTCCGGGCGAACGTCATAGGGAACGCTGTCCCACTTCGGTCCGCCGACGGCACCGAAGAGAACCGCGTCGGCGGCCATGGCCTTGGCCATGTCGGCATCTGAGATCGCCTTGCCATGGGCATCGTAAGCAGAACCGCCGACAAGGCCTTCTTCAAGTTCAAAGCCACTTTTCAGTTCAGCATTCATATAGGCGATGATCTTGCGAACTTCGGCCATTGCCTCGGGTCCGATGCCGTCGCCGGGAAGAAGAAGGAGCTTTTTCGATGCCATTTCGGGGAAACCTCTAGGAGTGTTTGAAAGGGATGGCGGTTCCTTAGCGCAAGTTCAGCAAAGATGGAAAGCTTTCTGCGAAATTTTCCGATAGCTGATACGCCCTGCAATGAATTGTGAAGCAGCGGCCAGCCCCCGCAACCCTCCGGTAATGTCGGTGCAATCTTCGCAGCCTAGTTGCCGCTCATGAATATTTTTGATGGGAATCTTCCACATGTCGACACGCAGTGCTCGTAATTGCAAGCGGGCAATCGGAGCCGGTTTCGTACTGGCTGCCGCGGTTCTGGCCGGGTGTGCGTCCGATATCATGAAGAATTATATCGGGCAGCCGCTGGAATCCGTGGTTATCGACTACGGGCCGCCGACCGAAGTTCTCGATCTGGGGCCAGGCGAGCGCGCGTACCAGTGGCGCAAGATATCGACCAATGCCGTATCCGGTACATCCACTGGTGAAGTTCGCGATACAAGACATGGCAGGCGATATATTGAAACGGAAACGCCAAGCTATGTCGAACAGAAGGAGTGTTTCTATACGTTCTATGCGCGGTCGTCGGGCGGCCGCTGGTACATCACCAACTTCCGTAAACCGAAACTGGAGTGTGAGTAAGCATCCTCGCCGGCGGCCGTGCCGAGTGAGCGACACTGCTTTTACTTGCGAGGCATGGTAGAGATTTGACCGCCACAATCGGCATTGCTGCCGACTTTCTACGAACGGAGAATTCAAATGCGCATCTTGCTGCTTGAGGACGAGCCGGAAATGGCTTCGGTCCTGAAGGCCGCGCTGGAGCGTCGCGATGTGGTCGTCGATCATGTGTCGACATTGGCCGACGCCGAGGCCATGGCAAAATTTGGCCCTTATGATGCTGTCGTGCTGGATCGGCGATTGCCTGATGGCGAAGGCCTCAGTCTGATCCCGAGACTGCGGGCGCTGCATGTCGATGCCCCGGTCATCGTGCTGACCGCCATGAGCAGCTTGAACGATCGTGTTGCCGGGCTCGATGCGGGAGCTGACGATTACATGGTGAAGCCCTTCGCAACGGAAGAGCTGATGGCCCGGTTGCGGGCATTGCATCGGCGGCCGTTCACGCTGCGCGCGGAACAAACGGTTGTCGGGCGCCTTACCTATGATTTTCGCCACCGGGAGGCGCTGATAGAAGATCAGCCGCTGGAGTTACCACGGCGCGAACGATTGGTGCTTGAGACGCTGATCCGCCGCCCCGGCCGGACAGTCCTGCGCGCGACACTTGAGGAATCCGTCTATGCCATGGACGATGAAATCGGATCCAACGCGCTTGACGCACATGTATCGCGGCTGAGGCGCAAGCTGGAGGATGTGTCGGCAGGTGTCGAGATACGGGCTATACGCAATCTCGGCTATCTGTTACGGGCAATTGTATGAAGAAAATCCGCCCGCGCTCATTGCAATGGGTTCTGGTACGCAGGCTCATTTTGCTGCAGGCGGCGACATTGCTCATCTTTATCGGCCTGTTCACATTGGTGTTATGGGTGGCCAATCCGCGGCTGCTCATCGACAATGAGGCGGCGGTTGCTATTCTGAAGAGCGCAATCGACAGGGATGCCGATGGCAAACTGATCGTTCATGAGACGGAAGAGCTGAAGACTTTTCTGCAGGAATTTCCGAAACTTTGGTACATAGCACGCGACACGAATGGTCAGGCTGTCCAACGTGGTGACGTTCCCGTCGGTTATGGCAATGATACCGGTGATCTCGTGAAAGCCGTGGATCATGCGACGCTCGGTTTTCGAGAGGGCGACCTGCGACCCGAGGCGGTGGTTTCGAAGATCGATACCAAGGCGGGACCGATACAGGTCATTACCTCAACCCGTGCATCACGGGATGAGAACGAGGGGCTGGAAGTCAATATCGACATGCAGGTCGATATGGCACGCAATCCGGATGGAACCACAGCCTGGATCAGGGTTATTCCTGTTCTGATCATCGTCATCATCGCACTGCTTCTGCCCATCATCATTGTCATGGGTGTGACGACGCTGGTGACAACGCCAGCGGTGGTGCGCCGCTCGCTGGCCGGTCTGGTTGCCATCGCCAGCCAGGCCGGACGTATCGACATCAACAACCGTGCCATGCAACTGCCGATCGAACAGGTGCCGTCGGAAATCACACCGCTGGTCCAAGCCTTCAATCACGCGCTTGCGCGCCTTGGCCAGGGATATGATCAGCACAATCGCTTCCTGACGGATGCAGCGCATGAGTTGCGAACTCCTATCGCGATTCTGCGTACACGCGCCGAGCTTCTGACAGAGGATCCGCAAAGCGCCCGTTTGCTGCAGGACATTGAGCGTCTCTCTCATCTGGCGCAGCAATTGCTCGACCGGCAATTGCTCGACCAGCCGGTGGGGCCGGGTGAAGTTGTCGATCTGGTCGAACTCACGGGGCAGATCGTGGCGGACTTCGCGCCATTGGCGATTGCCGCCGGCTACGATCTTTCATTCGAACCGGCACCCAAAAGCGTCCGCGCACAGGTCAATACCCTGCAAATCGAACAAGCCGTGGCCAACCTCATCCGCAATGCCATCGAACATTGTGACGGGACGGGAACAATCACCGTACTGGTGGACAACGCGGGTGGCATTGAGGTTCGCGATGAAGGGCCGGGTATTCCCGAGGAAGAACATGAACACGTGTTCGAGCCGTTTTATCGCTTGCGGCCGCGTTCCAGCGGTGCCGGTCTTGGTCTTAACCTAACGCGGCAGATTGCGCGGCTGCACGGTGGTCGCGTTGACATACTGACCGGGCCATGGCGCGGCGCCCGAATCCGCCTGCAATTGCCCCTCTACAGGCCGGCCTGAGACAATAGCCGGACGGCTACTTCACCTCTTCAATGCTTTCAATCAGATTGTCCCGCATAGCGATCAGTTCCGATCGCAGGGACTTTGCTTCGTCCATGGTACAGCCGAAAGCCTTGCTCATGGCGACCGGTACTGCCTCAGCGCGTGCACGCATTGCGCGCCCGTCTGCAGTCAAGCCAATCAAGACCTGCCTTTCGTCCACCGTGTCACGGCGGCGCGTGATCAGACCAGCCGTTTCCAGGCGCTTAAGCAACGGCGTGAGCGTGCCCGAGTCCAGGCTGAGCTTCTCGCCGATTGCCTTGACGGTCTGGTTTTCCTCTTCCCAGAGGACAACCATGACAAGATATTGCGGATAAGTCAGGCCCAGCGCCGCGAGGCGGGGCTGATAGGCCCGCGTCACCGCATTGGCCGTGGAATAGATGGCAAAGCACAGGAAGTTCTCCAGGCTAAGGAGGGATTCCTGATCGTCTACGCCCGTCTTCTCCATCGTCATCACTCCATTTGTATTTCCGCATACAATACACAAAGCAATTAAATTGCGCATCATTTAATTTTTCAAAATCATATGCGATTTCATATTGCGTACAATTTAATTGTGTGCAACTTAATATGCATCGAACAATCCAACTCAACCAAAGGAGCCAATGATGAGCATTCTCTACACAACCAAAGCGACAGCAACAGGCGGACGTGACGGCACTGCATCGAGTGAAGATGGCCGCCTGAAGGTAACGCTATCGACACCGAAGGAATTGGGCGGCAACGGCGCCGAAGGCACCAATCCCGAGCAGCTCTTTGCTGCGGGCTATTCCGCCTGCTTTATCGGCGCAATGAAGTTTGTTGCCGCGCAGAAGAAGATCAAGCTCGCCGATGACACATCGGTCACGGCAACCGTGGGTATCGGCCCGCGCGACGATGGCAAGGGTTTTGGCCTTGATGTGGCTCTCGCCGTATCGCTGCCGGGAATCGAGGCAGCCACCGCCCGTGAGATCGTTGATGGTGCCCATATCGTTTGTCCCTATTCCGAAGCCACCCGAAGCAATCTGAAGGTCCGTATCTCGATCAATTAAGACGCCGCAGGTGTTGGCAGAGGAATGAAGGCCATGGGCAAGACCGGACTGACATCACGCCGTTCCTTCCTGACAGCGACGGCGGCACTCGTCGCGGCTGTCAGCCTCAAGGTCGGCGACGCAGACGCAGCAGACAAGATCAGCAAAACCAAATCCAAGGAAGCCGTGAAAGGGCACAAGACCATGAGCACGTTTATCACCAAGGATGGAACCGAGATTTATTTCAAAGACTGGGGCAAGGGACAGCCCGTCGTATTCAGTCATGGCTGGCCGCTCAATGCCGATGCCTGGGAAGACCAGATGGTCTTCCTCGCCTCCAATGGCTACCGCACCATTGCCCATGACCGGCGCGGCCACGGCCGTTCCAGCCAACCTTGGAATGGCAACGACATGGACACCTATGCGGATGATCTGGCTGAACTCTTCGAGAAGCTTGATCTGAAGGACGCCATCATGGTCGGTCATTCTACGGGCGGTGGTGAAGTCGCCCGCTATATTGGCCACCACGGCACCAAGCGTGTTGCCAAGGCCGTACTGGTTGGGGCCGTTCCGCCGTTGATGCTGAAGACCGCCGCCAATCCCGGGGGCCTGCCAATGGAAGTGTTCGATGGCATTCGTGCCGGTGTGACTGCGGACCGCTCGCAGTTCTTCAAGGATCTGACAGCGCCGTTTTACGGAGCCAATCGTCCTGGCGCCAAGGTGTCGCAGGGTGTACGCGATGCCTTCTGGGCTCAGGGTATGCAGGGTGGTTTGAAGAACGAGCTCGATTGCATCAAGGCATTTTCGGAGACTGATTTCACCGAAGATCTGAAGAAGTTCGACGTTCCGACCCTGTTCGTCCACGGCGACGATGATCAGATTGTGCCGATCGATGACTCGGCCAAAATCGCCACGACACTGGTCAAGGGTTCGAAACTTACGATTTATCCGGGCGCTCCGCACGGTCTGGCAACGACCCACAAGGATCAGCTTAACAAGGACCTGTTGGCTTTCGCCAAGGCATGATCCGCTGATGTGAAAAACCCGCCGTGTTTTCAGCGCGGCGGGTTTTTACTTGGATCAGGCAAGACCGCGCTTCTCGATCATCGCATCGGGTGTCGGCATCTTGCCGCGGAAAGCCTTGTAGAGCTCTTCCGGATCGCGGCTGCCGCCAGCCGAATAGATATATTGCTTGAGCTTCCTGGCGAGGTCGGTATTGAACACGTCGCCGGTTTCCTCGAATGCCTTGAACGCATCGGCATCCAGCACTTCCGACCACATGTAGGAATAATACCCGGCGGAATAGCCGTCGCCGGAGAAGACGTGCGTAAAATGTGGGGTGCGATGACGCATGATGATCGCGTCGGGCATGGACAGACTTTTCAGCGTGTCAGCCTCGAACTGGATCGGGTCGGTTGGCGGTGTGCCGTCCGCATGGAAAGCCATGTCGACCAGCGCTGACGAAGTGAATTCCACCGTGTTGAACCCGGCATTGAAGGTGTTGGCAGCCAGCACCTTGTCGAGGAGCGCCTTGGGCATCGCCTCGCCGGTGCGGTAGTGGACCGCATACTTTTCCAGAACTGCGGGTACCGTCAGCCAATGTTCGTAGAGCTGCGAAGGCAGTTCGACAAAGTCGCGCGAAACCGATGTGCCCGACACGGCCGGCCACGTCACGTCGGACAATAGGCCGTGCAAAGCATGGCCGAACTCGTGGAAGAGAGTGCGTGCCCCGTCCAACGAAAGAAGCGCGGGCTCACCCTTCGGCGGTTTGGCGAAATTCATCACGTTGTAGATGATCGGCGTCTGGCCGCCGTCGAGCTTGTGCTGCGATTGCAATGCGCTCATCCAGGCGCCGGAACGCTTGGATTGACGGTTGAAATAATCGCCCAGAAAAACACCGCGGCGGGTGCCATCCGGATTCTGGACCTCCCACACCCGTACATCGGGATGCCAGGTCGCTATGCCGGTCTTCTCTTCAAAGCGGATGCCAAAGAGCCGGGTTGCCACGTCGAAACAAGCTTCGATGATCTTTTCCAGCTGCAGGTATGGTTTCAGTTCCGCCTCGTCGAACGCAAAGCGCTCATTGCGCAGTTTCTCTGCGTAGAACCGCCAATCCCATGGAGCAACCTTGTGGTTGCGCCCTTCGGCGGCGATCAGGCGTTCCAGATCAATCTCTTCTTCGGCAGCGCGGTTGCGCGCCTTGTCCCACACCGGTTCGAGCAGGTCCATGACGGCCTTCGGTGTCTTGGCCATGGTGTCGTCCAGCTTGTAGGCGGCAAAACTGTGATAACCGAGCAACTTGGCCTTTTCTGCACGCAGCGCCACCATCTCGGCAACAATTGCACGGTTGTCGCTTGCTCCGCCGTTCTCGCCGCGCGCGGCCCAGGCACGAAACGCTTTTTCCCGCAGGCCGCGGTCTTCAGAGAAGGACAGGAAAGGCTCGATGATCGAACGCGAAAGGGTGACAGCCCAGGCGTCCGGCCGATCGCGCTCCTCGGCAGCACCGCGCATGGCAGCACGCACGAAGTCCGGCAGGCCTTTCATCTGCGCTTCATCGGTGATGAAAAGCGCCCAGTCGGCTTCATCCTTCAGGACATTCTGACCAAACTGTGCGCCAAATCCCGCAAGCTTTTCATTGATGTCTGCAAGGCGTGCTTTGCCCTGCTCATCCAGCCGCGCGCCGCTGCGTACGAAGCCCTTCCATGTCTTCTCAAGAACGCGATCCGTTTCGGCGTCAAGGCCGAGGAAATCGCGTTGTTCGTAGAGCGAGTCGATACGGGCAAACAGCTGTGGGTTCATCATGATGGACGAATAGTGGCGGGACATCTTGGGCGCGATGATGCGCTCCAACGCCTGTATGGTGTCGTTGGTATTGGCCCCGGCCCGCATCCAGAAAATGGAAGAGACGCGGTTGAGACCTTCGCCGGATAGCTGCAAGGCCTTCAGCGTATTGTCGATGGTCGGTGCCTCGTGATGGTTGATGATCGCGTCAACATCGGCAAGATCGGCCCCAAGTGCCGCATCAAAGGCCGGGGCAAAATCGTCGTCGGTAAAGGCAGTGAAGTCGGGAAGTCCGAGCGGTCCGGTCCAGTCCGTCAGTGCGGGATTGATGGCTGGTTTCTGTGAGGACATGGGAAGGCTCCGTCATGGCTGATGAACTCTGGCTTTAACATCTAAGCTCGCAACTGAGTGATCACAAGTCGGCAGGCACAGAAAGCGCGGCACGAATGTATATCCAATGGTCAGCCAACAAAAAACGGGGCTTGCGCCCCGTTCTCAGTCGATATTTGCAGGATCAGCTGTTGCGCTTGCGGGCAGCCAGCGTGCGCAGGCGCAGGGCGTTGAGGCGGATAAAGCCCGCCGCGTCCTTCTGATCATAGGCGCCGCGATCATCCTCGAAAGTCACGAGCGCATCGGAATAAAGTGACTTTTTCGACTTGCGGCCGGATATCATGACATTGCCCTTGTACAGCTTCAGGCGCACGACGCCCTCCACATCTTCCTGGCTCTTGTCAATCATGGCCTGCAGCATTTCGCGCTCCGGCGAATACCAGAAGCCATTGTAGATCAGTTCCGCATAGCGTGGCATGAACTCATCCTTGAGGTGCGCCGCACCGCGATCCAGTGTGATCGACTCCATGGCGCGATGGGCAGCGAGAAGGATCGTGCCGCCGGGGGTTTCATAGACGCCGCGTGATTTCATGCCAACGAAACGGTTCTCGACCAGATCAAGGCGACCGATACCGTTGTCGCGGCCGAGATCGTTGAGTGTCTTCAGCAATGTTGCCGGAGAAAGCGGCTTGCCGTCGATAGCGACGGCGTCGCCCTTCTCGAAGGCAATTTCGATTTCCGTGACCTTGTCGGGCGCTTCCATCGGCGAAATCGTGCGCTGATGCACGTATTCCGGCGCTTCCTGCCACGGATCTTCCAGAACCTTGCCTTCGGATGAGGAGTGCAGCAGGTTTGCATCAACGGAGAAGGGGGCTTCGCCGAGCTTGTCCTTGGCGATCGGAATCTGGTGTTCGCGGGCAAATTCCAAAAGATCGGTGCGCGACTTGAATGTCCAGTCGCGCCACGGGGCGATAACCTTGATATCAGGATTCAGCGCGTAGGCGGAAAGTTCGAAACGAACCTGGTCATTGCCCTTGCCGGTCGCCCCATGGGCGATGGCATCGGCTCCGGTGCGTGCCGCGATCTCAACGAGGTGTTTTGAAATCAGCGGCCGCGCAATGGACGTGCCGAGCAAGTAGACGCCTTCATAGACGGCATTGGCCCGGAACATCGGGAACACGAAGTCGCGCACGAATTCTTCACGCACGTCTTCGATATAGATTTCCTTGATGCCGAGCATTTCGGCTTTTTTGCGCGCAGGTTCCAGCTCTTCGCCCTGGCCGAGATCGGCAGTGAAGGTAACGACTTCCGCACCCAGTTCCGTTTGCAACCATTTGAGGATAATCGATGTATCGAGACCGCCGGAATAGGCCAGCACGACTTTCTTGACGTCTTTCCACTTGTTCATTCTGTTTCCCTGACCGCTGTGCAGTCTCGCTATCGTTTGGTGAAGATGGAGGTTCTTTTATCAGGTGAGGGGATGTTGGCAAGATCGCCATTGGCTGCAGCGGACCTGCACAGGGAAATCAGCTGCGGATAGCCACGTAACCGTGCTCGCCATATCGCTCACGGGCCTCCTGCAACGTGCCTGTTTTCAGCGCAGAAATGAAATCCTGCATGTGAATGCGCCGCCAGCCGGCTGTAACCTCTTCCACGGCAAAACCCTGTTGGGCCAATGCATCTGCAATGTGCTTGTCTGTCGAAAGAACAACTTTCACGCCGGGATCAATCTCTGCGGGCGGAAACACGGTCGTTTGTTTGAATTGTGCATCAAAATTGGCGTGAAGCCGGATTTTCGCAGCGTCCAGCACGGGTCCGACGAAGAGGACCTGGTTCTCGGGGAGGTGCAATGTGTTGATCCTGGCCGCGAGCGGCTTGCCGATGTCCGGTACAAGCAGAGCCTTTGCAACGGGGGTAACGGCTAATGTGCTGGCCATGGCAAGCACGGCGGCGGAGGCTGCCAGACCATGCATTTTCAGGCGGGCGTTAACGACCCACAGCGTCGTCATGACGCCTGTGATCCCGGCTGCCAATCCTGCCACATATAGCGGCGACAACAATTGCATCCCCACCAAGAACACGCCGGCGATAGGGATGGCTGCAAACAGGATGATGATGCGCAAGACCTGCCGAACCAATTTTTCGAAGCGGGGATCTGTCACTTCCTGGAACCCGCAGGCGAGAAGCACGCAAAGCAGCGGTATAACGGGAATGACGTAACGGTGAGAGGGAAGGCTATTGAGGGAAAAAATAATCGAGACGGCAATGATCCAGCCGAGGAAAAAGGGGGCTATGCCGTTGAGTGAATCCCTCTCCAGTCTCAGTCCCGCTTTCCGTGCGCCATAGGAAAGCAACCCCAGCCAGACAAATGTCGGACCGATGAGGCCGGCGAAGCTGTGGATCAATCCCATGGCGATGATATCCGGATTGACATTGATCTTGTCTGAAATCTGGTCGGCAACGAAATCGGCCGAAAGCATGCTTGGTGTGTGCAGAGACTGATAGATGAACCAGATGCCGACGATGCCGAGGCACGCGGCGATTGTCAGGGGCTGCCACAGGCGATGGCGGCGCTGCCGCAGCGCCGGCACGGCCATGCAATAGATGAGGATGTAGCCGAGCATTGCCACGGGAAGGAGGCCCTTGGCCAGAATAGCCAATCCCGTACCCGCATAGGCAAGAATGCCATAGACGTGGTGATGGTCATCACGGAAGAGAAGGCCGACAAAGCCGAGCATGCCGATGAGCATGAACATGGTCAGAGGTATGTCGGGGATGGCGTTGATACAAGCGCGCAGGAAGACGGCATTCGTTGCCAGGAGCGAAGCCGCAAGCAATGCCGTCCGGTCATTGCGCGTGATAGTGCGGGCCAGGCAGAACGTGATCAGCAGCGTGGCCGCCCCGCCGATCAGCCACAGGAAGCGTGATCCGAGCACGGAGATCCCGAAGATTTTCATGCCGGCTGCGCTCATCCAGTATGTGAGTGGCGGCTTCTTCAGCCGGACGTCGCCCTCGGCCGTATGCGGTGTCAGATAATCACCGGTGTGCAACATGATGACAGCACCATTGGAGTAATGGCGCTCGTCGGGAAAATGCGTGATGAGGTTGCTGGCAAGCGGGAGAAGACTGACGATCAGGGCCAAGGCCAACATGAGAACAAAGCGCCGGCTTGCAGCCGAATCCACCGCATCGTCCGAAATGCTCAGGCTTGAATTCTTCTGAAGCATCGTCTGATTGTCGCGCTTGTTGTTGTCCCCTCAGTTTTAATAACCCGAACGAACAGTAGCGCCAATAAAAATTTATGTCTTCAACAGGGGACGTATTATGCGGGTTCGGCGGTTACTTGATTCTCTGTTTGGATGTGCCACGCCAATGCGCAGTCCATGACTCGCAAATCGTGGTCAGCACGCAGAAGACAATCACGGTTGAAAGAGACCCGAGGACGACGTCGGAGAGATAATGCCGGCCAAAAGCAACGCGAAGGAAATCGGTGGTTATGATGATAGCAGCGATGGGCCACATGAGCTTTTTCCTTGTCTGATGGGGCCACAAGGGCAAAAGGCAGACAAGCCAGGCTATCCCGGCAGCTTCCCCGGAAATAAAGGAGCAATTGTGCTGGCAGACGTGCGACCATTCAGCCGCCGCCACGAAGGGCTGCTCCCCGCCGAAAAGCCATGTGTTCGCGGGCCGCGGACGTCCGATGAATTCCTTCATGAATGCGTTGACCAACAGACCGGGGCCAATGGCCAGCGTAAGAAGTGATACGATTGATATGCGAATGCGCTCGTGATTCCAGCGGAGACCGGAGGCAACATCGCGCAGCGCGATGGTGACGACCACCGAAGCGGCGACGATGGGCAGGGCATAGAACACACGCCGCAGTGTCTTGAAAAGCGGCACCGATGCGGCAGGAAAATCCCCGCAAATTTTTGCGGTCGCAGTGGCGATGCAGTCAGAGCTCAGGAAGAAAAACGACGTAACGGCCTTGTCGATCTCAGGCGCGCGGTTAAACAGGATGGCCAGGGCCGCCCACACGAGGATAAGGCTGATCGCAAGGGCTGGCTGGCTCCAAACGCCGAAGCCATAGAGCGCTTTACCGCATGAAGCAGATGTTGTTCGGTAATAGACCATGCGGCTCTCAAAGGCTGAAAAACTTGCCTGTTCTGGCTTGCGATGATTGCAGTGTCATTACAGAGCATATTTTTCCAGTGACTGCAGAAAAGTATTTAATTAAGGCCGCGCAATGTCAGTATTTTGATGTCTTAAATGCAAATAGCGGCCATTGGGCCGCCATGGGTATGGAAAATCCATGCTTCAGATAGGGCGTGAATGCCGCCTTAGCGGGTAGCTACCATGAAAAGCCGCGGGAAAGGCAGCAAAACCGTGCCATCAGGCAGAGCCGAATAAGCTTCCGCAACCGCGTCCGTATACCGTTCGAGATAGGACGCCCGTTCGGTTTCATTGAGCGGGTCCAGATATGGCCGCAGGCCCGTTCCTTTGAACCATTCGACCACGGCTGCAGCTCCTCCGGCAAGCGGGTGGTGGTAAGTGGTTTGCCAGATATCAACCCTGGACGCGATCGGCCGCAGGATTCGGTAATACCACTCCGCGCTCTGCCGCGGCGACCTTTGCCCCGCTGATTCCGCCAGTTTGGCAGCCCATGGGCCGTCAGCGGCTATTTCCCGCATCAGACGGTGTGTGGGTTCATCCAGATTGTTCGGAATCTGGATTGCGAGGCTGCCGTCCACGGCCAGTTTGCTGACAAGGGCCGGCAACAGGGCGCCGTGGTCCGGAAGCCATTGCAGCACCGCATTGGCAAGAATGACATCATAGGGTCCCTGTGCATCCCATCGTGCGATATCAGCGACGTCGAAGCGGATTTCGGGAAGCCGTTTGCGGGCTGCTTTGACCATATCCTCGGAGCTGTCCATTCCGGTTGCGACTGCCCTGGGAAAACGGGCAATGAGGACTTCCGTGGAATTGCCGGGACCGCAACCGATATCAATCACGGATCGGGCGTATACGCCGGGTACCGCCGCCAGGAGATCACGGACCGGACGTGTCCGCTCATCTTCAAATTTCACATATTGTTCGGCTGACCAGCTCACAACGGGTTTCCTTTTTGTTGCCCGCCGGATAGGCGGGGTCGATAGGGGCAAGTCATGGCGCATCGCTTGGCCCCAAAGCAGTGCATTGGCAGAATAGGCCTTCTGCTTTATGATTTCCAATGCATGCTTTTTACAATTTCAATACTTTTAAGGTATGGGTATGATTGATCTACGGCGTCTTCGCGCTTTTGTTGTCTTGGCAGAGGAAGGCCATGTGACGCGGGCTGCCGAGCGGTTGGGTATACAGCAACCGCCCTTGACGCGGCTCCTGCAGGGGCTGGAGGCGGAACTGGGTGTACTCCTGATGCACCGTATGCCGCGCGGCGTTCGCCCTACCGAGGCTGGGAAAGTGCTGTTCGATGAAGCCAAGATCATTCTGGAGCGCGCCAATGGTGTTGCCGATATGGTTCACCGGGCCGCACGCGGAGAACAGGGCCGTCTGGCCATCGGCTTCACCAGCTCTGCTGCCCTGCATCCTTTCGTGCCGAAAGCGTTGCGGGCTTTTCACGAAAGCCTGCCGAAACTTTCCGTCATGCTTGAAGAAGCCGGTACGGCTGAGCTGGTGGATGCGCTCATGCATGAGCGGCTCGACGCAGCCTTCATTCGCTCTCCCGTCGGACGGACGCCGGGCCTGCGGATCGATGCTGTGCTGGAGGAACCGATGCTCGTCGCGCTGCCGGTGGGGCATAGGCTGGCGCGGGATACTGCCTCGCGGCTGCTGCTGACAGAATTGGCCACCGAACCCTTCATTCTCTATCGCCGCACCGCAGGGCCAGGCCTCTATGACACCATTCTGACCGCATGCCGGGAGGCGGGGTTCAGCCCGGTTGTGGCGCAGGAGGCACCGCGCTTGACCGCAACGCTGAGCTTGGTGGCTGCAGGATTCGGTATTTCCCTCGTGCCTGCATCGATGCGGCGCCTTGGCGGCGACGATATCGCCTACCGGGCGGTTGCGGGCAGTTCCAAACTGATGGCCCCGTTGCTCCTCGCCATGCGGCAGACGCATCCGGCGCCGGCGCTCGCGCAATTTCGCGGTCTCGTGCAGCGCATGACAGCGGAAATGCGTGCAGCGAATCTGGCTGATGCCGCGGCGGATCGGGGAAATCGCTAGACCCCTCAGAATCGGGTGGCCAAAAGGACGGTTCCGCGTTAGCTTCCCCCAGTTTTCGACGGAGCCTCCCATGACCTTCATTCCCGAATGGCCGATTATCCTGCAGTTCGCGATTGCAACCTTTGTTCTTTCGATCACCCCGGGTCCCGATATGACGCTTTTCGTGGGGCGGGCTCTTTCCGAGGGAAAAGCGGCCGGGTTTGCGTGTCTGTCCGGTGCCAATTGCGGAATTGTGGTGCATACAACAATGGTCGCACTCGGCCTTTCCGCATTGATTATCGCATCGCCATCCGCATTCCTTGCGCTGAAAGTCGTTGGTGCGGGTTATCTCGTGTGGCTCGCCTTTCAGGCTATCCGCAAGGGATCAGCCTTTTCTCCGGAGAAGAAGAGCGGCCAGTCGCACACATTGTTCCAGAATTGGCTGACGGGGATCGGCATCAACCTGCTCAACCCCAAGATCATTCTGTTCTTCATGACGTTTCTGCCGCAGTTCGTTTCTGCAAGCGACCCGCATGCGCCGGGCAAGCTTTTCTTCCTTGGCCTGCTGTTCATTCCACTGTCGCTGCCGGTGGTAACGCCGATGATTCTTGCGGCTGACCGGTTTGCGGGTCTCCTGAAGAAGAACCCGACGGTTACGCGGGTGACCGATTGGCTGTTTGCTGGGGTGTTTTCGGCCTTTGCCACAAAAATCCTGATGGCTCAGGCGAAGTAGGCGCCTCTATGCGGCGGGGCCGCCGGAGGAGCGCGGGGGCATCACCAGCCCGGCGCTTCGCCCGGAAACAAGCCAATAGACAAAGCCTCCGACAACGCCGGTGGCGAGGATGGCCGCGAATGTGTCGATGTCTTCAGTCTGTGGCCGCCATTTCCAGACGATGATGACAACGGCGGTCGCTGCGCCGCCAAGGGCGTAGAACAACAAGTCCCGCCACGCGGTCAGTTCAGCAAACAAGATGAGGATACAGGCGGGAATGAAGACGCTGTAGCCAATCATCGTGGCAAAGATCGGAACCGTGGAATACAGGAATGGGCCTTCGCTTCCGATGGCTTCCGAGCTGCCAAGCCAGAGAAGGTTGAGAAACAACGATGCGGCGAAGGTCGCGCAAACGAAACCGAAAACGATCAGGGCAAAGCGGAAGATATAGAAGGTGATCTGGCTCAATCTTCACCGTGCCCGGCGATCATGGCAGCCTCAAATGCCAAACGCTCTGTCTTCTTCATCCGTTCCGATTCCGACTTCAGCTGACCGCACGCCGCCAGAATATCGCGGCCGCGGGGGGTGCGGATGGGTGAAGCATAACCGGCATTGTTGACGTAGTCAGCGAATTTCTCGATCTGCTCCCATTCCGAACACTGGTAATTGACGCCAGGCCAGGGGTTGAAAGGAATGAGATTGATCTTGGCGGGAATGCCTTTCAGCATGCGTACCAGTTCCTTGGCATCAGCGAGCGAGTCGTTCACACCCCTGAGCATCACATATTCGAAAGTAATGCGCTTGGAGTTGGACAGGCTTGGATAGGCCCGGCAGGCATCCAACAGTTCCTTGAGCGGATATTTCTTGTTGATCGGCACCAGCATATCGCGCAGGTCGTCGTTCACAGCATGCAGGGAAATGGCAAGCATGACGCCGATTTCCTCACCGGTGCGGTAAATCTCCGGCACGACGCCCGATGTCGACAGCGTGATGCGCCGCTTCGACAGAGACAGGCCGTCACCGTCTGATGCAATCAGCAGTGCCTTCTTGACGTTCTCGAAATTGTAGAGCGGTTCGCCCATGCCCATCATGACGATATTGGAGACCTTGCGGCCTTCTGCCGGAACAATGGCACCGTCCTGTGTGTTCCGGTCCGGAAAATCACCAAGCCGGTCACGGGCAATCAGAAGCTGCGAGAGGATTTCCTCGGCTGTCAGGTTGCGAACCAGTTTTTGTGTGCCCGTATGGCAGAAGGAACATGTGAGCGTGCAGCCGACCTGGCTGGAAATGCACAGCGTGCCGCGGCCTTCCTCGGGAATATAAACGGTTTCAATCTCGACAGGCCGGCCAGCACCGCGCGGCGGAAAGCGAAACAGCCATTTGCGCGTGCCGTCAGTGGAGATCTGTTCCTCGACGATTTCCGGCCGGGCAATGGTGAAATGCCGGTCGAGGAGCTCGCGCATATCGCGGGAAATGTTGAGCATATCGGCAAAATCCGACACACCGCGGACATAGAGCCAGTGCCAGAGCTGGGCGACGCGCATCTTGACCTGACGCTCGGCCACGCCGATTTCGGCCAAAGCCTCGCCCATCTCGGCACGGGACAGGCCGATCAGTGTCGGCTTGCCGTTCATGGCGGCAAGCATGGCATCACGGGATTTCTCCCGGGCGAAGGACTGTGTCTCAGGCAAAACGGACATTGGGTTTTCTAACGTTCTCTAGTGAAGCGCGGCTCATATCATGTTCTGGCCGTTCCGTCACCTCCACAAGCAAAAAGGCCGGACACGTGTTGTCCGGCCTCTGCAAAAGGAGAAGATTCAGGCGGTTTACTTGCAGGTGGCGATGGCTTTGAGCGCCGCCGATACGCCCTTGAGCGAATAGGTGTAGCTGGTCTTTGTCCCGCGCTTGGAAACCGCGGCGATGGACATGGTATGGCCGGTACGCAGCGCCGCCACAAGCTGCGGCTCTTCCGCTGCGTTTTCCATCCAGCCATGGCTGCCATTGGTGAACATGGAGAAGCTGCGTGAATCGATGGTGACCGTCACTTTCGAATTGACCTGAAGGTCGTACCCGGCCTTGAATTGCGGTTCGAAGCTGACGTTCTGGCCGGGCTTCTGGCTGACCATGAAGAAGTTGTCGCCGTGATCAATCTTTGCGGGCTGCTTGTCGACCGGTACGGACAGGACATAGCAAACCTTGCCCTTGCCCTGCTGGTAGCTATAGGCGCCCCATGCGTTGAACTGGCTGATCTGACTTGGGGTCTGGGCAAGAGCCGTCCCTGTCAGCCCAAGCATGAGCACAGAGGTCGCTGCGATTGATTTTCCAAACATGTTACCTACCAGTTTTTATCGTTCATTTCATAACTGACGAACCGGCAAGAGCCGCCAGGCTCCACTGTCCAGTTCGCTTTCTCTTAATTTGACTTAATCTGGGTTACCAAACGGTGAAGACGGGGTCAAAAAAGCGATTTTGTCAGCGAGAAGATCACGTTGTCCGTGCAAAATCCCACGGTGGCACTCCAGCGGAATAAAAGCGGCGACACTTTGACAATTCATCCCATCACGCGGATGTGATGCAAAAACGGCTGGTAACGGTTCCGGATTCTCCAGACTTACCGCCCGATACCCTAGTTGTCCTTGTCCAGGTCCTCGATTGCTTTCTTTGCCGCCTCACGATGCGCTGGTGTCACATGGTTGCGAATGGCATTCAGTGCAGCCATCAGCACCGCAGCGTCGTCGGTAAAGCCAAGGCCAACAATAAAATCGGGAATGATGTCGAACGGCATGACAAAGTAGGCAAGCGCGGCAAGAAGCGTACCGCGAACCCATGTCGGAGTTGCAGGGTCCAAGGCACAATAGTACCCGGCAATCACCTCGTCGAGAAAGGGGATGGACTTGGCGGCCTTGCGCGCAGTTTTCCAGAACCGGGCTCGCACGGTTTCTTCGCGGGCACGCTGTTCATACGTGCTGCCTGGCCGCAGAATTTCACCAATCTTGACGTCGTCCATTCCTCTTCCTTCAGGTCTGTTCAGGAGACAACATGGGAAGACACGCCTGATGCTGCAAGAGTTTTGTCGATATTATCGTCAAAGGGCGGCGAAACGGTCCATCGCCCTGGCCATTGTGACATCAAGTTCGGTGACGCCGTCGGCGTCGTGGGTGGCAAGAGTGACGTCAACGCGATCGTAGACGTTGAACCATTCGGGATGATGGTCCATCTTTTCGGCGATAAGGGCCACACGGGCCATAAAGCCGAATGCCGCATTGAAATCCTCGAATTTGAATGATTTGTTGATTGCCTCGCGGTCACCGGTCCTGGACCAGCCGGTCAGCTCCTGCAATGCCTTGTCGAGTTCGCTGGGATTTAACCGGTTGCGCGCCATGCTGTGTTTCCTCATATACGGTCACTGCTTTGCTTCCAACCATAGTGCAACGGACCATGAAAACCCATCCACTTCGCTCTGTCCTTTTTGTCTGTCTGGGCAATATCTGCCGGTCGCCGCTGGCAGAAGGTGTGTTCCGGTCGGTTCTTGCAGCAGAGGGAAAAGACCAGGGCATCCATATCGATTCCGCCGGAACCAATGGCTATCACACGGGCGAGGCGCCCGATGAGCGCTCCATCCTGGCGGCCAGGCAACACGGGATCGATATCTCCGACCAGCGTTGCCGGCAGCTCAAGGCGGAGGATTTCGTAAGTTTTGATCTGATCCTTGGCATGGACCGCGCCAACGTCGCAGCCATCCAGGCCCGGCGACCCGCCAATGCGACCGCCGAGATCGGGCTCTTCAGTGAAATCGCACTTGGCGAAGCCAGTCAGATTCCCGATCCCTATTACGGCACCCAGGCCGATTTCGAACGGGTTTATCGGATGGTTCTTAAGGCCTCCAAAGGCCTCTCGAAGCGTTTCTGATAGGTGCGTGCCGATTCCAGCGGCCATGCTTCCTCGACGATGTAAGGGCCGCCGCCGACGGAATCGCGTGATGACATCAGGACAAAGCGCCCGATGGTGAAGGGCATGGTGGAAAAGTTGCCGCGCGAGGCGAGATAGTGCGCCACTTCTTCGTTGCGGGCATTGCGCAAGCGCGCCAGCGTGACATGCGGCGTGAATTTCCGCGGATCGGCCGGCAGCATCAACCGCTGGCAAATGCGCTCGATTTCCGCATGCAACGCCTGAATATCAGGGGAGGGCGAAACGGCGGCAAATACGCTGTGGGGTTTCTTGGACCCGAACGCGTTGACGCCCGAAAGCTGCAGGGTGAATTCCGGCCGCCTTATCCGATCAAGCGCGTTGGCGACCTCGTCGGCCACGTGGCCTTCGACATCACCGATGAAGCGCAGCGTGATGTGATAGTTTTCAACATCGATCCATCGGGCACCTGGCAAACCACCGCGCAAGAGCGACAGTGAGAGAGCGGCGTCCCTCGGGATCTCGAGGGCAGTAAAGAGACGCGGCATAAGGCATCCTCCCCGAATCGAGTTGTAACCTCAGGGAATCATTGAATGAGTCCAAGAGCAAGGCACAATTTCACATTCTTTTGCGCCGCGACAAATAAGACACGCAAGATGTGGTGTGAAGATGACAACAATGTGGATGGCTTGCCCTTGAGGTTAAGGGCATCGGGATGATCAAATAGGCCCTGGGCCTGTCTTGCCCAAGGGCTCTACAGAGAAAGCCTCACTGCTCGGTGTCGGATGTATCCGAGGTAACCGTTGGCTGCTTGATGGTCTTCTGCATGATGGGAAGGAACCCCTTCACCATGACCGCAACGCCTTGGGTGGTCGGGTGCATTCCATCCGCCTGCAGCAGCGAGGCCTGTGTCGCAATACCCTCCATGAAGAACGGATAAAGCGGAACATCATATTTCTTGGCGAGATCAGGGAAGATTGCGTTGAATTTCTCTTCGTAATCGCCGCCCATGTTCGGTGGGGCGAGCATTCCGGCGAGAATGATCTGAATTTTGCGCTTCTGCAGCTTTTCGATCATCTCGGCCAGGTTCTTTTCGCTGATCTCCGGCGAGATGCCGCGCAACGCGTCATTGGCGCCCAGCTCGAGGATGACGAGATCGGTGCCATCCGGGACGGACCAATCAAGGCGTGCAAGGCCCCCGGTCGTGGTATCTCCGGCGACACCGGCATTGGCGATCGAAATCTCGACGCCCTTGTCTTTCAAGGACTTTTCCAGCTGTGCGGTGAAGGAATCCTGCACGGGAAGCTCGAAACCGGACATCAGGCTGTCGCCGAACCCGACAACGGAGAGAGCGTGGCCGGACACAGGATTTTGATTGGCCAAGGTCAGAGAGGGCAGGGCAACAAGGCCGAGCGACACAACGATCTTTATCAATGGTTTGAATATCATGTTCGGGTACCCATATCTGACCGGATGCGACTTAAGTCAGTGTCGACCATAGCGTAAAGGATCTGCATTCGTGACTAAATCTGTCATCACACTCGATCACATTGAGTTGACTCTTGGGACGGGTGCTTCCTCCGTGCATGTGCTCAAGGGCATATCCCTTGCCATCGTCGGCGGGCAATCGGTGGGCATCGTCGGGCCTTCGGGCTCTGGAAAGTCGACCTTGCTGATGGTGCTGGCCGGACTTGAGCGGATCGATTCCGGCTCAGTCGAGATTGCCGGGCAAAAACTGGAAACGATGAGCGAGGATGCAACGGCAGCCTTTCGCGGCAAGAACATCGGGATCGTTTTCCAGTCCTTCCACCTCATTCCCAACATGACTGCGCTGGAAAATGTCGCTGTTCCGTTGGAGTTGGCGGGGCATCCCGACGCCTTTGAGATCGCTCGGCGTGAGCTGGCCGCGGTCGGCCTGGCAGACCGGGTCACCCACTATCCGGGCGAGCTGTCCGGCGGTGAACAGCAGCGGGTGGCCATTGCCCGTGCCCTTGCTCCGTCACCGAAAATCCTGATCGCCGATGAGCCAACCGGCAATCTTGATACGACGACCGGCCGGCAGATCGCAGATCTGCTCTTCCAGAAACAGAAGGATCTCGGTCTTACCCTGGTGCTGGTGACCCACGATCCGGCGCTTTCGGCCCGCTGCGATCGCGAGATCAAAGTCCGTTCGGGACTGATCGAGGCGGATGAAGACGCCCCGCAACTGAAGAAAACCGCATGAGTGTCAAGGGTTCCGCTGCATCGCCGTCGCTCAAGCTGGCCCTGCGTTTCGCATTGCGTGAAATGCGCAATGGTCTATCGGGGTTCTATATTTTTCTTGCCTGCATTGCGCTGGGCGTAGCCGCGATTGGCGGCGTCAATTCGGTGGCCAATTCGGTCACATCGGGCATTTCCACGCAAGGGCAGGGCATACTTGGCGGAGATATCCGCTTTCAGCTCAATCAGCGCGAGGTCAATGCGGAAGAACGTGCCTTTGTTGAAAGCAAAGGCCGTGTCGCGGTCGCTGCCAACATGCGTTCCATGGCCCGGCTGGCCGATGGTTCCGATCAGTCTCTGGTGGAGGTGAAAGCCGTCGACAGTGCCTATCCGCTTTACGGATCGCTGGATACCGCGCCGAAGCTGGATAAGAGCGCTCTCTTTGCCGAAAAGGATGGTGCATTTGGTGCTGCCGTTGCCCAGATTTTTCTCGACCGGCTCAATCTAAAGCTCGGCGACCGGGTCTTGCTTGGCTCAGCCACATTTGAATTGCGGGCGGTGATCGACAACGAGCCGGATGTATTGTCGGATGGTTTTGGGTTTGCGCCGCGTTTTCTTGTCTCGCTTGAGGGATTGCGCGCCGCCGGCCTGGTTCAACCGGGCAGTCTGGTCGAACACAGCTACAAGATTGCCCTGCCAGCGGGTGCCAGCGAGGCAGATATTGCACGCATTCGCAATGAAGCGCAGGAAAAATTCCCGCAGGCCGGCTGGACCATCCGCAGCCGCTCCAATGCCGCTCCGTCGCTGAGTGCTAATGTCGAGCGGTTCTCGCAGTTTCTGACATTGGTCGGGTTGACGGCACTGATCGTCGGCGGCGTCGGCGTGGCAAATGCGGTCCGGGCTTATCTCGACGCAAAACGCGGTGTCATTGCCACGTTCAAGTCGCTGGGTGCGCCGGGCTGGTTTGTCATCGCCGTCTATCTCATTCAGATCGTGCTGATTGCCCTGCTCGGTATCGCCGCTGGCTTGATCCTGGCTGCAATTATTCCCTATGTCGCAGGCTACGCCCTGCAGAGCGTGCTGCCCATTGCGGCCAAGGGCGGCTTTTATCCGGGCGCGCTGGCGTGGGCCGCACTGTTCGGCCTGTTGACCACATTGGCGTTTGCCATCCTGCCCCTGGGCCGGGCACGCGATATTCCGGCGACGGCCTTGTTCCGCGAACAGGGTTTCGATCAGCGCGGCTGGCCAAAACCTGTCTATATCGCGGTGGCGGCTGTTCTTGTCGCCACGCTTTGCGTCCTGGCGGTGGTGTTCGCCTATGACCGGCGTATCGCCATCACGTTCATCGGTGCGGTCGCTTTCTCGTTCCTTGTGCTACGCGCCGTCTCCAGCCTTGTGCAGTGGCTGGCGCGCCGTGCGCCACGGGTTCGCTCCACGGCGCTTCGCCTTGCTATCGGCAATATTCACCGGCCCGGCGCGTTGACGCCGTCGGTCGTCCTGTCTCTCGGATTGGGGCTGACACTGCTGGTAACGCTGGCGCTGATTGATGGCAGCTTGCGCCAGCAGCTCGCCGGCAACTTGCCGGAACGGGCACCGAACTTTTTCTTTGTCGATATCCAGAGCACGCAGGTCGACCAGTTCACCAACCTTCTGCAGAAAGCCGCGCCACAGGGCAAGATTGTCAGCGCGCCAATGCTGCGCGGCCGCATCGTTGCGTTCAACGGCACGGATGTCGGCAAGTTGACCATACCGCCGGAAGGGGCATGGGTGTTGCGTGGGGATCGCGGCATTACCTACGCCAAGAAGATACCGGAAAACTCGGTGCTGACAGCGGGTACCTGGTGGCCCGAAGGTTACACCGGCGAGCCGCTGGTATCCTTTTCGGCCGAGGAGGCGCGTAACCTTGGCCTCAAGCTTGGCGATACGGTCACCGTCAATGCGCTCGGCCGCAACATCACGGCGCGCATTGCCAACTTCCGGCAAGTGGAGTGGGAATCGCTTGCGATCAATTTCGTCATGGTGTTCTCGCCCAATGCTTTTGCCGGCGCCCCGCATGCCTGGCTTGCCACGCTCACCGATCCCTCTGCGACAACACAGGAAGAGGCCACGGTCATGCGTGATGTGACCCGGGCTTTTCCTGCCGTCACGTCCGTGCGGGTGAAGGATGCCATTAGCATTGCCAATGAGCTGGTCGGACAGCTGGCGGTTGCGATCCGCGCCGCGGCGTCGGTGGCTTTGATCGCCTCCATCCTTGTGCTCGGCGGCGCGCTTGCGGCTGGCAACCGCGCCCGCGTGCATGACGCGGTGGTCCTGAAAACTCTTGGCGCCACGCGGCGCACTCTGATCAAGGCGTTCAGTTACGAATATGTCATTCTGGGGCTGGCGACAGCAACTTTCGCGCTCCTGGCTGGCGGATTGGCGGCCTGGTATGTGGTTGTACGGGTGATGAAGCTGCCTGCATCATTCCAGCCGGAAGTGGCCGTTTCCACGCTGGTCCTGGCGTTGGTTCTGACCGTCGGATTTGGCCTTGCGGGAACCTGGAGAATCCTTGGTCAAAAGGCGGCTCCGATCCTGCGAAACCTCTGAAATCGTTAAAAAAGCGTAATATGCGAGCATTTTGCCCGCATTTGCCTGCCAAACACGCGATCTTGAGTGAAACAGGTCTTGTTATCGCCCTGCTGAATCCCCATAATTCACCGCAAGGCATGCTGGGGTCCCGCCAGCGGCGCCTGGGAATAACCCCCGACACCCGACGGGACGAAGCAATGAGGAAAACCATGGCTGACTATCGCAACATCCAGGCCCGTACATCGGCCGGAGTGCGTGTGGACGCGGGGATCGATCAAGGTCTACGCAGCTACATGCTGAAGGTCTACAATCTGATGGGGATCGGTCTCGCAGTGACCGGTCTTGCCGCGCTTGCAATTGTTTATCTCGCAACCACCAATGACGCATCACTTGCCGCGCATCAATTGCCGAATGGCAAGATGCTGACCAGCCTTGGCGTGGCGCTTTACGGCTCGCCCCTGCGTTGGGTTGTTATGCTCGCACCGCTCGCTGCGGTGTTCTTCTTGAGCTTCCGCATTGAGAAAATGAGCGTTTCGGCGGCCCAGACAACCTTCTGGGTTTATGCAGCGCTCGTCGGTGTTTCTCTGTCTTCGATCTTCCTTGTCTATACGTCGGGAAGCATCGTGCAGACATTCTTCATCACCGCTGCATCCTTTGGTGCGCTGTCGCTCTACGGCTACACGACGAAGCGCGATCTCTCCGGAATGGGTTCGTTCCTGTTCATGGGTCTGATCGGCATTCTCCTTGCCGGTGTGGTCAACATCTTCCTGCAGTCCAGTGCTTTGCAGTTTGCAATCTCTGCGATCGGCGTTCTGGTCTTTGCAGGTCTGACGGCCTATGACACCCAGAGCATCAAGGAAATGTACTATGAAGGCGACAGCTCGGACACCTATGGCCGCAAGGCGATCATGGGTGCGCTGCGCCTCTATCTCGACTTCATCAACATGTTCATGTTCCTGTTGCAGTTCCTCGGCAATCGCAACTGATCCTGGACGTTATGAACGAGTGAAAATGGGCAGCGGAAACGCTGCCCTTTTTCTTGGCGGCATTGCATTCATCCGATATTTTTGCGATCGATTGCGGTCATGACCAGCATTCATATCCGCCCGGCACAGCTCACTGACCTGCCCGCTATCACCGCAATCTATCGCGATGCGGTTCTGCACGGTACGGCCACCTACGAGATCGAGCCGCCCGCGCCGGCGGAGATGACCAAGCGGTTCCATACGATCACCAGTGATGGTTTCCCCTACAGCGTGGCCGAGATTGACGGCATCGTGAGCGGCTACGCCTATGCCAGTTATTTCCGTACCCGCCCGGCCTATTGGTGGAGTGTCGAGGATTCGATCTACATTGCGCCGCAGGCCAAGGGCAAAGGCATGGGCAAAGCCCTGCTTCAACGCTTGATCATCGATTGCACGGCGCTTGGATTTCGCCAGTTCATCGCTGTTATCGGCGATGGTCACGCTGCGTCAGCGTCTGTGCGCCTGCATACCAGTTGCGGTTTCAGGCATTGCGGCACCATTGAAGGATCGGGTTTCAAGCATGGCCGCTGGCTGGATACGGTTCTCATGCAGCTTGATATGAATGGCGGGACCACGACCCTCCCGGGGCCGGCACCTTTGAGAGGTTGAGCAGCTTTAGCTCCGCACGACCTGCAGCGATTTGTCGAATATCCTGAGTACCCTGTCGAGTTCCGTGCCGCGCTTGAGAATAAGACCGCTCGCGGCAATCACGCTATAGGCGCCTTGCTTGCGGGCCAGCCGCGGATTTTTCTCGATCCGGAACATCGGCACTTCACTGGTTCGGCGAAACACAGAAAACACAGCCCGGTCATTCAGATGGTCAATGGCATAATCGCGCCATTCGCCTGCTGAAACCATGAAGCCGTATATTCTGAGGATTTGATCAAGTTCCCGCCGATTGAATGTAACGGGGAGATCATGTGCGCCGGAGAGTGAAATGAGTTTCGCCTGCTGTTGCGATTCGTCGCCACCTGCATTGCTGTCCATCAATCAATCCGCCCTTAGATTTGCCGTATGACAACTGGATGACAGAAGGGTGACCTGTTCCGCCCGCATTTACAAGCCTGTAAGTGTCAGGGCGCGCGCAATTGAACGCAAAAATGTCGTTGCCATTGTGCCTTTCACAAAGGAATACGCCCTGTTTCCATTGGTGATGTCTGGCCACAGTTTCGCCATGTTGCACTCGCATTGCCGCCGGATTTCAGACCCACCTTCAGCCCGTTGTCTGAGACGGTTCGGTCTTGAGCGGTCCGATACCCCAAGCCCCCCGCCCAAACGGGCTGTTCTGGCCGAACCATTCAGTCTCTCAATGGCAACAAGCCCCAAGACTTCAGGCTGGTTTTACCAGCCTTTTTTCTTGCCTGCAGAAATGCTCTTTATAATCAGGGCTTTGTCATGATCGAGGCGCCAATGATAGGCCCCGGTTTGCCTTCACCAAGCATTTCCTGCAACAGGACAGCGCAGCCGGAAGCCTTCTTGCTGGCAATCTCGGTCAGCGGAATTTCGATCTTCTGCGATTTGCCATCCCACATGCCAACCGTTTCCATTGCGCGGACGCTGTTGGCGTAGCTGACATTGCGCCCGCCGTTCTCGCCATCGGGTATGGAAACAATGGTTTCCTTGTTGAAATAGGCGAGAAGAACGCGCACAGGATTTTTTGCGGCAGCCCCCTCACCAATATTGATGACCAGGCGATCCGGAGAGGTTTTTTCGATCGATACGGGAATTGTCAGTCCAGAATCACCATTGCGCATCTCATCGATTCGGCGCCGGATTTTAGCGCCGTCCTGACCGTTTACATGCTCGCGGCCATTGAGGATTGCCTGCGGTGTGTAAACACCTGTCAGTCCAAGTGCCTTGCGATAGGCATTCTGCCGCGCGGTGTTTTCGGGCAGCGCAAGATTATCCACCCACCCGCGATAATCCCAATAGTCAACATGGAAGGCCAGTGCGACGACTTTCCCTTCCGCGACCAACTGCTTGAGGACGGCATCGGCTGGTGGACATGAGCCGCAGCCCTGCGAGGTATAAAGCTCAACCACGCCATCTGGTTTCGTGCCGATGCTCCCGGCATAAACCGGCCACGTGAACCCCGCCGCTACAAGGAGCGGGCAGGCGATCAGAATGGCTTTGAGCAGGGTGCGCAGGGTCAAGGGTACGAGCTTTCTTCCCGAATTTTTCTTTGATCTTGTATGAGAGTGATTGCCAGACAATTGATAGGGATGCGTTTTATCAAGAGGAAGTCACTTTGAGGTGAATTCGATCACGTTTACAGGCAAAACCATATAATTATTGGCGAAATCGCGAAAAAAAGACCGCCGGTTGCCCGGCGGTCTCCGATTTCAGAGCTTTTCGCTGCTTTAAGCGGCGAGATCGCGCAGCACGTACTGCAGGATGCCGCCATTCTTGAGGTATTCCAACTCATCGATTGTATCGATACGGCAGATCAGCGGTACCTGCTTGACCGTACCATCCACGAACGTCACCGTGGCATGGGTCTTCTGGCGCGGCTGGATCGTGGCAAGACCTTCGATCGAAACTGTCTCATCGCCCTTCAGGCCAAGCGACTGCCAGCTCGTGCCCTCTTCCAGAACGAAGGGGACGATGCCCATTCCCACGAGATTCGAACGATGGATGCGCTCGAAGGACTGGGAAATCACTGCGCGAACGCCGAGAAGGTTCGTGCCCTTGGCCGCCCAGTCACGCGATGAACCGTTGCCGTATTCGATACCTGCAAAGATGACCAGCGGGACATTCTCGCTGCGGTACTGCATGGCGGCATCATAGATCGGCATTTCCTCTTTCGAGGGGTAATGGATCGTGTACCCGCCTTCGCGGCCATTTTCGCCAAGCATGTGATTGCGGATGCGGATATTGGCGAAGGTGCCGCGCATCATCACTTCATGGTTGCCGCGACGCGTGCCGTACTGGTTGAAGTCCAGGGGTGCCACACCGTGATCGGTCAGGTACTTGCCGGCAGGCGAGGCCGCCTTGATCGAACCGGCCGGAGAGATGTGGTCGGTGGTGATCTTGTCGCCGAAGAGTCCAAGGATACGTGCACCCTTGATATCGTTGACGATGCCGGGTGTCTTGCCCATGCCGACAAAGTAGGGCGGGTTCTGCACATAGGTCGAGTTGTCGTCCCATGCATAGGTCTGGCCAGCGGGCACCTTGACGTCCTGCCAGTTCTGGTCGCCCTTGAACACATCCGCATATTTGGATGCGAACAGCTTGCGGGTGACGTTCTTGGTGATGAACTCCTGAATCTCGTGGGAAGACGGCCAGATATCCTTGAGGAACACCGGGTTGCCGTCCTGATCTTCGCCAAGCGGCTCGGTTGTCAGGTCCTTGGTGACCGAACCGGCCAGGGCATAGGCAACAACCAGCGGCGGAGAAGCCAGGTAGTTCGCCTGGACGTCCGGCGAAACGCGGCCTTCGAAGTTGCGGTTGCCGGAAAGCACGGCTGCAGCGATCAGACCCTTGTCATTGATGGTCTTGGAGATTGGTGCAGGCAGCGGGCCGGAATTGCCGATGCAGGTGGTGCAGCCGAAACCGACCAGATTGAAGCCGAGCTTGTCGAGTTCAACCTGCAGGCCGGCATTTTCAAGATAGGCGGCAACAACCTGCGAGCCGGGCGCCAGCGACGTCTTCACCCAGGGCTTGGACTTCAAACCCTTGGCAGCGGCGTTGCGGGCGAGAAGGCCGGCGGCAATCAGCACACTCGGGTTCGAGGTGTTGGTGCAGGAGGTGATCGCCGCAATGGCAACATCGCCATGGCCGAGATCATAGTCTTCGCCTTCAACCGGATAACGGGCATCAAGCTGCGTGGTCTTCTTGTATTCCTTCTGCAGCGATTCGTGGAAACCGGAGGCAATGCCCTCGAGGGCAATACGGCCTTCCGGACGCTTCGGGCCCGCCATGGACGGCACCACGGTGCCGAGATCGAGTTCCAGCGTGTCGGTGAAAACAGGATCGGCTGAACCGGGTTCGCGCCACATACCCTGCGCCTTCGAATAGGCTTCGACCAGTGCCAGACGCTCTTCGTCGCGGCCGGACATATGCATGTAGTTGATGGTTTCGCGGTCGATCGGGAAGAAGCCGCAGGTGGCGCCGTATTCCGGACCCATATTGCCGATGGTGGCACGATCAGCCAGCGTCATGCTCTCGAGGCCGGGGCCAAAGAACTCGACGAACTTGCCGACGACGCCCTTCTTGCGCAGCATCTGAACCACGGTGAGAACGAGATCGGTTGCCGTGACGCCTTCCTTGACCTTGCCGGTCAGGCGGAAGCCGATGACTTCAGGCAAGAGCATGGAAACGGGCTGACCCAGCATGGACGCTTCCGCTTCGATGCCGCCAACGCCCCAGCCCAAAACGCCAAGGCCGTTGACCATGGTCGTGTGCGAATCAGTGCCAACACAGGTATCGGGATAGGCGACGGTGACGCCGTCTTCTTCCTTGGTCCAGACTGCCTGGGCCAGATATTCAAGGTTGACCTGATGGCAGATGCCCGTGCCCGGAGGGACGACGCGGAAATTCTTGAACGCCTGCTGGCCCCACTTCAGGAAGCGGTAACGTTCGCCATTGCGCTCGTATTCGAGATCGACATTGCGCTTGAAAGCCTGTGGATTGCCGAACTCGTCAACAATCACCGAGTGATCGATAACCAGATCAACCGGGACGAGCGGATTGATCTTTTCCGGGTCGCCGCCAAGGTTGACCATGGCATCGCGCATTGCTGCAAGGTCCACGACCGCAGGAACGCCAGTAAAGTCCTGCATCAGGACACGGGCCGGGCGATAGGCGATTTCAGCGCCGGCACTGCCGCGATCGACAAGCCATTTGGCGACGTTTTCGATGTCCTTCTTGAAAACCGAGCGATTGTCTTCAAAGCGAAGCAGGTTTTCGAGGAGGACTTTCATGGAGAAGGGGAGCTTGGAAATGCCTTCCAGGCCGTTTTTCTCAGCTTCGGTCAAGCTGTAATAGACATATTCCTTATCCCCTACGGATAGGGTTTTACGGCATTTGAAACTGTCGATTTGAGACATGTTGCGTCGTCCTTATGCTACTGGCCTCACCCGGGACGAACGCCTTTGCCGCGTTTCAAGGACGCGCTAAGGTGCGGGTGCAGTCATTTCCGCTGTCCGTCCCGCTACAGGTCCGAAAAGGCGCCCGTATTGAAGATCGGCCAAAAATGGTTTCCATGCCGACCGCTGGCATGGTTGACTGCTATATAGAGATTTTCATCGATCTGTGCCAGACCGACATTCGTCAAAATTTGAGACTGCGTCGAAATGCACATGGGTCATTCCGGGCGGCACGTCGGGGTTAACAAGAGCGGGAACTTCATGCGGTTAGTCGCCGAAAATCTGGCAGGGGAGCGGGGCGGGGAGATTTTGTTTTCCGGGCTGAACTTTGCCGTCACGGGTGGAGAGGCGCTGATGATTACGGGGCCGAACGGTGCCGGGAAATCAACGCTCCTGCGAATCATCGCCGGACTTCTGGACAAAGCCGAAGGCCGTATCCGGCTTGATGCGGCACCAGCCGGTTTCGACGGGCTTGTTTCCGCCTGTCATTATCTCGGTCACCTCAATGCCATGAAACCCGTCCTGAGCGTCGAGGAGAATCTGCGCTTCTGGCAGTCGTTCAGCGGCATCGGGAACCATACGATTGGTGAAGCGCTGGACCGCGTGCAGCTCGGCGATATCGGCCATCTACCATTCGGCTATCTCTCCACGGGGCAAAAACGGCGTGCCAGTATCGCGCGGCTCTTGATCAGCCATCGCCCGGTCTGGCTTCTGGATGAACCGACAGCGGGCCTCGACAAAGGATCGGAGGATCAGTTTGCCGGCGTCATGCGTGCGCATCTTTCCGGCGGCGGTATCGTCGTTGCCGCAACCCATCTGCCGCTGGGATTGGACGGGGCTCAGGAACTCGTGATGGGAAGGGGCGGTTTCTGATGCTTTCGCTGTTTCTCCGCGACACCCGATTGGGTCTGCGTGCCGGTGGAGGCGTGCTGATCGGGATATTGTTCTTTCTCGCCGTTATCGCCGTCGTGCCGTTCGGCGTCGGGCCGGATTTGAAGCTCCTTGCGCGAATCGGACCCGCGATGCTGTGGATCGGTGCCCTTCTGGCGACGCTGCTCGGTCTCGACCGGCTGTTTCAGGCCGACCGCGACGACGGATCTCTCGATCTGCTGATCATGGCTTCGGACCGGCACATATTGGCATTGACCGTACTGGTGAAATGTCTGGCACATTGGAGCACGTGTGTGCTGCCGCTGGTCATAGCTTCCCCTTTGCTCGGCCTGTTCATGAACATGGAGCCCGCAGCCATCGGCGCGACAACGCTGACCCTGCTCGTCGGCACACCGGCCATCACGCTGATCGGCGCCGTCGGCGCCGCGGTTGCCGTCGCATTGCCGCGCGGCGGTCTGCTCGTGTCGGTGATCATCCTGCCTTTGACCATTCCCGTGCTGATCTTCGGCGTGTCGGCAGCCTACGGAGCAGTGCAAGACCCCGCGCCTTTTGTCGCGCCCTTTCTTATTCTCGTTGCAATTACACTGTTCTTTGCGGTCATTGGACCGCTGGCAGCCGCCGCAGCGTTGAAATCGTCGGCTGATTGACATGCGCCGCGCGACGCACGATCCTTTCGGGCTTGGGAGGATCGTGTGATGGTGAATTGCGAAACAGAGCCCGGGAAGCTAAGAAATCGCCATGACTGAAGCTGTTTCAAAAGCCGGACGCTGGATCGATCTGGCCAACCCAACCCGGTTCATCAACTTTGCCGGGATCGTGCTGCCATGGCTTGTCGGGATCACATTGCTGGTTCTGGCTGCCGGATTGTGGATGTCATTTCAAGCGCCTGACGATTATCAGCAGGGTTCGACCGTCAAGATCATGTTCATCCATGTGCCTTTCGCATGGCTGTCGATGATGTGCTACACGGTCATGAGCATTTCAGCCATCGGAACGTTGGTCTGGCGCCATCCATTGGCGGATGTCTCCGCCAAGGCAGCAGCACCCATTGGCGCTGCTTTCACAGCTCTCGCACTCATTACCGGCTCGTTGTGGGGCAAACCCATGTGGGGCACCTGGTGGGTGTGGGACGCACGGCTGACTTCGGTTTTCGTGCTGTTCCTGATGTATCTCGGTATCATTGCGCTGACCCGGGCGATGGACGATCCGGCAAAATCCTCCAAAGCGACGGCTATCCTGACGCTGGTCGGCTTTATCAACATTCCGATCATCAAGTTCTCCGTCGACTGGTGGAACACATTGCATCAGCCCGCATCGGTTATCCGCATGGGAGGACCCACTATTCATCCTTCATTGCTCTGGCCGCTTCTGGTCATGGCCGTCGGCTTCACGCTCCTGTTCTTCACCCTGCACATCATGGCCATGCGCAATGAGATCTGGCGCAGGCGGGTTGTCGCCATGCGCCGTATCGCGGCACGCAGTGCGGAACGGAGGGGGGTGTAATCATGACCCATACGGCTTTTGTCCTCGCGTCCTACGGCGTGTCCATAGCGGTCCTCGCGGCGCTCGTCGGCTGGATACTGATCGATCAGCGCACGCAGCGCCTCGCGCTGCAGGAGCTGGAAACCCGCGGCGTACGCCGCCGCTCCGAGGCGCGGACGGATAACGCATCGTGAGCGGACCGGATATCAAAGGACAGGCTCCACACCGACGTTTCTCGCTGTTTGCCTTCCTGCCCCTGCTGCTCTTTGTGGTTCTGGCCGGTATCTTTGCCTTCCAGCTCGCGCTCGGGCGGGACGAAAGTGTCATCCCCTCGGCATTGATCGGTAAGCCAGCCCCGAACCTGATCCTTCCGCCTCTGGCAGGATTGACCAAGGGCGGTCTACCGGTTCCGGGTATGGAACCGTCCGCCTTCAAGGGTCAGCTGACACTGGTCAATGTCTTCGGCTCGTGGTGTGTGCCGTGCCGTGCGGAACATCCGCTGCTGATGCAGCTCGCCAAGGACAAGCGGTTTCGCATCGCCGGTCTCAACTACAAGGACAAGGACGAAAACGCGCTGAAATTCCTGGGCGAACTTGGCAATCCGTTCGACATGATCGGCGTTGATGCGAGCGGCCGGGCCGGGATCGAATGGGGCGTCTACGGCGTGCCGGAAACTTTCCTTGTCGGTCGCGACGGCACCATTCTCTACAAGCACGTCGGACCTTTCAGCGAGGCATCGATCCGCGATGATCTGATGCCTGCTGTCGAAAAGGCGCTGAAGCCTTAGAGCGACTATTTTTCCTTGCCTTGCGTATTTTTGCCGGCCAAGGGTTCAAGCGAATGTTTCATTACCAGCGGCATTTGCGCGAAGGTGAAAAGCAAGGTGATGGGCATGGTGCCCCAGACCTTGAAAGCAACCCAGAAATCCGTCGAGAAGCTGCGCCAGACCACCTCGTTCAACACGGCCAGGAACAGGAAGAATATGCCCCAGCGCAGGGTGAGTTTGCGCCAGCCTTCGGCATTGAGCTTGAAAGCGCTGTCGAAAACATAGCCGAGAAGCGATTTGCCGAAGTAGAGGCCGCCCAGCAGGATCACCCCGAACAGGGCATTGATGATGGTCGGCTTTATCTTGATGAAATTTTCGTCGTGCAGCCAAAGTGTCAGCGAACCAAACACCAGAACCACGATGCCTGAAACCAGCGGCATGATCGGCAGGCTGCGGATCAATATCCACGACACGGCCAGCGCCAGTACGGTTGCGACCATGAACAGCGCGGTGGCGATGAAAATCGGCCCGCCAATGTTCGCCAGCGCGGGAAAGCGCTCGATCAGCCATTCGCCGCGGGAATTGGCGAAGAAGAAGACCATCAACGGTCCGAGTTCCAGCACCAGCTTGAGAAGGGGTGTGACTTCCTTGCGCTTGGGATCGGATGGATCCCGTTCAAATACGGATTGGTCCATCATGCAACTCCCGCGATGGCTTTGGCAAAATCTTTGGCGGCAAAGGGCTCGAGGTCATCGACCTGTTCGCCCACGCCGATGAAATAGACCGGCAATTTGTGCCTGGCTGAAATGGCAACGAGGATGCCGCCGCGTGCCGTGCCGTCGAGCTTGGTCATGACGAGACCGTTGACGCCGGCGACATTCTTGAAAATCTCGACCTGATTGAGGGCATTCTGGCCGGTGGTGGCATCCAGTGTCTGCAGCACGGTATGCGGTGCATCGGGATCGTTCTTGCCGAGGACGCGGACAATCTTGGCAAGTTCGTCCATCAGCTCGGTCCGGTTCTGCAGGCGTCCGGCCGTATCGATGATCAGCACGTCGCTTCCTGCCTCCTTTGCCTGTTTCCAGGCATCATAGGCAAGCCCGGCCGCATCGGCACCTAGCTTCGACGAAACCACCGGTGCGCCGGTGCGTTTGCCCCAGATATGCAATTGCTCGATCGCCGCAGCCCGGAATGTATCGCCGGCCGCCAGCATGACGCTGAGACCACCCGCTGTGAGTTTGGCTGCGAGCTTGCCGATGGTCGTGGTCTTGCCGGTGCCGTTGACGCCGACAACCAGAATGACATGCGGCTTGTGCGAAAGGTCGAGCTCCAGTGGCTTGGCAACCGGCCCGAGCACCTTTTCGATCTCAGTCGCCATAATGGTGCGGACTTCCTCCGAACTGATATCCTTGCCGTAACGTGTGGCGCTCAGGGAACCGGTGATGCGGATGGCGGTTTCCATGCCGAGATCGGCCTGAATCAGCACATCTTCGAGATCCTGCAGCGTGTCTTCGTCGAGCTTGCGACGGGTAAAGATTCCGCCGATGGAATCGCCCAGCTGCTGGGATGAGCGGGCCAGGCCCTTGCGCAGCCGTTCGAACCAGGTAAGGCGTTTCTCCGGCTCGGCGGTAACCTGCTCTTCGGCCTTCTTTTCCTCTACGGTCCTGGTGACTGTTACCTTTGACGAGGCCGGCTTGGGCGCCACAACCGGCTCCACCGGTACAGGCATGTCGACAATGGGTTCCGGCACATGCACGGGCGGGGTCAGCGCTTCTGCCAGCGTCTGTTCAAACGGTTCTTCCGCTGCGTTGAACGGAATGGGCAGTTCTTCCACGACCGGCAGAACCACCGGTTCGGGCTCGGCCAACGCCGTTTCCGGAACGACTGGCGCTATGACCGGTTCGGGTTCCGGCTCGATTGCAACCGGCGCTGGTTCTTCAACGGGCGCCGGCTCAACCAGCTCGGTCTCGACAGGTTCCGCCTCAGCTGGAACGGGCAGGGCTTCCTGTGCCGTTGTGTCCTCATAAACCTGTTCGGTGGTCGGTTGAACAGGCGCCTCGAGCGCGGGGACAGGTACTTCGGCCGGAACTTCGTCGACTTCCTTCTTGCCGAATGAAAATATCTTTTTGATAAAACCCAGAGCCATGAATGCTGCTTTGCTCGTTGTGATTACGCTGCGTGCCGGTCGCTGTCTGCGGCCAGCAGCCTGTCGCCGTCATGCCCGCTGATCGGCCGTTCAATGATTTCGCCGGGTGCCCCGCCGTTCAGCCCGACGAGGGTAAACCCTTCAGTGCGGCCAAGCCCCTCGCGTTCGACGAGTATGCGCTGGTTCGTGCCGACAAGACGGTCGAGATGGGAGTGATAAGCGGCTTCGCCCGCCGCCCGCAGCCGGGCAGCGCGGGTTTTGACGATCTGCCGGTTCACCTGCGGCATGCGCGCTGCCGGCGTGCCTTCGCGTGGGCTGAACGGGAAGACATGCAGATGGGTCAGCCCGCATTCCTCGACAATCCCGATGGAGTTTTCAAACATCTCATCGGTCTCGGTGGGGAAACCGGCAATGATATCGGCACCGAACACAATATCGGGGCGGATCTTGCGGACGTTTTCGCAGAACTCGATGGAGTTCTCGCGCAGATGGCGGCGTTTCATCCGCTTCAGGATCATGTTGTCGCCCGACTGCAGCGACAGATGCAAATGCGGCATCAGCCGGCTTTCCGTCGCCAGTGCCTCCATCAGATCATCATCCGCTTCGATGGAATCAATGGAGGAGAGGCGCAGACGCTTCAGATCAGGCACTTGGCCGAGAACGGTCTTGACGAGCTTGCCGAGGCGCAAGGAGCCCGGCAGATCGGGTCCATAGCTGGTCATGTCGACGCCGGTGAGGACCACTTCGTTATAGCCGTTGCCGACGAGCCGTTTGACCTGTTCGATCACGCCGCCCATCGGTACGGAGCGGGAATTGCCGCGGCCATAGGGGATGATGCAGAACGTGCAGCGATGATCGCAGCCGTTCTGCACCTGCACAAAGGCCCGTGCCCGGCCCTCGATGGCATCGACCATGTGGGATGCGGTTTCACGCACCTCCATGATGTCGTTGACGCGCACCTTCTCGAACTGGTTCACACCGAAATCGGGCAGCATGCGGTACGAATTGGATTTCAGCTTTTCCTCGTTGCCGAGAACGAGATCGACCTCATCCATGGCGGCAAATTCGTCAGCCCCGGTCTGGGCGGCGCAGCCGGTGACAATGATGCGGGCCTGCGGATTGTCGCGGCGTGCCTTGCGGATTGCCTGCCGCGCCTGCCGTACCGCTTCGCTGGTTACGGCGCAGGTGTTGAAGATGATCGCACCATTTTCCAGCGCACCAAGCCCGGCGGCGTCGGCCTCACGCTTCATCACCTCGGATTCGTAGGTGTTGAGGCGGCAGCCAAACGTGACGACATCCACAGCCATCAGGCGGCTCCCTGCGATGGCGTTGTCTCGTCCCGCTGCCATTGACCACTCTGCGGATCAAACGAGCCGGAAAATTCCCATTCGGCGGGTCCGGTCATCATGACATGATCATTGTCCAGCCATTCAATCACCAGCGGACCACCGGGAACGGTCACCGTCACGGTTCGTTCGGTGCGGCCCGTGCGGGCACCGGACACGGCAGCTGCGCAGGCGGCCGAACCGCAGGCCCGGGTCAGCCCGGCGCCGCGCTCCCAGGTGCGCAGGGTCATGGCATTGCGGCTGGTCACGTGGGCGATCGAGATGTTGGCGCGTTCTGGGAAAATCGGGTGATTTTCAAGCAGCGGGCCAAAGCGCTCGAGATCGTAGGTCCAGACATCCTGCTCGACCCAGAAGATCGCGTGTGGGTTGCCCATGCTCGCGACGGAGGGGGAGTGCAGGACAGGCGCATCAATCGGTCCGATCTGCAACTCGATCTGGCGTGTGTCGTGGAAGGCTTCAGCCAGCGGGATTTCCTGCCAGCCGAAACGCGGCTTGCCCATATCGACGGTAATCATGCCGTCGGCATGTTCATGGGCGGTCAATATTCCGGCGATGGTTTCGAAGGTGAATTCCCGTTTGCCGGTTTCGGCGGCAAGAGCCTGCACGACACAGCGCATGCCGTTGCCGCAGGCCTGTGCCTGAGTGCCGTCGGAGTTGATGATCTCGATATAGGCTTCCGTACCCTGGGTGCGCGGTGCATGGATAGCCATGATCTGATCGAACTTGGTGGCTGGATCGCTATTGAGCGCAATGGCGGCTCCCGGCGCAACATGATCCGCACGGCCGCGCATGTCGGCAACGATTATCTCGTTGCCAAGCCCGTTCATCTTTGCAAATTGCGCGCGCACCGCCATGCTTCTGTCAGCCTGTATAGTCATTCCGATGTCGATAGAGGGCTTATATGGCGGAAAAGGTGAAGAATTGCCAGTGCCAGCCGTATCAAAGCTGTGTCACCGTCATTCAACCCTGTCCGGCGTCAGGCGACCCGGATCACCAGCTTGCCGAAATTATGCCCTTTCAGCAGCCCCATGAAAGCTTCCGGAGCGTTGGCGAGCCCATCGACAATGTCCTCGCGGTACTTGACTTCGCCGCTGCGCAACCAGCCGCTCATGGTTTCAAGGAAGACCGGACGCTGATCGATGAATTCACGCTGAATGAAGCCGCGCACGGTCAGGCTCTTCTTCAGAATGTCGCGCATGAGCGCCGGCAGTCGATCCTTGCCGGAAAGATCGAGACCGTCATATTGTGCGATCAGGCCGCAGACCGGCACACGCGCGAAGGTGTTGAGCAGCGGGAAAACCGCGTCCCAGACCGCACCGCCGACATTTTCAAAATAAACGTCGATACCGGACGGACAGGCCTGTTGCAGCTGTTCGGCAAAATCGGGTGCGCGGTGGTCAATCGCGACATCGAACCCCAGTTCGTTGCGGACGAATGCACATTTGTCTGCGCCGCCTGCAATGCCGACCGCCCGCGCCCCCTTGATTCGGGCGATTTGGCCGACCGTCGACCCCACCGGTCCACTGGCCGCGGCAACGACGACGGTTTCCCCTGGCTTGGGCTGGCCGATGGTCAGGAGTCCCGCATAGGCGGTAAAACCCGGCATGCCGAGAATGCCGACAGCCGTTGACAGCGGCGCGGCATTCGGATCGAGCTTGCGCAGACCGGCACCATCGGAGAGGGCATAGCTCTGCCAGCCGGAATGGGAAAGAACGATATCACCAGGTTTGTAGCCGGGATGTTTGCTCTCGATCACCTCCGCAACGGTTCCGCCTTCCATGACCCCGTCAATGGCAACCGGGGCGGCATAGGACACAGCATCGTCCATGCGGCCGCGCATATAGGGATCGAGAGACAGAAACAGAATCTTGAGCAGGATCTCGCCGTCGCCAGGCGCGAGAACCGGTACGGCTTCGATGCGGAAATTGCTCGGCTTTACCGGTCCTTGCGGCCTGGATGCGAGGACGATACGCGTGTTTTGCGGCTGAGACATGTTCTTGATCCTTATGGGGAGGGCATAAACCCTACCCCAGCGCCGTCAGCCCGGCAACGCAAAGATGATGTCAATGGGGCTCGTGCGCGTCCGCCACGCCGCGCAACCAGTAACCGGCCGCTTTCACCCATTCGCCGTTGAAGCCGCGCTGTTCGACCAGATGGGTTCGGATGGATTTGGATATGCTGCTTTCGCAAGCGATGAAAGCGTAGCAATCACCCTCGGGCAACGTCAGGCTTTCAATCGTCCGCAGCAACAGGTCATTGTTGCCGGCTTCCGCACCGTTGCGGTGAACCCAGACAATCCCGGCCTTGGCGCTGGACTTGAGCTCTTGTTCTTCGGCTTTGTCCTCAACCTCGATCACCGCGACGACGCGGGCCGTGGCCGGCAGTTCTTCGAGTCGGCGCCCGATAGCGGGGAGGGCCGTTTCATCGCCAGCCAGAAAATACCAGTCATAGGCATCGGGAATGATCATCGAGCCGCGTGGTCCGCCAATGACAATCTGCTGACCGGGCTTAGCCTGTGCTGCCCACGTGGATGCGGGGCCATCACCATGCAGCACGAAATCGACATCAAGGGTTTTGGATGCTGCATGATAGTTGCGCGGTGTGTAGTCCCGCATTTCCGGACGCGGCGTGTCTTCCGGAAAACTGATCCCATCGGGACCGAGAACGGGAACAATCGGCCCGCTTCCGGCAGGCGGAAAGAAAATCTTGATGTGATCGCCATAACCGGCGCTGACAAAACCTTCCAGCTGGTCGCCGGCAAGCGTGACGCGCACCATGCGCGGTGTCAGATGTTTGACGTCCTGCACATCGAGGAGGCGCAGGCGGGTTTCGTGACGAATTCGTTGAGGTGTTTTATTTATGAGTGTCATGCTCAAGAAATATCCTTGCCGTCGATGGACTTCAATGGGGCGCCTCACACATTTCCGTCATTACCGCGTATTGCCATCATAAGACTTTATTCACCTTAAAATGGTTGACTTGCGCAAGGTTATGGCTTCCAGCCAAACGGGAACGGCTCTGGATAGTGTGGCGATATTGCCAGTTCAGGGAGTTTTCGATGCTTCTGCCGCGGCGGCAGGCCGGAAACAGGCTTGTTTTGCCGCCTGGCGGGTTGAAATTTCGCCGCGATATCCTTTGTATCGTGGGTAACAATGCCAAGTCGAATCGCATTTTTTCTGTTGGATGCGTAGATGGAGAGTAAGACTATGGGGACTTTGAACGTCAATTTGCTGGCCGTTGCCGCTGTCGGCATGGTTCTGGCAGGCTGCCAGAGTACGCGCTTTGACAATGATGGTATGGACCGCGTTACGCCCCGGCCTGCGCCCTTGCAGTCTGCGCCGTCCGGATCTGTGACCCAGAGCCAATTGCCGCCACCCGGCGGAGCCAATCAGTTTCCGACCGCACCAACCACCGGTAGCGGTGCTGCGCCTACTGGCCAAGGCACGCAGGTCGCGTCGCTTCCGCCGGCAAACGCTCCTGACGTCACCGCCGGCAGTGTTGCCGGTGTCTGGAACGCCTCACTGGCCGGTCAGTCCTGCAAGATCGCAACGCCGCAGACCAAATTCGGTCAGGGTTATCGCGCCGGTCCATTGCGTTGCCCGGGTGAACTGGCAAATCTTTCGTCCTGGGCCGTGAGCGGCAAGCAGCTCACCCTTTACGATGCAGCAGGCGGCACGGTTGCCCGGCTTTACTCTTCAGGGTCTTCGCGCTTTGATGGCCAGACCTCCGGCGGGCAGAATCTGAGCCTGTCACGTTAAGCCTGAAAGGGGAGTGTGCAGCGCTAATTCAGCTGCTGCACACATCCGGAGACTGCAGTCCGCATGTCGCACGATAATCTGAAAGTGTTTCCCTCCGTGCGCGAGCGCTACGATTCGCTGGTGCAGGCGGGGGATATTGCTGTCGATCCGGCACAGGAGCATCTGGCGGATCGTTTCGACCGGCTGATACGCGAGCTTGCCACAAAGCGGCTTGCCACCAAGTCCAGTGCGCTGGGCTGGCTGTTCAGCCGCCGCTCGCCGCGGCATGAAGTGATCAAAGGTCTCTATATCTTTGGCGAGGTCGGGCGCGGCAAGACCATGCTGATGGACATGTTTCATCAGCTTGTCCCGGCCAAGCGCAAGCGCCGGGCACATTTTCTCGATTTCATGGCCGATGTGCACGAGCGCATCAATGCGCATCGCAAAGCGCACAAGAACGGTGAGACGAAGCAGGACGATCCGATCCCGCCCGTTGCCGATGCCCTGGCGGAGCAGGCTTGGGTTTTGTGTTTCGATGAGTTTACTGTCACAGATATCGCCGATGCGATGATCCTGTCGCGCTTGTTCAGGGCGCTGTTCGAGCGTGGTGTCGTGCTCATTGCCACATCCAACGTGGAACCGGACAATCTTTATCGCGATGGTCTCAACCGCCAGCTGTTCCTACCGTTCATCGACCTGCTCAAGACCCATGTCGATGTGGTCAATCTGGATGCCCGTACGGATTACAGGCTGGAAAAGCTCAACCGCATGCCGGTTTACCTCTCGCCTTTGTCCGACGATACAAAGCAGAAAATGGATGAAGCCTGGCATACGGCAACCGAAGGTGCCGCCGTTTCAGAGGAGCATTTCAAAGTCAAAGGCCACAATGTGGTGGTGCCGCGGGCAGCACGGCATGTCGCGCGTTTCGGCTTTGCCGATCTCTGCTCGAAGCCTTTGGGTGCGCTGGACTATGCGGCCATCATTTCGCGCTACCAGACCATCTTCATCGATGATGTGCCGATTCTCGATTATGCCAGACGCAACGAGGCCAAGCGCTTCATTATCCTGATCGATATTTTGTACGATCACCATGTGCATGTGGTGATTTCCGCGGCGGCATCACCGGACAAGCTTTATGAAGCCAAGCGGGGTACCGAAGCTTTCGAATTTGACCGCACCGCATCCCGGCTTTTTGAAATGCAGAGCGAGGAGTACCTGGCTGAGGCAGCGCAGGCGCAGGAAATGCCGATATCCTCGGAAGCCTGAATGGCTATCAAATGACTGTGATACGGGTCGCCCTTATTTCATCATTTTGATATGTTGCCTATGTTAGATAATGCCAGAAAAACCTTCCCCAAGCTAAATTCAATTGACGTTTACGTAAATCCCATCAAATCTAAACGATTGAATTTATTGAGGGGAAAATTTTTGGTTGAGTTATTTTTGAAAGAGGAATATTCGAACGTCCCAACGCAAAGGCGCATGATCGCGGGCTCTGCCCGACGTCGTCGATGTCCTTTGGCGTCCGTCCAGACTTCAGATCAGGGAAGTAACCAGCATGGCACGTAACAAAATCGCCCTCATCGGTTCAGGCATGATCGGTGGCACATTGGCACATTTGATCGGGCTCAAGGAGCTCGGTGACATCGTGCTCTTCGACATCGCAGAAGGCATTCCTCAGGGCAAAGGGCTCGATATTGCCCAGTCGTCACCGGTTGACGATTTTGACGCCAAGCTCGTCGGCGCCAATGATTATTCGGCGATCGAGGGTTCGGATGTGGTCATCGTGACCGCCGGCGTACCGCGCAAGCCCGGCATGAGCCGTGACGATCTGCTCGGCATCAACCTCAAGGTCATGGAACAGGTTGGCGCGGGCATCAAGAAGTATGCGCCCAACGCCTTCGTCATCTGCATCACCAACCCGCTCGACGCGATGGTCTGGGCATTGCAGAAATTCTCCGGCCTGCCGAAGAACATGGTCGTCGGCATGGCCGGCGTTCTCGACAGCGCCCGCTTCCGCTATTTCCTTGCTGATGAATTCAAGGTTTCGGTGGAAGATGTCACCGCCTTCGTTCTCGGCGGCCATGGCGATTCGATGGTGCCGCTTGCCCGTTACTCGACCGTTGCCGGCATTCCGCTGCCGGACCTCGTCAAGATGGGCTGGACCAGCCAGGAAAAGCTCGACCAGATCATTCAGCGCACCCGTGACGGCGGCGCGGAGATCGTTGGCCTGCTGAAGACCGGTTCGGCCTTCTATGCCCCGGCATCTTCCGCCATCCAGATGGCTGAAGCCTTCCTCAAGGACAAGAAGCGCGTCCTGCCTGTCGCAGCGCACCTCTCCGGCCAGTACGGCGTCAAGGACATGTATGTCGGCGTACCCGTCATCATCGGTGCTGGCGGCGTCGAACGCATCATCGAAATCGATCTCAACAAGACCGAAGAAAAGGCGTTCGAAAACTCGGTGGCCTCTGTCGCCGGTCTTTGCGAAGCCTGCATCGCCATCGCGCCGAATCTCAAGTAATTCGGCCTGAACGTTCTGAAACGATCCCGTGCACGCACCGGATTTTTCGTAGAGGAAGTTAACTGATGAATATTCACGAATATCAGGCCAAGCGCCTGCTCCACTCCTTCGGTGCGCCGATTGCCAATGGCGTTGCCGTCTATTCCGTCGAGCAGGCGGAAGAGTGGGCGAAGACGCTGCCCGGTCCGCTTTATGTGGTGAAAAGCCAGATTCATGCGGGCGGCCGTGGCAAGGGCAAGTTCAAGGAACTCGGCCCCGATGCGAAGGGCGGCGTCCGCCTTTCCAGGTCGGTCGAAGAAGTTGTTGCCAATGCCAAGGAGATGCTCGGCAACACGCTCGTTACCAAGCAGACCGGCCCGGCCGGCAAGCAGGTCAACCGTCTCTACATCGAAGACGGCGCGGACATTGATCGCGAGCTCTATCTGTCGATCCTCGTCGACCGCACGGTTGGCCGTCCGGCTTTCGTGGTATCCACGGAAGGCGGCATGGACATCGAAGCTGTCGCGCACGACACACCGGAAAAGATCATCACCGTCGCGATCGATCCCGAAAAGGGCGTGACCGCAGATGATGTAAAGAAGATCAACGATGCTTACGGCCTGACCGGCGAAGCCCGAACGGACGGTGAATCGCTGTTCCCGATCCTGTACAAGGCTTTCACCGAGAAGGACATGAGCCTGCTCGAGGTCAACCCGCTGATCGTCATGACCAATGGCCGCCTGCGCGTTCTCGACGCCAAGGTTTCCTTCGATGGCAATGCCCTGTTCCGTCATCCCGACGTGGTCGAGCTGCGTGACACGACGGAAGAGGATGCCAAGGAAATCGAGGCTTCCAAGTATGATCTTGCCTATGTTGCTCTCGACGGCAACATCGGCTGTATGGTCAATGGTGCCGGTCTTGCCATGGCAACGATGGACATCATCAAGCTGTATGGTGCAGAGCCTGCGAACTTCCTCGACGTTGGCGGCGGCGCCAGCAAGGAGAAGGTGACGGCCGCATTCAAGATCATCACGGCCGATCCGGCGGTTGAAGGCATCCTGATCAACATTTTCGGCGGCATCATGAAATGTGATGTGATTGCCGAGGGTGTGATTGCCGCGGTCAAGGAAGTGGGCCTCAAGGTTCCGCTGGTTGTCCGTCTTGAAGGCACCAATGCCGAGCTCGGCAAGAAGATCATCAATGAAAGCGGCCTCAATGTCGTTTCCGCCGATGATCTCGATGACGCCGCTCAGAAGATCGTCAAGGCAGTCAAGGGCTAAAGAGCGCGCCGATGACCACCCCATCGCCCCTTCGACCGGAGCATCAGCGCCTTCAGGCCCTTCTGGGTTCGTTTGAAGGCGAAGAGCAGGTTTCGGCGACGCCCTGGACACGTGCCGGGGCGGCCAAGGGATATCTTTCCGCTGAGACCGATCTCGGCGGATTGTTTCTGAACCAGACCTATCGTCAGGTTCGCGATGGCCAGACGACGTTCGAGGCCCGGAACATTTTCGGCTTCAATGTCAATGACGGCACCTACAAGCTGTATCAGTTCGATACCGTCGGCTTTGTCCCGCCCGCTCCGGCGACAGGGACGTGGTCCGGCGACGAACTGGTTCTGGAAAAGTCGTCACCGCGCGGCAAGGCCCGCAGCCGCTATCAATTCGAAGATCAAGACCGGTTCCGGTTGCGTGTGGAATTTGCACAGGCCGGAAGCGACATCTGGCAGGACGTTGTCAGCGGTATTTACCGCCGCACCGTGCCTGTCGATCACCAATAGAAAAGGTCTCGTATGTCCATTCTCGTCAACAAAGACACCAAGGTTCTCGTGCAGGGCCTGACCGGCAAGACCGGAACATTCCACACCGAACAGGCTCTGGCCTATTACGGTACCCAGATGGTTGGTGGTATCCACCCGAAAAAGGGCGGCGAGACCTGGGAAGGCAAGTTGCCGACCGGTGCCGGTGCCCAGCTGCCGATCTTTGCGTCGGTTGCCGAAGGCAAGGATCGCACCGGTGCCAACGCCTCGGTCATCTATGTCCCGCCGGCAGGTGCTGCCGAAGCCATCATCGAAGCGATCGATGCGGAAATCCCGCTGATCATCTGCATCACCGAAGGCATTCCGGTCATCGACATGGTTCGCGTCAAGGCCCGCCTCGAGCGTTCCGCCTCACGCCTGATCGGCCCGAACTGCCCTGGTGTCCTTACCCCGGAAGAATGCAAGATCGGCATCATGCCGGGCAATATCTTCCAGAAGGGTTCGGTGGGTGTTGTATCCCGCTCCGGCACACTTACCTATGAGGCAGTGTTTCAGACAACGAATGAAGGCCTTGGCCAGACAACCGCAGTCGGTATCGGCGGCGATCCGGTAAAGGGCACCGAGTTCATCGACATCCTGGAAATGTTCCTGGCTGACGAAGCCACCAAGTCGATCATCATGATCGGCGAAATCGGCGGCTCGGCCGAGGAAGATGCAGCCCAGTTCATCGCGGATGAAGCCAAGCGCGGCCGCAAGAAGCCGATGGCCGGTTTCATTGCCGGGCGTACGGCTCCTCCCGGACGCACAATGGGTCATGCCGGCGCGGTTATCTCCGGCGGCAAGGGCGGTGCGGAAGACAAGATCGCTGCCATGGAAGCAGCTGGCATCCGTGTGTCGCCATCACCGGCGCAGCTCGGCAAGACATTGGTTGAAGTCCTCAAGGGTTAAAACTCAAGCAGGCGGAAATCCGCCTGCAGCAAAGACCAAGACAGATCGGGGCGGCTGTTCGCCCTGATCAATTCAGGGGGATTTCCCGGCAAGGGCCGGAAACCTCAACCCAGAGTGTTCCGGGGCACGATGTCCTGGACGCTCTCATCAAGGGAGACGGAGCGGGTGCTCCGGTCACACACATGGCACGTCAAGAACAGGCCAACGACATTTTCGCGCTCACGTCATTTCTCTATGGTGGCAATGCTCACTATATCGAGGAGCTGCATGCGCAGTATGAGCAGGATCCGAATTCGGTCGGTCCCGAATGGCAGGAATTTTTCGCCAATCTCAACGACAGCAAGGCCGATGTCATCAAGAATGCGCAGGGCGCGTCCTGGGAGAAGCCGAACTGGCCGATTGCCGGTAACGGCGAACTGGTTTCGGCGCTTGACGGCAACTGGGGTGAGGTCGAAAAGCACATCACCGACAAGCTGAAGGCAAAGCCGGCCAACGGTGCGGCTGCACCTGTTGCCAAGACTGCTTCCGATGCGGACATCATTCACGCCGCCCGCGACTCGGTGCGCGCCATCATGATGATCCGCGCCTACCGTATGCGCGGCCACCTGCATGCCAAGCTTGATCCGCTGGGCCTGGCCGAGGTCAAGGAAGATTACAACGAGCTGTCGCCCGAGAGCTACGGTTTCTCGCCGGCCGACTATGACCGCAAGATCTTCATCGACAATGTGCTGGGGCTCGAATATGCGACGATCCCGCAGATGCTCGACATCCTGCAGCGCACCTATTGCTCGACCATCGGCGTCGAGTTCATGCACATTTCCGATCCCGTGGAAAAGTCATGGATCCAGGAACGCATCGAAGGCCCGGACAAGGGCGTCGCATTCACGCCCGAAGGCAAGAAGGCCATCCTTTCCAAGCTGGTCGAGGCCGAAGGTTTCGAACAGTTCATCGACGTCAAGTACAAGGGCACGAAGCGTTTCGGCCTTGATGGCGGCGAATCGCTGATTCCGGCCCTCGAACAGATCGTCAAGCGTGGCGGATCGATGGGCCTCAAGGAAATCGTTCTCGGCATGGCGCATCGTGGCCGCCTGAATGTGCTCAGCCAGTTCATGGCCAAGCCGCACCGCGCCATTTTCCATGAATTCAAGGGCGGCTCCTATACGCCTGACGATGTCGAAGGTTCGGGCGACGTGAAGTACCATCTGGGTGCGTCATCGGACCGCGAATTCGATGGCAACAAGGTGCATTTGTCGCTGACCGCAAATCCCTCGCACCTCGAAATCGTCAATCCGGTTGTCATGGGCAAGGCGCGTGCCAAGCAGGATCTCCTTGCCGGTCGCGAACGTGATGATATGGTGCCGTTGTCCGAACGCGCCAAGATCATGCCGCTGCTGCTGCATGGTGATGCTGCCTTTGCCGGCCAGGGTGTGGTTGCGGAATGTCTTGGCCTTTCCGGCCTGCGCGGACACCGCGTTGCCGGCACGGTGCATTTCATCATCAACAACCAGATCGGCTTTACCACCAATCCGCGCCTGTCGCGTTCCTCGCCCTATCCGTCCGATGTGGCGAAGATGATCGAGGCGCCGATTTTCCACGTGAATGGCGACGATCCGGAAGCGGTGGTCTACGTGGCAAAGATTGCCACGGAGTATCGCATGACGTTCCACAAGCCCGTGGTCATCGACATGTTCTGCTACCGCCGCTTCGGCCACAATGAGGGCGACGAGCCTGCGTTCACGCAGCCGCTGATGTACAAGACGATCCGCGGTCAGAAGACCACCGTACAGCTCTATTCGCAGAAGCTGATCGATGAAGGTCTGGTCAATCCGGCGGAAGTCGATGCCATGCGTTCCGCCTGGCGCGAAAAACTCGAACAGGAATTCGAAGCCGGACAACACTACAAGCCCAACAAGGCCGACTGGCTGGATGGCGCCTGGAGCGGTTTGCGTACGGCCGACAATGCCGACGAGCAGCGCCGCGGCAAGACCGGGCTCCCGTTGAAGACAGTCAAGGAAATCGGCAAGAAATTGTCCGAGGTTCCCGGCGGTTTCAATGTGCACCGGACGATCCAGCGTTTCCAGGACAACCGCGCCAAGATGATAGAGTCGGGCGAAGGGTTCGACTGGGCAATGGCCGAGGCTCTTGCCTTTGGTTCGCTGGTCATCGAAGGCCACCCGATCCGTCTTTCCGGCCAGGATGTGGAACGCGGTACGTTCAGCCAGCGTCATTCGGTTCTCTATGATCAGGAAACCGAGCAGCGCTACATCCCGCTCAACAACCTGCAGAAGGGTCAGGCCATCTACGAAGTCATCAACTCGATGCTTTCGGAAGAAGCCGTGCTTGGTTTCGAATACGGCTATTCGCTGTCCGATCCGCGCGCGCTGACGCTGTGGGAAGCCCAGTTCGGTGATTTCGCCAACGGCGCCCAGGTGGTGTTCGATCAGTTCATCTCCTCGGGTGAGCGCAAGTGGCTGCGCATGTCCGGTCTCGTCTGCCTGCTGCCGCATGGCTATGAAGGCCAGGGTCCGGAACATTCGTCGGCCCGCCTCGAGCGTTATCTGCAGCTCTGTGCGGAAGACAATATGCAGGTGGCGAACTGCACCACGCCTGCCAATTACTTCCACATCCTGCGCCGCCAGATGAAGCGTGACTTCCGCAAGCCCCTGATCCTGATGACGCCGAAGTCGCTGTTGCGTCACAAGCGTGCCGTGTCTTCCATCAGCGATTTCACCGGCGATTCTTCGTTCCACCGTCTGCTGTGGGACGATGCGCAGCTGCTGAAAGATCAGCCGATCAAGCTGCAGAAGGACTCCAAGATCCGCCGTGTCGTGCTCTGCTCGGGCAAGGTCTACTACGACCTCTACGAAGAGCGCGAAAAGCGCGGCATCGATGATGTCTATCTGCTGCGCGTGGAACAGCTGTATCCGTTCCCGGCCAAGGCGCTGATCACGGAACTGTCGCGTTTCCGCAATGCGGAGATGGTCTGGTGTCAGGAAGAACCCAAGAACATGGGTGCCTGGGCCTTCATCGACCCCTATCTGGAATGGGTTCTGGCGCATATCGATGCCAAGCATCAGCGTGTCCGCTATACCGGACGTCCTGCCGCTGCATCGCCTGCAACGGGCCTCATGTCCAAACACCTTGCACAGCTCGAAGCATTCCTTGAAGATGCCCTCGGCGCCTAAACCACAACAAACAGAAGTCATCTGAAGATCAACGGAAGAGCAAGATCATGGCAACCGAAATCCGCGTCCCAACGCTGGGCGAATCCGTTTCCGAAGCAACCATTGGCAAATGGTTCAAGAAAGTCGGCGATGCGATTGCCGTCGACGAGCCTTTGGTGGAACTCGAGACCGATAAGGTAACAATCGAAGTTCCGGCCTCCGCTGCCGGTTCCCTTGAGGAAATCACCGCAAAGGAAGGCGATACGGTCGAGGTTGGTGCCTTGCTCGGCATGATTGGCGGCGCCGGTGCCGCTTCTGCGAAAAAGGAAGAGGCCAAGCCCGAAGCCATTGCCCAGGCATCGGGTGCCGCAGGTGCGTCGTCAACGGCAGAAGCCGAGGACAAGGCTGCTCAGGTTGCCGGCAACACGCCGATCACAGAACGCAAGGAGAGCGAGATGCCCGCGTCCCCCGCAGCATCAAAGCTGCTGGCGGAAAAGGGCGTTTCGGTCTCGCAGGTCGAGGGTTCGGGCAAGCGTGGCCAGGTTCTCAAGGGCGATGTCCTTGATGCTGTCGCCAAGGGCATTGCCGCACAGCCTGCCGCTGCTCCTGCCCCGCAGGCAGCGCGTCCCGCCTCTTCGGCTGATGATGCATCGCGCGAAGAACGCGTGAAAATGACCCGCCTGCGCCAGACCATTGCGCGCCGCCTCAAGGATGCCCAGAGCACGGCTGCAATGCTGACCACTTACAATGAAGTGGACATGTCGGCGGTGATGGACCTGCGCAACCGCTACAAGGAAATCTTCGAGAAGAAGCACGGCGTCAAGCTCGGCTTCATGGGTTTCTTCACCAAGGCGGTCACCCACGCACTGAAGGAAATCCCGGCGGTCAATGCCGAGATCGATGGCACTGACATCATCTACAAGAACTTTGCCCATGTCGGCGTTGCCGTCGGTACGGACAAGGGCCTCGTCGTGCCGGTCGTGCGCAATGCCGACCAGATGTCGATTGCGGAAATCGAGAAGGACATCGGCCGCCTCGGCAGAGCTGCCCGCGATGGCGCGCTGTCCATGGCCGATATGCAGGGCGGTACGTTCACCATTTCCAATGGCGGCGTCTACGGTTCGCTGATGTCTTCGCCGATCCTCAATGCGCCGCAGTCCGGTATTCTCGGCATGCACAAGATCCAGGATCGTCCGGTTGTCGTTGGCGGCCAGATCGTCATCCGTCCGATGATGTATCTTGCCCTCAGCTATGATCATCGCATCGTTGACGGCAAGGAAGCCGTGACCTTCCTCGTGCGGGTCAAGGAAAGCCTGGAAGATCCGGAACGTCTGGTTCTCGACCTGTAAGATTGCGAAGAACGGCCTTGCCGGCAAGGCGGGGCCGTTTTTGCAGTGTGGTGAATTGCACCGGATTGACTTAGTCTTGCGGCCCAATCACAAAATGACGTGATGAAAGGCGATTCAAAATGGCTTTTGCACCGAATTTCCCACCTGTCGAACCCCATATCTGCGTGAAAGGCGGCCTCGAGGCGATCGCCTTCTACGAAAAGGCCTTTGGTGCCGAAAATACCTTCAAGCAGCTGACCGAGGATGGCAAACGCGTGCTGCATGCCAATCTGTCGCTGTTTGGCGGCTCGATCATGCTGCACGACGAATTCCCCGAGTACAAAAACCCGGACGGTGAGAACGATGTCATGTCGCCGGTCACCCGCGGCGGGGCGAGCATTGCGCTGAACATCAATCTCGCCAGGCCTGCCGATGTCGATGCGGCGGTGAACCGTGCGGTGGCGGCCGGTGCGGCACTGATCATGCCCGTCGAGGATACGTTCTGGAATGCCCGCTATGGCCGTATTCGTGATCCCTTCGGTCATGTCTGGGCCTTCAACGCCGCGCTTGAAGCGCCTGCCGGAGAATAAGCATGTCGCACTACATGTATGAGTTCCTCGGCCTGATGGCCGTCTTCTCGATCATGATCGTCTCGCCGGGCGCTGACTTTGCCATCGTTGTACGGCAGAGCATCGTGCATGGCCGCCGCAGTGCCATCATGACCAGCTTCGGCATTGGTGCCTCTTTGCTCTTCCATATCAGCTATACCATTCTTGGCCTTGGCCTCCTGGTATCCAAATCGCTGTTTCTCTTCGGCATGCTGAAATGGGCCGGCGCTGCCTATCTCTTCTATCTGGGCATCAAGGCCCTGCGTGCTCCCGGCATGGAAGCATCTGGGGAAGCACCTGGAGATATCGTCGATGACGCCGTGGAAAAGAACATTTCCGACTGGCGTTGCTTTCTCATGGGATTTGTCACCAATGCGCTCAACCCCAAGCCGGTCCTTTTCTTCCTGTCGCTGTTCTCAGCGCTGGTTAGCCATGAAACCCCGGCGCTGGTGCAGGCAACCTATGGCCTGTTCATGGCAACCGCGCTGATTGCCTGGTTTGTTGCCGTATCGACGTTCTTCACCATGCAATCCGTACGGGATCGCTTTGTTGCGTGGGGACGCTGGTTCAACCGCGTGACCGGTCTGGTTTTCATCGGCCTTGGTATCAAGCTTGCTACCCAGCAGGCGAGCTAGGAATACCGATGACCGCGTTGCTTCGCCTCCGTCCCGCAAAAAGTGTCACCCTGCTTGCAGCACTCGGCATCATCCTGTCGTCGCCAGCTTTCGCGGCGTGTTTGCAGGACCACGCGGTCTATACGGATCGGGACGATGATTACACGCTGACCTTCAAAAGCGTTCCCGACGATGGCGCAGCGGTCACCTCCGATGAATTCACGATCAAGATGAATGACAGCGATCTGAAGATGGATGGTGTTGTCATGTGGGACAAGGATGGCGGCAGGCCCAATGCCACCATCAGATACAAATGCCCGGCGGGCGATGCGACAGGTGCAGAGCTGCAACAATGCACGGTCTGGAAAGGCGTGGTTTATGCCTTGAAGGAAGGCGCCGATGCCGAGCTCCTGCCAAAGGCCAAGGAGCCTTCAGCCCAGGCATTGCTCTTGCCGGATTTTTCCGGCGCCATGAGCAGCTTCAATTTCAAACTTGAAAAACCCTTGGAGGCTTTCCCGTGGGAAGTCTTCCGTTTCAAAGAATGCGTGCCCGAACAATAGTTTCGCGTTGCGTCAGAACAGAAGGATTGAATCATGTCATATGACGTCGTCATCATCGGAACAGGCCCTGGCGGCTATGTCTGTGCGATCAAGGCTGCACAGCTCGGCCTGAAGACTGCGGTGATCGAAAAGCGCGATACATTTGGCGGCACCTGCCTCAATATCGGTTGTATCCCCTCCAAGGCACTGTTGCATGCTTCGGAAGTCTTTCACGAGGCTGGCCACACCCATGCAAAACTGGGCGTCGAGGTTGGCACGCCAAAGCTCAACCTGAAGGCGATGCTTGCCCATAAGGACGCAACGGTTGAGTCCAATGTCAGCGGCGTGGCCTTCCTGTTCAAGAAGAACAAGATCGACACCTTCAAGGGGACCGGCAAGGTTGTGGCAGCCGGTAAGGTGTCCGTCACTGGCGACGATGGCAAGGTGCAGGAAATCGAGGCGAAGAACATTGTCATTGCCACCGGTTCCGATGTCGCCGGCATTCCGGGTGTCGATGTCAAGTTCGATGAAAAGGTCATCGTATCTTCGACCGGCGCATTGGATTTCGACAAGGTTCCGGAAAATCTGGTTGTCGTTGGCGGCGGCGTCATCGGGCTTGAGCTGGGCTCGGTCTGGGCACGTCTCGGCGCCAAGGTTACCGTTGTCGAATATCTCGACAAGATTCTGGGACCGATGGATGGTGAAGTATCGCGTCAGTTCCAGCGCATGCTGGAGAAGCAGGGAATCGCATTCAAGCTTGGTGCCAAGGTGACGGGCGTCGAAAAGTCCGGCAAGGGAGCCAAGGTAACGTTCGAGCCGGTCAAGGGCGGTGAAGCCCAGACCATTGCGGCCGATGCCGTTCTCGTATCCACCGGTCGCCGCCCCTACACGGACGGTCTCGGGCTCAAGGAAGCCGGTGTTGCCGTTGATGATCGCGGACGGGTGGCAATCAATGACCATTGGCAGACCAACGTCGCGGGTATCTACGCCATCGGCGACGTCGTCCAGGGCCCGATGCTGGCGCATAAGGCCGAAGACGAAGGCATCGCCGTTGCCGAGATTCTGGCCGGACAGGCGGGACATGTGAATTTCGATGCCATTCCGAGTGTCGTCTATACGCAACCGGAAGTGGCTTCGGTCGGAAAAACTGAAGAAGAGTTGAAGGCAGCCGGCATCGAGTACAAGGCCGGAAAGTTTCCGTTCACAGCCAATGGCCGTGCCCGCGCCATGCTGCAGACGGATGGCTTTGTCAAAATCCTCGCTGATAAGGCGAGCGATCGTGTGCTTGGCGTTCACATTGTCGGCTTTGGCGCCGGCGAGATGATCCACGAAGCAACGGTCCTGATGGAATTTGGCGGTTCGTCAGAGGATCTGGCACGGACAACCCATGCGCATCCGACAATGTCAGAAGCCGTCCGCGAAGCTGCCCTGGCAACATTCGCCAAGCCAATTCATATGTAATCTCCAAGCACGAAAATGAGAAAAGGCCCGAAATTTCGGGCCTTTTTGGTTTCCAAAGCACTTTGGAACTAGTTGTTGCTTGGGGCCGAATTGGTGGGAGCGGGCGTTGCCGGCGCAGGCGCCTGCGTTGTTGGTGCTGCCGGTTCCGGGCCATCCATGGTCGAACTGTTGTTCAGATAATAATAACCGCCGATAATCAACGCTGCGATCAGAATACCTGCAATCAGAAAGCCGCTGCCGCCCGATGGAGTTGCGTTGGGCTCACGATCGGACTGCGTATCCACCGGACGCTGCAAATTGGGATCATAGGTCATCATGTCCTCCGTCACACTCTTTGCATTCAGAATAATAAACGGCTCAGAACAGCCTAGGTTCCGAAATCGCCCATCATCTGGCTGACCAGCCTTATATAAGGGCTTGGAATCACTCTGCCAGATGTGACAAAATTTAAGGTTATTGCGCCTCGACCGTAAAGCCCTTGCTGCGCAGCAGAGACACCAGCCCCTTTTCTCCGGGAAGATGCAAGGCTCCCACCGCTATGAAGGCATTGCCCTTGTCGATAATTGGAACCGCGTGCTCCGCCATGACGCGGTTGCGAGCATTGACCATCTTTTCCTCGAACGCGGCATAGTTCTCGCCGCTCGCCGTGCCATCGGGAGAGATGGACCGTATCACCGGGAAAATCATGGCTATGTCGCCCCTGGTGTAAAGCAGGGTCATGGTTTCAAACATGTCGGGTAGTTTCGGCGCAAGTGTCAGTGTCTCGACAAGTCCCTCGACATGGAATTTCAGCGGCAGGGATGCCATGGCGCTGAGCTGATCCTTGATGGTTTCAAGCCCCGTGACCGCCTTGCCCTGTGCCTTGGCGTCCTGGGCGAGCTTGACGTCGAGGAAGGCTGTGCCGCTTTTGCTGCGCGTCAGCTCGCAGGGAGGCATGGCCAGCATGCTCGTCACGATCCATGGCTGCATCTTGTTGAGCGCCGTCAACGACAGGCCGCGTGCAGCGAGGCCCGCTTTTACACCCTCGAGCTTGTCAGCTGGAATGAGCTTCTCCAGCGTGTTCTCGTCGGTGAACATCATCAATCCCGGATCCTGCGCCATGACTTTCAAGGGCGCTTTCGGATCAAGCACCTCGTCGGTTTCAATGACGACCGTTGCCGCCCCCTGATAGGCTGTTTGAGCCGCGTCTGAAAGCTTGAGCACGCGCGGATCCGTCAAATGCATGGTGCCAAAGAGCCAGGAAGGCTTGGTTCCCGGCTTTCCGATCTTCCAAAGGATGCCTTTGCCGTTCACCGTTGCCGCTGCTTCCTTGCGCAAGGCGGCCAGCTTTGCAGGGTCCGACTTGGCCATTTCAGCGACGAGATCGCGTCCGCCACAGGAGGCATCCTCCGCACGGGCGCGGGTTGCGCCAAACGCCACGACAAGAAATGAGGCGAGCAGAATCCAGCTCAGAAAAGCCAGGAGCCTCAGTGCGCTCTCAGCAATGCGATCAAGAGAAGTGGTGGGGCCAGAATGGGTCATCATCAATGCATATATGGGGTTTGACAAAAAGGCGTTAAAGCTAGTGGAACGAATTTGACATTCGCATCTCATTTGACATCACGCGCACCAAGCGAATGTCAGAATCGGACCACTAGTCTGCAGATTATTTGTAACAATCAATATGGGGCCGTTCAGGCGCGGGGATGTGCCTTGTCGTAGATTTCCATCAGTCTGTCGGTATCAACGCCGGTATAGACCTGCGTCGTTGACAGGCTTGCATGGCCGAGCAGTTCCTGGATCGTGCGCAAATCGCCGCCGCGACCGAGCAAATGGGTCGCGAAGGAATGGCGCAGGGCATGCGGCGTCGCGGTCTCCGGCAGGCCGAGCGCGCCGCGCATTTTCTGCATGTCGCGCTGGATGATGGCCGGATGCAGTTCCCCGCCCCGCGCCCCGCGAAACAGCGGCTTGCCCGCTTCCAGTTCGTAGGGGCAAAGCGTGCGGTATTCCTCCACCGCCCTGTGGACTATGGGCAGGAGCGGCACCATGCGCGTCTTGCCGCCCTTGCCGGTGATGGGGATGGAACGCGCCGAGGCATCACGCAAGGCGGCGCCGTCCAGGTTGAGTGCTTCGGAAATGCGCAGGCCGCAACCGTAGAGCAGGGTCAGCACCGCCGCATTGCGCGCGGCAATCCAGGGTTCCTCATTGAGCTGTTCGCCTTTTTCCACCACGCGGCGCGCATCGATGGCCGTCAGTGGCTTGGGCAGGGATTTCGGCTGCTTCGGCGCGCGCATGGCAATGGAAGCTGCTGCATTGGCCATGCCCTGTTTTTCCAGATGGCGCAGAAACGAACGAATGCCCGCAAGACCGCGCCCGAGCGTGCGCGCACCGGCACCGTCATTCCGCCGCCGCGCCAGATAGGATCGCAGATCGGCAATCCGCAGGGTTGCCACGTCCGTCAGGGATGGCGGTTCAGCGAGATGGCCGGTGAGAAACTGGAAGAACTGGCGGGTGTCGCGCTCATAGGCTTCCAGCGTATTGGCCGCCAGACGCCGGGTGTTTTTCAGTGATCTGAGCCATTCTTCCCGCGCCGCGATGAGGTCTGGCCGGGCCGAAACAAGAAACTCGGCATTCTGGGGCTGTGCCACCATTGCCATACTCCTTACCGTGTATCGGGGTAGACCATGCCACGACAGTCCTTACGGAGTCGTTTCGCTTTCCCTTGGGGGCTGATCCTTCGCACTTGGCGTTTGGCCAAAGACAGAGTAATTCGTCGGGAAGAGAAGATAGGAATGGAACAGCCCGATGGCAAAATTGAATGATCCAGTGCAACTCGCCGTTATCGGTGCAGCACACGGAACGCGCGGCGAAGTGCGGGTCAAGACGTTTACCGGTGATCCGCTGGCGCTTGCCGATTATGGCCTGCTTTACGATGTGACCGGCAGAAGCTTCGAGATTCTGGCTATCCGCCCGGCCAATACGGTTGTCGTTGTGCGGTTCCGCGGGGTCAATGACCGTAACATGGCCGAAGCGCTGAACGGTACGACGCTGTTTATCGACCGCTCGCAACTGCCGGAAGAGCTTGAGGAAGATGAGTTCTATCATGCGGACCTGATCGGGCTCGATGCCGTCGACGGCGCAGGCAATCCCTATGGCAAGGTTTCGGCCATGTTCAATTTCGGTGGCGGTGATCTCATCGAGCTGACAATACCGGGGCGCCGGCCGATGCTGATTCCGTTCACCCAGGCCGCCGTGCCGCATATCGACATCAAGGCTGGACAGGTCGTTATCGATCCCGCGGCCGCCGGGCTTATTCCTGATGAGAACGAAGAAGAGGACCGGCGCAGGCAGATGGGTGGTGATGGCGGGAAAGAGCGGCCATGAGCGGCAAGGCTGCCGGTTTCCGGGCGACGGTGCTGACGCTCTATCCGGAAATGTTCCCCGGGCCGCTCGGCGTCTCTCTTGCCGGAAAGGCATTGGCCGATACGGCATGGTCGCTTGAAACCGTACAGATTCGCGATTTCGCCACGGATCGGCACCGCATGGTGGACGACACGCCAGCCGGCGGCGGGGCTGGCATGGTGATGAAGGCAGATGTCCTTGCGCGTGCCGTCGATGCGGTGGCAGATGAGCGGCCGCGGCTCTTTATGAGCCCCCGCGGTAAACCGCTGAGTCAGGATCGCGTGCGCGAACTTGCTGCGGGCCCCGGTGCAATCATTCTGTGCGGCCGGTTCGAAGGCGTCGATGAACGGTTGATCGAAGCGCGCGGCTTTGAAGAAGTTTCAATCGGCGATTACATCCTTTCCGGCGGCGAGACGGCAGCTATCGTTGTTCTCGATGCGATCGTTCGCCTTTTGCCCGGTGTGATGGGCAATGCCCAGTCGGGTGAAACGGAGAGTTTTGAGACCGGGTTGCTGGAGCATCCGCAATACACCAAGCCGCAGGAGTGGGAAGGGCGCCGCATTCCCGACGTGCTTCTCTCCGGCAACCACGGGGCCATTGAGAAATGGCGCAGGGCCGAAGCGGAAAAACTGACGCAGGAACGGCGTCCGGACCTGTGGGATCGTCATCCGCAGACCAGGAAGCCGCGTAAGTAACAGGATCAGGACAATGCAGTTTCGCAGCGGTGATGCAGGGGATGTGCCTGCTGTCCAGGCCATTGAACGGGCCTCCGCGGTGCGATTCCGTACGGTCGGCATGGAAGACATCGCCAGTGACGATCCTACATCCGCGTCCCTTCTGCTTGAACGGATAAGTCAGAATCGCCTTCTTGTTGCGGTTGACAAACGGCCGGTCGCCTTCGTGATTTTTGATGTGGTTGATGATCATCTCTATATCGAACAGATCGATGTGGATCCGGCCCATGCCGGCAAACGCATCGGATCGGCGCTGATCGGGCTGGTGGAGGATCGCGCCCGGAACGAGGCCAGGATGGGGCTGCTGTTGTCCACGTTCCGGGATGTTCCGTGGAATGCGCCCTATTACCGGCGGCTTGGATTTACCGATATTCCCGACGATGCTCTCAGTGCCGCGCTGGTGCATATCCGGCAGGATCACATTGAAAGGGGCCTTGACGAGACACAACGGGTTTTCATGCGGAAACCGCTTCGTCTCGACTCGGGTGGCAATCGGCGTTAAAAAGAATCGCTGCCAGAGGTGACAAACGGACTTTTATGGTGTATCTGGCCGCGAACTCGGGAAAATCCCAAGTCCGATAATCAATGGATGGTGAATTCGCTCCTGCCTCCTCAGAGGCATAGACATGCGGCCAGGATGCTGCATTGCAAGTGTTGAGCGCTCTGGCTGTTTGAAAAAGAAAAGGATGAAGACGATGACCGTCGATATTATTCGTCAGCTCGATCTCGAACAGAGAGCAAAAATCGAAGCCAAGCGCGTGCTTCCGGATTTCAAGCCAGGCGACACAGTCCGCGTTAATGTTCGCGTGACGGAAGGTACACGTACCCGCGTTCAGGCTTATGAAGGCGTCTGCATTGCCCGCAACGGCGCTGGCATCAACGAGAACTTCACAGTTCGCAAGATTTCCTACGGCGAAGGCGTTGAACGCGTATTCCCGATCATTTCCCCGCTGGTCGAAGGCGTAGAGATCGTCCGTCGCGGCAAGGTTCGCCGCGCGAAGCTCTACTACCTGCGCGGCCTGACCGGTAAGGCTGCCCGCATTGTCGAAAAGAAGGACAACCGCAAGGGCAAAGCCGCTGTTCCGGTCACCGGTACAGCCGAAAAGGTAACGGAAGAAACCGTTGCCAAGGCACCCGCTGCTGAATAAGCGCGATTGTTTTGAGTTTGAAAAGGCGGTCTTCGGACCGCCTTTTTTGTTTCGAGCAAGGCTGTTTCCATTTCCTTGCGCGGTTGAAAAAATCGTGCTTGCGCGATAGCGAATAAAGCAGTTGCATGCCGTTCGGGGATTGACGGGGCCTTCATAAAATGAAATTTGTGCTTCGCTTGATCAAAACGCAATATTAGAGGTCTGACATGAACTTGCGATCCGTTTTTCTGGCGGGGCTAGCACTCGCCATGGTTCCATTTTCCGCGCTGGCGGCTCCCCTTCCCGATCTTGGCGGCAAGAAAGTTGCGGTTGTGACGGAAAACGCCTATCCGCCGCTGCAATTTGTCGATCCCAAAACCGGCAAGCCGGTCGGCTGGGAATATGATGCCATGAACGAAATCGCCAAACGGTTGAATTTCAAAGTGGAATATCTGAATACCAGCTGGGATGCGATGATTCAGGCCGTGGCCGACAATCAGTACCAGATCGGCATGACCGGCATCACCATCAATGACGAGCGCAAGCAGAAGGTGGATTTTTCCGAACCCTACATGCGTTCAGAGCAATTCATGCTGGTTCGCGCTGATGAAAAGCGCTTTTCTGATGCAAAGACCTTTGGTGAAATTAAAGACGGTCTCGTCGGCGCCCAGCCGGGTACGACCAATTTCTACGTGGCCGTCTACAATCTGCTTGACGGTAACGAGCAGAATCCGCGTATCAAGCTGTTCGAAACGTTTGGCGCGACGATCCAGGCTCTCAAGACCGGCGACGTTGACGTGGTCTTGACTGACAGTACGGCGGGCAAAGGGCTACGTAGACGCGTCGGGCGGCGCGCTGAAGCTCGTTGGCGGCCCGTTGGGTGCTGAGGATTTCGGCTTCATCTTCGCCAAGGGCTCGGATCTCGTCGGTCCGGTGAATGCCGCCATCGAAGTCTTGAAGGCCGACGGCACGTTCGACGCCCTCAACAAAAAGTGGTTCCTCGACTACAAGCTCGGCAAGTAGGCGGCCGGTTGTCAGTTCCCTCACAGAACAGAAGTCCTTTCGTCAGGAAGGACTTCCCCTGGTGGCTGGCCGTTGCCGCGGCCATCGCTGTTGTGCTCGGCATAGCCATCCTCGTCAGCGATATCTACGGGCAGGTGTTCTCCACGGTCTCGCAAGGCATCTGGATCACCATCTGGGTCTCGCTCCTGGCATTCCTGCTCGCATCGGGGCTCGGCCTTCTGCTCGCGCTGATGAGCCTCTCGGAACATATCGTCCTACGGCAGACCGCCCGGTTCTACGTCGAAATCGTTCGCGGAATTCCTCTGCTGGTTCTCCTGTTCTACATCGCCTTTGTCGGGGCTCCGGCAGTTGTCGCCCTGTGGAATTTCCTCACCCATCCGCTGCAGAGCGCCGGCCTGTTCGAGCCCTTGCAGGTGCGGGGTTTTTCACTTCTGTGGCGCGCGATCATTGCCCTGACACTTGCCTATGCGGCATTTCTGGCGGAAATTTTTCGCGCGGGGATCCAGGCCGTCGATGCGGGACAGATCGAGGCGGCCAAGTCACTCGGGCTGAAACGGTTCCAGCGCTTCTGGCTGATCGTGATGCCCCAGGCCTTGCGCACCATTCTGCCGCCCTATGGCAACGACTTCATCTCGATGGTGAAGGATTCGTCGCTCGTATCGGTGCTTGGCGTTGTCGACGTGACGCAAATGGGCAAGGTCTACGCCTCGGGTTCGTTCCGCTTTTTCGAAACCTATTCCGTCGTTGCCTATGTCTACCTGATCCTGACGATCAGCCTGTCCCTGGGCCTGCGTTGGCTAGAAGCGCGGCTGAATGATCGGACCTGAGCTGCGCGTGGCTCATAACGATGCCGGGAGAATCGCCTCAAAATCATGGAGAATCGGGTGCCGGTCGCGGCGCTTTGTCGCCGAAATATTACTTTTATCGCTTGTTTCTTGACGTAAGTGGGCACCGAGTGCATATGTCCACGACATAATCTTACAGCACCTACCATTGCCGAGGATATCGCGATGACTGCGCCACGTACACTCTATGACAAGATCTGGGATGATCATCTGGTTGATCAGCAGGCCGATGGCACCTGCCTTCTCTATATTGATCGTCACCTTGTGCATGAAGTGACCAGCCCGCAGGCTTTCGAAGGCTTGCGCCTTACCAACCGCAAGGTCCGGCATCCGGAAAAGACACTGGCTGTCGTCGACCATAATGTGCCGACCTCGCCGGATCGCGTCAACGGCATCAAGAACGAGGAAAGCCGTATCCAGGTCGAAGCATTGGCCAAGAATGCTGCGGATTTCGGCGTGGAATATTATTCCGAGAAGGATATCCGCCAGGGCATCGTCCACATCATCGGACCGGAGCAGGGCTTCACGCTTCCGGGCATGACCATCGTGTGTGGCGACAGCCATACATCGACGCATGGTGCCTTCGGTGCGCTTGCCCATGGCATCGGCACGTCGGAAGTCGAGCACGTGCTGGCAACGCAGACGCTGATCCAGTCAAAAGCCAAGAACATGCTGGTGCGTGTTGATGGCGTTCTGCCGGCCGGCGTCACCGCCAAGGACATCATCCTTGCCATTATCGGCGAGATCGGCACCGCTGGCGGCACCGGCTATGTCATCGAGTATGCCGGCGAAGCCATCCGCGCGCTGTCGATGGAAGGCCGCATGACGATCTGCAACATGTCGATCGAAGGCGGCGCCCGCGCAGGCCTGATTGCGCCCGACGAAACAACCTTTGCCTATGTGAAGGACAAGCCGCGCGCGCCGAAGGGTGAAGCGTTCGATCAGGCGGTCGAGTACTGGAAGACACTGAAGTCCGATGAGGGTGCCCATTTCGATAAGGTGGTCGTGCTCAATGCCGCCGACCTGCCGCCAATCGTTTCCTGGGGATCGTCGCCGGAAGATGTGATCTCGATTACCGGTGCCGTGCCTAATCCTGACGAAATCACCGACGAGAACAAGCGTACGTCGAAGTGGCGCGCACTGGACTACATGGGTCTGAAGCCGGGCACACCGATGACCGAGATCAAGCTTGATCGGGTCTTTATCGGCTCGTGCACCAACGGCCGTATCGAGGATCTGCGTGCTGTCGCCAAGGTTGTCGAAGGCCGCAAGGTTGCGGAAACCGTCGATGCCATGATCGTTCCGGGTTCGGGCCTGGTCAAGGAGCAGGCGGAAGCGGAAGGCCTCGACAAGATTTTCAGGGCTGCCGGTTTTGACTGGCGCGAGCCGGGCTGCTCGATGTGTCTTGCCATGAATGACGACCGGCTGAAGCCGGGCGAGCGCTGTGCGTCCACGTCGAACCGTAATTTCGAGGGCCGTCAGGGTTTCAAGGGCCGTACGCATCTCGTTTCGCCGGCCATGGCCGCCGCCGCCGCAATCGCCGGTCATTTCGTCGATATTCGCGAGTGGAAATAGGCTTCGCGCCATTTCCTGTGTAACTCCATAAAAAACGGGGCCACTGGCCCCGTTTTTTATAACTTTTTTACCGCGCTTTCTCGCCGGAAGGCGGATTAGCTCAACGTTGTCGTGAAGGCCGGATCGCCGCGCAGCGTGTTGCTTACGGTGCAAATCTCGTTCTCGGCGGCCTCGACGATCGCATGCTTTGTCGCGTCATCAATATCGCCGGTGATGGTGAAGGCTATATGGAAATGGTCAACGCGTGAAAGACCGTCCTTGGCCTTGTCGCCCGTAACATGCGCTTGAACCGCCTCCAGCTTGTCGGCAACGCCGAGCCGCGACGCCGCCATTTTGGCGCTGAGCACCAGGCAGGCGGACAGCGATGCGTAGAGCAGATCAAGGGGTGCAAAACCCTGCTCCGAAACCGCGTGAGCGACGTTGAGCACGCCGCCCGTATGGGATGTGACAACGGGTTGACCGCCTCGCTCCAGAACGGCCGTGGCGCCGACATCCCGTGTTCTTACCCTGAGTTCAGCCATTGGATCGTCTCCCTCTGTATCCTGGTCAGCCGCGGCCGCGATAGGTGGGCACGCCCTGGTCCGGCAGCCACAGACCCTCCGGTACCGGCCCGGTCTGCCAGAAGACATCGATGGGGATACCGCCGCGCGGATACCAGTAACCGCCGATGCGCAGCCAGAGCGGCTTGACCGCCTCCACGATGCGTTTGCCAATATTCACGGTGCAATCCTCGTGAAAGGCGCCGTGGTTGCGGAAGCTGGTCAGAAAAAGCTTCAGCGACTTGGATTCGACCAGGGCCTGGTCCGGCGCGTAATCGATAACCAGATGGCCGAAATCCGGCTGGCCGGTCACGGGACACAGCGAGGTGAATTCCGGGCAGGTGAAACGCGCCAGAAACAGCGTCCCCGCCTGCGGGTTGGGGACAGCGTCGAGCAAGGCTTCATCGGGATGATGCGGGATGGGAACATCCTTGCCCAGCATCGTTGCCTGTTCTGCGTAATGACTCATGCCGCTTCCTCCAGTGTTTCAAATTCGCCCTGATATTCACAGCCTTCACCGCAGCTGTCGCGGTAAATGCCGATCTCGGCCAGCGCCGGAAGGTCCGGAGCAATACGCCGCCACAGCCATATGGCGATGGTTTCAAGCGTCGGCAACTCCAGTCCGGCAATTTCGTTGAGATAGCGATGATCCAATGCGTCTTTTGCGCTGTCGACCGTGATCTTGACCGCGCCAAGATCGGCGATCAGCCCGGTTTTGGGGTCCGGCCGGCCCTGCAGGCTGACGCGGACGCGAAAACTGTGTCCGTGCAGGCGCTGGTTGACATGCCCGTCTGGAAAAGAGTGCGGCAGATGGTGAGCCGCTTCAAAATTGAAGTCGATAAAGATTCTCATGGTTTTTCCCGTCAGCTCTGGCGCAATACAGGCGCCCGCCAAAAAAGCCTGCCCTCAGGGCAAGCCGATCAGTTTATGTGTCTGCGTGCTCAGCCGCCAAAGCGGATGGGCGAGGCAATAGGCCGCTGCAGATGCCACATGCCGGGCGGTTTGCGCCGGATCACCGATGACGTCAAGAGGCTGCAAATAGAAATGCTGAAAGGAAAGGCGTTCGAAATAGGCCGGATCGGTCCGGGCTTCCGCCTGGGGATAGACAAGCTTGAGCTCGTGACCGCTGGTCTGGACAAGTGTGGTATCGGCCTTTGGCGACACGCAAATCCAGTCAATGCCATCAGGCGCTGCAATCGTGCCGTTGGTCTCGACGCCGACTTCGAAGCCTCTCGCGTGGAAGGCGTCGATCAACGGCTTGTCTAGCTGCAGCAGCGGTTCGCCGCCGGTGCAGATGACATAGGGCTTGCCCTTGGAGCGAGCGCTTTTTGGCCAGGCGCCGGCAACGGCATCGGCAAGCGCGTCGGCGGTTTTGAACTTGCCACCGCCGGGGCCATCCACGCCAACGAAATCCGTATCGCAGAACCGGCACTGGGCGTCCGCCCGGTCGCGTTCAAGCCCGGACCAGAGATTGCACCCGGCAAAGCGCATGAACACCGCGGCGCGGCCGGTATGGTTGCCCTCGCCCTGCAGCGTCAGATAAATTTCCTTGACGGCGTAAGTCATGCGGCTTCCGCCTTGAATTTGGACCAGCCGCCGGAACGCAGGGCGCAGGCCGGGCAGGTGCCGCAGCCATAGCCCCAGGCATGGCGGGCCGAGCGGTCGCCGAGATAGCAGGTGTGGGTGTTTTCAATGATCATATCGAGCAGCGGTTCGCCGCCTATGTCGCGAGCCAGTGCGAAGGTTTCAGCCTTGTCCAGCCACATCAGCGGGGTTTCGATGGTGATGCGGCGATCCAGTCCCAGTGAAAGGGCGACCTGTTGTGCCTTGAGCGTGTCGTCGCGGCAGTCGGGATAGCCGGAATAGTCCGTCTCGCACATGCCGCCGACGACGACGCGCAATCCGCGCCGGTAGGCGAGGGCAGCGGCAAGCGTGAAAAACAAAAGGTTGCGGCCGGGCACGAATGTGTTGGGCAGGCCGTTCTCTGCCATCTCGATGGCAATGTCTTCGGTCATCCCGGTAGCGCCGAGCTGGCCGATGACGCCTGCTTCGAGCCGGTGATCGTCGCCAAGGCGTTCCGCCCAATCGGGAAACCGGTGGATCACTTCGGCGCGGAAATCATTGCGCACGTCCAGTTCCACCCTGTGGCGCTGGCCATAGTCGAAGCCAACCGTCTCCACCCGGTCAAACCGGGAGAGCGCCCAGGCAAGACAGGTTGCAGAATCCTGCCCGCCGGAAAAAAGGACGAGTGCGCCGTCAGCATTACGAGCCATGAATGAACCTCTTCAATGAAGCGGCCCCCTTACAGGGCGCGGACCAGCGAGGCAAATCAAATGTGGGCTATTGGCAGCCTGGAAGCCCGAGAATGGGCGTTTCGCCGCGGTTGATACCATACATGTAGCCGCGACCGCGCACGACAATCGGGCCATCACAGCGTGTGTTGGGTGGCGGAATAACCCCCACGACATAGGGATCGCCGGGTGGAGAGATGATCGCCGGTCCCTTGGCCCGCTTGTAGACGGCAACCTTTTTGCGGAGTTCGCGGGCGAGCCTGTCCGATTTGGCGGCTGTCGCGCCGACAAAGATCATCTTCGGTCCATTGGGGTCCTGCACGATGATGTTGCCATATTCGTCGCCATAGGCATCACGCAGGTTGATGTCGTAGGCAGCAGCGCCGTACGTGGCTGCGACAACAGTCAGGCCCGACAACAAAAGCGCGGCCGTGTGTTTGCGGAAGGCGAACATGGACAAGCTCCTTGGTTGAATGGGCTGCAGCAGTCCAAGCATTAACCTTTTATTAACGCTTGTCATCCGTCAAAACGCCTTTGAATCGATTTTTGCTGCGGTCCGCCGGTTGACGTGCGGTGCGCAATCAACCAATCCTCAACACAGCGAGGCAGCCGGAAGTGTTGCCGGAGTGAAAGGGATGATGCGACCATGACGACAAAGAGCCCGGATGAACACGCCGTCGACATTTCTCTGCTGCATCTGAACGATGCGCACGAGTTCGCACCTCTTCTGGCCAGCTATGCCCAGGCGCTGAAGCGCGGCGCACCCCGCCGCCCGGACGATTACTACGCGGAAAACCTGCTGCGGGACCGTGCCGCGGAGATCGCCGGAGCGCGACTCGACGGCCATCTGGTGGGCTTTGTGATTTTCTATGATCTGCCCGAGCCTGTCTCCGGTATGCGTGCCGGGCAGGTGGATCATATCTACGTGCATCATGACCATCGCGGCAAGGGTATCGCCAAGGCGCTGATCGATGTTCTCGCCGACAAGGCGGAAGAACGCGGCTGGACAAAACTGTCACTCAACGCGCCGCGTCTGCCGGAAGATGGCCGCAAACTGTACGAACAGATTGCGGCGCCTGCCGACTGGACCAGTTTCATCATCCGTTTTGGCAATCAGTAGAACGGACCTGCCCCATCGCCCTGAAGATGCGCGGGACATTCTGGGAACGACTCGGAATGTCCCGTTCGCGTTGCACAATTGAGGGGTGCAACACGCTGAAACCGGTTAAACCGGACAGACTCACTCAAATAAAATTGATTGCCGATTTGACGTGAAATACGGGCCTTTGGGGCTCTCTATGGCGCTTTAAACGATTGAATTTTCTAAAGAAACCTTATGGACTTGCGTTTGTTGCCAATTCGCCGCATGAGGGGGGTGAATGGGCCTTTGACGCAGTGCAAAAACGGGACTAAAACCCTTCTAAATTTGCCTCTATCCAGCCTTTCGGCCCTGCCCGTCAATCAAGGTTCAAATGGCGCGGCGCTTATCATTGGGGACGCTATGAGCAAGACAAACCTGCATGCAAACCGGCCGCTGTCGCCGCATTTGCAAATCTACAAACCAATTCCCACCATGGTCATGTCCATCGTTCACCGCATCACCGGCGGCGCGCTGTATTTCGGCACGCTGCTGGTTGCCTGGTGGTTGATCGCGACCGCGACCAGCGAGGCGCAGTTCAACCTCGTCAGCTGGGTATTCGGTTCATGGATCGGTCTTCTCGTCCTGCTCGGCTACACCTGGGCGCTTGTTCACCACATGATCGGCGGTATTCGCCATCTCATCTGGGATACGGGCCGCGGACTCGACAAGAACACCACCACGAAGATGGCCATCGCCTCGCTCGTTGTCTCCATCGCGTTGACGATCCTGATCTGGATCGCGGCGTTCACGGTTTTGTAAAGGAGGCGGGACAATGAGTGAAATGCGCACACCGCTCAAGAAAGTCCGCGGACTGGGTTCCGCACACGAAGGGACCGAGCATTTCTGGCGCCAGCGGCTGACAGCCGTTGCCAATGTGCCGCTTATGCTGTTTTTCATCGGCCTGATCATTTACCTGCATCGCGCAAGCTATGCGGAAACCCGGGCTGCTCTTTCCCACCCGCTGACCGGGCTGGTGCTGTTGATGGTGATCATTTCGGGTCTCTATCACATGCGCCTCGGCATGCAGGTCATCATCGAAGACTACGTAACCAGCGAAGGCAAGAAGATCGCCTGTCTGATGCTCAATACGTTTTTCACCCTTGTGGTGGGCGTTGCCTGCGTCTTTGCGATCATCAAGCTGAGCTTCGGAGGCTAATCTTGGCAACTACAGACAAGAACGGGACCGCCGGCAAAGACGGCAAGGCCTATACATTCGTTGACCACAAATTCGATGTGGTTGTGGTGGGCGCCGGCGGCGCCGGTTTGCGCGCGACGCTTGGTATGGCCGAGCAGGGGTTGAAGACAGCCTGCATCACCAAGGTTTTCCCGACCCGCTCGCACACCGTTGCGGCACAGGGTGGTATCGCTGCTTCCCTGAGCAATATGGGCCCCGACTCCTGGCAGTGGCACATGTACGATACCGTGAAGGGGTCGGACTGGCTCGGCGATACGGACGCCATGGAATATCTCGCGCGTGAAGCGCCGGCTGCGGTCTACGAGCTGGAGCATTACGGCGTGCCTTTCTCGCGCACCGAAGCGGGCAAGATTTACCAGCGGCCCTTCGGCGGCCACATGATGAACTATGGCGATGGTCCGCCCGTGCAGCGCACCTGCGCGGCCGCCGACCGTACCGGCCATGCGATCCTGCATACGCTGTATGGCCAGAGCCTGCGCCACAATGCGCAGTTCTTCATCGAATATTTTGCGCTCGATCTCATTCAGGATGCGGATGGCACGATCACCGGCGTCGTCGCCTGGAATCTCGATGACGGCACGATCCATCGTTTTGCCGCCAAGATGGTGGTGCTGGCAACGGGCGGCTACGGCCGGTCCTACTTCTCGGCAACGTCAGCCCATACCTGCACTGGTGACGGTGGCGGCATGGTGGCGCGCGCTGGTCTGCCTCTGCAGGATATGGAATTCGTTCAGTTCCATCCAACCGGCATTTACGGTGCCGGCTGCCTGATCACGGAAGGTGCACGCGGCGAAGGCGGCTATCTCGTCAACTCTGAGGGCGAGCGCTTCATGGAGCGCTATGCACCATCGGCCAAGGATCTGGCGTCACGCGATGTGGTTTCGCGCTGCATGACCCTGGAAATCCGTGAAGGCCGCGGTGTTGGCAAGAACAAGGATCACATCTTCCTTCATCTCGACCATCTCGATCCGGCCGTGCTGCACGAGCGTCTGCCCGGTATTTCCGAATCGGCCAAGATTTTTGCCGGTGTGGATCTGACCAAGGAACCGATCCCGGTCCTGCCGACGGTTCACTACAACATGGGCGGCATTCCAACCAACTACTGGGGTGAAGCGCTCAATCCGACCAAGGATAATCCGGACCGCATCCAGCCGGGCCTGATGGCTGTCGGCGAAGCGGGCTGTGCTTCGGTGCATGGCGCCAACCGGCTTGGCTCGAACTCGCTGATCGATCTGGTGGTCTTCGGCCGGGCGGCGGCCATTCGTGCCGGTCAGGTTATCGATCGCAATGCCAAGATACCGACGATCAACGAGGCATCGGTTGAGAAGATCATGGAGCGCTTCGACCGCCTGCGTCATGCCAATGGCAGCACGCCGACGGCGGTTCTGCGTGAAAAGATGCAGAAGACCATGCAGGAGGACGCTGCGGTGTTCCGCACGTCGGAATCGCTGAAGTCAGGCGTCGAGCGCATGGAGAAAATCTGGAGCGAACTGCCGGATATCAAGGTCACGGACCGCTCGATGATCTGGAATTCCGACCTGGTGGAAACGCTGGAACTGGAAAACCTGATGGCCAATGCGCTGACCACGGTGGTTGCCGCCGAAGCGCGCAAGGAAAGCCGTGGTGCCCACGCCCATGAGGATTTCCCCAACCGTGACGACATCAACTGGCGCAAGCACAGCCTTGCCTGGCTCTCGCCCGAGGGTGATGTCAAGCTCGACTACCGTCCCGTTCACCTTGACCCGCTGGTCAAGGAAGAGGACGGCGGCATCAGCCTCGCTAAGATCGCGCCGAAAGCGCGTGTGTACTAAGGGATCAGAGCATCATGGTTGAACTTGCACTTCCCAAGAACTCGAAGATGCGTCCCGGCAAGACCTGGGACCGCCCGCAGGGTGCCAACAATCTTCGGGAATACCGCATCTATCGCTGGTCGCCCGATGATGGCGAGAATCCGCGGATCGATACCTATTACGTCGATCTCGACGATTGCGGCCCGATGGTTCTCGATGGCCTTTTGTGGATCAAGAACAAGATCGATCCGACGCTGACACTGCGCCGCTCCTGCCGCGAAGGCATTTGCGGCTCCTGCGCGATGAACATCGACGGAACCAACACGCTCGCCTGCACCAAGGGCATGGACGAGATCAAGGGCGCGGTCAAAATCTATCCCTTGCCGCATCTTCCCGTGGTCAAGGACCTGGTGCCGGACCTGTCGAATTTCTATGCCCAGCATCGTTCGATCGAGCCATGGCTCAAGACGGTTTCGCCGGAGCCGGCCAAGGAATGGCTGCAAAGTCACGATGATCGCGCCAAGCTTGACGGGCTCTATGAGTGCATCCTGTGCGCCTGCTGCTCGACGTCCTGCCCGAGCTACTGGTGGAATGGCGATCGCTATCTCGGACCGGCGGTTCTGCTGCAGGCCTATCGCTGGCTGATCGACAGCCGCGACGAGGCAACGGGTGAACGTCTCGACAATCTGGAAGACCCCTTCCGGCTCTATCGCTGCCACACGATCATGAATTGCGCACAGACCTGCCCGAAGGGATTGAACCCCGCCAAGGCAATCGCCGAGATCAAGAAAATGATGGTCGAACGCCGGGTCTAGGCGATTGGTCACGCAAGACGATTGCATAAAAACGGGCGCTTCGAGCGCCCGTTTTGTTTGGCACGTTTGACGTGTTGCTCAGGCCAGCTTTGCGTCGAGTGTGACCTGAATGGCGCCGAGTGTCTTTGACAGCGGGCAGGACGCCTTTGCCTGTTCGGCCAGTTTTGAAAAGGTCGCGGCGTCGATACCGGGCACATCGCCAATGAGCGTGATGGCACTTTTGGTGATTTCGAAACCGCCGCCAGCAGCTGGGTTGATGCTGACGGTTGCCTTGGCATCGAGTTTCGCGGCCGGTGTGCCGTTTTCAGCCAGGAAATGCGAAAGCTGCATGGCGAAGCAACCGGCGTGGGCGGCGGCGAGAAGTTCCTCCGGATTGGTACCCGCCGTACCGCTTGCGTCCTCGAAACGGGCCTTGAAATTATAGGGAAGCCCCTTCAGTGCGCCGCTTTGCGTATCAAGGGTACCTGCACCGTCTTTCAAGGCGCCCTTCCAGATTGCAGTTGCCTGTCTGTCCATTGAACACTCTCCCTCGGTTGATTGATTAGGTTAAGACTGCTTGCATCCTGTCCGTAACGCCGCAGGGTTGCAGCAGTTCCGCATCATAGGCCCGGCGGCGGAATTTGCCAGAATTGATCGTTTTGTCGTGCTGTCTGCGAAACGATATGGAAAAGCGGGATTTGATTGCTATGGTGGCGAGGTCCACTGGCGCCGCTCAAACCTCCCTTGCTGCGGCCAGTGTGTCCGAAAGCTGCAGCAGAAGCTCGGCTTCGAAATCGAACATTCGTGAATTCAAAACAGGAAAATCCCCGTGAAACTGAAAAAGCTTGGCCGGACGGATATTGACGTCACGGAAATTTGCCTTGGTACCATGACCTGGGGCGTGCAGAACACCGAAGCCGATGCCCATGCGCAGATCGATCATGCGCTGGAAGCCGGCATCAACTTCATGGATACGGCCGAGATTTATGCGGTTCCGCCGACCGCCGAAACCTATGGCAAGACCGAAACCTATATCGGCAATTGGTTTGAGAAGACCGGCAAGCGCGACCGCTTCGTGCTGGCGACGAAAATTGCCGGCGGCGGACGCAACAGCTGGATCCGCGGCGGCAGCCTGATGAGCAAGACCACCATCGCGGAAGCGGTCGAAGGCAGTCTGAAACGTCTGCGGACGGACTATATCGACCTTTACCAGGTGCATTGGCCGGTTCGCGGGCATTATCACTTCGGCAATGGCTGGGAATATGCGCCGCATCAGCAGAACCGGGCCGAAGTGGTTCAACAGATCGAGGAAGCGCTCGATGGCCTTGGTGACATGGTGAAGGCGGGCAAGATCCGCCATATCGGCCTTTCCAATGAAACGGCCTGGGGGATTGCGCAATGGCTGAAGCTAGCCGAGCGCAGCGACCTGCCGCGCGTTGTCTCTGTTCAGAATGAATACAGCCTCCTGCAGCGGGCATTCGACCTGGATCTGGCGGAAGTCAGCCACCATGAAGACGTCGGGCTCCTTGCCTATTCATCCCTGGCCTCAGGTGTCCTGACCGGCAAGTATCTGGATGGAAAGGTACCGGCGGGAACCCGCGGTGCGCTGCAGGATCTTTGGCGGAACAACGTGCATGCCGATCCGGCCGTCAGGGCCTATATTGCGCTCGCGCATAAGCACGGTCTTGATGTTGCGCAACTCGCGATTGCCTTTGCATTGAGCCGGCCGTTCGTCACGTCGGTCATCATTGGCGCAACATCGCTTGAACAGCTGAAGACCGATATCGGCGCTGCGGATGTAACGCTGACGCCGGGCATCCTTGGTGAAATCCAGGCCATCCATCGCACCTATCCCCGCCCGCTCTGAGCGGGGAAAGCTGCTTCAGATCGGTTGACCCTGAAGCAGCTTCGGCGATGTGGTCGACAATCCCGCGGCTTGACGGATGAAAAATCCTTTGAGCCGCGGCATGCGCTCGACAAGGCCCAGCCCAAAGTCGCGCAGGGCCCGCACCGGCACATTATCGTTGGAGAACAAACGGTTGAGGACGTCGGTGGTCACGCCCATCTGCACCGTGTCGAAACGGCGCCAGGTCTGGTAGCGCTCAAGCACCGCGATGGAGCCAATGTCGAGACCGAGGCGGTCGGCATCGACAATGGTCTCGGCGATCGCTGCCGCATCCTTGAAGCCAAGATTGAGGCCCTGACCGGCAATGGGGTGAATACCATGGGCGGCATCGCCGATGAGCGCAAAGCGCGGTTTGACGAAATCGCGTGCCAGTGTCAGGCCAAGCGGGAAGGCCTTGCGCGGCCCTTCGACCCGCAATTCTCCCAGTTTCAGGCCAAAACGCTGTTCGAGCTCGGCTTCGAACACGAAATCATCTTCCCTGATCAATCGCTCCGCGTCCGCAGTGCGCTCGGTCCAGACAAGCGAGGAACGGTTGCCGCTGAGTGGCAGAATGGCAAACGGGCCCGCGGGAAGAAAATGCTCTTCCGCACGACCATTATGCGGCCGTGCATGGGCGACCGTGCAGACGATACCCGACTGGCCGTATTCCCAGTTCACGGTTTTGATGCCCGCCATATCGCGCAGCCGCGATTTGACGCCGTCGGCTGCGAGCAGCAGGCGCGTGCGCAGCATCTTGTCATCGCCGTAGCGCACCGTGAGGTGCACGTCGCCATTGTCAAAACCATGGACGGGTGTCCCCTCGACAAAGGTGACGCCGATCTGTTCGGCTTTCGAACGCAAGGCGGCGTTGAGGTCGCGGTTTTCCACCATATGGGCGAAGGGTTCACCAGGCTCGACTTCGCCATTGAAGGTCAGGAAGACCGGGCGGACCGGATCGGAGGTGCGCGAATCCGTGACGATCATCTCGTTGATCGGTTGTGCCTTTGGCAGGATTTCCTCCCAGCAGCCGAGCCGGTCGAGCATGCGGCTCGCAGCGGCGGCGATGGCCGAGGCGCGGGTGTCTTTGCGCCAGACACCGGCCGGCGCCGCGTCGATCACCGTGACAGACAGGTGCGGCGCAGAGGATTTGAGTGCAACGGCGGTCGCCATGCCGACATAGCCGGCGCCCGCAATCACGATATCGGCGCTGCCAGGGACTTCTGATGCGTGTGTGCGGGTTCTTTCAGCCATGATTGCCTCGGGTTTCCCTTTGTTCCTGCGCCGACGTGGCGCTTGACTTGTTCACCTGTTCCTGTTGCAAGCGGATTCAGGCACTATTATGCCGACCGTACGAACAGGAGTCGCGCCCGTCATGTCTGATGCCATGAAAGAGCTTTTGTCCATACTCGACCTTGAGACACTTGAACACAACCTGTTTCGAGGTCGCAGTCCGCAGGTCGGCTGGCAGCGGGTGTTTGGCGGGCAGGTCATCGGTCAGGCTTTGGTGGCGGCGCAGCGCACGGTCGATCCCGAGCGTCACGTCCACTCCCTGCACAGCTATTTCATGCGTGCGGGCGATCCGAAAGTGCCGATCATCTACGAGGTGGATCGCATCCGCGACGGCGCGAGTTTCACCACCCGGCGCGTGGTGGCGATCCAGCACGGGCATGCGATTTTTTCGCTGGAGGCCTCATTCCAGATCGAGGAAAAAGGACTTGAGCACCAAAAGCCGATACCCCTCGATGTTCTCGCGCCGGAAAAGCTGATGAGCGACAAGGACCTCAAGGAGCAGTATCTGCAGAATGCGCCAGCCAACGTGCGCAAATATTGGGAGCAGGACCGTCCCATCGAGATGAAGCCGCTGTCCCTGACCCATTACTTCACGCGGGAAAAGCTGCCGCCGGAGCAGAACGTCTGGATCAGGACAACGGGCCCGGTTCCGGATGACCGTGCCCTGCAGGCGGCGGTTCTGGCCTATCTCTCGGATATGACATTGCTGGATACTTCGCTCTATGCCCACGGCCGCTCGATTTTCGACAAAGATTTGCAGGTCGCAAGCCTCGATCACGCCATGTGGTTCCACCGCCCCTTCAATTTCGACGATTGGCTGCTTTATACGGCAGACAGCCCCAGCGCTGCCGGTGCCCGTGGCTTCAACAGAGGCGCCTTGTACAGCCGCGATGGCACGCTGATTGCCTCGACGGCTCAGGAAGGCCTAATTCGTGTGCATCCGGCCGAGTGAAAATCGACCACGCAGATTGAAATGCCTAATTTTTAGGCATGTTGCCGGATAATGTATTGTGCACTGCCGAATTGATAAAAATATCCATATATAATCAATGCCTTAGTATTATTTTTCGAGTCTGGCACGGAACTTGAATACTCCTCACCAGTCGCCAAGGGCCATCAAGGCTTAGGGGATGGGTTCAACGCGGGTTGCTGCCGTTCAGGTAATTCCACCTGAGGGGTGCCGCGCTAGCGCAGGGGTATAGTCAATGAAAATTGTGATGGCCATCATCAAGCCGTTCAAGCTGGACGAAGTGCGCGAAGCACTTACCGCTGTCGGCATCCAGGGCCTGACCGTCACCGAGGTGAAGGGTTATGGCCGCCAGAAAGGACACACCGAGATTTATCGTGGCGCGGAATATGCCGTCAGCTTTCTTCCCAAACTGAAAGTGGAAGTGGCTGTCGCGTCAGAGCTCGTCGACACCGCCGTTGAAGCCATCACCACGGCCGCCAAAACCGGCCAGATCGGTGACGGGAAGATTTTCGTTCTCAGCATTGATCAGGCCGTCCGTATCCGTACGGGCGAAACTGACACCGATGCGCTTTGAGTCATTTGGGGTTTAAGGAGAAAATAATGAAAATTCCAACCAGTCTGACATCCGCGGTGCGCAGTACCCTTCTGGGTTCGCTGGCGCTGACCGCATTCGGTTCGCTGGCCGCACTCGCTCAGGAAGCGGCGCCTGCGGTAGCGGATGCCGCCGCAGCCGCTGCGCCGACTGTCAACAAAGGGGATACCGCCTGGATGATGATCTCCAGCGTCCTCGTCCTGTTCATGATCGTTCCGGGCCTTGCCCTGTTCTATGGCGGTCTCGTCCGTGCCAAGAACGTGCTTTCCGTCCTGATGCAGTGCACCGGCATTGCTGCTGTCGTCATGATCATCTGGGTTTTCTACGGTTACTCCTTCGCCTTCGGCGGCGGCACCAGCCCTTACTGGGGCGGTCTCGGCAAGGTCTTCCTTTCCGGCGTGACGCCGGCTTCGGTTGCCGCAACCTTTACCAAAGGCGTTGGTATTCCCGAGTATGTGTTCATCTGCTTCCAGATGACCTTTGCCGCCATTACGCCGGCACTGATCATCGGTGCTTTTGCCGAACGCATCAAATTCTCGGCAACGATCCTGTTTGTCATCCTCTGGGTCACGTTCGTCTACTTCCCGATCGCCCATATGGTTTGGGATTCCAATGGCCTGATCTACGGCTGGGGCGCGCTTGATTTTGCCGGCGGCACCGTCGTTCACATCAATGCCGGTATTGCTGGTCTCGTTGGTGCTCTCGTCATCGGCAAGCGTGCCGGTCTTGGCCGTGACATGATGGCGCCGCACTCCATGCCGCTCACCATGATCGGTGCCTCGATCCTGTGGGTCGGCTGGTTCGGCTTCAACGCCGGTTCGGCTCTCGAGGCCAACGGCATTGCGACGCTGGCGATGATCAACACCTTCACGGCAACGGCCGGTGCGATTGTTGCATGGGTTGTGATCGAAGCGCTCGCCCGCAAGACGGCTTCGATGCTGGGTGCCGCATCCGGCGTTGTTGCCGGTCTGGTTGCAGTAACGCCAGCTGCCGGAACCATCGGTCCGGTTGGCGCCATCCTCCTTGGCGCCATTGCCAGCATCATCTGCTATTACATGGTGGCCGTGGTGAAGCCGAAGCTCGGCTATGACGACAGCCTTGATGTCTTCGGCGTGCATGGTATCGGCGGTATCATCGGCGCCATCGGCACCGGCTTCTTCACCAGCACGGCGCTTGGCGGCGTCGGTTATGCGGAAGGCGTCACCATGGGCGCGCAGGTGTTCGTGCAGATCAAGGCCGTGCTCGTCACGCTGGTCTGGAGCGGCATCGGTTCGCTGATCCTCTACAAGATCGTCGATGTCGTCGTTGGCCTGCGTCCGACCGCTGAAGCCGAATCCATCGGTCTCGACCTCACCTCCCATGGTGAAGCGGCCTACCACAATTAATGGACGGCTTTTGACAGGAACTGAAAAGGGCCCGGTTTTCCGGGCCCTTTTTGTTGCGGCAGGCAAGCTTGTCGAAGCCGGGATGGCAACTCCGCCAATGTAATTTCGCTCGTGCTCGCCATGGTTAATGCCCCCTTAACCATCCGCGCCGTAACGTGGGAATCGAATCTGCGGTTACTCACGACCGCCGTGCGTGCGTTTACTTAGGGCGAGATTTCATGCGTCAAGGATATTCAGCCTCCTATGCGATCGAAGAAAACCGGCACGGGTTGACGACCCTTTTCCGCAGACAGATCCAGATTGTCTGGGGATTGGCGCTGTTTTGTTTCGTTGCCTTTGCCATTGGCAGCCTTGCGACATGGAACGTGATCGATCCGAGCTTCAGCCACGCCACTTCCAATCCGGTTCGCAATGCCCTTGGCTATGCCGGCGCGGTCTTTGCCGACCTCGGCATGCAGTTCTTCGGCCTTTCGACGGTTGTCGCGCTCATGCCGGCCCTATTCTGGGGTGGTCTGATGCTGACCGGCCGTGGCGTCGACCGTTTGCCGCGGCGGGCGATTGCCTGGTTCGGCGCATCGTTGATGGCGGCGGCCATTGCCGGCTGCTTCACCATCCCCGCAAGCTGGCCGATGCCCATCGGGCTAGGCGGTGTTTTTGGTGACATGGTTCTCAAAATCCCGGCGATCTTCACCGGAACATTTCCGCGCGGCGGTCTGGCCATGATCCTGGTCGCCGTTCTCGCTTTGCCGACGCTGTGGGTGTTCGGCTTTGCCAGCGGGCTGACCTATCGCGACAGCGAGCCGGTCGTCGCCAAGAAGTCCGGCCGTCACGTGGCGCAGGAAGAGGACTTTGACGACGAGGACGAGGATGACGAGGAAAGCGAAGGCGGCCGTTGGCTGGCGCTTGGCGCATTGACCCACTGGTTCCTCAGCATCAAGGCGCTCTTCCGCCGTCTGTTCGGGCGCAGCGCCGGGCTTTACAGCAGTGCGCGCAGTGCGGCGGCACGGCACAGTGATGACGATCTCTTCGCCGATGCCCCTGTTGCGCGGCAGAACGGGGCACGCCGCGAGCCAGGTTTTTATGACGAAGCGCCACGCATTGAGGCGCCGTCAATCGACATTGGCAATGACGGTTTCGGTCACGAACCCGATGACTACGATCCGATCGCTTTCAGCGAAGACGATGAGGTGGACGATTGGGCGCCGCAGGCCGCGCCCGCGCGCCCGACAGCTATACCCGCCGGCAAGGCGCGGATCGCCACGCCAGCCCCGGCACCCCGGACCGGCGCGCGCGTGCAGCGCGAAGCCCAGACATCCCTGATCAAATCCGACGAATTTGAAATGCCGCCGCTGCATTTCCTCAGCGAACCGAAGAACGTGGTCCGCAACCCAAGCCTTTCGAAGGAAGCGCTTGAGCAGAATGCGCGGCTGCTGGAAGGCGTGCTTGAAGATTTTGGCGTCAGGGGTGAAATCATCCATGTACGTCCCGGTCCCGTCGTAACGCTGTATGAGCTGGAACCGGCTCCGGGCATCAAGTCGTCACGTGTCATCACGCTGGCCGATGACATTGCCCGCTCGATGAGTGCCATTGCAGCGCGTGTTGCCGTCGTGCCGGGCCGCAATGCCATCGGTATCGAACTGCCGAACCAGACCCGCGAAATGGTCTTTCTGCGGGAATTGCTGGCCAGCCGGGATTTTGAGCAGACCAAGACCAAACTGGCGCTGGCGCTGGGCAAGACCATCAATGGCGAGGCGGTCATCGCCGATCTGGCGAAGATGCCGCATCTGCTGGTTGCGGGTACCACCGGCTCTGGTAAATCCGTTGCCATCAACACCATGATCCTGTCGCTGCTTTACCGCATGACCCCGGAACAGTGCCGCCTGATCATGATCGATCCGAAGATGCTGGAACTGTCGATCTATGACGGCATTCCGCATCTGCTCACGCCCGTCGTGACCGATCCGAAGAAGGCCGTCGTAGCGCTGAAATGGACCGTCAAGGAGATGGAAGACCGCTACCGCAAGATGTCCAAGGTCGGCGTGCGCAACATCGACGGCTTCAACCAGCGGGTTGAACAGGCCCAGAAGAAGGGCGAGCGGATTGCCCGGACCGTGCAGACCGGCTTCGACCGGGCAACGGGCGAGGCGGTCTACGAGACGGAAGAGCTGGATCTGCAGCCCATGCCCTATATCGTCGTGATCATCGACGAGATGGCCGATCTGATGATGGTGGCCGGCAAGGACATCGAAGGCGCTGTCCAGCGTCTGGCGCAAATGGCGCGTGCTGCCGGTATTCACGTGATCATGGCGACACAGCGTCCGTCGGTCGACGTCATTACCGGCACGATCAAGGCGAACTTTCCGACCCGCATTTCCTTCCAGGTCACCTCCAAGATCGATTCGCGCACCATTCTGGGTGAGCAGGGCGGCGAACAGCTGCTCGGCATGGGTGACATGCTCTACATGGCGGGCGGCGGGCGTATCCAGCGCGTGCACGGACCGTTTGTCGGTGACGACGAAGTGGAAAAGATCGTCAATCATCTGAAACTGCAGGGTGTCCCCGAATATCTCGATGCGATCACGGAAGAGGACGACGAAGACGATATGGGCGGTGGCCCGGCCGGGACATCCAATCTTGAAGATTCGGATGATCCTTATGATCAGGCTGTTGCCGTGGTGCTGCGCGACAAGAAGGCGTCCACCAGTTACATCCAGCGCCGCCTCGGCATCGGTTACAACAGGGCGGCCTCGATCATCGAGCGCATGGAGCAGGAGGGCATCGTCGGCCCTGCCAACCATGCGGGCAAGCGCGACATTCTCGTGCCGACACAGGACGATGATTTTTAAGCGCCGTTACGTAGCATTTTCGCCTGCGCGTCCTGTAACGGGCGCAATGAATGACTACATAACGGCATGATCTGGCGTTACGTAACCGGTGTGTACGCCGATGCGTCACGAATTTGAGGAACAAGTTGCGGTTTCCCGCCGTTTCTCGGCCATAGTCAGGTCAAACTGACCGGGTATACAGCAAGAGAATAAGACAGGAGACATAACACCATGACAACGACCAAAGCTTCGTTTCGCACGATTGGCACCTTTGCCCGGACATGTGCTGCGGCTTCCGTGGTTGGCATGGGGCTGCTTCTTGGCGCGACTGGCATTTCCGGACAGGCAAACGCTCAGGCGGCACCTGCCGCCATCAATGGCGCCCAGCAGATCGCCAACCAGTTTTCCAGCGTGAAGACGATGACCGGTGACTTTGTTCAGTTCGGTCCGCGCGGTGAGCAAACCGAAGGCACGTTCTATATCGAGCGTCCGGGCAAGATTCGCTTCACCTACAACAAGCCATCGCCGATCCGTGTCATTTCCGATGGTGAATCCGTCGTGATCAACAACCGCAAGCTCGACACGTGGGATCTCTATCCCCTGTCGAAGACACCGTTGAAGCTGCTCCTCGCCGACCAGATCGACCTGACCGGCGACCGGGTGAAATCCGTGAAGGAAGAGCCCGACATGACCACGATCGTCCTCGGCGACAAATCTGTCTTCGGCAACTCGACCATCAAGATGATGTTCGATCCGAAGACCTATGAACTGCGCCAGTGGACGATCACCGATGCGCAGGGCCTTGATACGACGGTCATGATCACCAATGTCCGCAAGGACGTGAAGTTCGCCAAGGACATGTTCACAATTGACTACACGCGCATCGCCATGAAGCGCTGACCCATTCATCGTTCCCAGGGCCGCATCGTTGCACCAATCGCGTGTGGACGAGCGGCCTTTCGATTTTCAATCGCAGCAGAGATGGTCTAGTCTCGCGTCAATCCATTCTATCGCGAGATTCCTCCCCCATGCCTTTCTCCGTTGCCACCTGGAACATCAATTCCGTGCGCCTGCGTCTTGATCTGGTCCTGCAATTCCTGCGGGATCACCAGCCGGACGTTCTGTGTCTGCAGGAGACGAAATGTCCCGATGATCTCTTTCCGCGCGAGGCCTTCCATATGGCCGGCTATGAACATATCGAGATCAGCGGCCAGAAGGGATATCACGGCGTTGCCACGCTCTCGCGCCGGCCGTTGTCGGACCCGGCGCGGGTGGGTTTCTGCAACATTGCCGATTGCCGCCATCTGAGCACGATTGTCACGGCCGGATCGAAGCGGCTTCGCATCCATAATTTCTACGTGCCTGCGGGCGGTGACGAACCGGATCCGGTCATCAATCCGAAATTCGCGCACAAGCTCGGCTTTCTCGAAGAAATGAAGGCGATGAATGCCGCTTATGGCGATGGCCATGCCTCGTTGCTCGTCGGGGATCTGAATATTGCACCGCTCGAAACCGACGTGTGGTCGCACAAGCAACTGCTGAAAGTTGTGAGCCATACGCCGATCGAGACGGAAACCTTCGAGGCCCTGCGCAAGAACGGCGGCTGGAGCGATCTGATGCGCCATTACATTCCGCCGCACGAAAAGATCTATACGTGGTGGAGCTACCGCGCCGCTGATTGGGCTGCGGCTGATCGCGGTCGCCGTCTCGATCATATCTGGGGGTCACCGGATCTGGAAAATGATCTTGCCAGCATCACCGTCCTGCGCGAAGCGCGCGGCTGGGATCGTCCATCCGATCACGTGCCGGTCATTGCCCGGTTCAATCTGGATTAAAGATCGCTTGGGCCGTTACTGGCTGCCGAACAGATGCTCATATCGGCTGATTGCCGCGATCATTTCGCTCAGGTCTGCGGAAATCTGGGTATGGAGCGCGGCGGCAATTTCCGGGTACTCCTCAAGAATACGCCGGAACAGCGAGCGATTGAGCCGGATGACTTCGGTTTCCGTGTCCGCCATCGCGCTGGTGAGGCGCTTGGTCTGAGCAATGATCGCCATTTCGCCGAGAACCGCGCCGGGGCCGACACTCTTGAGCACGACACGCCCGGACTGGCCTTCGCGGAACAGCGAAATGGTTCCCCGGTCGATCACATAGGCGCAATCGGCGGACTGGCCTTCGCGGTAGAGTTCGCGGCCTTCCCTCAGGACGAGGCGCTCTGTCCCAAAGGCAAGCAGACGCAACTGGTCGCGGGTGAATGTCCCGAACAGTCCCACTGTTTCCAGAATGCGAATATCATCTTCAATTGCCATGTAAGAACAGACATATACCTAGATTGACCTGATCGGCATCAAGGAATGAGTTTGTATCCCCCGCTTTCGGTAACAAGTATGCTTGAATTCGACGGGTCGTGCTCGATTTTTTGTCGCAACCGGTAGACGTGGGTCTCCAGCGTGTGGGTCGTCACGCCGGAATTGTAGCCCCAGACCTCTTCCAGCAGCACATCACGGGTGATGACCTTGCCGCCGGCACGGTAAAGATACTTGATAATCGCGACTTCTTTTTCCGTCAGCCTGATCTTGCCGCCCTTGGCGTCGATCAGCATTTTCTGGCCGGGTTTGAAAGTGTACGGGCCGACAACGAAGGTCGCGTCCTCGCTCTGTTCATGCTGGCGCAATTGCGCGCGGATGCGTGCCAGCAGCACGGCAAAGCGGAATGGCTTGGTGACATAGTCGTTGGCGCCTGATTCGAGGCCGAGAATCGTATCCGAATCAGTGTCGTGGCCCGTGAGCATGATCACGGGTGCCTTGAACCCGCCTTTGCGCAGAAGCTTGACCGCTTCCCGCCCGTCCATGTCGGGAAGGCCCACATCCATGATCAGGAGATCGACGACGCCATTGCGCGCGGACTGGATACCCTTGGTCGCATTGTCTTCCTCGATGATCTGGAACTCTTCATAGAGGCTCAGCTGCTCGACCAGGATGGCGCGAAGATCAGTATCATCATCGACGATAAGAATGGTGCGTGCTGTCATATGGTTTCCCGCCCGTGCAAAGAAGTGGTTGGAATTTAAGTCGAATTGTTCCGGAAAGAAAGAGGACTGGCTTGATATTGCTTATGCGGCGCATCAGTCTGACATAAAAATGCTTTTTATGAGGCAAGTATGAGTCGCACTGCGTTGAAAATGATCGATGTTCGCCGCAAACCTGGCCACCGCAGCCGGGGGCAATTGATCGCTGGCCAGATGGTTTTGCATTGCGCCTTGGGAAAGGGCGGGATCACCGCCTTCAAACGCGAGGGCGACGGGGGAACGCCATTGGCGCGCATGCGGCTGCTCTATGGTTTCAAACGCCCCGACAAACGGGTGATCGCGCCGACTGGCCTCAACTTGCACGCATTGCGCCGCACCGACGGCTGGTGCGAGGTGGGTGATGACCGCAATTACAATCGCAAGGTACGCATTCCCTACGGCGCCAGCCATGAAACCATGTGGCGCAAGGACGATCTCTATGACGTCTGCATCGTCATGGACTGGAACATCAGGCCAAGGCGGCGTTCCGGCGGCAGTGCCATCTTCTTTCATCTGGCGCGGCCCGGTTATACCCATACGGAAGGCTGCATCGCCCTGAATCGACGGGATATGGACCGGTTGCTCCCATTTCTGTCACCGGAAACGGTTATCCGGGTTTTGCGCTAGCGCCCTGCTAGCGGTGGAATCGCCAGACAGTGGTGCGTTTCACTTCTGAATCTTCGAGGATGCGCGTGACCGGCACCGCATAGACCGCCAGTTCTTCCAGCAGGTTTTTCGGGAAATATGAGCGGCCGGGATCGCCGACAATCACGGTTGCCCCGCGCGCGGCGAGCGCCGTGAACCATGGGACGAGCCGGTCCGCCAGCGGCTTTTCATAGAAGACGTCGCCGGCCAGGACGACGTCCCAATCATGGTCCGTATCGATCAGGTCGTGAATGAGGGTTTCGACCGCGACGCGGTTGGCATCGGCGTTGAGAAGGATGGCCGGGCGGGTAAAGGGGTCGATGTCGCAGGAGGTGACACGTGCCGCACCGGCCATTGCAGCGGCGATGCCGACAAGACCGGAACCGGAAGCGAAATCGAGAACGGTCCTGTTCTTCACCGTATCGGGATGATCGAGAACGTAACGTGCAACGCCCTGGCCGCCAGCCCAGGCAAATGCCCAGAACGGTGGCGGCAGGCCAATGGTCGCCAGTTCCTCTTCCGTCTTGTGCCAGAGATCATGGGCTTCATCGGCCAGATACAGGTTTATCTCCGGCACATGCGGCGGCGCCTGCAGCGTGGTGTTCGCCCGAACAAAGCGCCGGTAGCGTTCGCTGTTGGGATCAAGCGCCTGCTCATCCATGACGGGCGATCATTGGGGCGCGGGAACAAGCCCGGCCATACGGCAGACTTCCTCCCATTCGTCCGGAGTGACCGGCTGCACGGAAAGGCGCATCGAGGTGACGAGGGCCATTTTTTCCAGCTTGGGGTTTGCCTTGACGTCCTTGAGCGTCACCGGTTTGGGCACGTCCCTGACCGCACGGATGTCAACGCACTCCCAGCGGGGATCGTCCGTGGTCGAATCATGATGCACCAGCGCGCAGACTTCGACGATGCCGACGACTTCGAGACCTTCATTGGAATGATAGAAGAAACCCTTATCGCCCAATTGCATGGCGCGCATATTGTTGCGCGCGAGATAATTGCGCACGCCGGTCCATTCGGTACCCTTGGCGCCCGCTTCCTTCTGTTTCTCCCAGGACCATGCATCGGGTTCGGATTTGAAAAGCCAGAATGCCATGTTTGAACCTATTTGCTGTCTGGATTCTTGATAGCCCAATTCCATGGGCGGATATCGACCGATGCAAACAGACCAGCCTTGGCATAGGGGTCGTTTGCGGCGATTTCCCGGGCACCGGCGACATCAGAAGCTTCGATCACAACCAGACTGCCGTTGGGCTTGGAATCGTCCCCGAGGAAAGGCCCCGCGAATTTCAGGCGGTCGCCAAGACCATTGAGATAGTCAAGATGCGCGGCGCGGGTATCGAGACGCACCTGCAGATGGCCGGGCTTGTCGTTGCAAAGTAGAGCGTAGAGCATTCGGTTTCTCCGATACGGACAATCAGATTTCTAATCTTCGTTTTTCAGTGGTCTTGCAAGCAGAGCTTCGACCGCCTCGTCAATGGTAATACTGCGGTCCAGAATGCGCGCAACCGCTTCGATGATGGGAGCTTCGATAGAGTGCCGGGCGACCAGCTCCGCGGCAATAGCCGCCGTCGCCACGCCTTCCGCCAGCGGCCTGCCGGTCAAGTCATCGCCCCGGCCGAGGGCAAGGCCGTAGGAATAGTTGCGCGACTGGGAGGTCGAACAGGAGAGCAGCAGATCGCCGAGGCCGGACAGGCCCATGATCGTCTCCGGCCGGGCACCCAGTGCATGACCCACCCGCCGCAATTCGACAAAGCCGCGCGTGACAAGCGCCGCCTGCGCGCTGGCGCCAAAACCCCGGCCAATGGCCGCACCGGCGGCAATGGCAAGCACGTTTTTCAGGGAGCCGCCGATCTCGACGCCGACAAGGTCGTCCGTCGAGTAACAGCGAAATGTCGGACCCGAAAGGGCCAGCGCAATGCGGTCTGCCACGGCCTGACTTTCGGCAGCAACGGTTACGGCGGTTGGCAGGCCTCTTGCCACGTCGCTGGCAAAGCTGGGGCCGGACAGAGCGGCGATCAGCTGATCCGGGATGATCTCCCCGACCAGGCTGGACATCAGCAGCCCGCGTTTGCGATCAATACCCTTGGCGCAGATGATCAGCGGCACGGCCCTCGGGATCAGGGGCTTCAACTCCTCGAGAGCGCCTGCCATGGCCTGCGCCGGAATGACGCAAAGAATGAAATCGCTGCCCGAAAGTACGCTCGCTGCGTCCGTACTGGCAGTCAATGACGCTGGCAGGTCAATGCCCGGAAGGTAGGTTTCATTGCGATGAAGCGCGTTGATGGAATGAACGATGGCGGCGTCGCGGGCGTAAAGGCGCACATCATGTCCATTTTGCGCTGCCATGGCGCCAAGGGCCGTGCCCCAGGCACCCCCACCGAGGACTGCAATGTGATGTCTGGAACTCATGCCTTGGCTCCCCGGCGCCCGGCACCGATCAGGGGGGCGGATTGCATGTCCAGCGGCCAGCGTGAGCGCGGCGCGATATCGAGCGAATCGGCGGCCATATGTCCAGCCCGCTCCACCCCGGCCCAGGCGATCATCGCCGCATTATCGGTGCACAGCGCCATGGGCGGCGCAATGAAGCGGAAGCCGTTGCCGGAGCACAGGTCCTGCAGGCAGGTCCGCAGGACCTTGTTGGCGGCAACACCGCCGGCGACGACCAGCGCGGGTTCCTTCACATCAGGAAATCTGGCGCGGAAACGGGCAAGCGAGCGCGATACGCGGTCATTCAGCGTATCGGCAACGGCAGCCTGAAACGCGGCGCAGATATCGTTCACATCCGTCTGCGACAGCGGTTCCAGTGTGGTTGCCAGTTGGCGCACGGCCGTCTTCAGGCCGGAGAAGGAGAAGTCGAGCCGCTCCTCGCCCTTGAGCGGCCTTGGCAGGGAAAAGCGGCTGGAATCGCCGGATTGCGCCGCCTTTTCCACTTCGGGACCGCCGGGATAGGGCAAGCCAAGCAGTTTTGCTGTTTTGTCAAAGGCTTCGCCGAGGGCATCGTCAATGGTCGTGCCAAGCCGTTCATAATCGCCGAGGCCCTTGACCAGCACCATCTGGGTATGGCCGCCGGAAACAAGGAGAAGCAGATAGGGAAAATCGATCTGGTCGGTCAGACGGGGGGTCAGGGCATGACCTTCGAGATGATTGATGGCGTAAAACGGCTTTTGCGCGGCCATGGCAATGGCTTTGCCGGTCATGAGGCCGACGATCAGCCCGCCGATCAGGCCGGGACCAGCGGTTGCTGCCACCGCATCAACCTCATCCAGGGTCATGTGGGCTTCATGCAGCGCCTGTCCGATCAGCCGGTCGAGCACTTCCACGTGAGCGCGCGCGGCAATCTCCGGCACGACGCCGCCATAGGGCGCATGGTCGTCAATCTGGCTCAGAACCACGTTGGAGAGAATCCGTCCGTGACCGTTGTGGTCGCGCTCAACGACCGCAGCTGCCGTTTCGTCACAGCTTGTTTCTATGCCCAAAACCCGCATCGATGACCCTGACATCCTTCGCCGCATTGCCCGTTGCACAAAAGCCCGTTAGTTAGGGCCGGATAATTCAAACTCGCGTAACACGGACTGCGACTAATGCAAACAAAAACGCTCAAGATCGGTACACGTGGGAGTGCGCTTGCACTCGCACAAGCCCGTGAGACGTGTGATCGGCTGGTTAAAGCCCATGGCCTGCGCGAAGACGACATCGAGATCGTGGTGATTTCAACCAGCGGCGACCGGATTCAGGATCGTCCGCTGTCGGAGGTTGGCGGCAAGGGCCTGTTCACCCTTGAAATCGAAGAGCAGCTGGCGGATGGCCGCATTGATCTGGCCGTGCATTCGTCCAAGGATATGCCGACTTTCCTGCCAGAGGGGCTGCATCTCTCGGTTTTTCTGGAGCGCGAAGATCCGCGCGATGCCTTCATCGGCCGCAGCGTGAAAACGCTGGCGGAATTGCCTTTGGGTGCGGTTGTCGGCTCTGCCTCGCTGCGGCGCCAGGCCTTGATTCTCAAATCGCGGCCGGATCTGAAGGTTGTGAACTTTCGCGGCAATGTGGAAACGCGCCTGCGCAAGCTGGCCGATGGTGATGTGGATGCCACTTTCCTGGCCTATGCGGGTTTGCGCCGCCTTGGTCTTGGCGATGTCGCGACCGCCCTGATGGATGTGGCAAGCTTTCCACCAGCACCCGGACAGGGGGCGATCACGCTGGAAACCCGAATCGGCGATGCGCGAATTGACGCGCTGGTCGCGCCGCTCAATCATTTTGCAACCTCGACGGCGCTGGCCTGTGAACGCGCGTTCCTCGGCACGCTCGATGGTTCCTGCCGCACACCCATCGCGGGTCTTGCGACGATTTCCGGCAACGTCCTGACCTTCCACGGCATGATCCTGCTGCCGGATGGTTCGGAAGCCCATGAAGTGACCGGCGAGGGCGATGTGGCGGATGCAGCCGCCATCGGGCGGGATGCGGCCGCACGCGTCAGGGCAAAGGCTGGAGCGCATTTCTTTACGGATTGGCTCTGATGGAAAAAACTGTTCTGGTTACACGGCCCCTGCCAGCTGCGACCAGAACCGCCGACCGGCTGCGCGTGCAGGGTTACGTGCCCATGCTGCTGCCGCTCACGGAAATTGTTCCCCTGAACCCGGCAGCGCCTGAAGGCACATTCAATGCGTTTGTCGCCACAAGCGCCAATGCGCTGGTCCACGCCAGCGAAGCGTTGCTTGCGCCGTATCTCCAATTGCCCTGTTTCACCGTGGGTGAGGCAACCGCGGATGCGGCACGCGCCCGTGGCTTTGAGACGGTGACAACGGGGGATGGCGATGGAGAATCGCTGGCGGAAACGATCATTGAAGAGCTGTGTTCAAGTGACTCCCTGCTTTATCTGACTGGTCACGTCAGGTCGCCGGGCTTTGAGCGCGCCGTGGCGAAAGCAGGGTTCCGTTGCGCTTCGATATCGGTCTACGACACAATTTCAGTCAGTTATACAACTGAGTTTTTGACCAAAACGCTCGGCTCAAGAAATATTGATTGCTGTCTGCTCTATTCGCGCATGAGTGCAGGCGTCCTGTCAACTTTAGCCGAGGCCGCAGGATTGACGCATCTCTTTGATAATACGCTCTTTTTATGCCTGTCGCAGCGTATTGCCGATGACCTCAAGGGCTTCAACAAACCGTCGGTCAGGATCGCCCGCAGGCCGGATGAAGACGCACTGTTTGACCTCCTGGGAGGGACGCAGGACGATAGGTGAACCGCATTCGTCACTGCATGACGTTTCCGAAGCGGAACTTCCCTGCTAGCTTGGGGTTTCAGTCAACCCAATTGTTCTGAAGAGAGTGTCCATGGCCAAATCATCCGTTCCCCGTCATTCCAAGTCAGCCCGGAAGCCTGTGACGATAGAACTGGAGCCATCGGATATTGTGAAAAGTGCACCGGCTAGTACGAACGTGCCGCAGCCGGAGCCGGTCGGCTTCAGCCCGACGATGGATGCCAAGCCACAGCCGCCGAAAGACGAGCCGGCAAAAGCGGCTTCTGCGGCCAGCGCCGAAACAGCGAAGGCAGATGAGACATTGCAACAGGGCACGTCGTTTGGCCGGCCGCCATCTGCCGAAGCGTCAACACCAGCGGCTCCTGCATCCGTTGCTGCTGCGCCCAAGACGGGCGATCCGCTTGGACGTTTGACGGCCGGTCTCATCGGCGGTGTGGTGGCATTGCTTGGTGCGGCCGCGCTGCAATGGGCTGGCGTATTGCCATCGCCCAAAGCCGACCTTTCAACTGTGGAGCAACAGATTGCCGAATTGCGCGCCGCCGCTCCGGTGAAGCCCAGTCTCGATGAAGGTGCACAGGTTGCATTGAACGGCGCCGTGGAAAATGCCAAGCAGGCCCTGGGTCAAGTGTCCGGCATTGCCGCCGACGTAAAAGCCTTGAAGCAAACCCTGGCGGATGCCCAGACCAAGGCTGCCGGCACAGGTAGTTCTGTTGACACCAGTGCCATCGATGCGCGTATCGCATCGCTCGAAACGCAACTGACCGCCAGTCAGCAGAAGGCAGAGCAAGCCGCCGGCGCACTTGCGGGGGAGGCACAGACGTCAGCAGCCTTGCAGACGCGGCTCGATGCGCTGGAAACGAAGGTGCAGGACAATGCCGGCCAGAACACCATGGCACTGGCCATCGCCGCCACCGGCCTGAAGTCGGCGATCGACCGGGGCGGGCCTTTTGCGGCGGAGCTCGACACATATCTTGCTGTCGCGCCGGCCTCGGCTGATGCCGAGGGGCTGCGTACTGCCGCTTCGGCCGGCGTTCCGACCGTCAGCATGCTGGCAAGCCAGTTCGGCGACGTGGCGACAAAAATCATTGCGACGACGCGAACGGTTGATCCCAATGCGGGTATTGTCGACCGGCTATGGGCAAGCGCCAGTGCACTGGTGGAATCGCGTCCTGTGGGCCTTGTCGAGGGTGAAGGCGTTGCTGCCATCACCGCACGCATAGAGGCGCATCTCAATGGCGGTGATCTGCCTGCGGCCATTGCCGAATGGGATAAGCTGCCCGAATCGGCCAAAGCCGTCTCGACCGATTTCGCCAATGCCATGCGCACGCGTCAAAAGGCAGGCGAGATCGTTTCCAAGTCGCTCTCCAATGCATTGACCGGCATGAAGATGCCGGCTGCGGCGCAGTAAGGGAAGATGACCATGATCAAAGTTCTGTCCTTCCTTGTCGTCGTTCTGGTGCTGGGGTTTGGTTTTGCATGGCTCGCCGACCGGCCGGGTGATCTCGTCGTCACCTTTGCCGGGATGCAGCACAAGGTCAGCCTCATGGTGGCCGCGTCCGCCATCGTGGCGCTTGTGGCCGCTGTCATGCTGGTCTGGTGGATCATCAAGAGCGTTGTTGGCTCGCCTTATGCCCTGCGCCGCCATTTCCGGGCCCGCAAGCGTGATCGCGGCTATCAATCCCTGTCCACAGGTCTGATTGCAGCGGGTGCGGGAGACGGGCAAACGGCCCGGCGCATGATCAAACAGGCGGAAAAACTCCTCAACGTCGATCAGGAGCCGCTGATCAAGCTTCTGGACGCGCAGGCCGCCATGCTGGAAGGCCGTTCGGACGATGCCAGGGCGAAATTCCAGGCGATGCTGGATGACCCGGAGACCAAGCTGCTCGGCCTGCGCGGGCTTTATCTCGAAGCGCAACGCCTTGGTGCGCGGGATGCGTCGCTGCAATATGCCGAACAGGCAGCGCTTCTGGCACCCAACGTCGAATGGGCCGCCACGGCGGCCCTTGGCCAAAAAACCGCCCATGGCGATTGGGATGGTGCGCTGGAATTGCTGGAGACCCAGAAAGCCACCAAGCAGATCGACAAGGACACGGCAAAGCGGGAACGTGCCGTTCTTCTGACCGCCAAGGCGCTCGATACGTTCGAAAGTGATCCGGTCGGGTCGAAACCCATTGCCATCGAGGCGAACAAGCTTGCGCCCGATCTGATCCCGGCCGCCATTATCGCAGCAAAAGTGCTGTTCCAGCAGGCCGATCTGCGCAAGGGTTCGAAAATTCTGGAGCATGTGTGGAAGAAGCAGCCACACCCGGAAGTGGCGGAAACCTACGTGCATGCGCGCCTGGGAGATTCCGTGTTCGATCGTCTGAAACGCGCCCGTCATCTGGCTTCGCTCTATCCGCACCATGCGGAATCGAACCTGGCCATAGCCCATGCGGCGCTGGCTGCCGGTGAATTGAAGGAAGCACGCGAGGCCGCCGAGACCGTGTTGCGCACGGCGCCGCGCGAAAGTGCCTATCTGCTGCTGGCCGATATCGAGGAGGCGCAGACGGGCGATCAGGGCCGCGTGCGCCAGTGGCTGTCACGGGCCGTCAAAGCGCCCCGCGATCCCGCCTGGACCGCTGACGGCTATGTTTCGGAGCGCTGGGCTCCCGCTTCGCCGGTCACCGGCAAGCTGAATGCGTTCGAGTGGAAGGTTCCCGTCGAGCAATTGGGAACGGTAATCGATGCACGCGATGATTTCGACAGTGCGCTGGCAGCCAAACCCGCCCAGTCTGCGCCCGGGCGCGAGCCCGCCGAGCCCTTGATCCCGGCGAAGTCCGTGGTGGTATCTGCAAAAAAACCGGCGGCACGTGTCGTTGAAGCGGATGCCGATATTGTGGACGCGGAAATTGTACCCGCAGAGCCTGCGGTGAAGCCCGTGGCGGCAAGACCGGAAGAGCCGCATGCCCATGAACGCATTGCGTCCGTCCTGCCGTCTCTGGCGGAAACGGCACCTGCTACTATGCAGCGTGAGGAAGAAAAACTGGTCATTCCGGTGCCGGATGACCCAGGTGTGCTGGCTGACGACGAGGAAGACCGGCCCAACAAGAAGTTCCGTCTTTTCTAGAGCTTTTTCCGGTCGGTGTGGCCGGAAATGCTCCGGTGTGTCGATCCTAACACATTAATTTCAATAGCGGTCTTTGCGGCAAGATGCACAATGGCAGGGCCGTGTCAGCCAAGCTATCAGTTGATTCGGCTCATTGATAACAACGCTGAGAGATCTGTATTGATGCTGGACCGCCTTGTCACCTTCTTCAAAGCTTTGCCTTCAGGCGAAAGCGGGAAAGGCCATTTTTCCAGGAATGATCCGCGCCTTGCGGCGGCCGCGCTGATGTTTCATGTCATGGATGCGGATGGCGAGCGGCGCAAGGTGGAACGCAAGCGCCTGTCACAGCTGATTTCCGAAGCCTACGGGCTCAAAGGCGAAGCCTTGAAGCGTCTCCTTGAGGACAGTGAACAGGCGGATCAGGAAGCCGTCGATCTCTACAGCTTTACCAGCGTGCTCAAACGCAATCTTGACGAAGCGGCGCGAATTCACTTCATTGAACTGATGTGGGACGTGGTTTTTGCCGACGGATCCGCGCATGAGCTGGAAGAAAATGTTGTCTGGCGGGTTGCGGAACTGATCGGGGTCTCGTCCCGTGACCGGGTCACGATGAAGCAGAAGGCAGCCCTTCGCGCCAAGCAGGCGGTGCAAGAGGAATAGGATCAGAAGCATGTTCCAGACAGACTGGATGGAGAACAGGCAAATGAAGCGCCCGAAAATCCTCACGGTACTGCATCAGGAACGTTCAAGCCCCGGCCGCGTCGGCCAGTTGCTGCTGCAATCCGGCTTTGATCTCGATATCCGCCGTCCGCCGCTTGGCGATGAGCTGCCCGAGACGCTGGATGAGCATGCGGGCGCTGTCATCTTTGGCGGCCCCATGAGCGCCAACGACCCCGATGAATTCGTTGACCGGGAAACCGACTGGCTGTCCGTGCCGCTCGCGGAAAACAAGCCCTTTCTTGGCATTTGCCTTGGTGCGCAGATGCTCGCCAAGCATCTTGGCGGCACGGTCGGTCCGCATCCGGAAGGACTGGTGGAAATTGGCTGGTATGAACTCGAAGCCACCGAGGCCGGTAAGGCTCTGATGGACTGGCCACCCATGGTGTATCATTTTCACCGCGAGGGCTTTGACCTGCCGCGCAGCGCCACGCTTCTGGCAACGGCCAAGGCCTACCACAACCAGGCTTTCCGCTACGGCGAAAATGCCTGGGGGGTGCAGTTTCACGCGGAACTGACCCGCGCCATGATGCAGCGCTGGGTGGTGCGTGGCTCGGAACGCTTCACCATGAACAATGCCCAGCACGGCCGCCAGCATCTGGAAGGCCGGCTGGTCTATGACGCGGTGCTGAAAGCCTGGCTCCAGCGTTTCCTTGGCACGATCTTCGGCGCGCCGGTTCCGGCTTAGGCCGTCTATGTCCGGCCCTGCAGGTTGCGTGCCTTGCGCAATTGCGGGAACCGGTAAGCCCAAAGGCCCGCGACGGCAATCGTGCCGACACCGCCGAAGACGACGGCAGGGATCGTGCCGATCAGTGATGCCATGATACCGGCGCGGAACTCACCCAGCTCATTCGACGCGCCGACAAAGACCATGTTGACCGCATTGACGCGGCCGCGGACGTGGTCTGGGGTCCAGAGTTGCAGGAGGGTTTCCCGGATATAGACGCTGATCATGTCAGCCGCGCCCATCAGGGCCAGCAGGGCGATGGAGAGCCATGCGAGGTTCGATACGCCGAACATGACGGTGAGCAAGCCGAACAGCGCGACAAACAGGAACATGATCATGCCGGCATGGTCGCGAATGGGATGGCCGGCCAGCCAGAGCGCAGTCAGAATGGCGCCGATGCCCGGCGCGGCCCGCAGCATCCCGAGTCCCCAGGGGCCGAGCTGCAGGATATCCCGGGCATAGACCGGCAGGAGCGCTACGGCGCCGCCGAGCAGGACGGCAAACAGATCGAGCGAAATCGCGCCGAGAACAACTTTCTCTTTCCAGATGTAGTGAAAGCCCGCCAGCAACGTCTGAAGCGATTTTTTCTCGGTAAGCGTATGCTGGGCGGGTTTTGGGATGGAGAAAATGCAGATCGTGGCGGCAGCGAGCAGGACCGTCGCGATGCCGTAGGCGATGGCGGGCGACAGGCCGTAGAGCAGGCCGCCGGCCACTGGGCCCACAATCGTGGCGATCTGCCAGGCGGAAGAGTTCCATGATACGGCGTTCGAAAATACTTCGGTTGGCACCAGATTGACAACCAGCGAGGCGGAAGCCGGTCCAAGAAAAGCGCGCCCCACGCCGAAGCCGGCGAGAATGGCAAAGACTGTGAGCGGGGTGAACGTGTGGGTGAGGGTCAGCAGCAACAGCAGCGCGGCGCAGATCACTTCCGCACCCAGTGCAACCCCCATGATGAAGCGGCGGCCAAACCGGTCTGCGGCGGCACCGGTGACGAGAACCAGCAGCAGTGAGGGGGCGAACTGGACGAGCCCGACGAGGCCAAGATCAAAGGGATCGCGTGTCAGATCGTAAATCTGCCAACCGACGGACACGCTGATGATCTGGATGGCAAAGGAGCCGAAGAAGCGTGCCAGCCAGTATCGTGTGAAGGATGAATGGCGAAAGGCGGCATAGCGATCATGCGCCGCATTCGTTTCTGAGAGAGACATTGCGATGAAAGGCTCCGGAATCTGGAAACCTCTTCTAGAACAAATCTGGCCGAAGGGGGATCAATAAATATGAATTATTATATCGTTTGAGCAGGGTGAAAAAATGGGCCGGATCAACCGGCCCAAAATCACGCTTGGGGGATTGAGAATTCAGTCCTTGCCGGGAAGAACCTTCCGGGTGATTGCCGGACAACAACGCTGCCCGCGTCAGCCATGGTTGGGACCGCAAGATCAAACGCAACTCCAAGAGAGCTGCTGCCTCTTGCTCGAAAGCACGCCAATCGCTACATGTCGTGATTATCAGGAGAAACCCATGCTCGCCCTTCTCGAAACCATCAATCTGGCGCTAACGCTCTATTCCTACGTCATCATCGCCAGCGCAATTTTCTCATGGCTCCATGCGTTCAACGTGATCAATTCAAGCAATCACTTTGTCGCTTCGATTGGTGAGTTTCTGTATCGCGTGACGGAACCGGCGCTGCGCCCCATACGCAGGTTCATTCCTGATCTGGGCGGCATCGATATCTCGCCCATCATCCTCCTGCTGATCATTTTCTTCCTTCAGCGGTTTCTCGCAACGACGATTGCGCCAGCGCTGCTTTAAGTCAGCGCCTTGGCTTTGCGCGCGGGCTTCTTTCGCAAAGACCGCGATGGCATCACGCTCTTTGTCCGGTTGACGCCAAAGTCAGCCAAAGACGCGGTGGAAGGTGTTGAAGCAACGGATGATGGCAGAGCGCATCTGAAAGCGCGCGTGCGGGCAGTGCCGGAAGATGGAAAGGCCAATGCGGCGCTGGAAAAGCTGCTGGCAAAATGGCTTGGCATTGCAGCACGGGATGTTTCCATTGGCGCAGGCGCCACATCGCGGCTGAAGCAGGTAAAGATTTCGGGCGATCCCGAGGCGCTGGCAATGAAGCTGGCCGCACTTGGATCGCCCGAGGAATAATCAGGCCTTCTTGGCGTTGTGACGCTCGATGGCTTCGGTGATCAGCTTGCGGGCCGCATCTTCATCGCCCCAGTCACCGATCTTCACCCACTTGCCGGGTTCCAGATCCTTGTAGTGTTCGAAGAAATGCTGGATCTGCTTCAGGGTGATGTCGGGCAGGTCCGTGTAGTTGTGGACCTTCTCGTAACGCAGTGTCAGGTGCGGCGACGGCACGGCGATGATCTTTTCATCCTGGCCCTTGTTGTCTTCCATGACCAGAACACCAATGGGGCGCACGTTGATCACGCTCGTGGGCATCAGGGCGCGGGTGTTGCAGATCAGAACGTCAATCGGATCGCCATCATCCGACAGGGTGTGAGGCACGAAACCGTAATTGCCGGGATAGGTCATCGGGGTGTGCAGGAACCGGTCGACAAACAGGGCGCCGGAATCCTTGTCGAGTTCGTATTTGATCGGCTGGCCGCCGACTGGAACCTCGATGATTACGTTGACATCTTCAGGAGGATTATTGCCGACCGAAATGGCATCAATGCGCATATTTTCAGAGTCCTTGTTGGTTTGGGAGTGCTGTAAAGATTTTTACGGCCTGGCGCAAGAATTGCATCGCATATCTACGTCCCGAAAACGCGGGAGCAGGCTGAATTGACCGAAATAAGCGCCGGCAAGGCCACGAAGCGGCAGACAGCACAACAAATAGTGCACTTCGAAATGACGGGAGGACCCGCCGCTTCGCGGGTGGGGGGAAGCATTTCCGGTGATCAATTCCAGACGAAGGCGATTTTCTTCAGTGTCTTGCCTTCGAAACATTCGACGCCTTCGGCCACGTCCTTGCCGCCGGCGCTGGCATAGAAGCTGACCGCAAGATCATTGTCCTCAAGCGCCCAGACGACCATGCCCTTCAGCCCCTGATCGATGAGGCTGCGGCGCGAGGCGCCCAGGAGCCGTGTTCCAAGACCCAGTCCCTGATACTCGGGACGGATATAGAGTTCGTAGACTTCGCCTTTCTGCGGCAGCTGCCGCGCCCGGTTGGGGCCTAGCGTGGCATAGCCGGCGACAACGCCGCCAATGTCGGCGACGAGAATTTGCGTGGAGCGGCGAATGGCTCTTGCCCACCAGTCCGCACCGCGGCGATGCAGCATGGTATTGAGCGAACGATGCGGAATGATACCCGTATAGGCACCTTGCCAGGCAGCCAGATGCACGGCGGAAATTGCGCCCGCATCGGCCAGTTCTGCACGTCTGATCTCGGTCACATGGGTGTTCATGGTTTCTTAACCATAGACCCGGGCACTGGGACTTCGCAACTGGCTTTCAAAACGATTTTTCGTGTCGTGCACCAAAAAGAAAAAGCGGCGAAAATCGCCGCTTTCTCCGATTGTTAAGCTGTCACATCTTCGCCTTATGCGGCGCCAGCTGTCTTGTTGCTCTTTTCAAAACGCTTGCGTTCGTTTGGATCGAGGTAGAGCTTGCGCAGGCGGATGGACTTCGGCGTGACTTCCACCAATTCGTCATCCTGAATCCACGACAGGGCGCGTTCCAGCGTCATGCGGATCGGCGGTGTCAGCTTGACGGCTTCATCCTTGCCGGCAGCGCGGATGTTGGTGAGCTTCTTGCCCTTGAGCACGTTCACTTCCAGGTCGTTGTCGCGCGAGTGGATGCCGATGATCATGCCGGCATAGACCTTGACGCCGGCTTCGATAACCATCGGGCCGCGATCTTCAAGGTTCCACATGGCGAAGGCAACGGATTCACCCTGGTCGTTGGAGATCAGAACGCCGTTGTTGCGGCCGGAGATTTCGCCCTTGAAGGGCTCGTAGGCGCGGAACAGGCGGTTCATGATCGCCGTACCGCGTGTATCGGTCAGAAGTTCCGACTGATAGCCGATGAGGCCGCGGGTCGGCGCGTAGAAAACCATGCGGACGCGATTGCCGCCGGATGGACGCAGTTCGACCATTTCAGCCTTGCGCTCGGACATCTTCTGCACGACCGTGCCGGAATATTCCTCGTCGACGTCGATCAGCACTTCCTCGATGGGCTCGAGCATATTGCCGTTCTCGTCCTTCTGCATGACGACGCGCGGACGCGATACGCCAAGCTCGAAACCTTCGCGGCGCATGTTCTCGATGAGAACGGCGAGCTGCAATTCGCCGCGGCCCGATACGAAGAACGAATCCTTGTCGCCGGATTCCTCGACCTTCAGCGCAACATTGCCTTCAGCTTCCTTGAGGAGGCGGTCGCGGATGACGCGGCTGGTGACCTTGTCGCCTTCGGTGCCGGCCAGCGGAGAATCGTTGACGATGAAGGACATGGTCACTGTCGGCGGATCGATCGGCTGCGCATGCAGAGGTTCGGTGACTTCCGTCGCGCAGAATGTATCGGCAACCGTGCCCTTCTGCAGACCGGCAATGGCTACGATGTCGCCCGCATGGGCTTCGTCGATCGGCTGGCGCTCAAGACCGCGGAATGCGAGGATCTTGGAGATGCGGCCGGTTTCAAGCTGGGTGCCGTCGCCGTGCAGGACCTTGACCTGCTGGTTCGACTTGACCGTGCCGGAATGGATGCGGCCGGTGATGATGCGGCCAAGGAAAGGATCGGCTTCGAGAATCGTACCGATCATCTTGAACGGGCCTTCGCCGACCGTTGGCGCTGGCACATGTTCGAGAACCATGTCGAAGAGGGCGGACAGACCCTGGTCCTGCGGACCTTCCGGGTTGCGTGCCATCCAGCCATTGCGGCCTGAACCGTAGAGGATCGGGAAGTCGAGCTGTTCGTCGGTGGCATCCAGAGCGGCAAAGAGATCGAAGACCTCGTTGACGACTTCCTCGTAACGCGCATCCGGGCGGTCGATCTTGTTGATCGCAACGATCGGGCGCAGGCCAACCTTGAGAGCCTTGCCGACCACGAATTTGGTCTGGGGCATCGGGCCTTCGGCAGCGTCAACGAGAACGATCGCGCCGTCCACCATGCTGAGGATACGTTCGACTTCGCCGCCGAAGTCGGCGTGGCCGGGCGTATCGACGATGTTGATGCGTGCGTCCTTCCAGACAACCGAAGTGGCCTTGGCGAGAATGGTGATCCCGCGTTCCTTTTCGATGTCGTTCGAATCCATCATGCGTTCGGCAACGCGCTGGTTGTCACGGAAATTGCCGGACTGTTTCAGAAGTTCGTCGACAAGCGTGGTTTTGCCATGGTCAACGTGTGCGATGATCGCGATGTTGCGCAGTTTCATGAGTTTCTCTTTTGGAGGATTGAGGACGCACACATGCTGGCGCCGCTTTGCATTTGCGCGCTCCTTACATGTTTTTTCGCAAATGCGAAAGGGGGGATGCGCGTTTGGATGGCCGCTGTCTGCATTACAGCTATGCGGATGTAACGGTTCTCGGGCGGTCCCGCGCGCGGCAAATCCGGGAATTTGCCGCGCGATTGGTCAAAGAAGGGTGCCGGAAAGAAAGACCAGCGCAATCGAGAAATAGATCACCAGCCCGGTCACATCGACCAGCGTGGCCACGAAGGGTGCAGAGGCACTGGCAGGGTCGAACCCGATCTTCTGCAGGATGAAGGGCAGCATGGAGCCGACAAGCGAACCGAAGGTCACGATGCCGATCAGGGCGGCGCCAACGGTCGCTGCAATCAGCATCCAGTGCGGGCCGTAATTGTAAAGGCCGGCCATCTGCCATGTGGTGATGCGGATAACGCCGATCAGGCCGAGGAAAGACCCAAGCGCCAGGCCGGTCGGCAGTTCCCGCAGCGCAACGCGCCACCAATCCTTCAGACGCAGTTCCTGCAATGCCAAGGCACGGATCAGCAGGGATGTGGCCTGGGAGCCGGAATTGCCGCCCGAACTCATGATCAAAGGAATGAACAGGGTGAGAACCACGGCCTTTTCCAGTTCGCCCTCGAAATACTGCATGGCGCTGGCCGTCAGCATTTCGCTGAGAAACAGCACGCCGAGCCAGCCGGCGCGCTTGCGCAGCATCTGGACGAACCCGATCTGCATGTAGGGCTTGTTGAGCGCCTCCATACCACCGAATTTCAGGGTATCCTCGGTCATTTCCTGGGTCATGGCGTCGATCACATCATCGACGGTTACGATGCCGATGATGTGATTGTCGTCATTCACCACGGGAACGGCGAGCAGATCGTGCTTGCGGAACAGCCGGGCTACGTCTTCCTGATCGGTGAGCGGGCCAACCGTGACCGGTGCCACGTCGCGGCCGACGCTCATGATGGAGTCGTTCGGTTCACTGGTGATCAGGCGGCGCAAGGCGACGGCGCGCCGCAGACCCTTGGTCTTCGGATCGGTCACATAGATCGCGTAGATCGTTTCGCGCGAGCGTTCCACCTCACGAATGTGCTGAAGCGTTGCAGCGACGCTCCAGTTGGCGGGAACGCTGACGAATTCCGTCGTCATCAGGCTGCCCGCCGTATGGGGCGGATAATGCAGGAGTTTGCGCAGTGCTGCCTTGGTTTCCTGGCCGAGGCTGGCGGCAAGACGAATGCGGGTTTCGTCGTCGAACTGCTGGAAAATATCCGTCACGCGGTCTGCCGACATGGCATCGAGCAATTCCCGCGCAATGACGGGGGGAAGCGCGGTGATAATCTCGGCGGACGAATGGAGTTCCGGCTGATCCAGAATCAGAACCGCGTGATCCCGCGGCATTTCTGCCAGAATGCCGACTGCATCCTCGACATCGAGCTCATTGAGCAATTCGACAGCATCAGCAGCCTGCATGGACGCAAGCTGTTCAGCCACATTGGATGCCGTTGCCAAATCAGCATTGGCTGCATCCTGGTTTAAGCGAAGGTCGTTCATTTTAGCTCGCCTTTCCGTCGATCCGCCGTCATGGCTGATCGGGGCGAGCTGATCTCTTGAAATCAGGCCACGATCGCCGATGACGGCGCAAACAATCGACTGTAACTGTCGTCGCTGGGCATAAGAGATAGACTCCGGTTTGGTGATACGCGGCTGAAAATATATCAGCTGCGTGCTGCCATTTGGTCCCCTCTACGGGGAAAGTCAACCCCCCGGAAATTATGCCGCAGGGCGTTGATTTGCTACTGTTTCAGCGGGCTTGTCTGACGGGGCGCCGGACGCTTCACGCCTTCACTTTTGCGTTGCGCGGATCATAGAGCGGCTCGAGATGGATCGCGGCGGGAAAGCGCTCATTGGCGACGACAAGTTCATAGGTTCCCCCGGTCAGAAAGTCATCCGTGACACCCTCGGCATGGCGCACATAGCCGAAGCCGATGGGCTTGCCGAGCGTATAGCCAAAGCCGCCGCTGGTCAGGTACCCGACCGCCTCGCCGTTGCGCAGGACTGTTTCGCGCCCGAGGAGAACCACGTCCTCGCTCGCGACGGTAAAGCCGACGAAGCGCTTTTTGAGTGGTGCTGCCTGAATGGTCTCGCTGGCCTTCCGGCCGAGAAATTCCGTATCCTTGCGCAATTTGACTGCCCAGCCCAGTCCCGCCTCGAAAGGCGAGTCATTGGGCGTGATGTCGGCACCCCAGGCACGGTAACCCTTTTCCAGCCGCAGGGATTCCAATGCCCGGTATCCGACCGGCTTGATACCGAAATCGGCACCGGCCTGCATCAGGGCATCGAAGACGGCACCGGTCGCGGCAATCGGGATGTGCAGTTCCCAGCCGAGTTCGCCGACATAGGTGACACGCAGGGCGCGGACCGTTGCTCCGGCAATGGTGATTTCCCTGACGTGACCGAAGGGGAAGGCGCTGTTGCCGACATCGGTATCTGTGACACGGGAGAGAACATCCCGCGCCTTTGGCCCCATCAGGGAAAGCGTGCCGAAATGCTCGGTGATATCGGTGAGACGCGCCTCCAGCCCTTCGCCGATATGCTCCCTGATCCAGGCAAAGTCATGGGTGCGGAAACCGGTGCCGGTGACGATATAGAACTTGTCTTCGGCAAGCCGCGCGACCGTGAGATCGCACTCAATGCCGCCGCGCGTGTTGAGAAGCTGTGTATAGGTCAGGCGCCCGGCAGGCTTGGCGACATCATTGGCGCAGATGTAGTCCAGTGCCTTTAACGCGTCCTTGCCCGTCAGTTCATATTTGGCAAATGACGACTGGTCGAAAATGCCGACGTTTTCACGCACCAGCGCATGTTCCCTGCCGACCTGGTCAAACCAGTTCTGCCGGCCCATGGAATAGACATCAACGGGCTCTGTTCCTGCCGGGGCAAACCAGTTGGGCCGCTCCCATCCTAGCTTTGAACCAAAGACCGCGCCACGCTCCTGCAGGCGCTTGTAGAGCGGCGAGACGATGGCTGGCCGCCCGGACGTATATTCCTCGTGCGGAAAGCCGATCGTGTAATGCTTGCCATAGGCCTCCAGCGTGCGGTCCCGGACCCATTCACGGTCGCGATGCAGATTGGAAAAGCGCCTGATGTCGACGGTCCACAGATCGAGAGGCGCTTCGCCATCGATGACCCATTGCGCGAGGACCCAGCCGGCACCGCCGCCCGAGGCGATGCCGAAGGCGTTGAAGCCTGCGCCGACAAACATGTTGGAGCATTCCGGAGCCCGGCCAAGGATGAAATTGCCGTCCGGCGTGAAACTCTCAGGGCCATTGATCATCTGTTTGACGCCGACGGTTTCGAGCGCCGGAATGCGTTCGATGGCCTGCAGCATATGCTGCTCGAAATGATCGAAATCGTCGTCGAACAGCCGGAACTGCCAGTCCTCCGGCACATCGCCGGTCACCCAGCCCTGCGGATTGGGCTCATAACCGCCCATGACCAGCCCACCCACCTCCTCCTTGAAATAGGTGCGCCGATCGGGATCGCGGATTGTCGGCGCGTTTGAGGACAGGCCATCGATCTTTTCCGTGATGATGTACTGGTGCTTGACGGGCTGCAGCGGCACATTGATCCCTGCCATCGCCCCGACCTGGCGTGCCCATTGGCCGGCACAATTGACGACCTTTTCACAGGCGATGTCACCCTGGTCCGTCTTGACCTTGACGATGCGCTCGCCGTCCATCTCGAATCCGGTCACGCGGATGTTTTCGATGAGTTTCGCGCCGTTCATGCGGGCGCCCCGCGCCAGCGACTGGGTGATGTCGGACGGGCTTGCCTGCCCGTCTGTCGGCAGCCAGCTTGCGCCCACCAGATCGTCGACCCGCATCAACGGCCACATGGCCTTGACCTCCCCAGGCGAAAGCAGGTGCATCTCCATGCCGAAGCTGCCGGCGGTCGTCGCCAGCCGGCGGAACTCGGTCCACCGGTCCGGATTGGTGGCAAGGCGCAGGCAGCCGGTCATTTTCCAGCCCGTTGCCAGACCGGTTTCTTCGTCGAGACGCTTATAGAGATCGACGGAGTATTTCAGGACGCGCGTGATCGATGCGGAGGAGCGCAACTGACCGACCAGGCCCGCCGCGTGCCAGGTGGAGCCTGATGTGAGTTGCCCCTGTTCGAGCAGAACGACATCGGCCTTGTGATCTTTGGCGAGATGATAGGCGGTGGAGCAGCCGATGATGCCGCCGCCGATGACGACGATCTGGGCGTGACTGGGCAGGGTCATGATTTGTTTCCATAGGTGGTTCGAAACAGGTCGAGCGCCTGATCCAGCCGCTCCAGATTTTCGTGGGTATAGGCGACGTAATCGACGCCAGGTGCGTTGAGATACAATTCCGATACCATCGCCCACATCGCCTCGCGCAGCAGCGAGGCGCATTGCATGGCGGCATGGGCGCGTTTCAGCGCGTAATCCGGCGCAGCCCCGAAATAGGCAGTGAGAAGCACGTCCGATTCATCATCGCTCAGGCCCGCATTGGAAGCGATGCCGGCGAGATCGAACATGGCCGTGGAAAATCCGGCATATTCGAAGTCAATCAGCCAGAGGCGTTTGCCGTCACCGAGGATATTGGCGGGCAAAAGGTCATTGTGGCTGAAGATGATCGGCAAGGGCATCTGTACCGCCTCCATCTCCGTGGCTATGGCGAGGTAGCCGTCCAGGTGGCCGGCCATGCGGCTCCTGCCGTCCTTCAGGGTGCGAGCATAATCGCGGATCACGTGGAACACCCAGAACATGAAGCCGGGGCCGGTGACATGCTCGGGCATTGCCGTGTGAAACCGCCGGATCAGCTCTGCAACACCCACAATGTTGGTGCGCACGTCCTGGGAATCGTAGGTTTTCGCCCCGAGAAACGCCGATACCATGATGCCGTCATCCGCATGAAACAGTTCCGGCGCGAAACCGGCGCGATGGGCCGCCTTTGCCGTCATCGCTTCGCGGTCGCGGAAGACATGGTGAAAGGGATAATCCTTGCCGAAGCGCACCACATATTTGCGGGTGTCATCCTCGACGACATAGCTCTCATTGCTGATCCCGCCCTTGAGCATCGATATGCGGATGTTGCCATGCCAAAGCGGCAAGGCAGCAATTCGAGCTTCACTGGTCTGGGTCTGCGGCATGGGGCAATCCAGAAAACAAGGGCCCGGATTGGGCGCTCACTGCAGCAAATCTCATCCGCATGTCTGGCGTTGTCAATCCAGATTTGTGAGATTTTGTGGTTTTTATGACTGTTTTATAGAATTTATGTGGTATTAATATCGGAAAGCGCGTGAAATTGCGGGATTGAAGAGGTGTTTGATGAGTTCCAAACGGCGTGGCGAGATTGCCAGAGTGCTGCAGGACGAGGGCACAATCTCGATTGCGGATCTCGCACAAAGACTGGGTGTCTCGCTTGAAACGATCCGGCGCGACGTCAAACCCCTGACGGATGAAGGGGTGATCGTGCGCACCCACGGCGCCGTGGGATTGCCGCAGCATCTGGGGGAAGCACCGTTCGAGCGGCGCATGCGGGAGAACGCCAGCGCCAAACGGGCAATTGCCCGGTATGTGGCGGGCACGATCCGCAGCGGAGATTCGATCATGCTCGATACGGGGACGACCACCAGCTTTCTGGCGCGCGAACTCCTGCACCACCGTAACCTGACAGTCGTGACCAATTCATCCGACATTGCCCGGACGCTGGCGACCGTCAACGGCAACAAGGTGTTCATGGCGGGAGGCGAATTGCGCAGCGACAACGGAGCGGCGTTCGGTGCTTTTGCCATTGACTTTGTCAGCCGGTTCAACGTTGCCCATGCGATCATCTCCATCGGCGCCATCGACGCGACGCACGGGTTGATGGACTATAATCTGGAAGAGGCCGAGTTCGCGCGCATGGTCCTGTCGCGCGGCGGACGTTCGGTTGTGGTAACCGACGCTTCCAAGTTCGGCCGGCATGGTCTTGTTCAGGTCTGCGATTTCACCGGTTTCGACGAGTTGGTGACGGATTCATCCCCTCCTGCCGATATTCTGCAAGCGCTTGGCCGGGCCGGAGCCAAGGTCAGCATCGTCGGTGACGGCGCTCGGCAAGAAACGGGTGGCGGTCAAGTCGCGGGCGGATAAAATCACGCGGGTGAGTCGGGAGAGGATCGTGACAAAGACCCTGCGCTACAGGCATATACAGACACCCATCGGCCCCATGATCGCCACGGCGAATGACGAGGGGCTGTCTCTGCTGGAATTCGCCGACCGGCCGGCGCTGCCCGCGGAGCTCAACGAGCTGGAGCAGCGCTATCGCTACACGATCATACCGGGCGAGCATCGCTATCTCGATCAGATCGACAGGGAAATGACCGCCTATTTCAACGGCGTGGTCACGCGGTTCGAGACGCCGCTGTTTCTGCCTGCCACACCGTTTCAGCGTACGATATGGTCGATGCTTCTCGCCATTCCCTACGGCGAAACGCGGACCTATGGCGGCATGGCGCAGGCGCTTGGCAGGCCGAATTCGAGCCGGGCTGTGGGAGGAGCGAACGGGCAGAACCGCATCGCCGTTGTCGTTCCCTGTCACCGGATCATTGGCGCGGACGGATCGCTGACCGGCTATGGCGGCGGCCAGCCGCGCAAACGTTTCCTTCTCGATCTCGAACATCGGATTGCGGCCCAGACATCCGGACAACCGGTGTTTCACCCGATCACGGCGCAGGGAAGCTTTCTTTAAACAAGGATTCCGGTTGCGAAACGCGGCTCGTGCAGCAGCCGGTCGAGCAGGACCAGTGCCTGCTCCAGCCTCGGCCTGTTCGGCGCCGCACCCAGTGACAACCGCACCGCTTCGGGGTGGGTGGGTGCTATGCTGAAGGCCGAAGCGGGGACGATGCCAATGCCGGACCGGCGGGCCAATGCGGAGAATTCCGCGGCACTCCACTGAACCGGCACATCGAGCCACAGGTGATGCCCGGCGGGATGGGCGGCAAAATGCCAGTCCTTCAGCACTTTCCGTGCGATTGCCTGCCGGGCGCTGCTTTCCTCACGAATGGCCGCGGCGATCCCGTAAAGGCTGCCGTCGTTGATCCAGGCGGTGGCGATGGCCATCAGCAGCGGCGATGCGGTGGGGTTGCTGGCGCGCAGGCTGGACGCGAGTTTCAGCACATCCAGCGCGGAAGGGCAGACCACATAGGCGACACGCAACGCCGGCGTGACACATTTCGACAGCGTGGCGATGTGCCAGGTGATGTCGGGCGCTATCGAGGCGATGGCCGGCAGCGATGCGTCGAGAAGTTCCGCATAAGGGTCATCCTCGATGATCATCACGTCATTGCGCTGGGCAATGCTGACGATTATCTGCCGGCGTGAAAGCGGCATTGTCACTGTCGTCGGATTGTCGATGGACGGGCAGAGGTAGATCGCTTTCGGCTTCAGGGTTCTGCAGCAACTCTCGAACACATCGGGAATGATACCGTTCCTGTCCATGGCGAGCGGGTGCAGGGGAATATTGAGCGCCGAACACACGGATTTCAGGCCGGGATAGGTGAGGGTTCCTGCGCAGATGGAGCCACGCCCGGCCAGAAGACTGCAAATGGCAAAGAGTGCGCTTTGGGCTCCGCCTGCGACCAGCAGCCTGTCGACCGCCGGGGCTGCGCCGAAACGCGGCGCCAGCCATTTGGTCCCGGCGGCCCGCGCCGCTTCCGTCCCGGTGCTTTCCTGGTAGCTGAGAAAATGGCTTGAAGCGCCGTTGAGTAGATGATTGATACCGTGGATCAAGTGACTGTGGAGATCCGCTTCCGGGGGCTGCGGCGGAATGATCATGGTGAGGTCGAGATCCGTCAGAAGCGACGCCATGCCCTGGACCGGCGGTGTCAGGGCACCCTTTATGATCGTGCCTGACCCGACTTTCGCTTCAATGAGGTCTAGGCGGCGCGCTTCGGTCATTGCCCGTGTGACAGTGGTCAGATCGATGCCAAGCTCTTTTGCAATCGCGCGCTGCGGCGGCAGCGCATCGCCGGGTTTGAGAATGCCGGAACCAATGTCTGCGACCAGCGCATCGACAATCCCCTGATGCTTGTAGCGGGAACTGGCGGCGATACGGGGTTTCCAGGTGGTCATGATGGACTCTTTGTATGGGCTTGAGCCATACAATTACCCATGATCTGTCATTAGAACAAGGACAAATCTTCCGTGTGACAAAGCGTCATGCTTGTTTATTCGCATACAATCCGTATATTTCTTTCAGATAGTATGCTGATTGTATGTATATTTATAAAAAATAGCATACAATAAGGCTTCACTCGAAAGGCATCAGCCATGTCACAGACAGGCCATTACCACCCGACCGACAATCCGATGAAGACCGGTATTCTCGGCCGCTGTCCGCAATGTCAACAGGGGCGGCTGTTCCACGGATTTCTCAAGCTTGCTCCCTCCTGCGAGGTTTGCGGACTCGACTATGCCTTTGCCGATCCGGCAGACGGTCCGGCGTTCTTTGCCATGACCATCGTGGCTGTTCCAGCCATGCTGTTCGCGCTCTGGCTGCAGACGACCTACGAAGTCTCAATCTGGGTGCATCTGTTCACCACACTGCCCCTGACCCTGTTCGGCAGCCTTATCCTGCTGCGGCCGCTGAAGGGCTGGCTGGTGTGTTCGCAATTCTTCCACAAGGCCGAAGAAGGCCGCCTGGTGCGCAAGGGCGAGCAGTAAGAACGGCCCAGGCAATAAGGCCGGGGCCGGTCCCGTCGATCACGTGTTGGCGCCGCCGTCGATCGTCAGCGACGTGCCGTTGATGAAACGGCCTTCCTCACCGGCAAGAAATGCCACCAGACCAGCGATGTCCCTGGCTTCGCCGAAGCGCGGAATGGCCATACGGGCGCGCTGGCCTTCGGCATGATCGCCATCGGCAGGATTCATATCGGTATCCGTCGAGCCGGGATGGACGATGTTGGCGGTAATCTCCCGCGGCCCGAGATCGCGCGCCAGTGCCTTGGTCAGGCCGATCAGAGCAGCCTTGCTGGTCGAATAGGCAATCAGGCCCGGGAAGGGAACGATTTCCGCCAGGTTGCTGCCGATGCTGATGATGCGTCCGCCAGCAGGCATGAATGCTGCAGCTGCCTTTGCCGCCACAAAACTCGCGCGGACATGAATCGACATTACCCGGTCGAACTCTTCCAGTTCCAGTTTATCGACGGTGTCCATCGTATAGACCCCGGCGCTGTTCACAAGAATGTCCAGCCGCCCAAGTCTGGCGTGGGCTTCATGCACCGCACTCCCGACAGCCTTCGCATCGAGATTGTCCGCCTTGATGGCGATTGCCCGGCGTCCAAGCGTCTCGATGGCCTTGACCGTCGCATCCGCCTTGTCCGGGGCGCTGGTGTAGGTGATGGCGATATCGGCACCGTCTTCGGCCAGTTTAAGGGCAATGGCTGCGCCGATACCGCGGCTTCCGCCGGTGATGAAAGCAACTTTAGGAGAGAGGCGAGGCATCGATTTTCCTTTATGTAATGATTGATACATAAATAACTGCCACTCTTGCACCGAAGCGTCAAGCGATTTATGTATTGATTGTTACAAAAGGAGATTGCCATGTTGCCGAAGGGCCGGCCCCGCGCCTTTGACCGTGATGCCGCACTGGAACGCGCGATGCGTGTTTTCTGGCAGAAAGGCTATGACAGCGCTTCCATGAGTGATCTGACGGAGGCCATGCAGATCAATGCACCAAGCCTTTACGCGGCTTTCGGCAGCAAGGCTGGCCTGTTCAGGGCGGCGGTGGAACTTTACACGGATCAGGTGGGGCGGCGTATCAAGAACGCTTTGCCGACAGCGGCGACGGCAAAGGAAGGTATTGCCGATTTTCTCAAGCAAACCGCAATTTCCCACACGCATCCCGGCCAGCCGCATGGATGCATGGTCGTGTTGGGAGCGTTGCACGGTGAGGAGGGTGCGGACACACCGTGTTCTCTCTTGCGCGAGCGCCGCCTCGAGAATGTGATGCTTTTGCGCGAGCGGTTGGAACGCGGGGTGCGCGACGGTGAGCTTTCCGCAAAGGCCGATCTGCAGCAGATCGCCGAGTTCTACGCCACCGTACAGCATGGGATGTCGATCACCGCTCGCGACGGGGCAACGCTGGATCAGCTGGTGAAAACCGCACATGCGGCTATGGCAGCCTGGGAGGGGCTGACGTCAACCCCGGGATAGAATGATCGAAGACCGGCCTTCGTCAGGATTTAGACGGGCGCGGATGCGGGATTGTGATGCCCTTCGTGTTCTCCTCGTCCCAATTCTACGCCGGGGCGTTCGACAAACAAATGAACGGCCAGGGCCCAAAGTACCAGGCTGACAAGAACACCGAGGATGGCAATCCAAAAGTTGAGGTCAGACGCCATCGCAAAATCGCGGAAGGGCTGGACGGCAAACAGCGCATACAGAACCAGCCCCTGCATCATGTAAACCGCATAGCTGATTTCGCCGAGCCTGATGCAAGGCTTTGCAATGAGGAATCCGAATAAATCCGCGCCGCTGATCAGAAAATAAAATGCGAGGCCGAGAAGCAACGCTACCTCCGGCCGGTAAGCGCTGCCGTAAAGCAATATAATGGCAATCAGGCATACGGTGCACAGGACGGATAAGACAAACTTTGGCAATTTGAGCAGATAACCGGAGACCTCAAGCGAAGCGCTGACCATTCCACAGGCAAAGAAAACGTAAAAGACCAGGGTTGAACTGCCGCTCATGAGAACGAGAACCAGTGCCGTCAACAATGTCACGATCGCAAAAGGCAGGTGGGTGTGCGCCTGTCTGGAGAAGATGGCTAGAGCAGGCAAAGCAAAATAGAACTGCCATTCATATTGCAGCGTCCACGTAACGCCTGCCAAAATTGTTGCTGAACTTGGCTCATTGTTCATCCCGGTGAACGGAAAGATTCCGATGGCCATGTTTTGGATGATCTGAAGAAGGTATTGCGACAGCGGTATCTTCAGGACGCCGCCGGACTTCCAAAAGATAATTGCGACAGCGAGAGAAACTGCCAGGCAATAAACGGGCGCAAGTCTGAAAAATCTGCCCTTCATCAGCTCGGCAAAGTCCAGGCGTCCCTTTGAGCGGACAATTTTCGCCCAGAATAAATAGCCGGTTATCATGAAAAAACATGCAACACTGACCTGTCCGATAAGCGTGTAGAATCGTGAGGGAGGAACCTGCCATACACCCGACCGGATGAACTGATAGTAAATTACGGAATGGTGGATCGCCACTCCCAGCGCGAGAAACCCGCGGACACCGTCAATGGCATTCACACGAACCGCCGTCGATTTGAAGCCGGCCCGATCAAAGCCCGGAAGATATGTCAAAAGCATCAGTAGGGCGAGGCACACGAATGTTGGCCAAATCGAATATACGGTCATGAATGTACCCGCGTGATACTTGATCCAAGCACCCTGTGGTGGCTTGTTGTGATGCGTGAGAGATGATTGCCGTTAAACGGCAAAGAGGTGAGTAAATGATGTATCGGGCGCTCGCTGTTTTTTAAAGTCGTGTTCTTTATTTGCAAGAGCAAAAACAAAAACGGGCGGCCGTGAGCCACCCGTTTTGCAGTCTCGGCGATGCAGTAAAGCTTACTCGCTGGCAGCAACTTCTTCAGCCGGTGCTTCGGCAGCGGCCTTGGCGGCTTCTTCAGCGGCCTTTGCAGCTTCAGCTTCAGCGGCAATCTTTGCCTTCGCGTCTTCTTCGGCCTGCTTGGCCATGGCAACGCGTTCCTGAGCCTTCTTGCCCGGAAGACCCTTTTCAGGGTTGCTGCGCGTGTCGCGCTTGGCAATGCCAGCCTGATCGAGGAAGCGCAGAACGCGGTCGGTTGGCTGCGCGCCGTGGCCGATCCAATGCTGGATGCGGTCAGCGTCGAGCTTGACGCGATCGCCGTCCTTGGGAAGCATCGGGTTCCATGCGCCAACCGTTTCGATGAAGCGGCCATCGCGTGGGGCACGAACGTCAGCAATGACGATGTGGTAGTAAGGGCGCTTCTTGGAGCCGGCACGTGCCAGGCGGATTTTCAGTGACATGGGGTATTCTCCTGTTGGTTAGTTCGCGGCGTTTTCTTTGGCCGCAGTTGTTTCGTGATGTCTGATCACTTCCTTGACGATGAAGTTGAGAAACTTCTCGGCAAAATCCGGGTCGAGGTCGGCCGACTGGGCGAGGGCGCGCAGACGTTCGACCTGTTGTTTTTCGCGCGCGGGATCAGCGGCTGCGAGACCGTTTTTGGCCTTCAGCACACCCACGGCTTTGGTGCAGCGGAAACGTTCCGCCAGCATGTGGATCAGCGCCGCATCGATATTGTCGATGGAGGCACGCAGTTCGAGCAATTCTTTTGGCAGAGAGGAAGACGTCATGATTATCCCTTCTTCTTCGGCAGGCCGGGAAGCCCGCCACCAAGGCCGGGCAAGCGCGGGAGGCCGCCGCCCAAACCACCACCGAGGCCACCCGGAAGACCGGGAAGACCACCACCCTTGCCGAAGCCTGCGGCTTCCGCCTGCTTCTGCAAGGCCTCAAGCTGTTTCGGATCCATCTTCGAGAGGTCAGGCATGCCGCCCATACCACCCATGCCGCCGAGACCCATCTTGGCACCAAGGCCGCCCATCATCTGTTTCATGATGCCGCCTTTGCCCTTGCCGCCCATCGCCTTCATCATATCCGCCATCTGGCGGTGCATTTTGAGAAGCTTGTTGATGTCAGCGGCATTGGTGCCGGAGCCCTTGGCGATGCGCTGCTTGCGCGAATGTTTGAGCAAATCCGGATTGGTGCGCTCGGCCGCAGTCATGGAGGAAATGATCGCGAGCTGGCGCTTGAAGATGGAATCATCGAGGCCGGCTGCTGCCATCTGATCCTTCATCTTGCCCATGCCGGGCATCATACCCATGATACCGCCCATGCCGCCAAGCTTCTGCATCTGGCCGATCTGGTCTGCCAGATCGTTAAGATCGAACTTGCCGGACTGCATCTTCTTGGCCATCGCCGCGGCTTTTTCCGCGTCGATGTTTTCGGCTGCCTTCTCGACCAGCGAAACGATGTCGCCCATGCCGAGAATGCGGTCGGCGATACGGCGGGGGTAGAATTCCTCCAGCGCATCCATCTTTTCGCCGGTGGCGATCAGCTTGATCGGCTTGCCGGTGACGGCGCGCATCGAAAGCGCGGCACCGCCGCGGCCGTCGCCGTCCATGCGTGTCAGGACGAGACCGGTGATGCCGACGCGCTCGTCAAAGGAGCGGGCGAGGTTGACGGCGTCCTGACCGGTCAGCGCATCGGCGACGAGCAGGATTTCGTGCGGATTGGCCTTTTTCCTGATGTCGGCCATTTCGACCATCAGAGGCTCGTCAATATGCGTGCGGCCCGCAGTATCGAGAATGACGACGTCATGGCCGCCGAGCTTGGCAGCCTGCACGGCGCGTGCGGCGATCTCGACCGGTGTCTGGCCGGCGATGATCGGCAGCGTGTCGACGCCGGTCTGCACGCCGAGCTGGCGCAACTGTTCCTGGGCGGCCGGACGGCGCGTGTCGAGCGACGCCAGCAGCACCTTTTTCTTCGACCGTTCGGTCAGGCGCTTGCCGATCTTGCCGGTGGTTGTGGTTTTACCGGAGCCCTGCAGGCCGACCATCATGATGACGACGGGCGCCGGGGCATTCAGATCGATGGTGACGCCTTCGGCGCCGAGCATGTCGACGAGTTCGTCATGGACGATCTTGACGACCATCTGGCCCGGCTTGATACTTTTCAGGACTTCGGCACCAACCGCCTTGGCGCGAACCTTGTCCGTGAATGAGCGAACAACATCGAGGGCAACGTCAGCTTCGATGAGGGCCCGGCGCACTTCGCGCAAAGCCGCCGCGACGTCGGCATCCGACAACGCGCCACGGCCGGTCAGGCCATTCAAAATCGAACCTAGTCGTTCCTGTAAGCTCTCAAACATCCGTTTTCCTTTATCCTTCCGGGAACCGTTTCCCCGAGAGGTAAGCATCCTCCGCGCCAAAGCCCATAGTTAAAATGTGGCTCAAAGCAAAATTGCACCCGAGGGCGCATCGCGCTGTCGGGTGTTGACCTCCGGGATCGTCGAACCCTTGCGGGGTCCCGGTCGGCTGCTCGGAGTTTGGAACTCGTCGCGGATTGATGGGCGGCTTAAACAGGAAATGCGGCTCAAAGTCAAGACAAGGGCATTAGGCGCGCTTTTTCAATCCTGCGGCTTCACGCAGGGCATCGTCGATGCGGCTCTGCCAGCCAGGGCCGCCGGAACGGAAATAATCGAGCACATCGGGGCTGAGACGGATGGAAACCGGTGTCTTGGTGATATCCGCGACCGGCCTGCCGGGCTTGCGCCTGCTCAATTCGGTAATGAGCACCGTATCCGGGTCCGCCAGCGCAGCCTTGGTCAGCGCGGCATCTTCTTCGGGAGTGATAGACTCGGCACAGGCTTTTGCTGAATTGGGTAGCAAAGACCACCAATGGCCTATTAACCGCCTGATATAGCTAGGAATAGCCCGTTCGTTATTAACTCCTGAGTCTCTTCTCAAGGGTTCGAAACCAAAGCTTTTAGTTCCTTGCGGGCCGTTCCGAACGTTCCGAGTTGGTAGACCCATGCCTGCGTTCGACATCCTTGCAGTCGATCTTCCAGCTTCGAGAAAATCGGTATTAAGAAAAACTTTGGTTACTCTAGCCGAGTTCGAGTTCTTCCGTGCCTACCTGTAGCGAACAGTTCTTCCTCCGTTGAACATCTCTCCAATGAACAAGTGGACAGGCGTAAAGCTTGCCTGACATCACCCATCTTGGGTTCCGGATGAATGATGCTATCATATGGATTGCTTGCGCAGCTAAGGAAAGGTTGAATGAGGAAACTCAGCCCTGCCGTCGTTTTGACGATGGCGCTTGTTTCAACGTTGTCGAGCGCGCTGGCTCAAAACACTGATCCGAGCGCGCCGACGGTTGCGCCTGTTTGCAGCGACCTCATCAAGAGGCTTGAGAGCGCGATCAAGGAATATAAACGGGCGAAGTTTTCCTTGGATAGGGCAACCCAACTCATGGCATCGGCACGTTATTCCAGCAGGATCGGAAAGATGAACATCGATTTGGTAAGCAGGCGGGCTGATGTCACCGTTGCCACTGCTTCTTATGTTGAATCTATCGGCCCTGCCTACAGTTCGGTGGCAGCCCTCAACGCCGATTGTGGCCAAGATGCCTTCAAGGAATCCGGTATCAGATTCACGGAAAAGCTCAATCTGGATATTACCAGATTCATCTCCGAGGGAGTCGACAAATTGGCGGATGAACAAATGGCTGACATCAAGAAGGTTTTCGGCGACATGAAGAGTAGGCAAAAATAGCACGGCCGAGCGCTTTGAATTGCGACCTCGCCTCGTAGATGCGACGTACGGATTCTGTGAACCGAACGCTCAATTTATGTCTGCGACGCTGTCAATCAAATCAATAACTCGGTTACCTGGATCGAGCGTCCTTCACTGTGTGTCGTATGCTTTCTCACGAAGAAATATCTCCGGATCTTCTCGATCAAGGCTACTGCATGCAGGATTTTAAATCTGGTGGTTTTTGCTACCTAATTCCGGGCTTTTGCCGCTGCGATGGCTTCTTCACGGGTCTTCGGCTTATAAGTCCGATGTGAAACGGTCATTGTTACCAATCCAGTTTTCGGATCGAAAGCAATGTGAGTGCTTGATGTATCCTGTTTCTTATCGGGCATAATCATTTGCCTCCTTCCGGGACGCTCTGCGCAGCGAAATAACGCGCATGGACGTTCCTCTCAGTAATTAATGTATATACAAAAATGCAAATGGCTGGGCCGGAAAATTGCAGCCATTTTACAATGAAGGCGGAGCGATGCTGCTTATCAATACGTCTAAAGCCGGCCGCCGAATCAGGTTGTATGTAGCAATTCTAGGTTGTGACAAGTCTGGCGTTTCCGGACTTGCTCACTGTCTTCAAAATGCCTTCAAGAAGCGCCAAAAGCCCGAAACCGGGTCAAAATAAACGGAATTGGCGCGGTTTCGCCAAATGTCGCCGGATTCTGCCAGATGACAGCGGATCAGAAAAATGGCAGATAGGTTCAAAGAAGATTCAACTTTTAAGGAGATTTCCATGGCATTTGTTGCCAAAGCCAGGTTTTTTGCAGGAGTCGCCGCAGCGGTTTTTCTGACTGCGGGTGCGGCGCAGGCCGCCGCCCAGTGCGGCAACAACTCCGCCGGATTTCCGGCATGGGTTCAGCAGTTCAAGCAGGAAGCCCAGTCGCAAGGGATCGGCAGCAAAGGCCTCAACGCGCTCAACAACGTGACCTATTCCACGAAGACGATCGCGCTGGATCGCAATCAGAAGAGCTTCAAGTACTCGCTCGAAAAGTTCCTGCAGGTTCGCGGCGGTCAGACGATCGTGTCGCGCGGCAAAAAGCAGAAGGCGCAGAATGCGGCGCTCTTTGCCAGCATCGAAAAGCGCTATGGCGTGCCAGCCGGCCCGATCATTGCCATCTGGGGCATGGAAACGGGCTTTGGCGCCTATATGGGTGACCAGCACACACTGTCCGCCGTATCGACGCTCGCCTATGACTGCCGCCGCAGCGACTACTTCCGCCAGCAGCTTTATGCGGCTTTGAAGCTGATCGATCACGGTGATCTGGCACCCGATGCGCGCGGTGCTTTGCACGGCGAAATCGGCCAGACCCAGTTCATGCCCGCCAACGTGCTGAAGTACGGTGTCGATGGTGATAGCAGCGGTCACATCGACATGGTGCGCTCCAAGGCCGATGCCCTGGCATCCACTGCAAATTTCCTGGTTGGTCATGGCTGGCAGCGGGGCGCCGGCTATCAGCAGGGTGAACCGAATTTCGCAGCGATTCAGGGTTGGAATGCCGCCACGGTTTACCAGCAGGCGATCGCGATCATGGGTGCGCAGATCGACGGCAAATAAAGCCTTTCTTCCGCTCCATCACGTTCAAGAGGCCGGTGTGTTCGCACCGGCCTTTTGTTTAGAAGCCTTCACAGGTCTCGCCGATGGCGCCTTGGGCACTGGCGCTGATCTTGCCATCGCGGAAGCTGAATATCTCACGCGTATAGGTGGTGTTTTCGGGGAATTCGTAGCAGACGAGCATGGTCATCCTGCCGTTCTCCATCCCCTCAAGCCGATGCTTCACCTTGGTGTCTTTTGCCGCACTCTCCCATTCGGTGAGTGAAGCGAGGAATTCGCTTTTGTTCAGTTCGACTTCCTGGTCTTCCAGCACAATTGTTGCATCATCCGTCAGCAGATCGGCGAATTCGGCCCGGTCAACCGTTGCAAGCGCCTTGTACCAGCGCTCGACGAGAATCTCCGGTGCATCCTCGGCAAGCGAAGGCACCACGAGGCTGAAAAGCAGCACGACGGCGATCACCAGTTTCCGCATGGGCTACTACTGTCCCGGCTGCAGGTCGACCAGTTCAGGGTCCGGGCGCAGGAAATCCCCGGTTTCAGGGTTCATCACCCAAAGCTCGCCGGTCGAGATATCGAACCAGGCACCATGCAGGGTGAGGCGTCCCTTCTTTTCCAGGATATCGACACAGGGAAAGCTGCGCAGGTTCCGCAGGGAGTAACGGATGGAAATGCGCTCCAGCGCGGTCTGGCGTTCGAACGGGGTCATCAGCTCGTTGGCGGCGACCGCTTCGGCGGCGGGGGCCACGAGGCTCATCCATTTGCCGATGAAGTCACCGGGCGAAAGCGGCTTGCTTTCCGTATCGAGCGCCGCCTTGATGCCGCCGCAACGGCCATGTCCCAGAACGACGATATTTTTCACCTTGAGGCTTTGCACGGCAAATTCAAGCGCAGCCGACGTTGCGTGGTACTCGCCGTCAGGCTCATAGGGCGGCACCAGATTGGCGACATTGCGGATGACGAAAATCTCGCCGGGGCTGGTGTCGAAAATGATTTCGGGGGCGGCGCGGGAGTCGCAGCAGGCGATTACCAGCGTTTCAGGGGTCTGGCCTTGTTCGGCCAACTGGCGGTAGCGCAGGGTTTCATTGGCATAACGCTGCGCCATGAAGGTGCGATAACCGGTGAGCAGTCTCTCAGGAAGCATGGTCATGATGGTGCATTAATCCCGATTGAAGGGAAGATCAATTGGTCTTGTGTCGGTAGACGCAATGCTGAAATGCGAGACCCCAGAATAGGGCCATTTCACGGCATGTCACCGGAATTGCGGAACCACGCCCCGTGTCGAAACGGCGCAGGTCAGGCCCGGATGCCTTTGCTCGGGTGCGTAAGGCGGCGCATCTGGATCATCGCCATCGGGCTGGACAGGCTGGAAGCATCCGCTTCCAGCATCAATTCGTCGGCGCCGCGCTTGGCCGAACGCGCCATGATCTCAAAGACCGACGCGGTGGTCCGCTGCAAAATCTGCTCGTGGTCGAGGCCAGCCAGCATGCGTGCCAGGAAGAGTGCCGACGTCAGGTCGCCGAGCCCGTTCGTTGGGCCGGTGACAAGGCGGTGCTCCGCCAGCATGGCGAAGGAATGGGTGACCAGAAGATTTCCCGTGCCGCCAGCCAGCATCGGATGGGCCGAGGTTACCAGCATCGTGCCGGGACCGGCATGCAGCGCCGCCTGCATGATCGACTTGTTGTCGGGAAGGTCGGCTCCGGCGAGCCAGGCCAATTCGAAACGGTTGGGCGTGGAGATATCGGCGAGAGGCATCAGTTCATCGCGAATGCCGATGGCCGTGGCTTCGGGAACATAAAGGCCTTTCGTGTCGCCGATCACAGGATCGCAGAGGTAAAGCACATCCTTGTTCTGGCTTTTGACCTTCTTGACGAGGCGGGCGACGGATGCCGCCTGCGCGGCATTGCCGAGATACCCGGTCATGATGGCGCGCACTTCGCCCAGCCACGGCGCGCGCTCCAGATCGGTGATCAGATCGTCGAACTGCTGGGGTTCCGGCACAATGCGCTTGGCTGGCCCGTGCCCCGGATGCCATGGCAAGACGACCGTGGGTACCGCCCAGACCGGATGTCCGAGAGTCTCAAGCGCAAACACCGCCGCACGGTTGCCAACGGAACCGCGCACCACGTGGCTTGAAATGACGATGACAGCATTGGAGGAGGGAGCAACAGAACCGGTCATGGGAATACTCGTAAAGGAGTTCGGAAAAGCGGAATGAGTGCGCAGACTCAGCTTTTGCCGGTAACAGAACTGATCAACCAGATAAACATGGCGAGCAAGACAAGCAATCCCAGAAACCGGCCGATGCGTGTTCCCCAGATTTCTATCGGATCGCTGGCATCGGCATCTTGCGCGGCGAAATGCCCCTTGGTTCTGGCAACAGTGCGGTCGATCACGGTTCCGCTGCCGGCATTGGACTCGTGGTTGACGCGTTCCAGAATCCGCGCCGATTCTGTTACAGTCTGACGTTCTTTGTCATTGGCAGCCATGGCGATTCCGCTTGATCCCTGTTGCAAGGCAGCATAGCGCTTTGCCAGTTCCTTTTGCAGCAAAAAATGGCTACGCTCAGCCTGCTTCGTTCCAAAACGGCCAACCGGTCGGGAAAATGAGTATTGAGGAGAGGGTTTTATGCAGAAAATGGCGTCGTCGTCCGGCCTTTTGCCACGCAATGTTTTTTCGGTTCTGGCGCTTGCCATCCTCATGCCGCTGCTTTCCGCATGCGGCTTCAATACGATTCCGACCAATGAAGAGCAGGCCAAGGCCGCATGGAGCGAGGTGCTCAACCAGTATCAGCGCCGCGCGGACCTGATCCCGAATCTGGTCGAAACCGTCAAAGGTTATGCGGCTCAGGAAAAGGACGTGCTGACATCCGTGGTCGAGGCACGCGCCAAGGCGACGTCGGTGCAGGTGACGCCCGATACGCTGAAGGACCCCAATGCCTTCAAGGCCTTCCAGGACAATCAGGCCAATCTCACCGGTGCCCTGTCGCGGCTTCTGGCGGTTGTCGAAAACTATCCCGACCTCAAATCCAACCAGAACTTCCTGGCATTGCAATCGCAGCTGGAAGGCACGGAAAACCGCATAGCCGTTGCCCGCCGCGATTACATCGAGGCGGTGCGCGTTTATAACACCTCGCTGAGAACCATGCCGACGATCATCTGGACGTGGATCTGGTACACCGGCAGCCAGCCCTATCAAACCTTCACCATCGACGATTCCGCCAAGCAGACGCCTCAAGTCAAATTCTAGGCTTTCAGAATGCGCACCATGCGCCAAAGCGCGGTCAATACGATGCGACGTCCCATCTTGATGCGGATTTCGCATGGTCTGCTGTTGATGCCGGTTCTGCTTGGGCTGTTGCTGGGCGGCGCTTTTGCGGCCGCGCTGCCAGCCCTGACGGGACGCGTGGTCGACGGCGCAAATGTCATCGATGCGGCAACGCGGGATGCCATCACCCAGAAGCTGGCGGCATTCGAGGCGAAGTCATCTGACCAGGTCGTCGTCGTGACGGTTGCAAGCCTTGATGGAGAGGCGATCGAGCCCTATTCCAACCGGCTTTATCGCGCCTGGGCGCTTGGCCAGAAGCAGGAAAACAACGGCGTCCTTCTGGTCGTCGCTCCCAGTGACCGCAAGGTGCGGATCGAGGTCGGCTATGGGCTGGAAGGAACGCTGACGGATCTGTTGTCCCGGCTGATCATCGAGAATGCCATTATTCCGGGCTTCCGTTCGGGCGACTATTCCGGCGGCATAGCACGGGGGGTCGACGATATACTGACCGTGCTCTCCGGCGATTCCGCTGAACTCCAGGCGCGGGCAAAGCGGAATATCCAGCAGGAATCCTCCAACATCGACTGGTTCGGGGTGATTTTCATCTCGATCTGGGTGCTGATCTTCTTCGGTGGTTTCGGCATGGCGATCATGGCTTCAGTTTTCGGCCAGAAGATCGGGCCCGGCCGCTATAAATGGCTTGGCATGACCATCGATACACGATCCTCCTCGGGCGGCGGTTCCGGTGGAGGATGGTCATCGGGTGGTGGCGGTTGGTCTTCCGGCGGTGGCGGAGGCGGCGGCTTTTCCGGCGGCGGCGGTTCGTCGGGTGGCGGCGGCGCTTCGGGAAGTTGGTAGGAGAGAGCATGTCAATGATGAGCGACGAGGATCACGCCCGCATTGCTGAGGCGATCCGTGATGCGGAAAGCCGGACCAGCGGCGAAATCTACGCGGTGCTCGCCCGCCGCAGCGACAGCTATTTCTTCGTCGCCGGTTTTGTGGTCACCGTTGCTATCCTCATTGCAGCCGTCGTGGTTGCACTGGCGGCACACTGGTACTGGTTCACGATTTCACTGCCGCTGTTCGGTCTGGCCATTCTCGCGGCGTTTCTCACCGCTATCCTGCTGATCCGGCTGGTGCCGGGCCTTGGCATGCTGTTCGTGCCCAAGCGCATCCTCTATCAGCGCGCGCACCTCAACGCGGTTCAGCAATTCCTGGCGCGCAATGTTCACCTGACGGAAAAGCGCACCGGCATTCTGCTCTTCGTGTCCCTGGCCGAGCACTACGCGGAAGTCGTGGCAGATGCGGGCATCAATGCGCGTGTGCCGCAGGAGGAATGGAACGGCATTGTCGCAATCCTGACAAACCATGCGGCGCTGGATGATCATGCCTCCGGCTTTCTCAAGGCCATTCGGCATGCGGGGCAATTGCTTGAAACACACTTTCCGGCAGGTCCCGACAACGTCAACGAGCTCGATGACCATCTGGTGGAACTGTAGCCGGTCCAAATGTCATGCGAATTTTACCTCCGACGTGCAGTTTGCAGTCGAAAATGCAATTTCAGTGGCTATGATGAGCCAAAATGCCTGTTCAGGGAGAGAATCTGATGGCTTCAACAACAAAATCGGGCGCGAAAGCCGCGCTGAAATCAAAAACAGCAAAAGCCACGAAAGAAAAGAAGCAAGCACCCGGTTTGTTTGAAGAACTGCTGTTTGCGCGGGCGCCGGCAGAAGACCTTGCTGACTACGATGCAGGGGCGCTGAGAACGTCTGCCAGGCTTGCCGAGGATGCACTGAGCCGGTTCAAATCGGGAAAGACCCTGATCGACCTTTCCGATGGCAGTACCGTCTCCCGCGATGGCAGGCCGGTTACGGTCGTCACCCTGATCAATGATAACATGCCCTTCCTGCTCGACTCGGTTCTGGGTGAGATCAGCGAACGGGTGAGTTCTGTCTATCTGGTGCTGCATCCGGTGATGGATGTGGACCGGAAAAGCGGCGCGGTTATCGGTGCTGCAGGACCCGATAAGCCGGGCAAGGATGAGGCCCGCGTCTCCGTGATGCAGATTCACGTACCGGCGCTGGATGCACCCGTGCGTGAAATCATGGTCGAAGCGCTCAATCTCGTGCTCAAGCAGGTGCGCGAAGCGGTGAATGACCGCGCCGCCATGGTTGCGCGTCTCGGCGATGCGATCGAAGCCTACAAGACCGGCAAGACGCCGATGAAGAAAGCCGCCGCCGAAGAGGCGGTCGAATTCCTCGAATGGCTGCGCGACAACAATTTCACCTTCCTCGGTGTGCGCGAATATGATTATCAGGGTGACGGCAGCCAGGGCGAACTGGAGCGGTCGGGCAAACCCGGGCTTGGTATTCTGCGTGATCCCGATGTGCGCGTGCTCAAGCGCGGCAACCAGGGCGTGACGACCACGCCGCAGATCATTGCGTTCCTCACCGGTCCCGAACCGCTGATCGTCACCAAGGCGAACACCAAGTCGCTGGTGCATCGCCGCGGTTACATGGACTATATCGGCGTCAAGACCTATGACGCCGATGGCAAGGTGAGCGGTGAATTGCGCTTCGTCGGCCTTTTCACCTCCGGGGCCTATACGCGTTCCGTGCTGAAGATCCCCTATCTGCGTTCGAAGACGGAAAGCGTCATCAGCCGCCTCGGATTCAATCGCGAGGATCACTCGGGCAAGCAGCTCATCAAGGTGCTCGAGAGCTATCCGCGCGACGATCTTTTCCAGATCGACGTCAAGACACTGACCCGCAATGCCGAGATCATTCTGGCCCTGGGTGAGCGCCCGCGTGTGCGTGTCCTGCCGCGCATCGATCCTTTCGGCCGGTTTGCTTCCATCATCGTCTATGTGCCGCGCGAACGTTACGATTCCATCGTGCGCGAAAAGGTTGGCTCCTATCTCGCGGCAACCTATGAGGGACATGTTTCCGCCTATTATCCGGCATTTCCGGAAGGCAATCTGGCGCGTGTCCACTTCATCATCGGCCATGCGGAGAATGACTTCCCCAAGGTCAAGCGCGAGGCTTTGGAAGAAACCGTCCGGTCGATTGTCCGCACCTGGGAAGACGCCGTCGCCGAAGTTGGCGATCGCAGCGGCCTGGCGGAGTTCTCGTCGCTTGCCGCAGTATTCCCCGATTCCTACCGCGAAAACTTTTCGCCGGATGAAGCGCTGATCGATGCCAGCCGGATCGCCGGACTGTCGCGGACCAATCCGCTGTTTGTTGATTTCTACCGTCACCGGACCGATGGCGCCAATGCGGCGTCGCTGAAAATCTATCACTACGGCTCGGCCGTCGCCCTGTCCCAGCGCGTGCCGCTGCTCGAGAACATGGGCTTCCGCGTGATCAGCGAGCAGACGTTTGCCTTGCCTGCTGCCGATGGCAGCCCGCTTTTCGTGCATGACATGGAATTGGTCAGCACATCCGGGTCCTCCATCGATCTGAGGGACAATGGCGACCTGTTCGAAGATGTGTTCCGCAACATATGGGGCGGCGCTTCCGACAATGACGGCTACAATGCGCTCGCATTGACCGGGCAGTTGACGGCACGCCAGATCATCATCCTGCGCGCCTATGGCCGTTATCTGCAACAGGCCGGTATTCCCTATTCGCAGGATTACATCGCCATTGCGCTCAACCGCTACCCGGCGATTGCCAAGCAATTGTTCGATCTGTTCGAGCAGCGGCTCAATCCGAAAAAGGGTGCCGCAACGCAATCGCACCGCAAACAGGCAACGATTCGCGCTGCCATCGAAGAGGCACTGCAGGGTGTGCCGAGCCTTGACGATGACCGCATCCTGCGCCGTTTCCTCAATCTGATCGAATCGACATTGCGCACCAATGCCTTTGCGCCGGAAGAGGATGGCAGCGAGCGTGTGACATTGGCCTTCAAGCTCGACCCGCGCGCACTCGATGATCTGCCGGAGCCACGGCCCTATCGCGAAATCTTTGTCTATGGCCCCGAAGTCGAGGGTGTCCACCTGCGCTTTGGTCCGGTCGCGCGCGGCGGGCTTCGCTGGTCGGACCGGGCACAGGACTACCGCACGGAAGTGCTGGGCCTGGTCAAGGCACAGCAGGTCAAGAATGCCGTCATCGTGCCGGTTGGCGCCAAGGGCGGGTTCTATCCGAAGCGCCTGCCGACAGGCGGCGACCGCAACGTGATCTTCGAAGCGGGACGTTCCGCCTACATCACCTTCATCGCGACGCTGTTGTCGGTGACCGACAACCTGCACGGTGAAACCGTTGTGCCGCCGGAAAATATCCTGCGGCTGGACGGGGACGATCCCTATTTCGTCGTGGCTGCCGACAAGGGCACGGCGACGTTCTCCGACACCGCCAACGCCATCAGCCAGGCACATGATTTCTGGCTGGACGATGCCTTTGCGTCGGGTGGTTCGGCCGGTTACGACCACAAGAAGATGGGCATCACCGCTCGCGGTGCCTGGGAAGCCGTGAAACGGCATTTCCGCGAAATCGGCACGGATATCCAGAAAGTACCGTTTGTGGCGGTTGGCGTCGGCGACATGTCCGGCGACGTCTTCGGCAATGGCATGCTGCTGTCGCCGCAGACGAAACTCGTTGCCGCGTTTGACCACCGCGATATCTTCATTGATCCGGAGCCCGACGTCAAAGCCAGCCTGAAGGAGCGGCAGCGCCTGTTCAACCTGCCGCGTTCGAGCTGGCAGGACTATGACAAGTCGAAGATTTCGGCCGGCGGCGGCGTGTTCTCCCGTTCGCAGAAGTCGATTACCCTGTCGAAGGAAGCCGCCAAGGTGATCGGCCTTGCCAAGACCACGGCAACGCCGTTCGAAATCATGACGGCCATCCTGAAAGCACCGGTCGATCTCCTGTGGTTCGGCGGCATCGGCACCTATATCCGCTCCAGCTTCGAGACGGACGCCGAAGTGGGCGACCGCGCCAATGACGCCATCCGCATCACCGGGCTTGATGTGCGGGCCAAGGTGATCGGCGAGGGTGCCAATCTCGGCGTGACGCAAAAGGCGCGCATCGAGTTCGGTCTCGCCGGTGGGCGCTGCAATTCCGACGCCATCGATAATTCGGCCGGCGTGAACACCTCTGACGTCGAGGTCAACATCAAGATTGCCCTCGCGCAGGCCATGCGTTCGGGAAAACTGCAGCGCGACAAGCGCGATACGCTGCTCGAATCGATGACGGACGAAGTAGGGCATCTCGTCCTGCGCAACAATTATCTGCAGACGCTGGCACTGTCGCTGGCGCAGCGGCGTGGGTTGACCGATCTTGCCTATCAGTCGCGGTTCATGAGCGAACTGGAAGCCCGGAAGCTGTTGAACCGCAAGGTGGAAACCCTGCCGGATGACAAGGCATTGGCCGAAAGGCAGGCTGATGGCATCGCGCTCAGCCGCGCCGAACTCGGTGTCCTGCTCGCCTATGCCAAGATCGTGCTGTCCGATCAACTGCTGGCCAGCAACCTGCCGGATGATCCCTATCTGGAACGAGGGTTGCTCGATTACTTCCCGAAGCAGATGAAGGAAGGCTACGGCGAGGAAATCCGCACGCATCGTCTGCGCCGGGAAATCATTGCGACGCAGCTTGCCAATGATGCCATCAACCGGGGCGGCCCGACCTTTGTCAGCCGTCTCGCCGATCTGACGGGGCAGTCGGCACCGGATATCGTCCGGGCCTATGTGATCGTGCGTGACGGTTTCGAGGTCGATGGGGTGCTTGCCGACATCGATGCGCTCGACAATGCTCTGCCCGGCGACGTGCAGAACGGGTTCTATGCCAAGGTGGCGCAGATGCTCAACTGGACAACGGCGTGGGTTCTGCGCAACCGGACCGGCGGCATCGGCCTGGAGGCGGCAATCAAGGAAATCAAATCGGCCCGCAGCACGCTCCAGCCCAAACTGGAGAAGCTGCTGCCGCCTTCCATGAGCAGCCAGCTGCGCGACGATACGGCCTACTACGCCGGATTGGGTGCACCTGCGGCCTTGGCGGCTCAGCTCGCCCGGCTGGAAATCGCGCCCATCATTCCGGATATCGCTGCCGTCGCCCAACAGGCCGGTACCGACATTGCCAGTGCTGCCAAGGCGTATTTCGATATCTCCGAAGCGTTCCGCATCGGCCGTATCGTTGAAGCCGCCCGGGGTGTTTCCGTCGCGGACTACTATGACGGTATCGCGCTGGCCCGTGCATCCGACCTGATTTCGCAGGCGCGGCGCGGTATTGCCGTGGCGGCACTCAGCGAGCATGGCAAGAAGTCCGATCCGGCCAAGGAATGGCTGGCCGGACGCGGCACGCAGGTCGATGAGGTGCGTCAGCGTATGGCGAATATCGTCGAGGGCGGAGACCTCACGGTCTCGCGTCTCGCCGTTGCCGCCGGATTGCTTTCCGACCTGTCCTAGAACAGGCTGGGGGACCGGATCAGGGGAAGGAAACGACATGGCTGCGTCTAAACGGGGCATCTGGGGATGGATGTTCTTCGATTGGGCGGCGCAGCCATTCTTCACCGTTGTCACGACCTTCATCTTCGGTCCCTATTTCGTTGCGCGGATGGCGAGTGATCCCGCCATCGGCCAGGCCGCCTGGGGTTATGGCATTGCCATATCCGGCCTCGTCATCGCCGTGCTCTCGCCCGTCCTCGGGTCGATTGCCGATCAGACCGGCGCGCGCAAGCCGTGGATCGGCTTCTTTGCCGTCATCCAGATCATCGCCCTGTCGATGCTGTGGTTCGCCGCGCCGGGTTCAAGTCTCATTGCTCCGCTGATCTTCTTTTCCCTGGCGTCGATTGCCGCGGAATTCTCCATTGTTTTCAACGACTCGATGATGCCGCGGCTGGTGCCGGAAAAGGATATCGGGCGCATTTCCAACATGGCGTGGGGACTCGGTTATCTCGGCGGCATGATTGCCCTGATCTTTGTCGTCGCCTTCATGGCCGGCTCGCCGGAAACCGGAAAAACCATGCTGGGATCGCAGCCAATCCTGGGGCTTGATCCCGCTGCAGGCGAGGGCGACCGCGCAACCGGACCTCTGTCCGCGCTGTGGTATCTGGTTTTCGTGCTGCCGATGTTCCTGTTCACGCCCGACAGCGCAAGGGGGCTGCCCATCGGCAAGGCGGTGCGCGGGGGGCTTGCGGAGTTGAAATCCACCATTGGCGAGGTGCGCCGGCGTCCGGGCATCTTCCGCTTTCTGATCGCACGCATGATTTACCAGGATGGCGTCAACGCCCTGATCGCCCTTGGCGGGGCATTTGCCGCGATCATGTTCGGCTGGGCAACCGTGGAGATCGGCATCTACGGCATCATCCTGAATGTCGTTGCGATTTTCGGCTGCCTTGCCGCGAGCTGGCTCGATACGCGGATCGGCTCGAAGGCGGTGGTGGTGATCTCGCTGCTGCTATTGACCATCGCGGCCATCGGCATCGTCTCGACTGGGCCCGGCTACACACTGTTTGGATTGTTGCCGCTGACCGGCGCCGATACGGGCGGGCTGTTCAAGACACCCGCCGAGAAGGCCTTCATCGTGTTCGGGCTTCTCATCGGGCTTGCCTTCGGCCCGGTGCAGGCATCGTCGCGGTCCTACATGGCCCGCAGCGTGTCGATCGACGAAGCGGGCCGCTATTTCGGCATCTATGCCCTGTCGGGGCGGGCAACCAGTTTTCTCGCGCCATTCATGGTTGCCACCGTGACAGCGCTGAGCGGATCGCCACGCCTCGGCATGGCGATGATCATCGTCTTCCTGCTGGCCGGACTGGCTGTCCTGTTGCGAACACCCTATCCCGCCGCAATTCCCGTCAAACCTAGTGCCTGAAATGGCGCATGCCGGTGAACACCATGGCAATGCCGTGTTCATCGGCCGCAGTGATAACGTCCTCGTCCCGCATGGAACCACCGGGCTGGATAACGGCCGTGGCTCCGGCGGCGACCGCTGACAGCAATCCGTCGGCGAAGGGGAAGAACGCGTCGGAGGCGACGACCGAGCCTTTGGTCAGAGGTGTCGCCAATCCGGCGGCTTCAGCAGCATCTTCCGCCTTGCGGGCGGCAATGCGTGCGGAATCAACGCGGCTCATCTGACCGGCGCCGATGCCGACCGCTGCGCCATCCTTCACATAGACGATGGCGTTGGATTTGACATGCTTGGCGATGCGGAAGGCGAGCTTCAGATCGGTCATTTCCTGTTCGGTCGGGGCACGCTTGGTCACGACCTTCAGATCGAGATCGTCGACCACGCCGCTGTCGCGTGACTGGACGAGAATGCCGCCTGCAACGGTCTTTGCCGTGATGCCAGATGCACGCGGATCGGGCAGACCGCCGGTGACTAGCAAGCGAAGGTTTTTCTTGGCGGCAACGATTGCCTGCGCTTCCGGTGTTGCATCCGGCGCGATGATCACTTCGGTGAAGGTCTTGACGATTTCTTCCGCCGCATCCGCATCGAGTGTCTTGTTGAGGGCGACAATGCCGCCGAAGGCCGAAACGGGATCGCAGGCCAATGCCTTGAGATAGGCTTCCTTCAGTGTTGCGCCCTCAGCTACGCCGCAGGGGTTGGCATGCTTGATGATGGCGACGGCCGAGGTGCGGGCCGGATCGAACTCGGCAACCAGTTCGAAAGCTGCGTCGGTATCGTTGATGTTATTGTAGGAAAGCTGCTTGCCCTGCAGCTGGGTTGCCGTGGCAACGCCCGGACGCTTTTCCCCGGTGAGATAAAAACCGGCGGACTGATGCGGGTTTTCACCGTAGCGCATGACGGAATGCAGGTGGCCGCCGATGGCCCGGCGCGAGGGCGTCTCGGTCATCAGCGCTTCGGCAAACCAGCCGGAGATGGCCGCATCATAGGTTGCCGTACGGGCATAGGCCTTGGCGGCGAGGCTCTGGCGGAAAGAATAGGGCAGTGATCCCTCGTGCTTGTCGAGCATGGCAATCACCATCTCGTAGTCGCCCGTATCGGTGACCACGCCGACATAGGCATGGTTCTTTGCCGCCGCGCGGATCATGGCCGGTCCGCCAATGTCGATGTTCTCGACGATATTGGCGTAGTCGGCACCGGAATGGCGAACCTCTTCAAAGGGGTAAAGGTTGATGACTGCCAGATCGATGGCGCCGATGCCGTGCGCCTGCATGGCATCGGCATGTTCGGGGTCATCACGCACGGCCAGAAGGCCGCCATGCACCTTGGGGTGCAGGGTCTTGACGCGGCCATCCATGATCTCGGGAAAGTTGGTGATCTCGGAAACGTCAATGACCGGAATGCCTTCCGCCGCGATGGTCTTCGAGGTTCCGCCCGTCGACAGGATTTCGATACCGTGCCGGTGCAGCGCATGGGCGAGGGCTGTCAGGCCCGCCTTGTCGGAAACCGAAATGAGCGCGCGCTTGACGGGATGAAGGTTCGGGGCGGGAATGGATTTTGCAGTGACGGCCATGGGAGAATTCGTCCTCAGCGGGAAAGTTTGGGGGATTTGGACAGCCGGTTAGCACAGGCAGCCAAGGAATCCTACTTCCGATCGCATATTCAGACGAATTGGGGCGGTTTTCCCCACCACAAGGGGTCAGCCATAGGCGCCGAGGGATGTCCGGGTGAATTGCCATTCCACTTCCGGCAGTTGCGCCGCACTTAGCGAAAGCGTGATCTGGCGCGTTTTGACCGGCCCGCGGAACCCGGCGAAGAACAGCGAGTCTTCGATGAAGGGCTGAACGGTGGCGGAAAACATCCAGATATCGTCATTGTCCACCTGCAGGATGATCAGGCCGTTATCATCGACGCTGACATTGACCGCCGGATGCAGATGAAAGCGGATGACCACATTTTCGCGGCCGGTCCCGCGCAGCGGATTGCGGCCGGCAGCGAAGAAACTGTCGATGCCCTCGATGACACTGCCATTGTGCGACAGGACGATCTGGCGTTCGTGGTAGATGCCGAATGGCCGGACATAGCCATTGTGGTTGGCGACGAAGCCAGCGGCCCCCGGCCGCTCGATCCGCTCGACATTGACCTTTGTCGGCCCGGCGATAATCGGGGTGCCGATCATGGTGGAAAGCCCGGAGGTCGCGCTGAAACGGCATGACGAGGTGTCATTGATCGTCGCGGTGGAATGCGCAGCGGTGGAGCGCGCCAGCGGGCGGAATTCTTCCGGACCGTAGCGGTCGACACCGGCATTGACGATGTAGCGATTGCGCCCGGATGACATTTCGAAGGACAGGCACCCGGCATGGGCATCGCGCGACGCGGTGACCGGCGGCGCAAGGCCGGTATCGGCAATGATGGTGGTCGAATCCATCGAGAGCCGCTCATAACCCGAATGCAGCGCATGGGTCAGCGGCAGGCCGCCAATATCGTCATGGCGCAGAACGGCGATGACGCGTTCGGGCATCGTCGCGCCGACGCCGTTGAACAGGGCCAGGTTGCCGTCGTGATGGCGGAAGAACCGCAACGCGGGCAGCATGCGCTCGATGGCTTCCATCAGCGCCTTCGGCGGTGCCTCGGTGCCGCTGGCATAGGTCTGGCGCAGCGGAAGAAGGTCGGCCAGAAGTTCGAGCACCGTCAGCGGATTGCGGGAGATATGCCCGCCATCCGGCAGGATCTGGTGAATGAGCTCAAACTCGAGATTGCGACGGGCCGAGCGCGCCGTATTGGATGAAACGGGCAGCGCCAGCGCGGCAAAGGCCAGCGCAATGCGGGCGCGCAGTTTCTCTTCGCCATCGTCCATCACGGCGGCCATGGTCCTCAGATAACGCACCTGGGTGGCGAGCGAACGCATGAATTGCCGGTATGCGCGCAGGTCTGCGCCCGCCAGGATGAGGCTGGAATGCTGGAGCCAGGCGATAATGCGCTGGGCTGTGACCTCGGGAGCCCAGGCAGGGCCGCCGATCGAGCGGCCGTGGGTCGCTATCCAGTCGCTGAGCAGCGCGCGGGCATTGGCTGTTGCAAGCTCGGTGCCGGAAGCACGCATATGGCGCAGCCAGCCGAAATTGTGCAGCGCCGCCTGCCAGGCGGCATTGGGTGGCTCGACGATGAAGGGCGAGCGCCCGCCGGTCTCAACCACCCGGCCGGCAAGCGCAAAGCGGCCATGGTAAAATTCTTCTGCAAGCTGCGGGTCGGCTGGGCGCAAATCCTGCGGTGCAATGAGCACGCGTTCGGGGGTGAACCCGGTGAAACGCCAGCGAAACAGCGGCCCCATGCGCAAGCGCCTGCGAAAACGGCGCCACAATTGCGCAGTCGCAAGTCCCCAAAGTTGCGGTGTTTCGCTAAAAGCGACCATCTCGCGGCATTTCCTCGCTTCGCCGCATTCCGGCGCACTTCAGTCTGCTGTTACGCATGTTCGCGAAACATCTCCCGCACAGCGGAATCCTGTCCCGGCTCCCTGAAATCATTGCTTTGGTTTCAACCCATCGACGACAAATCGGGACTATGCAACCAAAACAGTTAAAATTTTAGTATTTGATTTTAATCTTTCCGGCGAAAACGTGCAGCGAAGAAACCATCCATGCCTGAGAGGGCCGGATCATCGTTGGCAAGGTCAGCCGGTGTGGAACGCACATAGCCCTCCGGGGTGATCAGTTCGGCAAGTCCGCCCACCTCGTTCTTGCTTACGGGCAGCAATTCGATGGACGGATTCTTGGCCAGAAGATCGTTGGCAACCTTTTCGCCTTCCAGCGGATCGAGCGAGCAATTGGAAAAGACCACGACTCCGCCGGGTTTCACCAGGGTGACCGCGTGATCGAGCAGCTTGGCCTGAAGCGTTGCCAGCTTCTGGATATCGGCCGGCGACTTCGTCCACGGAACGTCGGGATGGCGCCGCACAGTGCCGGTGGAGGAACAGGGCGCATCGAGCAGAACCGCGTCGAACGGTTCGGCTGGCGTATAGGCGGCGAGATTGGCTTCCACGGTTTCTGCCGTCAGTTGCAGGCGCTCAAGGTTGGAGCGCAGGCGTTTCAACCGATTGGCCGACAGGTCAAGCGCCGTGACATGCGCACCAGCCTGCGCCAATTGCGCGGTCTTACCGCCGGGAGCGGCACAAAGGTCGGCAACACGCTTTCCCTTGATGTCGCCGAAGAGTTTTGCAGGAAGGCTAGCTGCCGTATCCTGCACCCACCAGTCGCCCTCGGCAAAGCCTGCAAGGCTGGTCAGCGCACCATCGACCTGGGCGATGCGCACCGATCCGGTTGGGAGGGCAATGCCGCCAAGGCGCTCTGCCCATTCCTGCGGATCGCCCTTGACGGTGAGGTCAATGGGCGGTTCCTTGCTCTGTATATCCAGGATAGCCTTGGCTTTTTCCTTGCCATAGGCGGCGATCAGGCTGTCTTCGAACCATGCAGGCACATTGCTTGCGTCGGAGACAATGGTTTCTCGCTCGCGCGACAGGCGGCGCAGCACGGCATTGACCATCGAAGCGAAACGCCGGTTGCGCGGATCATTGTTGGCGGCGGTCACCGCGAGGTCGACTGCGGCGCGATCGGGGATATCGAGATAGAGAATCTGTGCAGCGGCCACGTGCAGCAGGTGACGTAGGGCAACGGCGTTTTCGGGCAGCGGCCGGTCGATCAGCTGACCGATGGCTGCTTCAATGGCGCCGCGATTGCGCAGGGCAGCACCGAGAATAGCGCGGACCAGCGACCGGTCGCGGTCGTCAAGCGCCATGTATTGCGGATGACCGTTGCTGTTGTCGGTCAGTCCATCCAGCGAGGTCTGCTTTTCAATGACGGCCCCAAGGAGCCGGGTCGCGCATTGGCGCGCCGCCAGCCCCGGCCGGTCTTCGGCCTCGTGGTAATTTGACGTGCTGTTCTTCTTGCCAGACGGCCGCTTTCTCTCCTGCCCCGCGCTCATGCCCATGGGCCTTTGCGCGAGGAACCGTCACGGCCCCAGGGGGACGGCGTCTCGTCCTGAGGCTCCTCCTGTGCGGGAGCAGATGGCGTTGCCATTGGCTGCGGTGCGGCAGGGCGCCGGCGAAACTCTTCCACCATGGCCTGCAGTGCCGCGATACGGTTTTTGGTGCTCGGATGGGTGGAGAACAAATTGTCAGCTCCTTGGCCGCTCAATGGATTGATGATGAAGAGCGACGCGGAGGCCGGGTTGCGCTCGGCTTCCTCGTTGACGATCTCCTTGGCGCCGCGGGCAATCTTGTTGAGTGCGGAGGCGAGCCACAGCGGGTTGCCGCAAATCTCCGCGCCGCGCCGGTCCGCCGAATATTCGCGCGTCCGGCTGATGGCCATCTGCACGATCATGGCGGCGAACGGCGCAACGATCATGGCAACGAGAACGCCGATGAAGCCGAGGGGATTGTTGTTGTTGCGATTGCCGCCGCCAAAGAACATGGCAAAATTACCAAGCATGGAGATTGCCCCGGCGAGGGTGGCTGTGACGGTCATGGTCAGGGTATCGCGGTGTTCGACATGCGCCAGCTCGTGCGCCATGACAGCTGCAACCTCGTTCGGTGACAGGCGGTGCAGCAGTCCGGTGGACGCAGCCACCGCGGCGTTCTGCGGATTGCGTCCCGTGGCGAAAGCATTCGGCTGATCATTTTCGATGAGATAGACCCGTGGCATGGGCAAGCCAGCGCGCGCGGCGAGATCGCGCACGATGCCGTAATATTCCGGTGCGTTGTTCTGGTCGACTTCCACGGCGTTGTACATCCGCAGGACCATCTTGTCGGAGTTCCAGTAGCTGAAGAGGTTCATGCCCGTCGCAACGACGAGGGCAATCAGCATGCCGCCGGTGCCGCCAATGAGAAAACCGACGCCCATGAACAAGGCGGTCATGAAGGCGAGCAGCATTCCAGTGCGCATTACATTCATGGTGTCATTCCCCGCATTGTGAACATTTCACGTATCAAGATCATTCCTTTTGTTCGACATCTTCCGGTATATGATGGTGTTTCACACAGCAAGCTTCAATGATGGACAGACCAGAATGACCAGCGACCAGACATCGGAGACGCCGCAGGCCGAGACCGGCGAGCAGCCGTCAGGCAAGCCTTTCGATCAACTGCCGCCTGCCGCACAGCGCGCATTGCTGGAAGCTGAGGCGCGCCGCAAGGCCGAGGAAAAACAAGCCGGACAGCCGCGGGAGATCGGCGGGCGCGGCGGCAAGGATCCCGCCCGCTTCGGCGATTGGGAAATCAAGGGCCGCACCATCGATTTCTGATCCCGCCGGCCTAGTGCCGGATGATTTCGATGCCCAGTTTTTCCCGCCGCAGCCAACGGCTCATCAGCAGAATGGCGGCGGCAGCCAGGCCGGACAACAGGCCGAGCCAGATGCCGGCGCCTTCCAGCTTCAGCCAGAAACCAAAGGCGACCGAGAGCGGCAGGCCGATGCCCCAATAGGCAATGGCCGCATAGATCATCGGTATCGTCGTGTCATGCAGGCCGCGCAGCATGCCGCTGGCAACGGCCTGCCCGCCGTCAAAAATCTGAAAAAGCGCAGCAAAGGCCAGAAACGACACTGCGAGGGATACGACCGGCGCATTAGCCGGATCGCTGACATCGATGAATGCGCGGATGAGCTGATGGGGCGCCAGGAGCATGAGGAGGGCTGTCAGAACCATGAAGCCTGTGCCGGCTGCAAACGCCACCCAGCCCGCCCGCTTGATACCATCCCGGTCCTGTGCACCGTAGGCCCTGCCAATGCGCACGGTTGCCGCCTGGCCGAAGCCCATGGGCACCATGAAGCTGATCGACGCGATCTGGATGGCAATGGCATGGGCGGCAAGGGAATCGGGCCCGATAATGCCCATCAGAAAGGCGGCCGCGTTGAAGATGGTCACTTCAAAGCTGAGGATCGCTGCAATGGGCAGGCCGAGGCGCAGGAGTTCGCGATAGCGGGCCCAGTCAGCGCGCCAGAACCGGCCAAACAGCCGGTAGCGGCGAAACTGCCGGTCGCGCAAAACGACAACGACAAGACCGATGAACATCAGCGCGGAGGACAGCGTCGTGGCAATGCCCGAGCCGACGATGCCGAGTTTGGGGAAACCGAAATGGCCGAAGATCAGGCACCAGTTTGCCAGGGCATTGAACATCACGGCGAGGACGGCGATCACCAGCGCCCAGCCTGGACGCTCCAGTGCTGCCAGGAATGAACGGACGACGATGTAGCAATAGAACGGCAGGGCCGCCCATTGCAGGGCCCTGACATAGGCGCCTGCCTCGGCCGCAAGCGCCGGATCCTGCCCCATGGCCGTCAGGATCGACTGGGTGTTCCACAGGACAAGCCAGATGGGAATGGAGATCGTCACCGCAATCCACAGGCCCTGGCGCACGGTGCGGCGGATTTCCCGTACGGTGTGTTTGTTGCGGCCAAGCTCGCGCGCCATCATCGGCGATGTCGCCAGCATGAGACCAAGGCCAAAGATCATCGGAACATAATAGAGATTGGTACCAAGTGCCCCGGCGGCCAGCGTGTGCGCGCTGACCCAGCCCATCATCATGACGTCGGTTGCCGTCATGGCGGTCTGAGCCAGGTTGGTGAGAATCATCGGCCAGCTCAAGGACAGCATTGCAATGATTTCGTCACGCCATGCACGCTTCGGTGCTGCGTTTGGGGTCGAGAGGGCGGACATCGTGGGTCTTTCCGAGGGAATTGCCTCGTATAGAGGCAGAGTGCACCATTTTCAGGCAGAAATCTTGGTATCATCAATTTTGGAAAGAGCAAAGTGCATCACAGATACAATCTGGCGTTGGTTTCATTTGGAATGTCATCCGATTAATACTTGGAGGAATTGACATTTTGTAATTTAAAAAATACATTTTTAATGCAGATCAAACAGACGGATACCTATCGGAGATGGGAGCGGAAGCTTAGAGACGACAGGGCAAGAGCTGCGATTGCTGCCCGGCTGTTCCGTTTGGCCAATGGTCTGGTCGGTGATGTTTTGTCAGTCGGACAGGGCGTCAGCGAGCTGCGTATTCACTACGGACCCGGCTATCGCGTTTATTTCAAACGGCACAATTCCGAGATTGTCATTCTCTTGTGCGGTGGGAACAAGAGCACGCAACAGCAAGACATACGCAATGCAAAACTGTTGGCTGCAGAATGGAAAGACGACAATGGCGACAAAGCTTTATGAATATGATCCAGCAGAGGCTTTGAAATCGGACGATGCAATCGAAGTGTTCCTGGCCGATGCGTTTGAAACGGGCGACGCAGGTCATATTGCAAAAGCGCTGGGTGTCGTGGCGCGCGCCAAGGGGATGACGAGCATTGCCCGTGCAACCGGCTTGGCGCGTGAACAACTGTACAGGTCTTTGAGCGAGGACGGGAATCCGACGCTTGAAACGACGATTGCCGTCATGAAGGCGATCGGTTTCCAGATTACAGGAAAACGGGCTGCCTGAACGGAAAGGGCCACTCCGAAGAGTGGCCCCGCAATTCCGTCTGGCACAAAGCTGTCGTTTGGCCTTCTTACCCCTGGACCAGCCAGGGTGCTTATTCAACGGAGAGACGATCCCCGATGGAAAGCATCAGACGCCTTGTGGCAGTTTGCGAAATCACGAGACATCGGATCACCTCCTTTTCATTCGTTGAACATAAATTGAGAATGGGGTCTGCCGCGTCAGGTTTCAAGGGAAAATTTTCAATCGCCGTTTTCAGCGGCCCGTGAAAGTGCGTTGCCAGCCGGAAACGAAGCGCATAGGTTCTGCCGGACCTTCGGCCGCAGTGTGCCGGAGCCTATGATTTGGAGTTGTTGCATGGCGGCACAAGAAAGCGCGGCGCGGATCATCCGCACAGTCCTAAACATGCTGGAGCCGCAATTTGCCGTGGAGCTATGGAATGGCGAGCGTATCGGCGACATGGACGGTCCGGTGCTTGCGATCAACGATCCGATGGCCGTGCGCCGTCTGGCGCTGAAACCCAACATCGGATCGATCGTCGAGCTGTGGATTTCGGGTCAGATCGACGTGAAGAACGGCACGCTGTTCGACCTGGTCGAGCGTGGGCCCAAAGGCAAGTTCAAGCAGAAGCTCAAGACCCTGCCCAAATGGCAACTGCTGAAGGACGTGCCGGCTTTGCTGCTCGGCGGCCGCGGGACGGATGCTTCGGGCGTCGATGGACAGAAGCCTTTCGTCAGCGGCTCCGACAAGGCGGCCATTACCCACCACTATGATGTGTCGAATGAATTCTACCAGCTCTTTCTCGACGAGCGCATGGTCTACACCTGTGCCTACTTCACCGACTGGGCCAACAGCCTCGATCAGGCGCAGGAAGCCAAGCTGGACCTGATCTGCCGCAAGTTGCGCTTGAAGCCTGGGGAAAAACTGCTGGATATCGGCTGCGGCTGGGGTGCGATGCTGATCCATGCGGCCAAGCATTACGGCATCACTGGAACCGGCGTGTCGCTTTCGGAAGCCCAGACCGCGCTTGCCCGCGAACGGATCAAGGCAGAGGGTCTGGAAGACAAGATCACGATTCACGTGAAATCCTATGAACACCTCGACGAGGAGTTCGACAAGATTTCATCGATCGGCATGTTCGAACATGTCGGCATCGCCAATTACGATACGTATTTTTCCAGCGTGCACCGTCTGCTGCGACCGGGCGGTCTTTATCTGCATCATGCCATCACCCGTCGTATGAAGCGCAACAAGAAGACGTTCCGCCGCAAGAGTGCCGAGCATCTGGCGCTGGTGAAATATATCTTCCCAGGCGGTGAACTCGACCATCTCGGCATGACTATTGAAAATCTCGAAGGCTATGGTTTCGAGGTTCACGATGTGGAAAACCTGCGCGAGCACTATGGCCGGACCTGCCGTCTCTGGGCCGATCGACTGCATGCCCGCTTTGACGAGGCGATTGCGGAAGTCGGTGCGCCAAAAGCCCGGCTCTGGCTGCTCTATTTGACCGGCTGCGCGCTGGCGTTCGAGCGCGGGACCGTACAGATCAACCAGACGCTGGCATCCAAGCGCAAGCGCGGAATTTCCGCAGTGCCACAGACAAGAGCCGATCTCTATCGCTAGAGACCGGCTCTTGTTCGGTTTTTGCAGCGGCTTGCCGCTCAGCCCTTCTTGTTCTGCCGGTTGGCGATCAGGTCGTCGACAACAGCCGGATCGGCCAGTGTCGACGTATCGCCCAATGAGCCGAAATCGTCCTCGGCGATCTTGCGCAGGATACGGCGCATGATCTTGCCCGAGCGCGTCTTGGGCAGGCCCGGTGCAAACTGGATCTTGTCCGGGGAGGCAATCGGCCCGATTTCCTTGCGCACATGGGCAACGAGTTCCTTGCGCAGCTCGTCGGTGCCTTCGAGACCGGCCATCAGCGTGACATAGCAATAGATGCCCTGTCCCTTCAGATCATGGGGATAACCGACCACTGCCGCTTCCGAAACCGTGTCATGGGAGACCAGAGCCGATTCCACTTCGGCGGTGCCCATGCGGTGACCCGACACGTTGAGCACGTCGTCGACACGGCCGGTGATCCAGTAATAGCCATCCTTGTCGCGGCGGCAGCCATCCCCGGTGAAATACTTGCCCTTGTAGGTGGAGAAGTAGGCCTCGATGAAGCGCTTGTGATCGCCATAGAGCGTGCGCATCTGTCCCGGCCACGAGTCGGTGATGCAGAGATTGCCGTCGGCTGCACCTTCCAGCACATCACCTTCATTGTCGACCAGCTGGGGCTGCACGCCGAAGAACGGGCGCGTGGCGGAACCCGGTTTCAAGTCGGTGGCACCCGGCAGCGGCGTGATGAGAATACCGCCGGTTTCCGTCTGCCACCAGGTATCGACGATGGGCGAGCGCTTGTCGCCGACCACCTGATAGTACCATTCCCAGGCTTCCGGATTGATCGGTTCGCCGACCGAACCAAGGATGCGCAGCGATTTGCGCGAGGTCTTCTTGACCGGCTCATCACCAGCGCTCATCAGCGCACGAATGGCAGTGGGGGCGGTGTAGAAGATGTTGACCTTGTGCTTGTCGATGACTTCCCAGAAGCGCGAATTGGTGGGGTAGTTGGGAACACCTTCGAACATCAGGGTTGTGGCGCCGTTGGCAAGCGGGCCGTAGACGATATAGGAGTGGCCGGTGACCCAGCCCACATCGGCCGTGCACCAGTAGATATCACCGTCGTGATAGTCGAAGACATATTGGTGCGTCATCGAGGCATAGACGAGATAACCGCCTGTCGTGTGCAGCACACCCTTCGGCTTGCCGGTGGAGCCCGATGTGTAAAGGATGAACAGCGGATCCTCGGCCTTCATCTTTTCCGGCTTGCACTCGGGCTTCACGCTGAGGATTTCCTCGTGATACCAGAGGTCGCGGTTGGGCGCCCAGCTGGTCTTGCCGCCCGTGCGGCGGACAACCAGCACGTTCTTCACCATCACATAATTCTTGGCAGCGATGTCGATGGCCTTGTCCGTGTTGTCCTTCAGCGGGACCGGCTTGCCGCCGCGCATGCCTTCATCCGCCGTGATGACGAAGGTGGATTCGCAATCGATGATGCGGCCGGCAAGCGCATCGGGCGAGAAACCGCCGAAAACGACGGAGTGGACAGCGCCGATACGCGCGCAGGCCAGCATGGCGTAGGTGGCTTCGACGATCATCGGCATATAAATCGTCACGCGGTCGCCCTTCTTGACGCCGTGCTTCTTCAGCACATTGGCAAGACGGCACACCTGCTCATACAACTCGTTGTAGGTGACTTTCTTGTCGAGGTAGGGATTGTCGCCCTCCCAGATGATGGCGACCTGGTCGCCGCGCTTCTTCAGGTGCCGGTCGATGCAATTGTAAGAGACATTGGTCTGGCCGTCTTCGAACCATTTGATCGCGACCTTGCCCTCGAAGGAAGTGTTCTTGACCTTGGTATAGGGCTTGAACCAGTCGATGCGCTTGCCGTGCTTGGCCCAGAACTTCTCCGGATCCTTGATGCTCTGCTTGTACCAGGCGAGATATGTTTCATTGTCGATAAGCGCGTTCTTCTTCGCGCTTGGCAGCACGGGATAGACCTTCTCGGACATCAATTTCCTCCAAACCTGAGCTGACGGGCCTCCACCCGGATGCCTCCCGGGGAGAGAGGCGCATGGCGTTCATTATCACCATGCAAATCGATGCGTAAATACAGCAAATGCCCCGGAGGGAACGGCGTTCCGTCGCACACAAACCGCTACGCGTTGTAATATTACGTTACATTTTGTTATGGGGCGTGATCCATTTTGGACACATTTTGCCTTAGACCGTCTCTGCCTTGACTTGGGAGGATAATGCCGGCGCGCCGTGTGGACTGAAGAGCGTGCGCCCAATCAAGGACTGATGGATGACAATGTTACCCTTGCGCGGCGTTGTGTTTCGCGCAAAATCCGCCTCTCTGGCGATTGCCCTGTTCGGGCTCATTTTTGCCAATTCCGCCACCGCCGGCACGCTGCCGGAACCGGCCAATCCCTGGAAACGGCTCGGTGCACACCTCTTTGACGAAGAGCATGCGCATCTGCTCGGCGATTCCCTGTTCGACAAGATCAATCCGCTCGTGCTTGCGGCCATGCCGCGCGGCAAATCCTATATTCAGTACAAGGCCCCGGCCAATTGCGTGCCGGAAAGGCTCAAGCATGTCTTGAACCGTGTTTCCGCAGCCTATGGCCCGATCACCGTCAATTCGACCGTGCGGTCACGCAACGCCAACCGCAGGGCAGGCGGGCGGGAAAAGTCCTACCATCTGAGCTGCCAGGCTGTTGACTTCCGTGTGCATGGAAGCGCGTCCGGCCTGCTGCAGCATCTGTCGGGCAGCAAGGAAGTCGGCGGCTTCAAACGCTATCCCGCCGGTTACTATCACATCGATACGGGACCGCGCCGTAGTTGGTGATTTGCCAGGTCGTCAGGTTCGGCTGCCGAAAATGGCCGAGCCGACGCGCACCGATGTCGCGCCAAAGCCGACGGCGGTCTCGTAGTCGCCCGACATGCCCATGGAGAGCTTTTCCACGCCGGCTTCCTGCGCGATCTTTTCCAGAAGGGCAAAGTGCGGGCCAGGGTTCTCATCCGCCGGAGGGATGCACATCAGGCCTTCGATGGCCAGTCCGTGCACCGTGCGGCAGCGCTCGACAAAGGCGACGGCTTCCTTCGGCTCGATCCCGGCTTTCTGCGGTTCGGAGCCGGTATTGACCTGAACGTAGAGCTTGGGAAACCGGTTCTGCTTCTTCATTTCGCCGGCAAGGGCTGCGGCGATCTTTTCCCGGTCAACCGTTTCAATGACATCAAACAGCGCAACGGCGTCTTCACTCTTGTTTGATTGCAGCGGCCCGATGAGATGAAGGTCTATACCCGCATAGTCCTCGCGCAAACCGGGCCACTTTGATTGCGCTTCCTGAACTCGGTTTTCCCCGAAAACACGCTGTCCGGCGTCCAGAACAGGGCGAATCTCTGCTGCGTCAAAGGTTTTCGATACGGCAACGAGTGTCACCGAGCCTTCCCTACGGTTGGCTTCCGCTTCGGCTTTCGCAATGGCTTTGCGAACGGCAAGAAGGTTTTCAACGGCGGTCGACATGGTCAAGCGTGTCCTTTTTGATGCAGTTTCGGCCAAACCCTCATTGTCAATGGTTGACGCTCTGGTCAATCCATGGTGAAGGTCCGCCCATCACTATCCTTTGCAAGAGAATCCCGTTCATGGCAACCGAACGATACAATCCCCGCGTAGCCGAGAAGCATTGGCAAAAGGTTTGGGACGAAGCCAAGCTCTTCGAAACCGACAATGACGATCCGCGCGACCCCTACTACGTGCTTGAGATGTTCCCCTATCCGTCGGGACGCATCCACATGGGGCATGTGCGCAACTATGCCATGGGTGACGTCGTTGCCCGCTACAAGCGCGCCAAGGGATTCAATGTTCTCCACCCGATGGGATGGGACGCCTTCGGCATGCCGGCAGAAAACGCGGCGATGCAGAACAAGGTTCATCCCAAGGAATGGACCTACCAGAACATTGCGACAATGCGCAGCCAGCTGAAGTCCATGGGTCTTTCGCTGGACTGGTCGCGCGAATTCGCCACCTGCGATGTCGAATATTACCACCGCCAGCAGATGCTGTTCCTCGACTTTGTCGAGAAGGGGCTGGTGACGCGCAAGTCTTCCAAGGTCAACTGGGACCCCGAAGACATGACGGTGCTTGCCAACGAGCAGGTCATCGATGGCCGCGGATGGCGCTCCGGCGCGCTGGTGGAACAGCGCGAACTGACGCAATGGTTTTTCAAGATCACCGATTTCAATGAAGAGTTGCTGAGCGCTCTGGATGGTCTCGATCAGTGGCCGGACAAGGTGCGGCTGATGCAGCGCAACTGGATCGGCAAGTCCGAAGGCATGCTGATCCGCTGGGCGCTGGACACCCAATCGCAGATCGGTGGCGAGACCGAGGTCGAGGTCTATACGACGCGGCCCGATACGCTGTTCGGTGCATCCTTCCTGGCCATTGCGGCGGATCATCCGCTGGCGAAAAAAGCGGCGGAGAACAATCCCGCCCTGGCTGAATTCAACGATGAATGCCGCCGTGCGGGTACATCTCTGGCTGCGCTGGAAACCGCGGAAAAGCGGGGTTTCGATACGGGCCTGCGCGTCAAACATCCTCTTGATGAGAACTGGACACTGCCGGTCTTTGTCGCGAATTTCGTGTTGATGGATTACGGCACGGGCGCGATTTTCGGCTGCCCGTCCGGCGATCAGCGCGATCTGGATTTTGCCAACAAGTATGGCCTGCCTGTCGTGGCTGTTGTCATGCCGGAGGGCGGCGATGCGGCCACATTCCAGATCACCGAAACCGCCTACGTCGATGATGGCGTGATGATCAATTCGCGCTTCCTCGATGGGCTGTCGCCCGCAGTGGCCTTTGATGCGGTTGCCAAGCTTCTGGAAGAACAAACACTCGGCGGCCGTCCGCAGGGCGAGCGCAAGGTGAATTTCCGCCTGCGCGACTGGGGCATCTCGCGCCAGCGCTACTGGGGCTGCCCGATCCCGATGATCCATTGCGACGATTGCGGCGTTGTTCCGGTTCCCAAGGCCGACCTGCCGGTGAAGCTGCCGGATGACGTGGAATTCGATCGTCCGGGTAACCCGCTCGACAGGCACCCGACGTGGCGGCATGTCAATTGCCCGCAATGCGGCAAGGCGGCCCGGCGCGAAACCGACACGATGGATACATTTGTCGATTCGTCCTGGTATTTTGCCCGCTTCACCGCGCCGTGGGAGAACGAACCGACCGATCCGAAAGTGGCCAATCACTGGCTGCCGGTTGATCAGTATATCGGCGGCATCGAGCATGCGATCCTGCATCTGCTCTATTCGCGTTTCTTTACCCGCGCGATGAAAGTTGCCGGGCATCTCGATATCAGCGAGCCGTTCAAGGGACTGTTCACGCAAGGCATGGTCGTGCACGAGACCTACCGGCTTGGCACGGGCGCCAATGGCAGCTGGGTCACGCCGGCCGAAGTGCGGCTGGAGGAAAGCAACGGCAAGCGCCGGGCGGTTCTGATCGCCACCGGCGACGAGGTTGAAATCGGCTCGATCGAGAAAATGTCGAAGTCGAAGAAGAACGTTGTCGATCCGGACGACATCATCGCTTCCTATGGCGCCGATACCGCGCGCTGGTTCATGCTGTCGGATTCGCCGCCTGAGCGCGACGTGATCTGGACCGAAGCGGGAGCCGAGGGTGCGCATCGCTTTGTCCAGCGTGTCTGGCGCCTGATCTCAGAGGCAGCGCCGGTCCTGCAGGGAGCGACGGCCGCACCTGCCTTCGACGGCGATGCGGCGGCGATTTCCAAGGCGGCCCACCGGACGGTCAAGGCCGTCGGCGAAGACATCGAAAAACTGGCTTTCAACAAGGCCGTTGCGCGTCTCTATGAACTCGTCAATGTGCTGGCTGCTCCCTTGCAGAAGATCGCAGCAGGCGAAGCCGATGCGACAATCATCGCTGCCTGCCGCGAAGCGACGGATATGCTGATTGCCATGATCGCGCCGATGATGCCGCATCTGGCCGAGGAGTGCTGGAAAGCCCTCAACGGCAGCGGTTTCGTTGCTGACAAAGCCTGGCCGCACCACAACGAAGCACTGATCGTCGAGAACACCGTCACGATGCCGGTACAGATAAACGGCAAGAAGCGGGGTGATTTGACAATTGCCCGCGATGCGGATCAATTGACGGTCGAAAAGGCCGCTCTCGAACTTGATTTTGTCAAGGTGGTGTTGAACGGTATTCCGCCGAAGAAAGTCATTATCGTACCGCAGAGGATCATCAATGTCGTTGCCTGATCGTTTCCAGCCGGTGTCCGGCTCCAAGCGCTTGCTGTCCGTATGCGTTCTCGGCTTGGCTCTGATCGCCGGTGGTTGCCAGGTTCGTCCGCTCTATTCCAATCCGGGTCCGGTGGCCGGGGCAGGCGCTGGCGTGAGCGGCAGCGTGCAGTCGAAACTTGCCACCGTCGCCATTGCGGAAGTGGGCAGCCGTGAAGCACAGCAGGTGCGCAACAATCTGATCTTCATGTTCAATCATGGAACCGGCCAGCCTGCGAATGCCGCCTATACGCTGCAACTCGGTGTCAGCTACCAGGATCTGTCGCTTGCACTCATCCAGAATGCAACAAACGACAAATCCGGTCAGCCGACCGCCGGTTCGATGCGCATGACTGGCAGCTATACGCTGACGCGCATTGCGGACGGCAAAGTCGTCGGCAAGGGCACCCGTCTTGTGACGGCCGACTACGATGCACCAAGACAGCGCTACGCCGTTCTCCGGGCGCAGCGCGATGCGGTCAACCGGGCGGCACGGGAAGTTGCGGAGGCCTTGAACCTCAGCGTTGCGCAGGACATGTCCAAGCTCTGAGGGCATAACGGGGCGGCCCCCATGCGTCTGATTTCCCTCTCGGCGACCGGTTACCGGTCGCTGCAATCGATCCGGTTGGATATCCGCCAGCTTGCCGTGTTCGTCGGCGAGAACGGTGTCGGCAAATCCAACCTTTACCGCGCCATGCAGATGATCAAGGCGGCGGCCGAGGGCACGCTTTCCTATGAGATAGCCCGCGAGGGCGGTATGCAATCGGCATTGTGGACCGGCAAACGCAAACCCGGGCCGGTGCGCATGGTCTTCAGCGCTTCCTTCGACGATGACGAGGAAGTGATTCGGACCGGGCATGCGGTGCGCACGGGATTTGCGCCGAGTTACAGCATTGAGATCGGATTGCGGCCTCCGGTGACGGCAGGCTTTGCCTTCGAACCGCAGATCAAGGAAGAAAGTCTGACAATCGATTCCGGCCGCCGCCCGGTCGAAATGATGGACCGCAAGGGCCCCGCGGTGTTTGCCCGCGACGACAGTGGCCGAAGAATAGAGCATCCGGTGCGCCTGCTTGATTCGGAAACCGCATTGGCGGCGCTCGGCAATGCAGGACGATATCCCGAAATCGGTGATTTGCGCGCCACCATTCTGGGATGGCGGTTCTATCACGGCTTCCGGACGGACCGCGATTCGCCGGTTAGGCAGCCTGCTCTCGCAATCACCGCGCCGATGCTGGATGAGGACGGCCGGAATCTGGCTGCCGTTTTCGCCACATTGGTGCACATCCGCGGCGATACCGTTGATCTCGACCATTGCATTGCATCGGCTCTCGGCGGTGCGGTGCTTGATGTGCCTGTTCCCCGCGAAACCGCGACGTTCGGTTTGCAGATGCCGGAATTCCCGCAGCGGATTTTCCGGCCCGAAGAGCTTTCGGACGGGCAGATTCGGTTTCTCGCCCTGGCCGGTGCGCTTCTGTCCTATCGCCTGCCGCGGCTTATCGCGCTGAACGAACCGGAGACCAGCCTGCACCCGTCCATGCTTCCCGCCCTGGCTGAAATGATCGCCAATGCAGCGGAACGGACGCAGGTCTGGATCGTCACCCATTCACGTATCCTCGCCGACGAGATTGAAGCGCGAACCGGGGCGCGGGCCCTGACGGTGGTGCGCGACCATGGTGCTACGACCATCAAGGGCGTGCGCGTGTCGGACAGCTATGCCGACGATGACGATTGAGCATCGTTCACCCCCGGATTCTCCGCGAATGCGCTGCCGGGAAAATAATTTTCTCCGTGGGATGGAAACTTGGCAGATCGTAACTCTACAATTCAGGTAGAGATGACCAGAGTTGGAACAGGATTGTTTCAACAGGTCAGGATCACCGATGTTCACCCGCCGTCATTTCCTTGCTGCGACCACTGTTCTTTTCAGTCTCGGAGCGTTTGCTTCCGCTCAGGCGGAGGATCTGAAGATCACCATCGGTTATCAAACCGTGGTCGAACCTTCCAAGGTGCCGCAGGCGGATGGTGCCTATGAAAAAGCTGCATCCGCCAAAATCGACTGGCGGAAGTTTGATTCCGGTGCGGATGTCATAGCCGCTGTTGCTTCCGGCTCAGTTGACATCGGTTATGTCGGATCCAGTCCGCTGGCGGCTGCCGCCAGCCGCGAGTTGCCGATCCAGACCATTCTCGTTGTTGGTCTCATCGGCGAATCGGAAGCACTGGTCGCCCGCAATGGCTCCAATGTCAGCAAGATTGCCGATCTGGCCGGCAAGAAAGTGGCTGTGCCCTTCGTTTCAACGACGCATTACAGTCTGCTTGCCGCATTGAAGCATGAAGGCGTCGATTCAAAGTCGGTCAATGTCCTCAACCTGCGTCCGCCGGAAATCGCCGCGGCATGGGAGCGCGGTGATATCGATGCGGCCTATGTGTGGGATCCGGCGCTTGGCCAGATCAGGACCAGCGGCAAAATCATCGTGGATTCATCCAAAGTTGCCGAATGGGGTGCGCCGACATTCGATGCCTGGATCGTCCGTACAGAATTTGCCGAAAAACACCCGGATGCCGTGCGTGATTTCGTCAAGGTGACTGGGGCGGCCTATGCCGACTATCTGGCGAAGCCGGAAGCATGGTCAGTGACATCGCCGCAGGCCGAGAAGATCAGCCGTCTGACGGGGGCAAAAGCTGACGACGTGCCGCTTCTGTTGAAGGGCTATGTTTTCCCGACCCTGACGGAACAGGCATCCTCCAGGTTCCTTGGCGGCGATACGGTCAAGGCCATTGCCGCTACATCTGAATTCCTGAAAGAGCAGGGGAAGATTGATGCTGTCCTTCCTGACTACTCGAAATATGCAACGGCAAAATTCGTGGAGGCGGCACTCGCATCGAACTGAGTTCAAAACCTTGTAACGCGGGGGTGTTCATGTGCTCTTTCCGGTCTTCGGGGTTCCCTCTCCCCCGAAGACCGGAAAGGCCGTGAACGCCGCCGTTCAATCGGTAGACCCCATGGCACATCTCTTTCTCGATTATGTCTCCGTGCACTATGACGGTCAGGCGCAGCCTGCTGTCACGCAGGCAAGCATTTCCGTCCAATCAGGCGATTTCGTCGTCCTGGTTGGCCGGTCCGGCTGCGGCAAGACCACCTTGCTCAATGTTGCGGCCGGACTGGTGCCGCCGACCAGAGGAATGGTGACCGTGGATGGGAAGACCATCACGGCGCCCGGTGCCGATCGCGCCGTTGTCTTCCAGAATGACGCGCTGTTTCCCTGGTTGAGCGTGCGGGACAATGTCAGCTTCGCCCTGAAACTGCGTGGCGTACCCGCACAGGAGAGGGATGCTGCTGCAACGCGTCTGCTCGAACGAGTCAAGCTCGATGGTATCGGCGGCAAGGCGATCTGGGAACTGTCGGGTGGTATGCGCCAGCGGGTCGGCCTTGCCCGCGCGCTGGCGGCAGAACCGGATTTTCTGCTGATGGACGAGCCGCTGGGTGCGCTTGATGCGTTGACGCGAGAACGCATGCAGACCCTGCTTCTCGATATCTGGGCGGCCAACACTGTCGGCGTTCTGATGGTGACCCACGGCATTGACGAGGCGCTGCTGCTGGCGACGCGGATCGTGGTGCTTGCCCCTGGTCCCGGCCGGGTTGTCAGGGAGATTGAGGCTGGTTTCGGCCGCCGCTATGTTGGCGGTGAACCTGTCCGGTCGATCAAGGCAGACCCGGCATTCAATCAAGCGCGTGCCGAGCTCGAAGATTCCATTTTCGAAGGAGAGGCGGCATGACGCTCTCCGTTGAAATCGGCCGGGATATTCCTGTTGAAAGCGCCACGGAGCGACCTGACGGCAAAAGGGCAAAGCTTTCGGCGAAAACGACGGCCCGCATTGCCAGCGCGGTAACCATTGCCGGCCTGGTGCTTGTCTGGATTGTCGCGGCGCATTTCAAACTGGTTTCTCCGGTTTTTCTGCCTGCGCCCTCGGCGGTGCTGTGGAAGTTCTATTCCGTCGCAACCAATGGCTTTGTCGACGCCACGCTGTGGCAGCACCTGCTTGCAAGCCTGCTGCGGGTGTTCGCGGCCCTGCTGCTTGCGCTGATAGTCGCTGTTCCCGCCGGCATCGCCATCGGTGTCAGCGCCATCGGGCGCGGTATTTTCGATCCCATCATCGAATTCATCAGACCCATTCCGCCACTGGCCTATCTGCCGCTGGTCATCATCTGGTTCGGTATAGGCGAGCCGTCAAAAATCCTGGTGATTGCCATTGCCATGCTGGCACCGATTGCCATTTCCACCGCCGCCGGTGTCAAAGGCGCATCGCTTGACCGGGTCAATGCGGCGCGCGCCCTCGGTGCCACCCGGGCGCAGGTCGTCCGCCACGTGATCTTGCCCAGTGCACTGCCCTCCATCCTGACCGGATTGCGCATTGCGCTTGGGGCGGGATGGTCGACGCTGGTTGCAGCGGAACTGGTGGCTGCCACGCGGGGGCTCGGCTTCATGATCCAGTCGGCAGCGCAGTTCCTGGTGACGGATGTTGTCATCATGGGCATTTTCGTTATTGCCATCGTCGCTTTCATTCTGGAAATCGGGATCAGGCGGCTGGAACGTTTGGTGGTGCCCTGGGCCGGTCGGGAATAGATAACTCCCGTCGGCGGAAAGGTGTTGCGGGAAACCGCTTGGCCTTTGCTTCGGCTTGCGCGAGGCCGAGAAAACCAATCCGCATGCGGCTCATTATACGAAATATATTTTCTCTATAGAAATAGTCGAGTTAATTAGCATTGGGGCCATTCCTGATCACGGGAGGGCCCTTGGTATAATCCTGACGACGCTCTCCCAAACCAAAGAATTGCGAGAGCCCATGCCCAACCTGACGCGCAGACTATTCGGTGCCCTTGTCCTTGCAGCAACGGCCATCGCGGCAACAGCATCCCATGCCGCCGAACCGCTGCAGGAGTACAAGATCGGCTTCCAGAAGACGAGCCTGCCGGTCATTGCCCAGCAACAGAAGGTGATTGAAAAAGTTCTGGAGCCCAAAGGTATCAAGGTCAAATGGGTCGAGTTTACCGCTGGCCCGCCCTTGGTCGAGGCGCTGAATGTCGGCAGTGTCAATGTCGGATGGGTCGGCGATGCCCCGCCGATCTTCGGGCAGTCCGCGGGCTCGGCCATTGTCTATGTCGCTGCCCTGCCATCCAATGGCAAAGGCGAAGCGATCTTCGTCAAGCCGGCTTCCCCGATCCAGTCCCTGGCCGATCTGAAAGGCAAGAAGGTCGGCGTCGGCAAGGGAACCAGCGCGCATAATCTGCTGGTGGCTGCGCTTGAGAAAGCACACGTCGGCTATGACGAGATTACCCCGGTTTATTTGAGCCCTGCGGATGCAGCAGCGGCCTTTGCCAGCGACAAGATCGATGCCTGGGCAGTCTGGGATCCGTTCTTTGCCATTGCCGAGACCCGCTATCAGCCGCGCATCCTCGCACGCTCCAGCGACGTGCTCGACGTTAACACCTATTTTCTGGCCAACCGCGACTTTGCCGCCGCACATCCCGATGTCGTGATCACGACCGTTGCCGCCCTGAAGGAAGCTGCTGCATGGGCCGAGGCGAACAAGGACAAGGTGGCAGCGGCACTGCATGACGTCACCGGCGTTCCGCTCGAAGCCCAAACCATCGCCGCCAACCGGTCGGTGTTCGGCATCTTTCCGATCACGCCTGAGATCATCGCGCATCAGCAGGAAACAGCCGACCGCTTCTTCAAGCTGAAGCTGATCCCCAAAGCCATCAAGATTTCCGATGCCGTCTGGGCGGCCCCCGGTAACTGAACGGAACAACAGGGGATGCGGAAATCGCCCCGTACCATGGAAAGAACTGGAACCACGCCATGACGCAGCCAGCAAACACCACACCAGCCCCGCTTGATTTCTTCTGGTTCATTCCCACCCATGGGGACGGAACCTATCTCGGTTCGGAAACGCAGCAGCGGCCACCCGAATTTGCCTATTTCAAGGAGATCGCCCAGGCCGTGGACCGGCTGGGTTTCCCCGGCGTGCTGCTACCGACGGGGCAAAGCTGCGAGGATTCATGGATTACCGCGACGGGTCTTGCCGCCCATACGGAGCGGTTGAAATTCCTGGTCGCGTTGCGTCCGGGCATTGTCTCGCCGGTTTTTGCCGCCCGGCAGACCGCTGCGCTCGACCGGCTCAGCAATGGGCGTCTGCTGCTCAACGTGGTCGTCGGCGGCAATCCGACGGAGCTGGCCGGTGATGGTGTCTTCCTGCCGCATGACCAGCGTTACGAACAGGCGGCAGAATTTCTGAAAATCTGGCAGGGCCTGGTGACCGGCGAGACCGTCGATTTTGAAGGCAGGCATTACCGTGTTCAGGGCGGGCGGCTCGATCTGCTGCCGGTGCAGACGCCGCCTCCCCTTTACTTCGGTGGCTCGTCCGATGCCGGTCAGGATCTCGCTGCCGAGCAGGTTGACATGTACCTGACCTGGGGTGAGCCCGTGGCGCAGGTCGCCGAGAAGATCGAGCGGGCGCGCAGGAAGGCCTCGCTCAAGGGCCGCAAGCTGCGGTTCGGCATAAGGCTGCATTTCATCGTGCGCGAAACCGAAGACGAGGCCTGGGCCGCGGCCGACAGGCTGATCAGCCGCGTCACCGATGCCCAGATCGAGATCGCGCAACAGCGCTTTCTCAAGGAAATGGATTCCGTCGGCCAGCGCCGCATGGCGGAGCTGCATGGCGGACGCCGTGACAGGCTGCTTGTCGGCCCCAATCTGTGGGCGGGCGTGGGATTGGTTCGCGGCGGGGCGGGCACCGCCCTTGTCGGCAGTCCCGAAAGCATTGCCGCACGCATCCGCGAATATCAGGACGTGGGTATCGATACGGTGATCGGCTCCGGTTATCCGCATCTTGAAGAAGCCTACCGCGTTGCCGAATTGCTGTTTCCGCAGATGGGACTGGGCGGAAGGAAGAATACGCTCCGCCAAGAGATCGCCAACGAGTTTGCCGTTGGTTTCCACGGTGCCAAACGGCTGCAGGCGGCCTCATGAGCAGGGCGCTTCAGTCCATTGGCCGCAGCGCCGTAGGCTGGCTTCTTCCGGCCCTTCTGCTTGTCGGGTGGGAAATTGCATCGCGTGCCGGCGTCATCTCGGCCAATGTCCTGCCGGCGCCTTCGGCCGTGGGTGCCGCCTTCTGGAAGCTGCTTCTGTCAGGTGAACTGCTGGAAAATATCCGCATATCGACGCTGCGCGCCTTGAGCGGCTTCGTTGTGGGCGGCGCCATCGGTTTCGGTCTTGGTCTTGCCAATGGCCTCTCCGCGCTCAGCCGCGGGCTCACCGATACCACCATCCAGATGATCCGCAATATTCCGCATCTGGCCCTCATCCCGCTGGTGATTTTGTGGTTCGGCATCGACGAGGAAGCAAAACTGTTTCTGGTCGCGCTTGGCGTTTTCTTTCCGATCTATATCAACACGCTCCTTGGCATTCAGGGCGTCGACCCGCAACTGGTTGAAATGGGCCGCATTTACGGCATGTCCCGTTCGCAGCTGTTCATGCGGGTTATCCTGCCGGGCGCCCTGCCGTCGATTTTCGTCGGGCTGCGCTATGCGCTGGGAATCATGTGGCTGACACTGATCGTGGCCGAGACGATCTCCGCATCCTCCGGCCTCGGCTATATGGCCATGCAGGCGCGGGAATTTCTGCTGATCGATGTGGTTGTCCTGTCGATCCTGATCTATGCGCTCCTCGGAAAACTCGCCGATGCCCTGGCGCGTTCCCTCGAGCGGCTTTCCCTGCAATGGCACCCGGCATTTCAAAACGTGTGAGGAACGACGATGACCGCAGCAACCATCACCGCCCGCCAATCCTTTGTTGAAACCACGGCCCGCGCCACCGTAACGGCACGCAAGATCGCCTTCTCGTTCCGTAACGTTACCAAACGCTTCGGTGACAAGACCGTGCTGCAGGGCATCGATCTTGACGTGCATGACGGCCAGTTCGTTGCCGTTATCGGCAAAAGCGGCTGCGGAAAGAGCACATTGCTGCGGTTGCTGGCCGGGCTCGACAAGCCGACATCCGGCGCGCTGGTTCATGCCGATGAAACGAAGGATCAGAAGCGCACGCGCATCATGTTCCAGGAGCCGCGGCTGCTGCCGTGGGCGCGGGTTGGTGCCAATGTGGATGTCGGGTTGACGGGCATTGCCCGCGGCTCGGAGGTTCGGCAGAAAAGCCTCGATATTCTTGCGGAAGTGGGACTTGCCGATCGCAGCGAAGAGTGGCCCTCTGTGCTGTCGGGCGGTCAACGCCAGCGCGTGGCCCTGGCACGTGCGTTGGTTGGCCACCCCCGCATTCTGGCTCTGGACGAGCCGCTCGGTGCGCTGGATGCCCTGACCCGTATTGAAATGCAGCAATTGCTTGAGCGCATCTGGCTCAACAAGAAATTCACGGCGGTGCTGGTGACGCACGATGTGGCGGAAGCCGTTGCGCTGGCGGATCGTGTCGTCGTCATCGATAGCGGCCGGATCGCCCTTGATCTGGCCATTCCGGTGGAACGGCCGCGGCGGCATGCCTCGCCGGAACTCGCTTTTTTCGAGCGTCAGATTCTGGACCAGCTTTACATGCAAAGAACATCTTGAAGTTGAATGCATCGGGATAGACAATCGGATTGCATACGGAGACCGGAACGATGAGCGCCCCACCCAAAACCGACACCTTGCCAACACTCGATTTCGGGCGTTATCGCGATCCCGAGGAACGGGAAGCCTTCTTCGAGGACTTGCGCCATGCAGCACGAACCTATGGCTTTTTCTATCTGAGCGGCCATGGCGTCGCCGAACAGCTGCAAAGGGATATCGTTGCTGTTTCCAAGCGGTTCTTTGCCTTGCCGGAGGAGGACAAGATTGCCGTGGAAATGGTCAATTCCCCGCATTTTCGCGGTTATACCCGTGCCGGCTGGGAACGGACCAAAGGACAGGCGGACTGGCGCGAACAGTTTGATGTGGGCGCGGAGCGGGCCGTTATCCAGCAGGATCTGACAACACCTTCGTGGTCGCGGCTGCAGGGCCCCAATCAATGGCCGGATAGCCTGCCCGGTTTTAAATCCATCGTGCTGGAATGGCAGAGCGAACTGACGCGGGTTGCTATCGAATTGCTGCAGGCCTTTGCAACGGCACTTGGGCAGGAAAAGGATGTTTTCGGGCCCATCTACGAAAAGGCGCCCAACCAGCACCTGAAAATCATCCGCTATCCCGGCCGCGATGCAACCGGCAGCGATCAAGGTGTTGGCGCGCACAAGGACAGCGGGTTTCTGACCCTGCTGCTGCAGGATGTGCAGGGCGGCCTGCAGGTGGAAAAGGATGGCGGCTGGATCGATGCCACACCGGTTCCCGGGACGTTCGTCATCAATATCGGTGAAATCTTGGAACTGGCATCGAATGGCTATCTCAAGGCCACCGTGCACCGCGTCGTCTCACCGCCATCGGGCAAGGACCGGCTGTCGGTGGCGTTCTTCTTCGGCGCCGATCTCAACGCCAATGTGCCGTTGCTGACACTGCCGGACGATCTGGCGCATGAGGCGGGCGGTGCCGATACGGACCCGGACAATCCGCTGTTTCGGGAAGTCGGGCGCAATTATCTCAAGGGACGCCTGCGCTCGCATCCCGATGTCGCGCAGCGCCATCACGCCGATCTGCTGTAGTCTCGCAGTACAGGCGGGAAGGACCGGATTTCCCAGCCTTCACCAAATCAAAACGCCCGCAGGTTCATCACCGGCGGGCGTTCCGTTTTGAAAGCAATCTGCCTTGATCAGGCGATCTTCTGACCGGTCTTGGCCCAGTCGGCGAGGAAGGTCTCGAGACCCTTGTCGGTCAGCGGATGCTTGACCAGCGCCTTCAGCGTTGCCGGCGGGATGGTGGCAACGTCGGCACCGATCAGTGCGGCTTCCTTGACATGGTTGATCGTGCGGATCGAAGCCGCCAGGATTTCCGTCTTGTAGTCGTAGTTGTCATAGATCGTGCGGATTTCGGCGATCAGGTCCATGCCGTTGATGCCGATGTCATCGATACGGCCGATGAACGGCGAGATGAATGTTGCACCGGCCTTTGCGGCAAGCAGCGCCTGGGTGGCGGAGAAGCACAGCGTGACGTTGACCATATGGCCATCGGAGGTGAGCGCCTTGCAAGCCTTCAAACCATCGAGTGTCAGAGGAACCTTGATGCAGATATTGTTGGCGATCTTGGAAAGAACCGCCGCTTCCTTCATCATCTGCTCATATTCGACAGCCGTAACCTCTGCGGAAACCGGGCCATCGACGATGCTGCAGATTTCCTTGGTGACGTCGAGGATACTGCGACCGGATTTGAGGATCAGCGACGGATTGGTGGTCACGCCGTCGAGCAATCCGAGATCATTCAGTTCGCGGATATCCTTCACATCGGCAGTATCGACAAAAAATTTCATTGGAGCAGTCCTCCTTAAATGGGGCTAAAGGGATGGTGTCCCGGAAAAGTGGCTTTTCTTTAACTGAAAGCCGCGCCAAGGTCACGAGGTTATGAAGCAAGATTCGCCTTCCGCGCAAAAAATTGTTCCGGTGCTCGTGCCTTTGCCGGCAGCGAAACCTTACAGCTATTCCGTGCCTGATGGAATGGATGTGAAAGCCGGCTCAATTGTTCGCGTTCCCCTCGGTCCCCGCGAGGTTGCAGGCATTGTAACCGAGGGCGCGACCGATTCGGTCGATGCGAAAAAGCTCCGGCCGATCTCGGAGCTTTTCGATTGTCCTCCGGTCGATGATGGCATGATGCGCTTCATGCGCTGGGCCGCCGATTATACGATCTCGCCGCCGGGCATGGTGGCCCGGATGATCCTGCGCGTGCCTGCGGCCTTCGATCCCGAGCCGCCGGTGCCGGGGTTGCGTTTTTCCGGCCAACAGCCTGAACGGATGACCGGTGCACGCTCGCGCGTGCTTGAACTGGCCGGGGATGGTCTTGCCTGGACGCGCACTGGCCTTGCCCACGCGGCCGGGGTTTCCGCAACGGTAATTGACGGGCTTTCGGCGCAGGGCGTGTTTGAGGACGTCATGATCCCGGCGCGTCCCGTCGTTGCGCCGCCCGATCCGGATTATGCGCCTGCCGAACTCTCCGGTGTTCAGGTCGATGCCGCAAGGCTGCTGGTGGATGCGGTTTCGGCGCGCGGGTTCTCCGTGTCCCTGCTGGATGGCGTGACCGGTTCCGGCAAGACGGAAGTTTATTTCGAAGCGGTGGCAAAAGCGATGGAGCAGGGAAAGCAGGTGCTGATTCTTTTGCCCGAAATCGCCCTGACACAGCAGTTTCTCGAGCGTTTCCACGATCGATTCGGCTCAAAGCCGGCGGAATGGCATTCCGATCTCGCCCCGAAGACGCGTGAGCGGGTCTGGCGGCAGGTGATGGAAGGACAGGTGCGGGTTGTCGCGGGCGCGCGCTCGGCGCTGTTCCTGCCCTTCCAGGACCTGGGTCTTATTATTGTCGATGAAGAACATGATCCTGCCTACAAGCAGGAGGACCGTGTGTTCTACAATGCCCGCGACATGGCGGTGGTTCGCGGCCATATCGGCAGCTTTCCCGTCATCCTGGCTTCCGCCACACCATCCGTCGAGAGCCAGGTCAATGCGCTGCAGGGGCGCTATACCCGCATCCGCCTGACCGGGCGTTACGCCGAAGCGGCAATGCCGGACCTGAAAGCCATCGACATGCGCCGCTCGCCGCCGCGTCCCGGTGGTTTCCTGTCCCCTGCGCTGGTCGAGGCGATGAACCAGACGTTGCAGCGCAAGGAACAGTCGCTGCTGTTTCTCAATCGCCGTGGCTATGCGCCCCTGACCCTGTGCCGGGTGTGCGGTCATCGTTTTCAATGCCCCTGCTGCTCAAGCTGGCTGGTCGAGCACCGGTTCCGCGGTCAGCTTGTCTGCCATCAATGCGGCCATCACGAAGCGCGACCGGAAGCCTGTCCCTCCTGCGGCACGCTGGATCATCTCGTCGCCTGCGGGCCGGGTGTCGAGCGTATTGCCGAGGAGGCGGAAAAAACCTTTCCCGATGCGCGGATCATTGTCCTGTCATCCGATCTGATGGGCGTGAAGCGGCTGCGCCTCGAACTGGATGCCATTGCACGCGGCGAGGCGGATATTGTCATCGGTACGCAGCTCGTCGCCAAAGGGCACAACTTTCCCAATATGACGCTGGTAGGCGTTGTCGATGCGGATCTGGGCCTTGCCAATGGCGACCCGCGGGCGGCGGAGCGGACGTTCCAGTTGCTGAGCCAGGTGACGGGCCGTGCCGGGCGCACCGGCAAGAAAAGTCTGGGACTGCTGCAAACCTACCAGCCGGATCATCCGGTCATGCGTGCCATTGTCTCCGGCGATGCGGAGGCCTTCTATGCGCGCGAAATCGAGGAGCGGGAACGGTCCGGCCTGCCGCCCTATGGCAGGCTTGGCGCGCTTATCATTTCAGCGGGAACGCGGGCGGAAGCGGAAAACCATGCGCGCGCGCTACGCCGTGCGGCACCGCACTCGCCCGAGATCAATGTTCTGGGGCCCGCCGAAGCGCCGCTTGCCCTTATCCGCGGGCGGCATCGTTTCCGGCTGCTGATTCACGGAACGCGCAAGGCTGATATCCAGAACTTCATTCGCGCCATTCTGAGTGCCGGACCAAAAGAGCGTGGATCAGTGCGCGTGCAGATTGATATCGACCCGCAAAGCTTTCTATAAGCAAACAGCGGAAATGGTTAACGCAGCGGGGACGCGGAAATGATGGAATTGTATTGGCCAGCCAGTCAGGGCGAATGGATCGCCTGGAGTTCTGCCGCCGTTACGGTTGTCTTCGGCCTGATCCTGTTCTTTGCACCGCGCATTGCATTCAGGATTCTGCGCCTGCAACCTGTTCCGGCCCATCCCGAAGCGCTGTCCGAGGCGCGTGCGACAATGGCCGGCTTCTATCTGGGGCTTGGACTTTGCGCCCTTGTCTTTGCACAGCCTTTCCTCTGGATCGCGCTCGGCGTCTCCTGGGGATTCACGGTTTTCGGCCGGCTCATCTCGATGATGTCGGACCGCGGCAATACGCTTTACAACTGGATTTCCGTTCTGATCGAACTGGCGCTGGCAGCCGGCCCATTGCTGTTCGCCTTCGGCTTTATCGCCTAGATATAGTTGAGTGGGTCATTCATAAAACTGCTGCTGCGGCAATTCTGACGCCAGTTTTCGCGGATTCGCGTGTTGCGACTCCTGCTTCTCTATGCTAGACGGCATTCAAATCTCGTCGGGGGCAGTTTCAGGGTTGTTTCCAAGGCGATAAAAAATCAATAATGCCAAAGATTTGACCGAAAATTCCTTTTGGTTTCCCGATTTTTGGCTTCAACGCAGAGAGCTTGTCGTTCGTGGCAGAAACTTCGTCGCTCATATCCGGTGTTGCCCAGCGTTATGCGGGTTCGCTGTTCGACCTCGCGCTGGAAGCAAAATCAGTCGCTGATGTGGAAAAGAATCTGGGCCAGTTTGAGGCGCTCGTCAATGGCAGCGCCGATTTGAGGCGTCTCATTCAGAGCCCTGTTTTCTCCGCGGAAGATCAGGTCAAGGCCATCTCGGCGATCCTCGCCAAAGCTAAGATCGGCGGCCTCGTTGCCAACTTCCTGCGCGTCGTGGCGACGAACCGCCGTCTGTTTGCGGTGCCTTCCATGATCCAGGCTTTCCGCAACATCGCTGCGGAGAATCGCGGCGAGGTTTCGGCCGATGTTACTTCTGCGCATGCCCTGACGGCAGCGCAGCAAACTGAATTGAAGGCCACGCTGAAAAGCGTCGCCGGCAAGGACGTGACAATCAATGTCACTGTTGATCCGTCGATCCTTGGTGGTCTCATCGTCAAGTTGGGGTCCCGCCAGATCGACACTTCACTTCGCACAAAACTTTCTTCGCTTAAGCTTGCACTGAAAGAGGTCGGCTGATGGACATCCGCGCCGCGGAAATTTCCGCAATCCTGAAAGAGCAAATCAAGAATTTCGGCAAGGAGGCAGAAGTCTCCGAAGTCGGTCAGGTTCTGTCCGTCGGTGACGGTATTGCTCGTGTATACGGTCTGGACAATGTTCAGGCTGGTGAAATGGTCGAGTTCCCGGACGGTACCCGTGGCATGGCCCTGAACCTTGAAAGCGACAACGTTGGTGTTGTTATTTTCGGTTCGGACCGTGACATCAAGGAAGGTGACATCGTCAAGCGCACAGGCGCTATCGTTGACGTTCCCGTCGGCAAGGAATTGCTTGGCCGCGTCGTTGACGCTCTCGGCAATCCGATTGACGGCAAGGGCCCGATCAAGGCGAAGCAGCGCTCGCGCGTTGACGTCAAGGCGCCCGGCATCATCCCGCGCAAGTCGGTTCATGAGCCGATGTCGACAGGCCTCAAGGCCATCGATGCCCTGATCCCTGTTGGCCGCGGCCAGCGCGAGCTGGTCATTGGCGATCGTCAGACCGGCAAGACAGCGATCATTCTCGATACGTTCCTCAACCAGAAGCCGGCGCACGATGCCGGTAACGAGAGCGAACGTCTGTATTGCGTCTATGTGGCTATCGGCCAGAAGCGTTCCACCGTTGCCCAGTTCGTCAAGATCCTTGAAGAACGCGGCGCGCTCGAATACTCGATCGTTGTGGCTGCAACCGCTTCCGACCCGGCGCCCATGCAGTATCTCGCACCGTTTGCCGGCTGCGCGATGGGCGAATACTTCCGCGACAATGGCATGCATGCACTGATCGGCTATGACGATCTGTCGAAGCAGGCCGTGGCTTACCGCCAGATGTCGCTGCTGCTGCGCCGCCCGCCAGGCCGTGAAGCCTATCCTGGCGACGTTTTCTACCTGCATTCCCGCCTTCTCGAGCGTTCGGCAAAGCTGAACGACGAAAACGGTGCCGGTTCGCTGACTGCTTTGCCGGTTATCGAAACGCAGGCGAACGACGTTTCCGCCTATATTCCGACCAACGTGATCTCGATCACCGACGGCCAGATCTTCCTCGAAACCAACCTGTTCTATCAGGGTATCCGTCCTGCCGTTAACGTCGGTCTGTCGGTGTCCCGCGTTGGTTCTGCCGCACAGATCAAGGCGATGAAGCAGGTTGCCGGTTCGATCAAGGGCGAGCTGTCGCAGTATCGTGAAATGGCTGCCTTCGCGCAGTTCGGTTCCGATCTCGATGCGTCGACCCAGCGTCTCCTCAACCGTGGTGCACGCCTTACTGAACTTCTGAAGCAGCCGCAGTTCTCGCCGCTGAAGACCGAAGAGCAGGTTGCGGTGATTTTCGCCGGTGTGAACGGCTATCTCGACAAGCTGGCTGTCAATCAGGTCAGCAAGTTCGAGCAGGGCCTGCTCACATGGCTGCGCACCGAGAACAAGGATGTTCTCGATGCAATCGCCAAGGAAAAGCAGCTGAGCGACGACATCAAGGGCAAGCTGAAGGCTGCAGTTGACGCCTTCGCCAAGTCTTTCGCGTAACCACTGACGGGATGAACGGATGCCTTCGTTAAAGGATCTGAGAAACCGGATCGCCTCGGTCAAGGCGACGCAGAAAATCACCAAGGCGATGCAGATGGTCGCCGCGGCGAAGCTGCGTCGTGCGCAGGAAGCTGCGGAAGCCGCGCGTCCCTACTCACAGCGCATGGCTGCAGTGCTGGCCAATATCGCCGCCAATGTGGACGGCGATGATGCGCCCGTGCTGATGAGCGGAACCGGCAAGGACGATGTGCATCTGCTCATCGTCTGCACGTCGGAGCGCGGTCTCTGCGGTGGTTTCAATTCGCAGATTGCCCGTCTGGCCCGCGAACATGCACGCCGCCTCCTGGCGGATGGCAAAACGGTCAAGATCATCACTGTCGGCAAGAAGGGTGCGGATATCCTGCGCCGCGATCTTGGCAAGCATATCATCGATCACGTTGATCTGCGCGATGTGAAGCAGCTCGGCTTTGTCAATGCCGATGCGATCGGGCACAAGATCATTGCGCTTTACAATGAAGGCGTGTTTGACATTGCCACGCTGTTCTATTCGGAATTCAAGTCGGTGATTTCGCAGATACCGACTGCCCAGCAGCTGATCCCCGCAAGCGCTGTCGGCGATGCCGAACCGGAAACGGCAGGCGATGCGGTTTATGAATATGAGCCGGATCCGGCATCCATTCTTGGTGATCTGATCCCACGCAATATTTCCGTCCAGGTTTTCCGCGCTCTCCTTGAAAACGCGGCATCGGAACAGGGTGCGCGCATGTCCGCCATGGACAACGCAACCCGCAATGCCGGTGACATGATCAACAAGCTGACAATGTCGTACAACCGCCAGCGTCAGGCTCAGATCACCAAAGAACTGATCGAAATCATTTCGGGCGCGGAAGCGCTCTAATCGCGAAGGTAAGGATCGATGGCAAAAGCAGCGACCCCGAAAACACCCGCAGCCGCCAAAGCAGCTGCACCCAAGGCAGCGGCTGCTCCTGCAGCAAAGACGGCCAAGGCATCGGCAACGCCAAAGACGACCGTGAAGGCAACCGGCACTGCCGGCCGCATCAGCCAGGTCATCGGCGCCGTTGTGGACGTTCATTTCGAAGGCGAACTGCCAAAGATCCTGAACGCGCTGGAAACCGACAACCTCGGCAATCGCCTTGTTCTGGAAGTTGCCCAGCATCTCGGTGAGAACACTGTTCGCACGATCGCCATGGACTCGACCGAAGGTCTGGTTCGCGGTCAGCCCGTGTACGACACCGGTTCGGCCATCATGGTCCCGGTCGGCGAAGCAACGCTCGGCCGTATCATGAACGTTATCGGCGAGCCGGTTGACGAAGCAGGCCCGATCAAGACGAAGCTGACCCGCGCTATCCACCAGCCAGCTCCGGAATATGTCGAGCAGTCGACGGAAGCCCAGATCCTGGTAACCGGCATCAAGGTTATCGATCTGCTGGCGCCTTATGCGCGCGGCGGCAAGATCGGCCTCTTCGGCGGTGCCGGTGTTGGCAAGACGGTTCTGATCATGGAACTGATCAACAACGTGGCCAAGGCGCACGGCGGCTATTCGGTATTTGCCGGTGTGGGTGAACGTACCCGCGAAGGCAACGACCTTTACCACGAAATGATCGAGTCCGGCGTGAACAAGGCCGGCGGCGGTGAGGGCTCCAAGGCCGCACTGGTTTACGGTCAGATGAACGAGCCGCCAGGGGCACGTGCCCGCGTTGCGCTCTCCGGTCTGACGGTTGCGGAACATTTCCGCGATGAAGGCCAGGACGTTCTGTTCTTCGTGGACAATATTTTCCGCTTCACGCAGGCTGGTTCGGAATTGTCGGCTCTGCTCGGCCGTATCCCGTCCGCCGTGGGTTATCAGCCAACGCTGGCAACCGACATGGGCCAGATGCAGGAACGCATCACCACGACGCACAAGGGTTCGATCACATCCGTGCAGGCCATTTACGTGCCCGCCGACGATTTGACCGATCCGGCTCCAGCGACATCCTTCGCGCATCTGGATGCGACGACGAACCTCAACCGTGCGATCTCTGAAAAGGGTATTTATCCGGCTGTGGATCCGCTCGACTCGACATCCCGCATGCTCGATCCGCTGATCGTCGGTGAAGAACACTACCAGATTGCGCGTCAGGTTCAGTCGATCCTGCAGCGTTACAAGTCCCTGCAGGACATCATCGCCATTCTCGGCATGGACGAACTGTCGGAAGAAGACAAGATCACGGTCGCCCGCGCCCGCAAGATCGAACGCTTCCTGTCGCAGCCGTTCTTCGTTGCTGAAATCTTCACCGGCTCGCCGGGCAAGCTGGTTGATCTGGCTGACACCATCAAGGGCTTCAAGGGCCTTTGCAACGGTGACTACGATCACCTGCCGGAAGCAGCATTCTACATGGTCGGCTCGATTGACGAGGCGATCGAAAAGGCACAGCGTCTGGCAGCGGAAGCTGCCTGATCTGGAACATAATGGCGGGCTCCGGCCCGCCCTTTCTTGTCAAGGCCATCCCTTCTATCAGGTCAATGACCGCAGGAATTGAGTGAATATCATGGCAGAAGCCTTCCATTTCGAACTCGTATCGCCAGAACGTCTGCTGCTCTCGGAACAGGTCACCGAAGTTGTGGTTCCGGGCACGGAAGGTTACATGACCGTGATGGCCCATCACGCGCCACTGATGGCCACCGTCAAGCCGGGCGTTGTCACCGTGAAGACGCCGGATGGCAAGCCGGACAGCTATGTCGTGTTCGGCGGCTTCGTCGATGTGACGCCGGATGGCTGCACGCTCCTCGCGGAATCGGCGGTACACGTCACCGATATAAAGGCTGATGAACTTCAGAACCGTATCAAGGACGCCCGCGAAGACTTCGAAGACGCGACGACGCGCGAGCAGAAGGCCAAGGCGGAAGATCTTCTCGGCCAGCTGACCACATTGCAGGAAGCCATCAAGGCCGCCTGACCGGTTTCAAATCACTGATACTGACGAAAGCGGGCTTTTGGCCCGCCTTTTTGTTGTTACATAGCACTTCCCTTCTTGCGTGGTTCGACAAGCTCACCATGAGGGAGATTGAGAATTGCGGGGAGCTACAACTCTGCAACGTCCAAGGTTGGCATTGCCATCCACTCAATTCCCTCATGGTGAGCTTGTCGAACCACGCACAAAGAGAGTTGCAGGCAAAAACGACAGGTCAACCTGCCAGATGCTTGAACGCAGCGATAACCTGCTCATAGACGGTGCGCTTGAACGGCACGATGAGGTCGGGCAGCTCGGTCATGTTTTTCCATTCCCAAGCGTCGAATTCAGCGGTGTGACCGCCGGGAGGCGGGTTGATCGCGATCTCGCTGTCATCGCCGGTAAATTCGTAGGCGAACCACTTCTGCGTCTGGCCGCGATACTTTCCCTTCAGGGCGATTCCGACAAGCGCGGGCGGCAGGTCATAGTTGATCCAGTTCGGCGCCTCGGCCAGCAGGGAAACGGTTTTCATGCCCGTTTCCTCGTAGAGTTCGCGGCGGGCCGCAATTTCCGCATCCTCGCCTTTGTCGATGCCACCCTGGGGCATCTGCCACAGCTGGGTCGACCCGTCCATTTCATCATTGGGTATGACAATGCGATGGCCCGCCCAGACGAGTTTATCGGCATTGAGCACCATAATTCCGACGCAGGGCCGGTAGGGGAGCGTCTCGGGGTCGACATGTTTCTTGCTCATGCGAATACTCCGCTGGATGATGGGATAGTGATGGGTGCCTAGCCCTTTTCAGGATCGCGGACAAGGGCGGAAACCGGTACGATCTCGATGCCGCGGGTCTTGGCTTCGTTGGTCCAGGCGGCCACGGCATCCACGGTCACGCTGAAGGCCGAACCGGTTCCGATCGCCGTGCCTTTGGCCCGGGCGATACGCTCCAGCTCATCCAGTTTCTTGAGGATGCTGCCCCGGTCCTGCGTGCCATCAATCAGCACATCGGCGGCAGCAAAGGGCGTTCCCTGCTGACTGGCGATGGTGTCGGCCTGGCTGCGCGCGGAGCTGCCGTCATCGAGATAGAGCAGCCCGCGTTTCGCGATATCCTGCATGACAGGCGTCATGGCCTTGGCATCGGCGGTAAACCGGGCGCCCATGTAGTTTATGATGCCGGTGTAATTGGTGATGCGGCCCATGGCCTTGTGCAGATTGTCCAGTGTCTCGGCTGCGGGCGCATCGACCGTCAAGGTGTTGCGGCCGGGATTGACCCGCGGGTAGTCAAAAGGCTCAAGCGGCACCTGCATCAGCAGTTCATGGCCATTCTGGCGGGCTGTCTGCATCCACCGGATCAGGCTGTTGCCTTCAGGCGCAAAAGCCAGCGTCACCTCCGCCGGGAGCGTTGCGATTGCCTGTTGTGTGCCGGTCTGGGACATACCGAGCCCGCCAATGACGAGGGCGATCCGCGCGCCGCGGGCGCCCGACCATGACCGCGCATAGGCATCGAGCGGCCGTCGTCCGTCCGGCCCGATGACCGGCAGGGAGCCCAGAGCAGTCGTCTCCAGCAGATCCCGGTCGGGGATATGTGCGGTCATCGGATTCTGGCTCGCTCTGGCGGGATCGCCGACAACGATGATTTTCGGGCCGCCGGGACTGGTGGTGACATTTCCCTGCGTGACGACGCCTGCCGGGGCCTTGTCGGTTGCTGGTACCGTCTTGGCCGGCGCTGGCGGAGTTACCGCTGCCTGTTCGAGCTTTTCCATTTCCGGCGGCGGATTGCGAAATCCGTGGTTGCTGGTGAACGAGATCAACAGTGCGGCACCTCCCACCCCCAGCACGGCAATGGCCGGCAAGAGCCAGCGAGCGCCAGCCTTCGGTTTGTCCTTGGGCCGTTTGCTGTTTTGTCCCAGCGGCCTGTTGATATCGGAATTCACGCGCTTTGGCCGATGAGGAGGATGAAACGGAAGGAATGATCGGTGGGAAATGAAGTGGGGACCAGGTGTGTAAGAGCCAACCTGATCCCCTTTGTCATATCAGTTCGGTACGCCCTTGGACGGATCTGCCGGGAATGCCGCATTGGCCTGTTCGCCGCGCAGCAGCTTCAGGGCTTCGATCAGCTGCAGGTCATCCTTCGGATCCGGCGGGACATAGGCAATCGAGCCCGATCCTTCCGCATCCTCCTGAACGCCCTTGATATGGCCCTTCAGGCTGGATTCGCTCATCGGCTCGGCCCGGCCCTTCAGATCGTCCGGCAGCGGCTGTTCGACCGCGATATCCGGCACGATGCCCTTGCCCTGGATCGATTTGCCGGCCGGCGTGTAGTACAGCGCCGTCGTCAGGCGCAGTGCGCCATTCTCGCCCAGCGGGATGATCGTCTGCACCGAGCCCTTGCCGAAGGACCGCGTGCCCAGCACTGTCGCCCGGCGATGATCCTGCAATGCACCGGCAACAATCTCCGATGCGCTGGCAGAACCGCCATTGATCATGACGATCATCGGCTTGCCGTTGATCAGATCGCCCGGACGGGCATCGAAGCGGGTGATGTCCTGCGGATCGCGGCCACGGGTCGAGACGATCTCACCCTTGTCGAGGAAGGCATCGGAGACGGCAACCGCCTGGTCGAGCAGGCCACCCGGATTGAGGCGAAGATCCAGCACGAAGCCCTTGAGCTTGTCGGCGGGAATCTTGCTCTGGATGTCCTTGATCGCCTTCTGCAAATCTTCAAAGGTCTGTTCGGTGAAGGAAATGACCCTGACATAGCCGACATCGTTCTCGACGCGGTATTTGACGGCCTTCACCTTGACCACGTCGCGCACGATGGTCAGCTTGATCGGCTTGTCGGCGCCCTGACGGATCAATGTCAGCTCGATGGGCGTGTTGACATCGCCGCGCATCTTGTCGACCGCATCGTTCAGCGACAGGCCACGGACATCGGTTCCGTCGATCTGCGAGATGTAATCGCCGGCAAGAACACCCGCCTTGGAGGCAGGCGTGTCTTCGATGGGGGCAATGACTTTCACAAGCTCATTTTCCATGGTGACTTCAATGCCAAGGCCGCCAAACTCGCCCTTGGTCTGCACACGCATATCCTGGGCCTGGTCGGCGTTCATGTAGGACGAATGCGGATCGAGCGACGTCAGCATGCCGTTGATGGCGCTTTCGATCAGCTTCTTGTCATCCGGCGGCGTCACATACTGGTTGCGCACGCGCTCAAAAATATCGCCGAAAATCGACAACTGCTTGTATGTGTCAGTGCCCGCAGCTTCTGCAACGGTTGTGGGCAGTGCACCCTGCACAACCACCATTGCCGTTGCACCCAACAGGGCTCCGGCCATGAGAAGCGTTAACCTACGTATCATTTGTGGTCCTTCCAGCGAGCCTATCCGCCCACCAGGGAGCGGGATTAACAGGTTTTGTATCTTTTCGGAACTCAATGTAAAGCATTGGCGCTCCATTTCCCAACGGAACGGTGCCGGTACTCGCAACAAGTTGCTCGTTCATCACACCAACCGGCTCTCCCGCCAAAACAAACTGATTCTGCGAAACATTGATTCTCTTCATTCCTGCCAAGACGACATGATAGCCATTGCCGGCATCCAGGATCAAGAGTTGGCCATAGGAACGAAAGGCGCCGGCATACAGCACCACGGCGTCCGTGGGCGCGGTAATTGTTGCGCCTGCCGGGGTTTCCAGCGTGTCGCCCTGCACGACACCGCCCAATCCGTCCTCGTCGCCAAAATGCCGAACCAGTTTTCCGGCACCCGGCATGGGAAGGTGCCCCTTCAGCGAGGCAAAATTCACCTTGGCTGACAGGCGTTCCTGGTTGGAGGCGAAATTGTCGGCCCGCTCCTTGCTGGCCGCAAGCTTCTGTTCTTCCTGCTGGTTCGCCGCGCTGGCTGCCTTGCGCGCCTCTTCCATGTCCTGTTCCATCGAGGCGATCAATTCGCGCAGGGATGTCGCCCGCCGGGCCAGTTCTTCCGCCCGCTGCTGTTCGGCCTTGCGTGTTTCCTCGGATGTTGTCTGCAGTTTCTGCTTTTCGGCCAAAAGCAGATCGAGGCGCTTCTTTTCCTCCGCCTGTCCGGACAGGGAAGCGGTCAGACGGGTCTGCTCATCGGAAATCGATGTCCTGATCCGCGAGAGCTCCTTGAGATCGGCAATCAGCACTTCCGTCTGTTCGCGCATTTCCGGAACCACAGCGCCCAGCAAGACGGCGCTGCGGACCGACGCAAGGGCATCGTCAGGGCGAACGAGGATGGCGGGGGGCGGATTGAGCCCCATGCGCTGCAAGGCGGCGAGGACCTCGGCGAGCGCCGCGCGCCGGCCCTTGAGAGAGAGCTTTATTCCGTCCTCCCGTTCATGCAGATCGGTCAGCTTGTCGCCGATAGCGGCTATATCTTCAGTCAGTTTTTTCTCGGTCTTGGCCGACTGGATCAGTGCAGCCGTCAGGGTGGTCTGATCCTTCCTCAGATCGGCAATTTCCTTGTCGAGGGAAGCCAGGCGATCAGCAGACAAACTGATCTGGCCGGTGAGTTCGTCCAGTTGTTTAACGGTTTCAGCGCGCTTTGCGTCGACCTGTTCCTGCGCGTGCACCGGCGAAACGCAGGCAAACAGCAGGACAAGGAGGCCAGCACCCATGCGGGAACTCTTCCTTGAACCAATGATTGCATCTGTAACCCGAAAATGCATATGCGGACCGAAATGAATTAAGATTAGAGCCCGACAATAGGAAGACTTCGATTAATGAACTATTAACCATAGAGCATCCACGCGGGATATTAGCGTGATGCTAGCATTTTAGTGCTGATCGGGATGGCGGAATTACGACGTCAGCTTCACTCTTGCGTGAAACCGCGGCGGGATCAGCCGGTATAAGGGGAAGCGGTTTCCGTTCGACGCGAACATTTGTTTTGCTTTCTTCTTTTGAGTGCTATGGGAACGGGCAGAGAACGTATCGAACATCCTGACGCATTGCGCCGATGCAATGATCTTTCGAAGCTGACCGGCATGGCCGGATTTTGATCGTAGTGCGGAAGGTTCACCTTGGTTTCTGGATTTTTCAAATGACCGATCTGTCAGTCGTAATTCCTGCCTATAATGAATCCGGAAACATCGGCGCCCTTGTCACCGAGATCAATCAGGCTCTTTCAGGTGTGGTCAGCTATGAGATATTGATCATCGATGACGGCTCGAATGATGGCTCAGCGGAAGAAGCGTTGAATGCGGGTCACCACGTTCGCGTGCTGCGCCATAAAAACCGTACGGGTAAATCCAGGGCTCTTGTCAGCGGTTTTCAGGCCGCAAGGGGGCAATGGATCGCGACGCTGGACGGTGACGGGCAGAACAATCCGCTGGATCTGGCGCGCCTCTGGCCGCGTATTGCGCAATCCCAGCCTGCGCTGTTTGCCGGGGTCAGAAAACGCCGCAATGACGGGGTCGTGAAGTTGCTGACATCGAAATCCGCCAATTTCATCCGCAAGCGCCTTCTCAGGGACAATTGCCGGGATGCAGGGTGCGGATTCAAAGTTCTACCGGCGTCCGTGGCAAGAGGGCTGCCCTACTTCGACAACATGCACCGTTTTCTTCCCGCCCTCTCGATCCGGGCCGGTCTGACCGTCGTCGAAGTCGATGTGGAGGACCGTCCCCGGCTGGCCGGCGTCTCCAAATACGGGTTTTTCGATCGCGCTGCGGTTGCGTTTCTCGACACTGTGGGTGTCTTCTGGCTTATCCGCCGATACTCTGATCCGGCAGGGGTAAGTGAGATGAATAACGCTGAAAGCTGAACGTCCTGATCTGGCCGTTGAAGTTTCTCAATGGGCTGTCAACGCGGGTCATGGGGCCGGCCGCGGCCGCATCGGCGGGTAGGAGTTCGAGCGTTTCTTTATCCGGTGCATCGCCGCCCTCCCAGACAAGGACGATATCGCTGGCCTTGCCGCTTGCCGGCGGCCAATGGAGCTGCACGGCGATGTTGGCGGCGTCATCCTGCCGCTTCGCTGCTATCCGCGCCGGGGTAGAATTTTGCACGCGAATGGCATTGGCAACCGCATCGAATGGTATCGACAGGCGATCGTCACCGAACAGCAGCACAATGGCGAAGGCAACGGGCGCCAATGCGTAGAAACCGCCGGATATGATCAGCAGGTTTCGTGCGCCATGCTTCTGCGGGAAGTACAGCGCCAGCAAAATGGCAGTTGGTGCCAGAATGGGTGCCATATAGCGCTCCGCGACGGAATGGTAGTCGGCAAAAAAGACGATCAAGCCAAAGGCCGTCAAACCGAGCACGACGGTACGGAACAGGACTTTCCTGACGTCAGTGTCTCCGTCCGGAGCGGGTTTTGGATCGTCCTGCCAGCGGCCAATCAAAAAGATCACAAGAGCCGGGCCTGACCAGAGGAAGGTCGAGATGAAGAGACTGAGAAGCCCGTCCACGCCAAACCCAGGAAGATCAAAAGGTTGGAGCATCGGGATCAGGTGGTTGAGCTTGACCATTCGACCGGCCGTCGCAGCCAGGGGTGCATTCAAGGAGGCCAAGGCCACCGGGCCCATGGCAAGCAGGAAAATGCCAAGGGATATCAATGCGGGCCTGCAGAAAATCTGACGGCGAATGGTCCTGTTGAGCGCGCAGGCGATCAGAAAGCTGAACAGGAACATGAAGAAGTTGTATTTTGCCAGCCCGCCAATGGCGGCCCATAGACCAAGCCAGACATAGGCGCGGTATCCTCGTCCCGACCGGATCAGAGCCAGAGCATGGATCGTGCCGATGGATGCGACGATCACCAGAAGCGTATGCGCCGTTGTCTGGATCGACATCCAGACAATCTGCGGCAGAAGGGCGGATGCCGCCAAGGCCAAAACCCCGGCGCGGTCGCCGCCCAACCGGCGTGCGGTATCGAATGAAAGCCAGTGATAGAGGCCAAGCAGGCAAAGACGGACCAGAACCGTCGCAACAACCCAGTTCCAGCCGGTAAGATCGAGGGCCAGCCGCACAAGCCAATTGTAAAGCGGCGGGTGCGAATTGCCGTAAATCCAGGAAAAATCCACGGAACCGACGAACTGTGCTTCATCGATGTCGAGGAATGGCGACAGTGCCAGCCTGAGTGCGATCAGGCCCGCTGTGTAGCATAGTATTGCAAGGGGGATTCGCCGGGCGAGGTAGGTCCAGTTGATCATCGGGCCGTCCAGTTTCAACGCTGCATGGAATTGAGAGGTGAATGCAGCCTGACCGTCAATTTCACATGTGTCGTATCCCACTACAACCAAGTGCCGGTGGCTGCAATGCCACAAATTTCCAATGAGAAACCGTGCCAATGAATAAGGCCGCCGACTTGATGCCGACGGCCTTTCACTTATTCAAATTGTTGTGACTACGCCCTACGCAGCAGGCCCGCGATCAGGGAAATGACCAGGAGCGCCAGGAAGACAAAGAAAATAATCTTGGCTATCCCGACAGAAGCCCCGGCTATTCCGCCAAAGCCAAGTGCGCCGGCCACGAGGGCAATAATAAGAAACACAACCGCATAATATAACATTATCAACTCCCTATCCTGTTGCTGCACAACGATCTCGGGGGTGCCTTTGTTCCATGCGGCAGCAGATACGAATGCTTCGCCGGCTTCTATGCCTTTGCCTTGCTGCTCTCTTTGAAGAACAGCGCCTGTGTAATCAGGGCTTTGACCATGTCAGGGTTGAAGGGCTTGGTGACAAGGAAGGTCGGTTCCGGCCGTTCGCCGGTCAGGAGCCGCTCAGGAAACGCCGTGATAAAGATCACGGGAACCGCGTCCTGGCTCAGGATGTTGTTGACCGCATCGATGCCTGAACTGCCGTCGGCGAGCTGAATGTCGGCAAGAATCATGCTCGGATGTGTTTCCGCATAGAGTTTCACGGCCTCGTCGCGGGTACGGGCGATACCGACAACCCGATGACCCAGACTTTCGACCATATGCTCGATGTCCATGGCGATCAGCGGTTCGTCCTCGATGATCATGATATCAGTGGCGATCTGCTTGGAGATGCCGACGGAAGCCTCGTCGAGGAGAGCATAAAGCTCCTGCTCGTCTATATCGAGAATATCGAGGGTTTCAGCCTGGCTGAAGCCTTCAAGGCTGATGAGAAGGAAAGCCTGACGCGCGCGGGGGGCGATGGCCGTCAGGTTAGCCGCCGCGTGCTTTTCCCAGCCGAATTCCGATTGCAATTCGAGCGGGCGGACATTGACGGAATTGAAGTGCTTGATCAGCAGCTTGTAGAGGCTGACCCGGTCAGAGGTGGCTTCAGGAAAAAGGGAGACATCGCTGATAAGGATTTCGAGCGTCGCCGCTACATAAGCATCGCCTGATGATTGCGACCCGGTAATGGCGCGGGCGAAGCGGCGAAGATAGGGCAGATGTGGAGCGATCCGAGTGGACAATGACATTATGGTGATTTCCCGTTCCCGTTTGGGCATTGAAGACTAGTACGAACCAAAACACATTGGCGAAAAAAAAGTTCCCTGGCATGGAACTTTTCCTTCTCCAGGGGATTATCGACATTAATGTGCCTGCCAAAAGCTTTTGCGACGAACGACCAGCAAAGATAGTAGAATGAACGCCAACAAAAGTATCTCAGACGGCTCCGAAAAGGGTCGTGTCCGCCGCCGCGACGTCAGAAACGCGGAATCAGAAATCGGTTTGAAGCTGCGTGCGCTTTATGCCTCCGTACAGGAGGAGGAAATACCGGCACGTTTCCTCGACCTTCTGGAAAAGCTCGACGAAGCTGAACGCAACCATGCTCAGTCGTCAAAATAACAGGCGGTCGAATGGTACATGAATCCCCTGATTTCAAGAGAAATCTGATTGCGTCCCTGCCGAAGCTGCGCGCATTCGCAGTATCGCTGATCGGCAATCCCGACCGCGCGGATGATCTTGTCCAGGACACGATCATGAAAGCGTGGGCCAAGCAGGATTCATTCGAAGCCGGCACCAATATAAAGGCCTGGCTGTTTACGATCCTGCGCAATGAATTTTATAGCCAGATGCGCAAGCGCGGGCGCGAGGTGCAGGACTCGGATGGCGTTTTTACCGAACAGCTTTCGGTGCATCCCTCGCAATACGGCGCGCTTGATCTGCAGGATTTCCGCAAGGCTCTGGAAAAGCTGCCCGACGATCAACGCGAGGCCATCATCCTTGTCGGCGCGTCCGGCTTTTCCTACGAAGAGGCGGCGGATATCTGTGGATGCGCCGTTGGGACAATCAAAAGCCGCGTCAGCCGTGCAAGAACACGATTGCAGGAACTTCTCGATGTCCAGGGAGAGGTTGATTACGGTCCTGACTCCATTGCCACGCAGGTAACATCAAACAAGTTCGCCTGACGCGCCGTCTTCTTTCGCCGGCAGTGTTCCCGCAACCATTCTGGCAAAAGCGGTGGCGACGGCTTGCAGGATCTGGGTCTTTCCATAGGGCTTCAAAACCACGGGAACATCGGCAAAACCGGCAATGCCGCTCCTTTGCTGATCATAGGCGGTGGCAAAGACGACGGGAACGCCCCGTTGCAGCATGAGGCTTGCGGCGTCCAGAGAGGAGGTGCCCCGTGCCTTGACTTCGAGAATGGCGATGTCGCATGGCGGCTGGCTCTCAATCCAGAATAGAAGCTCGGCAACGGTCGAGACGACATGAACGGATTTCGCGCCACATTCCTCCGCAATGCGCTCCAACTCGAGTGCGATCAGATATTCGTCCTCCAGAACCAGAAGTCGCTTGCCGGTCAATTCCATATCAACTGCTCCTAAAAGCAGTGCTTATGCGCTGAACGGAATAGGGTGTCATTTAACTATGACATGTCGAACGCGAAGAATTATCGGTCATTTCAACGGCAGCATGTTAGCGTGCTCAACAACTCTCGATTGAGAAATCAAATGAAAACAGCAACAGCTTCAGCGGTACGGCAATTCCCCTGCGAAAAATGCCCCTTGCAGGATTTCCCGCATTTCCAACCGCACGACAAGGACGAACTGGAGTTCCTGTCGGGCTTCAAGACGGGCGAGCTTGTTGCCGATGCCGGGACGACATTTCTGGTCGAAGGTGCCAACAGCGCGCACCTTTTCACGGTTCTGTCCGGCTGGGCGTTTCGCTACAAAACCCTGGAAGATGGCCGCCGGCAAATCCTCAACTACGTGCTGCCCGGCGACCTCATCGGGTTGCAGGGATCGCTGATGAAGGAGATGCAGCACTCCATCGAAGCCATGTCACCGGTGATTCTGTGCGTTTTCCAGCGTGACAAACTCCCCAACCTTTTCCGCACCTTTCCAAGCCTTGCCTACGATATTACCTGGCTGGCGTCCCGCGAAGAGCAGATGCTGGATGAAATCCTGCTCAGTGTCGGGCGTCGCACCGCATTGGAGCGCGCGGCGTATCTGTTTGCCTTCATTTTTCAGCGTGCCAAGTCGGTCGGCATGGTCAAAAACAACAAGCTGTTTGTACCGCTGAGACAACAGCACGTTGCCGATACGCTCGGATTGTCCATCGTGCACACGAACAAGACGCTCAAGAAACTTGCGGCGCGCGGTGCGTTGCGCTGGGTTGACCGGGGCTGTGAAGTCCTCGATGAAGCGACCCTTCTGGATATATCGGGATGGCAAGGTTTGCCGAAGGTGCCAAGACCCTTTATCTAGTTCGTGTATATGTCGGGCCGAGCATACGCGGCCTGTTTTGCCAGGAGCAGTGCAGTTGGTGCAGTGGCGCAGAGTTTTGGCAGGTTTTTCGGAAAGACCCCGGCGCGGGTTGGCCATCATCATCTCGCTTGCCCTGATCATCACCGCTGCGACATCGACCATCATCCTGACCCGCGGCTTCAACAATCAGATGGACGACGTCATTGCCACCTACCGGGTCCGGGAACAGGCGGATGGCGCACTCGCCCTCTTGAACGAAGCGCATACCAGTCAACGCGGTTATCTCCTGACCCAAAACCCCGCCTTCCTCGATCTCTACCGCGCGGCTGCATCCCACCTTGCCGAATCGTTGAATACGCTGAACGAGATGACAAGAGGCAATCCCCGGCAACAGGCCATTGTCAGCCAGATTCAGGATCTGGCGAAGCAGAAGCAGCAAAAAGTCGAAGCGGCCATATCGATGTCGCTTGCGGGGAACAACAGCGAAGCTCTGGCTTCACTCGGTTCCGATTTCGGCATCGGCCAAATGGATGACGTCAGGAAAACCATCAACAGTTTCCTGGGTGAAGAAGATCGTCGGCTAATTGCCCGCAACATAGCCATGGACAAATTGCGCTTCTGGCTGACCATTGCCTCGATCCTCGCCCTCGCAGGTGCACTGATACTCGCCTATATCCTTGCCAGCCGCACCAAGCGCTATGTGCGCAAGCTGACCGAAGGTCAATCGACGCTGCTTTCTGAAAAATCGCAACTGGAAGAAATGGTTCAATTGCGCACCGCCGAGCTCGAAAAGGCCATGCTGATTGCCAAGCGGGAGCGCGCGCGTGTGGAAACGCTCCTGCAGGATTCCGACCATCGCATCGGTAATTCGCTGGCGACCGTGTCATCGCTTCTTGGCATCCAGATGCATGGCGTTTCGTCAGACGAAATCCGAGTGGCCCTCGGCGCGGCGCGTGATCGAATCCAGACGATTTCTTCGGCACACCGCCGGCTCCGGCTGGGAAAGGATCATGAGACCGTTCGGGCCGATGAATATTTGCCGGAGATTATGGCCGACATCAAGGACGCGCATTTTCACGACCGGGATATCCGGATCGAAGCCCATTTCGAACCGATTGATCTGAGCTCCCGGGATGCCACAACCCTCGGCATCATTATCGGTGAGCTGACGATGAACGCGATCAAACACGCATTTCCGCATAATCGCGCGGGGTTGATCGAAATCGGCCTGCAGCGCGATGCCCACGGCATTATAGCCCTCACCATTGCTGACGATGGTATCGGCATCCAGAAAAAACTCCACAAGCGGGCGTCAGGTTTGGGCTCTGTGATCGTCGCACAGCTCTGCCAGCAATTTGGCGGTGCGGTGACCTATGGCGCCAAAGATGGTGGCGGCACGATCGTGACGGTCACGTTCCCCACCCTTCGCAGTGCATCTGCGCCGGAAAACGCGAAGGCGGAAGACGAATGAGTGGCAGTCAGAGCGTTGCCGCCCCGGTTTCCGGCATGTCGGCTTTCAGCTGTTCCAGCGCAAGCTCGATGTCGCGCAAGGTCCGGGTGGAGCCGTCCTCATTGTCCATTCCGCCTTCCGTCGCTGCCCGCTGCAATCCCCTGGCTTCGCTGAGCAGTTCCCGCAGCTTTTCGATTTTCACGGTCCGGTCCAGACTAGTGTCCGATAGAATGTCCTTCGCTTCGCGCATAGATTTCTCCTTTGCATTCTTCACGCAACAGAAACGACGGGCGCTATTAAATGTTCCGGGCGGGGAACAAAGGAGTATGCGTTGCGTTGATAATCGAAGCTGTTTCAACGTTAAGAGTAAGGACGGCTCGATGAGGGGCGTCATGTGACTATGAAGTCAGACCAAATTTCAGAAAACATGTCAGGATTTCTGTCAGAACCCGCTCGTCTGGACGCTGTTTCCGTGCTGAGCAGCCTTGAATTCCAGCCTGAAAGCGAGCTGCACGGACTGGCCTCTCTGGCTTTGTCATTCTCGAATGCCGATGTTGCGCTGATCGTGGCAGTCGGTGAGACGCAAACCCGGATACTGGCGCAGGCCGGAAACGCGCCGGCGGGACGCACCGATTTCTGGGTATTCGGCGCAAATGCGCTGGTCTTGCCAGAGGGAGAATCACTGGTCGTTCCCGATGTGACGGCAGACAAGCGATTTTCCGGGGGCGTGGCGGGCTCAGCCGGCAACGATGTGCGGTTTGTTGCAGCGACGCCGGTCGAGGTCGGTGGCGCGCGGGTAGCTGCGCTTATCATCGCCTCGGCGCAACCCGGACAAACGGCAAGCACGCTGCTGCAATCCCAGTTGAAGCAGGTGGCCAGGCTTGCCGGTTCCTTTCTCAAGATGAAGTGCGATGCACAAAGCAATGTTCGGTCCATCGAAACCCTGAACAGGGATGAACTGCGCCATGATATGGCGCTGGAAGTCGGGAATGTCGGCAGCTGGGTTTGGGACCTGAAGACCGGAAAATTCACCGGCAACAAGATGGCTTATTCCATGCTCGGCCTCAGCGATGACAAGCCGATAAGCGGCGAAGATGTTTTCCGCGCCATGCATCCGGATGATTTTCCATTGATGAAATCGGCGTTCACCCGCGCAATGGCACATAACCAGGATTACGTCGGCGAATTTCGCGCCGCATCCTCCGGTCAGTGGCTGCTCGGACGCGGCCGTGTTTTTGAACGGGATACCGCCGGCAGGCCGCTGGTAGCCGTTGGTGTCAATATCGATATCACCAGCACGCGAAATGCCGCCGAGAAAACCCGGCTGCTGTTGCGGGAATTGAACCACCGGGTCAAGAATACACTGGCCATGCTGCAATCGCTGGCGCGGCAGACATTGAACCGGACCTCGGATCCGGCGGAATTCATGGAGGCTTTCTCCGGCCGGCTGCGGGCGATCTCCGAGGCACACACGCTTTTGTCCGATCGTGAATGGAGCGGCATCAGTCTCGTTGACCTCATCACCAAGCAGGTCGAGCCCTATGCGATCTATGATCCGGCCCAGGTCGTGCTGGAAGGCGAGGACATGATTCTCCCGCCCGATCACGCGTTGGGACTTGGTATCGCGTTGCACGAACTTGCCACCAATGCGGCCAAGCATGGTGCGCTGTCCTCCGCGCGGGGGAGGGTGCGTGTGTCATGGCAGACGGAAACCGGGCTCGATGAATCCAGGGTTGTCATTCACTGGGTGGAATCCGACGGCCCCCGCGTCATACCTCCCGCCGCCCGAGGGCTTGGCGAGCGGCTGATTGAACGCAGCCTGGACAAGGTTCTGTCGAGCAGTGTCCGGTTGAGTTACCCCGAAACCGGCATGGAAGTTCTGATCTCGATGCCGATAAAGGAAGGGTCAGCCGCTGTCGTTGGATGATGGCTTCTTCTTGGTGAGAAGCGAAAGTCCGGCAAAGGCGATGACCGGTACGGCCAGCATCAACAGCCCCCGCGATTTCAAGACGGTTGGTGCAGCGGCAAGTGCAGCGACGGTCAGCAGGGTTGACGTATCGACCTTTGACCGCTCGCGCTGCCGCTTGCGGGCAACCGTTTCAGCAACTTTCATGATGATGTAGGCCAGAAGCGCAAGGACGATCGCGCCGCCGGCCAGGATCAGGGCGGCGTACACATCGCCGAAATGCCGAGAAAGCGCGATATAGCCCGCAACGAGCAGGAAGACGCCGGCAATCGCCAGCAGAATGCCGATCAGCGCGAGGAAGACCGCACGGCGCTTTGCCCGGCTCACAGCGGAACCGAGCTCTCCAGAAACCGCACTGGACAGAAAGGGGGCCAGCAGTTTCAGCATGTCAGCGGCGGGCGATCAGAGCCAGAAGAAATCCCACGCCCGCAGCGACGGCAACGGTTGTCAGCGGGTTCTCGCGCACGGTCTCTGTCAGTTGATCCTCGAGCGCCTTGGCCTGAGACCGTATTTCATCCAGAGCGTCTTCGCCGCGTGCTCTGGCGTTCTCGAAGGTCGAGGATGCATTGCTGCTCGCCTCTTTTGCCGAGGTCTTGCCAATCTTGGCGAGTGTTGCCGCAATGTTCGCGATGTCCTCTTTCAAAGCGGCAACCTGAGCTTGCAGATCCGGGTTGGACTCCGTTGCATCGTCCACGGCTTTGCGAACTTTCGAAGAAACTGACGCCATTAAAGGAACTCCTTGAGAAATATAAGTTTCGTAGGGATTGAAACGCACCGCATGCGGTTTGGTTCCATGCGGAAGCGCAGACAGCTGCTCACGCAGCGGTCTGCCTACATTGGGCTGCAAACACTGTTATTCGGCACTGCCGCGCAGCAGGATTTTCTCGCTGTCGGCCTTGTAGGCTTCCTCGTTATAGGCGGGATGAGCCTGCAGCTGCTGCTTCGTGAAGGGCGTGTAGACGGCGATCTTGCCGTCCTTGTCCGACAGGAGGTCGAGATTCTCGATGGAAATGGCGATGGGTTTCTTGCCCAGGCCAAGGAAACCGCCGACGTCCACGACGAAGGCTTCCACCTGACCGTCGGGGGTCATCAACGCGTCGCCCACGGAACCAAGGGTCTCGTCATCCGAGCCATAGACGGTCGTGCCGATCAATTTTTCCGCGCTGACGGCGGTTGCCGGTACAGCTTTCAGCCCGTCACGCGTCGCCATCGTGGCTTGCGGTGCCGGCTTGGCAGGCGCAAGAGACGGCTTCAGAACATCCGCCGCGGGGTGCCCGTCGAGCAAGGCCGCCTTGTCAAAGGCAGGCGCCTTTTCCAGCTCTTCCTTGCTGGTGGCGATGACGAGCCAACGCGTGCCGTCCGCCCGGTCAGCCCAGGCCAGGCCATCCAATCCAACGGCCACATCCTTCTCGCCGATGCCGACAAATCCACCAACGCCGATGATTGCCGCCTCAGCCGTGCCATTGGCGTCAAGCACCAGATCTTTGACCGCGCCGATCGAGACGGAATCGTCCTTGGCACCGTTATAGACTTTCTGACCGATCAAGCCGGAAGCCAGGATTTGCCCGGCTGCAGATTTGACATAGCGCCCGGCATTTTGTGCCGGCTTGCTTTTGTCGTGGAAAATGCCGTGCGTTGCCGCCGAACCGGGTTCCTGGGCCTGTGCGAAACCGGATGTCGCCAGGACAGTGATCAAGGCAGTGGTCATCAAGAGACGTTTGGTCATGCGAATAGGATTCCTGTATAATATCGTGATGTGAAGAAGCGCCGGGACAATGGCCGGCATGAAGGCAGCGCCGCGCAACGTTCCTACGAGAGATAGCCGAGGAACCAGAGAATAAGGATGATCGGTATTGGCAGGCCGATGAGCCAAAGTAAAACTCCACGCAGCATAATGTGTCGATCCTTTCGTCAGGTCTGATCCGGGCAATCAGAGTGCAAACAGTTCCGTTAGATGCGGCCCAAAAGCAGCAAGATGAGCAGAATCACCAGGACAATCCCAAGCAAACCGGAAGGGCCGTAACCCCATGCCCGCGCGTGGGGCCAGCTTGGAAACACGCCGATCAGCGCCAGTATCAGAATGATGATCAGGATCGTTGTCACCGGCATTCTCTGCTTCTCTCCTTTGAGCGGCCCGATGCATTGGAAACTTCCGATATCGATTTTTGTTCCGGCCGCTGCAGCGTTTCGATGCTGCTCCATGCAGTGCGAAGGAACGGGGGGGCGTCGTTTTCGCAGGTCTTGGCGGGGGGCATGCAACCAAATTCAGCCGGCTTCGTTTCAGAGTGTCATTGAACGGAGAGGGATTTTCATGAATTCGGAGAAGCGGGCTGGCTATGCCGTCTGAGAATGTAAGGGAGGCGTCGCCGCGCGCCGTCGAGCGCGTCAGTCAAAGGTCAATTTATGCGCCTGCTCCTCCCGATACCGACGGGCGAATGCAGTTCCCGCCCATCATTGTGGCCATTGCGGTGGTCGCTGCGCTGTATTTTGCCCGGGATATTTTTGTCCCGCTGGCGCTGGCACTGCTCTTGACCTTTGCCTTGTCGCCGCTGGTCACGCAGCTTCACCGCTTCGGCGTGCCGAAGATTCTTTCGGTTATCGCCGTGGTGCTGACCGCGTTTATCGCCATATTCCTGTTTGCTACGATTGTGGTTGGGCAGCTTACGGTTCTGGCGCAAAACCTGCCAAGCTACCAATACAACATTGAGGCAAAGATCAGGACCATCAAGGACGCGCAGTCCGGTAACGGTATTTTTGACCGCGGCGCGCGCATGTTCAAACGGCTCAATGAAGAAATAGGCCGCTCCGATGAAGTGGAGCGGTTTCCCGCACAAAACGGCGCGGGCACACAGGCACAACAACCTCCTGAGAATGTGACGCCGAACAATCAGGCAGAAAACAAGTCTCCCCTGGCGAAAGGTGATCAGGATAAACCCGTTCCGGTTGAAATCCGTTATCCGGCCCCGGATCCCCTGCAATTGCTGCAAACCGTCGCCGTGCCCTTGATTCAACCGCTGGCAACGGTCGGCATTGTCGTTGTCTTTGTCATCTTCATGCTGCTGCGGCGGGAAGATCTGCGTGACCGCTTCATCCGGCTTGTGGGAGCCAGCGACATTCACCGCACGACCACGGCATTGCATGATGCGGGGAAGCGGGTCGGGCAATATCTCCTGATGCAGCTTGTGATCAATATCTGCTTTGGTGTCCCGATCGGCATCGGTCTTTGGCTGATTGGTATCCCCAATCCGATGCTGTGGGGCCTTCTCGCCATCGCCCTGCGTTTCGTGCCCTATATCGGACCATTCATTGCCGCATCTTTCCCGCTCATGCTTGCGTTGGCGGTCGACCCCGGCTGGATGCTCCTGTTGTGGACCGCCGCCTTGTTCATCGTTCTCGAGTTGATCAGCAACAATGTCATGGAGCCGGTGCTCTATGGCTCGAGGACCGGGCTCTCGCCGGTGGCCATCCTGCTTGCGGCGATTGTCTGGACCTGGATATGGGGCCCGATCGGGCTGCTGCTTTCCACGCCGCTGACGGTCTGTCTCGTGGTGCTCGGGCGTCACGTGCCGCGCTTCGAGTTCCTGGATGTGCTGCTTGGCAATGAACCGGTGCTGTCACCGCCGCAACAGCTTTATCAGCGGTTGTTGTCCGGCGATCCCGACGAGGCGACGGAAAAAGCGGAAGACTATCTGCAGTCTTCGGCGATTGCGGATTACTACGCGTCCGTTGCTGTCCCTGCGCTGTTTCTCGCCGAGCATGACCGGGGACGGGGCGTGCTGGATGCTTCGCGTCGCAGCCGGGTGGCACAAAGCATGATACGCCTTGTGGAAAATCTCTCGGAACATCAGGACGTGCAAGGCGAGGATGATGAAGATCACGTCGAACCGGCCAAGAGCAGGCGCAGCAAGAGCGAAGAACCAAGGACGATCATTTCAGCGGGTGGGCGAGGCGATCTCGACGACGCGGCAGCGGTGATCATTGGCGATATCCTGGAGCGGGGTGACTTCGAGGTTCGCGACATCACGCATGACGAGCTTGAAGCCGTGAATATCGGCAAGCTCGACCTTGCCGATGCGAGTGCGATCTATATCAGCTATCTCAATATGTCTTCAGTGGCCCATGCCCGTTATCTCGTCCGCCGCATTCGCAGGCGGAATGCGCGTATCAAAATCATTGTCGGCTTCTGGGCCGAGGATGCGGGCACTGTTGAAGGTGACAAGATCGTTGGATCAAGCCGAAACTGCTATTTTGCCTCGAACATCGAAGCGGCCATCAAACAGGTTGCCGGGTGATATCCGGGATATTCGGGAAAGCCTTCCCGCGGATGGGAACCAAGATGACTCTGTGACGTTTCGCAGAAGCTGGTTACACGTTGACCGGCACATTCTGAACCCGGTGCCTGTTCCCCCGTGGGCACCGGGTTTTTGCTTTGATCTGAAGAATTATCCTTTTAATTCAATATTTTAAGTATTCTCGATTTCACGGGAACCGGAAGCGTCATCGCCCGTTTATCTCTGGTGAGTGAACATTCAAGGAGTGTACCGATGGGTAGCACAGGTGACAAGATTTCCGGGCTTGCCAACAAAGCCGCTGGCAACATCAAACAGGCAGCGGGCAAGGTAACAGGCTCCAAGAAGCTGCAGGCCGAAGGCAAGGCTCAGGAACTGAAGGGCGATGCCCAAGAGATGAAGGGCAAGGCCAAGGATGCCGTGAAGAAGGTCGTTGACCGCGCTTGACTGTTCCAATGGCTGAAGTTTGAACCGGCTCGCAATCGAGCCGGTTGCTTTTTGCGCGATAGTCTGTCGTGCTGATCTGCGATTTTCAAAAAGCGATATTCTTATAGGTTGATGGGGATGTGTTCATGAGACTGAATGTCGGGTGTGAATTGCGTTTTGATTTTGTTCAGGAAACACCCTTGATTGCCATCTTGAACGTGCACCATTCGCGCGTCGAGGACATTGAAGGCGTCGAGACATTCCAGTCGACATTCGGTTCGAGCATCGACGGCTATCACGACCAGTTCGGCAACTGGTGCAACCGCATCCTGGCTGCGCCCGGTCCGTTCATCTGTTCGACCAATGCAATTGTCCGCGATAGCGGTATGCCGGATCCTGTCGTGCTGGAGGCTGTTCAGCACCGCGTGCAGGACTTGCCTGCGGAGACACTGGTCTATCTCCTGGGCAGCCGCTATTGCGAGACAGATGTCTTGAGCGAAGAAGCATGGCGGCTGTTCGGCAATACGCCAGAGGGTTGGCAACGCGTGCAAGCCGTTTGCGACTACGTCCATAATCACATCACATTCGGCTATGCGTTTTCCAATCCGACACGGACCGCCGCATCGGGCTATGCGGAAGGCCGAGGCGTTTGCCGGGATTTTACCCATCTGGCCGTGGCTTTTTGCCGGTGTCTCAATATTCCAACGCGCTATAGCACGGGCTATATCACCGATATCGGCGTACCGCCGCCCCATTCGGCGATGGATTTCTGCGCCTGGATGGAAGTCTATCTGGGTGGGCAGTGGCATGCGTTCGATCCGCGCAACAACAAGCCCCGTATCGGACGGATCAAGGTGGCGCACGGAAGGGATGCGGCGGATGTTCCATTGACCAATATTTTTGGTCCCAATGTGCTGACAAAATTCACGGTTTGGGCTGAAGAGGCGGTGTGATATCCTGCTTTTTTCGCAACCTTCTCCGCTGCCAGCAGTTTTGACTGGTGATATACAGGAGGAAAGCATGAGCCAACGTGCGATTGATTTCGTCAATAGCTGGATAGAAGCCAATGTTCATGCCACGCGTCCGGCGGATATGGCGCATCATGATCCAAGGCCCAAACAACTGGTCGCCAAATGCACCGCCGCAGCGGAAGCCGCCGGTATTTCAAGGGAAGAGATTCTGGATGGCTTGGGCGATCTGGAAATTTGCATGATCGCCGCCATTGACCGGGCTGCATTGGCCAAGGATATCAAGCGGGCCTAGGCTGCGACTCAATGAAAATCCCGGGATTTTGGCAGAATCCGGACCTTGCGCGGATGACGGGCTCTCGGTTGATCGGGAACCGGATGGACCACTTCATCGGCATGCGATACCGGCAAGGGCGGCAGTTGTTCCGAAAGCCGATACAGATCCGCCGTGCGGTCAATCAGTTTGCGGGCAACGATATGCGTGACGTTATCGCTGCTCTGGACCGTTCCCTCGATCAGGATGAGGCGGGAACTCATCACTTCCTTGCGGTATGCCGCCATTGTCTTCGCCCAGACGATGATGTTGGCAATGCCGGTTTCATCCTCGATCGTCATGAAGACAACACCTTTGGCGCTGCCCGGCCTCTGGCGGACCGTGACCACGCCGGCAAGCTTGACGCGCCTGTTGCTGGCTAGAGCAGTGGCCTGTCTGCAGGTCACGACGCCTTCACGGCCAAGCAAGTCCCGCAGAAACTGCATGGGGTGCCCCTTGAGCGATAGCCGGAAGGATTCATAGTCGGCAATGACATGTTCAGCCATCTGCATAGTCGGCAACCGTGTCTGCGCTTCGACTGCAAGTTCGTTGGTTTCGGCAATCTGGAAGAGTGGCAGGGTTGTATTGTCGGGAAATCTGCGCACGGCCCAGAGTGCTTCGCGCCGGTCAATGGCTAACGAGCGAAACGCATCCGCATCGGCGAGCAGGACAAAGGCGCGGCGCTCCAGTCGCGTCAGACGGCGAACCTCTTCAATGTCCGCATAGGGCTTTTTCCGCTTTGCGCAAATTTCGTCGGCCCAGGCTTTCGAGAAGCCGTCGACCTGCCGAAAGCCCATGCGCATGGCAGGATTTCCACGGCTTTTCTTTTCCAGCGTGTTGTCCCATTCGCTGAAATTGACATCGACAGGACGCACTTCGACATCGTGATCGCGGGCGTCACGGATGATCTGGGCCGGGGCATAAAAGCCCATGGGCTGCGAATTCAGAAGAGCGGCGGCAAACACTTCCGGATGGTGGTATTTGATCCAGGAAGAAATGTAGACGAGAATGGCAAAACTTGCCGCATGGCTTTCCGGGAAACCATATTCACCGAAACCCTTGATCTGGTTGAAGCAGTTTTCGGCAAAGCTGCGCTCATAGCCGCGGCGTACCATGCCCTCGACCATCTGCTCCTGCATTTTGTGAATGGTGCCGCGATTGCGGAATGTTGCCATGGCGCTGCGGAGCTTGTTGGCCTCATCGGGGGTGAACCCTGCCGCTTCAATGGCAATGCGCATGGCCTGCTCCTGAAACAGAGGAACACCGAGGGTTTTTTCTAGAACCTTTTTCAGTTCGTCCTTATCGCCATGCTCGGGAGAAGGTGACGGAAAATGGATATTTTCTATGCCTTTGCGGCGCCGCAGGTAGGGATGAACCATGTCGCCTTGAATCGGACCCGGGCGCACAATGGCGACCTCGATGACCAGATCATAAAATTTCCTCGGGCGCAGGCGCGGCAGCATGTTCATCTGAGCGCGGCTTTCCACCTGAAACACCCCAAGGGAGTCCGCCTTGCAGAGCATGTCGTAGACCTTCAGATCGCCTTGCGGGACAGTCGCAAGTTCTAAGCGCTCGCCCCCCTTATGCAGATGAATGAGATCGAAAGCTTTGCGGATGCATGTCAGCATGCCGAGTGACAGCACATCGACCTTCATGATCCGGAGCGTATCGATATCGTCCTTGTCCCACTCGATGAAGGAACGGTCCTCCATGGCCGCAGGGCCGATGGGAACGGTTTCATCAAGCCGCTCCCGTGTCAGGACGAAGCCGCCGACGTGTTGCGAGAGATGGCGCGGAAAACCGAGCAGTTCCGTTGCCAGTTTGACGGCACGGCGGATCATGATGTTGTCGGGGTCAAGACCCGCCTGCCGCACATGCTGCCGGTCCACGGTGGAGCCCCAACTGCCCCAGACCGTATTGGCAAGCGCCGCCGTCACATCTTCGGTCAGCCCCAGGGCCTTGCCGACATCGCGGATGGCGCTGCGCGGGCGATAGCTGATCACGGTCGCGACGATGGCTGCGCGGTCCCGGCCGTAGCGCTTGTAAACCCATTGCATGATTTCCTCGCGGCGCTCGTGTTCGAAGTCGACATCGATATCGGGTGGTTCCTTGCGCTCGGCCGAGAGAAAGCGTTCGAACAGCGCATTGCCGTTCGTCGGATCGACAGCCGTGATGTGCAGGCAATAGCAGACGGCTGAATTGGCGGACGAACCCCGGCCCTGGCACAGGATATTCTGCGACTGCGCATAGGTGACGATATCATGCACCGTCAGGAAATACGGCGCATATCCCAATGTTGCGATCAGTGTCAGTTCCTTGTTCAGGAGGTCGCGGACCATTTCCGGAATGCCGTCGGGATACCGTTTCGCCGCGCCCTTCCATGTCTCGTCAGCCAGATGCTGCTGCGGGGTTTTGCCCGGCGGCACGGGTTCATCGGGATAATGGTATTGCAGTTCACCAAGGGAGAAGGTGACCGGCGCGGTGAAACGGCGGATTTCCTCAATGGCTAAGGGAAAATGCCGGAAGAGATGCTGCATTTCTTCCGCTGATTTCAGATGCCTTTCCGCGTTCTTCTCCAGCCTTCGCCCGGCCGTATCAATGGTGACGTGGTCCCGGATGCAGGTCAGCACATCCTGCAGGGGGCGGCGGGAAGCTGTGTGGTAGAGCACATTGTTGACCGCCAGCAGCGGAACACCGGCTGTAGTGGCGATACGCTCCAGCTTTTCGCCATGACGCCGGTCAGCGCCTTCGTAAGACATGGCAAGACCAAGCCAGACACATCCCGACGCGACGACGCTTAGTTTTTTCAGTACAGGTCCGAGATCTTCATCCGGCTGTCCTGATGGCATGACCACCGTCTGGAAATCCTTGGCGCGGAAAAGGAAGTCCTCCAGCACCAGATGGCACTCGCCCTTGATCTCAGCCCGCGTCTTCCCCTCGCTCAAAAGGCGGCACAGCTGCCCATAAGCCGGGCGGTCGCGCGGATAGACGACCAGATCGGGCGTGCCATCGATGAACGTCAGCCGGCAGCCGATAAAGAGGTTGAGCTTTATTCCCTGCTCCTCCGTCAGTTCCTGATGCGCCTTGTAGGCCCGGACAACCCCAGCAAGCGTGTTGCGGTCGGCGATGCCAATGCCTTCAAGGCCGAGCAATGCTGCTGTCTGCACCAATTCCTCCGGCTGCGAGGCGCCTTCGAGAAAGGAGAAATTGCTGGTGACGGCAAGTTCCGTGTAGCCGGGCATCAGGCAAAAAGCCCATGCAGATACCAGCGCGGGGTGGTCTGCCCGCGCTCATACAGGCCTTCGCGGAAGACCCAGAAACGATGCCCCTGATTGTCTTCGAGGCGATAATAATCCCGTGTCAGCGCGCCGGCATGTTCCCGCCACCATTCCGGCGCGATGCGCTCCGGCCCTTCGGCCAGGACGATATTGTGCCGGACCCGCCGCCAGACGAATTGTGCCGGGGCGCCGTCGGGAATTCCTGCCGTGGTTTCAATCTGTTCCGGCGGCTGGAACAGCCGGACCGGGCGCTCGGGCGGCTCGCCCGGGTGCTGAACGGGCGCCCATTCGACCGGCAGATTTGCGGTGGTCTGAACAGCCGGTTCCAGTGAAACGGCGCGCTCGGGAATATGCGTGTCGACGGGGTGCGGACGCAGAACCCGGCTGGTGCCGAGACGAATGGACAGGCGGTCGATCAGCCCGCCGATCTCTTCGGTTTCCTGAACAGTGCTGTCGAGGCTTTTCTGCATGGTTTGGGTTCGCTCGGCCCGCACCGCCGCAAGACGGATGATGTCAAAGCCGTAACCGGCATCAAGCGGTTCTGCGAGGGTGGTGAGCCGCTCCTTCAGCAGCCTGAACAGGGTTTTGGTGTCGGTCAGCGGCCGGCCGGCCTGAATGCCGATCCGCCTGACCTCACCATCGACGCGGAAAAACGAAGCCTCGACTTCCCGCGCGCCCTCGACACGCTGCTGCAGCTGCCGGAAAAGTTCATCGCCAAGCGCATGCAGCACCAGCTCAACGCTGTCCATGACAATCAGAGGCTCGGCCATGCGCCGCTCGACCATGCAGGCGGGTACGATGCGCCGGGGGGAGATCGGGTGGTGCGCATAGCCGAAAAGAGCATCGAGGCGATCGACCAGCCCGGCGCCGAAACGCGCGGCAAGGGCGGCGCGGGGAAGCACTTCGACATCGCCGACCGTGCGCAGTCCGGCCCTCTTCAGACCGGCCAGATGAACATCCTCGATCTCGAGGCTGACGAGGCGCAACCGCCGCAATTTTTCCTTGAGCGCGGAATCCCCGATCACATCTCCCGGTGAATGACGGGCAAATGCGTGGGCTGCCGCAGCATTGCCAGCAATGGCCGAGCGGACCACAACGCCATGCTGGCTCAAGCGCTGGTGGATGTCCCGGCGCAATTGATGCTCGTCACCGAAGAGATGCACGCAGCCGGTGATATCAAGCATAAGCCCATCGGGGCCGTCGAGTGCGACCAGTGGCGTGTAGCGGTCGCACCAGTCAGCGAGTTTCTCCAAGAGGGCGGCGTCCTTGCGCGGTGAAGCGAAGGCAATATCGAGATTTTCAAACTGCGCCCGGGCGTCGGTCAAAGCCATGGTCTTGAACAGGCCTGCCTTGGCGGCACGTTCGTCAAGGGCTGTCAGGCGCAAGGCATTGGCGACTTTGTCGACGACAATCAGGAACTGTCCGGACTCAGCCCGTTGCGGATTTTCGCGTTTGAGGCGGTCGGTGGGCAGGTGTGGAAACCACAGCGCCAGAAACCGGTTCGATCTGTCTGAAAACATGATTGTCACTCTCCCATTGCAGGATCCAATGGCCTGTCATGCCCTGCCTGTTGCGTATAAGGGTGGCGTCAAACACCGGGTGACCCGGCGCATTGGCGCCGCTCGACCGCGACGCGTTCGAGCGGATCATCCAGCGGGTCACGGCGGAATTGTCGATTGGAACGGCACCGAGCCGCAGCAGGAAGGCGGGCGCGCCCGTCTGCTGGGCGGTCAGCAGCAATTTGCGCGTGGCTGTCAGGTCGAGGCATTTCGGATTGCTCCACGGCGCTATGATGACCGCGCCCGTTCCGCGGATGCCAAGGCTGTCCGATGCGGCTTTCAGCACATCCTGCGGCGACGAACAGCGCACGATGACGAGCCGCTGCGGATCAAGCCCGAGATGCTTCAACCCCGGCGCATAGGGAAAACCATGTTCCTGCGCGGCAAAATCCTCTTCCAGCCAGATAAGAGGGCTCCGGGCGCTGGATGAGCGCAGGGCAAGGGCGATGACGAAGCCCGTCGCTGCGCCCGCATCGTGCATTTCCGCCGAAAAAACCTCATGCAGCGCGCCGCGTTGCAATCCCTTGCCAAGCACCCTGTCGATGCTTCTGTCGCCAAAACCAAAGGCACTGCGCGGCGCCTGCGCTTCCAGCGCATTCCGCTCGCTTAAAGACGCGATGTCGCGCCGCAACGCCGTAAGGTCGACGGTTGTCACCACGGTTTCCCCTGAATGTTCATGATATGTTCTATTATGGAATCCATTCGGCCAAAGAGTCAAGCGGAGTCCATGGAGGGACGTAATATATGACTCAGCGGTCGATGCGCGTGGAAAGGATGATGGACGAAATGGTGCGTTCCACGCCTTCCAACGCGCCGATCCGATCCAGCAATGTATCGAGCTCGCTGATGGAGGGTGCTTCCAGGATGACGATCATATCGTACTGTCCGCTGACCGAATGCAGGGTCCGCACCCAGGCAATCTCGCGCAATGCCGCTTCAACCCGCTTGGCAAATTTCGGCAGGGCCGTGACCAGCACATGCGCCTTGACCAGATCCCGCTCATATTCGGGGGAAAGCAGCACGCTGTAACCGCGAATCATGCCGCGCTTTTCCAGCCGTTCGATGCGGCTTTGTACGGTGGTGCGCGACACGCCGAGCTTGCGGGCAAGGTCGGCGGTCGAGGCGCGGGCGTTCTCGCGCAGCAGGGAAAGCAGGGCGTGGTCGGCATCTGTCAGCATAATGTCAAACTCATACGGCGTATTGCCAAAAAATAGGGTATTATATCGTCAGTTTACACACTTCATTTCGACGAACAAGGGTGAGAAAATAATGAAAGTTCTGAAATCCTGAGGGGAATCACATGAAAGAGATCGTCATCGTCGGTGCAGGCAAAATCGGCGGAACAATCGCCAACCTGCTCGCAAACACCGGAGACTACCGTGTAACGGTCGTCGACCGGGCCCAGGCACAGCTTGATGCCCTGGACGTTTCCCCGCTTGTCGTTACCCGTTGCATCGAGATTGCGGAAGAGGGCGCGCTTGAAAAGGTTCTCGCCGGCAAATTCGCCGTGCTCAGCGCCGCTCCCTTCCACCTGACCACGCGGATTGCGCAAGCCGCTGCGTCGTCGGACGTGCATTATCTCGACCTGACCGAGGATGTTGCCAGCACCCGCATCGTCAAGCAGCTTTCGGCGACGGCAAAGACAGCCTTCATTCCCCAGTGCGGTCTGGCCCCGGGCTTCATCTCGATTGTCGCCAATGATCTGGCCAAGCGCTTCGATACGCTGGAAAGCGTGCGCATGCGCGTCGGTGCACTGCCGCAGTACCCGTCGAATGCGCTCAACTACAACCTGACCTGGAGCACGGACGGCGTCATCAACGAATATTGCGAGCCTTGCGAAGCCATCGTCGACGGTGAGCTGACCGAAGTGCCGCCGCTGGAAGAGCGCGAGGAATTCTCGCTCGACGGCGTAACCTACGAGGCTTTCAACACGTCGGGCGGTCTTGGCACCCTGTGCGAAACGCTGCTCGGCAAGGTCCGTACGCTGAACTACCGCACGATCCGTTATCCCGGGCATGCCGCCATCATGAAGGCCCTGCTCAACGATCTTGGCCTGCGTGACCGCCGCGACGTGTTCAAGGACATCCTGGAAAACGCCCTGCCTTCGACCATGCAGGACGTCGTGGTGATTTTCGTCACGGTCAGCGGCCGCAAGAAGGGCCGTCTCTTGCAGGAAACCTATGCCAACAAGGTCTATAGCGGCCATATCGGCAACGTGCTCTACAGCGGTATCCAGATCACCACGGCATCGGCCATCTGCGCCGTTCTCGACATGCTGGCCAATGGCGACCTGCCGCAGCAGGGCTTCCTCAAGCAGGAGGATATCGCGCTTGATGCCTTCCTCGCCAACCGTTTCGGCAAGGCCTATGCCCAGACCGAAACGGCAGGGCGCCTCGTCGCCTGATCGTTCCGCTTGTCGGCTAACCTTTAAAACAACGCGCCGGATCCCGCATCCGGCGCGTTTTTTGTTGCGGTGTTTCGTCCATTTCCTTGCCTTGCGCTTCCGGAATCCGGGTGGTAGCGTTTTGAAAACATGTGAAAACAGTAAACATCACGCGGCTCACCAGGGCGTTTCTATGTCTTGCTGAACGGGAGGTGATGCCGGGAGGAAGACAATGGAACGGCGTGAATTTCTTGTGGGTGCAGCGGCCCTGTCCATGCTGGCTGCATCGAACACGGGACTGATGGCACAGACAGGCGGGGCGCTGGAAAAGACCAGCCTGACGCTGGGTGTCGGCGGAAAGCCGCTCCTCTATTATCTCCCGCTGACCATTGCCGAGCGCCGCGGCTTTTTCAAGGATGCCGGTCTTGATGTGACGATCAACGATTTCGGCGGCGGGGCAAAATCCCTGCAGGCGCTGGTGGGCGGCTCCGTCGATGTGGTGACCGGTGCTTACGAGCACACGATCCGCATGCAGGCGAAGGGACAGGATGTTCGTGCACTGTGCGAGCTCGGGCGTTTCCCGGCCATCGTTATTGCCGTGCGCAAGGAACTGGCCGACAAGGTCAAGTCTCCCGCCGACTTTGCCGGCCTGAAGCTTGGTGTCACCGCCCCCGGTTCGTCGACGGCCCTGACTATCCAGTATGCCATGGTAAAGGCGGGCTTGAAGGCCAACGATGCGCCGCTGATCGGCATTGGTGGTGGTGCCAGCGCTGTCGCTGCGATCAAGCAGGGCCAGGTGGATGTGATTGCGCATCTGGATCCCGTCATTGCCAAGCTTGAAGCGGACGGCGATATCAAAATCCTCATCGATACGCGTACGGAGGAAGGCACGCGCGCCCTGTTCGGCGGCTCCAATCCGGCGGCGGTTCTCTATGTGAAAAAGGACTTCGCCGACGCGAACCCCAACACCTCGAAGGCGCTGGTGGGTGTTTTCGTCAAGACGCTGAAATGGCTGCACGGCGCTACGCCGGAAGAGATCGCCGACAGCGTTCCCGCCGAATACCAGCTGGGTGACAAGCCGCTTTATCTCAAAGCCATTGCCAATTCGCTGCCGACCTACTCGCTGGACGGGGTTCTTCCCATGGAGGGCATGCAGTCGGTTCTCAATACGCTGAAAATCCTCGACCCCGAATTCGCCAATGCGACGATTGACCTTGCCGCGACCTATGATGACCGTTTCATCAAGGGGTGAGGCATAAGGGCCAATGATCATTGCACGGAAGACCATGCGGGACCTGAATGAGGCCCAAGATGTCAATGCCGTTGAGCTCAACGGCATCCATATTGCGTTTCCCTTGCAGGGCGGCGGCACCTATGAGGCTGTCGGTGAGACGAACCTCGTGGTCAGCGACCGGGAGTTTGTGGCGATTGTCGGTCCCACCGGCTGCGGAAAATCGACACTGCTCAATGCCACGGCGGGTCTTCTCAAGCCGGCGCAGGGGCAGGTCCGCACGTTTGCCAGGCCGCTGTCGGGCTTGAACAAACATGCAGGCTATCTTTTCCAGCAGGATTCACTGATGCCCTGGAAGACCGCGATTGACAACGTGGCCATCGGGCTGGAGGTGGCGGGCACGCCGCGCCGCGACGCCCTGGAGCAGGCACGGGTCTGGCTCGGCAAGGTTGGTCTGGGATCTTTCGCCGACCGCTATCCGCACATGCTGTCGGGCGGCCAGCGCAAGCGCGTCGGGCTGGCGCAGGTGCTGATCCGTCATCCCAAGATATTGCTCATGGATGAGCCGTTCGGGCCGCTCGATGCCCAGACACGGCTGATCATGGGTGACCTCCTGCTTGATCTGTGGTCGGCGGACCGCAAGGCGGTGATGTTCGTCACCCACGACCTTGATGAGGCCATCGGTCTTGCCGATCGGGTGATCATCATGTCGGCGGGACCCTCATCCCGTATCATCGGCAATTACACGATCCCGCTGGCGCGGCCGCGCAACATGGCCGACATCAAGTCCGAGCCGCAATTCCACGAGGTGCATCGGGAAATCTGGAATGCCTTGAAAGAGGAAGTTCTGAAGGGGTATCGGCAGACGGAAGAGGTCCGGCCATGAACAGGCTTACACTGATCAGCCTGCAGGTGCTTGTGGCGGTTGTCACCTTGGTGTTCTGGCACATCGCCTCGACGACAACCCTCATCGGCAACCCGAAAACCATCAGCTTTTTCTTTGCCGAACCTCTCGCCGTCGGCAAGCGCATGATCCAGTGGTTCATGGAAGGATCGATCTGGTACCACCTCGGCATCACGCTGACCGAGGCGGCGCTTGCCTTCATCATCGGTTCGCTCGGCGGGGTCATCATCGGGTTCTGGTTTGCCCGCAAGCCCTTGCTCGCTGCCGTGTTCGATCCCTATGTCAAGGCGGCCAATGCCCTGCCGCGCGTCGTGCTCGCGCCGATCTTTGCGTTGTGGCTGGGGCTCGGCATCTGGTCCAAGGTGGCGCTGGGCGTGACGCTGGTGTTCTTCATCGTCTTCTTCAATGTCTATCAGGGCGTCAAGGAAGTCAGCCCCGCGGTTCTTTCCAACGCCCGTATGCTTGGAATGAACGAGCGCCAACTGCTGCGGCATGTCTACATGCCGTCGGCCCTTTCATGGATGTTCTCGTCGCTGCACACATCCGTGGGTTTTGCCGTGGTCGGTGCGGTGGTAGGAGAGTATCTGGGATCCGCTGCCGGTCTCGGCTACCTCATACACGAGGCCGAAAGCGTGTTCGATGTCACCGGCGTTTTCGCGGGGATGTTCGTGCTGATGGGCTTTGTCATACTGGTGGACTGGCTGGTGACGCTGGTCGAAAACAGGCTGCTCGTCTGGCGGCCCAAAACCTCGGTCATTACCAACAGATAAGAGACCGCCACCGGCATTCCGGTGACGGTCTTTGCTCAGATAGCCGTCAGATCCGCTCCGCGCGTTTCCTTCGACAGAAGCACGCAGACAATGCCCGGTATGACCATGACCGCCGCGTAGATGATGACCGCATGCGGCGTGCCGGTTGCGTTGAGGAGCAGCGTTGCAATCAGCGGTGCAACAGAGCCACCGACCACCGAAGCGACCTGATAGCTGATCGACATGGCGGAATAGCGTACATGGGTCGGAAACAGCTCCGTGAAGAACGGGGCCATGCTGCCGACGATTATGCCGTGGAATGTCAGGGTGAGCAGGGTTGCCTGCAGGACCAGACGCGGATCGGCCCCGTGCGGCAGGCTGAACAGATAGGCACCCGCAGCAAGGCCGCCAACCAGTCCCAGCAGCATCAATGGCTTGCGGCCAAAACGATCCGAGGCGTAGGCTGCGGCCATGATGACGATGACTTCAAGGATCGAGCCCCAGAACAGGGCGCCCACGCCGACGGACCGCGCCAATCCAAGGAACTGGACGGTGAGAACGAGAAAGAAGGTCGTGAACAGATAGAACAGGGTGTTTTCGGCTGTTTTGACCAGAAACACCTGGCCCATGGGCTTGCTGAAATGCTTGAAGGCTTCCGACAAGGGGGCGGCCGGTACGGATTTGCGCTTCTCGACCAGTTCGATAAAGGCAGGGGATTCCTCCACCTTGCGGCGCATCCAGAAACCAAGGACAACCAGAACGATCGAGAACAGGAACGGCAGGCGCCATGCCCAGTCGACAAAGGCCTGCTCGCCGAAGCGCAGGGTCAGGAAGCTGATCGTGGCTGCAGCCAGCACGTTTGCGGCGGGGCCGCCGATCATCGGGAAACTGGTCCAGAAGCCGCGCTGTTTGCCCGGCATGGATTCGGCGACGATGAGCAGCGCTCCGGTGGCTTCACCGCCCACGGCAATCCCCTGGAAAATGCGCAGCAGCACCAGCAAGGCGGGTGCCAGAACGCCAACCGAGGCATAGGTCGGCAACAGACCCATGGCAAAGGTTGAACCGCCCATCATGGCAAGGCTGACCACAAGTGCATTCTTGCGGCCGATGCGGTCGCCCAGCACGCCGAAAATGATGCCGCCGAGCGGGCGGGCAATAAAACCAATGGCAAAGGTGCTCAGGCCGAGCAGAATGCCGATTGCCGGGTCGGCGGTCGGAAAAAACGCCTTGTCGAAAACCAGCACCGCGCAGGTGGCGAAAACAAAGAAGTCATACCATTCGATGATGGTGCCCACCGCGCTGGCAAAAAGCAGCCGCGCGCGTTTTCCGAATCCGTCCTGAGCCATGAATTTTCCTCCCAATGGCATGGTTGACCCCGGGAGGCGTTCTACTGGCTCATTTTGTAACCATCAACGCATGCGTTTCAGGTGTTTTTCAGGCCCATTCTCCCCGGCGCATGACGGGGACTGTGCTGCCGTCCGCATTGACGCCATCCACATCGATCTCGCCCGATCCGATCATCCAGTCGATGTGAATGAGGCTCTTGTTGCCGCCGCGTGCAGCAACCTCTTCGGGTGAAAGCGTGTCGCCGTTGACGAAGCACTTGGAATAGCACTGGCCGAGCGCGATATGGCTCGCGGCATTTTCATCAAACAGGGTATTGAAGAACAGAAGGCCGGAAGCAGAGATCGGCGAGGAATGCGGCACGAGCGCCACTTCGCCGAGACGTCGCGCCCCGTCATCGGTGTTCAGCACTTTGTTGAACACCTCTTCGCCGCGCGAAGCCTTGGCCTCGACGATCCTGCCGCCTTCAAAACGCACCGAGATATCCTCGATCAGCGTGCCCTGATGGGACAGAGGCTTCGTGCTGGAAACTCGGCCATCCACGCGCAGGGCATGCGGCGTGGTGAAAACCTCTTCCGTCGGGATGTTCGGGTTGCAGGTGATGCCATTCTTGGCGGTCGAGGCACCGCCCTGCCACCGGTGCTCGTCGGCAAGACCGACAACCAGATCGGTACCCGGGCCCTTGAAGTGCAGGGAGGCGAAGTTGAGGCCATTCAGCCATTCGCGGCGCTTGGCAAGCACGGCATTGTGCTCCCGCCATGCGGTGACGGGATCATCAATGTCAACGCGCGACGCGGCAAAGATGGCGTCGGCCAATTTGGCAACCGCTGCGTCCTCGGAAAGATCCGGGAAAACCTGCTTCGCCCAGGATGGATTCGGATACGAAACGATGTTCCAGTTGACGTCGAAACCGGCAATTTTCTCCAGTGCCGGCTGATAGGCCTTGGAGGTTGCCCGGTTGGCGCGGGCGACCTTTTCCGGGTCTTCCGCCGAGAGCAGCATCGGATTGTCACCGGCTATGGCAAGCCGCGCTGTGTTCGATGAAAAGGCCTTGGCCATTCCCTCGAAGAGCCACGTGGCGGCGTGGTCGAAACTCTCCGCCGGCGCGTGGCGATAGCGCATCAGCGTCGCTTCTTCGTCCGCATAGAAGGAGGTGACCAGACCGGCGCCCGCCTTGTAGGCGTGCTCGGTGATGCGGCGCACCAGCGGCAGGGCAGCCAGCGGCGCGGTGATCAAGAGGTCTTGCCCCGCTTGCAGTTGCAGGCCGATTTTGACGGCAACTTCGGCCAGACGGTCGAGCTTTGCGGAATCGATGGAGGTGGTCTTTGCGGATGTGGTCATGGCGGTTCCAGAGTGACGGCGGAATGGAAAACGGGAGATAAGGCGGGGTCGCGCAACAGTCTGCTTCCCCGCCTGTCTGATCAATCCTCGTGGATCAGGCTGTGGTCGCGGCTGTCGCGCATCTTGATATAGACGATCAGGGACAGGCCGATCATGATGGTGACATACCAGAAGAACCAGGTTTCGTGACCCTTCTCCTTGAATTTCAACGCCACCCATTCGGCAGTGCCGCCAAAGAGCGTGTTGGCAAGCGCATAGGGCAGCGCAACGCCAAGCGCCCGGATATGCGCAGGGAAAAGCTCAGCCTTCACGACAGCGTTGATGGATGTATAGCCCGTCACGATCAACAGACCGACCAGCGACAGGGCAAAAGCGGTATAGGGGTTGGTTGTGACCGCCAAAGTCGAGAAGATCGGATAGGTGAAGAGAACGCCGAGAATGCCGAAGCCGACCATCAGCGGCTTGCGGCCGATCTTGTCCGAAAGAGCCCCGGCAATCGGCTGGCACAGCATGAAGATCAGCAGGGCAAGCGCGGTGATCTCGGTGGAGGATTCCTTGCTGAAACCGGAGGTGTTGACGAGGAATTTCTGCAGGTACGTGGTGTAGGCATAGAAGGCGAGCGTACCGCCCGATGTCAGTGCCAGAACGGTGAACGCTTCTTTCGGATAGTGCCGGAACAGGGCAAAACCGCTGGATTTCGGCTTGTCATCGTTCTTGGCGTTGTGAAAGGACTGGGTTTCGGCAAGGCCGCGACGAATGTAGAAAACCGCGATGGCCAGGAAGCCGCCAATGGCGAAAGGAATGCGCCAGCCCCACGCTCCAAGCTGTTCCGGTGTCAGGATGCGCTGCAGGATAAGCAGAACCACAAGGGCAACGAGCTGTCCGGAAATCAGCGTCACGTACTGGAAGCTTGAATAGAAACCGCGGCGGTTCTTGCCGGCCATTTCGCTGAGATAGGTTGCGCTGGCGCCATATTCGCCGCCGACGCTCAGGCCCTGCAGCAGGCGTGCCAGGACCAGAAGGGTTGGAGCCAGAAGACCGATCGATTCGTAACCCGGCGTGATGGCAATCAGCAGCGAGCCCAGGCACATCAGCGTCACGGATAGGGTGAGGCCAGCCTTGCGGCCCTTGCGGTCGGCATAGATGCCCATGACCCAGGCACCGATCGGACGCATCAGGAAGCCGACGGCGAAGACCGCTGCGGCGCTCAGAAGCTCGGCGGTCTGGTTGCCGGAAGGGAAAAAGACGGGGGCGAAATAAAGCGTGAAAGCGGCATAGACATACCAGTCATACCATTCGACAAGATTACCCGCTGAGCCGCCGATGATGGATTTCAGTCGGGTTTTAACGTCGGGTGCAACGGCAATGGGTGCGGTTTCGGCAATATCGCTCATGAAAATTCCTACCTTTGATTGTGGCTGACCGTCTGCGCGGCGCTGATTTCCGGCATGGCGTTTCTTCGGTGTGAAACAGGGACTCCCTGCCTCCAAGTCTTAGGGCAGCCCCCGCCAGAATTCAAATCCTTATCTGCCCGGCCGATTTTGACGCGATCCGCTGACGCGCAACTGCACCAAAGCGTGATCGCAAAGATCAGAAAATTGCCATGATCCGGGAACTCCCTCTGGCCGGTGCCGTTTTTCACATTGGGAAGGACGCGAGACAAGACACGTTGCACTCGAATACCCCCTGTCATTTTGCCGGCAACAGTCCTCAGGAGAAGAAGATGGATCTCAACAGACGCGATATGCTCGTCCTCTCGGGCGCCGTGGCAGCCACAACGCTCTTTGCTCCAAACATCCAGGCGCGTGCGGCCGCCCCTTTCAAGCAGCCGGAACTGCCCTATGCTGAAGACGCCCTAGCGCCTGTCATCTCCGCGCGCACGGTCGGCCTGCATTATGGCAAGCACCATGCGGGCTATTTCAAGAAGCTGAACACCCTGGTGGAAAAGACGCCCTATGCCGATCTTTCGCTCGAAGAGGTGGTGGTGCGGGCGAAGAAGGAAGGCAATGCGCCGGTCTTCAACAATGCGGCGCAGGCATGGAACCATAACCTGTACTGGCAGCAATTCCAGGGCGGGTCCGCGCCCGCCAGGGGTGCCTTTGCAACGGCGGCAGAAAGCGGCTTTGGCGGGCTTGATGGCCTGAAGAAGAAGATCGTTGCCGAATCAGACAATGTCTTCGGGACAGGCTGGGTCTGGCTGGTCAGGGATGGCGACAAGCTTGCCGTTGCAGGCATGAAAGACGCTGGCGATCCGCTGGCTGAAGGCGGGAAGGCCGTGCTTGGCATCGACGTCTGGGAGCATGCCTATTATCTCGACTATGAAAACCGCCGTGCCGAGCATGTGGCAGCGGTTCTCGACAAGCTGGTTAACTGGCAGTTCGTTTCCGACCGGTTTGACGCCTGATCCGGTTCTTTGCCGCGATGGCTCGGAAAATAGCCTAGCCGAAATTCGGGACGCGGATATAGTGTTCGAGCGGGCTGATGTGTCCTTGCGGTTCATCATCCTCTTCGTCATCGGCCGCTTCCTGCGCCAGCGCCGCATCCTTCTCCAGGCGCGCCTCGCGGATTTCCTTTTCCGAACTTTCGCCCATGCACAGGGCGCCAAGCAGGATCATGCGCGCCTTGCCGGCAAGGCCGGAATGGTCTTCGTCCAGGGCGATATCGAGAATGACCCGGCTGAAATCGGTTGGCTCCGGCGCAGCTCCAGCGGTGCGGCGGAGCCGGTCGCGGCGCATGTTCTCGGCATTGATCAGGCTGTAGAGCTTTTCGCGCAGGTCCGCGCCGACGTTCTCGTATTGAGCTGCCAGGCCCGGTGCAGCCGCGGCGAGCTTCTGCTTTTGCCGCTCCCGGTGCCGTTTCTGTCTCTCTGCGTTGGATAGTGCCATGGGTATGTCTGTGCCGTAACGAACGCGAATCACTTGCATGAACTTGATAGGGGTGCGTGCCCTAACGGGCAACATTATGGTCACGTAACACACAGACTGTGGATAACAATCGTTACGATTGCGTGCGTTACGTAACGTGAGCCGTTATGGCATTGGGCCTCGCCGTAACGCCTGTGACGGAACCATAAGAACGTGGTGGCGTTCTTTGACGCGCAGGGTTAGGGATATTGCACGATAAGGTTGCAAATCTGTCGGCCTGAATGAATGGAATTGTAAATGGAAACCAAGGCCAATTATCTTGTGGTCAGTATTTTCACCCTGCTGGTGAGCGCGCTGGCCCTTGGTTTCGTCTACTGGATCGAGCGTTTGGGCGACACGCGGCCCACGGCAATGCTTGAGATCCGCATTCCGGGCTCAGTTACGGGACTGGCCGTGAAAAGCCAGGTTCTGTTCAACGGTCTGAAGGTCGGCGACGTGACCCGGCTTTTCGTCGATGCCAGCAATCCCGATGTGGTGATCGCCCAGACGCAGATCGATGCAACCACGCCAATCACGCGGTCGACCCAGGCGCAGCTGGCTTTCGTCCTGTTGACCGGGCAAGCCTATATCGAGCTGAAGGGCGGCAAGAGTTATGAACCGAAGCTCCTTGAAGAAGCGGAAAAGGAAGATACGGTCGCGCGTATCGATATCGACCCGTCATCCCTGAAAACCCTTGTCCAGACGGTGCAGGATGTGCTGCAGCGCGTGGATCGTGCCATGGATGCCACCGAAAACTATCTGGACGAGATGAAAGGGCCGGCGCTCGACCGGGCGCACGAAGCCAAGGCGTTTACCCAGCAGCTTGCCGACAGCACGGATATGATCAACCGTTACGGACAGCGGGCGCAGGATGTGCAGGCGGTGATACAGGATGCGCGTGAAACCATGTCGCGGATCAACCAGGCGTCTGTCAAAGTCGACGATGCGCTGACGAAGCTGGACAAGGAACTTTCCGAAGACAAGGGCAGCACGGTCGCCAATATCCGCGAGCAGCTGCAATCCTATCGCGATACGGCTGACAGCCTGCAGGCCCGGCTGGCGCCAATCCTGAAAACACTGGGAACCTATACCGGTGAAAAGCTGCGCAACGCGCAAAAGTTCATTTCCGACAGCCGGCGCTCGGTCGAGTCAATCGAACGGGCGATTTCGAACTTTGACAGCAATCCGCGGGACGTTCTGTTCGGTGGAGACAGCAAGGTTCCGGAGTATAACGGGCGGCGCTGAATCCGGGATCGCCGCCGCATGGGCGTTCAAGGTAGTGCTCGACACACCGGCATTCGATGGATAGCGTTGCAACCCTGTATGGGGGATATGATGCGGTTCAATGTGATCGGAACGGGACTTTTGATTGCGGCACTTGCGGGCTGCACAACGCCATCCGGCGGCAGGAGCGGCGAAGCCGCGCTTGTGGCGGATGTCAAACAACTGGTGACCACATCCTATCAGTGCCAGAATGCGCTTGGCCGCGAGCCGCACTACTCCGCCATTGAAAGCAGCGAGACGATCCTCAAGGCGCTTGGCCGCTCACCTGAGGAGGCTGACCGGACCGTTCGCGGTTGGCTGAAAGGCCTGATCGCGTCACCGAGGCAGCCAACGGATATGGACCGCAAGTCGTGCAAGGATACGCTGCTGAAACTGGCGGAGAAAGTCAGGGTCGAATTCGAGGCGCGCAAAACCAGGGGATGATGCATGGCTGAGCCGGAACCCCCGCAATCTGCCTCCCTGTCACCGGTATTGTTTGTTCTGGTGCTTGTGTTCGCTGCCGGTGTGAGTTCGGTTTTGTTCTATCCGGCGATGTCTCTGCTGGGCGGCATTGTCGGGCTGTTCCGGGCGACGGGTTAGCTCCCACATTTCAAACGGTCTTGACGCGTTGCGGACATGTTGCCGTAATCCGTGCGATGTATATTGCCGCGCCTATGGAGGCTTCGTAATGGCTCGCATGTCTGGCATGTTTCTGATTGTTTTGTTTTTCATTGCTCTGGTTTCCTTCGAGATTCTCAAGAAAGAGCAGATCGCCGGTTCGGGACATGTCATTGCCAAGACGATCGATATCGAGACATTCGATGGGATTACGCTGGAAGGTATCGGCAATATCCAGATGAAGCAGGGCGACGGCGAGAGTCTCGTCGTCACGACGGACGACAATATCCTCCCTCTGTTGGACATCGGTGTTCGCGGCGGCGATCTCGTGCTTGGCACCCGGGGCAGGATTGAAATCGTGCCGTCGAAAACGGTAGCATATGACATTACGGTCAAGGACCTCAGCCGGGTCACATTGTCCGGTTCCGGCAGCATCCGCGCCGGCGCGTTCAAAGGCAGCACGGTGAAGATCGATTTGTCCGGCTCCGGCGACATCCAATTCGACGCGCTGAGCGCTGAGCAGATTCTGCCCCGGGTGACCGGCTCGGGCAGCGTAAAGCTGGACAACATAGCGGCCGGCGATGTCGCTGCCGCGATCACCGGATCGGGGCAGATCAGCCTTGGCGGCAAGGCGCAGACGCAGGAACTCGATCTGGATGGCTCGGGCGCCTATAACAATGGCGACCTGGCCACCGATGCCACGAAGGTGGATATTTCGGGAAGCGGCAGCGCCTTGGTCCAGGCAAAGAACACGCTGGATATTTCGGTGAACGGCAGCGGCAGGGTGGAGTATTACGGCCAGCCGGCGGTCGAACAGCGCGGCCATGGTTCGATGCGCGTCACGCCGCTCGGGGAGAGGTAGGCATTTCGCTGTTTGCGTGGATGTGGTTGAACTGTCCGGCGAAGCGGACCGGGCTTAAGTCTGGAGACGCGTCTTCAGGAAAGTAATGGCGGAGAGGGAGGGATTTGAACCCCCGATGGAGTTGCCCCCATGCCGCATTTCGAGTGCGGTGCTTTCAACCACTCAGCCACCTCTCCGCGTAAAAGCGCCTGTCGTGGACAGGCGCCTGATAAAGCCGGGATGTTCTCCCTGCCGGTGCCGCGATGTCCCGAAGGACTTGGCTTGAGCGTGCGACGCGCTAGATAGCGGGCAAAGCGCAAGGATACAAGAGCAATTTTGCGTTAAATTTCTTGACTCTCGCATAATCCTCACCTTATAAGCGCCCGACGACTGGCGTGGGGGATTCTCCGCGCCGTTTGTTTTTGAGTCCGGATGCCCGGATCCCTAGGGGTTGCAGGCATCTTTCGATTAATATGTCACGACTGACAAAAAGACGGTTAGCGCCCTTCAAACGGCAAAAAACCGAACCGAACGCCGAAAGGGCATAAAATGTTCGCAGTCATCAAGACCGGTGGTAAGCAGTATCGCGTTGCCGCCAATGACCTTCTGAAGGTCGAGAAAGTTGCCGGCAATGCCGGTGATATCGTTGAATTTGCCGAAGTTCTGATGGTTGGCGTCGGTGCAGACGCTACGATCGGTGCTCCGACCGTTGGCGGCGCGCTGGTCACAGCCGAAGTCGTCGAGCAGGGCCGGGCACGCAAGGTCATCGCTTTCAAGAAGCGTCGCCGCCAGAACTCCAAGCGTACACGCGGTCATCGTCAGGAACTGACGACGATCCGGATCGCCGAGATCCTGACGGGTGGTGCCAAGCCTTCGAAGACTGCCGCTGACAAGCCGGTCAACAAGAAGCCTGCTCCGAAGGTGGAAGCTGCCGCTGCGGAAGCAACCGAGACGAAAGCCGCCCCGAAAGCCAAAGCTGCGCCGAAGAAGGCTGCTGCCAAGGCCGAAAAGCCCGCTTCGGGCGAGTAAGAACAGGTTTAAAGGAGCAATCCCATGGCACACAAAAAAGCTGGTGGTTCGTCGCGCAACGGTCGTGATTCCGAATCAAAGCGTCTTGGCGTGAAGAAGTTTGGCGGCGAGCGCGTGCTTGCCGGCAACATCCTCGTTCGTCAACGCGGCACCAAATGGCATGCGGGCGTCAATGTTGGCATTGGCAAGGATCATACACTCTTCGCACTTGAAGCCGGTGTTGTATCTTTCCGTACCAAAGCCAACGGCCGTAGTTTCGTGTCGATCGTGAACCCGATCGCCGAAGCAGCAGAATAGCTGGTCCTGCTTGAAGCACCGGCGTCCCCATCGGACCCGGTGACTGGCATCCAAGCCAAGAGATCAAAGGGGAGATGGGGTTTCACCCATCTCCCTTTTCGCATCTGGAGGATAGCAAAATGGTTGCCGAATTACTGGAAGACGATGAAGACAGGCTGGATCTGATAGACTGTCCGGTCCTCGTGACCGAACGCCTGGTCCTGCGCGCGCCGCACACCGAGGACGTTGACGCAATTGCCCGTCTCGCCGACAATCTCCGTGTGGCGGAAATGCTTTCCCGCATGCCCCATCCCTACACGCAGGATCATGCGGTGGACTTCGTGCGCCGCGCCAATGCGGGCGAGATCGGCAAATGCGTCTACGCGATTACCCTTGCGCAATCCGGCACCTTCATCGGCTGCTGCGGCATCAATTACCGCCGCAGCAAGGACTTGCGGATGAGCGAGCCTCGCCGGGATGAGCTGGAGATCGGCTATTGGCTGGGCGAACCTTACTGGGGCAAGGGCTATGCCACGGAAACCGCGCATGCGCTGGTGGATCTCGTGTTCCGCGCCACGCAGGTGGAAAAGCTGCATGCGTCGTGCCGGGTCTCCAACATCGGTTCGCGGCGCGTGCTCTACAAGAGCGGGTTCCAGTATGCCAATACCGGCATGATGGACTCACTCGCTGCAGGCAATGTGCCCGTCGAACGCTATATGCTGGATCGCCGGACATGGATCGGGCTTCGCAGCTGGAACGCATAAATTACAATTGGCCGCCGCGATCTCTTGCGACGGCCAGTTTTCTTCCCGCGTATTTTCCTGTAATGGCTCGGGACATCAAAAAGGACTGAACTTCCATGAAATTTCTCGATCAGGCGAAAGTCTATATCCGCTCCGGCGATGGTGGTGCCGGCTCGGTATCGTTCCGCCGTGAAAAATTTCTGGAATTCGGCGGTCCCGATGGCGGCGACGGCGGGCGCGGCGGTGACGTCTGGGCCGAGGCCGTGGACGGTCTCAACACGCTGATCGACTATCGCTACCAGCAGCATTTCAAGGCCAAGACCGGCATGCACGGCATGGGCCGCAACATGACGGGCGGCAAGGGTGCCGACGTGGTGCTGAAGGTTCCCGTGGGAACGCAGATCTTCGAAGACGACAATGAAACCCTGATCTTCGATTTTACCGCTGTGGGCCAGCGCTACCGTCTTGCCAAGGGCGGCAATGGCGGCTTCGGCAATCTGCACTTCAAGACATCGACCAATCAGGCGCCGCGCCGCGCCAATCCGGGACTCGAAGGCGAAGAGCGCAATCTGTGGCTGCGGCTGAAACTGATCGCCGATGCCGGTCTTCTCGGCAAGCCGAATGCCGGCAAGTCGACATTTCTTGCCAGCGTGACGGCAGCCAAGCCGAAAATCGCCGATTATCCCTTCACCACCCTGCATCCGAATCTGGGCGTTGCCCGCGTCGATGCGCGCGAGTTCGTCATTGCCGATATTCCGGGATTGATCGAAGGCGCGCATGAGGGCGTCGGTATCGGTGACCGGTTCCTTGGGCATGTCGAGCGCACACGGGTTCTCCTGCATCTGGTTTCGGCGCAGGAAGAGAATGTGGCCGAGGCCTACAAGACCGTGCGCACCGAGCTTGAAGCCTATGGCCACGGGCTTGCCGACAAGCTGGAGATCGTGGCGCTGAGCCAGATCGACACGCTGGATGCCGCGGCGCGCAAGAAGAAAGTGACTGCGCTGAAAAAGGCCGCGGGTCGCGAGCCGATGCTGCTGTCTTCGGTCAGCCGCGAGGGTGTCGAGCAGGTGCTGCGGGCCCTGTCTGCGATCATCCTTGAATCGCGCCAGTCAGAGGCCCCGGCAGAGGTCGATACCCGCTTCAAATATTGAGTGCATCATGTCCGCGCAGAACGAGCTCGCTTCTCCCGCCACCCTCAAGCTTTCCGCCTATCGGCGGATCGTGGTCAAGATCGGTTCGGCATTGCTGGTGGACCGCTCCAAAGGACTGAAGCGCGACTGGCTGGAAAGCCTCGGTGCCGATGTGGCAAAGCTGGTGCAGGCAGGCGTCGAGGTGATGATCGTCTCCTCCGGTGCCATCGCCCTCGGCCGGACGGTGCTTGGACTGCCGAAGGGCGCGCTGCGGCTGGAGGAAAGCCAGGCTGCGGCTGCGGCGGGTCAGATCGAACTTGCCAAAGCCTATTCCGAGGTGCTGGGCGGGCATCAGCTGCGCGCCGGCCAGATCCTGCTTACCCTTTCCGACACGGAAGAGCGCCGCCGTTATCTCAATGCCCGCGCCACGGTCGGCACCCTGCTGCGGCTCAAGGCTGTGCCCGTCATCAATGAGAATGACACCGTGGCGACCACGGAAATCCGTTATGGCGACAATGACCGCCTTGCTGCGCGTGTGGCGACGATGATGGGGGCGGACCTTCTGATTCTCCTGTCCGACATTGACGGGCTCTATACCGCGCCGCCGCATCAGAATCCCGATGCGCAGTTCCTGCCGGTTGTCGACGCCATCACCCCTGACATCGAGGCCATGGCCGGCGCGGCCGCGTCGGAATATTCGCGCGGCGGCATGAAGACCAAGCTCGATGCCGGCAAGATTGCCAATGCGGCGGGTACGGCGATGATCATTGCCTCCGGCACGCGCATGCATCCGCTGGGTGCCATCGATGCGGGCGAGCGGTCGACGCTGTTCAAGCCGAGCCTCAATCCGGTGAATGCATGGAAGACGTGGATATCGGGCAATCTCGAGCCGGCCGGGCGGCTGGTGATCGACGAGGGTGCGCTTACGGCGCTTAAATCCGGCAAATCGCTTCTGGCTGCCGGTGTCCGTGACGTTGCCGGTCAATTCACCCGCGGCGATACGGTTGCCGTGGTCGGTCCGGACGGACGCGAAGCCGCGCGCGGCCTTATTGCCTATGATGCCGCAGATGCCGTAAGGATTGCAGGTCGCAAGACCAATGAGATTGCCGCGATCCTCGGTTACGATGCCCGGTCGGCGATGATTCACCGGGATGATCTGGTTGTACGCGCAGCAAAACGTGCTGCGAAGGAGTGAGAAATGCTGGGACGGGTCGAACCGATTGACGACGTTGCTGAATTGATGGCCGGAATCGGCCGCAAGGCCCGTGCCGCTGCCCAGCCGCTGTCCATCGCTTCGCCGGAACAGAAGATGATTGCCCTGATCGCCATGGCGGATGCGGTGGATCGCCGTGCCCCGGAGATTCTGGACGCCAACCGGCAGGATATGGCCGATGGGGAAAAGGCCGGTATGGCCGCCTCGCTGCTCGACCGGCTGAAGCTGGATGCCGGCCGTATCGCCGCGATCTCGGAAAGCATCCGCACCATTGCCGCCCTCAAGGATCCGGTTGGGGACATCATTGCCGAATGGGACCGTCCCAACGGCCTGCACATAGAGCGCGTGCGCACGCCGCTCGGTGTTATCGGCGTGATTTACGAAAGCCGCCCGAATGTAACAGCCGATGCGGGTGCCCTTTGCCTCAAGTCGGGCAATGCCGTCATCCTGCGCGGCGGGTCGGATTCCGCCCATTCTTCCCGCGCCATCCATGCGGCGCTGGCCGAAGGGCTCGAAGCGGCGGGTTTGCCCAGGGATGCCATCCAGCTCATCCCGGTGACGGACCGCGCCGCGGTCGGCGAAATGCTGAAGGGGCTGGACGGCAATCTCGACGTCATTATTCCGCGTGGCGGCAAAAGCCTCGTGGCCCGGGTGCAGGCGGAAGCGCGCGTGCCGGTCTTTGCCCATCTGGAAGGGCTCTGCCACGTCTATGTCGACGCCTCTGCCGATCTCGACATGGCGCGCCGGATTATCGTCAATGCCAAGATGCGCCGGACCGGCGTCTGCGGTTCGGCCGAGACACTGCTGCTCGACCGGCTGATCGCCCCCGTCCGTCTTTTGCCGCTGCTTGAGGATCTGCAGGCAGCAGGGTGCGAAATTCGCGGTGACGCCACAGTGGTCCAGCTGTTTGCCGAAGCAAAACCGGCGACGGAGGAAGATTGGTCGACGGAATATCTCGATGCCATCATATCCGTGAAGCTGGTTGACGGTATTGGCGACGCGATCGCGCATATCAATCACTATTCGTCCCACCATACGGAAGCGGTGATTGCCGAGGACATGCATGTGGTTGAGCGGTTCTTCAACGAAATCGACTCTGCCATCCTGCTGCACAACGCCTCGACACAATTTGCCGACGGCGGTGAATTCGGCATGGGCGCGGAAATCGGCATCGCGACGGGCAAGATGCACGCACGGGGCCCCGTGGGTGTGGAGCAATTGACATCCTTCAAATACCGCGTGCGCGGCAATGGCCAGACCCGCCCGTGACATCCGTCGATGCGTTACGTCACGATTTTCCCGGCGTGAGCGATGCGCATCTGCGCATGCCTTTCGTTGAAAAGGGCATGACCGTCGGGCTGTTTGGCGGATCGTTCAATCCGCCCCATGCGGGCCACGCGCTGGTGGCGGAAATCTCGCTGCGCCGGCTGCAGCTCGACCAGCTCTGGTGGATTGTCACGCCGGGCAATCCGCTGAAGGACACGCGCCATCTGGCTCCTCTGGCGGAACGGCTGAAATTGTGCGAGCAGCAGGTGCATGATCCGCGCATCAAGGTGACGGCGTTCGAAGCAGCCTATAATGTGCGCTACACGGCCGACACGCTGGCTTTGATCAAGGCGCGCAATCCGGGTGTGAATTTTGTCTGGATCATGGGAGCGGACAATCTTGCCGATTTTCACCGCTGGCAGCGCTGGCAGAAGATTGCCATGACGTTTCCCATCGCCGTGATCGACCGTCCGGGCTCGACCCTGGCTTTCCTCTCGTCGCGCATGGCCAAGACGTTTGACTATGCCCGTTTCGATGAGGATGACGCCCCGCTGCTGGCACGGGCACCCGCGCCGGCCTGGACTTTCATCCACGGGCCGCGTTCATCGCTGTCGTCGACGGCGATACGCAACGGAGCCGTAAAACGGCAGGAATGAAAACGTGAACAAAGGCCGTGTCGCGACGTCTTGAAAGTGTCATGCGACTCTGCCTATCTTAATAACGTGCAGCAAGATTAAAGGCTGCGGCGCGTTGTTCTTATTGGAAAGGAAATACACTGAGAACAGCAATTCAGAAGAAGGATGCCTTGGCACCTTCAACGGCGGAGATGAACGGTGCAACTTCCGTTTCTCTTGCCCTCCAGACGGTCCTTGCCAGTCTCGATGACTCCAAGGCTGAAAAAATTGTCCCCATCGATCTTCGCGGAAAATCTGTCATCGGCGACCATATGGTCATCGCATCGGGCCGTTCGCACCGTCACGTAACGGCGGTGGCTGATCAGCTCCTGCGTGCGCTGAAGGAAAGCGGTCACGGAAACAATGCGAAGGTTGAAGGTCTTTCCAGCGGTGACTGGGTGCTGATCGACACGGGCGATATCATCATCCATATTTTCCGTCCTGAAGTGCGTGAGTTCTACAACATCGAAAAGATGTGGCAGGCTCCCGAACTTGACGGGGAAACCGTACATTAGAGCAAGGTGTGCCGTTACGGCACGCGGGGCCTGGTGTGAGAAAGTTCTGACGGATCGGGGCATCCCGGCATAACGCCAGCGGGATGCTTCGGGCGGCTTACTGGATATGGACCGGTCATGCGCCGGAGATGTATTCTTCGCGCCAAGTGACAAAGGACTGGACGTGCCATGCGTATCACCGTTTTTGCCGTGGGCCGGATGAAATCTGGCCCCGAACGGGAACTGGCAGACCGTTATTTCGACCGGTTGAAGAAAACCGGTTCGCCGCTCGGTCTCGAATTCAACTCCGTCACCGAAATCACCGAAAGCCGCGCCCAGCAGCCGGACCTGCGCAAACAGGAAGAGTCCGCCAAGGTGCTGGAAGCGCTGGATCAGGGTGGCGTGCTCGTTCTTCTCGACGAGCGCGGCAAGACCATGCCATCGGAAGACTTCGCCAATGCAATCGCCCGGTTTCGCGATGACGGTAAACGCCAGCTGCTCCTGGCGATAGGCGGGCCCGACGGCCACGATGCGGATTTAAGGAAGCGTGCCAATCTTGTGCTGGCGCTCGGTGCCATGACCTGGCCGCATCAGATTGTCCGGATTCTCGTGGCGGAACAGCTCTACCGCGCGACCACGATCCTTTCCGGGCACCCGTATCACCGGGTGTGAAGTGTTTTCGCCACCTCCGGCCGGAGATGGCGAAAAACGAGGCCTATAATGCCGATCAATAATCGTCCGGCTGGTAGTAACGGTCATCGCGGTATTCACGCCGGTAGTCGCGGCGGGGATAGCGATCATCCCGCCAACGCGGGCGATCATTCTGATCCCGCCAGCGCGGACGCTCGGCACTGTCGGCAAAGACCGCCGAGCAGCCCTTGTCCACCCAGATGGTGCCGCGGCTGAAGCCCCAGCTCTGGCCGGGAATGCAGGCCGAACCCGAAAGCTGCCGGATGATCCGCGGCCGACGCATGTCGGTCTCGCACTCATTGTAGCGGAAGCTGCGTGATTCGCATCTGATGGGCCGTTCCTGCGCCTGTGCGGCTGGAACCGTTACGAACTGCATACCCCCCAGGGTTACAGCCAAAGCTAGTATATATCGGTACATTTTCCCTCTCCGATATGATGTCAACACACGCTGAAAGCGCATGTGTTCAAGGCGCAATTGTGGTGTTTGTTCCGTGCTCGTCAATCACATTTCCACCGCTGCCTGTTATGCTTTGTCAGGTGAATCGTCCAGTCTCGCTGTTCACGAGATCGGAGATGAAGCTGGAGACCGCCGTGATGCGGCGCAGGGTGCGTACGGATTCGTGGTAGGCAAGCCAATAGGACCGGTGAATCGTCCGTTCCGGCAGGACCGGCACAAGGTCGGGATATTCCCGTGCGATGAATGTATGCAGAATGCCGATGCCCGCCCCGGCCTTCACCGCTTCCACCTGCCCGATGGCACTGGAAATCTCGAAAGCGGGGCGCCATTCGCGGGTGATTTCAGGCGCATAATTCAGCGAAGGGCTGATGACCAGATCATCGACATAACCGACCAGCCGGTGCGCCGCGAGATCTTCGATGCTGCGGGGTGCCGGGTGCGCAGCCAGATAGGACCGGCTGGCATAGAGGCAGAGCGTGTAGTCGACGAGCTTTTTCGCCACGAGGCGGCCCTGATCGGGCCGGTCGACCGTGATGGCTATGTCAGCCTCGCGCCGCGACAGCGAGAAGGAACGGGGAACCGGAACAAGCTGGATCTTGAGATCGGGATAGCGGGCGGTGAGGGTGGCAAGGCGCGGCGCAAGGAAGGAGACACCGAAGCCATCCGGCGCGCCAATGCGCACCGACCCGGAAATGGACACATCGGCATCGCCAAGCGAGGAGCGGATCGACAGCATTTCCGCTTCCATGCGCTCGGCTGACAGGAGGAATTCTTCGCCGGCATGGGTCAGCTCGCAGCCATTGGTGCGGCGGGTCAGCAGCTTGGTGTTGATGTCATTCTCCAGCGCGGTGAGACGGCGCGCCACGGTCGCATGGTTGACGCCAAGCCGTTTGGCCGCGCCGAGTATTTGACCCGAACGCGCGACAGCCAGAAAAATCCGCACATCGTCCCAGCTCATCGTTTGACCTCCTGCGCTATTCGTACTTCAATTTTTGCACAACGGATACGCTTTCGCTCGGCTTGCAATAAAAAATTTGAAGCGCGATGATAGGGTAACGAAATTCAGTCAATCCCAGGGAGGTTGCTCGCAATGCGTGAAGTCGGACATTTTATCGGTGGCAAGCATGTCGCCGGAACAAGCGGTCGCACGACCGAAATTTTCCAGCCCATGGACGGCACCGTTCAGGGCCGCGTGGCGCTCGCAACCCCCAATGAAGTGCGCGCTGCCATTGCCAATGCCAAGGCGGCTCAGCCGGCATGGGCCGCAACCAACCCGCAGCGCCGTGCGCGCGTGTTGCGCAAGTTCCTTGATCTCGTCGAAGCCGAATACGACTCGCTCGCCGAACTTCTGGCGCGCGAGCATGGCAAGACCATTCCCGATGCCAAGGGCGATATCCAGCGCGGTCTGGAAGTGGTCGAGGTTTGCCTCGGCTCAGCCCACATGCTCAAGGGCGAGTTCACCGACAATGCCGGCACGGGCATCGATGTTTATTCCATGCGCCAGCCGCTCGGCGTCGTTGCCGGCATCACCCCATTCAATTTCCCGGCAATGATCCCGCTGTGGAAGGCCGGTCCGGCGATTGCATCGGGCAATGCCTTCATTCTGAAGCCTTCCGAGCGCGATCCGGGCGTGCCGATGCGCCTGGCCGAACTCTTCATCGAGGCCGGTTTGCCGGCGGGCATCTTCAACGTCGTCAATGGCGACAAGGAAGCTGTAGACACCATTCTGGATGATCCGGATATCAAGGCTGTCGGCTTTGTCGGCTCGACGCCGATTGCCCAGTACATCTATTCGCGCGCCACGGCCAACGGCAAGCGTGCCCAGTGCTTCGGCGGTGCCAAGAACCACATGATCATCATGCCCGATGCGGACATGGACCAGACGGTTGATGCCCTCATCGGTGCCGGTTACGGATCCGCGGGCGAGCGCTGCATGGCGATCTCCGTTGCCGTTCCCGTCGGCAAGGATACCGCGGATCGTCTCGTCGAGCGCCTGATCCCCCGGGTTGAAAGCCTGAAGGTCGGACCCTCCACCGATGCGTCGGCGGATTACGGCCCGGTTGTGACCCGGCAGGCGCTGGATCGCATCAAAGGCTATGTCGATCTGGGCATCCAGGAAGGTGCGAAGCTCGTCGTCGATGGCCGCGGCTTCAAGATGCAGGGCTATGAGAACGGCTTCTACATGGGTGGTTGCCTGTTCGATCATGTCACGCCTGACATGCGCATCTACAAGGAAGAAATTTTTGGTCCGGTTCTGGGCATTGTCCGCGCCGATACCTATGAGGATGCGATCCGTCTGCCGAATGAACACGAATACGGCAATGGCGTTGCGATCTTCACCCGTGACGGCGATGCTGCCCGGGATTTTGCCTCGCGCGTTCAGGTCGGCATGGTCGGTATCAATGTGCCAATTCCGGTTCCGATCGCCTATTACACCTTCGGCGGCTGGAAGGGTTCCGGTTTCGGCGATCTGAACCAGCATGGCCCGGATGCATTCCGCTTCTACACCAAGACCAAGACCGTCACGTCGCGCTGGCCGTCGGGCGTCAAGGACGGGGCCGAGTTCGTCATTCCGACGATGAAGTAAATTGCTTTGAACCTTGAAATCGCCGTCCGGTTCCGCACCGGGCGGCGATTTTCTTTTGGGCCAAACCCGATTTACGGGGCCATTGTCCGGAGATAGCCGATCAGCCGGGTCGCTTCGTCGGCGGCCTTGTCCGGTTCGCGGGCGATGATCGCCTTGATCAGCGCGGTGTGCGCCCCGGCGGATTGTTCGAGGCTGCCGGGCCGCTGCAGGCGGAACCAGAACCGGCGGCTATGGGTTTGCAGCGGGGACGCCAGACGGGCCGCATAGGGGTTTTCCGCCGCCTGTCCGAGCACCGTATCGAAAATCTTGTCGGCGTTGAGAAAGCTGATCACATCGTTGCCGGAGCTTGCAGCCATCATTGCATCGGATGCCGCTTTCAGCCTTTCATGATGCAGCGATGCGCCATAGAGCGCCGCATCGCGTGCAAGAACCCGCTCGACACCCTCGCGCGCATCGAGAACCTTGGTAAAGTCCTGCGGATTGAGCGCGGCAATGGCAATGCCCGAGCGGGGGCGAATTTCCATCAAGCCTTCCCAGGCCAGCTTCTGCACCGCTTCGCGCACCGGCGTGCGGCCCATATTGGTAACGTCCGTGAGGGTGCGCTCGTTGACGACCGCGCCAGGCTCAAGCTTCAGCGTGACGATCATCTCTTCGATCTGGCGATAGGCCAGTTCAGCAAGACTTTCGCCCGTCTGGGCCATGGTGTGGACTGCGGTTTGATCCATCAGATAAACTTTCTGTTCAAGGCAATTGACAGCCACACGTCCTATAGATATATTTCTGATATATCAAGAAGGAGAAGAGACATGTGGTCAGGCGTTTTCCCTGCGGTTACAACCAAATTCACTGAAGATGATAAACTCGATCACAAGGAAATGGAACGTTGCTTCTCGCTCCTGATGGATGCGGGTTGCGATGGTTTGATTGTTGCAGGTTCGCTCGGCGAAGGCCCGATGCTGAGCCACGAGGAAAAACTCGCGGTGCTGAAAACGGCGCAGGGTGTTGCCAAGGGCAAGCCGGTGCTTCTCACCATCAATGAAGCGGCAACCCGCGATGGCGCCGCGCTTGCCAAGCAGGCGGCCAAGGCTGGTGCCGACGGCCTCATGCTGGTTCCAAGCCCGATCTATCATACGGACCCGGAAGAAACGGTCACCACCCTGAAAGCCGTTGCAGCTGCCGGCGATCTGCCCGTGATGATCTATTCCAACCGCATTGCCTATCGCGTCGATGTGACCAGCGAAATCCTGGCGGAACTTGCGTCCGACAAGCACTTCGTGGCGATCAAGGAATCCTCCGACGACGTGCGCCGTACCACCGATATCATCAATACGTTCGGCAAGCGTTACGACCTCTTCACCGGTGTCGACAACCTCGCTTTCGAAGCGCTGACTGCAGGCGCCATCGGTTGGGTCGCCGGGCTGGTCACGGCCTTCCCGAAAGAGACGGTTGCGATCTACAAGCTCATCGGTGCCGGCCGCTATGCCGAGGCACTGGATATCTATCGCTGGTTCCGCCCCTTGCTTGACCTCGATGTCTCCACCTATCTTGTGCAGAACATCAAACTGGCGGAAGTCCATGAAATCGGAACCAATGATCGCGTTCGTCTGCCGCGCCAGCCTTTGCGCGGTGCGCGCCGGGCGGCTGTCGACAAGATCGTCAGGGATGCCATGGCGTCGCGGCCGAAGCTGCCTGTTCTCTGAGGCTGCGCCATGAGCGCCGCTCCGGAAAAGCACGATATTGTCATTGTCGGCGCCGGTATCATCGGCGTCGCCATCGCGGCTTTTCTGGGCGAAGCCGGGCGCAGGGTTCTGGTGATCGATCATCAGGGCATCTGCGAAGGGACGAGCTCCGGCAATGCCGGGGCCCTGGCTTTTTCCGACATACTGCCGATGGCCTCGAAAGGGGTCATGGCCAAGGTTCCGGGCTGGCTGATGGACCCGCTCGGGCCGTTCACCATCCGGCCGTCCTACCTCCCCAGGCTGGCGCCATGGCTCTACCGGTTCTGGCGCGCCAGCCGGCCGGACGTGCTGGAACATACCACGGTGGCGCAGGGCGCGATGATGCGCCTCGCCGAGCCGGCAATGCTGGATCTGATGCAGCGCGCCGGTATCCGCCATATGGTGCGCGAGGATGGTTCGCTTGAGCTTTACGAGAGTGAACACGAGCTCAATCTCTGTCTGCCCGGCTGGGCGGCACGGGAGAGGGCGGGCATCGCCTTCGAACATTTGCGCGGCGAAGCACTGGCCGCATGTCAGCCGGGTCTGGCACGGCGCTTTGTCGCCGGAACGTTCGTTCCGGGATGGAAGACAGTCAGCGATCCCAAACATGTCGGCAAAGGGCTATGGGCCCATGCGGAAAAACTGGGCGCCCGCTTCGAGCGTGCAGACGTCGTCTCCATCGGCGCGAACGATGCGGGTGGTACAGTCAGGTTTGCCGATGGGCGGGCAGTCGAAACAGGCAAGCTCATCATTGCGGCCGGAGCCTGGTCACACCGGCTGGCGCGGCATCTTGGTGACCATATTCCGCTGGATACGGAGCGCGGCTATAACACCACATTGCCTGTCGGGGCCTTTGATCTGAAACGCCAGTTGATTTTCTCCGGTCACGGATTCGTCGTAACACCGCTCGAAACCGGGGTGCGCGTCGGCGGAGCCGTCGAACTGGGCGGCCTCGATTTGCCCCCCAATTACAAGCGCTCGGACGTCATGCTGCAGAAGGCCAAGGCTTTCCTGCCGGATCTCGATGTATCCGGCGGCCGGCAATGGATGGGATATCGTCCGTCGATGCCCGATTCCCTGCCGGTTATCGGCTATTCCAGGCAAAGCAAAAATGTTCTCTATGCCTTTGGTCACGGGCATCTGGGATTGACCCAGTCCGCCGCCACGGGACGACTGATCTGCGATCTCATCGAGGGCCGGCGGCCGTCGATTCCGATCGATCCCTTTAATCCGCAACGCTTTTAGGACCCTGTACATCATGGCGCGTCATTCCTTCTTCTGTGTCGACGGTCACACCTGTGGTAACCCGGTACGTCTCGTGGCAGGGGGAGGGCCAAACCTCACCGGCTCGACCATGATGGAAAAACGCGCGCATTTCCTGCGCGAATTCGACTGGATCCGCACCGGTCTGATGTTCGAACCGCGCGGCCACGACATGATGTCCGGTTCCATTCTCTATCCGCCGACCCGCGAGGATTGCGACGTGGCGGTGCTGTTCATCGAGACGTCGGGCTGTCTGCCCATGTGCGGTCACGGCACCATCGGCACGGTGACGATGGCGATCGAACACGGCCTGATCACCCCGAAGACACCGGGCATATTGAGGCTGGATACTCCGGCCGGTCTGGTGGTCGCCGAATACACGCAGGAAGGCCAGTATGTCACCAGCGTGCGCATCACCAACGTTCCGGCCTTTCTCTATGCGGAAGGGCTGGAAGTGGAATGTCCGGATCTCGGGACACTGCATGTGGATGTTGCCTATGGCGGCAATTTCTATGCAATCGTCGATCCGCAGAAAAACTTCCGGGATATGGCGGATTACCGGGCGCTCGATCTTATCGGCTGGAGCCCGGTTTTGCGCGAGCGTCTGAACGAGCGATATACGTTCCAGCACCCGGAAAAGCCAGATATCAACACACTCAGCCATATTCTGTGGACCGGGGCGCCGACCAAGCCGGAAGCGCATGCGCGCAATGCCGTATTCTACGGTGACAAGGCGATTGACCGCTCCCCCTGCGGCACGGGTACATCGGCCCGCATGGCGCAACTGACGGCAAAGGGAAAATTGAAGCCTGGAGACGACTTCGTGCATGAATCGATCATCGGCTCGCTGTTTCATGGCCGGGTGGAATCGGCCACCCATGTCGGCGATCGCGATGCAATAATACCCTCGGTCGCGGGGTGGGCGCGGATGACCGGTTACAGCACGATCTTTATCGATGACCGCGATCCCTTCGCTCACGGCTTTGTGGTCAAGTGAGCCTTGCCCGGCTCGTTCCGACAATAAGGCGGGGATAGGTAATTCAGTTAAATCAGAGGCATTAGCTGTAAATTTCGTCAACAAATGACGAAAATTTGGTGAAAAATTTCGCACGGAGTATGCAAGCAAATGTGATGCCGCTGTTTGTGCTAAAAAAGCTGTTGCTTTCTTTAACGCAGACGTTACGTGTAAAGAGGTTGGGGTAAACGGGAACCGGATAAAAAAACCGGATAAGAAACTTCCCAATGAAAATGAGGGGTATCGTTGCGATGGAGTACTTCATCCAGCAATCGATCAACGGTCTGACACTCGGTTCAATCTACGGACTGATCGCAATCGGCTATACGATGGTCTACGGGATCATCGGCATGATCAACTTTGCCCATGGCGACGTTTTCATGCTTGGCGCGTTCATGGCGATGATCGTTTTTCTTGCTTTAACCACGTTTATTGGCGGCGTCCCTGTTGTGCTGGCGCTGCTCCTGATGATGCTTGTCGCCATGCTGCTGACAGGGTTGTGGAGCTGGACAATCGAGCGTCTTGCCTACCGGCCGCTACGCGGATCGTTCCGTCTCGCGCCGTTGATCACGGCGATCGGCATGTCGATCGCGCTGTCCAATTTCGTGCAGGTCACACAGGGCCCGCGCAACAAGCCGATCCCGCCGCTCGTCAATGGCGGTGTGACAATCTACGGCACGGGCATCACCATCGCCTACAAGCAGATGGTGATCGTTATCGTCACCGCGATCCTGCTTGCCGCATTCTGGTATCTGGTCAACCGGACCACGCTCGGGCGGGCCCAGCGTTCCTGCGAGCAGGACCGCAAGATGGCCGCGCTCCTCGGTATCGACGTGGACAAGACGATTTCCATGACCTTTGTCATGGGCGCCATGCTCGCTGCAGTCGCCGGAACGCTTTACCTCATGTTCTACGGTGTCATCTCCTTCACCGATGGTTTCACACCCGGCGTCAAGGCGTTCACGGCCGCGGTGCTCGGCGGTATCGGCTCATTGCCCGGTGCGGTGGTCGGCGGCCTGCTGATCGGGCTGATCGAAGCGTTGTGGTCTGCCTATTTCTCCATCGATTACAAGGATGTGGCTGCATTTTCGATCCTTGCAATCGTCCTGATCTTCCTGCCCTCCGGCATTCTTGGTCGGCCCGAAGTCGAAAAGGTCTGAGCTTATGGCTGATATCCAATCTTCAGGACAGGATTCCGTCTACGTGAAAGCCGTCAGGGAAGCGGTGATTGCCGGAATCATCGCGTTCGGCCTGTTCTTCCTTGTCATTGGTTTCCGCACCGACCAGAACATCAACAATGAACTGGTTCTCGCCCAGCGCTGGGGCCTGCTGGCGATCTTCGTGGCCGTGGCTGCCATCGGGCGCTTCATCTTCGCAGCGTTCATTACGCCGTCGCGGGAACAGGCGAAGCTGGCCAAAAGCAAGGTGCCAGCCGCTGCCAAGATCGACCGCCGCTCGCTCAAGGCGACGGTGTCGCGGTTTGGCCTTGCCCTGCTTTTCACCTACCCTTTCGTCGTCATCCTGATCCTGGCGCTGATTCAGTTCGCGGTGACCGGACAATGGTCGTTCCAGAGCGGTGTGCAGGGCTCGCTCAAATATGTCGACAATTTCGGTATCCAGATCCTGATCTACGTCATGCTGGCATGGGGTCTGAACATCGTCGTGGGTCTCGCTGGCCTGCTCGATCTTGGGTATGTCGCCTTCTACGCGGTCGGCGCCTATTCCTACGCCCTGCTCTCCGCGCATTTCGGCCTGTCCTTCTGGCTGCTCCTGCCGATGGCCGGTATCTTTGCCGCCACGTGGGGCATTGTGCTCGGCTTTCCGGTGCTGCGGCTGCGGGGTGACTATCTTGCCATCGTTACGCTGGCCTTTGGTGAGATCATCCGTCTTGTGCTGATCAACTGGACCGTTGTGACCAAGGGTACATTCGGTATCTCCGGTATTGCCAAGGCCACCATGTTCGGCATTCCCTTCACGCCGGGCCCCACCGGTTTTGCCGCCATGTTCGGCCTGCCGAACTCCGGCGTCTACTACAAGATTTTCCTCTATTATCTCATTCTGTTCCTTGCTCTCCTGACCGCCTGGGTGACGATCCGCCTGCGCCGCATGCCGATCGGCCGCGCCTGGGAAGCGTTGCGCGAGGACGAGATCGCCTGCCGGTCCCTCGGCATCAACACGACGACCACCAAGCTGACGGCTTTTGCCACCGGCGCGATGTTCGGCGGGTTTGCCGGATCGTTCTTCGCTGCCCGCCAGGGTTTCGTCAGTCCCGAGTCCTTTGTGTTCCTCGAATCGGCGATCATTCTTGCCATCGTCGTGCTCGGCGGCATGGGGTCGCTCATCGGTATCGCCATCGCCGCGGCGGTGATGATCGGCGGCACGGAACTCCTGCGCGAACTGGAATTCCTCAAGCTGATCTTCGGCAACGATTTTACGCCGGAACTCTATCGTATGCTGCTGTTCGGTCTCGCCATGATTGTCGTCATGGTGTGGAAGCCGCGCGGATTTGTCGGTAACCGGGAACCGAGTGCCTTCCTGCACGAGCGCAAGATGATCTCCAGCGAGTTTACGAAAGAAGGGCACGGCTGATGGTTTCGGAAGTGCGTAACAATCCCAGCGCCGTGCTGCGCGTTGAACATCTCTCGATGAAGTTTGGCGGGCTTATCGCCATCAACGACCTGAACTTCGAAGCCAAGCGCGGGGATATCACCGCCCTGATCGGCCCGAACGGTGCAGGCAAGACCACGGTGTTCAATTGCATCACCGGATTCTACAAGCCGACCGAAGGCATGCTGACCATGACCCGCCAGAATGGCGAGGAATATCTTCTGGAGCGCATGGCCGACTTCGTCATCACCAAGAAGGCGAAAGTGGCACGCACGTTCCAGAACATCCGGCTGTTCTCGGGGCTGACCGTTCTGGAGAATCTGCTGGTCGCCCAGCACAATCCCCTGATGCTGTCGTCGGGTTATACGATCCTCGGTCTTCTCGGCTTTCCCACTTACAAGAAGGCCGCCGCCGACGCGGTCGAGAAAGCCCGTTTCTGGCTGCAGAAGATCAACCTCATCGACCGTGCCGACGACCCGGCAGGCGATCTGCCCTATGGCGCCCAGCGGCGTCTCGAGATCGCCCGAGCCATGTGCACCGATCCGGAGCTTCTCTGCCTGGACGAACCCGCCGCTGGTCTCAACGCGCGTGAATCGGCGGAGCTGAACCAGCTGCTGCTCAGCATCCGCGATGAAACAGGAACGTCGATCATCCTGATCGAGCATGACATGTCCGTGGTAATGGAAATCTCCGATCACGTTGTTGTACTCGAATACGGCACCAAGATTTCCGACGGAACGCCGGAGAGCGTGAAGAATGACCCGAAGGTCATTGCCGCCTATCTCGGTGTCGAGGATGAAGAGGTGGTCGAACTGATCGAGCACGTCGTGGCGACCGGCAATGATGATATCACGGCGGCCGTTGATCTTTTATCCACGGAGGCCATCCAGGAAATCACCGAGACGCACCCGGAAGCGCCGGTCGCTGCAACGGCCGAAGCCGCGGCAAAGCCCGCCGGTCCGGCAATCAAGGCGGGAGCAACCGCCAATGCGCTCGCCGCACCGCGCGGCGGCACGCCCGACAATCTGACCCTGATCAAGGGGATTGGCCCGGTCAACGAGCGCCGGCTCAACGAACATGGCATTTTCCATTTCGACCAGATCGCGGCCTGGAAGAAGGCCGATGTGATCGCCGCCGAAGCCTATCTGGCGTTTGACGGGCGCATCGCGCGCGAAGACTGGATCGGCCAGGCCAAAAAGCTGGCGAAAGAGAGCCAGGGCAAACCGGCTGCGAAGAAGACCGGAGGGGCGAAGTAATGTCGGAAACACAAACTCTTCCGAGGACCGGGGCCCTTCTCAGTGTCGAGAACGTTGAAACCTATTACGGCAATATCCGCGCGCTCAGCGGTGTCAGCGTCCATGCGGATGCCGGTGAAATCGTCACGCTGATCGGCGCCAACGGCGCCGGCAAGTCGACGCTGATGATGACCATTTTCGGCATGCCCCGGGCCCGCAAGGGCCGGGTGATGTTTGCCGGCCAGGACATCACGCAATTGCCGACCCATGAGATCGCGCGCCTGCGCATCGCCCAGTCACCGGAAGGCCGCCGGATATTCCCGCGCATGACTGTGCAGGAAAACCTGCAGATGGGCGCCAGCCTCGACAATCTGGAGTTTTATGACGAGGACGTGCGCAAGGTTTTCGACCTGTTTCCGCGCCTGAAGGAACGCATCAACCAGCGCGGCGGTACCCTGTCGGGCGGTGAGCAGCAAATGCTGGCCATCGGCCGCGCATTGATGGCGCGTCCGCGCCTGCTGCTTCTGGACGAGCCGTCGCTGGGTCTTGCGCCGTTGATCATCAAGCACATTTTCGAGGCGATCAAGGAACTGAACAAGTCCACGGGCCTGACGGTGTTTCTGGTTGAACAGAATGCCTTCGGCGCGCTGAAACTGGCGGATCGCGGCTATGTGATGGTCAATGGTATCGTGACGATGAGCGGATCGAGCAAAGATCTTCTCGCCAATCCGGAAGTGCGCGCGGCCTATCTCGAGGGCGGGCGTCACTGACAAAAATAGGACCGGCTTTCCAGCGGGTCTGGAAAATCCGGTGCTGCAAGGGGAATACTGCCATGCAAGGCATTCTGTACGAAGAACCCTCATTCTGGCTGTTTGTGCTGGTAACCTGCGTCATGGGTGGCTGGGCCGCATGGATGGCGGGCCGCGCCTGCGCCAAGACATGGCGTTCCCATACAATCCTGATCTTCTATATGCTGCTTCTCGGCATCGGCGTCCGCTTCATCCACTTTGCGCTGTTTGAGGGCACGATGGTGACGCTGCACTACTACGTCGTCGACACGATCGTGCTGATCATCATCGGTACATTGGGCTATCGCTACACCCGGACAAACCAGATGGTTCAGCAATATCACTGGCTCTATGAAAAAGTTTCCCCCTTCTCGTTCAAGGAAAGAAAAGGGGCCTAAGCAATCTCGCTGACGCGAAATGAATCAGCGTGACAACCGCCGGAAAATCGGCAAATGTGGTCTTCAAGCGATGGGAAGATTTCATCGTTAGGGGTTTCGTAAGTACCTAGAAAATGGGAGTTTTCAAATGAAGAAGTCACTGTTCTCGGGTGTTGCTGTTGCAGCAATGCTCGCTTTGGGCGGTCACGCCTATGCTGATCTTCTGGTCGGTATTGGTGCTCCGTTGACCGGCCCCAATGCCGCTTACGGCGCGCAGATCCAGAAGGGTGCCGAAGCGGCCGCAGAGGTGGTCAATGCGGCTGGCGGCGTGAATGGCGAAAAGATCAAATTCGTTCTGGGCGATGACGTTTCCGACGCCAAGCAGGGCGTTTCGGTTGCCAACAAGTTCGTTGCCGATGGCGTGAAGTTCGTTGTCGGTCACTTCAATTCCGGCGTATCCATTCCGGCATCCGAAGTCTATGCGGAAAACGGCATTGTTGAAGTAACACCAGCCGCGACAAACCCTGTGTTCACCGAACGCGGCCTGTGGAACACATTCCGCACATGCGGTCGCGATGACCAGCAGGGTGCCATTGCCGGTGCCTATATCGCCGAGCATTACAAGGATGCAAAGATCGCGGTCATCCATGACAAGACGCCTTATGGTCAGGGTCTTGCCGATGAAACCAAGAAGACGATCGAAGCAAAGGGCTTGAAGCCTGTTCTTTATGAAGGCGTCAACGTTGGCGACAAGGACTTCTCCGCACTGATCGCCAAGGCAAAGCAGGCCGGCGTTACCGTCCTTTATTGGGGTGGTCTGCATACCGAAGCCGGTCTGATCATCCGCCAGCTGGCTGATCAGGGCCTGAAGGTCAAGTTCATCTCCGGCGACGGCATCGTCACCAACGAGCTCGCAGCGATTGCCGGCGACGCCGTGGTCGGTACGCTCAACACATTCGGTCCCGATCCGCGCAACAACCCGGCCAACAAGGAACTGGTCGAGAAGTTCCGCAAGGCCGGTTTTGAGCCGGAAGCCTACACCCTCTACGCCTATGCAGCCGTGCAGGCCATCGTCGAAGCAGCAACCGCTGCTAAGTCGAACGATCCTGAAACCGTTGCCAAGGCTCTGAAGGGAAAAGGCCCGTTCAAGTCGGTTCTCGGCGATATCTCCTTTGACGAAAAGGGCGATCCGAAGCTTCCAGGCTACGTCATGTACGAATGGAAGAAGGACAAGGACGGCAAGTACACCTACATCCAGCAGTAAGCCTTTTCGCTTGCTATCTCATGCGAAATGCCCGGCTCTCATGCCGGGCATTTTGCCGTTGGACATTTCACCGTCTTGTGATCAATATGCATTGTTTGCAGTGCAGCAATCACCGCGCCAATAGGGTTTTACCACTCATATTGCCTTTATGAGATTTCGGAGTTTTCGCCTTGCCTATCAAGAAGATCCTCGTCGCCAATCGATCAGAAATCGCCATCCGTGTTTTCCGCGCCGCCAATGAGCTTGGCATGAAAACCGTGGCGATATGGGCGGAGGAAGACAAGCTGGCGCTGCACCGTTTCAAGGCGGATGAGTCCTATCAGGTTGGGCGCGGGCCGCATCTGGCCAAAGACATGGGGCCGATCGAAAGCTATCTGTCGATCGAGGAAATCATCCGGGTGGCAAAGCTGTCGGGCGCTGACGCCATCCATCCGGGCTATGGCCTCTTGTCCGAAAGTCCGGAATTTGCCGAGGCCTGCGGTGAAGCCGGAATTATCTTCATCGGGCCGAAGCCGGAAACCATGCGCCGCCTCGGCAACAAGGTTGCTGCCCGCAATCTCGCCATCGAGATCGGCGTTCCGGTCGTGCCGGCAACCGACCCGCTGCCCGACGACATGGACGAGGTGAAGAAGCTTGCCGAGACGATCGGCTACCCCGTCATGCTGAAGGCATCCTGGGGCGGCGGCGGGCGCGGCATGCGCGCCATCTTCTCGCCGGATGATATTGCCCGCGAGGTCACCGAAGGCAAGCGCGAGGCCAAGGCCGCCTTCGGCAAGGATGAAGTTTACCTTGAAAAGCTGGTGCAGCGCGCGCGCCACGTCGAGGTGCAGATTCTTGGCGATACGCACGGCAACGCGGTGCATCTGTTCGAGCGCGATTGTTCGATCCAGCGCCGCAACCAGAAGGTCGTCGAGCGCGCGCCTGCGCCTTACCTCAACGAGGCGCAGCGCAAGGAGATTGCCGATTACGGCCTGAAGATTGCCGCGAAAACCGCTTATATCGGTGCGGGCACCATCGAATTCCTGATGGATGCCGACACAAACCAGTTCTATTTCATCGAGGTCAATCCACGTATTCAGGTGGAACACACGGTGACCGAGGAAGTCACCGGCATCGATATCGTCAAGGCGCAGATCCGCATTCTGGAAGGCGCGACGATCGGAACGCCGGAATCCGGCGTTCCCGCGCAAAAGGATATCAAGCTGAACGGCCACGCGTTGCAGTGCCGCATCACCACGGAAGATCCCGAACAGAACTTCATTCCGGATTACGGCCGTATCACCGCCTATCGCGGTGCAACCGGTTTCGGCATCCGGCTGGACGGCGGCACCGCCTATTCGGGCGCGGTCATCACTCGCTATTACGATCCGCTTCTGGAAAAGATCACGGCGTGGTCGCCGACGGCCGACGAGACGATCCAGCGTATGCACCGCGCCTTGCGCGAGTTCCGCATCCGCGGTGTTGCCACCAACCTGACCTTCCTTGAAGCCATCATCACCCATCCGAAGTTTGCCGATAACAGCTACACGACGAAGTTCATCGATACGACGCCGGAGCTGTTCGCACAGGTGAAGCGCCAGGATCGCGCCACCAAGCTTCTGACCTATCTGGCCGACGTCACCGTCAATGGTCATCCGGAAACCAAGGGCCGCGCCACGCCGCCGGCCGAAGCGGCGCTGCCGCGGGTGCCGTTCATTGAGACACCGATCCCGGATGGCACCAAGCAGCTGCTGGATCAGTTGGGGCCGAAGAAGTTCGCCGAATGGATGCGCAATGAAAAGCGCGCCCTGTTCACCGATACGACCATGCGCGACGGTCATCAGTCCCTGCTCGCAACGCGGATGCGCACCTTCGATATCGCCCGGGTCGCCGGTACCTATGCGCGCGCTTTGCCGCAGCTGTTCTCGCTGGAGTGCTGGGGCGGCGCGACGTTCGACGTGGCCATGCGCTTCCTGACGGAAGATCCATGGGAGCGGCTTGCAGACGTGCGCGAAGCGGCACCGAACATCCTGTTGCAGATGCTTCTGCGCGGCGCCAATGGTGTGGGCTACAAGAGCTATCCCGACAATGTGGTCAAGTATTTCGTACAGCAGGCCGCCCGCAACGGCGTCGATGTGTTCCGCGTGTTCGACAGCCTCAACTGGGTCGAAAACATGCGCGTCACCATGGATGCGGTGCTTGAGGAGGACAAGCTGTGCGAGGCCGCCATCTGCTACACCGGCGATATCCTGAATTCCGCCCGGCCGAAATACGACCTGAAATATTATGTCGATCTGGCGCAGGAAGTGGAAAAGGCCGGCGCGCATATCATCGCGGTCAAGGACATGGCCGGGCTGCTCAAGCCGGGCGCTGCCAAAGTGCTGTTCAAGGCATTGCGCGAGGCGACCGACCTGCCGCTGCATTTCCACACGCATGACACGTCTGGCATCTCAGCGGCAACCGTGCTTGCCGCCGTGGATGCGGGAGTCGACGTGGTCGATGCTGCCATGGATGCTCTTTCCGGCAATACCTCGCAGCCCTGTCTCGGTTCGATCGTCGAAGCCCTCAAGGGCACGGAGCGCGATCCCGGACTTGATCCGGAATGGATCCGCCGCATCTCGTTCTACTGGGAGGCGGTCCGCACCCAATATGCGGCATTCGAAAGCGATCTGAAGGGACCGGCATCGGAAGTCTATCTGCACGAGATGCCGGGCGGCCAGTTCACCAACCTGAAGGAACAGGCACGCTCGCTCGGCCTTGAAACGCGCTGGCACGAAGTGGCGCAGGCCTATGCCGACGTCAACCAGATGTTCGGCGATATCGTCAAGGTCACGCCGTCATCCAAGGTCGTGGGCGATATGGCGCTGATGATGGTCAGCCAGGACTTGTCCGTCGCCGACGTGAAGAACCCGGACAAGGATATTTCCTTCCCGGATTCGGTGGTTTCGATGATGCGCGGCGATCTCGGCCAACCCCCGAAGGGCTGGCCCAAAGATATCCAGAAGAAGATCCTGAAAGCAGAAAAGCCTTTCACCGATCGGCCCGGCTCACTGCTGGCACCGGCCGATCTCGTGGCCGAGCGCAAGGACATTGAGGAAAAGCTGGAGCGCAAGGTCAGCGACCAGGAATTTGCCTCGTATCTGATGTATCCAAAAGTGTTCACCGATTTTGCCGTGACGCACGGCACTTACGGTCCGACCAGTGTGCTGCCGACACATGTCTATTTCTACGGGCTGGCGCAGGAAGAGGAAGTTTTCCTCGATATCGAGCGTGGCAAAACCCTGGTTGTACGCAATCAGGCGGTGGGTGAACCGGATGAGAAGGGCATGGTTACCGTGTTCTTCGAAATGAACGGCCAGCCGCGCCGCGTGAAGGTGCCTGACCGCACCCGTGCGGGCAGCGTCGGTGTCCGCCGCAAGGCAGAGCTTGGCAATGACAAGCATGTCGGTGCGCCGATGCCGGGTATTGTGTCCACGGTCGGCGTCTCGGTTGGCCAGAAGGTCAATGCGGGTGACGTGCTTCTCTCCATCGAGGCGATGAAGATGGAAACGGCCCTGCGTGCCGAGCGGGATGGGACGCTGGCTGAAATTCTGGTCCGCGCCGGTGACCAGATCGATGCCAAGGATCTGCTCGCCGTCTACGAGTAAGGCCATCTGGTCCGCATAGCCGGCCGCGTCGTGCCCTTAAGTTCAATCTTGGGGCACGACGCGATGGATGCGTGCTGATGGCAGTTTTGTGCGTGGTTCGACAAGCTCACCATGAGGGAGGTGGTGCATTGCAGGGAGCTTGTTCTGCAACGCTCCCAATTGGCTTTGCAGCCCTCTACTTCCCTCATGGTGAGCTTGTCGAACCACGCACAAAGCTGCCGCCCATCACCCGATGTAACATGTTTATGCCGATATGTGCGCATATCGGCATAAACAGGCATTGAATAGTGCGCATATGCGAAGTATGGTCGGGTCGTTGAGTTCCGCAGCCGATGCGGGATATGAGCGCGCATGTGCAGGGTGTTCCCACAATGACCAAAGACCTGTCGCCGGAAGAGCGGAAGAGCATGATCCTCAAACGGGTCAATGAATCCGGCCGCGTCCTGGCGAATGCCGTTGCGACGGAATTCGGTGTTTCGGAAGATTCCATCCGCCGGGATTTGCGCGAGTTATCCGAAGCAGGGCTTGTCCAGCGCTTCCATGGCGGTGCGGCGCGCAGCAGTTCGAGCTTTCGCAGCTTTCAGCAGCGCGCCAAGGACGAAACCGCCGGGAAAAAGGCGGTTGCCGCCGTTGCCACTGAACGAATTGCCCCGAATTCCACCATGCTTCTCGATTCGAGCACGACCGTGCTTGAGTTTGTGCGCGCCCTGCCGGTCAACCTGCAGATGCGCATCATCACCAGTTCGCCGGATATTGCCTCGGCCGCTCTCGACCATCCCCTGTGCGAGGTTATTCTCCTCGGCGGCACGCTGAATCGTTTCACCCGCAGCGTCATCGGGCAGTCGCCGCTTGCCGAAGTGCAGCTCATGCATGTCGATTACTGTGTGCTCGGCGCCTGCGCCATCGACGAGAGCCTGACACTGCGCGCCGAGAACTACGAGGACGCGCATCTGAAACTGGCCATGAGCAAGGCGAGCAATGAAGTGATGCTGCTAGCCACGGCTGAAAAGCTGCTGAAGCAGGCGCCCTTTGCCATCGCGCCCATCTCGGCCATATCGACGCTGATTACCGACAGAACCGCCGACCCGTCGATTGTTGAGCGGATTCGCGCCGTGGGTGTCGAAGTCGTCATCGCCGACAGACGCGGTGCGTGATGTCCATCCTGTCCGAAATTCAAGCTGGTGATAAAACTATGGATGCCTCCGTCTACAGGAAGAAAGCCGTCTATGGCCGCTGGGCAGTTGCCAGCGCTTTCTTTTTCAATGGATTTCTGATCGGCAGCTGGGCGCCGCAGATCCCCGTGTTCATGACCCGCCTGCACATCAGCGAGTTCACGCTCGGCCTGATGATCCTGGTGTTTGGCCTTGGCGCCCTGGCGGCAATGCCCTGGTGCGGCTACCTCATCGGCCGGTACGGCTCGCGCGCGGTGGTGAAGGGCTTTGCCGTCTTCTGCAGCTTTTCCCTGCTCTTGGTGGCGCTGGCTCCGAATGTTTATATCGCGGCGCCCGCGCTTTTCCTCTTCGGTGCCGTCATCGGCGGCATGGATGTGGCCATGAACGCCAATGCCGTCGAGGTGGAGAAAAAGCTGTCGCGCGCCGTCATGTCATCCTCGCACGGGTTCTGGAGCCTTGGCGGCTTCGCCGGCGGCGCCCTTGGCGGCTTGCTGATCGAAGCACAGGGCCATCTGGTTCATGCGGGGGTGGTCACCGCCATTGCGGTTGCTCTGGGGCTAGCCGCGTTCCGCTACATGATCACTGAAGATGCGCCGGTGGTGCACGAGAAAAAGGGCAAGCTGGCTTTCCCCACCAACCCGCTGATTTACCTAATCGGTATCATGGCGCTTTTCTCCATGGTTCCGGAAGGGTCGGTTCTCGACTGGGCGGCGCTTTACCTCAAGCAGGAGCGCGGTGCCGATATTGCCACAGCCGGATTTGCCTTCGCCGCATTTTCGGGAACGATGTCCGTCATGCGCTTTCTCGGCGACGGCGTGCGCAACCGCTTCGGTGCGGTGAAGACATTGCGCATTTCCGCGCTCATTGGTGCATCGGGCATGCTGGTTGCAAGCCTTGCGCCAAGCCCCTGGATCGCCATTTTTGCCTTTGCATTTGCGGGGCTGGGCATTGCCAATATGGTGCCCATTGCCTTCTCGGCTGCTGGCAACCAGAAGGGAACGTCTTCGGGCGTCGCCCTCAGCCTCGTTACGCTGATGGGCTATTCCGGCATTCTGGTCGCGCCCTCAGCCATCGGCTTTGTCGGCGGGCGCACGGGGTTCGGCCCGGTCTATATGGTGCTGGCCTGCCTGCTTGTCGTGGTCTTCCTGATGGCCAATCTTGCCGCCAGTGCCGACCGCAACGAAAACCCGGGCACCTGATCTATGCCCGGCGGCTTGCCGCGACCGCCGGTTTCTTGCGCTGCAGCAGAAAGTCGGTCACCCGCCGTCCGGCCTTGTGGGCTTTCAATCCGACATTCATTTCGGGAGAAAGCTCACCGGAGAGATCGAGTGTCGCGTGTTCGCCCACCGCATCGAAATGCTCTTCCAGCCAGTCATCGGCTGCGGCCTGGCCGAGGTCGCGCAGATATTCGAGAAAGGCCCATTCCGCGTTGATTTTCGATGAGGCCGCCAGGCCAGCCAGCGCCACATCGGCATCGATACGGTGCATGCGGATATGCTTGTATTCGCCGTGTTCGATCCGGCCTGCGTCGATCAGCGAATTGACGAAGGCAATCGAACGGAACTCACGCAGCAGCGCTGCATTGAAGGTGATCTCGTCGATACGGTCGGTGATTTCGCGGGCGGTCTTCGGCGCGCCGCGCCGTTCGATCGGGTTGATCTGGATAAGCAGCAGGTCTTCGCTCTTGGTCGAATAGAAGAAGGGATAGAGCGCCGGGTTGCCGCCATAGCCGCCATCCCAGTAGGGTTCACCTTCAATCTCCACCGCCTGGAAAATATAGGGCAGGCACGCGGATGCCATTACCACATCGGCATTGAGCTCCGACTGGGAAAAGACCCGCAGGCGGCCGCTTTCCACATTGGTTGCCGAGATGAACAGCTTGAGCGCCGAACAGGCTTTCACCCGGTCGAAATCAATTTCACGCTCGACCACATCCCGCAGGGGGTTAAGGTTGAACGGGTTGAACTCATAGGGCGAAAACATGCGCGAGAACTGCTCGAACAGATTATACCCGACGCCGTTCTCGACGGACCAGTTGCCGAAAAAGCGGTCCCAGGGCGTGCGCTGAACCGGGCTGAACTGCCCGGTGCGGCCCACCGCCCGCCAGAATTCATAGAGCTTTTCGCGGGCGCCATCAGGACCGTTGCGGCTCCAGCCATCAGCCAGCGCGACGGCATTCATGGCACCGGCGCTGGTGCCGGATATGCCCTCGATGGTCAGCCGGCCATCTTCCAGAATGCGGTCGAGAACACCCCAGGTGAAGGCGCCGTGCGAGCCGCCGCCCTGCAGCGCGATGTTGATGACTTTGGGTTTGTGGTTCATCACTGCGCCGTCCAGCCGCCATCGACGGAGATGGATGTACCGGTGATCTGCGCCGCCGCATCGCTGGCGAGAAACACCACCGTCGCGCCGATCTGGTCGACCGTGGCGAATTCCTTGGTCGCCTGCCTGTCGAGCATGACTTCGCGGATGACGGTTTCGCGGTCCATGTTGTGCGCTTTCATCTGGTCGGGGATCTGAGCCTCGACGAGCGGTGTCAGGACATAACCGGGGCAGATGGCGTTGCTGGTGATATGCTTTTCGGCCACTTCCAACGCGACGGTTTTGGTCAGTCCGAGAATGCCGTGCTTGGCCGCCACATAGGCCGACTTGAACGGCGATGCACGCAGGCCATGTGCCGAGGCGATATTGATGATGCGGCCCCATCCGGCCTTCTTCATATAGGGAAGCGCGGCAGCGGTGGTGTGGAACGCCGAGGTCAGGTTGATGGCGATGATCGCATCCCATTTTTCCGTCGGGAATTCATCGACCGGCGCGACAAACTGGATGCCGGCATTGTTGACCAGTACATCGACGCTGCCGAATGCGGCAGCAGCCTGGTCGATCAGGGCACGGCATTCGTCACCCTTGGACATATCGGCCTTGATATAGGCGACGCCGGTGGAATGCTGTGCGGCGATCTCCTTGGCAAGATCGTGGTCTTCCGGGCGGTCCGTGAAGGAATTGATCACCACATTGTAACCCGCCGCTGCGAGGGCGTGGGCGGAACCCAGTCCGATGCCGGAGTTGGAACCTGTGACGACTGCGGTCTTCTTGGCCATGAGAAACTTCCTTTGGTTTAACAACCGTGTTGAAGGCGTCTGGAATATATTGCATTGCAGCAAAAATACCAGCTTTGGAACGTGAACACTTTGTCATACGGTTCACTGTGGCGTGATCGGCAAGAGCATTTGCTTTGAATTTGCCGCGTTCATGTCACATGGTGTTGACACAAGGCGTTCCCTGCGCCACGTGAAGGGAATATCTGGAGTTTGACAATGTCTGACTATTATTCGCAGCCCTTTGCCCGCCGCGCCTCCGTTGGCGTCGATGTGGGCGGGGTCATGGTTGGCGGAGGCGCACCCGTCGTCGTGCAGTCGATGACCAATACGGATACAGCCGATGTGGACGGCACCGTTGCACAGGTGGCAGCCCTTTCCCGCGCGGGATCGCAGATTGTCCGCATCACCGTTGACCGGGATGAATCCGCTGCCGCTGTGCCGAAAATCCGCGAAAGGCTGGACCGGCTTGGCCTGAATGTGCCGCTGGTTGGCGATTTCCATTATATCGGCCACAAACTGCTGGCGGACCATCCGGCCTGCGCCGAAGCGCTGGCGAAATACCGCATCAATCCGGGCAATGTCGGCTTCAAGGACAAGAAGGATGCGCAGTTCGGCGCCATCATCGAAATGGCGATCCGCTATGACAAGCCGGTGCGCATCGGTGTCAACTGGGGCTCGCTCGATCAGGAACTGCTGACGGCGCTGATGGATCAGAACCATGCGGCGGGCGCACCCCTGACGGCGGAACAGGTCATGCGCGAGGCTATTGTCCAGTCGGCGCTGATTTCCGCGCAGCTGGCTGAAGAAATCGGCCTGCCGCGCTCCAGGATCATTCTTTCCGCCAAGGTCAGCCAGGTGCAGGACCTGATCGCGGTTTATGCGGAGCTGGCGCGGCGCTGCGATCATGCGCTGCATCTCGGCCTTACCGAAGCCGGCATGGGCTCCAAGGGCATTGTCGCTTCCTCGGCGGCGCTGGGCATCCTCCTGCAGCAGGGTATCGGGGATACGATCCGCATATCGCTGACACCGGAACCGAACGGTGACCGGACACGCGAAGTGCAGGTGGCGCAGGAATTGCTGCAGACCATGGGCTTTCGCCAGTTCATCCCGATTGTCGCGGCCTGTCCCGGTTGCGGGCGCACCACATCCACCGTGTTTCAGGAACTGGCGCAGTCGATTCAGAGCGATATTCGCGACAACATGCCGGTCTGGCGCGAGAAATATCCCGGCGTTGAAGCGCTCAATGTCGCGGTGATGGGCTGCATCGTCAACGGGCCGGGCGAATCCAAGATGGCGGATATCGGCATTTCACTGCCGGGAACTGGCGAAACGCCGACGGCCCCGGTCTTTGTCGACGGCAAGAAAGTGGCAACCCTGCGCGGTGCGGGCATCGCCAAGGAATTCCAGAAGATGGTTGCCGACTATATCGAAAACCGCTTCGGCCAGGGCGCAGGCTCGCACGCGGCCGAATAGATTCAGCTCTGCCGCTCGGCGATGAACCGTGCGGCCTGCTTGAGCAGGGCAGCCTTTTCGCCGAAGGGCGCAAGCAATTCCTCGGCCTGTGCCACCAGCCCGCTCAACTGGCGCTTGGTCCAGTCGATCCCGTGCAGTGAAACCAGCGTGGCCTTGCCCGCCGCCGCATCCTTGCCGGTGGCTTTGCCCATATGGGCAGCATCGGCGGTGACGTCGAGCAGGTCGTCGGCCAGCTGAAAGGCAAGGCCAATGGCCGAGCCGTATTCCGCCAGCCGTTCGCGATCCGCGGAGTTGGCATTGCCGATCATGGCACCGGCCTCGCAGGCGAAACGGATCAGCGCGCCGGTCTTCATGGCCTGCAGGCGGATGATGCCTGCCTCGTCGGGCTTGACCTTTTCCGCTTCCAGATCGAGCGCCTGGCCGCCGGTCATGCCGCCGATACCGGCAGCGCGTGCCAGAGCCGTCACCAGTGCAACCTTGGCGCCGGGATCAAGCTCCGTCGCCTCGGCTGCGATCAGCTCGAACGCGTAGGTCAGGAGGCTGTCCCCTGCGAGGATTGCCGCTGCCTCGTCGAATTTGCGGTGCACCGTCGGCTGGCCGCGGCGCATATCGTCATTGTCCATGGCCGGTAGATCGTCATGGACGAGCGAATAGCTATGGATGCATTCCAGCGCCGCCGCTACCCGCAAAGCCGCGGGGGTGTCGGCACCGAAGAGCGCGGCGCTTTCCAGGACGAGGAAGGGGCGCAGACGCTTGCCGCCATTGAGAACGCCGTGCCGCATCGCTGCCATGAGGCGGGGCGGACGGCTGATCTCGCCGTCTTGCGGCTGATCCGAGAGCAGGCCCGTCAGCAGCGTTTCCACCGAGGCGGCGCGATGCAGCAATGTCATCTGAAACAGGGAAGTGTCTTGATCTGTCATCATGATCTGGCAATGAGCGAAAAATCGGCGCCCGGTCAATGATTAGATGCGCTGCTTTTGCATTTTTGCCTTGTTGTCATTGTGAACATGGCCGGAATGGCATGGAAATGGTTCCCTTTGGCGGATGGTTGCTCTATGTCCATGATGGGCTTTCAACGCAGGCGGCGGGTGTGACACGGGTTCTGGTCAGAAACAAAAGAGGCGGAGGCTATCTGGTCAGTCCGGGCGGCTCGCCTTTGGGGCGCATCGTGCGCTACCTGATTCTGGCGGGCGTCCTCCTGATGATGATCCCCATCATCCTGCTCAGCCTGTACCGGCTGCCGTTCGTGCATCCGGTTTCCACCTTGATGGTGAAGGACCTCGTGACTTTTTCCGGTTATGACCGGCGCTGGGTGTCACTGGACGAGATTTCCCCGGTGCTGGTGCATTCCGTCATGATGTCGGAGGATGCGCGGTTCTGCTTTCATTCCGGCGTCGACTGGGATGCGATGAATCTGGTTGTGTCCGATGCCATGGATGGCGAGCAGACGCGCGGTGCGTCGACGATCACGATGCAGACCGCCAAGAACCTGTTCCTGTGGAACAGCCGGTCTTTCATCCGCAAGGGCCTGGAAATGCCGCTGGCGATGATGACCGATCTGATCCTGACCAAACGGCGCGTGATGGAAATCTACCTGAATATTGCCGAGTGGGGCCCAGGCATCTATGGCATCGAGGCGGCGGCGCAGCACCATTTCAAGGTGAGTGCGGCAAGGCTGACACCGCGGCAGGCGGCCTTTCTCGCAGTGACCCTGCCCAACCCGATCGCGCGCAATCCGGCGCGGCCGGGGCAGGGGTTGCAAACGCTGGCAAGGCTCAATGAACGGCGTGCGCGGGGCGCTGGTGCGTATATTGGTTGTGTCAAATAGACCCTCTATCGGCGCAAATCCCGGCATATCGGCATTTGCGACAAAAAATATGCGACTCATGCTGGTCAAAAGCTCTCAAGCCGTGTATAGCCCCAGCCGAACTTTCCGGAATTTTGTCCATTGTGACAGGCTCGATCGGGCCAGCGCCGGATTTTGACTGATTACTGGAGCAGGAACAATGGCTGTACCTAAAAGAAAAACTTCTCCGTCGAAGCGCGGCATGCGCCGTTCCGCCGACGCGTTGAAGGCCCCGACTTACGTCGAAGACAAGAATTCAGGCGAACTGCGCCGTCCGCACCATGTCGATCTGAAGACCGGCATGTATCGCGGCCGTCAGGTTCTGACGCCGAAAGAAGGCTGATCCCTTCCTGGATTTCGTGATAAAGAGGACCGGCCTTGTGCCGGTCTTTTTTTGTTTATGACATGCTGATGGGAGACAGATGCCGTGATTTCCAATATTCCATTGATGATCGTGCCGCTTGTTGTGTTCAATCTGGTGGTCGCCGGATTGACGGGTATTGGCGGCGCCGATCCGTGGGCCACGCAGCTCTATTCCATGCAGATGCTGTCGGGCGGCGTATGGCGGATGACACTGGGCGACCTGATGATCGTGCTGTCGCTGGCGTTGCTGTTCTTCGAGATCATGAAGTCAACGCGCACGAGCAATGCCTCGGTGGTTGACCATCTCCTGTCGACCTTCGTGTTCGTGGCGTTTCTGGTGGAATTCCTGCTGGTTCCCAGCGCCTCGCATTCGCTGTTCTTCATTCTGATGGCAATGGCGTTTTTCGATATTCTGGCGGGGTTCACCGTTTCGCTGCGCTCTGCCGGGCGCGACGTCAACTTCCGCTGACATCATGCAAAAACCCCGGCAGAGGAGGCCATCTGCCGGGGCTTGATGTTGCCGGGCCGGTGATCAGCCCTGGCCGCCGTCGGCGATGAAACCGGCCGCCTGAATACCGGCGATGGCAGCAATCTCGTCATTGTCGGAAGTGTCGCCGGTGATGCCGACCGCGCCGAGAAGCTCCCCCTTGGCATTCCTGATGAGAACGCCGCCTGCTACCGGGATGACGCGCCCGCCGGACGCTGCCACCAGCCCCTCGACGAAATGCGGGCGTTCCTTGGCGAATTTTTCAACGGTGCGCGAGCCCGTGCCGATGGTCAGGCCGCCGAACGCCTTGCCGAAGGCGATCTCGAAGCGCAACAGGGAAGCGCCGTCCTGCTTCTGGAAAGCCTTGAGGTGGCCGCCGGCATCGAGCACGGCGACGGAGAGCGGCCGCATGCCGGCCTCGGTGCCCTTGGCAAGCGCTGCCTTGATGATGGTGTTGGCTTTGGAAAGTGAGAGTTGGGCCATGGTATCCTCTTGGGTTCGTATGGTCATGGAATGCAAAAGCCGATCCGCCGCGCGAGCCGGATATTCAGTCAAAAACGGATGTGACCTGGATTATTTGTCGAGGGAGTCCAGCTTGCGCTGCATGGCGGCGATCTGTTCTTTCAGTTCGTCCAGCCCGGTATCCTTCTTGGCGGTTTCGGCGGCGGGCGTTTCGTCGGCCTCGGCTGCTCCGGCCGTCTTGTTGAGCGGGAATGGCGTGAACATGCGCATGGCGTGCTGCAGCATTTCCGTGTTGCGGCGAACCTGCTCCTCGACGAGCTTGACCGGCGCACTGATGTTCATCATGTCGATCGGCGATTTGCCGAAGGCGGCGGAAAGCTGCTCGCGCATGCGCTCCTGTTCCTTGGCAAAGGCACTCATGGACTGTTCGAGGAATGTTGGCAGCACCACCTGCATCTGGTCGCCGTAATAGGCGATGAGCTGGCGCAGGAATGGGATCGGCAGCATGTTCTGCCCATCCTTGTTTTCCAGTTCGAAGATGATCTGGGTCAGGACGGAATGGGTGATGTCTTCGCCGGTCTTAGCGTCCTGAACGGTGAAATCCTCATTGCGCTTCACCATCTCGGCGAGATCTTCCAGCGTCACATAGGTGCTTGTGCCGGTATTGTAGAGGCGCCGGTTGGCATATTTTTTAATGACGACGTCGCCGGTTTTTGCTGCCATCAGAGAACTCCCCAACTCATGTCATCAGACTCAAATGGTCTGAATTTGCGTGCCCGCTTACTGATATATCCGCGAGGATAGGGGGAAAGCAGCACAAATCAAAGTGATTTGTGCGCCGCATCCATCGCGCAGAGCATTCCAGCCTTTCTCTGCCTTGCAGGCGATAAATTTGGCTTCGCGGCGAATGCCCCTTGTCAAACTGCCGCAGGGAGGGAATTCTGTCCGGGAAGCCAAGCTGAATGAATTCAGCATCTCAATGATAAGGAGACGTCTATGACCCAATCCATCGTTATCGCCAGTGCAGCGCGAACCCCCGTGGGGTCGTTCAACGGTGCTTTTGCCAACGTCCCGGCCCATGAACTTGGCGCTGCGGTGATCAAGGAAGTGCTGAGCCGCGCCGGTGTCGATGGTGCCGATGTCGATGAAGTGATCATGGGCCAGGTGCTCAGCGCCGGCGAAGGGCAGAACCCGGCCCGCCAGGCCGCCATGGAGGCAGGCATTCCGCAGGAGGCGACAGCCTGGGGGCTCAACCAGCTCTGCGGTTCCGGTCTGCGCGCCGTGGCCCTCGGCATGCAGCAGATCGCAACCGGCGATGCCGATATCATCGTGGCGGGCGGACAGGAATCCATGTCGATGGCGCCGCATTGCGCGCATCTGCGCAGCGGCGTGAAGATGGGCGATTTCAAGATGATCGATACAATGATCAAGGATGGCCTGACCGACGCTTTCCATGGCTACCACATGGGCAATACCGCCGAAAACATCGCCCGCAAGTGGCAGTTCACCCGCGAAGATCAGGACAAGTTCGCCCTTGGCTCGCAGAACAAGGCGGAAGCCGCGCAGAAGGCGGGCAAGTTCAAGGATGAAATCGTGCCGTTCACGGTCAAGACCCGCAAGGGCGACGTGATCGTTGCGGATGACGAGTATATCCGTCACGGCGCGACACTCGACTCCCTTGCCAAGCTGAAGCCCGCTTTCGACAAGGAAGGTACCGTTACCGCAGGCAATGCCTCCGGCCTCAATGATGGCGCGGCTGCCGTGGTGCTTATGAGCGAGGACGAGGCCAAGCGCCGCAACGTCAAGCCGCTGGCCCGCATCGTTTCCTGGGCAACGGCCGGTGTCGACCCTGCCATCATGGGCACAGGTCCAATCCCCGCGTCACGCAAGGCCCTGGAGCGGGCCGGATGGAAGGTGGAGGACCTTGATCTGGTCGAAGCCAACGAAGCCTTCGCGGCGCAGGCGCTTTCCGTCAACAAGGATCTCGGGCTCAATCCCGACATCGTCAATGTCAATGGCGGTGCCATTGCCATCGGTCATCCCATCGGCGCATCCGGTGCCCGGGTGCTCAACACGCTGCTTTATGAATTGAAGCGCCGCAACGGCACAAAGGGCCTTGCCACGCTGTGCATTGGCGGCGGCATGGGCATTGCCCTGTGCGTTGAGCGCGTCAAGGACTGATCTGCAAGAATGAACACGGGTTCGGCCTTTGTCGAACCCGTGTTCCGGCAGCACTAAATTTCCAGGCTGCTGCCACGTCTCTTTTTCAACAACACTAACTTTGATCCAACATGAATTAGGGAGGGGAAATATGACCAAAACGGCAATCGTTACGGGCGGAACACGTGGTATCGGCGCAGCCATATCCGTGGCCCTGAAAGCGGCAGGGTACAAGGTCGCGGCAAATTACGCCGGCAATGACGACGCGGCGAAGAAATTCACGGAAAAGACCGGCATTGCCACCTACAAGTGGGATGTTTCCAACTATGAAGAATGCGCTGCCGGTATTGCCAGGATCGAGGCCGATCACGGCCCCGTCGCCGTGCTGGTCAACAATGCGGGCATCACCCGTGATGCCATGTTCCACAAGATGACCCCAGGCCAATGGGGCGAAGTGATCAACACCAATCTGACCGGCCTGTTCAACATGACCCATCCGGTATGGACGGGCATGCGTGACCGCAAATTCGGCCGCGTGATCAATATTTCCTCGATCAACGGACAAAAGGGCCAGGCCGGGCAAGCCAATTATTCCGCGGCCAAGGCCGGGGATATCGGCTTTACCAAGGCGCTGGCGCAGGAGGGTGCACGCGCCGGCATTACGGTCAATGCCATCTGTCCCGGTTATATCGGCACGGAAATGGTTCGGGCCATCGACGAGAAGGTGCTCAACGAGCGCATCATTCCGCAAATCCCGGTCGGACGCCTGGGCGAACCGGAAGAAATCGCGCGCTGCGTGGTGTTCCTCGCCTCTGACGATGCCGGCTTCATCACCGGCTCGACGCTGACAGCCAATGGCGGGCAGTATTTCAGCTGATCGGAAGCAAATCAAAAGACGCCGCGGGCTGGAAACGGTCGGCGGCGTTTTTGTTTTGTGCGGCGGCGATTGCTGATATTCGCGGCCAAAGGTTAACGGCGTTTCCTGAATCTTGTCCTATTTCCTGCCCATGCGTTCGGGGATTGGTGCGACTCCCGCGCCTTCAGCACAAGATGTAGCCGTGAACAAAACAGGAAAATGGACAAAGCGCTGATTCGTCGCTGATTCGTTCTTCCTTTGATCGGAGTGTTAATGAAACGGGGCGCCCGGGCCTTGGATTCCTTAACTAACTATAAGGAAATATTGCGATTTTCTTAACAGGGCAAAAAATCGGTTGACGGCGGACTGCCCGCTTTTGCGCGGAAAAGCCAAAGGTTAACGGTGATGAGCCGATTCGTTGAAATCCTGTTCCCGCTGATTCAGCATCTTGTGCGACTCGCACCCGGGAAAGCTAGATGTGGCCGTGAACAAAGCAGGAATCTGATCCTATAGCTGATTCGTCGCTGATTCGTTCTGCTCGCGTTCTGTTTCTTAATGGAACACTCCGTGAATCGGTTCGCAATTGTTTATCTTGAGGTCGCCGCATACTTTCTGTCTGATGCCGATAATGCTATCGGATAGTGCATGCCCGGCATGCCTTGCTGGTTCTGGTAAGGCCGTCGTGCCGGTGTTGGATATTTTTGATGAACCTTATGCCTACTCCCGAACTTCCCTTGATCCTGAGCGGTCGTGACGTCACCGCCGTTCTGGGGCCGACGAACACGGGGAAGACTCACCTCGCCATTGAGCGGATGCTGGCGCACCAGACGGGTATGATCGGCCTGCCGCTGCGCCTGCTGGCGCGCGAAGTCTACAACCGTGTTGCCGAACGGGTGGGGCTTGCCAATGTCGCGCTGATCACCGGTGAGGAAAAGATCATGCCGCCCGGCGCGCGCTATGCGGTGTGCACCGTCGAAGCCATGCCGCGCCAGACGGATATGGATTTCGTTGCCATCGACGAGGTCCAGCTCGCCAACGATCTGGAGCGCGGCCACATCTTTACCGACCGCATCCTGCATCTGCGGGGCCGTCAGGAAACCTTGCTGCTTGGTGCGGCCACCATGCGCGGCATACTGGAAAAGCTGCTGCGCGGCATCTCCGTCGTCACGCGTCCGCGCCTGTCGAATCTGACCTATGCCGGCTCGAAGAAGATCACGCGCCTGCCGCCACGCACCGCCATCGTGGCCTTTGCCGCGGACGAGGTCTATTCCATCGCCGAACTGATCCGCCGCCAGAATGGCGGTGCCGCCGTGGTCATGGGGGCCTTGAGCCCGCGCACCCGCAATGCCCAGGTGGATCTCTATCAGTCGGGCGATGTGGATTATCTGGTCGCCACCGATGCCATCGGCATGGGGCTCAACCTCGATGTCGATCACGTGGCTTTTGCGCAGGACCGCAAGTTTGACGGTTATCAGTTCCGTGATCTGTCGCCGGGCGAAATCGGTCAGATCGCCGGGCGCGCCGGGCGGCACCTGCGCGATGGCACGTTTGGCGTTACAGGTCAGGTCTCCGGTTTTTCAGAAGAACTGGTGCAGCGCGTGGAATCGCATGCCTTCGATTCCGTCAAGATCTTGCAATGGCGCACCGCCCGGTTTGATTTCTCCAGCCTCGATGCACTGAGACGGTCGATCGACACGCCCGCACCGGTGGAAGGATTGACCCGCGCACTGCCGGCCGTGGATCAGCAGGCGCTCGAATATCTGTCGAAAGACCCGGATATCGCGCCGCTGGCCAACACGCCGGAACGGGTGGCCCTCCTGTGGGATGCCTGTGCGTTGCCGGACTACCGCAAAATTGCGCCGGCGCAGCATGCGGATATTATTGCATCGATCTATACAGATCTCGTCGAACATGGTCATGTTAACGAAACATACATGGGCGAACAGGTGCACCGGGCTGATACGACCGATGGCGATATCGATGCTTTGTCGCGGCGGATTGCCCAGATCAGAACTTGGACTTTTGTGTCGCATCGGCCGGGATGGCTGGCAGATCAGGCACATTGGCAAGAAAAGACGCGTGAAATTGAGGACAGATTATCAGATGCACTGCATGGACGGTTGACGAAACGCTTCGTAGACCGCAGGACAAGCGTGCTTATGAGGCGCCTGAGAGAGAATACAATGCTAGAAGCCGAAATTAGCCCTGCCGGGGACGTTGTTGTCGAAGGGCACCATGTTGGACGTTTGGATGGATTCCGTTTCACCACGGACAGCCAGATCGATGGAACCGATGCAAAAGCCGTGAAGGCCGCTGCACAAAAAGCCTTGGCGACAGAGTTCGACAATCGCGCCGAGCGCTTTGCCGCTTCCGCGAACGGCGACTTTGCCCTGGGATCGGACGGGACGCTGCGCTGGATTGGCGCTCCGGTCGCCTCGGTCGTCTCGGGCGAGCAGCCATTGAAGCCCCGCGCGGTGTTGCTGGCCGACGAGCAACTGACGGGACCGGCACGCGACAAGGTCGCTGCGCGGGTTGACCGTTTCCTCGCCCATCATGTGGATACGGTGCTCAAGCCGCTGGTTGATCTTGCCAATGCGGATGCGCTGGTCGGGATCACGCGGGGACTGGCGTTCCAGCTCGTCGAAAATTTTGGCGTGCTGCAGCGCCGCGACGTGGCTGACGATGTCCGCGGCCTCGATCAGGATTCGCGCGCGGCCCTGCGCCGTCTGGGCGTGCGCTTCGGCGCCTACCACGTCTTCCTGCCTGCATTGCTCAAACCAGCGCCTGCAGGTCTGCTGACGCTGCTGTGGGCACTCAAGGAAGATGCCAAGGATCGTCCCGGCTATGGCGATGTGGTGCAGGTGCTGTCCGCAGGCCGCACGTCGGTTGTCACCGATCCGGCCTTCGATCCGGCCTTCTACCGCCTTGCGGGCTACCGGCTGCTCGGACGTCGCGCCGTGCGCATCGATATTCTCGAGCGTCTGGCCGATCTCATCCGTCCAGCACTGGCATGGAAGCCGGGAAGCGGAACACGGCCCGACGGTGCCTATGACGGCACGCGTTTCGTCGTCACCCCGGCCATGATGTCCATTCTCGGCGCAACAGCCGACGATATGGAAGAAATCCTGAAGAATCTCGGCTACCGCTCGGAAGCAACCGATGCAGCCGTTGTGTCGGCCAAGGTTGCCGAACTCGATGCGGTTGCCCCGCAGGAAACGGCTGCCGTTGCGCCGGAAGGCACCAAATCCGTGCCGGCTGCCGAACCGGTTGGTGATCCCATCGTCAAACCGGTTGTCGAGGCTGTGGCAGCCGTTGCGGCTGCCGAAGAAGCGCCTGCGGCTGTTGCTGAAACCGCAACTGCTCCAGCGGCGGAAGAAGCACCCAAGCCGGTGCTGCTCTGGCGCCAGGCTCCCCGCTTCGAAGGCCGCAACAATAACCGCCGTCCACAGGGCGGGCGCGAGAATCAGCGTGAACCGCAAGCCCGCAATGGCAACAGCCAGGGCGAGGAGCGTCAAAGCCGTCCGAACCGCAACGCCGGTCCGCAGGGCGAGCGTGGTGAGCGCAAGGATTTCCGTGGCAAGGGCGGCAAGCCCGGCGGCGGCGACCGCGCCCGGCAGGAAGGCGGCAAGCCCTCCGGCAAGCCGCAGAATCACGGCAAGCGTCCGGAGCGGGAAGAACGCCCGGTCAAGATCGACATGGACTCCCCCTTCGCCAAGTTGCTGGCGTTGAAGGAGCAGATGAAGAAGTGAGGGTTTGACCCTAAATGACGGGAACCGACAGGCAGCGCATCGACAAGTGGCTGTTTTTCGCGCGGGTGGTCAAATCCCGTTCCCTCGCTGCAAAGCTGGCATCGGGCGGCAACGTCCGGGTCAACAAGGACAAGATCGACCAGCCATCACACGGGGTCAAACCCGGTGATGTGCTGACGATCACGCTGGACCGGCGCATTCTCATTTACAAAGTCCTGTCCGGCGGCACCCGGCGCGGACCCGCCGAGGAGGCGCGGACGCTGTACGAGGACATTTCTCCGCCCCCACCGCCGAAGGATGCCATGAGCCGCTTCGACATGCTGCCCAGACGCGATGCGGGCAGCGGTCGTCCCACCAAGCGCGAACGGCGAGACGTCGACCGGCTGATGAAGGGCCGGGACAACGGCTCCGATGATTGACGCATCCGCGTTGTGGTTTGCGGGGCAAAACGCGGAAACATCGAAATTATCTCCAAATTCGTCGGTGGGGCTAAAATATTATTTCCGCAACACCTATATTAGAGCACAATGGTTGCTTGTCGGCAGGTCATCGCGATGCGATGAATGGCACGCTGCGGACTTGGACAATGGCTCGGTCCTGATGTGATGAAGACAATCCTTTTACACGTCGAGATTTTTCGGGCCGCGTTCTGGTGCCGCAGTCCGTTTTCCCCTCTTGTCAGGCCGGTGCCAAATCGTTACCTCAACCGCTGACACGCTGACTATGGTGTCTTCAGGAGCCAGTAAATGACATATGTTGTGACCGACAATTGCATCCGCTGCAAATATATGGATTGCGTTGAGGTCTGTCCGGTCGATTGTTTTTACGAAGGTGAGAACATGCTCGTCATCCACCCGGATGAGTGCATCGATTGCGGCGTGTGTGAACCGGAATGCCCTGCGGAGGCCATCAAGCCGGACACCGAGCCGGGCCTCGACAGCTGGCTGCAGCTGAATTCGGAATATGCGGAAAAATGGCCGAATATTTCGGCGAAGAAAGATGCGCCCAGCGATGCCAAGGAAATGGACGGCGTCACCGGTAAACTCGAGAAATACTTCTCCCCGGAACCGGGCGAAGGCGACTAAACTTATTCGGGGTATCGCAGTTGCCCGCAAGACTGATTTGCCCTGAAAATCAAGTCTTGCAATGCGTTTAGTTTGCGCTTGTGCAGCAAAAAGTTGATTCTGATCACTTTTCGTGTTATGGTGCTGCGATATGTTGATCATTGGACGTCAATTTCGTGGCGCTAAAGCATAAATCACCAATCGGCTAGATTTTTTCCGGACTTAACAGTTCAGGTTGAGGTTCTTTGATTGTGACCCGTCCTGCTGTTTGGTCCGGATTGCTTTGCGTGAAAATATTGGCGGCCGACAAACCGGGTTCCGGTTTCCAGTGATTGGTTTAACCGGTGCGTTTTGCCGGGCGCAGCAGGGAGTAATGAAGCGCATGACAGCAGTTCCGCAGAAAAAGACCGCCCAGCGTATCGGATTCAAGACGGGTGAGTTTATTGTATATCCGGCTCACGGCGTAGGCCAGATCGTCAATATCGAAGAACAGGAAGTTGCGGGCCACAAGCTCGAACTTTTCGTGATTGACTTTCAGAAGGACAAGATGCGCCTGAAGGTACCGGTTGCAAAGGCAACCGCCATTGGTATGCGCAAACTCTCAGAAACAGATTATGTCGACCGTGCGCTGAAGGTAGTTCAGGGACGGGCCCGTATCAAGCGCACCATGTGGTCCCGCCGGGCGCAGGAATATGATGCGAAGATCAACTCGGGCGATCTGATTTCCATTTCGGAAGTTGTCCGCGATCTTTTCCGTGCCGACAATCAGCCGGAACAGTCCTATTCCGAACGCCAGCTCTATGAAGCAGCGCTCGACCGCATGGCCCGTGAAATTTCCGCCGTCAACAAGATGTCGGAAACCGAAGCCGTCCGTCTGATCGAAGTCAATCTCGCCAAAGGTCCCAAGCGCGGCGCGAAGACTGAAGAAACCGAAGCTGATGCGGACATTTCCGTTGAAGACGAACAGGAAGAAGCCGCGTAACAGCGGGTTCATCCCTTTCAACAAACAGCCCGGTTCTACCGGGCTTTTTGTTATTCGCTGATGATCTTCATCTTGTCGCCGACGGAAACCGTGCCGCCGGGCGGCAGGGCGTTGATCAGCCGGAAGAGATCCAGCTTGCGGTCCGTGCCCATGATCTGGCTGGAGAGGCTGGCAAGCGTATCGCCCGCCTTGACCGTGACAACGCGGATCCGCAGCGGCTTGATGTTGGCCTTTTCCTGCGCCGTCAGCAAATGGAAGCTCTGCGTCACCGTTTGCGCTGCCGGCATCAGTGCCGTGCTGCCCGTGGGCGCTGCCGTCAGGAAGCGATAGATGCGGTCACCGGAATTCACGACGAAAATATCAAACTCCCAGCGGTCCGCCTTGGCTTTTGCCGTGGCGGCGGGCATGCCGTTGAATGTCGTCGCCTTGACGCTGGCATTGTCCAGGCCGGTTACCCAGCCGCTGCGCATGTAGTCAACCATCGATGTCTTGCCGGAAACCTGGGTTCCGTCAAAGCGGATCGCGACTTCGCCGGGTCCGGTTGCCATGACCGCGGCTGCGGAATTGTCGATGACAAAGCCGTCCGGCACGGTGAAGCTGACGCCGAGCAGCGGGTGCACGAAGGTGCGGCCGCGGACATAGCCTTCTTCCGGCGTGTCGCCATAGAGCAGCCCGTCGATCCCTTGCAGGAAGGAATCGCGGTCCGTCGTGCCGACACCGGGCGCACCGATCTTGCGGGCATGGCCGCGCGCCAGCTCGATGCGCTGCGGCGCGGAGGGGTGGCTGGCAAGGAAGTCGAGGCTGGCATCGGTGGCGCCGGAGACGTTGCGGAAGTCCGCATAGGAGGCCATCGACTGCAGGAAGCGCGCAGCTGCAAACGGATCATACCCGGCTTCGCCGATCATCTTGATGCCGATGGCATCCGCCTGCAATTCCTGATTGCGCGAGAACTGCGCCATGCGCAGCTTGCCGCGAATGAGCGCCTCGCGGCCCGCCTGGTCGTCCTGCAGCACTTCCGACACAACGCGGCCGGCGATGACGGCTTCCGCTTCGCGCTGCTGGCGTTCGATGCCGTGATTGGCGATCACATGGCCCATTTCATGGGCAATGACAGCGGCAAGTTCCGCGCTGTCATTGGCCAGCGCAAGCAGGCCGCGGGTGACATAGAGATAGCCGCCCGGCAGTGCGAAGGCATTGATGTTGGGCGAATTGAGGATGGTGATGCGATAGGTATGAGTCGGATTGTCCGATACGGTGGTCAGATTGCCGACGACCTTGGCAACCATGCGTTCGAGCTTCGCGTCCTTGTACTCGCCGCCATAGGTGGCCAGGATGCGGGGATGCTGTTCGGCGCTCAGTTTGGCCAGCCGGTCATTCTTCGAGACATTGTCGACGATGACAGGGCTTGAGGACGGGCCGAGCGCATCTTCCTTGGTAACGTTGAGCACCTGGCAGCCCGACAGAAAGGCGAGCAGCAGCGTCGTCGAAACCACGGTCGTGCTTCGTACTGCCGGATGGAACCGTCGATTGCCGATGGGGAGAATGTGCGAGCCCAGAATCATGTCCTCATGTCGTGCGGCGCCAGTGCAAACGCTAAAGCCAAGTTCCCACTCGTCTTTTGCCTGCGGAATCGGTGTGCTTACTTTCTAGCTAGCCCGTTGAGCAGGCTGGGGCAAGAATTACATTGATTTCTTATGAGACCCATTGAGTACAAAATATGTCAAAGTGATAACTCTTGCGAGCCGAGATATTTTCGCAACAGGGAGGGGCCTTTGGCCGAGAGCAATTCGCCCGCGGGCCCCGATGCTGCCACATGGCCATTTTCGAGAAAGAACAGCGTTGATGGTAAACGCAAAGCATCGTCCGGATGATGGGTGACCATCACAACAGTCATTCCAGTATCTTTTTGCAGTTGTCCGACCAGATCAAGCATTTCATGGCGCAATGCTGGACCAAGTGAAGCAAAGGCTTCATCAAGCAGCAGTACAGGCCGGTTGCGCACCAGCGCCCGGGCGATGGCAACGCGCTGGCGTTCCCCGCCCGACAGTGCCGCCGGTTTGCGCGTCTCCTTGCCCGCAAGCCCGACTTTGGCGATGGCGTCGTGGACCGCCTGCTGATCCGCCGCGTCGAGGCGCAGGCCCGGCCTGCGGCCAAGACCGACATTGGCGGCAACGTCGAGATGGGCAAAGAGATTGTTGTCCTGAAACACCATGGAAACCGGGCGCCGGGATGGTTCGGCATGCGTGACATCGGCATCGCCGATCAGCACGCGGCCGGAGAGCGGTGCCTCGAAACCGGCAATGAGATTGAGAACCGTGGATTTGCCCGCGCCGCTCGGCCCGATGATGGCGGCAATGGACGACGGTGCGATGGCAAGGTCGAAACGCATGGCCATGTCGCCGTAATCAAAGCGTACGGCATCAAGCCGGATCGCGGCCCCGCCGGTTGTGATCTTTTCCGTTTGTTCAGCCATCTCTTGCATTGTCCTGTCGGGCGAGGCTGGCCGCACCGCGGTCGGCTGCGAACATCAAGAGCAGGCACAGGACCCCAAGGATCAGCGCCAGTCCCGCTGCATCCTGTGTGCGATAACTTCCCATGCGCTGCAAGAGCAGGAAAGGCAGGGTCTGGATGGAATCATTGCCGAACAGCGCGATGGTTCCAAGATCGCCCAGCGACAGGGCCATGGCAAAGGCGAAGGCAACACCCATGGGCAGGCGCAAAGCCGGCCAGTCGATCAGGCGCAGCCGGTCCCAGCCGGTGATGCCGAGCTGGAGGCAAAGCCGGTTGTGGCGGCTTGCGGCCGTATCCCAGGCCGGGCGCAGGATGCGGAAGGCGAAGGGCACGGCCATGGCGGCATTGACGCCGATGACCATGACGGGTGCAAGGCTGAACGGGTTGATGGCGTGGCGCGAGAGGATGAACCAGCCGGCGCCGATGACAATGGGCGGCACCACCATGATCAGGCTCGCCCCCAGATCCAGCGACCGTTCGAACAGACCCGGTGAAACCGTTCGCCGCCGGCTCTGCTGATACTCCCGGGCGATGACAAGCGACAGTGACAGCGCGAGGGAGAGCAGGGCCGCGGCGGCGCCAAGCACGATGCTTGTGGCAATGGCGCGCCAGACGATGGATTCGCTCATCAGGCGCGCCAGGTCGGCGCCAAGCCCGGAGACAACGGTTCCGCCCATGGGCAGGCCGACAAAGAGCAGTCCGAGGAGAATGATCGCCGTATTGACACATTGCGCTGCACGGCCCGGCCGCTCGAAGCGCCGCGTGGTCGTCTGGAGACTGAAGCCTTCGTCCGCCGGTTTGCCCGTCAGGCCGAGCAGCAGCAGCACGGCAATGGTCAGGCCCAGTTGCAACAGTGTGAGCGAGACGGCGCGGGCAATATCGAAGTCGAAATGCAGGGACTGGTAGATCGCCACTTCCAGCGTGGTGGCGCGCGGTCCGCCGCCCAGGGTCAGCACGATCGTGAACGAGGTGATGCAGAGCATGAAGATCAGCCCGGCAATACCGGACAGATTGCGGCGGATGACCGGCCATTCGATCAGGCGGAAGCGTGCCCAGCCGCCCATGCCGAGCTGCGCGGCGAGTTTCCAGTAATCCGACGGAATGGAATCAAGGCTTGCAAGCACGAGCCGGGTCGCCAGCGGCAGGTTGAAAAAGACGTGGGCGAGAAGGATGCCGGGAAGCCCGTAAATATTGGGTATGGTGTCCATGCCGAGGCTGCTGAAAGCAAAGGCCAGCAGGCCGTTGCGGCCATAGATGCTGGTGATGCCCAGCACCGCAACAAGCGCGGGCAAAGCCAAGGGCAGGGCAAACAGGCGCAGAATCAGCGCGCGGCCGGGAAAGGCGGGATGTTCATGCAAGGCGCGCGCGAGTGGAATGGCAAGGGCAACCGCAAGCAGCATGGACAGGAGCGCCTGCACCAGCGTGAACCGCGCCACCCGCCACAGATAGCTGTCGAATGCGGCAAAACCTTCCGTGCCGTCACGCAGCGCTTCAGATGCGAGACTGAGCAGTGCGCCACCCGCAAGTGCCGCCAGAAAGGCGAGGGCGCATGCCCCCGCCCATGGTCTGAAACTGCGGATGGCAATCACAACGCTACAGGCTCATGGCCGCGAGCCACTCATCGATCCAGGCTTTACGGTTCTTGGCGACCTCCTCGGAGGGGAAGGCCAGGGTCTTGACGGGTTGAACAAGGGTTTCGAAGGCCGGGTTCAGCGCGTCGGTGGTTTTCGCAGCCGGATACATCCAGTTGTTTTCAGGGATCGCATCCTGAAACGCCGGGCTGGTCATGAAGGCAAGAAACTGCGCCGAGAGCGGGTTTTTCGCCCCGTTGACGGTCTGGGCAGCGACTTCGACCTGCAGGTAATGGCCTTCGCTGAACGAAATGGCCTTGTAGCGGTCCACGCGCTCGGCGATCAGGTGATAGGCCGGCGACGTCGTGTAGGACAGCACCAGCGGCGCTTCGCCCTTGGTGAAGAGACCATAGGCCTCCGACCAGCCCGGCGTGACGGTCAGCACCCGGTCTTTCAGCTTGGCCCAGGCTTCCCCGGCCTTGTCGCCATAGACCGACTTGACCCAGAGCAGCAGGCCGAGACCGGGCGTCGAGGTGCGGGGGTCTTCGATGACGATCTTCTGCTTCGGGTCGCCTTCGACCAGTTCCTTCAGGCTTTCCGGCGGGGTCTTCAGCTTCTCGGAATCATAGATGACGGCGAAATAGCCGTAATCGTAGGGAACGAAGGTATCATCGGTGTAGCCGCCGGGGATGCTCACAGCGGAGGTGTCGATGCCATGGGGGGCAAACAGGCCGGTTTGCCTGGCCTCATAGGTCAGGTTGGTGTCGAGGCCGAGCACCACATCCGCCTTGGTTGACCCGCCTTCCAGCTTGACCCGGTTGAGCAGGGCAACACCATCGGCAACCGCCACGAATTCGACAGTGCAGGCACATTGCTTTTCGAAGGCTTGCTTGACCTTCGGGCCGGGGCCCCATTCGGCGGTGAAGCTTTCATAGGTGTAGACGGTGAGTTTGCCGTCGGCATGCGCGGTGCCAAGGGGAATGACGGCGAACAGAGCGGTCACCATGGCCGCTGTTTTTACAATAGTCTCGAATGGCCGCATCGGCGCCTCCTATCAGCAGTGTTCAAAAGGATTGGTGCGCCGGCAAATCTGCCGCGTCTAATCCCTCCGCCGGTACAAACCGGATCAGGTTCCGCGGGTTGGCAGGGTTTCCCCGTGCGCCTCTCAGCCGGTCCATGCGACCGGCACCCCGTTAGAGCGTGACAAGGATAGAGGTTCGGCCGGAGCCGTGCAAGCGGTCGATGCTTATGAAATCTTTATGTTTTGCCGGTTCTGCCAAATCGAAAGCTGATACTGGCGCGCCTATTGTCCCCAGCGAAAACATCCCGTGCGGCTGTTTTCCGATGGAAAGGGTCAATCATGTTTCGTGGTCACGGTTTTTATCATTCCCATGTCAGGGTGCAGCAGAACCAGGCTTCCCAAAACGCCCGCCGCAAGGCGATCCTCCTGCGTCCGCGCCGGCAGAAATTCATCCCGGAGCTTTATCCGAGCCTGTTTCTGGCCATCGGCGTGGCGATTGCCGGCATGGCCGCGATTGCACTCGGGCGCTTCGTTTAACCTCGAATCACGGATGCCCTGTGCGACCGGCTTGTGCCATGCTATGGCCGGTGCATGAGCAAATTCGTCCTTCTTCTTGGTGGAACCGTTCACGTCACCGACCGTCTCCGGCATCTCATTGCCGGGGCGCGCGTTCTTGCCGCCGATGGCGGCATTGCCCATGCGCAGGCGCTGGGCGTTGAACCCGAGTTGTGGCTGGGCGATTTCGATTCGACATCGCCTGAACTTGCCGAACGCTATGCGCATGTGCCGCGTTCGGTTTTTCCGGCCGCCAAGGACATGACCGACGGCGAACTGGCACTCAACGAGGCCTACCGGCTGGGCGCCACCGAAGTGATCCTGTGCGGCGCCTTTGGCGGTGAACGCACCGACCACACCCTGCTGCACCTGACCATGGCCACCCGCCATGCGGCGGAAGGCCGGAAGATCATTCTCTCCAGCGGAAGCGAGGAAGCGCATCCCCTGGTTGCAGGAGACTATGCGTTCGATTTTGCCGATGGAACGGTATTCAGCATTGTGGCCTTTACGTCCCTGCGCGGATTATTTATCCATGGTGCGCGATGGCCGCTGGAAAATATGGAACTTTCTTTCGGTTCATCGCTTACAGTGTCGAATGCCGTGTGTGGAAATCTCCACGTATCGCTTCGTTCAGGCAATGCAGTCCTGATTGCTGCGCCGTAAAATTGCGAACCGCTTGTAAAACAACGCGGAAAGTGCAATTCTTGCGGCACAGCATTGGGGACGCAAGCTGGTTAGTTTAGTTTTGAAACGGGAGAGGTCTTCCATGTTGAAAAGTTTGTCGACAGTAGCAGTTGCCGCACTTCTGGCATTTTCGGTAGCCGGTTGCACAACAAGTGAGCAGCGTACGGCGGGTTATGGCGTTGGCGGTGCAGCACTTGGTGCTTTGGCTGGTGGTGCAATCGGTGGTGGCCGTGGCGCACTGGCTGGTGCTGCCATCGGTGGTGTTGGTGGTGTGGCTGTTGGTGCCGCAACGGCCAACAATGATGGCCGCCGTTACTGCACATATGAAAACCGTTACGGCGAGCGTTATCGCGCGCCTTGCCGCGGTTACTAATCCTTCCCCATCAGGGAAAGCGGAACAGGCCGGGAAACCGGCCTGTTTTTGTTTGAGGCTGCCGGGGTGCATGGGCTGATCTTTGTTCTGCCGCATTAAGCCCGCACGATATGGCCGCTATATTCATGTTGAGAGGATTGACTAATGAGTTTTCGTTTGACCGCCATTGCGGTTTCCGCGCTTCTGGCCATGTCATTGGCCGGTTGTGAAACGAGCGAACAGAACCAGCGGGCCGGGACGGGCGCGTTGATCGGCGGCGGTGTCGGCGCACTCGCCGGACAGGCACTCGGACACAACACCAAGAGCACCGTGATCGGTGCGGCCGGCGGCGCGCTTCTCGGTGCTGCTGTCGGCACGGCAACGACGCCAAGCGGTGGCGGCAACGGCAATCAGAATCTTTGCCGTTATCAGCGGCCCGATGGCAGCATCTACAACGCCCCCTGCGAAGGCAATGGCGGCCGCGGCGCTGCCTATGGCGGATACAACAACAACGGTTACAACAACGGCGGCTACTGAGCGGCGCGTTGCTGAACGGATCCAGACAGGCCGGTTTTCCGGCCTGTTCTGTTTTATGCCATAAAGATATTTGACAGCGGCGCCAATCTCGCCGACAAGCGCCCGTCGGCACTGATGTCCGGCAATTGCGCTCCTTTTCCAGAACTGAAAAACCCATGGCTCCACCCCTTCTTCGTCTTGACCGGATTGCATTGACGTTTGGCGGCACGCCGCTCCTCAGCGATGCGGCGATTTCCGTCAGCGAGGGCGATCGCATTGCCCTTGTCGGCCGCAACGGGTCCGGCAAGTCGACGCTGCTCAAGATCGCAGCGGGCTTCATCACGCCGACCGACGGTGAAGTGTTCCGCCATCCCGGCGTCACCGTCCGCTATCTCGCCCAGGCGCCCGACATGGAGGGTTTTGCCAATGTCCGCGACTATGTCGAGGCAGGTCTGGGACCGGCGGACGATCTCTACCGCGTCAGCTACATTCTTGAACATCTCGGCCTGACCGGCGAGGAAAAGCCGGACAATCTGTCGGGCGGCGAGGCGCGGCGTGCGGCGCTGGCCAAGGTTCTCGCCCCCCAGCCCGATATCCTGCTTCTCGACGAGCCGACCAACCATCTCGACCTGACGACGATCGAATGGCTCGAAGGTGAATTGCGCCAGATCCGCTCCAGCATCGTGGTCATCTCCCATGACCGGCGGTTTCTGGAAAACATCAGTCGCTCGACCGTCTGGCTTGACCGCGGCGTTACGAAACGGCTCGACCAGGGCTTTGGCGCCTTCGAGGAATGGCGCGACAAGGTGCTGGAGGAAGAAGAGCGTGATCTGCACAAGCTCGGCCGCCAGATCGTGCGCGAGGAACACTGGTTACGTTACGGCGTTACGGCACGGCGCAAACGCAACATGCGGCGTCTCGGCGAACTCCAGTCCATGCGCGGGGAATTCCGCAATCATCGCCGTGCGCAGGGAACCGCCGTCCTGAAGGCCAGCGATGCCAGGGAATCCGGCAAGCTGGTGATCGAGGCCGAGCATCTGGTCAAGGCCTATGGCGAGCGCGTGCTGGTCAAGGATTTCTCCACGCGCATCCAGCGCGGCAACTGCGTCGGCTTTGTCGGTCCGAACGGTGTCGGCAAGACCACGCTTCTCTCCATGCTGACGGGTTTGCTCGCACCGGACAGCGGTTTCGTGCGCCTTGGCACCAATCTCGAAATCGCCTTTCTGGACCAGAAGCGCGACAGTCTTAACCTTGACCAGACCCTGTCCGATTATCTGACCGACGGGCGCGGCGAGAATGTCATCGTCAACGGCGAACAGCGCCATGTGGCGTCCTACATGAAGGACTTCCTGTTCCAGCCGGAGCAGTTGCGCACGCCGATCCGCGAACTGTCGGGCGGTGAGCGGGCGCGGCTCATGCTGGCGCGCGTCCTGGCCCGTCCGGCCAATCTGCTGGTGCTCGACGAGCCGACCAACGATCTCGACATGGAAACGCTCGACCTCCTGCAGGAGCTGGTGTCCGGTTTTGCTGGAACCGTGCTCCTGGTCAGCCATGACCGCGATTTCCTCGACCGTACCGTAACATCGGTGATTGCGCCGGAAGGCGACGGGCGCTGGCTCGAATATGCCGGCGGCTATACGGACATGCTGGCACAGCGCAAGGAAGCGCTGGCGACGCGCAAGGAGCTGAAGACGGCCAGGTCACCGGCCGCAACCGAAGCCGCCGGAGAGAAAACCGCAGTGCAGCGCGAGGAAAAGCGCAAACTGTCGTACAAGCAGAAATTCGCGCTGGAAAACCTGCCGGGCAAGATGGAAGCGCTGCACGCCGACATCCACAAGCTCGAGGCAAAACTTGCCGATCCGAACCTCTTTGCCAAAAACCCGCAGGTCTTCAACAAGACCGTCGAGGAAATAGGCAAGAAGCGGCACGATCTTGAGCGCTTTGAGGAAGAGTGGCTCGAGCTGGAAATGCTGCGCGAGGAAATCGAGGGCTAGAGCCTCACCTGTTCAGCCAACGCGGCAGGATCAGGTCGCCTTGGGCGCGATCTTGGCAGCGAGGTTTTCGATCCGCGTGGTGACTTCGGAAAGAACGCCGGTAATGGCCGTGTCGTTCTTGTCTGCCCTCTGCAAGGCTTCGTCGCGGCTCTTGCGCAGGGCGTCCGCCTCGTTTTCAAGCCCCTTCACCCGCATCTGCAATTCATGCAGCTCGTCCGTGATCATGATGCCGGCCATGACGGTCAGGCGCAGGTCGCCGATCTCACCGAACGACGATTTGAGGTGCGTCACGTAACGGTCGAACCGCTCGGCCAGACCGGTCAGATGCTGTTCCTGGCCTTCGTCACAGGCCATCCGGTAGGCTTTGCCGTCAATCGTAACTGTTACAGTGGCCATGGGCGTCTCTTTCAGCTGATAGCGGTATTACCGGTCCAGTACGGTGCGAATGGATTCCATCGCCGTTACGAGACGGCGGGAGACTTCCTTGTTGGCGGCTTCCAGACGTTCCGCACGTCCTTCCGATGCGTCCAGCTCCTGGGCCAGCCTGCGCCGGTCCATGTTCATGCGCTGGACTTCTTCCTCGGCTTCGGCAAAGTCACCCTCCTGCTCAAGGCGCATATCAACCGCGTCCTCGAGATGAGCCAAGGCTTTTGCCAATCGTTCCAGAACCTGCTTGAGGGTGGCTTCCGGTGCCATTTTCGCGTTTCCCCTGTGTGTCGCTCTTTTACGCGAATCGCAAAAAGAAGAACAGCTTATGCGCCGAAGTCTAGAGGGCACATCAACGTCGCGTCAATCAATCCGCGTTGTCACAGTCCAGTCATGCACCGATAATAAGCGTCTGCGACGAAAGAGCCTGCTTTTCGAACGCCTCAATTTGACTTAGGTTTTATTGACTCCCTGATGACACCTGCTATGTGTCGCGTGCCTTTTGGATCTTGTCTGAACCGGCGTCCAGAAACGGCATTTCCTATCCTCTTCGAAAGACGGTACACATGACCAATTCTGATAAATCCAACCAAATGGCCAATGCAATCCGCTTTCTGTCGGCCGATGCAGTGGAGAAGGCCAATTCCGGCCATCCCGGTCTTCCCATGGGCGCAGCTGATATTGCGACCGTTCTTTACACCCGTTTTCTCAAGCACGATCCGAAGGCGCCGCATTGGCCCGACCGCGATCGCTTTGTCCTTTCCGCCGGACATGGCTCGATGCTGCTCTATTCGGTGCTTTACCTCTCGGGTTACCAAGACATCACCATTGACCAGATCAAGAATTTCCGCCAGCTCGGCTCGCGCACGGCCGGTCATCCCGAATATGGCCACGCCGCCGGCATCGAAACCACCACGGGCCCGCTCGGCCAGGGCCTGGCCAATGCCGTGGGCATGGCACTGTCCGAACGCATCATGAATGCCCATTACGGCGACAAGCTCGTCGATCACCATACCTATGTGATCGCCGGTGACGGCTGCCTCATGGAAGGCATCAGCCAGGAAGCCCTCGCGCTTGCCGGTCATCTCAAGCTGAACAAGCTCATCGTTTTCTGGGACCACAACAACATTTCCATCGACGGCCCGGTGTCGCTGGCCGACAATACGGATCAGTGCGCCCGTTTCGAGGCTTCCGGCTGGAACTCGATCAATGTCGACGGTCATGACCAGGATGCGATTGCTGCCGCGATCGAAAAGGCCCACAAGTCCGACAAGCCGACCCTGATCGCCTGCAAGACGACCATCGGTTTCGGTGCGCCGACCAAGGCCGGCACCAACAAGGTGCACGGCTCGCCGCTCGGTGCGGAAGAACTCGCCGGTGCACGCAAGGCACTCGGCTGGACATCCGAGCCTTTTGTCGTTCCTGCCGACATTCTCGATACCTGGCGCGCCTCCGGTCAGCGCTCCGCCAAGGAGCATGCGGCATGGGAACAGCGCCTTGCGGCGACCGATGCGGAAACCCGCTCGGAGTTCGAGCGCCGTATCCGCGGCGATCTGCCCGGCAATTTCGAAGCCACGATCACGGCCTACAAGAAGAAGCTTTCGGAAGACAAGCCGAAGGTCGCGACCCGCAAGTCATCGGAAATGGCGCTTGAGGTCATCAACGGTGTCGTTCCCGAAACCATCGGCGGTTCCGCCGATCTGACCGGTTCCAACAACACCAAGACCAGCCAGACCCAGAACATCAGCCCCGATGATTACGGCCAGCGTTATGTGCATTACGGCATCCGCGAGCATGGCATGGCCGCTGCGATGAACGGCATGGCGCTGCATGGCGGCCTCATTCCCTATTCCGGCACATTCCTGACCTTCTCGGACTATGCCCGCGGCGCCATGCGCCTTTCCAGCCTCATGGGCATCCGCGTCATCTATGTGATGACGCATGATTCCATCGGTCTCGGTGAAGATGGCCCGACGCACCAGCCGGTCGAACATCTGGCAGCCCTGCGCGCCATTCCGAACAACTATGTGTTCCGTCCTGCGGATGCCGTGGAGACGGTGGAATGCTGGGAACTGGCGCTGAAATCCCGCAAGACGCCGTCGACATTGGCGCTGACACGCCAGAACCTGCCGACGGTCCGCACCGACCACGTCGACGAGAACAAGTGCGCCTACGGTGCCTATGAACTGGCTCCGGCCAGCGGCAAGGCCGCGGTGACGATTTTCGCGACCGGTTCTGAAGTCGAAATTGCTCTGGCGGCCCGTGCGCAGCTGGAAAAGGACGGTCATCCGGCCCGCGTCGTTTCCGTGCCCTGCTTCGAACTCTTCGAACAGCAGAGCGAAGACTACAAGCGCGCGCTGATCGGCGATGCTCCGGTCAAGGTTGCGGTGGAAGCTGCGATCCGCCTCGGCTGGGACCGTTTCATCGGCCTCGATGGTATCTTTGTCGGCATGACCGGTTTTGGTGCCAGCGGCCCGATCGAAGAGCTTTACAAGCATTTCGGCATCACCGCGGAAGCCATCGTCGCGGCTGCGGAAGGCAAGTTGAAATAATCGGCGGATCTACCGCTTCACACCATTCATCAAGGGCTCCTCACTACCCCCAAGGAGAAACTAAAAAATGACAGTTCGCGTTGCAATCAACGGGTTTGGCCGCATTGGCCGCAATGTTCTTCGCGCCATTATCGAATCCGGCCGCACCGACATCAAGGTTGTCGGCATCAACGATCTGGGTCCGGTCGAGACCAATGCCCACCTGATGCGTTACGACTCCGTGCACGGCCGTTTCCCCGGCACTGTAACGGTTTCCGGCGATACCATCGACGTCGGCCAGGGCCCGATCAAGGTCACTGCCGTGCGCAATCCGGCAGAATTGCCGTGGAAAGAGCTCAACGTTGATATCGCGCTGGAATGCACCGGCATTTTCACGGCGCGTGACAAGGCGGCAGCCCATCTTGAAGCCGGCGCCAAGCGCGTCATCGTGTCGGCGCCTGCTGACGGTGCCGACCTGACGGTTGTGTTCGGTGTGAACCATCACAAGCTGACCAAGGAACACCTGGTTATTTCCAATGCGTCCTGCACCACCAACTGCCTTGCCCCGGTTGCATTTGTGCTCAACGAAGCTGTTGGCATCGATCATGGTTTCATGACCACGATCCACAGCTATACCGGCGACCAGCCGACGCTTGACACCATGCACAAGGATCTCTATCGCGGCCGTGCGGCTGCGCTGTCGATGATCCCGACATCGACCGGTGCCGCCAAGGCTGTTGGCCTCGTCCTGCCGGAACTCAACGGCAAGCTCGACGGCAGCTCGATCCGCGTCCCGACGCCCAATGTCTCGGTTGTGGACTTCAAGTTCGTTGCCAAGCGCGCGACGACGGTCGCCGAGATCAACGATGCCATCAAGTCTGCCGCCAACGGCAAGCTGAAGGGTATCCTTGGCTATACCGACGCTCCGAATGTCTCGATCGACTTCAACCACGACCCGCATTCATCCGTGTTCCATCTCGACCAGACCAAGGTCATGGAAGGAACATTCGTGCGCGTCCTGTCGTGGTACGACAATGAGTGGGGCTTCTCGAACCGCATGGCCGACACGGCCGTCGCGTTCAGCAAGGTCATCTGAGACGCTTGCTCCGATATGAGTTGAACGGCAGGCGTTTACACCCCCCTCTGTCCTGCCGGACATCTCCCCCACAAGGGGGGAGATCAGCTTTCAGATTTGTTGATGCACATCATCGAATGTGACGATGAGCGATAACACCAATGCCAATGTGATCTCCCCCCCTTGTGGGGGAGATGGGCGGTAGCCCAGAGGGGGGTGCTGGCAAATTCAGATGAGGGGTAATCACCATGCCAGCTTTCAAGACACTCGATGATGCCGATGTTGCGGGAAAACGCGTTCTTCTGCGCGTCGACCTCAACGTACCGGTTGCCAATGGCCACGTGACCGATGCCACCCGGATCGAGCGTGTCGCTCCTACCATCCTTGAATTGTCGAAAAAGGGCGCCAAGGTCATCCTGCTCGCGCATTTCGGCCGTCCGAAGGATGGGCCGACGCCGGAATTCAGCCTGAAGCCCATCGCGCATGCGGTGGCCAAGGTGATCGGCCAAAACGTGCATTTCGCCGAGGACAGCATCGGCGCGAAGGCGGCCGAAGCCGTCGCCAAGCTCGGGAACGGCGATATCCTGCTTCTGGAAAACACCCGTTTCCACAAGGGCGAGGAAAAGAACGATCCGGCCTATGTCAAGGCACTGGCCGTCAATGGCGATGTCTACGTCAATGACGCGTTTTCTGCCGCGCACCGCGCCCACGCCTCGACCGAGGGTCTGGCGCACGTGCTGCCGGCCTATGCGGGCCGTACCATGCAGGCGGAGCTCGAAGCGCTGGAAAGCGGTCTCGGCAATCCGAAGCGTCCGGTGGTTGCAGTTGTCGGCGGTGCCAAGGTGTCGTCCAAGCTCGATCTCCTCGGCAATCTCGTCGAGAAGGTCGATGCGCTGGTGATCGGCGGCGGCATGGCCAATACATTCCTGGCGGCGCAGGGCGTCAAGGTCGGCAAATCGCTGTGCGAGCATGACCTCGCCGACACGGCCCGCGAGATCATGGGCAAGGCGCAGGCGGCCAACTGCACCATCATCCTGCCGGTCGACGCGATCGTTGCCTGGCATTTCGAAGCCAATGCACCGTTCCATGCCTACGGTCTGGATGCCATCCCCGAGGATGGCATGATCCTCGATGTCGGCCCCCAGTCGATCGAGCGCATCAAGGGTGCCATCGACGATGCGGCAACTCTGGTGTGGAACGGTCCGCTGGGCGCGTTCGAGCTGACACCGTTCGACAAGGCAACCGTTGCAGCGGCGCGGCATGTGGCCGAGCGCACCAAGTCGGGCCATCTGGTTTCGGTTGCCGGCGGCGGCGACACGGTGGCGGCGCTCAACCATGCGGGCATTGCCGATGATCTGACCTATGTGTCGACCGCAGGCGGCGCCTTCCTCGAATGGATGGAAGGCAAGCCGCTTCCGGGCGTCGACGTCCTCAAGCGTTGATGGCCTGTTCAAGGCGTGATCCGGGGTCCTTGCGGGGCCCCGGATTAACGAAGAACAGAAAATGTTATCCTGTTAAATCGGTTGAAAAAATTTCAATCGTTTCAAAGGCTTGAACTGCCATTCCGTTTGATATGAGCTTCTGGTATGGGCCAGACCACTAGAAACGGAGTGCATGATCTATGAGCGAACGCCTGGAAGATATCGCGATTGCAATGGTTGCCAGCGGCAAGGGCCTGCTTGCTGCGGATGAAAGTACCGCAACGATCAAGAAGCGGTTCGATACGATTGGGCTGGAATCGACAGCCGATAGCCGCCGCGACTATCGCGAAATGCTGTTCCGCTCGGACGATGCCATGAAGAACTACATCTCCGGCGTCATTCTTTACGATGAAACCCTGCGTCAGAACGCCAAGGACGGCACGCCTTTCGTGCAGATCCTGAAAGCGGCTGGCAGCATTGCGGGCATCAAGGTCGATGCCGGTGCCAAGAACCTCGCCGGTTTTGCCGACGAGACCATTACGGAAGGCCTTGATGGCCTGCGTGAGCGGCTGGCTGAATATCACAAGCTGGGCGCGCGCTTTGCCAAATGGCGCGGCGTCATCAATATTTCCGATGCCCTGCCAAGCTGGGGTGCGGTCAAGCAGAATGCACAGGCTCTGGCCCGTTATGCCGCCCTTTGCCAGGAAGCCGGCATCGTGCCTATCGTCGAACCGGAAGTGCTGATGGATGGCAAGCCGGGCACCCACACGATCGAGCGCTGCTACGACGTGACCGAATGGGTGTTGAAGACCGTTTTCACTGAGCTCTACGATGCCCGCGTCGTGCTGGAGGGCATGATCCTCAAGCCGAACATGGTCATCGACGGCAAGAATGCCCGCAAGGCGTCGGTTGAACAGGTTGCCGAGCAGACCCTGCGTGTCTTGAAGTCGACGGTTCCATCCGCCGTGCCCGGCATTGCCTTCCTCTCCGGCGGCCAGTCGGACGAAGAAGCAACGGCGCATCTCTCGGCGATGAATGCCGCCCATGGCCTGCCATGGAAGCTGACATTCTCCTATGGCCGCGCCCTGCAGGCTGCTGCGTTGAGCGCCTGGAACGGCAAGTCGGAAAATGTTGCAGCCGGTCAGCGCGCCTTCACGCACCGCGCCAAAATGAATAGCCTTGCCGCAACCGGCGGCTGGAAAAAGGACCTGGAAAAGGCCGCTTAAGCGTTTTTTATACAAAAACAGCTCTCATAGAGCCCGGGCCGGAATCAGGTCCGGGTTTTTTGTGTGCTGTGAGGACCGTTTGACCAAACCATCGGCTTTCCATCCGCTTGTCAGCTGGCTGCTGTTTCCGGTCTATGCGTGGCAGGGCATTGCCGTGCGGCTGAAGACCGAACGCATGCTGCCGCCGCCAGCCTTTCCCGTGGGCGAGATTGCAGGCAAAGAGCCGGCCATCCGCCTGCTGGTGCTGGGCGATTCCTCCGCGGCCGGTGTCGGGGTGAGCGATGTCTGGCAAAGTCTCTGCGTGCGGCTTGCCGTGTATCTGCAGGGGCGAACCGGGCGCAAGATCATCTGGCGCGCCGCCGGGTTCAATTCGGCGACGTCAGGCCAGCTGCGCGATCATGTGGTGCCCAATATCGAGCGGGGCATGTGGACCCATATCGTTCTGACGACCGGCACCAACGACACCAAGAATTTCCACTCTGTCGCCCGTTTCAAAAGGGAATTCGGCGGGTTGCTCTATGCGCTGAAGGCAAAGTGGCCGGAGACCTCGGTCGTCTGGTCGCCGGTCATCGATTTCCGCGACGTGCCGGCGATGCCGCCGCTGCTCGGGCGCATTCTGGAAGGGCGGGCCAGTGCCATCAACGCCATGGGCGAGCGGCTCTGCCGCGAACGTTCGGCAATAGCGGCGCCGCGCCTGCCGGTGGAAGGGCCGGCAGGCTTTTCCAGCGACGGTTTCCATGCCTCCGCCCACGGCTACGACGCCTGGGCGAAACATCTCGTGCCCTATGTGCTTAATCTTTCGAATGGCGAGAAGGCGGCGGGCTAAGTTCGTCCGCAGCCGCAGAATCGAGCAGGAGCAGCGGCGCGATCCGGCCGGTCTGCGGCACGTGGCTGACGATATGAACGCGATTGTCGGTATCGCGATGGATCGAATAGACCAGCTCGCCTTCTCGGCTGTGGTCCGACGGGCTGCGTTCGATACGAAACCACAGTGTCAGCGCCACCAGCCCTAATACGAAAGCAGGCGGAACGACGAGCCACAGCACTTTCAACCAATCGGACAGCGATTGGTACGTGTCAAAAAAATCTTGCCAGAAGTTGTAATCTTGCATTGCGCACTCCTGCGCTTCAAATAATTCGGGCTAAAAACTTTACTCATAGTCTATGGTATTCTCATATCGTTCATTGCCCGTTGATGCAATGAATCTTGAGAAGAAATTTGGCCAAAACGTACGATACTGGCGTAAAAAACGCGGACTCTCACAAGAAGAGTTTGCTGATCGGGCACATCTGCATCCCACCTATGTGAGCGGGATCGAGTCCGGACACAGGAATCCGACCATAAAGGTTATTGAACGCATTGCCGATGCGCTTGACGTCGAGCCCGCAGCGTTGCTGTCTCTTCTCTTGGATGAGTGACCTGACGGACTCGAGGCTTGCCATTGGCAAACATACTGGAAGCTGGCATTCCCATCGTGCGTGGTTCGACAGGCTCACCATGAGGGAGTGCGAGGATTGCAGGGAGTTCCATCCTGCAACGTTTCCGATTGGCCTTGCAGCCCATACAACCTCCCTCGTGGTGAGCCTCCTGAGCTTGTCGAAGGGCGAACCACGGCATGACAGTTTTGCAGAATGAAGAAGCAAACCCAGTTTGAATGGGCATGGTGTTGTCACTTAAGGGAACAAAACTCATAACCCGCTGTGGCTCAGCACCACGACGACCAGCATCGCAAATATCGCTCCGGCGGCGATTTTCCAGAAATCCCCGCGCTTCTTCATGCCGGGCCAGCCCAATGGCTTGATCAGATGCAGCGCCATCAGGAGGATCAGCAGCAGCGGCAGAATCTTGAGCATCGTCGTTACAAAGCCTGCCGCCTGAGGGGAACGGGTGAGTGGGGATTCGACAAGTGTGTGATCCCGCACCAATTGTCAAATCCGCCTTTGACTCCGGGGCGCACATTGGGGAAGGTACGCCATCTGGGAGGATATTCATGACATCACGCTATGCACAGGTCTACCGGGATTGGCAGTCCGATCCGGAGGGATTTTGGGCCAAGGCCGCCGAGGCCATCGACTGGTCGCGGCCGTGGGAACAGGTCTTCGATGCCACGCATCAGCCCTATGGCCGCTGGTATCCGGGAGCGGAGTGCAACACCTGCTATAACGCCGTCGACCGTCACGTGGAGCGCGGCCGGGGTGATCAGGTCGCCCTGATCTATGACAGCGCGGTGACCGGCACGGGACGCAAGATCACCTATGCCGCCTTGCTCGACGAGGTGAACGCGCTGGCGGCGGTGCTGACCGACAGGGGCGTCGCCAGGGGCGACCGCGTCATCATCTACATGGCGATGGTGCCGGAAGCCGTGGTGGCCATGCTGGCCTGCGCACGCATCGGCGCGGTGCATTCCGTTGTTTTCGGCGGGTTTGCCGCCCACGAGCTGGCCACGCGCATCGACGATGCCAAGCCGGTGATGATCATTGCCACCTCCTGCGGCCTCGAACCGGGCCGGGTGGTGGCCTACAAGCCGATGCTGGACAAGGCCATCGAGCAGGCGGCGCACAAGGTTACCTCCTGTCTCATTCTCGTGCGTCCGCAACAGCCGCACGAACTGGTGGCCGGGCGCGATGTCGACTACGCCGCAGCTGTCGCGGCCGCCAGCGGGCGGAAAGTCCCCTGCGCGCGCGTCAAGGCAACGGACCCGCTCTACATCCTCTATACCTCGGGCACCACGGGGCAGCCCAAGGGCGTGGTGCGCGACAATGGTGGCCATCTCGTTGCGCTGGCATGGTCGATGGGCGCGGTCTACGACACGGCTGCGGGCGAGGTGTTCTGGGCCGCCTCCGATATCGGCTGGGCGGTCGGTCACTCCTATATCGCCTATGCCCCGCTGTTCATCGGCGCGACAAGCGTCCTGTTCGAAGGCAAGCCGGTGGGAACGCCCGATGCCGGCACATTCTGGCGGGTGATTGCCGACCACAAGGTCAAGGTGCTGTTCACGGCGCCGACAGCGTTCCGTGCCATCAAGAAGGAAGATCCGAAGGGCGAGTTCATCGGCAAATATGATCTGTCCTCGCTGCGATATCTGTTTCTGGCGGGCGAGCGGGCGGATACGGATACGATCAAATGGGCCGAGGAAAAGCTTGGCATTCCCGTCATCGACCATTGGTGGCAGACGGAGAGCGGCTGGCCCATGGCGGCCAATCCGGCAGGTCTCGGCATGCTGCCGGTCAAATACGGGTCGCCGACCGTGCCCATGCCCGGCTATGACGTGCAGGTGCTGGATGACGCCGGGCACCCGGTCAAGCGCGGCGAACTCGGCAATATCGTGGTCAAGCTGCCCCTGCCGCCCGCCTGCCTGCCGACGCTGTGGAACGCCGACCAGCGGTTCCGCGACGCCTATATGGCGGAATTCCCCGGCTATTACAAAACCGCCGATGCGGGGATCATCGATGAAGACGGCTATATCTACATCATGAGCCGGACCGACGACATCATCAATGTCGCCGGACACCGACTGTCGACGGGGTCGATGGAGGAGGTGCTATCAAGCCATCCGGATGTGGCGGAATGCGCCGTCATCGGCATTGCCGATCATCTGAAGGGCCAGGTTCCCTGCGGTTTCATCGTGCTCAAATCGGGTGTTACCCGGGCGGCTGCTGATATCGAGCAGGAATGCGTCGCCCTGATCCGCGAGCGGATCGGCCCGGTTGCGGCCTTCAAGATCGCGGTGACGGCCAAGCGGCTGCCGAAAACCCGGTCCGGCAAGATCCTGCGCGGGACGATGCAGAAGATTGCCGATCAGGAGCCGTGGAACATGCCGGCCACCATCGACGACCCCGCCATCCTCGACGAGATCAAGGCCGTGCTCAACGCCAGGGGTATCGGCATTCCCGCCGGTTGACCGCCCCCAAACGATCCTGTTCCGGTCAAATCCATGCCCGCATCTTTCTCGCTTCTGCTGACAGGCTCCTGACAGAAGGTTGTCAGGAGGGGTGTGCGATAGTGTCTTCGTAAGCAAAGGAGACAGGGTCATGAATATGGTTGATTTTGGAATCATCGGAACGGTCAGCCGCCTGTGGTCGCGGTATGCATATCTGCGTGACGAAATGCGGACTGAACGCTCCGTCAGCGCACTCCCGGACTATCTGCTGAAGGACATCGGCTGGCCCGATGCCTATGCGGAACGTCTGGCACGGCGCAATTCAATGAAGGACGCCGCCGGCAATGACAATGCCGGCGCCGTTCGCCAATCCGGCCGTTCGCGGCGTCCGGCCCATGCGGCAGCCGGAAAAACAAGCCAAAACGGACATTTCAAGCTAGAATACTGATCAGTGACGCCGAAAGGGAGCATCGTGATGGACCAGAAAAAGACGATCGGCCTCGTATTCATCGATGAGTTTGCCGATTGGGAGTTCGGTCTGCTTTCCGGATCAGCCGTCGAATGGTTTGGTGTGCGGGCGGTTGCTCTGGCCCCGACGGCGGGTCCCCTCAGGTCCATTGGCGGATTGCATCTCGTGCCGGACCGCGGACTTGATCCGCAGGAGAACGCGGATCTGGATGCGGTTGCGGTGATCGGCGCCAACACCTGGCCGTCGGAAGATGCTCCTGACATTGCACCCCTGCTGCATTCGGTTTTGTCACGCGGCGGCATTGTGGGCGGCATCTGCGGCGGGACGCTGGCTCTTGCCCGCGCGGGTGTCTTCGAAGGGCGCAGACACACCAGCAACGGTGCGGGCTGGATACAGTCCCAGATCGGCGACTATGCCGGTTCCTCGCTGTATCAGGACGTGCCCCATGCGGTGCGCGACGCGCAGATTGTCAGCGCGGCCGGATCGGCGCCGGGCACTTTTGCCATGGAATTTCTCGAAGCGTTCCTGCCGGAGCAGGCGGAACAGATTGCCGGGATGCGCAGCTTTATTGCGCGCGAGTACCAGGCAGGCTTGAAGGATTAAGCAGCATGCGGCGTGCAGATCGTCTCTTTCAGATCGTACAGAAACTCCGGGGCGGGCGGCTGGTTACCGCGCGCCAGCTGGCGGAAAAGCTCGAAGTGTCCGAGCGCACCATCTATCGCGATATTGCCGACCTCCAGTCGACCGGCGTGCCGATCGACGGCGAGGCGGGGGTGGGCTATATCCTGCGGGAAGGCTTTGACCTGCCGCCGCTGATGTTCACGCGCGACGAGGTGGTCGCGCTGGTTGCCGGCGCCCGGCTGATAACGGCCTGGGGCGGCGCCTCCATGGCGCGTGCAGCGGAAGAAGCCATCATCAAGATCGGGGCTGTTCTGCCCAAGGATGACCGGCCGCGCATTGCCAACACGCATATTCATTCGTCCGGAACCAATATCAGCAGCCATGACCGGGCGATGATCGATCTTGCCGAGAATGCGGCGGACCAGTGCCAGGTGCTGTCCGTGGCCTACAAGGACATGGACGGCAAGGAAAGCATGCGGGACATCAGGCCGCTCGGACTGTGGTTCTGGGGCAAGGTCTGGACCGTGATCAGCTGGTGCGAATTGCGCAATGATTTCCGCACATTCCGCATCGACCGGATCACCAGGGCCGAGAAGGCCCAGCGCATCTTCCGGCAGGAGCGCGGCAAGACGCTGGCCGATTTCTACCGGCGGATGGAACTCAGCGAAGCGCCCGATGCCAAGAAGGCGTCTTAACCAGCTGTCTGGCCCGTCATGAGCGAGGCGGCAAAATCCTCCCGGTTCAAGGCAAAGTATCTGTATGGGGCGCCGTCGTGCGTGGCTGTGAGGCCGATCTTTTGCGCCACACGAATGGACGCCGCATTGTCCGGATGGATTGCGGCAACGATGCGCTTGATGCCAGCCTGCCCGAAGGCGTGCACGACGAGCGGCCGGGCAGCTTCCGTCGCATAGCCCTTGCCCCAGGCGTGGCGATTGAGCCGCCAGCCGATTTCAATGTCCGGCCCCACCGCATCGTCCGGGATCAATAGGACCCAGCCGAGAAACCGTTGCGGCTTGTCGCGCGCAAAGATCGACCAATAACCGAGATCCGGGCCGAAATCCGCCTCCATGCGCGCGGTGATGAAACGGCGATGCGCATCGGGATTCGTCCAGGGCCCCGGTATGAACCGGGTCACCTCCGGATCGCGATCCATGGCCATGCAGTCTTCCAGATCAGCCATGGTGCGCGGGCGCAGGAAAAGCCGTTCCGTCTCGAATGTCGGCAGCAAGGCTGTATCTCCCGTAAAAGAAAAAAGCTCCACCGGAGGAGGAGCTTTCTCGATTCAGGGACTACCCGTCAAGGCAATCAAATGGCTTATTCTTCCTCGTCTTCGTCCGTATTGCGGCCCTTGAGCGAGGAAAGCTTGGCGAAAACCTTGTCCGCATCGAGCTCTTCGTCCTCTTCGCGGACGGCTGGCTGGATATCCAGGTTTTCCGTGGCCGACGCCGGCAGCAATGTATCGCCGCCTTCGCCGGGCTGGACCGGGCGGTTGCGGGAAGAACGCTCGACCTCGAGGTCAAGGTCGATCTGCGAGCACAGGCCGAGGGTGACCGGGTCCATCGGCTGGAGATTGTTGGAATTCCAGTGGGTGCGGTTGCGGATCTGCTCGATGGTCGACTTCGTCGTGCCGATGAGGCGCGAAACCTGCGCATCCTTCAGTTCCGGATGGTTGCGCACCAGCCACAGGATGGCGTTGGGACGATCCTGGCGCTTGGACAGCGGCGTGTAGCGCGGTCCTTTGCGCTTGGCTTCGGGCACGCGCACCTTCGGCTCAAGAATCTTCAATTTGTGATTGATGTCGGCTTCGCCCCTGGCGATTTCCTCACGCGACAGCTGGCCGGTCATCAGCGGATCCAGTCCCTTGATGCCCTGGGCCGATTCACCGTCGGCAATCGCTTTCACCTCAAGCGGGTGCAGTTTGCAGAAGGCGGCAATCTGGTCAAAAGACAGAGCGGTGTTGTCGACAAGCCAGACGGCCGTTGCCTTTGGCATGAGAAGCTGGGTGGCCATTGAATATAGTCCTCTCGTTCGTCCGCTCCGGTGAGGCGGGACGTGGGTTCAACCACAATTTCCGGGAATTCGAGGCGTTATATAGCGGTAAATTCTCGATTGGGCAAGAATCGGTTTTCGTCGCAACCGAATGCAATTACCGGTTTCACCAAACTGTCATGAATTTGTCATGCCGCTGCAACGCCCGCGGGCAACTGATCCCTTGTAAACAAGAGGAGATTCAACAATGCCGCGCAAAACCCTTTGCATCGGACTGTGGACCGCCCTGGTCGCTTCCGTCGCCCTGCCAGCCGCCGCCGAACCGGTTTTCAACCGGATCGCCAGCTTCCCGGTTGTTGACAATCTGCCCAAGGATGCAGACAAGTCAAAGCCGACATCGTCGGAAATCATCACGGCCTCGGAAGACGGCAAGACGCTGGTCTATTCCGACAGCCCCTACGGCGCCATCGGCTTCATCGATATCAGCGATGCCGCCAGGCCCAAGGCCGCCGGCCTGCTGAAGGTCGAAGGTGAGCCGACCTCCGTTGCGGTTGCCGGCGCCATGGTGCTGGCTGCGGTCAATACCTCCAAGGATCACAAGAATCCCTCCGGCCGGCTTGACGTGATCGACCTTGCATCGCGCACGGTGCTGACGAGCTGCGATCTCGGCGGTCAGCCGGACTCGGTCGCCGTCTCTCCCGACAGGACCATTGCCGCCGTTGCCATCGAAAACGAGCGCGACGAGAAGCTCAATGATGGCGAACTGCCGCAGCTTCCCTCCGGCGATCTCAAGATTTTCTCGCTGAAGAACGGCGCTCCGGATTGCACAAGCATGAGGACCGTCGTTCTGACCGGCCTCGCCGACATCGCCCCGGAGGATGCCGAGCCGGAATTCGTGTCGATCAACGCGAACAACCAGATCGCCGTTACCCTGCAGGAAAACAACCATATCGCGATCATCGATGCGGCCAGCGGCAAGATCACCTCGCATTTCTCCGCCGGCACGGTCGATCTCGACAAGATCGACGTCAAGAACGACGGCGCGCTGAAGTTCGACGGCAGCATGAAGGGTGTCCTGCGCGAGCCGGATACCGTGAAATGGCTGGGCGATGACCGCATTCTCACAGCCAATGAAGGCGACTACAAGGGCGGTTCGCGCAGCTTCACGATCTTCTCCACCGACGGCAAGGTTCTCTATGAATCCGGCCCCTCGCTGGAACACAGGATTGCGGCAGCCGGTCACTATCCCGACAAGCGCAACAAGAAGGGCGTGGAACTCGAAGGCGCCGAAGTCGCGCAGTACGGCGATACCAACTACATCTTCGTTGCCAGCGAGCGCGCTTCTGTCGTCGGCGTCTACAAGGATACCGGCAAGGACCCGGAATTCGTGCAGCTCCTGCCATCGGGCATCGCCCCGGAAGGCATTCTTGCCATTCCCTCGCGCAATCTGTTCGTCACCGCCAATGAATCCGATCTGGTCGCGGATGGCGGCGCGCGCTCCCATGTCATGATCTATGAGCTGAAGGACCAGGAACCGGCCTATCCGAAGATCGTGTCGGCATCGAAGGATGATGGCACGCCGCTGGGCTGGGGTGCCCTGTCGGGCCTGGTTGCAGACCTGAAGGAACCGGGCAAGCTCTATGCGGTCTCGGACTCGTTCTATTCGGTCGCGCCCACCATCTTCACCATCGATGCCAAGCAGACGCCGGCGAAGATCACGCGGGCACTGGTGGTCACGCGCGGCGGCCAGCCGGCCCAGAAGCTCGATCTCGAGGGCATCACCACCGATGGCGCGGGCGGCTTCTGGCTTGCCAATGAGGGCGACCAGTCCAAGCTGGTGCCGCATGCGATCTTCAACGTCAACGAGAAGGGCGAGATCAAGAAGGAAATCGCGCTTCCCGAAGAGCTGCTGCCGCATCAGACCCGTTTCGGGCTGGAAGGGATCACCCGCGTCGGCGAAGGCGATGCCACCGTTCTGTGGATGGCCGTGCAGCGGGAATGGAAGGATGACGAAAAAGGCTTCGTCAAGCTCCTGAGCTACAACATCAAGGACAAGAGCTGGGGTGCCGTCTCCTATCCGCTGGACAAGAAGAGCGGTGACGGCTGGGTCGGTCTTTCCGAAATCACTGCCCATGACGGCCAGCTCTACATTGTCGAACGCGACAATCTGATCGGCGACAAGGCGGTCAACAAAAAGCTCTATCGCGTGGCGCTGGACGGCCTCAAACCGGCAAAGCTCGGCGAAAAGCTGCCGGTTGTCGAGAAGACGCTGGCACGCGACTTCATCGCCGATCTGAAGAGCACGAATGGTTATGTCGTCGACAAGCTGGAAGGCTTTACCGTCGACGTCGCCGGCAACGGCTATGCGGTCACCGACAATGACGGCGTCGACGGGTCATCCGGCGAAACGCTGTTCTTCGGCATCGGCAAGGTCAGCACGGCAAACTGAGCCGTCCGCAACGTTTGCAGGAGGCCGCGCTTGCTGCGTGGCCTTTTGCTTGACGCTTGTCAGCTGACGTCGAGGACGATCTTGCCGACATGCTTGCCTTCTTCCATGCGCTCATGCGCCCGCCACGCCTCGTGGAACGGATAGACCATGTCGATGACCGGGGCGACGCGGCGCTGCACCAGGAGAGGCCAGACTTTCAGCTCCAGTTCCCGCGCAATACCGGCCTTGAACTCGACCGGCCGTGCCCGCAGGGTCGATCCCGTATGGGTCAGCCGCTTGATCATGATTTTGGATATGTCGACCGTGACCTTCGCGCCATTGAGATGGGCAATCTGCACGATCCGCCCGTCGATGGCGGCAGCGTCGTAATTGCGCCCGGTATAATCGCCGCCGACCATATCGAGCGTCAGGTTGACGCCCTTGCCGCCGGTGGCCTCCTTCACCGCCTCGACAAAATCGTGCGTGCGGTAGTTGATCGCCCGGTCGGCGCCAAGTTTCAGGCAGGCTTCGCATTTGTCGTCGGAACCGGCCGTGGTGATGACATAGGCGCCGAACGCGCTGGCAAGCTGGATCGCCGTGGTGCCGATGCCGGATGTGCCGCCATGCACGAGGAATGTCTCGCCGCTCTTCAGGCCGCCGCGTTCGAACACATTGTGCCAGACGGTGAAAAAGGTCTCGGGCAGGGCGGCGGCTTCGATGAACCCGTATCCCGCCGGGATCGGCAGGGCCGTGGTCTCGTGCACGGTGCAATACTGGGCATAGCCGCCGCCTGCCACCAGTGCCGTCACCCGGTCGCCCACGCGGAAGCGCGTGACACCGCTGCCCACGGCAACGACATCGCCGGCAATTTCAAGGCCGGGAATGTCCGATGTGCCTGATGGCGGCGGATAATGACCTTGGCGCTGCAGCACGTCAGGCCGGTTGACGCCGGCCGCATGCACCTGAACCAGAAGTTCGTTCGGCCCTGCTTCCGGAACGCCGCGCTTTCCCGGCTTGAGGACCAGCGGACCGCCCGGCTGGGTGATCTCGACCGCGGTCATCGTCGTCGGAATTTTACTGGCCATGGGTAGCTCCTTCAGTTGATTCGCTTGAATGATTTGCAATTCGAAGCGGGTGGACTGTATCCTTTCAGCACAAAGCGGCAAGTGGAGGACATGATGTCACTTTTCGACGAGGAACCGAAACGCAGGGTTGCCCACGAGATCGGGCAGGAACTTTCTCTGCTTTCCGTCGCCGAGCTGGACGAGCGCATCGGCATCCTGCGGGCGGAAATCACCCGGCTTGAGGAAGAGCGCACGCGCAAGGGCAGCAGCAAGCTGGCGGCGGAAGCACTTTTTCGCTGAAACGGAACGTAAATGATGCGGATGTCATGATGTCTCCGCATTGCTGATCGAGACGGGCCTGTACCGGCTTGTTGCCGGCATCCGTCCAAGCATTGGGGTATCGCTGTGTTCCGTTCGTTCGTACAGGTCTTTGCCCTCTTGTGTGGCACGTCATTCCTGGTCATGGCCTCGGGCCTGCACGGGCTCCTGCTGCCGCTGCGCGGCGGGGCGGAAGGTTTTTCCACCACGTCCCTCGGTCTTCTCGGTACCGCCTGGGCCGGCGGGTTCATAACCGCCTGCCTGCTGGCGCCGCGCCTGGTGCGCCGCGTCGGCCACGTCCGGGCATTCAGCGCCTTTGCCGCCATTGCCGCCATTGTCGCGCTGATGACCGGTATTCTGGTGCATGCCACGGCCTGGATTGCGCTGCGGGCGCTGACCGGCTTTGCCATGGCCGGCGCCTACATGGTGATCGAAAGCTGGCTGAACGAGCGGGCGACCAATGCCAATCGCGGTCAGATCTTCGGCCTCTACATGGTGGTGAACTTTGCCTCCATCACGGCGGGCCAGATGATGATCGGCTTCGGCGACGTGCACAACGGTACCTTTTTCATGCTGACCGGCATCCTGTTCTGCCTGGCGCTGATTCCGACGGCCATTTCCACCGCCAGCAGCCCGAAACCGCTGACGGAAGTGCAGCTCGACCTCAAGGCGCTCTACCGCAATTCGCCGGTTGCCTTCGTCGGCTGCATGCTGATCGGCGTTGCCAATGGCGCGTTCGGCACGCTGGGCGCCGTCTACGGCGCGGCAACAGGCATCACGACGACCGAGATCGCCCTGATGATGAGTGCCTCCGTCATGGGCGGTGCCCTGATGCAGATTCCGGTGGGCCGCATGTCCGACCGTACCGACCGGCGCTATGTCCTGGCGTTCGTCGCCGGTGCCGCGGCGATCATCGGCATCCTGATTTTCCTGATCGGCTCGCGTCAGGCAACGGTCATCCTGTTCATGACGGCGATCTATGGCGGACTGGCCTATACGCTCTATCCGGTGGCCGTGGCCCATGCCAACGACTATTCGGACTCGCAGAATTTCGTCAAGGTAACCGGCGGCCTGCTGCTGCTCTATGGCTTCGGCACCATGGTCGGGCCGATCCTCGGGGCCTGGGCCATGGAATATGTTGCGCCCGAAGGCCTGTTTGCGATCACGGCGCTGGCACATGTCTCGATCATGACCCACGCCATTATCCGCTCGCGCATGCGGGCAGCCATGCCGATTGCGATGCGGGACAATTTCCAGACCGTTCCCTCGGAGCGGGCAACACCCGAGGGCATCAAGCTCGATCCCCGGGCGGAAGCCCAGCCGGACTGAGGTTCGCAAGGTTTTTCGTACAAAATGCGTTGACATTGACGGCAGTTTAAAACGACTATTCGGCATGGCCGAAACCGACGCATTTGCCGCCATTTCCGATCCGAACCGCCGCTATCTGCTGGAAGAGTTGCGGCGCGGTCCCAAGACCGTGAATGAACTGGCGCTTGGCCTGCCCATTTCACGCCCGGCGGTATCCCAGCACCTGAAGGCGCTGCTGGATGCGCAACTGGTCAAGGTCAAGTCCGAGGGGACACGCCGGATTTATGCCGTCGACGACAGCGGCTTCTTTCACCTGAATTTATGGCTGGATCAGTTCTGGAGCGAATGATGGCCGCATGGCGTCCGGCCAATAAAAAAACCCGGTCGCAGACCGGGTTTTTGTTTTAGTGCCAGCCCAGCCGCCTCTCCGGCAACCGGCTGAAATTCTTCTTCTGTCGGCCAAAGGCTCTAATGGCGCGTGGCGGTCGATCTCAGTTTTTCGATTTGCTCTTTCAGCATGAGCTTGCGACGTTTCATATCGGTAATCTTCAGGTCGTCGGTGGCAGGACTTGCCAGCGCTTCGGAGATTTCCTTCTCGAGTGCACCATGCTTACGTTCAAGCGTTTCAAGATGAGACTCAATGGCCATCCGGCTTCTCCCTTGGTTGGTTTCCTACTCGTTCATGCTCTGCCGGCCAAAGGGCGAGATTATGACAGAGCCGTGACACTCTGCCACCACTTGAAGCAATTGTCGAATTTGTTTCGTAGGATTTTCTTGTCATGTAAAATATGGTATTGCCACGTGCTGATCCGGTATTCTCGAACGCCGGACCAGACATTGGATTCTTCTAAAGCAAAATACCGGGAATCACTGCATGTCCGACCAGGATCAGGCTGACATTCGATTGGCAGTCGCACGATTGAAACAGGAGCATCTGGATTTTGATGCCGCCATACAAGCGATGATCCAGGTTGGTTGTGACCAGCTTCGAATCCAGCGGATGAAAAAGAAGAAGCTCATCATCAAAGACAAGCTCATCGAGCTTGAAGACAAGATCATCCCGGACATTATTGCCTGATTTTCAACAGCTTGTGACCGGCGGGCTGCCGATAACTTGCAGCGTCCCCACTTTTCCGTTAATCCCTGCACGCTCCGCTGATCAGAGGATGTTCAATGGCCGATAAACGCGCTGACGTCGCAATCATCATGGGTAGCCAGTCCGATTGGGCAACCATGCGCCACGCCGCCGAGACGCTTGATGCGCTCGGCATTTCCCACGATGACCGCATCGTTTCCGCCCACCGCACGCCGGACCGCCTGGTTGCTTTTGCCAAGGGCGCGCGCGATGCCGGTCTCAAGGTTGTGATCGCCGGTGCCGGCGGTGCCGCCCATCTTCCCGGGATGGCCGCTTCCATGACGCCGCTGCCGGTGTTCGGCGTGCCGGTGGAATCGAAAGCTCTCTCCGGGCAGGATTCCCTCCTGTCCATTGTCCAGATGCCGGCCGGCATTCCCGTCGGCACCCTGGCGATCGGCCGTGCCGGTGCGGTCAATGCCGCTCTTTTGGCCGCGGCTGTTCTGGCACTGAACGATGCCGCACTGGCAAAACGGCTTGACGACTGGCGCACGGCGCAGAGCGAAAAGGTCGCCGAACGGCCATCTGACGAGGCATGAGATGATTGCAGCAGGATCGACTATCGGCATTATCGGCGGGGGACAGCTCGGCCGCATGCTTGCCATGGCAGCGGCGCGTATCGGCTATCGCACCGTCATTCTCGAACCGCAGGCGGACTGTCCGGCCGCGCAGGTTGCCAATGAACAGATCGTGGCGGCCTATGACGATCCCGATGCGCTGGAGCGCCTGGCTGAGCTGAGCGATGTCATCACCTACGAATTCGAAAATGTGCCAGTCGATGCGGCCGAGACATTGAATGAAAGCACGCCGGTCTTTCCGCCGCCCGAGGCGCTGAAAGTATCGCAGGACCGGGTGACCGAAAAGCGCTTCCTCAACAAGGCCGGCATCCCGACAGCGCAATGGCGCATTGTCGAGAATGAGGGCGATCTGGAAGCAGCGCTTCTCGCCTTCGAGGGCAAGGGTATCCTCAAGACCCGCCGCTTCGGCTATGACGGCAAGGGCCAGGTCAAGTTTTCCGGCGCCAAGGGCGAAGATGCCAAGGCGGGCTTTGCCGCCATCGGCAGCGTCCCGGCCATTCTGGAAGGTCTGGTCGATTTCACCCGCGAGATTTCGGTGATCGCAGCGCGCGACGAGGCAGGCAATATCCGCATCTACGACATTGCAGAGAATGTGCACAGGGACGGTATCCTGGCGACCTCGACCGTGCCGGTATCCGTATCGTCGACGATTGCAGGCCTTGCGGCCGATTCGGCGCGCAAGCTGCTCGAGGCTCTCAATTATGTCGGTGTTCTCGGCATGGAGTTCTTCGTGCTGGCCAACGGGACACTGCTGGCCAATGAATTTGCCCCGCGCGTGCACAATTCGGGTCACTGGACGGAAGCCGCCTGCGCGGTCTCGCAGTTCGAACAGCATATCCGTGCGGTTGCCGGGCTGCCGTTGGGCGATACGCGGCGCCATTCCGATTGCGTGATGGAAAATCTCATCGGTGACGACGTGGCCAAACTGCCGGCGATTCTGGCGGAAAGCGGGGCTGTCGTGCATCTCTACGGCAAGGCCGATGCACGTCCCGGCCGCAAGATGGGCCACGTCACGCGCATTACAAAGCGGCTGTAGGGGCAAATAAATTCACTCCCGATGCATGAATCGCCATATGAATCATGAGTCGGGAGTTGACAATCGGGGCAATCCTTGGCTATTTCCCCGCAACGTGTTTCCGGCGCGCTCCAGAGGCGCGCTTTATTATTGGTGCCCGGTTTCGGGCGTAAAGATACCGGTGCTGAAATGAAGATCAAGAATTCGCTCAAGGCTCTCAAAGGCCGTCATCGTGACAATCAGCTGGTGCGCCGCAAGGGCCGCATCTACATCATCAACAAGACTGCGCCGCGTTTCAAAGCGCGCCAGGGCTGATTTACCGTTTCACGGTTATTTGCATTTGACGTTTCGCTGATACGGGCTACGATCCGTATCATGCGGAATGTTTTTGCGTTTTTTATCGGATCTGTCCTGATGATGTCGCCGGCGCTGGCACTGGCGCAGGAGACGTCCGGGACTGACGTCCCTGCGGCTGCACCGCAGGCAACCGCGCTGCCGGGCAAGACCCTGGCCGAAAAGCGCGCCGCCCGCCTCGATGAGCTGTTCTTTGCCCTGAAGCGCGAGCGCAATGAAGCCAAAGCCACCCGCATCGCCGAACAGATCCAGGCGCAGTGGCAGAATTCCGGCAGTGCGACCGTCGATCTGATGATGCAGTGGGCGGCCCTCGCCATGACGGAAAAGAAATATGCCGTCGCGCTGGATTTTCTCGATCAGGTCACCGTGATGAAACCGGATTTTGCCGAGGGCTGGAACCGGCGTGCCACGGTCAATTTCCTGATGAATGATTACGGGCGGTCGATGGCCGATATCCAGAAGACGCTGTCGCTGGAGCCGCGTCATTTCGGGGCGCTGGCGGGGCTGGCGGCCATCCTGAAGGATACCGGCAACAAGGAAGGCGCCCTGCATGCCTTCGAGCAGGTTCTTGCGGTCTATCCGATGATGCGGGAGGCGCAGAAGCAGGCGGGCCAATTGGCCGAGGACCTGACGGGTCAGCGTACCTGATTTTTTCGGTGTTTCCGGGCCGGCGGCTGATCACCGCCAACCCGAATGATCTTTTTCAGATCCCTGTCAGCCCATCCGAGCCGATATAGGCAATGCGCAGCATGTTGGTCGAGCCTGGCGTGCGCAGCGGCACACCGGCCGAGATGATGATGCGGTCACCCGGATTGCCGAATTCTTCCTGATAGGCGATGTGGCAGGCGCGGTCGACCATGTCGTCAAGGTCCGTTGCATCTTCCGTGACAACGCAGTGCAGGCCCCAGACGAGCGAGAGCTTGCGTGCCGTCTCGACAACCGGCGACAGGGCGATGATCGGCAGCAATGGCCGTTCACGCGCTGCGCGCAGGCCCGTGGTGCCCGATGCCGTATAGGTGACGATGGCGGACAGGTTGAGCGTTTCGGCGATCTGCCGGGCGGCAAGCGAAATGGCGTCCGCGCCGGTGGCGTTCGGCTCGGGGCGCTGCGCATGGATGATGCCGGGATAGTTCGGGTCGCGTTCGACCTCTTCGGCGATGCGGGCCATGGTGGAGACCGCTTCGACCGGGTAGTCACCGGCGGCCGATTCGGCCGATAGCATCACGGCATCGGCGCCTTCGAACACGGCCGTTGCCACGTCGGACACTTCGGCGCGGGTCGGGACCGGCGCGGTGATCATCGATTCCAGCATCTGCGTGGCGACGACGACCGGCTTGCCGGCGCGGCGGCAGGCGCGGATGATCTGTTTCTGGATGCCGGGAACGGATTCCAGCGGCATTTCAACGCCAAGATCGCCACGGGCAACCATCAGCGCATCGGAGAGCTCGATGATCTCAGCAAGACGGGTGACGGCCTGCGGCTTCTCGATCTTCGAGAGCAGGGCAACGCGGCCGCGCGAGATCTTGCGCACTTCGGCAAGATCCTCCGGCCGCTGGATAAACGACAGGGCCACCCAGTCGACCTCTTCCTGCAGCACGGCATCGAGATCGCGGCGGTCCTTTTCCGTCAGGGCGCCGACGCCCAGCGTGGTATCGGGCAGGCTGACGCCCTTCTTGTCGGAAATCTTGGTGCCGGACACGACGCGGCAGGTGATCGACTTGCCATCGGACGATTCGGCGACCAGCGCCAGCTTGCCGTCATCGATCAGCAGGCGGTGGCCCGCTTCGACGGCTTCGAGAATTTCCGGATGCGGCAGGAACACGCGGGTGTTGTCGCCCAGCGCTTCATTGTTGTCGAGGGTGAAGATCTGGCCGGGAACGAGGTCGACCTTGCCCTCGGCGAACTTGCCGACGCGCAGCTTTGGTCCCTGCAGATCGGCGAGAATGCCGATCGGGCGGCCCACTTCCTTTTCGACATTGCGCAGGCGGCGCACGAGTTCGCGCATGAGATCATGGCTGGCATGGCTCATGTTGATGCGGAACACGTCGGCACCGGCTTCGAACAATTTGCGAATCATCGCTTCGTCGGATGAAGCGGGACCCAGTGTGGCGAGGATTTTGACCTTACGGCGGCGTCTCATCGAGGAGGGGTATCCGTTACAATTGGAGCTGAGGGAGGATTTTCTTCCGTAAGCTGGACCATCCAGCTTGATTGTTCGCCGGTATCATACTCCTGAAATCCCGCCCGCTGAAACCCGCGTGCAAAACAATCATTGATACCGGTAATCTTGAATTGGTTTTCCGCCACGCACATGTTGACCTTGCCATCCCAGCGGCCGCCGCTCTGGGCGTCCTCGGCATAGAGGTAATAATAGCGCGACGTCAGCGGACCGACGACCAGCGTGGTGCAGGAGGATGCGTTGACATGCCACCAGCCCTCGGTGATCCAGCCGGTCTTCGCCCGGTAGCCAAGCGCAACGCCCACCAGATTTTGCGTGGTGTTGCACACGCGGAAATCCGCATGGGCCTCATCCGGCGCAAAGACACTGCCTGCTGCGAAAATGAATAAAAAAGCCGCTAGAAAGCTGCTCCATCGCGTCCGCTGATGCTGGTCAGCGCGGAAAATGATGCCCCTGCGCAATATTGCCTCCGTCCGTCTTAGACTCCTTTTCCGCAGTTTCACATGCATTGTCAACGCGCTAATGGGCGGAACATGCCGTTCCTGCTGACCTGTGACAAAAGATTGATGGTTGCATTCCCGATCAGGGCATGAAACACAAAAAATTCTCCCGAATAATCGCGCAAGAGAACGTTCCAATGCCGTTTTCCCCCTTTCATCTCGTCCATGGCAGCAATGACAGAGGACTGGTGCTTCTGGCCGATCATGCCCACCGGGATCTGCCGGAGGAATACGGCTCCCTCGGGCTGCCGCCGCAGCAGTTCGAACGGCATATCGCCTATGATATCGGCGTCGAGCCGTTGACGCGCAAACTGGCGGCAATGCTCGGTGTTCCGGCTGTGCTGGGCGGGTTTTCCCGCCTGCTGATCGATCCGAACCGCGGCGAAGACGATCCCACCCTGATCATGCGCCTCTCCGACGGAGCGATCATTCCGGGAAACAACCCGATGCCGGACGCCGAGCATCAAAGACGCGTGAATGATTTCTATCGCCCCTATCACACGGCTGTTTCGGACATGATCCAGGCGGTTGCCGGGGCGAGCGGCAAGGCGCCGCTGGTCATTTCCATCCATTCCTTCACCGCCTTCTGGAAAACGACGCCGCGGCCATGGCATGCGGGCATTCTCTGGGATAGCGATCCGCGCGCGGTTCTGCCGCTCATAAAAGCCCTGGAAGCCGATCCGCAACTGGTGGTCGGTGACAACGAACCCTATGACGGCGCGCTGCGCAATGACACGATGTTCAAGCATTGCATCGTGCCGGGGCTTGCCCATGCGCTGATCGAGGTGCGGCAGGATCTGATCGCCGACGAGAAGGGTGTCGATGAATGGGCAGACCGGCTTGCCCCGATCCTTGACGCGATCAACGCCGATCCCGATATACATGTTATCAGGCAATACGGCTCGCGCACCGGCCCACTGGAAGAGGTTTGATCATGAGCAATGTCAGCGAAGAACAGCGTATCGCCCTTGAAGCCGCCGCGTTCCGGCGGCTGCTGGAGCATCTGCGCGCGCGCAGCGACGTGCAGAACATCGACCTGATGAATCTGGCCGGTTTCTGCCGCAACTGCCTGTCCAACTGGTATCGGGAAGCGGCGGATGCGGCGGGCGTGCCCCTGTCAAAGGATGAATCGCGTGAGATTATCTATGGCGAACCCTACGCGGAATGGCAGGCCAAGCACCAGCGCGAGGCCAGCGATGCGCAGAAGGCCGCCTTTGAGGTCAATAAGCCTTCGCATTGACGAACCACGCCGCAGCGGCGGCCGAAACCGCCCTGCTCCCGACTCTATTGTCTTGACTCATTGCGCTGTGGTCGGGCATCGGAACCGCAGAGGCGGCATTCGCGAGTCGCACAATCAATTTTTACGGAGCAAGATATGAGCATGGATGATGTAGCGCCACAGGGCGGTGTCGAAGGTGTTGCGGCTGCGGAATTGCGGCAGTTCATCGAGCGCATCGAGCGCCTTGAGGAAGAAAAGACCACGCTTCAGGACGACATCAAGGAAGTGATGGCGGAAGCCAAGGGCCGCGGCTACGACACCAAGATCATCCGCACGATCGTCCGCCTGCGCAAGAAGGATGCGAACGAGCGCAAGGAAGAGGAAGCGATCCTCGAGCTGTACATGAACGCCCTCGGCATGGTCTGAGCCTTCAGGACAAACGACAGCTGAAACGGGATTGGATGTGCAGACAGCGCTGCACCCCATCCGATCCCGTTTGGTCGGCTGCTCGCTCTAGACTACCCCCGCGAAGTCCTGCCCGCGGGATTTTCCCCCAGAAGATATCCAAGCAGTTCAAGCATGTTCGCCCGGACATCGGCGAGGCCCTGCGATGCCAGAATTTCCAGGCCGATCAGCGCGCCGTAGAGAATCCGGGCATTTGTTCCGCTCCGGTCTGCGGACTGGCCGCACGTCCGGAAAAGCTGCACAAGATAGGCCAGGCGCCGTTCATCCACCGATTTGAGGATTGCCGCAGTCGTGGCATCATGGCGGGCCCATTCGCGGATGGCGCTTTCCGTCCGGTCGCCGCCATAGGCCGAACTTGGCACGCCGGTTGCCTCGATCACCAGTGCCTGCAGTTGCTCCCGGGGCGTTGTCCCGATGGCTTCGACATCGCTGATGATGGCATCGGTCGCCAGATGCTGCCAGTGCGCCAGCATCTGCGCCTTCAGTGCCGGCACATCCCTGAAATGCCAGTAGAACGAGCCCTTGCTGACCTTGAGATCGCGGGCAATCGCCTCGGCTCGGATCGCCTGCGCGCCGCCCTGGCTCAGGGCGCGGAAGGCGGCGCTGATCCAGTCTTCGGCTGAGAGGGTCTTTCGGGTCGGCATTGCCATTCCATACGCTGCCGTATTGACCAGGGCAAGCGGCAATGTTTATATACGCCACCGTATGGTCGACTGGATTGAAGGACGTATCATGAGCAAATGCACTGCCACCGCTGCAATCGTGTCCCCGGTCACGCTCCACGTCCGGGCGGGCAGGCGATGATGCACACTCTGGCATGGCTCGTGTTCATCGCGCTGACCATCGTCGCGGCGCTGCATCTCTACTGGGGGTTCGGCGGTTTGTGGCCGGCGCGCGATCAACTGTCCCTGGCTCGGACCGTGGTCGGGTCGAAGGGGATTTCCACAATGCCGTCACGCGGGGTGACCGTTGTCGTTGCCGTCCTGATCTTCACCGCCGGTGTTCTCGCCCCGATGCAGTTGTCCATCATTCCGGCGCTGTTGCCGGCCTCGCTGCTCCGTCTCGGCATGCTGGTGCTGACGGTCATATTCCTTGCGCGCGGCGGCCTCAGCTTCACTGCGTTTTTCCGCAACCGGCAGGCCGAGGAGCCCTTCCTGACACTGGACCGCCGCTATTACGGCCCGCTGTGCCTCGTCATCGGGGCGGGTTTCGGTGTGTTGCTGTTCGCCTGAATGCGCCCCGCTTTTTTGGTTTTGAACGTTTGACGGGCATTGCGCGATATTAAACTTCACATGAAGCATCGCGAACGGCTTTAAATTTCTTGAACTGGCCCGGCGACGGGTATAATCGTCTCGCTGCCCACCTATCTTTTCATGATCCATTTCTCTTCCGACTGATGTGATCTGCCGGCATTCGCGTTGGGGCAGCCGCCTCAGCCGTCAGGGAGTAAAATCAATGTCCGTATCCACAGCACAGCTGTCCATCAAGGCGCCCGCCAATTCGCGGTCCCGCGTCATTCTGGCCAGCCTGATTGGCACCACCATCGAATTCTACGATTTCTACGTCTATGCGACCGCCGCGGTGCTGGTTTTCCCGCATCTGTTCTTTCCGCCGGGCAACGAAACGACGGCTCTGTTGTCGTCCTTCGCCATTTTCGGCGCCGCCATGGTGGCGCGCCCGCTCGGTGCGATCTTCTTTGGCCATCTCGGCGACAAGCGCGGCCGCAAGATCACGCTGGTCGGCGCGCTTCTGACCATGGGTATCGCTACCTTCCTCATCGGCGTCCTGCCGACCTTCGCAACGGTGGGCTGGTTTGCCCCGGCCATGCTGGTCGTGCTGCGGCTGGCGCAGGGTTTTGCGCTCGGCGGTGAATGGAGCGGTGCGGCGCTGGTCGCCACCGAGAACGCACCCGAGGGAAAGCGCGCGATCTTTGGCACGTTTCCGCAACTGGGTGCGCCCATCGGCTTCATCATCGCCAATGGCCTGTTCCTGATCATCGCCGCCATCCTGCCGTCGGATGATCCGTCGCGGCCCTCCCTCGCATTCCTCGACTGGGGCTGGCGCATTCCGTTCCTGTTTTCCGCCGTCATGGTGATCGTCGGCCTGTGGGTCCGGCTCAACCTGGTCGAAAGCACCGCCTTCGAGAAAACCGTCAGCAAAGGCGAGATCAAGAAGGTGCCGCTGGTGTCCGTGTTCCAGTCGCATTGGAAGCAGCTCGTGCTCGGCACATTCTACATGCTTGCCACCTATGTGCTGTTCTACCTGATGACCACGTTCTCGCTCAGCTATGGCCGCGCCGCCGCGGCCGGACCGATTGCGGGTCTCGGCTATGACTACACGACCTTCGTCCTGATGATGATTGTCGGCGTGGTGTTCTTCGGCATCTTCACCCTGGTGTCCGGACCATGGGCGGACCGCTGGGGCCGCCGCAAGACACTGATCTGGGTGACGCTCGCCATTATCGTGTTCGGCCTCCTGTGGGTGCCGATGCTGTCTCTGGGCAATGTTGGCGTCATGGCCTGGCTGATCCTCGGCTTCACCCTGATGGGAATGACGTTTGGTCCGATGGGCGCCCTGCTGCCGGAACTGTTCCCGGTGAGCATGCGCTATACCGGATCGGGCATTTCCTACAATGTCTCGTCGATCCTCGGCGCCGCGGTTGCCCCCTTCATAGCGATTGCCTTGTGGAAGCTCGGCGGCGGCAGCCCGTTCTGGGTTGGCGTCTACCTCTCGGCCATGGCCGTGCTGACATTGATAGCGCTGATCATCGGCAAGGAAACCAAGGACGTCGATATCGAGGCCTAGTTTTCCGGTCGCGGAATACAAAAAGCGCGGCCCGCTGAAAAAGCGGGCCGCGCCTTGTTTTTATGATGACTCATTTAGTAGTTCGGATCGTAGACCAGGCGGTCGCGGCTTGCCGGGCGGTCATAGACCGGCGCGCGGTTCTGATTCTGCTTGGCAAGCGATCCGATGATCACGGCACCGAGCGCCAGTCCGGCAACACCGGCAATGATGGCCGTGTCGCGGTTCTTGTGACGGTCGGAACGCTCGGACCGATAGTCCCGGTTGCGGTAGTAATCCCGTTCGCGATAGTAGTCATCGCCGCGGTCGCGGTAATAGCTGTCGCGATAGGAGCGCTCGCCGGACCAGCCGCCATCATCGTAGGAAGAATAGTAGTCACCAGCCTGAGCCGGAGCCGATTGGAGGCTGATTGCGCTGATCGAAACGGCAGCAACCAGAAGAGCAGCGAGTATCTTTTTCATCATGCGGTCCTCAACGTTAATTCGTTGAGCACAGATATAGAGCCCGCCGGCTGAACCGGCGATGAATGCTGCCGTTAGCTGTCGTTCACAGGGTGATGGTCCGGGCCCGCACCTGCAGGGCGCGGCCGGCACCCCAGCCGAAAATGGCAACGCCAATGCCGAGCAGCACAAACAGGATGGCGGTTGCCGCATAGCTTTCCGTGACGCTGTGGATCAGGCCGACAAGCAGCGGACCGATGGCGGCGAGCATGTAGCCGACGCATTGGGCCATGCCGGAGAGATGCGAGGCGACATGCGAGTCGGGCGAGCGCAGCACGATCATGGTCATGGCGATGGCAATGAGCCCGCCCTGGCCGATGCCCTGGACGACCGCCCACAGCCAGACCGTGGAGAGCGGCGCAAACAGCAGGCCGAGCAGGCCGGCAACGGCAATCGTGACCAGCGCCACATTGATGAGGCTCTGATTGCGGCAACGCACGGCAATCGACGGCACGAGCAGGCAGGTGAAGACCTGCGCCATGACCGACACGGAAACCACGACACCGGCGGTCGTCCCATCAAGGCCGCGATCGCGCAGGATGGGCGCCAGCCAGCCGAAGACGCAGTAGGCGAGTGCCGACTGCAGGCCCATGAACAGGGTGACCTGCCATGCCAGACGGTCGTTCCAGAGGCCGATCACCTTGAAGCCCGCATGTTTGGTGCGGACCTTGCGGGCGAGGGCCTGCGGCAGCCAGATCGCGGTGACAACCAGCGCCGGCAAGGCCCAGGCGCTGAGCGCCAGCGACCATGATCCGCCCAGCATCTTCTGCACCGGCAGGGTCAGGCCGGCGGCACTGGCCGCACCCGCGCACAGCGCCATGGTGTAGAGGCCGGTCATCATGCCGGTGCGGCTGGCGAAATCGCGCTTCACCAGACCGGGCAGCAGGACATTGCCGATGGCGATGCAGCCGCCCGCCAGCGCCGTGCCGATGAACAGCAGCGGCAGGGATTGAAGCCCGCGCAGGGCAGTGCCGAGCGCCAGCAAAAGGAGAACGCCGAGGAGCGTACGCTCCGCGCCGATGCGCTGGGCGAGACGCGGCGCCAGCGGGGCAAACAGGCCAAGGCAGAGCACCGGCAGTGTGGTGAGCACGCCCGCGCCGAAGGATGACAGTCCGGTCTGGGCGATGATTTCCGGCAAAAGCACCGACGCGCTGGAGAAGACCGGGCGCAGATTGTAGGCGATGAGAACGAGGCTGAGGCCGAACAGGATCTGCGCGCCAGGGGTTTTGAAATCCGGCACGCGCGGCTGGGGAACGCTGTCCACCTCGGCATCGACAAGCTGTTCGGCGGCAATGTTCAGATCCGCTGCCAGGCGGCTGGGGTGTTCAGGCGGAAGATGCTGGTTCATGATGCGAGCAACCGATCGAGTTCGATGAGAAGGGGGGCCATGAAGGCGCGGGCGGTGGATGCCGCCTTGTCCGGATCGCCGGATTCAATCGCGTCGATGATGGCCGCATGGGCCGCCATGTCCGGTTCGGGCAGTTCGCCCGTGACCGTGGCCCGGATGACTTCCTGGGTGGAAACCGAGAAGAATTCATAGACTTCGATGAGGGCCAGATTGTTTGATGCGGCCACCACCGCCTTGTGGAACGCGAGATCGTGCTCGACATAGTAATCGTGCCGGGCCGCAGCGTATTCGCCGCGATCGGCCAGCAGCTGGCGCAGGTCGGCGACGACCTCCGGAGTGTGGCGCAGGGCCGCCAGCCGCGCTGCCTCGACCTCCAGGGCGCAGCGCGCCTCGACCTGGTCGCGCAGGCCGGTGCGCCTGATCCGCAACAGGCTTTCGTCCGGGTTGATGATCGAGCGGACATAGGTGCCGGAGCCCTGCTTGGTCTCGAGAAATCCCTGCGCGACGAGAACCCGCACCGCTTCGCGCACGGTCCCGCGGCTGACGCCGAGCATGTCGGCGAGGGCAGCCTCGTTGGGGATGCGGTCGCCGACCGGCCAGCGATTGCTGACGATTTCGGCGCGTATATTGTCAATCGCCGTATCGGCAAGATTGGTGCGGGCGGCAGGCTGCATCGAGCGGAAGTCCCAAAGTCATCTGATGACTTGATAACTAAGGGACTGCAGGGCGCCTGTCAAGGCGCCCCGGATGGACAGAGACTGGCGACGTCTGGCGTCTCAGCGGTAGATCACGATCGGCCGGCGATGAACAATGATGGGAGCCGGGCGTTCGATGATCACGGTTCTTGGCCCGAATGCTTCGAGCGGGAACCAGTAGCCGCGATAGAAGCGGTAGCCCGGCCGGTAATAGCCGTAGCCGCGGTGGCCATTGTAGTAATAGCCGTCGTGCCAGCCGTAATAGCCGTGCCGCCAGTAGACGGGCTCGGCCTGGGATTGCAGGTGTTCGCCCTGTACCGGCAGGAGCGGCAAGGCGTTGGCGCTTTGTGCTCCGGCAAGCGTGGCAATGGCGACAAGACCGCCGGTAATCATGCTCAGGATGGTTCTCATGATAGCCTCTTCAAAGGGTTGGTTGGTGGTTCACGTTCTGATCAGCCCTTGCAGGGACCGGTCAAAGGGGCGGTTCGGAAAGAGCGTTTGCATGGTGCGCTCGGGTTCGAGACCAAAAGTTTCCGCGGCAAGCGCCGCGATCAGCGCGTCGAGATCCATGGTGGGTTTCAGGTCGCGGTTTTCATAAAGTGCGTTCGGGGCAAGGCCCGGCCAGTCGGCCAGGATGCGGCCGCCGTTGACCGCGCCGCCGAGGATGAGCGCGGTCGTCGCCGTGCCATGGTCGGTCCCGCCGGTGCCGTTGGCGGTGGCGGTGCGGCCGAATTCGGTAGCCACCAGCACGGTCGTCTGCTGCCAGACGTCGCCAAGCCCGTCGCGCATGGCATCGATCATGGCATCGAGCGCCTTCAACTGGTTGGCGAGCCGGTTCTCCTGGCCGCTATGGGTATCCCAGCCGCTGGTTTCGATCATGGCGATGCGCGGGCCGTCAGGCCGCACAAGCGCCTCGGCGGCGGTTCTGCCTGCGGTGGCGGGATTCTGGCGGGTTTCCATGTCGTGAAACAAGCCGCGTGCCTCCATCGCCGCGCTCCAGACCGGATGAAACTGCTGGTCCCGGTCGTAGAGCTGCGCCACCCGCAGCAGGAGATCGTCGGATGCTTCCGGCAGGGTCGAGGGCGCATAGGAAGTAACATCCGCCGGGCCGCGCAGGGCAGCCGGTATGGTCGGGGCGAAGGCAATGGCCTTGTCGGCCGATTTCGGCAGCAGCGTCACCAGCCGGTTCAGCCAGCCATCCCGGATCTGGTAGGGGCTGGTGCCGCCGGTCTCCAGGACGTTCTGGCCGTCGAAGTGCGAGCGCTCGCGGTAGGGCGAGGCGACGGCATGCACGAACAGTGCCTGCCGGTTGCCGTAGAGCGTGCCCATGCCGGTGAGTGCGGGATGCAGGGCGAACATGCCGTCGAGCTTGATGGCGTCGGCCGTCTGGATTGCAAGGCTGCCGCGCAGCTGCGCATAGGCAGGGTCGGCATAGGGCACGACGATGTTGAGGCCATCGGCCGCACCGCGCTGGATGATGAAGACGAAGCGGCGGTCGCTCGCCACATTGGCAAAGACGATACGCGGCGCCACGAGCATCGATCCCGCCCCGATGGCGGCCAGACGCAGAAAATCCCGGCGGTTGGTCATGCTCATCTCCGTTGAAAATCAGGTGAAACAAGCAGAAGGGCGATGCCCGTCTGGGCGGATTCGGCGCGGTTGATTTCCGTTGCCGTGCTGTCGGTCAGCGCGTTTCCGAGCAGGTTGTTCGCCAGCTCTTCCGGTTTCAGCGACCGGTCCGCCCTTGCCGCCAGCCTTTGCGAAACCTCCACCCGCCGCACCAGCGCATCGGGAGCCAGCCAGCTCCCCGCGATATCGTCGTAACCGGCGGGTGAACGCGGCAGCCAGACCGGTTGGCCCAGCTGGTTCAACAGGTTGGCGGCGTTGGCTTTGCCAAGGTCGGGATAATCCAGCCCGCGCATGGCTGAAACCAGCCATTCCCAGGGAGTCTTGATCTTGGTAGACGGCACGGCCCATGCCTCCGGTGCTTCGACGAGCGCTCGATACACCGCCGGCAAATCACCGCCGGAGGCAAGAAACGCCTTGCTGACCCGGTTCACGGCGCCCTGGGGCGGGGTGTCGGCGATGAAATGGCGGCAGAGCTTTGTGGCGATGTGGTTTGCCGTTGCCGGATCGCTGGCCAGATCTTTCAGGACTGCACCTGCCTGATCCTCACCGGTCGCGCCGTAGACGCGGCGGCGGATCAGCCGCTTGCCCGGCTGATGCAGGCCGGGGCGATACTGAAATACACCGGCCTGACTGGCATCGGCCTTGCCGCCCATGCGTCCGGCGGACCAGCCGGTGAGGGCAAGGGCAAACTCCGTGACATCCTTCTGCGTATAGCCGGACCCGACGCCGACCGTGTGCAGTTCCATGATCTCCCGGGCCAGATTCTCGTTGATTCCCGGCAGTTTGTCGGCATTGCGCCGCTTGGCGCGCGTGGCGAGGGGGCTGTCGGGACCCGCCGAACGGATCTGGTCGAGATAGATCAGCATGGCCGGATGCTGCTCGACGGCAAACAGCAGGTCGGTGAAGCGCCCGGTGACATGGGGGCGGATCGCGTCCCGCTCGAAGGCGCCGGCAAGGCTCAGCATCGCGGGATTGTCGGCCGACACGGCAAAATGGTTCGACCAGAAATGCACGAGCGCTTCCAGGAAGGGCGTGGGCGTTGCAAGGGCATTGCGGCTGCGCGCGTCGATCTCGCCGCGGTAAAGCAGGCGGGCCGCCTTGTTCAGCTCCTTGCGCAGGGCGATTTTCTCGTCGCCGTCGAGTGCCTGCAGCTTTTGCCGGTCACTGGCATACTGCATCGCGATTTCGGGTGTGGTCTGGAGCTGGGCAAACGCCGCCGGGCGCGGTTCGTAGCGGCCGATCTGATCGAGCAGCCAGTGCCTGGGGTCGGCTGGGAGCGGTTCGCTAGCCCGCTTTCCCAAACCGAAGCGATTGACCGCAATGGCCGCCGTCGCATCTGTTGCCGTTGTAACCATGGTCTTCTCCGTTCGCAGCCTGTCTGGCATTGACAGTCATTGAACGGGGGAGCAGGAAAATTCCGTCGCGGGCATTCATTGTTTTTTTGCCGGCGTCTGCCGCAAAATGACATTGCGCTTTTTCAAACCCTCGACAAGCGTCTTGCGGTCCTCCGGCGACAGGCTTTCGGCAAAGGCGACGATGGTCTGCTCGATGCGGGTCCGCAGGGCGAAATCGGCTTCGCGGGCTTTGGTCAGTTCCGCGTTGACCGCAGCGGGATCGATGGCGTCCTGTGCCAGCAGCCGGGCAATCTCGGCACGGCTTGCCCGCCCGGCATCGGCCAGCGGTCCATTGTCCTTGCGGGCCGCTGCCAGATTTTGCCGCAGGGTCTTTTGTTGCTCCGGCGTCAGATATTCGGCGGCAAAGCGAACGCCGCGCCGGTTCTCCGTCGTCCAGGAATGACCGAATGTGTGCCAGATGTAGCCGCCGCCGATCACGCCGCCGGCAATGAAAACATTGAGGGCAAGCGAAGCGACGAGAAGGATGTTGCGTGACCGTTCACTCATTTACTCGTCCAGTTCATCAGAGATGTTGAAGGCGGTGACCGCATAGGCCTGGTCCTCATATCCGCGCGATTCGGCGGAATGGATGACGCCGATGAGAAGGGCGCCGGTGATCGCGCCCGCCAATCCGATGCCGGCGAGCCCGGTGCCCTGCCACCAGAGCCGGGCGCGCTTCCAGCCGGACCAGGACCTGCCGGAGGAGGCGATGATGCGTTCGCGCAGCGCGGCCTCCGCCGGGGCGGTCCGGTACTGCGCCAGCATCCCGTCGAGTTCCGCCGCCAGCCTGAGGGCCGGCTGGGCGATATCGGGATGCTCCCGGATGAAGGCGACGGCACCGGCCTGTTCGGGCGGCGGCCAGCGCCGCACCTCGGCACCATAGATCTCGGTCAGTTCCTGAAAGCGTTGCGGGGTCATTTTGCCTTCTCCTGTTGGGCAGTCTCTTCCAGGGCTGTCCGCAAATTGCGCCGGGCACGGGCCAGAAGGCTCTCCAGGGCTTCAATGCTGATATCCATGATCTGCGCTGCCTCGATATTGCTGAACTCCTGATAATATTGAAGCACGATGGCCTCCCTCTGCCGGTCGGGCAGGGAGGCGAGGGCCCGTTTGATCCGGTCGCTTTCGTCCCGGGTTGAAAGCGACTGTTCCGGATCGGGGGCTGGATCTGCCCTTTCGGGCGTCTCGGCCACCGGCTGTTCCCGGTGCCGGCGCAGGCGGTCGTAGCAGAGATTGAGCGTGACCCGGTGCAGCCATGTATCGAAGGTCGCCCGGCCGCCCTGCCAGCTGCCCGCCTGCCGCCACAGCCGGATAAAGGCTTCCTGGGCGACATCCTCGGCTTCATTCCGGTCGCCAAGCATCCGCGCCGCCAGGGCGAGCAGGCGCGGCAGCTTGCGTGTCACCATGGTTCGGACGGCCGCATCGTCATGCTGGCCGATCTTCACCAGCAGTTCTTCATCCGTGTTGCGATTGTCCAAGGTTTTGCACGCTTGCCGTTACTCCTGTGAACTGTCGGTGGCGCCCTTCCTGTGTCCGCGGCGTTCCTCTTTGGTCAATTGGCCATCGGAATTCGTGTCGAGGCGCTCAAACCGCTTCTTTGCTACAGTATCCATTTCCGCCGTATCGATGAAGCCGTCATGATTTGTATCGATCCGGTTGAACACCGCCGTGGGATCGCGCTTGGCATTCTTTGCAGCGGGGCGCTTCAGCCACTCCTCGAGCGAGAGTTTGCCGTCGCCGTCGGTATCGAATTTGAGCAGCCGCGCCCTGGCGGCGGCCTGATATTCGGCCAGTGAAATTGTGCCGTCGCCATTGGTGTCGGCCTTGGGTGCCGCCATCGCCAGGGTTGCGGGCAGGGACAGTGGCACCATGGCAAGAAGAACCGCAGCTACTCTCGATTTCATCAAACTTTTCCTTTCAGCAGACTGTCATTTGTCGTGACTTAAACGGCGGGAGCGGGACAATCCGTCGCTTGCGCGGAATTTTTTTGAAACCGCGGTGGGGGGACGGTATTGTCCCCCTGCGGCCTATGGCAGGGATGCCTGCGCGAGTGTCGCAATTGAGCGTCATGAACCCACTGGAATCGTTGAGCTTATCTTCACTGTGCCAAGCTGTGCAAAATCCATAGACGGTTAACTTGATGGTTTTAGAAGGAATTTTGATTCCGCCGCGGGCGCGGCTCATGCACAGGCCGCGCTACAGAACTGTAACAATAGTGTCATATGACTGTTATATTGGTTCTATAGACGGCAGACGACGTCGGAGGCGTCACACAGTTAATCCAACAGGAGCTGCTCCTATGAACAAGCTTATTTCCACCACTGCTCTGATTGCGATCTCGGTGATTGCCACGACAGTTGGCGCATCCGCTCGCGACCAGATTCAGGTCAGCGGTTCATCCACAGTGCTGCCATATGCCAAGATCGTCGCCGAAGCTTTTGGCGAAACATTCCCCAAGTTCAAGACCCCGGTCGTTGAATCCGGCGGTTCGGGTGCCGGCATCAAGGAATTCTGCAAGGGCGTTGGTGAAAACACCATCGATATCGCCAATGCCTCGCGTCCGATCAAGGACACTGAGTTGAAGTCCTGCGTTGACGCCGGCGTCAAGGACGTTGAAGAAATCCGCATCGGTTATGACGGCATCGTGTTCGCGACCGACATCAAGGGCCCGGATTGGGCGCTGGAGCCAAAGGACGTCTATACCGCTCTTGCCGCGCAGGTCGTTGTCGACGGCAAGCTGGTTGCCAATCCGAACACCAAGTGGAACCAGGTTAACCCGAAGCTGCCCGATTGGGACATCGCCGCCTACATTCCTGGCGAAAAGCACGGCACACGTGAAGTTTTCGAAGAGAAGCTGATGACTGGCGGTTGCAAGGCCACCGGTGCAGCCGATGCGATCAAGGCTGCCGGTCTTGACGAAAAGGCCGCTGCCGCCGCCTGTATCGCTGTCCGCAAGGACGGCAAGGCCATCGACATCGATGGCGACTATCCGGAAACACTGGCTCGCATCGATGCCAACAAGACCGGCGTTGGCGTCTTCGGTCTGGCCTTCTACGAAAACAATGCGGACAAGCTGAAGGTTGCAACCGTCAACGGCATCAAGCCAAGCACGGAAACCATTGCCACCGGCAAGTATCCGGTATCGCGCCCGCTGTTCTTCTACGTCAAGAAGGCGCATCTCGGCGTCATCCCCGGCCTGAAGGAATATGTGGACTTCTTCCTTGCTGACCAGATGGTCGGTCCGGATAGCCCGCTGGTAGAATACGGCCTGGTTGCTGCACCGGATGCAGAGCGTGAAGCTCAGCGCTCCGCATTCGCCGCCGGCAAGACCATGGCTGGCAAGTAAGCCGATAACCGGCGCGGACAGAACCCTGTCCGCGCCGGATATTTCTCGGGGCCTATGCTCTCGTTGCAGGACAGATCGGGGAAGCGTTGATGTCCACCTTGTTGGTTTTAGTGATTGTCGTTGCGATTGGTCTTGTCGGGTTCTTTCTTGGACGCCAGCGCGCCATCAGCAAAGATGACAGAAGTGTCAAAGCCCATTCCTTGCCGCATTATCACGGCTGGTGGGTTTTTCTGGTTTCCGTATTGCCAGCAATTATCTTCATCCTGGTCTGGGCCGTCGGCTCGAGCTTCTATATCGAGCGCCAGGCCATCAACAGCCTGCCGGTGCACAACAGCGAAAGCGTCATTGCCAGCCAGAGCCTCGAGCTTGGCATGGTCGGCGGCATCGCGCGGGGTCTCGACAAGCTGACGGACCAGGAACGGGCGAACCTTCCAACCACTTTCTCCGAATTGCGGCCGCTGCTGTCGAGCAAGGGCGTGGCCCTGGCGACGGAAGGCCAGGACTTCATGATCCCCGTTGCCGTGCAATGGAACAAGAGCACGGCGCGCGCGCATAATATCGGCGCGGTGGTCGCCATTGTCCTTGCCGTTGCCGGTGCGATCTTCGGTCTGTCCGGCGTCAACGTCCGCACGCGGGCCCGCAACAATGTCGAGCGGATCATCCTCTGGGGACTGCTCGCAGCCTCGACCATCGCCATCCTGACGACGGTCGGCATCGTTTTGTCGATGCTGTTCCAGACCATCACCTTCTTCCAGTCCGTAACCCCGTCGAGCTTCTTCTTCGGCACGGTGTGGGATCCGCGCTTCTCCGCAGCCGGCGGCAATGGGGCGCAGGGTCAGTTCGGTCTCATTCCGCTGCTTGCCGGCACGCTCTATATCGCGCTTGTCGCCATGCTGTTTGCCGTGCCGGTCGGCTTGTTCGCCGCCATCTACATGGCCGAATATGCCAGCCGGAACGTGCGGTCGGTGGTCAAGCCGCTGCTTGAAGTGCTGGCGGGCATCCCGACGATCGTCTACGGCTTCTTTGCCCTTGTCACCGTCGGACCGTTCCTGCGCGATATCAGTGCGGCCATATCGGGCGGCTATCCCTTCATCATGGCGCAGAGCGTGCTGACCGCCGGTATCGTGATGGGCGTGATGCTGATCCCTTTCGTTTCCTCCCTGTCGGACGACATCATTACCGCCGTTCCGGGGTCGCTGCGTGACGGCTCGCTCGGGCTTGGATCGACGCGTTCGGAGACGATCCGCCGCGTCGTGCTGCCTGCCGCGTTGCCCGGCATCGTCGGTGCGCTGCTGCTCACCGCGTCGCGCGCCATCGGCGAAACGATGATCGTGGTTCTGGCGGCCGGTGTTGCGGCGAACCTCAACATCAATCCGTTCGACGCCATGACGACCATCACCGTAAAGATCGTCAACCAGCTGACAGGCGATCTCGAATTCAATTCACCGCAGACGCTGGTGGCATTCGCCCTTGGCCTCACCCTTTTCTTCATCACGCTGGCGATGAACATTTTCGCGCTTTACATCGTGCGTAAGTACCGGGAGCAGTACGAATGACCGACACAACACTCAATCCTGCTGCAGTTGCTCCGGCAAAGGTCGTCCGGCGCGACATCGGTCTGAAGCGCCGCTATGCCGCCGAGCGCCGGTTCAAGATTTACGGCATCACCGCGATTGCCATCGGCCTGTTCTTCCTGGTTGCGCTGCTCTACTCGGTGATTTCCAACGGCTACACGGCGTTCTGGCAGACGGAGGTCAGCCTCTCGGTCAAGCTCGACGAGAAGGTGATCGACCCCACGAACAAGCGTGCGACCGACCCGACCGTTCTGCTGACCGCGAACTATCCGATCCTCGTGCGCAATGCCCTTGCCGAAAAGCTGGGCGTCAGCCTTGACGACAAGCCGGCGATCCGCGAACTGAGCAAGCTCGTCTCCGACGGCTCGCGCAGCCAGCTGCGGGAACTGGTTTCAGGAAATCCGGCACTGATCGGCACGACGCAGAACCTCTGGGTGCTGACCGGCGGCGACATCGACTCGGCCTTCAAGGGCCAGATCGACCTGAGTGTCGATCAGGCAAACCGCAAGGTATCGGACCGCCAGGTTGCCTGGATGAACACGCTGGCCAAGGAAGGCGCCATGGCGCAGCGCTTCAACAGCGGCCTGTTCACCTTCGGCGCATCGAGCCGTCCGGAAACGTCGGGTCTCGGTGTCGCGCTCATCGGCTCGCTCTACATGATGCTGATTGTCCTCTGCCTTTCCCTGCCCATCGGCGTGGCCGCATCGATCTATCTGGAAGAATATGCCAAGAAGAGCCGCCTGACCGATATCATCGAGGTCAACATCAACAATCTGGCCGCGGTGCCGTCCATCGTCTTCGGTCTGCTTGGACTGGCCGTGTTCATCAATTTCTTCGGCCTGCCGCGCTCCGCATCGCTGGTCGGCGGCCTGGTGCTGACGCTGATGACGCTGCCGACGATCATCATCGCCACCCGTGCGGCCCTGCGCGCCGTGCCGCCATCCATCCGCTCGGCGGCGCTGGGCATCGGTGCCTCGAAGACGCAGATGGTGTTTCACCATGTACTGCCGCTGGCCGCACCCGGCATCCTGACCGGCACGATCATCGGCCTTGCCCACGCGCTGGGCGAGACCGCACCACTGCTGCTGATCGGCATGGTGGCCTTCGTCGCCAACTATCCGGTCACGCCGCTTGATCCGTCAACGGCCCTGCCGGTGCAGATCTACATGTGGGCGAACGAAGCGGAGCGGGCCTTTGTCGAGCGCACATCCGGCGCTATCATCGTGCTGCTTCTGTTTCTTGCAGTCATGAACATTGGAGCCATCATTCTGCGTCGCCGCTTCGAGCGGCGCTGGTAAACGGGAGCGAATTATGAATCTCATGACAGAACGATCTCTCGAAAAAGCGGTAAACGACAAAATGAGTGCACAGGTCAATACGATCAAAATGCAGGGCAAGGATGTCACCGTTCACTACGGTGAAAAGCAGGCCCTGTTCGGTGTCAGCCTCGATGTGCCGGAAAAGATGGTGACGGCGCTGATCGGCCCGTCCGGTTGCGGCAAGTCGACCTTCCTGCGCTCGCTCAACCGCATGAACGACACGATCGAAGGCTGCAAGATCGGCGGCAAGATCACGCTCGATGACGAGGATATCTACAATCCGAAGATCGACGTGGTCGAGCTGCGCGCTCGCGTCGGCATGGTTTTCCAGAAACCCAATCCGTTCCCGAAGTCCATTTTCGAGAATGTGGCCTATGGCCCGCGCATCCATGGTCTTGCCAAGAACCGGCATGAGCTGGAGGAAATCGTCGAGAAGAGCCTGCGCCGCGCCAGCCTGTTCGACGAGGTCAAGGACCGCCTGCATGAAGCCGGTACCGGCCTTTCCGGTGGCCAGCAGCAGCGCCTGTGCATCGCCCGCGCCATTGCCGTCAGCCCGGAAGTCATCCTGATGGACGAACCCTGCTCGGCGCTCGATCCGATTGCCACGGCAAAGGTCGAGGAACTGATCGACGAACTGCGCCAGAACTACACCATCGTCATCGTCACCCATTCGATGCAGCAGGCGGCCCGCGTTTCGCAGCGCACCGCCATGTTCCATCTCGGAAACCTCGTCGAGGTGGGCGATACGGAAATGATGTTCACCAATCCGACGGAAAAGCGCACGCAGGACTACATCACCGGACGCTTCGGCTAATCACGGGAAACAGGGATAAGAATATGACCGAGTCGCAGCATACCGTCCGTTCCTATGACGACGAACTGAAGTTCCTGACGCACAAGATCGCCGAAATGGGCGGCCATGCCGAGCGCATGGTCGAACAGGCCGTCACCGCCATGGTGAACTCCGACAACGCGCTGGCCCAGCGCGTCATTTCGGACGATCTCATCCTCGATGCCGGACAGCGCGAGATCGACGAAAAGGCCATCACCATCATCGGCAAGCGCCAGCCCATGGCGATCGATCTGCGTGAGATCATCGGCGCCATCCGCATTTCCTCCGACCTCGAACGGGTCGGCGACCTCGGCAAGAACATCGCCAAGCGCGTTGTCGCCGTCACCGATACGCGTCAGACGCTGTCGGTCTATCGCGGCCTGCAGACCATCGCGGAACTCGCCCTGACGCAGCTGAAGGACGTGCTCGACGCCTATGCGACACGCTCCGTGCAGCAGGTCAACATCGTGCGTGAGCGCGATGATGAAATCGATGCGCTGTACACATCGCTGTTCCGCGAACTCCTGACCTACATGATGGAAGACCCGCGCAACATCTCCGCCTGCACGCACCTTCTCTTCTGCGCCAAGAATATCGAGCGCATCGGAGACCATGCGACGAACATTGCTGAAACGGTCTACTACATCGTGACGGGTGCCCAGCTTCCGGCCGAACGGCCCAAGGAAGACCAGACCCACAGCATCATCGTCGATGAAGCCAGACAGCCTTAATTAGGATTCCAGCAATGGCGATCGCTCCCAAAATCACTGTTGTCGAAGACGAGGAAGCGCTCAGCGTCCTTCTCCGGTACAATCTTGAAGCCGAAGGTTATGTCGTCGAGACAATCGCACGCGGTGACGAGGCGGAAATTGCGCTGCGTGAAAAAGTGCCGGATCTGCTCATTCTCGACTGGATGCTGCCGGGTCTTTCCGGCATCGAACTCTGCCGCCGTCTGCGGGCGCGGCGCGAGACCGAAATCCTGCCGATCATCATGCTGACGGCGCGCGGCGAAGAGAGCGAGCGGGTGCGCGGCCTTGCCACCGGTGCTGATGACTACATGGTCAAGCCGTTCTCGACCCCGGAACTGCTTGCCCGCATCAAGGCCATGCTGCGCCGGGTCAATCCGAGCCTGCTGTCGCATGTGCTCAGCTTCGGCGATCTGAAGCTCGACCGCGAGCAGCACCGCGTGTTCCGCAAGGAGCGCGAGTTGAAGCTCGGGCCGACCGAATTCCGCCTGCTGGAATTCCTGATGCAGTCCCCCGGCCGGGTGTTCTCGCGCGGCCAGCTCCTGGACAATGTCTGGGGCGCAGACATCTACGTGGACGACCGTACCGTCGACGTGCATGTCGGGCGGCTGCGCAAGGCCATCAATATCGGCCGCTCGATCGATCCGATCCGCACCGTGCGCGGTGCGGGGTATTCGTTCGGGTAGTCAGTGCCTGCGCGAGAGTTCGCGCGTCGCCCCCTCGATACCCGCCAGGGTCATGGGATACATGCGATGCGCGAAAATCTTGCGGATCATTGCCGTCGAGGCGGTGTAGTCCCAATATTGTTCCTTTGACGGATTGAGCCACGCGGCGTTCTTCCAGTGGTCGAGCACCCGGCCGAGCCAGACCGCGCCCGCCTCCTGGTTCCAGTGCTCGACCGATCCGCCCGCATGGGAAACCTCGTAGGGCGCCATGGCGGCATCCCCGACGAAGATGACCTTGTAGTCCGGTCCGTATTTATGGATGAGATCGAGCGTCGGTATGCGTTCCGCATGGCGGCGGCGGTTGTCCTTCCACACACCCTCGTAGAGGCAGTTGTGGAAGTAGAAATATTCCATGTGCTTGAATTCCGAGCGGACGGCGGAGAACAGTTCCTCGGCGATCCGGATATGCTCGTCCATGGAGCCGCCCACATCGAAGAACATCAGCAGCTTGACATGATTGCGCCGTTCGGGCCGCGTCTGCACGTCGAGATAGCCGTGTTCGGCGGTTGACCTGATGGTGCCGGAAAGATCAAGCTCGTCATCGGCGCCTTCGCGCACCCAGCGGCGCAGCCGTTTCAGAGCAACCTTGATGTTGCGGGTGCCCAGCTCGACACTGTCGTCAAAATTCCTGAATTCACGCTTGTCCCAGACCTTGACCGCCCGGCCGTGCCGGCCCTCGTCCTGGCCGATGCGCACGCCTTCGGGATTGTAGCCATAGGCACCGAAGGGTGAGGTTCCGGCCGTGCCGATCCACTTCGAGCCGCCCTGATGCCGGCCCTTCTGCTCCTCAAGCCGCTGGCGCAGGGTTTCCATCAGCTTGTCGAAACCGCCCAGCGCCTCGATCAGCTTCTTCTCTTCTTCGGTGAGGTGCTTTTCGGCGAGCCGGCGCAACCATTCCTCAGGCAGATTGGCAATGTCGACACCGCTCTCGCCGCCGAGCAGTTCCAGCCCCTTGAACACGTGGCCGAAGACCTGATCGAAACGGTCGAGATGGCGCTCGTCCTTCACCAGGGCGGAACGGGCGAGATAGTAGAACCCTTCCACATCATAGGTCACCAGCCCCGCATCCAGCCCCTCAAGCAACGTCAGATATTCCCGCAGCGATACGGGAATCTTGGCCGCCTTGAGCTCGAGGAAGAAGGGGAGGAACATGGCTAAACCCGCTTATTGTCGTCGATGAACGGCGTCAGTTCGCCGATCCGGCCCTTTGTGCCGGGGCGGACGGAGAGCATCATCCCTGCCTCCTCGCCATGAAGGCCAGCCGCTCGAACAGGTGTACGTCCTGCTCGTTCTTCAGCAGGGCGCCGTGCAGTTTCGGCAAGGCGTTCTTCGGGTCGGCGCGCAAATCTTCCGGGGCGATGTCGTCGGCAACCAGCAGGCGGATCCAGTCCAGCGCTTCGGAGGTCGACGGCTTCTTCTTCAGGCCGGGCACATCGCGGATCTCGTAGAACTGGGTGAGGGCGGCGCGCACGAGGTTCTGCTTGATGCCGGGATAATGCACCTCGACGATCCGGGTCAGCGTATCGACATCCGGGAAGCGGATATAGTGGAAGAAGCAGCGGCGCAGAAAGGCGTCGGGCAGTTCCTTCTCGTTGTTGGAGGTGATGATGACGATTGGCCGGTGTACGGCGCGGATCGTTTCGCCGGTTTCGTAGACGTGAAATTCGTTGCGGTCGAGCTCCTGCAGGAGATCGTTGGGAAACTCGATATCCGCCTTGTCGATCTCGTCGATCAGCAGCACGACTTTCCTGTCGGTCGTGAAGGCATGCCACAGCTTGCCGGGCTTGATGTAGTTGGCGATGTCGTTGAACTTGGCATCGCCGAGCTGCGAATCGCGCAGGCGGCTGACGGCATCATATTCGTAGAGGCCCTGCTGCGCCTTGGTGGTGGATTTGACGTTCCATTCGACCAGTTCCAGATCGAGCGCCGCCGCGATCTGCCGGGCAAGCTCGGTCTTGCCGGTGCCGGGTTCGCCCTTGACCAGCAGCGGCCGTTCAAGCGCAATCGCCGCATTGACCGCCACCATCAGATCCTTGTCGGCCACATAGGCCGCTGTACCTTCAAACCGCATCGCATTCCCTTTCGTGATCGACGAAGATTAAGGGGCGTGCCGGAGGAGGGCAAGAGCCGTCGGGGAATGCGGCGATATGGTTTTCCCGTTGCCACGCCCGCTGTCGCGTCTGGCTGTTTAAAGGTGGGAAAGACGGGCGGTCCCTGGAACGCGGGTCTTGGGGTATGTGGTATGCAATGCTTGCGATCCAAGGACCACCCGCCCCGGCGTTTTCAAGTTTTTGCCCAATGCGCATCCATTGGGTAAAACCTCCCCGGCTTCACAGGTTTTCCTCCCTGTGAAGCCGAAGCGCCGGTCCTTTCCCGACTTGCGAAAGTTTCCGGAAGCATTCCCGCCGGAAAGGACAGGGATGAGAATAACGTGGGTTGGGAAGTGGTGGATAAGTTGGTGTGGTTTTTTGTGATGGAGGTCTTTCACCCCCCTCTGTCCGGCAGCCCAGAGGGGGTGTCCCACGCCTCCACGATGATTATGCGACAAAGATTGTGCGGGGAGGGAAAATCGTTTGCCGCGCACTGGTGCAATGCCTGCATCCGTCCTATATTCGGATCGGCGCTCTGCGCTTCTCGACAGGAGAGACATATTCCCCGGGGCCTTAATGATCCCTTAGGGAGCTGTCCCTGAGGAGGCCCGTGGGCTTCTTCACACGGCACCCACCTACTTTGTAGGTTCCCGGGATCGACTTCTCCATCGGTTGTGTGGACGCCACTTTTGTTTCATCCCGAGCCGGTTCGCATGCCGGCGCCCCATGAAATCAAGCCCGTGCAGCACCACTCCCCCATCAAAGAGCTGAAGAAGAAACTGCGCCTGGAGGCCCTTGGCCGCCGCGATGCGCTGACGACGGAATTCCGCATCGAAGCCTCGATGCGCATTGCCGATTTCGGTCTGGCGGCGCTTGCCGTCGATGCGGGCACCATTGTTTCGGGCTTCTGGCCGATCCGCTCGGAGGTGGATCTGCGTCCGCTGCTGTTCGGCCTGCGCGAGCGCGGTGCACGGCTTTGCCTGCCTGCCATCATCGACAAGCAGACGATCCTTTTCCGCGAACTGGTGCGCGGCGCGCCGATGATCGATACGGGCTTCGGCACGGCGGGGCCGCCGCACGACGCAGCGGTGCTCGATCCATCCTTCATGCTGGTGCCGCTGGCGGCCTTCGATGTCAGGGGGCACCGCATCGGCTATGGGGCGGGCTACTATGACCGGGCCATCGCGCATCTGCAGATCAAGGGCGTGAACCCGCGCCTGATCGGCGTGGCGTTTGACTGCCAGCAGGTTGAAACCGTACCCGATGAGCCGCATGATGTGCCGCTGGAGGCGATCCTGACGGAAAGCGGGTTGCGCCGCTTCGGCTAGACAGATAAATCGATCATTTCAGGCCCCGGCAAGGACCGGGCTCTCTTTCAGGATGTGCGCGTGAGATTACTGTTTCTTGGGGATATGGTGGGGCGTTCGGGCCGGACGGCGGTCTATGAGCAATTGCCGGGACTGATATCCGACCTGAAGCTCGATTTCGTCATCGTCAACGGCGAGAACGCGGCGGGCGGCTTCGGCATCACCGAGGAAATCTTTCACGACACGATCAATGCCGGGGCCGATGTGGTCACGACAGGCAATCACGTCTGGGACCAGCGGGAAGCACTGGTTTTCGCCTCGCGCGAACAGCGGTTCCTGCGCCCGGCGAATTTCCCGCTTGGCACGGCCGGCAAGGGCTCCGGCGTGTTTCTCGCCAAGAACGGCGCGCGCGTGCTTGTGTCCAACATCATGGGCCGCGTGTTCATGCATCCGGATCTGCATGACCCGTTCACCATCGGCGAAGAGATTCTCGCCGCCTGTCCGCTCGGCGAACAGGCCGATGCCGTGGTGTTCGACTTCCATGCGGAAGCCACCAGCGAAAAGCAGTGTTTTGGCCATTTCGTCGATGGCCGCGCCAGCCTCGTCGTCGGCACGCACACCCATGTGCCGACCGCCGATGCGCAGATCCTCAATGGCGGAACGGCCTATATGTCCGATGCCGGCATGTGCGGCGATTACGATTCATCGCTCGGCATGGACAAGGAAGAACCGCTGAACCGCTTTCTGTCGAAGGTGCCGAAAGGCCGGTTTGAAGCCGCCAGCGGCAAGGCGACGATCTGCGGTGTCGGCGTTGACATTTCAGACCGGACCGGACTTGCCGAAAGGATTTCTCCCCTGCGCATTGGCCCGCGGCTGGAAGAAACCATTCCCGCCTTCTGGAAATAGCTCGATACAACCCGGCGCAACCAATCACGCCCGATTCTGCAACACCCGTTTGAGGATAGACCTTCCATGACCCAGACTGTATTTCCCACCGCTTTCGTCCCGCTGAGGCTGGCGGACCGCTCCATTGCCTTCAAGGCTCTGGCCGTTCTGATCGGCACGGCCTTCCTTGCCGTCAGCTCGTGGATCGAAGTGCCGATGTTTCCCGTGCCCGTCACCATGCAGACATTTGCCGTGACGATGGTCGGCGCGCTTTACGGCTGGCGTCTGGGCGGCCTGACCGTGCTTGCCTGGCTGGGTGAAGCAATGATCGGCATGCCGGTTCTGGCCGGCGGCGCCGGCGGGTTCCTTTATTTCGCCGGACCGACTGCCGGTTACCTCGCGGCCTTCCCGGTCGTTGCCGCCGCCGTCGGCTTCCTGGCGGAACGCGGCCTGACGCGCAACGCGTTCGTATCGGCTGCGGTCATGCTGTTCGGCAACCTGCTTTGCCTCGTCCTCGGCGCCTCGTGGCTGGCGCATCTCTTCGGTTTCGAAGCGGCCTGGGCTTCCGGCGTTGCGCCATTCCTGATCGGTGCGGTGCTGAAGTCGGCCCTGGCTGCGGCTGCGATCGAAATGCTCCGCCGTTCGGGCATCGTAGCGCGCCTGTTTTGACCATCCGCCGGCGTGCACATCACCTTCTGTGCACGCTGATTGCTATCGGCAAAGGCCATACACCGGCCTTTGCCGGCAATGACGATAAAATCATCGCGCCGCTGTTTCCAAAGCCGGCTATGGCGATACACGGCTGCAACTTCCCCCATTGTGATCGCGCGGGTGCTGGACGAGACGCCGGTTTTTACCTATAAGGGCGCCATTCCAGACGCCTGTTTCCGCCTGAACAGCCTGCAGACTTGGTTCGCAGGCTTCCGAGGGAAACGGCAGAACCATATCTAAGCACGCAGGGGTGCCATGGCAGGCCATTCACAGTTTAAAAACATCATGCATCGCAAAGGGCGTCAGGACGCCGTTCGGTCGAAGATTTTCTCCAAGCTCGGACGCGAAATCACCGTGGCCGCCAAGCAGGGTCTGCCGGACCCGGCGATGAACCCGCGTCTGCGTCTTGCGGTGCAGAACGCGCGCGCCCAGTCGATGCCGAAGGACAACATCGAACGCGCCATCAAGAAGGCCGCGGGCGGCGACGCCGACAATTACGAAGAAGTGCGCTATGAAGGCTACGGCCCGGGCGGCGTTGCCGTCATCGTCGAAGCGCTGACGGACAACCGCAACCGCACCGCATCGAATGTGCGGGCCGCATTCACCAAATCAGGCGGTGCGCTGGGCGAAACCGGTTCGGTCGGCTTCATGTTCAGCCGCGTCGGCGAAATCACCTACAAGCCGGAAGCCGGCAGTGCCGACAAGATCATGGATGCGGCGATCGAGGCCGGTGCGGATGACGCGCAGACCGATGAAGACGGCCACACCATTCTTTGCGCATTCGAAGACATTGGCGATGTGTCCAAGGCGCTGGAAAGCGCGCTCGGCGAAGCCGAGTCCATCAAGGCCATCTGGAAGCCGCAGACCACGGCGCCGGTCGATGAGGAAAAGGCCCAGTCCGTGCTGCGCCTGATCGCAACACTCGACGACGACGATGACGTGCAGAACGTCTACGCCAATTTTGAAGTCAGCGACGAAGTTCTGGCCAAGCTCAGCGCCGCCTGATTGTCTGACGAGGTTCCCAAAAAAGCCCGCTGGTTGCAGACCAGCGGGCTTTTTATTTGCGCTCAAGGCGAGCGACGCGGAAGAAGAACTCAGGCGTAGCGGGGGATGGGCTTGCTCATATGCACGGCGATGCCGCCCAGGAAGGGTTCCTCACGGTCGATGGTGTAGCCAAGCTTCAGGTAGAGCGCGACGTTCTCGGCAAACATCTTGTTGGTGTAAAGCCGCAGTTTGCGCAAACCGAGCGAGCCGGCAAGCGCTTCCGCGTGGGTGAGGAGCAGTCTGCCATAGCCGCGGCCCTGAAAGGCCGGCGCGACGGCGACGTTCTCGATCAGGAGACAACCGGATTCCCGGATCATTTCGATGAGGCCCGCCAGTTCGCCGTCGGCGTAGAGAAGGTCGACAAGATGGTGCTGGACGGCATGTTCGTAGTTGGCACCCATCGGCTTGGGTTCACGGCCGATCACCGGTATCCACTTGGCATAGGACGCGCGAACGAGGTTGCGGACGGCGTCTGCATCGTCAATGGTTGCCCGTACGAGTTTTTCGTGTCCGTTCCGCATGATGTTCTCCGCGCCAGATGGTGGGGGCAGCAAACATGGTTTCCGGCGCGGGGACAAGGACATGGATGCAATCTTTGTGCAAAGACAGGACGGACCGCAACCGCATGCTGGATGATATCTATACCAATGGTGAACTTGCCGCGCTTTATGACGGCCTGAACCCGGCAGGAGAGGACAGCGCATTCTATCTGCGCAGCGCCGGAACGCCGAAGCGCGTGCTCGATCTTGGCTGCGGCACGGGCCTCCTCGCCTGCATGCTGGCGGCGCGCGGCCATGCGGTCACGGGCGTCGAACCGGCGCGGGCAATGCTGGATATCGCGCGGAGCAGGGAAGGCGGCGGAGCCGTCGCCTGGATCGAGGCGGATGCGCGGTCGCTTGATCTGGGCGCGCGTTTCGACCTGATCATCATGACCGGCCACGTTTTCCAGGTGTTCCTCAGCGATGACGACGTGCATGCCGTCCTGAGGGCTGCCCATGCGCATCTGGCAAAGGAGGGGCGACTGATATTCGAAAGCCGCAATCCAGCGGTGAAGGCATGGGAAAGCTGGACGCCGGAGCAGACGGCCCGGACAGTGTCAGTCGCCGGCGTGGGAGAGGTCGGTGTCCAACACCGGCTGATCGCGGTGAATGGCGATCGGGTTGCTTTCGAGACGGATCATGTTTTTCACGGAACGGGCAAAACGCTGGCCAATGCCAGCACCCTGCGCTTTCTGTCCCAGGCGGAAATCGGCACGCATCTGCGGGACGCGGGATTTACGCGAACCGCCTGGTATGGCGACTGGGTCGAAGGCCCGGTTCTGCCGGAAAGCCGCGAACTTGTCATTGTCGCGGAGCGGGACTGATCGCGCACAAAGCAAAACGGCCCCGCGTGAGCGGAGCCGTTTTGAAATCCGGTATGCCGAAGGGATTAAATACCCAGATTGGCGAAACGGCTCTTGAACTTGGAAACGCGGCCGCCACGGTCGGTGAGCTGCTGCGAACCGCCGGTCCATGCGGGATGCGTGGTCGGATCGATATCGAGGTTCATCGTATCGCCTTCCTTGCCCCATGTGGAACGGGTCAAGTATTCGGTGCCGTCTGTCATCACAACCTTGATGGTGTGGTAGTCTGGATGAATATTGGCTCTCATCTGTCTTATCCTGAACTTAAGGGGCACAAAACCAGAGCCACACAGGGTGCGGAGGGCCGGTTCGGAGCCGATTGGTAGAGATGAAGCCAAACGTCACAGAAACGTGGGCTTCCAAAACTGTTGGCGAGCCTATACATCAGCCTTAAAACAATAACAAGGCCATCCGGCAGCAAAGTCACGATGCGATACAGGAAGACTTGAAAAATATGGCCGACACGGCTTACGCAGAAGCAGAAAAGAAACGGCGCTCGCTCAAGCCGCTGCAGCGCATCTTCCCCTATATGTCCCGTTACAGGGGTATGGTGATCGGCGCTCTCATCTCGCTCAGCATTGCAGCGGTGACGACGCTCATCCTTCCGCTGGCGGTGCGCCGGATGATCGATCACGGCTTTTCCGGCTCGAACGGCGCCTTTATCGACAATTATTTCGGCATGCTGATCGTTCTGGCGGCCGCACTCGCCGTTGCATCCGCCGGCCGCTATTATTTCGTCATCACGCTGGGCGAGCGCATTGTCTCGGATCTGCGCCGCGATGTTTTCGCGCACCTCACCAAATTGTCACCGGCCTTTTTCGACAGCACGCAGTCGGGTGAAATCGTCTCGCGGCTGACGGCCGACACCACGCAGATCAAATCGGCCGTAGGCGCCACCGCCTCCATTGCCCTGCGCAACCTCATTCTGGCCTTCGGCGCGATCGTCATGATGGTCATCACCAGCGCCAAACTGTCCGGGCTGGTGATCGCCGCCATTCCCGTCATCATCATCCCGCTGGTCGCCTTCGGCCGGTCGGTGCGCCGCCGTTCGCGCAATGCCCAGGACACGCTGGCCAACGCCACGGCCTATGCCAGCGAATCCATCATCTCCGTGCGCACCCTGCAGGCCTTCACCAACGAGGCGCTGGCGACGGGGCGGTTCGGTTCCGCCGTCGAGGATGCCTTTGCCGCGGCCCGTTCCTCGGTCAAGGCGCGCGCCGTGCTGACCGCCTTTGCGATCTTCATGATCTTTTCCAGTGTCGTGGCCGTGCTCTGGTTCGGCTCGCGCGACGTTTTGGCCGGAACCATCACGCCGGGCACGCTCGGTCAGTTCCTGCTCTATGCGGTGTTTGCCGCCGGGGCGCTCGGGGCGCTGTCCGAGGTCTGGGGCGAGCTGTCGCAGGCATCCGGCGCGGCGGAACGGCTGATGGAAATCATGGCGGAAAAGCCCGCCATTGCGACGCCGCTCAACCCCGTGGCGCTGCCGGAACCGCCGGTCGGTTCCGTTGTTTTCCGGGATGTCCGCTTCAATTATCCGACGCGGCCTGATGCCCCGGCATTGCGCGGTCTCGATTTCGAGGTCAAGCCGGGCGAGACTGTCGCCATTGTCGGGCCCTCCGGCGCCGGCAAGAGCACGGTGTTTTCGCTGCTGCTGCGCTATTACGACCCGATGTCGGGCAGCATCCGGGTGGATGGCGTCGACCTGCGCGAAGCCGATCCTGCGGTGGTGCGGTCGCGCATTGCCATCGTGCCGCAGGATACGACCATCTTTGCCGCGACGGCGCGGGAGAATATCGGCTTCGGCCGGCCCGGCGCCAGCACCGCCGACATCGAGGCGGCGGCCAGGGCGGCGCTCGCCCATGACTTCATCGAAGCGCTCGACCACGGCTATGCGACGCAGGTCGGCGAGCGCGGCGTGACGCTGTCCGGCGGTCAGCGCCAGCGAATCGCCATTGCGCGGGCGATCCTGCGCGATGCGCCGATCCTGCTGCTGGATGAAGCCACGTCGGCTCTCGATGCGGAAAGTGAAATTCTGGTGCAGAAGGGTCTCGAACACCTGATGCAGGGGCGCACGACGCTGGTCATCGCGCACCGGCTGGCGACGGTCCTCAAGGCGGACCGCATCCTTGTCATGGATGACGGCCGCATCGTCGAAGAAGGCACGCACCAGAGCCTCGTCAAGAAGAACGGGATCTACGCAAACCTTGCCAAGCTGCAGTTCGAAGCAGGTGCGGACGCATTCAAAGGCGCAGCCGAGTAAATTTCAGCCTCTGCCTGCCGCCGCCCGACCGGCGGACCGGCCGGAAAAGATGCAGCCGCCGAGAAACGTGCCTTCCAGCGCGTTGTAGCCCTGATAGCCGCCGCCGCCGAAGCCGGCGGCTTCACCTGCGGCGTAAAGGCCGGGAACAGGCACACCAGCCGCATCCAGCACCTGTGACTTCAGATTGGTGTGCAGGCCGCCGAGTGTCTTGCGCGTCAGGATATTGAGCCGCACGGCAATCAGCGGACCGGCCTTCGGATCGAGTATCCGGTGCGGCTTGGCGATGCGGGTCAGCCGGTCGCCGATATAGTTCTGCGCCCCGCGCATGGCGGTGACCTGCGCATCCTTGGAATATTTGTTGCCGATCTCGCGGTCGCGCGCCTCGATCTGGTATCGGAGATGGTCGCGGTCGATCAGGTTGTCGCCGGTCAGCGCGTTCATGCCCTTGACCAGTTCCTGCAGGTTGTCGCGCACCACAAAGTCCTCACCGTGCTGCTTGAAAGCTTCTACGGGCGGCGGTGCGCCCTTGCCGAGGCGGTTCTTCAGGAGCAGCTTCCAGTCCTTGCCCGTCATGTCGGGGTTCTGTTCGGAACCGGACAGGGCAAATTCCTTCTCGATGATTTTTTGCGTCAGCACGAACCAGGAATAGTCGTATCCGGTCGACAGGATGTGCTTGAGCGTTCCCAGCGTATCGAAACCCGGAAAGTAAGGCGCCGGGAAGCGATTGCCCCTGGCGTCGAACCACAGCGACGAGGGGCCGGGCAGAATGCGGATGCCGTGGTTCGGCCAGATCGGGTTCCAGTTCCTGAGGCCCTCGGTGTAGTGCCACATGCGGTCCGCGTTGATGACGCTGCCGCCGGCTTTCACCGTGATGTCGATCATCCGGCCGTCCACATGGTGCGGCACGCCGACAACCATATTCTCGGGCGGATTGCCAAGCCGGTCGCGCGGCCAGTTGCGCTTGACCAGCTCGGGATTGCCGCCGATACCCCCCGACGTGACGATCACGGCTGGCGCGGACAGCGCGAAACTGTCTGCCGCCTCGCGTCCTGACTGCTGGCCGCGTTCCACCGTCGACGGCTCCAGCACATCGCCGCTGACGCCCGTCACGGCACCGTTGGTCGTCACCAGTGCATTGACGCGGTGGCGGCATTTGAGCGTGATCAGGCCCTTGGCAATGGCCTCGCGCAGCAGGCGTTCGAACGGCGCAACGACGCCGGGGCCCGTGCCCCAGGTCAGGTGAAAGCGCGGGACGGAATTACCGTGACCGTTCGCCAGCGCGCCGCCGCGCTCGGCCCAGCCGACAACCGGGAACCAGCGCATGCCGAGCGAATGCAGCCAGCTGCGCTTTTCACCGGCGGCGAATTGCAGATAGGCATCGGCCCATTGTTTCGGCCAATGATCTTCGGCGCGGTCGAACTGTGCCGAACCCAGCCAGTCCTGCCGTGCGAGTTCGAAAGAATCGCGGATGCCGAGCCTGCGCTGTTCCGGGCTGTCGATGAAGAACAGGCCACCGAGCGACCAGAAGGCCTGCCCGCCGACGGAGTTCTCGCCTTCCTGTTCGAGGAGGATGACTTTCTTGCCGGCCTGTACCAGCTCGTTTGCGGCCACAAGCCCCGACAATCCGGCCCCAACGATGATCGCATCGGCATCCATTGCCATTCGCCCCTCCCAGTGGTCCGATTCTGACATTTGCAGCCCTTTGATACAGCTATTCAGGCAAATGTCAGAATCAAAGGACCACTGATAAATATGAGATTCTAGTGGAACTTTGAATTTGACATTCGCATGTTGCGCGTGATGTCAAATGGGAGGCGAATATCAAATTCGTTCCACTAGTGCTTTGCTCGTGGCATGATTGCGCGGCTCAGGTTGGCGCGCAAGGGTGGAAAGCGGGACACCAGGGAGTGATAAGGGGACAGGGATGATTGCGAACATTCTCATCGGGCTGGTTGCCCTGCTGCACGTCTATTTCATGTATCTGGAAATGGTGGTGTGGGATAAGCCGCTGGGGCTGAAAACCTTCCGGCTGACGCCGGAATTCGCCGCCGCATCCAGGGCGCTGGCGCTCAATCAGGGCCTCTACAACGGGTTTCTCGTTGCCGGATTGATCTGGGGGTTGTGGCTGGGCCAGGCGGGCTTTGCCATCAAGGTCTTCTTCCTCGGCTGCGTTGTTGTCGCCGGGATCGTCGGTGCGCTCACCGTCAACCGCCGCATCTTCTTCGTGCAGGGCGTGCCGGCGATCGTCGCGCTCGCAGCCCTCATCCTTCTGTAGGGATCAGCGCTCTGTCAGCTTGAGCTCGATACGGCGGTTGCGCGACCGCACTTCCGGCGTATCGCCCGGCTCCAGCGGCTGGAATTCGCCAAAACCCGCCGCCACGAGGCGGTTGGCGGAAACGCCATTGGCGATGAGGAATTTCACCACGGAAATGGCGCGCGCGGCGGAAAGGTCCCAATTGTCCTTGAACTGGCCGGTGCCCGAGAGCGCCACATTGTCCGTGTGGCCGTCGACGCGCAGAACCCAGTTGATATCGTCGGGGATTTCCTTCTGCAGGTCGATCAAGGCCAATGCCAGCTTCTTCATTTCCTCGCTGCCAGCGTCGTTCAGCACTGCCTGACCCGATGGGAACAGCACTTCGGACTGGAAGACAAAGCGGTCGCCGACGATGCGGATATTCTCACGGTCGGACAGGATTTCACGCAGGCGGCCGAAGAAATCGGAGCGGTAACGGTTGAGCTCCTGCACGCGCTGGGCGAGCGCGACGTTCAGCCGTTTGCCGAGATCGGCAATCTTGGCATTGGATTCCTTGTCGCGGGATTCCGAGGCGTTGAGGGCTTCCTCCAGCGCGCCGATCTGCTTGCGCAGTGCCAGTATCTGCTGGTTGAGAATTTCCACCTGCGACAGGGCGCGCGCGCTCAGCTGCTTTTCGTTTTCAAGGCCGGCGGTGAGGTCGCTGATCTTGCCTTCCGCAGCCGCACCGGCGCCCGCACCCTGCGACAGCATCGACTGCAGCCGCGACTGCTCGCTCTGCGCCTTGGTCAGCGATGCCTGCAGGTTGGCGATGGTGTCTTCCAGATCCTGCTTGTTGCCCTGTTCGAGCGACAGCATCTGGGTCAATTCATTGATCTGCGAATTCAGGCGGTTGAGCACGGCATCCTTGCCGGTGATTTCCTGGCTGAGCAGGAACTGCGCCAGCACGAAAACCGACAGCAGAAACATGATCGCCAGCAGCAATGTCGACAGGGCATCGACGAAGCCGGGCCAATAATCCACATGACGGATAGCGCGGCGGGTGCGACCGAGCGCCATTCTCAGTTGTCCCTGCGGCGGGCGACGGAGTCGCTGAGCTTGGCGAGGGTTTCGCGCATGGATTTCTGTTCTTCAGCCTGTTTTTCCACCCAGTCGCGCATCATCTGCTGTTCGGAGCGCATGTTCTTGACCAGGCCCTGGATACCTTCGGCGAGGCTGGCCAGCGCGGCGGTCGTGCGCTGGCTGGAGCCGCCGGTCTCCTGGATGTTCTGCAGGCGCTCGGAGAGCGAGCGCAGTTCGTCCGACGTGCCGCTGTTGACGCCATCGAGCGCATGCAGGTCCGATCCGAGATCGGTGACGCTGGACAGCCAGTTTTCCAGTTCGGTGTAGAAGCGGTTCTGGGCGCGGCCTGCCTGCAGATCGAGAAAACCGAGGACAAGCGAGCCGGAAAGGCCGAACAGCGAGGACGAGAACGCGGTGCCCATGCCCTTGAGCGGCGATTGCAGGCCGGCCTTGAGCGCATCGAGGACGCCGTTCGCGTCGCCGGCGCGCGGATCGAGCGACTGGATGGTCTGGCCGATGGAGCCGATGGTTTCCAGAAGGCCCCAGAACGTGCCGAGCAGGCCGAGGAACACCAGAAGGCCGATGAGATAACGCGAGACATCGCGCGTTTCATCGAGGCGGGTGGCGATGGAATCGAGCATGGAGCGCATGGCATTGGTCGACAACGCCATGGACTGGCGCCGTCCGATCAGCGCGCGCATGGGAGCCAGCATCACCGGCTTGGAATTGGGATCCGAATTGCCCTGCCGGAAGGAATTGACCCAGCGCACCTCCGGAAACAGCCGGATCACCTGACCGAAGCCTAAGAGAATACCGACGATCAGCACGCCGATGATCAGGCCGTTGAGGCCGGGATTGGTGGTGAAGAACACGGAAATCTGGCGGAAGAGAATGGCGGCGAGAAAGGCGACAATGGCCAGGAAGATCGCCATCGACAGAAGCACAAGCCGCGGGCTGGACAGCCGGTACGGGTCATAATCGTCACCGTCCATGACCCGGCGGGTTGAACTGAAATCAGCCATTGCATCGTCTCCGCATTCGCCACGCACCAAGCAACCTCGTTCGCGTCACTGGACGAACGGAAATCGCACAAACCCAAATCGGTTTGTGCGACCCTAACCGAAATCAAGGTAAAAATGGAAGGTGCAATGCGGCCGGCGGGCCGGATATTGTTCAGATCGGCTTCTTGAGTGTCTTCAGGAGCGCCCGCTGGATGGCTTCATTGCCGGCGACGATCGATTTGCTTTCGACCACATCCTGGCTGCCGTTGAAATCGGTGACAAAGCCGCCCGCCTCGCGCACCATGATGATGCCTGCGCCCGTATCCCAGGGGGACAGGCCGTCTTCCCAGAAACCGTCGAAACGGCCCGCCGCGACGGCGGCCAGATCCAGCGCTGCCGCGCCCATGCGGCGGATGCCGGAGACTTCGCCCATGACATTGCGCAACTGCACGAGATAATCGCCGTGATGACCGCGGCCGAGATGCGGCACGCCCGTGCCGATGACGGAATCGACCAGCTTGATGCGGCCGGAGACGCGCAGGCGGCGATCGTTGAGGAAGGCGCCGCCGCCGCGTTCGGCGGTGTAAAGCTCATCCATGGCAGGATTGAAGATCACGCCGGCGACGATCTGGCCCTGACGTTCCAGGGCGATGGAAACCGCGAACAGCGGAATGCCGTGCAGGAAGTTGGTGGTGCCGTCGAGCGGATCGACCAGCCAGCGATGCTGGCTGTCGGTGCCTTCGATCGTACCGGTTTCTTCCATCAGGAAACTGTAGTCGGGACGGGCCCGGCGCAGTTCGGCATAGATGATTTCTTCGGCCTTGCGGTCGGCCTGGCTGACATAATCGCCGGGACCTTTCAGCGAAACCTGCAGATTCTGCACTTCGCCGAAATCGCGCGCCAGGGAGCGGCCAGCCTTCATAGCTGCCTGCACCATTACATTGAGGATCGCTGAACGCGCCATTTCAGGTCATTCTCCGTCTGAATTCGTTGATGCGGGCGCCATTCTTAAGCGGCGCCCGATAAAGCCCGCTTAGTCAGCGCGGCGGACGTAGGTCAGTTCGTTGGTGTCAACGATGATGCGCTCGCCCGACGAGATGAATGGCGGAACCAGAACGCGAATGCCGTTTTCAAGCACGGCCGGCTTGTAGGATGAAGCCGCCGTCTGACCCTTGACGACCGGGTCTGCCTCGGTGATGGCGAGCGTGACGTAATCCGGCAGGGAAATACCGATCGGACGTTCGTCGTAAAGTTCGACTGTGACCATCATGCCGTCCTGCAGGAACGCCGCGCGGTCGCCGACGAAATCCTTCTGCAGCTCGAGCTGCTCGTAGCTGGCGGTGTCCATGAATATAAGCGCGTCGCCCTGCTCGTAGAGGAAGGAGAAATCCTTCTGTTCAAGGCGAACCTTTTCGACGGTTTCAGCGGCGCGGAAGCGCTCGTTGAGCTTGGTGCCGTTGAGGAGGTTCTTCAGTTCGACCTGGTTGTAGGCGCCGCCCTTGCCGGGCTTGACTGCGTTCGTCCTGACGGCGACCCAGAGGCTGCCATCATGCTCGATCACATTGCCAGGACGGATTTCATTGCCGTTGATTTTCATTTGTTTATCCGGATTGGTGTTGGAAACCGGGCGCCGACGTCTCGGCGGCAGCCGATATTGGCGCCTCCAAGACCACAAAATCGCGCGATAGGCAAGAGAAAGCGCAAAAAGAGCCGGGTAAGGCCCTTTTCGCGGCTAAGCCTCCGGAACTAGGCGGCGAGCGCCGTTTCCGCCACGGAAACCCAATAGCTGATGCCGTAGGGAATGGCATCGTCGTTGAAATCATAGGCTGAATTGTGCAGGGCCGCCGTGTCGCCATTGCCAAGGAAAATGAAGGCGCCGGGCCGCTTTTCCAGCATATAGGAAAAATCTTCGGCACCCATGACCGGCGGCATGTTGGTGTTCACCGCGCTGTCGCCGGCAATCAGCTGTGCGACACCCGTGGCAAAATCCGTCTCGCGGTCGTGGTTGAACGTGACCGGATAGCCCTGATCATACTTGACTTCCGCCCGGGCGCCGAAAATGGCAGCCGTGGCTTCGGCCACTTCGGTCACGCGCTTGCGGGCGAAGTCGCGCACGTCAGGCATCAGCGTGCGCACGGTGCCCGAAAGGGTCACGGCGTTCGGAATGACATTGGTCGCATCGCCGCCGTGAATCATCGCCACCGAGATGACCAGCGACTTGAGCGGGTCGGTTTCACGCGACACCAGTGACTGCAGGGCGAGAACCGTATGAGCGGAGACGACCACGGGATCGACCGTCGTATGCGGCTTGGCGGCATGGCCGCCGCGGCCGATGACCTTGATTTCGAATTCGTCTGTGGCCGCCATGATCGAGCCCTTGCGCAGGGCGAACTGGCCGACGGGCAGGCCTGGCGCATTGTGCATGCCATAGACTTCCTTGATCGAGAACCGGTCCATCAGGCCGTCATTGATCATGGCCAGCGCGCCCGCACCACCTTCTTCGGCGGGCTGGAAGATGACCGCGACCGAGCCCTTGAAGTTACGGGTCTCGGCGAGATACTGCGCCGCGCCGAGCAGCATGGCGGTGTGCCCGTCATGGCCGCAGGCGTGCATCTTGCCCTTGGTCTTCGAGGCCCACGGCTTGCCGCTGGCTTCAAGAATCGGCAGGGCATCCATATCGGCGCGCAGGCCGATCACCGGTCCGTCGCCATGGCGGCCGCGGATGATGCCGACCACGCCGGTCTGGCCGATGCCGGTATCGACACTGTCGCAGCCGAAGGAGCGCAGCTTGTCCGCGACAAAACGGGAGGTTTCATGCACGTCGTAAAGGATTTCCGGATTCTCATGCAGATGCCGGCGCCATTCGGCGACATTCGGTTGCATTTCATGAACTCGGTTGATCAACGGCATGGTGAAGTTCCCTTTCTGATCGTGTCGCGCACTGCAAGTCCGGCTGCCGGTCAGCGCATCCTGTTGGCTTCCGTCAGGGCGGCCTTTATCTGGTCGTCGTCGAGGCCGTCCATGAAAGAGTCAAGTTCGGGGTCGGTCAATCCGGCCCGTCTGGCGACCATGTACCAGGCGGCTGCCTTGACCGAGTCACCTTCCACGCCGAGGCCCTGATAGTAAAGCTTTGCCAGCTGTGCCTGTGCTGCGACATTACCGCCTACGGCGGCGCGCAGGGTCCAGCCGAAACCCGACACATAATCGCGCGGCCCGCCGCGCCCCTCGACCAGCCAGCGGCCAAGATCGAGCTGCGCCGTATCGTAACCGCGATTTGCCGCCTTGGCGAGATATTCCCGGGCCTTGGCGTCGTCGCGCGGAACGGCGAGCGTGCCGTTGGAAAGGATCTGGCTGACCGCATAGCTGCCATCGGGCAAGCCCTGTGCCGCTGCCTTCAGGAACCAGGGATAGGCATTGTCGATACCGGTGTCGCCGGGATGCTCCTGCAGCAGGATCTGGCCGTAATTGAACTGGGCCATGGCGTTGCCGCCATCGGCGGCAGCCTTCATGAGCGTTTTGGCCTTGGCCGGGTCCTTGGGGGCATACTTGCCCTGGAGCAGGATCGCGCCATAGCGGAACTGGGCTTCGGGAACACCCTGATCGGCGGCCTTGCCATACCATTTGGCCGATTCGGGCAGGTTGACCGGTATGCCGAGGCCGCGGGCCAGCATATCGGCCACCAGCACCTGGGCGGCGCCATCGCCATTTTCCGCGCGCGGCAGGGCTAGATTGTAGGCCGTTTTGTACAGGCCGCGCTGGTAAGCGCCGAACGCCTCGTCTACCGCTCCCTTGCCGAAGCGCGTCGGGTTGACGATGTCGACCGCCGGATCGCTGGCGAGTTTCGGCCTGTCATGCTTGGGGGTTGTCTGCGGCGTTTCCAGGTGCTGGGGCGCGTCGGTCGGCGCGGATGTCACCGAAGGCGCCTGGCTTGTTGCGGGCGCCGGCGATTCCTGGGCGGCGGGCGCCGGAGCCGTCTGGGCCGTGGCGCCATGCGTCAGGACCGGGAAGGCTGCAAGCACGGCCGCGACGGCGCAAACGAGGTTTGCGGATTTTGCTCCCATGGGCCTATTCCTCAAATCGCGGCGCGTGCTCGTCGAGCAGCCGGTTCGCTTCCTTGATGGCGTCCGCCGGTTTGTCGTTGCCGAAAACCGCCGCACCAAGGGCAATGAACTCCGCACCGGTTGCGGCCGCGTCGGTGATGCTTTCCAGCGTGTTGCCCGCCTGGACGATGCAGGGAATCTCGATCATCGATGCCCACCAGTCCGCCAGTTCGACATTGCGCGGATGGGCTTCGGGTGTGGTATCCGCGCCAATTTTGCCGAACAGGACATAATCCGGCTGGGCTTCGCCGATTTCCAGCGCCGTGTGCCGGTTCTTGATATTGCCGGTCCCGACGATGAGTTTGGGGGAAAAGCGCTCGACATTGGCGGCAAGATCGCTGGCCGGGCCTTCGAGATGCAGGCCGTCGGCCTTGACCCGTCCGGCAACCTGCGTGTTGCCGACGATGATGGCGGCAGCGCCTGCATTCTGAATGATCGGAACGGCGGCTTCTGCCATGGTCTGGAACAGGGTTTCGTCCGTCTCGTAGGCGGGCAGAAGCACGGAGGCGACATCGCCGCCGGACAAGGCTTCGCTGAGTTTCCTGGCCAGTTCGTCGGCAGTCGCGGCGGGAGGCGCGATCAGAACGATACGGCAGCGTTGGGGTGTTTGTTCGTTGTTCATGGGCTGCAACCTTACAATCGTTCTCTATAGAATGGGCAATCGTGATGGAATTCGGGCATAGAGGATGGCCGTTCATTTGAACAGCCTTTTCGATGATCCAAGCCATCACACCCTGTTGCATATTAGTCTTACGACGTAATTACTTAGTAGCAAACAGGCACATGTTGCCAAAAAGCATTTTTCAAATGCCGCGGCGATCGGCTAGAGATGGAAGGCCCTCCTTGTGGATTTCCATCATGCACGATCTCCTGTTGAACCCATGGTTCTATGCTGCCGCCGTTCCAGCCACGATCCTGATCGGGCTGTCGAAGGGCGGGCTTGGCGGGGCCATGGGGCAGGTGGGGGTGCCATTGATGGCGCTGGTGATGCCGCCGGTGCAGGCGGCCGCCATCATGCTGCCGATCCTCATCATCATGGATGTCGCCAGCCTGTGGAGCTGGCGTGGCTACCGCGATGCAAAAACCCTCAAGCTGATGCTGCCGGGTGCATTGCTGGGTGTCGGAATAGGCTGGCTGACCGCATCGGTGGTGACCGATGACATGGTCAAGCTCATTGTCGGTGCCGTCGCGATCATCTTTTTTGCCCGCTATGTCTTTGCCAGTGCCGCCAAACGCGCCACCGCACAACCGCACAATGCCGGCGCTGCAACCTTCTGGTCGACCATCGCCGGGTTCACAAGTTTCGTGGCCCATGCGGGCGGCCCGCCCTATCAGGTCTACGCCCTGCCGCTGCGTCAGGATCCGAAGGTTTACAACGGCACGAGCGTGATTTTCTTCGCGATCGTCAACGCCGTGAAGGTCATCCCTTATTTTGCCTTGGGGCAGTTCGACGCCGAAAACCTCAAGGCGGCGGCGGTTCTGGTGCCCATCGCACCGCTGGCCACCTTTGCCGGCGCGTGGATCGTCAAACGCATGCGGCCGGAGGTGTTCTATCCCTTCATGTACATCATGATCCTATTGATGGGATTGAAGCTTTCCTACGATGGATTAGCCGCCTTGTTATAATTATGAACGAAAGTTGATCAGGCGAATCGCAACTTTCGGACTATGTAAACATTATCAACTGCAACCGTCGGACCAACCGCTCCCTCACGAGGCCGGGAGTGCTGTGATTGAATATTGCATGACAGGAATGGGTGAACGCTATGACACAGACGCAGCTCAAACAGCGGGATACCCGCATTGATGTCTTCCGGGCTTTGGCACTGCTGACCATCTTCATCAATCACGTGCCTGGAACCGTTTTCGAACATCTCACCCACAGGAATTTCGGATTTTCCGATTCGGCCGAGGCCTTTGTGCTGATCTCCGGCATTTCCGTCGGTCTTGCCTATGGGGCCAAATTTGAACCGGGCAGCCGCTTCCTGATCACGCTGAAGGCATGGCGCCGGGCGGCGGCGCTGTACAGCGCCCATATCCTGACGACGGTCGCCACGCTGGCGATCTTCTGCGCCGCCGGGCTTTATCTCAACCGCCCGGAATTCATGTCCTTCATCAATATCGGGCCGTTGATGGACAGCCCGGCCGAGGCACTCATCGGCCTTGCGACGATGGGGCATCAGCTTGGCTACAACAATATCCTGTCGATGTATGGCGTGCTGCTGCTCATGCTGCCGCTGTTCCTGTTCCTCGCCAATATCAACCTGTCGCTGATGGTTGGGGTGTCCGGGCTCCTGTGGCTGGTGTCGGGTGTCTACCGGATTGCACCGCCGAATTACCCGACCGAAGGCGTCTGGTTCCTCAACCCGTTGTCATGGCAGTTCCTGTTCGTCATCGGCATTGCCGGCGTGATGCATGTGCGCCGGGGCGGGCGAATCCCGTTCAACAAATACCTGTTCGGTGTCGCGGTCGGCTATATCCTGCTGGCGTTGATCTGGGTGCGGGTACCGCTGTGGGGCGTCAATACATCGATGGGATTGCCGATGGTGATCACCGGTTTCGACAAGACGTTCCTGTCGCTGACCCGCCTGGCGCATATCCTGGCGATCGCCTATGTCATTGTCTCGGTGCCAGCCATTTCCAATCTGGCGCGGACGCCGGAAGATCACCCGCTCGCCATCCTCGGCAAGCATTCGCTGCCGGTGTTTGTTGCCGGCACGATCCTTGCCATGGTCGCGCAGATCGTCAAGGTGATGAACCCCGGCGACGAGCTGGATGACACGCTGCTGATCGCCAGCGGAATCATGGCGCAGTTTGCCCTGGCGCATTACCTGGAATGGCTGCCGAGCATCGGATGGGGCAACACGCGTCCTGCCCTGCCGCAGGCGCAGCCGGCGAAATCGAAGCTGGTGATTGCCGGCCGGCCGGTCAATGCCGCTGCGATGAGTTCGGGCATGAAATCGGGAACCGCCAAGTCGGCGGTCTCCTGACCGCACGCACCGGCTTTTGCCGGGTAGCCCGGAAAAACCGATAGCCATCGTTTGCTGGCTTGGTCTAAGCTTTACCCATGGAAGCGTTGGGAGGCGTGCATGGGTGGAATCTTTGATCGTGATCTTGAGCGCAATGCGGCCAATTACCAGCCGCTGACGCCGCTGACCTATCTGGAACGGGCAGCGCGGGTCTATCCGTCGAGAACGGCGATCATCCACGGTGCGCAACGCTTCGATTACGGCACGTTCTACCGCCGCACCCGGCAGCTGGCATCGGCACTGTCGCGCCGCGGCATCGGCAAGGGCGATACGGTCACGGTGATGCTGTCCAACACGCCGCCCATGCTGGAGGCGCATTTCGGCGTGCCGATGACGAAGGCCGTGCTGCATTCGATCAACACGCGCCTCGACGCGGCAGTCATCGCGTTCCAGCTCGATCATGCGGAAACCAGGATCGCCATTGTCGATACGGAATTTTCCGGCGTTTTCCGCGAGGCGCTGGCACTCGCCAGGGTCAAGCCGCTGGTCATTGATTTCGTCGATACGCAATATCCCGCCGATGCGCCCTATCAACAGGGTGAGCCGTTCGGCACGGTGGACTATGAGGCCTTTGTCGCAGACGGGGACCCGGATTACGCCTGGGCGATGCCCGATGACGAATGGGATTCGATCACCCTCAACTATACATCCGGCACGACAGGCGATCCGAAGGGGGTTGTCTATCACCATCGCGGCGCGGCGCTGATGGGCTATGGCAATGTGGTCGCCTCCGGCATGGGGCGCTATCCCGTCTATCTGTGGACCCTGCCGATGTTCCACTGCAACGGCTGGTGTTTTCCATGGACGCTGGCCCTGCAGTTCGGCACCCATGTCTGCCTGCGCTGGGTACGGGCAAAGCAGATCTACGATGCCATTGCCAATCTGGGCGTTACGCATCTGTGCGGGGCGCCGATTGTCATGTCGGTGCTGATCAACGCGGCGGAAAAGGACAAACGCGATTTTCCGCAAACGGTGACGTTCAACACGGCTGCCGCACCGCCGCCGGAATCCATTCTGGCCGGCATGGCTGAGGCGGGATTTGCGGTCACGCATCTCTATGGCCTGACAGAGACCTACGGCCCTGCCGTCGTCAATGAATGGCAGGATGAATGGGATGCGCTGGAGGCATCCTCGCGCACCGCCAAGAAGGCGCGGCAGGGCGTGCGCTATACGGCGCTCGAAGATCTGACGGTGCTCGATCCCGAAACCATGCAGCCCGTGCCGGCCGACGGCGAGACGATCGGCGAGGTGATGTTCCGCGGCAATATCGTCATGAAGGGGTACCTGAAAAATCGGCCGGCCAGCGATGCAGCCTTTTCAGGCGGCTGGTTCCACTCCGGCGATCTCGGCGTGATGTATCCGGACGGTTATATCCAGTTGAAGGACCGTTCGAAGGACATCATCATTTCCGGCGGCGAGAACATTTCGTCCATCGAGGTGGAGGACGCGCTCTACAAGTTCCCGGCCGTGGCCGCCTGCGCGGTCGTGGCGCGGCCGGACGACAAGTGGGGTGAGACGCCGCTTGCCTTCGTCGAGCTGAAGCCGGGCCATGCGGCGACGGAAGAGGAGTTGATCGCCCATTGCCGCACCCTGCTGGCGCGCTTCAAGGTGCCGCGGCACGTGCTGTTCGAAGACATACCGAAGACATCGACCGGGAAAATCCAGAAGTTCGAGCTGCGCAAACGCGCCAGGCTGATGCAGGATTGAGGCGTTGCGGGGCGGATTGATTGCAACTGCGCTGTCGGCATTAACCACTTGTTAAGCATTACAAGCTATAAATTGATCATCCAGTTTTCTGGATTCTTACCAAGTGGTTTGGCCACTTTGTTTGACGCCTCCCTGTTAGACTCCTGAGAGCCGCCACGTTTTGCGGCTCTTTTTTTATGTTCATATCTCTGCGGCGGCCCTGACGTTAACCCTTTATTAAGGATAAACTTGCGCTCATGTGTGCATACGGGCAGGTTGATGGGGAATACTACCCGTTGGCCGTTGTGGTGATCCGCTTGCTGTCCCAGTAAGAGAGCGCTGCTTTGAGAATCAGCGGATTTTTAATGACAGGGCATGACATGGTTGAACAGGAATACCACGCTGACAATACAATCCGGCTGGCCGACCGCATGGTCCGCTCGGAAACGTTCAATCATATCTATGACGAAGGCATGGGTCTGGTCGAGGAGGCGGCTGCCTATCTCGACGGCGAAGGCCGAGCGGAAGCCAAGCGGCTGAGCCGCGTTGCCGCCACGCTCTATGCGGCCGAATCCATGCGGCTGACGACGCGTCTCATGCAGGTTGCCTCGTGGCTGCTGTTGCAGCGGGCATCGCGCAGCGGAGAAATGACCCAGGAACAGGTGCTGTCCGAAAAGGCGAAAGTGCGGCTCGATACGGATTCCGCCCCGGAAACCGTCGAAGGCTGGGACGAGATTCCCTTTGATTACTGCGATCTGGTGCACCGTTCGCTGCGCCTGCAGGCCCGCGTCCGCCAGATGGATGACGAGATCTACAACGAAGGCGCCAGCACGGCCCACAGGCGGATGCTGACCACCAACCCGGTCTCGGATCAGATCAGCCTGCTGGCCACCGCCTTCGCCCATCGCTGATGACTGCACGATAATCGTGCATAACAGGGCGGTTTGTTTCTCTTTTGTTCACCTTTCTGCTGTCAAGTTCCCTGACAGCTCGATAAGGTCCCGACATGAAAGAAGCGATTCGCATCATTGGCATTGATCCCGGCCTGCGCCGCACCGGCTGGGGCATCATCGAGACGCTCGGCAATTCGCTGCGCTTTGTCGCCTCGGGTACGATCCTTTCCGACGCCAAGCTTGATCTCGCTTCGCGCCTTTGCCAGCTGCATGACGGCCTTGCCGGAATCATTCATGGCCAGATGCCGCACGAGGCGGCGGTCGAACATACCTTCGTCAACAAGGATGCCACGGCGACGCTGAAACTTGGTCAGGCGCGCGGTATCGCCCTGCTTGTTCCCGCGCTGGCGGGATTGCCCGTTGCCGAATATGCCCCCAATGCGGTCAAGAAAGCGGTGATCGGCGTCGGGCATGGGGAAAAGAAACAGATTCACATGATGGTCAAGGTTCTGATGCCCAAGGCAACGTTCGATACGGACGATGCGGCGGATGCGCTGGCGGTTGCCATCTGTCACGCGCATCACCGGCAAAGCGCCATCGGCCGCATTGCCATCGAACGGAAACTGGCGGCACAGCTATGATCGGAAAACTCAAGGGCACTGTCGATGAAATCGCCGAGGATCACGTGATTCTCGATGTGCACGGCGTCGGCTACGTCGCCTATTGCTCGGCGCGGACGCTGTCGAACATGCCGGGGCCGGGTGAAGCGGCGGTACTGCTCATCGAAACCTATGTGCGGGAAGACCTGATCCGCCTGTTTGGCTTCGGCACGGCGCTGGAACGGGAATGGTTCCGCCTGCTGCAGAGCGTGCAGGGCATCGGTGCCAAAGTCGCGCTGAGCGTTCTGGGAACCCTGTCGCCCTCCGATCTCGCCAATGCGATTGCGCTGCGTGACATCGCCATGGTCAGCCGGGCACCGGGTGTCGGCAAGAAAGTGGCGGAACGCATCGTCATCGAACTGAAGAACAAGGCGCCAGCCTTTGCCGGCGAGGCGATGGGCACCATCGGCCTCAAGCAGGAACTGGGCGAGGGCGTTGCCCCGGCGCCGGTTGCCGATGCCGTGTCGGCGCTGACCAATCTCGGCTATTCGCGCGATCAGGCCGCCAATGCCATCAGCGCCGCCCTGCGCGATGCGGGCGAGGAGGCTGATTCCGCCAAGCTGATCCGGCTTGGCCTGAAGGAACTTTCCCGGTGACATGGTTGCCTGATACCGCACACTGTGCGAGGACATCCGCATGAGTGATGTCAGCCGATTGATAACCCCCGACAAGCGCGGCGAAGACGCCGACACGTCGCTGCGCCCGCAGACGCTTAATGATTTTGTCGGGCAGGCAGCGGCGCGCGCCAATCTGAAGGTCTTCATCGAAGCCGCCAAATCACGCGGCGAGGCGCTGGATCACGTGCTCTTCGTCGGGCCGCCCGGTCTGGGCAAGACGACGCTGGCACAGATCATGGCCAAGGAACTCGGCGTCAATTTCCGCTCCACGTCCGGGCCAGTGATTGCCAAGGCTGGCGATCTGGCTGCGCTGTTGACCAATCTGGAAGAAAACGACGTTCTCTTCATCGACGAAATCCATCGTCTCAATCCGGCGGTGGAGGAAATCCTCTATCCGGCCATGGAAGACTACCAGCTTGACCTGATCATCGGCGAGGGGCCTGCGGCACGTTCGGTCAAGATCGATCTGGCCAAGTTCACGCTGGTGGCGGCGACGACCCGCCTCGGGCTTCTGACAACGCCGCTGCGGGATCGTTTCGGTATTCCGGTCCGGCTGAATTTCTATACGGTCGAGGAGCTTGAGCATATCGTCCGGCGCGGCGCGCGCATCATGGGCATCGGCATGACCGATGACGGGGCGCTTGAGGTGGCACGGCGCGCCCGCGGCACACCGCGCATTGCCGGGCGGCTTCTGCGCCGGGTGCGCGACTTTGCCATTGTCGACGGCAAGGATTCCATCGACCGCCAGACGGCCGATTCCGCGCTGCTGCGTCTCGAGGTGGATGCGCTGGGGCTCGATCAGCTCGACCGGCGCTACCTCTCGATGATTGCGCACAATTTCGGCGGCGGACCCGTCGGCATCGAAACCATCGCCGCGGGGCTTTCCGAACCGCGCGATGCGATCGAGGATATCATCGAACCCTACCTGATCCAGCAGGGCTTTATCCAGCGCACGCCGCGCGGACGCATGCTGACCGCCAATGCCTGGAAACATCTGGGCCTGAATGCACCGTCCGACACCATCCAGCAGATCAGCCTGTTTCAGGAAGACGAGGATTGACGGGGCCTGTCCCTGGAACGCGCATGCGGCACCGCGCATAATCGCACTGGACAAAACGCTGGCTGTACCGGCAAAAGGAGGGATCATGAGCGAAAACAATCCTTCCCTGCCGCCCCTCGGCGGCCTTGCCGGTGAACTCACTTCCTTCGGCCACCGTCTCCTGGCGCGGGTCTATTATGCCGACACGGATTTCTCCGGCATTGTCTATCACGGGCGCTATCTGGAATTTCTCGAGCGCGGCCGCACCGATTATCTGCGCCTGCTTGGCGTTCACCACTCGGAACTTGCCGACGGCAAGCATGGCGAAAGCATTGTCTGGGTGGTGCGGCGCATGGAAATCGATTTCCGGGGCGCTGCCCGCATCGATGACGTGCTGACGATCGAAACGCGCACGGCGGAAATCTCCGGCGCGCGGGTCAAGATGGCCCAGACCATCAAACGGGGCGATGATCTGCTGATTTCAGCGGCTGTCGAAGCGGCGCTGATCAACAATGCCGGACGACCACGCCGGTTTCCTGCGGAATGGATCAAACTTTTTCAGCCGGAATCCTGATGCCATGGCGTTTAGAGCGGTTTGCGACCATATTGAATCGTTCTGCCCGATGGAATTGGGCCAAATTCACCCGGCCCTCCGGGTTTCCGGCTGGCGGACACCCACTTTGTCTGGCAGCTTCGTCCGATGGATGAACATCGGCCTCGCTACCTTCCGCGTGGATTGTCTCGCCATCCGGGAAACAGAACTGATCCAATATGGCCGCAAACCGCTCTAAATGACGCACAGGCGCTGAATCATAACTGATCCTTAACCATAACAAACCATGAATAAGGCCATGAAACGGGGTGTTTTGCGTTAACGCCTTCGTTTTACCAAAATTAACCGTGAGAAGCCGCGGTATGAATACTGGAAAAAGTCCGGTCTCAGAACGTGGCTTTCGAAATTTAGTGAGCGACGATGGATGCCGGTCAGGCGTTCGGCCGGGTTCCAAAGAAATAAAGTGGCGCGTGGTCGTATTGCCGGACCATTTATACTTCGGTGGACCAAGCACGGGTATGAGAGACGATTGCAGCCCGGTTGAAATACCGGGTTTTCGGATTCGAGGGTAGTGGATATGGAAAATTTAGCGGTTGCTGTTCAGACATCGGACGTCTCCCTCTGGGGATTGTTCTGGCAGGCCGGATTCATCGTCAAGCTGGTCATGATCGGCCTTCTGGGTGCTTCCATCTGGACCTGGGCGATCATCATCGACAAGGTACTCGGCTATGGTCGCGCCAAGCGCGCCTTTGACCGTTTCGAGCAGGTTTTCTGGTCCGGCCAGTCGCTGGAAGAGCTTTACCGCAACCTGGGCGAAAAGCGCACGACCGGCATGGGCTCCATTTTCATTGCCGCGATGCGCGAGTGGAAAAAGTCCTTCGAAAAGGGCGCCCGTTCCCCCATCGCCCTGCAGATGCGTATCGACAAGGCGATGGATGTCGCCCTTTCACGCGAAAGTGATATTCTTGCCGCCCGCCTCGGCTTTCTGGCGACCATCGGTTCGGCCGGCCCCTTCATCGGCCTGTTCGGCACGGTCATCGGCATCATGACATCGTTCATGGGCATTGCCGGTTCGAAGTCCACCAGCCTCGCGGTTGTCGCACCCGGTATCGCCGAAGCGCTGCTGGCGACGGCCATTGGCCTGGTTGCCGCCATCCCGGCGGTTATCGCCTACAACAAACTGTCAAGCGATGCGGGCAAACTGACCGCACGCATGGAAGGCTTTGCGGACGAGTTCTCCGCCATACTCTCGCGGCAAATCGATGAGAAGCTGGCGCCGCGTTCTTAAGCAACTGATTTTACAAGTGCGGGATTGAATGCCATGGGCATGTCTGTTGGTAACAAGGGTTCAGGGGGACGCGGCCGGCGCGGCCGTGCCAGCAAGGCGTTGATGAGTGAAATCAACGTGACGCCGCTGGTCGACGTCATGCTCGTGCTCCTGATCATTTTCATGGTGACGGCACCGATGATGACGGTGGGCGTGCCCATCGACATGCCGGAAACCCAGGCCAAGGCGCTGAACAGCGAAACCAACCCGATCTATGTGACGATCAATCAGAAGGGCCAGGTCTTCCTGCAGGAAACCGAAATCCCGATCGAGGAAATCGTCCCGAAACTCCAGGCGATTGCCAAGACCGGCTATGAAGAGCGCATCTTTGTCAAAGGCGACAAGGCTGCCGACTATGGCACGATCATGAAGGTCATGGCGCGCATTTCCGGTTCAGGATTCAAGAATATCGGTCTCGTCAGCCTTCCGGAAGGCAGCTGATAAGTCATGAAGACGAGTGTTGCATCCTCCGCCATTATCCACGCCGTTATCCTCGGCTGGGGGCTGTTGACCTTTTCTGCGCCAAAACCGATGGATTTGGCCAATTCCGAATCGCTGCCAATCGAAATCATCTCCGATACAAGCCAGTTGCAGAAGGGTGACGTAAAGGCGCCGAAGGCCGAAAAGGCAACGCCGAAGCCGACGGAAAAGCCGCAGACCAAACCGGATGCGCAGATCATCGGCGACGCTGAAACAGATGTCGAGACCAAGCCGATCCCTTCGACCAAGCCAAAGGTCGTGGAGTCGGCCGAGGCCCCGAAGCAATCGGACGTGCCTGTTGCCAAGCCGGATCCGAAGCCTGAAGTGAAGCCGGAAACCAAACCGGTTCCGGTCCCGGCGACGGAAATAGCGCCGGAGGCAAAGCCGAAGCAGGACGTCACGCCGGACCCGATCACCGCCGCGATCAATGATTCCAAGCCGGCACCGACCCCGGATGCGCCGAAGGTCGAGCCAACGCCGCAGGCGGAAAAGCCGGCCGAGGAAGCCTTCAAGCTGCCGCAGAACGTGGCGAAGCCTGAGGACAAGCCCAAGCCTGCCCAGGCACAGACCGCGACGACGCCGGAGCGCAAGGAAACCAAGGAAACGCCAAAACCCACCAAGACCGCGCCGACACCGTCCAAAGACAAGAGCGGGATTGCCGATCAGGTTGCCGAATTGCTCAATCACGAGAAGCCTTCCGGCGGCGGTGCCAAGCGTTCGACAGAGCAGGCATCGCTCGGCGCCACCAAATCGACAGGCGGCGCCAAGCTCAGCCAGAACGAGATGGACGCGCTGCGCGGACTTATCTCGAAGAACTGGATCAAGCCGGTCGGAGCGCCTGACTTCCCGGACATGGTCGTGGTGGTCAAGTTCCGCCTCACCAAGACCGGCGAAATTGACGGCACGCCGACCGTCACCGGCAGCGGCGGTGACGCTGCGGTGCTGAGTGCGGCAAAGAGCAGTGCGCTGCGGGCGGTGATGCGCACCGCTCCGTACAATCTGCCGCAGGACAAATATGCAGGTGGCTGGGACGTTGTCGAACTGACGTTCCATCCCGCTGTAGATGACTAATAGGCCAGCCAAAAGAGGGCCCTGAACTTATGCTGAAAATTACCCGGACTATTTTCCCAATCTTCGTGACGCTTGTTGCGACATTGGCAATCGCGATACTGCCAGCACGGGCTGAGCTCAAACTCGATATCACCAAGGGTGTTGTCGAGCCGATGCCCATCGCCATCACGGATTTCCTTTCCGGCGATCAGCTTGGTGCCAATATTACGGGCGTCATTGCAGCCGATCTGGAACGGTCCGGCCTTTTTGCCCCGATCGACAAGGGCGCGTTCATCGAGAAGATTTCCAATCCCGATGCCGCACCGCGTTTCGAGGACTGGAAAGTGATCAACGCGCAGGCGCTTGTCACCGGCCGTGTCACCAAGCAGCCGGACGGCAGGCTCAAGGCGGAGTTCCGTCTCTGGGATACCTTCGCCGGCCAGCAGCTTGACGGGCAGCAGTTCTTCACCTCGCCCGACAGCTGGCGCCGCGTCGCCCATATCATTGCCGACGCCATCTACCAGAAGCTGACGGGTGAAAAAGGCTACTTCGACACGCGCGTCGTGTTTGTCGATGAATCCGGCACCCGGGAAAAGCGCGTCAAGCGTCTGGCCATCATGGATCAGGACGGTGCCAATGTGCGCTATCTGACCAATGGCAAGGACCTGGTGCTGACACCGCGGTTTTCGCCGAGCCGCCAGGAAATCACCTATATGTCGTTCGAAGGCGCCAAGCCGCAGGTTTATCTCCTGCAGCTGGAAACCGGACAGCGTGAACTCGTCGGCAACTTCCCCGGCATGACGATTGCGCCGCGCTTCTCCTCCGACGGGCAGAAAGTGGCCATGAGCCTTCTGCAGGATGACGGCAGCGCCAATATCTATGCGATGGATGTGCGCAGCCGCACGACGACCCGCCTGACCAGCACCAGCGCCATCGATACCGGTGCATCCTATTCGCCCGACAGTTCGCAGGTTGTGTTCGGATCCGACCGTGGCGGCCGGCCGCAAATCTACAAGATGGGCGCGGATGGTTCGAACCCGCAGCGCATCTCGTTCGGCGACGGTTCCTACTCCACGCCGGTCTGGTCGCCGCGCGGCGATCTGATCGCCTTCACCAAGCAGTCGGGCGGACAGTTCTCCATCGGCGTGATGAAGACGGACGGTTCGGGTGAGCGCATCTTGACCAGCGGCTATCACGATGAAGGCCCGACCTGGGCTCCCAACGGCCGCGTCCTGATGTTCTACCGCTTCCCTCCCGGATCGAACAGCCCGCATCTGTTCACGATCGACCTGACGGGCCGCAACCTGCGCCAGATCCAGACACCCAATCTGGCATCGGATCCGGCATGGTCACCGCTTCTCGAGTGATCGCATCCTGATCAATCGATGATTTAAGACCATTCGCGGCGATGTTATCTCAACATTGCCGCGAATGTCGTTTTTCCGCCGCATTGTTTGCATTAAGGATGCAGGACATTCACTGATTTCGCTGTTAATCCTGGTGTTAAGAGTGGATTAACCCTGTTTCTTGAACTGGCCTTAACCTCGATATGGTTACTGCTTGTTCACCGAAACAATTCAATTCTTAAGGAGTCCAGGCTATGCGCCGCTTCGAAATGATCGCCCGCAGTCCAGTTGTCGTCGCCCTTTTCATGGCTCTCGCTATTGCGGGCTGTGCGAAGAAACCTATCAACAGCGCCGGTGATCTTGGCCTGAACGGTGCCGGTAGTGCCCGCCCGGGTTCGACCCAGGACTTCACGGTCAATGTTGGCGATCGCATTTTCTTCGATGTCGACTCCTCCGTCATCCGTGCGGATGCCCAGCAGACCCTCTCCAAGCAGGCTCAGTGGCTGCAGCGCTACCCCAACTACACCATCACCGTTGAAGGTCATGCGGACGAACGCGGCACACGCGAATACAATCTGGCTCTCGGCCAGCGCCGTGCGGCTGCGGCCCGCAACTTCCTCGCGTCGCGCGGCCTGCCGGCTGCCCGCATCAAGACCATCTCCTATGGTAATGAACGTCCGGTTGCCGTGTGCGATGCCGACTCCTGCTGGTCGCAGAATCGCCGTGCCGTTACCGTTCTCGGCGGTGCTGGCAGCTAAGCCATACATCTCTGATGTGACTGCAGAAAAGCGGCCTTCGGGCCGCTTTTTTTGTCTCACCCGCGATCACAACAAAATTTGGCCGAAGTCGCGTTGCTCGTGTTAGATAGGTTCGCCGTAAATCGTTGCGGTGGTTAAATTCCCATATCAGGGGCGGTAAAGGAATGAACAAACGACTGAAAAGATTGGTTATGGCTGTGGCGGTTCTGCCTTTTCTGGCAACCGGCGCCAGCCATGCCTCGAACCTTGATGGCAGCTTTTTTCCCGCTGCGCCGAAGGCAAATGTCGGGAAAAGTGATGCGCCGATCCTTATGGCTCAGGCAGGCGATCCGCGTGTCAGCCAGCTGGAGGAGCAGATCAGGCAGCTGACAGGCAAGATCGAAGACCTTAATTTCCAGTTGCTGCAAATGCAGGAGCAGATGCGCAAGGTTCAGGAAGACAATGAGTTCCGTTTCCAGGAACTGGAAAAGAAGGGCGGCGGTAAGAAAACCGATGCCGGCGGCAAGGGCGACCGTACGGTTGCCGGTGCCGCGCCTTCTCGGACAACAGGGGAGGCATCGCCAGATGCCTCCGCTTACCCCGCGGCTCCGTCGCGGACATCCCCATCCGACAGCACCGATTCCGCTGCTATTGACCCTCAGCCCAATGCTCCGCAGTCTCCGCAGGTCGGCGAACCGCCGCGCGCGCTTGGACAGATTGAGTTCGATGCCAATGGCAACGTAATCGGTGAAACAAGGAACGATACCGCTCCGGCAGCCAATCCCAGCCTTGCGTCGTTGCCGCAGACGGATGATCCCAATGCGCTGTACCGGCAGGCCTATCAATTGTTCCTGTCCGGCGATTATCGCAATGCCGAAGCTGCCTTCCGCAGCCATATCGAGCGATTCCCGAAAGATCCCTCCGATCCCGACGCGCGCTACTGGCTCGGCGAATCGCTGTATGGTCAGGAACGCTACCAGGAAGCGGCATCGGTCTTCATCGACAACCATAAGCAGTTTCCCGATTCCAAGAAGAGCCCGGAAAACCTGCTCAAGCTCGGCATGACGCTGGCGAAGATGAAGGACCACGATGTCGCCTGCGCCACCTTTGCAACGGTGAGCTCACGCTATCCCAGCCTCTCGGTCGCGCTCAAAGAGCGCGTGAAGAATGAACGTGCCGCCAACAAATGCTGACCATCGCCTCGATCCGGAAGAGATTTTCGCTGGAATCGATTTCGACCGTCTGACGGCGGTCGTCGTTGCCGTTTCCGGCGGCAGCGATTCTCTCGCTCTGCTTTTCCTGCTTGATGATCTGCGCAGAAGCCGGGCCGCCTTTCCCCGTATCGTTGCCGTCACCGTCGATCATGGGCTGCGGGCGGAATCAGCGGAGGAGGCCCTGTATGTCGCCGACCTGTGCAAGGCGGCGGGTCTCGACCACCATATTGTCAACTGGGCCGGAGCCAAGCCCGCCACCGGGCTGTCCGCCAAGGCGCGGGAGGCCCGCTACCGGCTGCTTCGCGACGCCGCCGGCGAAGCGGCAACCGATGTGATCCTGACCGGGCATACGCTGGACGATCAGAACGAGACCTTCATGATGCGCGCGGCGCGCGGCGGCCAACGCGGCCTTGCCGGCATGGCGCGGTTCACCCTGCTCGAGCGGGTGACGTGGCTGGTCAGGCCGCTGCTCGGAATCCGGCGCGAAGACTTGCGCGGCTATCTGCGCGCGCGGGGGATAGTCTGGCGCGACGATCCGTCCAATGCCAATCCGCAGTCCGAACGGGTGCAGGTCAGGACGGCGCTGCAGGAACAGGGCAGCGGCGACATTCCAGCGCGCGTTGCCCGCAACGGCGCGCAGCGGCTTGCCGTCAACAGCGAGGCGGCGAAGCTCTTGCTGGGTCATGTCACGGTGACGGACGGCGTCAGGGCCGAGGTGAACACTGCGGGCTTCGATCAATACGGCGATGCTGCCCAGCGTCTCGCCATGGGTGTTCTGCTCACCGTCATGGGCGGCCTGTCGTTTCTGCCGTCCGTGCAGGAATGCGGCAAGGCCGTCCGCCATCTCACCGGCGCAGATGGCCCCCGCCGCATGAGCCTTGGCCGCTGCATAATCCAGCGGGTTAAGACGGGCGTAACCATGTACCGCGAAATGCGTTCGATTCCCGATGCCGTCATCGCACCCGGTTGCACCATCGTCTGGGATGGTCGTTACCGCGTGTCGAATGGCGCGCCGATTGCGCTGCGGATCAGGGCGGCGGGCGATGACGGGGTGGTGTTTTTGCAGGAGGGCGGCTGCGGGAATGTCCACCGCGCTTCGATCGCATCCAGCCCGGCCTTGGTGGCCGAGGGCCGGATTGTTGCCGTTCCGGCATTGCCGTATCCGGGGCCGCATCACGGGAATGTGCCTGCGGGGGTCGAGGTGACACGACACGTCGCCCTGTTCGATCATATCCTTTCAGGCTATGATGAAAACCTTGCCGCCAGCGTGGCAAAATTGTTTGGTTTGCAGGATTACAAGCGATTTTCTGTAAACCAGATTGATAAGAATTGATCTCAGTTTGATTGCCAGCCTTGGCAAGGCCACGCTTCGAACCTATGTTACGTGTAAATTCCGCGTCCTTGCGGTTGTGATTGATGGGACCCGATAATGAATCCTAACTACCGGAACTTCGCACTGTGGGCGATTATCGCTTTGCTTCTGATCGCGTTGTTCAACCTTTTTCAAAGCCCTTCCCAGCGTTCGGCATCCAGTGATGTGCCCTATTCGACGTTCATAACGGACGTGAATAATGGCCGCGTGAAAACGGTGACGATCGCCGGCAACCGCATCACGGGCACCTATGCCGACAATAACGCAACGTTCCAGACCTATTCGCCTGGAGATGCCGGCCTCGTCGGCCGCCTCGAGAGCAAGAATGTCCAGATCGCCGCCCGGCCCGAGACGGATGGCTCTACATCGTTTGTCGGCATGCTGATCAACTGGCTGCCGATGATCCTGATCGTCGGCGTGTGGATTTTCTTCATGCGCCAGATGCAGGGCGGCTCGCGTGGCGCCATGGGTTTTGGCAAATCGAAGGCCAAGCTGCTGACCGAGGCGCACGGGCGCGTGACGTTCCAGGACGTGGCCGGCGTTGACGAAGCCAAGGAAGATCTGGAAGAAATCGTCGAATTCCTGCGCGACGCGCAGAAATTCCAGCGGCTTGGCGGACGCATTCCGCGCGGCGTGCTGCTCGTCGGTCCTCCCGGTACCGGTAAGACGCTTCTGGCGCGCGCCATCGCCGGTGAAGCCAATGTGCCGTTCTTCACCATTTCCGGTTCCGACTTCGTTGAAATGTTCGTCGGTGTCGGTGCATCGCGTGTGCGTGACATGTTCGAACAGGCGAAGAAGAATGCGCCCTGCATCATCTTCATCGACGAAATCGATGCGGTCGGCCGTCATCGCGGCGCCGGTCTGGGCGGCGGCAATGACGAACGCGAACAGACGCTGAACCAGCTGCTGGTCGAGATGGATGGTTTCGAGGCCAATGAAGGCGTCATCCTGATCGCTGCGACCAACCGTCCCGATGTTCTCGATCCGGCCTTGCTGCGTCCGGGCCGTTTTGACCGTCAGGTCGTCGTGCCCAATCCGGACGTTACCGGCCGCGAAAAGATCCTGAAGGTTCATGCCCGCAATGTTCCGCTGGCACCCAATGTTGATCTGAAGATTCTGGCCCGCGGTACCCCCGGTTTCTCCGGTGCCGATCTGATGAACCTCGTCAACGAAGCCGCCCTGATGGCAGCGCGCCGCAACAAGCGCCTCGTCACCATGCTCGAATTCGAAGACGCCAAGGACAAGATCATGATGGGTGCCGAGCGCCGCTCGACAGCCATGACCCAGGCGGAAAAGGAACTGACGGCCTATCATGAAGCCGGTCACGCCATCGTGGCGCTGAACGTGGCAATGGCCGATCCCCTTCACAAGGCGACGATCATTCCGCGCGGTCGTGCGCTTGGCATGGTCATGCAGCTGCCGGAAGCCGACCGCTATTCCATGAGCTACAAGTGGATGATCTCGCGTCTGGCGATCATGATGGGCGGCCGTATTGCCGAAGAACTGAAATTCGGCAAGGAGAACATCACCTCCGGCGCATCGTCGGATATCGAGCAGGCCACCAAGCTTGCCCGGGCGATGGTGACCCGCTGGGGCTTCTCTGACAAGCTCGGCCAGGTTGCCTATGGCGAAAACCAGGAGGAAGTGTTCCTCGGTCACTCCGTTGCCCGGACGCAGAATGTATCCGAGGAGACGGCGCAGCTGATCGATGCGGAAGTGCGCAAGCTGATTGACGATGCCTATACGCAGGCGCGCGCCATTCTGACGAAGAAGAAGAAGGAATGGATCGCCATTGCCGAAGGTCTGCTCGAATACGAGACGCTGACCGGCGAAGAGATCAAGGCCCTGATGGCAGGCAACAAGCCAGCCCGCGATCTTGGCGATGATACGCCGCCGTCACGCGGTTCGGCTGTTCCGAAAGCCGGTTCAGCCAAGAAGCCGCGCAAGGGCGATGAGCCTGACAAGGGGTTGGAACCCCAGCCGCAATCCTGATTGCGGCACATGCCAACAAGCAACGGCCGGTATTCACCGGCCGTTTTTGCACGGATTGTTCACGGATTGAATGATAGTATAATCGCCACATAATTTGTGAAATGCGCAGGAAAAGGTCTTCTGCAATAAGCGTGAAGATCAGGCACAAGCACAACAGGCTGAACACCGGCGCCGCCGGATAAGAGTTGGCCGCACAGTTTGGATAGACATTATGGCTCGAAAATATTTCGGCACCGACGGTATTCGCGGACAGGCAAATGCCTACCCCATGACACCGGATATCGCGATGAAGGTCGGCATGGCTGTCGGCCTCGCCTTCAAGCGCGGCAATCACCGCAACCGGGTGGTGATCGGCAAGGACACCCGTCTTTCCGGCTACATGATCGAGAACGCGCTGGTCGCCGGCTTCACTTCCACCGGCATGGATGTCTTTCTGCTCGGGCCGATACCGACGCCCGCCGTGGCGATGCTGTGCCGCTCGCTGCGTGCCGATATCGGCGTGATGATTTCCGCCTCGCATAATCCCTACCATGACAACGGTATCAAGCTTTTCGGCCCGGATGGCTTCAAGCTCTCCGACGAGATCGAGCTTGAGATCGAACGGCTGATGGACGAGGACCTGTCGGGGCGGTTGTCGAGCTTTGAAGCCCTCGGACGGGCCAAGCGCGTCGATGGCGATATCTATCGCTATATCGAGTTCGCTAAGCGGACGATGCCGAAGAACATCTCGCTCGCCGGTTTGAGGGTCGTCGTGGATTGCGCCAACGGTGCGGCCTACAAGGTTGCGCCCGCTGCCCTGTGGGAGCTTGGCGCCGATGTCGTGACGATCAACGACAAGCCAAACGGCACCAACATCAACGAGGATTGCGGCTCGACGCATCCGCTGAGCCTGATCAAGAAGGTGCACGAGGTGCGGGCGGATATCGGCATCGCGCTGGATGGCGATGCGGACCGTGTGCTCATCGTCGATGAGAAGGGCTCGATCATCGATGGTGATCAGCTGATGGCGGTGATCGCGCAGTCCTGGCAGGAATCGGACCGGCTTGTCGGCGGCGGCGTTGTCGCAACGGTCATGTCCAACCTTGGCTTTGAACGCTTTCTCGGCGATCGCGGCCTGACCCTGGCCCGCACCAATGTCGGCGACCGCTACGTGGTCGAGCATATGCGCAATCATGGCTTCAACATCGGCGGCGAACAGTCCGGCCATATCGTCATTTCTGATTTCTCCACCACCGGTGACGGACTTGTTTCTGCCCTGCAGATTCTGGCCGTGGTTCAGGAGGAGGGGAAACCCGTCAGCGAGGTCTGCCGCAAGTTCGAACCGGTGCCCCAGGTGCTCAAGAACATCCGCACGGCGGGCGGCAAACCGCTCGAGGACAAGAAGGTCAAGACGGCCATCGATGATGCCCGCGACCGTCTTGGGACATCTGGCCGTCTGGTCATCCGCCCGTCGGGAACGGAGCCCTTGATCCGTGTCATGGCGGAAGGGGACGACAGCCAGCTGGTCGATACCGTCGTCAATGATATCATTTCGGTGATCTCGTCGGTCAAGTCGGCAGCCTGATTGCCGCCAGCCGCATCGCGCTGAATGGGCCCCTTTGCGGGCCCATTTTTACATCTGCCCGGCGGTATTGGGTTTGTTAACGTTAATGATCATGGTGAACAAACACGGTTAAGCGGGATTTAACTTTTTCCCTCCATATTCCCTTCTAGAACCTTAGTAGCATTCGCTGCGTTTCGATTTTTGGGCCTGACGAGGGATATGAAATGGGCATTATCAATAAATATGCTGCAGCGAGTGCAGCTCTGCTATGCCTGGGGGCAATCCCGGCTTACGCTGCGGATCCGGTGGAAGTACCGGTGGTCGAAGTGCAGCAGTTCGGCGGATGGTATCTGCGCGGCGATATCGGCATGAGCAACCAGCGCCTCGGCAATCTGGACTATGTCGGCTTCGGCGACGCAGCGCAGCACGGCTTTCTGGAGGACGGTACGTTCGATGCCGGGATCACCGGCCAGATTGGTGTCGGTTATCAGTTCAACGATTGGCTTCGTGCTGACGTAACCGGCCAGTATCGCGGCAAGACCGAATTCAGTGCCCTTGATTTCTATTCCAATCCCGCGCTGGGACAGTATGGAACCAATCAATACCATGCGAAGAAATCCGAATGGCTGTTCCTGGCCAACGCCTATGCGGATCTTGGCACATTCAGCGGCATAACCCCCTATGTCGGTGGTGGTATCGGTGCGTCGCGCAATACGATCTCCAACTTCACCGATGACAACATACTCAATGGCGGCGGCGGTTATGCCGACAGTGCCTCCCAGTGGAACTTCGCGTGGGCACTGCATGCCGGTGTCGGCATCAAGGCAACGGACCGCATGACCATCGATGTCGGGTACAGCTACGTCAATCTTGGCGATGGCCAGACTGCCAATGCACATAATTATGATGATCGTTTCACACGCGCCAATCCTGAGCCGTTCAAATTCAAGGACATCACGTCGCATGATTTCAAGGTCGGCGTACGCTACGCTTTCTGATTGAAACGACTTGGTTTTTCGAACGGCAGGAGCATTGCTCCTGCCGTTTTCGTTTGTGTTGCAGTCTGCCGGTCCTTGCAGATTTAATGTCGCACGCAAACATATTTCTTGACTGTGAACGACATTTCTCCTAGTTCCCGGAGTGGGCCACCTCTCCCCAACGAGAGGCGTGCTATCTGTGAGGATAGGAGAAAACATGACGACGCTTATAAAGCCGGCGCAGCGCCCGGCTAACCCGAATTTTTCATCAGGTCCCTGTGCAAAACGTCCCGGATGGTCGCTTCAAGCGCTTTCCGACGCACCGCTTGGCCGCTCGCATCGCGCCAAGGTCGGCAAGACGAAGCTGAAACAGGCGATCGATCTTACCCGCGATATCCTGCAAGTTCCCGCCGATTACCGTATCGGCATTGTTCCGGCGTCCGATACCGGCGCTGTCGAGATGGCGCTGTGGTCGCTGCTCGGCGAGCGCGGCGTCGACATGGTTGCCTGGGAAAGCTTTGGCGCAGGCTGGATCACCGATGTGGTCAAACAGCTGAAGCTTGGCGATGCCCGGACCATCGAGGCCGGCTACGGCGAACTGCCCGACCTTTCAACAGTCGATTTTGACCGCGACGTCGTCTTCACCTGGAATGGCACGACCTCGGGCGTGCGTGTGCCCAATGGCGATTTCATTCCGGCGGACCGCAAGGGCCTGACCATCTGCGACGCCACCTCGGCGGCGTTTGCGCAGCGTCTTGATTTCGACAAGCTCGATGTCGTCACCTTCTCCTGGCAGAAAGTGCTCGGCGGCGAGGGTGCGCACGGCATGCTGATCCTCAGCCCGCGCGCCGTTGAACGGCTGGAAAACTACAAGCCCGCCTGGCCGCTGCCGAAGATTTTCCGCCTGACCTCCGGCGGCAAGCTGATCGAAGGTATTTTCTCCGGTGAAACCATCAACACGCCGTCGATGCTCTGCGTCGAGGACTACATCGATGCGCTGAACTGGGCAAAATCGCTCGGCGGTCTGGATGGACTTGTCGGCCGTGCCGACCGCAACTTTGCCGCACTCGATGCCTTTGTCGAACGTACGCCATGGATTGCCAACCTGGCAAAGGTCCCGGCAACCCGGTCCAACACGTCCGTGTGTCTGACCATCGTCGATCCCGAGATCACGGCGCTCGACAAGGATGCCCAAGCCAATTTCGCCAAGAACCTGGTTGCGGTTCTGGAGAAGGAAGGCGTTGCCTATGATATCGGCGCCTATCGCGATGCTCCGTCGGGGCTGCGCATCTGGGCAGGTGCGACGGTCGAAACGGCCGATCTCGAAGCGCTGATGCTGTGGCTCGACTGGGCATTCCAGTCGCAAAAGGCCGCGCTGAAACAGGCTGCCTGATTTCACCGGCTTGACGTGACCGCAGCGGATGCGGTCACCCCCATTCAAAGTTTCACCGATTCAACGATGGAGGCCATGATGGCACCGCGCGTACTCGTATCCGATAAACTCTCCCCGACTGCCGTTCAGATCTTCAAGGATCGTGGCGTGGAGGTCGATTACCTGCCTGATCTCGGCAAGGACAAGGAAAAGCTGGCCGAAGTGATCGGCCAGTATGACGGTCTTGCCATCCGTTCGGCCACCAAGGTCACGGAAAAGCTGATTGCCGCCGCCACCAACCTGAAGGTCATCGGCCGCGCCGGTATCGGCGTCGACAATGTCGATATTCCCGCCGCGTCCCGCCGGGGTATCATCGTGATGAACACGCCTTTCGGCAATTCCATCACCACGGCCGAACATGCCATCGCGCTGATGTTCGCGGTTGCCCGCGAACTGCCGGAAGCCGACGCTTCCACCCGTGCAGGCAAGTGGGAAAAGAACCGCTTCATGGGCGTCGAGATCACCGGCAAGACGCTGGGTATCATCGGTTGCGGCAATATCGGTTCGATTGTCGCCACGCGCGGCGTTGGCCTGAAGATGCACGTCATCGCCTTCGATCCGTTCCTGTCGGAAGGCCGGGCCGAAGAGCTGGGCGTCGAGAAGGTCGAGCTTGACGAACTGCTGGCACGGGCCGATTTCATCAGCCTGCACACGCCGATGACCGACAAGACCCGCGGCATCATCAATGCGGGTACCATCGCCAAGATGAAGGACGGCGTGCGCATCGTCAACTGCGCCCGCGGCGGCCTGATCGTCGAGAAGGATCTCGTCGCGGCCCTGAAGGCGGGCAAGGTTGCCGGTGCCGGCATCGACGTGTTCGAGGTGGAACCGGCGACGGAGAACGAGCTGTTCAACCTGCCGAACGTCGTCTGCACGCCGCATCTTGGCGCGTCGACAAGCGAAGCGCAGGAGAATGTCGCGCTGCAGGTTGCCGAGCAGATGGCGGACTACCTGATCAAGGGTGCGGTTTCCAACGCGATCAACATGCCGTCGATCACGGCGGAGGAAGCGCCGCGCCTGAAGCCGTTCGTCAAGCTGGCGGAAGTGCTGGGCGCCTTTGTCGGCCAGGTCACCGACGAGCCGATCCAGGAAGTGGAAGTGCTGTTCGACGGCTCCACCGCCGCGATGAACACCCGGGCGCTGGTCAGCGCGGCCCTGGCCGGGCTGATCCGCCCGCAGGTGGCGGATGTGAACATGGTGTCGGCACCGGTCATGGTGAAGGAGCGGGGCATTATTCTCTCCGAAGTGCGCCGTGACAAGTCGGGTGTGTTCGACGGCTATATCAAGCTGACGGTCAAATCCGCTTCATTGACCCGTTCGATTGCCGGTACCTGTTTTTCCGACGGCAAGCCGCGTTTCATCCAGATCAAGGGCATCAATCTCGATGCCGAAGTTGGCCAGCACATGCTGTACACGACCAACAACGACACACCAGGCATGATCGGCATGCTCGGCACGATCTGCGGCAAGAACGGCGTCAACATCGCCAACTTCTCGCTGGGCCGTGACAATCCCGGCGGCAACGCCATCGCCATGCTCTATCTCGACGAGCGGATTCCGGATCATGTTCTGGAAGAACTGCGCGTGAACAAGGCAATTGTTTCCGCCAAACCGCTGGAATTTGACATCGGCTGATTGTAGGGATGGCGTATGTCGACATCCCAAACGCACACACTGAACTGGCGCCGGATGGAAGCGGGGGACCTCGCTTCCGTCATCGCCATGGCCGCCGTCATCCATACGGATTTTTTCGAGGATGATGCGATCTATCTGGAACGCATGCGCCTTTACGGCAAAGGCTGCTTTGTCCTCGAGGGGCAGGGCGGTGAACTTTTTGGCTATGCGATCACGCATCCGTGGCAGCTCTTTGCCACGCCGGCCCTGAACAGTCTGCTCGAGCGCCTGCCGGATCATCCGACGACCTATTATCTGCACGATATCGCGCTTCTGCCCGCATCGCGCGGCAGCGGTGCGGCGCCGCGCATCGTGTCGATCCTTGCCGATCAGGCGCGTGCCGAGGGGCTGGAAACCATGTCGCTGGTCTCGGTCAACAATTCCGCCGGCTTCTGGCAGAAGCAGGGTTTCGCGGTGGTGCACCGGCCGGAACTCGATGCAAAACTCAAATCCTATTCGGATGATGCCTGTTTCATGCTGCGCAGGCTTGCCTGATCAGGCAGCGGCGTGCTTGCGCCCGCTGATTTCGGCAATGCCGATGCCGCCGAGAACCAGCACCAGGGCGACGGCGTGATAGAGGTGAAACGCCTCGCCCAGCAGGATCACGGCCAGCAACGTGCCGAAGATGGGCACCGCATTGATGAACAGGCCGGCGCGATTGGCGCCGATATATTCGACCCCCTTGATGAACAGCACCTGCGCGGCAAGCGACGGCAAAAGCGCGGTGTAAAGCACGACCATCGTGCCGGTGAAATCCGGTGCGACCAGCGCGCCGTCCAGCCATTCCCAGATCGTGAACGGGATGGCGGTGGCAAAGGCAAAGAACGTCATGACCGTCATCAGGCTCTGCCAGTGAATGGCCGGGCGAAGCCGCAATGCCACGGTATAGCCACTGTAGAACAGCACGGCGAGCAGCATCAGCGCATCACCCTGGTTCACCTCGAGTTCCGCCAGCTTGAGGAAGCTGCCATGCCCGGCGGTCAGGGCCACGCCGACGAGCGACAGGCTGAAGCCGAAGATCTGGCCGGGGCGCACGGCCATGCCGAACAGCAGCAGGTTGGCAACGAAGATCACCATCGGCATGCCGGCCTGTTCGATGGTGACGTTGATGGCCGAGGTATAGTTCAAGGCGGTGTAGAGGGCCATGTTGAAAAAAGTGAAGCCGAACCCGCCCAAGGCGGCGAGCAGCGGCAGATGGGCGCGCAGCACTTTCCAGTCCCGCCTGACCTGGCTGCCGCTGATTGCGGCGACGACCGCGAAGGCGATAAGCCAGCGCAGCATGGTCAAAAGCATCGGTGATATATGGCCGACCGCGAGCTTGCCCGCCACGGCATTGCCGCCCCACAGGAGGGCGGTCACGAGCAGAAAGATGTACGCGGTGCGATTCATGGCGGGCTGCTTATACTTTGGCGGGAGAAGTGTTGCGGTGTCGCCAGAACAATAGGTTTATTCGTTTAATAATGGCAAATTGGCCACGCTTCAGTCGAAAGAATTGTCGCGCTTTTATGAACCAGCCTGTATAGAAGCACCGCATTTAGCAAAAAATGCATGACGAGGTTATGACTCGAGGAGTTTTGAATGGCAAATGTTGTGGTGATCGGCTCCCAGTGGGGTGACGAGGGCAAGGGCAAGATTGTCGATTGGCTTTCCGAACGGGCCGATATCATTGTCCGCTTTCAGGGCGGGCACAATGCCGGCCATACGCTGGTTGTCGATGGTGTCACCTACAAGCTGTCGCTGTTGCCATCGGGCGTGGTGCGCAAGGGCAAGCTCTCGATCATCGGCAACGGTGTTGTCTTCGATCCGCATGCATTCATTGCTGAAAAGAAAAAGCTCGAGGCGCAGGGTGTCGTCATTACGCCCGAAACGCTGAAGATCGCCGAGAACACGACGCTGATCCTGTCGATCCATGGCGAGCTTGACCGCCGCCGCGAGGCTTCCAATTCCGGCACCAAAATCGGCACGACCGGCCGCGGCATCGGTCCGGCCTATGAAGACAAGGTCGGCCGCCGCGCCATTCACGTGCTTGATCTGGCTGACCCCGAGACGCTTCCGGCGAAGATCGAACGGCTGCTGGCCCATCACAATCCGCTGCGCCGCGGTCTTGGCATCGAGGAAGTCGATGGGTCCAAGCTGCTGGCCGAACTGCTTGAGGCCGCGCCGCACATCATCCCGTTCATGGACCGCGTCTGGTATGTTCTCGACCAGAAGAAGCGGGCTGGCGAGCGCATCCTGTTCGAAGGCGCGCAGGGTACCCTGCTCGATATCGACCATGGCACCTATCCGTTCGTAACATCATCGAACACCGTGGCCGGCCAGGCATCTGCCGGTTCCGGCATCGGACCCGGCTCGCTGCACTATGTTCTCGGCATCACCAAGGCCTATACGACCCGCGTCGGCGAAGGCCCGTTCCCGACCGAACAGCAGAATGAAGTTGGCGAATTCCTTGGCCAGCGCGGCCATGAATTCGGCGTCGTCACCGGGCGCAAGCGCCGTTGCGGCTGGTTCGATGCGGTGCTGGTGCGCCAGGCCGTTGCCAACAACGGCATCAGCGGTATCGCGCTGACCAAGCTCGACGTGCTTGACGGTCTCGATGAGATCAAGGTCTGCACCAGCTATGAACTCGATGGCGAGGTCATCGATTACCTCCCGGCCAGCCAGGGCGCGCAGGCGCGCGTCAAGCCGATCTATGTGACGCTGGAAGGCTGGAAAGAGACAACGGCCGGGGCACGTAGCTGGAGCGAACTGCCGGCGCAGGCGGTGAAATATGCCCGCTATCTGGAAGAGCTGATCGGTGCGCCGATCGCGTTGCTTTCGACCAGCCCGGAACGGGACGACACAATACTTGTTACCGACCCGTTTCATGATTAGACTCACAAACGAGTTTCGATGTTAATCTCACAACAAAACCATAGGTTTGGGTGAATGGCTGATTTCGTTGCAGTATTGAGAAAGACAATTGACGGGCTCGCGGACCCAAGGCCCGAGCTCCGTCAACGTGTGTATGCAAAGGCTCGCGCAACGATTGAGCAAAAGCTTGCGACGCTGAATGCGCCGGAAGCTGTCGCCGTTCGCCAGAAACAGGCGCTGGAAGATGCGATCACCGAAGTCGAGTCGGATTTCGCGCCTGCTCTCGACGATCTGATGCATGTCCCGGACCCGGTTCCCGTTGCGGCCCCCGTTCCGTCGCCGCCACCGCCGGTCGCCCCGGCACCGGTCGTGGCAAAGCCGGAACCCGCTGCGGCGATGCCGCCAAAGCCGGCACCTGTCGCCACGCCTCCGGTCGTGCCCGCGCCTTCCTTTACCAAGCCCATCGCCCAGTCCGATGCGCTCGAGGATTTTCTGACCACCCACACGCCGAGCGGTGCCAAGCCAATCGAGCACCGGGAGGACGGGTTCCACAACGAACGATCGGATGAGCGCCCCCTTGCCGGATCTTTTTCCGGTATGGCCGGCAAGCTGAAATCCGGACGCGGACCGGAAGAGGAGCTTGACGACGAGCCGGAACTGAAACCGGAGGATCGCGGGCCCACGGACTATGGCGTTTACTCGCGCGGACCGCTGAAGCAGCCGAAACAGAAGCGTTCGCTGGTTCCCCTGGTCAGCCTTCTCGGCCTGCTCGTCCTCATTGGCGGCGGTGCCTATGCCGGCTGGACCTACAAGGACCAGATCGCTGCACGGGCCGCATCGGTCAAGACCTATCTTGCCAGCCTGACAGGCGGCGGCGACAAAGCCCCGGCGAAACCGGCCGAGACTGCCGGCAACCAGCCGGCAACACCGCCGGCAAAGACAGAGCAGCCCGCGCAACCTGCGGCACAGCCTGCAACGCCAACGGCACCGGCGGGCGAAGCAAAGCCCGAAGCGAAATTGACGCAGCGGCTGTTGCCGGACGGACAGGAAATCAATCCGGGCCCGGCCAACGACACGCCGTCGCTGGGCGAGGGCACATCGGTTGCCGCGTCGACGCCGGATCAGCAGCCTGCAACACAGCCGCCAGCGCAGGGACAGCCGACGGCTCCAGCCGGACAGACAACGCCCCCGCCAGCGGCGCTGCCGATCGGCCAGAAGGCATTTTTCTATGAGGAGCGTTCCGGACAGGATGCCGGCACGGCGGATGCGGGCGGTGTCGTCTGGTCCGTGGTGCAGGAATCGCCGGGCAACGACCTGCCGCCCGAACCGGCAATCCGTGCCGAGGTGACTATCCCGGACCGTGGCATCAAGCTGCGTATGGTCATCCGCCGCAACGGTGACAAGACGCTGCCGGCCAGCCATCTCGTCGAAATGATCTTCACGGTTCCCGAAGGGTTCCCCGGCGGGTCCATCGATGCGGTGTCGCGCATGACGCTGAAGGATACCGAACAGGCTCCCGGCAGCCCGCTCGTCGGCATCCCGGCCAAGATTGCCGACAACTTCTTCATCATTGCGATGAATGACGCGAAAACCGCGGTTGATACCAACATGGCTCTGCTGCGCCGTCAGTCGTGGATCGATATCCCGATTGCCTACAAGACCGGTCGCCGTGCGCTGCTGACGCTGGAAAAAGGCTTGCCGGGCGAGAAGGCCTTTGACGACGTGCTGAAGGCATGGGCTGCCAAGGCGGGCGGCTAGTCCGTCGCACCCCTAAGACCGATGAAAAAGGCTCCGTGGAAAACGGAGCCTTTTTTCATCGCAATTGTTTCTCCATGGGTTGCCCGCCAACCCTGCGGGCTGGTTCCGCAGGCTCGCTGTCCGCATAGCCGCAGGCTTGATAGAAGCGGTGTGCGGTGCGTGTGCTCGTTAATCTGCTGAGCGTGTTTCCCCGTCCGTGGAGATAATTTTCAAGACCAAGCAGGATTGCTTTGCTGACCCCGTGAAAACGTGCATCTGGAGAGACATAATTGAGCAGGATCTGGCCGGAACTATCAGCGGCTCCCACTCCCAATATAGTCTTGCCAGTCACAGCGATCAGCATGTGCTGCCCTGGGTCGCTGATCCATTTCAAGACATTCTCCGGCGTCTTGTTGAAGAGCCATGCACCGAGGATGTGGGCGTCGCGCTTGTGATCCTCAATGCACAGTTCCTTGATTGAACGTCGCAGCACTTCGCATATCCCGTCGCTGTCGTCAGCGGTAGGCTGCCGGATCGTCATGTTCGGCTGTCCGGCGTCCGTTCGCGGCGGGCGCCGGTAATAGACATCCCATTCGTCCTCGCCCGTCTGCGTAAAGCCGTGGCGGGCATAAAAGCGTCCGGCGTCGCTTTGCTGGAGCACGCTCAGGCGGATCGGCAGGCCGGCGGCGTCGGCTTCGCCGAGCAGCCGCTGCAGAACCGCGCTGCCAAGACCTTTTCCCTGCTGCTCGGGCGCGATGTAGAAATGCTCAAGCAGCAGATCTCCGTCTGCCGGCCCCATCGCCACGCATCCGGCCAGTTCCCCCTGGGGCCGCATGATGAGCCTTGTATAATGCGGGCGGTATGAATTGCGAAAGCGGTCATAGGCGCGCCATTCGTCGAACCGCCCAATCCGTTCCAGGCTTTCACGCATGCAACGAAGGCGTAATTGCAGAAGCCGGTCGAAATCTTCTACGGTGGCGGGTTCTAGGGTGAACATGGAAAGCTGCCTGTGGTGAATCGTTTGCCTACAGGCTGGTTTTAGCGCAAGTCTTTGTCAATATTGTCATGGGTCCGCAGGGGGATTTGGAGGAGACGGGGATGATCGGCTACACGATGATCGGAACGAATGACCTGGAAAAATCCCTGCGTTTCTATGATCCGCTCATGGCGGCGATGGATCTTGATCAATGCTGGCGCGATGAGCAGTCGGTTTCATGGGGCAAGCGCGCGGATGAGTCTGTTCCGCGATTCTTCGTCGGCTATCCTTTTGACGGCGGGGCTGCAACGGTGGGCAATGGCAGTATGACCGCCTTCCTGTTCGACAATGCGGGGATCGTCGACCGGCTCCATGCGCTGGCGATGCAGAACGGCGGAAGCGATGAGGGCGCGCCGGGGCCAAGGCCGCATTACGGCGCGGGTTTTTACGGCGCTTATGCGCGCGATCCCGACGGCAACAAGCTGGCTTTCGTCTGCTACAACGCCGGATGAGAGGGACGGCGCAGGGGCTGATAATGCAAAAGGCCCCGGATATCCGGGGCCTCTTGTCTCATTCGCGATGCGCTTGTCAGCGCGCGTCGGAACCGGTTGAAACCAGCGCCTTCAATTGTTTGCTGGCTGCTGCTTTCACCGCATCCTGCACCTTCTCGAAAGCACGCACTTCGATCTGGCGCACGCGCTCGCGGCTGATGCCGAACTCGGTCGACAGGTCCTCGAGCGTTACCGGATCGTCGGCCAGGCGGCGGGCCTGGAAAATGCGCCGTTCGCGGTCATTGAGCGATGACATCGCGCCGGAGAGCATTTCGCGCCGGTTCTCCAGTTCGTCCTGTTCGATCAGCATGTCTTCGGCGCTGTCGTGGTCGTCGACCAGCCAGTCCTGCCAGTCACCGCCGGCTTCGCCGTCGGAAGAGCGGATCGGGGCGTTCAGCGATGCATCACCGGACAGCCGGCGGTTCATCGATACGACCTCGTCCTCGGACACGCTGAGACGGGTGGCTATTTCCTTGACCTGTTCAGGGTTGAGGTCGCCGTCGTCCAGCGCCTGAATCTTGCTCTTCACCTTGCGCAGGTTGAAGAACAGGCGCTTCTGGTTGGCTGTCGTGCCCATCTTGACCAGGCTCCACGAGCGCAGGACATATTCCTGGATCGAGGCCTTGATCCACCACATGGCATAGGTCGCCAAACGGAAGCCGCGTTCCGGCTCAAACCGCTTGACCGCCTGCATCAGGCCGACATTGCCTTCGGAAATGACCTCGCCGATCGGCAGGCCGTAGCCGCGATAACCCATGGCAATCTTGGCGACGAGCCGCAGATGGCTGGTCACGAGTCTATGGGCCGCTTTCGGATCGGCATGCTCCAGATACCGCTTGGCGAGCATGTACTCTTCCTGCGGTTCGAGCATGGGAAAACGGCGAATCTCTTCGAGATAACGGGTCAGTCCCCCGTCACCGGCAACAATACTTGGAAGATTTTGGGCCACTGAGCACCCCTCCTCATTGTGAGATGAACCCCCATTATCGGCGGGTTCGCAGCAACCGGCCGCCCGCATTGCGCGGCACGACCGGACCAGTGCTATCCATATATAGGTAGCATTTTGTCAAAAACACGATGCATTAAGAACCGAAACAATTTGTCACATAAACGTGAACAACAGAGTCAAGATTTCCGTCTGCGTTCTATAACGTACGGTATGAAATAAAGTTCCGCAAGTGTTTTCGATTTTTTCTGCGGGGATCCCTAAAGCGGAGTTGTCCGGAATGCGGTCAGCAGTTCGGCCATATCCTCCGGCACATCCGCTTCGAAGCGCATGACCTCGCCGGTGGACGGGTGTTCGAATGCCAGCACCTGCGCATGCAGCGCCTGCCGTGAAAAGCCCTTGACCACGCTCTGCAGCGGTTCCGCCAGCTTGTTGGCCTTGGTCTTGTAGGCGCTGCCATATTCCACGTCGCCCACCAGGGGGTGGCCGATATGGGCCATGTGCACGCGGATCTGATGGGTCCGTCCGGTTTCGAGGCGGCATTCGATCAGCGAGGCGACCGCGGTCGAATCTTCCTTTGCGCCGAAGCGTTCCTGCACGTCGAAATGCGTGACGGCATGGCGGGCGTCGTCGCGTTCCTCATGCACGACCGCCTGCTTGGTGCGGTCGCGGTGCGAGCGGCCGAGCGGCGCGTCGATGGTGCCAGTCTTGCGGTCGGGCGTGCCCCAGACAAGCGCGAGATAGGCGCGTTCCAGATCGCCGGTGCGGCCGTGATCGGCAAACTGGGCGCTGAGGTGGCGGTGGGCGAGGTCGTTCTTGGCCACGACCATGACGCCGCTGGTTTCCTTGTCGAGACGGTGCACGATGCCCGGACGTTTCACGCCGCCGACGCCGGACAGCGTATCGCCGCAATGGTGGATCAGCGCATTGACCAGCGTGCCGGTCCAGTTGCCGTTGCCGGGATGAACCACGAGACCGGCGGGCTTGTTGATGACGATCAGGTCGGCATCCTCGTAGAGAATGTCGAGCGCGATGTCTTCGCCCGCGGGCGTCGCATCTTCCGGTTCGGGAATTTCAACCGTGATGCTGATGCCTTCGCGCAGCTTGTGTTTCGTCTCGCGCACGACCTTGCCGTCGACGCTTACCTGCCCGTCGCCGATGAGCGCCTGGATGCGGTTGCGGGACAGATCCGGTGCCAGCCGCGCCGAGAGCCATGCGTCAAGTCGCTTGCCCGTTGCCTCGTTATCGGTAATTAGCTCTTTCAAAGACCGCGTCCCTTCGTTACAGAGGCTTGGTTTCGAAACCTCGGAGAATGCCATACATGGCCAATATCAATGCTGATACGGAAACGGAAGAGCAGCCGCTCGATCCAGCAATGGAACGGGTGCGCCGCAAGATGATCCGGCTTCTGGCTGTTTCCATCGGCATCATGGTGATTGGTCTTATGGCGGTGCTTGCGGCCATTGTCTACAAGATTAACCAGCCGGTGGGCGGCGCGGCCAAGCCGGCAGCGGTCCGTTCCGAGGCGCCGGGGCAGCCGATCGGCGATGCGCTGGTGGGTGAAGCCATCACGCTTGATCCCGGCACGCGCGTGCTGTCGCACAATCTTTCCGGATCGATGCTGTCGCTGGAAACGCGGCTGGCAAACGGTACGCGGCAGATTCTCGTCTATGACGTGGCGACAAAACGCGTCGTGGCGCGCATTTCGGAAGCGGCCAATTAGATATTGCAGACCGCTGCAATGACCATTCTCTTGCAAATGGTCATTGCACTTTTCGATTTGCTTGATTATACCCGCGCAATCGACTGCGCGCCCATCGTCTAGCGGTCAGGACGGCGCCCTCTCACGGCGCAAACAGGGGTTCGATTCCCCTTGGGCGTACCACTCACCTGAATTGCGAAGAAGAATGTCTGGCCGGTTTGCACCGGCCATTGATCGTATCAGGCACGCTTTTTCCTGGGTGCGGCCGCGCGCGGCCTGGTTTCGAGGCCGCTCTTGTAAAGATTGTTGCGGTCAAGGTTCTTGACATCGCGTTCGCCGCACAGCGCCATGGTGACGTCGAGCTCGTTGCGGATGATCTCCAGAGCTTGCGTGACGCCCTGCTTGCCGCCCGCACCCAGCCCATAGAGGAAGGCGCGGCCGATGAAGGTGCCCTTGGCGCCGATGGCGAGCGCCTTCAGCACATCCTGACCGGAGCGGATGCCGCCATCGAACAGAACTTCGATCTTGTCGCCGACCGCGTCGACGATATCGGCGAGCGCTGAGATCGAGGAGGGAGCGCCATCCAGCTGGCGGCCGCCGTGATTCGACACGATAATGGCATCGGCGCCGGTCGAAACCGCCATGCGCGCATCCTCGACATCGAGAATGCCCTTGAGGATGAGCTTGCCGCCCCAGCGTTCCTTGATCCAGGCGACATCGTTCCAGGACAGGCGCGGGTCGAATTGTTCATCCGTCCATGTGCCGAGCGAAGAGAGATCGCCGACACCCTTGGCATGGCCGACGATATTGCGGAACGTGCGGCGCTCGGTCTTCAGCATGCCGAGGCACCATTGCGGGCGGGTGGCCATCTGCCAGATGTGCTTGGCGGTGAATTTCGGCGGGGCGGACAGTCCGTTGCGCACATCCTTGTGGCGCTGGCCGAGAATCTGCAGATCGAGTGTCAACACCAGTGCGGAGCATTTGGCCGCCTTGGCGCGGTCGATCAGGTCTTTGACGAAGTCGCGGTCGCGCATGACATAAAGCTGGAACCAGAATGGCTTCTTCGTTACCGAGGCGACGTCCTCGATGGAACAGATGCTCATGGTCGACAGGGTGAACGGCACGCCGAATTCCTCGGCCGCCTGCGCCGCCAGCATTTCGCCGTCCGCATGCTGCATGCCGGTCAGGCCGGTCGGGGCGAGGGCAACCGGCATGGAGACCGTCTGGCCCGCCATGATGCTTTCCAGGGTCCGGTCGCTCATATCGACGGCCACGCGCTGGCGCAGCTGGATCTTGCGGAAATCCTCCTCGTTGGCGCGGTAGGTGCTTTCCGTCCAGGCACCGGAATCCGCATAGTCGAAAAACATTTTCGGCACGCGGCGCTGGGCAATTCTCTTCAAATCGGCAATTTCAACGGTCTTGGGCATGGGTTCCGTCCGGAGGTTTCTGTTTTTGATTTTCGACAATAGCAAGGTTGGGAAGACAAGCACGAGAATTGTCAGAACGTGCCAAAAAGTCATATACGATCAATTGCTTTACAGGTAAATTCTTATTGAAGGTTTGGCATAAGCCCGGCGATCTGGCTATGATCGCGCTCCTGCCTCGTTATTTTCCGAAGGATATCCATTCATGACAAAACAACCGGTTCTCGTGCTCGGCCCCCTCATGCCCTATCTGCTGGCGGAGCTGGAGAAAAGATATGCGGTGGAGAAACTCTACGCGGAAAAGGATGCGCTGAAATTCCTGCAGGAGAATGCCGGGCGTTTTCGCGCTGCGGTGACGAGCACGTTCACCGGCATCACCGCCGATATGATCGACCTGTTGCCTCAGGTGGAGATCATTTCGTCTTTCGGTGTCGGAACAGACTCGCTGGATGTCGCCTATGCCAATACCAGGGGAATCCGGGTCGCCAATACGCCCGATGTGCTGAATGAAGACACGGCGAACATGGCGCTGCTGCTGCTGCTCGCCGCGACGCGCGATCTGGTCAAGAACGATCGTTTCGTGCGCGAGGGGCGCTGGGCCAGGGGCGAAAGCGCACCGCTGGCGCTGGGTATCGAAGGCAAGCGCGTCGGCCTTGTCGGGCTCGGGCGCATCGGCAGCGTCATCGCCAAGAAGCTTCTGGCATTCGGATGCGACGTTGCCTACCACACCCGCAGCAGGAAGGCTGACGCGCCCTATGCCTATTACGACAATCTCGTCGAGCTTGCCCGCGACAGCGCCGCGCTCATCGCCATCCTGCCGGGCGGCGAGGCAACACGGGGCGTGATTTCCCGCGAGGTCCTGCAGGCGCTCGGTCCAGACGGAACATTCGTCAATGTGGCACGCGGTACGGTGGTCGACGAGGCGGCGCTGGTGGAACTGCTGCAATCGGGCGAACTTGGCCGCGCCGGACTTGATGTGTTCGCCGATGAGCCGTCCGTGCCGGAAGCCCTGTTCAAGCTCGACAATGTCGTGCTGCAGCCGCATATGGGCAGCGCCACGCTGGAGACGCGCCGCGCCATGGCGGATCGCGTCGTCACCAATCTGGAACACTATTTTGCGGAAAAGCCCTAGCCGAACACCACGGTCTTGTGGCCGTTGAGCATGACGCGGGATTCGAGGTGCTTCTTGACGGCGCGGGCGAGCACCCGGCTCTCGATATCGCGGCCGGTGGCGACAAAGTCCTCGGCGCTCATGGCATGGCTGACCCGCTCGGTCTCCTGTTCGATGATCGGGCCCTCGTCGAGGTCGGGCGTGACATAATGCGCCGTGGCGCCGATCAGCTTCACCCCGCGCTCGAACGCCTGGTGATAGGGCTTTGCCCCCTTGAAGCTCGGCAGGAATGAATGGTGGATGTTGATCACCTTGCCGAACAGCCGTTTGGACAGAGTGTCCGACAGAACCTGCATGTAGCGGGCGAGGATGACGAGATCGGCGCCGGTGTCCTTGACGATCTTCAGCAGCGCCTCCTCCTGCGCCGTCTTGTTGTCCTTCGACACGGGCAGCACATGGTAGGGGATGCCCTCATGCTCGGCAAAGCGGCGGCTGTCCTCGTGGTTGGAGACGATGGCGGCCACTTCCGCATCGAGCCAGCCGACCTTGATCTGGTAGAACAGGTGCAACAGCGCATGGTCGAACTTCGACACCATGATGACGATCTTCGGCTTCTTGGCCTGGTCGATCAGCGTGGTCTTCATGCCGAAGCGCTCGATGGCCGGCTTCAGCGCCCGCTCGACATCGTCCTTGGAGGTTTCTTCCGAGGCGGCAAAGGCGATGCGCATGAAGAAGCGGTTGGTCTGCCGGTCCCAGAACTGGTTGCTCTCGGCGATATTGGCATCCAGCGCCGCCAGCTCCGTCGTCACCGATGCCACGATCCCAGGCTTGTCTTCGCACGACAGGGTGAGGACATAGTTCTTGTTTGGCATGGGAAACTCCAGGGATACGGGCGACAATGGACGGCGATCATAGTGAGGGCGGAAGAAGCGCGTCGACACAAATGCGAAGCGCTCAGTCCTTTTTCCGGCATTCGGGTGCCCGGTCAAATGATCTTTCGTCACCGGGCGATGAGATTCCCTTCAACCGGCGGGCTTGGTTCCGTACCAGCGCGGGGTATAGACCCACTGGCCGCCATCCACCCGGTCAAAGTTCCGGGTGAGGGATGATCCCACGAGAATGACCGTGCGCATGTCGACCTGCTCGGGTGTGAGGTCCGCCAGGGTGATGACGCGCAGGGTTTCCGCCGGACGGCCGATGTCGCGGCCAAGCACGATGGGCGTTTGCGGCGCCCGGTGCTGGCGCAGGATTTCGATGGCGCGCGGCAATTGCCAGGGGCGCGGTTTGGAGATCGGATTGTAAAAGGCCATGGCGAAATCCGCTTCGGCCGCCAACGCGATGCGCTTTTCAATGATGTCCCACGGTTTCAGATTGTCGGACAGCGACAGGATGCAGAAATCATGGCCGAGCGGTGCGCCGCTGCGGCTGGCGGCCGCCATCGCGGCGGAAACGCCGGGAAGAATCTGCAGGTCGACCCCGTGCCAGGCCGGATTGTCGGATTCGTGCAAGGCCTCGACCACGGCGGCAGCCATGGCGAACACACCGGGGTCGCCGGATGAAATCATCACCACCGAGCGGCCTGACGCGGCAAGATCGAAGGCGTGGCGGGCACGCTGCATTTCCTCGCGATTGTCCGTCATGTGAATGATTTGATCGGGCCGGAAAGACCCGGCCATGCGCACATAGGTCTCGTAGCCGAGAACGTCCTCAGCACGCTGCAGTTCCTGCCTGACGGCCGGGATCATGAAGTCAGGGTCACCGGGTCCAAGCCCGATGACCGCAAGGCGGCCGCGCCGATGTCCGGCGCGTGTCACGTCATCGGGCGTGGCCGCAACGGCGATGGCAAGCCTATCGTTGCCGCTTTGGCGTACCGGCTCCTTGATGAAGGCCGATAGGATATCTCCGGCACTATTTCTGTTTGCCGGAAGCAGCCGCAGCGGCAGGCCAAGCTCAGCCGCAAGATGGTGGAGCGGGGCGCTTGCACTGCGTTCTTCGCTGGCGGCAAGGCAGACGACGGAAGCAAGCGCGATATTCTCCGCCGCAAGCGCGGCCCGCACCTCTTCAGCACTGAAATCACCGGCAATGCCGACAACCGCCACTTTGGGATGAAAGACCAGCTCGTTCTTCTGCGGGGTACTATCCGACGGCGTGATGCGGATATGCATCGTGCCGTTATCGTCGACCGGCAGGCGCGCCTCTTCCAGCCACGGCGCCGGACCATCGATCCGCACGGTCTGGCCGGCGAGAAGATCCGCGATGAAGCGCTTGCCGTCCTCGGGGTTCTGCAGATGGAATTCCGCCGGCGGATTGAGCAGGCAGGTGCCGAAGCGCAATTCGCCCGATGTGGTGATCGCAGGCGATACGTCGAGAATTTTTGACAGCTGCCGCGCCAGCACATTGACGCCGGTGGTTCCGCCGAGCAGTGGCACCACGGCGCTGCCATCGTCGGCAATGGCGAGTACCGGTGGTTCGCCGCCCTTGTTTTCCAGCAACGGTGCAAGCGCGCGGATTGTAATGCCGGCGGAGCACAGGGCGGCAATGGCGTTGCCGCTGCGGTAATGGGTGCGCAGCGTTTCGCCGAAATTGGTATAGGTGTGGTCGGCACCCTGCACGCGGCCTTCCAGCCCGTGAATGGCCGCTTCGGGATAACCGGCCTTGATCCGCAGCGCTGTTTCCATGCCCTGCGCGCTCAAAACCATCAGGACAAGCGGGGCTGTCATTCGCCGCCACCCTGCCATTTCTCGCCAGGCACCAGGATGAGCGAGAAATAGGGTGAGGACTCCGGATCGACATCGCGCAACGGCACAATGCGCTGGGCGTCCATGGTGGCGCGCTCGACGTAAAGGGCGCGGTCCATCAGCCCGAGGTCGGCGATGACATCGCGCACCTTCGCCAGATTCTTGCCGAGCTTCATGATGGCGGCCGCTTCCGTTGCGGCGAGGCGGGTTTTCAGCTCATGGGCCGGAAGCACGCCGGAGAGCACCGTCAATGTCTGGTTGCGGTAGACCAGCGGCGCACCGAGCACGGCCGCGCCACCCAGAATGGAGCAGACGCCGGGCACGACTTCCGTCTCATACTGTTCGGCCAGCCGGTCGTGGATATACATGAAGGAGCCGTAGAAGAACGGATCGCCCTCGGCAATGACGGCGACATCCTTGCCCGCATCCAGATGCGTTTTGAGACGTTCAGTGATCTCGCCGTAGAAATCGCTGACGATGGCTTCATAATTCATGTGCGCCGGCAGCTTTTCCGTGGTGACCGGATAGATCAGCGGCACAAGCAACTGTTTGTCGTTGAGATAGGTCTCGACGATGGTCAGCGCATTGCCCTTCTTGCCCTTGGCCGCGTGATAGGCGACGACCGGCGCCGCCTGCAGCAGCCGCAGGGCCTTGAGGGTAATGAGTTCGGGATCGCCGGGACCAACGCCCAGTCCGAAAAGCCGTCCAGGCTGCGGCATTATTCTTTCTCCGAAGCGAGTGCGTTGAGTGCGGCTGCGGCCATGGCGCTGCCGCCCCGCCGCCCGTGCACGACGACGAAGGGAACGCCGCGGCTGTTTTCGGCCAGCGCCGCCTTCGATTCCATCGCGCCGACGAAGCCGACGGGAAAGCCAAGGATGAGCGCGGGTTTCGGCGCGCCTTCATCGAGCATTTCGAGGAGACGGAACAGGGCGGTCGGTGCATTGCCGAAGGCCACCACGGCACCGGCGAGATGCGGGCGCCACAGTTCGAGTGCCGCCGCCGAACGGGTATTGCCCATGTCGCGGGCGAGAGCGGCGACGGACGGGTCCGAGAGCGTGCAGATGACGTCATTGTTGGCGGGCAGGCGCGCGCGCGTCACCCCTTCGAGCACCATGCGGGCATCGCACAGGATGGGTGCGCCCCCGGCCAGGGCGGCAACACCCGCTGCACCCGCGCCTTCGGAAAAGGCGAGGTCCCCGATCACATCGACCATGCCGCAGGCATGGGCGACGCGCACGGCCAGCTTTTCCAGATCGGCGGGAATGCGGCTGAGATCGGCCTCGGAGCGGATGATGGCGAAGGAGCGATCATAGATCGCCTGACCGTCGCGGATATAGTCAAGCATGCGGTGGCCCCCCAGAGCCGGAAGTGAGCGGCCTTTGGGTCGATGGCCGGGAATTCAACGGAAGGTTGCCGATCCAGTCGGCAGCTTCCTCGATAGTAACATGTGCAGCCAATAGCTTGCCAAAACGCGACGGTCCATTGGTCGCACGCAGAAATATGTTGTAGTACCCCGGTTCGGTTGCAACCAGCGTGACCGGTTTTGCCGAAGGCGAGGCGCAGGATTTGGCGCAGCCGGTCAGGTGAACCGCCATATCAGGAGCCGTGTTGCGCAGCAATGCGCCGAGCTTGAGGCCATCGGCCTGCGTTGCGCCGAGCGCCGATCCGCAACCGGCGGAGCCGGAACAACTGATCATGGTTGCAAGCGGACTATCCGGCCGGGCGGCGAACCCAAGGGCTTCAAGCTCCCGCACTGTTTGCGATGCCATGGCTTCGGGCACTTCAGGCAACATTATGCTCTGCCACGGCGTTATCAGCAGCTTTCCATTGCTGTTTTTTGCAGCCAGTGCCGCCACGGCGTCCAGCCTGTCGGGATCAAGGCGTCCGAGCGCTGGCATGGCGCCGGCAAGGCGGTGGTCGCTGCCGCGTTCCGGCAGCAGGCCGTGATGACCGTGCGGGCGGGGCAAGGACCGGCGCCATTGATCGGCCTGTTCATTGCGTATTGAAAAATTCAGACGCTTTTCCAGCTGGGCGGCGAATGCGTCGCGCCCGATGGCTGCGATCATGTGGCGGAGCCGCGAGGCCGCCGGGTTGGCCGCATTCCAGTCGATGAACACATCGAGAATCGCCGTGACCAGCTGCATGGCCCGGGATGCGCCGACACTGCCGAGGGCGGGCATGTCATCTGTCTTCGCAGGCGGTGTTCCTGCAACGCCAAAAGCAAATCGTGGATGATCACTGTCCGCGTCGATGGCGCTCAGCCAGATGTCATGGGGATGCTCCACCATGGCAACGCTTTCGCCGCCGTCGACGAGAATGGAAAATTTCGGCGACAGGCGCTGGTAGGAGGCATTGGTCTGCAGGATTTCCAGCAGCTGCAAGGCCAGCGGCCGCACGTCGAAACTGCCCGGCACGACACCGGCGATCGGGCTGACCATGACATTGCGCACATCGTCGCCCCGGTCGGTCAATGGCCCGAGCCCGGCGGCCAGCAGCGCTGCGATCAGCGGATTTTCCGTATCGGGCCGCACGCCGCGAATCTGCAGGTTGGCCCGGTTGGTGATCTCGATGACGCCATTGCCGAACTGCCGGGCTGCATCGGCAACGCGGCGCGCCTGTTCGGCACTCAGCGTGCCGAATGTCAGCTTCACCCGGCATATCGCGCCATCAAGCGCCTTGGCCATGCGAAACAATCCGGGGCAGGCGGACCGCCGGTCTTCAATTCTGTTCGGGACTGCGTCCATGGTGCTTAACTGGCTCATCGGATCAGGGTTTTACAGGATGGCCGGTGCGGAGGAAAGAATTATGATCCGCAATCGCAACGGGCATGCTGTTTGAGCTTCGTTGACCCTTCCGGCGCTTTCGGGCATGCATAGCCTCTGCAATCAACGGGACATGACATGACGCCTTGGCTGACGATTATCGGGATTGGTGAAGACGGTTATGGCGGACTGGGTGCCAATGCCCGCGCCGCGCTGGACCATGCCACCACGGTTTTCGGCGGCAGGCGGCACCTCGAATTCCTGCCGGAAACACTTGGCGCAAAGCGGATCGCGTGGCCGACGCCCTTTTCCGATGTCTATCCCACCCTGACGGCGTTGCGCGGCACCCAAGTGGTGGTGCTTGCCAGCGGCGATCCCATGCATTTCGGCATGGGGGCAACGCTGACGCGGTTCATCGACCGGAGTGAAATGCGCATTCTGCCCGCGCCGTCCTCCTTTTCCCTTGCGGCGGCGGCGATGGGCTGGCCGGTGCAGCAAGTCCAATTGCTCAGCGTGCACGGGCGGCCCGTGGAAACCCTGTTCAGATCGTTCACGCCGGGAGAAAAGCTGCTGATCCTCAGCAATGATGGCGGCACGCCGGCACAGGTGGCGCAGATGCTGACGGCCAATGGCTTTGGTTCTGCCCGGCTTACGGTGCTCGAACATATGGGCGGGGCGGCGGAACATCGCGTCGAGGGATCGGCCGGGGAATGGCATCACCCCCGGGGCGCCGATCTCAATGTTCTCGCGGTGGATTGCGGACCGGCCGAACCGGAGGCGCGGTCCTATTCCATCCTTTCGGGCCTGCCTGACGAGGCCTATGAGAATGACGGCCAGTTGACCAAGCGGGATGTCCGCGCCGTCACCCTGGCGCGGCTCGGGCCGCGTCCGGGAGAGTTGTTGTGGGACGTCGGGGCCGGATGCGGCTCCATCGGCATCGAATGGATGCGGAGCGATCCCTCCTGCCGGACAATCGCCGTGGAGGCCAATGACGGGCGGCAAGGCGTCATCGAGCGCAATGCCCGCGCGCTGGGTGTTCCAGATCTGCAGCTGGTCCGGGGGGAAGCCCCGGCAGCACTTTCCGGTCTGGCCAGCCCGGACGCCATATTCATCGGCGGCGGCGTTACCGACAGCGGTGTGATGGAGGCCTGCTGGAACGCGCTGAAGCCGGGCGGGCGGCTTGTGGCCAATGCCGTGACCCTGCAGAGCGAGGCGGCACTGATCGGCTGGCGCGGCAGGTTCGGCGGCGAGCTGACAAAACTTGCCGTTGCGCAGGCGCAGCCGCTCGGTTCCTTTGATGCGTGGCGCTCCGCCTTGCCCGTGGTGATCTATTCGGTCCGCAAACCTGCAGATTGACAGCCGGACCGGCGCCGCGACAGGATTGCGACAGGATTATGCAGTCTAAGGGGGGCGGGTGATTGCTATTGCGCGCGAATTCATATTCAACCGGTACACAAGTTCCGATCTCTCGGTCGTGACCGCCGTTTTGATTTCCGGCCCCGATAGCAATCTGGGAGACTCTAGCAGGAATTAAATATGGCAACTTACAAGTACTTCACCTGGCCGTTTCTGTTCACGGCGGTTGGGCTGGCGCTCGGTGCGTGGATAGGGTTCGTCTATTCGGGCACGGTCGAAGGCACATTATCAGTCCTCTTCATCTGTGCGGTGCTGGGCATTCTTGAAATTTCGCTGTCCTTCGACAATGCGATTGTGAACGCCAGGATTCTCCGGGACATGACGCCGGTCTGGCAGCGACGGTTTCTGACCTGGGGCATCATCATCGCCGTGTTCGGCATGCGGATCATCTTCCCGCTGGCGATTGTCGCGATCGCCGCGTGGATCGATCCGATTTCGGCGCTGAAGCTGGCCATTTCAAATCCGGAGCAATATGCGCGGATCATGCAGGACGCCCATGTCGGCATTTCCGCCTTTGGCGGTACGTTTCTCCTGATGGTCGGCCTCAAGTTCTTCTTCGATCATGAGAAAGACGTGCACTGGATTCGCGTCGTTGAAAGCCGCGCGTCCCGCTTTGCTTCGGTGCAGGGCATCGAGGTCGGCGTGGTCCTGGCATTGATCATCTTCTTTTCCAGGCAGCTCGAGGGTGCGGAGTCGGTGACGTTCCTGACGTCGGCCATTTACGGCCTGCTGACCTTCCTCGTGGTGGAGGGGCTTGGCGCGATTCTCGATGCCTCGCAGGAACAGATGGACACGGTCCACAAGGGCGGGCTTGGCGCGTTCCTGTATCTGGAAGTGCTCGATGCGAGTTTTTCGTTCGACGGTGTCATCGGTGCGTTCGCGCTGTCGACCAATCTGTTTGTCATAGCGATCGGTCTGGGCATCGGTGCGTTCTACGTGCGCGCGCTGACCATCATGATGGTGGAGAAGGAAACGCTCGGCCAGTACCGCTATCTCGAGCACGGGGCATTCTACGCGATCCTTGTGCTTGCGGTGATCATGTATTGCCAGACCTTGTTTCATATTCCCGAAGTGATCACCGGTTTCATCGGCGCGGCACTGATCATCTTCTCGCTCTGGTCGTCGATCCGCTACCGGCGCCGGCATCCGGATGAGGCGGAACACGCCTGATCCGCTTCAATGTCCCGACAAAAAGCCATCCGGGTTCCGGATGGCTTTTTTGCAGGTGAAATGAAGGGGTTTAGAGCCTGGCAGCGAGGGCTGCGAGCTGGTCGGTGCACAGACCCCAGCCTGCATGAAAGCCCATTTTTTCGTGGGCTTCCCGGTCGGCCACCGTCCAGTGCCGGACAAGCGCGGTGTATTTCGTCTTGCCGCCGCCGGCATCTTCCAGCGTGATGATGCCGGTCATGAACGGTTTCTCCGACGGCTTCCAGTCGCTGGTATAGGCATCGGTGAAGACGAGCCGTTCGTTTTCCACGACTTCGAGATAGACGCCTTGATTGGGAAACTCGGTGCCATCTGGTCCGCGCATGACGATGACGCTGGTGCCCCCGGCGCGCACGTCAAGCTCGGCGTGCGGTGTGGTGTAGGGCAGCGGCGCGAACCACTGCTTGAGAAGATCGACCTCGGTCCAGGCCCGGAATATGTTTGCGCGGGGTGCATCAATGATGCGGGTGATAACGAGGTCGCGGTCGGTAATTTCGCTGGTGGATTTCATGATGGTCTCCTGCGTGAATGGTTTCGATGCAAGGACGAATGGCAATCGGCGAGACCGACACGGTATCGGAATTTTTCCTATTTTTCCGTGATCAGTTCTGGCTGAGGCGGTCGAGATGCATGCGGATATGGGCGGCTTCCGCCGGTGTATTGGCAAGGGCTATCGCGCGGTCGAAGGCAATGCGTGCCTCCCGGCTGCGGCCAAGCTGCATCAGCAGCCCGCCCTTGACGCCGAAGAAGTGAAAATAGCCGGAAAGCCTGTCTTCCAGCGGCTCGATCAGCAGCAGCGCCGCCTCGGCACCATGCACCTTGGCCACCGCTATGGAGCGATTCAGCGTGACAACGGGTGAGGGGCTTATCCGTTCGAGCGCGGCATAGAGCTGATCGATTTCCAGCCAGTCCGTATCCTGCGGCTGCCGGGCCCGCGCATGCAGGGCGGCAATGGCCGCCTGCACCTGATAGGCGCCCGGCTGCCGGTGGCGCATGGCCTTGTCGATCAGGGCAAGACCTTCGGCGATCATCGTCAGGTTCCACAGGCCGCGGTCCTGATCGTCCAGCAGAACGACCGCGCCTTCCGCGTCGAATCGGGCTTTGGCACGGGCATGCTGCAGCAGCAGAAGGGCGGTCAGCCCCATGATTTCCGGTTCCGCGGGGAAAATGCGCAGGAGCAGGCGCGCCAGCCGGATCGCCTCGTCGCAGAGCGGAAACCGCGCCGCCACCTCAGTGCTGCCTGCTGAATAGCCCTCGTTGAAGATCAGGTAGATCATTGCACTCACGGCTGAAAGCCGTTCTGCCCGCTCGAAGGCATCGGGTGTGTCGAACGGGATTTCGCCGGAGGAAATCCGCCCCTTGGCTCGGGTGATGCGCTGCTCCATGGCGCTTTCGCCGACAAGAAACGCCCGGGCGATCTGGCGGACCGAAAGTCCCGACACGATGCGCAGTGCCAGCGCAATCTGCTGCGTGGCCGGAAGATCGGGATGACAGCAGATGAACAGCAGCCGGAGGATATCGTCGCGGTAGTCGGCGCTGTCGATCTTCTCGGCGATGGCCGATTCGGCATCTCCGAGGTCGGACAGCAGGTCTTCGGGCGGCAGCGGCTGCTGCTTGGCCTGACGCCGTACGGTATCGATGGCGCTGTTGCGGCCGACAAAGATCAGCCACGCCGTGGGGTCACGCGGCGGGCCGTTCTTCGGCCAGTTTTTCAGCGCGCGCAGACAGGCCTCCTGGAAGGCTTCTTCCGCCGTGTCGAGATTGCGGAAATAGCGCAACAGGGCACCCACCGCCTGCGGGCGCGCGGCTGTCAGCGCGGCATCGATCCAGGCCGGGTCGGTCATTGGGAACCCGATCCGGGTCTGAACAGGGCGATCGGGCGTATCTCGTAGGACCCCTGTCCGGGATTGGCCTGCGCCAGATCGCGGGCGATATCGAGTGCCTCGTCGAGCGATTCGCAGTCAACCACGTAGAATCCGAGAAACTGTTCCTTGGTCTCGGCAAAGGGGCCGTCGATGACGAGGGGCTCGCCGCGGGATTTGCGCAGCGTTGTCGCAGCGGTCGTGGGCAGCAGCCGGGCGACAGGCCCCAGCTTGCCTGATTTGGCGAGCTTGTCCTGCACGACACCAAGCCGTTCCATGACAAGGTCGTCTTCCTCCTTGGACCACGAACCGACCACGTCCTCCATGTTGTAGCAAAGTATGGCGTAAAGCATCCCGTTACTCCTTCTTCCTCAAGACGAACCACTATCGCTGATCCCGACATGAGGTCGAGAAAAATTGCAAGCCTGCCTCGGCTCGCCTTGCGGAGTGAAATTCGTTGGCAACCAGCGGTTGACGCTGGAAACGAAACTGCTCTCTAATGCCTGGCAGGCGAACATGCACAGCCAGCCGGCGGTTAAAGAATCAAGTGACGGGGTAATGAATGGGACACAGTATGCGCAATGCGGCCATGTACGGGATCGGCATTGTTTTCCTCGCTCTGGCCTGGGCAAAAAACAAGCTGCAGGGCTATACGACGCCCAACAAGGTCGACCGCTCCGACACCGATGGCCGCATCGACTATGTCTACGACACAGTCGCCTCGTGGAAGCGGTATCTGCCCGCCGGCTTCGATCTGGAGGGCAAGGACGTCCTTGAGCTGTGTCCGGGGTCGTCGCTCGGCACCGGCGCCATCCTGCTCGGCTATGGCGCCAAGTCCTATCGTGCCGTTGACGTGTTCGAACTCGCGGGCTCGGAGCCAGCCGCCTATTTTGCCAGACTTTTCGACCGGTTTCCGGAGCGCGAAGCCTATGCTCCCAGTATCGACCGGGCGAAACAACTGACCGAAGGCCCCGATTCCGACCTGTTCAGCTATCGCGTCGGCCGGGATTTCGACATTCCACGGCTGGCGGACAACAGAAAGTTCGACCTGATCCTGAGCTGTGCTGCATTCGAACACTATGACGACATCGAAGCGACGATTGCCAATATCTCCAAGGTTGCCCGCAGCGGCTGCATCGCCGAGCACATCGTCGATTATCAGACACACTCCCGCTGGATCCGCGAGCAGGATCCGAACAATATCTATCGATACTCGGAAGGTCTTTACCGGCTGTTTTCCTTTCCCGGACAGCCCAACAGGCGCCGCCCGCTGGACTATGTCAGGGCATTCGAAGCCAATGGCTGGAAAAATGTCCGCGTCATCAATGCCCGCGCAATCCCGCGGGAGCATCTGGCCCGTTCCGTTTCGGGAATGGCGCCGCCTTTCGACCGGCCTGATATGCAGATGGACATGCTGTCCGGCGTGGTCATTGCGGAATGGCCGTGAACGGAAATCCCGACACGCCGCGACTTATTTGGGTGCCGGTGACCGCAGCTGCTTGACGGTGGCGCGCACCACATAGCGCGCACGGCCCAGCGTGTTGCTGCGCAACCGCCGCAATTTCCAGCGCATGCCAAGGTCGGTTTTGATCTTCTTCGCGTCGAAACTCATCTTCATTGCCGAAGCGTCCCGGGCTGTCTTGATGGGGTCGGTGTAAAATTCATGGATTTTTGCCTTGGACATGCCTGCACTTTTGAACCAGCGCGGAATATATGTGTTGCACAGCCGGTCCACGTCGGTGAGGGCTTTTTCAATCCCCGTGCCGGTGATCGGGCAGACGACGCAGAAGGCGTCCCCGATGAGAACAACCCCATCCTGTTCGTGATTGTGCACCTGTACCAGGTCAATGGGGCGGGCAATGACCGGACCGGCAATGGTAATTTCGCCAAACACCTTTTCCAGACCCGGCATCACTGTGCGCAGACCCTGCGCGGGCTGATCCCGGAATGTGCGGGTCCATTCCTCCGACGATGTCCGATAAACGAAGAAGTTGGCGCGAATTTTATCGCCTATGGGAAAGAGCGTCAGGTAGGACACGCGGTCATTGAATTTTGCCCCGTTCCACACAAGGGATGGAAAGGGAAAATGCGATCGCGGCTGTACCAGATCGAAACCGCAGCACAGCGAATGCTGCGGGCTTATGATGTCCCGTTCGATCCCGAGCTTCTTGCGGATCGTATCGCCGAGCCCCGTGGCAACGATCAGGAGCCGTGCGGTGAATTTCCGGCCATCGGACAATGTCACGCGCTGCAGGTTTTCGCTGGTCGCAATGTCATCGACCCGGCCGACAATGGAACGCACGCCCGCAGGGATGGCACGGCGCACTGTATTGACCAGATCGGAATAATCGCCGCCATATTCGGGCGTCGTGGTTCGCTCGAACCGGCCGAATCGGTGGAGCCATACGCCGTCAAAAGCGGTCACCTCGGCACGCACGACATCGCCAAGACCGATGCGCTCGAACAGCTCCATCTGGGTTTGCGCGACTTTCTCGGCGCGAAAGTCCGGCGGATGACGCTCGTGACTGCTGATCAGGGTCACATCGTAGCCCTGACGGAACAGCGCGGTGGCGGCACTGGCTCCCGCCAGCCCGCCTCCGATGATCACCACGTCGGTCTGGATGGGCTGTGCCTCCGTCCCTTGAATTGCCAATTCCGGTTCAACCATGCATGCTCCGCAGACCTGTAGACAGCTCGATCAATCAATGTGAAGCCGGATAATACAGCGTAAATAAGATGTATGTTAAACAATCGATTATGCTGGTTGTGGATAGAGTGTTCACGTATGCGTCTGTCGTGAAGGGGTGAATGTTTGTGATTCCAGAATATGATATCCGGGTTTACAGCCATCCCGATCAGCTCTCGCCCCAATGGCCGGCGGCCGGTACGGCCACGGATGCAAGGCAGTATATTTTCCAGACGACCACATTCCTGCAGACGTGGCTGGCATCCTATGGCACCCGGCCGGGCAATCGGCTTTGTCTGGTCGAGGTCTGGGATCTCTCCGGAAATCCGCTGTGCTTTCTGCCGTTCAGCCTCTCGTCCCGGCATGGCGGGCGCGTCCTCACCTTCGTCGATGATGGCGTGGCGGATTACAACGCGCCGATCCTGTTTCCCAACGGCGATGAATGGACGCGGACATCCGCCGAACAGCTGTGGAACAGGATTGCGAAAGCCTTGCCGCCGTTCGACATGGCGATCTTCGACAAAATGCCGGAGCAAATCCGCGACCGCACGAATCCGCTGTTCCTGCTGGCTGAAGACTTGAACGGCGAGTCGTGCCACCTGACAAATCTCAAGCGCAGCTGGCCGGAGGTCGATCAGTCGCAGCCGGGGTCGAAGAACCTGCGGAACCGGCATCGGGCGCTGGAGCGGCTGGGCGAATGCCGGCTGCTGATTGCCGGGACGCCGGAAGAACGCGCCTTTGTTCTGGAGACGCTGCTTGCCCAGAAACAGCGCCGGTTTGAAGAAACGCAGGTGCCGGGTTTCGACAAGGAGCCGGAGAAGCAGAGCTTTTTCACACTGGGAACCGACAATTTTGCCGCGGCAAATGCGCTGCACCTGTCGGCGCTTGTCGTGAACGGCCAGGTTATCGCGGCGATGTGGGCGCTGGTCGAAGGCAGGCACTATTACGGGCTGGTGTTCACGTTTGAATCCGGCGAATGGTCCAAATATTCTCCGGGGCGGGTGCTGCACTATCTGCTGCTGCGCCATTTGCTCGATAGCGGCTATGATTGCCTGGATCTCGGCATCGGCGACGAGCCATGGAAGCTGAACTGCTGCGACGTCACCATCGACCTGAAGAAGATGACGCTTGTCCGCACGGCGCGGGGACGGGTCATTGCTACGCGGTTGCGGGTGATGGAGAGGCTGCGTGCGACGCCCTTGTGGCAGAAACTCAGGCCGCTCAAGTGGAAAGTCTTACGCGCGTTGCGCTAATGCCATAAGAGATACGATAGTGAATACGCCATTGCGGGATGGCGGTGCAGTGTAGCGGTTTCCAGACTGGGGCAGGACTTGATTGATGACCGTTTCGATTATCATGAAAACGCTGAACGAAGAAAAGCGCATCGCAGCGGCGATTGAAAGCGCGCTGGAGGCCTTGCCGGGCGGCACGGTCGAAGTCATCGTAGCCGATAGCGGGTCCACCGACCGGACGGTCGAAATCGCCATGCGCTATCCGGTGACCGTGGCGCAGATCGTCAATCCGGCCAAGCCCAGCTGTGGCATCGGCCCGCAATTGGGCTTCCAGTACAGTCATCACGATCTTGTCTGCCTCATGGATGGCGACATGCTGCTCGACAAGGATTTCCTCGCTGCGGCCATTGCGTTTCTCGAGGCCAATCCCCGGGTTGCCGGGGTGACGGGACATGTGGTGGAAATGAACGTCGACAATCTCGAATTCACCCGCCGGGTGCGCCGGGTGTCGCCGGAAAACCGGACGGGATCGATCGACCGCATGAATGGCGGCGGCCTTTACCGCCGCGCCGCCATCGCTGAGGCCGGCTATTTCTCCGACCGCAATCTGCACGGCTATGAGGAATTCGACCTGGGTGTGCGCCTGCGGTCGCTCGGATGGGAACTGCACCGGCTTGACCGCCGTTTCGTCGCGCATTTCGGCCACTCCATCAATGCCTACACGCTGCTGGTGCGGCGCTGGCGGTCGAAATATCTGCGGGGCGTCGGCGAATTGCTGCGTGCCGCGCTTGGCCGCCCGCATTGGAACAAGCTGGTGCACGAACTGCCGGAACTTCGCCTGTGGGCCGGCGTCTATCTGTGGTGGCTGGCGATGATCGGGCTTCTGGTTTTCCTGCCCGACAAGAAGACGGCCCTATTGATCGATGCTGCTTTGATCGTTCTCGTCGTTGCCGCGATGAGCCTGAAACAGCGCAGCCTGTCGCTGGGCGTCTATGCCGTTGTTGCCTGGTGTTTCCATGCCGCCGCCCTGCCGCTCGGCTTTTTCCATCCCCGCCGCCAGCCGGATGACTGGATCGAGAGTAAGGTCGTCTCCAAGGACCACTAGGCTGCCCTCAAAGACACAGGATTGCACCACATCATGTCCACGACGAGATTGGCCGCCTTCGCTCTCGGTTTCCTGCTCGTCGCGGGCGCGGCGAGGGCGGGCGATGTCTGGTCGCCGGTCCGGGAGGTGTCGCTCGAGCTGCAAAGCGGCAGTCCTCTCGATTTTTCCACGCTGCTGCCCAATCCGCCGATCAGCGAGCAGAGCCGGATCGTCATCAATGGAGACGGCCGGCTGGCCCGTGCGGATGCGGAGACGAGCCCCGTGCGGTTCCTGTGCGCATCGCTGGGCTGGAGCCCGGCCTCAGGTGGCTTTCCCGACCATGACGGGGCTGACCGCTATGCCCGCCAACTGAAAATGCATGGCTACAACATCGCGCGCTTTCATTTTGTCGATGCGGCGCTGATGTTCGGCCGTGCCGCCGATTTCGATTTCGATCCGGAAACCATGGACCGTTTCCGCTATCTGATGGCGGCGTTGAAGCGCAACGGCATTTACTGGATGATGGACGGTCTGAGTTCCACCCGCGGCGCCTATGGCGGATATGACGATCGCTGGAATCTTACCGGCGACATGAAGCTCGAGGTGCAGATCGATGAAAAGACTTTTCAGCACTGGCTGAAATTCCAGCAGCTGGTGCTGGCAACGGTCAATCCCTATACGGGAATCGCGCCGATCCGCGATCCGGCTCTGGTGGCGATCATCCCGTTCAACGAAAACAGCATCGAGTTTGACAGCATCCTGCATCAGCGCGATGGCCAGCCGCAATATTCACGGCTTCTACAACCTCCATTCAATGCCTGGTTGCAAAAACGGTATGCCTCGACGGCAGCGCTTTCCCGTGCATGGGGCGCGGTCGAGGCTGGCGAGCGGCTGGAGGACGCAACGGTCGGCCTGCCGGCCAATCGTTATGAAAAGACGCCGCGCATGCGCGACCTGCAGGCCTTCTTCGTCGATGTGGAAACGCGTTCCGCCGAACGGATGACGGCAGCGCTGCGCGATCTCGGCTACCGGGGCGTGGTGGCGCCCTACAACAACTGGCCGAGTGTCCAGACAAGCCTGACACGGGCAGGGCAGCAGGCGGTGTCGATGAACACCTATCAGGATTGGGTCGGGGGCTACGAGCCGGGCAGTTCGCTCGGTCAGAAGAGCTCGATCGCCGACGGGGCGGCTTACATGCGGATGATGGCGGCGGCGCGTTGGTTGAACCGCCCCTTTATCGTCACGGAATATGATCACCTCTTCTGGAGCCATTATCGTTACGAGGCGGGCATTGTCATGCCCGCCTACGCGGCATTGCAGAATTGGGATGTGCTGTGCCGCCATGGGCATGGGCCCATCGTGCTGGCCTATGGCGAGGATTTTGCCCATAAACGCCAGATGCTGCCCTATGCCATTGCGCTCGATCCGGTTGCGCGTGCGGGCGAAACGCTGGCGGCCCTGCTGTTCAGGCGCGGCGATGTGCAGGGCTCGCCGGTTTCCATCCCCTTCCGCATCCGGGGAATGGAGGATTTGACGCAGAACATGTATGAGCGGGAACCCGACGCATTGACGACGCTCGCCCTGCTTGCGGCAATCGGGTTGCAGAAGGATGCGCCATCGGCACCAGCCCACGGTCTGGTAGCGGCATCGCCCCGCGACCCCGCGTCGGGTAGCAAACTCATCGCTGCCATGCGCGACAGCAGGCTGCTTGCGCCCGAAAACAGCACGGATGCCGGCAAGGGTATCTTTGAGAGCGACACGAATGAGATCAGCCTGGACCAGAACAAGCTGCGCATGACAGTGAAAACCGGGCGAACCGAAGCCATTGCCTTCGCCGACCTTGCCGATACGGTCACGCTCGCCAACCTGACCGTCGGCAATGCCACGGGCAAGGGCCTGTTTGCCGTTTCAGCGCTGGATGACCGGCCGGTTGGCAGCAGCCGCCGCCTGCTGGTCATCTACGCGACCGATGCCCAGAACACCGCCATGCGCTTTTCGGATGGAGAAGAACGGATCATCGCCGATTTCGGCCGCCTGCCCGCCCGCGTCAAGGTGGGAAGCGTCGATTTCTCCCTGCCCGGGAAAGGACGCTGGACCGTCTCGCCGGTGGGGCTGGATGGCCGGGTGCGGCCTGCGATTGCCCGGGGAAGCGGCGCGGTCGCAACGCGGCTTTCCAACGACGGACCGGAGGGACCCACCACCTATTTCCTTATTGAACGGCAAGAGTTCTAGAAGAAGTCCGATACGAGCCGGCTCCACGATTCACCGGCCAGTCCGCCAATATACATGTCATTGCGGTCGATGGCGTTGAGGACGCCGGCATGACGCGTGCTGACGCAGGTATGGGCGCGATGCTTGTAATACATTGCCCTTTGCCGGGACAATGCGTCGAGTTGCCGGGGCTGCACATGGCCGCGGGCCGCCACAAGCCCGGCCTGTTCCAGATGATACATCATCCGGTTGATCACGAGCGCATCCTTGCCCTTCTGGGAAAATATGTTCATCACCTGGGCAATCATTCCGGGGCGTCCGAAATAGACAAAACAGCCGATCAGCTCGGCATTCTGATCCCAGACCGAGCGGATGTTGAGATCTCCGAGGCTTGCATTCAGTCTGGCGACATCCAGAATCCAGTTCAGCTCCGGCCCCGACCAGACAGGACGGACCGGATAGTCGGAGAGAAAGTCCTGGACGGTTGCCACAAACAGCTCCGGCGCCATGTCTTCGTCATGCATTCCCGCGCCCGGCTCGACATGCAGCCCCGGTATCATCCGTCTGATGATATGGTCGACCGGCCGTGCTATCGGCAGCCGGGCGGCATGGCGGCCAAGGGTTGACCGGCTGGCCGCCGACCGGGCAAAAAAACCGGCCGGCTGGAAAACCCGGCACCAGTCCAGCCCGTGGACCGGCAACAGGGCGGCGCGTGCCGCCTTGAACGCCCCGGCGCTGGCGGGGGAGGCGCTGTCGGTGAAACAAAGATCCTGATTGCGCGGCCGCATGGTCAGCGCGAGCTCGGCCGCGCCATGGCAGGGCATGTCGGGGTCCGTCATGAAAGCGCAGAGAAGACGCGCCGTTATGATCCCGCCGTCGACCATGTATTGCATCGGCACGGCCGAAACGACGCTGCTGATGTGCCCTGCCGAAGTCTCGTGAACGATGCTGCCATATTGCTGCTGGTAGATCGGGCTGCCGAAAAACAGCTGTTGGAAATAATCGTTGAAGGCGTTGCTTGAATTGCTGGCCCGGTTGCGGAACGTTTTATAGAATAGGCGTCCGACCTGAGGAATATCGTCCACAGTCATCGGACGTATCTGTCTTCCCCGCTTCATCTCCATCCCCATGCAGACGTATATCCCGACTAAGAGTCTGCACTATCTCGATGTTCGAAGCATATAGTCAATGCAACCAGGGCGCGATTCTTCAATTCTGACGGCAAGATGTTCTACGTGGTAAACGATCTTTCCTGTGCAGCGACACGGCTGTTGCGCGCCAGACGAAGCAGGACCAGCCATGCGGCGATCATGATGGCGATCTCGATGACATATATCGAGACGAATGTTCCGAGCGGCGGCGCGACCCAGGTGGCCCAGGCAATCAGTCCCGCGCCAACCGCATTGGCGGTGTTGAGAATTGCCGCCCGGGGACCGTGATATCCCGCCGCCCCAAGCGCATCGATTGCCACCGACCAGATGGCAAGAAAGACCACCGTTCCGCTCAAAATCCGGCAGAACGAGACCAATGACACATATTCCCGGCCGAAGAGAATGGGCAGGAACGGGGCAATGATGAAGATGGCAAGGGCCGAGCCGACGCCGATCCCCAAGGCGGCCAGCAATATCTTCTTGGTCCGCCCGATCGCGTTGTGAATGCCATCGATGCTCAGGCGGGCAAGGCCCGGATAAACCAGCCGGTTCATGGCGTCGATGGAGAGATAGCTGCTGTCAACGATACGGCGCACGACACCGTAGCTGCCGACGACCTCGGGATTGGCCATGATGCCGAGCATGAGAAGATCGACATTCTGGCGGATGGCGCGGAAGATGAAGGGGGTTGCAAAGAGAATGCCGAGGCGGATTTCCTCGCGCACGATCCGGTATTGCGGCCGGCCCAGTTTGCGCAATGACCACATATAGACGATCAGGACCAGCACATGGGCTGTGAATTGCCATATGGCCCAGTCAACCAGGCTGGTCACGCCGAACACCAGACAGGCAAGCGCGGCGGCGGCCGTCCGGGCAAAGGCAAAGCCGACCACGGAGCGGTTGGCCGCGGGAAACTGCGAATGACCAATAAAGATCTGTTCGGTCAGCAGAATGATGCGGACCAGGATGATGTTGGTGATGAGGATCAGCAGGATCGCGATGACATTCTCGGTGGGATCGGGCGAAAGCTTCATCCAGAAGGGCAGAATGGCGATGCCGAGCAGCACCAGCACGACGCCGCTTGTCAGGGTCAGAATCAGGTTGTGCCCCATCATGACGGGGTACATGGCATGGTCGCGGGCGACGCGCCGCACCAGGCATTCAGAGGCGCCGAGGCCGCACAGATGCACGGCGATGCTGGTCACCGCCGTTACGGAAACGAAGACGCCGAATTCGACGGCGCCAAAGGAGCGGGCAAGAATGGCGAACGTCACCAGCTGTGCCGCATTGGCGATCAGCAGGCTGCCGCTCGACGCCGCATAGGACATGATCATCGGCAGGAGCCGCGGCAGTCCAGCGATGATTTCCGCAGCACTCAACTTCTTCATGTTCTACGACCTGGGCGGAGGGCTGGCATTTTCATCTTTATTGTTCAGCAGGCCAAAGGGAGATAGCCATTTATTAACCAAAATTTGCAATCTATCGTTTAGATATACATTACCGTTAAACCGTTACGGTTTGATTGATGCTTACAGAGTATTGTTGAATGTACAAACTGCGTGACGCGACGGGTAAACTGCAGCCGGCAGCTCCTATCAAGGGACCTGTCGTCGAGCCTCCTGTGCGTGACGAGCGGAAACCGGCCCCGGCCGCTGCCTTTTCCCTGCCGCACATCGATGTGAGTTCGCTGATTTCCTGGCTGCTTGCCCGCTGGTATTGGGTTTTGATCGGGGCCGTCGTTGGCGCCTTGATCGGCATCGGTTACGGGATGGGCGCGAAGCCGCGTTATACCGTCTATACGGACCTGCTCGTGCCGCCGGCCAATCTTCAGGTCCTGCCGAACGACATCTATGTGCAGAACCAGCAGGGCGACACGCAGCTGCTCGACGTTGAAAGCAAAATGCTGGTGCTGACCTCCGGCAATGTGTTGCGGCGCGTCGTCAACGAGCTTGGCCTTGCCAGCGATCCGGAGTTTGTCGGCACGGATGGTCCGGGCTTCAGTCTCGGTTCATTGTTCGGCAGCAAGCCGGCGGTCGCCGACAAAACGCTGGCAGCCATGCGCAGCCTGTCCGAGAGAATAACCGCACGCCGCCAGGAACGCTCCTACATGGTGACCATCGCGGCCTGGGCCAACAATCCCGATACGGCGGTGCGCATTGCCAATGCACTGGCCAAGGCCTTCCAGGAGGAAGTCGCCCAGGCGGAGGCCGACGGTGCCGGACGCGCGGCCTCAGCCCTGACCGACCGCCTGGCGGAGCTGAAGCAGGGCGCTTCCGATGCGGAGGCCAAGGTGGCTGAATTCAAGCGCGATCATGGTCTCCAGACCAGCGCCGGGGAGCTGATCAGTTCGCAGTCCATGGCGCAGATCAACGTGAAGCTGGTGGATGCCAATGCCCGGCTGGTCGAAGCACAGTCGCGCTACAACGAGCTGACAGCCTCGACACCCAATCAGACGAGCCCGTCGGCGACATTGCAGTCGCCCACGCTCGCCAGCCTGCGCGCCCAATATGCGACGGTCAAGCAGACGGTCGATTCCATGTCGATCACCTACGGGCCGCGTTATCCCGGACTGATCCGCGCCCGGTCGCAGCTCGGCGGCCTGGAACAGCAGATATCGCAGGAAACCGGGCGCATCCTGCGGGCGGCGCAGGTCGATCTGGACCAGGCGAAATCCGTGGTCGATGCGCTCAAGCAGCAGGCGGCAAGCGCGCGCTCCTCCGTTTCCATGGACAATGATGCACAGGTGCGGCTGAACGATCTGGAACGCGACATGGCGACGAAAATCGCCATCTACCAGACTTTCCTGACGCGCGCCGGTGAAACGACGGAGCGCCAGCAGCTCAACAGCACCAATATCCGGGTGATCTCGTCCGCCATACCGCCCCTGCGCCGCAGCTGGCCGCCGCGCACGGCGTTGCTTGCCGCCGGCGGAACATTTGCCGGATTGGGCCTGGGCGCCTGCCTTGCCATCGCCACCGGCCTGCTTGGGGTCATGCGCGCCGAGCGCAAGGCGAAGAACAGTTAAGCAGGATACGTTCTTTTATGGGAACAATCGAAACCAGAACTGCGCCCACGACCTCTGCAGCGGGTGGTGTCGGCGCATTGCTGTTCGTGGCGATTTTCCTGTTTTTCTGGATCACCACCACGCCCTATGTCGATCTGACGGGCGCGGCTTCGGTCGATCCGAGCGCTGGAAACTCCAACGTGGTCAATCAGCTTGTCACACTGGTTCTCTCGGCAGGATTGATCGCCTTCGGGTTGAGCAGCCCCATGCGCCGGACGATCATGCAGCCGCGCGGGCTGCTCGTCCTGCTGTTCGCCTGGTTCATTCTGGTCTCCGCGCTCTCCGCGCATCCCGATATCGCCCTCAAACGCATCGTCCTTGCCATTCTGGTTTGCGTGAACGCCAGCGTCTTCCTGCTGCTGCCGCAGTCCGACCGGCATTTTGGCAGGCTGCTTGGCCTGGCGACGCTCATCATGCTGGGCTTTGCCTATTTTGGCGTCATCGCCCTTCCCACACGGGCCATTCACCAGGCATCGGAAATCCGCGAGCCGATGAATGCGGGTTTCTGGCGCGGTCAATTTCCCCACAAGAACGTCGCGGCCGCCGTCATGGTGATGGCAGTGTTCTTCGGACTGTTCGTCCATAGCGCAGGCCAGAGACTGGCGGGCATTGCCATCATTGTCCTCTCGGTGGTGTTTCTGTTGCACACCGGCGGCAAGACATCCACCGCCGCATTGCCGGGTGTTCTCATTCTTGCCTGGATATTCGAGCGCTGGAAGTGGACGCGGGCGCTGATCGGCATTGCCGGGATTGCAGTGTTCAACATTCTTGCCGTGGGAGCGGCGGTGTTCGAACCGATACGATCCCTCATCACCGCTGCCGGCATCGATGCCACCTTTACCAACCGGACGGACATCTGGCGTTTCGCCTTTTCCGCCATCGCCCAAAAGCCCTTTACCGGTTATGGATTCCAGTCGTTCTGGCAAACCGAGGAACTGGTCTACAGCGGCGGCAATGTCGAGACGTGGGCCGTTGCCGCCTATAACGGCCACAACGGCTATCTCGACACGCTTTTGACAACCGGGATACCGGGGCTGGTTCTCACGCTTATATGGTTGCTTTTTCTGCCGCTGCGCGACATAGGCAGGGCGGATAAAGCAGCCAACAATCCCGCCCTCACACGGCTTTTTGTTCGCGTCTGGCTGTACGGGATCTACACAGCCTGTGTGGAAAGCATGTTCTTCCAGAGCGGCAGCCCGTTATGGTTCGCATTCCTCTTCGCCGTGTTCGGCCTGCGCCTGCAAGCAAATGCCAGCATTGTCAGCCCAACACCTTCACAAGGTAGATTGACGGTCGCCCATGTCTGACATTCTGAAAAAACTGGACTATTGGTCGGACCGCATCACCGACAGGCTGATGCGCCGGATGCCCGGACCGCGCCTGCACATACCCGTATCGCGACCGGTCGTGTCCTTCACCTTCGATGATGTGCCTGACACGGCGCTGACCAACGGCGCACGGATATTGGAAGGCCATGGCGTGCGCGGCACGTTTTATATCGCCGGGTCGCTGGAAGGACAGATCGAACCCGGGCGCACGCTGATTTCCCGCGAGGGATGCCGGGCCCTGGCGCAGCAGGGTCATGAGATCGGCTGCCATACCTTCTCCCACACGAAGGTGTCTCATATGGGCAACCGGCGGCTTGCCGCGGATCTGCAGCGGAACAAGGCCTATCTCGACAGTGTTGCGCCGCAGGAGGGGCGTCGCAATTTCGCCTATCCCTACAATGCCGGTTCGTTCTGGGGGCGCGGCATTTTCGGCAGCCGTTTCGAAACCTGCCGTGCCGGCGGCGAGCGCATCAATCGCGGCGCCGTCAATCCGGCCTTTCTCTGGGGCGTGGAAATCCGGCAGCCGGAAAGCCATGCGCGCGGCCTGACCCATTGGATCGATCGTCTGATCGCGGAGCCCGGCTGGCTCATCTTTTTCACCCACGATATCGCGCCGCAGCCGACGGATTTCGGGTGCACGGCGGAGACGTTCGAACGCCTCGTCGCCCATACGCTGGCGCTGGGATGCACGGTCCTGCCGGTGCGGGATGCGCTGGAACAATTCGGCGCGGGGAGGCATCCGTCGTGAACGTCTCCACGCCGTCGAAGCGCCTGCTCGCGATCAACAATTATTTCTATCGGCGCGGCGGCGCCGAAGCGATATTCCTCGAGCACATGCAGCTCTTTGCCGAGATTGGCTGGGAGGTCATTCCCTTTGCCATGCAGCATCCGGACAATGATGCCTCTGCCTGGTCGGAGCATTTTGTCTCCGAAATCGAATACGGGCGGGAAAGCAGCCTTTTGACCAAAGTCGCCCAGGCCGGCAAGATCATCTATTCCTTCGAAGCGCAGCGCAGCATCGAAGCGCTGATCGAGCAGGCCCGGCCCGATATCGCCCACGCGCACAATGTCTATCATCACCTCTCGCCCTCGATCTTTGCCACGCTGAAAAAGGCGGGCATTCCGACCGTGATGACCGTGCATGACCTGAAGCTGGCCTGTCCCGCCTACAAGATGCTGGTTGACGGCCATGTCTGCGAGGAGTGCCGCGGCGGCCGGATCTATAATGTCGTGCGGCACCGCTGCATCAAGGGCTCGCTCGTCCTTAGCGGCCTGGTGTTCCTGGAGACCATCGTGCATCGCGGGCTGGGGCTTTACCGGAACAAGGTGGACAGGTTCGTTGTACCGAGCCGGTTCTATCGTGAAAAACTGATCGAATGGGGTTGGCCGGCGGAACAGCTGGTCTATATCCCGAATTTTGTCGATACGCAGGAATTCGCCACCGGCTGGAACGAAGGCGACTATTTCGTCTTTGCCGGGCGTCTCGCGCCGGAGAAGGGGCTGGTTACCCTGATCCGCGCTGCGGCGCAGGCAAAACAGCGGCTGGTGATTGCCGGAACCGGCCCGGACGAGGCCATGCTCAAGGCCCTCGTTGCGGAGCTGGGTGCGGATGTCACGTTCGCCGGATATGTCTCGGGCGGCAATCTGCGCCGCCTGATCGGCGAAGCCAAGGCACTGATCCTGCCCTCCGAATGGTATGAAAACGCTCCCGTCAGCATTTTGGAAGCCTATGCGCTCGGCCGGCCGGTCATCGGCGCGGCCATCGGCGGCATTCCGGAAATGATCCGCGAGGGCAAAACGGGCATGACCGCCATTGCCGGCGATGCGGATGACCTGGCGCGTGCCATCGGTGCCATGGCGGACATGACCGCCGCCGCCCGTTCGCGCATGGGCATGAATGGCCGCGAGTGGATCGCCCGCGACTTCTCGGCAGCGGCCTATCGCGACCGCATGGTCGATCTCTACGCCACGCTTGGAGTATCCTGATGGCTGACGGACGCGGTGCAGCAAAGCAACCCACGGTGATGATGCTCGGCCTGCGCGGCATCCCCGAGGTGCAGGGCGGTGTGGAAAAGCATGTCGAGGAACTCAGCCGGCATTTTGTCGACAAGGGCTGGGATGTCACGGTTCTCGGCCGCAGGCGGTACCTGCTGACGCCCGATCCCTATACGTGGAAACGGGTGAAGGTGCATCCGCTGTGGTCGCCCGGTTCGGTGAAATTCGAGGCGATCGCCCATACGGCGCTCGGCGTGCTGTTTGCCGCCTATCATCGTCCGGATATTCTGCACATCCATGCCATCGGCCCGGCGCTGATGACGCCACTGGCCCGCCTCTTCGGCCTGACGGTTATCGTTACCCATCACGGCTATGATTATGACCGGCAGAAATGGGGCGGCCTTGCCAAGCTCATGCTGAAACTGGGCGAGAAGGCCGGCATGCGCTTTGCGCGCGGGCGCATTGCCGTGTCCAACGACATCGCGCGGACAATGGAAAGCCGTTACGGCGTGCCGGTGCACTATGTGCCGAACGGCGTGACGGTCCGCCGGAGCCAGACGGATACGGGCATTCTCGGGAAACTCGGGCTCACGTCGCGGCGCTACATCATGCTGGTTGCGCGCATCGTGCCGGAAAAACGCCAGCACGATCTGATCGCGGCCTTTGCCAAACTGGCCGATCCCACGGTCAAGCTGGTTCTGGTGGGATCGGCCGAATACATGGCGCATTATTCGCAGGACGTTGAAAAGCTTGCCGCTGATGTTCCTGGCGTGGTTCTCGCCGGTATGCAGACGGGCGACGATCTCTCCATCCTCTACGAGAATGCGGGGTTGTTCGTGCTGCCTTCCAGCCACGAAGGCATGCCGATTGCCTTGCTCGAGGCTATGGGTGCCGGGCTGCCGGTGCTTGCCAGCGACATCACGGCCAACCTTGCAATCGGCCTGCCCGAGCAGGACTATTTCCCGCTTGGTGATATTGAGCAACTGGCCGCGGCCATGCGGTCAAAACTCGCCGTGCCGTTCGATTCCCGCAAAGCGGCGGAACAGGGCGCTCTTGTGGCAGAACAATATGGCTGGCTGAACATCGCGGACCAGACGCTCGGCGTTTACGGCACGGTTTTGAAGCGCAAAACGCCCTGATCTCTTAGGAAAGGGTGGTGATCCCGACTGGATTCGAACCAGTGGCCTACAGATTAGGAATCTGTCGCTCTATCCTACTGAGCTACGGGACCATGCGGCCAGACATACTGTTTTTCTGCCGCGACGCCAAGTCTGAAGATGCGCGAAATGCACGCATCTTCAGGAGCCGTGTCTCAAAATGTCAGGATGCGGCGGGAAGGGCGCTTTCGGCCAGCTGCACCCAGTAGCTGATGCCGTGCGGAATGACATCGTCATTGAAATCATAGGCCGGATTGTGCAGCGAGGCGCTCTCGCCATTGCCGATGAACATGAAGGCACCGGGGCGCGCTTCCAGCATATAGGAGAAATCTTCCCCTGCCATCATCGGGGCGACCTCCAGATTGACCGCCTTGCTGCCAGCCACGCTCTGCGCCGTGCGCGCGGCAAATTCCGTCTCCTGGTCGTGATTGAAGGTGACGGGGTAGTTGCGGTCGTAGTCCACCCTGGCGACAGCGCCGAGAGCCGTCGCCACGCCCTCGGCCACTTCGCGCAGGCGCTTCTCGGCAAAGTCGCGCATTTCGGAGCGCAGGGTGCGCACCGTGCCGGCGAGCTCGGCCTTCTGCGGGATGATATTGTGTGCATCGCCCGCATGGAATTTTGTCACGGACAGAACGACCGAATCCAGCGGATCGGTGCCGCGCGAAACGATGGTCTGCAGCGCGTTGACCAGCTGGGCGCCGATCACCACCGGATCGATCGTGCGGTGCGGCTGGGCCGCATGGCCGCCGCGGCCCTCAATGGTGATGTTGAATTCATCCGTTGCGGCCATGATCGGCCCCTTGCGGATGGCGAACTGGCCGACGGGCAGGCCGGGCGTATTGTGCATGCCGTAGACTTCGGAGATGGCGAAGCGCTCCATCATGCCCTCCTTGACCATCTCGCGGCCGCCGCCGCCGCCTTCCTCCGCCGGCTGGAAGATCACCGCGACCGAGCCCTTGAAGTTGCGCGTTTCGGCGAGATACTGTGCCGCCCCGAGCAGCATGGCCGTATGGCCGTCATGGCCGCAGGCATGCATCTTGCCGGCGTTTTTCGATGCATAGGGCTTGCCGGTGATTTCATTGAGGGGGAGCGCATCCATGTCGGAACGCAAGCCAACCGTCTGTCCTTCGCCGTGGCGTCCGCGAATGATGCCGACAACGCCGGTCCGGCCGATGCCGGTGGCAACCTCGTCGACGCCGAAGCTGCGCAGCTTGTCGGCGACAAATTTCGCGGTCTCGTGGACATCGAACATCAGTTCCGGATTCTCGTGCAGATGGCGCCGCCACCGGGAGACTTCTTCCTGCATTTCGATGGCGCGATTAAGCAAGGGCATAGTGTTGAAACTCCAAACGTGCGGACTACATCTGACAATTCAGTGAACAGTTCAAAGGTGTTTTGCCTTTTGCCTGCCACATAGGATAGATAAGGCCATTGCGACCCGGCGGGAAGCCCGGCAATGAAATCACAAGGCCATTTCCCTGGTTCTTTATACAGACAGGCTGGATATCTGGAATGCGGAAAACTGTAGCACTCTTTCTCTCGGGCTGCGTGGTGTCAACCACCGCAGGCCTGGCAACAGCGGCACTTGCGGGCCCGAACATCACCGTCGATGTCGGTACCGGCGAGGTTTTGTCGCAGGAAGATGCGTTCCAGCGCTGGTATCCGGCGTCCCTCACCAAGCTGGTGACCGCCTATGTGGCCTTCCGCATGATCGAATCGGGGCAGATCACCCTGGACACGCCGATCAAGATGACGGCACGTGCGGCAAAGGAGCCGCCGAGCAAAATGGGCTACAAGCCCGGCGCGCAGCTCACGCTGGATAACGCGTTCAAGATCCTCATGGTCAAATCGGCCAATGATGTGGCGATGGCTGTCGGCGAGACGCTCGGCGGCTCATCGGAAAAATTCGCCGTGCTGATGAATGCCGAAGCCAAGCGTCTGGGCATGTACGGCTCGCATTTCGTCAATCCCAACGGCCTGCATTCGGACGATCACTATACGACGGCGCGCGACCTGGCGATCCTGACGGTGCAGATGCGGCGCGAATTCCCGCAATACATGCACTATTTCGATATTGAGGCGATTGATTCCGGCAACAAGATCCAGGCCAATTTCAATGCACTGATCGGCCGGTTCCAGGGCGCGAACGGCATGAAGACCGGTTTTGTCTGCCCGTCCGGTTTCAATCTGGTCGGCTCGGCCACCCGTGATGGCCGCAACATCATCACCGTGGTTCTGGGTGAGTTGAAACAGCAGGGGCGCGCGACGAAGGCGGCCGAGCTGCTGGCAAAGGGGTTTGAGACGCGCGGAACCGGCAAGACGCTGGAGGCCCTGCAGCCCTACGGCCCGGCCACGCGCGATGTCGCCGTCAACATGCGCCCGACCGTCTGCTCCAAGGAGGCCGCCGCCTCCGACAGCTGGGATGGCAAGGACGTCGAGGGGCATATCATCGAGGGTTCGCCCTATATGTACCGGATGGATCATGAACCGCAGGCGGAACTCGTTGCCTTGCTTCCTTCCAAGACCATTGCGAAGGGCAAGGACATGAGCCGCATCCCGATCCCGGTTCCGCGGCCCGACCGTGCATCGATCACCGATGCGGCCAACACGGCAAAAACAGTGAATTAACGCAGCAAGATAGGATGTCATCATGAGTGGCCTCAATGCCCCCATTCCGGTTTCTGTACTCACGGGATTTCTGGGGTCGGGCAAGACCACCTTGCTGAACCGCCTGCTGAAAGATCCGGCATTGGCCGACACGGCCGTCATCATCAACGAATTCGGCGATGTCGGCATCGACCATCTCCTGGTGGAGACGGCGAGCGAAGGCGTCATCGAGCTTTCCGACGGCTGCCTGTGCTGCACCGTGCGGGGCGAACTCGTCGATACGCTGGCCGACCTGATCGACCGTCTGCAGACGGGCCAGTTGAAGCGGCTCAAGCGGGTCATCATCGAAACGACCGGGCTGGCCGATCCTGCGCCCGTCCTGCATGCGATCATGGGGCATCCGGTGCTGCTGCAGGCATTCCGGGTGGACGGGGTAATCACAACCGTTGATGCCGTCAACGGCATGGCGACGCTCGATGCGCATGAGGAAGCGGTGAAACAGGCGGCGGTTGCCGACCGCATTGTCGTGACCAAGACCGATATGCCGCAAGCCGCGCAGGGGCTGCCAGCGCTGCGTGCCCGGCTCGCCGCACTCAATCCCGGTGCGGATATCATCGATGTCGGCGATGCGCGCACCGGCTATGCCGCCCTGTTCGAATGTGGTGTCTACAATCCCGAGACGAAAACCATCGATGTGCAGCGCTGGCTGAAGGCGGAAGCCTATCGCGATCGTGAGCACGAGCGTGAAGCGGTTGAGCATCACGCGGATCATCACCATCACGATCATGGGGAGCATCATCACCATGACCACGATCACCACCACCATCATCACGATGTGAACCGCCACGATGCGGCGATACGCTCCTTCTCGCTGACACACGATGCGCCGGTACCGCGCGCCGGTTTCGAGATGTTCCTCGATCTCCTGCGCTCGGCCCATGGCGAGAAACTCCTGCGCATGAAAGGCATCGTGCAACTGGCCGATGATCCGGAGCGTCCGCTGGTCATTCACGGCGTGCAGCAGATTTTCCATCCGCCGGCGCGGCTTGCCGCATGGCCGGAAGGGCGGCGCGAGACACGGCTGGTTCTGATCGTCAAGGATCTGCCGGAAAGCTACGTGACCCAGCTGTTCAGCGCCTTCCTCAACGAGCCGAAGATTGATACGCCGGACCGTGCAGCGCTGTTCGACAATCCGCTGGCGATCCCGGGATTGAAAGTCTAGGCTTCAGCAAGCTGCAGTGGACGTTGTGCGTGGTTCGACGAGCTCACCATGAGGGAAGTGGTTTGGCTGCAATGCTAATCGCAAAAGTTGCAGAATATAGCTCCCTGCGATCCTCCACCTCCCTCATGGTGAGCTTGTCGAACCACGCACTGGTCTTGCTGCAAATCTGCGAATGGTGCGTTAGCTGCGCTCGATGTGAAAGCGGTGGCCGCCCTCGATGGTCACCGTCTCGATCAGCCGGTGGCCGTCGTTCAGGCAGAAATTCGGCATGTCGATGACGGCGAGAGGATCGCTGGTTTCGACCCAGAGACGGCTGCCTCCGGGCATGGTTTCCAAGCGTTTGCGGGTTTTGAGCACCGGCAGCGGGCAGTTCAGACCACGCAGATCATAGATGTCAGCCGACATGGCGGGCTCTCCAGGCAGGCAAATAGACGTGGCTCAATTGCCGATGATTTTCCACCAGGCCTTTTTTGCCGGCTGTTCCGCCACCGTGGCTGTCACGTCCTGTGGGGCCTGGACGGGCGCTGCCGCCGGTGCCGGTACGCGTGCGATTGTCTGGCGTACCGGGGCAACGACATTGGCGGCGACCTGATTGGCGGTGGAAGCCGGTGCCGTGGTTGCGGCCGGGATGGCGGCAACCGTCATGCGGTGCCGTTTGCCGGCCTCGCGCTCGTCGCGGGCCTTGTCGGCGGCGACAGCGGAAGCGAGGCGGACCATGACCTGCGGCTTCAGCGCGGCGTCCTTGTCCTGCGGCGATAGGGATGGCGGCTCCTGGGTGACGCGTTCACCGCGGGCGCGGCGGGCGCTCCATTCGGCGATGATCTTGGCTTCGTTCAGGCCCTGGATGGAACGGCTCGGCGCCTGGATGCTGCTCTTGCCGGCCATGGAGGAGAATGCGGCCTCATAATTGGTCTGATAGCTCTGATAGGCCATCTTCAGCGTTTCAGGCTGCTGCATGGGCGGGCATGTGGCGGTTGCGGCAATCGGCGCGTTCGGGTCGGTGGTGTTGTTGAAGACATATTTCTTCTCGCACACATCCACTTTCGGCGGCACCTTGGTGATCTCGAAGTGATCGTAGCCTTCCTTCAGGTTTTTCCAGAAGGGATAGTTCGGATCATCCTTGTAGCGCGCCATGTTGGCTGCGGTCATGCGGAACGGAAAGGCCTGGAGCTGGATCGAATCCTGCCCGCCCTTGAACGCGTCGCGGGCAAAGGCGTAGATTTCCTGGACCTGCGCATCGGTCATCGAATAGCAGCCTGACGACGAGCAGGCGCCGTGCACCATCAGATTGGCGCCGGTGCGGCCGAGCGCCTGGTCGAGCGCATTGGGAAAGCCCGTGTTGAAGGACAGGTAATAGCTGGATTTCGGATTCATCTGCCCGGGGCGCACGGCATAGAAGCCTTCCGGTGCCTGGCGGTCGCCCTCGATGAACTTCGGACCGAGCTTGCCCGACCATTTGCAGATCTGGTAGCTCGTGACGATATCGTAGCGGCCGTTGTCCTTGCGTTTCCAGACTTCAAGAACGCTCTCTTCCTTGAAGATGCGGACCATGATCGGCGCGGTCATGGTCATGCCCTTGGTCTTCATCAGCTTGACCAGCTTTTCGGACAATTGCTTTTCGGATTTTGGTGCAAGGTCGGACACCGACGCGCCCTGGCAACCCGCCAGAAACAGGGTCAGCAATAACGGAGCAAGGATATGTGTCGGTATTTTCATCTTCGCAGCTGTTACCAGTTCGCTTCGCCGAAATTGTGTGGATTGAAATCCACAACCCCCTATTTGCATCCGGTATAGTTGATAAAGCCTTACTGCAATGAGTCAAATTGCTCAATCATGCAATTGTCACCTGCAATGAAGACAGGGCGGATTTATGGCGAAATACACTGTTTTTCCAAGATGATCCATCCGTTGCAGCACGTACTTGCCCTGTAATACGCCATTGACAGGAAGCATTCGCCCTCATCAATTGTTGGTGTCCGGCCCGTGAGCGGCCGCGTTGCGTGCCCGTTTCGTCAGCAGTGCAGGGAGGAACAGAATGGCAATTGCACCCTTTTTGACGCTCAAACGCCATCTGAAAGCGCCGCCACGGCTGGTGTGGGCCGCCTGGACCGATCCCTCGATGATCGTGCGCTGGTGGGGCCCCACGGGAGCCAGAACCCTGAAGGCGGAAGCCGATCCGCGCCTTGGCGGCCGCTATCACATCGTCTTCGTCACCTCCGACGGCGAGCAGCACGATGTCAGCGGTGTCTATTGCGAGGTGCTGGTCGAGCAGCGCCTGGCCTTTACCTGGATGTGGATTACCCTGCCGGACCGGGAGTCGCTGGTAACGCTGGTGCTGGAACGGGTGGATGACGGCACATTGCTGACACTCATCCATGAGAAGTTCTACGACGAGGCGGCGCGGGATCGTCACAGGCAGGGCTGGAGCGGCGCGCTCGACAGTCTTGAGACTTTTATCAATCAACAGGCGGTGGATCATCGTGACTGAACATTCTGCAATCACATTTCGCCCGGCCTCACTGTCCTATCTGCCATTGATGGCGAAATGGCTGATGATGCCGCATATGCGTGACTCCTATCAGCCGGACCCGATAACCCCGCGCGAGGTTGCGGAGGAATATGGCCCATTGTTCACCGGCGAGACGCCGGATATCTGTCACATCGCCTATTATGGCGAGCAGCCTTTCGGTTATCTGCAATGCTACCGCAACGCGGACTATGAGGACGAGCTGCCCGCGCTCGACTACGGCATCAGCGTCGATCTGTTCATTGGCGAGCCGGACTATATCGGGCGCGGCATCGGTTCGCTGATGCTGCGGGAATATCTTGCGCAAATCGCCTTCCCGCATTTCACCGATGAGCGGTTTGCCTATATCACGCACGAGGCGGGCGATCTCGATGCGATCAGGGCATCGGAAGCGGCAGGTTTTCGGCCGGTTGACGAATTTGAAGAGGATGGCGACAGCGTTATTCTTTTCAGGTTCGAACGCAGCAGCAACGACAATAAAAAAGGCGGCGCCTGAGCACCGCCTTTCATGAAATCAGCACAAACGGTGATTAGCCGTTGAGGGCATCCTTCAGAGCCTTTGCAGGCTGGAAGGCAACCTTCTTGGAGGCTGCGATCTTGATCGTTGCGCCAGTTGCAGGGTTACGGCCTTCGCGAGCAGCGCGCGACTGTACCTTGAACTTGCCGAAGCCTGGCAGCGAAACTTCGTCGCCTGCGACGACGGCATCGGTGATGCCCTTAAGAACGCTATCAACAATCGCCTTGGACTGAACCTTTGTAAGACCCTGATCAGCGACGAGCTTCTCGATAAGATCGGACGTATTCATGTTGGCGGTTTCCTCAGTATATTCGTTGATCGAAGGCGTCTGTATGGCATGCGTTGCCGCCTCTGTCATCAGGAATAGGACGCATTTTCGGGGTTTATACCCAGTGTTTATAGGGTTTTTTGCAAAACCGGCTATGATTTTTCAGATCGGAGCCGGATGACGCCTGCAAATTCAGTCCGGTGATTCGGCCTGTGATTCCGCCGGTTCAGGGCTGCCGGTCTGTAGAGCGTCGGGCCTCTGCCAGATCGGAGGGTTGCCGATATGGCGCGCCACGTGGTCGATAAAGGCGCGCACCTTGGCCGAGACATGCCGGGTCGGCGGGTAGACCGCATAGATCCTGTAGGGCAGAGGCCTCGCCTCCGGCAAGACCGGGATGAGCGTGCCGCGCCGCAGCGCTTCGGCGGCGATGAACATGGGCAGGAGCACCAGGCCCAGTCCGGCGATGGCCATGTCGCGCATGGCTTCGCCATTGTTGGCCACGATGCGCCCGTGCATGGCAACCGAAATGGGTTCGCCGGGAGCCGCCGGGTTTTCGAACTGCCAGAGCTGGCTGGTGTTGACGTTGGAGTAATCGATGCACGCGTAGGAGCCGAGTTCGCCGAGGTTTTGCGGCAGGCCGTTGGCTGCGGCAAAAGCCGGGCTGCAGCATATGACGCGCGGGTCGGTGCACAGCTTGCGCGCGATCAGGCTGGAATCCCTCAGGATGCCGATGCGGATACCGGCATCGAAGCCGCCTTTGACGAGATCGACCATGCGGTCGTCGAACTCAACGGCGATTTCGAGATCGGGATACTGCCGGGCGAAATCGGCAATCAGGCGGCTCAGGTAAAACGTGCCGAAGGTCATCGGCGCCGTGACGCGCAAGGTGCCGCGAATGGCGCTGTAGCGCTCCCCGACGGTGTCGGCCGCTTCGGTGAGCTCGCGCACCAGCGGCCGGACACGTTCGACAAAGGCGCGGGCATTGTCCGAGGCGAGCAGTTTGCGCGGCGAGCGCTGGAACAGTTCCGTACCGAGCGCCGCTTCCAGATCGGTGATACGCTTGCTGACCACGGATTTCGACAGATTGAGCCGGGCGGCAGTCATGGTGATGCTGCCCGTCTCCATCACGTCGAGAAAAGTTAAGAGATCGTCGAAGCGCCATTTCATGGTTCTCTTATAGAGGACAGCAGCGCAACAACAAAGACGGTTCCGGGAAAATCGTTCTGCCCTGCCGAACATGGGTTGCATCGAAGCGGGCTTTATATCGGCGCCTGTCGCGCAGATATTCACCCCAACGGCGCATGAGCGCCAGGCAACATCATTCAGGAGGCTTTCATGTCCCTACAATTGACAGGTATCCATCATCTGACCGCCATCACGGCGAATGCCCCGGAAAACCTGCGTTTCTACACGCAGACCCTCGGTTTGCGGCTCGTCAAGAAGACAGTCAACCAGGACGATACCAGCGCCTATCACCTGTTCTATGCCGATGGCGAGGCAACGCCCGGCACCGACCTGACCTTCTTCGACTGGCCTGTCGGCCCGGAACGGCGCGGCACGCACAGCATTGCGCGCACGGGTCTGCGCGTCGGCAGCAAGGCCAGCCTTGTCTGGTGGAAGGCACGCTTCAACGAACTTGGCGTCAAGTCGGACGAAATCGTCGCAATCGGCGGCCGTGACTCGCTCGATTTCGAGGACGGCGAAGGCCAGCGTTTCCGGTTGATCGATGATGGCGGCGCGGGCCCGTCGCATCCCTGGGACAAGAGCCCGGTTCCGGCCGAACACCAGATCCGCGGTCTTGGCCCGATCACGATCAGCGTGCCTGATATCACCAACACGGAAGCCATTCTCCTGCATGTGATGAACATGCGCCAGACCAGCACCTATCCGTCTCCCGACGGGGCCGGTCATGTCCACGTCTTTTCCATGGGCGAGGGCGGACCTGCTGCCGAACTGCATGTTGCCGTCCAGCCGGATCTTCCCGTGGCCCGTCAGGGTGCGGGTGCGGTGCATCACGTGGCGTTCCGGGCGCCGGATGTGCAGCAGCTGCACGAATGGACGGAACGGCTGAAGAGTTTCCGCATGCCGTCCAGCGGCGAGGTCGAGCGCTACTACTTCCGCTCGCTGTATTTCCGCGAGCCCAATGGCATTCTGTTCGAGATCGCCACGGATGGTCCCGGCTTCACCGTTGACGAACCGCTGGAAACGCTGGGCGAAGGATTGTCCCTGCCGCCGTTCCTCGAGGGCAAGCGGGCGTCCATCGAAGCAAATCTGAAGCCTCTGGTCTAACCGGAGGCATTTGGTGGTGCGTGGTTCGACAAGCTCACCATGAGGGAGGTTGAGCGTTGCAGGGGTTATATTCTGCAACGCTTATAATCGGTTTTGAAGCCAACCCAGTCCCCTCATGGTGAGCTTGTCGAACCACGCACCATGCTTTTCCGAAGTCAGGCCGGGCGATTCGCTGCAATCCACTGCCGCACGGCATCGATGTCATGCTGCCCGGTTTCGTGCCCGGCATGGACACGCTGGACGGTAAGGTCCGCTCCGGCCTGCCGCAGCAGCGCCTCGAGATCGGGCGTCTTGGCGCCGAACAGGTCGTGGTCGCCATTGACCATCAGAATTTTCGCATGGCTCAAATCCGCCTGCGGTGTCTCCTCAAGAACATTCATCGCGCGCAGGAGAATCACATTCGTGACAAGTCCGGGATGCAGCAGCATGGTTGCCACCAGCATGTTGGCGCCGTTGGAATAACCCAGAAACACCGTGCGTTCGAGATCGAGACGATAGGCTTCGGCTGCCCCTTCGATGAAGGCCGCCAGTGCTTCGGCCTCCGAACGGATATCCTGCTGGTCGAAGCTCAGGGGGCCGAAGCGGCGGAACCAGCGGCCGATGCCCTCCTCGTTGCTGCGCCCGCGTAAACCAATGAGGGTGGCATGCGGCGCGGCATTGGCGGCAAGCGGCAGCAGCGTGGTCTCATTGCCGTCGGAGCCATGCAATAGCACAAGCGTCAGGCCATCGTTGTGGTCAGGCGTATAGACACGGTGCACGAAAGGCAGCTCGCGGTAGAGGAACCGCTCCTCGCCGGGCAGGCCGAACTGCGGCAGCATCACTTTGAGATTGCCGGCCTCTTCGGCAAAATGCGGCGGAATGAACAGTTGCGTGCCGAGCGTTTCCAGCGGCTCGTCCACAAGCATGCCGGGACCGTCGGTCGCCATCTCGAACAGCGTGCCGCCGGGCTCGCGCACATAGATCGAGTGAAAATACTTGCGGTCATGCATGGCGGTCGCGTCCGACCCATCCCTGATCAGGCTGTTATAGGTCTCCTGGACATGGGCGATATCGGGCGAGCGGAAGGCGATGTGATCGACCGTTCCGGTGCCGGGCGCCGAACTCCAGAAGCCGCTGGCATCGCGCACATCGACGCAATCGCCGGTATCCGAAACCATCCGTACAATCGTGTCGGTGCGCTCGCCGGCGTGAAAGCCGAAATAGGTTTCGAGAAAGGCGCAGGTGGCCTGTGGCTGTTCGGTGAGGACCGTGGCGCCGCGGATGCGCCGGATGGCGTCGGCCGCGGCAATGCCCCGGGCGGTCCACGGCGCGGTGCCCGTTACCCCTGATGTTCCGACGAGTTTCACGATCACGCCGTCGGGGTCTTTCAGCCGCAGGACCGTTTCGCCGAACTCCTGTGCGGGGCCGGTGACGGCAATGTTGTGCTGGAGCGCGCGGGTCAGCCAGAAGCCGATGGCGTCCGGGGCGATGGCAAGCGCGATTTCGCTCGGCTGCCCGTAACCCACCCGGCCGAGCGATCCGTCTTCCCAGACGAGAAAGGTGATCAACGAACCGGGGGTTGCCGATGTGTCGCCATAGAGGAGGTGAAGCTGGGTCGCGTCTTCATAGCCGCCGGTGCGCTTGACGAGGCGAAGGCCGAGAAAACCGGCATAGAAGTCCACATTTGCCTGAACGCTGCGGGTGATCAGGGTGATGTGGTGGATGCCGCTTGTCATGAAGTTCCTCCGCCTGTGGATCATGCGACCAATATGCGGCGATCAATACGGGGAAAGCCAGCGGGCGGCAATCAGGCAGGACCTGAAAAAACAACACCCACCGCGGGAGGAGGTGCGGTGGGTGCTATTTGTAAAGGCCGGCTGGGAGGAGGAGTGCCGGCCTTTGAACGTTCGGAACCTGGGAGGAGGTCATCCCGAACGTTAACTTTGAATTCGATTAGCGCGCAGCTGCGGCCTTCTTGGCAACGAAGGCGATATCGCCACGGGAGATGCCGAGGTCGTTCAGTTCACGTGCGGACAGGCGGTTCAGTTCCGTGACCGTGTCACGATAACGGCGCCAGTTGTTGTAAGAGCGGATCAGGTTCATTTCACTCACCTTGGTAACTTATTGTTTGTTGGATCATTTCTTGATCGTGACCTGCATATAGTCGATGCCCGGCGAAACTTGCAGTGACAAGAATGCATAGCTGCTTTGCAGGAAGTGCGGAGTGGATGGCCAAATTGGGGCGGGTCGAATCACGTCAATCATGACGGCCTTGAAGGAGTGCAGAAACCCGCCTTCTTCTTGTCGCGGCGCCGCCCCGCCCGGCATGGCCGCGACGCCTGTCCGGTTATCGCTGCCCGTGACTGCGGACCTTTTGAACGACCCTTCGCAGCGGCTGCGTCATCCGCCACGAGGTGCTCGATCGGATGGCGGTCAGTTCCTCCTGCAGCCGCTGAATAATCTGCGCCTGTTCCCGTGACATTTGCTCAAGGGCGCTGTGGTCCGGATTGTGCCTGTCCATGGCTGTGGCATGAAGAAGCCGCATCTTCTTGATCTCGCGCCGCAGGGCAATGTTGTCGAGCTGTTCCAGCGACGGGAAGTCATCCGATGCCGCCGCCGGGAGTTTTGGCAGGGTTTGCACGGCAATTTCCGATTCCACCCGTACTTTTTCAGGATCTATCAGGCTCTTGTGCAGCGGCAGAATGGATTCGAGGCTCGCCGACGGGGGCAGGCATCCCCGGAGCGTGGAAAAGAGATATTCGGGTTCCTGGGTGAAACGCGGAAAGGCGATGAGGTAAATCGGTATTCCCGCCCGCGTCAGGCGCTCGACAAGGTGATGGAATCCCACGGCCAGCAGCCGGGCCTGATCGACGGGATCGAGCGCATACACCGCGCCTCCGGGCGTTTCTCCCCAGTGGTCCCAGGTCCGTGCCTCGTCGGCCATCCATTCCTGGGTGTGATGGAGTCTCTGCAGTTCGAGAATGATCCGGCTGCTTGCCGCTTCCGCCAGATTGCGTATGGGAATGATGACGCCGTCAATCGTAATGTCGGTGCGCTTGAGCACCTCGTCGATGAATTGGTACAGCCAGGGGGATTTGACGACGTAGGGAAGGTTCGCGCCGCCATGGAGAACCAGATCCTCCAAACCGGCATTGGCGTCCTCTATCAGATGGGTCTGTCCGTTGGATCTGGTGATGTGTGTGGTCAGTCCCAGGGCATCGAGATATCGGACGAGAAGGCTCGTTCCGGCCCGGCCTGTACCCGCGATGAGGAGATGATTTGCCATGCGTGTCTCGTATTATCTGGCAAACAGATACACCCGGCCTTGGGCGGAAAACAGTTACAAGTTGTTAAGTTTGTTGATCGCGAAAAAGCCCGTTTTCTGGGCATGGGGACGCCGCCTGCGGGCAGACTTTTCGGCGCCGCGGCAGGGAGGGCAAATCGAAATCCCCGATTGAACCGGTATTGAGCATGGCCTTGCTGTCGGTTCGCCGGGGCTTGGGCCAAGATCGGGCTCCTGATCCCCACGCGAGAACGAAGCCGTGTACGACGAGTATGACGACAAACAGCACCTGCATTATACGACACCGGTCTGGGTGCACCTGCTGGCCTTTGGCGTCGTGGTGGGGATTGCCGTGCTGATCTGCGAACTCTGCCAATCCCTGGCCTAGAATCAAGGTTGCCGGTCTCGGACCCGCCGGCTGGCGGAAAAGCCTGCAGGATTGCCGCGTCATCGGCCAATACCGGTCGCGCCAACAGCGATATCGATTTTCGTCGGGAAGGAATGGCGCGCCCGAAAGGATTCGAACCTCTGACCCCCAGATTCGTAGTCTGGTGCTCTATCCAGCTGAGCTACGGGCGCGTGCCACACTTGCGCGTTCGTCTGCGCAGGCCGGTTCGTAATCGGTTGGGCTGTGAATTGCAAGCAGCTTTGGCAAAAAAACCGCAACAATTTTTTGCCGGAACGTCGCACCCCGGTTTATTCGGCGGCTTAGCGCCTTTCCGGCCGCGTGCACCCGCGTCTTTCCGGCAGAAAAGAAAAGGCCCGGAGAATGTCCGGGCCTTTGTGCAGGTCTTAAAGGTTGCGCCCGATGGCGAGGAACTTGTCGCGCCTGTCTTTCCTGAGCGCTTCGCCGTCCATCGATGCCATGGATTTCAGAGCAACGTTGATGATGTTGCCCGTCGCCTCGATCACCGCATCCTTGCCGCGATGGGCGCCGCCCGTGGGTTCGGGAATGATGCCGTCGATGATTTTCAGCTCGTACAGGTCCTGTGCGGTGATGCGCATGTTGGTTGCCGCATCCTTGGCGCGGGTTGAATCGTGCCAGAGGATCGATGCCGCGCCTTCCGGCGAGATCACCGAGTAAATCGCATGTTCGAGCATGTAGACCCGATTCGCCGTGGCAATGGCGATGGCGCCGCCGGAGCCGCCTTCGCCGATGATGACGGAAACCATCGGCACTTTCAGGTTCAGCGATGCCGCGGTGGACCGCGCAATGGCTTCCGCCTGTCCGCGCTCTTCCGCGGCGATGCCCGGAAAGGCGCCGGCCGTATCGACGAGCGTGATGACCGGAAGGTTGAAGCGGTCGGCCAGGTCCATGACGCGCACGGCCTTGCGGTAACCTTCGGGCATGGCCATGCCGAAATTGTGCTTGAGGCGGGACTTCGTGTCGTTGCCCTTTTCCTGGCCGATCACGGCGACGGCCTGGCCGTTGAAACGGGCAAGACCGGCCTGGATGGCCTCGTCTTCGGCAAAGTTGCGGTCACCGGCGAGCGGCGTGAAGTCCGTGAACAGCCTGCCGATGTAGTCGACGCAATGCGGACGGTCGGGATGGCGGGCGATCTGCGCCTTCTGCCAGGGGGTCAGCTTGCGGTAGAGATCGCGCAAAGCCTCGGCCGACCGCTTTTCCAGACGGGCGATCTCGTCATTGGTGTCGAGTGCGCCGCCTTCTTCCGCAAGCTTCTTCAGTTCGAGAATCTTGCCATCGAGATCAGCAACCGGCTTTTCGAAATCGAGATAGTTGTACATGGACGACGTGTCTGCCTGCATAACGGTGGATTTTTCACGACCTAACTGGCTGTTGCGGACGCTCATGTCAAGGAAGCATGGCGGACAAGGCGCGTTCGCGGCGCCAGTTATAGGAATAATTCCGGCGAAGGTGTGGTGGAAACCCGTGGATAAGGACGAAGTTCAAGGCCTTGCCTGCGTGGCGTGCCTGCCGGAAGAGCCGCCGCGGGCGCCGCTCATGCATCCGGCTTCCTGGTCGATGCCCGGGGTTTGCCCGGTGCCGCCTTGCGTTTCGGCGCCGGCTTCTGTGCCTGTCTCGCCCGCTTGGCAGGTTTTGGGCGCTGCCAGCCGATCCATTCGCCTTCGCCGTCGTAATAGTGAAAGCCCTGCGATGCATTGTGCAGGCCCTTGCGCAGCTCGTCGATGTCGAGACCGGGCATGTTCTGCAGAAGGGCGGGCGGAAGATGGTCGATGTTCAGCCAGTCCGCGTGGAAATAGATGTGTTCGGGAGCCTTTTCGTTGTCAACGATGATGAACCATTCGCTCTCCATGTAGTCGCCGAACCAGGGGTCGGGAAACATGGCCTGTTTGAAGGAGAAACCGAAACCGTCGATCTCGTCCCAATCCCAGTGTTCCCGCCAGCCCATGGAGCGGATCAGCTGGCTGGACCGCGTGAACCCGGTTTCGTCGAAGCGCATCACTTCGCTATCGGCTTCGACAGGCGCCGGTTCTGGTCTCGAAAACAGCTTTTTCAACAGCCGCCACATAGAGAGTCCCGCCAAGTCTATGGTCCCGCCTGTTTCGCGGGGGAATGGGTTCAGTCTGCCAGAGGGTGGTGCTCCGTGACAAGGCGGTGCAACCGCTCCTCCATGACATGGGTATAAATCTGGGTCGTTGAAATATCCGAATGACCCAGCAATTGTTGGACCGCCCGCAGGTCCGCGCCATTCTGCAGGAGATGGCTGGCGAAGGCATGCCGTAACACGTGCGGCGAGATTGCTGAAGTCACAAGTCCGGCACGAGCAGCTAAGCCTTTCAATTCGCGCGCGAAAACCTGCCGCGCCAGAAAGCCGCTTTCGGAGATTGCCGGGAAAAGCCAGGGATTGCCGGCAAGGTTCGGCAAGGCATCGCGCACGGCGAGATATGTGGTCATTGCCGTGCGGGCCTTGCCGGAGAGCGGAACCATGCGGTCTTTCGAGCCCTTGCCGCGCACCATCAGAAAGCGGTGATCGGAGCGGGCAACCGTCACCGGCAGCCCGACCAGCTCGGAAACGCGCAAGCCCGTCGCATAGAGAATTTCCAGCAGCGCATGCAGGCGCAAGGCGCGCAGATGATCGCCCGCCGGGGCCGCCGCGTCCAGGGTTTCCAGTTCGGCCCGCCCCAGCAGTTTCTCGACATCCGCCTCGCTGAGGATTTTTGGCAGCGAACGGTCCTTCCTTGGCGCGTCCAGTGTGCCCGTCGGGTCGTCGGTGCGGATATTTTCCGTATAGAGAAAGCGGAAGAACTGGCGCAGGGCCGAGAGCCGCCGTGCCTGCGATGTCGCGGCATAGCCGCGTCCGGCGATATCGTCGAGATAGGCGCGGATTGTTGCGGGCTCCGCCATGGTCAGCTGCACGCCGGTGGCGCTGGCAAAACCCGCCGCATCCTCGAGGTCGCGGCGATAGGACTCCAGTGTGTTCTGCGCCGCGCCCCGTTCGGCGCTCATCATCTCAAGAAATGTCTCTATCGCTGCTGCTGCACGCATGGCTCTACTTCGGATTGCCGGGTTTGACATTAAGCTTTTCTGCGGGAATGCGGATGGTCAGTTCCGTCTGTGTCGGATGCACGAAGGTCACGAGCGCCAGCATTCCCGCATAGACGAGCCCGGCGAGAACCGCGAGGGTGATGATCAATCGGGTCAGTGTGGGCATCAAATCGACTTTGCAAGCTGGCTTTGCGTGTTCCATAATCCTGCAACGGAAACTCTTATGAATTGATGAAGGCCAGACATAAGGACAACCCCACACTTTGCTTGACGAAAGCCCGGTTTTCCTGTCGAAACGCATTTATGAACAGCATTGACGATATTCTTGGCACAGCCCAGGTTCCGGAGTTGGCCCGATCCATCCGGGAGCGCCTGGGGCACCGGTCTATTGTGCTCGTCGGTTTGATGGGCGCAGGCAAATCCACCGTCGGTAAAAAACTGGCTTCGCTGGTCGAGCTGCCGTTTTTTGACGCCGACAACGAGATTGAAAAAGTCTCGACCATGACCATTCCCGAACTGTTCGAGGCCTATGGCGAAGCGGAATTCCGCGATCTGGAGCGCCGGGTTATCGCGCGCATGCTCGAAGACGGCCCCATCGTTCTGGCGACCGGCGGCGGCGCCTATATGAACGAGCAGACGCGCGGTGCCATCGCATCCGAAGGCATATCGATCTGGCTGAATGCGGAACTTGACGTGCTGATGAACCGCGTGGTGCGCAAGCAGAACCGGCCGCTCCTGAAAAGCGACAATCCGCGCGCCGTCATGGAACGGCTGATGAGCGAGCGCTATCCGGTCTACGCGCAGGCGGATCTGACCATTCTCTCACGCGAGGAAAAGAAAGAAATCATCGCGCTTGAAGCGATGCAGGCCGTATCGCAGCATCTGGACAACAAGGAATCCCCGCGATGAGCGCCCTGACGACAGTTCCGGTCAAACTTGGAGACCGTTCCTACGACATTCTCATCGGCGCTGGCCTGATCGAGCGCGCCGGGCAGGAGATTGCCGGGCGCACCGGCGCGGGGCGGGCGGCCATCGTCACGGACGAGAACGTTGCCGCGCTGCATCTGCAGCGCCTGGTGGACAGCCTGAAGGCCGCCGGCATCGAATCGACGCCGGTTCTTGTCGCGCCCGGTGAAAAGTCGAAAGGTTTTGCCACGCTCGAAACCGTCACCAACGCCATCCTGGCCGCCCGGCTGGAGCGGGGCGATATCGTCATCGCCTTTGGCGGCGGCGTGATCGGCGATCTCGCCGGCTTTGCCGCAAGCATTGCCCGGCGCGGCATGGGCTTCGTGCAGATACCGACCTCGCTGCTGGCTCAGGTGGATTCATCGGTTGGCGGCAAAACCGGCATCAACACGGCACATGGCAAGAACCTGGTCGGTGCGTTCTACCAGCCGCAACTGGTGCTGGCCGACACGGATGTGCTCGACACGCTCAGCCCGCGCGAATTTCGCGCCGGCTATGCGGAAGTCGCCAAATACGGGCTGATCGACCGGCCGGATTTCTTCGCTTGGCTGGAGACGAACTGGCAGGGCATTTTCGCCGGTGGGTCGGAGCGGACCCATGCCATCGCGGTATCCTGCCAGTCAAAGGCCGATGTCGTGGCGCGCGACGAGCGCGAAACCGGCGACCGGGCGCTGCTCAATCTCGGCCACACATTCGGCCACGCGCTGGAGACAGCCACGCAATACGATTCCGCCCGTCTCGTGCATGGCGAAGGCGTTGCCATCGGCATGGTCCTCGCCCACCAGTTTTCGGTTAAGATGAATCTGGCGAGCGCCGACGATGCCCGGCGGGTCGAAGCGCATTTGCGGCAGGTCGGGCTGCCGGTTTCCATCGGCGATATTCCCGGTGCCTTGCCGCCAGCGGAGAGGCTGATGGAGTATATTGCCCAGGATAAGAAGGTGACGCGGGGCACGCTGACCTTCATTCTCACCCGCGGTATCGGCCAGTCCTTTATCGCCCGGGATGTACCGCCATCCGCCGTTCTCAGCTTTTTGCAGGAGAAACACCCAAAATGAACCTGGAACTCTGGATCTTTTGCGGAATCATTTTCCTTCTGATCCTGATGTCTGGTCTTTTTTCAGGATCCGAAACCGCGCTGACCGCCGTGTCGCGCGCCCGGATGCACCGGCTCTCGAAGCGCGGCGATGACCGTGCAACGGTTGTCGAAGGTCTCATCGAAAAGCGTGACCGGCTGATCGGTGTCATGCTGATCGGCAACAATCTCATCAATATTCTTGCGTCATCCCTGACCACGAGCATGCTGCTCAACCTGTTCGGACAGGCGGGCGTTGCCTATGCCACCGCGATCATGACCGTGCTTCTGGTGATTTTTGCCGAGGTGCTGCCGAAATCCTGGGCGATTTCCAGCCCCGACCGCAATGCGCTGGCGCTGGTGCGGTTCGCACAGGTTGCCGTGTTCATCTTCGGCCCGCTGTCGGACCTCATCAACTGGATCGTGCGCCGTATCCTCGGTCTGTTCGGCATCGATCTCGGTTCGGTGAAATCGATGCTGTCGGCGCAGGAGGAACTGCGCGGCGCCGTCGATCTCCTGCACCGGGAGGGTTCGGTGGTGAAGCGCGACCGCGACCAGATCGGCGGTCTGCTCGATCTGCGCGAGCTCGAAGTCTATGACGTCATGATCCACCGGACGGATATGGATTCGATCAACGCCGATGATCCGATCGAGGAGATCATCGGCCAGATTCTGGCGAGCCACCATACCCGCATTCCGGTCTGGCGCGGTGACAACGACAATATTGTCGGTGTCGTGCATGCCAAGGACCTGGTGCGGGCCATCCGCGATTCCAACCGGGATTTCTCCAAGATCAACATCATGAAGGTGGCGACCAAGCCCTGGTTCGTGCCCGATACGACAACCCTGCAGGATCAGCTCAATGCCTTCCTGCGCCGCAAGGCGCATATCGCCATCGTCGTGGATGAATATGGCGATGTGCAGGGCCTGATCACGCTCGAAGACATTCTCGAGGAGATCGTCGGCGATATCGCCGACGAGCATGACATCGACGTTCAGGGCTGCCGCCCCCAGCCGGATGGTTCGGTATTGGTTGATGGCTCCGTCCCGATCCGCGACCTCAACCGGGCGCTCGACTGGAACCTGCCGGATGCGGAGGCCACGACCATTGCCGGTCTCGTCATCCACGAAACCCAGAGCATCCCCACGGAAAAACAGGCATTCACCTTCCACGGCAAGCGCTTCACCGTGCTGAAGCGGGAAAAAAACCGCATTACCCGGCTTCGTATTCGACCTTTGGAGGATGACGAAAAGGGCAAAACCAGTTAAGCTGCCGCCACTGGTTCGATTATTTTAAGATATTGTTTTTTCAAACGCTTTCCTGCGCATAAGCTAGGAGCTGCATGCATATTGTTATTGCCATTTTAAGTGGAATTGCCGCGATTTTTTACTGGATGTTCCGGCTGCAATGGGCCGCTCGTTCCATTCGGGATCTGGACAGAAATACGCCTCGTCTGAGAAACAGGAGCAAGCGGGCATTTGACCGTCTCGTTGGTTCGCGTCATAGCCGGATCCGTGATCCGCGGCTGGCGGCAACCGTGCTGATGATCCAGCTCGTGCGCACCGGTGCGCCGCTGACCCAGGCTGAAAGACGGCAGATCATCGCGCTGGTGGCCGGTCCGCTGGGGATCGGCGATCCGGATGCGATGTTTCGCAAAGCCTGGCGCTATACCAGACGCCGGGGTTCGTTCCCCTCGATGGCTGACGATATGGTGCCCATGCTGCGGGTGCGCCTGAGCGTGGACGAGCGTTTTCAGCTGATCGGCATGCTGTGGCAGACTGCCGCCGCCTATGGCGGGGAGAGCGAGCTGCAGGCGCAGATGATCGCCCGCCTGCAACGGCAACTGATGCAAAGCGAGGATGTTTAGGCAGGAAAGCCTCTAGCGGCGTGTCGCTTCGCCGGGAGCCGCCGGTTCCAGTGCGAGCGCGTGGACACTGCCGGCCAATTCGTCCTTCAGCACCTCGTTGATCGCCCTGTGCCGCGCGACGCGCGACAGGCCGGCAAAAGCTTCTGCGACAATGCGCACGCGAAAATGCGTTTCACCCGAACCGTCGAATGTGGCATGATGCCCGCTGTCTTCATGATGGTGGCCGGCATGAAGGTGGCTCTCGTTGATAACGGTCAATGAAACAGGATGAAAAGCCTGCGTCAGTTTGTTTTCGATCGCTGACTGAGTGGACATTTCGTTCTCCTGCGCCCATATGGTAGTTTCATTTGGCAAACCCGTACATGATCACAAATTTACCGCCATTTCAGGCGTTAGGTTGATCCATGGGCAATTGTCAATTCTTGTCTTGTAAACCAATCCGTTGATAATCGTACGCAATGACCTCAAATTCGAAATATTTTGACAGCATCCGCATCCGCCCGAAAAAGGTGGAAGAGGAGAAATCGCGCATTCCCGTGTGCCAGTGGGATGGCTGCGACAAGCCGGGTCCGCACCGTGCACCGGTTGGGCGCATGAAGGAAGGCGAGTTCTTTCATTTCTGCATCGATCATGTCCGTGAATACAACAAAGGCTACAACTATTTTTCCGGTCTCTCCGACGCGGAAGTCGCGCGTTATCAAAAGGAAGCCCTGACCGGCGACCGGCCGACCTGGACCGTCGCGGGCCTGCCCGGCAGCGGCGCTGGCGCCAGCGCGGCGGCTGCCGCGTCCGGCGGTGCCAAGACGTCGCCGGACTTTTCCAAGCTGCGCTCGGGCCGGGCCGCCTATCAGAACCGTTTCCGTGATCCGAACAGCGTGTTCGGTGATGCACGGCCGAGTGCGCGCCTGCGCAAGGCCAAGCCTTTGGAGGCAAAAGCGCTGGATACTCTCGGTCTTGATGTAAAAGCCACTGGCGAAGACATCAAGTCGCGCTATAAAGAACTGGTGAAGCGCCATCATCCCGATGCAAACGGCGGTGATCGGGCTTCCGAGGATCGTTTCCGCGACGTTATCCAGGCTTATCAATTGCTCAAACAGGCTGGTTTTTGCTAAGGACCATGTTTGGCTGAATTCGAAGCCTCCCGTCGAGGCTTCATGGGTGTGACTATCTTATTGCGTCTGCGCGTGCAGTCGCGCTGGAGGCATGATGAATAAGGTTGATCGCGATATTGCGAATTTGCCGGATACTACGGTTTCTGCCGCAAAGCTTTTCGGATTTGATACCGACATGATGGTCCCTGCCTACAAGGCAGGCGATGCTTACGTGCCGGAGACCGATCCGGATTATCTGTTCGACAAGCAGACCACGCTGGCCATTCTGGCCGGGTTTGCCTTCAACCGGCGCGTCATGGTGTCCGGCTACCACGGAACAGGCAAGTCGACCCACATCGAACAGGTCGCCGCCCGCCTCAACTGGCCGTGCGTGCGCGTCAATCTCGACAGCCATGTGAGCCGTATCGATCTCGTCGGCAAGGATGCCATCGTCGTCAAGGACGGTATGCAGATCACGGAATTCCGCGACGGTATCCTGCCATGGGCCTATCAGCACAATGTGGCGCTGGTGTTCGACGAGTATGATGCCGGCCGTCCGGACGTGATGTTCGTGATCCAGCGCGTGCTGGAATCGTCCGGCCGCCTGACCCTGCTCGACCAGAGCCGCGTGATCCGTCCGCATCCGGCCTTCCGCCTGTTCGCGACAGCCAACACCGTCGGTCTCGGCGATACAACCGGCCTCTACCACGGCACGCAGCAGATCAACCAGGCGCAGATGGACCGCTGGTCCATCGTGACGACGCTCAACTATCTGCCGCATGACAACGAAGCCGCCATCGTTCTGGCCAAGGCCAAGCACTACCAGAACAAGGAAGGCAAGGAGATCGTCTCGAAGATGGTCCGCGTTGCCGACATGACCCGTGCCGCCTTCGTCAATGGCGATCTCTCCACGGTGATGAGCCCGCGTACGGTCATCACCTGGGCTGAAAATGCCGATATCTTCAAGGACGTCGGTTTCGCCTTCCGCCTGACCTTCCTCAACAAGTGCGATGAACTGGAACGTCCGATCGTTGCCGAGTTCTATCAGCGTGCGTTCGGCAAGGAACTGCCGGAGTCGACGGCCAATGTGGTCATAGGCTGAGCGTCATCAGAGCATGGCGGGCCCGGGAGACAATTCACGCACAAATCCGAAAGGCCCGGTTGATTCCGAGCCTTTCAAGCGCGCGGTTACGGCCTGCATGCGGGCCATTGCCGGTGATCATGAAATGGAAGTCGGGTTTGGCAATGATCGCCCGGCCCTGACGGGGCATCGGGCGCGTCTGCCCGACCTGCCCAAGCGTCCGACGGCGAACGATATCGCGGTTACCCGCGGCATCGGCGATTCCATGGCGTTGCGCAAGGCATGCCACAACGACCGCATTCATGCGACGCTGGCGCCGGAAGGCAAGCAGGCGCGTGCCATTTTCGATGCGGTCGAACAGGCGCGCGTCGAGGCAATCGGTGCCCTGCGCATGGACGGCATGGCCGAGAATCTCAGTTCGATGCTGTCGGACAAATATTCCCGCGCCAATTTTCCGGCCATCACCGACAAGGCCGAAGCACCGCTGGAAGAAGCGATTGCGCTTGTGGTGCGCGAGAAGCTGACGGGCCGCAAGGCGCCTGAATCCGCAGGCAACGTCGTCGACCTCTGGCGTGACTGGATCGAGGAAAAGGCGGCGGCCGACCTCGAGCATCTCGGCGACAAGATCAACGACCAGAATGCTTTCGCCCGCGTCGTCCGCGAAATGCTGGCCTCCATGGAGATGGCCGAAGAGCTGTCGCAGGAAAGCGAGCAGGACGAGGACCAGGAAAACAACGAGGACACACCGGAGCCCGAAGAGAACAACGAGGGCGGTTCCGACGAAGACCAGGGCAGTGATGCATCCGAGGATGATGATTCGGAAAGCTCCAGCGACGACAGCCAGTCGGGCGAGACCGAGGCGGCTGATGCTTCCTCCGATGAGATTGACGACGATGCGGATACGGATGCGGAGATGCCCGGCGAGGCACGCCGTCCGAACCAGCCGTTTTCCAATCTCGGCAGCGAAAGCGGCTACAAGGTCTTCACCCAGGAATTCGACGAGACCACCGATGCGGAAGAACTGTGCGACGATGCGGAGCTGGAACGCCTCAGGGCTTTCCTCGACAAGCAGCTCGCCAATCTTTCCGGTGTCGTGGGTCGGCTGGCCAACCGCCTGCAGCGGCGCCTGATGGCGCAGCAGAACCGTTCCTGGGATTTCGATCTGGAAGAGGGTTATCTCGATTCGGCGCGTCTCGTGCGCGTGGTCATCGATCCGACGCAGCCGCTGTCCTACAAGCAGGAGCGCGATACGGATTTCCGCGATACGATCGTTACCCTGCTGATCGACAATTCCGGTTCCATGCGCGGCCGTCCGATCACGGTCGCGGCGACCTGCGCCGACATTCTGGCGCGCACGCTTGAGCGCTGCGGCGTGAAAGTCGAGATTCTCGGCTTCACCACCAAGGCGTGGAAGGGCGGGCAGGCGCGCGAGGCGTGGCTGGAGCGCGGCAAGCCCGCCAATCCCGGCCGCCTCAACGATCTGCGCCATATCGTCTACAAGCGTGCCGATGCCCCGTGGCGCCGTTCCAGGCGCAATCTCGGGCTGATGATGCGCGAAGGGCTGCTGAAGGAAAACATCGACGGCGAAGCCCTGATCTGGGCGCATCAGCGTCTGTTGGGCCGGCCGGAGCAGCGCAAGATCCTGATGATGATTTCCGACGGCGCGCCGGTCGACGATTCCACCCTGTCGGTCAACCCCGGCAATTATCTCGAACGGCACCTGCGCGCCGTGATCGAAGAGATCGAGACGCGCTCGCCGGTGGAACTGATCGCCATCGGCATCGGCCATGACGTGACGCGCTATTACCGGCGCGCGGTGACCATCGTCGATGCGGAAGAGCTGGCGGGCGCGATGACCGAGCAGTTGGCATCGCTGTTTGAAGAGCAGGAACAGCGCCGCGCCGCGGGCAAATCTGCCGCCCGCAAACATTGAGATGAACCGTATGACGCTGCTTGCTCGGCGCATACGGTTCATTCTTCTTCCGGTTCTGGGGCCCGCGGTCGTCGCGGCGGCCGATTCGATCCCGCAGAGAAATCTTTATCTGGAGTCCCGGTTGGCCGAATAGATCGCCGGCGCGAAGACGGCAAGAATGGCGCCATAGGGCACCAGCATCACCACGGCCATGACAATCTTCACCATCAGGTCGCCGAAGCCGAGCGACATCCACAGCGGGATATCCTTGCCGAGGAAAGGCACCAGCACGGCGAGCGACGAGTCGGCACGTCCCGTCGCCAGGTCGATCCAGGCGAACTGGGCGGCAAAGGCGATGGAGAAAAACAGCAGCGTATCGAGCAGCGAACCGAACACGGCGGACGCGAACGGCGCTTTCCACCAGGTCAGCTGGCGCAGCTTGCTGAAAACGGTGACATCCAGTAGCTGGGCGCAGAGAAACGCCGAGCCCGAGGCGATGGCGATGCGCGGCGTTGCCAGCCAGACCGACAGAATCACCGCGATGACGAAACCGGCATAGACGACCTTGCGGGCGAATTGCGGTCCGAAACGGCGATTCGACAGGTCATTGACGAGGAAGGCAACGGGATAGGTGAAGGCGCCGTAGGTCAGGATTTCGCTCAATCCAAGGTGATTGAACGGGTACTGCACCAGAATATTGGAGGCAGCCACGACCAGGCACATGGCGAGGACGGGGAAAATGAAATCCGACAGGGAATAGGCGCGCGAAAGCGGCATTTTTTTATCCTGGGTAATGGAACCAGCAACAATAAGGCCAGCATGCGCTGGCCTCAAGCGATTAGGATGTCAGAGCCGTGCTGGCCGATCAGGCAGCAACAGGCGCTTCAGCCGACTTCTTGGCAATCTGGCGCTTCAGGAGGCGGGCACGCTGTGACAGCTCCTTCTCGTCAGCCTTGTTCAAGAATGCATCCAGACCACCGCGATGTTCAACGGTGCGCAGGGCATGGGCCGAAACACGCAGACGGAAGCTCTGACCGAGAGCTTCGGAGATCAGCGTAACGTGGCAAAGGTTCGGCAGGAAGCGGCGGCGCGTTCTGTTGTTCGCGTGGCTCACATTGTTGCCGTACTGTACCGATTTAGCGGTCAATTCACATGTGCGGGACATTGGGTCTCACCTTCAAAATTCATTACCTATAGCCCGAATGTTCTTGTTACCATCACACGTCGCCGTGCAGCGGCGCGCATATCGGACAGGCGGCCTATTGGGAAGTCGCGTTTCTATAGTGATATGAGCCGCGCGCGTCAAGTGTGCTTCTGCTCCGGTTTTGTGTATTTAACGGACTTGTCGCAATGTTTAACACAACTTTGCCTGCTTTGTACGGTCTCACCACAGGCAATTCACACGTGCGTGATGCAATTTGAAGGAGCGGGACATGACTGGTCTCATTCGGCGGCCCGGCTGCGGATATGCTGCGATTGCCGCAGGGATACTGCTCTTTGCGGGGGCGCTTCCGGCGCGCGCCGAGGAAGTCTACAAATCCGATTACCGGGTTTCGCTGCTCGGCCTGACGATTGCCAAGGCAAATTTTTCAACCAGTGTTTCGGGCGGCGCCTATACGGTATCGGGCGGCCTGAGAAGCTCGGGCCTCGTGACCGTCTTCGACGACACCAAGGGCAATATCGATGTCAAAGGCCAGTTTGGCAAAACCGGCCCGCTGCCGAACTCCTATCTGGTCAAGTACCGGCACGGCAAGAAAGACAAGAGCACGTCGATTGCCTTCGCCAATGGCAATGTGACGGAAACAACCAATGTCCCGCCGGTCAGGAAGAAGGACAAATGGGTGGAGCTTGAGCCAGCGGCACTGCAGGGCGTGACCGATCCGATCTCCGGCGTCATGGTTGCGGCGGACAGCATCGGCCAGGTCTGCACCCAGACCCTGCATCTCTACGACGGACAGACGCGGGTCGACCTTCAGCTCTCGCCATCCGGGAGCCCGCAGCCGTTCTCCACCAAGGGTTTCAAAGGGGATACGATCACGTGTTCGGTCAAGTTCATTCCGGTCGGCGGCTACCAGGCTGGGCGCGACGCGATCGAATATCTGAAAAACAAAAGCAAGATCAGTCTCACCTTTGCATCCCTCGGCAAGTCCGGTATCTATTCGCCGGTGCAGGCGAAGATCGGCACGCAGATCGGAACGGTGACCGTTTACGCGACCCGTTTTGAAAAAATGCAATGATGCGGCAGGGGCGCCGCTCTTTCGAATGGGGGCGGCGCGTGGCTACATCTGTCGGGTTTCTTGCGGTTATCATGTGGGCGATGCTCGCGCTGTTTACCGATGTCTCCGGCAAGGTGCCGCCGTTTCAGCTGACGGCCATGACCTTCGCCATCGGCGCCTGCCTTGGCCTGTTGTCCTGGCTCTGGCGGCCGGGTGCGGCGCAGCACCTGCGCCAGCCGGCAAAGGTCTGGGCTCTCGGCGTTGTCGGCCTGTTCGGCTATCACTTCCTGTATTTCACCGCCCTGCGCAACGCGCCGGCCGTTGATGCCAGTCTCATCGCCTATCTCTGGCCGCTGTTCATCGTGGTCGGCTCGGCGCTGATGCCGGGCGAGCGCCTGCGCTGGTTCCACGTACTGGGAACCCTTTTGGGACTGGCCGGCACGGTGCTGATCGTCACCAAGGGCGGCAGTGTCGGCTTCGAGGCGCAGTATGCCTTCGGTTACGCCATGGCCGGGCTTTGCGCCCTGACCTGGTCCGCCTATTCGCTGCTGTCGCGGCGTTTTGCCAGCGTGCCGACCGATGCGGTGACCGGTTTTTGCGTCGCGACATCGGTTCTGTCGCTGATTTCGCATCTGGCGCTGGAGCAGACCGTCTGGCCCGAATCGCTGATGCAGTGGCTGGCCGTGCTGGGGCTCGGGCTTTTCCCGGTGGGCGCGGCCTTCTATGCCTGGGATTTCGGCGTCAAGCGCGGCAATATCCAGGTGCTGGGTGCATCGAGCTACGCGGCGCCGCTGCTGTCGACGCTTGTCCTGATCGCGGCGGGGGCCGCCGAACCGACGGTGCGCGTCCTTCTCGCCTGCCTGCTGATCACCCTTGGCGCCGTGCTGGCCGCCAAGGAGATGATTTTCCGGAAACGGGTTTAGGTCCTGACCCTAGGGCTCCCAACCCGGCTCGGCCAGCTCGAACTGGGCGAAGTCGAAGCCCGGTGCAACCGTGCAGCCAACCAGCGTCCAGTCGCCAAGTGATTTGGCTGTCTGCCAGTGTCCGGCGGGGACAATGCCCTGCGGCCGCTCGCCGGCTATGATATCCATGCCGAGCCGGTGGACCTCATGCGGCGCGCCTTCGGTTGCAATGGTCAGTTGCAGCGGTGCCCCACCATACCAGTGCCAGACCTCGGCCGCGTCTTTTACCCGGTGCCAGGCGGAAACCTCGCCTTTTTCCAGGAGGAAGTAGATGGCGGTGGAATGGCCGCGCCCGCCCACCGGCCAACCGTTCTGGTTGTCGCGAAACATCTGGATATAGGCGCCGCCCTCAGGGTGCGGCTGCAGCCCCAGCGCGGCGCGGATCTGCTCAGCGGTCAACGTCATCAGAAATTGTCCTTGCGCTTGCGGATTTCGGTGAAAACGGCCTCGTCGCTGGCGTTCTCCAGCTTCAGGTTGCGGCGGATCGCCGGGTCATGCCAGCGCAGGAACGGGTTGGTTGCCATTTCGCGCAGCAAAGTGGTGGGTAATGTCGGCAGGCCGGCCTCGCGCAGGGCAAAGATTTCCCTGGCGCGTTCCTTTAGCGCCGAATTGTCCGGATCGATCGACAGGGCAAACCGCGCATTGCTTTCGGTATATTCGTGCCCGCAATAGATCTGCGTGTCGACCGGCAGCTTGATGAGATGGTTGAGCGACCGGAACATGGTTGCCGGGGTTCCCTCAAACAGGCGCCCGCATCCGAGCGAGAACAGCGTGTCGCCGGTGAAAACAACCTTGGCTTCGGGGATATGGTAGGAAATCTCGCCGGCGGTATGGCCGGGCGTGGAAATGACGAACACGTCGAAATTGCCGAAGCGGAAGCGGTCGCCATGTTTCAGCGTGCGGTCGATGCCGGGAATACTGGCCTTTTCCGCGTCCGGGCCGAGGATTTCGAGCTTGAACCGCTTTTTCAGCGCAAGGTTGGCGCCGACATGATCATTGTGGTGATGGGTCGAGAAAATATGAGTCAGTGTCCAGCCGCGGCGCTTGAGCGCGTCGAGCACGGGCTTTTCCTCCGGGGCATCGATGGAAGCGGTGAGATTGGCATCGGGGTCGTGGATCAGCACGCCGAAATTGTCGCTGAGCGCGGTGAACTGTTCTATCTGCAGATTTGACATGGGGCCGGTCCGGTTTGTGCGTTGCGATCAGGATAGCCAGCTGTCCGGCAGGCGCAACCCGTCTCCAAGCCATTTTCTTGATGTTATGATTTGCCGTGTTAGGTTGAATGCATGCATCTCGATATCATCGACCTCCGCGCCTTCTATGCTTCCACCCTCGGCCACCTGACCGAGCGGGCGATTACCATGGCCCTTGCGCCGATCTGGCCGAAACTGCCGGGCGAACGGCTTGTCGGTCTTGGCTATGTCGTGCCCTATCTCGACCGGTTTCGCGGCGACACGGAGCGGACATTCGCCTTCATGCCTGCGGGGCAGGGCGCGGCGAGCTGGCCGCCGGCGGAAGCGTCGTCAACGGCGCTGGTGTTCGAGGAAGACCTGCCGCTGCCGGATTCGGCGGTGGACCGTATTTTGATGGTGCATGCGCTGGAGCATGCGGAAGACCCGCGCGAGACACTCAAGGAAATGTGGCGGGCGCTTGCCCCGAACGGGCGGCTCGTCATCATCGTTCCCAACCGGCGCGGCCTGTGGGCGCGCTTCGAGCACACACCCTTCGGCAGCGGACGGCCCTACAGCCGGGGGCAGTTGATCCGCCTTCTGCGGGAAACCAATTTCACGCCGGGTCCGTGGGCCGAGGCACTGTTCTTCCCGCCATCGTCGCGGCGCTGGATCATGCGCCCGTCCAGCCTGTTCGAGCGCGTGGGACGGCGTTTCTGGCCGGTGTTCTCCGGCGTTCTCATCGTGGAGGCGCAAAAGCGCATCTATCAGGGATTGCCGGTCGCCCAGCGGTCATCGCGGCGTGTCTTCGTGCCGGTGCTCTCGCCGCAGGGCACGGCCATGCGGCGGGACGGCCCGGACGGGAATTGAGCCGCCGGCGGGTTGGTGCGTGGTTCGACAAGCTCACCATGAGGGACGTTGTTGATGACGAAGCCAGTCGGATATGTCGCAGAATATGACTCCCTGCAATCCACTCCCTCCCTCATGGTGAGCTTGTCGAACCACGCACTGTCTAACCATCTGCAATGAGAGGGTTCAGCGCCGCAGCAGGAACACCGCCTGCTGGCCGAAGAGGTTCCAGAAACCCCAGGGCATGTTGAAGCCGATTCTCTGGCCGAAGGCATTGAGTGCCACGGCCGTTTCCACCTGCGCGCCGATCTCCCTCGTCATGTCGACGAAGTCGTTGATGGTGCAGAAATGGATGTTGGGCGTATCGTACCAGCTGTAGGGCAGCTCTTCCGTCACCGGCATGCGGCCGTTGACGAGCAGCGAGGCGCGCATGCGCCAATGGCCGAAATTCGGGAAGGAGACGATGGCCTTCTCACCGATGCGCAGCAGTTCGGTCAGGACATTCTTCGGGTTGCGCGTCGCCTGCAATGTCTGCGACAGGATCACATAGTCAAAACCCGCATCGGGATAGTATTTCAGGTCGCTGTCCGCATCGCCCTGGATGACCGAGAGACCGCGCGCCACGGATTCGTTGACGCCCTTCTGCGACAGCTCGACGCCGCGTCCGTCGACATTCTTGGTGTTCTGCAGGAGTTCCAGCAGTTCGCCGTCGCCGCAGCCGACGTCGAGCACCCGCGCGCCGGGGTTGACCAGCGAGGCGATGACGTCGAAGTCGACGCGCGAAGTGGTGTTCACGCTCATGGCTGCAGGAGCCCCCTGGCACGCGCCGCGGAGCGGATGAAGCCATTGATGGCCGAGAACATTTCCGGCTCGTCGAGCAGGAAGGCGTCATGGCCGCGGTCCGTTTCGATCTCGACGAAGGAGACGGAGGCACCGGCGGCATTCAGCGCATGGGCAACGGTGCGGCTTTCGCTGGTCGGAAACAGCCAGTCGCTGGTGAAGGAGACAATGCAGAACCGTGTCTTCGATCCGGCGAAGGCATCGGCCAGCCGTCCCTCATGCTCCGCCGCCAGGTCGAAATAATCCATGGCGCGGGTCATGTAGAGGTAGGAGTTGGGGTCGAAGCGCTCGACGAACGACATGCCCTGATGGCGCAGGTAGCTTTCGATCTGGAAATCCGCGTCGAAACCGAAGGTCACATTCTGCCGGTCCTGCAGGTTGCGTCCGAATTTGCGGTGCAGGGCGGTTTCGGAGAGATAGGTGATATGCGCCGCCATGCGGGCCACGGACAGGCCCTTGCGCGGAATGGTACCTTCTTCCAGATAACGGCCTTCCCGCCACTCCGGGTCCGCCATGACGGCCTGGCGGCCCACTTCATGGAAGGCGATGTTCTGCGAGGAGTGGCGCGCGCCCGTGGCAATGGCGACGGCGGCAAAAACCCGGTCGGAATGGCTCGATGCCCATTCCAGAACCTGCATGCCGCCCATGGAGCCGCCGACCACGGCAAAAAGCTGTTTGATGCCGAAATGATCGACCAGCATGGCCTGCGCCCGCACCATGTCGGCAATGGTGATGATCGACAGGTCGAGCGCGTAGGGTTTGCCGGTTTCGGGATTGATCGAAGCCGGGCCGGTCGAACCGAGGCAGCCGCCGAGCACATTGGAGCACAGAACGAAGAAGCGGTCCGTATCGATGGGCTTGCCCGGGCCAACGAGGGTTTCCCACCAGCCGTTCTTGCCGGTCACGGGATGCACGTTGGCAACGTGCTGGTCGCCGGTCAGCGCATGGCAGATCAGGATGGCATTCGACTTGTCGGCATTGAGCGTGCCGTAGCTCTGATAGGCGATGCGGAACGGGGAAAGCACGACGCCGCTGTCGAGATGCAACGGCTTGTCGGCGCCAAACTCCACCACGGGGCTGTGGGGATTTGTCGCTTCCTGGCTTCTCTGATCGGGACTGGCGGACGGGCTGCTGAATTTCGTCATTTTCGCGCGATTTTAGCTTTGTGGGCGGTAGCTATGGTCGCGCAACCGGCAAAGTCAATGGTTTCTTTGATTTTCTGGACTTGGCGCCACAAGTTTGGCTCGACATCGCGCCTGTTGGCGGCTATGCCCCGTGGCTTGAGCCATTGCCTGCGATGACCATCGATTTCAACGATGTTACGGATCTTGTGAATCATGACAACGACATTGAAAGACACGCGCCCCACACCAAAACCCGGTGTTCTCGACATTGCCGCCTACGTCCCCGGCAAGGAATCGGCCCCCGGCGTTGCCAAGGTCTACAAGCTCTCTTCGAATGAAACCCCTCTGGGCGCGAGCAAGCACGCGACCGAGGCCTATCACGCCGCTTCCGCGCGCCTTGAAATCTACCCCGACGGCCAGGCCACCCAGCTGAAGCAGGCGATTGCCGACGTGCATGGACTGAATGCCGACAACCTGCTGTGCGGCAACGGCTCGGACGAACTGCTCGGCCTGTTGTGCCAGACTTACCTCTCGCCCGGCGACGAGGCTGTTTACACCGAGCACGGATTCATGGTGTACAAGATCTACATCATGGCAGCCGGTGCGACGCCCGTCGTGGCCAGGGAAAAGAATGAGCAGGCGGACGTCGATGCCATTCTCGCCGCTGTCACGCCGCAGACCAAGATCGTGTTCCTGGCCAACCCGAACAATCCGACCGGCACCTACATTCCCTTCGAGGAAGTGCGCCGACTGCATGCGGGCCTGCCGAAGAACGTCCTGCTTGTTCTCGATGCAGCCTATGCGGAATATGTGCGCCGCAACGATTACGAAGCGGGTATCGAGCTCGTCTCGTCGTTCGAAAATGTCGTGATGACCCGCACCTTCTCGAAAATCCATGGCCTTGCCGCCCTGCGGATCGGCTGGATGTTCGCGCCGGCGCATGTCATCGACGCGGTCAACCGCATCCGCGGGCCGTTCAACCTGAATTCCGCCGCCATTGCGGCCGGTGCTGCCGCTGTCCGCGACCGTGCGCATGTCGACAAGGCTGTTGCCTTCAACGATACATGGCTGCCGTGGCTGACAGAACAGCTGTCGGGGCTGGGCCTGCGCGTCACGCCGTCGGTCGGCAATTTCCTGCTCGTGCATTTCCCGGACGATGCGGCGAAATCGGCCGACAAGGCAGACGCCTATCTGACCAGCAGGGGCTATATTTTGCGCCGTGTTGCGGGCTACGGATTCCCCAACGCGTTGCGCCTTACCATTGGATCCGAGGAAGCCAATCGCGGCGTAGTCGCTGCACTCTCCGAATTCTTGAAGTAAACAATGTCCAAAATCCATTTCGATACCATTGCGCTGATCGGCATTGGCCTGATCGGTTCGTCGCTGGCGCGCGTCATCAAACGCGAAGGCCTGGCAGATCACATCGTCATCTCGACCCGCAGCGAAAGCACGCTGCAGCGCGCCGAAGCGCTGGGTCTGGGCGACAGCTATGTCCTCGACAGTGCGGAAGCGGTCAAAAACGCCGATCTGGTCATCATCTCCGTGCCCGTCGGCTCGTCCGGCGATGTTGCCCGGCACATTGCCGGATCGCTGAAAGCCGGCGCCATCGTCACCGATGTCGGCTCGACCAAGGGATCGGTCATCGCGCAGATGCAGCCGGAACTGCCGGCGCATGTGCATTTCATCCCCGGCCATCCGCTCGCCGGTACGGAATATTCCGGACCGGATGCGGGTTTTGCCGAGCTCTTTGCCAACCGCTGGTGCATCCTGACACCGCTGGACGGCACCGATCCGGTTGCCCTCGACCGGCTGACGAAATTCTGGGAAGCCTGCGGCTCGCGGCTCGATACGATGGACCCGGTGCATCACGACCGGGTGCTGGCCATCGTCTCGCACCTGCCGCACATCATCGCCTACAACATTGTCGGCACGGCGAGCGACCTGGAAGAAGTGACCAATTCGGAAGTGATCAAATACTCCGCCTCCGGTTTTCGCGATTTCACCCGTCTTGCCGCGTCGGATCCGACCATGTGGCGTGACGTGTGCCTGCACAACAAGGATGCGATCCTTGAAATGCTGGCGCGGTTTTCCGAGGATCTCGCCTCGCTGCAGCGGTCAATCCGCTGGGGCGATGGCGATGCGCTGTTCGATCTCTTCACCCGCACCCGTGCCGTCCGGCGCGGGATCATCGATGCGGGTCAGGAAGTGGACGCCCCCGATTTCGGACGCCAGAAGGCGGGTGCCAAGAGCGCCTGACCGCACTGTACCGGCTATACTTGCCCTCACAGCGAGGGCAGGCGGCCGATGCTGATGAAGCCGACCGACATCTTGCCGTTCTTGACCGAGACGGGAAGTGTCGGCGCGCCGCTTGCATCCTTCGGTACGAAGGCCATGGCCTGCACGACGGATGAAATGATCTTGTCCTGACCGGGGAAGATGCTCTTTGCCGTATTGGCAACGCTTTCCGGGTTGCGCAGGGTGATCTTGAAATCGCCGCTGATACGTCCGTCGTCCGCCACGGAGAAGGGCCCGGATATGGCGATGCCGCTGCCGTCGGGCAGGGCGAGATCCACATTGCGCAACAGGCCGGACTGTCCGCGCAGGATGCTCAGATCACGTTCCGTCTTGCCGATCAGGGCAAAGCCGTTTGCCATCTGGATATCGGCGGCGCCGGTCAGTTCGGGCAGCGGCTTGTCGTAGACCGTGTTGTCGGCAACCTTCAGGCTGCTGAACGACAGGGCGATATCCATGACCGGCTCCATGGCGCGGAAATGCAGCTGGCCGTCCTTCAGGGTGGCAAACGGCGTGCCGGCACCGGACGGGTTGTGCTGGGTGACGACGATATTGCGGCCCTGCACCGACAGGCGTTGCGGAATGGGCTTGTCCAGCCGTACGCTGGATTTCAAATTGTCCCAGTTCAGGTCCAGCGGCGGCATGCCGGGAGCGCTGACGGCAGCCGGGCCGTCGATCTCGCTGACGATGTGCAAGGGTGCATAGACCTGCGCGGCGGAGCGGAAGGCACCGGCACTGACGGAAACATTTTTCGCCTGGTCGACCCATGACACCTTGGAGCAGTTGAGGCCGAGGCGGAACGGGTAGCCGCTGGCCGCCGCATTGTCGCAGGCGGCGTTGATGCCCTTGGCCTGCAGCCCGGCGATATTGGCGGCAACCCGCGTTTCCAGCATGTTGGCTACGTAGTACCACCCGCCCGTATAGAGCAGGCCGACGAGGACGATACCTGCGGCCAGGAAGCGGATACGCCGTCCGGCATTGTAGGGTTTGTCGGCAGTGCTTGACGTCATGGTCCGGGTCTCGCTATCGGTCAGGGAAGAAGCTTCGCAATGAAGTACAGCTATCAGGACGGATATGGGCGATTTTTGGGTCTTTGGCTACGGTTCTCTGATGTGGAAGCCAGGCTTTGCACATGTTGAAACCATGCATGCGCGCCTGCACGGCTACCGGCGGGCGTTGTGCGTGCATTCCTACGTGCACCGCGGCACGCCGGAACGGCCGGGGCTTGTGCTCGGTCTCGATCATGGCGGTTCCTGCCTCGGCCTGGCCTTCCGGGTTCCCGGCGAGCTTGAAGACGAGGTCGTCGCCTATCTGCGCGAGCGGGAACTGGTCACCAATGTCTATCTGGAAAAGCGGCTGGCCGTCCATCTGAGGGATGGCCGCAGGGTCGAGGCGCTGACCTATGTGGTCGACCGCAGGCATGTGCAGTATGCGGGGGCGCTGACGGTTGAACAGGCCGCCGCCACGGTGCGCGGCTCGGTCGGCCAGTCCGGCCGCAACGAGGATTACGTGCACAATACGCTGGAGCACATGCGCAAGATGAATATCCGCGACCACTGGTTTGAAACCCTGGTCGCCGCCATCGACCGCAATCCCGGCTAGGGATCAGGTCGTAATTTTACCAGTTGCAGCAGCTGCCGTGCGTGGTTCGACAAGCTCACCATGAGGGAGGTGGTTTAGCTGCATTGCTAATCACAAACGTTGCAGAATGCAGCTCTCTGCAACCCTCACCCTCCCTCATGGTGAGCTTGTCGAACCACGCACCATGGGTGTTGCGGACCCCGGAAATCTCAGACCGTTACCCCGAGCTCCTTCAGCCGCTGCACCGCCGTCGGCGGCAGGGGCGGCGGGTTTTCGGAGCGGGCCGCCTCGATCAGCAGTTCATCACACGCGGCTTCCGTCACTTCCTGCAATTTTTTCAGGAAGCTCTCGGCGTCGAGGCCCGGCTGGATCGGCGGCAGGATGCGGCAGCGGATCGTGCCGGGAAAGCGGCGGAACTTGCGGCGCGGCCAGTACAGACCGGCGACATGGGCGATCGGCAGGACCGGCACGCCAAGCTCGGTATAGATATGCGCCACGCCGTATTTGTAGGCGGGCGGTGCACCCGGTGCGGTGCGGGTGCCTTCCGGATAGATCATCAGCTGGCGGCCCTGGGAAACGGCGTCCCGCGCCCCCCGGATCGCCGTCTTCATGGCGACCGAGCGTTTGCCCCTGTCGATCGGCACCATCTTCATCTTGAGGATGTACCAGCCGAACAGCGGAATCCACATCAGCTCGCGCTTGAGAATATAGACGGGATCGGCGATCTGCGGCAGGAAGGCATAGGCATCCCAGAACGATTGATGTTTGGGCGCGCAGATGTAGGGACCATCGGGTATGTTCTCGATACCCTCGATCACGTGATCCGTGCCGGCCAGAACCTTCTGCAACCAATGGTTGGACCTTGCCCAGTTCTTCGGCACGCTCCAGGCATTCCTGCGGGAGCTGAGGAAGTAATAGGGCGTGAAGATGATCATCTGGATGATCAGGTTGAGATAGAAGGCGATATTGAAGACAATTGATCGGATGATCGTCATCGGGGTCCCGGTCATGGCGGTTGGTCAGGCCTTCGTTATACCAACTTGCCCGCGCCGTGAACTCCCAATCAGCCGCCCCTGATCCATCGAACAAAGGTTTGTGTCCCCGCCGACAGGCTGTCGGGCAGCGCCGAGCGTATGACAGCGCCGAGATATTTCACATATTCGACGACAAGCACGCGCACCACCTGACCGCGGGCCAGCCAGTCGCCGTTGCGCAGATCGCTGTTGACGATGGGGTAGGGGATGAACTCGATCTCCTGCGAGGCGCGCCGCAGCTCCACCAGTGTCCGGGGCATGTGGTAATTGTTGGTGACGACGATGATGCGCGTGTAATGGTTGGCCTTGGCCCACTTGATGCTTTCGGAGGCATTGCCGATGGTGTCGAGCGCCGAGCGGTCGATGTCGACACAGCATTCAAACAGCGTGGCATCGCCGCGCGTTACCCGCTGCAGCTCGCCGCGCTTGGTCGAAGGATGGACCCCGCTGATGAAAAGCCGTTTGCCACGCTTGTTCTTGAGCAGGTCAAGCGCGCCTTCAATGCGCGAATAGCCGCCCGTCAGGACGACGATGCCATCAGCCGGTTCAACCAGCTCAGGCGTCTGCATGGTGCTGACATGATCGCTGAAGACAATGAACCCGCCGAGGAACAGGCCGAGCGCCAGAACGCCGAGCAGGAAAAACGGGCGGGCAACACGCTTGCGCAATGCAGACGCAAGTCCGCGCGGGCGGGCTTCGACGCCTGCCGGCGGTTGGTTGCTGCTGTCGTCCGTGCCGTCCATTTTCTGATCACGCGTTGCCTTGTTCGAGAGTCGTGTCGCCGGGAGTGTATAAGCCTTGCCGGCAAACCTCCCATGAATTTTATGCCGTCAAATTGAATCGAAATCGCTCAGGTATCGTGACTGTCGCCTGCGCGCCCGTCGACCTGGCGTAAATGCGCTATGACTGTCATTCGTGTTGTAATCATGGTCAAAACACTGACTGCGAGAATGATCAGCACGACGCCGGTATAGCCGCCTGACCCGATGGAAAAATTGCCGAACAGGGCTGTGGCCTGATCGGCTTCCGGCGTTGCCAGATTGCGGGACGACCACCAGCCGATGAGCAGAAAGATCAGGATGGCCAGCGCGCCGCCGCACAATGCGCCTTTCAGGGCGGTCCAGAAAAAGTGCCGCTCAAACTGCCGGGCGACGAATTTCTGTTCCGCACCGATAAAATGCAGCACTTCGATGATGTGACCATTACCGGCCATGGCGCCGCGCGTGGCAAAAATCACCGTGAGAACTGTCGCCGCGATCACCAGCCCGAGCACCGTCATGCCGATCAGCACGGTGGAACGGGCCATGGACACGAGCCGGTCGACCCAGGTGCGGTGATCGTCGAAACTGGCACCCGGGATATTCTTCACGAGTTCGCTGCGCAGCAAGGCGAAATCCGGCGGGGAGGCCTCGTCGAGCGTAACCACGACCAGCCGCGGCACCGGCAAATCATCGATGTTGAGCCCGGTGCCGAGCCATGGCTCCAGCAGACGGGCCGTGGCCGCCCGGTCGATGACGCGGGTGGATTTGACCCCGGAAAAGCCCTGTGCAAGCTTGCCGGCCTGAACGAGCAGTGCTTCCATGTCCTGGCCCTCGACCGGACGGATCTGGATGGTGGCTTCGGTCGAAATCTGGCTCTGCCATGTCGCCGCGGTCGACTGGACGAGACTGACTGCCCCGATGGTCAGGCAGGCGAGGAACGTCATGATGGCGATCACGATCATCAGGGCATGGCCGACGACATTGCCGGCGGGCACGATGGGCGCCTGGCCGTTCTTGCCGCGCACAAGCTGGATGGCGCGACTAGTCAGATCCGCGGCCAGCTCCCTGAGGCGGGCGGCGTCAATCATAGATATCGAGCCTCCCCTGATCGAGAATCATGCGGCGCGCATTGACCTGATCCATCAGGGTAAGATCGTGGGTGGCGATGACCACGGCGGTACCGGAACGGTTCAGCTCGCCGAACAGGCGCAGCAAGCGCCGGGCAAGGGGCGGATCGACATTGCCGGTCGGCTCGTCGGCCAGCAGGATTTCCGGCTGGTCGATCAGGGCGCGGGCAATTGCGGCGCGCTGCTTCTCGCCGCCTGACAGAACCGGCGGCAGCACGTGCATGCGTTCGCCCAACCCAACCCAGTGCAGCAATTCCTCAACTTCCGCGCGATAGGTGGCTTCCTCCTTGCCGCGCACCCGCAGCGGCAGGGCGACATTCTGGTAGGTCGTCATGTGATCAAGCAGCCGGAAATCCTGGAACACCACGCCGATACGGCGGCGCAACAAAGGCATTTCCTTGGAGGAGATGGTCGCGATGTCCTTGCCAAAGACGGTGATGAGACCGCGCGTCGGCTTCAGCGTCATGAACAGCAGGCGCAGCAGCGATGTCTTGCCCGCGCCCGACGGGCCGGTCAAAAACTGAAACGAGCGGGGTGAAATATGGAGGCTGACGTCACGCAGAACCTCCGGGCCCATCCCGTATCGCAAACCGACATTCTCAAAACGAATCAAGCTGACTTTCCAAGTTTCTTGTCCACGCGTGTTTTATTCAGCGCGGACGGATTTGACCACCCATCAATCGCTGCATCCGTTCGGCGAAACATTAATTATTGGGCGATAGGCTGCCACAATGATTCGGAGGATCATGACTGCAACATGGCAGAACGACCGGAAAACACGTGATTGCACGGTTTAAAACGATGAGCGGCGAAACTGTTTCGCATATTGTCCCGGCGCCCCACTTCGACAAGGGCGGGGCGGAAGACGCAATCTATGAATCCATGTCACCTCCTTCCTCCCGGCAAAGCCTGACCCCACACTTCCCCGTAAACGCACGCATGACAATTCTCCAAAAGTCGCAGGAGGCGCAGGGGCGCATGCCCGGCTTCGCCTATTGGCTGCTGGTGCTTCTGGTTGCGGCGTCGACGTTCTGGATCTGCGGCGGGCATGTGCTTTTCAGCCAGCGGCATGCCGCCGGTCCCCACATGCCGGGCACAAGCGTGTCCGCGCCCGCAGGCAACGTGATCCGCTGACCGGCGCCGATTGACCGGTCGAAAAAACGCTGAGGTTTTGCTTTTCCGGCCGATATCGGGCTATAGAGCCTTTCAAACAGGAAAGGCTCCAGGAGCCTTGCTTACCGGAAAATCAGGAAGAGTTGCATGCCGAAAGTAGGCGAGAAGAATATCGATGTTCTGTTCAGTGCGCAGGAGATCGCCACGCGCAATCTGGAACTGGCGCAGGACATTGTGGCAAAACGGTTCGACAACCTGCTGGTGATCTCGATCCTCAAGGGATCGTTCATCTTCGCGGCGGACCTGATCCGCGCCATGCACGATGCGGGCGCCGAGCCGGATGTCGAGTTCATCACCGTGTCCAGCTATGGCAAGGGCACCGAGAGCAAGGAAGTGCGGCTGCTGCGCGACATCGACAGCGATGTGCACGGCCGCGACGTGCTGTTGATCGACGATATTCTGGAATCGGGCAGGACGCTGAAATTCACCCGCGAACTGATGTTGGAGCGCGGCGCGCGCAGCGTGTCCATCGCCGTATTGCTGGACAAGAGCGTGAAGCGGAAAACCGATATCGAAGCGGATTTCAAGGGCTTCGAATGCCCCGACTATTTCGTCGTCGGCTATGGCATGGATGTCGGGCATTCCTTCCGGCAGCTGCCCTATGTCGGTGTCGTCCGGGACTGAGGCTCTAGTGGAACGAATTTCACATCACGCGCAGCATGCGAATGTCAGAATCGGGCCACTAGCCTCAGTTGAATTTCAGCAGGCGTTCCAGATAATCCTTTTCCATCTGCGGGCTCAGCGCATTGCCGAGCCGCTCGCGGATGGCATCGAGGATTTGCCGGGCGCGCTGGATATCGGCCTGCCCCGGCAGCATGTTCCGGTCCGGCCCGAAATCGGTGCCGCTGTTGGATTTGGACGGCCGTCCCAAGGGGTCGCGGTCACTCTGCTGCGGACCGCCCGGCTTGCCCGCCCGGCCCATGGCCTGCATCTGCTTCATCATGTCCTGTCCGCCCTTGCGCAGGGAATCCAGCGCATTGCTCTGCTGGTCGAGCGCCTGTCCGCCATCAGCCTCCCCGAGGGATTTCTGGGCATCTCCCATGGATTTTCCGGCGTCGCCGAAATCCTTGTTGGGCGTAACGCCCTGGCCGTTCAGATCGTCCATCAGCTGCTGCAGGTCGGATTGCAGCTTGCCCTGGCCGTCCTGCAGGCCCTTCAGCGCCTTGGCGATATCTTCCTCTGACATCTGGCCCTGCTGGCCGTCCTGTCCCATCTGGCCGCCGAACTGGCCATTGTCCTGCATCATGCCATTCTGGCGCTGCTGTTCCAGCCTGTGGGTCTCGTTCATCATTTTCTGCTGGCGCCGCATCAGGTCGCCGAGCTTGTCCATCTGCTGTTTCATCTGGTCGCCCTGGCCGTTCTTGCCCTGGGCCTGGCGCATCTGCAGATTGTTCAGCATGTCGTTGAGCTGCGAGAGCAACTGCTGGGCCTGCTCCTTCGAGCCCTGCTTGGCCAGTTCCTCGATCTGCTTGAGGATGCGGTCGATATCCTCCTGCCGCAATTCGCGGGCATTGGGATCGGGCGCCTGCGCCATGTTGGGATTGCGCTGGGCCTGCTGGGCAAGCTCACGCATATATTTGTTCATGGCCTTGCGCAGATCGGCCATGCGCTTGTCGATTTCTTCGGGGCTGGCATTCTGCTCGATCGCCTGCCGCAGCGCCTCCTGGGCTTCGCGCAGGCTGCGCTCGGCGTCGGACAGGGCGCCGTCTTCGATGCCGCGCGCCACCTGCCACATATAGGCGACGACGTCGCGCAGCTGGTCATCGCTCCTGGCAAGGTTGAGCCGGGAACGGATGCTGCGCAGACCCAGATAACGGGCGGGATTCCGGATGGTCTCCTCCGGCCACAGGGTAATGGCATCCAGCATGTTCAGCACATCCGGCTTGGCATTGGCGTTCAGCGCCAGCATGCGCCGCTGTTCCACCACCGCGCGCGCCAGCGGATTGGCAAAGGGGCGTTCCGGCATGACAAGGGTCTTGGTCTCGCTCCTGCCTTCCTGCCCGGCATCGTCAACCGCGACAAGCGTCATGCGGATTTCCGATCCGGCCCAGACATGTTCGGTCAGGTCCCGCGTCGTTTTGGTCTCGCCGCCGTCCGCGCCGCGCTTCGGCAGGCTGAGGGGGATTTCCGGGGCCTCGAACAGCGGCCTTGCATCCTTTGCCGGCGGCTGGACCTGCTCGACCTTCGCCTGCGCGCTGGCCGCACCGTAATCGTCCCTGATTTCATAGGTCAGTTCCATCGTGCCATTGACGGCGCTCGATGGTTCCCTGGTGAAGCGGATGGTGGGCGGCTGGTCCGGCAACACGGCGAACGCCCACTCGGAATGCACGGTGCCGTTGTTGATCAGTCCGACAGTGGCATTGGTATCAAGGGTCAGCTCGAAATTGCGCGGCTGGTCTTTCGCGGAGGCAGCGTCGGCCGTCTTCGCGTCCTGCTTGACCGGAATGTCGGCGGGCTTGCCGTCCGGCAGGGTCTGCGTCACCCGTTCGGTTCCGTTGCCGCCGATGATGCGGATGGTCAACGTACTGTTCTGCGGGACGGTGAACTGTTTTTCCTGGTCATTGGCCGCCGAGGTGAGGAAGACCGGCGGGCGGCCCGTATAGCGCGGCGGGGTGACCCAGGCGTCGATGCGGGGCGGCAGCGCATTGCTGCTGCTGTGACTCTGGAATGCATCGCCGAGACGTCCGCCGAGTGGACTGCCGGAAAAGGCGAAGGCGATGACAAGAAGCAGCCCGATCACGGCCCGCAGGCCCCAGGGGTCGATTTCCGGGATGTTTGTCCTTGGCAGGCCGGTTTTCAGGCCTCTGATGCGTTCGGCCATCCGCTTGCGGTGCTCGTCCCACAGGGCCTGGGCAAAAGGATCGTCCGTGCTGGTCGCCAAGATTTCCGACTGGACGGCAATCGGCTGGTGATCAAGCGTGTTGACGTCTTCGATGCGGCGGCTGACATCGGCATGGTCCGGCAGGCGGAACCTCAGCAGGGTGTAGAGGCACACCGGAAGCGACAGGACAAACAGTGTCAGCAGGCCGAGACGGACCAGATCCGGCATCATGCGGAACAGGCCGAACCAGGCGACGATCACGAACAGTGCAGCGACAAGCAGCAGCGGCAGGACCCGCGGCCATAACCGCTCGAAGGCCAGGGTCAGCCACGCGGACAAGCGGAGCCGATCGATACTCTTGAAAATATCGAACCTGACCCTTTCAGCGTCCCGCCCATCGGGGTGTTGACCGGTCATCCCTGCTCCATCTCGTCACCCTGCGATTCCATCGTGACCGCATTGACGCTGGTCAAGAATACCACTCATCGTGGCAAAGGCGAGGCCTTGGCGCAAAAAGCCGTTCACCGTTCTGTGTGCCGGCTGGTTTCAGAGCCAGTCCGGTATGGAATCGAGACCGATGAGTTCCTCATAGGTCGTCCGCGGGCGCACCACATGGAAGCGGTCGCCGCTGACAAGCACTTCCGGCACGAGCAGGCGGGTGTTGTAGGTCCCCGACTGAACCGCGCCATAGGCACCGGCCGTGCCGATGGCGATCAGGTCGCCGGGGGCTGGACGCGGCAGGTCGCGGTCAAGGCCGAGATAGTCGCCGGTTTCGCAGACCGGGCCGACGACGTCGCCGCGAATGCGCGGATGCGAGGCGGATGGCTCCTTGACCGGATGGATCGTGTGGAACGCGTCATAGAGCGTCGGGCGGATGAGGTCATTCATCGCCGCGTCGACGATGATGAAATTGCGCGCGTCGCCTTCCTTGACGAAGATCACTTCGCTGACCAGGATTCCGGCATTGCCGACGATCAGGCGGCCCGGCTCGAAAATGGTCTTGAGCCCGAGCGGCTTGATATGCCGGGCGACGATGGCCGCATAGGCGTCGGGCAGGGGCGGCGGATTGTTGTCGAAGTGATAGGGAATGCCGAGGCCGCCGCCGAGATCGACATGCTTGATATCGTGGCCGTCGGCCTTGAGGTCGCCGACGAGCTGGGCAAGCAGGGCAAAGGCATCGTCAAACGGCTCCAGATCGGTGATCTGGCTGCCGATATGCATGTCGATGCCGGACACCTTCAGGCCGGGCAGCCGCGCCGCATGGGCGTAGACGGACCGTGCCTTGGCCAGCGGAATGCCGAACTTGTTTTCGGACTTGCCCGTGGAAATCTTCTTGTGGGTCTTGGCATCGACATCGGGATTGATGCGCAGGGACACCGGCGCAATCTTGCCCGCCGCTACGGCGCGGCTGGACAGGAGTTCCAGCTCCGGTTCGGATTCAACATTGAAGCAATGAATGCCCGCTGCCAGGGCAAAGTCCATTTCGCCCGGCTTCTTGCCCACGCCGGAAAAGACGATCCTGCTTGCGGGAATTCCCGCGGCCAGGGCACGGCGCATCTCACCTTCCGATACCACGTCGGCACCGGAGCCGAGGCGCGCCAGGGTCTTCAGGACGGCCTGATTGGAATTGGCTTTCAAGGCGTAGCAGACCAGCGCATCCATTTCGGCAAAGGCCGCGGCAAAGACCTTGTAGTGCCGCTCGATGGTGGCCGTCGAATAGCAGTAGAAGGGGGTGCCGACCGCGCTGGCGATATCGGGAATGCTGACGTCCTCGGCATGGAGAACGCCGTCCTTGTAATCGAAATGATTCACGAAAAATCTGCCTAGATGATGGAGTCGAGGAAAAAGCGCTTGTCTTGAACGGGCGGTCTGGCCGGTTTCGGCTCGCCCGGTGCCGGTGCGGTCACCGATGCGGGCGGCAATTCGAGCGGGCCCTTGCGGCCGCAGGCCGACACCGCGCTGACGATTGCAACCGCCATCAGAATTGTCGTGAGGTAAGAACGGCTTGTCATCGATTTAGATCCTGTCGTCCGAAAGTATGTTGTCCTGTCTAACGCATGGAGGAACGCTTTGCATCCCCCATCGTCGGACTTACGATTTCGTGATGCGCTTTTGCCAGAACCTGATCTGCTTGCGCACCTGCTCCGGCGCCGTGCCGCCATAGGATTTGCGGCTGCGCACGGATTTGTCCACGGTGAGGTAGCCGAACACGGCCTCGGTGATGCCGGGGTGAATGCCCTTGAGGTCATCCAGCGTCAGCTTGCCGAGTTCGCTCTTCTTCTCTTCCGCCAGCGCGACGGCGCGGCCGGTGACATGGTGGGCCTCGCGGAAGGGCAGGCCAAGCTCGCGCACCAGCCAGTCCGCCAGGTCGGTGGCAGTGGAATAGCCGGAACCGGCGGCCTTCTTCATGGCCGAGGTGTTGATCGTCATGTCGCCGACCATGCCGGTCATGGCGGCCAGGGCGAGCTCAAGGGTTTCGGCCGCGTCAAACACGGCTTCCTTGTCTTCTTGCATGTCCTTCGAATAGGTCAGCGGCAGGCCCTTCATGACGGTCAGCAGGCCGACGAGCGAGCCGGTGATGCGGCCGGTCTTGGCGCGCACCAGTTCGGCGGCATCGGGGTTCTTCTTCTGCGGCATGATCGACGAGCCGGTGGAGAAGGAATCGGACAGGCGCACAAAGCCGAACTGCGGCGTCGACCAGATGACGATTTCCTCGGCCAGCCGGGAGAGATGCGTGGCGGCAATGGCGGCCATCGACAGGAATTCCAGGGCGTAGTCGCGGTCGGAGACGCTGTCGAGCGAGTTGCGGGTGGGTTCGCGGAAGCCGAGTTCCTTCGCCGTCATGTGCCGGTCGATCGGAAAGCCGGTTCCCGCCAGCGCGGCGGCGCCGAGCGGCGATTCATCCATGCGCTCGATGGCGTCCTTGACCCGGCTGAGATCGCGGCCGAACATTTCCACATAGGCCATGCAGTGATGGCCGAAGGTGACGGGCTGCGCGGTCTGCAGATGGGTAAAACCGGGCATGAGGGTTGCCGCATGTTCCTCGGCGCGCTTCAGGAAAGCCTCGATCAGCTTTTTCAATGCGGTTGCCGTGCGCTGGAATTCTTCCTTGACCCACAGGCGGAAATCGACGGCAACCTGATCGTTGCGCGACCGCGCCGTGTGCAGGCGGCCGGCCGGTGCGCCGATCAGTTCGGCAAGACGCGACTCGACATTCATGTGAATGTCTTCAAGTTTGCGTGAGAAAACGAACTTTCCGCTTTCGATCTCTGACAATATCGTGTTCAGGCCCTTTGCGATCTTGTCGTGGTCGTCCGCCGCGATTATGCCGGTTTTCGCAAGCATGGCTGCATGGGCAAGTGAACCGCGAATGTCCTGGGCATAGAGTTTCTGGTCAAACCCGATGGAAGCGTTGATTTCTTCCATGATGGCGGCCGGACCTGAGGCGAAACGGCCTCCCCACATTTCGTTGCTGTTTTTCTTGTCGGACATTGTAAGCCTTGGGTAAACCGGGGTGGATAGACGGAAAGTGTAAGATATGGACAACGGCAACGAAACACAGAAAACCACTTCAGGCGGCAGCAGGAAAATTATTGTTCTTGCCGCGCTCGCAGGCATAGTCGCCGGTGCGGTTGGGGTATACGTGATGGAGCGGCCTTCTGGCAATATTGTTGCCGGAACAAACACGACCGATCAATGCACTGCAAAGACCGATACGGCGAGGAAGATCGACGCGGCAGCCACGGGCGCTGTCGCGGCCATGCGCGGGGCCGAGAAGCCGCAATCCATGTCCGCACTGTCCTTCACCGGACCCGACGGCAAGCCGATGCGGCTGGCGGATTTCAAGGGCAAGACCGTCCTTGTCAATCTCTGGGCCACCTGGTGCGCGCCCTGCCGCGAAGAGATGCCAGCGCTCGATGCGCTGCAGACCAAGAAGGGCGGCGACAATTTTCAGGTCGTGACCATTAATATCGATACGGGCGACGACCAGAAGCCGAAAGGTTTCCTGGCTGATATCGGGGTGAAATCACTGGCGCTCTACCGCGATCCGACCATGGGCGTGTTCAATGAGCTCAAGCGCAAGAACCTGGCGTTCGGCCTGCCGGTGACGATGATCGTCGACAAGGAGGGTTGCCAGATTGCCGCCATGAACGGTCCGGCGCCGTGGGAAAGCGATGACGCCGTGCGTCTGATCGATGCGGCCATAGCGGCGCAGTGATTGCTTGCAATGCGGCGGGCCGTTGCCACGCCCGCTTTCGCGTCTGGCTGTTGAGAAGGTGGGAAAGACGGGCGGTCCATCGGGAGCGCTGAAGTCTTTGGTTGGTGTTGCGGTTGTTGCGATCCCATGGACCACCCGCCCCGGCAATCGGTCTTGCCCAACATCGCATCATTGGACTGAACCTCCCCAGCCTAGGGGTTCTCCCACAGGCCGAAGCGCCGATCCTTTCCCGACTTTCGAAAGTTTCCGGAAGCATTCCCGCCGGAAAGGACGAGGGGTAGGATAAGGGATGTTTTGGTGTGTTGGATAAGTCGGCAAGATTTTTTTGAATAGGTGGATGGCAGAGCCATTTTTGCGTGGTTCGACAAGCTCACCATGAGGGCGATGGAGGATTGCAGGGGGCCAATTTCTGCTAGATTGCCGCAAACTGCATGTTCCGATTAGCTTTGCAGCCAGCCCCTCTCCCTCATGGTGAGCTTGTCGAACCACGCACCATGCATGTGCAAAAACCCGCCGGGATTTTCATCCGCGGCGGGTTCATTGTTCATTCAACCCGAAGATCTGATTATTCCGGCTGACCGGCAGCGGCCTTGCGGGCCTTCTTGGCCTTATACTTGTCGAAGCCGGAGGGATCGCCGGGCTTGCGCTCCTTGGGCTTCTTCACCTTTTCGGGTTTTTCCGCGGTCCAGCCTTCCGGCTTGGCCTTGGCGGGCTTGGCTGCCCAGTCGGCTTTCGGCTTGTCGTCACGCGGGCGGTCATCGCGGGCGCGGGGCGGCTTACGGTCGTCCCATTCGCGCTTTTCGCCAAAGCTCTTCTTCGGCTTGAAATCGCTGCGCGGGGAGGAGAAGCCTGCGGCCTCGCTGCGGGTGATGTTCACGCCTTTTTCGCCGGTGCCGTACTGCTTGATGCGGGCCAGAAACGCGTCGGCCTTGCTCGCCGTGATTTCGAAGCGGGTTTCGGTCTCGAGAATCTTGATCGAACCGACGTCGGTCTTGGTGATGTCGCCGGCCTTGCAGATCAGCGGCAGCAGCCAGCGCGGCTCGGCGCGCTGCTTGCGGCCGACGCTGAGCGAGAACCAGGCGCCACTCTCGAACTGTTCGAAACGGTCCGAACGCGGCGCGCGCTCGGCGCGGTCACCCCGGTCACCCCGGTCGCCACGGCCGGGCCGGTCATCATAGCTGCCCTTGCGGATCGGCTCGAGAACGTGGGCTGGCGTGTTCGACAGTTCCTCGGGTGCGGGACGCGCGGCCATCTGCTGGCGCAGATAGGCGGCGGCAATCTGCTCGGCGGAATGCAGGCCGAGAAGCTCGCGGACATATTCGCCTTCCTCGTCGGTCATGACTTCGGTCAGCGACGGATCGTTGAGGATGCGGTCATGATTGCGCTTGTTGATGGCAGCGGCATCCGGCGGCGGCACCATCGTGGTGCTGAGCTTTGCCATCTGCAGCAGCCGCTCGGCCGAACGGCGGCGCGAAGCCGGCACGATGAGCACGCAGATGCCCTTGCGGCCTGCCCGGCCGGTACGGCCGCTGCGGTGCAGCAGCGTGTCCGGGTTGGTCGGCAGGTCGGCATGGATGACGAGATCGAGATTGGGCAGGTCGATGCCGCGTGCGGCCACGTCGGTGGCCACGCAAACGCGGGCACGGCCGTCACGCATGGCCTGCAGCGCATTGGTGCGCTCGGCCTGGCTGAGTTCGCCGGAGAGCGAAACAACGGAAAAGCCGCGATTGGACAGGCGGCTGGTCAGATGCTTGACCGCTTCGCGGGTCGCACCGAACACGATGGTGTTCTGGGCATCGTAAAACAGCAGCGCATTGATGATCGCATTTTCGCGCTCACGCGGCGCCACCGGCATGATGTGGTATTCGATATCGCTGTGCTGCGACTTTTCGCTGGTCGCGGTGATGCGCACAGCATCGTTCTGGAACTGTTTTGCCAGCTGGGCAATCGGTTTCGGCACCGTGGCCGAGAACATCAGCGTGCGGCGGTCCTTCGGCGCTTCGCCGAGGATGAATTCGAGGTCTTCGCGGAAACCGAGGTCGAGCATTTCATCGGCTTCGTCCAGCACCACGGCGCGCAGTTCGGTCATGTCGAGCGAGCCGCGGGTGATGTGGTCGCGCAGACGGCCGGGCGTGCCGACAACGATATGGGCGCCGCCCTGCAATGCGCGGCGTTCCTTGGTCATGTCCATGCCGCCGACGCAGGAAGCGATGCGGGCGCCGGTCTTCTCGTAGAGCCATTCCAGCTCGCGGCGCACCTGCAGGGCGAGCTCGCGGGTCGGGGCAATCACCAGCGCATAGGGTGCGCCGATGGAGGTGAAGCGGTCTTCGCCTTCGAGCAGCGTCGGTGCGATGGCAATGCCGAACGCGACGGTCTTGCCGGAACCGGTCTGGGCGGAGACGAGAAGGTCCGCACCGTCCGCTTCCGGAGCAAGCACAGCTGTCTGCACCGGCGTCAGGGTCTCGTAACCACGGGCTGCCAATGCACCGGACAGCGCCGGGGCGATAGAATCGAAAATAGTCATTAATGAACTTTCAAGTACGTGTTTGGGCTGGTGTTTTCGGCTCGGCATATGTTGGGGCACGAGCGGCACGCATATAGCTTTGTTGCGCTCTCGTAGAGGTTATCGCTCATTTCGTCAATGGCAGGGCATGGGGAGCCGATGCAGGGGAGCCGTGCAAATTCGTTGTGGGTGGTGGTTCGACAGGCTCACCATGAGGGAGGGTGAGGATTGCAGGGAGCCATATTCTGCAACATTTGCAATTGGCCTTGCAGTCAGACCACATCCCTCATGGTGAGCCTGTCGAACCACGCATATTACTGATGCCAGAAACCTCAGACAGCAAATCCGGCCCGTTTCAGGCGGACAATGGCCAGATCCAGCGCGGAGAGAAAGCTGGAGCGGTCCTTGGGCGAAAACGGGCGCGGGCCGCCGGTGATCTGGCCGGCCGAGCGCAGTTCGTCCATCAGATTGCGCGTGGCCAGCGTGTTGCCGATGGAGGCCTCGGTGAAAGCGCGGCCGGTCGGCGAGATGGCATCGGCCCCGGCCTTCACGCAGCGGCTGGCCAGCGGAATGTCGGCGGTCACCACCACATCGCCGCGCGATACCCGTTCGGCGATCCAGTCATCGGCCGCATCGAAACCGTCGCTGACGATGACGCGTTCGACCATCGGATCGCGCGGAATGGTCATGAAGGAATTGGAAACAACGTAGACCTTGACGCCGTAGCGCTCGGCAACGCGGTAAATCTCGGCTTTCACCGGACAGGCATCGGCGTCGACATAGATGGCGATGGTTTTCTGCTCGTTCATGCTCAACCGAAAATGTGGAGGGCGGCCAGGCCGACGGAGGCGGCCAGCCCGATGGCGAAGCCGATGGCGAGCGCCGCCACCAGAAAGCCGGTGCCGAGCCAAGCGCCATCCTGTTCGCCAAGGCCAATGCTGAGCAGGATGATGCTGAGCGCCGGCAACTGATTGATGAGCGGAACCGGCAGCACAACGATGAGCGCCATGACCAGCGCTGCAAGGCTGACGATCCGTTCCATGACGACCTGCGGCAGCAGCCAGTAGCGCGGGCGGGCCAGCCGTTCGAAACGGATGAGCAGCGGTTCAAGCTTGCCAACAAAACGGCGATAGGTTTCCGTGCGCAGGGATTTCTTCCGCAGGAAGGCGGGGAACCACGGATTTTCCAGGCCGATCAGCATCTGCAGCGAAAGAAGAATCAGGGGAATGCCGAAGATCGTTGAAGACCCCGGCGGCAGCGGCACCAGATTGAGTGCGGCAAAGAGGATCAGCAGCGCGCCGAAGCTGCGTTCGGAAAGCGCGGACAGGATATCGTCAAACGAAACCCTGTCCGCGTCTGTTTCACCGATCTTGACCAGAATGCTGGACAGACGCCGTTCCGCAGGGTCACCCAAGGGGTCCCAATGATACGGTTTTCCGTCAGCGTTCATTCATCTTCTCCATCGATGCAATTATGCTTTCGTCGTTGTCTCGGCGATAGAGGGTGTCGAGGCAGGTTTTGCATCTATCGTTAATTCGGGTTCCGGCGCGTCGTTGCGTGTCTTCCAGAGCGAACTGAAAATGCCGGCGGCAAGGATGCCGAGCGTGATCGAGAGTGACCACATCGGCGGTATCTTTGCCAGCCCCAAAGCGTCAGCCACGAAAATCTTTCCGCCAATGAACACCAGCACGAGAGACAGTGCATATTTCAGATAGACGAAGCGATGGATAAGGCTTGCGAGGGCGAAATACAGCGCACGCAGGCCAAGGATCGCAAAGATGTTCGAGGTGAAGACGATATAGGGATCGGTGGTGATGGCAAAAATGGCCGGGATGGAATCCACCGCGAAGATCACATCCGCCAGTTCCACCATGACGAGTGCCAGAAGCAGCGGGGTAATCCATGTCTTCGACTTGCCCGTATGCGGGTCGGTGCGCCGGATCATGAATTTCTGCCCGTGCAGCTCGTCTGTGACGCGGAAGCGTTTGCGCATGAACTTGAAGACCGGATTGGCCGAGACGTCGAACTCGTCGTCGCCAGCCATGAGCATGCGGATGCCGGTGATGATCAGGAACGCGGCAAAGAGATAGAGGACCCACTCATACTGTTCGACAATGGCCGCACCCGCCGCGATCATGATGCCGCGAAGGATGACAACACCGAGAATGCCGTAGACGAGCACGCGGTGCTGATATTGCTTGGGAATGGCAAAATAGCCGAAAATCATGGCGATGACGAAAATATTGTCCATCGCCAGGCTTTTCTCGACGACGAAGCCGGTGAGGTACTGCATGCCGGACTCGCTGCCCAGCTCCCACCAGATGAAGCCGCCGAAGGCGACCCCGAGACTGATGTAGAACGCCGAGAGCAAAAGGCTCTGGCGCATGCCTATATCGTGATTTTTTCGGTTGAGAACGCCCAGGTCAAGGACGAGAAGCACAAGAACAAGGGCAAAAAAGCCAAGCCACATCCATAGGGGCTTGCCCATGGCATCAACAAACAGAAGCTCCATGTGAAAAATGATCCGCCGGCATCGGTTCCAGATTACAGCTCCGACATCACGAGAGAGCCGGTAACTCTCGCCAGAGGGGCCCGGTGCTGCAATTCTGCCTGAATTGGGGAGCGGCAGGGGTCAATGCAAGGGTTTGAATGAAATAAATAATCCGCGGCCGCCGGATTGAACGGCGCTTGGCGCCCTCAGCGGGTGGGAACGGGGTTCTCGCCGCGATAGTCATAGAAGCCGCGCCCAGCCTTACGTCCCAGCCAGCCAGCTTCGACATATTTGACCAGCAGCGGGCAGGGGCGGTATTTCGAATCCGCCAGGCCGTCATGCAACACCTGCATGATCGACAGGCAGGTGTCGAGGCCGATGAAATCGGCAAGCTGCAACGGGCCCATCGGGTGATTGGCGCCCAGTTTCATCGCCGTATCGATGGCTTCGACCGAGCCCACGCCCTCATAGAGCACGTAGATGGCTTCGTTGATCATCGGCAGCAGGATACGGTTGACGATGAAGGCCGGGAAATCTTCGGAAACTGTCAGCGTCTTGTCGAGGCTGGTAACGAATTCGCGCGCGATCTCGAACGTGACGTTTTCCGTGGCGATGCCGCGAATCAGCTCGACCAGCTTCATCACCGGAACGGGATTCATGAAGTGGATGCCGATGAAGCGTTCCGGCCGGTCCGTGGTGGCGGCAAGCCGCGTGATCGAGATGGAGGAGGTATTGGTTGCAAGAATCGCTTCCGGATTGAGGTTGGGGCAGAGCTGGGCAAAAATCTTGCGTTTGACCGTCTCATCTTCCGTTGCCGCCTCGATGGCCAGATCGACACCGGCGAGGTCTTCGATGCGCAGGGCCGGGCGGATGCGCGACATGCCCTTGACGCGCTCGGCTTCCTCGAGCTTGCCGTGGGAAACCTGCCGGGCCATGTTGCCGTTGACGGTGGCGATGGCCTTTTCCAGCTGGTCGGCGGACTGGTCATGGATCAAAACATCATATCCGGCCAGTGCACAGACATGAGCGATTCCTCCGCCCATTTGTCCCGCGCCAACAATGCCTACAGTTTTGATCGAGCCAGCCATGTTTCCATCCGTTTCTTTTCTTTGTAGCACCAAACTAAATGGCCGGGGTAGCGTTCGTCTACCCCGGCCATGCAGATTCATTTCAATCTTGCGATGAAATTCAAAGCGCTTTTTCGAGTTCCGGCAGAATGACGAAAAGATCGCCGACCAGGCCGTAATCGGCGACCTGGAAAATCGGTGCTTCCTCGTCCTTGTTGATGGCAACGATGACCTTGGAGTCCTTCATGCCGGCCAGATGCTGGATCGCGCCCGAAATGCCGACGGCGATGTAGAGATCAGGCGCAACCACCTTGCCCGTCTGGCCGACCTGCCAGTCGTTCGGGGCGTAACCGGCATCGACAGCGGCGCGCGAGGCACCGACGGCCGCGCCGAGCTTGTCGGCCACGGGCAGGATGACTTCCTTGAACTTCTCGTTGGAGCCGAGGGCACGGCCGCCGGAGATGATGATCTTGGCCGAGGTCAGTTCCGGACGGTCGCCGCCGGACAGCTTGGCTTCGATGAAGGTGGACAGGCCCGGATTGGCAGCCGCCGCAACAGTCTCGACCGGAGCCGAACCGCCTTCGCCGGCGGCCGCAAAGGTGGCGGTGCGCACGGTGATGACGCGCTTGGCATCGGTTGCCTGGACGGTCTGCAGGGCGTTGCCCGCATAGATCGGACGCTTGAACGTATCGGGCGCAATGACCTCGATGATGTCGGAGATCTGCATGACGTCGAGCAGGGCGGCAACGCGCGGCAGGATGTTCTTGCCGTTGGTGGTTGCGGCGGCAATGATCGTGTCATAATTGCCGGCGATCGAAACAATCAGCGCCGCGGTGGCTTCCGCCAGGCGGTTGGCCAGATCGTCGCTGTCGGCGAGCAGGACCTTCTTGACACCGGCGAGCTTGGCGGCCTGGTCGGCAACGCCCTTGGCGCCCTTGCCGGCAACCAGGACATGCACGTCGGAACCGATGGCGAGCGCTGCGGTCAATGCCTTGGCGGTCTGGTCGGAAAGGGTCTCGTTGTCGTGTTCGGCAAAAAGAAGAATAGCCATGGTAAATTCCTTTCCTGATCCTTAGAGAACGCCGGCTTCGTTCTTCAGCTTGCTGAGGAGCTCGGCAACGTCCTTGACCTTGACGCCTGCCTTGCGGCCGCCCGGCTCTTCGGTCTTCAGCACCTTGAGGCGCGGCTTGGTGTCGACGCCGTAATCGGCTGCCGTCTTTTCATCCAGCGGCTTCTTCTTCGCCTTCATGATGTTCGGCAGCGAAGCATAGCGCGGCTGGTTGAGGCGCAGGTCCGTCGTGACGATGGCCGGCAGCTTGATTTCGATGGTCTGCAGGCCGCCGTCGACTTCGCGGGTAACCTTGGCGGTATCGCCGCCGAGTTCGACCTTGGAGGCGAAGGTGCCCTGGCTCCAGCCAAGCAAAGCGGACAGCATCTGGCCGGTCTGGTTGGCATCGTCATCGATGGCCTGCTTGCCGAGAATGACCAGCTGTGGCTGTTCGGCTTCGACAATGCCCTTGAGGATCTTGGCAACGGCAAGCGGCTCGACGATGTCGTCGACCTTGACCAGAATGCCGCGGTCGGCACCCATGGCGAGCGCGGTGCGGATGGTTTCCTGCGCCTGTGCAGGTCCGATGGAGACAACGACCACTTCCTCGACCTTGCCGGCCTCTTTCAGGCGCAGCGCTTCCTCGACCGCGATTTCGTCGAACGGGTTCATCGACATCTTCACGTTGGCAAGCTCAACGCCCGAACCGTCGCCCTTAACCCTGATCTTCACATTGTAATCGACTACCCGCTTTACCGGTACGAGGACTTTCATGGGGACTCCCTCTCATAAGAACTGCAGACAGATTTAACTGCCGGGCAATGGCACCCGCTTGCCGGATGCCGACATTGAGGTGAAAAAAACGACACTGGGGCGTGTCAGGATCGTGCGGGACCGTAAATATGACTAACGTAAAGGTCAATCATCCAGTTTGCTGTTATTGGGGCTTAAACGATTGAAACTTGCGGGATCAACGGCCCCATCGCGTTGACGGCGGTTCGGGTGGCGTTTGCGGCGGCTGCTTGTCGGCGATAACGGCGCGCGGCGAGACAATCGCCCGGTCAAACAGCGGCACGCTGCGGCGTTTGAACGGGATGAGGAGCAGGGCGCCGGCGATGATGCCGCCGACATGGCCGGACCAGGAAATGCGGTCTTCGCCATGGGTGACGAGCATCACGAACTGGAGCCCGATCCAGACGACGAGCGGATAGAGCGCGGGGATGCGCAGGGGTATCCGGCCGAAAGCCAGCACCCAGACCCGCACACGCGGATGCAGCATCAGATAGGCGGTGATCACGCCGGCAATGGCGGCCGATGCCCCGATCAGCGGCCCCTCTGAAGACGGGTCGAGCGTACCGTGCAGGAAAGCGCCGGCGGCAGCGCAGAGCAGGTAGAAAATCAGGAATCTGATATGGCCCATGGCGTCCTCGACATTGTCACCGAAGACCCAGAGGAACAGCATGTTGCCGCCCAAGTGGAAGATATCGGCATGGAGGAAGGCATAGGTGACATAGGTGAAAGCGGGCGGCACGAAATCATATCGCGGCGGCAGTACCGTCATATGGTGCGCCACCGACGGGATGTAGCCAAAGCCGATGGAGGCTGTCTTTGAATCTGCCCCGGCGAGGCTCGTCAGGCCGAAGATGATGACATTGAGGGCAATCAGCGCGAGGGTGACATATTGCAGCTTGATGTATTTGAGGCTGTTGGCGTCGTAGAGTGGAATGAACATCGGCGCCGTTCCCCCGTTCAGCGGTTCTTACCGGGCACCCATAACACGTCCTTCGCGCCATTGTCATTGACGGCCCGCGCGGCGACGAAGAGAAAATCGGAAACGCGGTTGATGTATTTGAGCGCGGCTGGTGTGACGGCCTCATCAGGCCTTTGCGCCAGCGCCACCATGTGCCGTTCGGCGCGCCTCGCCACCGTGCGGGCCAGATGCAGGGCAGCGGAGGCAGCCGATCCGCCCGGCAGGACGAAGGAGCGCAGCGGCGCCAGCTTTTCATTCAACAGATCGATATCCGCCTCGATGCGCGCGACCTGGGTGTCGATAATGCGCAATGGTTCGTATGCGAGCTTTTCTCCGGTATCGGGTGTGGCCAGATCGGCGCCGAGATCGAACAGATCGTTCTGGATGCGGGCGAGCATGGCGTCGATTTCCGGAAACTGCTCCGCCGTATGCAGCCGCGCCAGCCCCACGCAGGCATTGGCTTCATCGACCGTGCCATAGGCTTCGACGCGCAGGTCATGCTTCAGACGGCGCTCGCCGCTGCCGAGCCCGGTGGTGCCGTCATCGCCGGTCCTGGTGTAGATCCTGTTGAGCTTGACCATGGCCTGTCCCGCGGTCAGCTGGCGGCGCGGTGGAAGTAAATCGCGCCGACGATGAGAATGATCGCCACCAGCTGCAGGAAAATGCGCAGCTGCATCATCTTGTTGGAAAAGTTGGCATCGCCGCCCTTCATCATGTTGCGCAGACCGATCAGAAGCACGACGGTGACGGCGGCAATGGCAACGACGGCCAGAAACTTGAAGATGATATCCATGGTTTTTCCTTTTCAGGCCGGAGCGCTTTCAGGACTGGCCGGCAAGCATGCGGTATAGCGCACGCGACGACAGAAATCTGCGGGCAAGAACCGCAAATTTCGCGGGGCGCGTGACGAGATAATGCGGTTTGGGACGCGGATTTTCCAGCGCGTCCTTCAGCACGGCGTAGACCGCTTCCGGGCCAAGCTTGGAGCGGGACTTGGTGCCGCCCTGCGACAGGCGGGCGATCTGCTTCTGATAATCCGCGCGATGCACCGAATTCTCGACATCGATATATTTCTCGATCTGCTGCAGCGCATTGTAGGTGAAGCGCGAGGCAATCGGTCCCGGCTCGATCAGGGAGACATGGATACCGGAGCCTTCAAGTTCCATGCGCTGGACCAGCATCAGGCCTTCCAGTGCGAATTTCGACGCGACATAGGCCCCGCGCCACTTCATCGGCACGAGCCCGAGAATCGACGAGCAATGCACGATCCGCCCATGGCCCTGACGGCGCATCACCGGGACGATGTGCCGGGTCAGCTCATGCCAGCCGAAGAAATTGGCATCGAACTGTTCGCGCAAGCCTTCGATGGGCAGGTCTTCCACGGCGCCCGGCAACGCATAGGCGCCATTGTTGTAAAGCGCATCGAGTGTGCCGCCGGTCGCGGCGAGCACATCGTCAACGAGCGCCCTGATGGAATCCGGCTCGCGATAATCGAGATAATGGGCCGAAAGGCCGTCGGCTTTCAGCGCTGCGATATCCTCGTTTCGCCGCGCCGTTGCAAAGACCTGCCAGCCATCCGCCTTGAGGGCGCGGGCGCAGTGGGCGCCGATGCCGCTGGAACATCCTGTGATCAAAATCGTTCTGGAACTGGTCATTCTTTTCCGATTGCTGCAAACCGAATGGTAAAATCAAAAAAAGACTTCACATATTCGCCCGCGCCTTGCAATGTCACGAGGGGCCGGACCCGCACTAAAGGGACAAACCATTTTCAATGCGTAGAGTATATGTTTTTCTCCGGCGGGTGACCTTCGACACATTGAGGCATTTCAGCACGGATGACGGCTGGGCTCTGGCAAGCCACGTGGCGCTGTCGGGTATCCTGGCGCTGTTTCCGTTTCTGATTTTCGCCACCTCGCTTGCCAGCTTTCTCGGCGCCAGCGCCTTTACCGATACGGCGGTGCATGTGGTGTTCGACACCTGGCCCGAGGTGATCGCCCGGCCGATTGCGCAGGAGGTGCGCAATGTTCTCAACGTCCAGCGCGGCGGGCTTCTGACCATCAGCGTGATAGCCGCCGCCTATTTTGCCTCCAACGGCATCGAAGCGCTGCGCATCGCACTCAACCGCGCCTACCGGGTGGTCGATACACGCTCGCTCATCTATTGCCGCCTGCAAAGCCTGGGCTATGTGATCGTGGCCACCGTCGGCATCATGGCCATCAGCTTTCTCCTGGTGCTGGCGCCGCTGGCGGTGCGCATCGCCAGCAAATGGATTCCCGAGCTTGACGTTCTGTCCGGCACCATCGGCTTCTGGCGCTACTGCATTGCCTCTGCCGTGCTGATCGTCGGGCTGCTGGTGGCGCATCTGTGGCTGCCGGCGGGGCGGCGCAAGCTCATCGATATCCTGCCGGGCATCCTTGTGACCCTGCTGGCGTGGATCGTCGGCGCATCGATTTTCGCGAGCTATCTCGAGACGTTCGCATCCTACGTGTCGACCTATGCGGGGCTGGCCTCGATCATGGCGGCCATCGTCTTCCTCTATATCATCGCCGCGATTTTCATCATCGGCGCCGAGGTCAATGCCGCCATCATCCACTATCGCGAGGGCAGGGTCGCCAAGCGCTTCTGACCGGTCGACAGCGCGACACCGAGGGTTGCCACCACCATGCCGCACAGCTGGAACAGCGTCAGTGTTTCGCCGAAAAGCACATAGGCCATCAGGGCGGTCACGCCGGGTACCAGATAGAACAGCGAAGCGACCTTCGACACGGCGCCCTGATTGATCAGGACCATCAGCAGCAGCACCGCGCCGATCGACAGCACGAAGACCAGCCAGAACAGCGCAAAGCCGAGAGGCGCGGCCCAGATCACCGCGTGGGTTTCGAACAGCAGCGAGAAAATACCGGTGAGCACGGCAGCGCCGAGATATTGCAGCGTCGTGCCCGCTTTCAGGTCGATGGTGCCGACAAAGCGTTTCTGCCAAACGGTTCCGGCACTGATGGCCAGCACGGACAGGATGGATGCGCCGACGGTTGCCGGCGTGATGCCATCGGCGGAAATCGACAGTTTAGGCCAGAGCACCATGGCGACGCCGACAAAGCCGACCGCCAGCCCGGCCCAATGACGCGGCTGGATTTTCTCCCCGAGAACGGCTCCGGCAATCAGCGCCGTGATCAGCGGCTGCAGCCCGACCACCAGCGCCGACATACCAGCGGGCAGGCCGCGGTGGATCGCCCAGAACACGGCGCCGAGATAGACGCCATGGATCAGGCAGCCGGCGATGATCGCGTGCATGGCGCCGCGCCCGCTCGGCCAGCGGTTGCCGGCCAGCACCACCCACGTGCCGAGAATGGCCCCGGCAATAACAAACCGGATCGTCAGGAACAGGAACGGTTCCATATAAGGCATGGCATAGCGGGCACCGATGAAGCCGGTGGCCCACAGGAGGACGAACAGGGCGGGAAAATAACGGACGGGCATGATGGGGACCGGATCACGGGATGAGTTGTGATGCAGGTTTATACGAACGCCGGTCCTGCAGCCAGATGTTGTTTTAAGGTCACGTTGTGCATCGTTTTCCTAAAGCCCTACCGATTCCCGAATCTGTTGCGGTTTCACCCCTACCACGCGCAAGGAGCGCAGCGAGGTATCTCTGCGGCTCTTGGACAGCTTTTGGCCGTCGTGATCGAGGATCAACCTGTGATGGTGATAGATCGGTGGCTGCAGTCCGAGGATGGTCTGCAGCAGGCGGTGGATGCCGGTGGCCTGGAACAGGTCCCTGCCGCGCACCACGTGGCTGACGCCTTGCAGCGCATCGTCGATGACGACGGAGAGGTGATAGCTGGTCGGCATGTCCTTGCGGGCGATGATGATATCGCCCCAATCCTGTGGCCGGGCTGCGATATCGGACCCGCCATCCGCCGTTTCATGCCAGAACAAAGGCTGCCCCACGTGCGCAAGCGCGCGGTCCATGTGGAGCCGCCATGAAAACGGCTGCCCCTCATCCATGCGCCGCTGACGCTCCCGTTTGGAAATCGTGCGGTCGATTGCGGGATAAAGCGCCGCGCCGTCCGGATCGTGCGGCCATACCAGCCCCTTGGCGGTGGCTTTCTGCATTTCCCGTTTGATATCGCCCCGGCTGAGGAAGGCGGGGTATACCAGGTCCATGTGGATGAGGCGGTCGAGCACATCGCGGTAGACGCCGAAATGCTCCGACTGGCGGCGCACCGGCGTTTCCCAGTCGAGCCCCAGCCAATGCAGATCCTCCTGCATGGCGGCTTCGAGTTCGGGCGTGCAGCGTTCGCGGTCGATATCTTCCATGCGCAGCAGAAGCCGTCCGCCGGCCGCCTGCGCCATCTGCCGGTTGAGCAGGGCGGAATAGGCATGGCCGAGATGCAGGTGGCCATTGGGACTGGGAGCAAAGCGGAAAACCGGGACAGTCATGAACTGGGATTCTTGCGTGAGGACCTTGTCGATTGATACGGTGTTTGTTCTGAGATGAAAAGTGAACGGTTCCATGCGCAGAATAGACACGCTTGACGATGTTGCGGAAGGGCTGACGGCCCTCCTGGCGGCACACCCCGAACTGGCGGCGATTGCCGAGCGGGCAGGGCCGTTGCCGCTGCGGCGGCGGGCGCCGGGTTTCGAGAGCCTTGCCTCGGTCATCGTCTCGCAGCAGGTATCGAAGGCCAGTGCCGATTCGATCTGGAAACGGCTGATCCAATATGTCGATCCGCTGACCCCGGAAAACTACATCAGGGCGGGAGAGGAGGCCTGGCGCCTGGCGGGTCTTTCGCGCGCCAAGCAGGCGACGCTCGCCCGGATCAGCGAAGCGATCATGGCCGGAGAGCTTGATCTGTTCGACCTGTGCGACCGCCCCATCGACGAAGCCATGAGCGTCATGACCAATGTGAAGGGCATCGGGCCGTGGACGGCGGAAGTCTATCTCCTGTTTTCGGCCGGGCATGCGGATGTTTTCCCGTCCGGCGACGTTGCCCTGCAGCATGCCTATGCCCATGCCTATGCCGAATCAGTGAAACCTGATTCGAAATCCCTGCGCCTTTTGGCGGAGCGCTGGTCGCCGTGGAGGGGTGTCGCAGCCCGGCTTTTCTGGGCTTATTACGCCGCAACCCGTGGCCGGGATGGCACACCGGTTGGATGAAGTTGAAATAACGGGGTTTTTCGCAGCCTGCGATGCAATGGCGCTTCACATTCCTGTCACCTCGAGCTTACAATAATGGGGCCTGATGGTTGGACTGGGAGGTGATTCCTTGACAATAGCCGTCTCGCCGGACGGGTTACCGGCCCTGGTACTCAATGCGGACTACCGTCCGCTCAGTTATTATCCCTTGTCGCTGTGGTCCTGGCAGGACGCGATCAAGGCGGTCTTCCTTGACCGTGTGAATATCGTTGCCGAATACGAGCATGAGGTTTCCTCCCCCTCGTTCGCAATGCGGGTACCGAGCGTCGTTTCCCTCAAAACCTATATCAAGCCGTCGCGCACGCCTGCCTTTACGCGATTCAATGTTTTCCTGCGCGACCGGTTCGAATGCCAGTATTGCGGGTCGGAGGATGATCTGACCTTCGATCACGTGACGCCCCGTTGCGCCGGCGGTGCCACGATCTGGGAAAATGTTGTTGCAGCCTGTTCGCCGTGCAATCTGCGCAAGGGCGGCTTGATGCCGGACAAAGCCAAGATGTGGCCGCGGCAGAAGCCCTATGCCCCGACGGTGCATGACCTGCACAACAATGGCCGGCTGTTCCCGCCGAACCATCTGCATGAAAGCTGGATGGATTATCTCTACTGGGATGTCGAACTGGAGCCATAGGACCCCAGTTCCATTGTATCCGGAAAAGGCGGCGTCAGGCCGCCTTTTTTGTACCGCGAAAGGCGATGAGAGCGAGGATCAGGCTGGCAATCGCATTCCAGCCGGCAAAGGACAGGCCAAGCACACGCAGGGCCGCCGTATCGCATGCGGGCGGATGGATCGCATTCATGTCATTCAGGAGGTTGCCGGCATTGGTGGTGATCGACATGCTGACCGCCGTGCAATCGGTCGGTCCCGGCCAGAACTTCCATTCGACACCGGAGTGGAACACCGCAAGGCCGAGCCCGATCAGCATCAGGACGCCGCCGAGCGCCAGAAGCGTGCGCGTGAGGGCCGCAGGCCAGCGAAGGGCCGCCGCAAGCACGGCGAGTGCCATCAGCGGAATGCCCGCATAGTAGGGAAAGCGCTGCTCAAGGCACAATTTGCAGGGGAGATAGCCGCCGATATACTGGAAGCCAAGCGCCGAGCCCACGGTGACGATCATGGCAAGGAGCAGGAAAACCGCTGTCTTGAGATGCGGCGAAGAGCGGGTCGTCGTCATGATGGGTCTGACATCCTCATTCAGGTTGGATCGTTCAGGAGCTGTAATAGTGCAGTATGGCGTAAAGCAGGATCAGCACGGCCGCCGCCGCCGCCGCGATCAGGCCCAGGCGCTTTTCGATGAAATGGCGGATCGGTTCGCCGTAACGGCGCAAAAGCCAGGCGAGAAAGAAGAAGCGGGCGCCGCGCGTGATCACTGCGGAAACGATGAACAGCCAGATGTTGACGTTGGCCGCACCGGACAGGATCGTCACGATCTTCATCGGCGGCAAATGGGCAAGGCCGGATGTGATCAGCAGCAGGAGGATCATGTCGGCGCTGGTCGAGCCGCGCATCTGCTCGAAGGCGTCGAGCTTGCCGTAGAATTCGAGCACGGGCTTGGCCAGGGCTTCATAGGCGTAATGGCCGAGAAACCATCCGGCGATACCACCCAGCACCGAGAAGATCGTGGCAACAAGCGCGTAGCGGTAGGCCCGTTCAGGCCGTGCCAGCGCCATGGGCAGGTAGAGCACGTCGGCAGGAACGACGAAGACCGAGCTTTCGACAAAGGCAATGAACGCCAGCCAGACCTCAGCCGATTTGCGCGCGGCCAGTGACATTGTCCAATCATAAAGTCTGCGCAGCATGGCGTGATTCCTGTGGGTGTCGGTTCGATAAAGCTGGCGATCCTTACCCCATGCCCGGGAAAAACGGAATCGTTTCTATGGAAATTGTGTGCGGTTGACGATCTGGCATGCTGCGGCCGGGCTTTCCAGGCTGCAAATCGGCTGTAGCGGGCGGTGTCCGCCTTCGCAACACACAGAGATGTTATCCCGCCAGAAAACGTTGGAATGGTGTTGACCGGCGTGGGGTCTGCCTGTATTTGGCTTTGACGGCTGTGGTTCGCCCGCGGCCGGTGCATATTGCGGCCCCCTTGGCGGAATTGGTAGACGCGCCTGACTCAAAATCAGGTTCCGAGAGGAGTGCTGGTTCGATTCCGGCAGGGGGCACCATCCCAAAAATCATGCATTGTTTTTACTGTCTTCTTTAGTGGTTTTTGCCCCACTTTTTTCCGCGTTTCTAAGTTGGACTTCCGGAAGCCGCGTTTTGCTCCGGTATAAGCTGTGCATCTGCTTTCCCACAAGCAAGGGTTGTTTGCCTAAATCCATTGAGGAAGGCAAACGAATTTCGATAACAGGGCATAAGTAGTCGTACGCATAGAAAGCTCGTGATTTCCGTGGTTATCTTGACTGACTGCCTCATATTTTTTCATGCGGCTATGGCGATGACAAGGAGATGTATTCTTATGCGCGCGTTGACTGAAGCTGAAATGGAAATTGTTTACGGTGGCTGCGGCCCCGGCGGATCACCGACAAAAGATACTGCCGCGACCTGCCAAGGTGTTTATGGTGCAAGAGCGGGGTTCAGTGGTGCTACTAAAGGCGGCCCAATTCCGACCGCATACCCGGGGACACATAGTATCAGCCCACGCGAGGGTGTTGCGGCAATAGGAGTAGGTGCGGGAACGGCAGCATCCGTACTGGTTGGTTGGCCAAAAGCTGTGGCAACAGGGATCGCCTTAACAGCAGCGGCCGTTGCAGCAAACATGGGTAAAGGCGGCTGAATACCTTCTGGCTCTATCTGAAAGGTTCAGTTGATTGAAAATCATCGGACTTGATATGAAATTCAACGTCGTGAAAACAACCTGTGAGGCGGCGAGTATTATTTGCTATATTTTGTTAATATTTCTATTTGGCGGAACGTGGCAAACAATAATATTTAAGATAATCATGTTGCCGCTATGCGTTATGTCAGGATTGTATTTACAGTATTTTAAAAACCTACCACATCATTCCAATATTTATTATGTGGTAAAATCGATTTTAAATTCACTTTTAGCTACATGTGCACTTTGTATTTTTATATGGAATCCACGTATGTCTGTTAGTGATATTCTTATCATAACATCTATGTCACTCGCGATTTGTTTTACATTATCAATGATATTTCAAATTGACATGATGAAAAAGTGATCAGTCCGGCGATGGTTGTTCCAACGATTATCCATCCGTTGAAAGATGCAGCCGGGACAATTGAAGGATATTGCATGCAGGAACCACCCGCTGAGAAAAGTGATAACGAGAAACAAAATCATATAATCAATGGAGTTGGTGGGGGCGTAGGTGCACTGGTGGGCGGCCTAAGCGGATCTTTCATTTTTCATAATCTGATGATTGGCATCGCAACAGGCGTCCTGGTGGGCTGCTGCGTCGGTATCGTTCTTAACTGGGTATGGCGTAGATAGATAATGACAATGCGCGGGCTGACAGCGGTTCTTAACGTGTCAACCGAAACAAAAAGACGACTAATAGCTTCTGCAGGGGCAGGCATTGGTGCAGGGGCTGGGAACATCATGGGTAGCGTCGGTTACGGGTATCTCACCATCATGGTGGTCGCCGTCATAACTGCGGCCATTGCCTATTTCCTCCTGTCAGTATTGATCTCTCAAAAGTAGCACATACGTCTGCTCCGGTTCTGTAGATTGACCGGAGCCGACGATAAGTCTCATAGCCAAAATCACTGACGTGGCATGTCTGCGCCCCGCCGCTTCATTGACATAAATACAAAGTCAAGCGTCACAGAATTGTTGTTCCCGGCGGAATATGGTTAGTTCTGGAGGCGTCGACCAGACGTTGAACTTTGGCTCGGCGTGCCATTTTTGATTGCTTTTTGAATCAAGGGAGAACGCTGATGACACAGACTCCGACAATCATTCTCGTGCATGGATTTTGGGGTGGGGCCGCCCACTGGAGCAAAGTCATTGTAGAACTGAAGCGGCTTGGCCATACATCGCTGAAAGCCGTCGAATTGCCATTGACGTCCCTGGCTGATGATGCCGAGCGCACCCGCAAGATGATCGCGCAGGAAAGCGGTCCGGTGCTGCTGGTGGGCCATTCCTATGGCGGGGCCGTCATCACGGAAGCCGGCAACCATCCCAATGTGGCGGGCCTGGTCTATATCGCCGCCTTTGCGCCTGATGCCGGTGAGAGTCCGGGCGGGATCACCCAGAAGAATCCGCCGCTCGGCGCCGCCAATCTCGCACCCGACACCGACGGCTATCTCTGGGTAAAGCAGGACAAATTCCACGAAAGCTTCTGCCAGGACCTGACGGCGGACGAGGGGCTGGTGATGGGTGTAACCCAGAAGGCGCCGCTCGCCAGCACCTTCGGCGATGAAATCACCAATCCGGCATGGAAGTCGAAGCACAGCTGGTACCAGATTTCGAGTGACGACCACATGATCCATCCCGCCAATCAGGCGTGGATGTCCGGCCGTCTCGGGGCGAAGAAGGTGATCACGCTGAAGGCAAGCCACGCATCGCTGGCCTCGAAGCCGGTCGAGGTCGCGGCCCTCATCGATGAGGCCGCAAGGTATCAATAGCCTGAACTGTCGCGCGTGCCAGCCTCCGCATCCCCGTCGGAATGCGGAGGCTTTTGCATTCTATGCACGGCGCTTGCAACCCCTTATAATCGAAGCAAGGACCAACCACATAAGCCTTGGCGTTCCGATCTGGCGGCCGTGCCGTGGTGTCGTCATTCCAGGTCGTTTGCAGACGTGATCATGACGGGGTATTGCAATGCAATCTTTGGTGAATTTGAAGGTGACCTCGCCCGGTACGGGTGGCGGCACCTGGCCGGCTCAACGCAGTGAACTGCTCGACTGGCTGATGATCGAGACGCGCAATCAGCGCTTCATCGACAATATCCTGGTCGAGATGGGCGAACGGCTCGTGGATGCGGGCGTGCCCGTTGCCCGGATGTCGCTGCATCTGAGGATACAGCACCCGCAATGGCGCGGTGCCCGCATCCTGTGGAGGCGCGGTGCCGCAGAGGCGGAAATCCGTACATTCGAATATGGGGCCGAGCAGACTGCCGAATATCTGAACAGCCCGCTCAACGACATTTCCGAGGGAGCCGATGAAGTCCGGCTGCACTTTGACCAGGCCGGTGACACCGGGCAGGAATATTCGGTGGTGGGCGAACTGCGCGCCGAGGGGCTGACGGACTACGTGGCCTGGCCGCTGGAGCACACCCTTGGCAAGCGGCATGTGGTGACCTTCGCCACGGACCGGCCGGGCGGCTTCGGCGATGATCATATGGCTGTTCTGGCAGACCTGCTTCCCGCCCTGGCGCTGGTCAGCGAGATCCGGCTCAAGAACCGCTTCGCCCGTACGCTGCTCGAAACCTATGTCGGGCCGCATGCGAGCGAGCAGATTCTTGCCGGCGCTACCACCCGCGGCAGCGGCGTCACCGTGGGCGCGGCGATCCTGATCTGCGACCTGCGCGATTTCACCGCGATCTCGGACGCCTGGCCCCGCGACAATGTCATCGAGCTGCTCAACGGCTATTTCGATGCGATGTCGGAGCCCATCGAAAAATATGGCGGGGAAATCCTCAAATTCATGGGCGATGGCCTGCTGGCCATCTTCCCGCTGAGCAATCCGAAGGCTTGTACCGATCTGCTGCATGCCATCGCCGAGGCACAGGCGGCCATGACCGCGTTGAATGCCGACCATGTCAGGGAAGGGCGCAAGCCGCTGGGTTACGGCATCGGCGTTCACGTCGGGGATGTCATGTACGGCAATATAGGCTCGCGCAAGCGGCTGGATTTTACCGTCATCGGACCCGCAGTGAACATTGCCTCGCGCCTGGAAAGCCTGACCAAGCAGGTCAAACGCCCGATTCTGCTGTCGAAAGCCTTTGTCGACCTGGCCGGGGTCGAATGCAACATGGAGAATCTGGGCTCCTACGCGCTCCGCGGGCTTGATGAACCCATTGACGTCTTTGCGTTCTCCGGCGATTGCCTTACTGTGGCAGAGATTCCAGCCTGACGTGGTGATTGGACAAACGAGGAGAATTCACATGGCCAATCCCCCGCGCCGGCCGGTAAACCCGATGGCAGCCGCCGAAGCACTGTTCAAGCCGGTTGCCAAGAAAATTGTTCTCCCTGTGCGTGAGACACCGGCGGTGCCCCATGCCAAGGAGCTCGTTTCGATCCGGATCGATCGCGCCGTACTGGAGCATTTCCAGGCGGATGGGCCCGGATGGCAGGATCGCATCAATGATGTCTTGCGGGCTGCCGTTCAAAAGAAGACCTGAAGCCGGCACGCGGTACGCGCCAAACTGCCAAACCGGATATGCCAAGGTGAGATGATGAATGACTTTTATATTGGCCAGAAGGTCGTTTGCATTGATGACAAGTTCAAGAATGTCAGCATCGATCAGCTGATCCGCAAGGGCCAGATTTACACCGTGCGCTGGGTCGGCATGTACAAACACTATGTCGATGGCGAGTTTGTCGGCATCAAGGTCGAGGAAATCCATCGCGGTAATGACGATGGCCCGGAGGGCTATGGCGCAGCCGACATGCCCTATCGCGCAACGCGCTTCCGTCCGCTGGTCAAGGACAAGATCGGTTCCCTGCGCAAGCTCCTGGCGCCCAAGCCGGATGCTCCGGTCGAGCCGGAAAAGCCTACGCCCGCGAAAAAGAAGGAAAAGGTGTAGGCCTTAAGCAGGCCTGCATCATTTCCGGCCGGTCAGTCCGCGCAACCGTTCGCGGACGATACGGGCAATGTTCTGGGTGCGCCGGTAGAGATGGATCTGCGAGGCGGCCTGGCGGGCCGCGCGATCCGATGCCGGGGTCAGGCCGATCACCAACGTACCGATGCTTTCGCGCTCCTGAAACAGGCGGGATGCGACGGGATGATCGGGAACGGCGCAGGAATCGGTGCGATCGATGTTCGGATCGTCCAGATGGTTCTTCAGCATCTCGATCATCAGAAGCACGCCCGGCGAATAGGCGGCAAGGTTTTCGTCATAGGCCGTTTTCCAGGTCCACGCCTGTCCGGCCTCGACGAAGACCACCAGAACGGCAATCGTCCGTCCATCCAGCTCGAGTGTGTGGATGCGGGCGAGATCGCGGCCCGCGAGATTGTTGACGGCTTCGCGGGCAAATGCCGCGCGGAACCGGTCGACCGCCATAGCCGAGCCGCGCTGGCCTTTCCAGCCGCTGGCTTCCACCGCGAGGAAATCCTCGAGCCGTGCGCGGATATCGTCTTCCGTGCGGCTGACCGTGTAGGTCAGCTTGCCCTGTTCCGCCAGACGCCGCCACAACCGCCTGTATTCTTTGGCGTGCCGTGTTCCCAGCGCTTCGCGCAGATAGGCGTCGCCTTCCTGCGTGCTTTCCAGAAATGGCCGCTCCACGGTGCCAATGGTGGTCGTGGGCAGGTTGCGATCAAGCGCGACCGAACGGAAAAGCTGGGCGACGGGACGGTTGAGGAGAAGATCGGGCAGCACCAGAACTTCCGGAAACTTGAGATGCTTGCGCGCAAGCATATCGAAGAGGTCGTTGAGGACGCCGACGGGATCGTCGCGGTCGATCAGCGGGGTGCCCTGCGGCCCGAACGGCGTGGCCCAGGCCCGCAGGATCGATGCGGAAAAGGTAAAGCCGGGACGCTCGATCGTATAGGGCATCAGGAAGCGCAGGCGGCTCTTCACGTCATTCTCGTCGCGCACGACCATGAACCGCACCTGACGGTCATCGAGCCGGGGCATGGCAGGCGCCAGGAAACGCGGATTGAAGAAGACGTTCGGTTCGATGGTCCGGTAGGCGAGGTGTTCCAGCTCTTCGGAAAGATCGAACCCGGCGGAAGCGGAATAGACGGACAATTTGCGCGGCACGCCGCGGCTTCCCAGGGTTTCCTCGATCTGCTTGGCCGCATCGCGCGATTCAAAGCCGGCCAACTGCGAAATGATCTGCGAGGACGGGCCGCCGGCCAGTTCTTCGAGAAGCGGTATTGCAGCCATCAGATCTCTTCCTTGGCAGGATTCCTGCCGGCGAAAACAAACATTGTGATGTTGAGACGGTTGTAAACGGTCAACGCCAGAACAAGCGCTTCAAACACCATCGAGGCGGCCGTGGCGCAGGCTGCGCCTGCAAGGCCGTATCGTGGTATCATAAAAATGCTGAGGCAAATATTAACGACCAGGGTAATCGCGTAAACGATGGCGCAGATTTTCTGCTTTCCTGCCATGTTCAAAAGACTTTCGGCCGGTCCGACCGAAGCGCGGGCCACCACGCCGATCACCATGATGAACAGCAGCGGATAACCTTCGGTGAACTGTGCACCGAAAAGCCACAGCAATGGCTCGCCCAGAACCAGCAGGACAATGGCCATGGCCAGCGACGGCCAGAACGTCCAGCGCGCCGTGTCCCGGGCAAACTGTTCGAGCCGGGTATGGTCGAAATTCTGCATCAACTCCGAGTAGCGCTGGGCCGCGCCCGCCTTCACCGAGAAGTAGACGAAATGCACCAGGGCAAGCAGCTTGACGGTGGCATAATAGGTGGCGACCTTGTCGGGATCCATGTAGCGCCCGACCATCAGGACGTCGGCATTGGTCAAAAGAAAAAAGAACCCCTCGACCAGAAAGATCGGCAAGGACACGGCGAGCCAGTCGCGGAAATGGATGGCGCGCGGACCAGGCGGCACGACACCGCCGAAGCGCTTGCGCACCGCAAAGAACTGCAGAACCGATGTCACATAGGTCGCAATAACGGCGGAGCCGAGAGCCGTCATGGCCGTAGGCGCCAGGCCGCTGATATGGGCGATGCTCATGACCACGAGGGTCAGGACGGGACGGATGATATAGGTCGGGGTCAGGGCAACCAGTACCCATGAGCGCGAACGCGCCGTTCCATCAAGCGTATCGCCGAGGGCGATCATGGGCAGGCATATCAGCCCGACGAGGAACGGCGCGATGTAGTAGGTCTCGATCAGGTCGCGCAAGGTGTAGATGAGAACGGCACCGGCCAGGGCAATGCCGGTGGTCATGCTGACCGCAAATGTCTTGCTGGTGAACAAAATCCCGCGCAAAAGGTCGTATTGCCTGCGCTCCAGATATTCCGGCACGAAGCGGATGACGGTGGTCTGGAAGCCGAGGCAGGACAGATTCCCGAGGATGACGACCGTCACCCACACGAGAACGAAGATGCCGTATTCGAACGGGCCCATCCAGCGGGCAAAGATCACCTGGGAAATCAGGGCAATGCCCGCGCTGATCACGCGGACGAGGAAGGCAATCAGGGAGACGCGCTGGGCAACGGCGTGTTCGTTCGAGCCGTCAAGCAACTGATCCAGGCGCGATAACCAGGGACGAAGACGCAGTGACAGCTTTTCCGGTAAAAATCGGTCTGCAGTCGTTACCGCAGAAAATCGCACGCGCAGCTCCACCTGTTGGCATTCCAAGGAGATATAGTCCGTAAACGTTTAAAAAACGTTCGGCCAGACCGACAGTCGCAACGGCTTCGAAAAAAGCAAAAGGCCGCGTCGTTGGACGCGGCCTTCTGTGGGTGTGTCAGGCGAACGAGCCGTGACAATGCTTGTATTTTTTACCCGATCCGCAGGGGCAGGCCTCGTTGCGGCCGATCTTGCCCCAGGTCTTCGGATTGTTCGGATCGCGTTCTTCCGGGCTCACGACGCGCAGGTCTTCGAGCACGGCCGTATCGCCGAAATCATCCTCGCCGGTCAGGCCGTCAAAATGATGGACTTCCATGGGCGGCAGTTCCGGCGACGGCGCTTCGGCGGCCTCGCGCACGATCTCGACGCGCATCAGCTGCGTCGTCACGTTTTGGCGAAGATTGGTCAGCATCGTCTGGAAGAGTTCAAAACCTTCGGTCTTGTACTCGTTGAGCGGATCGCGCTGCGCATAGCCGCGGAAACCGACGACCGAGCGCAGGTGGTCGAGATTGACCAGATGTTCGCGCCACAGCGCATCCATGGTCTGCAGGATGACCGATTTCTCGACATAGGCCATGATTTCCGGGCCGAAACGCTCGGCACGGTCGCCAGCAGCCTTTTCGACGGCTTCAAACAGCCGTTCGCGCAGGTCTTCCGGGGCAATATTGTCTTCGTTCGCCCAGTCGGTAATCGGCAGGTCGAGATTGAGGATGGTACGGACATCCTCGTCCAGCTGCTTCACGGTCCACTGCTCGGCATAGGCGCCTTCAGGGGCATGACGCTGGATCAGGTCATCGACCACGTCTTCGCGCATTTCCGCGGTGGTCTGGCTCAGATCCGTCCCGTCCATCAGTTCGAGACGCTGTTCGAAGATCACCTTGCGCTGATCATTCATCACGTCATCGTATTTCAGGAGGTTCTTGCGGATGTCGAAGTTGCGGGCTTCGACCTTCTTCTGCGCCTTTTCCAGGGCCTTGTTGATCCAGGGATGGACGATGGCCTCGTCTTCCTTCAGGCCCAGCTTCTGCAGCATGCCGTCCATGCGCTCGGAACCGAAAATGCGCATGAGATCGTCCTGCAGCGACAGGAAGAACTTTGACCGGCCCGGATCGCCCTGACGGCCGGAACGGCCGCGCAGCTGATTGTCGATACGGCGGCTTTCATGGCGCTCGGTGGCCAGCACGTAGAGACCGCCGGCGGCAAGCGCCTTCTCCTTCAGACGGGCGATATCATCGCGGATGGCGGCTTCCTTGGACTTGCGCTCTTCGCCCTCGGCCATATCCGCGAGCTCGTGCTTGACGCGCATCTCGAAATTGCCGCCGAGCTGAATGTCGGTACCGCGGCCAGCCATGTTGGTGGCAATGGTGATGGCGCCGGGGACACCGGCCTGGGCGACGATATAGGCTTCCTGCTCGTGATAGCGGGCGTTCAGGACCTGGAAGTCCTTGAAGCCTTCCTTGCGCAGGCGCTCGGCCAGCTGTTCCGATTTCTCGATCGACGTGGTGCCGACGAGAACCGGCTGGCCCTTGGCGCGCGCTTCGTGGATGTCGCGAACGATCGCCTTGTATTTTTCCTCGACCGTCCGGTAGACCTCGTCATCCTCGTCAATGCGCTTGACCGGATTGTTGGTCGGGATTTCCGTGACTTCCAGGCCGTAAATATTGCCGAATTCTTCCGCTTCCGTCGATGCCGTACCGGTCATGCCGGCCAGCTTGTTGTACATGCGGAAATAGTTCTGGAAGGTGATCGAGGCCAGGGTCTGGTTTTCCGGCTGGATCGTCACATGTTCCTTGGCTTCCAGTGCCTGGTGCAGGCCTTCCGAGAAACGGCGGCCCGGCATCATGCGGCCGGTGAACTCGTCGATGATGACGATTTCGTCGTTGCGGACGATATAGTCCTTGTCGCGCTGGAACAGCTTGTGAGCGCGCAGGGCATTGTTGACGTGATGGACCACGGCAACGTTCTCGATGTCGTAGAGACCTTCGCCCTTCAGATGGCCGGCGGCCTTCAAAAGGTTTTCCAGCTTTTCCGTACCTTCTTCGGTGAAGATCGCGGTCTTCTGCTTCTCGTCGATTTCGTAATCGGCCGGTTCAAGCGGCAGAATGAACGTGTCGATGAGATTGTAGAAATCCGAGCGGTCATCGAGCGGACCGGAAATGATCAGCGGCGTGCGGGCTTCGTCGACCAGAATCGAATCCACTTCGTCGACGATCGCGTAGTTGTGACCGCGCTGCACCATCTGCGCGCGCTCATATTTCATGTTGTCGCGCAGATAGTCGAAGCCGAGTTCGTTGTTGGTGGCGTAGGTGATGTCGGCGGCGTAGGCGGTGCTGCGTTCCTCGTCATCGAGGCCATGCACGATGATGCCGTAGCTGAGCCCGAGGAAGTTGTAGAGCTGGCCCATCCACTGCGCGTCGCGGCTGGCGAGATAGTCGTTGACCGTGACGACGTGAACGCCCTTGCCTTCCAGCGCATTGAGGTAGACCGGCAGGGTCGCAACCAGCGTCTTGCCTTCACCGGTGCGCATTTCCGAGATGCCGCCGCCGTGCAGGACCATGCCGCCGATGAGCTGCACGTCGAAGGGGCGCATGCCGAGAACACGCTTGGCCGCTTCACGCACAACGGCGAAGGCCGGCACGAGCAGATCGTCAAGCTTGGTTCCGCTGGCAAGGCTTGCACGGAATTCCACCGTCTTTGCCTTCAATTCCTCGTCAGTGAGTGACGACATTTCAGCTTCGAGCGCATTGATCTGTTCAACGCGCGGCTTGAAGCCTTTGACACGGCGCTCATTGGAAGAGCCGAAAATCTTGCGGGCGAGGCCGCCGAAACTGACCATCCCTGGTCCTCTCTTGTTCGTTTCGCTAGGAAAACCTAGCTTTTAGGGTCCGAAGCCCGGCATGGAGAATGCCTGATACAATACGGACACTGAGTCAAATGTATAAGCCTATCTGTTGCCAAGCTATCTGGACGCAAAGCCGATGGACAGATAAGAGGGGGCTCGAATGATGTCAATGTTGAAGCAGCACGCAGTTGATCGCTTCGTCAAGGCAAAATTCTGCCGTAATCATAGCCCGTACCGGTCCTCCTAAGGAGAAATTGACCTATGAACCAATTGCGTAAAACCCTTTCATTCATGACTGCTGCTGTGTTTTTGACCGGTGTTTCCTCCGTGGCCATGGCCCAGGATGCCGGTAAAGCCGGTGCTGCAAAACCGGATGCCGCCAAGGCGGATGCCGTCAAGGCCGATCCGAACAAGGTGCTGGCCACGATCAATGGCGACAAGATCACCTCCAAAGACGTCGACCAGATTTCCGCCGATCTCGATCCGCAGTTCGCCCGTCTTCCGGACGAACAGCGTCGTTTGGCCGCTCTGGCCGCCATCATCGACATCAAGGCCCTGGCCGCCAAGGCGGAAGCCGAGAAGCTGGATGCCACGCCGGAATTCAAGGCACGCATGCAGTTCCTGAAGGATCGTGCCCTGCACAATGATTTCTTCAAGCAGCAGGTTGTCGACAAGATCACCGATGCCGATGTGCGTGCCCGCTATGACAAGGAAATGGCAGCAATGCCGCCGCAGAACGAAGTTCGCGCCCGTCATATCCTGGTCAAGACCAAGGAAGAAGCCGAAGCGATCATCAAGCAGCTCGACGGCGGCGCTTCCTTCGAAGACGTTGCCAAGGCAAAGTCGACCGACGGATCGGCAGCACAGGGCGGCGATCTCGGCTATTTCTCCGCCGGACAGATGGTCCCGGAATTCGAAAAGGCGGCAATGGCGCTGGATGTCGGCAAATACACCAAGGAACCGGTCCAGACACAGTTCGGCTTCCATGTCATCAAGCTGGAAGACAAGCGCGTGCAGCAGCCGCCGGCGTTCGATCAGGTCAAAGATCAGGTGAAGTCGATTCTCATCCGTGAACGCTATGTCGAGCTGGTCAAGAAGGAACGCGCCGACCTGAAGATCCAGTACACCGATCCGGAAACCGAAAAGGCCATGAAGGCTGCTACGGACGCCCAGGAACAGTAATATCCCAGTGGTCCGATTCTGACATTTGCATCCCGTCGATACAGGCGTTCAGGCAAATGTCAGAATCAAAGGACCACTAGCAACGATAAGATTCTAGTGGAACTTTGAATTTGACATTCGCATGCTCCGCGTGATGTGAAATGGGGTGCGAATGTCAAATTCGTTCCACTAGCCCGGGATTTCGGTCCCGGGCCTTGACCCCTTTGAAAATGCCTCCGCACTGAACCTTGTCAAACACCTTTTCGAGGTAACCGATGTCCACGTCTGTCTCTCCCCTGGCTCCCAAACATGTCCCGGCCATGCCCGAAATTCGCGGCGTCCGGATCGCGACCGCCGAAGCGGGAATCAAATATAAGGGCCGAACGGACGTTCTCCTGATCGTATTCGACAAGCCGGTGGCGGTAGCCGGTGTGTTTACCCGGTCCAAATGCCCGTCAGCGGCGGTGGATTTCTGCCGTGACAGCCTGAGCGGCGGCAAGGCCCGCGCGGTTGTCGTCAATTCCGGCAATGCCAACGCCTTCACCGGCAAGAAGGGCCGCGAGTCGACCAAGGCGACGGCGGCCGCCGCCGCCAAGGCAATCGGCTGCAAGCCCGGCGAAGTGTTTCTCGCCTCCACCGGTGTCATCGGCGAACCGCTGGATGCCGGCAAGTTCAGCCACCTGCTCGAGGATATGGCCAGGAGCGCCACGTCCGAACGCTGGCAGGACGCGGCCAGCGCCATCATGACAACCGATACATTCCCTAAGGTTGCAACCGAAACCGTCCTGCTTGGCGGTGTGCCGGTGACCATCAACGGTATCGCCAAGGGCGCGGGCATGATCGCGCCCGACATGGCAACGATGCTGTCCTTCGTGGCGACGGATGCGCCGATCGCCTCCGATATCCTGCAGAAACTCCTGTCCAAGTCGGTGGGCAAGAGCTTCAACTCCGTGACGGTCGACAGCGACACCTCGACATCCGATACATTGCTGCTGTTCGCGACGGGCACCGCTGCCGAACGCGGGGCGGAACCGGTGACGAAGGAAAAGGACAAGCGCCTGAAAGCCTTTGCCAAGGCACTCGACCGCGTACTGAAAAACCTGGCCCTGCAGGTCGTGCGCGACGGCGAGGGCGCGCGCAAGATGCTCGAGATCACCGTGACGGGCGCGACGTCCTCGCGTTCGGCCAAGCGTATCGCCCTGTCGATCGCCAATTCGCCGCTGGTCAAGACGGCGGCGGCCGGCGAAGACGCCAATTGGGGCCGCATCGTCATGGCGGTCGGCAAGGCCGGCGAGCCGGCGGACCGTGACCGTCTTGCCATCTGGTTCGGCGATATCCGCGTTGCCCGCCATGGCGAGCGCGATCCGGACTATTCGGAAGCCGCGACATCCGACTACATGAAAAACGAGGATATTGCCGTCAAGGTCGATATCGGGCTCGGCAAGGGCAAGGCCACGGTCTGGACCTGCGACCTCACCAAGGAATATGTGACGATCAACGGCGATTACCGCAGCTGATGGATTTGGATCGGAGCACGATGCCGCTGGCCCAGATCCGGCAGATCGAGGCTGTCGGGTTCAGGGCCTGGCCAGCCGCGTCGGTTCACTACGACGGCAGCTGGGCGATCCGCATGACGGCGTGCCACCCGTCCAAACGCCTGAACTCGGTCAATCCGCTCGATCCGGGCGACACGGACAATATGGAACAGCGTGTTGCCCGCGCTGTTCAACGTTTGCTCGCCTATGGCCGTCCGCCGGTGTTTCGCCTGTCGCCGCTCGCGCCCGCGGCGCTGGATGCCTATCTCGATGCGTCGGGCTGGTCGCGCTTTGATGAGTCCCTCGTCATGGTGGCGGATCTCGGAAACATCGATCTGTCCGATGCCATCGACCAGATTCCCCTGCGCGATACCGGCCGGTACGTCGATGCCGCGGTCGCAGTGCAGCAGGAAAATCCGTCGGCCAAGCCCGGCCTGATCGAGGTAATCAATGCCATTCGTCCGGCCAAGGGCCTCTTTGTCGTCGAAGAGGATGGCGAGCCGGTTTCGACGGCGATCTGCGTGCAGGACGGTCTGCTGGCAGGGCTGTTCAACATCGGCACGCTGGCGGCGAGCCGCCGCAAGGGGCATGGGCGGATGATCGTCAAATCGGCCATCAAGTGGGCCGCGCAGCATGGCGCCAAGCGGGGCTGGCTGCAGGTGGAAGCCGACAACGCCGGTGCCATTGCACTTTATGAGAAGATCGGCTTTGCCGAGGCATACCGTTACGCTTACCGGCAGGCGCCAGACGCATGAGCGATACACCCAAACACCCCATCCTGCTTGTAACGGCCTGTGCGCTCGTCGATGCCGACGGGCGGGTGTTGCTGACCCAGCGGCCAGAGGGCAAGTCGCTGGCCGGCCTGTGGGAGTTTCCCGGCGGCAAGGTGGAGCCGGGCGAAACACCGGAGGAAAGCCTGATCCGCGAACTGCGGGAAGAACTGGGAATCACAGTCAAGCCGGCATGCCTGGCGCCGCTGACCTTTGCCAGTTTCACCTATGAGACATTCCATCTGCTGATGCCGCTGTTCATCTGCCGCCGCTATGAGGGTATTCCGCGCTCCATGGAAGGCCAGGCACTGAAATGGGTGCGGCCGAAAGACATGCGCGACTACCCGATGCCGCCAGCCGATATCCCGCTGATCCCGTTCCTGATCGACCTCCTCTGACAGCAAATCGTGGTTAAGATTTCATCACCGTCAAATTAACCCAAATCGTTAATCGATCCTTCACGCGAATGGGCGACTTTTAATCAAGGACGGATCAATTTTTCCAGGTGGTGCATGGGGTATAAATTCGACAATCTCGACGAGGCTGCAGCGCAGACCAGGACATTCCTGGGTGCGGGAACTGGCATCTTGCGCATAACCCTTTTGTTCGGTTCTGCTGCAATCGCACTCGCACTGGTTGTTGCGCCGCTTGCCGACCGCAAGTCGAAATCCGTGGTGGACTACGCGTCGAGCCGATCCATCGACACGATGTCGACCGGCTCGATCAAGAAGGCGGCGCCGTCTGAATACACGATCCGCCGCAGCGTTTTGCAGAAATCTCCTGATTCCGTCTGTATCTTCAACAGCAACGGCAGCAAAAGCGGCGACTGCTGAGACTGCCGGCTATTTCTTTTCCAAGGCTTCGACGTCTTTAAGGAAATCGGCGAGCGACGCCTTGGCGGAGCCGGGTTTCAATGGCTTCTGCTGCGATTCATGCGCCGCCCAGCCCGACATCCAGATAAATGAGAAGGTTGCCCGGATCCGGCCATCCGGATCGCTGAAGCGCTCCGCATAGATTTCAGCCGCCCGCAGGAAGAAGCGGCGGGTCAGCGGCTTGCGCGACCGCCCGAAGAGAATGTTCTGCATGCCCATGGCCCGCAGATCGCGCATCAGCGCGAACAGAGAATCGTAGCGTACCGTGTAGGTTTCGATATCGGTCACCGGCAGGGTGAAACCCGCGCGCTGCAACAGGCCGCCGACATCGCGCACATCGGCAAAGGGCGCAACGCGCGGCGACGCCCCGCCGCTGATTTCGCTTTCGGCGGCCAGCAGAACCTCACGCAGCTCCGACAGGGTGGCCTCGCCGGCCATGGCGCCGAGGAACAGGCCATCCGGCTTGAGCGCGCGCCTGATCTGCAGCAGCGTGCCGGGTGTATCGTTGGTCAGGTGCAGCGACAGCAGCGAAACGATCAGTCCGGCACCCGCCGGTTTCAGGGGCAGCATTTCCTCATCGGCAACGACGGAGGGAAACGCCGCATCGAGAAAACGGGCATCCTGTTCGATGCGGATGATGCTGCCGGCCTTGCCGGAACGTTCGATTGCCTTGGCTGCCAGTCCGGTGTGACTGGCAAGATCGACGGCGACGTCGAAACTGCGTTCGACGGCGGACAGGCGCTCTTCCAGATCATCGGCGGCACGGGCAAGCAGGAAATCGCCCGTCATCCCGTGCTGGCGAAGCGCGCGCAGGCGCCTTTGCTGAAGCAAATTCCGATCGAAGATCCTGTGCTGATCCATTCCGAATTTCTCTGATCAATGTATAGTTCTTCCCGCTAAATGCGTCGCCCCGGATGGAATTGCAATGGAAACCGCCCGCGCTTTTGCGCGCATCGTGACAAATCGCCTGTTCATGCTGCTGTTTCCGCCGGTTTGTGCGGAATGCCAGAGCCTTGTCTGCGAGCCGGGCAGCCTTTGCGCGGCCTGCTGGTCAAAAGTCCGCTTTATCGAAAAGCCCTATTGTCCGGTGCTCGGCATTCCCTTCAGCCATGATCTCGGCGCGGAAATTCTCTCGGCCGAGGCAATCGCCGATCCGCCGCCGTTCCGCCGTGCGCGGTCGGTTGCCGTCCATGAGGGGGCGATCAGCACCATGGTGCGCCGGCTGAAATACAGCGACCGGACCGACCTTGGCCCCTGGATGGCCCGGTGGATGGCGCGGGCCGGCAGCGAACTGCTGGCCGAATGCGATGTCATCGTGCCGGTGCCCCTGCATGCGCGGCGGTTCTGGCTGCGCCGGTTCAACCAGTCCGCCGAACTTGCCCGCCATCTCAGCGGGATCAGCGGCAAGCCGTTCGAGCCCGGCGCCCTGAAACGGGTCAAGCCGACGCGGCAGCAGGTCGGGCTTGGCGCCGCGGAACGCGCGGTAAACGTCAGGGGCGCGTTCAAGGTGCCGGATAACCAGGATATCAGGGTGCGCGGACGCAGGGTTCTCCTGATCGATGATGTCTATACGACCGGCGCAACGGTGAAGGCTGCAACCCGCGCTCTGCTGCGCGGCGGCGCTTCCAGCGTCGATGTCTTGACCTTTGCACGGGTTCTGTCGAAAGAATTATCTGTCTAACAGTTGTTTTGCGGAAAAAACGGGTCTTTGCGCTTTGATTGCGGACGCCTATATAGACTTTATAGTGGAGTATGATGATGGTTGATGTCACAATCTATACGCGCGATGGCTGCGGTTATTGCACGGCTGCCAAGGGCCTTCTGGACAAGAAGGGCGTGGCTTTTGTCGAACACAATGCAACGGCGCAACCCGATGCGCGGCAAGCCATGCTGGCGCGCGCCAATGGGCGCACGACCTTTCCGCAGATTTTCATTGGCGCCGTGCATGTCGGCGGTTGCGATGACCTTTATGCGCTTGAACAGCAGGGGCGTCTTGACCCGCTGCTGAAGACCGGCGCACTGGCGTAAGGAACGGACAATGAGCTCATTTCGTGCAGCGGCCATCCAGATGCGCTCCGGCGTTGATCCCCAGCGCAATGCGAACGATCTTGCCGGTTATGTGGCCGACGCGGTCGGCCAAGGCGCCGTCTACGTGCAGACGCCTGAAATGACGGGCGCGCTGCAGCGCGACCGCAAGGCGCTCGCCGATGTTCTGCGCGCGGAAGAGGACGACGTCATCGTGCGCACCGCGTCGGAACTGGCGGCAGAACACGGCATTCACCTGCATATCGGCTCGACCGCCATTGCCCGCGAAGACGGCAAGATCGCCAACCGCGCCTTTCTGTTCGGACCGGATGGCAAGATCATCACCCGCTATGACAAGATCCACATGTTCGACGTCGATCTCGACAATGGCGAGAGCTGGCGCGAGTCGGCTGTTTACGCACCTGGTGCGGATTCCGTCGTTGCCACGCTGCCCTTTGCGCGGCTGGGTTTTGCCATCTGCTACGATGTGCGCTTCCCGCAGCTGTTCCGCGCACAGGCCCTGGCCGGTGCCTCCGTTCTGACGGCTCCGGCGGCATTCACGCGCCAGACAGGCGAGGCGCACTGGCATGTCCTGCAGCGCGCCCGCGCCATCGAGAACGGTGCCTTTGTCATTTCGGCGGCGCAGGGCGGCGTGCATGAGGATGGCCGCGAAACCTTCGGTCATTCGATCATCGTTGCGCCGTGGGGCGAGGTTCTGGCGGAAGCCAGCCACGCGGACCCGGCCGTGATCGTCGCCGATATCGATCCCTCCCTGAGTGCGGCGGCCCGGTCGAAGGTCCCCAATCTTAAAAATGCCCGCCCGTTTGGTCTGGTCATTCAGTCGGATGACGGCCAGAGCGAGAGGCAATCGGCCGCGTCATGATCCGCTTTTCCCTTCACTGCGCGCAGGACCACGAATTCGAAGGGTGGTTCCGCAGCAATGATGATTTCGACGACCAGTCGAAGAAGCGGCTGGTCACGTGTCCGGTCTGCGGTTCGCACAAGGTGGAAAAGGCGCTGATGGCTCCTTCCGTGACCACGGCACGGCAGAAGGAGAAGATGGCCGTTGCCATGAGCAAAATGGTCAGCGAGCTGAAGGAAGTCGCGCGGAAGGTGCGCGAGAATGCCGATTATGTCGGCGCTGATTTTGCCGAGGAAGCGCGAAAGATCCATTTCGGCGAAGCGGACCAGCGCGGGATTTACGGCGAAGCCTCGGGCGAGGAGGTGCAGTCGCTGCTGGAAGACGGCGTCGACATCATGCCTTTGCCGACCTTCCCTGAAGACCACAATTGACCTTGCCACTTTAACGCGAACGGCTAAGCTGCCGCAGTCTTCACAGTCCTGCCGGATGCATCCATGCCATTTCTGAATTCCGCTCCCGCGCTGCTCGTCCTGACCGGCGCCTTCCTCGGATTGACGCTGCCGTTCGGCAAGCTGGCCTTTGGCGCCGGAATAACCCCGGCGGTCTGGGCCTTCGTGATTTCGACGGGTGCTGGCGTCGTGCTCCTGCTGGCGTTTCTGGCCATGGGGAAGCGGCCGCTGCTCAACGGGCGCATGGCGCGGTATTATCTCGTGACGGCGCTGATTTCCTATGCCATCCCCAATCTGATGACGCTGTCGGCCATTCCGCATCTCGGGTCAGGCTTTACCGGCATCATGTATACGCTCTCGCCCGTCTTCACCCTGTTGCTGTCGATGCTCTTCAAGATCAAGCGGCCGAATATGCTGGGATTGCTCGGCATTCTTACGGGATTTGCCGGGGCGGTGCTCGTCGGCTTCACCAGGGGGCAGGTGGGACAGCCGGCCGAACCGTTCTGGGTTGTCGTCGGCCTGCTCATTCCGGTCCTGCTGGCGCTCGGCAACGTCTACCGTACCGTCGACTGGCCGCAAGGTGCCGATCCGACCGAGCTTGCGGCGGGCAGCCACCTGACGACAGCCCTGTTGCTGATTCCGGTTATTTTCTACGCCAGCGGCAGTTTTGCCGTCGGGCCGCTTGGCAATGTGCCGTGGCTGGTGGTGGCGCAGGTTCTCGCTTCCACCTGCATGTTTGCGCTGTATTTCCGTCTGCAGGCCGTCGGCGGCCCGGTTTACCTCAGCCAGATCGGCTATGTCGGCGCTGCGGTGGCGCTGATCGCCGGAACGCTGTTCCTCGGCGAAAGCTACCAGCTGGCGACGTGGGCCGGGGCGGTCATCATCACCATCGGCGTGCTGATGACGACCAAGGCGCAGCGGATGATGACGAAGGCTACGGCCTGATTGCCAGCACCATGTAGTTGACGTCGGTATCGGTCGAACGGTTCCAGCTGTCGGCGAGCGGATTGTAGGTGACGCCGACCTTCTCCGTGATTTCGAGCCCGGCCTGTGTCAGCGGTCCCTCAAGCTCTTCCGGACGCACCAGCTTCTCGTACTGGTGGGTGCCGCGCGGCAGCCAGCGCAGGACATATTCGGCGCCGAAAATGGCAAGGCCGAGCGCTTTCAACGTGCGGTTGATGGTGGCGACAAAGGTCACGCCACCCGGCTTGACCATCTGTGCACAGGCGGTGAGGTAAAGCTCCACATCGGCGACATGCTCGACCACTTCCATGTTCAGGACGATATCGAATTGCTCCCCGGCTTCCGCCAGCGCTTCGGCTGTCGTGGCACGGTAATCGATATCCAGGCCGCTCTGGGCAGCATGAATTTTGGCCACTTCGATGTTGGTCTCGCTGGCGTCGGCGCCGACAACGGCGGCACCCAGCCGCGCCATCGGTTCGCACAGCAGGCCGCCGCCGCAGCCGATGTCGAGCAGGCGCAGGCCGGCAAACGGCCGTGGGCTGTTCGGATCGATACCGTAATGGGCACAGACCTTTTCCTTGATGTAGGCGAGGCGCGTCGGATTGAACTTGTGCAGGGGGCGGAACTTGCCCTGCGGATTCCACCACTCGGCCGCCATGCGCGAAAAACGGTCTACTTCGGCGGCATCGATCGTGCTGCGTTGGGCTTCGGTCATGGCAACGTCCTTTTTGCTGCCTTTGGAGTGGCCCCTTCCGGCAAAAAATGTCAAGACGCAAATTCCGCTTCCCGGGCCTATATGTTATCCATTAGTATCTATTGTTATCAAATGATGCGCCTATTATGGTCGCAACAGCGTTGAGGAATGGATGCCATGACAAGCATTGCACTCGGGGACCATTATGAGCGTTTCATCAAGAAACAGCTCGAGACCGGTCGCTATAACAATGCCAGTGAGGTTGTGCGGGCAGGTCTGCGTATGCTGGAAGATTTTGAAGAGGCGCGGGAAAACTGGCTGCGCAAGGAAATTCCCAATCGTCTGGAGGAACTGCAGAAGGATCCGGCCATGGGCATTCCTGCCGAGAAAGTGTTCGCTGCTCTCGAGGCACGGGGCCGTGGCATGAAAGCCAGGTAGCCCATGGATTACAAGGTCGTATTTCATCCACGGGCCGAGCAGGAACTGGTTGAACTTTACGACTATATCCGTGCCAATGCCAATCCGGAGCGTGTGCAAGCGTTTCTGGCCGGCATTCGGGACTGTTGTCTTGGGCTGGCGACCTTTCCCAAGCGCGGTAGCATTCGGGACGATATCATGGCGGGCGTGCGCATCATCGGGTACAGGCGCAGCGTCAGTATCGCGTTTGCGGTGACATCGGACAGTGTGCTGATCTTGGGCGTTTTCTATGGTGGGCGCGACATTACCGCCGATCTCTTGCAGAATCGCGATTGAATTTCACGTTTCTTTTGTCCGAGGACTAAGATTGACCTTCAACGACAGGCTGCGTCCAAAAACCTGACGGGCTTGATCTCGCGTTCTTGCAGTTGCGTCATAATTTCGTTATGGGAAACCGCGCTCCGCTTTCGACAGGGCGGATCGTTTTCGATCCCATTTTCAAGCCTTTCCAGAACGGTATTTCCCATGGCACGCATTGTGATGAAATTCGGCGGCACTTCGGTGGCCGATATCGACCGCATCCGTAATGTGGCCCGGCATGTCAAACGTGAAGTTGATGCAGGGCACGAAGTCGCGGTCGTCGTTTCCGCAATGGCAGGGAAAACCAACGAGCTCGTCGCCTGGACCCGCCAGACCTCGCCGATGCACGATGCCCGCGAATACGATGCCATTGTCGCCTCCGGCGAGCAGGTGACGGCGGGATTGCTTGCGGTTGCCCTGCAGCACATGGGCGTGCATGCACGGTCCTGGCAAGGCTGGCAGATTCCGATCAAGACGGACAATGCCCATGGCGCGGCACGCATCATCGACATTGACGGCTCTTTCCTGATCGAACGTTTCAAGGAAGGCCAGGTTGCCGTTATCGCCGGTTTCCAGGGCATTGGCCCGGATAACCGCATTTCGACGCTCGGCCGTGGCGGTTCGGATACGAGCGCCGTGGCGATCGCCGCCTCGGTCAAGGCAGACCGTTGCGACATCTACACAGATGTCGATGGCGTCTACACCACCGATCCGCGTGTCGAACCGAAGGCCCGCCGGCTGTCACGCATTTCGTTTGAAGAAATGCTCGAGATGGCGTCCCTTGGGGCGAAAGTTCTGCAGGTGCGGTCCGTCGAGCTTGCGATGGTGCACAAAGTGCGCACATTTGTGCGATCCAGTTTCGAAGACCCCGATGCGCCGGGCATGGGTGATCTGATCAATCCGCCCGGTACACTTATTTGCGACGAGGAAGAAATCGTGGAACAGCAGGTTGTAACAGGAATTGCCTACGCCAAGGACGAAGCTCAGATTTCCTTGCGCCGTGTTGCAGACCGTCCCGGTATTTCCGCCGGCATTTTCGGCCCGCTGGCCGAAGCGCACATCAATGTCGACATGATCGTGCAGAACATCTCCGAGGACGGATCGAAAACCGACATGACCTTTACGGTTCCCTCGGGCGATCTCGACAAGGCGCTGGCTGTTCTGGAAAAGGTCAAAGCAGAGATCGGTTGTGACATCATCCAGTCGGAAGCCGGCATGGTCAAGGTCTCGGTGATCGGCATCGGTATGCGAAGCCACGCGGGCGTTGCGGCAACCGCATTCCGCGCATTGGCGGACAAGGGCATCAACATTCGCGCCATCACCACGTCGGAAATCAAGATTTCCATTCTGATCGACGGTCCCTATGCGGAACTTGCGGTTCGGACTTTGCATTCTGTCTACGGTCTGGATAAGCATTAATTTACCGTCTAAGACAGAGATTCTGTTTGTCGGTGAACGTCTCGACTGACATGATGAATCAAAGAGTTGATTGGCAAGACCATTCAGGTCTTGCCAATAATAATATGGAGCAGATGGGTGCCCACGCGCGAGCAGATATCAGGTCCTCGTGTCATGCTGAAGCGTCTCCGCGAATTGATGGCGGAGGCTCTTGAGCCGCAGGAGAGGCTTGACCGGATCGTTCGCGAAATCGCGCAGAACATGGTTGCGGAAGTGTGCTCGTTCTACGTCCTGCGCTCGGACGGTGTTCTCGAACTCTATGCAACCGAGGGTTTGAATCCTTCCGCGGTTCACTTGGCGCAGTTGCGGCTTGGCCAGGGTCTTGTCGGTACGATCGCCTCGAGCGCCCGGCCGCTCAACCTGACGGACGCCCAGACGCATCCGGCCTTTGCCTACCTGCCGGAAACGGGCGAAGAAATCTACAATTCCTTCCTCGGCGTGCCGATCCTGCGGGCCGGGCGGACGCTCGGCGTTCTCGTCGTGCAGAACCGGACCAAGCGCGTCTACCGCGAGGATGAAGTCGAAGCGCTCGAAACCACGGCAATGGTCCTGGCGGAAATGGTCGCCGCGGGCAGCCTGACCCGACTGGCGCGGCCGGGTGTCGAGCTGGATCTCGGCAAGCCCATGAGCTTTTCCGGCAGCGCCTTCAATGATGGTGTCGGTCTTGGCCATGTCGTGCTGCACGAGCCGCGCATCGTCGTCACCAATCTGTTCAACGAAAACATCGATACGGAAATCGACCGGCTTGAAACGTCGCTGGGTTCGCTGCGCATTTCCATCGATGACATGCTGTCGCGCCGCGATGTGGCGTTTGAAGGCGAACACCGCGAAGTGCTGGAAGCCTATCGCATGTTCGCGCATGACACCGGCTGGGTGCGGCGTCTCGAAGAGGCAATCCGCAATGGCCTGACGGCAGAGGCGGCCGTGGAGAAGGTCCAGAGTGACACCCGCGCGCGGATGATGCATCTGACCGACCCGTACATGCGCGAACGGCTCAGCGATTTCGACGATCTTGCCAACCGGTTGTTGCGCCAGCTGATGGGCCGCGACGTGAAGACCATGGCCGGTTCGCTGGCCAAGGATGCCATCATCATTGCCCGGTCGATGGGCGCTGCCGAACTCCTGGATTATCCGCGCGAACGCCTGCGCGGCCTGGTTCTGGAAGACGGTGCGGCGACCAGCCATGTGGTGATCGTGGCCCGCGCCATGGGTATTCCCGTCGCCGGCCAGGTCAAGGGCGTCGTGTCCATGGCGGAAAACAATGATGCGGTCATTGTTGATGGCGATGACGGCAGGGTGCATTTGCGCCCGCAGGCGGATGTCGAGGCGGCCTATTCGGAGAAGGTCAAGTTCCGCGCCAAGCGGCAGGCGCTCTACCGCGAATTGCGCGACAAGCCTTCGGTGACCAAGGACGGCGTGCCGATTTCGCTGCTGATGAATGCCGGGCTGCTCGTGGACTTGCCGCAGCTGACCGAAGCCGGGGCGGCAGGCATTGGCCTGTTCCGCACGGAGCTGCAATTCATGGTGGCGTCGACCTTCCCGCGGGCCGAGCAGCAGGAGCGGCTTTACCGTTCGGTGCTCGATGCGGCGGGCGACCGGCCGGTGACATTCCGCACGCTCGATATCGGCGGCGACAAGGTGCTTCCCTATTTCCGCAGCAATGTGAATGAGGAAAACCCGGCGATGGGCTGGCGGGCGATCCGTCTGACGCTCGACCGTCCGGGCCTGCTGCGCACACAGGTGCGCGCCCTGCTGAAGGCAGCCGGCGGGCGTGAATTGCGCCTGATGATTCCGATGGTCACGGAAGTGGCTGAGGTGCGCAAGGCGAGCGAACTGATCAATCGTGAAGTGCAGCACCTCTCGCGCTTTGCCCACAACCTGCCGACGCGGGTGAAGATCGGTGCAATGGTCGAGGTGCCGTCGCTGCTCTGGCAGCTCGACGAACTGATGTCGGTGGTGGATTTCGTTTCGGTCGGCTCCAACGATCTGTTCCAGTTCGTCATGGCGGTTGATCGCGGCAACTCGATGATCACCGACCGGTTTGACAATCTGTCGGTGCCGTTCCTGCGGGTGCTGCGCCAGATCGCGCAGGCAGGCGTGCGCAACAACACGGACGTGACGCTGTGCGGGGAAATGGCCGGCAAGCCGCTTTCGGCCATGGCCCTCATCGCGCTGGGTTTCCGCTCCATTTCCATGTCGCCGGCGTCCATCGGTCCGATCAAGGCGATGCTGGGTACACTCGATGTCGGTGAATTGCATGCGCAGCTGACCGATGCCATCGACAATCACGGCGACACCGGTTCGCTGCGGCATGTCCTGAACAAATTCGCAGAGCGAACAGGCGTTGCGCTGTGAAATCTGCAGAGGTAATGAACTAAAATGATGTCCATTCCGCAGGATCGTATGGATCAGCTGCTGAAGCGGTTTTCCATGATTGAAACGCAGATGGCGAGCAATCCGGATTCCGACACCTATGTGAAGCTCGCATCGGAATATTCCGAGCTGGAACCGGTGGTTGCCAGGATTCGCGATCTGCTGGCATCGCGCAGCGAAGCTGACGATCTGAAATCCATGCTCAACGATGCGGCGACCGACAAGGATATGCGCGATCTCGCCGAGGCGGAGCTGCCTGATATCAACGAACGTATCGAAGCGCTGGAACAGGACATTCAGGTTCTGCTCCTGCCGAAGGATGTCGCCGACGAGCGCAATGCCATTCTGGAAATCCGGGCGGGAACGGGCGGCTCGGAAGCTGCGCTGTTCGGCGGCGACCTCTTCCGCATGTATGAACGCTATGCGTCGGCCAACGGCTGGCGGGTCGAGCTGATTTCGGCCAGCGATGGCGAAGCCGGCGGCTACAAGGAAGTGATCGCCATGGTTTCGGGCAGGGGGGTTTTTGCCAAGCTGAAATTCGAGTCGGGCGTGCACCGGGTGCAGCGCGTGCCGGATACGGAAGCAAGCGGCCGGATCCACACCTCCGCCGCCACCGTTGCCGTTCTGCCGGAGGCCGAGGAAATCGATATCGATATTCGCGCCGAAGATATCCGCATCGACACGATGCGCGCGTCGGGTTCGGGCGGCCAGCACGTCAACACGACGGACTCGGCAGTGCGCATCACGCATATCCCTTCGGGCATCGTCGTGGTGCAGGCAGAAAAATCCCAGCACCAGAACCGTGCCCGCGCCATGCAGGTGCTGCGGTCCAGGCTGTTTGACATGCAGCGGCAGAAGGCCGACAGCGAGCGTTCGGAAGCGCGGCGCAGCCAGGTTGGCTCCGGCGACCGTTCGGAGCGCATCCGCACCTATAATTTTCCGCAGGGCCGCGTCACCGACCATCGCATCAACCTGACGCTGTACAAGCTCGACCGCATCATGGAAGGCGATCTGGACGAGCTGATCGGGGCGCTGATTTCCGACCATCAGACAGCTCTTCTCGCCCAGATGAATGACGGGTACTGACGGCATGATTGAAGGTGGTTCGCGCCTTGCTGACGTCCACATTCAGGCCCGTTCTGTCCTCATCAAAGCTGGCATTGAAAATGCGGAGCTTGATGCGCGCCTTCTGGTTGAATGGATCACCGGCTTTGACCGGCTTGAAACGATCCGCAATCCGCACAATGAGGTGGCGGCGGACCTCCTGACCCGGCTCGACGCGGTGCTTAACCGGCGAATCAACGGCGAATCAGTGCACCGGATCATTGGCCGGCGCGCCTTTTTCGGGCTGGAATTTTCACTGTCCGCCGATACGCTGGAGCCTCGGCCCGACACGGAAGCGCTGGTCGAACTTGCCCTGCCATTCCTGCAGCAACGCGTGGCGGAGAATGGCGTTGCCGATCTCATCGATCTTGGAACGGGCACAGGCGCCATCGCCATTGCCTTGCTGGGTCAGGTCCCGCATCTTCGGGCCATCGGCGTGGATATTGCGCCGGGCGCTCTTGTAACGGCGCGCGACAATGCCCATTTCAATGGTGTGTCCAATCGGTTCGCCGTGCTGCATTCCAACTGGTTTGCTGAGGTAACTGGCGGATTTGACATGATAATTTCCAATCCGCCCTATATCCGGTCGAAAGACATAGTGGATTTGCAGCCCGAAGTGGCAATGCACGATCCGGTTCTGGCGCTGGATGGCGGCGCGGATGGCCTTAAGCCCTATCGCATCATTGCGGAACAGGCGGACAGGCATCTGCGCGTGAACGGCGCAATTGCCGTGGAAATCGGCTATGATCAGCGGACGGATGTCGAGACGATTTTTGCAAGATCAGGCTTCGCCTTGAAGGGTCTGCAGACGGATATCGCCGGGCACGAAAGAGCAATGTTGTTCATGAAGCTGTAAAATTATTGAAAAAAGGCTTGGAATTTGTCGCGAAGGCGGCTAGTTTCCAGTCACCGCTCTAAACCGAACAAGTCTGGTTTTGCCTATCAAGAGATTGATACGGAATTTTCCGGGTGTTTGATTTCTCCTCGGAATTGTTCTTGGAGGGATGGTTTTAGCGGAAGCACAAAAGTTTTATGAACTTTGGATGCGATTGAAGCGCGGGGCGCGCTTCAGGTCGGCACTTGAGAAGCGAAGCTTTTTGACTCAAATGGTGAGCAAATGAGCGCCCCTGATTTTCTGAAAAGAGATAAGTATGAGGCCAGTACAGCAGAATAGGCGCATGCGCGGACGCGGTAACAACAACCGCAAAGGTCCCAACCCACTTTCCCGTAACTACGAGAGCAACGGTCCCGACGTTAAAATCCGGGGAAATGCTCAGCACGTCGCCGAAAAGTACACCACTCTGGCGCGCGACGCACAGAGCAGTGGTGATCGCGTGATGGCAGAAAACTATCTCCAGCACGCCGAACATTACAATCGAATCATTCTTGCTGCTCAGGCTCAGGCACCCGTTCAGTATCAGCGCGATGACCGCGATGACCAGGACGATGATGGCGTCTACGATGATGACGGCAACGAACAGCAGCAGGACCGTCCGGTCCAGCACCAGCAGATCAATGGCAGCGGACCGCAGCCGGTGATCGAAGGAACGCCTGCGGAAGTTGCCTATGGCGAAGAGCCGGTCAGCCAGCGCCAGCCGCATCAGCAGCGCCGGCAGTATAACCAGGCTCCGGTTGCCGAAGAGAACACCGCCAGCGATGAAGGCGAAACGGAAGCGGAATCCGGCGAATCCCAGGACGCGGCCGAAGCAAAGCCGGCACGCCGGGCACCGCGCGGCCGCAGGCCGGCGCGTCCGCGTGAGCCGCGCGTAACCGAGGAAAATGCAGCACCTGCTGCCGCTGCTCCAGATACCGCCAATGATCTTTCCCCGGCCAGCATCGTGGCCGAAGTGAAGAAACGCCGGGCAGCTGTCGAATCCGACGTCTGACCCACGTCAAGCACCTGATTTTGCAAACGGCGCGGAATAGTTTCCGCGCCGTTTTCTTTTTTCAAATTCCTGCTTTGGGAGTATCTTGCGGGCGCAGGAAAGCATTCCCATATGAGCCTTGATCGTATGGATCTGCCTCTTGCAGGGGATCCGTCACCAGAAGACTCCAGGATGCCGCTTCAGGGTTCTGGGGAAAAGGAGACAAAGAATGAATCTTGAAAAATACACTGAGCGCGTTCGCGGCTTCATCCAGTCTGCACAGACCTTCGCACTTTCTTCCAACAATCAGCAGTTTGCACCGGAGCATTTGCTCAAGGTTCTCGTCGATGACGAGGAAGGCCTTGCCGCATCGCTGATCGAGCGGGCGGGCGGGCGTATAGCCGATGTGCGCCTGGGGTTGCAGGCCGCGCTCAATGCGCTGCCGAAAGTCACCGGCGGCAACGAACAGCTGTATCTTGCCCAGCCGCTTGCCAAGGTTTTCGCCACGGCGGAAGAGCTTGCCAAGAAGGCCGGCGACAGTTTTGTCACGGTTGAACGGCTGCTGACGGCGCTTGCCATCGAGAAGTCGGCAAAGACATCGGAAATCCTGAGCCGCGCGGGCGTGACCGCCGCGGGCCTCAATGCGGTTATCAACGATATCCGCAAGGGCCGGACCGCCGATTCGGCTTCCGCTGAAAACACCTATGACGCCTTGAAGAAATATGCGCGCGACCTGACCGCCGATGCGCGGTCGGGCAAGCTCGACCCGGTTATCGGCCGCGACGACGAAATCCGCCGGACGATCCAGGTCCTGTCGCGCCGTACCAAGAACAATCCGGTTCTCATCGGTGAACCCGGCGTCGGCAAGACGGCGATCGCCGAAGGGCTGGCGCTGCGCATCGTCAATGGCGACGTGCCGGAGTCCTTGAAGGACAAGCAGCTGATGGCGCTCGACATGGGTGCGCTGATCGCCGGTGCGAAATATCGCGGCGAGTTTGAAGAGCGCCTGAAGGGTGTGCTTTCCGAAGTGCAGTCGGCCAATGGCAACATCATCCTGTTCATCGACGAGATGCACACGCTGGTCGGCGCCGGCAAGGGCGAAGGGTCGATGGATGCATCGAACCTGCTGAAGCCTGCCCTGGCACGCGGCGAGCTGCATTGCGTTGGCGCGACGACACTCGACGAGTATCGCAAACACGTGGAAAAGGACCCGGCACTGGCCCGGCGGTTCCAGCCGGTGTTTGTTGACGAGCCGTCGGTCGAGGATACGATTTCGATCCTGCGTGGATTGAAGGAGAAATACGAACAGCACCACAAGGTTCGCATTTCCGATTCGGCCCTGGTTGCCGCCGCAACGCTGTCGAACCGCTATATCACCGACCGCTTTCTGCCGGACAAGGCGATCGACCTGATTGACGAAGGCGCGGCGCGCCTGCGGATGCAGGTGGATTCCAAGCCGGAAGAACTCGACGAAATCGACCGCCGCATCATGCAGCTGAAGATCGAACGCGAGGCCCTGAAGGTCGAGAAGGACGATGCATCGAAAGACCGTCTGGAGCGGCTGGAAAAGGAACTGGTCGAACTTGAGGAGCAGTCCACGGCGCTGACCAACACCTGGCAGTCGGAAAAGCAGAAGCTCGGGCATGCGGCCGACCTGAAAGGTCAGCTGGATGAAGCGCGCAACGCCCTCGCCGCAGCCCAGCGCAATGGCGAATTCCAGAAGGCGGGCGAGCTTGCCTATGGCACGATCCCGCAGCTGGAAAAGCAGCTGGCGCAGGCCGAGCAGCAGGATGGATCGACCTCGATGGTCGAGGAAATCGTCACGCCCGACCATATCGCGCAGGTTGTGTCCCGCTGGACCGGCATCCCGGTTGACCGGATGCTGGAAGGCGAGCGTGAAAAGCTGTTGCGCATGGAAGACGAACTGGCCAAGCGGGTCATCGGACAGGGTGAAGCGGTTCAGGCCGTTTCCAAAGCCGTGCGCCGTGCCCGTGCCGGTCTGCAGGATCCGAACCGGCCGATTGGCTCGTTCATTTTCCTCGGACCGACCGGTGTCGGCAAGACGGAGCTCACCAAGGCTCTGGCCGCGTTCCTGTTCAGCGACGAAACCGCCATGGTTCGCATCGACATGTCCGAATATATGGAGAAGCATTCGGTCGCGCGTCTGATCGGTGCGCCTCCCGGTTATGTCGGCTATGAGGAAGGCGGAGCGCTGACGGAAGCGGTCCGGCGCAGGCCTTATCAGGTTGTCCTGTTCGACGAGATCGAAAAGGCGCATCCGGATGTGTTCAACGTGCTGTTGCAGGTGCTTGATGATGGACGTCTGACGGATGGCCAGGGCCGGACGGTGGATTTCCGCAATACGCTGATCATCATGACGTCCAATCTCGGTGCGGAATATCTGACAGCGCTGCGCGAAGACCAGGATGTGGAAAGCGCCCGCGAGGACGTGATGAACGTGGTCAAGGCCTCATTCAGGCCGGAATTCCTCAACCGCGTGGACGAGATCATCCTGTTCCACCGCCTGAAGCGGAACGAAATGGGGGCGATTGTGGCGATTCAGATGGAGCGTCTGCAGTCCTTGCTGGCGGATCGGAAGATCATCATCAAGATCGACGAGGATGCGACCCACTGGCTGGCGGACAAGGGCTATGATCCTGCCTATGGTGCACGGCCATTGAAGCGCGTGATCCAGAAGCAGGTGCAGGATCCACTGGCGGAGAAGATTCTGCTCGGTGAGATTCTCGATGGTTCGACCGTCAAGATCACCGCGGGTTCCGACCGGCTCAATTTCAGGTCGGTCAAATCCGCGCCCGATCGGGACAAGAGCGAAGCCGCCTGAGCCCTGCTCCGGCAAAGAAGCGAAGAATCGGAATGGCCGCCGCATGGCGGCCATTTTCATGTCTGCTTCATGCTGTAGATGCGACGATAAAAGCGCCGCATTAACCATAAAGACAGGAAAGTCGGTCATTTATGCTTAAGAGTGCGTTAGCGGAAACCGGAAGTTGAAAATATGGCGTTTCGTCATTTGATTGTGTTTGCATTGCTTTTTGCCGCCATTCCTGCGGTATCGGCGACCATATCCCCCGTGCAGGCGGCAAGCCTTACGGTAAGCGCCGAGGCGAATCAGGCGCCCTTTGCTGTTGCGCAATTGTTCGAATCGGACCGGCGGCCGCGCCGCGGCGAATACCGCGTTTATTTCGATGAATATAACCGCCGGGTGACGGTGGATCGCCGTGGCCGGGTTGTTTCGGTCGAAGAGCCGCGCAATGATGCCAATGACGGCCGCGGCATCGACTATTTTCCCGATGCGCCGCAGGATCCCTACGATACCGGATCAATTCCCGAAGATCCCTATGCGAATCGCCCGAACGACCCGTATCGGGGGCAACCGTCGCAACCGTCCGAGCGCGACTATCGCACGGTCGAGCGTGCGCCGCTGCCGCCGGCCAACAATCAGCCGGATATGGCGCCGTCATCTCCCGGTCTGATCGATCCGGAAATGCCGGGCGAAAATCTGGCATCGCCACCATCGCAGGAAGCCATCCCGGCGCACCCCAATCCGGCGCCCACCGTGCAATTGCCCAAGGGGCAGGGTGCCAAGAGCAAGATTGCCGCCATTCAGGTGCTCCTCGACCGGGTCGGTGTTTCGCCCGGCGTCATCGACGGGCGCAAGGGCGGCAATGTCGACAAGGCCGTGGCGGCTTTCGAGGAAATGACCGGCCAGAAATTCGACCCGCTCAACGAAGCGGGAATCAATGCCTCGCTCGAACAGACGGGCGGTCCTGCCTTCGTTGCCTATACGATCACATCGGAAGATGCGGCCTATCCCTTCGTTGCCTCGATCCCCGAGGATTACAGCCACAAGGCCCAGCTGGAGCGGATGGCCTTTACCTCCGTTCCAGAGATGCTGGGCGAGCGCTTTCACATGGATGAGGCTTACCTGAAGGAAATCAATCCGGGTGCGGATTTCAATCGTCCCGGCACGGTGATCCAGGTTGCCAATCCCGGCCAGAATGTCGGCGGTTCGGTGACCAAGATCATCGCCGACAAGGGCCGCAAGCAGGTGCGCGGCTATAATGCCGAGGGGCGGCTCATCGTGGCCTATCCCGCGACCATTGGCTCGACCGATACGCCGTCGCCGTCAGGGATCGTGCAGGTGGAGCGCATCGCGATCAATCCCAACTATACCTACAATCCCAAGCTGAACTTCAAGCAGGGCGAAAACAACAAGGTGCTGACCATCCCGCCTGGTCCCAACGGGCCGGTGGGCACGGTCTGGATCGCGCTGTCGAAGCCGACCTATGGCATCCACGGCACGCCGGAGCCATCAAAGATCGGCAAGACCAACAGCCATGGCTGCGTGCGCCTGACCAATTGGGACGCGATGGAATTGTCGAAGCTGGTGCAGAAAGGCGTGACCGTGGAGTTCCAGGAGTAAAACCTGGGACTGTGGTCAGCCGCTGGCGGCAACCTTGGGTGCGTTGCCGTTATCTTCCTTTAGCAGCTGATCGATGCGCTCGCGCTCGCGCTTGAAGGCGGTGAGATCATCGCCGCCAAGCGCCCGTCCGCCGGGCAGGCGGATGCGCATCGGGTCCACTTTCGACCCGTTGACGATGACTTCATAGTGCAGATGCGGACCGGTCGACAGACCGGTCGAGCCGAGATAGCCGATCACCTGGCCCTGCCGGACCTTGGCACCCGGTGTCACACCGGCCGCAATAGCGTTCTGGTGCGAATAGCTGCTTTCATAACCGTTGGAATGCCGCAGGACCGTCTGGTTGCCATAGCCGTTGGTCCAGCCGGCGCGTTCGACCACGCCGTTACCGGCCGCGATGATCGGCGTGCCGCGCGGCGCGGACCAGTCGACGCCCGTATGCATGCGGGAATAGCCGAGAATGGGGTGGCGGCGCATGCCGAACGGCGAGCGGAACACACCATTGGGCACGGGATTGCGCAGCAGGAACTGTTTTGAGCTGCGGCCGTTCTCGTCATAATAATCGGTCGAGCCGTCGGCGGAATGGAATCGGTAGAATTTGCGCAAATTGCCGCCGAAATTGGCGGCGACATAGAGTATTTCCGATTCGTCGCCCGCCCTTTCCGAATCGGCCGGCAGCGAGAAGAACGCTTCCAGCTGGTCGGTCGGGGCAAGCTGCGCCTGGAAATCCACATCGGATGCCAGCATGCGGATCAGCTGCTGGATCATCGTGTCGGTCATGCCATAGGCGATGCCCGCACGATAAATGCCGTCATAGACCGTGGGAAGATCGCCGGGCTGGCGCGAGGCGGGCGGGTTGTCGTCAAAGGCAAGCTGCAATCCCGGTGTCATCTCCGGCTCGTCGGCCGGCACATACTGGTCTTTGTCGTTGAGGGCGATGGTCAGAATGTGCGTGGTGCCGTTGTAGACGCTGGACCGCATGATCCGGTCGACACCGTCGTGCGACTCAATTCCCAGGCGCAGGACACTGCCGCCCTTGAGGCGCGGCGAATTGAGAAGTTTCGCGATCGCTTCGGACATGCCGCTGGCATCCTCGTCCTCGTAGCCCGCTTCATTGAAGGCGCCGAGGATGTCCTTGTCGTTGCGGAACGGGATCAGCTCTTCCGAGTAGCCATGGCTCTCGGCATCTTCGCCCATCCGGGGCGAGACGCTGACATTTTCCTGGATGATCTTGACCGCAAGCGGATTGCGCAGGTTGAAGGGGTCCTCGTCGGCGCCGAAGCGCAGGGGATCCACGTAGTGCAGCGAGGCCACCTGAACCGCGCCGTCGGTCAGCAGCGCGCCGGTGTTGCGGACAACGTCTTCCACTTCGTCGGCGCTCAAATCATCGGACGGATCGAATTGTGCGGTGGCGAGGGGAAAGTCCACGGTGCGCAGGCTGACTTCACTTTCCACCTTGGCGCCGTAGATCATGCCGGTCTTGGGGGTGGGGTCGGTTCCTTCGTTGGCCTCGGCAAACACGTCCAGCGGGTTGAAGCCGGGATATTTGCGGTTGCTGTTGTGGACAGAGGCAAGCGCGATGCGGACATATTCGAACGGTGTGGAGCGGATGACGTCGCGTTCGCCTTCCTTGAAGACCGTGGAGACATCAAGACGGCGGCGGTCGCGGTTGCGGCGGACCGGCGTCGTCGCGGCAACGCGCGTGCCCTTGGCCACGCTGCTGTTGTCCCTGGCGGTAGGGGCGATGGTGCGGGCCATCAGTTCCGGCGGCGTCGCCAGCTGTTCGCGGCCATCGAGCGCGGCAAACAGGGCCACACCCATCAATACACTGGAGGTGATGCCGGTCAGAAAGGTCCCGGCCAGCCATCGTGCCGATATTTCACGGCGATCGGGCGGGCCGCGACGCCCGTCTGTAATCAACGGCGGTTCGTTGCCCGGATCGATGGATGAGTGCCCCTCGTACTCTTTCATGCTTCTCAGTGTCGATCCTGTCGCCGTTATTGATGCAGGCTTATTTGATTTTTCGGCGCGTGCCGACCAGCCATTTACTGGTACGAAGTCAACAAGGCCGCAGTTTTGCCCTCGCAGCTTCCATCTGTCAACGCGCCGATCGTGAAGAGTGCCTATATAGAGAGATACCCGTCATGATCCCCGGAAATGAACCCGCGCACGGGAGCCAGCGCTAGGGTTTGAATCCGGCATGTTTGTGGCCGCAGCCATCACAATACGCTTCGGCGGCTTATTTGCCGGCGTTTCGTCCAGCAAATACGGGGCTGTGGATAAATCGTGTCACATTTTTGATAAAAAACGCAAAAGGCGTGTTGACAGTTTTGGTTGGTGGGGTCTATATACCGACACAACGAGGGCGGGGCGCCGCTGGCGGTTGCTGAATGCGCCCTAAAGGAAGCTCTCTGGTGGTTTTCGGATTGTTGCGCGAGTGACGATCCTTCGAGTAGGGTCTCGAAGGGATTGACGGTGTGGCCTTGTGGTCGTGCGGTTGGTTTTCGGGGTTGGACTTGGTGCCGGCTGGTTCCGGTTGACGGTGGTTTTTGCCATGGTCTGTTCTTTGACAATTTTATACAGAAGAAAGAGAAACGTGGGCGGCAGGGTCCTGCGGAACATCGGAAGATGTTCAACAGATACTTTGGCGGACACGTTTCGAGAGAAGATGTTACATGCGTCTGAGCAATCAGATGTAAGGTGTATATATGTTCTCGTCGATTCAACGGATTGAGGCTTCGGCTTTGATCCAAGCGTGACCAATATAGCCAATATCAAATTTTCAACTTGAGAGTTTGATCCTGGCTCAGAACGAACGCTGGCGGCAGGCTTAACACATGCAAGTCGAGCGCCCCGCAAGGGGAGCGGCAGACGGGTGAGTAACGCGTGGGAATCTACCCATCTCTACGGAATAACGCATGGAAACGTGTGCTAATACCGTATACGTCCTTCGGGAGAAAGATTTATCGGAGATGGATGAGCCCGCGTTGGA